>NZ_QJNR01000004.1:3357136-4228274 GCF_003355565.1 Ensifer sp. M14
ATATCCCAGTGAATCACAAACCCCCAGCTCTCGCCAGGGGTTTGTCAGCAGTCTGAGCCCGGACCTTGGTCCGGGCTTTTTCGTTTCCGTTTCGACGAAATCGTAAGCGCCTGCTCAGCTAAGAGTTTGATTCAAGGGCCTCTCGACATGAATCCGGCAACGGCCGCAAGCTGCTGAAACAATTGAAGATCAAGCAATCCAGCGGGCAATCCGGTCCATCGCTTCGTTCATGTCGGCCATCGACCCGGCATAGGAAAACCGCATCGTACGATGCCCTTCAAGCGGATCGAAATCGAAACCCGGCGTCGCCGCCACGTTGATTTCCGCCAACATCCGGCGGGCAAACGCCATGCTGTCATTGGTGAAACGAGAGACATCCGCATAGGCATAGAAAGCGCCATCCATCGGCGACGCAATGGAAAAGCCGATCTCCGGCAGGCGCTTCAACAGCATTTCGCGGTTGGCCGCGTAAGCCGCCTTGTAACCGTCGAGCTCCGTCTGGGCACCAAGCGCTGCCTCGGCCGCGATCTGCGACAGTTCCGGCGGCGAGATGTAAAGGCTCTGGGCGATGCGCTCGAAGCCGCGGACCTGCTTCTCCGGCAGCACCATCCACCCGATACGCCATCCGGTCATGCAGTAGTATTTGGAGAAGGAATTGATGACGACGACGTCGTCGGTCACCTCCAGAGCGCTCGCCTCCTCGCCGGCAAATGTCAGCCCGTGATAAATTTCATCGGAGATGAAGGCGATGTTCTCGATGCGGCAATAGTCGGCGAGCGCCTTCAGCCCCGCCCTGCCCGTCACCGTTCCGGTCGGATTGGCCGGGCTTGCCAGCAGCACGCCCTTCAACGGTCGCCCGATCTTAGCGGCAGCACGCGCCAGATTTTCCGGCGTCAGCGTAAAGCCGCTCTCGGCATTGGCTTCCACCTCCACGACCGTCAGGCCAAGTGCTGCGAGAATGTTGCGGTAGGCAGGGTAGCCGGGCCGCGCGATCGCCACGCAATCGCCGGGATCAAAAAGCGCGAGAAAGGCAAGATTGAACCCGGCCGACGAGCCCGTCGTCACCGCGATGCGTTGCGGGTCGAGCGCGAGACCGTGACGCCTCTGATAATGCCGTGCGATCGCGGCTCTGAGAGACAAGGTGCCGAGCGCATCGGTGTAGCCAAGTCGGCCATGCTCTAGCGCCTTGCGCGCCGCATCCAGGGTCGCCTTTGGCGCAGGGTGCGCCGGTTGGCCGACGGCCATCGAAATCACCGGGTGCCCGGCGTCGCGGCGGCGCGTCGCCTCCGCCAGCACGTCCATGGCGTGAAAGGGTTCGACGGCGCTGCGGTTCGACAGTTCTACCAAGGCAATATCCTCAACAAGCGGCGTGTATCAACCTGCGCTGATACTCCATTCGGCCCGTTTGCCCGATCGTCAAAAGCTTCACAAGTCCGCGAGCGCCGTATTTCCGCCGATTTTGCCGTTTCGTTTCACCGGGCCCCACCCTATGCTGCCCGCGTGTTGCGGTATTGGAGATTCCTGTTGTCTTTTACAAGCGCGCATTGACGCCGTATCGAGACATGGACGACAGACAGGGCAGGTAGAGACAACGAGGTAAAAATGAATTTCAGCACGAAAATGATTGCCGCCGGGGCGCTCGCCGCGTTCATGGCAGGGGTCAGCTTGCCGCAAAACGCGCTTGCGCTCGACCAGAAACAGAAGGACGAGTTTGGCGCCTTCATCAAGGAATACCTGCTCGCCAATCCGGAGATCATGCTTGAGGTCCAGGAGGCGCTCGCTACCAAGCAGCGCGCAAAGCAGCAGGAAGCGGCCGAAGGCGCGATCTCCGAAAACAAGAAGGCAATCTTCAACTCCAAGTACGACATGGTGCTTGGCAACCCTGATGGCGACGTCACGGTCGTCGAGTTCTACGACTACAACTGCGGCTACTGCAAACGCGCGCTGACGGACATGGAAGACATCCTCGCCAAGGACAAGAACGTCCGCTTCGTGCTGAAGGAACTGCCGATCCTTGGCCCAGATTCGCTGGCCGCCCATAAGGTCAGCGCCGCATTCCGGCTGGTCGCGCCCGAAAAGTTTGGCGAGTTCCATCGGGCCTTGCTCGGTGGCGAAGACCGCGCAACCGAGGAAACGGCGATTGCCGTTGCCGGCAAGCTCGGCGTCACCGAAAAGCAGCTGCGTGCCAAGATGGAGAAGGAGCCGCATGACGCGGCGGTGCGCGAGGCCTACACCCTTGCCAACGACCTCGGCATCACCGGCACGCCCTCCTACGTGATCGGCAACGAAGCGGTGTTTGGCGCCGTCGGTGCCGAGGAAATCGGCACCAAGGTGGCCAACATGCGCAGCTGCGGCAAGACGGCCTGCTGACCACGTGCATTGCACGGCCTGTCCCAACTGTGGACAAATCCCGCGAGGACCCAAAGGGCTTTTCCTCGCGGGACCATCAGTCTATAGGTAACCCTCTATCACTGGACCGGAATCCCGCATGCCCACCAAAATTTTCGTGCTGAACGGCCCCAACCTGAATGCGCTCGGCAAGCGCGAACCGGGGATCTATGGCGGCCAGACACTCGCCGACATCGAGGCGATGTGCACCACGGAAGGCAAGGCATTAGGGTTGGAGGTCGATTTTCGACAATCCAACCATGAAGGCACGCTGGTCGACTGGCTGCACGAAGCGGGCGAAAAGGCTGCTGGTGTCGCGATCAATCCCGCGGCCTACGGCCATACGTCGATCGCGCTGCACGATGCCATCCGCGCGATCGGCATCCCGGTGGTCGAACTGCATCTTTCCAACATCCACGCGCGTGAAGAATTCCGCCACAAGTCGATGATTGCTCCGGCGGTCAAAGGCGTCATCTGCGGTTTCGGCGCGCAGAGTTACATTCTGGCGCTGCATGCGCTAAAGAACCTGACAGAAACGTCGAAATAAAAAGAACACGAGGCTCATATCCCATGGCTGACAAGAAACCCGGTATCGACCAGGCGCTGATCCGCGATCTCGCCAATATCCTGAACGACACGGATCTCACCGAGATCGAAGTGGAACAGGAAGACCTCCGCATCCGCGTATCGCGCGCCGGCACCCCGGTCGCCATGTCGATGCCGACCTACCAGGCCCAGCCGGCGGTCCACGCTGCGCAGCCGGCCGCCGCTGTCGCTCCGGCCGAGACCAGCCGCACCTCCAAGAACGCCGTAACGGCGCCAATGGTCGGCACGGCTTATCTGGCACCGGCTCCGGGCGCCCGCCCGTTCATCGAGGTCGGCACCGTGGTCAAGGAAGGCCAGACGGTCCTGATCATCGAAGCGATGAAGACCATGAACCAGATCCCTGCCCCGCGTTCGGGCAAGGTGACCGAAATCTTCGTCCAGGACGCAGCCCCCGTCGAATATGGCGAGCCGCTGATCGTAATCGAATAAGGCGGCGCTGCGATGATCTCGAAAATTCTCATTGCCAATCGCGGCGAAATCGCCCTTCGCGTGCTGCGCGCCTGTAAGGAGCTCGGCATCGCGACGGTGGCCGTCCATTCCACGGCCGACAGCGACGCCATGCACGTGCGTCTCGCCGACGAAAGCGTCTGCATCGGTCCTCCGCCGTCGCGCGATAGCTATCTGAACATTCACCAGATCGTCGCGGCCTGCGAAATCACCGGCGCTGACGCCGTGCACCCGGGCTACGGCTTCCTGTCGGAAAATGCCAAGTTCGCCGAAATCCTCGAAGCGCACGACATCACCTTCATCGGTCCGACGGCGGAACATATCCGCATCATGGGCGACAAGATCACCGCCAAGAAGACGGCGCAGGAACTTGGCATCCCCGTGGTTCCGGGCTCCGATGGCGAAGTGAAGCCGGAAAATGCGATCGAAGTCGCACGCAAGATCGGCTTTCCGGTTCTGATCAAGGCGACCGCCGGCGGCGGCGGCCGCGGCATGAAGGTCGCAAAGACCGAGGCCGAACTCGAAGAAGCCGTGTCAACAGCGCGTTCCGAGGCGCTTGCCGCCTTCGGCAATGACGCGGTTTACATGGAGAAATATCTCGGCAAGCCGCGCCACATCGAAATCCAGATCGTCGGCGACGGCGAAGGCAATGCGATCCATCTCGGCGAGCGCGACTGCTCCTTGCAGCGTCGTCACCAGAAGGTCTGGGAAGAAGCGAATTCCCCTGCCCTCAACGTCGAACAGCGTATGAAGATCGGCGAAGTTTGCGCCGATGCCATGCGGAAGTTGAAGTATCGCGGCGCAGGCACGATCGAGTTCCTCTACGAGAATGGCGAGTTCTATTTCATCGAAATGAACACCCGTCTGCAGGTGGAGCATCCGATCACCGAGGCAATCACCGGCATCGACCTTGTGCATGAGCAGATCCGCGTTGCGTCGGGTGGCGGGCTTTCGGTCAAGCAGGAAGACATCGTGTTTTCCGGCCACGCGATCGAGTGCCGGATCAATGCCGAGGACCCCCGGACCTTCGTCCCCTCGCCGGGCACGATCACGCATTTCCACGCACCGGGCGGTCTCGGCGTTCGCGTCGATTCGGGTGCCTATCAGGGCTACCGGATCCCGCCCTACTACGACAGCCTGATCGGCAAGCTGATCGTTCATGGCCGCACGCGCGTCGAATGCATGATGCGCCTTCGTCGCGTGCTGGATGAGTTTGTCATCGACGGCATCAAGACGACGCTGCCGCTGTTCCAGGACCTGATCAACAATCAGGACATCGCGAACGGCGATTACGACATCCATTGGCTGGAGCATCATCTGGCCACGACGTCCGAATAGGACTGTGCATTGAAAGGGACGCGCAGCAAGCAACCCGACGTAACACCGGACATGCTGCTGCGCGCCTATTCGATAGGCCTGTTTCCGATGGCCGATTCGGCAGACGATCCGGAGCTTTTCTGGGTCGAGCCGGAAATCCGCGGCGTCATTCCTCTGGATGACTTTCACGTCTCGCGCAGCCTCGCAAAGACAATCCGCAAGAGCCAGTTCGACATCCGCTTCAACACCGCCTTCGAGGCCGTCATGGAAGGGTGTGCCGCGCCGGCACCCGATCGGCCGACGACCTGGATCAACAACAAGATCCGCGCCCTCTACGCCACGCTTCACTCCATGGGATACGCACACAGCGTCGAAGCCTGGGAGGGCGATGTGCTGGTCGGCGGCCTCTACGGCGTCTCCCTCGGTTCGGCATTCTTCGGTGAGAGCATGTTTTCCCGGCGCACGAACGCGTCCAAGATCTGTCTCGTGCATCTGGTGGAGCGCCTGCGATCAAGAGGCTTTGAGCTGCTCGACACGCAGTTCACCACTGAACACCTGAAATCCTTCGGCGCCATCGACGTGCCGAAGGCCGAATACGAGATCATGCTCGCCAATGCGATGAACGCGCCCGATCTATCGTTTTGAGTTCATCGCCCAGCTGAGCCCCTGGTGCGTACGCCCCTCTCTACCCCGTCTCAGCCCCTTCCAAGCGCATGGCAGCGATATGCCTGCCAGAGCGTCATCCGTTCACAAAAAGAGTCGTGCAAACGCTCCATCGCTTTGTTTTGACATCTTTCTTCGCGGACGTCGTCCCGCGGCAGGCCCAAGATACTGCGGATGGGTGGACATTGCGCCGCCGGCACGGACGCCCGCCAAGCTGTGCCGCCACGGGCTGTCGACGGCCGCGGCTTTGCCGGCGCACGGAAGGACGGGTGGGCATAGACAATGTGAGGAGATCTCGCAGCCGCGTTCAACGGCGTCCGGCAGACAAGACTATTTCTTGGAAGCCGTATCTGGCGGTGGCAGGTCCGACGTCGCCTTGCACGATTGCAGCCAGACGTCATAGACCGGGTGCTCAACGGCATTGAGGCCGGGGCTGTCGGCGAACATCCAGCCGGTAAAGATCCGCCTGATCTTGCGGTCGAGCGTGATCTCGTCGACCTCGACGAAGGTCGTGATCTTCTGCGCTTCGGTATCGTCCCTGTTGTAGCAGACGCGCGGTGTCACCTGCAGGGCGCCGAACTGGACGGTCTCGCCGATATAGACGTCGAAGGTGGTGATACGGCCGGTAATCTTGTCGATCCCGGAAAACACGGCGACGGCGTTGTTGATCCGCGCGGCCTCGGCGGTGCCGGTCGAGGAAAGCATCGGCAGCGCGACAAGCGCAGCAACACAGATCCGGCTCGACATCTGACCGATTGTCTTCCGCAGATAAGAACCCGCCATTCCCGCCTGTCTCCCGCGCGCCTTGCATTCACCGTTGATGGATATCAGGCGCTAAACATGAAATGTGGCCGCCCCGTGGTCACTGGACCATTTCGCGGAGCGGCGCGCCTTGTCCGACGACAAGTGTCTCAGGAACCCGGAGTCCAGGCGTCGTAGTCGCCTGTCACACGCGGACGTGCACCGGTGCCGGCGATCGAACCCTGCGGCCGGTAGGCGTTGGCCGTGCCGGTCGGATTCGGGCGGTGCGGCTTCTGCCACTCGCGAGCGACGTATTTTTCGTCCGCCGGCGAAACATTGGTGCGGTGATGCATCCAGCCGTGCCAGCCGGAAGGAATCGCCGAAGCATCAGCATAACCGCTGTAGATCACCCAACGGCGCGTGCGGCCTTCGGAGTCCTTGCCGCCCTGATAATAGACGTTGCCGAGTTCGTCTTCGCCGACACGTTGACCGTTACGCCAGGTGTGAAACCGCGTTCCGATCGTCTGTTCGTTCCACCAGGTGAAAATCTGCAGCAGGAGCTTCATGGATGCCGTCCTCAACCGACCGTTGGGAAGGCGGCCGGATACCAAAACTATGTCCCCGCTTATGCCCCGCCACTCCAGCCTTGTCCAGTGATTCCGAGGCAAACCCGGTCATTTCAGCGGCATGTGGAAACCGAAATGGCTGCGCACAAAACCGAGACGCTCGTAGAAGCGATGCGCGTCGCTGCGTGCCGCATTCGAGGAGAGCTGGACCTTTACAGCCCCCTCCTCGCGTGCGCGCTCGATTGCGTGGCGCATCATCCGCTCGCCAATGCCGCGGCCGCGCATATCGGTGCGGGTTTGCACGGCCTCGATCAGCAGTCTTGGCCGCCCGCGGCCAGGGAGCGAGGTCAACAATGTCGTCTGGAAGGTGCCAACCACGCCTTGGCCGCGGCAAGCGACATAAAGAGTTTGCAGCGGCGACGCCTCGATGCGCACGAACGCCGCGAGATAGTCGCCGAAAGCCTCCGGCTCCACCGTATCATCATGCGCGCCAACGTCGTCGGCGGCAAAGAGCGCGATGATCGCGGGCAAATCAGCCCGCTCAGCCTTGCGGATATCCAGGTCTGTCATCGCGTGCATGTTTCCTCCGGACGTGACGATCAGTGCCGAGCACCAATTATCAGAAGGCTACGGTTTCGCGACGCCCCCCTGAGCCGAGCCATTTTCCACAGAGGAAAGCGACGGCCGCTGACCTCAGAGAACGACTGCGTCAGACCAACGGTTTTTCGAGGATGAGGGCGGCAAGCCCCGATTGGTCGTCGCCGCAATTGCTGGTCTGGCCGACTTCGGAAAAGCCGTGAGCCCGGTAGAATGCGAGGGCGTGAAGGTTCTGTGGTTCGACTTCGACCCGCATGCGTTCGGCATCCGGGAAGCAGGTCTCGAGTTCGGCGAAAATGTCGCGACCGATGCCCTGCCCCTGGAGTTTCGGCAGGACGTAAAGCTGGTGGAGCATCACGGTTTTCTTCAACGTATCGGACATGGACGCATACCCCATGCCGCCGATGTCGCGACCGTCGTCGGCCACGAGGAACTCCGCGTTCTTGCGCTCCAGCCGAGCCTTCAGCGCCGGCAGCGAATGCCAGCGCCCTGTGAGCTCATTGACCTTCTCGACGCCATAGAAGGTGTCGTAGGTCGCGTGCCACGTCTCGACGAGCAGCGCGCGAACCTTTTCCAGATCGCGCTCGCTCGCCGTGCGGACGAAGTACATGGCTTATTCCTCGATGCCGAGCTTGGCCTTGACCAAGGCCTGGACGGCCTGCGGGTTGGCCTTGCCACCGGTCGACTTCATCACCTGGCCGACGAACCAGCCGGCCAGCGAAGGCTTCGCCTGCACCTTGGCGACCTGATCCGGGTTGGCGGCAATGATCTCATCGACTGCCTTCTCGATGGCGCCGGTATCCGTCACCTGCTTCATGCCGCGTGCTTCGACGATCTCGGCGGGATTTCCACCCTCGTTCCAGACGATTTCGAAGAGATCCTTGGCGATCTTGCCGGAGATCGTCTCGGCCTTGATGAGGTCGATAATGCCGCCGAGCTGGGCGGGCGAAACCGGAGTCTCTTCAATGGCTTTGCCGGCTTTGTTCAAGGCGCCGAGCAGGTCGTTGATCACCCAGTTTGCGGCGATCTTTCCGTCACGACCTTCGGCCACGGCTTCGAAATAGTCAGCGATCGACTTTTCGGACACGAGCACCGAGGCGTCATAGATCGACAGGCCCATGGCGCTGACGAAGCGTTCCTTCTTGTCGTCGGGCAGTTCCGGCAGGTCGGCTTTCAGCGCATCGACAAAGGCCTGGTCGAATTCGAGCGGCAGCAGATCCGGATCCGGGAAGTAGCGATAGTCGTGCGCATCTTCCTTGGAGCGCATGGAGCGCGTCTCGCCCTTGTTCGGGTCGAAGAGGCGGGTCTCCTGATCGATGGAACCGCCGTCTTCCAGAATGCCGATCTGGCGACGCGCTTCGTATTCGATCGCCTGACCGATGAAACGGATAGAGTTGACGTTCTTGATTTCGCAGCGCGTGCCAAAACCTTCGCCCGGGCGGCGGACCGAGACGTTGACGTCGGCGCGCATCGAGCCTTCGTCCATGTTGCCGTCGCAGGTGCCGAGGTAACGCACGATCGAGCGCAGCTTGGTCATGTAGGCCTTGGCTTCGTCGGACGAGCGCATGTCAGGCTTGGAGACGATCTCCATCAGCGCCACGCCGGAGCGGTTGAGGTCGACATAGGACATCGACGGGTGCTGGTCGTGCATCGACTTGCCGGCATCCTGCTCGAGGTGCAGGCGCTCGATGCCAATCTCGACATCCTCGAACTGGCCCTGGCGATCCGGCCCGACGGAAATGACGATCTGGCCTTCGCCGACGATCGGATCCTTGAACTGCGAGATCTGATAGCCCTGCGGCAGGTCGGGGTAGAAGTAGTTCTTGCGGTCGAAGATCGAACGGTTGTTGATCACGGCCTTGAGGCCGAGACCGGTGCGAACCGCCTGCTTGACGCATTCCTCGTTGATGACGGGCAACATGCCGGGCATGGCCGCGTCGACCAGCGACACGTTGGCGTTCGCCGGCTTGCCGAACTCGGTCGAGGCACCCGAGAACAGCTTCGAATTGGAAAGCACCTGGGCATGGACCTCCATGCCGATGATGACCTCCCAGTCGCCGGTGGCGCCAGGGATGAAGCGTTTGGAATCGGGAGTGCGGACGTCGACAATGCTCATATCATGCTCTTCTTTGAAGCCTGAATTCTTGGTTTCTCGGTAGAGCAATTGCCGCAATGGTGCAAGTTGTTAGGCGCGATCAGCTGCCTCGCGATGACATGGCACGCCGTTTAACAGCCGCTTAGCGACTGCTGTGGCAAAAGGCGGATATGCCCTTCGCCGCTACCAGCCTTCTGTGTTTCCTTGTCGCGATCAACGTCGCGAGCTTCTGTCAGTTCTGGTACGACAAGCACGCGGCGCGATCGGGCTGGCGCCGCATCCGCGAGCGGACGTTGCTGGAAACGGCCTTTTTCGGTGGCAGCATCGGTGCGATGACCGGCCGCCAGGTCTTCAGGCACAAGACACGCAAGGAACCGTTTCGAACACATCTGATGCTGATCGTCCTGTTCCAGGGGATTGTGGCGGTCGCCTGCGCAATCCTTGCGAGCGGATATCTTGACGCTTTCGCCGGTCTCTTCTAGGAAGCTTCCGTTCGAATGGAGTTTTGATGTTCACATCGTCTGAGTCCCGGTAAGGGCCCTTGCCCGCTTTCTTCTAAGAGACTGCGCGCACGGGCCGGAAACGTAACCCCGCTTTTCCTAAGATTTGCGGACCGTTTTTTTGCGTTCTTACGAACGCTATTCCGGAACATTCAGAAATGGATATCTCACGCGCTGAACAGCGCATTCTCCATCATTTGGCCCAGGGCGGCCGTATCGAAATCACCCGCGACGAAAAGACGATCATCGATATCCGATGCTTCACGCGCGACGGATGGGTCTATCCGGGCTTCAGCCTCGAACTCTTCCGCAAGCTGAAGCGGAAGAAGGCGATTTCGTCATCGGCCGGAAAACCCTATCGCATCACCGAGCAGGGACTGCGCCTGGTCCGGTCCGAACTCAACAATCGGTAACCCGGGAAACCACTGGAGATGCCAGGCATGATCGCCTGGCATCTCCAACTGCACCTTGGTGTATGACACCTTGACCAAATCGAGCTAGGTCCGGCACAGCGTCCTTGCGCGTCAGATTTGACGCGCGGCTCCGTGCCGACCGACCATGGCGCCGACTTCAGGCGTACCATCGGCAAATACATGGATACGGTCTCGCCCCTCCGCCTTGGCGGCGTAGAGGGCCTTGTCCGCCTGGGACAGCAGCCCCTCCAGACCAGCGCTCGCCGGCAGCAGTTCGGCAATGCCGATGCTGGCAGTCACCGACAGCTTCTCGCCATTGTCAAGCGCGACATCGAGCGCACGGATGGCCGCCAGGACCCGCTCGGCGACACGGGCCGCATTCGCTGGCGTCTGCCGGACGAGAAGGATCGCGAACTCTTCGCCACCGAGCCTGCCAAGAAGATCGTCGGGGCGCAACGTCATCCGGATTGTCACGGCCACGGCCTGCAACACGCGATCGCCTGCCGCGTGACCGTGGGTATCGTTGATGACCTTAAAGCGGTCGATATCCAGCATCAGGGCGAAGATCGGTGTCTTACGGTTATCGGCCTCGATCAATGCCGAAGCACGGACCATAAAGGCCGCACGGGCAAGGCATTGCGTCAGGAAATCATAGTCCACCGCATGGGAAAGCCGGGCGATCAGGGTTCGGCGCGCGGCATCGATGCTTGCCACGGTCAGGGGCCCGAGCGCCAGAAGCGTGATGCCAAGACGCGTGGATATCAGTGTCGCCTCGGCGAGACGGTCGACCCCAAGGTGCAGAATGCCCGAGGCTACGGCGACCTGAGCCAGCATACAGACGATCGCCATCAGCACGGCCACGGCAAACAGACGGTAGGTCAAGGCGCACCAAAGCAACGACGGCACCGGAAAGGCAATCGCCCCCGGCCCGCCGATCAGCAGCGCCGCTACGCAGGACACCACCAGGGATACGATCGGCCAGGGATTGACGCTCGCCGCAGACGCAGTCGTCGCCACCGACACGACCCGTTCTCTTTCGGCAAACGCCGGCATTGCCAGAAAAACCGGCAGGATCACGACGTAGTTGACCAGCTCGGTCGTCAGCCACGCGACGAAGGCACGTGTGATCGGCTCACCGAAATAGTGCGCGACCGCGAGCGAGCCGGCAATCGACGCGCTGCCGCCGGCGAAAGCCGAGATCGAAAACATGTAAAGCACGGCAAGGGGCCGGCGCAGATGACGGTGCTCGGTGGAAAGGCGCATGAAAAGGGCGTAGCCAACACCGACGCCGATGAGGTTGGCACCATTGAGGGCGACTGCAGCGCCAAGGCTCGAGCCTGTCAGCAGGTCCGCCAGGACATAAGCCAGCGCTGCACAAACCCACGCCGCGGGCGTGCTTAGAGACGGATGCCGCACAAACAGACCGAGCAGGATTGCATTGGCAGGCCAGACCGATGCGAGCATGCCGAAAGGTCGGCTGAAAATACCGAGCAGGCAGGCGGCAAAGACCGTCAGGCAGAGACCGCCTATCCATAGCGGGCGAATGGACGATCTGAAAAACACCGATTGCTGGATCGTATTCTCGAATATCTGCAACGAACGTCCCCTGCGCCGCCACGTAATTTCAATACCCCTAATATTTCATGGGTCGAATGAATGCGAGGTGAATATTCGGCCGGGGAGCCACACCTCACGAAAACGTCATGCTCATCCGGTCAGCGACCGTAGAGCTCAGTATCCGCTTCTGCGAGCGGCTTGCTCAACCCGATGAACTCGACATCACGGTCGAGCTTTGGGGCATAGGCGGTCGACAGCCAACTGACCCCGTAGCCGTGTTTACGGAAGAAGCCGATGGCCGCAGCATTCTGGGCGTGCGTCTTGGTTTTCGCCGTCTCGAAGCCGTCGTTCGAAATACGAAGCTCGATGTCAGCGAGCAAACGACCGCCGAAGCCCTGCGCCTGGACATCCGGATCGATCCAAAGGTCGGAGATATTCTCGTCGAAGTTCTCACGAGCAGCCCAGCCACGTGGCCTGCCATCGACCTCGATCAACGATACAGAGAGCCAGTTATTGGTGAGAAAGTCGGCAAAGGCGTTTTCCGCCAGACGCCTCATCGAAGCGACATCGACAAGTCCGCTTGTCGCCCCTTCCCAGGCGCGAAGGCCGATGGCTGTGAGAGTACCGACCTCATCGTGACGAGCATGGCGGATCAAAGGCATGGCGCGGCTCCCCTCTCGGCGCCACTAAACCACGCCGCTGGCTGACAGGCCAGTCCCGGCGATTGGGGCGTAGCAGGCTTAACCGTGCTACGCCTTCAACACTTTACCACCACTTGGTGGGTGTGAAACGACCGGCCGCCTGTTCGATGACATGGGCGGTCTTGAACAGGGTCTCTTCCTCGAACGGCTTGCCGATCAATTGCAGACCAAGCGGCAGACCCTTGTGGTCGACGCCGCCGGGAACGGCGATGCCCGGCAGGCCGGCCATGTTAACCGTCACCGTGAAGATGTCGTTGAGGTACATCTTCACCGGATCGGATGCCAGATCCTCGTCGGCGATACCGAAGGCAGAAGACGGAGTGGCAGGCGTCAGGATCGCATCGACACCAGCGTGGAAGGCCAGTTCGAAGTCACGCTTGATCAGCGTGCGCACCTTCTGGGCGCGCAGGTAGTAGGCGTCGTAATAGCCGGCGGAAAGCACGTAGGTGCCGATCATGATGCGGCGCTTGACCTCCTGGCCGAAGCCGGCGGCACGGGTCTTTTCGTACATGTCGACGATGTCCTTGCCGTCGACGCGCAGGCCGTAGCGAACGCCATCGTAGCGGGCAAGGTTCGAGGACGCTTCGGCAGGAGCGACGATGTAATAGGCCGGCAGCGCATATTTGGTGTGCGGAAGCGTGATGTCCACGATCTCGGCACCGGCGTCCTTGAGCCAGGCGATACCCTGCTGCCAGAGCGCCTCGATCTCTTCCGGCATACCCCCGACGCGGTACTCGCGGGGAATGCCGATCTTCATGCCCTTAATCGACTGGCCGATCGAGGCTTCGTAGTTCGGCACCGGCAGATCGACCGAGGTCGTGTCCTTGGCGTCGACACTTGCCATCGACTTCAGAAGGATCGCGGCATCGCGCACGTCACGGGCAATCGGGCCGGCCTGGTCGAGCGACGAGGCGAAGGCGACGACGCCCCAGCGCGAGCAGCGGCCGTAGGTCGGTTTGATGCCAACGGTGCCGGTAAAGGCCGCCGGCTGACGGATGGAGCCACCGGTGTCGGTTGCCGTCGCACCAGCGCACAGATGCGCAGCCACGGCCGCGGCCGAACCGCCCGATGAACCACCCGGAACCAGATCGAGGTTGGAGCCCTTGGCGCGCCAGGGGTTCTTCACGGCGCCGTAGTAGGAGGTCTCGTTGGAGGAGCCCATGGCGAACTCGTCCATGTTGAGCTTGCCGAGCATCACGGCACCGTCGTTCCAGAGGTTCTGGGTCACGGTCGATTCGTAGCGCGGAGCGAAACCATCAAGAATATGGCTGCAGGCCTGGGTGTGCACGCCTTCGGTGCCGAAGAGATCCTTGATGCCCAGCGGAATGCCTTCGAGCGCGCCGGCCTTGCCGGCGGCGATGCGCACATCCGAAGCCTTGGCCATTTCGCGCGCCTTGTCGGGCGTGACGGCAATATAGGCATTGATCGCTTCGTTGGCGCTATCGATCGCTGCGATATAAGCGTCGGTCAGTTCAACGGCGGTAATTTCCTTGCCGGCAAGCTTGGTGCGGGCTTCGGCGATCGTCAGGCTGGTGAGTTCGGTCATGGTGAAATCGGGCTTTCGCAAATCGGGTACGTCGGGGCGGCAGCGGTCGGATTATTCGACGACCTTCGGGACGAGGAAGAAGTTGCGATCGGTATTGGGAGCGTTGGCGACGATATCGTCGGCCTTGCTGCCGTCGGACACGACGTCCAGACGCTTCTTCATCTCCATCGGCGTCACCGACGTCATGGGTTCGACGCCATCGACATTCACTTCCGAGAGCTGCTCGACGAAACCAAGGATGCCGTTGATTTCGCCCACCATCCGCGTGGCTTCATCTTCACTGACGGCGATGCGGGCGAGGCGCGCGACGCGCTTCACGGTGGCAAGGTCTACGGACATGGTCGTCTCCGGTCTCTGGAACTTTCCCCCGCTATAATGGTGCGCGGCGAGGCGCGCAACGGGGGAATCGCCCGATCGCCCGCCTGCCGCGATTGCTGACCGACTTTGCCCTTAGACGGTCACAACGCCGCCAACGGCCGGTGTCGCGACTTTGGTCGAGGCGCTGTCCATGCCGACGACGAAATTTTCCGGCGTCTGGTCGATGATCGGGAAGGATCCGTAGTGGCAGGGAATGGCGGTTGAAAACTTGAAATAGCGCTGGCAGGCGAGTGCTGCGACGGCACCGCCCATGGTGAAGCGGTCGCCGATCGGCACAAGGCCGATCTCTGGCTGGTGCAACTCCTCGATCAGCGCCATATCCGAGAAGATGTCGGTATCGCCCATATGATAGAGCGTCGGTTCGTCCTCAAAATGCAGGACGAGACCGTTGGCATTGCCGAGCGAATGCGAAACGCCGTCTTCGGTAATCTGTGCCGATGAATGCAGCGCGTTGACGAACGTCGCCGAAAAACCGGCAAGATGGATTGTGCCGCCGGTATTGCCGGGCTCCATCACCGAGACGCCCTGGCGGCCGAGCCACATGCACAGATCGAAATTAGCAACAACCACGGCGCCGGTTTCCTTGGCAATCGCGACGGTATCACCGACATGATCGCCATGACCGTGGGTCAGGAGAATGTGGGTAAGCCCTGCCGTCACGTCCTTGCGCTCACTGTCGAGGAACGCGGGATTGCCGGTAAAGAAGGGATCGATCAGGATCTTCGACGTTGCCGTTTCGATGTGAAAGGCGGAATGGCCGAGCCATTTGATCTTCATGACATTCTCCCGGATGATTTGTGCTTTGGACCAGCTATATGGAACGAGACGAACACCTGCAAAGATCGAATCGGCAAATCAAATGACAATTCTGACCATCGAAGAGCTCGCGAGCCAGCTTCAGCCCAACCAGGCCATCGCCGGCCTCGATCTCGGCACCAAGACGATCGGCATTTCCATGTCGGATCTCGGGCGTCGGATCGCGACGCCGCGCGAGGTGATCAAGCGGGTCAAGTTCGGCATCGATGCGGTGACGCTTCTCGCCGTCGCGGAGAAGGAAAGGGTCGCGGCTTTCGTCATCGGCCTGCCGGTCAACATGGACGGCAGTGAAGGACCCCGCTGTCAGGCGACCCGCGCTTTCGTGCGCAACATGGTCGAGAAGACGCCCCTGCCCTTCATCTATTGGGATGAACGACTTTCCACCGTCGCGGCTGAAAGGGTGCTGATCGAAATGGATGTGTCGCGCAAGAAGCGGGCCGAGCGCATCGATTCGGCCGCCGCATCCTTCATTCTTCAGGGCGCGCTGGACAGGCTGGCGTCGCTTGCCAGGGACGGCGCCTCGGCCGACTGAGCGGCACCGAAGCGGCGGCGGTACCAGGCTCCAAGCTCGCGGCGCTTGCGGTAGGCAATGATGCCGAGAACGATGAAGCTGTCGACGATCATGGCGCGCGCAACGAGCGGCGGAATGCTTTCGGGGGGAATGCCAAGCACGTTGCCATAGATCTGGAAGACCAGGTCATGGGTCTGGCGCGTCAGCATGAAGAAGCCGAAGCTCATGTCGTAATAGGAAAGGCCGTACCAGCCGGCCAAAAGCATGACGGGGCATGCCCACAGGATCAGAAACCACTTCATGCGGCCCCCCTTTCCGATAGGCGCCGATACAGCAGTGGATAGAGCGCGCGGTCTGCAAGCACCAAGGCAAGCAGAACCGTCGCGGGGACCACGATATCGAGCGCCAGTCCGGCGAAAAACATCATCATGATGATCAAAAGACCAGTTCTCACCGAACCGCTCCATTCCGGATTTCTTTGCGTTACCCAGCCACTGTCCACGCTCGGCGACGCTCGCGCAACGTAAACCATTTGTTAAGGTTAATTTTCACAGGCCCCTGTCCGGCTGCAGTCGAGATGGCTCCCACAAATGGCTCCCACAAAGCGCTGCAGGACTTGAAACCCACCGCATGATTTCGTCTTAAATCGATTCCGGTCCGAGAAATTATGCAGTAACGGTGAGCCCTCTTCCCGCGCAGGCCCGGCCATGATCATCGTCTTTGAAAGCATCCTTCCCATCTTCCTTCTGGTGCTGCTCGGCGCGTGGCTGAAACGCACGACGCTGGTCGATCAGAATCTGTGGCTCGGCCTCGAACAGTTTGGCTATTACATCCTCTTCCCCGCCCTGTTGTTTTCGACGCTGGCCCAGGCCGATTTTTCCGGCATGAAGGCGGACGCGACGGCGATTGCCACGATCGGCAGCGTCAGCCTGATGTCGATCTTCGTTCTATTGCTCTGGCCATTGTTGCGAAACAGAGAGGTTTCAGGCGCGTCCTTCACATCGGTCTTCCAGACGGCCACACGCTGGAACGGCTTCATGGCATTGGCGATCGCCCAAAAGCTTTATGGGCCGATCGGGCTGACGCTGACGGCTCTGGTGATGACGCTCGTGATCATCCCGATCAATCTCTACAACGTCGGCGTGCTGGTTTGGTTCGGTGGCGGCAACCGGGATTTCCGGCGTTTCTTTGCCAAGATCGTCACCAATCCGTTAATCGTCGCATCGGTGTTCGGGATCCTGTTCAACCTGGCCGGCATCAAGGTCTATGGGCCGCTGATGACCACCATCGACATGCTGGCAAGCGCCTCGCTCAGCCTCGGCCTAGTGATGGTCGGCGCCGGACTGCGGGTGTCCGACGCACTGAAGCCGAGCGGGTCGGCGATACTCGCGGTGTTCCTGAAGCTGATCGTCATGCCGGTGTTCATGGTGGGCGCCAGCTTCCTGCTCGGCATCCGCGGTGACGCATTGTGCGTCATTGCGCTCGGCGCGGCCGTGCCGACCGCGATGAACGGCTATCTGCTTGCCAAGCAGATGGGCGGCGACGCCGAGCTTTATGCGGCGGTGGCGACGGTCCAGACCGTCGTCTCCTTCTTCACGATACCGCTGGTGCTGTCCGTGGCCGCTTACGTGGCGGCTGGATAGAGCAGATCGAGGATGTAGGCGGAATCGAAGCGCGAATCGAGCATGCCGTAGGTCGACCGCCAGCCGGCGGCCAGGCGCGATTCGAGGAAGGCATCGGCGATACGGCCGGCACCAAGCCGATAGAGTTCGGCGGCAGCAGCAGCCAGAGCCAGTTGTTCGACCAGCATGCGGGCCGCCCCTTCATCGCGCTCGCAGAGCGACATCGCCGCGCGCAGCACGTCGATTGTCTTGCGGCCGGCAGGCCCGAGATCACGGCTCAGCACCGCAAACAACTGTTCGAACAGATCCTTGCGCTTGAGCAGCACCCGCAAGACATCCAGGGCCATGACGTTGCCGGAGCCTTCCCAGATGGCATTGACCGGGGCCTCGCGGTAATGCCGCGCCAGCGCCCGCTCTTCGACATAGCCGTTGCCGCCGAGGCATTCCATCGCCTCATAGATCAGCGCCGGCGCGATCTTGCAGCACCAGTACTTTGCGACCGGTGTCATGATGCGGGCGTAGGCGGCCTCTTCGGCACTGCCGTGGGCCTTGTCGAAGGCGTCGGCGAGGCGGAACGACAGGGCGCTGGCGGCTGCGACGTCGAGCGCCATGTCGGCGAGGACCCGCGTCATCATCGGCTGGCTGACGAGCGGCTTGCCGAAGACCTTGCGGCCGCGCGTGTGGTGGACGGCTTCGGCAAGCGAGGCCCGCATGATGCCCGCGGACGCAAGGGCGCAATCGAGACGCGTCAGCGTCACCATGTCGAGAATGGTGCGGATGCCGGCATCGGGAGCGCCGAGCACGAAACCGAACGTATCGGAAAACTCGACTTCGGCCGATGCGTTGGAGCGGTTGCCGAGCTTGTCCTTCAGACGCTGGAAGCGCAGGCCGTTGGCGGCACCGTCTTCAAGCAGCCGCGGCACGAGGAAGCAGCCGAGGCCGTCGCGGGTCTGCGCGAGCATCACGAAGGCGTCGCTCATCGGCGCCGACATGAACCACTTGTGACCGTTGAGACGATAGATGCCCTCGCCCACGCGCTCGGCAGTCGAGGTATTGGCGCGCACGTCGGTGCCGCCCTGCTTTTCCGTCATGCCCATGCCGACGGTGACGGCAGACTTCTGCATCCACGGCTTGTTCGACGAATCGTATTTGCGCGACAGGATTTTTGGCGCCCATTCCTTCTGGACGGCAGGCGACGCGGTGATTGCCGCAAGCGAGGCACTCGTCATTGTCAGCGGGCAAAGATGGCCGCATTCCAGCTGAGCCGTCAGGTAAAAACGGATCGCGCGCGTCTTGTGCGACTGATTGCGCTCGTCGGGCAGGTTTTCCCAGGCGGATGCGTGCAGGCCCGAGGTCATGGAGCGACGCATCAGGGCATGCCATGCCGGATGAAACTCGACGACGTCGAGGCGCTCGCCGCGGGGTCCGTGGGTCTTCAGCTTCGGCGCACCTTCGTTCGCCATGCGCGCCAGTTCCTGCGCCTCCGGCGAGGTCACGTAGCGGCCAAGCGTATCGAACTCGTCGCGGAGCGCCTTCGTCATGCCCGAGGTAATGTCCACGACCAGCGGATCGGAGCGATAGGCATTGATGCCGGACCAGGGCTTGGGCTGGTTCAGCTCGGCGAGTTTCTGTTCGGTCCGGTTCATCTGATTCATGGGCCGGTTCTAGCGCAAGTTTGTCGACCACGAAACGGGGCCAGGGAAAGATAGGATGCCGCACCCAAGTTTTCTGCGGAAGGGCTTGCGCACCGCTTGCCGTGCAAGGGGGCACGTCTTATAGAGCGAGCCACATTCCAGAGCGCAAGGGCGGCCCATGACCACTTTCCCGCATCGCCACCTGCTCGGCATCAAAGGTCTTACGGAGCAGGATATCACCTACCTGCTCGATCGTGCCGATGAAGCCGTCAAGATCTCCCGTCAGAGAGAGAAGAAGACGTCCACCCTTCGCGGGCTGACGCAGATCAATCTCTTTTTCGAAGCGTCGACAAGGACGCAATCCTCCTTCGAGCTCGCCGGAAAGCGGCTTGGTGCCGACGTGATGAACATGTCGGTCGGCAATTCCTCGGTGAAGAAGGGCGAAACGCTCATCGATACGGCGATGACGCTGAACGCCATGCACCCCGACGTGCTGGTCGTGCGCCACTCGTCGGCGGGCGCTGCGGCTCTTCTGGCGCAGAAAGTGTCCTGCTCGGTGGTCAATGCTGGCGACGGCCAGCACGAGCACCCGACCCAGGCGCTGCTCGACGCGCTGACGATCCGCCGTATCAAGGGCAAGCTCTCGCGCATCATCGTGGCGATCTGCGGCGACGTGCTGCATTCACGCGTCGCCCGCTCCAACATCCTTCTGCTCAACCAGATGGGCGCGCGGGTGCGCGTCGTCGCACCGGCGACCCTGCTGCCTTCGGGCATCGCCGACATGGGCGTCGAGGTCTACCACTCGATGGCCGAGGGACTGAAGGATGCGGATGTGGTGATGATGCTGCGCCTGCAGCGCGAGCGCATGGCCGGCTCCTTCGTGCCTTCGGTGCGCGAATACTTCCACTATTACGGCCTCGATGCCGAAAAGCTGAAGGTGGCCAAGGACGATGCGCTCGTCATGCATCCGGGCCCGATGAACCGCGGCGTTGAGATCGCATCTGAAATCGCAGACGGGCCGCAGAGCGTGATCGAGCAGCAGGTCGAAATGGGTGTCGCCGTGCGCATGGCGGTGATGGAAACGCTTCTTCTTTCCCAGAACCAGGGGCCGCGCGTATGACCAGACCGCTCGTTCTTAGAAACCTTCGCATCGTCGACCCGTCGCGCAACCTCGACGAGACCGGCACGATCATCGTCGGCGACGATGGACGCATCCTCGCTGCAGGCAAGGATGCTCTCAACCAGGGCACGCCAGACGGCGCCTTCGTCAAGGATTGCGACGGGCTGACGGCCGTTCCGGGCCTCGTAGACGCGCGGGTCTTCGTCGGCGAGCCGGGCGCCGAACACCGCGAGACGATCGAATCGGCCTCGCGCGCGGCAGCCGTCGGCGGCGTCACCTCCTTCATCTCGATGCCGGACACGGATCCTGTCATCGACGACATCGCGCTGGTCGAGTTCATGCAGAAGACGGCGCGCGACAAGGCGCTCGTCAATGTCTATCCGGCAGCCGCCATGACCAAGGGTCTTGCCGGCGAGGAGATGACCGAGTTCGGCCTGCTGCGCGAAGCGGGCGCCGTCTGCTTTACCAACGGACGCCGTGCGATCCACGACACGCTGATGCTGCGCCGCGCGATGACCTATGCCCGCGAGTTCGGCGCAGTGATCGCGCTCGAAACCCGCGACAAGCATCTCGGTAACGGCGTGATGAACGAAGGTCTGCTTGCCAGCTGGCTCGGCCTTGCCGGTGTGCCGCGCGAGGCGGAAATCATCCCGCTCGAGCGTGACCTGCGGATCGCCGGCCTCACCAGGGCCGCCTACCACGCCGCCAAGATCTCCGTTCCCGAATCGGCCGAAGCCGTTCTGACTGCTCGCAACCGCGGCGCCAACGTCACCTGCGGCATCTCGATCAATCATCTGACGCTCAACGAGAACGACATCGGCGAGTACCGGACATTCTTCAAGCTGTCGCCGCCGCTGCGCCGCGAGGACGATCGCGTCGCAATGGCCGAAGCCCTTGCCAACGGCACGATCGACATCATCGTTTCCTCACATGATCCGCAGGACGTCGACACCAAGCGCCTGCCGTTCTCCGACGCCGAGAACGGCGCGATCGGGCTCGAAACGATGCTTGCTGCAGCACTGCGCCTGCACAACAGTGACCAGGTTTCGCTGATGCGGCTCATCGATGCGATGTCGACGCGCCCGGCGACGATCTTCGGGCTCGATGCCGGCACGTTGAAGCCGGGCGCCAAGGCCGACATCACCATCATCGACCTCGAAGAGCCGTGGGTTCTCTACAAGGAAGCGATCGTTTCGCGCTCCAAGAATACGCCGTTCGAAAATGCGCGCTTTACCGGACGGGTTGTGCAAACCTATGTTGCCGGCAAGCTTGTGCATTCGGCATAAGCGACAGCGGTCGCGCGGGAGGTTTCGGTGGATCTTTTTTCCTGGCAGCTCGGGCTGCCTTCAACGGCCCTGAGTCTTGCCTTCGGCTACCTGCTCGGCTCGATCCCCTTCGGGCTGATCCTGACGCGTATGGCCGGCCTTGGAGACGTTCGCAAGATCGGCTCCGGCAACATCGGCGCCACCAACGTTCTGCGGACCGGCAACAAGAAGCTTGCCGCGGCAACCCTGCTGCTTGACGCCCTGAAAGGGACTGCCGCTGCTGCGATCGCGTCGCTTTGGGGCGTGGAAGCTGGCATCGCGGCAGGCCTTGCCGCCTTCCTCGGTCACCTCTACCCGGTCTGGCTCGGCTTCAAGGGCGGCAAGGGTGTTGCAACCTATATCGGCGTGCTGCTCGGCCTCGTGCCGTGGATGGTTCTCGTGTTTGCGGCGGTCTGGCTGGCGATAGCGAAAATCAGCCGTTACTCCTCCCTGTCGGCACTGGTTGCAACCGCAGTCATTCCGGTTGTACTCTATGCCACGGGACACGAGAAAGTCGCTCTGCTGTTTGCGGTCATGACCCTGATCACCTGGGTGAAACATCGCGCCAACATCCAGCGGCTCATCGCAGGCACCGAGAGCAGGATCGGAGACAAGGGATAATGTTGAACGTCAGTGCAAAGCGAACCGGAGTTGCACTGACCGAACGACAGAAGATTTCCTGGCTGCGGCTGATCCGCAGCGACAATGTCGGCCCCGTAACATTCCGCGATCTCATCAACCATTTCGGCACCGCCGAAGCGGCACTTGATGCCTTGCCCGAACTCTCCCGGCGCGGCGCCGGTGCTCGGACGTTCCGTGTCGCCACTGCAGCGGAAGCGGAGCGGGAGCTTGAGATCGCAAACCGCCTCGGCGCTACCTTCGTCGGCGTCGGTGAGCCAAGCTATCCCTTCGCCCTTCGCCAGATCGATGGCGCTCCTCCCCTCCTCGCCGTCAAAGGCGACCTCAACGCCGCCACGCGATCGTCGCTCGGCATCGTCGGTTCGCGCAACGCCTCGGTCAGCGGCGCAAAGTTTGCAGCCATGATTGCGCGCGACGCCGGTCGTGCCGGCTACGTCATCACGTCAGGCCTTGCCCGCGGCATCGACACCGCCGCCCATCGGGCAAGCCTGGAGCATGGTACGATCGCCGTGCTTGCGGGTGGTATCGACCGGCCGTATCCGCCTGAGAATATCGGACTGCTCAACGACATCATGGCAGGCCAGGGCCTGGCGGTCAGCGAGATGCCCTTCGGCTGGGAGCCGCGCGCGCGCGATTTCCCGAGACGCAACCGTCTGATCGCCGGCATCAGCCTCGGCGTGGCGATCGTCGAGGCAGCCAACCGCTCCGGCTCCCTCATCACGGCGCGCTATGCCGCCGATTTCGGCCGCCTGGTCTTCGCCGTCCCCGGCTCGCCGCTCGATCCGCGCTGCCATGGAACCAACGACCTGCTGAAACAGGGCGCGATCGTCACGACGACATCGGACGATGTACTCGACGCCCTTGCGCCGCTCAGCCAGCATACGTTACCTTTTTCTGCAGGGGCAGACGAACCGGCGCAGGAGACCCTGTCGAGACGACCGTCGCCACTCGCCGACGGCGACCGCGCAACGATTACGGATGCGCTCGGCCCAACGCCTGTCGATATCGACGACGTCATCCGCCACACCGGATTGCCCGCGGCCGAAGTTTACCTCGCGCTAATAGAGCTTGACCTCGCCGGACGCCTCAACCGCCATCCGTCGGGGCTCGTGTCGCTCAACGTCGAGCAATAAAACGTCTTGTTTGCGCACGATCCTGTCGGCAACCGGCCACACAAAAGAATATTCGCAGATACGAAGAAAACACGACCAACTCAATCGGAAAGAGATATAATTATCCATTCTCGCAGTGGCTGCATAACGCAGCGCTGTCGCTATTTTGAATGAAACCCCTTGACCGCGCTCGAATCCCTGTCCATTTCGGGGCATCGATATTCGGCGACGCTCGGTGCGAACAGTGCTGACGCAGGACCAAACCCGGTTGTCTCAGAAAAATGACTATGAATGTTGTAGTGGTGGAATCGCCTTCGAAGGCAAAGACGATCAACAAGTACCTCGGCCCCGGCTACAAGGTTCTTGCCTCGTTCGGCCATGTGCGGGATCTGCCTGCCAAGGACGGCTCGGTCCGTCCTGACGAAGATTTTGAGATGTCCTGGGAGGTCGATGCCGCGTCGGCCAAGCGCATGAAGGATATTGCCGATGCCGTAAAGGAATCGGACGGCCTCATCCTCGCGACCGACCCGGATCGCGAAGGCGAAGCGATTTCCTGGCATGTGCTCGATCTTCTGCGCAAGAAGAAGGTGCTCGGCGACAAGCCCGTCAAGCGGGTGGCCTTCAACGCCATCACCAAGAAGGCCGTGCTCGACGCGATTGCCCATCCGCGCGAACTCGACATCCCCTTGGTCGATGCCTATCTGGCGCGCCGCGCTCTCGACTATCTCGTCGGCTTCAACCTGTCGCCTGTGCTGTGGCGCAAGCTGCCCGGCGCGCGGTCTGCGGGCCGCGTCCAGTCGGTGACGCTGCGGCTGGTCTGCGATCGCGAATCGGAAATCGAACGGTTCATCTCCGAAGAATACTGGAATCTCTCGGCGCTTCTGAAGACGCCGCGTGGCGATGAGTTCGAGGCACGCCTCGTTTCGGCTGACGGAAAGCGTCTGGCACCGCGCGCGGTCGGCAACGGCGAAGAAGCCAACCGGCTGAAGACCCTGCTCGACGGCGCGACCTATGTCGTCGACAGCATTGAGGCAAAGCCGGTCAAGCGGAACCCCTCGCCGCCGTTCACCACATCGACCCTGCAGCAGGCTGCCTCGTCGAAGCTCGGCTTCTCCGCATCACGCACCATGCAGGTCGCACAGAAGCTCTATGAAGGCGTTGATATCGGCGGCGAAACCGTCGGTCTCATTACCTATATGCGTACCGACGGCGTGCAGATGGCGCCGGAATCGATCGAGGCCGCCCGCGAGGCGATCGGCAGCCAGTTCGGCAACCGCTACCTTCCGGAAAAGCCACGTTTCTATTCCACCAAGGCAAAAAACGCCCAGGAAGCGCACGAAGCCATTCGTCCGACCGACTTCAACAGGACGCCGGATCAGGTCCGCCGCTTCATCGACGGCGACATGCTGAAGCTCTACGATCTTGTCTGGAAGCGCGGCATCGCCAGCCAGATGGCGTCCGCCGAGATCGAACGCACGACCGCCGAGATCACCGCCGACAACGCCGGCAACAAGGCTGGCCTGCGCGCTACAGGCTCCGTCATTCGTTTCGACGGCTTCATTGCCGCCTATACCGACGCCAAGGAAGACGGCGAACAGACCGACGATGGCGACGAGGACGGCCGCCTGCCGGAAATCAACGCCCGTGAAAGCTTGGCAAAGCAGAAGATCAAAGCCTCGCAGCATTTCACCGAGCCGCCGCCGCGCTACTCGGAAGCAACGCTGATCAAGAAGATGGAAGAGCTCGGCATCGGCCGTCCGTCCACCTATGCGGCGACGGTAACGACGCTTCTCGATCGCGACTACATCACCAACGACAAGCGCAAGCTCGTGCCCCAGGCCAAGGGCCGCCTCGTCACGGCATTTCTGGAAAGCTTCTTCACGCGCTATATCGGCTACGACTTCACCGCGTCGCTCGAAGAAAAGCTCGACCAGGTCTCGGCCGGCGAGGTCAACTGGAAGGACGTCCTTCGCGACTTCTGGAAGGACTTCTTCGCGCAGATCGAGGAAACCAAGGAACTGCGCGTTACCAACGTGCTCGACGCTCTGAACGAAGAACTGGCACCGCTGGTCTTCCCCAAGCGCGAAGACGGCAGCGACCCGCGTATCTGCCAGGTCTGCGGCAACGGCAAGCTGTCGCTGAAGCTCGGCAAGTACGGCGCCTTCGTCGGCTGCTCGAACTACCCGGAGTGCAACTTCACCCGCCAGCTTTCCTCCGACGGCAACAGCGACGCCGAGGCTTCTGTCTCGAACGAACCGCAGGCGCTCGGTAAGGATCCGCATACCGGCGAGGAAATCACCCTGCGCAGCGGCCGGTTCGGCCCCTATGTCCAGCGCGGCGACGGCAAGGAAGCCAAGCGTTCGAGCCTGCCCAAGGGCTGGACGCCCTCCACCATCGACCATGAGAAGGCTGTCGCCCTGCTCTCGCTGCCGCGCGATATCGGTCCACACCCCGAGACCGGCAAGATGATCTCGTCGGGCCTTGGCCGCTACGGTCCTTTCGTGCTGCATGACGGCACCTATGCGAACGTCGAATCGATCGAAGACGTTTTCTCGATCGGCCTGAACCGTGCCGTTTCGGTGATTGCCGACAAGCAATCCAAGGCAGGCGGCCGTGGCCGCGCCGCCGCGGTCGCGCTGAAAGAACTGGGCGACCACGCCGAAGGTGGCGCGATCACCGTCCGTGACGGCCGCTATGGCCCCTACGTCAACTGGGGCAAGATCAACGCGACCCTGCCGCAGGGCAAGGATCCGCAGTCGGTGACCGTAGAGGAAGCGCTCGCGCTCATCGCCGAGCGAGCCGCCAAGAGCGGCACCGGCAAGGGCAAGGCGACGAAAGCGAAGACAACGAAGCCGAAAGCCGCGACAGACGGCGCCGCCAAGAAGACCACCAAGGCCAAGGCGCCTGCCAAGACAAAAGCAAAGACGGCCGCGAAGGCCAAGAAGGACTGATCTTGACCAGAATACCGCGCGACCCGACCCAAAGATCCGGAAAAGGCTCCGGCAGGAAAGAGGGCCGCGCGGCAAAGGCCGCGCCGGCACCGGAGAAAACCGCGATCATCCATGGCGCGGTTCCTCCACGCGACGTGCTGATGCGTTTCATCGCCGAAAATCCGGATCGCGCCTCCAAGCGCGAAATCGCCAAGGCCTTCGGCCTCAAGGGCGACACGCGCATCGAACTCAAGGCTTTGCTGCGTTCACTTGAAGCAGACGGACTGGTCGAAAAGAAGCGCAAGTCGCTCGTGCGCCCTGGCGCCCTTCCCCCGGTGACCGTGCTCGATATCACCATGCGTGACGTCGATGGCGAACTGATCGGCCGTCCGGCCGAGTGGCTGGACGACGATGGCGTCGCACCGGCGGTGCTGATCAAGCAGTCGTCTGTCGGCAGGGACAAGGGCAAGGCGCCGGTCGGCGGCCTCGGCGACCGCGTGCTTGCCAAGATCTTCCCGGCCAAGGACCGTGGCGGACCTGCCTATACCGCTCGCATCATCAAGGTGCTCGACAAGCGCAAGGACGCCGTTCTCGGCGTTTTCCGCGCGACGCCCGGCGGTGGCGGAAGGCTGATGCCGATCGAGAAACGCGGCGAGGAAATTCTCGTCGATCCCGATTTCGTCGGCGATGCCAAGGACGGCGACCTCATCGAGGTCCAGCTGACACGCCTTGGCCGCTACGGCCTGCCGCGTGCCCAGGTTCAAAACGTCGTCGGCTCGGTCGCCTCGGAAAAGGCGATCTCGATGATCGCTATCTATGCCCACGGCATACCGCATGTGTTCCCCGAACGCGTCATGAAGGAGGCCGAGGACGCCGGCCCCGCCACCATGGCGCATCGGGAAGACTGGCGTTCGCTGCCGCTGATCACCATCGATCCGGCCGATGCGAAGGACCACGACGACGCTGTCTACGCCGAGCCTGATCCATCGGAAGACAATCCGGGTGGCGTCATCGTCACGGTCGCGATTGCCGATGTTTCCTGGTACGTTCGGCCGAAGTCGGCGCTCGACCTCGAAGCGCTGAAGCGCGGCAATTCGGTCTACTTCCCCGATCGCGTCGTGCCGATGCTCCCCGAGCGGATCTCCAACGACCTCTGCTCGCTCAAGGAAGGCGTCGACCGGCCGGCACTCGCCGTGCGCATGCGCTTTTCCAAGGAGGGCCGCAAGGCCGGACACACCTTCCACCGCATCATGATGAAGAGCGCCGCCAAACTGTCCTACCAACAGGCCCAGGCCGCCATCGACGGCAATCCTGACGACAAGACCGGCCCGATCCTCGAGACGATCCTGAAGCCGCTCTGGGAGGGATACCGCATCCTCACCCGTGGGCGTGACCGCCGCCAGCCGCTCGAACTGAACATGCCCGAGCGCAAGATCATCCTGAAGCCGGACGGCACCGTCGATCGCGTTTTCGTGCCCGATCGCCTCGACGCGCACAAGCTGATCGAAGAAATGATGATCCAGGCGAACGTCGCTGCCGCAGAGACGCTCGAGCAGAAGCGCCAGGTGCTGATCTACCGGGTGCACGACCAGCCGTCGCTGGCCAAGCAGGAGAGCCTGCGCGAGTTCCTCGCTACGCTCGACATCGCGCTGGTCAAGGGCGGCAACATGCGCTCGAACCATTTCAACGGCATCCTGACGAAGGCCGAAGGCAAGCCGTTCGAAACCATGGTCAACGAGATGGTGCTGCGCTCCCAGAGCCAGGCGATCTACAGCCCCGAGAATATCGGCCATTTCGGCCTCAATCTCTTGAAATATGCGCACTTCACCTCGCCGATCCGGCGCTACGCCGATCTGATCGTTCACCGGGCGCTGGTCGCTTCGCTCGGGCTCGGCGAAGGCGGGCTGACGCCGCCGGAAGAAGCCGTTCTCGACGATATCGCCGCGGAAATCTCAACCTTCGAGCGCCGTGCCATGGCCGCCGAGCGCGACACCGTCGACCGGCTGATCGCCCATCACCTGAACGGCCGCATCGGCGAGGAATTCGAAGGCCGCGTTGCCGGCGTGACCAAGGCGGGACTTTTTGTCACCCTGCCGGCCTATGGCGCCAACGGGTTCGTACCTATATCTACGCTCGGTCGAGACTACTTCATCTATGATGAGGCACATCAGGCCCTTTCCGGCGAAAAGACCGGACTCGGCTTCCGTCTCGGCGATCAGGTGCAGGTCAAACTGGTCGAAGCGGTGCCGCTTGCCGGCGCGCTTCGCTACGAGATGATCAGCGAAGGGCGCAAGATGCCGACCGCCACGCGCTCCTTCCACAAGTCGGGGCGTCGTGATCGCTCGGGCCCGCGCAAGACGCCGGGAACCCGACCGCCGCGCAGCAAGCGCTAGGCCACGCGGCAAGCGGCTTCGACAAGGAGAGAATGCAGATGACGGCAACGGACAAGGAAACGCTTCATCTCGGGGGCCATGCCACTGAGGAACGTCCCGTCGGCCGGTCGATGCGGCGCGGGTTTTTCGGCACCTGCCCGGCCTGCGGCAGTGGCAAGCTCTTCCGCAGCTACGTCAAGGCCGTCGATGCCTGCGCCGCCTGCGGCGAGCGCATGGATCACCAGCGTGCCGACGACTTTCCGCCCTATATCGTCGTCACCATCGTCGGCCATCTGGTGCTCGCCGGCTACATGATGACCGACATGATCCTGCCACTGAACTCGTGGCAGCACCTTGCCATCTGGACACCGATTACGCTGATCAGTTCGCTGGCACTGCTGCAGCCGATCAAGGGTGCCGTCATCGGCCTGCAATGGGCACTGAGGATGCATGGCTTCGGCGGACAGGAGGATGCGCCCGAGGACGTGCTGCCTGCGCGAGATCCCTCCGCATGACGTCAGGGCGCGAAAGCGTCGTCCTGGCTCCCGCCAGCCCCGAGCGGCGCGTAAGGCCGCGTGACGCAGCATCGATCATGCTGCTTGACCGCGCCGGCGGCAGCGTGCGCGTGCTGATGGGCCGACGCAGCAGTGCGCATGTCTTCATGCCCGACCTCTACGTCTTTCCCGGTGGGCGCTGCGACCCGACGGACCATCGTCTTGCCTTCTCCACCGACCTCAATCCCGCAGTTCTTCAGGCGTTGAAAAGCGTCGGGGGGGCACCCGTCAGCGACGCTCGCGCGAGAGCACTGGCGCTGGCGGCACTTCGGGAACTCTACGAAGAAGCCGGCGTTCCCTTGGGCACGCTGCATGCAAAGGCGCAAGCGCCACTGCCCTTTCTTCCAGAACTCGCAAACTTGCGCTATATGGCTCGGGCCATTACTCCTCCGGGACACTCGAGGCGGTTCGATACCCGCTTCTTCGCGATCTTCGCGGACGAAGCCGAAATCGATACATCGCGGGTTCTGGAAAGCCGGGAGCTCCAGGATTTGCAGTGGATCGATGTCAACGACCTGCCCTCGCTCCGGATACCGGAGATAACCGCTATCATCCTTTCGGATTTGAGAAGCGGCCTTAACACGGACCCGACGCTGCCCTATGAGCGCTCCGTGCCCTTCTATTTCGCGCGCCGTGGGCGGTTCATCCGCACGCTTCTCTAAGGACCACCGTCGCATGTCACAGCCGACGCCCGGGTGCCCAGCACCGGTTGAGGAAATTCACTGGCCGTCGCTGATTGCGGCGGTCTCCGCCATCAGCGCCGTCGGCATCGCCATCGGCCTCGGCCTTCCGCTGCTTTCGAGCATCATGGAGAAGCGCGGCATCTCGTCGACGCTGATAGGTCTCAATTCTGCGATGGCCGGCGTGGCCTCCATGGTCGCGGCTTCCTTCACGACCAAGTTCGCCCACCGTCACGGCGTGGCGCCGACGATGCTCTGGGCCGTGCTGCTCTCCGCAATCAGCGCCTTCGGCTTTTATTACATCACCAACTTCTGGCTCTGGTTTCCGCTGCGCGTCGTCTTCCACGGCGCCATTACCGTGCTCTTCATCCTCTCCGAGTTCTGGATCAACGCCACCGCACCGCCAGCGAAACGGGGCTTCGTGCTCGGTATCTACGGAACGGTTCTATCCCTCGGCTTCCTGAGCGGGCCGCTGCTCTTCTCGATCCTCGGCAGCGAGGGCGTCTTGCCCTTCGTGGTCGGCGCCGGCGTCATTCTGCTTGCCGCCGTGCCGATCTTCATTGCGCGGGACGAGAGCCCGGTGATCGACGAAAAGCCCGGCCGTCACTTCATGCGCTATATCTTCCTGGTGCCGACGGCGACCGCCGCCGTCTTCATCTTCGGCGCGGTCGAATCGGGCGGGTTGTCGCTCTTTACGGTCTACGGGACACGGTCGGGGTTCACCGAATCACAGGCAGCGTTGCTGCTGACCGTGATGGGCGTCGGCAACTTCATCTTCCAGATTCCGCTCGGCATGCTGTCAGACCAGATCAAGGACAAGCGCACGCTGCTGTCGGCCATGACCGTCATCGGCCTCATCGGCGCCCTTTGTCTGCCAATGCTGGTGGAAAGCTGGTTCCTGATGGCCATCGTCCTGTTGTTCTGGGGCGGTTGCGTCTCCGGTCTATACACGGTCGGCCTCAGCCATCTCGGCTCGCGCCTGCAAGGCTCCGACCTTGCCGCCGCCAATGCCGCGTTCGTTTTCTCCTATGCGGTGGGCACCGTTGCCGGGCCGCAGGTGATCGGCGCATCGATGGATGTGGCTGGCAACAACGGCTTTGCCTGGGCGATTGCAGGGTTTTTCGGCCTTTACGTCGCGCTTTCGGTTGTAAGGATCGTTTTGAATCCAAAACGGTCTTGACTTTTCGGCCGCGATTTGTAGTTTCGCGCCAACCTTGCCCGTGGCCCGCAACCGGTTTTCCACGGCGTTCAATTTCATAAAGGCAGGACGACCATGGCAAAAGCCACCACCATCAAGATCAAGTTGCTGTCGACAGCCGACACTGGTTTCTTCTACGTCACGACCAAGAACAGCCGTACGATGACGGACAAGATGACCAAGACCAAGTATGACCCGGTCGCAAGGAAGCACGTCGAATTCAAGGAAACCAAGATCAAGTAAGATCTGACGTTTCGTAGGATCAAGGGGCGCCAACCGCAAGGTTTGGCGCCCCTTTCCGTTGGTGCCCTGAAGCGGCCGTCCCGCCTCCCCCTTCGTCTCTCCCGAATGACAAGAACACAGCGGCACGAATCGAAAAGCGCCGCCCCTCACGGAACGGCGCTTTGAATGGGGGTCGGCTGGCTTCTAACCGCGGCACGAGGATTCCGCAGGTGTCAAAAGCCAACCGACCGACCCCACGACCCAGGAGATGCGGCGGACCTGAGCATCATGGGGTAACCGAAACGGATGGAAGCGACGCCCCCTCGTTTATCAGCATCACCTGAATATAGAAAAAAATCAACGAATTCTTAATGCGCGGAGCGGTGTTGCTCGGCGCATGGTTAATTCCGTACCGTCCTGATACATGTAAATTCGTGGCCGCCGCCGCCACCAACCGCCTTGGTAGCATCGGCGCGCCGAACAATACAACTTTAAGGGCATATCGCAAGAGGGATCCGGAATTTCATCATAGCGGCAGCGGATGAAGCCGCCGGTGGGTTCCGGTCGTCAGGCTGCAGCTGCCACCACGCGGTTTCGGCCTTCGTTCTTCGCTTGATACAGGGCCGTATCTGCGCGCTTCAACAGAGCTTCCGTCGTGTCGCCTTCCAGTTTGAGACCAGCAATACCCATGGAAGCGGTGATGACCAGTGCGCCGTCCGCATGCGGTATTGAGAACGGTTGGCTCTCGATGATATGCCGTAGCCGTTCGGCAACTGTCGCTGCCATCTCCGGCGACGTGTCAGGCATCACGACAACGAACTCTTCGCCGCCGAAGCGGCAGGCGAGATCAGCACCGCGCACCGTCGCACGGATGCGGCCGGCAAACTCGCGCAGCACCTCGTCGCCGACATCATGACCATAGGTGTCGTTGACCTGCTTGAACCGGTCGATGTCGGTCATGCAGATCGACAGCGGGCGTCCGCGCGCTGCAGCACGATCGAGCAGCAGCTTCAGATGATTGTCGAGGTAGCGACGATTGTGCAGACCGGTGAGGCCATCGGTGACCGCCAGTTCGATCGTCTGCTGCACACTCATTCTCAGCATGTCGTTGCAATGCTTGCGCCTGATCTGCGTCAGCGAGCGGGCAACGAGTTCATTGGGATCGACCGGTCGGATGATGTAGTCGGTAACGCCCAGATCGAGGGCCCGCACGATCATTTCGTCATTGCCCTGCTCGGTGATCAGCAGGATCGGGATGAAGCGCGTGCGCTCCAGAGACCGCAGCTGCGAGCACAACCGCAGGGGATCGTAGTCGTCGAAGTTGGCATTGACGATGACGAGGTCGAAATTGTTCTCGGCGGCTTCGAATAAAGCCGCCTGCGGATCGGAGATGACGGAGACCTCGGCAATCGGCTTTAGCGCACGCTGCAGCCGCTCCTGAGAGGACCCGCGGCCATCGACCAGGAGGATATTGCCTGGCTCGTCCGGGCGATCCTGGCGCGCCAGTTCCTGCAGGCCGATGGTCTGCGCCGTCTGGGCCCGCAGCCGCAGTTCGTCGCTGACGTTCTTCAGGCGGACGAGGCTCTTGACCCGCGACATCAGCTGCAGATCATTGACCGGCTTCGTGAGAAAATCGTCGGCACCGGCCTTCAATCCGCGAACCCGGTCGGAAGGCTGGTCGAGCGCCGTCACCATGACGACGGGAATATGGGCGGTACGCGGATTTGCCTTCAGACGCTCGCAGACTTCGAAACCGTCAATGCCGGGCATCATGATGTCGAGAAGCACCAGGTCAACCGGCGTCGTCTCGCAGAGCGACAGCGCCGTATGACCATCGCCGGCGGTCAGCACATCGAAGTACTCGGCGAGCAAACGCGCTTCCAGCAGCTTAACGTTGGCAGGCACGTCGTCGACAACAAGAATGCGCGCAGTCATATCAATTTTCCCGCCGCTCAGGCATCGCCAAGGTAGGTCTTGATCGTCTCAATGAACTTTGGCACAGAAATCGGTTTTGAAACATAGGCTTCGCAGCCGCCCTGGCGGATACGCTCCTCGTCGCCCTTCATGGCGAAGGCAGTCACGGCAATGACCGGTATGACGTGCAGCTCGTCGTCTTCCTTCAGCCACTTCGTGACTTCGAGCCCGGAGACCTCCGGCAGCTGAATGTCCATCAGGATCAGATCGGGACGGTACTTCCTCGCCAGCTCAAGCGCCTCCATCCCGTTGCGCGTCTGGATCGTCGCGTAGCCGGAAGCCTCAATCAGGTCTCGGAAGAGCTTCATGTTCAGCTCGTTATCCTCAACAATCATTACCTGTTTGGGCATGTCGATCCCTTGCTGTCCGTCGTCTTCTTGCAAGTCTTATCAAGACATCTAAGTTGCAGAACCAACGACTCGACCCATTTCCTCGAGTTCAACGATAAACCTATTTGGTTGAAAAATAGGTAATTCCGGGCGTAAAAACAGTAGGAGGCCAAGACATTGAAGAGAGCCGACGAAATCGCCATCGACATTCTTTCCTGGCTTGCCGGCGAGCCGGACCTGTTGTCTCGATTTCTCGCGCTGACGGGGACGGATCCGTCCTCCCTGCGCAACGCGATTGGCGAGCCGGGCTTCATGGGCGGCCTCGTCGCCTTTCTCATGGACCATGAGCCAACACTGATCGCTTTTTGCGAGGCAACGGATACGGCCCCCCAGGACGTGGTGCGCGCGCACCAGAAACTTTCCGGCGCCGCCGACCTGCAGGATAGCTGAGCGTGAACGACGCGATCTTCGAAGATAGCATCCGCCTCAGCGATCGCCCGCTTGTCGTCAGCGATATCGACGAAGTCGTGCTCGAATTCCTGAACCCCTTCCAGGCCTTTCTCGAAAGCTGCGACCATGTTCTCCTGCCGCGCTCGTTCCGGCTGACCGGCAACATCGTCCATCGGATAACGCAACAGGCGGCGAGCGAGGCCGCGGTCAAGGAACTGCTTGAGATTTTTTATGCCACGCAGGAGCGTTGGCAGACGCCGGCTGTCGGCGTGGTCGAGACCCTTCGCCAATTGTCCGAACAGGCAGACATCGTCTTCCTGACAGCCATGCCGCCGCGTCATGCGGCCGCGCGCCGTGCCCTGCTCGATCGTCTTGATCTTCCTTACCCTTTGCTCGCCTCCGAGGACCCGAAAGGGCCGATCGTGCAGCGTCTGCATGCCGGACGGGCACTGCCCGTCGTTTTCATCGACGACATCGCCCGCAATCTGCAATCGGTGCAGGAGCACGCGCCGTCCTGCCTGCTGATCAACCTGATGGCGAATGCCGAGTTTCGAGCGCTCGCGCCTGCGCCAGATACGTGCGTGCACATTGCTGCCGACTGGGCTGATGCCGCCAGTGCCATTCGCGCGCATTTCCAGCGGTAGCAACACCCAGCCCGACAGCGCGAGGCCCGCATGACGGAACTCGAAACCCGACCCGCGACTTAGCGTCGGCAACCTGACATGCAAGGCAATTTCCAACGCGGCCTCCCTTGAGACTCGCTAGCGTAGAGCGTAAAGTCGCAATGTTCAACATTTGTTCCAGATATGCTCGACAGTGGTTCTCAAACTCCAGGCTTCTGCCGTGATTGCCTTAGGGAACAGACCGCGACCGCGCGACGCTGCCTTGCCTGCGGTAGTCCGCGGCTTATGCGGCATACGGAACTCTACGACCTGACACTGGCCCATATCGATTGCGATGCGTTTTACGCGTCCGTCGAAAAACGTGACAACCCGGAGCTTGCCGACAAGGCAGTTATTATCGGCGGCGGCAAGCGCGGCGTGGTCTCCACCGCCTGCTACATCGCCCGCATCCACGGGGTGCGCTCGGCCATGCCGATGTTCAAGGCACTCGAGGCCTGTCCGCAGGCAGTCGTCATCAAGCCCAATATGGAAAAATACGTTCGCGTCGGTCGCGAGGTCCGCACGCTGATGCAGGAACTGACGCCTCTGGTGCAGCCGCTCTCCATCGACGAGGCCTTCCTGGAACTGAGCGGCACGCAGAGGCTGCACCACGATCCCCCTGCCCGAACGCTCGCGCGCTTTGCCCGCCGTGTCGAACAGGAGATCGGTATTACTGTCTCTGTCGGGCTTTCCTACTGCAAGTTCCTCGCCAAGGTTGCCTCCGATCTGCAGAAGCCGCGCGGCTTCTCGGTGATCGGCCAGGCTGAGGCCCTCGAATTCCTGAGAGAAAAGCCGGTGACCTTGATCTGGGGCGTCGGCAAGGCCTTTGCCGCAACGCTGGAGCGCGATGGCATCCGCATGATCGGCCAGCTCCAGACCATGGAGGAAGCCGACCTCATGCGCCGCTACGGCACCATGGGTCAGAGGCTCTACCGCCTGTCGCGCGGCCTCGACGAAAGAACCGTCGAGATTGACGGCGAGGCGAAAAGCGTGTCGTCCGAGACGACGTTCAATGACGATCTCGCCCGCTACGACGATCTCGTCACGCATCTGCGCCGGCTGAGTGAACAGGTCGCGCATCGGCTGCGCAAATCCGAACTGGCCGGCCAGACCGTCGTCCTGAAACTGAAGACGGCCGACTTCAAGACCAGGACGCGAAACCGCCGTCTCGACAGTCCGACCCGGCTTGCGGACCGTATCTTCCGCACGGGGCTGCAACTGCTGGAGAAGGAAATCGACGGCACGAAGTACCGACTGATCGGCATCGGCGTCAGCGATCTTTCTAGCCCCGATCTCGCCGACCCGCCCGATCTCGTGGATCCCGCAGCGACCCGCCGCGCTGCCGCCGAAGACGCCATCAACAAGCTGCGCGACAAGTTCGGCAAGGCAAGCGTGGAAACCGGCTACACCTTCGGTAGCCGCAAGCGCGATCACTAGTGCGTCATCGGCGCCGACTTGACGTTGCCTCGGCTCGATCCGGACGAATTCTTTAAAGATTGCAGTCTAAGCTCGTCGGCCAGTTTACGTGTTGGGATGAGTGTATGGTATCGCGTTTCGCTCTCACGGCCAGCGTTGTCGTCTTCCTGTTTTCGCCTGCCGCCGGCTTTGCCGGCAGCGGTGCACCGCTGCAGATCATCGTTTCCAAGAACCAACAATCGCTCGTCGTCTATGACGGCGACGCGGTGATCGCAACATCTGCGGTCTCCACGGGCAAGGCCGGACATTCGACACCGACGGGCATCTTCTCGATCCTCGAAAAGCGGCGTCAGCATAAATCCAACATCTACTCGAACGCGCCGATGCCCTTCATGCAGCGGCTGACCTGGTCCGGCATCGCACTGCACGGCTCCAATCACGTGCCGGCCTATCCCGCTTCCCACGGCTGTGTGCGCCTGCCGAGCAAGTTTGCCGCCAGCCTCTTCAAGATGACGTCGCGCGGTATGCACGTCCTGATAACTGACCATCAGGTCAGCCCCACCGAAGTATCGAGTGCCATGCTCTTCCAGCGTCAACCGGCGCCGGGCGACAATCCCGCGCCGCTGTCGGACGTGCCACTTCGCCCTGCGATAAGTAAGGCCGAGAACGTGCCGATCGAAGTGGCGATGACGGAGACATCGACCATTCCGTCAGCCATCGCCGAGGAAAGCCGCGAGCCGATCCGAATGCTGATCACCCGGCGTGGGGAGCGTGATATCCGGCGCGACGTCCAGTCGGCCCTGAACCAACTCGGCTATATCGCCGGTGTGCCGGACGGCCACATCGGCCCGGATACGACTGCCGCCATCAGCGCGTTTCAGACTGCCGAGGGGGCGGTCGTCGATGGGAAGCTGACGCCAGAACTGACAGACGCCATCTTCAAGAAGGTGGGGCGCGACACTCCTGCCAATGGCGTTATCCTGGTCCGCCAAGGCTTCAAGCCGATTTTCGAGGCGGGTGTCACCATCGGCAAGCCGGAGCAGGCGCTTGGTACACATTTCCTGCAATTTCATGAGGTTGACGGTGAAAAGGCCGAAGGCAAGTGGTACGGCGTTTCACTCGAAAACCATCTGCCGTCAGCGACAAAAAAGCGGCTCGGCATCGACACCGACGCCGACGCATCCGCCTTCAACGCCATCCAGCGCACGCTTGGTCGCTTGACCATCTCCGACGACGTCCGCAGCCGCATCGGCGGCCTGCTTGCAGACGGGTCTTCGCTGTCGATTTCAGACATGGAAAGCGGGCTTGAAACCGGCGACGGTACCGACTTCATCACCATCACGCGAGCGTCGCCACGGGGCTGAGCCGATGCGCGCAGCATCAGACGCGGCCGTCACGTCCAATGGGCGCGGCTTCCCTTAAGCAACGCGCTGTCAAGCACCCGTATTGGAGCGCGGATCAGACGAGTTCGACGTCGACCACTCCGGGGGCCGAGCGAAGAGCCGCTGCGATCTCCGGTGAAATCCGGAATTTTTCGCTGAGCTCGACCTCGATTTCGCGCTGGCCATTGTCCTTGATGACGATGAAGGAAACGAGCCCCTCGCCTCTTGCGTTCAAGTGAGCGGCGATGGACTTCAGCGGTCCGGAATCGCGCACATAGACGCGCAGCGCCTTCTGCATCTGCAGCGATTCTTCCTCAAGCGAGCGCAGCGTCTGGATGCGAAGACCGATACCTTCCGGCCGCTCCTCCGCCTGCACCGTCATGACCAGCGATTTACCGGGCTCGAGCAGGTCGCGATACTGGTGCAACATCTCCGAAAACAGCACGGCCTCGAACTGGCCGGATGAATCCGAGAAGGCAATGATACCCATCTTGTTGCCGGTCCGGGTCTTGCGCTCCTGTTTGGAGGTGACAGTGCCGGCGAGACGGCCGGCCGTTGCGCCCTTCTTCACGGCGCCGGCGAAATCACCAAACGTCTGGACGCGCATCTTGGCAAGCAACGGATTGTAGGTGTCGAGCGGATGGGCGGAGAGATAGAAGCCCAGCACCTGGAATTCCCGGTGCAATTTTTCCGAGGCAAGCCACGGCGTGTAGGCGGGAAGAGAGATTCGCTCCGGCCCGGTTGCAGCCCCTGCCCCGAATATATCGCCCTGTCCGCTTGTCTTGTTTTCCTGAGCGCGCTGGGCAAAGCCGAGGATGCGATCAAGTCCGCCGACGAGCTCCGCGCGATCGTAGCCGAAACAGTCGAAGGCACCGGCCGCGATCAGGCTCTCGAACACACGCCGGTTGAGCAGCTTCGGGTCGATCCTCAGGCAGAAATCTTCAAGGCTCGCGAATTCGCGGTCGCCGCGAACGGCAACGATATGCTCGACCGCCGATTCACCGACGCCCTTGATGGCCGCCAATGAGTAATAGATGCGCTTGTCGCCGGTCTGGAAGTGCCGGAAGGAGGACTGGACCGACGGCGCGATCACCTGGATGCCGAGACGCCCGGCGTCCTGCCGGAAGTCGTTGACCTTTTCGGTGTTGGCCATGTCGAGCGTCATCGACGCCGCCAGGAACTCCACCGGATAGTGCGCCTTCATATAGGCGGTCTGGTAGGAGACGATGGCGTAGGCGGCGGCGTGCGACTTGTTGAAGCCGTAGTTGGCGAACTTGGCGAGGAGATCGAAGATCAGATCGGCCTGCGGTTTCGACACCTCGTTCTTGACCGCACCGTCGACGAAACGGGCGCGCTGCTTGTCCATTTCCTCCTTGATCTTCTTGCCCATGGCGCGACGCAGAAGGTCGGCTTCGCCGAGCGAATAGCCCGACAGGACCTGGGCGATCTGCATCACCTGTTCCTGGTAAACGATAACGCCCTGCGTTTCCTTGAGCAGATAATCGATCTTCGGATGGATGGATTCGATCTCTTCTTCACCATGCTTGCGGGCGTTGTAGACCGGAATGTTCTCCATCGGGCCCGGGCGATAAAGCGCCACCAGCGCGATGATGTCCTCGATGCAGTCTGGCCGCATGCCGATGAGCGCCTTGCGCATGCCGGCACTTTCCACCTGGAACACGCCGACCGTCTCGCCGCGCGACAGCATCTCGTAGGTCTTTTCATCATCGAGCGGAATGCTGGCGAGGTCGACCTCGATGCCGCGCAATTTGACGAAGTCGACGGCGACCTTCAGCACCGTCAGCGTCTTCAGGCCAAGGAAGTCGAATTTTACGAGGCCAGCCTGCTCGACCCACTTCATGTTGAACTGGGTCACCGGCATGTCGGAACGCGGATCGCGGTACATCGGCACCAGCTTCGACAGCGGCCGATCACCGATGACGATGCCGGCGGCGTGGGTCGAGGCATGGCGATAAAGGCCCTCGATCTTCTGCGCGATATCGAGCAGGCGAGCGACCACCGGCTCCTTCTCCGCCTCCTCCTGCAGGCGCGGTTCTTCCTCGATAGCCTTTGACAGTGGTGTCGGGTTTGCCGGGTTGTTGGGTACGAGCTTGCAGATCTTGTCGACCTGGCCGTAAGGCATCTCAAGCACACGGCCAACGTCGCGCAGTGCCGCACGCGCCTGCAGCGAACCGAAGGTGATGATCTGGGCGACCTGCTCACGGCCATATTTCGCCTGAACGTAGCGAATGACCTCTTCGCGTCGATCCTGACAGAAGTCGATGTCGAAGTCGGGCATCGACACGCGCTCAGGATTGAGGAAGCGCTCGAACAGCAGTGAGAAACGCATGGGATCGACGTCGGTGATCGTCAGCGCATAGGCAACCAGCGAGCCTGCACCGGAACCACGGCCCGGGCCGACGGGGATATCGTGCTGCTTGGCCCATTTGATAAAGTCGGCAACGATCAGGAAGTAGCCGGGGAACTTCATGCGCTCGATGACGCTGAGTTCGAACGCCAGCCGCTCGCGGTATTCTTCCTCGGTATAGCCGGGCGCCATGCCGAGCTTGCGCAAGCGGTCGTCGAGCCCCTCCTCCGCCTGTCGGCGCAGCTCGCCGGACTCGGCGCGCTCGGCCTCTTCCGGATCATCGGACGCGCCGGTGAAGCGGGGCAGGATAGGCCCGCGCGTCTTCAGCATGAACGAGCAGCGGCGCGCGATCTCGATCGTGTTTTCGAGCGCCTCGGGCAGGTCGGCGAAAAGCGCCGCCATTTCCTTTCGGCTCTTGAGATAGTGATCCGGTGTCAGCCGGAAACGGCTATCGTCGGAAACCATGGCGTTATGGGCTACCGCCATCAGCGCGTCGTGCGCATCATAATCGGATGGCGCCGGAAAGAACGCCTCGTTGGTCGCGACCAGAGGTACATCGAACTTGTAGGCCAGATCGATCATCCGGCTCTCATGCCGGCGATCGAAGTTGCCGTGCCGCTGCAACTCGATGTAGAGCCGATCGCCGAAGAGGTCCTGCAATGCTTCCAGGCGCGCCTCCGCCAAAGCCGTCGAGCCGGATTTCACGGCCATATCGATCGGGCCGCCGCTTGCGCCGGAAAGCGCGATCAGCCCATCCGTTCCGGCCTCCACCAGCCACGACCGCGTTATTCTCGTGACCTGGCTGCCTTCGCCTCCGAGATAGGCGCGGCTGACCAGATCGACCAATCGCGTGTAGCCGTCGTCGGTGGCCGCGATCAGCACGATGGCGGGCAGCTTGGCCAGCTGCTGCGCGTGGCCGCGGCGGTCGCCGTCGGCCTCGTCTTCCATGTCGATCGACAGCTGACAACCGGTCAGCGGCTGCAGGCCGTCCTCGGCCGCCTTTTGGGAAAATTCCAGCGCTGCGAAAAGATTGTTGGTGTCGGCGATACCAATTGCAGGCTGAGCGTCGGCCACGGCCTTGCCAATCACCTTCTTGATCGGCAGCGCCCCTTCGAGCAGCGAAAATGCCGAGTGGACACGAAGATGCACGAACTGTGGATCCGCAGCCGTCTGTTCGTTCCGTTCCGCGCCGCCTTGATCCGCCATCTTTACACCCTGATTCCTGTCAGGGCGTCAGGATATCCCGTTTCTCACCCGCCATGTCCAGTTTTTGCAACGTGGGCCAGCGTTCTTTTCAACGGTGCAGTGCCGGTATGGTATCGCGCGACCCCGCGCCAGGGTCACGCCGCTTCGAAAACATATCCTCAGATCAAAGCCCGAGAGCGATGAAGGCAATGCTGGCGACGAACAGGCCCATCGATGTGAAGGCGGCGAGGTCACGAACAAAATCAGTCATAACATGGCTCCTTTTCCGTTATGTTTTTACTTTGTTCCATTTTTGTTCTCGCGTCAATCACTGTTGAGCGGAGCGCCCGCTTTCCACCGCGCATGGTTAATCGCGTCGGCAATCGTCGTGCGCGGTGATTAACCGAAAGCTTGAGCACTTCGCCCATCGCGCCTATGACTAGAGCAACCACACGGAGCAACAGCGACATGATTGCACGCCTGACCCTGACCCTCTTCCCCCTGCTTCCGTCCCTCACCTTCGCGGCTGAGGCAATCGACCCAGGTCGCATCGTGTCGGCTGCGACCGGCGACTGGGACAAGGACGGTACGAGTGATCTGGCGCTGCTGGTGAAACCTGGCAAGGAGATCGACGAGGACAATGCGATTTACATCTATCTCGCTGGCGAAGACGGCCCGCTGACGCTCAAGTCAGCCATTCCGAACAAGATCTGGGGGCAGTACGACATGGTCGGCCAGGCGCCGACGGTCAGTGCGCTCCCGAACGGCTCGCTGGTGATTACCACGCACAATGATGCGGTCGGCCGTGACCGATGGGAACAGAAGCTGACGATCGCCTACCGCAATTTCGACTTCGTCGTCGCCGGCTACACCTACGCCTCCTACGACACGCTTGATCCCAGCAACACGTCGCAGTGTGACCTGAATGTGCTGACCGGCAAGGGCAAATCCAACGACAAACCCGTCAGCGTCAAGGGCGAATTGGTGCTGCTCAAGGACTGGAACGACGACCGCGGACAGCACGCCTGCGGCATCCAGTAATCGAATCTTTTGTTCTGTTTTTGTTCTTGCATCAATGACGTCTCGCGGCATGCTGCGTGTGAACAAACAGGGTGTTCTCATGGCCAGTACCGAAGAGCTCAAGGACTTCATCGTGGAAGCCAAATCGAAGGCGTATGTCGGTGGCGGTACCGCGCAGCCGCCTTCGCGCACAGGGGCGCGCGATATCGGCTATCAGCGCGACCGGTGGCGGTATCTAGACAGTTATTTCGGTGGAACGGATTTTGCCGGCCAGGAAACCGTTTGGTTCGGGGACGATACCCGCTGGGTCATGAACTATTTCGGTCACGTTGTCAGGCCTGATCTGATCGATGCGGAGCGCGCCGGCATCGTCATCAAGACAGCGCTCGAAACCATGTATCGCGAAAAGCGGCATTTCCTCGGGGGAATGCAATATCGGCACGCCTACGGCACTTACATCGACAACAGCCGCGGAGATACGGAGCACTTTTCCGGACGGGAGGTTATCTTTGTGGATGGCGAAGAGGCTTATGAACTCGACTATCGAGGCGGTCTCATCGTGCCTTAGGCAATGGAGCCGGCGCTTGGGCACGGGCGTTCGGAAGAACGCACTCAGGACCCTCCAGCACTTTGATTCTGGAACCTCTGATCCGCCTTCAGTGAAGACGCTTCAAAGCGGGATGTTCTCGATATCGGCCGTCGCATTCAACACCGGCTTTGTCTGTTTCACCCTCTAGAAACTGCGAAACGGCTTCGTCAGGAAATGCGTCGAGGCAGAGCGGTGGAGCATTTGCACGGACCCGTTTGAGCCGCAAACGCGCTCAGCGTTACTTCAGCTCGACGACCTTTCCGTCTTCGATCGTCACCCGCCGGTCCATCAGCGATGCCAGCTCGTGATTGTGCGTGGCGATCAGAGCTGCCAGACCCGACTGACGCGCCAAGGCCTCGAGTGCCTCGAAAACATAGCCTGCAGTTTCCGGATCAAGGTTTCCGGTCGGCTCGTCGGCCAGCAACACCAGCGGTGCGTTGGCGACGGCGCGGGCAATCGCCACGCGCTGCTGTTCGCCACCCGAGAGCTCCGACGGGCGATGATCGGCGCGATGACCGATACGCATATAATCGAGCAGCGCCCTTGCCCGTTCGGCGGCCTCAGCCTTGCCGAGCCCGGCGATCAGTTGCGGCATCATGATGTTTTCGAGAGCGGTAAACTCCGGAAGCAGATGATGGAACTGGTAGACGAAGCCGATCTCGTTGCGGCGGATGGCCGTCCGCCGGTCATCGTTGAGACCGTCGCAGGTCACGCCATTGACGACGACCTTTCCGCCATCCGGGCGCTCCAAGAGGCCAGCAACGTGCAGCAGCGTCGACTTGCCGGTGCCCGACGGTGCCACCAGTGCTACGGTTTCACCGCTTTTCAGCGTGAAGTCCGCCCCTTTGAGGATCGACAGGAAGGTGTCCCCCTGCCCGTAAGTACGCTCGATGCCCGAAAGCTGCAGTGCCACGCGCGCATTCATTCAGTTGTTGTCCTTGTCATTCATACCGCAGGGCCTGCACGGGATCGAGACGCGAGGCGCGCCATGCCGGAAAGATGGTGGCAAGGAACGACAGGCTGAGGGCCATGACGACCACGAGGATCGTTTCATCGGCGTTCATGTCCGCCGGCAGCTGGCTCAGGAAATAGAGTTCCGGGCTGAACAGCGTCGTACCTGAAATCCAGGAGAAGAACTGGCGAATCGACTCGATATTCAGGCAGACGACGACGCCAAGCAGCACACCGGCTACGGTTCCCGCCGCACCGATCGCAGCCCCGGTCATGAAGAAGATGCGCATGACCGACCCGGAGGTCGCCCCCATGGTGCGAAGGATGGCGATGTCGCTCCCCTTGTCCTTCACCAGCATGATCAGGCCGGAGATGATGTTCAGTGCCGCGACCAGAACGATCAGCGTCAGGATCATGAACATCACGTTGCGCTCGACCTCGAGCGCGGAAAAGAACGTCTTGTTGCGGTCGCGCCAGTCAGTGATGAAGATCTGCCGCCCGGCGGCATCTTCGACCGGCTTGCGCAATTCATCGACCATATCGGGATGCTCGACGAATATTTCGATTTGCTGCGCCAGCCCCTCTGCGTTGAAAAAGAGCTGTGATTCCTCCAGCGGCATGAAGATGATCGACGAATCATATTCCGACATGCCGATCTCGAAGATCGCCGAAACCGTATACGCCTTGACCCGCGGGTTCATGCCCATGGGCGTCACGTCGCCGTTCGGCGATGTCAGCGTGATGGTGCCGCCCACCTGGATACCGAGCTGATCGGCCATTCGCGAGCCGATCGCAACGCCGGTGCCGGCGGCAAAGCCGACGAGATCGCCGGACTGGATATGGTCGGAGACCGACTTCATCTTGCCGAGGTCGTCGGCGCGGATGCCACGCACGAGAGCGCCGGTCGAGCTGTCGCTGACGCCCTGCGCCAGAACCTGCCCCTCGATGAGCGGGATCGCCATCGTCACGCCCTTCACGCCGGAAAAGCGCGTGGCAAGCTCGGCATAATTGTTGAGCGGGCCATCGATCGGCTGCACGATCATGTGGCCGTTGATGCCGAGGATGCGCGAGATGAGTTCGGTGCGGAAGCCGTTCATCACCGCCATGACGATGATCAGCGTCGCCACGCCGAGCATGATGCCGATGAAAGAGAAGCCGGCGATCACCGAAATGAAGGCTTCCTTACGCCGCGAGCGCAGATAGCGCCACGCGACCATGCGCTCAAAGGCGGAAAAGGGGCGGCTGGCGGACTTTGCGGACTGGCCAGCAGCCTGCACCTGATCTTCCGTCACGGCGGTCATCCTGCCTCCCCTTGCCTCACTTACTTCGTCGCGATCAGCTTGTTGAGGGCCGCCTCGACAGTCATGGTCTCGCGCTCACCGGTCTTGCGATCCTTGAGCTCGACTTCGCCGTTAGCGATCGAACGTGGCCCAACGATGATCTGGACCGGCACGCCGATCAGATCGGCCGACGCGAACTTGGCGCCGGCGCGGTCGTCCGTATCGTCGAGCAGCGCGTCGAATCCGGCAGCGCCGAGCTTCGAGTAGAGCGTCTCGCAGGCTGCGTCGCAAGCGGCATCGCCCGCTTTCATGTTGATGATCACGCCATCAAACGGCGAGATCGACTTCGGCCAGATGATGCCGTTGTCGTCATGCGACGCCTCGATGATCGCCGGAACCAGCCGTGTCGGGCCGATACCGTAGGAGCCCATGTGGACCGTGTGCTCCTTGCCATCAGGACCGAGAACCTTGGCGCCCATCGCTTCGGAATACTTGGTGCCGAAGTAGAAGATATGGCCGACTTCGATGCCGCGTGCCGACACGCGGTCGCCTTCGGCGACTTCGTTGAACGCAGCCTCGTCATGCATTTCCGAGGTGGCGGCGTAACGTGACGTCCACTTGTCGAAGATCGCCTTCAGGCCGGCGACATCGTCGAAATTGGTATCTTCACCGGGAATGTCGAAGCCGAGGAAGTCCTTGTGGCAGAACACTTCGGACTCACCGGTTTCGGCGAGAATGATGAATTCGTGGCTGAGATTGCCGCCGATCGGGCCGGTGTCTGCGCGCATCGGAATGGCGCGCAATCCCATGCGCGAGAAGGTGCGCAGGTAGGCGGCAAACATCTTGTTATAGGCGTGCTCGGCGCCTTCGCGGTCGAGATCGAAGGAATAGGCGTCCTTCATCAGGAATTCGCGCGAGCGCATGGTACCGAAACGCGGGCGGATCTCGTCGCGGAATTTCAGCTGAATATGGTAGAGATTGAGCGGCAGACTGCGATAGGACTTCACGTAGGAACGGAAGACGTCGGTGATCATTTCCTCGTTGGTCGGCCCATAGAGCATCGGCCGGTCCTGGCGGTCCTTGATGCGCAGCATTTCCTTGCCGTAGGCATCATAGCGGCCGCTTTCCTGCCAAAGCTCGGCGGACTGCAGCGTCGGCATCAGCAGCTCGTTTGCGCCGGTGCGGTTCTGCTCCTCGCGGACGATCGCATTGACCTTGTCGAGAACCCGCTTTCCGAGTGGCAGCCAGGTATAAATACCCGAGGACTGCTGCCGGATCATGCCCGTCCGGAGCATAAGACGGTGGGAAACGATTTCCGCTTCCTTCGGATTTTCCTTCAAGATGGGCATGAAAAAGCGGGACAGGCGCATGACGGGTTCCAAAACTTGATGAACGTCGCACTATCGACGGATTCGGGCAAAATGACGTTGAGCTCAGGCACGCCGGTCTCACCAAAACAGGCAAAGGCGACCATTGCTTCTTGGGGTCGGCTCTCAAATTTCCGTCACCGACAAATCGGCTGGAACCTATCCGAGCCCTGCGTTCATAACCGCTTCGCGCCCGGATGAAAACCCTGCTTGCGGTGGGAATAGCACAGAGCGGATAGAGAGATCTGAAGGAGGAACGGCAGACCAAAAGCTGCGTCAAAAGAGCACGCTAGTAACAGGATTGCGACGATGCTTGTCAACGGAGAAATTTTATCCAACTGTAGCAGAAATGCAAAAAAACAGAGTGACATCGCCCAATGTTTGGGCTAATTTCGGCTCACAAAACAGGCATGAAGTCTAAATTCTTGCCGACTTTCGCGGTCAAGTCTTGGGAGGATAAGATCTTAGGCGCGCTTCGTCGCTGCCGCCGGAAACGGATTAGAGATCACGCGATACTTGAAAAACAAGGCTTTAAGCCTTGTTTTTTTTTGCCTTTCACCAAGCGAGGCGGCAGCGAAGCAGCACCACTTTCTTGAACTGTGTCAATTTCAGGGCGGTCAATCGTAGGATTGCCCTGGTTTCCCGCGGCGCGCAGCCAGAGCGACCTTACAGGACCCGTGCAGTCGAAAAATCCAGATACTTAGCTGGGGATTATTCGCAAGCGGACGGCATCGGCCGGAAAACGCGGATCTCAAGCGTCCGCGCACGTCCCGGTGATCGCCTCAGTAGAACTTCGGATAGAAGCGCGGAATGCTGTCAATGCCGTAGCCGAGCCGCACGGAAACGATGTACCAGGCGAGTTGGATGACCGCCGCGATCGCAGTCGTCAGCAGGATAACGCGCTTGGCACGGAACCGCGCCGGTGCACTTTCGACGGTGCCGGGAACCACTTCGTTTTCCTCCGCCTGGGTGCGCACGCCAAGCGGCAGCACGGCAAACAGCGTCAGCCACCAGATAATGAAGTAGATGGCAAAGGTGGAAAAAAGCGGCATTTCCGGCTCCTGGTGAGGACCTCGCTCGAAGGGCACACTGGCCCTCTCCGGAACAATCCTCTCGACATTCTGACCTGCTTATAACGCCATGGATGCGATCACACAAACCGGCATCGCGCGATCAACTGTCACACCTGTTCAAGTTCGACCAAGGTGCCTTGAAAATCTTTGGGATGCAGAAAGAGCACCGGCTTGCCATGGGCACCGATCTTCGGCTCGCCGTCACCGAGAACGCGTGCGCCAGACGCTTTCAATGTGTCACGGGCGGCAAGGATATCCTCGACCTCGTAGCAGATGTGATGCACGCCGCCGGACGGATTTTTGGCGAGGAAAGCGGCAATCGGCGAGGTGTCACCAAGCGGTTCCAGCAGTTCGATCTTGGTGTTGGGTAACGTGACGAACACAACCGTCACGCCATGCTCCGGCAAGGCCTGAGGCTCGGTTACTGTCGCGCCGAGCGTCGTGCGGTAACTCTCCGTCGCCGATACCAGATCCGGCACGGCGATGGCCACATGGTTGACACGTCCGAGCATCGCGATCCTCCAGCCTTCACGCCAATTTCAAGCCCCCGCACGTCTATAGCGTCGGGGGCTCGAAGAAAATCAGACTTTGGTGACGAACACGGTCACCACAGGTTTCTTGCCCCAGATCTGGTTGGTCGTGCTGCGCACGGCGCGGCGTACCGCCTCCTGCAGCATGGCCAGATCCTTGCGCTTGGCGCGCGGGATGCTTTCGACAGCACCGAGCACAGCGTCATAGAGCGTGTCTTCCATGTCCTCGCCCTCGTCGTCGAACTCGGGCAGGCCGATGGCAACAAGGTCCGGATCGCCGAGGAAATCGTAACGATTGTCGAGCACGACGTTGACGGAGACATGTCCGGCGAAGGAGAGCTTTCGGCGCTCGCCGATGCCCATCTCCTCGAAGTCGCCGATCAGCGCGCCGTCTTTGTAAATTCGGCCATGCTGAACGGTGTCAATGACCTCGGCCGGACCGGGTGCCAGCCGCAGCATCTCGCCGTTGCGAAGACGCGGGACGCTGGCGATACCCGATTGACGCCCAAGTTCGCCATGCGCCGTCAGGTGTGCCGCTTCGCCGTGCACAGGCACAAGGATCTGCGGGCGGACCCACTGGTACATCTGCTGCAGTTCGCTGCGGCGCGGATGTCCTGACACGTGCACCAGTGCTTCGCTGTCGGTGATGATGTGGATGCCCTGCTCGATCAGGCCGTTCTTGATATCGTTGATCGCCTTCTCGTTGCCGGGAATGGTGCGCGACGAAAACACAACCGTATCGCCGGCGGAGAAGGCTACGTTGCGCATCTCGTCGCGGGCGATCTTGGCAAGTGCGGCACGCGGTTCGCCCTGGCTGCCGGTCAGGATGACCACGACCTTGTCGCGCGGCACATAGCCAAACTCGTCTTCGGCGAGGAACGGCTTGATGCCTTCCATCAGGCCGAGATCGCGGGCGACAGCCACGACGCGCTTCATCGAGCTGCCAAGGAGCAGGACGTCCCTGCCCGCCTCTTCCGCAGCTTCCGCGATCGACCGAATACGCCCGACATTCGAGGAAAATGTGGTGATCGCCACGCGACCTTCAGCCTTGGAGATGATCTCCGTCAGGCTCGCGGAAACCTCCTGCTCCGATGGCGAAACGCCGTCGCGAAGCGCATTGGTCGAATCGCAGACCAGCGCCAGCACGCCTTCGTCGCCGATCTTGCGGAAGCGCTGCTCGTCGGTGAGCGGGCCGAGCGATGGCTGAAGATCGATCTTCCAGTCGCCGGTATGCACGACCGCGCCCAGCGGCGTGCGGATGATCAGCGACATCGGTTCGGGGATCGAGTGGTTGACGCCGACCGCTTCGATTTCGAACGGACCGACATTGATGCGGTCGCCCTGCTTGAAGATCGTTATCGGGATTTCCCCACGGCTCTTTTCGAAGTCGCGCTTGGCTTCCAGCATGCCCGCCGTAAACGGCGAGGCATAGACGGGCACATTCAGCCCTGGCCATAGATCGTTGAGGCCACCATAGTGATCCTCGTGGGCATGGGTGATGATGATGCCTTTGAGGTTGCGGCGCTCTTCCGCCAGGAAGCTGATATCGGCGAGAACCAGATCCACGCCCGGAAGCTCCGGTCCAGGGAAAGTAACGCCGCAATCCACCATTATCCACTGTCGGTGACCGGGTTTGCCATAGCCATAGAGGCCAAGGTTCATCCCGATTTCGCCGACGCCGCCGAGCGGCAAGAACACCAGTTCTTCTTCTTGCGCCATGTTTTGATGCGCCCTTGTTTTGATTATCCGAAAAATACGTCGCCGGCGGCGATCGTCTGCATCGTGTTCGAGCCCGTATCGAGCATCAACCGGCCGTCCTGATCAATACCGGCAAAGCGGCCGGAAAGCGACCGGTCCGGCAGGTTCACCGTAATGGTCTCGCCGATGCCGCGCGCTGCCGCCCGCCATTGGTCTATGATGTTTGCCACACCCCGGCCCTGGTCCCAAACGGAAAGCGTTTCGGCCATAGTCAGGAAGAGGTGGGCGAACAATTCGTCCGGAGATACCGACGCGCCTTCGTTGCGAAGCGACGTCACCGGGTAGAGCGCCTCGTCCGGCGTGACGGCAATGTTGATGCCGCAGCCGATAACCAGTGCGCGGCGGCCGTCTGCCAGGCTCTCGCCTTCAAGCAGGATGCCGCAGGTCTTCTTGCCGTCGATGAGAACATCGTTCGGCCACTTGATCTCGACCGGTGCGCCGGCAAGCGGCATCACCTTGCGGATAGCCCTGTGAACCGCCACCGCCACGGCCAGCGGCAGCGAGTGCAGCAACTCGATGGGCGCCGGCTCAATCAAGAGGAGTGAGGCATAGAGATTGCCGGGCTCTGAAAACCAGGCCCGGCCACGTCGGCCACGTCCGCCTGTCTGGCGGGCGGCGGTGATCCAGAGGTTTCCCCTGTCTCCCTCGCGCGCCCGCGTCAGGCATTCGCTGTTTGTAGAGCCGACTTCATTCAGCGCGACGTGCCGGAAATCGTCGAGCGAACCCCGGCCGCCGCCTTCAAGGCCGATCAAAAGAAGGTCCGAGCCGCGACTTCAGCGGCTTCGCCGAGCGGACCGCCGATCAGGACGTATCCAAGCACAAACAGGCCCGAGAGACCAAAGACCAAGCGAAGCTCGCCAGCCGTGCGGGCAAACTCGCCCTTGGCATCGTCGAACCACATCACCTTGATGACGCGCAGGTAGTAATAGGCGCCAACCACCGATGCGAGCACGCCGATGATCGCGAGCGCGTAGAGATGCGCTTCGATCGCCGCCATGAACACGAAGTACTTCCCGAAGAAGCCTGCCATCGGCGGAATGCCGGCGAGCGAGAACATCAGGACGGTGAGCACGGTGGCCATGAAGGGATTGGTCTGCGACAGGCCCGCGAGATCGTCGACGCTTTCGACATTCTCGCCGTCCTTGCGCCGCATGGCGAGAATGCAGGCGAACGTGCCGAGCGTCATGACCATGTAGATGAGCATGTAAAGCAGAACGCCGCGCACGCCCGCCATCGAGCCGGCCGCAAGACCGACGAGCGCGTAGCCCATGTGGCCGATCGAGGAATAGGCCATCAGGCGCTTGATGTTCTTCTGACCGATCGCCGCAAAGGCGCCGAGCAGCATCGAAGCGATCGAAATGAAGACGACGATCTGCTGCCACTGCACGACAACAGGCTCGAACGCATTGATGACGATGCGCACGAAGATAGCCATGGCGGCAACCTTCGGAGCAGCGGCAAAGAACGCGGTCACCGGCGTCGGCGCGCCTTCATAGACGTCCGGTGTCCACATGTGGAACGGCACGGCGGAGATCTTGAATGCAAGGCCGGCCAGGATGAAGACCAGGCCGAAGATCAGGCCAAGCGACGGCGTGCCGGTGGCGGTCAGAGCAGCGGCAATCTCGTCGAAGCCGGTGTGGCCGGTGAAGCCGTAGACCAGCGACATGCCGTAGAGCAGCATGCCCGAGGAGAGCGCCCCGAGAACGAAATACTTCAGGCCGGCTTCCGTCGAGCGGATGCTGTCGCGGTTGATCGCGGCCACGACGTAGAGCGCCAGCGATTGCAGTTCCAGTGACAGGTACAGCGACATCAGGTCGTTGGCCGAAATCATCAGCAGCATGCCGAGCGTGGCGAGCACCAGAAGCACCGGGAACTCGAAACGGTCGATCTGCGACGAGCGGGCATGGCCGACCGTCATCACCATGGCGGTGATCGAGCCGATCAGGGCCAGCACCTTCATGAACTTGGCGAAGGGATCGGACAGGAAGGCGCCGCCATAAGCTTCGCCCTCTCCGGTCTTCAGGACGAGCCAGAGGCCGGCGATGATGAGAAGGGCAACCGCAAGGCCGGTGACCGTCGACGTCGACTTTTCACCGGCAAACACGCCGATCATCAAGAGCGCCATCGCACCGACGGCGAGGATCAACTCGGGGATCGAGAGCTGCAGGCTAGCGAGGAGGGTTTCAGCAGTCATGTCCAATCACGTCCTGTGGTCATTGCACCGAAAGCGCAACGTTTTGCGCTGCCTGCAGGGCTGCGGTGTAGTTATTGACGAGCAGATCCACGGAGGCTGCAGTCGCATCGAAGACCGGCGCCGGATAGACACCGAAGAAGATCGTCAGGATCACCAGCGGATAGAGGATCGCCTTCTCACGGCCCGAAAGATCGAGCAGAGCCTTGAGACTTTCCTTCTCCAGCGCGCCGAAGACGACGCGGCGGTAGAGCCAGAGCGCATAGGCCGCCGACAGGATCACGCCGCTCGTTGCAAAGAACGCAACCCAGGTGTTGGCGCGGAAGGCGCCGACGAGGGTCAGAACTTCACCGACGAAGCCGGATGTCCCGGGAAGACCGACGTTCGCCATGGTGAAGACCATGAAGGCGACGGCATACTTCGGCATGTTGTTGACAAGGCCGCCATAGGCCGAGATCTCGCGGGTGTGCAGACGGTCATAGACGACGCCGACGCAAAGGAAGAGCGCGCCCGACACGATACCGTGCGACAGCATCTGGAAAATCGCACCCTGGACGCCCTGCGTGTTGGCCGCGAAGATACCCATCGTCACGTAGCCCATGTGGGCAACCGACGAATAGGCGATCAGCTTCTTGATGTCGGTCTGCATCAGCGCCACCAGCGAGGTGTAGACGATGGCGATGACCGACAGCGTGAAGACGAACGGCGCAAAGTAGTCGGAGGCCAGCGGGAACATCGGCAGCGAGAAGCGCAGGAAGCCGTAGCCACCGAGCTTGAGGAGAATGCCGGCCAGGATGACGGAGCCTGCCGTCGGCGCCTGAACGTGCGCGTCGGGAAGCCAGGTGTGCACCGGCCACATCGGCATCTTCACCGCGAAAGAGGCGAAGAAGGCCAGCCATAACCACGTCTGCATTTCACGCGGGAAGTTATAGGCAAGCAGTTCAGTTATGTCGGTAGTACCAGCCTGCCAATACATTGCCATGATGGCGAGCAGCATCAGCACCGAGCCGAGCAGCGTGTAGAGGAAGAACTTGTAGCTGGCGTAGACGCGGTCCTTGCCACCCCAGACGCCGATGATGATGAACATCGGAATGAGGCCGGCTTCGAAGAACACGTAGAACAGCACGATGTCGAGCGATACGAACACGCCGATCATGAACGTTTCCAGGATCAGGAACGCGATCATGTATTCCTTCAGGCGCTTTTCGACCGAGAACCAGCTTGCAAGCACACAGAACGGCATGAGGAACGCGGAGAGTACGACGAAGAGCACCGAGATGCCGTCGACGCCGAGATGATAGGAAATCCCGGTGCCGAGCCATCCATGCTTCTCGGTCATCTGGAAGCCTGGGTTCGAGCTGTCGAACTGGTACCAGATGTAGACCGAGACGGCGAAGGTGAAGAGCGTCGTCAGCAGCGATACATTGAGGATGTTGCGGCGGCCGTAGGCGCTGTCTTCTCTTGTCAGCAAGAGAAGCAGGACGCCGACGAGCGGCATGAAGGTGACCGCGGAAAGTACGGGCCAATCGGTCATCAGAAGGAACTCCCGAGCATCATCCATGTAACGAGCGCAGCGATGCCGATCAGCATGGCGAACGCGTAGTGATAGAGGTAACCGGTCTGCAGCCGGACAACACGATCGGTGACATCAAGCACGCGTGCCGCAATCCCGTTCGGGCCGAGGCCGTCGATGACCCGGCCGTCGCCTTCCTTCCACAGGAAGACGCCGAGGCGCTTGGCCGAACGTACGAACAGGAAGTCGTACAGCTCGTCGAAGTACCACTTGTTGAGCAGGAACTGGTAGAGACCGCGGTGCTGCTCTGCCAGGTACTTCGGCACATCAGGACGGCGGATATACATGTACCAGGCGGTGAACAGGCCGAGCGCCATGGCGCAGAACGGGCTCCACTTAACCCACGTCGGAACGTGGTGGAATTCCTCGAGGATCTCGTTCTCGGCCGAGGTGAACAGGGCACCCTGCCAGAACTCGGCATAGTGGTGGCCGAAGAAATAGTCGTGGAACAGGAAGCCTGCCACCAGTGCACCGATGGCCAGAATGTAGAGCGGCACCAGCATGATCTGCGGCGATTCATGGACGTGATGCATGACATCCGAGGAAGCGCGCGGCTTGCCGTGGAAGGTCATGAAGGTCAGGCGCCACGAATAGAAGCTGGTGAACAGTGCCGCAATGACGAGCATCGCGAAGGCGAAGCCGGAAACTGCACTATGGGCGGCGAACGCCGATTCGATGATCGCGTCCTTGGAGAAGAAGCCGGCCGTGCCGATGACCGTGCCGGGGATGCCGACGCCGGTAAGCGCGATGGTACCAATGAACATCGTCCAGTAGGTGATCGGAATGTGCTTCCGAAGGCCACCCATGTAGCGCATGTCCTGTTCGCCATCCACGGCGTGGATGACGGAGCCCGCACCCAAGAACAACAGAGCCTTGAAGAAGGCGTGCGTGAATAGGTGGAAGATCGCAGCGCCATAGGCGCCGACGCCAAGCGCCACGAACATGTAGCCGAGCTGCGAGCAGGTCGAATAGGCGATGACCCGCTTGATGTCGTTCTGAACGAGACCGACGGTCGCGGCAAAGAAGGCCGTGATCGCACCGATCAGGGTGACGACGGTGAGTGCATCCGGCGACAGTTCGAACAGCGGCGACATGCGAGCGACGAGGAACACGCCGGCGGTCACCATCGTTGCGGCGTGAATGAGGGCCGAAACCGGGGTTGGGCCTTCCATCGCGTCCGGCAACCAGGTGTGCAGCAGGAACTGCGCCGACTTGCCCATCGCGCCCATGAAGAGCAGCAGGCAGGCGGCGGTGATAGCATCGGCCTTGTCGAGATGCATGCCGAACAGCGTGATGACCGCCTCCCCTGCAGCGGCACCTTCGGCCGGCAGGTAGGTCTTCGCTGCTGCAAAGATCGTTTCGAAATTGACCGAGCCGAAGAGCACGAAGACGAGGAAGATGCCGAGCGCAAAACCGAAGTCGCCGACGCGGTTGACGATAAAGGCCTTCATGGCCGCAGCGTTCGCCGACGGCTTCTTATACCAGAAGCCGATCAAGAGGTAAGACGCGAGACCCACGCCTTCCCAGCCAAAGAACATCTGCACCAGGTTGTCCGACGTGATGAGCATCAGCATCGCGAAGGTGAAGAGCGACAGATAGGCGAAGAAGCGCGGGCGATGCGGATCGTGGTGCATGTAGCCGATCGAATAGACATGCACGAGCGTCGACACCGTGTTGACGACCACGAACATGACGGATGTCAGCGTATCGACGCGGAACGCCCATTCGACGTCGAAGCTGCCGGACTGGATCCAGCGCAACACCGAAACCTTGATCAGTTCCTGCTCGCCCATCGCGATGTCGAAGAAGACGAACCACGACAACGCGGCGGTGATGATCATCAACCCGCTGGTGACAAATTCAGAAGCCTTGGCGCCGATCGAATTGCCGAAAAGGCCGGCGACCAGAAAGCCGATCAAAGGCAGGAAGACGATAGCCTTGATGATGGTATCCATAGCCCAATCAGCCCTTCATCATGTTGACGTCTTCAACAGCGATCGAGCCGCGGTTGCGATAGAAGACGACGAGAATTGCAAGCCCGATGGCGGCTTCCGCGGCCGCGACGGTCAGAATGAACAAGGCGAAGACCTGGCCCGTGATGTCGTTCAGGAACGACGAGAAGGCGACCATGTTGATGTTGACCGCAAGCAGGATCAGTTCGACCGACATCAGAATGACGATGACGTTCTTCCGGTTCAGGAAGATGCCGAAGACACCAAGCGTGAACAGGATGGCGCTGACGGTGAGATAGTGGGAAATTCCGATTTCCATTTTTTAGTTCCTCGACCTCGCGTCCGAATTAAATGCCCTGCCCGGGCTTGACCGTGACCACCTCGACGGCGGTCTCGGGCGTGCGGGCAACCTGCTGCGGAATGCTCTGGCGCTTGATGTTCGTGCGATGGCGCAGCGTGAGGACGATGGCGCCGATCATGGCAACCAGCAGCACGAGGCCCGCGATCTGGAAGAAGTAGACGTAGTGGGTGTAGAGCACGTCGCCGAGGGCGGCCGTGTTCGTGCGATCGGCAATCGCCGGGATCGGCATCGAGATCCCCTTGGCGATCTCGGGCGAGAAGGTCGCGCCGCCGACGACGACGATCAACTCGGCCGCCAGGATCAGACCGATCAGCGCACCGACCGGGGCATATTCAAGCACGCCGGCCCTGAGTTCCGCGAAGTCGATGTCGAGCATCATGACGACGAACAGGAAGAGCACCGCAACCGCGCCGACATAGACCACGAGCAGGATCATCGCCAGGAACTCGGCGCCAGCCAGCAGGAACAGGCCCGCCGAATTGAAGAAGGTCAGGATCAGGAACAGCACCGAATAAACGGGGTTCCTGGCCGCAATGACCATAAATGCCGATGCCACCGCGATGAAGGCAAAGAGATAGAAAAAAAGAACCTGCAGACCCATGATCGGTGCCTTTTTCGTCTTGCACGGCGTGAGGCTCTTGCAGCCCCACTCCACTGGCAAAGCCGGACTGATGTCCGGCCTTTGCCCCAAACTGTTTCACATGTGCCGCCTTGAAGGGCGGCACCACGCATCGGCCTCAGCGATAAGGCGAGTCCATTGCGATGTTGCGTGCGATTTCCCGTTCCCAACGGTCACCATTGGCGAGGAGCTTGTCCTTGTCGTAGTACAGCTCTTCACGCGTCTCGGTGGCGAATTCGAAGTTCGGGCCCTCGACGATGGCGTCGACCGGACAGGCTTCCTGGCAGAAACCGCAATAGATGCACTTCACCATGTCGATGTCGTAACGCACCGTACGGCGGGTGCCGTCGTTGCGGCGCGGGCCAGCCTCGATGGTGATCGCCTGGGCAGGACAGATCGCCTCGCAGAGCTTGCAGGCGATGCAGCGCTCTTCTCCGTTGGGATAACGGCGGAGCGCGTGTTCGCCGCGGAAGCGCGGGCTGATCGGACCCTTTTCGAAGGGATAGTTCAACGTCGACTTCGGTTTGAAGAAGTAGCGCATCGACAGAAAGAACGCGCCAACGAATTCCTTGAGGAACAGCGAGCTGACCGCTTGCGAAAGACCGGCCATCATTTACCTCCAGACTTGCTGGCCTCAGAGCGGCCAGCGGTATGCAACCAAGCGAAAGCCAGCATCATGCGGCTCCCGTCAGCTTGAGAACGAATGCAGTGATCACGACCATTGCGAGCGAGATCGGCAAGAAGACCTTCCAGCCGAGACGCATCAGCTGGTCGTAGCGGTAACGCGGAACGAATGCCTTCACCATCGCGAACATGAAGAACACGAAGGACGCCTTGAGAACGAACCAGATGATGCCCGGGACCCAGTTGAGGAACCAGACGTCGACCGGAGGCAGCCACCCGCCGAGGAAGAGAATGGTCGTCAGCGCGCACATCAGGCAGATGGCAGCGTACTCGCCGAGCATGAACATCATGTAGGGCGTGGAGCCGTATTCAACCATGAAGCCGGCGACGAGTTCGGATTCCGCTTCCGGCAGATCGAAGGGCGGGCGGTTCGTTTCAGCCAGAGCCGAAATGAAGAACACGACGAACATCGGGAACAGCGCCAGCCAGTGCCAGTCGAGGAACGATGCCGGCAGACCCAGGTTGGTGCCAATGCCGTTGCTCTGGGCGTTGACGATGTCGGTCAGGTTCAGCGAACCGACGCAGAGCAGAACGGTGACGATGACGAAGCCGATCGAGACTTCGTAGGAAACCATCTGTGCCGCGGAACGAAGCGCGCCGAGGAAGGGATATTTCGAGTTCGACGCCCAGCCGCCCATGATGATGCCATAAACTTCAAGAGAAGATATGGCGAACACGAAGAGGATGCCGACGTTGATGTTCGCGATCACCCAGCCGGCATTGAGCGGGATCACCGCCCAGGCCGCCAGCGCCAGCGTCACGGAGACGAGCGGCGCCAAGAGGAAGATTGCCTTGTTGGCGCCGGCCGGAATTACCGGCTCCTTGAAGACGAACTTCAAAAGGTCGGCGAAGGACTGGAAAAGACCCCAGGGGCCCACCACATTCGGACCACGGCGAAGCTGGACAGCAGCCCAGATCTTGCGGTCGGCCAAAAGAATGTAGGCGATGAAAAGCAGCAGCGCGACCAGCAGCAGCAGCGACTGGGCGACCATGATGATCGCAGGCCAGACATAGGTCGAAATGAAAGCGTCCATGATACTCTATTCCCTCGCGCTCATTCCGCCGCAGCTTTGAAGTTGTTGCGTGCCAAAGCCGAGCACTCGGCCATGACGGCGGATGCGCGCGCTATCGGGTTCGTCAAATAGAAGTCTTTGACCGGAGACGCAAACACGGATTTGCCCATCTCACCCGCTTTTTGAGCAAGTGCGGCAATTTCGTCGCCACTGCCGATGGCAATCGCGTCGATATCGGCGAAATGCGGGTGCGCCGCATAGAGCTTCGAGCGCAATTCACCAAGCGAATCAAAGGGCAGCTTCTTGCCGAGAACGTCGGAAAGCGCACGGATGATCGCCCAGTCTTCGCGGGCGTCGCCCGGAGCAAAGCCGGCACGGTTGCCGATCTGGACGCGGCCTTCGGTGTTGACCCAGGTGCCGGACTTTTCGGTGTAGGTGGCGGCCGGCAGGATGACGTCGGCGGCATGCGCGCCGCTATCTCCATGCGAACCGATATAGACGGTAAAGCCCGACTTGCGACCGGCAAGATCGATCTCGTCAGCACCGAGCAGGAAGAGAACGTCAGAGGCGGACACCATTTCGGCGGCCGTCTTGCCGTTCTTGCCCGGGACGAAGCCGAGGTCGAGACCACCGACGCGCGACGCGGCTGTGTGCAGAACGGCAAAGCCGTTCCAGTCTGCGGTCACTGCACCGACGGCACCTGCGAGCTTTGCAGCAGCCGCGAGAACGGCAGGACCGCCCTCCCCTGCAACCGCACCCTGACCGATGATGATCATCGGGCGCTGCGCCTTCTTCAGGGTCGCTGCAAACTTGCCCTTGCCGGACACGAGCTCGGCCAGCGTCTCGGTGCCCGCACCGAGATATTCGTATTCGTAGCGCAGTTCACCCGGCTCGCCGATGACGGCGATCGGGAAATTGCCCATCCGGAAACGCTTGCGGATGCGTGCGTTCAGAACGGAGGCTTCGAAGCGCGGGTTCGAGCCGATGATCAGCAGCGCGTCGGCGCTTTCGATGCCCTGGATCGTCGGGTTGAAGATGTAGCTGGCGCGGCCGAGCGACGGATCGAGTGCGGCGCCATCCTGGCGGCAGTCGATGTTTTCGGAGCCGAGCGAAGCCAGCAGTTCCTTCAGCGCGTACATTTCTTCGACGGAAGCGAGGTCGCCGACGATGGCGCCGATCTTGTCGCCGGAGGTCGCTGCAACGGCGGCCTTGATGGCTTCGAACGCCTCACTCCAGCTGGCTGCCTGCAGGCGACCATCCTTCTTGACGTACGGGCGGTCGAGACGCTGGGTCTTCAGGCCGTCCCAGATGAAGCGGCTCTTGTCGGAGATCCACTCTTCGTTGATGTCCTCGTTGACCCGCGGCATGATGCGCATCACTTCGCGGCCACGGGTGTCGACGCGGATGGCCGAACCGAGCGCATCCATCACGTCGATGGATTCGGTCTTGTTCAGTTCCCACGGACGCGCCGTGAAGGCGAACGGCTTCGATGTCAGTGCTCCGACCGGGCAGAGGTCGACCACGTTGCCCTGCAGTTCGGAGGTCATCGCCTGCTCGAGATAGGTGGTGATCTCGGCGTCTTCGCCGCGGCCGATCAGACCGAGCTCGGCAATGCCGGCGACTTCCGTGGTGAAACGGACGCAGCGCGTGCAGTGGATGCAGCGGTTCATCACCGTCTTGACCAGCGGGCCGATATACTTGTCTTCGACGGCACGCTTGTTTTCCTGGTAGCGCGAACTGTCGATGCCGAAGGCCATCGCCTGGTCCTGCAGGTCGCATTCGCCGCCCTGGTCGCAGATCGGGCAATCGAGCGGGTGGTTGATCAGCAGGAATTCCATGACGCCTTCACGGGCCTTCTTGACCATCGGCGTGGTCGTGAAGACTTCCGGCGTCTCGCCGTTCGGGCCCGGACGAAGGTCGCGCACGCCCATGGCGCAGGAGGCGGCGGGCTTGGGTGGCCCTCCCTTCACCTCGATCAGACACATGCGGCAGTTACCGGCGACCGACAGCCGCTCATGGAAACAGAAGCGCGGAACCTCGGCGCCGGCCTCTTCGCACGCCTGAAGCAGCGTGAAATGATCCGGGACCTCGATCTCTTTTCCGTCGACTTTCAGCTTTGCCATCTTCGTACTCAATCCTGTCTTCCATCCGTCCACCTTCGAGGCGACGGACAATTCCAACACAGCCATGCTGCTTGCCGGTGGTGACCTCTGCCGGTCACCGCCTCTTATTCTTTTGCGCCTTTCAGCGCCTTTGCCTGCTTTACCCAGTCGTCGCGCAGAATACGTCCGCCAAAGCCCAGATCGTCGTCGAAGCGGGCAACATCAGCGTCGCTCCACGCGGCGATATCCGCGAACCGGCGAATGCCCTTGCCGTTCAGCACCTGCTCGAGCTTCGGGCCGACGCCGGAAATCCGCTTGAGGTCATCGGCGGCACGAGCCTTTGACCGTGAAGCTGCCGGCGCCTTTAAGGACTCTGCCGGTTTCTTCTCAGCCTTCGGCTTCGATATCGCACTCTTCTTCGCCGCAACCGGCTTCACGGTCTCTTGCGGCCTTGCTTCCGCCTGAACCGGAGCAGCCTTGGCCGGGACGACTTCGGCCGGCACTCCTGCCTGCGGCTGGTCAGCCAAAGCCGAGCCCTTCTGCAACGCTTCGACGGCGCCCTGCATCGCACCGAGCATGACGCCGGCGATATGGCTCGACAGACCGAAACCAAGCGCCGTCGCCGCGGCAACGGCTCCTGCCGGATGTGCCATCAGCGGATGCAGTGGCACCTGCGACATGCCTTTCATCCATTCGGCCATGCCGAACGGATCGGCCGGATCAGCGCCAAGCGGACGTGCGGACGAAATGCCGCTTTCGGCCTCTCCCCTCACCTGTCCATCCTTGCGTGCGCCGGCCATGGCCCGTTACTCCGCCGCTTCCAGCACCGCGCCGTGCGAGGACGCGTTGCGGGTGTATTCGTCGATGCGCTTTTCGATCTCCGGACGGAAATTGCGGATCAGACCCTGGATCGGCCAAGCGGCCGCATCACCCAGAGCACAGATCGTGTGACCTTCGATCTGCTTGGTCACGTCGAACAGCATGTCGATTTCGCGCTTCTGGGCGCGGCCCTGGACCATGCGCTCCATCACGCGCCACATCCAGCCAGTGCCTTCGCGGCACGGCGTGCACTGGCCGCAGCTCTCGTGCTTGAAGAAGGCCGAGATGCGGGCGATCGCCTTGATGATATCGGTGGAGCGATCCATGACGATGGCAGCAGCCGTACCGAAGGACGACTTGACTTCGCGAAGCCCGTCGAAATCCATCGGGCAGTCGATGATGTCTTCCGCCTTGACCACCGGGCACGATGCGCCGCCCGGAATGACCGCGAGCAGATTGTCCCAGCCGCCACGAATGCCGCCGGCATGCTTGTCGACGAGCTCACGGAAGGTGATGCCCATCGATTCTTCGACCGTGCACGGCTTGTTGACGTGGCCTGACAGCATGAACAGCTTGGTGCCGACGTTGTTCGGGCGACCGATCGCCGAGAACCAACCGGCGCCGCGGCGCAGGATCGTCGGGGCAACGGCAATCGACTCGACGTTGTTGACGGTCGTCGGGCAGCCGTAGAGGCCCATGTTGGCCGGGAACGGCGGTTTCAGGCGCGGTTGGCCCTTCTTGCCTTCAAGGCTTTCGAGAAGTGCTGTTTCTTCGCCGCAGATGTAAGCGCCGGCGCCGTGATGGACATAAATGTCCATGTCCCAGCCGAGCTTGTTGTTCTTGCCGAGCAGGCCGGCGTCGTAGCACTCGTCGATTGCTGCCTGCAGCGCCTCGCGCTCGCGGATGTATTCGCCGCGAACATAGATATAGGCAGTGTGTGCGCCCATGGCGAAGCTGGCGATGACGCAGCCTTCGATCAGCGTGTGCGGATCGTGACGCATGATGTCACGGTCCTTGCAGGTGCCCGGCTCTGATTCGTCGGCGTTGACGACCAGATAGTGCGGACGTCCGTCGCTTTCCTTCGGCATGAAGGACCACTTGAGACCGGTCGGGAAGCCGGCGCCGCCACGACCGCGAAGACCCGAGGCCTTCATCTCGTTGACGATCCAGTCGCGACCCTTTTCAAGGATCTGCTTGGTGCCGTCCCAATGGCCACGGCTCATCGCGCCCTTGAGAGACTTGTCCTTGAGGCCGTAGATATTGGTAAAGATGCGATCTTCATCTCTGAGCATGGTTCACCTCTTTACCGCGGCTTCTTGCCGAAAACTTTGATGTATTCGGCTTCGCCACCCTTGGCGAGCGCCTTGGCCTGCTTGACCCAATCGTCACGTTCGATCCGGCCCTTGAAATTGAGATAGCCGTCGACCCACTCGCGCTCGGCCTTCTTCCACGACGCGACTTGCGCGAACGTGTAGATGCCGAGTTCCTGCAGTGTGCCTTCGATCTTCGGGCCAACGCCGGAGATCAGCTTGAGATCGTCGACTGCATCAGGCTTGGCAATGCCCGCCGGACGGTTCTTGTCTTCGAGCGACGGTTTGCCGGAAACCTCGGCCGCCTTGGCGGGCTTCGACTTGTCGGCGGTATCGCCTTCGACCTTGGCGTTTTCAGCCGCTGCCGCCTTCGCAGTTGCCGGCGTCTTTACCGCAGCGTTCGTCTCGCTGGCGTCGGTCTTGACGCGCGCTGCGTTCGACGGCGGAACGCTGACAACAGGCGCGTCGCTGACGTTATTTGCGCTCGCGGGAACCTTCTTCACCGATGCGTCCGGCGTCGTCAGTGTGGTCGGACCACCTTCCGGCGCTGAAAACACACGGTCAATCTGCGGACCGGTCGCGACTTCGGCACCCTTGCCTGCATCGAAGCGGTCGATGATCTGCTCGAGCTGCTCGGGCGTCAGGTCTTCATAGGTGTCCTTGAAGATCATGACCATCGGCGCGTTCACGCAGGCGCCCTGACATTCCACTTCTTCCCACGACAGCGTGCCGCTCTCGTTGAGCGTGAAGGGATCATGGGCGATCTTGCTCTTGCAGACCCGGATCAGATCTTCAGCGCCACGCAGCATGCACGGCGTCGTGCCGCAGACCTGAACGTGGGCGCGTGTTCCGACCGGCTTCAGCTGGAACTGGGTATAGAAGGTCGCGACTTCAAGCACGCGGATATAAGCCATGCCGAGCATGTCGGCGATCGATTCGATCGCGGCCTTCGTTACCCAGCCGTCCTGCTCCTGCGCCCGCATCAACAGCGGAATGACCGCGGACTGCTCGCGGCCTTTCGGATACTTCTGGATTGTCTTTTGTGCCCAAGCGGCGTTTTCGCGATTGAACGCGAATGCGGCCGGCTGGACATTGTCTTCGGCTAGTCGACGAACAGACATTCTTCACGACACCTTATCAGTTAATCGATCCACACCGCGACTTCGTCACCGAAACGAACTCGCAGGCATAGGCCGACTGGTCTTTTTGTAAAAATACGATGTAGCGCGTGCCGTTGGCCACGGCTGCCTTGATCTCGTAGCCGTTGGCCACGAGGTCGGCCATCGAGCCCCCACGCATTCCGGCAGACGCTTCGCTGTTGGTGGAATCCTGCGCGGATGCCGCCGTTGCCAGCATAAGAAATCCTGCCATTGCCAGGGGCGCGAAACGCATCAGCGATCCACCTCACCGAACACGATATCGAGGGAGCCCAGCACAGCCGATACGTCGGCAAGCTGGTGTCCGCGACAGAGGAAGTCCATCGCCTGCAGATGTGCGTAGCCCGGGGCACGGATCTTGCAGCGATAGGGCTTGTTGCTACCGTCGGAGACGAGGTAGACGCCGAATTCGCCCTTGGGCGCTTCGACGGCTGCATAAACCTCACCCGCCGGCACGTGGTAGCCTTCGGTGTAGAGCTTGAAGTGGTGGATCAGCGCTTCCATCGAGCGCTTCATCTCACCGCGCTTCGGCGGAACGATCTTGCCGTCCATCGACGAGACCGGGCCGACCTTGGCATCGCCGAGCAGGCGATTGACGCATTGGCGCATGATCTTGGCCGACTCGCGCATTTCGATCATGCGGATGAGATAACGATCGAAGCAGTCGCCGTTCTTGCCGATCGGAATGTCGAATTCCATATCCGAATAGCATTCGTAGGGCTGCGAACGACGCAGGTCCCAGGCAGCGCCGGAACCGCGAACCATCACGCCCGAGAAACCCCAGGCCCAGGCGTCTTCCAGCTTGACGACGCCGATGTCGACGTTGCGCTGTTTGAAGATGCGGTTGCCGGTCAGAAGCTCATCGATATCGTCGACGGTCTTCAGGAACGGGTCGATCCACTTGCCGATGTCTTCGACCAGTTCGTGCGGCAGATCCTGATGCACGCCGCCGGGACGGAAATAGGCCGAGTGCATGCGCGCGCCGCAGGCACGCTCATAGAACACCATCAGCTTTTCGCGTTCCTCGAAGCCCCAGAGCGGCGGCGTCAGCGCGCCGACGTCCATGGCCTGGGTCGTCACGTTCAGAAGATGCGACAGGATGCGGCCGATTTCCGAGTAGAGAACGCGGATCAGCTGGCCGCGGATCGGAACTTCGGTTCCAGTCAGCTTTTCTACGGCAAGCGCAAAGGCGTGCTCCTGGTTCATCGGCGCGACGTAGTCGAGCCGATCGAAATAGGGAATAGCCTGCAGATAGGTCTTGGTTTCGATCAGCTTCTCGGTGCCGCGATGCAGCAGGCCGATATGCGGGTCGACGCGCTCGACGATTTCGCCATCAAGCTCGAGCACCAGACGCAGAACGCCGTGCGCCGCCGGATGCTGCGGACCAAAGTTGATGTTGAAATTGCGGACGTTATGTTCGGTCATACCGATTGCTCCAGGCCGAACGGCGCCCTCAAAGGGTCGCCGCGGGCCGACTTAGTCTCACCGTGCTTTCGCCTTCTCGTCGCCGGGCAGGACGTATTCCGTCCCTTCCCACGGGGAGAGGAAGTCGAAGTTGCGGAATTCCTGCTTCAGTTCGACGGGCTCATAGACGACGCGCTTTGCTTCGTCATCATAGCGAACCTCGACAAACCCGGTAACCGGGAAGTCCTTGCGCAGCGGATGCCCTTCGAAACCGTAGTCCGTCAGGATGCGACGCAGGTCCGGATGGCCGGTAAACAGGATGCCGTACATGTCGTAGGCTTCGCGCTCGAACCAGTCGGCGCCCGGAAAGACGCCGGTGGCGGACGGCACAGGCTCGCCTTCGCCGGTCGCTACCTTGATGCGCACGCGCAGATTCTGGCGCGGCGAAAGCAGGTGATAGACGACGTCGAAACGATCCGGCCGCTGCGGCCAGTCGACACCGCAGACATCGACGAAGTTGATGAAGGCGCACTGCACGTCGTCGCGCAGGAACGTCAACAATTCGATCAGGTTTGCAGCCGTCGTCGTCAGCGTCAGTTCGCCGTAGTTGATCGCGGCGTCCGAAATCAGCTGGCTGCGCGTCTCGCGCAGATAGGAGGCAAGCTCGTTCAGGGCTTCACTCATGTTCAGAACCCCCTACCCTTAGCGTTCGATCGTGCCGGTCCGGCGGATCTTCTTCTGCAGCAGGAGCACGCCGTAAAGCAGCGCTTCTGCTGTGGGAGGACAGCCTGGCACATAGATATCAACGGGCACGACACGGTCGCAGCCACGCACGACGGAATAGGAATAGTGATAGTAGCCGCCGCCATTGGCGCATGAACCCATCGAGATCACATAACGCGGCTCCGGCATCTGGTCGTAGACCTTGCGGAGCGCGGGCGCCATCTTGTTGGTCAGCGTGCCGGCAACGATCATCACGTCGGACTGGCGCGGTGACGCGCGCGGCGCAAAGCCGAAGCGCTCGGCGTCGTAACGCGGCATCGACATCTGCATCATCTCGACGGCGCAGCAGGCAAGACCGAAGGTCATCCACATCAGCGAACCGGTGCGCGCCCAGGTGATGAGCTCATCGGTCGAGGTGACCAGAAAACCCTTGTCGGCGAGCTCGTTGTTGATCTCGCCGAAGAATGCATCATTGCTGCCGATCGGCTTGCCGGTCGAGGGATCGATGATCCCCTTCGGCTTGGGCGCAACGAGCGTGGTGCCGGATGCTAGTTCCATTCCAGCGCTCCCTTCTTCCATTCATAAATAAAGCCGATCGTCAGCACACCGAGGAAGACCATCATGGACCAGAATCCGAACCAGCCCAGCTGGTGGAACGAAACGGCCCACGGGAAGAGGAAGGCGACTTCCAGGTCGAAGATGATGAAGAGGATCGACACAAGGTAGAAACGAATGTCGAACTTCATGCGAGCGTCGTCGAACGCATTGAAACCGCATTCGTAGGCCGACAGCTTTTCCGAATCAGGCGCCTTGAACGCCACGGCGAAAGGGGCAACCAAAAGTGCCACACCGATCACAAGTGCGATTCCAATGAAAATCGCGATCGGAACATAGGAACCGAGAAGTTCAGTCATTGTTATCCGTCCCTGCCTGCGGGAGGGCGCATGGGAGAGCGCCAAACAACAAATCTCGCAGGCCGAAAAATATGTTGCAACGCCAGAGTGGTTAGCGCAGCCCGCGCTTGCGCGCAAGCCTTCGAAGGGCATTTAAACCGGTTCGCGACACAGGATTGGACGACGTGCCGCGGCAAAGCGCTGATTTGCAGGGATGGGCAGACTTTACGGTAAAATCGTAGCTTGAAGGACAGATTGCCGCACTGCAAAAGAGGCTATTCGCAGTCATATTATATCGGAGGGATCAAGGGGTAAATGGCGCGAGTGACGGGGCTCGAACCCGCGACCTCCGGCGTGACAGGCCGGCACTCTAACCGACTGAGCTACACCCGCGCATATGACCCAAGGGGCCAGTATTACCACCATCGGCATTTTCTGAAAATGCCTCAAGTCAAACCATGTCAAGAATGGCGCGAGTGACGGGGCTCGAACCCGCGACCTCCGGCGTGACAGGCCGGCACTCTAACCGACTGAGCTACACCCGCGCATATGACCCAAGGGGCCAGTATTACCACCATCGGCATTTTCTGAAAATGCCTCAAGTCAAACCATGTCAAGAATGGCGCGAGTGACGGGGCTCGAACCCGCGACCTCCGGCGTGACAGGCCGGCACTCTAACCGACTGAGCTACACCCGCATCATCTTGAAGTGGCTGGGACGTTTCCGCCCCGGCACCGAAGCGGGCTTGCCCGTTCGATGAGCGGCTAACTAAGCGGTTCGCATTTGGGTGTCAAGCGTGTTTGGAGACAAATCCATGACAGAGCCAATTTTGATCCACAGGCAAGATCAAAGCCGGCTCTTCCCTCCCCTACAATTAGGAAGCCCGCTTCCCTATGCGGTCGGACGTCCCGCCATGAGGAGAGCCGGTGCGCGGATGTTATACAACGTCTCGATGATAGGGACCTATAGGACGGGCTCGATCGGGCTTTCTGGCCAGGAGAGATTCGCGGAGCGATGCTCGCGCATCGGTCAAGGATCTCGACACCGCCAGAAAGCCCGAGAAGCCGGCTGAAGGTGATCCGTGGCTGGACTCTGGCGTTGTTGCGATGATTGCTCGATGCATCAGCACCGCGCCTAGCCAGAGCCCAGCCATTAACCATCCTATAGGTTCCCATCATCGAGACTTGATATCGGTCACTGATCGACGGATTCGAGCGAAAGTCGCCGTGAGACCAATCGTCGTTTTCCACAGTCGCCGTTCTCCGTTTTTTTCCACAACGCGAAAACCCGACAACTCCTGCACTTCTGTCGCCTCGTGCAAAAAAAATCGAAAAAACGATGGAAATGCTCTTGCGGTTTTTTTCGGTTACGCCTAGATCACGGCCACCGACGCGGCGGACACATCCGGTCCGAACGCTGAAGGGCGATTAGCTCAGTTGGTAGAGCGCCTCGTTTACACCGAGGATGTCGGGAGTTCGAGTCTCTCATCGCCCACCATTCCCCCCCAGAAAATTTCGACAGAACACTCTGAGCAGACGTCCGCGTTCACGCGATCCATGATCGAACGGTTCGCGGCGACGGCGCGGCATCGTGCGTTTCATGTATCCACGCCACGGTGGCGTCGGCGCTGCTGCACGAAAGCAAGAGCGCGACCGGAGACGCGAGCGCACCGCGGACTGATTCCGGTGAGAGCGCCCTCATGCTCATAGCGCCTTGCAGGCGATCGCCACACAATCGATTCGTCACGCAACCTCAAGCGCGCGAAACAGAAAAAGAATGAACTATGCGCCGCGATACTGCTCGTCGCTGACATGTTCGAGCCAATCGACGGCCTTGCCGTCGAGTGCTTCCTGAATGGCGAGGTGGGCCATGGCGGTATCCGGCGCGGCACCGTGCCAATGTTTTTCACCAGGAGGAAACCAGACCACGTCTCCGGTGTTTATTTCGCGCACCGGTCCACCCCAGACCTGCGCCAGCCCGCGACCCGATGTGATCACCAGCGTCTGCCCCAGTGGGTGCGTATGCCATGCTGTGCGTGCACCAGGCTCGAACGTCACGTTCACCGCCCGCACACGCGCCGGCTCTCCCGCCTCGATCACCGGGTCCTGCCTGACCGCTCCGGTAAAATACTCGGCCGGAGGCCGTGTCGAGGGTCGCGAACCGTTGAGTATGATCTCCATCTGCCGTTCCTCCAGGTTTCCATGGCGCCCATTCGCCAACAGCGTGCCGATTTATGCAAGCGTCAAAGCCTGTGGATAGTAGCCTGCCGGCACGCCGTTCGGGCGATATCGCAAAGATGCTCGTGATGCGTCAGGTAGATCACCTGCCCGACACGGGCCATATCCGCCATCAATTCGAAGGCACGACCGGCACGACCGTCGTCAAACGTCTCCATGATGTCATCAGCGATGAAGGGCAAGGTTTCGCGCGCTGCGGCAACCTCATGGTAGCCCGCGATCCTGAGTGACAGATAGAGCTGGAAGCGTGTGCCCTTGGAGAGATCGCGCGCCAGCTTGGATCCGCCGGCAGCGGCGTTGGCAATCAGGAACTCCTGGCCCTTGTCGGCCTGTGCCGCCAGGCCCGTGTATTCTCCGCCACTGATGCGGCTGAAGGTTTCCGAGGCGCGCCGCATCATGGCGCTGCGATGGCGCTCGCGAAAGAGCCGGAGTGCCTGTTCGGCAGCGATCAGGCCGGCCCTCAGTTTGAGGTAGCCGAGCGCCTTGGCCTCGATCTCCAGCAGCAGCGTGCGGCGGCGCTGATCGAGGGCTGCAACGGCGTCGTCGCCGGCAATGTTTGCGAGCGCTGATTCTTTCGTTCGCATGTCAGCATGCAACTCGCTGACGTCGCGGTCTCTTTCCTCAAGAAGCGCCTCGACGCGAACCAGTTCCAGCCGTACTGCCTCGTCATCGAGCGTGGCCAGCAACGCCTGCGCATCTTCACTGCTGATAACGCCGAGGCGCGATGCCAGGTCGGCCCCCGCTTCGGCGATGCGCTGGCACAGCCTCTCCTGATCGCGGGAGGCGTCAAGCCGCAAGCCTGCTTCATCCAATGTCTCGCAGTCGAAGAATTCGAGCACGACGCGCCTGCGGGCAACGTGAAGCTCCTGCTCGACTGCGACGTTGCGTTTCTCCTCCTCAAATCGGGCAAGTTCCGCCAACAGCGCCGCGCGCCGATCCTCGTGTTTTTCAGCGTCAGCAATACGCGCCTTCATAGCGGCGAAGGTTGCAAGCGTATCGTCTGCGGCCGTAGCGCCGGTAAGGTCTGCGATCGCCGTCTCAAAGGCCACTTGGTCCTTGCGCATGCCGGTGACGCGGTGATCGAGATCCGCCTTGCGCTGCACCAGCTTGTCGAGATCCTGCAAGACGGCCAGCATGGGCGCAATCTGATCCGGCAGCGGCCGCTCCGGTCGACCGGCGAGCCAGGTGGCTGACAGCAGATCGTCCCATTGCGCCTGCCAGGAGGACAAGGCGTCTTCCGTCTGCGCCAGGGTCGACATCCGCTGCACCAGACCGTCGCCGGCACGTCGAGCGGCCTCGCGCGCCGCCTTGCCGGCAGCGAAAGCCGCCTGTGCCCGCGCGATGCCATTCTCGGCAAACGCCATGAGATCATCGAGCCGCTGCGGCAGATGCTCCGTCACTCCGATCTCGGCAAGTGACCCCTTGAGTGTTTCACGCGCGTCGTTCGCATCGGCCTGCGCACGATCGAACTCCAGCCGTGTAGTGCGCTGCTGTGCGCGGACTTCGAGCGCGGCAAGCCGAGCCGCAAGCCAAGCCTCCAGTTGAGTCAGTTGCATGACGTCGGGTAATCCACAGGCTGCGGCAGCCATATGAACGGCCTGAAGCGACACGGACCAATGCTCGGCGCCAGAAACCTGCTGTTCCCGAAGCGAATCGAGCCGTGCCCGGCGCTCCGCGATCGACAAAGCGAGCGAGCGCATATCCGCGACCTTTGCCGCCTCTGCAAGCCGCAACGCCGTGGCATCGTCGTCGCGACCCAGAGCATCTTCAAAGATCACTGCCGTCGTCGCGTCCAGCCGAGCCTTATGCTGCTCCCAGGCATGGTGTCGGTGTCGGCGAAGCTCGGTGAAAGCGCTGTCGTCAATGGCACCCCCCGAAGCCATCAGGGCGTCGAGGCGTGCCTCCTCTCCAGCCAGTTGCTCGGTCTCGCCGCCGACGCGATCTGCAAGGCGCAGACGCCTTTCGTCCTGTGCGGCGAGATCCCTTCGCCAGACCTCGATCGTGCCTGCGGCCGGCACCGGCAGGCCGAGCAGATCATCGACGCCGCCGGAATACGGCTTCAAAGCCTCCAGCCTATCGGCAAGCTCGGCATCCAAGCGCTCCAGCGACTGTCTGGCGCCCTGCAGGCGCAGACCGCAATCGTCCTGCCGCAGGCGCCGAAGGCGCTCGGCAAGCACGGTCGGATCGACACCCGGACCGCCTTCGGCCTGTAGACGCGCCAACTCGCTGGCCGTCTCCCGCTCCGCATGCCTTGCCGCATCGGCCTCCTGTCGGGCCGATGCCACACGCTCCTGCAGCGCCGAATGTTGCCGAGAAAGTTCCTGCAGCCGGGCGTTCGTGGCCGCCGGCAACAGCAGCGACGCCGGATCCCTGTCGCCGGGCTCGCCGAGCCGGACAAGACAGGCGGCAATTTCGGTCTTCGTCCGCGACAACTCGTCGATCCGTGCCGGCATGTCGCGCGCCGCAGTCACATACCGCGCATCGAGCGCGGTCTCCTGCAGCACGTTCAAACGCTCCATCTGGACGAGGGCCGCCTCGTCACGCGGCAGATCTTCCAGTTCTTCCTGCCGCCGCCGGACTTCGTCGTCAAGCTGACGCAGCCTGGTCGCGATTTCGATGTCGCGTCGGCGCAGCGCCGCCAAATCCGCTGTCCACTCGGCCGGCGCTCGCGGCAAGGCCGGCGCCTTTGCCAGATCGGCTCGCAAACCATCAAGTCGCCTGAAGAGCGGTAGGGCATCCATCTGAGCCTTCAGCCGATCACGCTCCATGCGCAGCTCGACACGTCGCGCCATGGCCTCGTCGTGACGCTCACGGGCCGCTAGAAGCGTTTTGCGCAACGCCGCGTATTCGCGGGCATTGACGTCCAGCCGACTGCGGTCGACCTTCAGCGCGTCGAGTTCGGCCTTCAATTCGGAAAGCTGATGCTTGCGCGCCTGGGGTCGGTAAAAGGCATCCGCCTCACCGCGCAGGGTGGACAGGATCGCGGCGCTATCGGGCAGACCGGAACTGGCAGAAAAAAGCAGCGAGCCGAGTTCGCCCTCACTCTTCAGGATCGATTCCCCGCCCTGCTCGATGCTGTCGTCGTCGAGCGAGAACATCATGCGATAGGTCGCACGGTCGATCGAGCCGAGCGAGGCGGAGAACAGATTGTCCGGCAGCGGCTGGTCGTCGGCGCCCACCAGCGTATTGGTCTTGCGTTTTACCCGGAACGCGTGGTGCGTGCGACCAGCTGCCTCGACGGTCCCGCCGACCCGCATGGTCGGATAGGGGTGCAGAAAGCCGTAGGAGCTGTAATGCTCGATGCCGAAAAGCAGGTCGAGGAAGCCGGAAAACAGCGTCGACTTGCCGGCCTCGTTCGGTCCGTAGACGATATGCAAGTCTGGCGTGCCCGATGCCGCCGGACCAAAATCAAGGCGGCGCTCGGTGAATTTTCCGTACCGCACCAGGTCGAGTTCCCGTAGCCGCATCAGCGAGCCCCCTCGCCGGCGTTGCCGTGGAGATGCGCGAGCACCTCCGCTGCACCGGAGACACCGGCATCGAATGCCAGTTTTTCGACGGCCGCTTCATCCGGCGCCAGAGCCTGGCGCAACTCCGGCGGCAGTTGCTGCAGCACCTCCTCGACGGCGGCGCGCACCTCCTGGCGAAATCCATGGGCTGGAAGGACGTCGCTTGAGACAAGCGCCGCCAATTCGTCGACCGGATCGGCCATCACTATCCCGGTCTCGGTATCGGGATTGCGGCATTCGAGTTCGATCTTCTCGACCCAGCACCCGCCGATGCCGGCCGCCACATTATCGATCTCGCCCTGGAGCAGATCGCCGTCACGGCGCAGCCGCCAGGCAAGCGGTGTCGCACCGGTCAACGTCAGCCGAAGGATCACGTGATCGGCGGCGGTGGCATTGCGAGCCCGCAGGAAGGCGTTTCGAACCGCATCGAGCATATCGCCCCACTCGGAAATACCGGCAAGGCCAAGGCTCATCCGCTCGAAAGTCGCAAGCCCGATCGACCGCTCCTCGATCGACAAATGCCCCTCGTCGGTAACCGTCACCAGCGTCACGCCCTTGGCCCCGGCTTCATTGATGTCGCGACCCTGCGGCATGCCCGGCATGACCACAAAGGGTTCGCTGGAATGCACCTGACGTTGATGAACGTGGCCGAGCGCCCAATAGTCGAAGCCATGCGCCTGGAGATCCGCCACGCTGCACGGCGCGTAGAGATCGTGGCCGGCAGAGCCAACAAGGCTCGTATGCAGCATGCCGATATTGATCGCATCGACAGCGGGCATCTGAAAGGACGGCAACAGGCTTTCAGGCGCGTGCGGGCTCGCGAAGCTCATGCCGTGGATATAGACATTACGACCACTCTCCAGCGTCTTCGCCAGAACGGGCTTGCTGCGACCCTTGAAGACATGCGTCGATGGCGAGAACGTCAACTCGTTCGTCACCTGCGATTGGGCATCGTGGTTGCCACGGATGATGAAAACACGGATGCCGGCTTCGTCCAGCCGGCGCAGTTCGCCCGCGAGGAACAGCGCGGTGTTCATGGACGTCTGGCTGCCGTCATAGAGGTCGCCCGCGATCAGCAGCGCATCGACCTCTTCGGCAAGGCAGAGATCGACAATCCGCACGAGCGCCTGCCGGGTGGCGCCGCGCACGATTTCGGCAAGATCGGCATTTCGAAGCGCGAGGCTGCGTAGCGGCGAATCAAGATGGAGGTCGGCGGTGTGAACGAAACGGAAGGGCATGGGCGACCATGGCCCGCGACAGCAGCACCCGTCAATGCGCCCGGCACCGTCATCCACGCGAACGCGCCGATCGCACAGGGTTATTTCAGGCCGCCCAAGTAAAGACAGTCCTAATACGTGCAGCCTGCAGTTTCGCCATGGAACGATCGCCCGAAAAGGTTCGCGCTCCTATGTGCAAATATCAGATTATACTCACTTTAATCGATTAGCGCTTTTGTAATACCTTGTTGGCTAGGTTTCGCGCGGCTGCATTTTGCGTGCGGTCAAGCACAGGAATGACTCCCTGCTTCGGCATCCGCTCCGTCATGACGATCACGAGCCGGAACGACTTATTCATGCACAAGCTTTTACGGACGCCGTTCCTTCGGAGTTATTCATGTCGCACCTAAAGATATCACACACCCTTATTGCCCTTTTCCTGATGGTTGGCCTCATCGTCACCGTGTTGGCGGTCGCTTCGCTCGGCGGCATCAAGATGATGAACGAACGCAACAACGAGATCGCCACCACCTGGTTGCCGCGCGTCTCACTTTCGCGCGCCCTGGAAACACAGCTTTCGGACACGCGCATGTCGTTTGCCCGGCATCTGATCTCGCTGACGCCTTTCGAGAAGAAGGCAGCCGAGAAGGTCATCGGTGAAGCCGTGGCCGGGTTCGGCAAGCTTTCGGACGAATACGCCGCGCTCATGGTCACCGACGCCGACAAGGCGGCGCTCGAGAAGTTAAAGAGCGCCTACGAGGCCTATCTCTCCGTCTCCGCCGGCATGGTGAAACTCTCCAACAACCTCGAAAACATGAAGGCGCAAAGCGTGTTCAAGGTCGAGATGCGCGAGACAGAACAACTGGTCGATCAGGCGATCAAGGACATGCGCGCGCTTAACCTTGCCGGCGCAGACGCTGCCGTTGCGGCAAGCTCCGCCACGCACGACCAGATCCGCACGATCGAAATGGCTGTCATCGCGGTTGCGGCCTTCATCGTGCTCGGCGCCATCCTCTACGCAATCCGCGGCATCGCTCGTCCGATCCAGATCATCACCCGCTCGATGGCAGGTCTGGCAAACGGCGACACCGCGACCGCCATTCCCTATGGCGCGCGCAAGGATGAGATCGGTGAGATGGCCCGTGCCGTCGAGGTCTTCCGTGAGGCAGCGATCTCCAATCTGCAGCTCGAGGAAGATGCCAAGGTGCAGCGTTCGCAGGCTGAGGCCGAGCGCCGACGTGTGACGGAAGAGGCGGAAGCCGCCGCGCAGATCCGCTTGCAGGAAGCGACGGCGGGTCTTGCAACCGGTCTTCGCCGCCTGGCGGCGGGCGATCTTGCCTTCCAGCTCAACGAACCTTTCGCGCCGGATTTCGAACAGCTGCGTCACGACCTCAACCAGGCCGTTGCCCAGCTGGCCGATACGCTGGCTGCCGTCTCCTCCAGCTCGGGCAGCATCGACAGCGGCGCACGCGAAGTCAGCCAGAGCGCCGACGACCTGTCGCGCCGTACCGAACAGCAGGCCGCCTCGCTGGAAGAAACGGCCGCCGCCCTTGACCAGATCACGGTCAATGTCGGCAGTTCGTCCAAGCGAACCAACGAAGCCCGCGCCATCGCCAGCCAGGCAAACGAAAGCGCCCACAAGTCCGGCGCCATCGTCTCCGGTGCGGTCGACGCCATGGGCCGTATTGAGCATTCGTCGAGCCAGATCTCCAACATCATCGGCGTCATCGACGAAATCGCCTTCCAGACCAACCTCCTGGCGCTCAATGCCGGCGTGGAAGCGGCGCGCGCCGGTGATGCCGGCAAGGGCTTTGCCGTTGTTGCCCAGGAAGTGCGCGAACTCGCCCAGCGCTCAGCCAATGCCGCCAAGGAGATCAAGGACCTGATCCGCAATTCGGCCGTCGAAGTGCAGAGCGGCGTCAAGCTGGTGCGCGAGACCGGCGAAGCGCTGCGAACGATCGAAGGCTTCATCGTGACGATCAATCAGCACATGGATGCGATCGCAGTTTCGGCGCAGGAACAGTCTGCCGGACTTTCCGAGGTCAACACCGCTGTCAACCAGATGGATCAGGTGACCCAGCAGAACGCCGCCATGGTCGAAGAGGCGAATGCCGCAAGCGCGACGCTGGCACAGGAGGCAGGTCGTCTGCGTGAGCTTATCGCCCGCTTCACGCTCGCCGAGACTTCCGGCCACGGCTACGCGCCTTCGGCCGGTTCATCGCGCTGGGCGGCATAGTCGGAACGAGCGAAATTCTTGGCGCTACAAGTCAAACGGCCTCCGAAGACAGGGGCCGTTTCTTGTTTGCGAAGGGCGTTACCGTGAAACGGCAGAGGTTTTAGTCGACAAATGTAGCAATTGTAACTATCAATAATGTTGCTGCCATTTGACATGGCACCTCACAATTTTCCAACGATGATCATGAAGAAGACATTCGAAGTTTCCGACAGGCTGTTTGAGCTTTATCACCGCGTTCACCGGCTGGTGAACGAGTCGATGACGGAGGAAGGCGTTTCGCTGGCGCGGAGCAAATTCCTGTTTTTTCTGAGCAAGCTCGGTCCCTGTCGTTCGACGGATATCGCCTGCGCGCTGAACTTCGCGCCGCGCACCGTCACCGAAGCGATCGATGGCCTCGAGCGCGACCGGCTGGTCATGCGCAAGCCCGATCCCGAGGACCGCCGCGCCAAGATCGTCTCGATCACCGACACAGGCCGTATCATTCTGGAAGCAGCGGAACACCCGCGCAAACAGCTGATCGAGGAAATCTTCTCGGCACTCGACGACAAGGAGCTCGACCAGCTCTTCGATATCGTCGGCAAGCTCGTCGACAAGACAGACGAGATCCGCAAGCGCAAGGATGAGGCGGAAGCGGCCCAGATCGCGGTCGCTCGCTAGGTCCGCCCTTCCCCCGCACAATTACGGATAGCCAAAACAGAAAGAGGCCGGGACATCATGTCCCGGCCTCTTCCGTTTTTCTCCTGGCCTGACGCTTACATCGCGTCGATGGCTCCGATGGAGAAGAACAGCGTTTCGCCGGAGGAATCGTCGACACCGTCATTGTCGGTGACGACATAGCCGTTGCCGGCGGCATCGACGGTAAACCCTTCTACCTTGTCGACGACGTAGCCATTGAGAGCCTTCAGATCGGGAATGAGGTCACGAACCTCTTCCTTCTTGACGACCGGAAGCGCGTCGCCGAGCGCTGCCGGCTTCAACTCGGCAAGCGCGACACGGTAGAGCTTCTTGAGCTTGGCGGCCTGACCGATCAGGTTGTCGCGTTCGATGATGTAGGCGTAGTCGCCGTGCACCGAGATTTCCGAGAGGCCGACCCAGCCGCCATCTGCCTTTTCGAGCGGATAGCGGACTGCACCCCATTCCTCGCTTGACGGCTTGTAGGAGACGAGCTTGACGAAGCCCTTATCGTCGTCCTTCCATTCGCGCTGGACGGCCATCCAGAGAACCTGATCATCGCCTTCGCCGACGACCGTCACGCCTTCGAAGCCGAAGCGAGTTTCGCCGGAACGGAGTGCCTCGGGAAGAGCGATCTCCTTCTTGATTTCGCCCTTCTTGTTCACGCGCAGCAGTGCATGGCTATAGAGCTTGTCGGCGTTGCCTTCGGAAGCAAGCCAGAAGCCCCCTTCCCCATCATTGGCGATGCCTTCGATGTCGAGTTTCTGTGCCGGCGCGCCATCGCGGGTGATGCGAAGCGTTTCGGTGATCAGCGCCGGCTTCTGCGTCGCGTCGATGGTGAAGATGGTCGGTTGGGATGCGTAGACCGAATCGTTGACGGCGCGCAGGAAGCCCGGCTTGTCGGCAACGGCTGCCAGGCCCGAAAGTGCGCCGAAGCCGACGGGCAGACCATCCTTGTCGGCCGAGCGGATCTGCGGATAGGCGGCTTCGCCTTCGCCGCGCTCATAGATCATCACATGCGAGCGGGCGCCACCGTCCTCGCCGAGGTCGACCTCGTTGGCGGTCGCAAGCAGATTTCGCGACGGGATCGCGACGGCACCTTCCGGCGAGATACCCGACGGCAGCAATTGCAGCAGTTCCGGCTCGGCGCCGGTGTCCTTGTAGACGCCGACAACGGATGCGCGTTCGGCAAGCACGAAGAACAGATTGTCGTCGCCGAATTTCGCGGCCTCGAGGCCCTCCGGCTCGACGCCCTTGGCCGACGAGCGCTTCTCCGGGTAATGCCCGATCGACGCGATCGCCTGCTCGAAGCTGGCGCCCGATTCGAACAGGACCTTGCCGGTCGTATCGAAGATGGTGAAACCGCGCGAACCGCCCTCATAGTCGCCTTCGTTGGCAACGACGATGCGGCTGTCGTCGAGCCACTTGACAGCGTCAGGCTCGCGCTTGCGGCCCGGTTGTTCGTCCTTGAAGGCGATCGTGCCGTCGCGCTTGGTGTCGATGTCCTTGAGGTCGACGCTGCCTGCGGAGAAATGCGTCTTAACCACCGCCGCCTTGGCATCGATGATGACGATGTGGTTGTTCTCCTGCAGTGTCAGCGCGATCTCGTCCTTGCCGTTGAAGGAAACGAATTCCGGCTCCGGATCGTCGCCAGCAACGTCGGCAAGCCCCGTCAGGGTCACATGCTTGATCGTCGTGCAATCGGCAGCGCCGTCCTTCAGCGACAGGATCACCAGGTCGCCGGCAGGCATCTGCGGGATCTTGCCGTCGTTGACCTCTTCGTCGCGCTCGTTCTCGATGGCGATTGCAGCGAGGGTGCGGTCCTTGTTGACTGCGACGGAGTCCGGCTGACCGCCGAGATCACAGGTCGCGTCGACCTTTTTGGTGGCGACGTCGACGGTGGCGAGGAAGCCGGAAGGCTTGGTAAAGCTTTCGCGCGTGTTGACGGCAACCAGCGCCTTGGTACCGGCAACGGTCACCGACGTCGGCTCCCCTTCGAACGAAACGATGCCGGCGGCCTTCGGCGCCTTGGCGTCGGTGATGTCGATGAGGCCGATGCGCTTGCCCGGGCTATCGGAATAGATCAGCGTGTTGCCGTCTTCGGTGGCGGTGATGATTTCCGCAGATGTCGCTTCCTTGCGGGCGTCACCTTCCAGATTGTCGGCAACGGCGAAGGACGCAATACGGTTGAACACCGGTTCGGCAGCAGCCGGAAAAGCAACGGACGCAAGAAGCATGGCGGCAAGCGCCGTTCTGCATGATGAAATGGTCATGAAATCCCCCATGTCGAATATCCAAAACAAGGGGGTTCTGCGGGATGGCGATGACAGGCGCATGACAATCCCGCAGCTTTGTTGTGCAGCGGCGCCTTACGCGCTCGCACGCTCACGTTTCATCTCGTTGCGCATGATGAAGAGCGAGGCGCCGAGGATCAGTACGGCTCCCAGCCAGAGATAGCCGCTCGGCGCATAACCGAAGACGAGCCAGCCGGCGAGAACGTTGAGCGGCAGCTTGAGATCGTCGAAAGGTTGCACATAGGCGGCATCGGCGACCGTGTAGGCCAGCGTCAAGAGATACTGTGCCACGACGGTCAGGAGCCCCGCCAGCGCCAGCAGCGCGAGCATGGCGCCGCTCGGCACGACAAACCCTGCCGACAGCGCCATGGCGCCGTTGATCGGCGTCAGAAGCACGAGCAGCCAGACGGTAATCGTCTCCGGGCGCTCGATGCCCGTCAGGCTCTTCGTGATCAGCGACGACGCACCCCAGAGCAGCGCCGAGAGAACCGGCAGCAAGGCTGCCCAGGTGAAGCTCTCCGACCAGGGCTGCAGGATGATCGCGGCACCGGCAAAACCAACTGCCGCCGCGCCCCAACGGGACGCGCCGACGCGTTCGCCGAGGAAGAGGCGTGCCCCGAGAATGATGAAGAACGGCGAGGTCATCACCAGCGCGATCGCCTGCCAGATCGGGACGGAGGCCAGGCCCGAAACCCAGGCCCCGACCCCCAGGGCTGCGAGGCCGACACGAACGACGTGACGCCAGGGATAGTCGGTGCGCATCGCCGACAGGCCGACCCGGAACAGGAACGGCAGGGAGAAGATAAGCGCGAATGCATATTGCCAGAAGGCGGTCGAGGTGGCGGAAAAGCCGAGCTGCATCGTCATCCATTGCGTGACGACATTCAGCAAGGCAAAGGCAACGCCGGCCAGTACCATCCAGGCGGCACCGGCAATGGCACGGGAGGTGAAACGCATTTGGGTAGTCTGATTCATGTCCTTCATCCACAAACAGGGACCAACACAAATCAGGACGCATGAGCGCAGGGTACGACGACGGACGGCCCGCCCTTCGCACCCACGATCATTCTCTTTCATCCGGACTTTGACCGTCGGCTCCGGAATTACACCGGATCTGCTATCCTTCCAGCCCACAGAGGTTGAAAGTGCTCGCGGGCTTGGGCCGAAGCCCTTACCGCCGGTGGGGACTTTCACCCCGCCCTGAGAATACGCTGAGCCGTAGACCAAAGACTGCGCTGCTGCAAGGCCACCCGAAAATGCAGAAGGGTCCGGCGTGAGCCGAACCCTTCGAGACTTGGACTGCCGGCCTCGTATCCGGCCGTCAAGCAAACTTATCAGCCGTTAACGGCATCCTTCAGGCCCTTGCCGGCCGTGAACTTCGGAACGTTACGTGCCGGGATGTCAACTTCAGCGCCCGTGGACGGGTTGCGGCCCTTGGAGGCTTCGCGACGCGAAACGGAGAAATTGCCGAAACCGACGAGGCGAATGTCGCCACCGTTCTTCAGTTCAGCCTGGATGGTCTCGAAAACTGCATCAACTGCGGAAGATGCGTCGGTCTTGGAAAGTCCGGCCTTCTCAGCAACGGCAGACACGAGCTCATTTTTGTTCATGTTTCCACCCCTTTCAAAATGGTTCGAAACGACTGTGTTTTTAAGCCGCGGCGGCTTGCGCATCGCCCGCGTCTTGCCATTCCCAATTGCGCCTAATCCCTTGGAATGCAAGGCTTGCGGCATGCTTTTACAACAAAAAAGACCGGCCAGGGGCCGGTCTTCCTTGTTTTTCTGCCAAATGAGCCTGAGACGAGCACAATTGCACCCGCCGGCCCTGTCGATCAGTGGGCGATGGAAGCGCCCGCTTCGTCCTGCGAATCAACCGCGGCGACGGTTGCCGGCTCATTTGCCGGGTCCCATTCGATCGGCTCCGGGACGCGGATGAGAGCGTGTTCGAGCACTTCACCCATGCGCGAGACCGGGATGATCTCCAGCACGTTCTTCACGTTATCCGGAATCTCGGCCAGATCCTTGGCATTCTCCTCGGGGATCAGCACCTTCTTGATGCCACCGCGGACGGCCGCCAGCAGTTTTTCCTTCAGACCGCCGATCGGCAGCACGCGGCCGCGAAGGGTGATCTCACCCGTCATCGCCACATCCTTGGAGATCGGAATACCGGTCATCACAGAGACGATCGCCGTTGCCATGGCAACACCGGCCGAAGGACCATCCTTGGGCGTTGCGCCTTCCGGCAAGTGCACGTGGATGTCGCGCTTGTCGAACAGCGGTGGCTCGATGCCGAAGTCGATCGCGCGCGAACGGACGTAGGACGCCGCCGCAGAAATCGATTCCTTCATCACATCGCGCAGGTTGCCTGTGACGGTCATGCGGCCCTTGCCGGGCATCATGACACCTTCGATCGTCAGCAGTTCGCCGCCGACCTCTGTCCAGGCAAGTCCTGTGACCACACCGATCTGATCGTCGCGCTCGGCTTCGCCGTGACGGTACCGCGGCACACCCAGGTAATCCGGGATATTTTCAGCGGTGACGGCCACTGACTTGGCCTTGCCCTTGATGATCTCGGTGACCGCCTTGCGGGCGAGCTTCATCAGTTCACGCTCGAAGTTGCGAACGCCCGCTTCACGCGTGTAGGTCTGGATGATCGCCATCAGCGCACCGTCGGTGACCGAAAACTCCTTCGGCTGCAGCGCATGATCGCGGATCGCCTTCGGCAGCAGGTGCCGCTTGGCGATCTCAAGCTTTTCCTCTTCGGTGTAGCCGGCGATACGGATCACTTCCATGCGGTCCATCAACGGCGCCGGAATATTCAGCGTGTTCGCCGTGGTGATGAACATCACGTTGGACAGATCATATTCGACTTCCAGGTAGTGATCCATGAAGGTCGAGTTCTGTTCCGGATCCAGCACCTCCAACAGGGCCGACGACGGGTCGCCACGGAAGTCCTGGCCCATCTTGTCGATCTCGTCGAACAGGAAGAGCGGGTTGGACTTCTTCGCCTTCTTCATCGACTGGACGACCTTGCCGGGCATCGAACCGATGTAGGTGCGACGGTGACCGCGGATTTCCGCTTCGTCACGAACGCCGCCCAGAGCCATGCGCACGTATTCACGGCCGGTCGCCTTGGCGATCGACTTGGCAAGCGAGGTCTTGCCGACGCCCGGAGGGCCGACGAGGCACAGGATCGGGCCCTTGATCTTGGTCGAACGCGCCTGAACGGCTAGGTACTCGACGATGCGTTCCTTGACCTTGTCGAGGCCGAAGTGATCGACGTTGAGCACTTCCTCGGCATGGTTCAGGTCAGTCTTGATCTTGGACTTCTTGCCCCAGGGCATTCCCAGCAGCCAATCCAGATAGTTACGCACGACGGTTGCTTCCGCCGACATCGGGCTCATCTGGCGCAGCTTCTTCAGCTCCGCATCAGCCTTTTCACGGGCTTCCTTGGAAAGCTTGGTCTTGGCGATCCGCTCTTCGATTTCGGCCATCTCGTCGCGGCCGTCTTCGCCGTCGCCGAGTTCCTTCTGGATCGCCTTCATCTGTTCGTTGAGGTAGTACTCGCGCTGGGTCTTCTCCATCTGGCGCTTGACGCGCGAGCGGATACGCTTTTCCACCTGCAGGACGGAGATCTCACCTTCCATGAAGCCCAGCGCCTTTTCGAGGCGCATCTTCACGCTGGTGGTTTCCAGCATTTCCTGCTTTTCGACGATCTTGATCGAGAGATGCGATGCGACGGTGTCGGCAAGCTTCGAATAATCTTCGATCTGGCTCGCAACGCCGACGACCTCAGGAGAGATTTTCTTGTTGAGCTTCACGTAGCTTTCGAATTCGGAGACGACCGAGCGGCTGAGCGCCTCGATCTCGACCGGATCTTCTTCCGGCTCGTCGAGCGCCTGTGCTGACGCTTCGTAGAATTCTTCGCGCGGCGTGTAGCTGTCGATCTTGGCGCGCGTGCGCCCTTCGACCAGCACCTTGACGGTGCCGTCGGGCAGCTTCAGCAGCTGCAGAACATTGGCAATCGTGCCAACCTGATAGATCGCAGAGGGTTCCGGATCGTCGTCCGTCGCGTTGATCTGGGTGGCAAGCATGATCTGCTTGTCAGTCCCCATGACCTCTTCCAGCGCACGGATGGACTTTTCACGGCCGACGAAGAGCGGCACGATCATGTGCGGGAAGACTACGATGTCGCGAAGCGGCAAGACCGGATAGGTCGCGCTTTCAGTCGCCGGAGACGTTTTGCTCGTCATGTCATTTCCTTTCCGTCCCGATTTCGGGCCCGTTCCCGGGAGCCACAGCGGCACTCCCGGTTGTCATGTTTTCCACATGAAAGTGGAGTGCTAGAGAGTCCTTTTCAAGGCTCGACGCGACATCCACCATCATTGGCCGGATCCTTCTGACTACGCTTTATTGCTGTTGCGTACCTTGCGACGGAAAACGAGGCTTCAAGGGTATGCAACGGCCGAGGCCCGTTATTGAATCGTCACATCATTGCGTTGTTAAGACACTTTAGCAACAACCGAATTGTTAAATCGCGCGCCGTAGAAGCCATCTCAACAACTAAGTGTGGGGTCATGAAAAAGCCCGCACGAGGCGGGCTTTTTCAAATCTGATCTGTGGTTCGCGCTTAGGCCGAAACGTTGGTCTTCTCTTCCGAGCGCTCGGAATAGATGTAGAGCGGCCGTGCCGCACCCTTCACGACCTCGTCGGAAATCACGACTTCGCGGACGCCTTCGAGCGTCGGCAACTCGAACATCGTGTCGAGCAGGATCTTTTCCATGATCGAGCGCAGGCCACGGGCACCGGTCTTGCGCACGATGGCGCGACGGGCGATCTCGCGCAGCGCGTCCTCGTGGAAGGTCAACTCGACGTCTTCCATCTCGAACAGCCGCTGGTACTGCTTGATCAGAGCGTTCTTCGGCTCGGACAGGATCTGGATCAGCGCGTCTTCATCGAGGTCTTCGAGCGTCGCCAGAACCGGCAGACGGCCGATGAATTCCGGGATGAGACCGAACTTGACCAGGTCTTCCGGCTCCAGTTCGCGCAGAACCTCGCCGACTCGGCGATCTTCAGGCGAACGGACCGTTGCGCCAAAACCGATCGACGTCTTCTCGCCACGGGCGGAAATGATCTTGTCGAGGCCGGCAAATGCACCGCCGCAGATGAACAGGATGTTGGTCGTATCCACCTGCAGGAATTCCTGCTGCGGATGCTTGCGGCCACCCTGTGGCGGCACGGAGGCAACGGTGCCCTCCATGATCTTCAACAGCGCCTGCTGCACGCCCTCGCCCGAAACGTCACGGGTGATCGACGGGTTGTCGGACTTGCGCGAGATTTTGTCGACTTCGTCGATGTAGACGATGCCACGCTGGGCGCGCTCGACGTTGTAGTCGGCAGCCTGCAGCAGCTTCAGGATGATGTTTTCGACGTCTTCACCGACATAGCCGGCTTCCGTCAATGTCGTTGCATCAGCCATCGTGAAGGGCACGTCGATGATGCGCGCAAGCGTCTGCGCGAGGTAGGTCTTGCCGCAACCGGTCGGGCCGACGAGCATGATGTTCGACTTCGCCAGTTCCACATCGCTGCCCTTGGCCGCGTGGGCCAGGCGCTTGTAGTGGTTGTGCACGGCGACCGACAGGATGCGCTTCGCCTGCTGCTGGCCGATGACGTATTCGTCGAGGACCTTGATGATTTCCTGGGGCGTCGGAACACCATCGCGGGACTTGACCATCGAGGTCTTGTTCTCTTCGCGAATGATGTCCATGCAGAGCTCGACGCATTCATCGCAGATGAAAACCGTCGGTCCGGCAATCAGCTTGCGGACTTCGTGCTGGCTCTTGCCGCAAAACGAACAATAAAGCGTATTCTTCGAGTCACCGCCGTTGCTACCGCTGACCTTGCTCATTTCCATTTCCTTCCAGCACGCCGGATATCCTCGAAAAGATATCACGGACCACTCAATTCGCCCCGCGCAAAGATCTGCGCTGCATTAAGAGGGCTTCCGGGAGTACCCACCGTATCAGGGCATTTCACCCAAGATCCGGCCGCAACGACTCTCCCACCTAACTCTGAACCCTATGCCTTCACAGCTCAACATAGCATTAAGGGTTCATCTTAGCGGCTTTACCCCCTCGATAAAGCCCTTTCACTATTACAATTGTGTCACAATTGCATCTATCGTGACACAAAAGCGCGTTGTCACGCCTGCTCTGCAGCCTCGATCGCTTCGCGCGACGTGATGACCTTGTCGATCAGACCCCAGTCGAGCGCCTCGTCGGAACTCATGAAATGGTCGCGATCGAGCGTCTGTTCAACCTCTTCATAGGTCCGGCCGCAATGCTTGACGTAAACCTCGTTCAGGCGACGCTTCATCTTGAGGATGTCCTTGGCGTGGCGCTCGATGTCGGAGGCCTGGCCCTGGAAGCCGCCGGACGGCTGGTGGACCATGATGCGCGAATTCGGGGTGGCGAAACGCATGTCCTTGTGGCCGGCAGCCAGAAGCAGCGAACCCATCGATGCAGCCTGGCCGATGCACAGCGTCGAAACCGCCGGCTTGATGAACTGCATGGTGTCGTAGATCGCCATGCCGGCGGTCACAACGCCGCCGGGCGAATTGATATAAAGCGCGATTTCCTTCTTCGGGTTTTCCGCCTCGAGGAAAAGCAGCTGGGCGCAGACGAGCGTTGCCATCTGATCTTCGACCGGACCGGTCAGGAAGATGATGCGCTCTTTCAGAAGGCGCGAAAAGATATCGTAGGAACGTTCGCCGCGGTTGGTCTGCTCCACAACCATCGGCACCAGCGCCATGGCGGTATCAACTGGATTTCTCATATCGAACCTTCATCAATCGGGCCCGCAAAACCTTTGCGAGCCGGGAATCACAGGATTGGCCTTCTGCTCCTACATAGAGTGTCAACACCCTTCACTTCAAGTCGCGAACGTCCGATAACCTTAATCGGCGGCGCCCTTCCAGCCTAAGAACAGAAGTCCTCCACACGTGATTGCTGATAGAACATTTTTTCGCCACCGCCTTCGCCGGCGCCTTGGCTTTTGCGCTTTCCGCACAGCATTCGCCGCCGCTAGGTAAACGAACGGTAAACCGGTGCACGCTGTGAGGCGACGTCAGAGCTGAGATTCGATCGGCAGAATGCGAATGAACCCGGCGATGAAGCGCCGCAGCAGGCTCGCATCCGGCTCGCCCCGCAACAATCGCTCCGTCCCATTGGACCGGTCGTGCCAGACCAGCCGCGCGCCTTCGAGGCCGAGCCGGTAGCTGACGGAAGGTGCCGTCTCCTCCTCGAACATCTCGACGAGTTCACGCGCAAGCGCGGTATCCGTAAACACCACACCCATTTCGGTATTCAGCGATGCCGACCGCGGATCGAAATTCATCGAACCGACGAAACCGTCTAGACCGTCGACGACAAAGGCCTTGCTGTGAAGGCTGGCGTTGCGCCGGCCGAACAGGGTCATGCGGTGACCTTCGACGGCATCGCCCTGCTCTTTCAGTTCGAAGAGTTCGATGCCGGCACGGACGAGGCTTCGACGGTATTTCACATAGCCGCCGTGGACTGCGGCCACGTCGGTGGCGGCAAGCGAGTTGGTGAGCACCGCGACCCGCGCGCCCTTCTTCACCAGGGCCGTCAGTTCGCGTGTTCCGGCGGTGCCGGGAATAAAATAGGGCGAGATGATGCGGAGATCCCTTTTTGTCGCCTGGATCAGGGGGAAGAGTTCGCGCAGCAGCCAGTTTTGCCGCTTCTGCATCAAGGCCTTCTCGGGCGGATCGGCTTCAAGGCGGACGTCGTCGATCCAATGCAGCGTCTTTGATCCGCTGTAACAGGACGCCCCTTCCCCCATGACGTCGGCCACGCGCTCCAGATAGAAACGGGCGGCGGGTGTGCGCGCATGCGCGTCGAGTGCGTCCCGGAAGCCCGGCAGGTATTGTTTGCGCGGCGTGCGCAACTTGCCTATGGGCAACACGGACGTACTGTTCCAATAGCGATCGAACATTGCCGATGCCTGCTCGACCACCGGCCCGATCATCCAGATATCGAGGTCACGAAAGTTTGAATGCTCTGACGCATCGAAATAGGCATCACCAATGTTTCGGCCGCCAGCGATCGCCACGCGCCCGTCGGCAACCCACAGCTTGTTGTGCATCCGGCGCGTGGCGCTGAAGGCGCGTATGGCCATCTCGAAACCGCGGCGGATACGGTCGGTGCGGGCACGGCTGGGATTGAAGAGCCTCACTTCAATGTTTGCATGGGCATCGAGCGCGATGCACATCCGGTCGTGAAGGCCGGCATTGATGTCGTCGAGCAGCAAGCGGACGTGGACGCCGCGATCCGCTGCCGCCAGGATTTCCCGTGTGAGCAGCAGACCGGTCAGGTCGTCCTTCCAATAGTAGTATTGCAAATCGAGGCTTCGCCCAGCCCTTCGCGCTGCATGCGCCCTGACGACGAAGGCTTCGATGTTGTCTGAGACAAGCGATATGCCGTTCGTTCCGGCGTGGGTACCGAGCAGGGGAAAGATGGCTCGGTCCAGTTCCGTCTCGGCCTCGGCGACGGGAAGCGCTGAAGACGGGTCTCCGTGCGGACGCCGACCGAAGCGGCCATAGACATAGAGGATCGCTGCGCCGAACGCGCCGCCGATGGCGACAACGGCAACAATGACAAAGGACAACATCACCTGCCCGCCAGAAAGTGTCTCAGACCGATCCGGCCCGGCTCACTTCAATCCGTTCGTTGTTATGGTCTTCCCGCTTGCCGACCTTCAGATCGATCGATGCCTTGACCGGCAAATGATCGGAAGCGACGCGGGCGAGTGGAGAATCGTGCACGGCGACCGACGTCACCAGGCTATGGGGATTACCCAGAACGCGATCGAGCGGCAACAGCGGAAAACGGGAAGGAAAGCTCGCGACCGTTGCATGTGATGGGTCAAAGACGGGGCTGAGGAAGGATAGCGACGAGCGTTTGCCCATGCGCCACTCGTTGAGATCGCCGATCAACAGGGTCGGTCGCCCGCCCGCGTCGGATGCAGCCTCGATGATCGCCTCGGCCTGCTGGGCGCGGGAATGGCGCAACAATCCGAGGTGGGCCGCAATCACGCGCAAGGGGCCCATCTTGAGATCCAAATCGACCACAAGCGCTCCGCGCGGCTCGACGCCCGGCAGCTTCAGTTGCTGGACATCGGAAACCGCACCTTCACGCAGAAGCAGCACGTTGCCGTGCCAGCCATGTCCTTTTGTGGAAAAGCCGGAGATCGGGACGGACACCAGATGCGCCTCGCGTCGCAGATGCTCGAGGTCAAGCAGCCCGGCACGTTCACCGAAGCGCTGGTCGGCTTCCTGAAGGGCGACGATATCGGCGCCGAGCTCGCTGATAACCTGGGCTGTACGTCCCGGATCGAAGCGGCCATCGGTGCCGACGCATTTGTGGATGTTGTAGGAAGCGATGACGATGTCACCGCGGCTGACCGCCGCTTCACGGCTGACGACGGTGGGTCGCCGCTTGCGGATTGCCGCTACGATGCCCGCCGATAGACTGGTCTGGTTTTTTGCCATGCCGCTCCCTGCTTGCTGCCGCATCATGCGCAAATAGGTCGCCAGACGCCACTGAAAAAGGTTTCGGATGGAAAGTTGTTCCGTCCGAATTGGCGGGACCGGTGCTTTTCGCTCGCCGTCGCGGACAGCCTTGCGCTCGCGCTTGGTATCATCAGCGCCGTTTGGAGACGCGCCAAGTACGGAAAAATCGAAGCGGTTTCGGACTGATCCGCGGGCGATGGCGGCGGGCCTCCATCGGACGCACGGTCTTCACTCGGCCGGGCCGGCAAACAGGATCAGATTGCCGTCGGGATCAAGAATGATGAAGTTTCGTGCACCCCAAGGCTCCGTCCGCAGGGTCTGGTGAAACTGCACGCCGACGGCCTGGCAATCGAGGAACAGGCGCTTGATTTCCTCCGTCGTGGCGACCGTCAGTGAAGCGGAAAGCAGGTGTTCCCGCGCCCGGATATCCCCGACGAAGACCGGCTCACAGACCAGGCGCAAGGCGAGCAGCGCATTGTCGCGCTTCACCTGACCATAAAAGGGCGGGTCGCCATAGGTGAAGTCGATGGCAAAGCCGAGCTTGTCCGTGAAGAAGTCGCAAGACGCCTTGATTTCGGCGACGAACAATTGCGCCGAAGTCGATCGCAGAACAGGGCGCGGTGCTTGTTGTTTTGCTTGCGTGGTCATTGTCAGGGCTCCTGATTTGAGCGCCTGCCAGCCGTCAAAACCCATCTGGCGTGCGACGAGTTCCTGAGCGTCAGCGAGTTTGAAATCCACCTTCAAGATCTCACGATCGTCCAGCTCGCTAAAGCGAGGCAAGGCAGCCCTGATCTCGGCCGCAACCGGAAAATATCCATCGCGATGCCATCTCAGATACTGTTTGGCCTGCTTCCTGAGGTTTTCGAGGTTCGGCATGGGCGCAACTAAGGTCTATCTACCGTAGGTGGGCGTTGCCCTTTCGACCTTGCACCGATGCGCCCTACGCAGCGTCACAAGATTGACCCGTCACGCGCCATTTTGTCAACGCGCCGGCACGGCGGCCCGAATACCCTGGGAGTAATAACCGACCGGCCGCGCTTTTGATCGCCGCCCGATGCAACTTGCGCACTTGCGGGAGGAACCTTGGCCCCCTTACACATGATCGTCGTACCCGCCTTGCAAAGAGCCAGCGCCATGCCGCCCAAACCCGCCATCACCATAGACCGTGCCGAGCGGCGCGTTTCGATCGACGTACACAACCCGGAATTCTATCGGTCGCCATCGTCGGCCTACGCCGAGATCCACGCGCATTGCCCGGCATTTTACTGGAGCGAGCGCGAGCAATGGTATTTCGCAGGCTACGACCAGGTGAACGCATTGCTGCGCGACCGGCGTTTTGGACGGCAAATCCTGCACGTGGCGACACGCGAAGAACTGGGCATGCCGGCACCGAAGCCGCATCTGAAGGATTTCGATGCGCTGGAGGAGCATTCGCTGCTGGAGCTTGAGCCGCCGGCCCACACCCGGCTGCGCACTCTTGTCAACCGCGCCTTTGTCTCCCGGCAGATCGAGCAACTTCGGCCGGATATCGAACGGCTTTCGCACGCGATAATCGATGGCTTCGAGCGTGACGGCCAGGTCGAGCTGCTGAAAACCTATGCGGAAACAATTCCGGTCACGATCATCGCGCGCATGCTCGGCATCCCCGTCGAAGCCGCGCCAGACCTTCTCGACTGGTCGCATCGCATGGTGCGCATGTACGTCTTCAATCCAAGCCACGAGACCGAACTCGACGCCAACCAGGCATCCGCCGACTTCGCCAATTATCTGAAGGCGATCATCGCCGAGAAGCGGCGCAATCCGGGCGACGATCTTTTGACACATATGATCACGTCGGAGAAGGACGGAGAGCGATTGTCCGAGGCAGAGCTGGTTTCGACGGCGGCGTTGCTTCTCAACGCCGGCCACGAGGCAACCGTGCATCAGATCGGCAACGCTGTCAGAACGATCCTGCAGTCGGGCCACGCGCCCAAAGATCTGTTCGCAACCGAAGCGACGACCGCGCTTGCGATCGAGGAATGCCTGCGATTTGCGGCGCCACTGCATATCTTCCAGCGCTATGCGCTGTCGGATATCGATCTCGACGACGGGATTTCGCTTCGCAAGGGAGACAAGATCGGTTTGTTGCTTGGCGCTGCCAATGTCGATCCCCGCAAGTTCAGCGACCCTCACCGCTTCAAGCCCATGCGCGATGAGGGCGCCAACGTCTCGTTCGGTGCGGGCCTGCATTTTTGCATCGGAGCGCCACTCGCCCGGCTCGAACTTAACCTGACGCTGCCGATCCTGTTTCAGCGGTTGCCCGGGATGCGGCTGAAGCATGATCCGGAGGTCAGGGACAGTTTCCATTTCCATGGACTGGAGCGGCTGGACCTCGTCTGGTGACGGCTCGCCCTGCGCCGCTCGCAAAACACAAAACGGCTCCGACGTCGCCGCCGAAGCCGTTTGAAACCAGTTTGGGAAGCCAGCCCGCCTGAGCGTCAGACCGCGGCCGCCGCTCGTTCGACACCGTAGCGTGCCGCCGGCCTGTCGTGGGAAAGATTGGGCGCCAGGACCAGGCGCGCATTGGAGAAGGTCTCCCAGTCGGCAGCGTCGGGCAGCGATGGAATCGTGACCAGTTCTCCCTGGTCGAAACCGGCAAGCGCCGCATCGACGAGATCGGTGACGTCCATGACCATCGACGGATCGAGCCGGTCGATCGAGCCGCCGGCCCGATCAAAGATTTCGGTGCGGGTCAGGCCGGGCAGCACCGCCTGCACCTTGACGCCCTTGCCGGAAGCTTCCGTATGGATCGACTGCGTCAGGTTCAGCACGAAGGCCTTGCTCGCATTGTAAGTGCCGTTGAACCGCTCGGGCACCAGCGCCACGACGGAGGCAATGTTGATGATCGCTCCCTTGCCGCGTCCCGCGAATGTCTGGGCGGCGGCAATCGCCAACCGGTTCACGGCGACGACGTTCAGCTCGATCATGGCTTCGAGATAGTCCAGATCGTCGGCGAGCAGCGGTCCCTTCGGGCCGATCCCAGCGTTGTTGACGAGGAGTTCGATTGCCACGTCGTCGCGCAGCCGCTTCTCGACCACCCTTACGTCATCCCGTAGCGTCAGGTCCGCCTTCAGCACATCGACCGTCACGCCGTATTGTGCCGACAATTTTGCGGCGAGATCGGAAAGACGCTTTTCGTCGCGCGCCACCAGAACCAGGTCGAGGCCGCGCTGTGCCAGCCGGTCCGCATAGGTCGCGCCGATGCCCGAAGAAGCGCCGGTCACCAGCGCCTTACCTTTTTTTTCCACTGCACGCATTGTCGGTTTCCTTGTTCCGATTTCAATTTAGTGGTATATGCCACTAAATATACAGCAAACTGGACGCTGCGCAAGAGTGGCGCTACCAAAGTCGAAAGCGGGCGCCACGGCCGCGACGGAGAAAACGATGGACGACACGCCGAAGGTCTGGGACTTCTGCACAAACAGCGCATTGAAACGCGCCTCGCGCCAATTGGGTCAGCTCTATGAGGATGTGCTCGCACCGAGCGGATTGCGCGGCACGCAATATTCGCTGCTGAGCCAGATCGCCCACAGCAAAAATGCCTCGCTGCGCACACTCGCGGATCTGTTGGTGATGGATCTATCCGCGCTTGGTCACACGCTGAAACCGCTGATCCGCGATGGTTACGTCGAGCTTGTGCCCGACGCGTCGGACAGGCGGGTGAAGCGCGTTCAGCTGACGCCGTTCGGCCTGAAGAAGCAGCAGGAGATGACGGTTCTCTGGCGCAAGGCGCAGGCGCGCTTCGAAAATGCCCTCGGCAAACAGCAAGCTGAAGCGCTGCGGCAGGCGCTCAACGGGATTTCGGAAGCCTCGTTTGCCGAAGCGTTTACCCGTGCGTCGGACGGCACCGAGCCGGGCGCAAACTCGTAACAGGCTGGTCAGAGACGGATGACGTAATCCTTGCGGGTGGTCTCGACGACCTCCCATGTTCCCTTGAAACCAGGCCTGAGGATCATGCTGTCGCCGGCGCGCAGATGTATCTCGGCGCCGCCGTCCTCGGTTACGACCGAGTAGCCGGACAGGATGTGGAAGTACTCCCATTCCTCGTAGACGATGCGCCATTTTCCGGGCGTGGATTCCCAGACGCCGGCATACAGCCCGCCATCGGCCTCCTCGACATTCCACGTCCGAAACCGGGGCGTCCCGGCAATCAGTCGGTCGGCCGCAGGCTCGCCGACTTCGGGTTCGACTGTCGTCAGGTCGAATTTCTGCATCTTCACCATCGGGCACTGCTCCCTAAAGGGGGAACGGGAAACCCGTCCCCCTCATTTTCATCTCAGTCTCAGACCTTTGCGAGCGATTGCTCGAGATCGGCGATGATGTCGGAGACGTCCTCGATACCAACAGACAGACGCACGACTTCCGGGCCTGCGCCCGCTGCAACCAGTTGCTCTTGTGTCAACTGACGATGGGTGGTCGAGGCAGGGTGAATGACGAGCGAACGGGTGTCGCCGATATTTGCGAGGTGCGAGAACATCTCGAGCCCCTCGACGAAACGCTTGCCGGCCTCATACCCGTCCTTAAGACCGAAGGTGAAGACGGCGCCGGCGCCCTTCGGCGAATAGCGCTTCTGCAGCCCGTTGTTCGGATCGTCCTCAAGCCCGGCATAGTTGACCCAGGACACCTTGTCATGGCTCTTCAGCCACTTGGCAACGGCCAGCGCATTGTCGCAATGGCGCTGCATGCGCAGCGGCAGCGTCTCGACGCCGGTCAGGATCATGAAGGCATTGAACGGCGAGATCGCCGGGCCGAAATCGCGAAGGCCGAGGACACGGGCGGCAATCGCAAAGGCAAAATTACCGAACACCTGATGCAGCACGACGCCCGCATATTCCGGGCGCGGCTCCGACAGCATCGGATACTTGCCGGACTTTGACCAGTCGAAGGTGCCGCCATCGACGATGACGCCGCCCATCGAATTGCCGTGACCGCCGATAAACTTGGTCAGCGAATGCACGACGAGATCGGCACCGTGCTCGAGCGGGCGCAGCAGATAGGGTGTCGCCATGGTGTTGTCGACAATCAGCGGCAAGCCATGCTTGTGGGCGACCTCGGCAATCGCGGCGATATCAACGAAGGTACCGCCCGGATTGGCGAGGCTTTCGATGAAGATCGCCTTGGTGCGCGCATCGATCTTGGCCTCGAAGCTTGTGGGGTCGCTCGGATCCGCCCAGCGCACATGCCAGTCGAAGGACTTGAAGGCATGGCCGAACTGGTTGACCGAGCCGCCATAGAGCCGGTTTGCGGCGACGAAATTGTCGCCAGGGCTCATGATCGTGTGGAAGACGAGAAGCTGGGCCGCATGCCCGGAGGCAACCGCCAGCGCCGCAGTACCGCCTTCGAGCGCTGCGAGGCGCTCTTCCAGCACCGCCTGCGTCGGGTTCATGATGCGGGTGTAGATATTGCCGAACTGCTGCAGGCCGAAGAGAGCGGCTGCATGATCGGTGTCGTTGAAGACGAAACTGGTCGTCTGGTAGATCGGCGTCGCCCGGGCGCCCGTCGTCGGATCTGGTTGCGCTCCGGCGTGGATCGCGAGCGTGCTGAAACCAGGATTGTCTTTCGTCATTCATCCCTCCCATGACCAGGGCGCCGCACCTCCCATGGAGGCGCCAAAAGCACCCTATCGCTTTGATTCCAGACATAGTGCGCGTCGAAAATCCGCTCGGATTTTCGACGCTGTGCTCTGGAGCGGCGGCACTATCCCAGAGCTGCCACGCATGGTCAAAGAAAGATTTTTTAAGGCTTATACCGTTCGCACAGGTGTTAACCACATCTAGCGTTGCAAAATGACTCATCTCCCCTCCTGCGATAAAGGGAGGGCATGAGCGAGAGCCTGTTTCCGACACGCTGGGCTAACGACAAGCCGCCATCGCTGGAGAAGTTCACCTCGGACTTCCCAGACGACTACGCCTGCGCGGAATATCTGGCGAGGAAACGGTGGCGAAGTGGCTTCAGGTGTCCGAAGTGCGGAGGCAATCGCGCCTGGCGGCTCGAAGCCAGACCGTGGGTCTGGGAATGCCAGGGTGTCGTCGTCGATGATAGCGGAACGCGGGCGAGAACCGCGTGTCGGCATCAGACCTCGCTGATCGCTGGTACCGTGATGCACGGTACGCATCTTCCGCTCCGAACTTGGTTCCTTGCCGCCTACCTCCTCGCCACCCATTCCAACGGAATGTCCGCCCTTCAGCTCCAGCCGAAGCTGGGCCTCGGCAGTTATAAGACGGCGTGGCTTCTGCTTCATAAGCTCCGCCGGGCGATGGTCGATCCGGACAGGCGTCCGCTACGCGGCATGATCGAGATCGATGAGACGAACGTGCCGTTTCGCCGCAAGGACGAGCCGGAAGGCGGCGGCCAGGGGCGCAGTCCCATCGGCAAGATTTTCATGATCGGGGCGGTCGAGGTGCAGGACGGGAAGTATCCGGCGCGGTGCCGCCTCCAGCGCATCGTGAACATCAACCGCGAGAGCCTCCACGCCTTCATCCGGTATAACACGGCCGTCGGCAGCTTGCTCGTGACTGATGGGAACACTGCCTACAGGCGCTTGCCGGATCGCGGCCATCAGGCGATTAACCTGAGCGCGGTGGACGCGCCACCCGCGCATGAAGTCCTGCCGTGGGTGCATCGTCTCTTCGCCAATTTCAAGCGATGGAGCTACGGGACATATCACGGCATCCGCGACAAGCACGTCGACATCTACGCCAACGAGTTCGTATTCCGCTGGAACCGGAGGCGGCATTTCCAGAGCAACGTCGACACCATCCTCGGCCTTGGGCAACGGATCGGCCGAACGACCTGGCGCGACATCGTCGGCGACACGCGGGAATGGAAGGCGGCACACGAGGACCAGATTCGCGACATGGTCCGGCCCGAGAGGCTCGACCGCGCCAAGGACTACGCCGTGGAACACGGTTGCGATATCTTCGATGCCCTTGATGAAGTCAGAAGGCAGGAGAAAAGGTGGCGATATGTTCGAAGGAAGCCGAGGCGATCTGCTCTTCCACCAAGGCGGGCTGGCGAAGAACGAAGCACGCGTCGATACGTCCACCCGCCGAGCTTAGCGCCGGATGACATTGCAAAGGGCTATCTTCGCCACGTGCCAGTCGGGTCAAAGATTACTGGAGCCAGAAGGAAACACCCTTCTCTTGAAACGCAGACGATGAATTCGGCGCTCTAATCAGAGTTGCGGTTCGGATGGCTCGATGTCGATTGTCTTCTTGAGGCCAATTACACCCAAAATTGTTCCAGCGATGCCGAATGCAAAGAACAGAGCATTGATACCTGAAATGTCGATCTCCGCAGTTGCCGCCATCGCCCTAAAGCCAGGGACGGAGACCGATGCCGCTGCCACGGTCATCAACGCCATGTATGGCAAACAATACCGAAGTTCCCTCAGTGTAGATTTCACAGCATTTCCTTTCCGCTAAATGCGCCTGAAGTGATGATTGCCTCAAAGTTTTGGATGGTCAACCGCAGTCTATCGCCTGCTGCTTGCACCGAGATTCTGCGTGAGACAGTCGCTCCCATTGCAATCCAACGCGACGTGGCCCGCCGAATCTGGCTTGATGAAGTTCTGTGAAACCCGCACCGCCAAAGACAGCTTTTCACGCTATGATCAAACACTATAAGATGTATCTACCTGTACGAAAGGGATAAGCCTTGATTTTTTCAAAACTGACGGTTGAGCGAAACATCGCTGCAGCCGATACCGCATCAACCGATCAGGCGCGGGTATTCCATTGCCGGACAGCGATCCATGACCACCTTGATGCCGGCGGCCTCCGCCTTGGCAGCCGCAGCATCATGCCTCACCGACAACTGCCCCCAGATGACCTTCGGCAAGGTCTCAAGCGCCAGGATTTCGTCGACGAGCGCCGGCAGGGCATCGGCCGCACGAAAAACATCGACCATGTCGATCGGCTCCTTGATGTCGGCGAGCCTACCCACGACAGGCTGATCAAGGATCGTCTTGCCGACATGTCCGGGATTGATGGGGATGACGCGATAGCCCTTGCGCAGAAGGAAGGCCATGACCCGCTGGCTCGGCCGCTCGGCGTTCGGCGATGCGCCGATGAGGGCAATCGTCTTCGTCGAACGCAGGATGTCGGCGAGGTAGTAATCCGGGTAGGCATCGTGGTTCATGGTCTGATCCGAACTCATCTGTTAAACGCGTGTATCGTCAGCACGGTGGCGGCGCGTATCAATCGAACGCGCGATTTCGGCGGCGAGCGGCGGTGACCCTGTCTGCGCCACCCTTCCGGCAGTTTCCGGTTGCTTTTCCCGTACAGTGGCGCGACAAGGCTGGCAACGGCCTACACCATCGTCCGAGGTTTCATCTTGCCCCTTGATGTCATTGCGCTCGTCCTTTTCGGGGCGTTGTTGCACGCGACCTGGAATGCCCTAGTCAAGGCGGGTTCGGAAAAATCGCTCGATGCTGCGATGATCGCGCTCGGTGCAGCGGTCGTTGCCATCCCCTTCCTGCCGTTCATGCCATTGCCGCAGCCGGAAGCCTGGCCGTACATCCTGGTGTCGGCTCTCTTCCAGTTTGCCTATTTCCAGCTGGTCGCCGCCTCCTATCGCGCCGGCGATATCGGTCTCGTCTACCCGCTGATGCGCGGCGTCGCTCCGCTGATCGTCGCCTCCACCAGCAGTCTCATCATCGGTGAGCGTTTGACGACCGGCGCCATGGCAGGCGTGCTGACGATTAGCGTCGGCGTTCTCACGCTCGCGTTTGAATCGCGAAAGGGCGGTAAACACGCGATCATCCTCGCGCTCATCAATGCCTGCGTGATCGCCTGTTATACCTTTGTCGACGGCATCGGCGCCCGTGTCTCGGGTAACGCCATCTCCTACACCCTCTGGATGGCGCTGCTTCCGCCGGTCCTGCTGTTTGCCTGGGCTTTTGCCCGGCGGGGAGTCAAACCGGTCGCCCGCCACGTCTACAAGAACTGGTGGCGCGGTCTCATCGGCGGCGCCGGCTCCATTGGTGCCTACGGTCTGGCACTGTGGGCGATGACGAAGGCGCCGGTCGCTTCCGTCGCGGCGCTCCGCGAGACCGCGATCCTATTTGCCGTCGTCATCTCGGTCGTATTCCTGAAAGAGCGCGTCAGCATCTGGCGCATCGCTGCTGCCTGCGTCATCGCGCTCGGCGCCCTCCTCCTGAAACTGGCCTGACGGCTACTTCCCATCCCACTCGGGCATGCGCTTGTCGAGGAAGGCGCCGATGCCGTTCTCGGCGTCGCCGGCCAACATGTTTTCGACCATGACACCGACCGCATAATCGTAAGCCTCGGGAAGGCTCATTTCAGCCTGGCGGTAGAAGGCTTCCTTGCCGATCGTCAGCGCCTGCGGCGATTTCGAGGCGATGACCGCCGCATATTTGTCGACGACCTGGCGAAGATACTGTTGCGGCACGATGCGGTTGACCAGGCCGAAATCCTTGGCGGTCGAAGCGTCGATCGTCTCGCCGGTCAAAAGCATCTCCATCGCCTGCTTGCGGTGGGATGCGCGCGACAGCGCCACCATTGGCGTCGAGCAGAACAGGCCGATATTGACGCCCGGCGTGCAGAAGGTCGAACTGTCGGTGCAGATCGCCAGATCGCAGCTGGCAACAAGCTGGCAGCCGGCCGCCGTCGCCAGACCATCGATCTCGGCGATGACCGCCTGCGGCAGCCGCGTGATCTTCATCATCAAATCTGCGGCAAGGCGGATCGTCGTTTCGAAGAACGCCCTGCCTCCATCGGCATCGGCCCGATGCGCGGTCATTTCCTTGAGGTCATGGCCCGCCGAAAACAGCTTGCCGGACGCCGAGAGCACGACGATCCTGATATCCTTGGAGTGGGCAACGGCGTCGAGCGCCGCGTGCAGTGCCTCCATCAGTTCGATCGAAAGCACATTGGCGGGCGGGTTGTTGAGCGTCAGCCGCAGGACCGGTCCCGAGAGCTCGCGCACCAGCAATCCACTCGGTTCTTCCTTCTGGAATGAAACAACGTCCGCCATGCTTTTCTCCTGCTGTCTTGTCTTATCCGATCAATGGGTACCCGTGGTACGCCGCCTGTTGCCTGCTTTCAAGTCGGTGGCAACTGCGGTGACTAAGACCTTTTTCCGCCTTGCGCAAAAGCGCATACCGGCTTCACTTGCCGCAAAAGCTCGCACAAAGGAGACGTGCCGATGACGATCCAGCCCATCATGACAGTCGAGGAGCTGAACCGTTTTCTCGACACGGACTTCCCGCAGGTCCACACGGACGGCAAGGTCTTCCATGTCACCGCCACCGGCGCAGGATTTGCAACAATGCGGCTCGATCCGAACGAGCGCCATATCCGGCCGGGCGGCACCGTATCGGGCCCGACGCTCTTTGCGCTTGCAGACGTTTCCGCCTACATCGCGCTGATTGCCCATATCGGCCCGGTGGCGCTGGCCGTCACCACCAGTCTCAACATCAATTTCCTGCGCAAGCCGGAGCCGCAGCCGCTCGAATGCACCTGCCGCATCCTCAAGCTCGGCAAGCGATTGGCGGTTCTCGATGCGTCGATCGCCATGGTCGGCAGCGACGATCTCGTGGCCCATGCGACGGCGACCTATTCGATTCCACCGCGTTAATTTGAGGTATCAACATACCACATACATAACACATTGTTTTTGCTTATCTTTATTTCAAGCTTGCGAAATCGACATTATTGACGCCGGTTTAGCGCCTGCGTATAAGCACCCTCAGATCGCGGTCCCTCTCGGGCCGCTTTCTTCTTTTGGCTGAAATTCAGTCAAAACCAAGCAACAAGAAACGCCCAGCGGTTCGCCGCTCGGGTCCAAAGAGAGAGTTTTGTTATGGGAACCTTCGTTCAGAAGCCTGCAGAGGTGGAGAAGAAGTGGATCATCATCGACGCCGAAGGCCTCGTTGTTGGTCGCCTCGCTTCCATCATCGCGAACCGCCTGCGCGGCAAGCACAAAGCCACCTTCACGCCGCATGTTGACGATGGCGACAACGTCATCGTGATCAACGCCGAGAAGGCCGTGCTCACGGGCAAGAAGTACACCGACAAGAAGTACTACTGGCACACCGGCTACCCCGGCGGCATCAAGGAGCGCACCGCGCGCCAGATCATCGAAGGCCGTTTCCCGGAGCGCGTCCTCGAGAAGGCCGTTGAGCGCATGGTTCCGCGCGGCCCGCTCGGCCGTCGCCAGATGAAGAACCTGCGCGTCTACGCAGGCACGAACCACCCGCATGAAGCACAGCAGCCGGCCGTCCTCGACGTCGCCAAGCTGAACAGCAAGAACACAAGGAGCGCCTAATGGCCGACCTTTCCGCTCTCAAGGAAATCGCCACGACTGCGGAACCGGCAGCTCCGGTTCACGTCAAGAAGGTCGACGCTCAGGGCCGCTCCTATGCGACCGGCAAGCGTAAGAACGCTGTAGCCCGCGTATGGGTCAAGCCCGGCTCGGGCAAGATCACCATCAACGGCAAGCCGTACCTCGACTACTTCGCTCGCCCGGTTCTGCAGATGATCCTGCAGCAGCCGATCGTCGCAGCTGCCCGTGATGGCCAGTTCGACATCGACGCGACGGTCGCCGGCGGCGGTCTCTCCGGCCAGGCCGGTGCCGTTCGCCACGGCATCTCCAAGGCGCTCACCTACTTCGAACCGGGCCTGCGTCCGGTCCTGAAGAAGGGCGGCTTCCTGACCCGCGACAGCCGTGTCGTTGAACGTAAGAAGTACGGCAAGGCCAAGGCCCGTCGTTCGTTCCAGTTCTCCAAGCGTTAATCGCTGGAAGACACTGCATTTTGGAAGGCCGGGTTCGCCCGGCCTTTTTTTGTGTCAAATCGGCAGCTCAGTCGTCGACTTCAGTTCCCGCAGCACGAAACTCGACACCACCGTGCGCACATGCGGATTGCGCATGAGATAACGCGTCATGAAGGCGTCGTAGCTGTCGACGTCGTTTGCCCGGATCTTCAGCATGTAGTCGAAGGTTCCCGACAGCGCATAGCACTCCATGATCTCCGGCCGGTCGCGCACCACCGCAGAGAAGGCGGCAATCGCCTCGTCGTGATGATCCTCCAGCGTCACATGGGCAATGATACACAGCTTCAGATCCAGCTTGCCCGGATCGAGCAGCGCCACCCGCTTGCGGATCACGCCGTCAGCTTCAAGTTCCTGAAGCCGCCTCCACGTCGAGCTTTGCGACATGCCCGCCCTTTCCGCGAGCTCCGACAGGGACTGACCGCTATCGGCCTGAATCAGCCGCAGCAGCTTGCGCAAGGGTTGGGAAACTTCCTTCAAATCCGATGACATTCCGAAATTTTCTCCCGCAACAGCGCCCTCCACCGGCAACTGTGAAACAAATACTCGCTCCATTCGCGATACAATTGCAACAACTTGGTTTCTTGGCGAAGAGGAGACGTCATGCCGAAGGAAAGCAGCTACACCGCAAAATTGCCCGAGCCGGATGGCAGCTATCACTACACGCCCGAGGAGGACGCGATCTGGGGCGAGCTTTACCAGCGGCAGATGAAGTTGCTCGCCGACAAGGCCTGCGACGAATATCTGGAAGGTGCGCGTAAACTCGGCCTTGGCCCCGACCGCGTGCCGCAGTTGCAGGACGTCAACCGCCGCCTGCAGGAAACCACCGGCTTTGGCGTCGAAGGCGTGCCGGCACTGATTCCGCCATCGCGGTTTTACGAGCTTCTCTCAGAAGGCAAGTTTCCGCTCGCAACCTTCATTCGCCGGCGCGAGCACATAGACTATATCGAAGAGCCCGATATCTTCCACGAAGTCTTCGGCCACTGCCCGCTCTTGACCAACCAGAGCTACGCCAATTTCGTTCGCCGCTTCGGCGAAAAAGCCGTCGCCCTCGGCAAGGGCTATTCCTGGCACATGTTCCGGATCTTCTGGTTCACCGTCGAGTTCGGCCTGATCAACACGCCGCAAGGCCGACGCTGCTTCGGGGCGGGCATCGTGTCGTCGCCGAACGAAACCCGCACGGCGATGGAACCGTCCGCAAGCGAATTCCGCCCGTTCGACTTGATGACCGTGCTGCGCACGCCGTACCGCATCGATATCGTCCAGCCGATCTATTATGTCATCGACAGCTTCGCGCAGCTCGAGGCGATCATAGAGGAGGACATCGGCGCACGCATCAACGAGGCCAAGGCGCTCGGCGACTTCGCGCCGACCTACGAAGCCAAGGCGTCCTGACAGCATCGCAGCGCCGCTCGCCAGATATGATGCGTGAAGGGCGCTGTAACACGCTGACCTTGCTGCATATTTCTATTGTTGAACCGGAATCGATTTAAGGAATTGTGCAGGAGAATTCGCCGGCAGGGACTTGCCTTGCCGGCGACGATTGTCCAACCTCTCGCCATACACGGGAGGCGGGATATGGCGAACAGGACGATCGATCACGCGCTGACGGCGCGCTCACTGACATCGGCGGCATCGGACCCGACACATGCCGGTATTCTCTCCTTCATGCGACGCAAATATTCAAAGCAGTTGAAGGACGTCGATGCGGTCGTCTGGGGTATCCCGTTCGATGCAGCCACCTCCAACCGTCCCGGCGCGCGCTTCGGGCCGCAGGCGATCCGCCGCGCGTCGGCGATCTTCGACAACGACCCGCAATATCCGTTCGAGCGCGATCTCTTCGCCGAAATGGCGACGATCGACTACGGCGACTGCCTGCTCGATTACGGCAACCACTCGAGGACGCCGGCAACGATCGAGCGTGAAGCGGCAAAGATCCTGAAGAGCGGCGCCTATCTGCAGACGCTCGGCGGCGACCATTTCGTTACCTATCCGATCCTCAAGGCGCATGCGGCGATCCACGGCCCCCTCGCCCTCGTGCAGTTCGACGCACATCAAGACACCTGGCCGGACGAACGCGGCCGCATCGATCATGGGTCCTTCGTCGGCCGTGCGGCGCGCGCTGGCCTCATCGATACCGACGCATCGATCCAGATCGGCATCCGTACCCACGCGCCCGAGGATTGCGGCATCCGCATTCTCTACGGCTACGACGTCGAGGAAATGAGCGTTACGGAGATTGCCGACGCCATCATCCAGCAGGTCGGTGAACGCAAGGCGTATCTGACCTTCGACATCGATTGCCTTGACCCGGCCTATGCGCCCGGCACCGGCACTCCCGTGGCGGGCGGACCTTCCAGCTCAAAGATACTTTCGGTTCTGCGCAAGCTCGGGGCGCTAACGGTCGTCGGCAGCGATGTCGTCGAAGTCGCTCCCGCCTATGACCATGCCGATATCACCGCGATCGCCGGCGCCACCGTCGCCATGTACATGCTGGGCCTGCATGCCGAAAAACTGGCGGAGCGCTCGACGCTGCGCTGATCGTTACATCATCAATCGAGATCGAGCAGCCCCGCATCCTGACGCTGGCGAAGATGCTGATCGACCAGCGTACGATCTGCGCAGGTGTGATAGTGCCCGTCGCAGGCGTCACGCAGGCGCGCCAACGCCTCGAATGTCGGCGATGTCGGCAGGCCGGCCGCCTCGATCAGACTTGCCGATAGGAAGCCGACATCCAACGGCTTGGCAAAGGGCCGCATATCGATGTCGCGTCCGTAGGCATAGACCGAATAGTAGGTCTTGTAGGCAAGCGATCTGAGATCGGCAAAGACATTGCCTGCAGGCGCGTCGGCCAACAGGTAGTCCTTGGTGGCAACCGCTTGGTGATCGCCGAAATCGAGAACGACAGTACCATTGGGGCCGGGTGCCTGCTGGCGCTTGCGGCGAAAATCCTGCAGGTCCTGCTTGGCGAGCGCCACACGGCGCAGGTACTCGTTGGCTTCGGCATCGGCGGCGAAAGCCTTTTCCGGCAATGTGTCCTTCGGCACAAGGCTCATGTCATAGGGACCGTGCGGAAAGAGCGTCTGCATGGCGATGAACAGTGGACGACGATCCGTCTCGCGATGCTCCCTAACGATCCGCTCGACAGCATCGAAATAGAAGCTGTCGCGCACGAAATGCGATTGCGGCTTCATCACGTCGAAATCGACGATCTCCTGAAAGCCGATCGAGCGCAGGAACGGCCCTTCGTTGACGAAGCTCGCCTGCATCGGCATCACCGCGACGGTGCGATAGCCGCAGCGCGCCAGGAGACTGGGCAGGCTCGTCTTCACCCTGCCCTCCAGAATTTGCGTGACATAGGGGCTTTGCCAGCCGAAATCCGCTCCGGACAGTCCGGTCATGACGGAAAAGTTCGTGACCCAGGTGCCGCCGCCGAACGTCTCGACCTGCAGGGGATGCACGTGTCCGTCCTGCGACTGAAAGGACGCGCTCATCCATTGCGGTACGTTCACCTGCGGAAAATAGGTGGGGCTGGTCTGGCTCTCGCTCAGCACGACAAAAAGGTCAGGATTGCCGGCAGCGCCGCAGCTGATATCGTCGCGAAGACTGCCCTTCGCCTCGACATTTTCGAGCCGATCGGCAAGGACGATACGCCCGAGCGGAAATTCGAGATCGCCGATCGAGACGAAGAAGGACGAGGCATCGTAACCGGAGATGTAGTGGACGTAATCCGGCTCGTCCTTCTTGTCGGGATAGAGAACGACCACGCCGACTGCCATGACAAGCAACAGACCGGCGCGCACGCCGAACGAGCGACCCGACCGGCGATCGCTGCGAAAGGCCACGACCAGGAACACGATGGCCGCCACAAGGGCCGCCACGCCCGCAATCAACACATGGAAATAGGAGCCGACCAGAAACGAAAGCGCCGATCGATCGAGGCCGGTGAAGGCGAAATCGAAGACGTGAAGGGAAAATCCCTTGAGGCGAAACTTGACCTCCGACATCGCCGCAATGAGCAATACCATGGTGCCTGCGGCCCAGAGCGAAAAGCTCGGGCGACGCGAGAGCAGGAAGAAGAAGGCGGCGATCGCAAGCGTCACCACTGCAAGGAAAGGCACGAACCGCCAGCGCGTATCGAAATAATGCAGAGCCTGGAGCAGCGCCAGGAATGCTAGCGAAATAGACAGCGGATGCCGAAGCACGCCCCCGATCCGCTCGATCAGGATTTTCACTTCGCAGCTCCAATATGACAGGTTTGTGACAACCCATCAGATGCAGAATCGCGGGCCGCAACGCAACAGCCCAATTGCAAATCTTAAGTTGTGGTTAACTATGCAGGACCGCCAACCGCGCCAACGAACCGCAGCCTTCAGCCTCCTGCCGGTTGCGGGCTCCCACCGGTGCTTATATATGAACACATCCACGTCGTCGGCCGCATCTCTTCCGCACTGACGACCGTGTTGAGAAACTGATTCAAATCTGTGTCAGATTGATTCTGCGTCAGCTCGTAACCTTTTGGAAGAACGGGAAAATCATGAAACCGAAGATCTTCATCGATGGCGAACACGGCACCACCGGGCTGCAGATCCGCACCCGCATGGCCGGCCGCAGCGATCTCGAACTCCTGTCGATACCGGAAGCCGAGCGACGCAACGCCGCTATGCGCGAAGACCTTCTGAACAATGCCGACATCGCCATCCTCTGCCTGCCGGACGACGCTTCGCGCGAGGCCGTCGCCATGGTGGCCGGCAACAACCGGGTGCGCATCATCGACACCTCGACCGCACACCGGATCGCTCCGGATTGGGCCTATGGCTTTGCAGAGATGGACAAGGCTCAGCCCTCCAAGATCCGCGATGCCCGCCATGTCGCCAATCCCGGCTGCTACCCGACCGGCGCCATCGGCGTGATCCGGCCGCTGCGTGAGGCCGGCATTCTTCCCGACGGCTATCCGGTCACGGTCAACGCCGTTTCCGGCTACACCGGCGGCGGCAAGCAGATGATCGCGCAGATGGAAGACGAGACGAACCCGGAACATATCAGCGCGCCGCATTTCCTCTACGGTCTGACGCTCAAGCACAAGCATGTGCCGGAGATGAAGATGCACGGCCTTCTCGACCGCGCGCCGGTATTCGCCCCTTCGGTCGGCAAGTTTCCGCAAGGCATGATCGTGCAGGTTCCGCTCTATCTCGACGATCTCGCTGCCAGCGCGACGATCGAAAGCATTCAAGCAGCGCTCGTCGAACATTATGCCGGTCAATCGATCGTCGAAGTCGTCCCGCTTTCCGCCAGCGAAAAACTCGGCCGCATCGATGCTACCGAGCTTGCCGGTGCGGACACGATGAAGCTGTTCGTGTTCGGCACGCCGGGCGGAACCCACGTGAACCTCGTCGCCCTGCTCGACAATCTCGGCAAGGGCGCCTCGGGTGCTGCCGTCCAGAACATGGATTTGATGCTGTCGGCCTGATCGATTGCAGTCATCGCAAACGAAAAACCCGGCGAACCGTTCGCCGGGTTTTTTATTAGGATCGCGAGTTCTTAGCTGCGCAATTCGATTGCAGTCGGCTTTGGATACTCGCCGATGAACCCCCGCCAATGGGCAATGGCAAAACCGAGCACCACCAGCGCACCACCTTGATGAAGGACGCCCCAGCCGACAGGAACCTGCAGCAACAGCGTGGTGATGCCGATCGCCGCCTGGACTAAAACGAGCACGAACAGCAGGACAGAACGGCGCGCATGGGTTGATTGTGGCGCGGCCCTCACCGAAGCGATCACGTGCATCAGCGCCATAGCGAAGAGCACGTAGGCGCCGATCCTGTGGATGAACTGCACGGTCTTCGGATTCTCGAAGACATTGATCCACCAGGGATGCTGCAGGAAGAGATCGGACGGGATCCATGCGCCATCCATCAGCGGCCATGTGTTGTAGCTGAACCCCGCATCGAGGCCGGCAACCAGTGCACCGAGGTAGATCTGGAACAGACTCATGATGGCGATGATCGCCGCCATCTTGCGCGAGCGATCCGTTGGCGCGGCATCACCGGAATGCGGACAAAGGCCGCGCTGGATCCACATGCAGGCGGCAAAGATCAGACAGGCGATGACCAGATGAGTTGCCAGGCGATACTGGCTGACGTCGGTCCGCTCCACCAGGCCCGAAGACACCATCCACCAGCCGATAAACCCCTGGAAACCGCCGAGCGCCAGAATGCCGAGCAACGGCCAGCGCAACCGGCGTTCGACCCGGCCGGTGAACCAGAAGAAGGCGAGCGGAACCGCAAAGATCACGCCGATGGTGCGCGCCAAGAGCCGGTGCGCCCATTCCCACCAGAAGATCGTCTTGAACTCGCCGACGGTCATGCCCTTGTTGATCTGCTGATATTGCGGAATGCGCTGGTAGAGCTGAAACTCTTCTTCCCATTCCGCGGCCGTCAACGGCGGGATGACGCCGTGGATCGGCTTCCATTCGGTGATCGAAAGGCCGGATTCGGTGAGGCGTGTCGCGCCGCCGACAAGCACTAGCGCGAAGAGCGTGAAGAGAACGACGACGAGCCAGCCGCGGATCTGTCGGCGGTTGCGATCAGTCCTGCCGATCTCGCTTCGAAGCATCTGTTCTGTCGCCAATTCGACGCCTGCCATGGTTTTCCCTCTGGTATCGCGGGGTTGGCGGCAGGAGATCGGGCGGTTGATCGCCGCGCCTGCCGGAAAGCCGTTGATTTGCACCAGAGCGGCATGCAAAACAAGGCCGAACCCTTTGCGGCATGCCGTCGCGGCCGGATATGGCACCGTTTGAAAGAAATGAAATGCCCGTACGTCTCAGAAAGCTGATCGGCACGATCCTGATCATCATCCTCGTCATCGTCTATGCGCTTGCCGCCGTCACCTTTGCGTCGCTGCTTTTGGGCGCCGCGCCCTGGTGGGTGCACCTGATGTACTTCTTCTTCACCGGCCTGCTCTGGGTGCTGCCGGCGATGCTGATCATCAAGTGGATGGAAAAGTCGGCGAAGGATCGCTGAGGCCAAAGGAGCCCCCGATGAAGGTTGCGATCATTTCCGACATCCATGGCAACGACCTCGCCCTTGAGGCGGTGCTTGCCGATATCGACGCGCTGGGGATCGCCGATATCGTCAATCTCGGCGACCATTTGAGCGGACCGCTCAACGCCGCGCGCACTGCCGATATCCTGATGTCGCGAGACATCCCATCGATATCAGGCAATCACGACCGATATCTGCTGACGCTCGATCCCGCCGACATGGGGCGGTCCGACCGCGCCGCCCACGCGGAGTTGCAGCCTCGGCATATCGAATGGCTGGCGACACTGCCGGCCATGCGCGTCTATCGCGACGCGCTCTTTCTTTGCCATGGTACGCCTGCAAGCGACGAAGCGTACTGGCTCGAAGCGTTGACGGCGGAGGGCGTCGTCCATCAGGCAGCACGTAGCGCCATCGAAGCCTTCGCGACAGGCATCAAGCAACCGGTCATTCTCTGCGGCCACACGCACATTCCCCGGGCGATCCGCCTTGCGGACGGCCGACTGGTGCTCAACCCCGGCAGTGTCGGCTGCCCAGGCTACGATGACGATCATCCGGTCGCCCACAAGGTCGAGGCCGGTTCGCCGGATGCGCGCTATGCCATCATCGAGCGTTCCGGCGATGATTGGGCCGCGACGTTCCGCACGGTCCCTTATGACCACCAGGCGATGTCGAGGCTGGCTGCGCAGCGAGACCGCCCGGAATGGGCAGAAGTGCTTGCATCGGGCTTTCTCGGCGCATAGCCGCCCTGGCTTCATGCTTTGCTAACTGCATTCGCCGGTTGTTGCCTGTAGGCAACGGCGATATTTGAGGTATTAAGCGGATCGTAGCGGAGTTATCAGTTCAATGGCAGCCGAACCCCGCATCCGGACGGCTTTGCCGATGATGAACACCGAACTCACCATAGGCCGATCGGGCCAGCGAGGCACACGGACTGCGTCCGCGGCCGACGCCGCCGTGAGCCGGCTCGAGATCTCCATCCATGATAAGGTGGCATCGCTGGAGCAGGATTGGCGATCGCTCGACGCCCATGCGCTCAATTCCCTACATCAGAGCTACGACTGGTGCGCCGCCTGGGCGCAATCCCATGACAATGAACTGCTGATCATTCGCGGCACCTTCGACGGCGAGTTGCTCTTCATTCTGCCGCTGGAGGTCGTGTCTGGCCGCCTGTTCAACACGGCTCGGCTGATCGGTGCACCGCACAGCAATCTCAACACCGGGCTTTTTGCAACGGACACACTGCCCTTCTCCTCGGCCGAGTTTGCTGACCTGTTGACGCATGCACTCCATCATCACCTGCGCCACAAGGTTGATCTCGTGACGCTTGAAAAGACCCCGCACGACTGGCGCGGAACCGCAAACCCGTTGGCAAGTCTGCCCGGCGTCAAGCACCAGAACGCCTCGTTTCAGCTGCCATTGCTTTCGAGCTTTGAAAAAACGCTCGCCCAGGTCAATGCGAAGCGCCGGCGCAAGAAAATGCGGATTTCAGAGCGACGGCTGGAGGCGCTCGGGGGCTACGATTACGTCATTGCTGAGAGCCCGCAGGATGCGGGGGAATTGCTCGACGTCTTCTTCCGTCAGAAGGCGATCCGGTTTGCGGCTCTCGGTCTTCCCGACGTTTTCCATTTCGATCGGACACGCGCGTTCTTCCATGCGATCGCCGGCCGCCGCGGCGTAGCCGACGACCGACTGCTCGAGCTCAATGCCATCCGCCTCAAGGGTGAACATGGTGGCCGTATCGTCGCTGTCGCCGGCCTTTCGCGAAAGGCGGACCATGTCATCTGCCAATTCGGCTCGATCGACGAGGAACTGGCGGGCGATGCCAGTCCCGGCGAGCTGCTTTTCTATAGAATGATCGAGAGGCTCTGTGGAAAGGATGCGACGCTCTTCGACTTCGGGGTCGGCGACCAGCCCTACAAGCGCTCCTGGTGCACCATTGAAACTCCGCTCAGGGATATCGTCCTCCCGCTAACGCTGCGCGGTCGCTTGGCTGCCCGCTATCACCGGGCCGTGGTGCGGGCAAAGGTGATGATCAAGGCGAACAAAGCCGCCTACGCATTCATCCAGCGCGCGCGCAGCCGCAAACTGCACAGCAGCCAGCAGACTCCTGCGGCCGATAACGCTTAAGCAGAACCGATCGGGTGACGCTCAAATCGCAACGTGAAGGCGGCGCTATGCCCGCTCACGCCGCATGGCGATCGGTATAGTCCGGTCCTGGTTCACCGCGCCCAGTCATCAGCACGATGTCGCGGTATCCAGCCTCGCCGAAACCGGTCAGGACTTCGACGATCCTCTCGTCGCTGACAGCCGGAGCCGACAGGATGATCTCAGCATCACCACGACGGGCAATCTTGTCGACGGCTCCCTCGTCGGCCGGTCCGCATTCGACCAACACCAGATCATAGGCATTGGTCAACGCATCGATGATCATCTGCAACCGCTCGATACCGCGCATCGCCATCCGCGGATCGGCATCCCCCTGCGGAATGATATGGGCGTCGGAGAACCGGTCGGCATGGATGGTTTCGGTGAACGGCACCTCGCCCGCCAGCAGGTTGGTGATGCCAGGCAGTTGCGCCGAGCGTGCCATCAGACGGGTCGGGCAGGCAGAGCCCGTCAGGTCGATCAACACGACCTTGCGCTCTTCTTCCGCGATCAGACGCGCCAGCATGACGGTCGCCGTCGATCCCTCGTCGCCGCCTGGTGAAACCGAGATTGCGATCCGCACTCCATTTTTGCGCAGGTGGTCGGCAACCGCTTCGATCGAAAAGTCCGGTTCGGCCGTCTCGCCGCTCGGATTCTCGGCGACCTCGTCCGCCTCTTCCGCGACAAGTGGTGCCAGCGGTGGCAGATCGATGGCGTCGTTCAATGCAGGCGAAATTTCAACCTTCTTCTCATCGGCACCCTGCGCGGCAGCGACCGCGGCAATCGCCGGTCGAGAGCGAACCGCCGGCCGCTCGGTGCCGGCCGACACCGGCCGCAACGCGCGGCCGCTGAAGAGTTCCGAGAGCATGATGACGATGCAGCTCAAGAGGAAGGTTGCAAGCGCCGCCACGATGGTGATCGGCATCACCTTCGGGAAGCTGGCACCGGTCGGCACGACCGCGTTCGAAATGATGCGCGCGTCGGCCGGCGTTGCGTCAACCGTACGTGAGGTCGCCTCGCGATAGCGCGCAAGGTAGGTCTCGAGCAATTGCCGCTGGGCAGTCGCCTCGCGCTCGAGTGCACGCAGACCCACCTCCTCCTCGCCCGCCTGGGCGGATTTGGCTTTGAGTGCATTGAGTTGCTGTATCAACTGCTGCTCGCGCAGCTCGCCGACCTTTGCTTCATTTTCAAGGCTGCTGAGAATCTTGCGCGTCTCGGAACGGATCTGTGCACGAATGCCTTCAACCTGCGACTTCAGCGCTTTCAGCCGCGGATGGCCGTCAAGCAGCGTGGTGGAAAGATCGGCCACCTGCCCCTGCAGATTTGCCTCAGTCTCCTTCAGGCGCTGGATCGTCTGCGAGCCGATGACGTCGGCGATAGTGTCCGCATCCCGCCCGCTGGAAAGCGCCGCGCGCACGCCTTCGGCACGGGCCTCGGCATTGGCCCGCTCGCCGCGCACCCGTGTCAGCTCGCTCGAAATGTCGGTCAACTGGCGGGTGGCGAAATTCGTGGTCTCGCCGGTCGGCAGCAGATCGGACGACGATCGATAGGCTGCGACCTTGGCCTCGGCATCCCTTACTTTCTCGCGCAGATTGGCGATTTCCGGCTCAAGCCAGCGGCTCGCTTCGGAGTTGGTATCGAGCTTGGCGCCACTTTGCAGCGACAGGAAAACCTTGGCCATCTCATTCGGGATTGCGGCCGCCAATTGCCTGTCTTTCGAGGTAAAACCGATCGCGATCACGCGCGATTTTTCAACCTGGTAGACCTGTAGCTTCGAGTTGAATTCCTTCAGAATGCGCTCTTCCGGCGGCATCTCCAGCGGGTTCTTCTTCAAACCCAGCATCACCATCAAATCGGAAACCGCCGACGGATCCGACGAAGGATCGAACTCCTTCAAGTCATAAAGCTTCATGTTGCGCGCAACCTGCTTAATCAGATCGGCGGAGCGAAACACCTGAACCTGGCTCAGGATACCGGACTCGTCGAAGACGCGGTCAGACCCGGACTGCGCGCTCTGGTTGGATCCACTGAACTCTGGCTCGCGCGATTCGATAAGGACACGTGTTTCGCTCTGATAGTCCGGCGCAATCATCTTTGCGGCGCCGAAGGCCAGCGCTGCAACACACGCCGTGGCGAGCAATACCTTGACGCGTCGATCCCACACGGCGCGGAACAGCCCGCCGAGATCGATATCCACATCCTGTTGTCCGCTGCCGTTTCCCGACATGCTTCTGGCTCCGAACCTTATAATCTCGCTGGAGGGTAAATGAACATGGTAACGCAAGGGTTAATGGTCGCTCAACCTCTGGGCGATTGGCCCCCTCCTTCGAGCCAGGCGGTCCCGCTGAAAATTCTACCGCGAGTTTACCAGCTATTAACCCTAACGGATCGATAACGACGAAAGAGGTGGTCGTTTCCGGAGCCCAAGAGCAGCATGTCAACCGCAGGTATGAAGACGGGCCGCGCTATTACGGTGGCAGCACTGTCGATATTGCTCGGCGGCTGCACAAGCTATCAGCCGGCACCCAAGGCGTTCAGCGAGGCAACGATCCAGCCCTACCGGCTGGACAGCGGCGACCGGCTGCGCATCAACGTTTTCGAGCAGGCGGGCCTCAGCGGTACCTATACGGTCGATCAGGCGGGCTACGTTGCCTTCCCGCTGATCGGCACAGTCGCCTCCCGCGGCCACACACTGCCCGAACTCGAAGGCATGATCGCAGCAAAGTTGAAGCAAGGCTATCTGCGCGATCCGGATGTCACCATCGAGGTCGATCGCTATCGTTCGGTCTTCATCATGGGCGAAGTCGGCCAGGCAGGGCAATATGCCTATGTGCCGGGAATGACGGTGCAGAACGCCATCGCGGTTGCCGGCGGCTTCTCGCCGCGCGCCAACCAGGCAAGCGCCGACGTCACGCGCAAAATCAACGGGCGGATCATTACCGGTCGCGTGCCCATTACCGACGCCGTACTTGCGGGAGACACGATCTACATTCGCGAACGGCTGTTCTGATCTCGATGCAGCCGCAGCGTCCCTTGCGCATCATTCATTGCTTCAGATCGCCGGTGGGCGGCATATTCCGCCATGTGCGTGATCTGGCGGAGGCGCATGCGGCGGCCGGACATCAGGTCGGCATCCTCTGCGACAGCACCACCGGTGGAGCCCACGAGGATTCACTTTTCGACGAAATCCGGCCCTATCTGGCATTGGGTCTCGTGCGCATGCCGATCCATCGTTCGATCGGTCCAATGGACTTTGCCGCGCTGTGGCGCTGCTATAAGGAAATCAGAAGCTTGCAACCGGATGTGCTGCATGGGCACGGCGCCAAGGGTGGCGCCATCGCCCGTCTCATCGGTTCAGCCTTGCGGGTCAACAGGTATCGCGTAGCCCGCCTTTATTCGCCCCATGGAGGCAGCCTCCACTACAACCCGAAATCATTTGCCGGGAGGGTAGTCTTCCCCCTGGAACGTTTTCAGGAGCGCCTGACGGACGCGCTGGTCTTCGTCTGCGATTTCGAGCGGCAAACCTATTTTGCCAAGGTCGGCGAGCCGCGAGAGCGCCATGAGCTGATCTATAACGGCATTGACGACCGCGAGTTCGAGGCCGTGGATGCCCGACCGGATGCGGTCGACTTTCTCTATATCGGCATGATGCGAGACCTCAAGGGTCCCGATCTGTTTGTGGACGCCTTCGCCCGCACCGAACGGATCGTCGGCCGCCCGCTTTCGGCCTTGATGGTCGGCGATGGCCCACAGCAGCAGAAGTATCGCGACTTGACGCTTGAGCAGGGACTGGGGAAACGGATCGCCATGCGCCCTGCCATGAACGCCCGCGAAGCCTTTGCGCTGGCGCGAAACATCGTCATTCCGTCCCGTGCGGAATCGATGCCCTACATTGTCCTCGAAGCATTGGCGGCGCAAAAGCCGGTGATCGCCAGTCGGGTCGGCGGCATACCGGAAATCCTCGGCGAGCACAGCGCCGCCCTGGCGAACCCGGCAGACGCGCAGTCACTTGCTGCGATCATGGCTTCGGCAGTCGTCGATAAGGACTGGTCAGCCCGCGTCATGCCTGCTCCAAAGACATTCAAGTCCCGGTTCGCCGCCTCGGTCATGACGGCGGAGGTGCTGCGGCTCTATAGGGATTTGTGCCGAAACCAATCGGCCCAGGTCCCTCCGAAGGCTGCAACGTAAGCGTTTCTTAGTGGCTTTCTGCTATCCGGGCTGAGGACTTCAGTGCCGGAAGGAAGCCATGAACGAGTTTAAGCGGTCGGAAGCCTTCGACCCGGAAGCGCTTCGCAAGAAGATTTCGGAAATCCGTACCCGTGCGCCGGACGAAATGGCCGGCGGCGAGACATCGGCGGAACTCAACCCCCTGGCCCGGCAGATTGCCGAACAGTTCCGCGCGGACACCTATTCGCCGGCGATGATCATGGGGCTGATGCGGCTGCTCGAATTCTGTGCGCTTTTCGCCATCGGCTACGCCATCAATGCGCTTTATGTGCAGCCGGGCTTCGATCAGTTGCCGCTGTATCTTGCGATTCTGGTTGGCGGCTCGGCGCTCGCAGTTGCCGCAATGCAGCTGACTGACACCTACCAGGTCCCCGCCCTTCGCGCCTGGCTTCGGTTCACGCCCCGTATCCTCGCGTCTTGGGCAATTGCGTTCGGCGGCATTGCCATCGCGCTCTTCTTCCTCAAGTCCGGTCACCAATATTCGCGCGTGTGGTTTGGCGGCTGGTTCGTCGCCGGTGCGGTCTTCCTCGTCGCGGAACGGGCATTCATCGCCTATTCGATCCGGCACTGGGCCCGCAACGGCACGATGGAACGTCGTGCAGTCGTCGTCGGCGGCGGCCAACCGGCCAAGGACCTGATCCGCACGCTCGAACATCAGACCGACAACGACATCAGGATCTGCGGCATCTTCGACGACCGCGACGAACGCCGGTCTCCGAATGTCATCGCCGGCTATCCCAAGCTTGGAACCGTCGACGAACTGGTCGAGTTCGCCCGCCTGGCGCGCATCGACATGCTGATCATCTCGCTGCCGCTGACCGCTGAAAATCGCATCCTGCAGTTGCTGAAAAAGCTCTGGATCCTGCCGGTCGATATCCGTCTGGCCGCGCATGCCAACAACCTTCGCTTCCGGCCGCGCAGCTATTCCCATGTCGGCGAAGTGCCGATGCTCGATATCTTCGACAAACCGATCGCCGATTGGGATTCCGTTGCAAAACGTGGCTTCGACATCTTCTTCAGCGTCGTCGCCCTGGTGTTGCTGTGGCCGGTCATGCTGGGCGCTGCGATTGCCGTCAAAGCTACATCGCCCGGCCCGATCATCTTCAAGCAGAAGCGCCACGGCTTCAACAACGAGACCATAGAGGTCTACAAGTTCCGCTCGATGTTCACGCATCTGGGCGATCCGACCGCCCGCAATGCCGTGACGAAGGGCGACCCCCGCGTCACCGCGGTTGGGCGCTTCATCCGCAAGTCCTCGATCGACGAGCTGCCACAGATCTTCAACGTGCTCAAGGGTGAGCTTTCGCTCGTCGGCCCGCGTCCGCACGCGGTGCTGGCACAGACACAGAACCGTACCTATGCCGATGTCGTCGAAGGTTATTTCGCTCGCCACCGCGTCAAGCCCGGCGTTACCGGCTGGGCACAGATCAACGGCTGGCGCGGCGAGATCGACAATGACGACAAGATCCGCCTGCGCACCGCCTTCGATCTTCACTACATCGAGAACTGGTCGCTGCTCTTCGACCTGAAGATCCTGTTCCTGACGCCGTTCCGGCTACTCAACACGGAAAATGCCTATTGAGCACCGTCGACACATCACAGCCGATCGTCTTTCGCCCGCAGCTTGCCGCGCTTTCCCTCTTCGGCTCGTGGCTGGTTGCGCTTGCTGTGTTCCTGTCCGGCTTTGTAATTGCCGAACCGGCGCCCTACGAACTGTTCCTGGTGGTTCTCATCGGGCTCTGGGCGCTCTTCGGACTGAAAATCTCGCGCTATGTGGCTCCGCTCCTGACCCTGCTGACCCTTTTCATGGTCGGCGGGATCCTGTCGCTGACAACGATGGTCGATCTGACCAAGGGGCCGATGTACATGGCGGTCTCCGGCTTTCTGGCACTGTCCGCCGTTTTTTACGCCGCCATCATCGAAGATCGTTACCAGCGGCTGCGACTGATCTTCAACGCCTGGGTCGCGGCCGCCGTCCTAACTGCCCTGCTCGGCATCCTCGGCTATTTCGGCGCGATCCCGGGCGCGGAAAACTTCACGCTCTACGATCGTGCCAAGGGCGCCTTCCAGGACCCGAACGTGTTCGGACCGTTCCTGTCGGTTCCCGCGCTCTATTTGATCCACGGGTTGCTGACGCAGCCCATCCACAAGGCCCCGCCAAAGATCGCCGCCCTTCTCGTCCTGGCGCTCGGCGTTTTCCTGTCGTTCTCGCGTGCCGCATGGGCACTCAATCTCTTTTGCGTGCTTGCCTTCGTCTTCGTGATGCTGCTCAAGGAGCGCAACGGTCTCTTCCGCTTGCGCATCCTCGTCATCGCACTCGTCGGCGGTGTGTTTGTGGTCGGTGCCCTGCTGGTTGCGCTGCAATCGGAGCAGGTTGCCACGCTTTTTTCCAGCCGCTCGCAGCTCGTACAGGACTATGACGGCGGCCATCTCGGCCGCTTCGACCGTCACCGAATCGGCTTTCTGATGTCGATGGAGAAGCCGCTCGGGATCGGGCCGATGGTGTTCAGCACGATTTTCCCCGAGGACGAGCATAACGTCTGGCTGAAGTCGCTGACATCCTATGGCTGGCTCGGCTTCATCAGCTACGTGACGCTGATCATCTGGACGCTGTCTCTCGGCTTCCGCTTCCTGTTGCTCGATCGTCCCTGGCAAGTCTATCTGATGATTGCCTGGGTCGTGCTCATCGGCCACGTCGGTGTCGGCAACGTGATCGACACCGACCATTGGCGCCACTTCTACATGCTTGTCGGCATCATCTGGGGATGTGCCGCCCTCGAATACCGCCATCGTCGAACAATGCGGGCCGGATGGCAGCAATGAACATGGAATATCCATTACCATATCGTCCCACCCCCGCGCCGCTGCGCTTGCTTGAGGTTCTCGAGCCGAGCGGCGGCGGATCGGGACGGCATTTCATCGATCTCTGCCGCGGCATGCATCTGCGCGGCCATCACGTCGAAGCGGTCTATTCTCCGGTGCGAGCCGAGGAAAGCTTCGTTCGCGAGCTCAAGGCCGTTGGCCTCCCCGCCGTCCACGCGGTGGATATGAAGCGTGCCCCAGGCCCATCTGACATCCCAGCCTTTCTGGCGTTGCGCCGGATCATGGTCAATCATGGGCCGTTCGATGTCGTTCACGGACACAGTTCCAAGGCGGGGGCGCTGACACGCCTGCGCTTGCCGGGTCGCCACGTGCCGCGTATCTACACGCCGCATGCCTTCCGCACGCTGGACCCGACACTCGGGCGCGGCGGCAGGCTGATCTATGGTGCGATCGAATGGGGTCTCGCCTGGTTCTACACAGATCATCTCATCTGCGTTTCCGACGACGAGCTGTCCCATGCCCGATCGCTGCATATGCCGGACGAGCGGATGTCCGTGATCGTCAACGGCGTCGCTCCGCCCTCCCCCGATATGGCAGCGACCATTCGTGCGAGCTTCGGCATTGCGCCGGATGCATTTGTCTTCGGTTTCATTGGTCGGCTCACCACACAGAAGGCACCCGAGCGGCTCATTGCCGCCTTCAGGTATATCGCAGGGTCGGTGAAAAACAGCCACCTCGTCATGATCGGTGCCGGTGAGATGGAGGGCCCTCTGCGTCAAGCCATAGCCGAAAGTGGCCTTCAGAACCGGATGCACCTGACATCCGCGTTCACCGGGCCGCAGGCTGCCCCGGTATTCGATGTGCTGGTCATGCCGAGCCGTTATGAAGCGATGTCCTATGTCATGCTGGAGGGCGCGGCCGCCGGCAAACCGATTATCGCCACCGATATCGGCGGTGCACGAACCGTCATTGGCGATGGCCACAACGGTTTTATCGTGCAGAACACCGACGATATCTCCCAGCTTGCCAAGGCGATGGCGGCTGCCGCTGAACCGGAAACGTTCGACAAGCTCACCGCTGCCGCCGGCATGCTCAAGCAGCGCTTCACGCTCGACGTGATGCTGGACAGCACCGAGATGCTCTATTGGAAGCTCGCTGAGCGGCGGCGCGTACGGGCGACCGTTTGAGCATCAATGGGTACATGAGCCATTATCGTGACGGCTGACGCGAGCGCCTGACGACGTTGGCTGCCCCGCGACGTCTACGTCGTCGAAGACACCACCGCGAGCGCAATCGAGCAGCATTCACATCGAAACGATACGGAAGAAGTCCGGGTAAGTACGGGATTTTTTCGGGATTAGTCGCCGCGAATATTGACCTTCGAGCGTTGTTGGCTCCCAAAATGAAAGAAGGCCCCAGAGGGGCCTATCTCGCAAACCTACCGTTGCTGGCAGATTAATGGTCGGAGCGGCGGGATTCGAACCCACGACCCCTTGACCCCCAGTCAAGTGCGCTACCGGGCTGCGCTACGCTCCGAACGAGGAAATCCCTATATTCACAATGCTTAGAGCGCAAGCGGGAATCTTGAGGTCGGTGCGAAAAAGGAACAAACCACGTGGATAAGCCACGACCAGAACGTTCAACCCCGCGCCAGCCCCACAAAATCCGCAAGACCAACGAGCAGGCAGAAGGTGCCCTTCGTCAACGGCACGCGGCGGCCCCGCCCATCTTGTCCATTGCTACCGAAAGATGCAGAGGAATTCCGACGTGCCGGCACGGTCAGGCGCCTGACAGGCACAAAGACCTGACCGCACGCGCTGTTCGGCACGCCCGCCCGCCCGGTCCCGCAGTTAGCCGTTGACTTCTCACAACAACGAGAACATTTATAGAACAAATTGGAGTCTACGCTATGTCAGAGAAGTTCATCGTCATGCCCTTCAAGCGCGTTCGCGGTGGCTTGGCCCCCGGCGAGATGCGCGCGGCCACGACTGCAGCCGGGGCCGAGAAGGTTGCGGCTGCCATGGCGCCAAGGCACATCGGCGTTGCAGCCTATGCAGTGCAGGTGGACGAGGAAAGCGGCGACATGAGCAGCCCTCGCCTCCTGGTTCAATTCGGCGAGATAGCTGATTTGAATGCTGCCTGAATTGCAGAAACACGCCTGACGGCCATCGATATTTTTCGGCCTCAGAGAACTCACGCAATAACACGTCGATGTAATCCCAGCATCCCCGACACCGGGCACTTCGACGCGCTATCGTCCGTCAATGCCCTGCGGCGTGGGCTCTATCGACTGTGGACATGATCGAGATCGTTCCGCTCGCCCCGCGGTATGACTTGGCCGAGGGCGCCCGCGGCGAGACCTTTAGCCGTCACGCAGTTCATGTCGCGATCTTCGGCTCCCGGCTTCAGGTGCCAAAACTTCGCACGGTTGTGATCTTTCAAAGGGGCTTGCTGCGCTTTGAGCTCTTGTTCTTGCACATCCGCCATCGCAAAACCGCTGGCCACTTTTGCGCAACAAATGCCTCTTACCGCGCCTGATCGAGCAGACGCTTGCATTCCAGGAGATCGTAGAGTGCCTCCTGAAGCAGCGCGCGGTCTTCCTTGCCGACGGAGGACGATTTGCCGAGCGATATTTCCGGAACGTCATCATTGCCGCCGCCGAAGGAGAAGAAGCGGCGGCTTGCCGGCGCCTTGGCGCGGCCGACGATCTGATCCTCTTCGGACAGGCCGGCCTTCGGCGGTGGCGGTTCTTCATTGCTCGAAGCGGCCAGAGCTTCGACGGTGGCCAGATCGCCGCTGGCGATTGCCGCCACGAACTTATTGCCATTGGCCTTCAGCAGCTTCTGCACGCCCTTGATGGTGTAGCCGTGATCATAGAGCAGGTGACGGATGCCCTTCAGCAGATCGACATCCTCGGGCCGATAGTAGCGCCGGCCGCCGCCACGCTTCATCGGCTTGATCTGCTGGAACCGTGTTTCCCAGAAACGCAGGACGTGCTGCGGCAGATCGAGATCGTCAGCGACCTCGCTGATGGTGCGAAAAGCGTCGGGGCTTTTTTCCATTTCGTTCCCATTCCATGTCATGCGACTCGGGGCAGGCCTGTGTCGCAATGAACCGATGCGTGCGATGATCGCACGAATCGGCTCCATTTCAACGGCTTATGGATGGGTTTTCAACCACATTGTGGTTGCCGGCCTCCGCTTACGATACGGGAGAGGCCGGCTTCTGCTTGGCCTTGCGGCTCAGATGCGATTTCAGCACGCGCTGCTTCAGGACATTGGACGCCTTGAAGGTCATGACCCGCCGCGGCGAAATCGGTACTTCCTCGCCGGTCTTCGGGTTGCGGCCGATGCGCTCGTTCTTATCGCGAACCTGAAACGTCGCGAAGGAGGACAGTTTCACGCTCTCGCCACGCACGATTGCGTTGCATATTTCGTCAATGACGGTTTCCACCAACTCGGCAGACTCTGTGCGCGACAGACCCACCTTGCGAAAAACCGACTCAGCCAAGTCTGCTCGTGTTACTGTTTTTCCGCTCATCTTCCCCCACCGATGTCTGGCACGCCGATCAGCGATCGAAGACTATTGCCCTTGTCAATTCCGGTCAAGCGCCTGCGTTGCCTCAGCATTTTTTACCAGCGTATCAGAACGGAGCCCCATGTGAAGCCACCACCCATGGCTTCGAGCAGAACAAGATCGCCCTTCTTGATTCGGCCGTCGGCCGCCGCGGTGTTCAGAGCGAGCGGAATGGAGGCGGCAGAGGTGTTGCCATGGAGATCGACAGTCACCACAACCTTATCGAGAGGGATGCCCAACTTCTTGGCGGAACCGTCAATGATGCGGCGATTGGCCTGATGCGGCACGAGCCAGTCGATATCCTCGGCGGTCGTTCCTGTTGCCTCGAAGGCAGCTTCGATCACGTCGGTGATCATGCCGACGGCGTGCTTGAAGACCTCGCGCCCCTCCATCTTCAGGTGGCCGACTGTACCCGTCGTCGACGGCCCGCCGTCGACATAGAGCTTCTCGCGATGCGCCCCATCAGAGCGCAGCTTGGCGGTGAGCACGCCACGATCGGCAATCGTGCCCTCGCCTTCCTGCGCTTCCAGGATGATCGCGCCGGCGCCATCGCCGAAGAGCACGCAGGTCGTGCGGTCAGACCAGTCGAGAATGCGCGAGAAGGTCTCGGCGCCGATGACCAGCACGCGTTTTGCCAACCCGCCGCGGATGTAGGCATCGGCCGTCGTCACCGCGTAGATGAAGCCGGAACAGACGGCCTGCAAATCGAAGGCAGCGCCGTGGTGCATTCCGAGCCGGTTTTGAATGTTGACGGCCGTTGCAGGAAAGGTGTTGTCGGGCGTCGAGGTCGCCAGGATGATCAGGTCGAGATCAGCGGCTGTCAGACCGGCATTGTCGAGCGCCGCGCGTGCAGCGGCTTCGCCGAGCGATGCAGTGGTCTCGCCTTCGCCGGCGATGTAGCGCTGGCGAATGCCGGTGCGCTGCACGATCCACTCGTCAGACGTATCGACCTTGGATTCCAGCTCCTGATTGGTGACAACGCGCTTCGGCAACGCTGCGCCAAAGCCGCGAACGACGGAACGGATCATTTATTCAAACCTCATCATTCATGCCGGCGGGAAGTTCGTTCGGCGTCTCGGCGCCGTGATACTTCGCCAGATCGATCTCGATCTTCGCTTTCAGGCCGTTTTTCACCATGTCATAGCCGACATCGATCGCAGCGGCGAACCCTTCGGCATCGGCTCCACCATGGCTCTTGATCACGACACCATTGAGGCCGAGAAAGACGCCGCCATTGACCTTGCGCGGGTCCATTTTTTCGCGCAGGCGGTCGAAGGCACCCTTGGCCAGGATGTAGCCGATCTTGGCCATCAAGGTGCGCGACATGGCCGCGCGCAGATATTCGGCGATCTGTCGCGCCGTTCCTTCAGCGGCCTTGAGCGCGATATTGCCGGAGAAGCCTTCGGTGACGACGACATCCACGGTACCGCGTCCAATATCATCGCCTTCGACGAAGCCGTAATAGTCGAAGCCTTCGATATTGGCGTCACGGATAAGCCGCCCGGCTTCCTTGACTTCTTCCTGGCCCTTGATTTCCTCGACGCCTACATTGAGCAGGCCGATGGTCGGCCGCTCGATCTCGAACAGCGCCCGCGCCATGGCGCCACCCATCAGCGCAAAGTCCATGAGTTGCTGCGCGTCGGCACCGATGGTCGCACCGACATCAAGCACGATGCTCTCGCCCTTCAGGGTCGGCCAGATCGCCGCGATCGCCGGGCGCTGGATGCCCTGCATCGTGCGCAGGCAGAAGACCGACATGGCCATCAGCGCACCGGTGTTGCCGGCCGACACAACGACGTCGGCCTCACCGGCATTGATCGCATCGATCGCCCGCCACATACTCGACTTGCCGCGACCGCGCCTGAGTGCCTGGCTCGGCTTCTCGTCCATGCCGACCGCGATCTCGCAGTCATGGAAGGTGCTGCTCGCCTTGAGCTTGGGATGTTTGGCCAAGATATCGGCGCACTGCGCTTCTATGCCGAACAGGACAAACCTTATGTCCGGATGACGTTCAAGCGCCCTTGCGGCGCCCGGGATGACGACTTCAGGACCATAGTCGCCGCCCATCACGTCAAGAGAAATTCTGACCACGCGTGTCTTATCCTTTTTTCCTGCCACACAACACGTGCTGCCGTGGCGCACGCATTCGAACGCAACGACGTTACATATTGCTTCTGACGCTTGAGCCAGACACGCGGCAGATCGCTGCGGGGGCTCATTTGGCCGGAGTCGGGCCAAAATACTGCTTTTCGCCCGCGTGACAACCGAATTGTAGGGGTGGCTTTGGCAGCCTCAGTCCTTTTTCCAGTCCTTCAGCGCTGCAAACGGGTTCGGCTTCTCGTCGTCTGCGGCCGTACTTTCGATACGCGCGCCAAAAGTGACACCCGGCTTGCGCGGATAGGGCTCGATCGCCAGCGCCACGTGCTCGGTGACCACGACACCTGCATCGATCGTGTCGCCGCTAAAAGTGTCGGGGATATCGGGGCCATCGGGGCTTAGGATCATCTCCCCGCCGTCGTTGCTGGCCTGGCGGGCAAGCCTCGATCCTTCCGGCACGAAGATCGCCTCGATGGGCTCTTGAATGTCGGCCTCGACGGGTTCGAGCGTCACGACGCAGGACTGTACGATCCGGGCGGTAACGTCGCCCTTGATCTTGACACCGTCCCTCTTCCAGCGCGCGATCTGCAGATCGGCCGAAAGCGACAGGACTTCGCGCACGTCCCAAAGTTCGGCCAGCGCTTGCCGTTCGCTCTCGTTTGCCGAGAGGCGGACGGTCACGGCATTGGCGGAGATATGCCCGACCTTTACCGGGTAGGAAAATGCCGGTCGGCTATCGTCTTTCATGATCAGGTCCTTCCTCACGCGGGCGCCATGACGGAAGCGCTCTTCTCGCGGATAGCGCCGCACACCAGCGGCTGGCTGCGGCATCAATGGCCGCTTATTACTCTCCGGCGGCAGGAATGTGCAACTGGCCCGTTTCGACGCGCTCTTCCGGTTCAGCCGCGAGCCGCCCCTCGACGGAGAGCAGGTAGGTAGCCAGGCCGTCCATCGCCGGATCCCCCTCATCGCCCTTCGGATAGAAGTTACGCTTCAGCGCCGCAGCAAGCGAGACCGCGTCCCGGCCTTCGAGCGCCGCCGCATAGGATTCGAGCCGGCCATAGAACATGCTGGCGAGCTTCTTCATCTTCTTCGGGACGCCAGCGTCACCAACTCCGAGTTCACGGATCGAATGGTCGACATCCTCGAAGAAGGCGTCGACAATCTCCTGTGCGACCTCCTGACCGGTACGCGCCGACCCGCGCGTGCGCCGGAAATAAAGGATCAACACGGCCGACAACATCTCGAAACGGCCCATCACCGTGTCGGGCACGTCGAGGTCCGTATAGAGGTACGGCTGACGCGCAGCCGACGTCAATAACGCATATTGCCGTTCGACAATCGCAATATTGCCGCTTTTTCTTTTGAACAGTCCAAAAATCATCACAAAGCCCAGCTTTGGCTTTCTCGAAATGCGCGCAAGCGCCCATGACGGTTGTTGCATGATAGCCGAAGCTGGTTTACCGAAGCATGCACGAATTGCAATGGCGGATCTGCCATCGTTACTCCAAAGGGAGCTGTCGTTGACGAAGCGGTTTTTCAGAACAAATTTGAAGGTCCTTGGCCGAGTTGCGGCCGTAGCGACTGTTAGCACCATTGCTCTCTCCGCCTGCCAGTCCGCTAATGTCGGTGAAGTTCTCCACCAGGGTTATGTGGTTGATCAGGAAACGCTAAATCTCGTTCCTGTCGGTTCCAGCCGTGAACAGGTTCTGCTTTCGCTCGGCACGCCGTCGACGACCGCGACCTTCGACAACGAGGTATTCTACTACATCTCGCAGACCCGCAAACGCCCGGTGGCGTTCATGAAGCCGCAGCTCGTCGACCAGTCGATCCTTGCCGTCTATTTCGACAAGGAAGGCACGGTCAGCCAGCTCGCGCACTACACGCTGAAGGACGGCAAGGTCTTCGACACACTGTCGCGCACGACACCGACCGGCGGCAAGGAAACCAGCTTCCTCGGGCAGCTTCTGACAGGCCCCGGCGCCGGCAAGGCTGCGGCGCAAAATCTCTTCAAGGACTTCGGCAAGTAATCCCGAGGTTCACCACACAAAAAGGCCCGCGGGACATGCGCTCCGCGGGCCTTTTCGTTTCAGGCGTCCGTCAAGCCAGGACGGCCAGCAACAGCAGCGCCACAATGTTGGTGATCTTGATCGCCGGGTTCACTGCAGGACCAGCCGTATCCTTGTAGGGATCACCGACGGTATCGCCGGTTACCGATGCCTTGTGCGCTTCGGAACCCTTGAGATGCCGCGTGCCGTCCTTGTCGACGAAACCGTCCTCGAAGCTTTTCTTGGCATTATCCCAGGCGCCCCCACCCGAAGTCATCGAGATCGCGACGAAAAGGCCGTTGACGATGACGCCAAGCAGCGATGCGCCCAGAGCTGCAAAGGCGGATGCCTTGGAGCCGGATATGAGCAGTACCCCGAAATAAACCACGAGCGGCGCCAGAACCGGCAGCAGCGACGGGACGATCATTTCACGAATCGCCGCCTTGGTGAGCAGGTCGACAGCGCGACCGTAATCAGGCTTCTCCGTGCCGGCCATGATGCCCGGCTTTTCGCGGAACTGACGGCGCACTTCCTCGACGATCGACCCTGCAGCGCGCCCGACGGCGGTCATCGCAATGCCGCCGAAGAGATACGGAATGAGGCCGCCGAAGATCAATCCGGCAACGACATAGGGGTTCGAGAGATCGAAAGAGATCTGACCGACATCGGCGAAATACGGATACTTGTCGCCATTGGCGGCGAAGTAGCTGAGATCGTTGGAATAGGCTGCAAACAGAACCAGCGCGCCGAGACCGGCCGAACCGATGGCATACCCCTTGGTCACGGCCTTCGTCGTATTGCCGACCGCGTCGAGTGCATCGGTCGACTTGCGCACTTCGGGCGGCAGATGCGACATCTCGGCGATGCCGCCGGCATTGTCCGTCACCGGACCGAAGGCATCCAGCGCGACGATCATGCCGGCAATGCCAAGCATCGCAGTCACTGCAATGCCGGTTCCGAACAGACCAGCCAGCTGATAGGTGGAGATGATGCCGCCGACGATGATGATGGCCGGCAACGCCGTCGACTCCAGAGAGACGGCCAGCCCCTGGATCACGTTCGTGCCGTGGCCCGTGACCGACGCCTGTGCAATGGAATTCACCGGGCGCTTGTTGGTGCCGGTGTAATACTCGGTGATCACCACGATCAGTGCCGTCACCACCAGGCCGACAATACCGCACAGGAACAGGTTCCAGCCGGTGATGTCCTGGCCTGCGACCGTCCCGATCGAGCCCCAGCCGATCGTTAGCGACGTAGCGGCGCCAAGCCCGACGATCGACAGCAAACCAGTGACGATCAGGCCCCGGTAGAGCGCACCCATGATCGAGTTGTTGGTCCCGAGCTTGACGAAGAAGGTACCGATGATCGACGTGATGATGCAGGTCGCGCAAATCGCCAGGGGATAAGCCATGACGGTCGAGAGAACCGGCGTGCCGGCAAAGAAGATCGCTGCCAGAACCATGGTTGCAACCACCGAGACCGCATAGGTCTCGAACAGGTCGGCCGCCATGCCGGCGCAGTCGCCGACATTGTCGCCGACATTGTCGGCGATGGTCGCGGGGTTGCGCGGATCGTCTTCCGGGATCCCGGCTTCCACCTTGCCGACGAGGTCGCCGCCGACGTCTGCACCCTTGGTGAAGATGCCGCCGCCGAGACGGGCGAAGATCGAGATCAGCGACGCGCCGAAACCGAGCGCCACGAGCGCATCGATCACCTCACGCGACCCGGGCTCGTGCCCGAGGCCCGCGGTCAGGATGAGGTAGTAGACAGATACGCCGAGCAGGGCGAGGCCTGCAACGAGAAGACCGGTGATGGCGCCGGATTTGAAGGCGATATCGAGGCCGGATGCGAGGCTGACAGAGGCGGCCTGCGCGGTGCGCACGTTTGCGCGAACCGAAACGTGCATGCCGATGAAGCCGGCGGCACCCGAAAGCACTGCGCCAACGAGAAAGCCGAAAGCAGCTGCGGAAGAAAGAAGAACCCAGGCGCCGATGAAAACGACGACGCCGACGATGGCGATGGTTCTGTATTGACGCGTGAGATAGGCTTGCGCCCCTTCACGAATGTAGCCTGCGATTTCTTGCATGCGGGCGTTCCCCTGGTCGGCGGCAAGCACCGACTGTGTTGCCCAGATGGCGTAAGCCAGCGCGAGCAACCCGCATGCGATAACGCCCAATAAAATGGTCATTTCGCATTACCCTCCGTTTCAACCCGCGGACTCACTCCCGGCCGCAGGCCCCTCAAATCCGCGAATCACGCACCACCTCCTCAAGCAGCACCCCTCACGGCGAGGCCAGAGTGCGATTGCAACGAAAGATCGTCAAGCCCCGGAAATCTAACTACCGGCGGCCCTCTGCGAACTGAAGATTTCGGAAAAAAGCGGCGGTTCAGGCCGCAACGTTAGGGCGAGCGCGCATCAGCAAGAAGAGCAGAAGAAGGCAGACGGATGTCACCGGCCAGACGACGGCATTCAGCATGTCCCAGCCATAGACCGAGAGAACCTTGCCGGAGGCAAAGGACGACAGCGCGACGGTGGTGAACAGGACGATGTCGTGAAAGGCCTGAACCTTGTCGGCCTCCTGAGGGCGATAGCTGCCGGCAACGATGGCGGTCGAGCCGATGAAGCCGAAATTCCAACCAAGACCGAGAAGCACCAGCGCGCCCCAGAAATTCCAGAGTTCCAGGCCCATATGCGCGACCGCGGCGCAGGCCATGAGCAAGAGCAGCCCGCAGGCGACGATGCGTTCGGCGCCGAAGCGCGTGATCAGCCACCCGGTAAAGAAGCTCGGCGCGAACATCGCAAGCACGTGCCACTGGATGCCGAGCGTTGCAAGCTCGGTGGAAAAGCCGCAGCCGACGACCATGGCGACCGGCGCACCGGTCATCATGAATGTCATCAACGCATAGCTCGAGATGCCGCAGACCATGCCGGTGATGAAGCGTTGGTTGCGAACGATTTCGCCGAGCGAACGCGTGGACTGGCCGTGATACTCGCTCGCCACCGTTCCCTGCTCCGGCAAGCGCAGCGGCGCAAAGAAGAATGCGGCTAGCAGGCAGATCGGCAGCAAGGCGATGAAAGCGCCGACAAAGGCGACGGGCGCGAACAGATCTCCGGCGAAAATGACGATCTGCGGACCGAGAACGGCGGAAACGATCCCCCCGCCCAGGATCCACGATATCGCCTTCGGCTTGTAGAAAGACGGCGAGGCGTCGGCGGCGGCGAAGCGCAGTTTTTGGGTAAATCCGTTGGAAGAGCCGAGAATGGCAAGACCGAAGGCAAAGAGCCAGAAACTTTCCCGGAAGAGCGCGACCGCGGCGACCGCGGCGCCGACAGACGCAATCCCGGTACCGACCATGAAGGCGAAGCGCCGGCCGATAAGGCGTGAGAGCGTTGCGACGAGAATGACGCCGAGCGCCATGCCGACATTGTAGGCAGTCAGCGGCGCCGTCGCCAGCGACTTGTCGTCAGCGAGCAGCTGATAGCCGGCAACACCGCCGACGGCAAAGCAGATCGGGCCGACGACACCAAGGATCGCCTGCGCCGCCGTCAGAAGGAAAACATTGCGGCGCGCTTCGCGAAGGGCAGAGCCCATATCATCGACGGCAGCCGCAACCATGGCCGCGCTACTTCTTGGGCTCGCCGCGAACCTGCCGGGCAATCCGGTCAAGAACGGCATTGACCAGCTTGGGCTCGTCGTCGCCGAAGAAGGCCTTGGCGATTTCGACATATTCGGTGACGATCACCGCAACAGGCACATCCTTGCGTTCCAGCATCTCGAAGGTGCCTGCGCGCAAAATGGCACGAACGGTGGAGTCGAGCCGCGACAGCGCCCAGTCGTCCTGCAATGCCGAGCCGATCAAGGGGTCGAGCTTGCGTTGATCGCGCACGACGCCGGCGACGATCGAGCGAAACCACGAGGCATCGGCCTTCAGATAGGTATCGCCGTCCAGCTCCTGGCCGAGACGATGCATTTCGTACTCAGCGACGACTTCGAGCACGCCGGTGCCGCCGATATCCATCTGGTAGAGCGCCTGCACGGCCGCAAGACGCGCCGCGCCGCGTTGGTTAGCCTGCTTCAACGGCTGATCCGAGGGGGTGTTCGTCACTGTTCTGTGCCCAATTTCTTCTTCAGTTCAATCATGGTCAGCGCAGCACGTGCGGCAAAGCCGCCCTTGTCGCCTTCCGACCGGCGCGCACGCGCCCGGGCCTGATCGTCGTTTTCGACCGTCAGGATGCCATTGCCGATGGCAAGGCTTTCGCTGACGGCGAGGTCCATGATCGCGCGCGAGGATTCGTTCGCGACGATATCGAAATGATAGGTCTCGCCACGAATGACCATGCCGAGCGCGACGAAGCCATCATATTCGACGGCGCCTTCGTCCGCACCATCAAGCGCCATGGCGATCGCCGGCGGGATTTCGAGGGCACCGGGTACCGTCACGATATCATAGGTCGCGCCGGCTGCATCCAGTGCATGTTTGGCGCCATCGAGCAATGCGTCGGCCATATCGTCATAGAAGCGTGCTTCCACAATCAGGATGTGGGCAGCCTTGGTCTTCGCCATGGATCACCTGTCTTGAGATTTCCGCGCCGGAGCGACCGGCTGAGGCGGCGGTCAAACCACGACCGGCGCCGAATGGCAAGCAAATTCCGCTGTCGGCGCCCTTTTGCCGCGTTGCACGCGCCCCAGCAGAGACCGTGACAGACGGCGTGGAACGCTCGTGTCACGCTTGAGGGGGTAGCCAGGCGTTTCCGACAATGACAATAATCAGGACAGACACAACGCCTGATCGGGGACAACGCCGCTTAGGCAAAGGAAATCGAGCGAAAGTTGTCTCTGATGCATGATGTCGATCCGTCGATGTCGATCCGCCTGCCCCGTATGCCTCAGGCCGTCGTCTTTGACATGGATGGCCTGTTGTTCAATACCGAGGCGCTCTATCGCGATGCCATGCTCGCCGCCGCGCAAGTGCTCGGACGGACCATGCCGCTTTCGCTTTACCTTTCATCGATCGGCCTGTCGGGCGAAGCGACACGACAATCGCTCGGCGAATATTTCGGGCCGGATTTCGACCTCGATCGCTTCTGGAAACAAGCAGCGGCCGCCTTCCATGTTCGCACAACGACCGAACTGCAGTTGAAGCCCGGCGTGGTCGAGCTCATCGGCTCCCTGGAGGAGCTCGGCATTCCCTTTGCGATCGCAACATCGTCCGGGCATCACGATGTCGAGCGAAACCTGGGCCTTCACGGGTTGTTCGACCGCTTTCCGGTGGTCGTCGCCCATGGCGACTACCAACTGGGCAAGCCGCATCCCGAACCTTTCCTGACAGCTGCCCGGCGGCTCGATGTCGCGCCCGAGCTCTGCCTTGCGCTGGAGGATAGCCATAACGGCGTGCGTTCGGCGTCATCCGCCGGCATGATGACGATCATGGTGCCGGACCTTCTAGCGGCAACGGAGGAGATTCGAGGCCTCTGCGTCGGCGTCGCCGGCAACCTTGGTGCCGTTCACGCCGCCCTCCTCCACCACGCGCGGGGCGCCCATGTCCCCAACTGACGGCAGCCTTGCCACGCGCCATTGCCCTCAACCGACCTGCAAATGCTCCCGCAGAAATGGACGGCCGCCGCCGGACACCTGAAAGTTTGGCAATTGACCGAACGTCAATCGCTCGACACGGATGATCGGGAGAGGTCGTCCGGTGCGGCGACGATAGCGCCGGGGAGGAACTTATGGCGGACAACAACAAACCTATCATCAACCCAAGGGACATTGCACTCGACCATTGGTCAGAAGGCACGTTTTTCGAGTCCCGCGACACCTCTTTTGGCAAACGGCTGGGGCTGAAAGACCTTGGCGTCGGCTATGGGGAAGTGCCGCCGGGCAAATCCGGATGCCCCTTCCACAACCACCATGTGGAAGAGGAGCTGTTCATCATCATCGAAGGCGAAGGCACCTACCGCTTCGGAACGGAGCGCTACGCCGTGGGGCCGGGCGACATTCTGGGAGCGCCGGCGGGCGGCCCTGAGACAGCGCACCACCTGATCAACACCGGAACCGTGCCGCTCAAATATCTGTCGATTTCGACGATGGCCGCAACCGAGATCTGTGAATACCCGGATTCCGGCAAGTTCGACGCCAGGACGCGCACAGCCGCCGGCGAGCGCCGATTCCAGTTCACCGGCAGGCCTGAAAGCGCTGTCGACTACTGGGACAGCGAGCCCGGTATCTGATCATCCCACCTTCCAAACCAATTGCAGCGGATAAAACATGCACAGTGTTCCTATCATAGAGACCGAACGCCTGGTCCTGCGTCCCTATCGACGCGACGACTTCACGGCCTATGCCGCCCTGTTTGCCGACAGTGAGGTAACGCGTTTCGTCGGCGGCGTTCCCTATACACGTGAGCAATCGTGGACGCGGTTCTTGCGCCAGGTCGGCATGTGGCATTATTTCGGCTTCGGCTTCTTCGCCATCCAGGATCGTACGACCGGTGCCTTTCTTGGAGAGGCCGGCTTTCACGACGTGCATCGGCTGATCACGCCATCGCTTGAAGGAACGATGGAGACCGGTTGGGCGCTCTCCCCCAAAGCGCACGGCCAGGGGCTTGCAACCGAGGCAGTCAGCGCCGCGCTCGAATGGGCTGATCGGCAGTTTCCCCAAGTGCGAAAAACCTGCATCATCGATGTCGGCAACCGTGCCTCTGTCCGTGTCGCCGAAAAGCAGGGTTTCAAGGAATTCTGGCGCACGAGCTATCACGGCACGTATGTCATCATGTTTGAACGGCAGCGAACGCTTGCTGGCGCCACGGCCCGTAAGGCGCCAATGCCCGCGCATTTGGAGACGTAACAATCCTCAATTGTCGTTTTGATGAAAACGCCATCGAAACGTCCAGATTGCACGCAAGATTGCCAGCGATCGGGTGCAGGCGAACTACGACAGGCAACACCACCCGATCAGACAAGGGAATCCAACACATTTTGCTGCGGGTAAGTCGCCCGTAATGCAGCCTGCTGGCGACTGCGACACGCATCTCAGCAGGCCTTCCGGAAACCCGCATCGGGTATTGTGTTCGGGTATCAGGTTACTGGTCACTGCGCCGCAGACAACCAAGGAGCATGATCATGAATCGCATTGCCAAGCTATCAGTCATTGCTGCGTTCTCGTCCCTCGCCTTCGCAGCTATACCGCACGCTCAGGACGCCAAAATGGAATGGCCGGCTGAAATCGAGAAGACGGTGCGCGATTTCAAGGGGGACAAGTTCACCATCGTCGATGTTTCCACGCTGAGCGAGCAAGATCAGACCCGTCTGTGGGTCGAGCATGCGACGGCCGAACAACGCGCAGCCCTGCAAGCTGCGGTCAACGGCAACGCGGAATTGGCCGCGCAGCTAAAGGCCAAGAATATCGAAATGGGTAACATAGGAGGCGCTCAGCAGGGTGCCGACGGAAGCCTCACCTTCTACATGCGTTGAGTACGCGTACAGTCAACGAATAAGAAGCGCACCATCTCCACACTTGAGATGGTGCGCTTTGTCGGATTCTGGCGGCCGCGGCCGTCTATTCGGCCTTCGGCGCAGGAAACTCCGCAAGGCGAGCGGCGTAGCGCGCCATCGTGTCGACTTCGAAATTGACGAAATCGCCCGCCCGGCGTTCGCCCCAGGTCGTCACCTCGAGCGAATGCCGGATCAAGAGGACGTCAAAATCGGCTGCATCGACTTTGTTGACCGTCAGCGAGGTGCCGTCCAGCGCAACGGATCCCTTCGGCGCTACGAACTTGGCCAAGTGTGTGGGCGCGCGCAGCCTGAACCGCACGGCGTCGCCCTCGGGTTCGACCGAGAGGATCTCCGCCTTGTCGTCGATATGACCGGAAACGAGATGGCCACCGAGTTCGTCGCCGATCTTCAATGACCGCTCAAGGTTGATCCGCGTCCCCTTTTTCCAGCCAGCGATGGTCGTCAGACGCAAAGCCTCTTCCCACGCCTCGACCTCGAACCAGCGTTCGTTGCTGCCGCCATCCGGCAGGGCCGTCACCGTCAGGCAAACACCGGAATGGGCGATGGACGCCCCCATATCGATGGTCCTCGGATCGTATGTGGTGGCGACGCGTAGCTTCACGCCTTCCTTCAGCGGCGTGACGGCATCAACGGTGCCGATATCAGTGACAATGCCTGTGAACATCAGTTCTCTCTTTCGTATTCTTCGAAAAGATCGTCGCCGTATTGCGCGGAACGAACGAGCTTAAAGCCGGAGGGCACGGATTTCCGATCAAATGGGGATGCGATGCCGTTTTCGCCAATGGTTTGCGGGCCGGTATAGATCTGAATGCGATCGACCAGCCCAGCGTCCAGGAAAGCGCGAGCGGCAACTGCACCACCCTCGACGAGCAGAGAGGAAATGCCGCGCGAACCGAGTGCCGTCAGCAGATCGGCAACCGTTCCGGCTTCCAGCACCTCGACACCGGCTGCCTCCAACGCAGCGCGCCGGCCAGCCCGTTCATTGGCCGGCTCCAGTTCCGATTGTATCGATGGCTCTCCCGACACGACAATGACAGGGGTTTGCTCCGCCGACCGCGCGAGCTTCGAGCCTAGCGAAAGGTCCAGTCGCCGATCGAGGACGATGCGGATGGGCGAGCGATCTTCAAGACCTGGCAAACGCACGGTCAATTCCGGATCATCCGCAGTCGCGGTCCCAATGCCCACAAGGATCGCGTCGGTTTGCGCCCTGAGGATCTGGACCTGTGCCCTGGAAATCGGGCCGGTGATACGGACCTGTCCGGCACCTGTTCGGCCGATCATGCCGTCGGCAGAAACTGCAAGTTTGAGAGTCACATGCGGGCGCTTGCTGACCTGCCGCGTGAGATAGGCTTCGAGCGCGCCATGTCCCTCCTGCGGCAGAACGCCGATATCGACCGCGATGCCGGCTTCACGCAAACGCGCGACGCCGCGACCGGCGACGCGTTCATCGGGATCGAGGATCGAAATGACGACTCGGGCAACGCCGGAGGCGACCAGCGCATCGGCGCAGGGCGGCGTCTTGCCGTGATGCGAGCAGGGCTCAAGGGTGACATAGGCGGTCGCGCCGCGTGCCCGTTCGCCCGCTTCGGCAAGTGCTTGAGTTTCGGCGTGGGGCCGGCCGCTTCTTGCCGTCACCGCACGTCCGACGATGACACCATCCTGGACGATCAAGCAGGCGACGGAGGGATTGGTGGATGTCTGGCCGAGATGCTGGCGTGTCAGCCGCAGCGCCGCCGCCATGAACCTCTCGTCCTTACGGGTGGGGTTGGCCATGGCGATCCGGTGCGCCTTCCTATTCGCCGGGGTCGCGCGCAATCTTGGCGCTGATCTCGGCGATGACCTTTTCGAAATCTTCGGCGTGGGAGAAGTCCCGATAGACCGACGCGTAGCGGACGAAGGCGACATCGTCGAGGCTCTTAAGCGCTTCCAGCACCTGCAAGCCGATCTCTTCCGAAGGGATCTCGGTCTCGCCCGAGCTTTCGAGCCGCCGCACGATGCCGGAGACCGCCCGCTCGATGCGGTCACGATCAACAGGGCGCTTTCGGAGCGCGATCTCGAAGGATCGCAAGAGCTTGTCCCGGTCGAAAGGAACCTTCCGACCGGTCTTCTTGATGATCATCAGCTCACGCAGCTGCACCCGTTCGAAGGTCGTGAAGCGACCACCGCAATCCGGGCAGATACGGCGACGACGAATTGCGTTACCGTCCTCTGCCGGACGGCTGTCCTTCACCTGGCTGTCTTCGGAACCGCAATAGGGGCAGCGCATGATGAGCCGATCACATGTAGCCGTACATCGGGAAGCGGCCGGTGAGCGTCATCACCTTCTCGCGCACGCCCGCTTCGACGGCGGCATTGCCTTCGTCGGAGTTGGCGACCTTGAGGCCGTCGAGCACTTCGACGATCAGCTCGCCGATTTCCTTGAATTCTGCTTCCTTGAAGCCGCGGGTCGTGCCGGCCGGGGTACCGAGACGGACGCCCGAAGTGACGAACGGCTTTTCAGGATCGAACGGGATGCCGTTCTTGTTGCAGGTGATGTAGCCGCGGCCCAGCGCAGCCTCGGCGCGCTTGCCGGTCGCGTTCTTCTTGCGCAGGTCGACCAGCATCAGGTGGTTGTCCGTGCCGCCGGAAACGATATCGAGACCGTTTGCCTTGAGCGTCTCGGCAAGCGTGCGGGCGTTCTTGACGACCTGGGCTGCATAGTCCTTGAAGGACGGCTGCAGCGCCTCGCCGAAAGCAACCGCCTTGGCAGCGATGACGTGCATCAGCGGGCCACCCTGGAGGCCCGGGAAGACCGCCGAGTTGATCTTCTTGGCGATGTCCTCGTCGTTGGTCAGGATCATGCCGCCGCGCGGGCCGCGGAGCGACTTGTGCGTAGTGGTGGTTGCGACGTGGCAATGGGGAACCGGCGACGGATGCTGGTCACCGGCAACCAGACCGGCGATGTGCGCCATGTCGACCATCAGGTAGGCGCCAACTTCGTCGGCGATCTCGCGGAAGCGCTTCCAGTCCCAGATGCGGGAATAGGCGGTACCGCCGGCGATGATCAGCTTGGGCTTATGCTGGCGCGCCTTCTCGGCGACGTCGTCCATATCAAGCAAGTGATCGCTCTCGCGAACGCCATAGGAAACCACGTTGAACCATTTGCCGGACATGTTGACCGGCGAACCGTGCGTCAGGTGGCCGCCGGAATTGAGGTCGAGACCCATGAAGGTGTCGCCCGGCTGCAAGAGCGCGAGGAACACGGCCTGGTTCATCTGCGAGCCGGAGTTCGGCTGAACGTTGACGAACTTGGCACCGAAGAGCTTCTTGGCCCGTTCGATCGCCAATTCTTCAGCGATATCAACAAACTGGCAGCCGCCGTAGTAGCGCTTGCCCGGATAGCCCTCGGCATATTTGTTGGTCATGATCGAGCCCTGAGCCTCGAGCACGGCGCGCGACACGATGTTCTCGGAGGCGATCAGTTCGATCTCGTGGCGCTGGCGACCCAGCTCCTTTTCGATCGAGCCGAAGATTTCCGGATCGCTGTCGGCGAGAGAGCGGGTGAAGAAGGCATCATTGTTCTGTGCAAGCATCGGCGCGAGGCTCCTCTCAAAGGTGGCAGTTCTTTAGCTTCCTCGCACGGCGAGAGCAATATCCGCTGTGCGGTTTGCGTCATTTCCCCCATCTGCCGCGCCTAAACATCGCAGCCGCGGACCAACGAAAAAGCCGCGCTGCCAGGGGAAGCGCGGCTTTTGCAATTAATTGCCCGACTTTGCTTATTGCGGCAGAGCATCCGACTCGACCGAGCCGGCCGATTGCTCGACGCCGTAAGGCGTTTGCAGCGCCAGTTCGGTCGCGCCATCACGCTGATAGATGTCGTCGCGGAACTGCACGACACCATCCTTCGCCGACCAGGCGGTGATGTAGGTGAAGAAAACCGGGACCTCTTCGGCCAGCGTGATCGGCGTGTTGACGCCGGTCTTGATCGTGGCCTCCATCTGCTGGCGCGACCAGCCGGGGGTTTCCTTCAAAAGCCAGCTCGAAAGGTCGCGAACGTTCTGGACGCGAACGCAGCCGGACGATTCGAAACGCATCAGCTTGTTGAACAGGCCCTGCTGGGGCGTGTCGTGCATGTAGACCTGATGCTCGTTGTGGAAGTTGATCTTCGTCGAAGACATCGCGTTGATCTTGCCCGGATCCTGACGGAACATCAGGTTTGGTGCCTTCTCGGCATTCCAGTCGACCGTTTCCGGCGACACTTCGCCACCGCTGCCGTCGAACAGGCGAATGGCGTTGCGCTTCAGGTAGGTCGGGTCCTTGCGCATCAGCGGCATGATATCCTTCTGGATGATCGAGCGCGGCGCAGTCCAATAGGGATTGAGGATGACCTCATAGATCTTGGAGTTGAGGATCGGCGACTGCCGGTCGATCTTGCCGACAATCGCGGTGTGGCGCAGCGCGACGCGGCCGTTCTCCACCGCTTCGATGTAGGCGGCCGGAATGTTGACCATCACGTAGCGGCGACCGAGATCGCCGGACATCGACTGCAGGCGCACGAGGTTGGTCTGCAGCTGGCCGAGACGGGTGGTCGCCGGAACGTTGATTGCCTTCAGCGTGTATTCGCCGATGACGCCGTCTGCCGGCAGACCATGGCGTGCCTGGAAGTGCTTGACCGCACCGTCGACATAGGAATCGAACTGCTGGGAGATGCCGGCCGAACGGGGCAGGTCTCCGGAAACCATCAGGCGCTGGCGCAGCTGTTGCACCGACGGGTCGGTGACGCCGATCTCGAGCTTGAGGCTGGTTTCCACCATTGGCCAACCGCCCGACGAAACGATGTTCTGATAATCGAAGATCGCCTGTTGGACATGGTTGATCGTCTCCGGGCCGAAGACCGGCGTATTGGACACGACCGTAGTCGCCGTGCGCGACGCCTTTGCGTCGTACTGGTCGTCCCAGGAGCCGCGGCGAGGCGAATTGATGATCTCGTTCAGGGCGTCCTGAGCACCTGCGGCTCCCGCCCAGGCGACGGCACCGAAGGTTGCGGCCGAACGCAGAAATGCGCGGCGCGAGAATGCATCAATTCCATTCTTTTTTGACATATTCCTACCATCCCAATGCGTTGGCACGCGCCCTATGCGCAGGCACGCATGTTGCCGTAGCCCTAACACGATCGTGGTTAACAAAGGTCAACCAACGAGCCACCCTGCCCTCACATGAATTCACGATACCGCGAGCGAGGACCCTCACCGGCAGGCGAACGCAAAACGAATCCACGTCGATGAAAACACGTGGCCGCACCTACCGCATACCCTTGTCGCTGTCACAGCAATATGGCCAATTCGTGTCTCGGACTGCCGCCAAAGGCATGTGGCACGCCTCTTGCTTCAAGCCACTGCGGCCTTTCTGCAACATCGCCGGCGTGGAAAAACGGCAAAGGCCGGACACGCAGGGATTGCGTCCGGCTCTTTGAACTGGAGGTGTGCGACGCCTGTTACAGGCGGTACATGATCGAGTCGTTCCAGAAGCGATCAAGGCGCTGCAGCAGCTTGTTCATCTGGGTGAATTCGTCCGAACCGATGCCGCCGACCTTCTGGATCGAGCCGATATGACGCTCGTAGAGCTTTGCGACGGTTTCGGCGATTTCCTGGCCGTCTTCCGTCAGGCTGATGCGGACCGAACGACGGTCGACACGCGAGCGCTGGTGGTTGATCAGGCCGAGATCGACGAGCTTCTTGACGTTGTAGGAAACGTTGGAGCCGAGGTAGTAGCCGCGGGAGCGAAGTTCGCCGGCGGTCAGCTCGGAGTTGCCGATGTTGAACAACAACAGAGCCTGGACGGCGTTGACGTCGTCACGACCCTGACGGTCGAACTCGTCCTTGATGACGTCGAGCAGACGGCGGTGCAGGCGCTCGACGAGGTGGAGGGATTCCATGTAGAGACCGCGGATGGTTTCTTCCTGGGGGTCTCGGGGCGCAGCGACCTGCGGCTTCATCTTCGTGTTCATTTGACTGCCTCACTGTTTTGTTTGGCGGTGTCTGTTTGTCTTCCCGCCTTGAGTGAGAACCTAACGAATACGTCTAAAATTCTACTTAAACCGCAGCCTTAACATGAGCTTACCATTCGGCGAGCCTGTCTCAGGGTGAATCAACCCTTACCTGTCTCGCCTGCCGGTAGCGCTGATAGAACATCGCGGCCCTGAAAAGGATGAAGGTAGCAGCGACGGCAACGTGCAGGGCAACCAGCAGCGGACGGTTGCCGAAACTGACCGGATAGAATTCGTACATGGCAATCTCGATCGCTGCCGCCACCACCCAGACCACAGGGCCCCAGGAGACCAGCAGCCATAGGCCGAGTGCCGCAACCGGATAGACGACGGCGAGCGCGGTTGCCGCTGCCCGCCACTCCGGCGTCAGGAGATCGAAGCGGCCGGCACCGCCATGGGAAAAGCCGATCAGCATTGCCCAATAGTTCAGTGCGAACCAGAAGCACGAGGCCGATACCAGCCGCAGGAACAGGCCGAAAAGGATCTCGGTCAGCGATGGTTTCGGCACATGGGCAGAATCATGAAGCATGGGCGGCAAGATAGGGCGGGTCGGCGCCATCCGCCAGCACGAAGGAAGCCCCCTCCCCCGCGGCCGCACGGTAAAAGGAAGAAATGCCGCAGGCCCGTTGTCGGCGGCACCGTTCCCAAGCGCGGTCCCTGCATGATAAAGCGCATGCCAGCTCAAAGTTTTCAGGGAAAGGCGCGGCGTGATGAACGACAGGACGAATCTTGTGGACAGGATTACCGGGCACCGTCGCATGCGCCGCAACCGCAAGGCCGATTGGACGCGCCGGCTGGTACAGGAGAACCGCCTGACCGTCGACGACCTTATCTGGCCGATCTTCATCGTGCCGGGCGAGAACATCGTCCAGCCGATCGACGCCATGCCGGGCGTCAACCGCATGAGCATCGACAAAGCGGTGGAAGCGGTAAAGGAAGCAGCCGATCTCGGCATCCCGGCAATCGCCACCTTTCCCAATATCGATCTGTCGCTGCGCGACGAGACCGGCTCCAACAGCCTTGCCGCCGACAATCTCATCAATCAGGCGACGCGCGCCTTCAAGAAGGCCGTGCCTGAGATTGGCATCATCACCGACGTGGCGCTCGACCCGTTCACCAGCCATGGCCACGACGGCATCCTGCGCGACGGGGAAATCGTCAACGACGAAACGGTGGAGACTATCGCCAGGGCCGCCGTCGGCCAGGCCGATGCCGGCGCCGACATCATCGCCCCCTCGGACATGATGGATGGGCGCATTGGCGCGATCCGCCAGGCGCTCGACGCTGCAGGCCACCAGAATGTCGGCATCATGGCCTATGCGACGAAATTCGCTTCCGGATTCTATGGGCCCTACCGCGAGGCGATCGGCACCGGCGGCCTGCTGAAAGGCGACAAGAAGACGTATTACATCGACCCGGCCAACGGCACCGAGGCGATCCGAGACGCCGCCCTCGACGTCGAGGAGGGCGCGGATATGCTGATGGTCAAGCCCGGCCTTCCCTACCTCGACATCTGTTGGCGCATGAAGGAGGCCTTCGGCCTTCCGGTGTTCGCCTATCAGGTTTCGGGCGAGTACTCCCAGGTCAAGGCCGCGGCCGCCAACGGCTGGATCGACGGCGACAAGGTGATGCTCGAAACGCTGCTCGCCTTCAAGCGCGCCGGCTGCGATGGTATTCTCAGCTACTTCGCCATCGAAGTCGCAAAAATCCTGGCCAAGGGTCGGTAACGCCCCAGCTTTATGAACTGCAGGTCGTGGCGGATGGCGGGCAATCCTTGTTTTGCACGCAATCCCCACCCATATCGAGCTTGCAACCATACGAGGCCTATAGAGATGACGATGCACAACGAAGAACTGCGGCTGCCGAGCAATGACTGGCGCGCCTATCAGGGTGTGCTGTCACGGCGGGTGTTCGCCTTCATTCTCGACTACGTCATCATCGCGCTGCTGTGGATACCGGCCGCCGTGGTCGTTTTCTTCCTCGGCATCCTGACGCTCGGCCTCGGCTTCCTGCTCTATCCGGTGCTCTTTGCACTGGTGGCGATGCTCTATTTCGGCGTAACCGTTGGCGGCCGCGAGCAGGCATCCCCTGGTATGCGGATGATGGGATTGGCAATTGCGCGCACGGACGGGCGCCCGATGGATTTCCTGACGGCGATCGTGCATCTCGTCATCTTCTGGATCGCCAACGCGCTGTTGACGCCGCTCGTTCTGCTGATCGGATTGTTCACGGATCGCAGCCGCCTGCTGCACGATCTCTTGATCGGCACCGTGACGGTCCGCCGCGACAGCTACTGATCCCCACCGAAGCAATCGACGAACAACAATCCACGCGCCAGGGGCAACCGCCCCAAACGTGTGAGTTGACGTTTTGCATTCTTCCGCCATGCTACTGTCATGAACAACCGCGCCAAGAGTGACCGCCGCACTCGATGAACACACAGACCACACCGTCTCCGCAATTTTATCTCACTGCGCCGGCAGCCTGCCCTTATCTGCCGAACGAGATGGAGCGGAAGGTGTTTACCCACATGGTGGGCGAGCGCGCGCCGGAACTCAACGACCTCCTGACCCAGGGCGGCTTCCGCCGTTCTCAAAACATCGCCTACCGGCCCGCCTGCGAAACCTGTCGCGCCTGCGTTTCCGTACGGATTCTCGCCAGTGAATTCTCGCCGAGCCGGTCGATGCGGCGCGTCCTTGCGACCAACAGCGATGTGATTTCGTCGGAATATCCGGCAGAGCCATCGAGCGAACAGTACAACCTCTTTCGCCGCTACCTCGACCAACGGCATCAGAAAGGCGGCATGTCCGACATGTCGGTTCTCGACTATGCGATGATGGTCGAGGACACCCATGTGCACACCAAGATCATCGAATACCGCTTGAGGGTCGAAGGCGACGGCATCAGCGAGAAGGCTCGTGGGCCGTTGATCGCAACCGCGCTGACCGACCGGATGGGTGACGGGCTGTCGATGGTCTACTCCTTCTTCGACCCTGCCTATGAAGACCGCTCGCTCGGCACCTTCATGATTCTCGATCACATCCGCCGCGCCAGGGAACGTGGCCTCCCGCACGTTTATCTCGGTTATTGGGTCAAGGGATCGCGAAAGATGGGATACAAGACGAAATTTTTGCCGCAGGAGCACCTTATGCCCCGTGGCTGGGAGCGTTACGATGGTCCTGACGCACCTTCAGAAACGCCCTCCACGGAAACGGATTGAAAATTGAGCCCTTCCACTGATGCCGCGCTGCACCGGCGCGGCCTTGCCATCACCGGCCTTGGCGGCCTTGCTCTCTCCTTCGACATTCCGCTCATCCGATCCGCCGGTGGCGAAGTCTGGTCGCTGCTCGCCGTGCGCAGTCTTTCGACTTTCCTTATCGGGCTTCTGGCGTGGTTCGTGATCAACCGGCTACTCGGTCGCAAGATCTCGCTCATTCCGGGCAAAGCCGGGCTGGTTGTCGGGCTGTTTTACGGCATCAACTCCTGCACGTTCCTGCTCGCCGTGTTCAATACGTCGACGGCAAACGTGGTCTTCATCCTTGCGTTTACATCGATGTTTGCGGCCCTGCTCTCCTGGATATTTCTGAAGGAACGCCCCTCCAACGCAACGCTTGTGACGATGGGGGCAATGGTGCTCGGCGTCGGGCTGATCGTGCAGGACGGCCTCGAGAGTGGCCATCTCTTCGGCGATGCGATGGCGGCAAGTTCCGCCTTCCTGCTGGCCGCCGCCATCACCATCAGCCGCGCAAGCGGCCGTGATATGGCTCTGGTGCCGCTGGTGACAGCCATTTTTCCGGCGGCAGTGGCGCTTCTTATGCTGCCGGCCGGCGGGATTGCGATCGCGGCTCCGCAATACATCCTGTTCAACGGCCTGGTGATGATCCCGCTGGCATTCTTCTGCCTGGCCACGGGTCCGCGGTTCCTGTCGGCACCGGAAGTGGGCATGTTCTATCTGCTCGAAACCATCCTGGCGCCAATCTGGGTCTGGCTGGTTTTTGCCGAAAGCCCGACGGCACAAACGCTTGCGGGTGGCGCAGTCCTGGTCTTTGCGCTCATCGGTCATTCACTTTGGCAGATGCGCAGCCGGGCCGCCCGCGCGGCATTGCCCTGCCCGGAATAGACGGCAACCACCTCGAAGCGGCGCTGGCATCGGATGATTGACGTCGTCAGGCTGGCGCCCCGCCGGCCTCCAAAGATTTCGGAGCATGGATGTGCATCGACCAGAGCTCGCGGTTCATTTCGATCCACGCAGCGGCGATATCGAGTGGCGCGGGATTGCCGCACACGGCCTCCCCGCCGCCAGCAGGCAGCCGCGAAACCAGGCAAGCCTCCTCCAGGATGCGCAGATGCTGCTCAAGCGCATCGGGCGAAACGGCAACGGCGGCTGCGACCTCGACAACCCCAGTTTCACCTCCGAGCAATATTTCGAAGATACGACGGCGAACCGGATTTGCCAGGGCGAGGAGAACATCGTCGAGGGCAGCGGAATTCGGCATGGTCTTCATCCTGTTGGGATGGTTATTGATCCACGACCGCACGTTGCTTTCAAGCGCCGAAAACGGGGTATTCCGCTAAATTTCAGATTGCTTAAGAAGTTGATGGATGTCGGCCTGCGCAGCGAAGCCGCGCAGGCAGCGATGGATCAGCCGCTGAACTTGCCGCTACGCGGAAAGCCCTTCGGCACCACGCGGCCAGCGGAGGCGCGATCAGCCAGCCACTCGACCAGTTCGTCCTTGCTCTTGGTAAAGACGCGGCCGGCACTGTCTTCCCAGACGAGGCCGTCTGCGATTGCAAAGCAACGGATATCGGAAATGCCGCCATCCTTGTAGCGTTGCAGTCGGACACCCTTGCCGCGTGCCATCTCAGGGATCTGCACCAGCGGGAAGACGAGCATCTTGCGGTTTTCACCGACGACCGCAACGTGGTCGCCCTTGACCGGAATGACCAGCTTCGTTTCATCGGGCATGGCGACGTTCATCACCTGCTTGCCCTTGCGGGTGTTGGCAACGATATCGCCTTCTGCGACCACGAAGCCATTGCCGGCCGCCGACGAAACGATCAGCTTTCGGACAGGATCGTGCACGAATGCCGTCAGAACGTCCTGATCGTTTTCCATATCGACGATGATGCGCAACGGTTCGCCATGACCGCGACCGCCTGGCAGCTTGTCGCCGCCGAGCGTGTAGACCTTGCCGCCGGTGGTGAAGACGAGGATCTTGTCGGTGGTCTGGGCCGGGAATGCGACCTTCAGCGCATCACCTTCCTTGAACTGCAGCGTCGAGGTCTCGGAGATGTGGCCCTTCAGCGCGCGGATCCAGCCCTTTTCGGAGATGACGACGGTGATCGGCTCCTTCTCGATCATCGCCTGCTGGATGGCTTCGATGTCGGCGTCCGGCGCATCGGCAAAGGTGCTGCGACGCTTGCCGATCTCGGTCGCCTTGGCGAACTTCTTCTTCACCTCGCCGATTTCCCAGGCGACGGTCTGCCACTGCTTCTCCTCGGAAGCGAGCAGAGCCTCGATCTCGGCCTTCTCCTTCGACAGCGCGTCGAATTCCGTGCGGATCTCGAATTCTTCCAGCTTGCGCAAAGAGCGCAGCCGCATATTGAGGATCGACTCGGCCTGAAGGTCCGTGAGCGAAAACCGCTCCATCATCACGGCCTTCGGCTCATCGTCCTCGCGGATGATGCGAATGACCTCGTCGATATTGAGATAGGCGACGAGGTAACCGCCGAGGATTTCCAGGCGGCGATCGATTGCAGCCAGACGGTGACGCGAACGGCGCTGCAGCACATCGCGGCGGTGGGCGAGCCATTCCGAAAGCACTTCGTTGACCGCCATGACGCGCGGCACGCGCCCCATCGACAGCACGTTCATGTTGAGCGGAATACGGCTTTCGAGCTCTGTCAGCTTAAAGAGCGATTCCATCAGGATGCCGGCATCGACGGAACGGCTCTTCGGCACCAGCACGATACGGATGTCTTCGGCCGATTCGTCGCGGATGTCTTCCAGCAGCGGCAGTTTGCGCGCGACGAGAAGCTCGGCGATCTTCTCGATCAGCCGCGACTTCTGGACCTGGTAGGGGATCTCGGTGATGACGATCTGATAGCCGCCGCGGCCGAGCTCCTCGGACGCCCAGCGCGCCCGCACACGAAAACCGCCGCGGCCGGTGCGGTAGGCTTCCGCCATGCTCGCGCGGCTTTCGACGATGATGCCGCCGGTGGGGAAGTCCGGCCCCTCGATGCCACCCCTCTGCGGATTGGTGGGATCGTAGAGAAGGTCTTCGACCGTTGCCTCCGGATGGCGGATCAGGTGCAGCGCCGCATCGCAAAGCTCATGGGCGTTGTGCGGCGGGATCGACGTTGCCATGCCGACGGCAATGCCGGTCGCGCCGTTGGCAAGCAGGTTGGGGAAGGCGCCGGGGAGCACGGTCGGCTCCTGGTCTTCCTCGTTGTAGGTGGGACGAAAATCCACCGCGTCCTGATCGATACCCTCAAGCAGAAGCGAGGCGACATCGGTCATCTTCGCTTCGGTGTAACGCATGGCGGCGGCGTTATCGCCGTCGATATTGCCGAAGTTGCCCTGGCCGTCGACCAGCGGATAACGGATGGCAAATTCCTGGGACAGGCGCACCAGTGCGTCGTAGATCGAAGCGTCGCCATGGGGGTGGAACTTACCCATGACGTCGCCGACGATGCGGGCGCATTTCTTGAACGAGGTGTTCGGCCTCAGCCCCATCTCGCTCATGGCATGAACGATGCGCCGATGCACCGGCTTCAGGCCGTCGCGGACGTCAGGAAGCGCACGATGCATGATGGTCGACAAGGCATAGGCGAGGTAACGCTCTTCCAGCGCCGCCTTCAGGTCAACCGGTTGAATATGATCATCCCCGCCAGACGGGGGAGTAAGGCTTTGTCCCATATGTTCTTGCTAGCGCAACAAACCCGGAACATCAAGGATTTCAGGGGATCGCGCTGTGGAGAACCGCATGGCGCCACCGGTGCGCTGTTGAACGGCGCAAACCCGGCCCTGCAATGTTCGTGCAACGCGTGGACGGTTATGCCATGGGTGAGCGATCGCCGTCGGTAACGTCCTGGAAAGCATCCGGGCGGGGAAGCCCATGCGATTTCATCGAGCGAATATAATTTCGCCCTGTTTCGTATTAGGTTCGGCTGCTGTTGATTTGGATGATTTGCGAGGAGGACATTGCGGGACGCGAACTGACGGGAGAAAGAGCCTCAGGCATGGCATATTTCGCCAGCCGATAAGGCTATCTGCCTCAGTTGACGCAGCTTGCCGATACGAACCAGACTAGCGATGCCGCATCCTCGACACAGCTAAACAATCAGATATTTTCACGAAGGAACTCCACAATGATGCATACGCGCAAGATCCGCCTGATGATGGCCAGCGCCGCACTCCTGACCCTCACCGGCCCGGCCTTCGCGCTTGACGGTGCGGACCTGATGAAGAAGCTCGATGCGGCGACGAGTTCGAACGGCACCACCCTCACCTTCGACAAGGCTGAAGTCAGCGGCGACACGGTGACTGCCTCGGGCGTCCAGATCAAGCTCGCGGGCCAGCCCGGCGACGCGCTGAAGATCGGCGACATCACCTTCGAAGGTGTCGAGGAAACTGAGGGCGGCGGCTACTACGCCGAGACCGTCTCCTTCCCTGATGTCAACGTCACGCAGGATGAGGGTAGCTTCGCGGTCAAGGACATTCTGATTTCCGGCCTGTCGATTCCAGCCAATCCGGCCGGCGGCACGCTCGACGATATCCTGCTCTATGAAAGCGCCAGCACCGGCCCGATCACGGTCAGCGCCAAGGGCAAGGAAGTTTTCTCGCTGGAAAGCAGCGAAGCAAACCTCGCCCGCCAGGAAAACGATGCAGGCTTTGACTTCGATGCAACCGCTGCCGGCCTCAAGGCAGACCTTTCGCAAGTCGAAGACCCCAAGACCAAGGAGGCCATCGAAAAGCTTGGCCTGACCAAGCTGGACGGCGCGGTGACGATGAAGGGCAGCTGGGAAGTCGAAAGCGGCAATGTCTCGCTCGAGGAATATGCCTTCGACTTCAAGAATGTCGGCCGACTGAACCTCGCCGTCGATATCTCGGGCTACACGCTTGCCTTCATGAAGTCGCTTCAGGAAGCCATGAAGTCCGCTGAAACGAACCCCAACAAGGAAGAAGCCAATCAGGCGATGGGTCTCGCCATGATGGGGCTGATGCAGCAGCTGACCTTCAACAGTGCAGAGATCCGCTTCGACGACGCCTCGATCACCAAGAAGGCGCTCGACTATGCGGGTTCGCAGCAGGGTGTCACGGGTGATCAGCTGGCGCAGTCGCTGAAGGGCCTCGTTCCGTTGATGATGGCACAGCTCAACGTGCCGGAACTGCAGAACCAGGTATCGTCCGCGGTCAACACCTACCTCGACGGCCCGAAGAGCCTGACGATCAGCGCCGCACCGGAAAAGCCGGTTCCGTTCCCGATGATCATGGGCGCGGCCATGGGCGCACCGAACACGATTCCTTCGGTGCTTGGCGTCAAGGTGACCGCAAACGATTGATCCCTGGGGCTCCGGCCTGACAATCAGCGCCGGCGACTTCGCATGACCCGTTGGTCGACGAAGTCGCCGGCGTTTCTGTATCCAGCACGCAGCCCGGCTTCACGACACGCAGCCGCCGACACGGCGTCGCAGCCTCACTCCCCACGCAGCAGGTCTCATTCGGCCAAGCAGCCAGTCGCATTTCGGATTGTCTCGTCGGAGCCATGCCATATTCTTGTCGAGTGGTCGTTTTCGGTTGAAAACCCTTGTTTCAGCGGCCTGATTTACTTGTGCCGCCTTGCGCCTCGAAGACTGCACCGCCAGTATTGCCCCCTGATCTGCTTCGAACGACCGCAGCTTTTTCTCGCATGACCCATACGCATGAAACGTCAACGGCGTTTTGCCTGATCATTCCGTACTGCGCGCATTTTTTAACCACACTGCGATACCGGCCGAAGAACAACTCTGATCCGGCAACATTGAAAACTGTCGCTTTGTAGAACAGGCGCAGGATAGAGAACAGCAGACAAATATCGAGAGCCATACTCTCGCGAACCTGCTTCTGAACGCCGAAACGCAAGTGCATTTATTCCTTTCTTTTCGACAGATCGGACGTCAATGGCTGGATGGTTCCATCAACCGGTAAAATTCAGAGAAGAGCTGTCGGAAGAAAGATTTGAACCTGCGCGCGCCGACTATTATTCGGGGCCGCCGGGAAAGCCTCTGCGGCTTCTGCTTCAGGCACGAACGGATTTTCTGTCGATCTGGCGAAACAACGACTTTACGGAGAAGGTTTCCCAGATCCGGCTGATCGGGCGGCAGGTCGTTCTGGTCAATTCGCCCGACCTCATCCGCCAGGTTGTCGTCAAACGTCACGAGAATTTCGAGCGCAAGAGCCCGCAGATGCGCCGGGCGCTCGAATTCCTGCTGGGCGACGGCCTTTTCATCTCGGACGGCGACACCTGGAAACAGCGGCGTCCCCTGGTCGCCGACATCGTCCATGCCAAAAGGGTGCCTGCCTTCGGCCCCGTCATGGAGCGCACGACCAGCGAACTGGTTGAGCGCTGGCACGGGATGCCGGATGGTGCCCAGGTCAACGCCCTGCACGAAATGGCTGGGCTGACCGCCGAGATCATTGCGCGAAGCGTCTTTGGAAACCAGCTTGGCGACGACAGCGCAGCAGCGGTCACCGACAGCTTCACCAGCTACCAATCGCTGGTCGATTCGATCAATCTCGGCTACTTCCTCGGCTTCGACGACGGGCTACCGATCTTGCGAACACCGACGCTTCGTCGCTCGGTCAAGCGCATCCACCGTATCATCGACAAGGTGGTCGAAGATCACCTCGAAGGCCGCGGCGACCACAACTCCATGGTTGAGCTGTTGATCCGTCGGCAGCAGCGAAATCCTGAACTCAAGCTCGACCTGGTTGCCTTGCGCAACGAAGCGGCGACGATTTTCATGGCGGGCCATGAGACGACGGCCGCCACGCTCACCTGGGCCTGGTACCTTCTGTCTCGCGCCAAATGGGTGGAAAAGGCGCTCCATGAAGAGATTGGCCGCGTCTGCGGCGGCCGGGTGCCGACGATCGACGACGTGCCGCAGCTCGAATTGTGTAAGGCCATCATCGAGGAGACGCTTCGCCTCTACCCGCCCGTTCCCATTCTGGCGCGCCAAACGCGCCAGGCGGAAATGATCGGCGACATCACTGCCGAACGCGGTTCGCTCGTTCTGATCGTGCCGTGGCTTCTGCACCGAACGGAAAGCCTGTTCGAGGACCCGCATCATTTCCGCCCGGACCGGTTCATGGGAGGGCGTCGCCCGACGCCCTATAGTTTCATTCCGTTTGCCAGCGGACCGCGCGTCTGCCCGGGCTTGCATTTCGGGCTGACGGAAGCGATCCTGTGCCTGGCGATCATTGCGCAGCAGTTCCGGGTAGCGGTCGTCGACGGCCACAAGGTGGAGCCCATCTGCCGCCTGACGCTGCGGCCGAAGGGCGGACTTCCGGTAACCCTCCATCGACGGCAGAGACCATCCCATGACCATTGAAGAACCGCGCCAAGCCGAAAGAATTACCAAGCGCAAGGCATGGACATTCGCCAGCGAAGAGCGCCCCTCTCTTGCAGATGCCTTTTCCGGCCGGGAGGGCTTGCGTGCCTTCTGGCGCTACTGGGTGACCGACAATCTCTGGAACCTCGCGCACCTCAGCGGGCATTTCGGCATGAAGCTCCTGCCGATGGATGCCTGTTCCAACCTGGGTGCGGCGCTCGGTCTTTTTGCCATGCCGCGCTTCCACAAGGTGGCGTCGCGGCGCGCGCAAGAAACGATCTGCGCCCTTCGGCCGGATCTCAACGAGGCCGAGCAGCAGGCGCTGTTTCGCGAAAACTGCCGGGCGCAGGGGCGGCTGATGACCGAGTTCTCGGTCGTGAACCGGTTGCAGAACAATCGCGACCGGCTGACATTCCACGGTCTCGACATCATCGATGATGCCGTCAAGGCCGGGCCTGTCATCATCGTCGGTATGCATCTCGGCAACTGGGAGGTCGGCCCGACTGTTCTGCAGAGGATCAACGTTCACCCCCATGCCTTCTACCTTCCGCCCAGGGGCCGGGCCAAGGCGTGGATCGCCGAGCGCGTGCGCAGCAAGGCGGGCTTGCGGTTCCTTCCGCCCGGCGCCGAGGGCATTCGGCCGGCCATCAAGATCCTGAAGAACGGCGGCGTTGTCAGCACCTTCTGCGACGAGGGTTTTGGTGGATTCATTCGGGGGCCATTTTTCGACCGCAAGCCGCATCTCGAAGGCAACCTGGCCATTGCCGTCCGTCTGGCGCGCATGACGGGCGCCACCATCTGCCCGTGGTACAACCTGCGCACCGAGGGTTTCCGCTTCGAATGTCGCGCACTGACCCCGATAAAGCTTCCCCCCGGGGCGCGCCAGCTCGACGATATCCTGATGTTGAACAACACCATCGAGCCGGTTATTCGGGCCAACCTCGATCAATGGTACTTCCTCGACAATTCTCTCCGACCCGAGTGACCTGATCGGGACGGTGACAACCGCGGCGTCTCCCGCCGCGCTTTTCTGTGTGCGCGCTTTCCATGTTATGATCGCTGCTGCTTGATGCCCGCCCGCCGTCGCCTATCTACATCTCTCTGAAGACAAGACTTCATCCCGCATTCCTGACCGATCACACGGAAGGAGAACGTCATGGGACTGAAACATGCGGATATCACCGCGATTCTTGGCCCGGTCGACGAAACGCTGATGGCAGAGCTGCTGGCGACGGGAGCCAGTGCAGCAGAACTCGCCGAAGCGATCGCCTGGGTCAACAACGACGAGGCGCTGATCGGCGAAGGACGGCATCTGCCGGCCGGCCGCGTCGCGGCCTTGATCGACATCCTGACGCCTGATGATGGCGAAGAGTAACGTGTTGAGCGGCAGCGCTTTCGATGAGGGTGCCACATTGACGATCGGTAGCGTCAGGGCCCATTTCGATCGCGGCCGCGTGACTGCGAGTTTTGTGCTGAGGGAGGCCGACAATGACAGCCAAGGAAGTCAAGTTCAGTAGCGACGCGCGCGACCGCATGCTGCGTGGCGTCGATATCCTTGCCAATGCCGTGAAAGTGACGCTCGGACCGAAGGGACGAAACGTCGTCATCGAAAAGTCCTATGGCCCCCCGCGGATCACCAAGGACGGCGTTTCCGTCGCCAAGGAGATCGAACTCGAAGACAAGTTCGAAAACATGGGCGCGCAGATGCTGCGCGAGGTCGCATCGCGCACCAGTGATGTTGCCGGCGACGGAACGACCACGGCAACAGTGCTCGCGCAGGCGATCGTCAAGGAGGGCGTCAAGGCGATCGCCTCCGGCATGAATCCCATGGACCTCAAGCGCGGCATAGACCTTGCCGTGGACGCTATCGTCGCCGAGCTCAAGGTGCGCGCCCGCAAGATCGCCAACAACGAGGAGATCGCCCAGGTCGGCACCATATCCGCCAATGGCGACACGGAGATCGGCCGATATCTCGCCGAGGCGATGGAAAAGGTCGGCAACGAAGGCGTGATCACAGTCGAAGAGGCCAAGACTGCCGAGATCGAGCTTGAGATCGTCGAAGGCATGCAGTTCGACCGAGGCTATCTCTCGCCCTATTTCATCACCGACCAGCAGAAGATGCGGGTGGAATTCGAAGATCCCTACATCCTGATCTACGAAAAGAAGCTTTCCAACCTGCAGGCGATGATCCCGATCCTCGAATCGGTGATCCAGGCCAGCCGCCCACTGCTTATCATTGCCGAAGATGTCGAAGGCGAGGCGTTGGCAACACTTGTCGTCAACAAGCTGCGTGGCGGTCTCAAGATCGCCGCCGTCAAGGCGCCGGGTTTCGGCGACCGGCGCAAGGCGATCCTCGAGGATGTTGCAGTATTGACCGGCGGCACGGTCGTTTCCGAAGATGTCGGCATCAAGCTTGAGAATGTCACGCTCGAAACGCTCGGCCGTGCCAAGCGAGTGATGATCGAGAAGGAAAACACCACCATCGTCGATGGCGCCGGCAGCAAGGGCGACATCGGCGGCCGCGTCAGCCAGATCAAGGCGCAGATCGAGGAAACGACCTCCGACTACGATCGGGAAAAACTGCAGGAACGTCTTGCCAAGCTCTCGGGCGGCGTGGCCGTCATTCGCGTCGGCGGATCGAGCGAACTGGAGGTGAAGGAAAAGAAGGATCGGGTGGACGATGCGTTGCATGCCACCCGCGCGGCGGTCGAAGAGGGCATCCTGCCGGGCGGCGGCGTCGCCCTGCTTCGGGTGGTCAATGCTTTGGACGGCATCAAGGTTGCAAACCAGGACCAGCGGGTCGGCATCGAAATCGTCCGGCGCGCGGTGGAGATGCCGGTGCGCCAGATTGCCGAAAATGCCGGCGCCGAAGGCTCGATCATCGTCGGCAAGCTGCGCGAGAAAACCGACTTCGCCTATGGCTGGAATGCGCAGACGGGCGAATACGGTGATCTCTTCAAGATGGGCGTTATCGACCCGGCCAAGGTGGTGCGCGCAGCACTTCAGGACGCGGCCTCCGTTGCCGGGCTGCTGGTCACCACCGAAGCGATGATCGCAGAGAAGCCGAAGAAGGACGGTGCCGCGCAACCGCCCAACGGCTCGGGCATGGACTTTTAGCGGGCACCACGTATCGCGCCCGAAAGCAAGCCCTGGGTAGATGGCTCCAGCTCAGGCCGCTGCTTGCCGATGGCGCGCGACCTCGGCAATGGCGAATTCGGCAATCGGTAATAGGTCCGCCTCTCCGGCTCCGTCCTGCGCCTGTACCGTCATTCCCTGCAGGATGGCGCCGATGAAGCGAGCAAGCCCGCCCGCATCCGTGTGTTCGCGCAATTCGCCTTCTTCGATGCCGCGGCGAAGCCGCGCCTCGAGCGCCGCGAGCGTCTGGTCGCGAAGAGCGGTCACGTGGCGGGCGATCGCGTCATTTTCGACGGCACAGGTCAAGACGGCGGTCGAGATCATGCAGCCTTTCGGGCGACCAGGAAGCGAAAACTCATGCGCTGAAATCCGAAGAAGCCTCGCAATAGCATCGACCACGTGCCCTTCACTGTTCAGGTTCCGGCCGGCCGCCGCCCCCTCCTCCTGCCGATAGCGCTCAAGCGCTTCGCGATAGAGGTCCGCCTTGGAGACGAAGGCCGCATAGAGGCTCTGCGGCGTAATCCCCATGGCTGCGGTCAGATCGGCAATCGATGCCCCCTCGTATCCGAGTCGCCAAAAGGTTTCTCCGGCGGCCGCAAGCGCAACATCGCGGTCGAAAGCACGCGGTCGCCCACGCCGGCGGGTAGATGATTCCAAGAAACTGCTATTTTTCACAACGATCACTCTAGAATTAGAATCGCATCTGACATATTCAGGAACGGTCATTGTGATTATAGGAGGTTTTCCACGATGAGTCTCCACCTCAAGTGTGCTGCCCTGGTCTCCGCGCTGCTCGCCTTTCCGGCATTTGCCGATGATCACGGCCAATCGGCACTCAAAGCGCAACTCGACCCGGTGATCGATCGCGCGATTGCCGAAAAGCGCATCGTCGGCACCGTCGTTCTCGTGGCTCGCGACGGCGAACTTGTTTATGCGAGAGCCGCCGGCCTTGCCGACCGCGAGGCAGACCGCACCGCGCGCCAGGACGATATCTTCCGCTTTGCCTCGGTGACCAAGCCGTTGGTGACCGTGGCTGCGATGCGGCTCGTCGAACAGGGACGCATCAAACTGGACGATCCCGTTAGCAAATGGCTTCCGGATTTCCGGCCCAACTTCGAAGGCAATGAGGCGCCGATCCTGGTGCGCCACCTCCTCAACCATACCGCCGGGCTCGAATACGGCTTCTTCCAGCCGCCAGGCGGTTCCTACGCGAAGGCCGGCGTTTCCGACGGGCTCGATCTCTCCGACATCACCCTCGACGAGAATCTGAAGCGCATCGCCACCGTTCCGCTCGCATCGCCACCGGGCGAGACCTGGCGCTATTCCGTAGCGATCGACGTGCTCGGCGCAGTCATCGATAAGGCTACAGGCAAGACGCTGGACAAGGCCGTCGACGAACTGGTCGTGACGCCGCTGGCACTTTCCGACACCGGCTTTTCCGTAAAGCAGACGGACAGGCTGAGCGCCGCCTACTTCGATGGCTCGCCCGCCCCTGTCCGCATGGAAGGTGATGCCGCCGTGCCAATCGGCGAGGGAAAGCTGACGTTCTCGCCCAACCGCATCCTCGACGCAAATGCCTTCCCCTCAGGCGGCGCCGGCATGGCGGGGACAGCGAACGATCTGCTGACGTTCCTGGAAACGATCCGCAAGGGTGGCGGCGAGTTGCTCTCGCCGGAGACGGTCAAGACGATGATGCAGGATCAAACGGGGCCGCAAGCGGAAACGCAAGGGCCGGGCTGGGGTTTCGGCTATGGCTGGGCCGTCCTCGTCGATCCCGTTGCGGCCGGAACGCCGCAGTCGAAGGGCACGATCCAGTGGGGCGGCGCCTACGGCCACAGCTGGTTCGTCGATCCGGTCGAGAATCTTACTGTCGTGGCGCTCACCAACACGGCGTTCGAAGGCATGTGGGTCAGTTCACCCGCGACGTGCGCGACGCGGTCTACGCCAAACCGTGAGCGTCTGAACGATCCCCAAATGAAAAGACCCGGCGGTGATTGGCACCGCCGGGTCTTTTCGTTTTTCAATCCGTCCGGACCTTAGTCCTTTTTCTGCGGGATCGGGCGGAGCGCCAGTTCGCGCAGCTGGGCCGGTGTCGCCTCGGACGGCGCACCCATCAAGAGGTCGACGGCCTGCTGGTTCATCGGGAAGATCGAGATCTCGCGCAGGTTCTTGGCGCCGACGAGCAGCATGACGACGCGGTCGATGCCGAAGGCCATGCCGCCATGCGGAGGCGCGCCGTACTGGAACGCACGGTAGAGACCACCGAACTGCTCTTCGACTTCCTGCTGCGACTTGCCGGTCAGCTCGAACGCCTTGACCATGACTTCCGGCAGCTGGTTACGGATCGAGCCGGACGCGATCTCGAAGCCGTTGCAGACCATGTCGTACTGGTAGGCCTTGAGCGACAGCGGATCTTCGCTGTTCAGCGCCTCGAGGCCGCCCTGCGGCATCGAGAAGGGGTTGTGGGCGAAATCGATCTTCTTTTCGTCTTCCAGCCATTCGTAGAACGGGAAGTCGACGATCCAGCAGAATTCAAAGCGGTCACGGTCGACGAGGTTCAGTTCCTCGCCGGCCCGCGTGCGGGCTTCGCCTGCAAACTTATAGAACTTGGTGGGGTCGCCGGCGACGAAGAAGCAGGCGTCACCATCATCGAGGCCAAGCTGGGTACGGATCGCGTCGGTGCGCTCCTCGCCAATGTTCTTGGCAAGCGGGCCTGCGCCTTCGAGCTTCTCGCCTTCCTTGCGCCAGAAGATGTAGCCGAGGCCCGGCTGGCCCTGGCTCTGGGCCCAGGCGTTCATGCGGTCGCAAAACGCGCGCGAACCACCGGTCTTGGCCGGGATCGCCCAGACTTCGACCTTCGGGTTCGAGGCGATCATGTTGGCGAAGACCTTGAAGCCGGAACCGGCAAAGTGCTCGGTCACAGCCTGCATCTCGATCGGATTGCGCAGGTCCGGCTTGTCGGAGCCGTATTTGCGGATCGCCGTGTCGTAAGGAATGCGCGGGAACTTTTCCGTCACCGGCTTGCCGTCGGCAAACTCGACGAAGATGTCGCGGATGACAGGCTCCATCGTCGTCCAGACGTCTTCCTGCTCGACGAAGCTCATTTCGAGGTCGAGCTGGTAGAACTCGCCCGGAAGGCGGTCGGCGCGCGGGTCTTCGTCGCGGAAGCACGGCGCGATCTGGAAATAGCGGTCGAAACCGGCAACCATCAAGAGCTGCTTGTACTGCTGCGGCGCCTGCGGCAGGGCGTAGAAGCTGCCGGGGTGGATGCGAGACGGCACGAGGAAGTCGCGTGCGCCTTCCGGCGACGACGCTGTCAGGATCGGGGTCGTGTATTCGGTGAAGCCGACATCGCCCATGTGGCGGCGCATCGACGAGATGATCTGCGTGCGCTTGACGATGTTCTTGTGCAGCGTGTCGCGGCGCAGGTCGAGGAAGCGGTACTTCAGGCGCACGTCTTCCGGATAATCCGGCTCGCCGAAGACCGGCAACGGCAGTTCCTTGGCGGCCGAGAGAACCTCGATCTCCTGAGCGTAGAGCTCGATTTCGCCTGTCGGCATGCCCTTGTTGACGGTGTCGTCCATACGGGCCTTGACGAGGCCGTCGATACGGACGACCCATTCGCCGCGCACGGTCTCGGCGGCCTTGAAGGCGGGGCTGTCGGGATCGGCGACGACCTGGGTGATGCCGTAATGATCGCGCAGGTCGATGAAGAGCAGGCCGCCATGGTCGCGGACGCGGTGGACCCAGCCGGAGAGGCGAACGGTGGAGCCGACATCCGACTTGCGGAGGGCGGCACAGGTGTGGCTGCGGTAGCGGTGCATCGTGTTATCCCGGAATTGCAAAGCGCCGCGCAGGCCGAAACGGCGCGCGGCAACATGATCAAAATCGGGCGGAAAAGCGCATGATGCGCCGGCTTTGTCAAGCCGAGACCTCTGCGTTCCCTTCGGGAAGCACTGGCGACGGCGGACAAATTCGACCCTGTTCACGGGCTGACGGCAAGGCTTTTGGCCAAACGACGCGAAAAGAATGGATATCGTCACAATTCGCGACTGTGCGCCATGGAAATGCGCCGCTACACATATCGGGTCAGCCTTTACCCCGACTCGCGAGCCCTTCGGAAGTCGCCTGCCCCATGTCGCAAATTCGTCCGCTCATCCCGCTTCTTGTTACCGCAGGCATCCTCATCGGCGGCAACGGACTGCAAGGCACCTTCATCTCTCTCAGGGCGCTCGAAGAAGGCTTCTCGACATCGCTGATCGGGGTCATCGGCGCGGGCTACAACATCGGCTTCGCGCTCGGCTGCGTCTATGTCACCCGCATCCTGCGTTCGATCGGCCATATCCGCACGTTCTCGGCGATGGCGGCGATCGCATCGGCGGCAGCGATCGCCATGGTGCTCGTCATCAACCCGCTGATGTGGTTCCTGATGCGGCTCGTCGCCGGTATCGCCTTCGCCTGTCTTTTTGCGACCGTCGAAAGCTGGCTGAATGCCAGCGTCACCAACACCAACCGTGCGCGCACGCTGTCTGTCTATCGTCTGGTCGATCTCGGTTCGGTGACCGCCGCCCAATATATCATTCCCGGCATCGGGATCGGCGGCTTCGAATTGTTTGCGATCATCTCGATGGCGCTGACCTTGTCGCTCGTGCCGATTTCCTTTGCCGATCGGTCGAGCCCGGTGGCGCCGGAAGCGATCCGCTTCGACGTCAAGGCACTGTGGAACATCTCGCCGCTTGCGACGGTCGGCTGCATCGTCGTCGGCCTGACCAACGCCGCCTTCCGCTCGCTCGGCCCGATCTACGGACAAGGGATCGGAATGTCGGTGACGGCAATCGCCACCTTCATGAGCGCCGGCATCATCGGCGGCGTGGTACTGCAGTATCCGCTCGGTCACTACTCCGACCAGATCGACCGGCGCCTGATCATCCTGATCGCCACCTTCGGATCGCTGCTCGCCGGCCTCTTTCTTGCTTTCGGCGCGGGTAACGACGAGTGGCTCAACTTTGCCGGCATCTTCCTGTTCGGGGCTTTTGCCATGCCGCTCTATTCGCTCTGCTCGGCCCATGCCAACGATCACGCGGCGGAAGGCCAGCACGCGCTGGTTTCCGCCGGCATGTTGTTCTTCTGGTCGCTCGGCGCGATCATCGGCCCGCTGTTTGCCTCCTTCCTGCTTGAAATCTTCGGCCCGCAGGCGCTTTTCATCTATACGGCCGCCATCCTCTTCCTCTTCATGCTCTATACGATCAGGCGCATGACGGCCCGCAGCGGCGTTCCGACGGAAGCCCGCGCCATGCCCTTCCGCAACTTGCTTCGGACCTCGTCCTTCTTCAACAAGCTCGCGGGCGGCAACCAGCCCCGCAAGGACGACTGAGCAACCTGCGGCAAGATGTGCCTGCGCGAGCGAATTGCTGATTGCGACGATCAGGTTTAGAACCGAGCGATCGTCCTATCCAATTGCCGAGATTGCCAAAATGTCCCTGATCAGCCGCCGTACATTTCTCCAGGGCTCCGCCGCTTTGGGTGGCGCCTTCGCATTCGGGGCGGGCATGGCGGCGCGCGCCGGAGCTGCACCCGATCCGCAGATCCTGACGGCGCAACTGACCGAGGCGCGGATCGCCGCAGAGGGTGTGACGCCCAAGGTCATGACCTATGGATTGGGCGACGCCGCCAAAGGCGGCATGCCGCCTGTGTTGCGCATGCGCATGGGCGAGCCGTACGCCGCAAGACTGATCAACAGACTCGACGAACCGACAACCGTGCACTGGCACGGTCTTCGCATCCCCAATGCCATGGATGGCGTGCCGGAGATGACCCAGCCCTATGTCTATCCGGGCGATCTCTTCGACTACGTCTTCACGCCGCCGGATGCCGGCACCTTCTGGTATCACCCGCATTGCAACACGCTGACCCAGATGGGAAGCGGGCTCACCGGCGTCATCGTCGTCGAGAACCCCAATGATCCTGTGTTCGATGCCGAGATCGTCTTGAACCTGCGCGACTGGCGGCTTGGCAAGGGCGGCGCCTTCATCGACCCGTTCAAACCGAGGGACGCCGCACGCGGCGGCACCTACGGAACGGTGCGCACCGCCAACTGGCAGCAGGAGCCGAGCTATGACGCGCCGGCCGGCGGGCTCGTCAGGGTCCGAATCGCGGCAACGGACGTCACGCGGATCTATACGCTCGGGCTGGAGGGCGCCGACGCGATGGTCGTCGCGCTCGATGCAAACCCGGTCGACAAGCCCTTCCCGCTCGACCGCTACGACGTCGGCCCCGGTCAACGCATAGACCTCGTTGTCAGGATGCCCGACAGCGAAGGCACCACCATAAAACTCGGCAATCTGCGCGGCTCCCATCCCTGGACGATCGCCAGCTTCCGCGCAACGGGCCAGTCCTTGAAACGCGATATCCGCGACGTCGCCGCCCTTCCCGCCAACCCGATTGCCGAGGCGGACCTTTCGGTCGCCACGCGCATTCCGATCGACCTGACGGCCACGGCAGAACACAAGGCAACACCTTCCATCTGCGGCTCGCTCGGCTATACCTTCTGGGCGATCAACAAGGTGCCGTGGCCGGGCGACACGCCCGATCCGATCGCGCCGATCGAGGAAATGAAACTCGGCAAGAGCTATGTGATGCAGATCGCCAACCGGACTCCGCACGCCCATCCGATCCATCTGCACGGCATGAGCTTCCGCATTCTGAGTTCGAACAAGCGGACATTCCTGCCGCCGCCGACCGACACGATCCTGCTTTTGCCTGACGAACAGGCGGAAATCGCGCTTGTTGCAGACAATCTTGGCGACTGGGTGTTCCATTGCCACATCATCGAGCACCAGAAGACCGGCATGACCGGTTATTTCAAGGTGGTCTGAGAATTTCGATTGTGACGGATTGCATGAAGGGCTACACGAAAAACCTAGCCGCATTTTTGCCACAGTGATTTAAATCCGATGATTGAAACAACCGCAGATCTCGAGGCCGCCTGCCAGCAGCTGGCCCGCTCAAGTTATATTACGATCGACACGGAATTCCTGCGTGAAACCACCTTCTGGCCGGAGCTTTGCCTGATCCAGATGGCGAACCCGGATATGGCCGTCATCGTCGATCCGATGGCCAAGGGTATCGACCTCGCGCCGTTCTTTGCGCTGATGGCCAATCCCGATGTGATCAAGGTGTTCCATGCCGCGCGCCAGGATATCGAGATCATTTTCCATCTCGGCAATCTGATCCCGCACCCGATTTTCGACACCCAGGTCGCCGCTATGGTCTGCGGCTTCGGCGACAGCGTCTCCTACGACCAGCTCGTCAACCGCATCAAGGGCGAGCAGATCGACAAATCCTCGCGCTTCACCGATTGGAGCCGCCGGCCGCTGACCGAGAAACAGCTGGATTACGCGCTCGCCGATGTCACGCATCTGCGCGACATCTATCAGCATCTGAACGCGCAGCTCGAGCGTGAAGGCCGTTCGCTGTGGCTGTCGGAAGAGATGGCAATCCTCGAGGCCCAAGACACCTACGACCTGCACCCTGATGACGCCTGGCAGCGCCTGAAGATGCGCGTCAAGAAGCCCATCGAACTTGCCGTCCTGCAGAAGGTTGCCGCTTGGCGTGAGCGTGAGGCGCGCAACCGCAACGTTCCCCGCGGGCGCATCCTCAAGGACGATGCCATCTATGAAGTGGCGCAACAGCAGCCGAAGGATTCCGAAGCACTGGCACGGTTGCGAACCATTCCGAAGGGCTGGGAGCGCTCAAGCGCGGGCGCCGCGCTGACCGAGGCGGTCAACGAAGCGCTTGCCATTCCGAAGACCGACCTGCCACGGTTGCCGCGACAGAACCACACACCCGAAGGTGCTGCCGCCGCGACCGAAATGCTCAAGGTGCTGTTGAAGCTGATCGCCGAAAAACAGGGCGTGGCTGCCAAGATCATCGCCAACAGCGACGATCTCGACAAGATCGCCGCCGAGGGCGAGAAGGCCGACGTCGGCGCGCTCAAGGGCTGGCGGCGTGAGCTGTTCGGCGATACGGCACTGAAATTGATCAACGGCGAAGTGGCTCTGCGCTTCGTCGACAAGAAGATCGAAGCGATGGAAATCGGCGACTGAAAACGATCGGGCGGCAACAACTTTCCGCCCGAATCCGGCTCTAGCCAAGGCCCCTTAGCGAGACCGATTCGCCGTTACGACGACCGCGAATCGGGGCGCTGACGCGACACGGCTGACGACGTTGGCCGACGTGCCCTTCTTCCGCTTTCGGGTTTCGAGGCCTTTCCGTATGCGCTGGCGTTTCTCCACGTTCGAGGGAATTTTGCTGCTGCTGATCGTCGGCAGCGCTGGCGCGCTTTATGCCTGGGTTACCTTCGGTGGTGGCGGCCTGATCGGCGCCACCTATGCGGTCTTCATCTGCATGCCGATCCTCGCCTTCGAGCGCCACATCATTTTCCGGCGCCTCTACCGCAAGATTCATTCCTTCTCGACGCCGATCTTCTTTCTTGCGTCGCTTGCCGTCTACTTCGTCTTGATCGATGTCGGCTACGCCTTGGCCGGCCTGATGATGCAGATGACGGGACATCTGCGCGAGGACTGGCTCGACGCCCTGGTGCCGTCGACCACCGTGCTGCTTTTCACATTCGCGATTGCCGGACCATTGGTCTTCATTCTTCGCGTGCGGGAGCTGTTGGGCCGAGACGTCTTCCTGAGCCTGTTGACCGGCCGATATCGCAAGCCGATCCAGGAGGAGCGTGTCTTCCTGTTTCTCGATCTGGCCGGCTCGACGTCCTATGCCGAGCGATACGGCGACCTGAGGATGCAGGAGTATCTCGGAAAGCTCTTCTCCACGCTTGCCGACCCGGTGCTGCGATACCGCGGTTCGATCGACGACTATGTCGGCGACGCCGCAATCATCACCTGGCCGTTCGACCGTGCTGTCAACAACGCAGCGTGCGTTCACTGCGTCTTCGATATCCTTGATGTCATCGAGGCAGAGAGCCACCGATGGCGCAAGGAGTTCGGCGAGGTTCCTCGCCTGCGCGCCGCGCTCCACGGCGGCACGATCGTCGCAGCAGAAATCGGCATCGACAAGCACAAGATCACCTATTTCGGCGATACGGTGAACACCACCGCCCGGCTTGAAGGCTTCTGCAAGACGCTGAACCACCAGGTGCTGATTTCCACCGACCTCGCCCGCAAGATGCGGCTGCCGCACTACGTCCGCGTGGAAGATCTTGGTGAGCACGCCGTCAAGGGACGCGGACAGAAGATCGGCGTGCTTGCCCTTCGCGCTGGGGGCACACGCGCACCGCACCTGGCCTCCAGCGAGAGCATCCTGCCTTCAAGTGGGATCACTGAAGGCGGATAAGGTGCTCTGTCATCAGAGTGCTAGCGCGTTCCACTGAACGCACTGCGTTCCAGGTTTCAACCATGCAACTTGGCGCCCTTGGTGATTTTGTCGACCAGCTTCTTGTCGGCATGAATGGCGATGCCGGCGACCTTCGCGTTCTCGGGTCGGGTTACAGCGAAGACGGCGCGGTTGGCGCTGTCATGGCCGGTCGAAAACATGGCATCGACATATAGGGAAGTTTGCACTGCCCTTTCGATCGCGCGCCGTTGAATAATGCCGAGCGTCGCACCATCTGCCGACAGCACGATGATCGGCTGAACGCTCAGAGCGTTGTAGACGTTGCCGGCGCCGTCGCGGTAGGCTTCGCCGATGATCGCTGGTTTCTGCCCGGCGATGCCGGTGGCCAAAAACGCGGTGACGTTCAGCTTCTGCCAGGTGGCCAGATCCTCGCGCAACACGATCGCGAACTTGGTGTCGAACATGACGGGTATCTCCATTTCAGGACATCAGGGCGTGCCCGGAGAGGCCCTGGCCGATGACGCCGTCATCGATCTTGAACGATTGTGCGGATCGCCCGGTGATGGCATCCGCGTCGCAGCACCGGTGGACGGCATAGAGCGGATAGAGGCGCGGCTGCACGGCAAGGTGTTCGAGCCGCATCGCCACGACACCTATGCACTCGGCGTCACGCTCGGCGGCATCCAGACTTTCCAGTATCGCGGCGAAAGTCGCTACAGCACGCCCGGAAGCATCATCATCATCCACCCCGACGAGGTGCATGACGGTGGCGCTGGTACGGAGGCGACCCTTCGCTACCGGATGATGTATCTGCAGCCGGAACGGTTGATCGCAGCGCTTGGCGACAACGGCGCAGCCTTGCCTTTCATCGCCGCGCCGGTGGTCGGCGACGTCGCCCTGCGCCAGGCCATCGGCGAGGCCGTCGTGGACCTGGACTGCGGCATCGACGAACTGGCACTCGACGACATTCTGACGCGCATCGCAGAAGGTCTCTGCCGCCATGCCGGCGTCGGGGGCAAGCCTGCCGCCAGGTCGGCGAAACGCGCCGTCTTCGAGGCGACCGACTATCTCAGAGCAAACCTCGATCGCCCTGTCGGGTCGCAGGAACTCGAAACCATCAGCGGCCTTGATCGCTTCACGCTCGCCCGCCAGTTCCGCAGGGTTCTCGGCACCAGCCCGCACCGCTACCTGCTGATGCGACGGCTTGAGCAGGCGCGCCGGATGATTGCCACCGGCCACAGCCTGGCGGGCGCGGCGCTCGATACCGGCTTTGCCGACCAGGCTCATTTCACCCGCCACTTCAAGCGCGCCTATGGCGTGACGCCCGGCCGCTGGGCGACACTTGCCCTTGCCGGCTGACGCCGATGCCCTGTCATCAAAGCTTCACCGCGCTGTAAGCCAGATATCACCCAACCGTCATCAAAGCCGCCTATCGGGTTCGCGTACTCTGGCATCCAACCCATGGTGACTTTCATGACCAAAACGCTTCTCGCCACCGCGGCGCTCACTCTTTTGATGACGACGGCCGCCCTGGCCGAGGAAAAGGCCTTCCCCGCGACCCTGAAGGCACACGCGATCCTGCCGGCGAACACGATTCTGACCGCGCCGTCCGACGCGCCGGAATACCTCAAGACGTCAGGCAAATTCACCACCGCCGACCGCAAGCGCGCGGACGCGCTCGGCACCGTGCCCGGCAAGGACGGCGTGCGCCCGACCGGCCTTGCGCTGCCGTTCAACGGCCAGCCGATGCAGGGTTTTTCCGGCATCAAGGCGATGGAAGACGGCACCTTCTGGAGCCCGTCCGACAACGGCTTCGGAGCCAAGCTGAACTCGACCGATGCCATGCTGATGCTGCACCACGTCAAGATGGACTGGGACGCCGGCAAGGTCGAGGCGCTGAAAACCCTCTTCCTCACTGATCCCGACCGCAAGGCCCCCTTCCCGATCGTCATGGAAGGCTCCGACAAGCGCTACCTGACAGGCGCCGACTTCGACGTCGAATCGATCCAGCCTGTCGCCGACGGCTTCTGGGTCGGCGAGGAGTTCGGTCCCTACATCCTGAAGTTCGACGTCGACGGCCAGCTGACCGACGTCATCGCGACTGCCGTTGACGGCAAGCCGGTGATGTCGCCCGACAACCCGACCCTGACGCTGCAGGGCGACCCGTCGAAGAAGACGCCGGCCTTCAACCTCAAGCGTTCCGGCGGCTATGAAGGCATGGCACTGTCGAAGGACGGTACCAAGCTCTACGGCCTACTCGAGGGGCCGATCTGGACCGACAGCGAAACCGTCGAGCAGGCCGATGGCCGCCCGGCGCTGCGCGTCGTCGAACTCGACGTCGCCACCAAGGCCTGGACCGGCCGCAGTTGGCTCTATCCGCTCGCAGAAGGCGGCGAGGCGATCGGCGACTTCAACATGCTTGACGACAGAACAGCCCTGGTAATTGAACGCGACAACGGCGCGGGCACGCTCGACAAGGCCTGCGCAGACCCGAAAGATCCGAAGCCGGATTGCTTTGCCGTCGGATCGAAGGTGAAGCGCGTCTACAAGATCGCCTTCGACGACAGCAATGTCGGCAAGGTCGTACGCAAGATCGGTTACATCGACCTCCTGAAGATCGCCGATCCTGACAACAAGAAGCGACAGGGCGGCGGCGACGGCTATTACGACATGCCATTCGTGACGATCGAAAACGTCGATCGCGTCGACGACACGCACATCATCGTCGGCAACGACAACAACCTGCCGTTCTCGGCCGGCCGTGCACTCGACAAGGCAGACGACAACGAGTTTGTCCTGCTCGAAGTCGGCGACTTGCTGAAAGCGGAATAATCAAAAAGGGCGCGCGGATTTTCGTCCGCGCGCCCTTCCCTAGAATCGGGGCTGCGTTCAGCTCTGGAAGTGGAATGCCAATCTTCTGCCGGTCAGCTTGCCGAGTTGCTGCAGCCGGCCGTCGAGGCGCTCGCCGGCAAATTCCGAATAGGCTGAGGGCACGACGATCTCCAGGTCGATATCCGGCAGAGACGATTTTCGGAAACTCAGATTTTTCGCCACGCCCGGCATCGAAGCCGAGAACAGGTAGGCGACCCGCAGCAGGCCGCCGAGCAGCTTTGCCAGTTCCAGCAGCCGCGGCGTGGTAATCCCGGTCAAGGCGCCGGTCGCGCCATCATCGTTCAGGCCTTCAAAGCGATAGTAATTGGCAAGCGCGATATAGGCCCGTCCCGCATGGGTAATACCGGAGAAAGTCGAGTGGGCGATGATGTTCAGCGCCTGCAGGCCGCGATAATCCGGGTGCGCACGCCAGCTGATATCGGCAAGAAGGCAGGCCGCCTGGCGATAGCGGCTTTCCTCTTCGGTTTCCTCGACGCCGAAGAACGGCACCATGCGGCCGGTCCAGTCGGCAAGCTCACGGGCATGCTCGGGCGAACGCGCCCGCAGGATGGCGATTTCGCCGGCAGCGGCTAGCAGCGGATCCTGCGCCCGTTCGTTCTCGTTCAGGAGCGAGAATAGATAGCCTTCACGAACGCCGAGCGCCGAGAACGAAATCCGCTCCGGCTTCATAATCGACAGCGCCTCCTGCATCACGATGGCGCCGAAAGGAAGCAGGCTGCGACGGCTCTTGGAGATCGTCGCATAGGCCGACGGCTTGATGTTCTTCGGCTCGATCACTTCCGGTAGCAGCGCCATCGCCTCGTCGTAGGAAATCTCGTAGCCCTGCATCATATGCAGTGGATAGTTCCGGATTTCCATGTGTAGCTTGGCGATCGAGCGCCAGGTGCCGCCGACGGCATAAAAAGTGCGGCCGGCGCCGGCTTTCAGCACCGGTGTGCTTTTCATGAATTTGCGCACCCAGGTGCGGGCCCTTGGCAGCGAGCCGCCGCTGTGCTCGAAGAGGCGGATACCGCCGAGCGGGAGCGTGATGCCCTTGCCGATCGTCTTGCCGCTGACCTCATCGAGTTCCAGCGAGCCCCCGCCAAGGTCGCCGACCACGCCGTCGGGATCGTGATAGCCGCTGACGATGCCCATGGCAGAGAAATAGGCTTCCTCTTCGCCGGTAAGGATACGCACCTTGTGGCCGAGGATGGCCTCGGCCTTGGCGATGAAGGCCGGACCGTTGCTCGCTTCGCGGGCAGCCGCGGTCGCCAGCACATACATGGAGGTGGCGCGCGCCTGCTGTGACAGCGCGTTAAAGCGATGCAGCGCCCGGAGAGCGCGCTCGACGCTCTCTTCGTCCATGCGCCCGGTGGCATCGATGCCCTTGCCCAGACCGCACATGACCTTCTCGTTGAACAGCATGGCCGGAGCGCGGCTCAGGCCTTCGTAGACGACAAGGCGAATGGAGTTCGAGCCGATATCCACAACGGAAACCGGGCGGATACCGGGCAGACGCCCCTGCGCTTCAGATTCGACCATGCAAAACCAGTTTACTTGCGCCAGCTGCTCTTCCAGCCGGCAATCAGCTTCGGTGCGCTGGACTTCAGGGCTTCACCCCGGCCGGAGAGGCTGGGGTTGGTCATGAAATAATGCTGCGCGTTGAACGGCTCGGCGTCCTTACCGACTTCCATCCGGCGAGACGTGCCGTCGGGAAGAATTTCGTAGCTCTGCTGGTTGTCGATGAGATTGCCCAGCATGATCTGCGAAAGAACCTGTTCGTGCACAGTCCGGTTGATGAGAGGCACAAGCGTCTCAACCCGCCGGTCCAGATTGCGCGGCATCATATCCGCCGAGCCGATATAGACAAGCGCATTCTCCGATGGAAGGCCATGACCGTTACCGAAGCAGAATATGCGGGAATGTTCGAGAAATCTGCCGACGATGGACTTGACACGAATATTGTCGGAAAGGCCCGGAACCTGCGGTCGCAAGCAGCAGATGCCGCGCACCACCAGGTCGATTTCGACGCCTGCACGACTGGCCTTGTAGAGGGCATCGATGATGTCGGGGTCGACGAGCGAGTTCATCTTCATCCAGATCGCCGCCGGCCGCCCCGCCTTGGCGTGCTCGATCTCCTCCTCGACATGCTTGAGGATGCGAGGGCGTAGCGTGTGCGGTGAAACCGCCAGCTTCATCCCGGCTTCCGGTTCGCCGTAGCCGGTGATGAAATTGAAGATGTTCGCCATGTCGTGGGCCATGACGGGATTACAGGTGAAAAACGACAGGTCGGTGTAGATCTTCGCCGTGACCGGGTGGTAGTTGCCGGTGCCGAGGTGGCAATAGCTGCGCAACCGGCCCTCCTCGCGACGCACGACCATCGACATCTTGGCGTGGGTCTTGAGTTCGATGAAGCCGAAGACCACCTGCACGCCGGCGCGTTCCAGGTCGCGCGCCCAGCGGATGTTGGCTTCTTCGTCGAAGCGAGCCTTCAATTCGACCAGCGCCGTCACCGACTTTCCGGCCTCGGCCGCATCGACCAGCGCACGCACGATCGGGCTGTCGTTCGAGGTGCGATAGAGCGTCTGCTTGATGGCGACCACTTCCGGATCGCGGGCCGCCTGCAGCAGGAACTGCACCACGACGTCGAAGGATTCATAGGGATGGTGAACGACCATGTCCTTTTCGCGGATCGCGGCAAAACAATCGCCGGCATGCTCGCGCACGCGCTCGGGAAAGCGCGGATTGTAGGGCTCGAAGCGCAAATCGTCGCGCGGCGCCTTAGTGATTTCCGACAGCGTATTCAGCGCCAAAAGCCCCGGTAGAACGGCAACGCGGTTTTCCGGAACGCTGAGCTCCTGCACCACGAACTGGCGAAGCGAAGCGGGCATTTCCGAATCGAGTTCGATGCGGATCACTGATCCACGACGGCGGCGCTTCAGCGCCGTCTCGAAGAAGCGCACCAGATCTTCGGCCTCTTCCTCGACTTCGATATCGCTGTCTCGGATGATGCGGAACGTGCCCGAACCGTTGACCTCATAACCCGGGAACAGCCTGTCGATGAACTGGCTGACCATGTCCTCGAGCGTGATGTAGCGGATGACGTTCTTGAAATCGGGCAGGCGGATGAAGCGATCGAGCGCCACCGGCAGGCGCAACAGCGCCGTCATCGGCTCGCGGCCGGTCTTGCTGACGAGCTGCAGGCCCATCGAGAAGCCGAGGTTCGGGATGAACGGGAACGGATGCGCCGGATCGATCGACAGCGGCGTCAGCACCGGAAAGATCAACTGATCGAACTCGTTGGCAAGCCAGCTCTTGTCCTGTGCGGACAAGGACGCCGGCCGGACGATCAGGATGTCTTCCTTGGCAAGATATTGCTGCAGCACCGCAAGCGAGGCCTGCTGCTCCATCTGCAGGTTGTCGATTTCCTTGAGGATGTCTTCGAGCTGTTCGGCCGGCGTCTTGCCGTCAGGCGATCGCATCGCCAGCCCCTGGCGCACCTGGCCCTCGAGGCCAGCGACGCGCACCATGAAGAATTCGTCGAGGTTGGCGGCCGAGATCGACAGGAAGCGAACCCGCTCCAACAGTGGATGCGCCGTGTTGAGCGTCTCTTCAAGCACGCGTCGATTGAACTGCAGCCAGGAAAATTCTCGATTGATGAAGCGCTCCGGGCTGGAGAGCAGATCGACTTCCTCCGCCGTCTGTTTGTTCTCGTTCACCGCAGACGTCGCATTATCCATTGCCGATCAGACCCCATTTCTCCGCAGGCAGGAACTATAACAGTTTGACGACAGAACTGTGACAGTCAATCGGAATGGCGTTGATTTCCAAGCTCTTCCAGGACTTCGGCCGCAAGCGACCGGGTCAGCCTGACGCCTCGGGCAAGCGCCAGCCGGTCGATGCGCTCGACGATCGTCTGGGCCGCCTCGAGCGAGCGCTCCATGCGCTGGACGATATAACCGACGAGCCTTTCATCGATGAAAAGCTGGCGATCGGCAAAGAGCTTGATCAGCACCTGCGTCAACAGTTCGTCGTCGGGCTCGCCGATCTCGACGACGGTTGCTGCCTTCAGGCGTGAGCGCAGATCGGGAAGAACGACGGGCCAGGACATCGGCCAGAGCCGCGAGGTCATCAACAGACCCGTGCCGTGCTGGCGAACGCTGTTGATGACGTGAAACAACGTGGTGTCGTCGAAGCCCTGGCGGTCCGCATCCTCGAACAGAACAGGACCTTCCGCGGCGATCAATGCCGCGTCTGAGTCTGCGACCGGGTGGATCGACCGCGCGCCTGCCCTCTCCTTCCAGATGCTGGCGAGATGCGACTTCCCGGAGCCGACCGGTCCGGCGATGATGACAACCGGCGACGGCCACTCGGGCCAGTGATCGACGATGGCGATCGCCGCGCTCAGCCGATCGGAAACGAGCAGATCCTCGCGACCCGTCGCCGGGTCGTGGTCGAATGCCAAAGGCAGTTGTTCGAAGGGACGTTTTGTCATGCTGTACTCGGGACAAGGAGGGGACGATCAGCCGGGCTGATTGCCATCAGCCGGGCTGACTGCCCTTTGTCTTCTTCACCGTGACCTTCCCATGCCCATGGTAGAGGTCACTATCAAGGTATCGCTGGATGCCGAAGCGAACAAGCACGCCGATGGCAGCCGCCGCGGGAACGGCAACCAGCAGCCCGACGAAACCGAAGAGGGCGCCGAAGGCAAGGAGCGCGAACATCAGCCAGACCGGATGCAGGCCGACGCTCTTGCCGACCAGCTTGGGCTGCAGGATGTTGCCTTCCAGAAACTGACCGCTGAAGAAGATCGCGGCGACAAGCCCGATCCAGAGATAATCCGGCCAGAACTGCACCAGCGCCACGCCGACCGCCAGCACCAGTCCCACCATCGATCCGACATAGGGGACGAAGCTGATCATGCCGGCAAAGAGGCCGATGAGCAGGCCGAAATTGAGACCGACGAGCGACAGGCCGATGCCATAGTAAAGACCGAGGATGATGCAGAGCGAACCCTGACCGCGAACGAAGCCGGCGATCGTCGTGTTCATGTCGCGGGCGATCTGGCGGACGACACCGACATAATCACGCGGCACCCAGCTATCGACCCTATCGACCATCCGGTCCCAGTCGAGCAGCAGGTAAAAGGCGACAACGGGCGTGATGACGAAGAGCGACAGAATGTCGAGCAGCGCCATGCCGGAATTCCAGAGTTGCTGGAAGAGCGTACCGAGGAAGCTGGCGCCTTGTTCCAGGAGCTTGGCCGAATTCTGCTTGATCGCCGTCATCTGGTCCGCCAGCCATTGCGGCAGCAGCGTCGACTGGCTGTCGGTCAAAAGCGCCTGCAGTTTGGCGATATAGCCCGGCATCTTCTGGATGAAGTCGGCGGCCTGGGTGAAGATCACCGGGATGATGATCATCAGCGAGAGGGCGAAGATCACCACGAAGCCGATGAGGATCACCACCGTCGCCATCAGCCGGCTAAGGCCGAAGCGCTCAAGGCGGTCGGCGACCGGGTCGAGGAAATAGGCGAGCGCCATGCCGGCCAGGAACGGCAGCAGGATCGAGCTGAAAACCATCAGGAAGGCGATGAAGGCGACAAGCACCAACAGCCAGAAGATCACCTGGCGCTGTAGTCCCGAACCGCTGACTTTTATGTCCATGGTGTTCCCCGTAACACGCCAAGCATGCCTCAGCCGCATCATATTCTGTTTGAGGAGATAGGGGGCGTGGCGCGCACCGGTCAAGTCTGCGTGCCTCCCAGGCCGGCAAATTGAACTCTCCATCGCATTCTTGCCGGTGGGATATGGGCAAAATGGTGAAAAAAGGCCGAGAATACAGGCTGTCGGCTTGCACTCCCTTGCCCGCCGTGCAATTCGCATCCGCAAAATACCTGTCGCGCGACCAGCCTTGGAGAACCAGCATGAGCCAGTCGGGAAAGAACGGCCTCACCTATAGTGACGCAGGCGTGGATATCGATGCCGGCAATCTGATGGTGGAAAAAATCAAGCCGCATGTGCGCTCGACCCGGCGCCCGGGTGCCGACGGCGAGATCGGCGGCTTCGGGGGCCTTTTCGACCTCAAGGCGGCCGGTTTCATCGATCCGGTGCTCGTTGCCGCCAATGACGGTGTCGGCACCAAGCTCAAGATCGCCATCGACGCCAACAAGCACGATACGGTTGGCATCGACCTGGTTGCCATGTGCGTCAACGATCTGGTGGTCCAGGGTGCCGAACCGCTGTTCTTCCTCGACTACTTCGCCACGGGCAAGCTCGACCCCGATCAGGGTGCCGCGATCGTCGCCGGCATTGCCGACGGCTGCCGCCAATCCGGTTGCGCGCTGATCGGTGGCGAGACGGCGGAAATGCCGGGCATGTATTCCGGCGGCGACTATGACCTTGCCGGCTTTGCCGTCGGCGCCGCCGAACGCGGCCAGTTGCTGCCAGTCGGCGATATCGGCGAAGGCGACGTCATCCTCGGCCTCGCCTCGTCGGGCGTTCACTCCAACGGTTATTCGCTCGTGCGCAAGATCGTCGCGTTGTCGGGTCTTGCGTGGGACGCGCCTGCCCCCTTCGGCGAAGGGACGCTTGCTGACCTGCTGATGACGCCGACGCGCATCTATGTGAAGCCGCTCCTGAAGGCGATCCGCGAAACCGGCTCGATCAAGGCGCTAGCGCACATCACCGGCGGGGGGTTCCCCGAAAACATTCCGCGTGTGCTGCCGAAGCATCTTGCAGCCGAGATCGATCTTGATGCCATCAAGGCACCGAAGGTGTTCTCCTGGCTGGCCCAGACCGGCGGCGTCGCGGCCAACGAAATGCTGCGCACCTTCAACTGTGGCGTCGGCATGATCGCCGTCGTTCCGGTCGAAAAGGCGCAAGAGGTTGCATCCGTGCTTGAGGCCGAAGGCGAAACCGTCTTCACGCTCGGCCGCATGGTCGCCCGCACTGAGGGCGCTCATGGCACGATCTACAAGGGCAGCCTCGCCCTATGACGAACGACGTGACGGCAGGCCGGAAAAAAGTCGTCGTCTTCATCTCGGGCGGCGGCTCCAACATGCTTGCGCTGGCCAAGGCCGCGGCTGAGCCTGGTTTTCCAGCCGAGATCGTTGCAGTGATCGCCGACAAGGCAGACGCAGGAGGGCTTGCCAAGGCGGCAGCGCTCGGCATCCCGACCCACGCGTTCCTGCGCAAGGATTTCGACAGCAAGGACGCGCACGAAGCCGCGATCCTTGCGGAGCTTGATCGGCTGTCCCCTGATATCATCTGCCTTGCCGGTTACATGCGGTTGCTGTCGGCGACCTTCATAAAGCGTCACGAAGGCCGGATCATCAACATCCATCCGTCGCTTCTGCCGCTTTTCGCAGGTCTCCATACCCATCAACGTGCCATCGACGCCGGCATGAAAGTAGCGGGTTGCACCGTGCATTTCGTCACGGAAGGCATGGATGAAGGCCCCATCGTCGCGCAGGCGGTCGTACCCGTCGTCGACGGCGACACGGCCGACACTCTTGCCGCCCGTGTGCTGACGGTCGAGCACCGGATCTACCCGATGGCGCTCCGGCTGCTGGCCGAAGGCAAGGTGCGTATGGAGGGCGGACGGGTCATCACGCAGGATGTCGCCCCCGAACCCGCTTCCTCGATCCTGATTTCGCCGGCGGCCTAAGGGCAGACTACTTCGCGGAAGCCAGCCGCCGGTCAAGTGCGTCGAGCACCCGCCGGGTCAGCGCCGGGTAATCCTCGTCGAAATGGTGACCACCTTCGATCGCGATGACATCGACACCCGTGCCCTTCAGATCAGGGCAGGCATCGTCTTCTTCCTCCGTGCCATGGATGCATTGCACCAGCGATGGGTCGATGCGCTTGATATCGTCGATGGGATCGCCCGCATCGCCCTGCCCGGATGCGCCGAGCCAGCCAAACACCGAGATCTTGTAATCGACCCGATGCGACAACGCCATCAGCGTGACCTGCCGCACACGGGCGCGCTCGGCAGGCGGCAGCAGGTTAAACGTGCGTGGCAGGATATCGGCGCCGAAGGAATAGCCGATCAGCAAGACGTTTCGGACATTCCAGCGCTTGCGATAATAATCCATCACCTTGGCGAGATCGTCGGCGGTCGCCTGCGGATCACGCTCGGACCAGAAATAGCGGAGCGAATCGATACCGACGACGGGCACGCCTTGCTGCTGCAGAACGTCGCCAACCTGCTTGTCGATATCGCGCCAGCCGCCGTCGCCGGAATAGATCACCGCCATGGTGTCGCGTGTCGGCTTGGTATCGAGCACGGTCAAGGGCAATCCGAAGGGATTGTCGGATGCGACCTCACTGTCGATCAGGTCCGTCAGATGGCCGGATAGTGCGGCATAGGCTTCGTCATCGCTGTCTTCCTGCGTGATATCGGCATGTTTCTCGATGAGGGCGGCCACATGGCTTCGCTCGTCGTCGGATGCCGCCGGCGTGAAGACGACGGTGATCGGGTCCGGCAAGGGGCCATCCGTCAGGCCATAGACCATGCGGTCTGCCTTCCGGGTCTTGTCCGCCGGCGTGCAGAGTTGCTTCGTCAGCGCGATGCCTTCCTCCGGGTCGACCGCAAGCGTCTGGCCGATAGTTGCGGCCGGCGTCTGCGCCGCGATCGCCAGCGCCATGGCTCCGCCTGCCCCGACGCCGGCAACGATCGGCGGCAGATAGGCATCGCTCTTCAGCGCGCGCTGGACCTGCTGGCTCAGCGCTTCGATATCCGAGACCATGTAGATGCAGTCGCCGTCATCCTTGGCGAGAGCGGCCAGGTAGGCCTTGAGATCGATGCCGATGACGATCGCCTTGTCATCGACAAGGGTGCGGGCGACGGTGTCTTCCTTGTCGCTCCAGCCGGCGCCGCCGGACAACAGGACGACAAGAGCAGACGCCGTGTCCTGCGGGACGAGGACGTGGGGTGCCGGGATCATGCCCGTATCGTAGGTCGTCGGCTTCTCCTGCGCAAAGACCGGCGCAACCGCCATGGTCGCCAGAAGGGCGGCGCCTGCCAGAGGCTTCCAAAGGTCAGAGATCCGCATCATTTCTTCATCACTCCCTTGAGGCCGCCGCCGATCAGGAATGTCGCATCCATCAAGGCAAGGATCGGATTGATGCCGCCACTCGCCACGAGGTAGCGCGGCTGCCAGTGTGGGTGGAATTTCGACTTGAAGGCACGAAGTCCCTTGAAGTTGTAGAAGCGTTCGCCGTGTTCGAAGAAGGTCCGCCCGGCCCAGTCCCAGACCGGCGCGATCTGGCGCGAGGACATGCCCGAGAGCGGCGCCATGCCGAGATTGAAGGTGCGGTATCCTTCCGCCTTCAGGTATTCCATCACCTGGGCGAAGAGGAAATCCATCGATCCCTTGGGTGCATCCGGCGCAAAGCGCATGAGATCGACGGTGCCTTCCTGCTTCGTCGCGGTCACCAGGATATTGGCAAAGGCGACGATCCGCCCCTCGTAAGTCAGGACGGCGACTGGTTGTTCGGCCACATAATCAGGGTCGAAGGCCCCGAGGGAAAAACCCTTCTCCTTGGCGTTGTGGTGGGCGAGCCAGGCATCGGAAATCGCGGTCAGTTCGCCCATGATCGAGGGAACGTCTGCCGGCGCGACCATCTTGAACTCGAGCCCGTCCCGCTGGGCGCGGCTGACCTGCTGGCGAAGATTGGCCCATTTGCCGCCCTTCATCTCGAACCGTGAGAGATCGACATGGGCGAGTTCTCCAAGCCTGAAGGCCCGCAGCCCCGCATCGGCGTAGTAGGCAAGCCCGAGCGGCGAAACCTGATAGAACACCGCGCGGCAGCCGCTGGCGCGCGCCGTCTCGATGAATTGCCAGATCAATTCCGGCCAGGCATCGACAGGACCCACCGGATCGAACAGCGCGATCCACGAGCGGGCGCGCTGGCCATACATGATGAAGGCGCGGCCGTCGGCGGAAAACATCAGGCTCTTGTCGCCCATGCGCACCAGATTGGCATCCGACATGTCCTGCGCCTCGACGATCGCCAGGGCCTGCTCCATGGCATCGTCGCTTGCCGGCTCTGCCCCCGAGGCCGCCGGGCGCATCAGGCTCCAGATGGCAATGGCGCTGGCGCCGATGGTGACGCCGAGCAGCGCCCGCAGACCGCGCGGCGCTTCAGCGGAGAATTCGAACTGCCACCAGAGTTCATGGCTGTAGTCGACGTCGCGATAGACGAACATGAGAACGACAAATCCGCCGAGGCAGATGACGCCGAGCGCGGTCAGCCACGGCAGCGTCAGCGCCTGGCCGAAGAGCGAAGCCGGCCGCACGAACAGGCGGCGGCTGACGATGAGGCCGACAAGGAAGAAGGCCAGCATGCCGGCCTCGACCAGCGCAACCGCCTTGATCAGCGAAAGCAGCAGTGCGGCAACGGCGATTGCGACCGACGCCCACCAGGCACCATCGAGCCGCTGTGCCAGGCCGCGCGATACGATAACGAGAGCCAAGCCGAGCAGGCTTGCCAGAAAATGCGCACCCTCGACGATCGGCAGCGGCAGCAAGCCCTCGAGGAACGCAAGGTTTTCATCCGGCGTCGGTGTGACGCTCGACAGCACCAGCATGATCGCCAGTACGATGCCGAGTGTCGCCAACAAAAGCGGCGTGATGCGGCCGCCGATTCGGCGCACGCTGGAGGCGACGGGATGGCCGGACAGTTGGCGCAGCTCGATGCCGATGACGACGCCGATCGCGATCAGCAGCGGCAGGACATGGTAGATGACGCGGTAGAGAACCAGCGCGCCGAGGATCGTGTCGACATCGGCGCTGTGACCCAGCGTGGCGATGATGATCGTCTCAAATACACCGAGACCGGCCGGCACGTGGCTGAGCACACCGATGCCGACGGCCAGCGAATAGATCGCTAGGAAGGCGGGCCATCCGATCGTGCCTGCGGGAAGCAGCACGTAGAGCACGGTGGCCGATGCCGCCAGATCCAGCGCCGTGATGAGGAACTGGCGCGAGGACGTGCGCGAATCCGGCATCCGCAGCGCAAAGCGCCCAATGGTCACCTCATGCCCGTCTCGCCCTTTGACGAAGACGGCAAGCACGGTGCCGAGGATGGCCACGGCGATCATGCGCAGCCAGAAGGGGTCGAGCCCCGTCAGGGGCGCCACATATTCGCCGACGGCAAGCAGGCTCAGGCACGTGACCGTCAAGAGCCCAAGGCCGAAGGCCAGCGTGACGAAGGCAATGATCCGGGCGATGTTTTCCGGTTCGATGCCCAGGCGCGAATAGGCGCGATAGCGGATGGCGCCGCCGCTCAAGGCGCCAAATCCGGCCGTATTGCCGACCGCGTAGGCGCAGGCCGCCGTCAACGCGACATCAGCATAGGGGAGCTTTCGCCGGACATAATCGAGCGCGCCGACGTCATAGAAGGTAAGTGCGAAGAAGCTCAGGGCGGTGAAGAGAATAGCCGCAACGACGGAAGTCCAGCTGGTATCGGCAAGCGCCTGGACCACGTCGTCATATTGAACCTCAGAGGTCAGATGGAAGATCGCAAGGCCGAAGAGGCCGATGACCAGCAAGGTTGCGAGCGCCTGAAGGTAGCGCCGGTTACGACGCAGGAAGGGCCTCCACCCTGCCTCGACCTGCTGATCGTCTTTGGCTGCACGTTCCGCAAGGGAGGACGTCATGGGTGGCCCATGTCATTGATGAAGACATCAGCGCTGTAGCCTACCGGAGAACGATCAAAAAGTGAAATATCCGTAATGTATTGTTTGCTTACAAAACAACACCTTATGCACTAAGCTTGGCCCGGTTCAGTTGCGCCCACTGTAGCAGCATGATGGTTTTGCCATCGCAGATCTCGCCGGTCACGATCATGCCGAACGCTTCGTCGAATGGAATTTCAAGCACTTCGATATCTTCGCCCTCGTGCGCCAGACCGCCGCCGTCGCCGGCCTTTTCGGTGACATCGATGAGGCCGACGAAAAAGCTGGTCCGCTCGGTAAGCGAACCCGGGCTCATATAGGCATCGAACAGGTGGGTGACCTTGCCGACGTGATAGCCGGTCTCCTCCAAAGCCTCGCGGCAGATCGCCACCTCTGGAGTATCATCGTCGAGCAGGCCGGCCGGCGCCTCGATCATGTAGGCGGGATCGCCCTGCAGCAGCACCGGCACGCGCAACTGGCGAACGAGCACGATGCTTTGCCGCTTTGGATCGAATAGCAGGATGGTCGCGGCGCGGCCGTGGTCATGAACTTCACGCGTGAGCGTCACGGTTTCGCCGTCGGACATGTCCTGCTCAAGCGTGATTTCCTCCAGATGGATGAAACCTTCCGAGAGCGTGCGCCGCCCGATGATCCTAACGCGCGGGTCTTGGTGTTTCGTCATAGGTGGTCCTTGATCGGGAAAGGATGGAAAGCGGTCGCAGCCGACCGTCAATGAATATGTTCCGAAGGCGCGCAGCTTTCGCGCTCCATCTGCAAGGTCGTGTGGTGCAGGTCGAACTCGTCGCGCAAGCGCTGTTCGATCGCACGGCGGACCATTTCGCCGTCGGCCTCTTCCGCCAGAACGACATGCGCCGTCAGCGACGGCTGGCTCTGGGTGATCGCCCAGAGGTGCAGGTCATGCACAGAGGCGACGTCAGGCACGGTGGTGATCGCCGCATGGACATCCGCCAGGCGCATGCCCGGTGGCACGCCTTCCAAGAGAATGTTGACGCACTCTTTCAAGAGAACCCAGGTGCGCGGGAAAACCATGAAGCCGATGCCGACGGCGAGCAACGAATCGACCCACTGCCAGCCGGTGAACCAGATGATCGCCGCACCTGCTATCACCGCCACCGATCCGAGCATGTCGGACCAGACCTCAAGATAAGCGCCCTTGACGTTGAGGCTCGCGTCCTTGTGGCTGGTCAGAAGCCGCATCGAAATCAGATTGACCACCAGGCCGATGACAGCGATCAGCAGCATGCCGCCGGACTGGATCTCCTGCGGCAACGACAGGCGCTGCCAGGCCTCGTAGAGGATGTAGAAGGCAACGGCGAGCAATAGCAGGGCGTTGAAGGCCGCAGCGAGAATCTCGAAGCGGGCATAGCCATAGGTGCGCAGCAGATCCGACGGCCGGCGGCCGACATGGATGGCGACCAGCGCAATCGCGAGAGCGGCCGCATCGGTCAGCATGTGCATCGCATCCGAGATCAGCGCCAAGCTGCCGGTCAGAATGCCGCCTACGACCTCGGCCAGCATGAAGCCGCCAGTCAGCCCGAGCGCGCCCCAGAGGCGCGAGACCGGCGTGTTGCTGACATCCGCATGTTGATGGTCGCCGCTCATCGATGCATCCCGTGGCTAGGGGGCGGGTCGGACCCAGACCCTGTTGTCGTGGAATGCCGCGCCGCCGTAGGGCGCAACCGCGTCGGCACCGGTAAGCACGTTGATGCCCTCGCCGTCGAGGTGGGCGCCGTTGGGCCACAGGCCCTCGGCGATCACCACGCCGCGCCGCGCGCCGCCCCCGACTGTGACGTGCAGGCGCACCTCGCCGCGTTGATTGCCGAGCTTGACGATGTCACCGTCGCCGACACCGAGCGACGCGGCATCGTCCGCATGCATCATCACCAGCGGGCGCACTTCCTTCTGGATCGAGGACGGGGTCTCGGCGAAGGTCGAGTTGAGGAAGGATCGGGCCGGCGACGTCGCCAAACGGAAAGGATGGTCCGCGTCTGCGACTTCGATCAGATCGACATGGTCGGGGAATTCCGGCAGCGCCGCATGCGGCCCCTGCAGACCCATCGACTTCGGCGGGCGGTTCGGCGCCGGCGTGCCGGTCCAGTCCGCCTTGAAGCGGAACTTGCCGTCGGGATGGCCGAAGCCGTTCAGATAATGCGCGTCCTCGAATGCCGGCTGACAGTCGAGCCACTTCTCGCGCTTCATCTCGTCATAGCCGATGCCGTAATTGGCAAGCAGCCGGTCGATATGTTCGCGCTCGCTCAACCCGAAGCCGGAATGATCGGCAACACCGAGGCGCCTCGCCAGTTCCTCGATGACGAAGAGATTGGTGCGCACGGTCGATGGCGGTTCCACCACCTTGGGCCCGATCAGGATGTGCTGATGCCCGCCGCCCCGATAGAGGTCGTCATGCTCCAGGAACATCGTTGCTGGCAGCACGATATCGGCGAGCTGCGCCGTGTCGGTCATGAACTGTTCGTGTACCGCGACGAACAGGTCGTCCCTCAGGAATCCACGTTTCACCAGCCGTTGTTCCGGTGCGACGTTCACCGGATTGGTGTTCTGGATCAGCATGGCCGTCACCGGGCCGCCATGGCGCAGCGCCTCGGCATCGCCGGTCAGGACCCGGCCGATCTGCGACTGGTCGAGCATGCGCACATCGGGGTCGTGGAATGCGGTACCGACAAGTTCGCGCTTGTCCAGTTTGAAGATGTCATTGTTGGAATGAAATGCACCGCCGCCTTCGTGTTTCCACGAGCCCAGCACCGTGGCGATCGAAGCGGCCGCATGGATCGCCACAGAGCCGTTGCGCTGGCGGGTAAAGCCGTAACCGAGGCGGAAATAGCTCTTTGGCGTCGTACCAGCGAGTTGGGCAAACGCCTCGATTTCCTCGACGGAAAGCCCTGTTATCACGGATGCCCATTCGGGCGTGCGCGACTTCAGGTGCGCTTCGAGCCCTGCCGGATCATCGGCGAATTCGGCCATATAGGCGCGGTCGGCATAACCGTCGCGGAAGGCGACATGCATGACCGCACAGGCGAGTGCTGCATCCGTTCCCGGTTTCAGCACCAGGCCCATATCGGCCTGCTTGACCGTGGGATTGTCGTAGATGTCGATGACCACGATCTTGGCACCGCGCTCCTTGCGGGCCTTGACCGCGTGGGTCATGACGTTGACCTGGGTGGCAACCGCATTCGTCCCCCAGATCACCACGCAGTCGGATTTCGCCATCTCACGCGGATCGGGGCCACGCAGCGACCCGGTCGCCATCGAAAAACCGGTCCAGGCCATATTGGTGCAGATCGAGCCGAAGAAGCCGGAATAGCGCTTGGCGTGGCGTAAGCGGTCGATGGAATCGCGCTGCACCTGGCCCATGGTGCCGGCGTAGAAATAGGGCCAGATGGCCTCGGCTCCATGCTTCTGCTCGGCCTTGACGAATTGGTCGGCGATTTCGTCGAGCGCCGCCTCCCAGGAAATCTCCTGCCAGTTGCCGCCGCCCTTTGGTCCGACGCGGCGCTGTGGCACCATCAGCCTGTCGGGATGATAGATGCGCTCGGAATAGCGAGCGACCTTGGCGCAGATGACGCCAGCGGTATATGTGTTGGCGGCGGCGCCACGGACGCGGCCGATCCGGCCTTCGGCCGTCAGGTCGACTTCGAGTGCGCAGGCCGAGGGACAGTCGTGCGGACAGACGGAGTGGCCGATCGACTTTTCTGCTTTGATGGGGGTCGCAACGTTCATGGCTTTTCTATATGGCATCGACAATCGGGCTCAAAGAGCCAAACACTCACCCATCGAAACAATTGATAACAGCCATCGGCGGCCCTCATGAATTATCGGCATATCTATCACGCGGGCAATTTCGCCGATGTTCTCAAGCATGCGGTGCTGGCCCGGCTCGTCACCTATCTCCAGCAGAAGGAGAAGGCGTTTCGAGTTCTCGACACCCACGCGGGTATCGGTCTCTACGACCTGTCGAGCGAAGAGGCCCAGAAGACGGGCGAATGGCGCGACGGCATCGGCCGGCTGCTCGACGGTGACCTGCCGGCACCGGTCGCTGCGATCCTAGAACCCTATCTCGCGACCGTTCGCGAGCTCAATCCCGCCTCTGAACTGACGCGTTACCCAGGCTCTCCGAAGCTGGTCCGCATGCTCTTTCGCCCGCAGGACCGTCTGTCGGCGATGGAATTGCACCCGGATGACTACGAGACGCTGCACCGGCTCTTCGACGGCGACTTCCAGAGCCGGATCACCGAGCTCGACGGCTGGCTGGCGCTCGGCGCCCACCTGCCGCCCAAGGAAAAGCGCGGCCTGATCCTCGTCGATCCGCCCTTCGAGATCGAGGGCGAATACGAGCGGCTCGCCGACGGCCTTGCCAAAGGCTATCGCCGCTTTACGGGCGGCACCTTCTGCCTGTGGTATCCGCTGAAAAAAAATGCGCCGATCAAGGCGTTCCATGAGACGCTCAAGGCGCTCGAAATCCCGAAGATGCTCTGCGCCGAGCTTTCGGTCCGCAGCGACCGCGAGACGACCGGGCTTTCGGGCTCGGGCCTCATCATCGTCAACCCGCCCTTCACGCTCAAGGGCGAACTCGACGTGCTGTTGCCTTTCCTGAAAACCCGGCTCGGACAGGACCGTTTCGCTTCGTCGCGCTGCTTCTGGCTGCGTGGCGAAGAAGCAGCAACCCGTGCCCTTGACTGAAAGGCTCGGAAGGCCGCAATCTTGCGAGACGATCCAGGGAGACGCCCATGACTCGCAAGCTCGCCGCAACGCTTCTGGCCTCGCTTTCCTTCGCCGCCGCGACGGCGCCCACGGCCACGGCCGCCGACTATCTCGGGACTTACCGCGACCAGCCAACATCCTATAGCGCGGGTGTGTGTGGCGACGCCTCGGTCCTCGGCTTCATCACCTCGCGGTTCGAGTACAGGGCCACGAACTATCTGCACGCCAATCTCTCGATTGCCGAGATCCGCAACATGGGCCAGAACCGGCTTGAGCTGCGGGACTACACACACCGTGTCGAGCGCGAATACTGCCGCGCAACAGCCGTCATGACCGACGGAGAGCAGCGGTCGCTCTATTACCTTATCGAGCGCAACTGGGGCTTTGCCGGCATCGGCCGGAGCATCGAGTTCTGCGTTGGGGGCCTCGACCCCTGGTACGTCTACGGCGCACATTGCGCTTCGCTTCGCTGATCATGCCACGGCATTGCCGACAGCGCCGGCTCCTGCCGGCGCTTTTCTTTGCGCTGGCGCTTGCGGGCTGCAGCGACGACAGCGCGCAGAAGAAGCCGCCAGCGCAAGCTCCTGAGCCCCAAAAGGCCGATATCGCCGTTCCGATTGGCCAGGGCTTCGACTTCTACGTTCTCTCGCTCTCGTGGTCGCCGACCTGGTGTGACGACAACGACCCCTCCGGCAAGACCGGTCAGTGCAAGACAGGCAGCAATCGCGGGCTGATCGTGCATGGGCTGTGGCCGCAGAACGATCGGGGCTACCCCGATTTCTGCCCGACGCGGCAATCGGATCGTGTACCGGACACACTCGGCCGCCAGTATCTCGATCTTATCCCGTCCATGGGGCTGATCGGACACCAATGGCGCAAGCATGGCACCTGTTCGGGCCTCAGCCAGCAGGACTATTTCGCCGTCACCCGGGCGGCGCATGAGCGCGTCGTATTGCCGGAGGAACTCAGTGTACCGCGTCGGGAAAATTCGCTTTCCGTCAGCGCGATAGAGGCGGGCTTCGTGGCCAGAAATCCCGGCATGACGACCAACGCGGTCGCTGTTACCTGCGAGGGCAAGCGGCTGGAGGAAATCAGGATCTGCTTCGACAAGAGGCTGAACTTCCGCCCGTGCCCGGAGGTCGACCGCCAGGCCTGCCGAAGGGACACCGTCATCCTGCCGCCGGCATCCTAGGTCGATGCCGGGGGGCACCACATGCGGTCCGCCATTTTGAAACAGCGCCTGGCCTTCCGTTCTTCTGTTCGGGAGCCATGCGCGAAAGGGAAAGATGCTCGATGAAAATACTCTACTCGCCCACGTCCCCGTATTCCAACAAGGTCCGCATGGCTGCGCATTATGCCGGCTTTGCGGTGGAGAGCGCCCTGACCGACACCAATGCAAACTCGCCTGAGCTTATCGGCAGCAATCCGCTCGGCAAGATTCCGACGCTGATCACCGGCGACGGAAAATCGATCTACGACAGCCGTGCGATCATGAACTTCATCGATCGGGAAACGAAGGGCAAGCTCTACCCGAAGAATGGCGGGAAACGCACCGATGTCGACATTCTCGAGGCGCTGTGTGACGGCATATGTGACTGCCTGCTGGCCATCGTCTACGAGAAGCGCATCCATCCGCCGGAAAAGGTGCACCAGCCCTGGATCGATATGCAGTGGACCAAGGTCGAACGCGGCCTCGACCACCTGAACGAAAACCTGCCGAAGACAGGAGCCAAGCTGCATGCCGGGCATTTCGCGCTCGCGGCACTGCTTCGCTACGTCGAGCTGCGCTTCAGCGGAGAATGGCAGCGGGGCCGCGCCAAGCTGAAGAACTGGCCGAGCAAATTCGAGAAGCACTTTCCCGAATACTCCAAATTCAAGGCATGAAAAAAGGCCGGGTCACCCCGGCCTTTTCCTTGATCAGGCAGAAACCGATCAGAACTTCACGCCCATACCGACGCGCACGCTGTGCTCGTCGTAGCCGGACGAAACGTTGGTGCCACCAACGTTGAAGTCCTTCGAACCGTAATCGGTGTAACGGTATTCGACGCGTGCAGTGATGTTGTCGGTGACGAAAGTTTCCGCACCGGCACCAGCCGTCCAGCCGACCATGGTGTTCTTGTCCGAGCCAGCCGAGGTCGATGCCTTGGCCTGGCCAACAGCGAGACCTGCCGTACCGTAGAGCAGTACCGGGTTCAGATCGACACCGACGCGAGCGCGCAGCGAGCCGTTAACGCCCTGCTTCATGCGCAGGTTGCCGCTGGTGGAATCCTGGCCGGAGTAACCGACGTCAGCTTCACCGCCGTATACGATCTGGCCGCTCTGCATGTTGTAACCGCCGTAGAGACCGCCACCGAAACCAGCTGCGGTGTTGTTGCCGGTCGCGTCGGCCTGACCATGGTGCCAATCAGCGGTACCACCGACATAGGCGCCCGACCAGTTCTTGGCCGCCGGCTCCGTGTACTCGGCTGCCGGAGCTGCCGGAACTTCGTCGATCGCGTCTGCAGCCTGGGCGGCCTGGAAGGCGATGAGGGATACGGCCGAAGCCATGAGGGTGGTGATGAGCGTACGCATAAATATTCTCCTTTACGAACCGATGCCCCAAGGGTTGGGATCCCTCAATGAAACATCGGACAACTTTCAATTAACCCGCCCGGTTGAGCTGAAATTGGCCAGCAAATGAGGATTCACAAGAGCCAAAATGTGAAATTTTAGTGGCACAATAACGTCCAAAATTTGATGTTGCTTTCACGCCACAGGGAATTTATTAACCATCTTTCAAGATTAACGGAAGCTATACTATATAACTTCAAAACAATACAATTTACGCGAATTCCATTAATTTTTGCGAAATGTTTCATCAGGGAGAGTTTCAGGGCGGCGTTTCTTGCCTATATCTTCGTCCGCTGGCACGAAGATTCGAAAAGCGGGATGGAACGTTGAAGAAAGCACTGAAGGTGGCACTCGTAACCGGTGGCGCCAAACGGATCGGCAAGGCTATAGTTGAAGACCTCGCGGCGCACGGCTTCGCGGTCGCCATCCACGCCAACGGCTCGCTCGATGAGGCAAAGGCACTTGCGGCATCACTCTCGAAAAAAGTCGCCGTTGCGGTGAAGGCAGATCTTACGGACACCCAGGAAACGTCCGCGCTGATGGCGCAGGTCAACGCGGCGCTCGGACCGATCGACCTGATCGTCAACAATGCGTCGCTGTTCAAGAAAGACAGCCTCGATGCGTTCGACGAAACGGCATGGGACCGGCATTTCGCCTTGCACGTCAAAGCCCCGTCCCTGCTCACGCGTGATTTTGCCCGCCAGCTGCCACGCGGCGTCTCCGGCCTCGTCGTCAATGTGATCGACCAGCGCGTCTGGTCTCCAAACCCGCGCTTTTATTCCTATATGTTATCGAAGTCCGCGCTGTGGACGGCAACACAAACGATGGCTCAGGCGCTCGCGCCGGATATCCGCGTCAACGGCATCGGCCCCGGGCCGACATTGCCGAACGAGCGGCAGGATCCGCGCGATTTCCAGGCACAGGTCGATGCGCTTATCCTCAGGCGCGGTCCGGCGCTCGGCGAATTCGGGCGGACGATCCGCTTCCTGTTCGACACGCCGTCGATTACCGGGCAGATGATCGCGCTGGACGGCGGCCAGCACCTTGCCTGGGAAACGCCTGACATCAGGGAGATAGTGGAATGAACGGACGCGTGCCGACCGACGGCGGCATCCTTTATGACGGCAATGACGCCGAAGACGACGACGACCTGATCGAGGTACCCGAAGGCGCGTCCGCAGTTCCCGCCATCGAGTGGGCAGAGAACCGTAACGAGGTCGAGGGCCTCAAGGGCGCAGAACTGATCCAGGCCTTCGTCAAGCGGCTTCCGAACGGTCCCGGTGTCTATCGCATGTTCAACGAGGACGGCGACGTTCTCTACGTCGGCAAGGCGCGCAGCCTGAAAAAGCGCGTCGGCAATTATGCGCAGGGGCGTGGCCACTCCAACCGTATTTCGCGGATGATTCGCGAAACCGCGAACATGGAGTTCGTCACCACCCGCACCGAGATCGAGGCGCTTCTGCTCGAAGCAAATCTGATCAAGCGACTTCGGCCGCGCTTCAATGTGCTTTTGCGCGACGACAAGTCCTTTCCCTATATTCTGGTGACCGGCGACAGCCGCGCACCTGCCCTTTACAAACACCGCGGCGCGCGCAGCCGCAAGGGCGACTATTTCGGCCCCTTCGCCTCGGCCGGCGCCGTTGGGCGCACGATCAATTCGCTGCAGCGCGCCTTCCTGTTGCGGACCTGCACCGACAGCGTCTTCGAGACGCGCACGCGTCCTTGTCTTCTGCACCAGATCAAGCGCTGTTCGGCGCCCTGCACGGGCGAAATCAGCAATGACGGCTATGCCGAACTGGTGTCCGAGGCCAAAGACTTCCTGTCCGGCAAGAGCCAGGCGGTGAAGGCGACGATTGCGGCCGCGATGGGCGAGGCCTCGGAAAACCTCGACTTCGAGCGTGCCGCGCTTTATCGCGACCGGCTCGCCGCCCTCAGCCATGTCCAGAGCCACCAGGGGATCAACCCTTCCGGCGTCGAAGAGGCGGATGTCTTTGCGATCCACCATGAAGGCGGCACCTCCTGCATCCAGGTGTTCTTCTTCCGCACCGGGCAGAACTGGGGCAACCGCGCCTATTTCCCGAAGGCGGATCCGTCGCTATCGACGGCAGAAGTGCTTTCGGCGTTTCTCGCCCAATTCTACGACGACAAGCCCTGTCCGCGGCAGATCCTGTTGTGCGAGGCGGTCGAGGAGCAGGAGCTGCTCGGCCAGGCGCTCAGCGAAAAGTCCGGTTACAAGGTGTCGATCCAGGTGCCGCAACGCGGCGAGAAGAAGGACCTTGTCGATCACGCGCTCGCCAACGCCCGCGAAGCGCATGGCCGCAAGCTGGCGGAAACCGCTTCGCAATCGCGCCTGCTCGACGGTTTTGCTGAAACGTTCAAGCTCGAACGCACGCCGCGCCGCATCGAGATCTACGACAACTCCCACATCATGGGCACCAATGCCGTCGGCGGCATGGTGGTCGCCGGCCCGGAAGGTTTCGTCAAAGGCCAGTATCGCAAGTTCAACATCAAATCGACCGACATCACACCCGGCGACGACTTCGGCATGATGCGCGAGGTGATGACCCGTCGTTTCTCGCGCCTGCTCAAGGAAGAAGGCAAACCGGACCGCACAGCCGAGATCGCCGAGGATGCCGCTTTCCCGGCATGGCCTGACGTCATCCTGATCGACGGCGGCCAGGGACAGATGACGGCAGTACGCGCGATCCTGAAAGAACTCAATGTCGAGGACTGTGTGACCGCGATCGGCGTCGCCAAGGGCGTCGACCGCGATGCCGGACGCGAGCGCTTCTTCGCGCTCGGGCGCGACAGCTTCACGCTACCACCACGAGATCCCGTGCTCTATTTCATCCAGCGCCTGCGCGACGAAGCGCACCGTTTTGCCATCGGTTCGCATCGCGCCCGGCGCAAGAAGGAGATGGTGAAAAACCCGCTCGACGAGATCGCCGGCATCGGGCCAACGCGCAAACGCGCCCTGCTCACGCATTTCGGCACCGCCAAGGCCGTTTCGCGCGCCGGGATGAACGACCTGATGGCCGTCAACGGGATTTCCGAAGCAGTGGCGCGGCTGGTCTACGAGCATTTCCATGAGGACGCGGCAAAATGACCATGCACAATTCACCGGGCGTTCAGGTCGGATGCGCCAATTATGACACCCTTCGCACAATGATTTGTTGACCTGAGGGTCGCAAAGTCATTCTGTACCTCCGAGGAAGACAGAGAACCCGAATCCATGCCCACGCCCGTCGCCTACAGCATCCCGAACCTGCTCACCTATTTCCGAATCCTGATCGTGCCGCTGATCGTGCTCTGCTTCTTCATCGAGGGCCGGCTGCACAGTTCGGATTTCGCGCGCTGGACGGCGGTCTCTCTCTTTGCCATCGCCTCGATTACCGACTTCTTCGACGGCTATCTCGCCCGCATCTGGAAGCAGACGTCGAACATCGGCAAGATGCTCGACCCGATCGCCGACAAGCTGCTGGTTGCTTCGATCCTGCTGCTCGTTGCAGCCGACGGCACGATTGCCGGCTGGTCGATCTGGGCAGCCATCATCATCCTGTGCCGCGAAATTCTCGTCTCGGGCCTGCGCGAGTATCTCGCCGCGCTGAAGGTCAGCGTGCCGGTGACGCGCATCGCCAAGTGGAAGACGACGATCCAGATGGTGGCGATCGTCTTCCTTCTGGCTGGCCCCGCCGGCGACAAGATCCTGCCCTATACGACGGAGATCGGCATTGGTCTGTTGTGGATCGCCGCTGCGATCACGCTCTATAGCGGCTACGACTATTTCCGCGCCGGCCTGAAGCACGTGGTCAACGAATGAGCACCGTCAATCTCGTCTATTTCTCCTGGGTGCGCGAGCGCATCGGCAAGGGTGAGGAAACGCTGGAGGTTCCGGCCGACGTCGTCACCATTGCCGACCTGCTTGCCCATCTGAAGACGCTGGGGGAAGAATACGAGATGGCGCTCGAGCACCAGAACGTCATCCGTGCGGCGATCAACCAGGAACACGTCGAGCATGACGAACCGATCGCCGGGGCACGCGAGATTGCCCTCTTCCCGCCGATGACCGGCGGCTGAGACGATGAGCGCGCCCGTCATCGTGCGCGTGCAGCGCGAAGACTTCGACCTTTCGGCCGAGGTTTCCCGCCTTTCCTCCGACCGCCCCGACATCGGGGCGGTCGTGACGTTTTCGGGCCTCTGCCGCGACGAAGCCGGCACGCTGACCGCTCTCGAACTGGAGCACTATCCAGGGATGGCGGAGGCTGAAATCACCCGTATCTGCCAGCTTGCGATCGAACGCTTCGGGCTGCAGGCGGCAACGGCGATCCACCGCTATGGCAGGATCAGTCCCGGAGAGAACATCGTGCTCGTCGTCACCGCCTCGCCGCACCGCCAGGCCGCCTTCGACGGCGCCAACTTCATCATGGACTTCTTGAAGACTTCGGCGCCGTTCTGGAAGAAGGAACATCTGGCCGACGGCACGAGCGGCGGCTGGGTCAGCGCCAAAGATGCCGACGACACGGCGCGAGATCGCTGGAAGCGCTGAGGCGCGCACCCGAACCGGATCAACGTCAGATTTGTCATTGCCGCGGCGCCGCGTGACGTCACGGTATGATTTTCTCCTGCCGCGTCACCGCAAGCACGATGACCAGGAAGCCGAAGATGGCAAAATCTCGCCAGAGGATCGGGCCGTAGGCGCCCCAAAGTGTCTCAAGCAGGCCAATAGCCGCGGCGCCCAATGCGGCGTAAAGCGGCGAAGTCTGGCCGCCGATTGCCGCGATGAACAGGACCTTGACGCCGAAGGTGAGCCCGGTGCCGAAATCCATGTTGCCGTAATAGGACGCAGCCAGAATGCCGCAGCAGGCGGCAATCAGCGAAGCGGCACCATAGGCAATGATGTAGACGCGGGCGGCATCGATGCCGCACAGGGCGGCGGCGCCACGATCCTCCGACACCGCCCGCCACGATCGGCCGGCGCGGCTATGCGCCAGAAACCAGTGGCCGCCCGCGACCAGGACCACCATCAACAGCGTGTTGAGCAACTGGATCAGCGTCAGCGTCACTGGGAATTTGGCGTCGGACCAGAAGATGATGTTTTCGTTCAGGAACGGCGGCAGCCACAGACTCCTAGTGTCAGACGCCAACCGCGCCACCTCCATCAGCACCAGCAGACAGCCGAGCGAGGCGACGACGACCGTGTTGGCGGACGAGAAGGCGAGCGGCCGCATCACATAGCGCCCCGCGACGAGCCCTGCCCCGACGCCGAGCGTCAGACCGGCGGCAGCACCGATGCCGAGCGCCGCCGGCAGCACCAGCCATAGCTGGTTCCAACCGAAATCGGCAAACAGCACAAACATCTGGCCGGAGAACGCAAAGAGTGCGCCATAGGTGAGATCGGCCCTACGGGTCACGGCAAAGGCGATCGCGTAACCGAAGGCCAGCGCGGCATAGAGCGCGGCAATCGGAACGGCATTGGCGATCTGCTGCAGGAGATAGAGCATGGCGCATCCGGAGCGTGACAACATCAATATAACTGGTAAAATCACTTTTGCTAGTTAGGAATCGCTGATGACCTTCACCTGGACCGCACACCGATTTGCCGGCGGCGCACTGGCGCTGGATGTCGCCAACTCCGTGATTTTGCGCTTCGATCCGGCAAGGTGCATCGATCGCTTTGCCGACGTCGCCGCGCTCGACGCCTTCGCCCTCGCCGCCAACCGGTTCTGCGCCGAGAGCCCGCGCTTCGGCACATTGCTGCCCGTTCCTGAACGGAAACGAGGCGGGCTCCTGGTGTTGCGCGAGGCGACGGATCGGCATTTTCGCGCAACTGTGACGGCCGGGTATCGGCCAGAGCTGATGGCCGACCTGCTCGAGGCAATCGCCTCGGTGCTGCGTGGCGCCGGCAACAGCGAAGACGCCATTGCGCTCGACACTGCAACGGCCCATTCCGCCCTCAGCCTTGCCGCCAATCCCGAACCCGACCGAATGAAGATCTGCCCCAATTGCGGCTGGCTGTTTCTGGACAGAAGCCGCAACCGCAGCCGGACCTGGTGCGACATGGCGGTCTGCGGCAATCGCAGCAAGGTCAGGCGCCACTACCATCGCAGCAAGGAGGAAGCGTAGAGATGACGAGGCCGATCGTAATGCTTGCCGCGATGATGGCGGCGCTGCTGATGGCGGGCTGCCAGCGGGAGACTGGACCCGATCCGCTGAAGCTGACGGGCAAGATGTTCGTCTTCAACTACCGGCTTGCCTACGCAACCTACATGATCACGCTGAGCAAGCTCGAACCGGTGCCGGAGGGCAGCATCGTCGTTGCGACCTTCGAGAATCCGGCCGGCGGCGAGCCTTTGACCCTGACGCGCAAACTCTTTCCGAAGCTGGAAAAAGTAGTGCTCGAAAGCCCCGACATCACCTGCGTGAAGAAGGAAAGGCCCTATGCGGTGACGATCGAGGTCAAGGGACCGGCCGGAGAGGCGCTGCAGACGTTGGAAACGACCGTGACCTCCGATATCGACCAGGACATGATGCCGGCGAAGCCGCTGGTCGAAGGGCCTGCCTATGACAAGAACCCGGCGGTCTTCACGGACGGCAATGCGCCGGAGCATTTTGAAACGGCAACGTGCCCGACATGAAAAAACCGGAGCGTTTCCGCTCCGGTTCAATCAGAGTCATTTCAAGCCGTTACGGCCGGAAATGCAGATGTTGATTCAGCCGACGATTTCGGTGCCGGAGAACCAGTATGCGATTTCTTCAGCAGCCGTTGCCGGAGCGTCCGAACCGTGAACCGAGTTTTCGCCGATCGAAAGAGCGTGAACCTTGCGGATCGTGCCTTCGTCAGCATTTGCCGGGTTGGTGGCGCCCATGATTTCGCGGTTCTTGGCGATGGCGTTTTCGCCTTCGAGAACCTGAACGATGGTCGGGCCGGAGGACATGGACTCGACGAGTTCGCCGAAGAACGGACGTTCCTTGTGAACGGCGTAGAAGCCTTCAGCTTCGCGGCGGCTCATCCAGACGCGCTTGGAAGCAACGACGCGCAGGCCGGCGTCTTCAAGCATCTTGGTGATGGCGCCGGTCAGGTTACGCTTCGTTGCGTCCGGCTTGATCATCGAAAAGGTACGTTCAATCGCCATTGGCTCAATTCCCTTGTTTTCTTGAGAAGTGGCGGTTCATTAGCCGCCAATTCCGCGCAAAACAAGGGGGTTCGCTCACGATTCGCTGCGGGCGTTGCGGGTTTCACGCCGCTGTCACAGAGCGCCCGATGCCCCCGTGCAGGTCAAGGCAACGCTCGAACCAGTCGGTAACCGGATCGCCCGGAGAAAGCAGGCGTTGCGGCGAAACGATCCGCGCCCATTGCAGTGCACCGAAGACGATGTAGTCGGCAAAGAGCGGGCGCTCGCCGCCGAGATAGGGCTGAAACTTCAGAATATGGCGCAACGGCTCAAGCTTCTCGGAGAAGGTCGACAGGGTCGCCCCACCGGTTCCGGCCACCGCTTCGAGAGTTGTGCCGAAACGGGCCTCGCGGCTTTCACGGAAATAGACCCGGTCGACCGGATCGAGACTGTCGTGAATATCCGTGATGACGATGCGGGCGATCGCCGGGTGCAGCGTCGTCTGTGACCAGCCCTCGACAAAGCGAGCCATGGCCACGCCACCCGGGCCGCCAAACAGCGATGGTCGATCCGCGTAGTTCTCCTCGAGATAGACGGCAATCGCGAAACTGTCCTGTACCAGCCGGTCGCCGTCGCGCAGGAGCGGCACGAGCTTGGTGGCGCCCTCCTCCACCTTCGGGATCTCGGTAAAACCGACCGGCACGACGTCGAAGTCGAGCCCCTTGTGCGCGAGCGACAGCTTGGTCTTCCAGACATGCGGCGAGAAAGGGCGGGCCCTGTCGGCACCGCAAAGCAAATAAAGCTTCCTGCTCACGTGATCTCCCTGCGAGAATGAATTGGCGTCTCCCATTGGAGGCCAGACGGGCCGCACGATCAAATCATTAAATTTCATGGGTGGCATTCGCCCCGGGAATGCGGATCTGCGCTAATCTTTCCCCCGCACGGGAGAAACAGATGCTCGATCACTTTCGCATGTTCGCCGACTACAACAAATGGGCCAACCGCCGGCTCTACGCGGCGGCGGCAGAACTGCCTGACAGCGAATTGAGGCAGAGCACGGGTGCGTTCTTCGGCTCGGTCCTTGCAACACTCAATCATATCCTTGCCGCCGATCGGATCTGGATGAAGCGCTTCACCGGCGAAGGCGAAGCACCGACGGCGCTCGATGTGACCCTCCACGACGATTTTGCCAACCTTGCCGACGCCCGCGAGCGGGAAGATGCACGGATAGTCGCGTGGCTTGCCGGTCTCGACGAAGCGCGGCTTGCCGCCACCTTCAATTACACGACGCTGAGCTCACCAGTGATCATCACGCAGAAGCTCGGGCCAACACTCGCCCATGTCTTCAACCACCAGACCCATCATCGCGGCCAGGCACACGCGACGCTGACGGCGCTAGGCCGGCCGTCTATTGTGCTGGATCTCGCGTTCTTTCTGTGGAGTGAAGGCGAGAAGTGGGCGAGATAGAGCGGTCCACCGACTGCCCAACCGAACACGATTTGGACTCAGCCTCGCGCCGGCAGCCATCTTGAGCAGCCGGCTTTGCAGCAACCATGCGGCGAGGCCAAGCGCAATACCGCCTGCGATCGACATCATCGAGAACAGTACTGTCGGAAGCTGCCCCTGCGCCGGCGCCAGCAACAGTTCCGGCACGAAACGATGCAGGATGTAGATATGGAAACCGGCAGCCGATAGCGGCAGCACGAGCTGTGCGGCCCAGCGCGGCACGCTGACGCGGGGCGCATAGACCAGCAGGACGAGCACCGCAATCAACAGCAGGTATTTGATCTTCGTACCGATCCACACACCCTCATAGAGACCAAAGAACAGGAACGCACCCGTTCCCGCCGACACCAGCAGCAGTCGCTGCAGATGCGTTTCGGCGATCGCCGCGCACCACCCGATCACCGCGAGATAGAAGATCCACGGCAGGGTGAAGATCTGCCGGTTGCCGATTGGCCACAACAGCGGCAAAGCCAGCCGGGCGGCCAGCGCCACACCGAGCAAGAGCATGCCTGTTGCAAAAGGTTGCCGAGCCGCAATCCACTGCAAACGCGGGATCGCAAACAGCGCCACGAAGACAAGCATCATCTGGCAATAGGCTTCGATGAACCAGTAGAGGTAGGGCACCATCCCACGGGTCTCCGGATCGGCAAATCCGAAATTGCCGACGAGAAAGACGGAGGCCCAGGGGACCTCACCCCAAACGGCAGCATAGCCGGCGACGATGAGATAGTAAGGCACCAGGATCTGCGTCAGCGGCCGCAGGATGGCAAGACCGTCACCGGCCAGAAGCGGCCCCATCTGGAAGCGGGCAAGACTGAAGCCGGCAAGGATGACCATCGCCGCCGAGCCGCCCGGCAGCGGCCACAAGGTCTCGTGGTGAAGAACAACGAGCAGGATCGCCAAGGCGCGGATGATGAGATCCATTCCAATCCGCGTGGTCGCCGTTTCTCGCCTTTCCAGCGCCGCGAGCGTTGCAATCGGCATGGATTCCCACATTTCCGGCGCTTGGCCGAGCGCCTTCTCGAGACCGATCGAGAGCTGCACGAAACGCAGCGAATCTCCGCCAAGCGAGAGGAAACTGTCCTCCGGCTTAACCCTTGCAGGATAGAACACCTGCCGGAAAAGGCTCTCGATGCCTTGGCGATCACCGTCACCTGCCGCGACCGCCTGCTTTGCTGCACGGTTCAATGCGGTGTAGTCGACCTTGCCAGACGGCAATCTCGGGATATCCGGCACATGCGTGGCCCCGATATGGGCAAGTGTCAGGCCGCTCGCCGCGACGAGCAGGCGTCGCACATCCTCGGGTTTGCCTTCGCCCTGGAAAAATGCATGCAGCCCTTCGTCATCGCCGACGATCGCCGCCACGATACCGCGCCGTTCCAGCGCCTGCTCGAGGGCGTCGTGCCCGATGCGCAGGCCGGCAATCTTCGACATGCGCTTCATGCGCCCAACAATGCGGAAAAGACCATCTGCCTCGCGGACCGCCAGGTCGCCCGTATGCAGTTCCGTGAGGTCGGCGCCGCGGGCCAGGTCCTGCCGCGACGAGGCGTAGCCCATCATCACATTGGGGCCGCGATAGACGAGCTCGCCGGCGACACCTGCACCGGCAACCGGACGCCCCTGTTCATCCTCGATCGACAGCGTGCCCCCGGGAATGGCAATGCCGATCCGATCCTCATTGCCCGCAAGCCGAGCCGGAGGCACATAGGCGATGCGGGCCGTCGCTTCGGTTTGACCGTACATGACGAACAGATTGGCGCCTTGGGCGCGAAGATACGCGTCGTAGGCACGGACGCGCTCGGGCGCCAGACGTCCACCGGCAACCGTCATAAAGCGCAGCTGCGGGAACAAACGATCGCGAAACCCGACCTTTTCCAGCAGTTCATACGAGTAAGGCACGCCGGAAAGATTGGTGCAGTTGCTGGCCGCAAGACCGTCGAGGAACCCCCGATCAAGGATCGAGCCGCTCGGAATGTAGAGGCCGGCGCCGACGCTCAGATGGGCATTCAGCACTGAAAGACCGTAAGAGTAATGCAGCGGCAGGATCAGGCAGGCGCGATCGTCGGCACCAAGGTCGAGATACTCGACGATCGAGCGGGCATTGGCCGTAATATTGGCGGTGGAAAGCCGCACCGCCTTGCAGCACCCTGTACTGCCTGAGGTCGACAGCAGGACGCTGAGATCCGGATGAAGGGGCTCATCGCTGCCGCGAAGGTGTTCCGTTCGCCAGCGGCCGTCTGTGCACCGATAGGCGCAGTCCGGCTCGAACGTGTCGGTCCAGGCTGCGGCGCCGGCGCCACGCGGTGCCTGCATGGCAACCGCATGTCCGGCCTTCAACGCTGCCAGATAGGCAATGATCGCGTGTTCGGAAAGCTCGGGCTCAAGCGTCACCAGCGCGCGGCTGCGCGGAAACTGTGCGGCCTGACGGTCAACCCTTTCGTGCAGTTCGCGGTAGCTCACCAGGCGCTGGCCGGGAAGAACCAGAGCGGCACGCTCGCCCCATGTCGCCAGGCCCGCAATGAACGAAGGGGGCATTGTCGAACCGCCACTCTGCATTCGAGCCTCCCGCCCGTTTTAGCAAGGCGGCATATAATTGCTGACTGGCTCCGTCAACTATAAACATGAACCAAAACAGCAAGTTTTGACACGCCTGCTCCGATCGGTTGCGTCGACCTCTCCTTCGGTGGGATTTCGGCAACCATACCGCGCGGATTAGGCCGCGCGTCCGCTGTCTTCAGACTCCCTTAAATGCGGCCCGCGCATAGTGTCCGCAGATCCGATACAGGCATCGAGGACGACCACGGAATGACCAGGCAAGCCGCTGCGAACACCAGCCGATCTCAGACGAAGAGCACCGCCATCATTTTGAAGGTGGCGCACTCCATGTCTCAGCTTGGTATCGCGGCGCTGCCGCGCAACTATGAGCTTGTCTACGAAGCCTTGTCCGGCCGGTTGCCGCAGCTTTCGCGCGACCTATCCGCGCTCGGCGCCACACCGCAGCAGGAGGCCCTCGACGAACTCGGTTTCAAGCATCACCTCATAGCCCATGGAGCGCTTGCTGCCGATCGAGCGAGGGCAACGGCACAGGAAGAACTCAGCGACCTTGCCCTGCAGCTGAGGCACAGCCTGGCGCAACGGCATGCCTTCAGAAGTCAGCTTGACCGCTTCAAAGACCGCCTTGCCTCAGATCCGGTTGCGGGCCTTACGGAATTTGCCGATGACGCAGCAAGGCTGCGGGATGCGGCCGGCTTGCTGATGAACGAGGAACAGGCGTTTCTGACGGCCTTGCAATCAAGTGCCGAGCGCTTTGCAGCGCTGGAAGGCGCGTTCGCCGAAAGCCGCAAGCCGCTGACCCGAGACCCCGTCACTGGCCTGCCCAATCGCCTGGCCCTGTCAGCACGCTTGAAAACACTGCTTGAATCCGAAGGCGAAACACAGCCGGTTGCCCTGATTGTGGCGTCCGTCGAAGGGCTGCGCGGCATCGCGGAGCAGCATGGCGCCGCCACCGCGGAAAAGGCGCTCGGCAAGCTTTCGACACTGTTTCGCAAGTCGATCAAGAAGAGCGACTTCGTTGCGCGCGTCGGCGGCCAGGAGTTTGCTTTCCTCTGCAGCGATGTCACAGAGGAGAATGCCCAAGCGATTGCGCAACGCATCCGGCAATCGGTGGAGGCGTTGCGCGTCGCCCTGCCTGGCCGCGCCTTCACGGCCGAAACGCTTTCGCTCGCGGCCGGGATCGCGATGGCCCAGCCGATGGCGCCGCCGACCGATGTCGTGCAGCAGGCAGAATTGGCGCTTGCTGCGCTGCGCGCGGGCTCCCGCTCGGGCGTTCTCGTTTATTCGGCAGAGCTTGGCGGCAGGCGGGCCAGGACCTATTCGCCGCACGCCGCCTGAGGCACATCGCAATCGCGAGAATCCGCCTGCCGCGCTTCAAGCGGTTGGTTTTGCGTGACATGCCTTGGCCGCGTGCGCCTTTACCTATGCGGCCTCGGCCTGCCGCTCATAGCCAATCATCCGGCTCGTGCCGATCTCGCAAGCCTTGTCACCGAGCCGGCCGAGCAGCCGGTAGAGATCCGTGCGCTCCGCATCATCGAGCGCCGAGAAAAGGTCCTCGATCACCTGGCGACGGGGCTGAAGCGCTGCCTCCAGACCGGTCCGGCCGAGATCGGTAATCGAAATGATCTTCGCCCGCCGATCCTCGGGGTCCGGCACGCGGACAACCATGCCGTCCCGCTCCAGTCCATCGATCGCCTCGGTCACCGTTCGCGGAGCAAAGTTGAGCGCTGAAGCGATGTCGGCACAGCGGCAAGGGCCGAGTTCACTGAGGTAGAACAGGAACTTGCTGCGCGCAAGCGAGACGCCTTCTTCACTCATCGACGCGTTCACCAGGCGATGGACGCGGTGATAGAGTTCAAAGAGCCTTTCTGCGACTTGAATTTTTTCTGTCATGGCAAATCACCTCATTGGCAACGCCAAAACGAGATAACCCGGCCCCGCGTGGCGGGACCGGGTTATCTGGTCGTCCGTCTGGCGTGGGTTATTGATTGTCCTGGCTGGCCTTGCCGAATGCCTTTGCGTGGCCGTTGGCAATCGCACCGGTCGCGGCGGCATCAACCGACCTGTTCTCGATTCCGGCGTAATAGTCACCGCTTTCGACCGTGCTTGCGGATACGCCTGTACCTGCCGAAGCGGCAGCGCGACCGGTAAACAGCGGCGCCGGGCTGACGCCTTCATAGTAGCTGCCGCCGGCAATGGCCGCGGATGCGCTGGCAAACGTCGCTGCTGCAACGAGAAGCGTTGCGATGGACTTAGTCATGGGTCTGTTCCTTGATGGGGATGGAGTGCCATGGGGCCGGAAGCCCCATGGCCGGCGGCACAGTGCGCCTTAGACTAGCGGGAGATGCCCTGGTAGTATTCGCCTTCGCCGCCTTGAGCGAGCCGCGGCTTGGCGTCGTAGTTGTAAACCGAGCCGGTGGCCGTGCGGTCGATATAGCCGGCTTCCGAACCACGGATGTTCAGGGTGGAGCTACCGGCGGCCTTCGGCGCGCGTTCGGTAAACAGCGGGGTCGGGCTGATGCCTTCGTAATAGCTGCCGCCGGCAAAAGCAGCGGAGGCGCCGCCGATTACGGCAGTTGCAACGAGGGCTGCGGCGAGTGCGGTGTGGATCGAGGTTTTCATCGTCTTTGCTCCTGGGAGGCTCGTTCGATTGAACGAGGGTTTCGTCAAAACTATGTTTGGCCGGATCGGTCTTTCCTGGAACGCGGTGGCCTTGCCGATGGCGTTCAGTCGATCGAGGCGGTCGGAAGAGCCTTTCGCTGCCCTTCGCTTAAACAGATGGTCCCTCACGATGAGGATGTGTAGTATCGATTGTCGGAACGCGTTGTTCATGAATTGATAACAATCGCCCCTTGAAAACCGCGAACCTCGCCTCAAGGCGGAGGCTCGAAACGACAGCCGCCGCACAGCTCTTGCCTTCCGCCCTGACTCCGGGCAAAAGGCCGCAATGATCCAGATTTCCGGCCTTTCCGCCCGCATCGCGGGCCGTCTCCTCATCGAAAACGCATCCGTGACGCTGCCTGCAGGCACGAAGGCCGGGCTTGTGGGGCGAAACGGCGCCGGAAAATCGACGCTGTTCCGCATCATCACCGGCGAATTCGCGTCGGAAGCCGGCACGATCGCGCTGCCGAAGAACGCGCGCATCGGCCAGGTGGCGCAGGAAGCGCCCGGCACCGAGGAACCGCTGATCGAGATCGTGCTCAAGGCCGATAAGGAACGCACGGCACTGGTCACCGAAGCGGAGACAGCGACGGATCCGCACCGCATTGCCGAAATCCAGACGCGGCTTGCCGATATTGGAGCCCACTCGGCCGAAGCGCGCGCGGCAAGCATTCTCGCAGGCCTCGGCTTTGACCATGAGGCGCAGCTGCGCCCTGCCTCCTCCTTCTCCGGCGGCTGGCGAATGCGGGTGGCGCTGGCCGGCGTGCTCTTTTCCGAGCCGGACCTGCTGCTGCTCGACGAGCCGACCAACTATCTCGACCTTGAAGGCACGCTCTGGCTCGAGGATTACATTCGCCGCTATCCGCACACGGTCATCATCATCAGCCACGACCGCGACCTGTTGAATACGGCTGTCAACGCCATCGTGCATCTCGACCAGAAGAAGCTCACCTACTATCGCGGTCCCTACGACCAGTTCGAGCGGCAGAAGGCGGAAGCCGACGAGCTGCAGATGAAGGCGAAGGCGAAGAACGACGCGGCGCGAAAGCACCTCCAGAGCTTCATCGACCGCTTCAAGGCCAAGGCCACCAAGGCACGTCAGGCTCAGAGCCGCGTCAAGGCGCTGGAGCGCATGGGCACGATTGCGGCCGTAATCGAGGATCATGTCCAAGGTTTCTCCTTCCCCGATCCGGAGAAGGAAGCCGCATCGCCGATCATCGCCGTCACGAGCGGCACCGTCGGATACGAGCCGGGAAAACCGATCCTCAAGCGCCTGAACCTCCGCATCGACACCGACGATCGCATCGCTTTGCTCGGCTCGAACGGCAACGGCAAGTCGACCTTCGCCAAGTTCATTTCCGGGCGGCTTGCGCCGGAATCCGGCGAACTGAAGATCGCGCCGAACCTCAAGGTCGGTTTCTTCGCGCAGCACCAGCTGGACGATCTGATCCCGACACAAAGCGCCGTCGAACACGTGCGGCGCCGCATGCCGGAGGCACCGGAAGCGAAGGTGCGTGCCCGCGTGGCGCAGATGGGCCTGGCGACCGAGAAGATGGAGACGCCGGCCAAGGACCTGTCGGGCGGCGAAAAGGCACGCCTGCTGATGGGGCTTGCCGCCTTCGACGCTCCCAACCTCCTGATCCTCGACGAGCCGACCAACCATTTGGATATCGACAGCCGCAATGCGCTAATCACCGCGCTCAACGACTATTCCGGCGCGGTGATCCTGATCTCGCACGACCGCCACCTGATCGAGGCGACCGCCGACCGACTGTGGCTCGTGCGGGACGGAACGGTAACGAGCTACGACGGCGACCTCGAGGACTATCGAAGCCTGATCGTCGGTGGCCCGAAGGCGAAGGAAGACAAGTCCAAGTCAGCCGGCGCGGACGATTCGCTGTCGAAGGCGGACCAGCGCAAAGCCAATGCGGACAAGCGCGCCTCCCTCGCCCCGTTGAGGAAAAAGATCAACGAAATCGAATCGCTGACGGGAAAGCTGGAGAAAGTGATTCAAGCACTCGACGCCGAACTCGCCAATCCTGCGCTCTATGAAAAGACGCCGGCGAAAGCCGCGCAGAAGGCTAAGGAACGCTCGGACGCGGTTGAAAAACTGGCGCACGCGGAGGAACAATGGCTTGAGCTCTCGTCCGAATACGAAGAGGCGATGGCCAGTTGATCCAACGCTTTAGGACTGGTTCTTGCGGCGTGTGATCGCCGGTCAGCCAAGTTCGAAGGTGGTGATTCCGTAGATCCGGGCAAGGGGCAGATCGGGCGCAATGCCTCGATACATCCGCGCTGTTTCGAATACCGGTTTCATGTTGTAGCGCTCGCAGAGCGCCCGCGCGGAGGCGTTCGGCTCCGGAATGTCGAGAAAAACCTCCTCGCCTTTCACCGTCGCGGCCAGCTTTCGAAACACCAGGTCTGCCACCGTCTCGCTTTCGGAAAAGAGCGGGCCGATCTTATAGCCCTGTCGGCAGGATCGCAGCGTGCCATAGCCGGAAACCGCACCGTCGCGAAACAGCACGATGCTTCGACGTGTCCGGCTAGGTCTCAGCCATTCCGTGAGAAAGGCGTCGCGCTGGGCCGGCATGAAGCGGCGGTCGTAGTCGATCAGCATCGGAATGTGGACCGGCGCGACCTCGATCAGCTCCGTGCCCGGAGGTTCGACCACGTCGACGATGCCGCCATATCGGATATTGGCGTGGGCGAGAACGAAGCCGGACCGGCGATAATTCTCCTGCTCGGCAACGACGCCATCGAGACCGACGATGCGCTGCCCGGCTGCCGTCAGCGCCCGCTGCCACATCTGCCCGCCGATGCCCTGCCGGCGAAACTCCGGGGCCGTTATGTAGAAACCGAGAAAAGCATAGGTCTCGTCATACCGCACCAATGAGATGGAGGCTGCCAGCCTGTCCTCGCGCTCCGTCACCCAGTACCCTTCCGGATCCGCCGCCCAGAACGCCGCCGCATCGTCGAGCCCCGGGTTCCAGCCCTCGCGAGCCGCCCAATCGATGATGGCATCAAGTTCGTCGCGGCTGGCGTGGCGGATGTGCTGGTCCATAATCTCTCCTCGTTCTGCCGGTTGCCACTCGTGTCGCGCTTGCTGACCAAGTGGATTGGCATCATGGATTGTAGAAGCTAGGGCACGGGAGGCCAGATAAAATGGGGCCGCTGCCGTTTGTATGCCGTTCGGCAAACCGGACCAGCTTTTCTCGCCAGAGCTTGCCCGCGCCGCGCAATCTGCTACAAGAACCGGCAATAAATCATACTAATATGAGCGAAACACCATGCCTCCCATTCAAATCGCGCTTGTCGGCGTCGGCAAGATCGTTCGTGACCAGCATTTGCCTGCCATCGCCAAGAACGACGACTACCGGCTGATTGCCGCAGCGAGCCGCCACGGCACCGTCGATGGCATCGATAACTTCAAGTCAATCGAGGCAATGCTTAAGGCCGTTCCCGCAATCGATGCGGTGTCGCTCTGCATGCCGCCGCAATACCGATATGAGGCGGCGCGTACCGCCCTTGATGCCGGCAAGCATGTCTTTCTTGAAAAGCCGCCAGGCGCCACCTTGAGTGAGGTCGCTGACCTCGAATCACTCGCGGCTTCCAAGGGGCTGTCGCTGTTTGCGAGCTGGCATTCGCGCTATGCGCCTGCCGTCGACGCGGCAAAGTCGTTTCTCGCGGCAACGACAATCCGCGATGTGAAGATCGTCTGGAAAGAGGATGTGCGGCAGTGGCACCCGAACCAGGAATGGATCTGGGCGGCGGGCGGTCTTGGCATTTTCGATCCTGGTATCAATGCGCTGTCGATCGTCACGCATATCCTGCCGCGACCACTGTTCATTACCGCGGCCACGCTGGAGTTCCCGGAAAACCGCGATGCCCCGATCGCCGCCACGATCGCCTTTACCGATGCGGACAAGCTGGCGGTTTCGGCAGAATTCGACTGGCGCCAGACCGGCAAGCAGAGCTGGGATATCGTAGCGCAGACCGACGCTGGCGAAATGGTGCTGTCGGAAGGCGGTGCGAAACTTTCAATCGACGGCAAGATCGTGCACGAGGAGCCGGAGCAGGAATATCCGATGCTCTACAAGCGCTTCGCCGAAATCATCAGAGCCAAGACATCGGATGTCGATCTCGCGCCGCTGCGCCACGTCGCCGATGCGTTCATGCTCGGCCGTCGCAAGTTCGTCGAAGCCTTCCACGATTAAGCGCCGAGACAACGGCGAAAGACAAAACCCGCGGTTTGCCGCGGGTTTTGTCGTCGTCAAGCATTTCGAATGTGACGATCAGGCCTTCTTTTCCCAGCGGCCATCGCGGTTCTGCTGCCAATAGGTGAGGCTGTGGCCCTCACCCTTCAGCCGTTTCCAGTGCCCGCGGGCGGCTTCGAGTTGTTGCTGGTCGTAGCCGTCGAACATGAAGACGATGCGCTCATAACTCTCAACCGGCGGCGGATTGGCGCCGTCGACAAGGAAGCGAACCGTCGCGGCGTTGAGGTTGCCTTCGTCGGCGACGAGTAAAACCGGTTGCTCGGCAGCAAGGTCCCCGGCATCGGTCCCATGCGGCAGGAAGCTCTCGTCCCGGTAGACCCAGAGATGCGTGTCGAGCGCATCGCGCCTCTCGGCGTCGACCGTCTGTACTGCCACCCTCCAGCCGCGCTCGACACTCTTGTCGAGCAACGGCGGAAGCGCGTCCTCAAGCTTCGATTCCGTCAGATGATAGAAAAGGATCTCGGTCATACCGATCTCTCCTCGGCCTTCGCCACGGCTTGCGATGCCGCTCATGACTCGTAGCTCGCGCGGACCAGTTCATCCAGCAGGCGAACGCCGAAGCCGGAGGCCCACGACTGATTGACCTCATCGGTCGGCGAACCCATCGCGGTGCCGGCGACGTCGAGATGGGCCCAGGGCGTATCGCCAACGAAACGCTTCAGGAACTGCGCTGCCGTAATCGCACCACCATAACGTCCGCCGGTGTTTTTCATGTCGGCAAACTTGCTGTCGATCATCTTGTCGTATTCCTTGCCGAGCGGCATGCGCCAGAGGCGCTCCTGCGTGGCAATGCCGGCGGCCAGCAATTGGCCGGCCAGGCGGTCGTCATTCGAAAACAGGCCGGCGTGATGGGTCGCAAGCGCGACCATGATGGCTCCCGTCAGCGTCGCAAGATCGATCATCGCCTGCGGCTTGAAGCGGTCGTTGCAATACCAGAGCGCATCACACAGCACGAGACGTCCCTCGGCATCGGTGTTGATGACCTCGATCGTCTGTCCGGACATCGACGTCACGATATCACCCGGACGCTGCGCGCTACCGTCAGGCATGTTTTCCACAAGCCCGATGATGCCGACGACGTTGACCTTGGCGTGACGCGCCGCAAGCACGTGCATCAAACCGGTGACGGCCGCGGCGCCACCCATGTCACCCTTCATCTCTTCCATGCCGGCCGCAGGCTTGATCGAGATGCCGCCGCTGTCGAACACGACGCCCTTGCCGACGAAGGCAACCGGGCGCTCCTTGGACTTGCCGCCCTTCCACTGCATCACGACCAGTCGCGGCGGACGCGTCGAGCCTTGGGCTACACCAAGAAGCGCGCCCATTCCCAGCTTCTTCATTTCCTTTTCGGTGAGGATTTCCACCTCGACGCCGAGTTTCTCCAGCTCCTTCGCCTTGGCTGCGAACTCCAGCGGGCCGAGGACGTTTGCCGGCTCGTTGACCAGGTCGCGGGCGAGGAAAACGCCCTCGCCGACCGCCTGCGCCGTCGCAAAAGCCTTCTTCGCCGCAATCACCGCGCCGGTCACAATGGTGACCTTCACCGGCTTGCCCGCGGGCTTGGCCTCGTCGTCGGCCTTTTTCGTCTTGTAACCATCGAAACTGTAGGCGTTCATTTCCATGCCGAGTGCGAAGTCTGCCGCCGCCTTGCCGCTGACTTCGAGCTCGGGAACGTCGATGAAGATCGTGGCCTTTTCTGCCCCACGCAACTTCGCTGCGGCAGCGCCGCCAGCCTTCAGCCAATCGTGATCGGTCAACGTATCGGGATTGCCGAGGCCAAGCACGAGGATCCGATCTGCGGGCGAGCCATGCGGTGCAAGGATATCGAGGGTAGAGAATGCCTTGCCGCTGAACTTCTTAACCTTGGTCGCCTTGGCCAGTACGCCTTCCGGATCGGCGACATCGGCGCCCGCTGCCAGTCCGGCGGCAGCTTTCAAGAGGACTGCGACACCACCCGCCGGGCGATGAGACTTGGCGAAGGTGAACTCAAATTTCATAGACATTACAAAACTCCGGACATTTCTCGGTCTTACGCGCCCCACCCTGTTACCGGGCGGTTACAGTGACAAACATTCGCTGCGTCTGCCGCCGTCAAAGCTGTGGTCGGCACCCTTCTCGCTTTTCAACGGCTTGGCAAGATGCCCGCAGATGTTTACATGCGGTTAACCGAGGTTCTTCGCCTTAAATTATCCCAGTTGCTTTACACTTTGAGCAACGCCGGACGTGAGACGAAAGCACGGTTCCCGCTGATGGCGGCGGTAGAAACAAGCGTTTCGATGCGGCGGTGCGGCACAGAAACATGAGCAGGAATTTGGACCGGAAACGGACATGAAGCTGATCGAACGCTACATTTTCCGGCGTGCCCTGACCATGTTCCTCGCGACACTTTTGCCGCTGCTCGGCATCGTGTGGACGACGCAGGCTCTGACCAACGTCAATCTGGTGACCGATAGCGGGCAGTCCGTCTTTGCCTTCCTCAAGCTGGCAACGCTCATCCTGCCATCGGTCGTGCCGATCATTCTGCCCTTCGCTCTGGTCATCGGCGTGACCCAGACCCTGACGACGATGAACACCGATTCGGAGTTGACGGTGCTGAATGCTGCCGGAAGCTCGCGCATGACGATCATCCGTCCGATCATCCTGCTCGCCGCCGGCCTGAGCGTGCTCTCCTTCGTGGTCGACAATTTTGTCGAGCCCTATTCGCGCGTCGCCGTGCGCAAAATGCTGGCAACGGCCAATGCGGACCTGCTTTCCTCGGTCGTCCAGGAGAACGCCTTCCGCAAGATTACCGACGGTCTCTATGTGCAGGTTGGCGGTCGACGCGGCGGTGGCGTGCTCGAAGGGATCTTCGTCGCCGATTCGCGCAACCCGGCTTTCGAACTGGTCTATTATGCGCGCGAAGGTGCCGTGGACGAGAAGAGTTCGGCACTGGTGATGAAGGATGGCGAAGTTCAGCGAAAGCTGCCCGATGGCGGTGTGTCGATCATCAAGTTCGATTCCTACGCCTTCGATCTCGCCGACATGACGAAGACGACGCGCGAAGCGACGATCCGCGCCAAGGATCGCGACCTTCCCAATCTTTTCAACCCGGACCCCAACGATCCCGTCTATCAGGGCAACCCGCTTGCCTTCACCGCCGAGCTGCACCGCCGCCTGACGGAATGGACGTTCCCGCTGCTGTTCGGCCTGGTCGCGCTTGTCTTCTGCAGCGATGCCCGCTCGCACCGCGAGGCGCGCGTCCACCCGATGGTCAGCGCCCTCGGTTCCGCCCTGGTCATTCGCTGGATGACTTTCTATGCGGGCAACAGTGCCGAAGATTCGGTCTGGTTCGTTCCGCTGATGTATGTCGTTCCCCTTGCCACCGGCGCGCTTGCCATTCACCAGCTCGCCAGCAACAGACGGCTCGACATTCCCATGACCTGGCAGGAAAAGCTGTCCGAGCTGATGGTGCGCCTTCGTCTCGTGCGCCCGGCCTCCGACGGGAGCAACGCATCGTGATCTTCACCACGCTCGGTCGCTACTTCCTCACCCGTTACGTCGTCACAACCTTCTGGTTTCTGGTCGGCATCTTTTCGCTGGTCTTCATCATCGACTTCAGCGAACAGGCGAGCCGCCTGTCCAACCTGCCGCATTATTCGATAACGGCCGCGTTGCTGATCAGTGCCTTCCGGATCCCGACCATTCTGCAGCAGACCGTTCCCTTCGTCGCGCTTTTCTCTGCGATGGCCGCCCTGATCTCGCTCAACAGGCGTTACGAACTCGTGGTCACCCGGGCTGCAGGAATTTCGGTGTGGCAGTTCCTGCGTCCGTTCGTCCTTGGCGCCTTCCTGTTCGGCGTGCTCGCCGTGCTCGCACTCAACCCGCTGGCAGCCTGGGGAGCCAAGAAGGAAGAGGCCATGCTTGCCGCCCTCGGTTCCTCGCGGACCACGGATGCCGGCTCGATCCCGTGGCTCAGACAGATCTATCAGGGAACCGATACGATCATCGGCGCGCGCTCGGTTCAGGACGGTGGCACGACGCTTCTGAACGTCACCGTGATACACTTCGATCCACAGGGTTCGATCATTCTGAGACAGGATGCCGCTTCGGCGAAACTGGAAGATGGTTACTGGCTTCTTAACGACGTGGCGGAAACACGCAGCGGACAGCTGCCTCGTCGTCTGCAAACGGCACAGCTGCGCACCAATTTGAAGCCGGAGTTTGTTCAGGAAAGGCTTGCAAAGGCTGATTCCATTCAGTTTTTCGACCTCCCTCGGAAGATTGAAGTGGCTCGTTCGTTCGGCTTTTCGACCAACGGCATGGAAACCCAATTCCACTCCCTTTTGTCCTTGCCGCTGCTACTTGTCGCCATGACGCTGATCGCCGCGTGCGTGTCGCTGAAATTTAGCCGGTTCAACCAATCGCGCTCGGTAATTCTCGGTGGAATCCTATCGGGCTTCGTGCTTTATGTCGTCACCGTGCTTGTCAAAGCATTCGGGAGCAGCGGTATTGTGCCTCCTTTCGTTGCAGCCTGGTTGCCAGTTGTTGTAGCGATGGCGCTGGGCTCGACGATTCTTTTAAACCAGGAGGACGGCTAGTGGCGGCAGGCAACCGCAAACGTACAAAGCTGATCAACGCTGCCCTGTTCGCAGGCGTGGCGCTGCAGACACTTGCCATGGGAATGAGTGCGCCCGCGCTCGCGCAGCAGACTTCGGAGCGCCTTGATTCGCTGCGCCCGAACATGCCGGAAGATGCCAAGCTGCTTCTGTCCGCCAATGAGCTTGTCTACAACAAGGACGCCGAGAAGGTGATCGTGCGCGGCAACGTGCAGATCGACTACGGCGGTTACAAGATGGTGGCCCGGCAGGTCGAATACGACCAGAAGTCGGGCCGCATTCATGCCACCGGCGAAATCCAGCTGATCGAGCCGGGCGGCAATGTCGTCTACGCCGAAAAGATGGACGTGACCGACGACTTCGGCAACGGCTTCGTCGATGCCATGCGGATCGAGACGACAGATCTGACGCGGCTTGCTGCGACGAGCGGCGAGCGCCGGAACGGCGAAGAATTCATCCTCAACGAGGCCGTCTACACGGCGTGCACACCGTGCACGACGAAGCCCGATCACCGTTCGCTGTGGCACATCAAGGCGCAACGCATCGTCCAGAACGGACGCACACGGACGATCAGGCTGGAAAACGCCCGCTTCGAGCTTTTTGGCAAGCCGATCGCCCACATTCCGGTGATGGAACTTCCGGACCACACTGTAAAGCGCAAGAGCGGCTTCCTGTTTCCGAAGTTCCGCTACACGCAGAAGCTCGGTGCCGGCGTCGGGATTCCCTACTACTGGGCGATCTCGCCCCACATGGACGCGACTGCCACAGTGACAGGTCTCAGCCGGCAGGGCTTCCTGCTGGAAGGCGAGTTCCGCCAGAGATTCCACAACGGCCTTCACACCTTGAGCGTTGCCGGCATCAGCCAGCTCGACAGGAGCCGGTTTACGCCCGGAACGGTCGATGCGCTCGAAACCAATCGCGGCATGATCGCCTCCAAGGGCGATTTCGAGATCAATCCGCGCTGGACTTTCGGCTGGAACGTCCTCGTTCAGTCCGACAACAACTTCGCCAAGACCTATGAACTGTCGACGTTCGACGGAACGACCTACGTCAACCAGGCGTACCTGACCGGTCTTGGCAAGCGGAACTACTTCGACCTGCGCGCCTTCTATTTCGACATCCAGGACGCAGACGCAAGCAGCGTCGCCGAAAACCAACAGCCGGCAGCACAGGTTCTGGACTATTCCTACAAGGCACCTCAGGCGGTACTGGGCGGCGAACTTTCGGGAACGGTGAACCTCACCAACATAAAGCGCAACCGGCTCGACCTCGATCCCATTTCAGGCGTGGTCAATCGGTACCGCGGTCTCGAAGGAACGTCGCATCGCCTGACTGCGGAACTCGAATGGAAGCGGACCTACATCGCTCCGGGCGGGATCGTCCTGACTCCGTTGCTGGCCGCTCGCGGTGACGCGCTCGGCCTGAACATGACGGCCCCGGGTGCCGGCTATACGGGGGACTACAACAACAGCGATGCCGCCACGCGGCGCATGCTGACGGCAGGCCTGGAGGCGCGCTACCCGATCCTGTTCGTGGGCGACAATAGCAGCCACGTCCTCGAGCCGATCGCCCAGGTCTATGCCCGTCCCGACGAGCAATATGCCGGCGGTCTGCCAAACGAGGATGCGCAGAGCTTCGTCTTCGACGCGACCAACCTGTTCGATCGCGACAAGTTCTCAGGCTTCGATCGCATCGAAGGCGGCACCCGCGCCAATGTCGGTCTTCGCTATACCGGGACATTCGACAGCGGCTACGGCTTGCGCGGCATCCTCGGTCAATCCTACCATCTCGGCGGCCTGAACTCGTTCGCAACGGACGACCTGGTCAAGGCGGGAGCGAATTCGGGCCTCGAAAGCAAACGGTCCGACTACGTCGCCATGTTCGGTATCGATGCGCCGTCTGGCCTGATGGCAAATCTTTCCGGCCGTCTCGACGAAGAGGATTTGGCGCTGCGTCGCGCCGATGCCACCGTCGGCTATCTCGGCCTGACCTGGCAGGCAGCCATGACCTATACGCGCATCGAGGCGCAGCCGCTTTATGGCTCGCAGAGCAATCAGGACGAAATCCAGACCGCGGCCGCCTACAGGTTCCATGATTACTGGTCGGTCTTCGGCGCGATAACCTACGACATCAACGACGATGTCATTTCGCGCAACGGCTTCGGCATCACCTATGACGATCAGGACACGCTGTTCTCGCTCGTCTACAAGCAGGAACGCGATACCGACAGCACGATTGCGAACGACTGGTCGATCGGTGCCCGCATCAGCTTCCGTACACTCGGCGACGTCAATGTCGGCGACACCAAGTTCGAAGAGCTGGACTACTATTGATACGCTTTAGCCGGAGGGGCATTCGCCAAAGGATTGCCCCTCTGCCCGCTATCGGGCCGGCCAAACGGTCTTGTCATCGTTTGGCCGCATGTATTATGCATTCCCTCCGACAAGATAGATCAACGGCGTGAGCCGGGATGCGGATCGAAGCACCACATTTCGACCGCGCCAAGGACAGGAAAAGATGATGGGCGGGAAAATGTCGATCTTGAGGACGCTTTCGGTAATGGCTTTGGCCGGCAGCCTGAGCATTGCCGTTTGCGCCAGCGCGCAGGCTGCGAGCCAGGTGAAGGTAACGGTCAACAACACCGTGATCACCTCCGGAGACATTGCCAAGCGCGTCGCCTTCCTTCGCCTGCAACGCCAGGGCGGCAGTGCAGAGGAAGCCAAGAAGCAACTCGTCGACGAAGTATTGAAGCGCGCAGAAATCGCGCGGATCGGCCAGTCGGTCAGCACGCAGGACGTGGACGCGGCCTTTGCGCGCTTTGCGGCCGGCAACAAGCTCTCTCCCGAGCAGCTTGGCAAGATCCTCGACCAGGCCGGTGTTGGCTCCGATCACTTCAAGCAGTTCATTGCCGTCCAGATGAGCTGGCCGCGCGCCGTCAATTTCCGCTTCGGTAGTGGAAACCGCCTGCAGGGCGCCGATCTCGTCAAGCGGATGATGGAGGGTGGCGGCAGCAAGCCCGTCACGACGGAATACTATTTCAAGCAGGTCATCTTCGTCATTCCGGAGAAGAAGCGCGGCGCCATCACCGGCAAGCGCCAAGCGGAAGCCAACGCAGCGCGTGCCCAGTTCCCGGGATGCGATACGGCAAAGGCTTTTGCGGCGAACTATCGCGACGTTTCCATTCGCGATCTCGGCCGCATGCTGGCCCAGCAATTGCCGGACGAATGGAAGCCACTGGTCGAGAAGGCCGGCGACGGCAACACGACGGGAACGCGCGTGACCGAAAAGGGCGTCGAGTTTCTCGCCATCTGCAAGAAGCGCCAGGTCAATGACGACACCGCTGCCGAAATCGTCTTCCGCGCCGAGGACCTCGGCAAGAAGAAGGCCGGCGGCGAAGATCCGAACAGCGAAAAATATCTCGAGGAACTGCGCAAGAAGGCGCAGATCGTCAACAAGTAAGATCAGCGGGCAAAAATGCGAGATACAACCGGCGGACCCCTCGCCCTGACCATGGGCGATCCTGCCGGGATCGGATTGGACGTTAGCCTGACCGCGTGGCTGGGTCGCCGCGAACGCTCAACGCCGCCGTTCCTTTTCATCGGTGATCCCGCCGCTCTGGCCGCCAGAGCCGACTTGCTCGGCCATGCGGTCTCGATCCGTGAGACCGATTGCGCGAACGCAATCTCCCATTTTAATGATGCCCTGCCCGTTCTGCCCGTGCGCTGCGTGGCTCCCGTCATCGCAGGCGAGGCAGATTCTGCCAACGCGATGGTCGTAACGGGTGCCATCGACACGGCGGTGCGGCTGGTCATGAATGGCGAAGCTTCGGCCGTGGTCACGAACCCCATTGCCAAGGCCGTGCTCTATGCCGCCGGCTTTCGCTTTCCGGGCCATACCGAGTACCTGGCGGATCTCGCGCAGAAGGCCACCGGCGAAACCCTGTTGCCGGTGATGATGCTGGCCGGCCCCAAGCTTCGGGCCGTGCCTGTCACGATCCACATCCCGTTGAAGGACGTTCCGGCCCAGCTCACAGCTGACTTGATCTACCGGACCTGCACAATCACCGCCACCGACCTTCGCACGCGCTTCGGCATCCACAAGCCGAAGCTGGCGATCGCCGGGCTCAATCCGCATGCAGGTGAAGGCGGTGCTCTGGGCACCGAGGACGATGCGATCATCCGCCCTGTCGTCGAGCGGTTGCGCGCGGAAGGCATCAACGCCACCGGGCCACTGCCCGCCGATACGATGTTTCACGACCGGGCGCGCGCAACCTACGACGTCGCGATCTGCATGTACCACGATCAGGCGCTGATTCCGGCCAAGGCACTTGGTTTCGACGACAGCGTCAACGTCACGCTTGGCCTTCCCTTCATCCGTACGTCGCCTGACCACGGCACTGCTTTCAGTCTCGCCGGCAGGGGTATCGCCCGTGACGACAGCCTGTTCGCGGCCCTGACGCTCGCGGCAGAGCTTTCCAAGAATACCGCAGGAGTTATCGTCTGATGGCCGCTCTCGACGGGCTCCCGCCGCTACGGGACGTAATTCAGCGCCATGGCCTAGACGCCAAGAAGGCGCTTGGGCAGAACTTCCTGCTCGACCTCAATCTCACCCAGAAGATCGCCCGGACGGCCGGGGCACTCGAGGATGCGACGGTCATCGAGGTCGGACCTGGGCCGGGAGGCCTGACGCGTGCGATCCTGGCGCTGGGCGCAAAGAAGGTGGTGGCGATCGAGCGGGATTCCCGCTGCCTGCCAGCACTTGCCGAAATCTCCGATCACTATCCGAACCGGCTTGAGGTCATCGAAGGCGATGCGCTGAAGATCGATTTCGAGGCGATCAGCGGTGGCGGCCCCGTCAAGATCATTGCCAACCTGCCTTACAATGTCGGCACGCAGCTTCTCGTCAACTGGCTCCTGCCAAAGACATGGCCCCCCTTCTGGCAATCGCTGACACTGATGTTTCAGCGCGAGGTGGGCTTGCGGATCGTCGCTGATGCGGATGACGATCACTACGGTCGCCTGGGTGTCCTGTGTGGCTGGCGGACGAATGCACGCATGGCCTTCGACGTGCCGCCCCAGGCCTTCACCCCACCGCCAAAGGTGACGTCTTCGGTGGTGCATCTGGAGCCGATTGCCAATCCTATCCCGTGCGCGGTGACCTCGCTCGAAAAGGTCACCCATGCCGCCTTCGGGCAGCGTCGCAAGATGCTGCGCCAGAGCCTGAAGCCGCTTGGTGGCGAGGCCCTTTTGGCAAAAGCCGATATCGATCCGCAGCGCCGCGCGGAAACGCTTTCCGTGGAAGAATTCTGCCGTCTGGCAAACTTCCTCTAGGCTCTCGCGCACGAGCGATCTTTGGGGGGGCTGGATAGAGGACGTGAGCGCTTCCGGTGAAACGGAATCACCAAGACGCTCTATCTCTTTGTTTCCACGCGTTTCCTGACGGAAACCATGGTGGCACTTGTCGTGGGGTGCATCGCCTTGCGCGCACGCTTGTGGGGCACCCGCTGCAGGGTGAACGGCCGGCATTACCCGGCCGTCATTGCGATCTCAGAACGGATTTTCCGTCAGAAGTCCGTTGACGAATTCGAATAGCCCCGGACGACGGTCCCGACGCAGGCGTTCCGCCTCGACGATCGCGCGCACTGACGAAAAGGCGCGGTCGAGATCGTCGTTGAGAACGATGTAGTCGTATTCGCGCCAATGTTCAATTTCGGCACGCGAATTGGCCAGGCGCGTGGCGATCACTTCCTCGCTGTCTTCGGCCCGGCGATGCAGCCGCGATTGCAGCTCCGCCATCGAAGGCGGCAGGATGAAGATCGAGACGACGTCGCCGGCCATCTTCTCCTGAAGCTGCTGGGCGCCTTGCCAGTCGATATCGAAGAGCATGTCGCGACCGGCGGCCATCGCCGCTTCGACGGCATCGCGCGGCGTGCCGTAGAAATTACCGTGAACCTCAGCCCATTCCAGCAGCGAGTCGGTCGCCCGCAGCGCTTCGAATTCGCGGATCGACTTGAAGTGATAGTGCCGCCCGTCAATTTCGCTTGGACGACGCTGACGCGTGGTTACGCTGACCGAGATGCTCATGTCGGGATCGGCTTCCAGCAGGTTGCGCGCGATCGTCGATTTTCCAGCACCCGAGGGCGAGGAAATGACCAGCATCAGCCCGCGGCGGGCGATCTTGATGGGCGAAGGGGTCGCCGGTTTCATGCGTTACTCCAGATTCTGAACCTGTTCGCGGAACTGATCGATCACAACTTTCAACTCGATGCCGGCGGCAGAGACCGCAGCCGCATTCGACTTGGAACAGATCGTATTCGATTCCCGGTTAAATTCCTGTGCCAGGAAATCAAGCTTGCGGCCGACCGGCCCGCCTTTCGAAAGCAAGTCGCGGGCAGCGACAACATGAGAGCCAAGCCTGTCCAGCTCCTCCCTCAGATCGGCCTTGGTGGCGAGCAGGGCCACTTCGGCATATAGCCGCTCGCGATCGAGCGAAGAGCCGTTGCCCACCACCAGCGCCACCTGCTGCGCCAGCTTTTCGGCAATTGCCGCCGGGCTGCGCGAGGGATCGGTTTCGACCGTTGCCGTCAGCGTCTCGATGGTATCGACCTGCGCCAACAGAATCTGACAGAGCGCACCGCCCTCTTCCTCGCGCATATCGCGCAGATCATTCAGAGCGAACTTGAGTCCCGTCATGATATCGTCGTCGAGGGCCGCACGTTGCGCTTCGCTCTCCTCGGGCTCGCGGAAATCGACGATGCCCCGGATTGCCAGCAGCGTGTCGAACTTGAGCGGCGCGGGGTCGACGAGGTCGCCGAGCTGTTCACGCAGGCCCAGGACCGCTGTCAGCGCCGCCTGGTTCACCACCGCTTCGACAACGTTCTCCGCTCCGCTGACGGACAGGCTGACCTGCAGATTGCCGCGGGAAAAGAATTCCGCAGCAAGCCGGCGTACGCCCGGCTCGAACCGCTCAAGCCCTTGCGGCAAGCGTAGCCTGACATCAAGGCCCTTGCCGTTGACGGAGCGCAGTTCCCAAGCCCAGCGATGGCGGCCGCTGCTGCCTTCTCTCCGGGCAAAGCCGGTCATCGATTGGAGCGGCATCCTCACCTCCGTTGCATTTTCTGGAGAAGCAATAAGGCGACGGCGCGGTATCCCGCAAGGGATATCCGCGCCGTGGTAAGTCCGTCCACAATGCAAGGCTGTTGTTACTGAGGCTGCGCCGCCGTCGCTGCGTCCTGGGCGGCCTTTGCCGCTTCGGCTGCCTTTTCGGCTTCTACCTTGCGCCAGCGGCGAACATTGGCGTTATGTTCATCCAATGTGACGGCAAAAACGTGGCCACCCGTGCCGTCGGCAACGAAGTAGAGTTCCGGTGTGCGCGACGGGTTGGCAACGGCTTCAAGCGCTGCGCGACCCGGATTGGCGATCGGCGTCGGCGGCAGGCCCTTGATGATGTAGGTGTTGTAGGGCGTATCCTTGTCGAGGTCCGACTTCAGGATCGGCCGGTCTGCCGGCTTCCCGTCACCGCCGAAAATGCCGTAGATGATCGTCGGGTCGGACTGCAGGCGCATGCCCTTGTCGAGCCGGTTGATGAAGACGGAGGCAACCCGCGGACGTTCGTCGGCGCGACCGGTTTCCTTTTCCACGATCGAAGCGAGGGTGACGAATTCCTCGACGGTCGAGACAGGAAGGTTCGGATCGCGCTTCTCCCAGATCTGATCGACCAGTGCCTTCTGGGCGGCCGCCATTTGCTGGACGATTTCCACACGCTTGGTGCCGCGGGTAAATTTATAGGTGTCGGGCTTCAACGAGCCTTCGACAGGCAGTTCCTTCGGCAGATCGCCGACGAGGACCTCGTCATCGGACAACCGGCCGAACATCTGCTTCACGGTCAAACCTTCCGGCAGCGACACGGAGTAGAGAATGGATTTGCCGGATTTCAGCAGTTGCATGATCTCCTGCATCGAAGACCCGGCCTTGATCTCGTATTCGCCGGCTTTGAGCGTGTCGTTGTCGAGGTAAGCCTCCGAGACGAACCTGAAGACGCGGCCATCGGTGATGATGTTGCCACGTTCGAGACCGCTGGCGATCTCGCTGATACCGGCGCCGCTTCTGACGATGAAGTTCTTGTTGGCTTCGAGCGGGCCTGCCTTCTCGTACTGGTGCATGGCGTAGTAGACCGCGCCGGCCGCTGCAAGTGCGGCGAAAACGATAACGGTCATGACGAAATTCAGGAAGATCACAACCTGGCTGCGCGCCTTGCGCGAACGCTTCGGCGGCTGCGGTGCCTTCTCGGGCCGCAAGGCTTCGCTGGCCGATTTCGGAATGATCGGCCCGTTGTTCCCGGTGTCACTGCGGCCGAATTGCGCCGCGCCGTTCTCGTTTGAGTCGCTCACGATTGTCCCGAACCCGAAATTCGCATCCTCATTCTAGCTGCCGCGGTGCGAATTTCGGCCTGGACCGTGGCAGGTATAAATCAAAACGTTTGAGCCGCAGCCAGCCCTCGGGGCCGACAGTGGAATAAATGGTTTCGGCGCACTCGCCAGTCAACGGCATTTTCGCTCGACGACAGCCAGCATGCGCGCGGCAATAGCGATACAACAGACTGTCAGATGTGCCTTGCGCGAACGTAGCTGTCAGACAGTGCCAATCCCTTCAGAAAGGCGGCACGTCCTCCTGCTACATGCTTGTAGCGAGCAATGCGGCAAAAGCAGGATCAACGGGGCTGTGACGAACATCGCCCCGTTGATAACATCGGCAATATCAAGCGCCGGTATAGCGGCGCAGAACCAGAGACGCGTTTGTCCCGCCGAAGCCGAAGGAGTTCGACAGAGCGACGTTGATCTCGCGCTTGCGGGCAACATGCGGCACCAGATCGATCTTGGTCTCGACGGAAGGATTGTCGAGGTTCAGCGTCGGCGGCGCGATGTTGTCGCGGATCGCCAGGGCAGAAAAGATCGCTTCGACCGCACCGGCAGCACCCAGCAGATGGCCGATCGCCGATTTGGTCGATGACATCGAGATCTTCGAGGCATGTTCGCCAACGAGCCGCTCGACGGCACCAAGCTCGATCGTGTCAGCCATGGTCGAGGTGCCGTGGGCGTTGATATAGTCGACCTCGGCCGCCGTCAGTCCGGCCCGCTTCAGCGCCATCTGCATGCAGCGATAGGCACCGTCGCCATCTTCTGATGGTGCCGTGATGTGGTAGGCATCGCCGGAAAGGCCGTAGCCGACGACTTCGGCATAGATCTTCGCGCCGCGCGCCTTGGCATGTTCCAGTTCTTCCAGGATGACGATGCCGGCGCCTTCGCCCATGACGAAACCGTCGCGATCGACATCATAGGGGCGCGATGCCTTTTGCGGATCGTCGTTATGCTGCGTCGACAGCGCCTTGCAGGCGGCAAAACCGGCCAGCGAGATCCGGCAAATCGGCGATTCGGCACCACCGGCAACCATGACGTCGGCGTCGCCGAGCGCAATCAGGCGCATCGCGTCGCCGATGGCGTGCGCACCGGTCGAGCAGGCGGTGACGACGGAGTGATTGGGGCCGCGCAGCTTGTGGCGGATCGAAACCTGCCCCGAGGCAAGGTTGATCAGACGGCCAGGGATGAAGAACGGCGAAATGCGCCGAGGCCCCTTGTCGCGCAGCGTGTAGCCACCTTCGACAATGCCTTCGAGACCACCGATGCCCGAACCGATCAGGACGCCGGTTGCAATCTGGTCTTCGTCGTTTTCGGGTTTCCAGCCGGCGTCAGCCAGCGCCATGTCGGCAGCGGCCATCGCATAGACAATGAAGGAATCAACCTTGCGCTGCTCCTTCGGCTCCATCCAGTCATCGGCATTGAAGGTGTTGTTCGAGCCGTCGCCGAATGGAAGGCGGCACGCGATCTTCGCGGGCAGATCCTCGACTTCGAATTCCGTGACCCTGCGCGCAGCATTGTCGCCCGCGATCAGGCGCGCCCAAGTTGCCTCGGTACCGCAACCCAACGGAGATACCATGCCGGTACCGGTGATAACGACACGTCTCATAGTCCGCGACCCACCCTGACTGTTCAATTTCAGAGCCGGATCGGACCACGTGTGACGAACCCGATCCGTGCATCCATTTTAAGTTCTTGTAGCAACGATCAGAGGGAAATGCCGGACCGCATTGCTGATCGAGAACCCCGCGCTCAGCACGGGACAGCCCACTTCCCCTGGGCTGGCACGGGCCGCTGAACGCGGCCCGTCTACGGCTTAGCCGTGAAATATTAGGCCTGGGCCTTTTCGATGAACTTGACGGCGTCGCCGACAGTCAGGATCGAATCCGCGGCATCATCCGGGATTTCGACGCCGAATTCTTCTTCGAATGCCATGACCAGTTCGACGGTGTCGAGCGAGTCCGCGCCGAGGTCATCGATAAAGCTTGCGCCTTCGCTGACCTTTTCGGCGTCGACGCCAAGATGATCAATAACAATTTTCTTTACGCGTTCTGCGATATCGCTCATGTCGGAGTTCCTCGACCTTCGTTTCTCTGGGCGCCTTTCTGGCACCGGTACTCTCAATACGCCTGATAGACCAAGACGGTCCAACGGGCAATCCATCCAACCGGAACCGCGGCAAACCCAAGGCAGCCAAGGCTGCCGGACACCTGGCGGGGCCGGTCGACTGCTAACAGTCATGGCCCGATTAACACGGTTTAACTCTGCCGCAAAGTGCGAAAATGCCTGACAATCGCTTGCTCAACATTGAATTTCAGGCATTTGGCAGGGGAGATGCCGGAGCATTGCAGGCCAAGATCACACCCAATTGGCGTGCATGGCACACAGGCCCCGGACACCGCATCAGATCATTGCCATGCCACCATTGACGTGAATGGTCTGGCCGGTGACGTAACCTGCTTCGTTCGAAGCAAGATAAGCGACGGCAGACGCAATCTCGGCGCCGGTGCCCATGCGCCGCATCGGGATCGCTCCCATGATGGCGTCCTTCTGCTTGTCGTTCAGCTTGCCGGTCATGGCGCTTTCGATGAAGCCGGGCGCAACGCAGTTTACGGTGACGTTGCGGGTCGCGATTTCCTGGGCGAGCGACTTCGAAAAGCCGATCATGCCGGCCTTCGAGGCACAGTAGTTTGCCTGGCCGGGATTACCGGTGACGCCGACGATCGAGGTGATGTTGACGATGCGGCCGAAGCGGCGGCGCATCATCGGATGGGTGAGCTCGCGGGTCAGGCGGAACACGGCGGTCAGGTTGACCTCGAGCACATTGTCCCAGTCCTCGTCGCTCATGCGAACGAACAGGCCGTCCTTGGTGATGCCGGCATTGTTGACGAGGATGTCGACGCCGCCCAGCTCGGCCTCGGCCTTCTCGCCGAGCGCCTTGACTTCGGCGCGGTCAGACAGATTGGCCGGGAACAGCTGGACGCGCTCGCCGAGTTCGTTGGCAAGCGCCTCGAGCTTTTCGACGCGCGTGCCGTGAAGGCCGACAATGGCGCCCTGGGCGTGCAGCATGCGGGCGATTTCTTCGCCGATACCACCGGATGCACCGGTTACAAGAGCCTTACGGCCGGAAAGATCGAACATCGGATTGATTCCTTATAACTGGAGCACTCAGGCCAGAAGCGCCGAGAGCGCGGTGTCGATATCGGCAGGCGTGTTGACGGTAATGCCGGTGACGGACTTGTCGATCCGGCGGGCAAGTCCGGTGAGCACTTTGCCGGAACCCACTTCATAAAGTGTCGTGATGTTGTTGGCCGCGAACCATTCCACCGTCTCGCGCCAGCGAACCTGGCCCGTCACCTGCTCGACGAGGAGGCGCGCAATCTCGTCAGCGTCACTGACCGGAGCGGCCAGAACGTTGGCGATGACAGGCACCGACGGATCGTGCTTTTCGACCTTGGCAAGCGCCTCGCGCATCGCATCGGCCGCGGGCGCCATCAGGCTCGAATGGAAAGGAGCAGAAACCGGCAGCATCAGGGCGCGCTTGGCGCCTTTTTCCGACGCAAGTGCCGCAGCCTTTTCGACGGCCGCCTTCTCGCCGGAGATCACCAGCTGACCGCCACCATTGTCGTTGGCGATCTGGCAGGAGCCGAGCGCCGAGGCTTCGCGGCAGATGGCATCGACATCCGCATGCTCAAGACCGATGATCGCCGCCATCGCGCCCTTGCCGACGGGAACGGCCGCCTGCATGGCGTTGCCACGGATGCGCAAGAGACGCGCCGTGTCGGCGATCGAGAAAGACCCGGCCGCACAGAGCGCTGAGTATTCGCCGAGCGAATGGCCGGCGACGAACGAGACCTTGCTCTTCAGATCAAGGCCCTTGGCTTCCAGTACCCGGATCACCGCCATCGACACGGCCATCAGCGCCGGTTGGGCATTGGCCGTCAGCGTCAGCGTTTCCTCGGGGCCGTTCCACATGATCTCGGAAAGCTTCTCGCCGAGCGCTTCGTCAACCTCGGCAAAGACTGCCGCCGCTTCCGGAAACGCGTCCGCCAGATCCTTGCCCATACCGACAGCCTGGCTGCCCTGCCCCGGGAACGTGAATGCAATACTCATGGGATTTTCCCTTCCCTAGTTTTCCTCTCCATTCACATTCCTGAACGGTGAGTCAAGCGCGCAGGCCCGGCTTTGCGGGCTTCGGCCGGCCTTTTGCCCTTGATCTTCGCCAATCAAGGCGTAAGTTTGCCGCGCATCGCCGCCCTGCTCGACAGACCTCCCTGGGCTTGCGGCCCTCACCCATTTCTATCGCGGGCACCCCTACTCCCGGGTCGAGACCCGCCTTCCACAAGGACCATCACGCAATGCGTTACAACACGCTTGGCCGGACTGGCATCAAGGTTTCCGAAATCTGCCTGGGTACAATGACCTGGGGTTCGCAAAACTCGGAAGCAGAGGCGCACGAACAACTCGACTATGCGTTCGAGAACGGCGTGAACTTCATCGACACTGCCGAACTCTACCCGACGACGCCGCTTTCGGCCGAGACCTACGGCGATACGGAGCGCTTCATCGGCACGTGGCTGCAAAAGCGTGGCCGTCGCGATGACGTCGTCGTCGCCACCAAGGTCGCCGGCTCCGGCCGACCCTATATCCGCAACGGCGGCCCGATCACGCCGGAAGGCATCGGCGAGGCGGTCGACGCCAGCCTCAAGCGACTGGGGACCGATTATATCGATCTCTACCAGATCCACTGGCCGAACCGCGGTCACTACCATTTCCGCAATGCCTGGTCCTACGAGCCAGCCAAACAGAACAAGGCCCATGTGGCCGCCGACCTGAAGGCGATCCTCGAAAAGCTCGGCGACGTGGTGAAGGCAGGCAAGGTGCGGGCGATCGGCCTTTCGAACGACACCGCCTGGGGCACGATGAAGCTCATCGACATGGCGGAACGGCACGGCCTGCCGCGGGTCGCCTCGATCCAGAACGAATACAATCTTCTCTATAGAGCCTACGACCTGGATCTCGCGGAGCTTTCGCATCATGAAGATGTCGGGCTGCTGGCCTATTCGCCACTCGCCGCCGGCCTGTTGACCGGCAAGTATCTCGACGGCGTCCGGCCGACGGGGTCGCGCCTTGCCATCAACGGCGATCTCGGCGGCCGCTTCACGCCCCACCAGGAACCGGCCGTCGCCGGCTACGTGGCGCTGGCCCGCGAGCATGGGATCGACCCTTCGCAGCTGGCGATCGCCTTCTGCCTCTCCCGACCGTTCATGGCATCCGCCATCATCGGCGCGACCTCGATGGAACAGCTGAAGACGGATCTCGGCGCGGCCGGCATGACGCTCTCACAGGACGTCATGAACGGCATTCGCCGCCTGCACCGCCTCTACCCCATGCCGATCTGAGCACGAACCCGCACATGCCCGTGCCCCAGACAAAAGCGGAACTGCTTGATGCCATCGAGACGGAGTTCGCCAAGCTCCGGCGTGAACTCGATGGCATTCCGCCGGAGCGATTCGCGGAACCGTCGCTGGAGGGGCATGCCAAGGGCACGATGATGAGCGTGGGCGACCTCGTCGCCTACCTCACCGGTTGGGGCGAACTGGTGATCAAATGGATCGAACGGGGCGAGCAAGGTCTGCCGATCGATTTTCCGGAGACGGGATACAAGTGGAACGAACTCGGCCGGCTCGCGCAGAAATTCTATAATGACTACCGGGCGCTTTCGCCCGCCGAACGCCTATCGCGCCTCACAGCCAGCAAGGATAGATTGGTCGCGCTGATCGAGGCGCGCGATGATCAAGCGCTCTATGGTCAGGCGTGGTACGGGAAATGGCCACTCGGAAGGATGATCCAGTTCAACACGTCCTCCCCCTATGCCAATGCACGAGGCCGTTTGCGCGCTTGGAAGAAGACCGAGGGAGCCACCTGAAAGGCAAACAGAGGCGAAAAGACCGCGCAAGCCTTGCCTTTCGCTGAAATATGCGTATAAGCGCGCTGTTCGAAATGCCCGGTCTTCTGGCTGGTGGCTGAACGGAGGGCCGGCTTCCTCGAGGGGAGCCGTTAGGATTGCAAGTCTTTCCGGCCTCCCGTGTCTCCGCTCTCGACCGTCTCGATACAACACTTTCTTGCCGGCTGCCCGCAGCCACTAAGAACAGTCGTTGAGGCTTAGCCGCCGATGTCCGGGCTGATTAACGCAAGAAAGGTAAGCCACAATGGCTCTTTATGAACACGTATTCCTGGCCCGCCAGGACATCACGCCCCAGCAGGTCGACGGTCTCGTCGAGCAGTACAAGGGCGTACTCGAAGCAAACGGCGGCAAGGTCGGTCGCGTCGAGAACTGGGGCCTCAAGTCCCTCACCTACCGCATCAAGAAGAACCGCAAGGCTCACTACGTTCTCATGGACATCGACGCTCCGGCAGCGGCTGTTCACGAAATCGAACGTCAGATGCGCATCAACGAAGACGTCCTGCGCTACATGACGATCGCCGTCGAGAAGCACGAAGAAGGCCCGTCTGCCATGATGCAGAAGCGCGACCGCGACGACCGTCCGCGCCGCGATGGCGACCGTCCGGAGCGTGGCTTCGGCGACCGTGGTCCGCGTCCGGACCGTGGCGACCGCGAAGACCGCCCGCGTCGTCCGCGCGAAGACCGCGCGTAATCAAGAAGCTTTAGGAGATTAAAGACAATGGCTGAAGTTTCTTCCGCTCCGGTTCGTCGCCCGTTCCACCGCCGCCGCAAGACCTGCCCCTTCTCGGGTGCAAACGCTCCGCGGATCGACTACAAGGACATCCGTCTTCTGCAGCGCTACATTTCCGAGCGCGGCAAGATCGTTCCTTCCCGTATCACGGCCGTTTCCCAGAAGAAGCAGCGCGAACTCGCCCAGGCGATCAAGCGCGCCCGCTTCCTCGGCCTGCTGCCTTACGTCGTTTCGTAACAACGGCTGACCTTCCGTTGGTCGCCTGACTCAACGGAAACCGACTCTCGGGCAAGGCGCTCCCTTTACGTGACGCCTTGCCCTCTCCCTTCCGCGTTGGGCGCGGATCGGAACCCGCGTGTGGAAACACGTGAAAATCCCATGTTGGGGCTGAGCCTTGGCCATCCCCTAACTGCACGAAGCAGGACAGCGAACGTGAAGACCTTGAACAAGACATCGCTGCTGACCGGCGCTCTCGCCGGCGTTACCGCTGCCCTCCTGTCGATGGGCGCGAACACGCAGTCGTCGCTTGCGATCGTTCTCTATGCCGCTTCGGCACTCCCCATTCTCATTGCCGGCCTCGGTTGGGGCAATGCAGCTGCGATCACGGCCATCATCAGCGCCGGCGCGACCGCTGCCGCTCTGATCTCACCCTATTTCGCGCTGCTGATTCTCGTCGTGACGCTGATCCCGGCTGGCTGGCTCAGCCATCTCGCCAACCTGGCGCGCCCGGCAACCGAACTCGGCGGCCCTGATGGCGCGCTTGCGTGGTATCCGCTTTCCGACATTCTCAGCCACCTCGCCGGCCTGGTGACCGCCGGCATGATCATCGTCGGCTTCATCGTCGGATATGATTCCGGTGTATCGGACCGCATGGTCGACATCGTCATCGAGGCGGTGAAGGCACAAGAACCGCTCTACAACCCCGACGCTGCGGCAATTTCCCAGATCAAGTCGATCTTCACGCTGGCGCTGCCCCTCATCCAGGGCGCCGTCTGGGTCGTTATGCTGTTTACCGCCTATTACGTCGCCACCCGCATCGTGCAGATGTCGGGCAAGTCGCTGCGTCCGCGTGAAGACATTCCGTCGACGCTGCGCATGCATCGCAATGCGATCTTCATCTTTCTCGGCGGACTGGTCCTGACCTTTATGGGCGGCGCTCCGGCGACGATCGGTGCGCTCGTCTGCGGAACCTTCGGCGCGGGCTTCCTGCTTGCCGGCTTCGCATCATTCCATTTCCGCACGCGCGGCAAGTCCTGGCGGCTTCCCGTTCTGTGGATCGCATACCTGTCGGTGCTCGTGTTCACGATCCCGGCAATCTTCTTCCTCCTGACGGGACTGACCGATACGCGACGCACCATCGCGGTCACCCCGGTGGGAAAAAACTGACCTCACCAAACCTGAACTCTGAAAGGATAAGAACATGGAAGTCATTCTTCTCGAACGTATCGCCAAGCTCGGCCAGATGGGCGAAACCGTAAAGGTTCGCGACGGCTTCGCACGCAACTACCTGCTGCCGCTCGGCAAGGCACTGCGCGCCAACGCTGCCAACAAGACCCGCTTTGAAGCCGAGCGCTCGACGCTCGAAGCTCGTAACCTCGAGCGCAAGTCGGAAGCCCAGAAGGTTGCTGAAAAGCTCGAAGGTAAGTCCTTCATCATCGTCCGTTCGGCTGGCGAAACCGGCCAGCTCTACGGTTCGGTTGCTGCTCGCGACGTTATCGAAATCCTGGCTGCCGCCGGCTTCAACATCGGCCGCAACCAGGTCGACCTGAACCACCCGATCAAGTCGATCGGCCTGCACAACGTCACGCTGCACCTGCATTCGGAAGTCGAAATCGCAGTTGAAGTCAACGTTGCCCGTTCGGCAGAAGAAGCTGAGCGCCAGTCCAAGGGCGAAAGCCTGACCTCGGCCGACGCCATCTACGGCGTTGACGAAGACGCGCTGAAGCCGGAAGACTTCTTCAACCCGGAAGCCGACTTCGACGGCGAAGAAGAATAAGCCTTACTGGCCATTCTGATTGAGAGAGCCCGGATCCCAGGATCCGGGCTTTTTCTTTTACACCGCCGTGGCTTCAGCTATGGGCGAGCTCGGCCACGGGCGCGGCGTCCTTGTCGACGCGCACCACAACGGAAAGGCCGGGCGACAGCAGATCGGCAAGCGGCTGGCCGGGGTCAACCGCGATCCGCACACCAACGCGCTGGGCGACCTTGGTGAAATTGCCGGTGGCATTATCAGGGCGGATGATGCTGAACTCGGAGCCTGCGGCCGGAGAGAAACGCTCGATATGCCCGGTCAACGTGCTCTTTTGCAGTGCATCGACGGAAATGGTCACCGGCTGACCGGCCTTCATGCCATCGAGCTGCGTCTCCTTGAAATTCGCCAGCACCCACACGTCGTGCGGCACGACGAACAGCAGTTGCGAGCCGGGCGTTACGTATTGGCCGAGGCGTGCGCCGATCTCGCCGAGCTTGCCATCGCGGGGGGCGACGATGCGGGTGTTGCCCAGATCGATCCGCGCCAGTTCGACAGCGGCCTCGGCACCGGCAACGGCTGCCTGCAGGCCGGCGCGGGCGCCAAGCGTGGTGGCCAACGCCTGCCTCGAAACCTCCAGGCCGGCCTCCGCCTGGTTGACGGCTGCAATGGCTTGCTCAAACGCGGCTTTCGACTGGTCCGCATCGCTGCGTGTCGAAATGCCCTTTTCCGCCAGCGGCCGGATCCGGTCCCAGGACGCACTGGCCCTGTTGAATGCCGCCTTCGCGCTGTCCAGCTGCGCTTCACTTGCAGCAATGCTGGCCTTGGCGGACAGTTCCTGCTGACGTGAATTGGCAAGCGCTGCATTCTGCGCGGCAAGGGTCGCCTCAGCCTGAGCCACCTTCTGCACGTAGATGCGATCATCGATCTTGACGAGCAATTGCCCGGCCTTGACCTCCTCGTAGTCGTGCACCGGAACCTCGGCGACATAACCTGACAGCTGCGGGCTCATGATCGTCAGGTAGCCCCTGACATAGGCGTTTTCGGTCATCTCCACGGAGCTATGGAACGGCGGCAGCCGCCAGGCATAGAGCACCAGAGTCAGGCCCGAGAGGCCGGCGAGCAGCACGATAATCGTTGTGGGTGAACGCAGGAATTTCAACATGGTCGTCAACTCTGTTCGTCAAGACGTGAGCGCAGCTGCGGGAGGCACAAGGCGCCCCGCAATCCGCTTGTAAAGGATATGCGCCAGCAGGCCGGCCAAGGCGCAAAGCGCGATGATCGACGCCAGCAGGAAAGCATCGTTGTAGGCAAGAATGTTCGCCTCGCGGGTCACCTGCTGCCCGAGCAGCGCGATGCCCTCGCCGTTCAGCAGGGCCCTGTCGCCGATGACCCGGCCATAGGCTGCCGCCAGTTGGCTGATGCGCTGGGCGATGAGCGGGTTCTGCATCACGACCTGCTCGGCGAGTATGTTGGAGTGAAACTTCTCACGCAGCGTGATGAAGCTGCCAAAGGCGGCCGTGCCGATCAGGCCACCGATGCTCTGTGTGAAAAGGAAGATGACGATGAAGCTAAGAATGTAGCTCGGCCCCTTCATCAGCGCCGCCTTGAAGCCGCTGGCCATGGCGGGCGGCAGAAACAGGGCGGTTCCCGCGGCGATCATCCCCTGGCTGATATACATCTGCTCAGGCCGCGTCAGATTGGTCGCCTGGCTGTCGATATAGGCACCGGCTGCCAGCAGACCTAGCGCCAGGACATGCACGAACTCGGCATGGTCAGGATTCATCAGTGCCGCACACAGGAGCCCGCCGGCGATCGATGCGCCAAGAATGATCCAGTAGAGCATCGCGACCTGCTCGAACTGCAGCCCGAGCAATTGATAGAAGTTTGCCGCAATCGCCGATTGTTCGGAGGCGACCAAGCGAAAGACCAGCAGCACCGCGGTAAAATGCAGAATTTCCTTCGAGGCGAGCCAGCGAACGTCGATCAGCGGCAGCGCGCGATTGAGCTCGATCAGCACCACCGCCGTCAGAGCCACGATCGCGACGGCCAGAAGCACACCGAGCCACGGCGCCTCGAACCACCAGTAAAGCCGGCCCATGGTCAGCACGATGGCGATGCAGCCGAAGCCGAGGGCCACCAGGAGGTAGCTGAGGATATCCGTGCGCTGGATCACCTTGGCGTGCGGTACCGGCGTCAAAGGCAACAGGTAGATGATCGGCAGCGCCATCAGCGCCAGCGCCATCTCGAGCGTATAGAGCCCATGCCATTGGCCGTATTCGATCAGCGTCGGCGAAATCAACCGGGTGATCGGCGCCGAGATGGTCGTGCACGTCAGCGCCAGGGCGAGCCCGACCGTCAGCTTGCGCGCCGGCGGAAATGCCTCCAGCATGTAGAGGAAACCGAGCGTCGACATCGGTGCGGCCGCGATGCCGCTGATGAAGCGAACGACGATCGCCGATTGGAGATCGGAAACGAAAACGTTCATCAGCGAGACGATGACGAAGCCAACGATGCCGATCTCGGCGAACCGGCGCAGCCCGTATTGTGCGCGGATCTTAACGAGCGCGATCGAGAGCGAGACATTCGGCGCCATGTAGGCCGCCGAAAGCCAGGCAGCCTCGATCGAGGTTGCGGAAAGCGAGCCCTGAAGCTGGGTAAGATTGGCCAGCGCCAGATTCATGCCGAGGCCCTGGGTGAGGAACAACAGCGCCGAGCAGACCACGTAGGTCGCCGACCTGGCGACACTCATCTGCTGCGGTGCAGGCGCTGCGGCGGCGGCCGGCGCCTGCGGTGCGGGATCGCCTGCCGGCGCCCCTGCCTCGTCGTCGACAAGCGCAGTTCTGTTGTCGTTTGCTGCAGCGTTTGCGGCGGCACTCATCGACATCATTCCTTTGCCAGCGATTGCACGTTGTCGGCGATGGTGCGCACGACCTTCAGGACCGCGGCGACCTCTTCAATCTCGACGCCCTGCAGCACTTCCGCCCGGATCTCATCGGCGAGCTTCAGGATCTCGTCGGCGATGGCGCGACCATGCTCGGTCATGTGGATCTGCTTGGCCCTGCGGTCCGACGCCTCGACCCGGCGCTCGATGAACCCCTGTTTTTCCATGCCATCCAGCAGGCGCACGATCGTCGGGGTCTCGATATCCAGTTCGTCGGCCAGTTCCCGCTGGTTCAGGCCATCCTTCTTGGCCAGAGCAAACAGCGCCCTTGCCCGCGACAGGGTCAGACCACGCTCCTTCACCCGGGCATCGAAGACGGCCCGCAGTTTGCGATTGACCATCGACAAGGCGTCGAACAGTTCGCGATTGACGATGGGCTGATACATAGTACCTTTTCCATATTAGTAGCATGCTAACTATTTTAACCCTATCTAATCCATTCGGCGGTAATTTTCAAGATGGCGTTTTGAGAGGGGCGGCAAAGGGCGCTAGAATTAGCGTCGTCGCGGATTGCAGCGATTCGCTGCGTCAACGCCGTTTTTCATGCGGGCTTTATTTTTCTTGCTTTCGCGATGTTGGCCTGTGGATCAGTCGAACAACGGGCAAAGGCAACGGGTCGCAGCACATGGCCAGCGACTGTGGCACTGCTGCACTTGACCGGCAAAGACACAGACAGCAAACCGGGTGCACACCAGAAAAGGCAGAGACGAACGACCATGAACGACGCAGCGCGAAAGCTAGCCCCTATCGGCAAGGACCAATCGGACCAGCACTACCGCGAGGCGCCGAACAACCTTGAAGCCGAACAGGCGCTGCTCGGCGCGATCCTCGTCAACAACGATGCGTTCTACCGCGTCTCGGACTTCCTGAAGCCGGTCCACCTGTTCGAACCGCTGCACCGCCGCATCTACGAGGTCGCCGGCGACATCATCCGCATGGGCAAGACCGCCAACCCGGTGACGATCAAGACCTTCCTCAAGGCCGACGACAAAGTCGGCGATCTGACGGTCGCCCAGTATCTCGCCCGCCTTGCCGCCGGCGCCGTCTCGATCATCAACGCGGAAGACTATGGTCGTGCCATCTATGACCTGGCGCTGCGCCGTTCGCTGATCACCATCGGCGAAGACATGGTCAACATCGCCTTCGACGCACCGCTCGACATGCCGCCGCAAGGCCAGATCGAAGATGCGGAGCGGCGGCTGTTCGAGCTTGCCGAAACCGGCCGTTACGACGGCGGCTTCCAGTCCTTCAACGACGCGGTCGCGCTTGCCATCGACATGGCCGGCCAGGCCTTCGAACGCGACGGCAGCCTCTCGGGTATTTCCACCGGCATCCTGTCGCTCGACGCCCGCATGGGCGGCCTGCAGCGATCGGACTTGATCGTGCTTGCCGGACGTCCGGGCATGGGCAAGACCTCGCTTGCCACCAACATCGCCTACAACATTGCCGCCGCCTACGATCCGGAGGTTCAGGCGGACGGTTCGTTCAAGGCCAAGAACGGCGGCGTCGTCGGCTTCTACTCACTCGAAATGTCGTCGGAACAGCTGGCAACCCGTATCATTTCCGAGCAGACCGAAGTTTCCTCCTCGAAGATCCGCCGCGGCGACATTTCCGAAGCCGACTTCGAAAAGCTCGTCGCCTGCTCGCAGATGATGCAGAAAGTGCCGCTGTTCATCGACCAGACCGGTGGTATCTCGATTGCCCAGCTCTCCGCCCGCGCGCGCCGCCTCAAGCGCCAGCGCGGCCTCGATTGCCTGGTGGTCGACTATATCCAGCTCATGACCGGCTCGGGCAAGTCGAGCGACAACCGCGTGCAGGAAATCACCCAGATCACCACCGGCCTGAAGGCGCTCGGCAAGGAGTTGAACGTGCCGATCATCGCGCTGTCGCAGCTCTCCCGTCAGGTGGAAAGCCGCGAAGACAAGCGCCCCCAGCTCTCCGACCTTCGTGAATCGGGCTCGATCGAGCAGGACGCCGACGTCGTGCTCTTCGTGTTCCGTGAGGAATACTACGTGAAGAACCTCGAACCCCGCGACGAGTTCGATCCGAAGTACGACGAGTGGAAGATGAAGATGGAGCAGGTGAAGGGCACGGCCGACGTGATCATCGCCAAGCAGCGTCACGGACCGACCGGTACCGTCAAGCTCGCCTTCCAGTCGGAATTCACCCGCTTTACCGATCTGGCCGATCCGTCGTTCACCCAGTACGAAGAACACTGAGAAAAGTCTTGGGGGCGTTCTACGCCCCCAACGCCATTCTGAGGATGGCCACGGTCACGACACCGGCCGCGACGGCGGCAAGCAAAGGCAGGCGCATGGCGACCAGAGCCGTGACCACCGTGGCGATCGTTTCCGCCGGACCTGTGACCAGTGCCGTAGGCGCGATCACCGCCATCAACACGGCCGGCGGGATCGCCTCAAGTGCGCGCCTCTGCGTGTCCCCGATCGTCACGAACCGAATGAGCACCAGCCCACCGATGCGGGTGGCGACTGTGGCGATTGCCATCGCGATGATGGCCAGAAGCGTGTGTGGATCGACCGTCATGCGCGTGCCTCCTGACGACGGCCTGTGAGAAGTGCGACGGCGACCCCGGCGGCAGCACCGGCAGCGATGTACCAGACGCCGGGAAGGAGCTGATGCGTCAGCACCGCAGCAGCCGCACTGGCGGCCAGCACCGCCCCGGTCTCGCGCCCCTTCCAGAAACTCATCACCAGCACGATGAAGACCGCGGGAAATGCGAAATCAAGCCCTGTCACCTTGGGATCGCCGAGGAAAGCGCCCAGCAACGCGCCGGCAAGGCTCGCCGTTACCCAGACGATGTGGAAGGGAACGGCCAGCCCCGCGAACCAGGCCGGCGTCAGCCTGCCCTCTTTGGCCCGCATCTCCGCCATCGCCCATATCTCGTCGGCAAGCAGAAGCATTGCGGCGTATTTCGCCGGGCCTGAGAACCCTTGCAACTTGGCGCCGAGCGACGCGCTCATCAGCACATGCCGGACATTGACCAGCAGGGCGGAAAAGGCCAGTGCTGCCCAGGAGGCCGGATGCGTCCAGATATCCATGGCAACGAATTGCGAGCCGCCGGCAAAAACCAGCGCACTCATCAACGTCACCTCCGCCCCCGAAAGCCCCTTGCCGGCGGCAACCGCGCCGAACACCAGCCCGATCGGCATGACCGCCACGATGAGCGGTGCCATCGCCATGGCTCCGGCCCTAAAGTCTGTAAGGAATCGCGTATCACTCAATGCCCGTGTCTCCCGGTCGATAATGATCGAAACACACCTAATCGTCGTTTGGCGGGGCGTATTGAACGAAAGTGATCAACCGGTGCGGAAGGCACCGGGCGTCACACCGGTTCGAGCCTTGAAGTGCCTGGTAAAATGCGCCTGATCGGCAAAGCCGCATTGATAGGCGGTATCGACCGCCGACCAGCCGTGCCGCAGCAGTGTCTTTGCTGCTCGCACCCTCTTGTCGGTGAGGAAGGCATGCGGCGTGATGTGAAACTGCCGCCGAAAAGCCCGGATCAGATGGGCGCGGCTAAGTCCTGCGACCTTGGCCAGCTCCTCGAGGCCGATATCCTCGGCGTAGTTCTCGCTCAGATAGTCGCGCGCCCGCTGGACCGCAGACTGTTCCTTCGTCTCGACCGGCACGATGATCGAGCTGCCGTGCCGCTCGAACATCGTGGCAAGCACGCCGAACATGCGTTCCTCGGCTTCGAGGGTGCCGGTCGCGTGCTCAAGCGCCTTGTGCGCGTGATAGAAGGATTGCGCCAGATCCGGGTCGCGCAGCATACGCCTTGAGAATGACGGCGTTCCCCGGAACGCCCGCCCGGTGACGTCTTCCAGGATATTCACCAGCAGTTCCGTGCTCGGATAGACCATGCGATAGCGGTAGCCGCTCCCGCCCGGGTGACCGTCGTGGATCTCGTCGGGATTGATGAGGTAGAAATCGCCAGGCCCCGCTTGCGATCGTTCACCCCTGATCTTGCTGATCTGCGATCCGGCTTCGATCGCGCCGATGCTGAATGTGTCGTGCGCGTGTGGCGCGAACTCGTGCGTGATGAAGGTCGCGGTCAGACATTCCATGCCATCGAAGCGGGGGTCCCGCCAGAATCGGGTCCGCTCCGCGCCTTCCAGCGGCATGGTATCAAGAGCTTGTTCCTGCGAAATCGTGTGCATGGGGCGATCCTAGCGTCCGCAACGACAAGCGTCTTGCACAAAAGTGCTCTTCACGCATCCCTCACAACCGACTGCGGCAATGCGACAGGACGGCATTTGCGGGCAAGCGTGGTTGACTGTATTGCTTTTTGATCGTTCACGCAGAGTGCCAGCATGCTCAGTTCAGAATTTCTCTCCGCCTCCAACCGGCTCACAATCGATCTCAACGCATTGGCAGACAATTGGCGCTCGATGAATGCCCGCTCGGGCAAGGCACGTGCCGCCGCGGTGTTGAAGGCCGATGCTTACGGGCTCGGCATCGATGAGGCCGCACCTGCGCTTTACGCCGCCGGCGCCCGCGATTTCTTCGTCGCCAATGCGGAGGAAGGCGCCGACCTGCGGCCGCTCGTGCCTGAAGCCCGGATCTACATTCTGGCCGGCATGTGGCCCGGTAACGAGCCGCTGTTCTTCGACAACGATCTGGTGCCGGTGATCAATTCGGAGGAGCAACTAGCCGTTTTCATGTCTGCCCTTTCTGAGCGTGGCGACCATCCTTGCGTGCTGCATATCGACACCGGCATGAACCGGCTGGGGCTGTCGGTCGAAGAGGCCGTTGCTCTTGCCAACGACCCGGCGCGCCCTGCGAGCTTTTCCCCCGTCCTGATCATGAGCCATCTTGCCTGTGCCGACGACCCCGGCAACCCGCTCAACGAGTACCAGCTCCGACGCTTCCGCCAAGCCACCGCCGCATTCGAAGGCGTTGATGCGAGCCTTGCCAACTCCGGCGGCGTGTTTTTGGGCCGCGACTATCACTTCGACCTGACGCGCCCGGGCATTGCTGTCTATGGCGGCGAAGCGGTCAATGACGTCGCCAATCCGATGAAGCCGGTGGTGACGGCCGAAGCCCGGATCATCCAGGTGCGCACCATCGCCTCCGGCGGCCACGCGAGCTACGGCGCGTCCGCCCGCTTCAACCGCGACAGCCGCATCGCGACCGTTGCTGTCGGTTATGCCGACGGCTATCACCGATCCGTCTCGGGCGGTGGCGTGACCCTCAGGCAAGCGACGCCTTCGGGCGCGTTTGGCTTCCTGCACGGCCAGAAGGTGCCGCATGTCGGCCGGGTGACGATGGACCTCAGCCTCTTCGACGTGACCGACCTCCCGGAAAACGCGGTGCGCGCCGGCGATTACATAGAGCTCTTCGGCCGGCATATCGCACTGGATGATGTCGCGCGCTCCGGCGGCACCATCGGCTATGAGATGCTGACGAGCCTCGGCCACCGCTACGAACGTCACTATGTCGGCGTGGTCTGAGACGGCTTTCGCACTCACTTTACAGTCCGTCGCCGAAAATCACCTTTTGTTCCGCGTTTCGCGGCATTATGTGAAGGCAAAAGTGATTCTCCGTTCACCGGCCGCATCGCCATTGGCGATGCGCTGAAGTCTCCGCACTGTGAAAGTCGTTTCCGATGGCGAAAGCCCGCACCCAATTCGTCTGCCAGAACTGCGGCACCATCCATACCCGCTGGGCCGGCAAGTGCGAGGGCTGCGGCGAATGGAACACGATCATCGAGGATGACCCGACTGCCGGCATCGGCGGCGGCCCTTCGCGTGCGCCGAAGAAGGGGCGCCCCGTCGCGCTGACCACTCTATCCGGTGAAATCGAGGACGCGCCGCGCATCCAGACCGGTATATCCGAACTTGACCGCGCCACCGGCGGCGGCTTCGTTCGTGGCTCGGCCCTGCTCATCGGCGGCGATCCCGGCATCGGCAAATCGACGGTGCTGATGCAGGCGGCTGCCGCCCTTGCCCGACAGAAGCACCGCGTCATTTACGTCTCCGGTGAAGAGGCCGTCGCCCAGGTACGCCTGCGCGCGCAGCGGCTGGGTGCCGCCGACAGCGACGTGCTGCTCGCAGCCGAAACCAACGTCGAGGATATCCTAGCCACGCTCTCCGAAGGCAAGCGACCCGATCTCGTCATCATAGACTCGATCCAGACGCTCTGGAGCGACATCGTCGATTCGGCCCCCGGCACGGTCACCCAGGTGCGCACCGGCGTGCAGGCGATGATCCGCTTTGCCAAGCAGACGGGGACCGCCGTCGTGCTCGTCGGCCACGTCACCAAGGAAGGCCAGATCGCCGGCCCGCGCGTGGTCGAGCACATGGTTGATGCCGTGCTCTACTTTGAAGGTGATCGCGGCCACCACTACCGCATCCTCAGAACGGTAAAGAACCGCTTCGGACCGACGGACGAGATCGGCGTCTTCGAAATGTCGGACAAGGGGCTGCGCGAGGTCGCCAACCCATCGGAACTGTTCCTCGGCGAGCGCAACGAGAAATCGCCGGGTGCCGCCGTCTTTGCCGGCATGGAGGGCACGCGGCCTATCCTGGTCGAAGTGCAAGCACTGGTGGCACCGACCTCGCTCGGCACGCCGCGTCGCGCCATAGTCGGTTGGGACTCGGCGCGTCTCTCCATGATCCTTGCCGTGCTTGAAGCCCATTGCGGCGTCAGGCTCGGCCAGCACGACGTCTACCTGAACATCGCCGGCGGCTACCGGATTTCCGAGCCTGCCGCCGATCTGGCTGTGGCTTCCGCACTGGTTTCGTCGCTTGCCGGGCTTGCCCTTCCGGCTGATTGCGTCTATTTCGGCGAAGTCAGCTTGTCGGGCGCCATCCGGCCGGTTGCGCATACCGCTCAACGCCTCAAGGAAGCCGAGAAACTCGGGTTCTCGCAGGCTGTTCTGCCGGCTGCCTCGACCGAATTGCCGAAAAACGGCAATGGCCGGTGGAGCGAGCTGGAAAGCCTGCCGGATCTGGTGGCGCGCATCGCGGGATCGCGAAACGCCCTGAGGCCGGTGGAGGACGCAGATTGAAGGTGCGGGTGCTGCAAGCGGCTCCACGAGGCGGTTTCTGAGCAGGCTCACGATAATGCCCTGGATATCAGGCAGGGCCGACGGCGGATAGGCTTGAGGAGACCCGGACGAACCGGGTTCGGAGTAAGGACAAAATGCCCATTACAATTCTCGACGGTATCGTTCTCGGCGTCGCGCTGTTTTCTGCAATCCTGGCCATGGTCCGAGGCTTCTCGCGCGAAGTCCTGTCGGTTGCCAGCTGGGTGGGTGCTGCGGCGGCAGCCTACTTCCTCTACCCGCACCTCCTGCCCTATGCCAAGCAGTACACCAGCAGCGACACGGTCGCGCTGATCGGCTCGGCGGCGGTGATCTTTCTGGTTGCGCTCATCATCATTTCCTTCATCACCATGCGGATTGCCGATTTCATCATCGACAGCCGCATAGGCGCGCTTGACCGCACGCTCGGCTTTCTCTTCGGGGCCGCACGCGGCATCCTGCTCGTGGTCGTCGCCATGCTGTTCTTCAACTGGCTGGTCGCTCCGCAGCAACAGCCGGGCTGGGTGACGCAGGCGAAGTCCAAGCCGCTGCTCGACAATCTCGGCAACAAGCTGATCGCACTTCTGCCGGAAGAAGCCGACGCCACCATCCTCGACCGCCTGCGCGGCAAGGACACGACTGGCGAAGGCGAAGGCGAGACCCCGGCCGGCACGCCCGGTCAGGCACCGTCGGGTTCGCCCGACCAGGCGCCGGTTGACGACGCCCCGGCCACCAACGGCTGAGACATGGAAAAACTGCCGACAAAGCCCGCTGCGCGGGCTTTGTCCTTTTGGGAATAACGCTTGTGTCCGTTTTCAGCTAATATCGCTTGAAGACGGCGGGCCTGATCACGATATGCGCACCGGCACGGAGCAAAGGCGACTGTGATGACCGATCTGAGATCCAAGGAAATCCATGACGAAATCGATGGCGATACCCTGCACGAAGAGTGCGGCGTGTTCGGCATCCTGGGGCATCCGGATGCCGCGGCGCTGACGGCGCTCGGCCTGCACGCGCTCCAGCATCGCGGCCAGGAGGCCGCCGGTATCGTCACCTTCGACGGCAAGCAGTTCTGCACCGAAAAGCGCATGGGCCTCGTCGGCGATCACTACACCGACCCCGCGACCCTCGCCAAGCTCCCGGGCTTCATGTCCATCGGCCACACGCGCTACTCGACAACTGGCGAAGTGGCGCTGCGCAACGTCCAGCCGCTGTTTGCCGAGCTGCATGAAGGCGGCATCGCGATCGCCCATAACGGCAACTTCACCAACGGCCTGACGCTGCGCCGCCAGATCATCTCGGATGGCGCCATCTGTCAGTCGACATCGGATACCGAAGTCGTCCTTCACCTCATCGCCCGCTCGAAGCACGCCTCGACCACCGACCGCTTCGCCGATGCGATCGCACAGGTCGAAGGCGGCTACTCGATGCTGGCACTGACCCGCACCAAGCTTATTGCCGCCCGTGACCCGCACGGCATCCGCCCGCTCGTCATGGGCGAACTCGACGGCAAGCCGATCTTCTGTTCGGAAACCTGCGCACTCGATATCATCGGCGCCAAGTTCGTGCGCGACGTCGAGAATGGCGAGATCATCATCTGCGAGATCCAGCCCGACGGCACGATCTCGATCGATGCCCGCAAGCCGGTCGCCCCGCAGCCGGAGCGGCTCTGCCTGTTCGAATACGTCTACTTCGCTCGCCCGGATTCGGTCGTCGGCGGCCGCAACGTCTATGTCGCGCGCAAGAACATGGGCCAGAACCTGGCCAAGGAAGCGCCCGTCGAAGCCGACGTCGTCGTGCCGGTTCCCGATGGCGGCACGCCCGCTGCGATCGGCTACGCGCAGCAGAGCGGCATTCCCTTCGAGCTCGGCATCATCCGCAACCATTACGTCGGCCGGACCTTCATCGAGCCGACGCAGCAGATCCGCGCCTTCGGCGTCAAGCTGAAGCACTCGGCCAACCGTGCGATGATCGAGGGAAAGCGCGTCGTGCTCGTCGACGATTCGATCGTGCGCGGCACCACCTCGGTCAAGATCGTGCAGATGATCCGCGATGCCGGCGCACGCGAAGTGCATGTGCGCGTTGCCAGCCCGATGATCTTCCATCCCGATTTCTACGGCATCGACACGCCGGACCGCGACAAGCTGCTCGCCAACCAGCATGCGGACCTTGACTCCATGTGCCGCTTCATCGGTGCGGATTCGCTCGAATTCCTGTCGATAGACGGCCTTTACGAGGCTGTCGGCGGCGTCAAGCGCGATCCCAAGGCGCCGCAGTTCACCGATCACTATTTCACCGGGGACTATCCGACCCGCCTTCTCGACCAGGAAGGCGCCAGCAATGTCCGCAAACTCTCGGTTCTCGCCAGCAACGGATAATCAGACAATAAAATGACGATCAATTTGAAAGACCGGGTCGCCGTCGTCACCGGCGCATCGCGCGGTATCGGCTATTTTACGGCCCTTGAACTCGCCAAGGCTGGCGCCCATGTCGTCGCCTGCGCCCGCACCGTCGGTGGCCTCGAAGAACTGGACGACGCCATCAAGGCGGCCGGCGGCTCGGCAACGCTCGTTCCTTTCGATCTCGCCGACATGGCTGCGATCGACAAGCTCGGCGGCGCGATCAACGAGCGCTGGGGCAAGCTCGACATCATGGTCGCCAACGCCGGCGTGCTCGGTACCATCTCGCCGATCGGGCATGTCGAAGCCAAGGTGTTTGACAAGGTGATGACCATCAACGTTAATGCCACCTGGCGCCTGATCCGCACGCTCGAGCCTTTGCTGATCAAGTCGGATGCCGGACGCGCGCTCATTCTCTCCTCCAGCGCTGCCCACAAGTGCAAGCCGTTCTGGGGGCCCTACTCCGCCTCCAAGGCTGCCGTCGAGGCGCTGGCCCGCACCTGGGCCGGCGAGACGCAGCGCCTGCCGCTGCGCATCCTCAGCGTCGACCCGGGTGCCACCCGCACCGCCATGCGCGCCCAGGCGATGCCCGGCGAAGACCCTGAAACCGTGCCACATCCGTCCGAGATTGCAGCGAAGCTTCTGCCGCTGGTGGGCCCGGACCAGACCGAGACCGGCAAGCTCTACATCGTTCGCGAAAACAAGATCGTCGACTACCGCCTGCCGGAGTGACGGTCAGCACAAGCCCGGAATCAAGAAGGCCACCGTGTTTCCACGGTGGCCTTTGTTTTTGCGCTGTCGGTTAGAGCGCTTCATCTTTAAGCGCTCTGGGATCAGTCGACCTTGTCGCCCGGCAGGCCGTCGCCGCCATGGGCGGGATGGGCGGGCCAGTCGCCGCCATACTTGCGCTGCCACGAGCGCGCGCCGAACGGCAACGTGATCAGGTAGCCGAGCGCCGTCACCGCCATCGTCTCCCATGTGTAGGTCATCAGCGTCGCGACATAGAAGACGACGACGAGAATGACCGGCAGCACGAGATCGCGGCGCACGCGGCTTTCCGACTTGCCCGACCAGACCGGCAGACGGCTGACCAGCAGGAAGGCAATCAGCACGGTGTAGCCCGATGCGATCAGCGCCATGGTGCGCTCAGGCGCCAGGCCCAGCAGGCCGAGATAGACCGGCAAGAGCACCAGCATGGCGCCGGCCGGCGCAGGCACGCCGACGAAATACTCCGACTGCCACGCTGCCTTGGACTGGCGCTCGGCCATGACATTGAAACGCGCCAACCGCAGGCCGCAGGCGATCGCGTAGACCAACGCCGCAATCCAGCCGATCGAGCGGGCCTGATCGAGGATGAAGACGTAGAGAACCAACGCCGGCGCAACGCCGAAGTTGATGATATCGGCGAGCGAATCCATCTGTCCGCCGAAGTTCGACGTCGCCTTCAACAGGCGGGCGACGCGGCCGTCGATGCCGTCGAGAAAGGCTGCAAGCAGCACCATGGCAACGGCGAGCTCGATGCGGTTTTCAAAGGCGAGCCGGATGCCGGAGAGACCCGCACAGATCGCCAGGACCGTGATCATGTTCGGGATCATCAGCCGCAGCGGTATCTCACGCAGCCGCGGGCCGCGACCAGTGTCGGTGGAACCGTTGGCCTCGCCTGCCACTTTCGGCGGTTCGGCTGGGTTTTCCTGTTGAGGACCTTCCATAGGGGCTCCTTATGCGCGACGGCTGATGACCGGGCCCTTGGCCGAGCCGAATTCGGCAAGCACGGTTTCACCGGCAATCGCCGTCTGTCCGAGGCTGACGCGCGGTTCTACACCCTCAGGCAGGAAGACGTCGAGGCGCGAGCCGAAGCGGATGAGGCCGAAGCGCTCGCCGGCGTCGAGCGAGGCGTTTTCATACTTCCAGCAGATGATACGGCGGGCGACGAGGCCTGCGATCTGCACGACGCCGATATCGCCATGCTTCGTCTGGATGACGAGGCCGTTGCGTTCGTTCTCGTGGCTGGCCTTGTCGAGTTCGGCGTTGACGAACTTGCCGGCGCGGTAGGCGATACGGCGGATGGTGCCGGTCATCGGCGCGCGGTTCACGTGGCAATTGAAGACGTTCATGAACACGGAAATGCGCAGCATCGGCTCCGAACCGAGACCCAGTTCGTCCGGCGGCGTCACCATGGCGATCGACGAGACGCGGCCGTCGGCCGGGCTGATCACCAGATCGTCGTCGATCGGAGTCATGCGCTCGGGATCACGGAAGAAATAGGCGCACCAGGCGGTGAGCAGGAAGCCGATCCACATCAGCGGCTCCCACAGCAAGCCCAGTACCAGCGACACGACGAAGAAGATCGCGATGAAACGATAACCTTCCTTGTGCACCGGGACCAGCGTATTGCGCACCGTATTGACCAAGCTCATGAACTCTACTCCAGATTTGCTGTGGAACGTGACCTAGCGCGAAATGCCGCCCACGGCAACGCCGCCCGCCCGACAGCGACAATACGCGTCGTGATCAGCCAATAGGCATGCCGTCATAAGGCCGGCTCGCCACGCGTGACGATGCCCAGATCATCACTCTCGCGCACACGCTTCAATTGCTCTTCCGCCTGGGTCGCCTCACGCTGGCGGCTCCACATGGAAGCATAAAGTCCGCTGCGATCGATCAGTTCCCCGTGGGTGCCCCGCTCGGCGATGACGCCATCCTTCAGGACGATGATCTCGTCGGCATTGATCACCGTCGAAAGCCGGTGCGCGATGACCAGCGTCGTGCGGTTGCGAGATACGACATCGAGCGCCGACTGGATTTCCTGTTCGGTGCGGGTGTCGAGCGCCGAGGTTGCCTCATCGAGAATGAGGATCGGCGGCGCCTTCAGGATCGTACGGGCGATGGCGACACGCTGCTTTTCGCCGCCGGAAAGCTTCAATCCGCGCTCGCCGACCATCGCCTGGAAGCCTTCGGGAAGCGACTGGATGAAGGTGGCGATCTGTGCCGCCTCGGCCGCGGCGACGACCTCCTCCTCGCTCGCCGACACGCGCCCGTAGCGAATATTGTAGGCGATGGTGTCGTTGAACAGCACCGTATCCTGCGGCACCATGCCGATGACCGCACGCAGGCTCTTCTGCGTCACATCGCGCACATCCTGCCCGTCGACGGTGATCGTGCCCTGCTGCACGTCGTAGAAGCGATAGAGAAGTCGCGACAGCGTCGATTTGCCGGCGCCCGAAGGGCCGACGACGGCAACGGTCTTGCCGGCCGGAACCTCAAAGCTGATGCCCTTGAGGATCGGCCGCTTCGGATCATAGGCGAAGTGAACGTCGTTGAAGGCGATTGCGCCGTTGGCAATGGCAAGCTGGCGCGCATCCGGGCGGTCGACCACTTCGGCTTCCACGTCGAGCAGATCGAACATGTGTTCGATGTCGGTCAAACCCTGACGGATCTCGCGATAGACGAAACCGATGAAATTGAGCGGAATGGCCAGCTGGATCAGCATGGCGTTGATGAAGACGAAGTCGCCGAGGGTCTGTTCGCCGCGCTGCACGGCAAGCGCGGACATGATCATCATGACGGCGGTGCCCGCACCAAAGATCATCGCCTGGCCGAAGTTGAGCCAGCCGAGCGAGGTCCAGACCTGGGTCGCCGCCTTCTCATAGCGCTCCATCGATCTGTCGAAGCGCTTGGCTTCCATCTCCTCGTTGCCGAAATATTTGACGGTCTCGAAGTTCAACAGCGAGTCGATCGCCTTGGTATTGGCGTCGGTGTCGCTGTCGTTCATCGACCGGCGAATGGCGATCCGCCAGTCGCTCGCCTTGACGGTGAACCAGATGTAGAGACAGACAGTGATGCCCGTGACCAGCAGGTAGCTGAAACCGTAGCCCCACCAGAAGATCACCGCGGTCAGCAGGAATTCGATCAGTGTCGGAACGCTGTTCAGGATGGTAAAGCGAACGATCGTTTCGATGCCCTTGGTGCCGCGCTCGATCACCCGCGACAGGCCGCCGGTGCGCCGCTCCAGATGGAAACGCAACGACAGCTGGTGCATGTGCACGAAGGTCTTGTAGGCGAGTTGCCGAACCGCATGCTGGCCGACGCTGGCAAACAGCGCGTCACGCAGCTGGTTGAGCCCCGCCTGCAGCAGGCGCGCGAGGTTATAGGCAAGCACGAGCATAACCGCGCCGCCGAGGAACTGCGGCAGAAAGCCCAGCGCATCCGGCTTGTTGTTCAGCGCATCCGTCGCCCATTTGAAGAAATAGGGAACAAGGATCAGCACGACCTTGGCAATCACCAGAATGATCGTCGCCCAGACGACCCGCAGCTTCAGATCGGCTCTATCCGAAGGCCACATATAGGGCCACAGGTTGACGATGGTCCGAAACGGGTTGCTCGTATCGGCGGAAATCGTCTTCGTCTGGTTCGCAGGTGCCACGTCTTGATCCGCTTTCACTTATTCGCTCACGCTGACGGATTGTCGGGCCATCATCGCCGCGCAATTATGGCTTGGCGCCCTAACCTTGGAAAAGGTCATCGGGCGACATCGTCGCCATCCAATGAAAAGCGGCGCCTCGTTGAAGGCGCCGCCTTGGTTGACAGATAGGTCTGCATCGACACCACGGCAATGCAATGGGTATCGATGATCCGCCTATTGTTCGTGTTTCATATGCTTCTTGTGAATTTCCCGCGACTCTTCGTCGGAAAGTGCCTGGTCAGGAACGCCGAAGACCTGACCCGGACGGATCCGATCGGGGTTTTCGATCTGTGCCTGGTTGGCGAGGTAGATCGTGGTGTAGCGAACGCCCGCGCCATAAACCCGCCGTGAGATCTGCCAGAGTGTATCGCCGCGACGGATGATGACCGAACTCTTGCTTTCCTTCAGCGGCGCCTGCTCCACCGTTTCCGGCTGGGCCGGGCTTTCCGTGGAAGCCATCGAAGGCTGCGCAGCGGCGACGTCATTGGCGATCGAGCTACCGGCACCCTTGACCTTCGACGCGCCGGAAGCCTCGGCGACCTCGCCCGACACGCCCGACACGGCCGACTCAGCCACGGCAGTCACCGCCGGTGTGACGCTGCCACGCTCGGCGAGGATGGCGCCGACCGATGCCTCGACCTTGCCAAGCGCCGCTGCCACGCTCGAGGCATCCTGCGAAGCATCCTTCAGCACGGCCAGCGCGTCGGCTGCAGCCTTCGCCGTCCGAGCAACCTCATCACTCAGCGCCGGATCGGAACTGTCAGTGAGCCTGAAATCGGCCAGCGACTTCAGGGCAAATTCGCTTGCAGAACGTGCTGCGGCCAGTTGCTCGCCCGTCGGCACCTTGCCGTTTGCGAACAGCCCCTTCAAGAGCGCGAGCGCCTTGCCGGCCTCCGCACGCAAGCCATCGAGGCCGGCCGTTGCGGCGGCCGAAACCGGACCGGCAACGGCTGCGACTTGGGCACCTGCCGGCCGGTCGAACGGTACGGATGCGCGCATGACAACCTTGCTTGCGTCCTCGCTCAGCATGTCGGCGCGGATGATATGGCTGCCGACCGAAAGCTCGATCTGGCCGTCGACGACAAAGTGGCCCTTGTCGTCGGCCTTCATTTCACCGAGCAGCTTATCGTCAGCATAGATGCGAACCAGAGCGCCGGGCTTCGCACTACCGGCGACGAACATCTTCGCGCCCTCGATCTCGACGGCGGTCACCTGCAGCCCCGTGGCCCCACTCGGCTTCGCCGTGTTGGCCGTAGTATCGTTCGTCGTCTGCGGCGTTGCCGACGCCACGTCGGCAGATGTTGCGGCAGCCGGCCGCGAGGCGGGCGTGTCGGTCGTCTGCGTGGCACTCCCAAGAGCGTCGGGCCCAAGAGCGTCGGGCGTCGTGAGCAGGCGGCTGGCCTCGCCTGGCTTGGAGACCATGGCAAGCAGTTGGCCGGTCGCATCCTTCGGTACGGAAACCGTTGCGACCTCCTGCGAATTCTTGGCAACGCCGTCTTCTCCGACGGCGCGCAAGGTCAGCTGGTAGTCGCCGGCCGGAAGCGGCGTGTCGAAGACCGCGGCAAAATCGCCGGTCACGCCGACGTCAGCGGTTCCGACGACGGTGGTGCCGTTGAGAATCTCGAGCTTGGAGCCTGGCGCGGCATGGCCGGCTACAACGGTAGACCCGTCGGGCTCGACGCGCAGAACGTCAAAACCGGGAATGGACGCGTCTTCGGTCGGGGGCTTCGCGTCAGCAACGCTTTCGACCGGTTGCGGCTCCGCCACCTTTGCAGCGTCATCGGACTTCGCGGCAGTCTGAGTGCTTGCGGCCGGAGTGGTCTGAGGTCCTCCGGTCGACGATGCCGCGTCACCGGTTTGGGCCGGAGCACTTGCCGTGCCATCGGCTGACGCTTCCTTGCCGCCACGCAAATTCGGTTGAACTACAAAAACCATCAACGCTGTTGCTGCCGCAAGGACAGTAAGGGCCACCCAGCCGGCCTTGTTCTTGATCATGCCACTCTCCACAGGAGCGGAGCAGAGCTCCGCGCATGCCCTCTCATCGGCCTAAGGCGCGGGGCTTGCGCAATCATTATAGCGCAACTGCGAGCTACCCGCCCAATTTCTTCAATCGATCCCTGAAATTGCTAGCGTTTCCTAGTGTAGCAGACAAGAAGCCGCCCCTTCTGCAAGTGCCGTGAACCCAGCTTTCCCCTCATTTTTCTTGACCCTTGCTGCGCTGCAATGTTTTTTGACCGGATGAACACTGAAACCGGCACGATTCGATCCATCTGCGTCTACTGCGGCTCACAGCCCGGACGCGACCCGATTTACATGGAAGCCGGCCGCGCGCTCGGCCGCTCGATCGCCGACCACGGGCTCAGGCTGGTCTATGGCGGCGGCACCCGCGGCATCATGGGAGCGGTCGCAAGCGGCGTGCTTTCCAACGGCGGCGAGGTCACGGGCATTATCCCCGAATTCCTGATGGACAAGGAAGCGACGCGCCATTCGCTCGGCCAGCTCAACGAGCTGATCGTCACCGCCGACATGCATGAGCGCAAGCACACCATGTTCGAGCGGGCCGATGCCTTCGTAGCACTTCCGGGCGGGATCGGCACGCTTGAGGAGATCGTCGAGATCATGACCTGGGCGCAGCTCGGGCGTCACCGCAAGCCGATGGTCTTCGGCAACATGAACGATTTCTGGAAGCCGATGCTGGACCTCTTACAGCACATGCGCGACGAAGGCTTCGTGCACACCGCCCACCTCGTCCAGCCGCTGGTCGTCGACAAGGCCGAGGACATCGTACCGGCAATTCTCGCGGCCGCTGGCGGTGCAAACGGTCGCGAAGGCGAAGCCGAGATCATTTCGCGGCTCTAGGCGCGGGCTCATTTCGTCGCAGAATCAAAAAAGGCGCGCCGGCCGGGCGCGCCTTTTTCATTGGGTCGGATTTGTTACTCCGCCGGGCTAACCTGTTCGGCACGACGCGCGCGGCTCTGTGCCAGCATGGCACCGGAATAAATCACCAGTGCCGCCCAGATCAGGCCGAAGGCGATCAGCTTTGCCGTGCCGAAAGGTTCGTGGAAGACGAAGACGGCGATCAGGAAGATCATCGTCGGCGCGATGTACTGCATGATGCCGATGGTCGATAGCCGCAGCAGCTTGGCGCCGTTGGCATAGATCATCAGCGGAATGGCAGTGACGATGCCGCAGGACAGCAGCCACAGCACGTCCGTCATGCCGGTGTCGCCGAAATGCCCCTGGCCGGTCGTTTCGAGCCAGATGATGTAGCCGATCGCGGGAATGCTGAGCAGCAGCACTTCGAGGAAGAAACCCTGGTTCGGCCCGATCGGCAGGGTCTTGCGGAAGAACGCGTAGAAGCCCCAGGACAGGCAGAGCCCGATCGACACCCAGGGCAGACCACCGGCATCGAAGGCCAATACGCCAACGGCAGCTGCAGCCAGCGCGATCGCCACCATCTGTGCCGGGCTCGGCTTTTCCTTCAGAAGCAGAGCACCGAGGAAAATCGAAAACAGCGGATTGATGTAGTAGCCGAGCGCGGTCTCGATCGCCCGGCCCGCACCGATCGCCCAGACGTAAATGCCCCAGTTGATGGTGATGAGCACAGCCGTCAGAGCCGCCATGCGCAGCATCTTCGGCGAGCGAAGCGCCACCTTGACGTCTTCCGTGCGCCCGAGCCAGACGAGCACGAGACCTGCGAGCGGAACCGACCAGACGATACGGTGGGCCACCACTTCCGGTGCCGGGATATGGGCGATCGCCTTCATGAAGAAAGGCAGGAACCCCCAGAGCAGATAGGCCGTGAGCGCAAAGGCGAAGCCTTGAGCGGAATCGGTGTTTTCTGCGGGTACTTTCGCGTTCGGCTCGGCCATGATGTTTTTCCTGATGTATTCGCCGGAGGCTATCGTGGCGATGACGCCCGCTCCGGTCGCAATCGAAGGGGTAGCCTCAGCGACTAACGAACCCTTCCGTAGGGCGTCGTACTCCAATGCCCCTCAATGCACCAATTCATTTCCGTGAATGGATGGTGAATTTTGCTCATACTTTGGGCAGGAGCGGGCAGCGCCAAACGGGCGCCGCCGCTCTATGCCACCTTGATCGCCATCTTACTCAGCCGCAATCAGCCCGACGTGGTCGCGGTTCTTCAGCAGCTTGAAGATGATACTGTCCATCAGCGCCTGGAACGAAGCGTCGATGATGTTGTCGGAGACCCCCACCGTCCACCAGCGCGCGCCCGTGCCATCGGTCGATTCGATCAAAACGCGGGTGATCGCCTCGGTCCCGCCGTTGAGGATACGGACCTTGTAGTCCGCAAGCTCCAGGTCCTCGATCTCCGACTGGTATTTGCCGAGATCCTTGCGCAGCGCCAGGTCAAGTGCGTTGACCGGGCCGTGGCCTTCGGCGACCGACATCATGGTCTCGCCATCGACGACGACCCGAACGACCGCTTCAGACACAGTCTTCAGCTGGCCGTTGGCGTCGAAGCGGCGCTCGACCATCACCCGGAAGCTTTCGACGTGGAAGAAATCCGGGACTGTTCCGAGGATGCGGCTTGCCAGAAGCGCAAAGCTCGCATCGGCGCCCTCATAGGCATAGCCGGTCGCCTCGCGTTCCTTGACGATCGAAATCAGCTTGTCGAGCTTGGGATCGTCCTTGCCGACCACGATGCCGCGGCGCTTGAGCGCGTTGATGAAGTTCGCCTTGCCGCCCTGGTCCGACACCATGACCTTGCGCAGATTGCCGACGCTTTCGGGAGCAATATGCTCATAAGTGCGCGGATCCTTCAGTAGTGCCGAGGCGTGAATGCCGGCTTTGGTGGCAAAGGCCGAGGCGCCGACATAGGGCGCCTGCATGTCGGGCGAGCGGTTCAACAACTCATCGAAGGCATGCGAAAGTTTCGTCAGCTCCAGCAGACGGTCGGCATCGATCGCCGTTTCGAACCGGCTCGAATAGATTTCCTTCAGTGCCAAGGTCGGGATCAGCGTCACCAGATTGGCGTTGCCGCAGCGTTCGCCGATACCATTCAGCGTTCCCTGTATCTGGCGAACGCCAGCCTCGACGGCTGCAAGTGAGTTGGCAATCGCCTGGCCTGTGTCGTTGTGGGCGTGGATGCCGAGATTGGCGCCGGGAACGCCTGCGGCGATGACAGCCGAGACGATCTCGCGCACCTCATGCGGCTGCGTGCCGCCATTGGTATCGCACAGCACGATCCAGCGCGCACCCGCTTCAAAGGCTGCCTTGGCGCAGGCAAGCGCATAGGCGGGGTTCGCCTTGTAGCCGTCGAAGAAATGCTCGCAGTCGACCATCGCCTCGCGGCCAGCACCGACGACGGCTGCGACCGACAGGCTGATATTGTCGAGATTTTCCGCGTTGGAACAGCCGAGCGCCACGGCCACGTGGTAATCCCAGCTCTTGGCCACGAGACAGATCGCGTCGCTCTTTGCCTCGAGCAGGGCGGCAAGGCCCGGATCGTTCGAGGCGGAAACGCCGGCGCGCTTGGTCATGCCGAAGGCGACGAAGGACGCCTTCTTCGTGCGACGGCGCTTGAAGAACTCGGTGTCGGTCGGGTTCGCCCCGGGATAACCGCCTTCGACATAGTCCATGCCGAAATCGTCGAGCAGCGTGGTAATCGCGATCTTGTCCTCGACGGAAAAGTCGATGCCGGGCGTCTGCTGCCCGTCCCGTAGCGTCGTGTCGAAGAGATAGATGCGTTCCCTGGTCATGGCTCGTTTCCAATAATGCTCAGTCGTTACTCGGTCTTGCCTGCATATGTGTCCGTCGCGCGGATCAGCCGGTCGAGGATACCCGGCTCGGAATAGGCGTGCCCCGCCCCCTCGATCAGGTGGAACTCCGCCTCCGGCCAGGCCTTGTGCAATTGCCAGGCATATTTGGCCGGGCACGGCATGTCGTAGCGGCCCTGGACGATCACACCGGGGATGCCGTGCAGACGATGGGCGTCGCGCAGCAACTGGCCATCTTCCATCCAGCCGGCATTGACGAAGAAGTGGTTTTCGATGCGCGCAAAGGCATCGGCAAATTCGTCCTTTTCGAAGCGGCCGCTGGTCGACAGTTCGGGCAGCAGCGTGATCGTCTCGCCTTCCCAGATGCTCCAGCTCTTGGCCGCCGCAAGCCGCGTCGCCCTTTCGTTGCTGGTCAGCCGCCGGTGATAGGCCTGCATCATCTCATGGCGCTCGTTTTCGGGAATCGGCGCAATGAACCGCTCCCATTTGTCCGGAAACATTTCCGAGACGCCGAACTGATAGTACCAGTCGAGTTCCGCCTTGGTGAGTGTATAGATCCCGCGCAGCACCAGTTCGGTGACGCGCTCGGGGTGTTTCTCCGCATAGGCGAGCGCCAGCGTCGATCCCCAGGAGCCGCCGAACACCAGCCATTTTTCCGCGCCAGCCATTTCACGCAGACGCTCGATATCGGCGACGAGGTGCCAGGTGGTATTGGCTTCGATCTCCGCATGCGGCGTCGACTGGCCGCAGCCGCGCTGGTCGAACAGCGTCACGTCGTAGAGCGCGGGGTCGAACAGCCGGCGATGGTTCGGCGAGATCGTGCCGCCCGGACCGCCATGAAGGAACACGGCCGGCTTGGCACCTGGGGTGCCCACCCGTTCCCAATAGACCGTATGACCGTCGCCGACGTCGAGGTGGCCGGACGCATAGGGTTCGATCTCAGGGTAAAGCGTACGCAATTCAGCAGACATCATCAGTCTTTCATCGGTGGCCAGTGCACCGTATCGTAATCGGGATGCTGGCGGTTGGTTTCGAGCACGAGCAGATGCCGGGTGGCCGACAGTTCGCTGCCGTCGTCGCTCTGCCGTTCGGGAAGCTTCGCCAGCCGCGAGAACCACACCGTGCGCGATTCCACGCCCGACTGATAAATCGGCGGCAAGTCGTCCGGATCGTCGAGCGAACCGAGCACGATGTTGAGGAAATCCTCGTCCGGCATGTCGTAGAAGAGCGGCGTTCCACAATCGTGGCAGAAGCCGCGGCGCACCAGATGCGAGGAGCGGAACCATGAGGGCTGCCCGCGGGTGATGTCGAAATTGTCGCGGGCGATGTTGGCAAGCGGCATGAAATAGTTGCCGGCCGCCTTCTGGCACATGCGACAGTGACAGATATGCGCATCCGCCAGCACGCCTTCGGCGCGGTAGCGGACCGCTCCGCACTGGCAGCCGCCGGTAAAGATGCGCGAAATCGTCATTTGAACACTCCCGGCTCGTGCCATTGCTCGGTCTCGTGATCGGGATGCTGGAAGGAGATGATGCTCTCCTGCCGGCTGTAGAAATCCGGATCCGTCAGCGCCGGCTGGTCGAAGATGGACTCCACCCAGGGAAGCCGAGAAGCGTAGTTGACCTGGATCCGCGGCGCCAGATCACTGCGATCGTCGAAGGTGCCGATGGCGATCTCCATGCCGCCAGGATGGCGGTAGATCATCGGCGTGCCGCATTTCGGGCAGAAGCCGCGATCGATATTGACCGACGACTGGAAATAGCTCGGCGCGTCGCGCGTCCACTCGACGCCGTCCTTCGGCGCCGTCACCAGCGCGGAGAAAAAGGAGCCGAATTGCTTCTGGCACATGCGGCAATGGCAGATCGACGGACGGCCGAGCTCGCCGCGGATGCGGAAGCGCACAGCACCGCATTGGCACCCGCCTGTTCGAACAGTCTCCGTCATCTTTTGTCCTCCGGGGGCCAGGTTTCGGTGTCATGATCAGGATGCTGGTAGGAGACGAGGTCGGCAAGGAATGAGACCGCCTCAGCGTCGGCCATCGTTTCTTCGCCCGGAAGCTCGGGCACCCGGTCGACATAGGGCAATTTGCCCTCGATGCCCCACTGGATCGTCGGTACGATCCCCTGCGGCTCGTCGAAGGCCGCAATCGCCAGCGCCATGCCGTCGGGCGCCTCGTAGGTCAGGGGCGTACCGCAGCCAGTACAGAAGCCGCGGTATGCGGCGTTCGAGGACTGGAAGCGTTTGCGCTCGCCGCGCGTCCAGGTGACGGTGGCGCCGCGCACCGACACCAGCGGCAGATAGAAATTCCCGCTCGCCTTCTGGCACATGCGGCAATGACAGACGGACGCGTCGCCAAGAACGCCCTCGACGCGGAAGCGCACGGCACCGCACTGGCAGCCGCCGGTGTAGTGTGGTCGGTTGTCGAGACTCATCGCGACGTCTCCTCAGGCCGGGGCATGGCAGACCGCCTCTATGTTGTTGCCGTCGGGATCGAACACGAAGGCGCCATAATAATCCGGGTGATAGTGCGGCCGCAGTCCCGGCTTGCCGTTGTCGCGGCCGCCCGCGGCGAGAGCCGCTTTATGGAAAGCATCGACTTCGCTGCGACTGCGCGCGGTAAAGGCATAGTGCCGGCCCGGACCGGCGGCGGCCTCATGCAGCCAGAAGACCGGACGCTCGCGGCCGTAGCCGCCGACCTTGACGCCGCCCGTATGTTCGGCCGGAACCATCATCAGAAACGATGCACCAAGGGGAGCGAACGCCCTGTCATAGAACGACGTCGCCTTGTCGAAATCCGCAACCGAAATGCCCGTATGATCGATCATTGCCCGAACTCCCCCTTCATGCCCCTTGCCTCAAGCCACCAAACTGCGAGCGCCGTTCCTTGCTTGACATCGATCGGCCGCCGACGACAGCAAGGATTGGCAAATGAATTTCATCGCTTCACATCCCACGTCGTCACGCGTTCGCCGGTCGCGGGGTCCTTGCCATCCTTGAGCTGGATGCCCTGAGCCAGCAGATCGTCGCGGATCCTGTCGGCAGAGGCGAAATCCTTGGCTTTCAGCAATTCCAGACGCGCCCGCACGCGGCCATCGACTTCGTGAACGACGGCCTCGTCGAGTTCGACAGCCTGCGGCACGATGCCGAGCAGCGACGCACTTGCGGCAAAGCTACCTCTGAGTGCCGGATCGCCGGCCGCCTTCTGCGCCAGCGCATGCAGCGCCTGAACCGCCGCCACCGTGTTCAAGTCATCCGACAGCGCTGTGACGATCGTCGGATCGACCTCGCCCTTGGCGTCGCCCGGCACCGGCCATTTCGACAGCAGGTGCTCGGCCTCCTCCAGCCGCTTGATCGAAAAATCGATCGGCTCGCGGTAGTGGGTCATCAGCATGGCAAGGCGCAGCACGTCGCCCGGCCACTTGCGGCCGCCGAACTTTTCGGTGTGCAGCAGCTCGTAGATGGTGACGAAGTTGCCTTCGGACTTCGACATCTTGCGGCCTTCGACCTGCAGGAAGCCGTTATGCATCCAGACATTCGCCATCACGCTGGTGCCGTGGGCGCAACGCGACTGGGCGATCTCGTTTTCGTGGTGCGGGAAGATGAGATCGAGCCCGCCGCCATGGATGTCGAAGACCTCGCCGAGGTAACGCCCACTCATGGCCGAGCATTCGATGTGCCAACCCGGACGGCCCCTGCCCCACGGGCTATCCCAGCCGGGTTCGTGATCGGCCGAAAGCTTCCACAGCACGAAATCGCCCGGGTGCTTCTTGTGCGCCTCGACGGCGACGCGGGCGCCGGCCTGCTGCTCATCGAGATTGCGTTTGGAAAGCTGGCCATAATCCGGCATCGACCTGGTATCGAACAGCACCTCGCCGCCAGCCTTGTAGGCATGGCCCTTGGCGATCAGCTTGTCGATGATATCGATCATCTGCGGAATATTGTCCGTCGCGCGCGGCTGCACGTCCGGGTCGAGGCAGCCGAGCGACTTGGCGTCTTCGAGGAACTGCGTCTCGGTTTTCTCGGTCACATGCCGGATCGCCTCGTTCAGGGGCAGTCCGGGATAGTCGCGCAGGGCCCGCGCGTTGATCTTGTCATCGACGTCGGTGATGTTGCGAACATAGGTGACCTTCCGCTCGCTGTAGACATGGCGCAGCAGCCGGAACAGGATATCGAAGACGATGACCGGACGCGCATTGCCGATATGGGCATAGTCGTAGACGGTCGGGCCGCAGACATACATGCGGACATTGTCGGCGTCGATCGGCTTGAAATCGACCTTCTCCCGCGTCAGCGTGTTGTACAGCTTAAGTGTCGGCGCTCCGCCCATTCCAAATCTCCAATACGCATGCAACCGTCAGAAATACGGCGCCCGGGAGGCCCGCGCGTTTGTCATCTTGGATTTCGGGAGACGAAAACGGCCAGGCCAGCGGAGCGCTAGCGAATAATCTTCCGGCAGATAATGCAGGTAACCGTTTTCATGGGCTCACTTATCGCGCTTCGCATGGCGTCGGTCAAGTGGTCAGCGACCAGCGAAGCACAGCCGACTATCAAGGCACTGCCATGGTCATGGATTTGTCATGATTTGGCTTATCTGGGATCGCCACGCGGGAAGGAGATTCGCGGTGCAGCTTGGCCCTGCGCCACGATTCCTGTCTCCGGAGAAGCCGAGGAGGAGCATCGTTGTCGTTTACGCAAGCGAGAACGACGAGTTTCCGGTCCAGGGAAAGCATCAAGGAGTGCATGCACGTGAAGGCCGCCAAGACCACCGATATCGCCAAGACATCCGCCGATCTGGTTCAACAGTATCGCCCGCTCGGGCTGAAAGCCGTGCTTGCCGCTGCCCTGCAGATCAAGGCAAAGCCCGCGGCCAAGCTGATGAAGCAGCCGGCTTAAGGACTGACGGGCATCAGAACAGGGACATTTGCCCGTCGTCGGGCTTGCCCCCGTTCTTGTCGCTCTTTGCCGGCACCTTCGGCACCGCCTGTGGGGCGACCGCTTCCTGAATATCCGGCCCGGCATTCGCGACCTTGTTGACCTTGTCGGAAACGGGGATCGCCTCGAAATAATCTTCCGGCGCAGGCGTCATCAAGTCGAGGACGTCGCGCGGCTCCTGCGTCTTGCAGTCCAGCCAGCGGGCGAAATCTTCCGGCTGAATGACCACAGGCATGCGGTCGTGAATGAGCGCGATGGCAGGATTGGCGCTCGTCGTCAGCACCGCGGCCGTGTCGACTTCGGAACCGTCGGCAGAAGACCATGTCTCCATCAGGCCGGCAAAGGCGACGATGCCGCCTTTGCGTGGACGGATCCAGTAGGCCTGCGAAGCCTCGCCGCTGCCCTTGGCGGGGCGGTGCCATTCGTAGAAACCGGACGCCGGGACCAGCACGCGACGGTGGCGCATCGCCGCGCGAAACGATGCCTTTTCGATTGCCGTCTCGGCGCGGGCATTGATCAGAAGCGGAAAGTCCCTGGGATCCTTGACCCAACCGGGCGTAAAACCCCAGCGAACCAGAAGCGCCCGACGCTGAGGCAGGTTGCTGCCCGGCCCGCCGCCGTCGGCTGCCACGACAACGATGATCGGCTGTGTGGGCGCAATGTTGAAACGCGCCGGAAAGTCATCGCTTTCCAGCAGGCCGAACAGCTCCATCAATTCTTCCGGCGTCGCCGTCAGCGCAAAACGTCCGCACATGACATGGATGTGGCACTTCACGTAGGATGGGTCAACGATACCGATCGAAATTGATTCCATCATGCCGAAGCCACCAGAACTCGCCTCCTCCGTCATTCTCGAACGCGATGGCCATTACCTTTTGGTGCGACGCGCCAATCCGCCTTCGGCCGACATGTACGCGTTTCCGGGCGGCCGTGCCGAACCGGGGGAAACGCCGGAAGAGACGGCCCTGCGCGAATTGCAGGAAGAGACCGGCATTCACGCCCGCAACCCCGTGCTGTTTGAAACCTACGACCTGCCGGGCAAGGAATCGGAAGGGCGGCATTTCTTCCTCTCCGTCTTCAGAGCGCAAGCAGATGCAGCCGCTGTTGCCGTTGCCAGCGACGACGCAGCCGACCTCGGATGGTTCACGCCGGATGAGATCTTTGCGCTTCCCATTCCCGACAGCGTTCGCGAATGCGTGGAAAAACTGGCGGCTGAGGCCGCGGCAAATGCAAAGACGCGCAAGCGCCTTGAAACAGCCGCCGATTCGGACTTGATGGGATGATGACATTCGGCCTGACCATCATCCGCCTGACCGTGATGACCCTTTTGATCGCCACGGCCACTACCGCTGCCGCGCAGAAAACGGCAGCACCACCGCAGGACAAGGCGCAGACGCCAACGCCCGCACCTGTCGTCGCAGAGGAAAAGCCGACGCCTTACGACCAGCGGCTGATTCGCCTCGCCGAGGTGCTCGGATCGGTTCACTATCTGCGCAATCTCTGCGTAAAAGAGCCCGAGGATGTCTGGCGGCGCTCGATGCAGGAGCTGATCGACAAGGAAACGGTTAACGAGGAGAAAAGGCGCGAGCGCATGACTGCCGCCTTCAACCGGGGATATCGCACCTTCGCCTCTGTCTACACCACCTGTACGCAGCCAGCGATCGTCGCCGAACAGCGATATCGTGCCGAAGGAGCAACACTTGCGTCAGAAATCGTCGCCCGCTTTGGAAATTAGCAATAAATTAACCTCTTTTCTCACGACCCCGTGTCGTTTCGGGAAAAGGCTGCTAATTTCGTTAAGAGAGTGGTAAGAAGTGACAACCGGATCACAGTCGTTCAGTTGAGGTTCAGCCGAACGACGTTAAAGTGAGCCACTTGCAGCAATGGAAGTCGCATGGAACGAATGATGGAACCAAGCCTGACCGACATCGATGACATGATCGTCCACGAGAAAATGCAGGCAGCGCTGGAACACCAGAACGAAGCCTGGGCGGACGGCATGGCTGATGGCATCGAGCCAGAGATCATCGCCGATGCGGCCATCGCTCTAGCCATGCGGGAAACCGTGCGGCTTCATGGTGAAGACGGTGCGGAAGCGATGCTCAATTCGCTTCGCGAGCGCATGCTCGCCGGTGAATTTTCGCCCCAGCGCTCGCTTCAGTAAACATCAGGACTGCCCTTATGAGCCGGAACCATGCCAACCGGACCTCTCCGGTTCGCCTTGTTACGCTGCTTCTAGCCGGTGTCGCGCTCAGCGTTCCGGTTATGATGTCGCCCGCATTCGCGCTCAGCGAATTGCAGGACGAACCCAAAGCAGTCGCGAGCGACCAGAACACCGCCCCTCCGCCAGCCGAACCTGTGGATGACGAACCGGACCAGGAAGAAAAGCTGCCGCTCGAAATCCCGATGCCGGACCCGCTGATCAAAAAGACGGTGACGATAACCAAGGAAGATCAGGCCGTCGAAGAACCAAAGACGGTCGAGCCGGTCGAAGTGCTGAGCGACGTTTCCAAGATACCGGCGCCCGTGGCGCGCATGCGCGAACTGATCGTCGAAGCCGCGGCCTCCGGTGATATCGAGCGGCTGCGTCCCCTGCTTGGCAAAGGCCCGACACAGACCCAGGTCACCGGCGTTAGCGCCGACGAAGACCCGATCGCTATCCTGAAAAGCCTGTCGGGCGACCAGGACGGCGTCGAGATCCTGGCGATCCTGCTCGACGTGCTTTCGACCGGCTTCGTCCAGGTCGACAAGGGGACGCCGCAGGAAGCCTATGTCTGGCCCTATTTCGCCGAAAAACCACTGGCATCGCTGACCGCCCCTGAAAAAGTTGATCTCTTCCGGCTGGTGACGGCGGGCGATTTTGCCGACATGGAAGAATTCGGCAGCTACAACTTCTACCGTGTCGGCATCATGCCCGACGGGAAGTGGAAATTTTTCATCGCCGGCGACTAGAGCGCCGGCGACACGCTTGCCGTTCATCCCTGAACATCCTACCTGTTCGGCAAAGTGAACAGGATTAGAGCCATGCCCAAAGTTCGCCTCGAAGACCGCGCGATCGTCTCCGTTTCCGGCAAGGATGCGGAAGATCTTCTTCAGGGGTTGATCACCACCGATCTCGACGCCCTCACCCCCGATGAGGCAAGACCCGGCGCGCTTTTGACGCCGCAGGGCAAGATCCTGTTCGACTTCATGGTTTCCCGCGATGGCGACGGCTTCAGGCTCGAAACCGCTGCCGACCAGGCCGAGGCGCTTTTGAAGCGGCTGACCATGTACAAGCTGCGTTCGGTCGTGACCCTGGCGCTCGACACTGCGACGCCCACCATCATTGCCTTCGACGAACCGGAGGCCTCAGGCTATCGCGATTACCGTTTCGAGAAAGCCGGGGCCACAGTGTTCCGTTCCTATGGCGAAGCCGAGACGGACGCGGCGTCCGCTGCCGACCTCGATAAGCTCCGGATCACCTCCGGCATTGCCGTTTCCGGCCCTGACTACGCGCTGCAGGACGCATTCCCGCACGATGTGCTGATGGACAAGAACGGCGCCCTGTCCTTCCGCAAGGGCTGCTATGTCGGCCAGGAAGTGGTTTCCCGCATGCAGCACCGCGGCACACCCCGCCGCCGCGTGGTGATCGTTGCCGGCGCATCGGCACTGCCGGAAAGCGGCACGGCGATCACGGCCGACGGCAAGTCGATCGGCACGCTTGGCACGGTGCGCGGCCAATCTGCCCTGGCGATCGTGCGCATCGACAAGGCTGGCGAAGCGATGGCCAACGGCGTCGAGCTTCTGGCCGACGACGTCCCTGTCACGTTGACACTGCCGGAATGGAGCGGACTTGCCTTCCCAACCTCAGCCGATGAGGCAAGCGCATGACTTCGGCGCGCGCCTGGCAGCGCATGCTTTCCGGTCGGCGGCTTGACCTGCTCGACCCGTCGCCCCTCGACGTCGAAATCAGTGATATTGCCCACGGTCTTGCCCGCGTTGCCCGCTGGAACGGCCAGACGGCTGGCGATCACGCCTTTTCGGTCGCCCAGCATAGCCTGATGGTCGAGGACATCTTTCGCCGCAGCTACAAGTGCAATGCCGACGACTGCCTGTTCGCCTTGCTACATGACGCACCGGAATATGTCATCGGCGACATGATCTCTCCCTTCAAGGCCGTGGTCGGCGGCGGTTACAAACTGGTCGAGAACCGGCTGGAGAGCGCCATCCATTTGCGCTTCGGGCTGCCTGCCCATTGCTCGAAGGAGCTCAAGGAGCGGATCAAGAAGGCAGACCATATCGCGGCCTATTTCGAGGCCACCCTGCTTGCCGGCTTTTCGACGGAAGAAGCACGCAAGTTCTTCGGGCAGCCGCGCGGCATCACCCGCGACGGCCTACTGATCGACCCCTTGCCCGCCATCGAGGCCCAGCGTCTGTTTACCGAGCGTTTTGCCGCACTCGAGGCACAGCGCGCCTCTTCGAAAGTGGATGCCTGAGATGCCCCGGATCGTCGTATCGCCGCTTGCCCGCATCGCCGAGATGGCTGTCCGCCACGGTTGCACCGAAATGCTGAGCCTCGTTGCCAAGGGCCAGGATTTCCACCGTCCGGCGGTCATCTCCAAGGCGCGGCATCTGACGCTGGGGATGAACGATATCAGCTTTGCCGGCACCGGCGGGCTCATCGCCCCTCAGGAGGAGCACGTCCAGCAGATCGTCGCTTTCGCCAAAGACTGGGACCGCACGCGCCCGATGCTCGTCCATTGCTGGATGGGTGTTTCAAGATCGCCGGCCGCCGCCCTCATAGCCGCACTGGCCGTCGAGCCCGAACAGGATGACCGGGCGCTGGTCGAGCGGCTGCGGCTTGTCTCGCCCTATGCCACGCCGAATACGCGGTTGGTCGAAATCGGCGACGCCGTCCTGTCACGCGGCGGACGGCTTGTCGCTGCCGTGCGCTCGATCGGCCGCGGTGCGGACACGGACGGCAATGTTCCCTTCGTGCTGCCACTTGTTGCCGAGGGAGCCCATGTTGGCGACTGAGATGCAGGCAGTCACGGTCGAAATCGGCCTCAACGCGGCCATCGTCGCCGTCGTCAATCGCAGCCCGCGCATCCTGGCCATCAACGAGGCGGACGGCGACGCGCTCGACAGCCTGCCGTTCGGCCCCTTCGATCCCGCCCGTCACCGCACCTTCGAGACCAGTCTGCGCGACCGGGTGGAAAAGCGCACGGCGCTCAAGCTCGGTTACATCGAACAGCTCTACACCTTCGGCGACCGCGGGCGGCAACGATTGCCTGGCGAAGAAGGCAAGCACATGGTCTCGGTCGGTTATCTCGCGCTGACGCGAACCGATACCGAAAACACCGAGCGGCTGGCCGAGGCCGGGGCGCACTGGCGCGACTGGTACGGATACCTGCCGTGGGAAGACTGGCGACAAGGCCGACCGCCAATCCTCGACCAGATGATCTTGCCGGCACTGTCGCGGTGGGAGCTTGCCACTTCCGACGACGAGCGCACGGCGCCAGGCGCGCAGCGGCGCGCGCGCATACGGCTTGCCTTCGGCCTCGGCGATTTCCCTTGGGACGAGGAACGGGTGCTTGAGCGTTACGAGTTGCTCTACGAGGCGGGTCTCGTGCGCGAGGCAGTGATCGACGGCCGGAGCCGGGAGCAGGACGGCGCTGCGGCCGGGAAGGCCATGCGCCACGACCACCGCCGCATCGTCGCCACCGCCATTGCCCGCCTGCGCGGCAAGATCAAATACCGGCCGGTCATTTTCGAGCTGATGCCGCCGGAGTTCACCCTCACTGACCTGCAGGCAACCGTCGAGGCGATTTCCGGCCGCCATCTGCACAAGCAGAATTTCCGCCGCCTGGTCGAAGGCGCGGAACTGGTCGAGCCAACCGGCATGACGCTGGCTTCGACCGGCGGACGACCGGCCGCCCTCTTCCGCTTCCGCCGTCAGATCCTCGACGAGCGCCCCGCGCCCGGCCTCAAGGTGGGCAGTCGCTCATCCTCCGCATAACACTGGGGAAGCGGCCGAGCAGTTTTGCTGACGATAAAATCGCTGTCACAGGGTTAAATGCGGGCTGCATCTAACACTTCGGCCAGTGCGCGCTATATTCCTTCACTTAGATAGAGTGCCGGCTCTGCCGCCGAGGAAGAATAAATGTTGCTTGCGCTTGCGCTGCTCACCAGCCTGCTGACGGATCAGCCCATCCTGCCAAACCCGCAGGGGAGCAACGCGGTCCCCGATTATTTCAACAACCGTTCGGACCAGCCCGTCGTGCCGAACCCGCAGGGGAACAAGGCGATCCCCGACTATTTCAAGAACAACCCGATGGGCGGCGGCCAGTCCGGATTTCGCGGCGGCCAACCCGGGGTGACGATCTGCAATCTCAACGGCCAGGACATGCGCGGGCAGTTCAAGATCTGCCGCTATGACTGCGGCACGGAGATCACGATCGACCAACGTGTCGTCTGTCCGTTCATCCAGCAGCGATAACGCCGGCCTCAGTTGCGCCGGCGGTCACTGGACAATTCTCCAAACCGGAATCGATTCAAGGCGTTGTCTGGCACGCTTCAAGCGTTGTCGCGGCCGCTACGCATCACGTGATTCAGCGCTTGATCGCGATGTCGAGACCGATGTCGAGCGTCGGTGCCGCCATGGTGATCTTGGAGGTCGAGATATAGTCGACGCCGGTCTCGGCGATGGCGCGGACCGTGTCGATCCTGACATTGCCCGAAGCTTCCAGGCGCGTGCGCCTGGGATCGACCGCATAGGTCTCGGCGCCAAGCTGCCAATGGGCGGCATTGATGGCGACCGCCTCGCGCAGGCGCTCCGGGCCCATATTGTCGAGCAGGATGACGTCGGGCGTCGCCGTCAGCGCCTCGCGCATCTGGTCGAGGCCATCGACCTCGATCTCGATCTTGACCAGATGACCGCAATAGGCGCGGGCCGCATGTACGGCGCCGGCGACGCCGCCGGAGACGGCAATGTGGTTGTCCTTGATCAGCACGGCGTCGTCGAGGCCGTAGCGGTGGTTGGAACCACCGCCGAGACGCACTGCGTATTTCTCCAAAGCACGCAAGCCGGGAATGGTCTTGCGCGTGCAGCAGACCTTTGCGCGCGTATGGGCAATCTCGTCGGCAAATTTCGCCGTGTAGGTGGCAATGCCGGAGAGATGCATGAGGAAGTTCAAGCCGACGCGTTCGGCTGAAAGAAGCCCGCGGGCGCGGCCGGAGATCCGGGCAATCTCGGTTCCCGGCGTCACCTGATCGCCGTCTGCAACCAGAGCCTCGAAGACGATGGAAGGGTCGACGAGCCGGAACGCCGTGCGTGCCAGCTCGAGCCCGGCAACCACGCCGGGATCCCGCGCGTTCATGCCGGCCGTTGCCGTCAGCTCCGGCCCGATGGTCGACAGGGTGGTGATGTCGCCGGCACGGCCGAGATCTTCGAGCAAGGCGGCTCGCACCTGATCTTCGACCATCAGGGCGGGCAATTCGGGGCGAAGGGCTGCGGTCATCTGGTCGTTATTCCTGTCTGTATTCTCGAGGCGCGGGGTATGACGCCGTCATTCTCAGGCCGATTCGGTTTCCGCGACTTCGGCCGCCAGACGGTTCGCTTCCGCGAGCGTCAGGTAGGTCCGGCGGCGCCATTCCGGCTGCTCCGAAGGGCAGTCGGCGCGGTAGTGACCGCCGCGGCTCTCGGTTCGGCGAAGCGCTCCGACCGCGATCAGCTTGGCGGTGGTCAGGATGTTGGTGAAGCGCATGCGTGCATTGTCGCGCTCGAGCGCCGAGATCTGGCGGATTGCCCGCAGCAGGCTTTCGCGCGTCCTGACGACGCCGACGCAGTCACTCATCAAGCTACGCAGAACCGTGAGCTGCGGGCTGTCTTCCACCGTGACGGGGTCGTCGTTCTCGCCGGCGTTGTCGCCCCATTGGGTCAACTGCGGCGTCGGCAGGGTGCCCTTGATGTTTTCGGCGATGCGCGCGGCGAAGACCACGGCTTCCAGCAGTGAATTGGAGGCGAGCCGGTTGGCGCCGTGCACGCCGGTCGACGTCACTTCGCCGGCTGCCCAAAGACCGTCGATCGAGGTACGGCCTTCGGCATCCGTCAGCACGCCGCCCATGTGGTAATGCACCGCCGGCACGACCGGGATCGGCTGCGTCACCGGATCGATGCCGGCGCCGATGCAGGAGGCATAGACCGTCGGGAACATATCCGGGAAATGCTTGCCGACCGCCTTGGTGCAATCGAGAAACGCACCGCGTCCGGCCTGAACCTCGGCAAAGACGCCGCGCGAGACGATGTCGCGTGGAGCAAGTTCGCCATCCGGGTGAATGTCGAGCATGAAGCGATGCCCGGCCGAATTGATGAGCTGTGCGCCGTCGCCGCGCAAGGCTTCGGTCGCCAGCGGCGCCGGATCCTTGCCAATGTTGATGGCCGTCGGGTGGAACTGGACGAATTCCGGATCGGCGATGATCGCCCCTGCCCTGGCCGCCATACCGAGACCCTGGCCGCAGGCTTCCCATGGGTTGGTCGTCACCGCATAGAGGTGGCCGATGCCGCCGGAGCACAGGACCACGGCGCGCGCCGGGAAGGAAACGCGCTTCTTCGACTGGCCGGCATCCGGCCGGGCAATGACGCCGGAGATGAAGCGACCCTCGCGCACCAGCTCTTCGACCACGTAGCCTTCGATGACTCGGATCGATGGCGTATTGCGCACCGCCGTGATCAGCGCTTCCATGATCGCCTTACCGGCCATGTCGCCCTTGACGCGAACGATACGGCGCTCCGAATGAGCGGCCTCGCGCGACAGGATCAGCTTGCCCTCGAGATCGCGGTCGAAGGGAACGCCATAATCAAGCAGATCGTGAATCCGCGCCGGGCCTTCGGCCACCATCATGCGCGTCATCTTCTCGTCGACGATGCCGGCCCCCGCCGTCAGCGTGTCGGCGACGTGTTTTTCGAAGGTATCGCCGGGGCTCATTGCCGCTGCAATGCCCCCTTGCGCCCAGGCCGACGAGGCGCCGTGGCCGATCGGGGCTGCGGCAAGAATGGTGACAGGCCTCGGGCTGAGCTTCAGCGCGCAGAAGAGGCCTGCAAGGCCGCCGCCGACGATAACGATGTCGTCAATCCCGTTGAAGGACTGCGGGCGGAAATGATCTCTCAGCATGATACGGCTCTCCTCCAGCGCATGCTTGTATGCCGGGCCTTTCGCCCGACAGGTGTTATTGCTTGAGGTTGACCATGCGCTCGACTGCCAGGCGCGCCCGATCGGCGATCGCCGGATCGACCAGAACCTCTTCCGTCATGGTCAGCAGGCTGTCGAGGATCTTCGGCAGCGTGATGCGCTTCATGTGCGGACAGAGATTGCACGGCTTGATGAACTCCACGCCCTCGATCTCGGCCTGAATGTTCGACGCCATCGAGCATTCGGTGACGAGCAGCACCTTCGACGGCCTGTTATCCTTGACGTAGTTGATCATGCCCGATGTCGATCCGGCGAAATCGCAGACGGCGATGACATCCGGGTGGCATTCGGGATGGCCGATGATCTCGAGGCCCGGATTGGCTTCCTTGTAGGCCAGCAGTTCGGCGGCGGTGAAGCGCTCGTGCACTTCGCAATGCCCCTTCCAGGTGAGGATTTTCTTGTTGGTCTGGCGCGCGACGTTCATGGCGAGATATTCGTCGGGGATGCAGAGCACCGTGTCCGAGGCGAAGCTTTCAACGACCGCAAGCACGTTTGACGAGGTGCAGCAGATGTCGGTCTCGGCCTTCACGTCGGCGGAGGTGTTGACATAGGTGACGACGGGAACGCCGGGATAGCGTTGCTTCAACAAGCGCACATCCGCACCGGTGATCGATTCCGACAGCGAGCAGCCGGCCTTGGCGTCCGGGATCAGCACCGTCTTTTCCGGGCTCAACAGCTTGGAGGTCTCGGCCATGAAGTGAACGCCGCACTGGATGATGATTTCGGCATCGACCTTGCTGGCGTCCCGGGCAAGCTGCAGCGAATCGCCGACGATATCGGCGACGCAGTGGAAGATATCCGGGGTCTGGTAATTGTGCGCGAGAATGACGGCGTTGCGCTCCTTCTTCAGCCGGTTGATGGCATGAACGTATGGCGCATAGACCGGCCACTCGATCGCCGGAATGAAGTCCTTCACCTTCTCGTAGAGGTGCTCCGTCTCGCGCGCGACCGCTGGCGTGAAGGCAAGCTCGGGTCTTTCGATGATGCCGAAGCGCTGGGCGGCGCTGACAAAAACCGGGCTCGCCACGCCTTGCGTGCGGGTATCAAGCTGCATCATCGAAGTCTCCTCTCCACCCCTCTTTCGGGTGGTTCTTCAATTATGCTCAGTTTGAGCATAATTGAACCAAAACAAAAGCGGCAAAGCCGCATGGGTTGATTTAGAAAGTTTTGTAACAGATTTCAAGAACGCAACGTCGCATTTCGCAACGCTGCGTCCCTGGATTTCTTCAGGCCATGGCCGGACGGGCAACCGCTTTCTCCTCGATCGGCCAATGAACCACGGCCGCGAACAGGCCGAGTGCCACACCCAGCCACCATACCGGATCGTAGGAACCGAAATGGTCGTAGAGGTAGCCGCCCATCCACACGCCCAGGAACGAACCGACCTGGTGCGAGAGGAAGACGATGCCGCCGAGCAGCCCGAGATGGCGCGTGCCGAACATGATGGCGACCAGCGCATTCGTCGGCGGCACGGTCGAAAGCCAGAGCAAGCCCATGACGATCGCAAAGATGATGACCGAGGTGGGCGACTGCGGTAGCAGCAGGAATGCGGTGACGGCGACCGAGCGGGCAATGTAGATCCAGGCCAGGAAGTAAGGCTTGGAATAGCGCTGGCCGATGAAGCCGGCAGACAGCGAACCGATGATGTTGAAGAACCCGATCAGCGCCAGTGCGATGACGGCGTAGCGGGCGTCGATGCCGATGTCGCCGATATAGGCGGGAAAATGCGCGGTGATGAACGCCACCTGGTAACCGCAGACGAAAAAGCCCGACACCAGCAGCAGGTAGCTCTTGTGTCCGAGTGCTTCCTTGAGCGCCTCGCCGATCGACTGCTTGTACTGCGCTTCGGACTGACGGCCGGAAGACGAGTTGCCGCGCAGGGGAATGGCGACGAAGGGCACGATCAGCATCAGGATGCCGAGATAGACAAGGCTGTCGGACCAGCCGTAGGCCGAGATCAACCCCTGGCTCAGTGGCGCAAACAGGAACATGCCGGCAGACCCGGCCGCCGTGCAGATGCCGAAAGCCATCGAGCGTTGCTCAGGCGTCACGTTGCGGGCAAAGGCGGAGAGCAGGATGCCGAACGAGCCGGAGCCGACGGCCATGCCGATCAGCACGCCGCCGCCGATGTGCAGCCAGATCGGCGCATCGGCATGGGCCATGATGAAGAGGCCGGAGGCATAGAGAAGCCCGGACATGGTCAGCACCCTCCAGGTGCCGAACTTGTCGGCGATGGCGCCGAAGAAAGGCTGGCTCACGCCCCAGCAGAGGTTCTGCAATGCCATCGCCAGGCCGAAGGTTGTGCGGTCCCACCCGGTCTCGGCGAGCATCGGCAGCTGGAAGAAACCCATCGCAGAGCGCGGACCGAAGGTGAGCATCGCAACGATCGACCCGGCGACGATGATCAGCCAGGGCATTTCCTGGCGGACGCTCGACGGCGCAGATGCTCCCGATATGGCGGACATGGATCTTCTCCTGATGACGAAGCGCGATCCTACGCGGGCGCTAAAATAGATAAAAGCCAATTAAATTGACGACGCGATCACCGGAATTGATGGCGCCGGAAACCGCTCATCTGTTTCCCTGGAACCGCTGGCGGAACTGCCGAGGTGTCATGCCCTTCTGCGTCTTGAACTGGCGGTTGAAATTGGCGATCGAGCGATAGCCGACCATCTCTGCCGCATGGGCGATGGATTTTTCGGTGCCTGAAAGCAGCGCACAGGCCTCGCCGATCCTGAGCCGCATCAGATACTCCGAGATCGGCATATCGAGATGGCGCAGGAACAGGCGGTGCAGGCCAGAGAGACTGAGGGCGGCAATATCCGCAAGCTCGTCCATGGAAGGGTTTTCGGCATAGTTCAGATGGATATGGTCGAGCACGCGATCGAGACGACCACGATCGACGGCTCGACCCGAAGGTGCGACGACCCGGTTCGACAAGGGGGCTGCTCGTTCGTCGCGCGCAAGGATCGTCAGCAGCGTGAGTACATCCGGCAACCGCTCCTCGGGCGCAAGGGTTCGCAGCCGCTCGAACAACGGTCGAACCCGCCGCGCGGCCCCATCCGAGAAATGCAGGCCGGGTGCGGAACGATCGAACATTGCCCTCACGGCGCCGAGCTCGACGAAGCCGTCCTGCATCCGCTCGACCCATTCGGGATGAAACCAGAGCACCAGCGCGACATGGGGCGCCTCTTCAACGACCTTGGAGGCGGAATGCCAGGTGTGCGGCAGGTTCGACCCCACAAGCACGAGATCGCCATCGTCATAGGTGCCGATGTGATCGCCGACGAAACGCTGCCCACGCGAGTTCAGCGTCAGGGTCAATTCGAATTCCGGATGATGATGCCACTGAAACGGAATGCGATCGTCGAGCCGTCGGTCGAGCAGGATCGACGATGCATCTGTCGGCCGGAGAATCTTCTGAAGAACGGCCTTCATATTGCACCCCGCTCGCTGACTACGCCAGATTAATATCATTTCCTGCTTTAGGAAGGCAACATGCCAACCACCAAACGGCTAATCTTCCTGCATCGACAGACATACGCAGATCCAGAGGAGCCCAAGCTCATGCTCAGAGACAGCCACCCCACCACCGCCGCGGAAACTCAACTCAAGGACATCAATAAGCGCTTGCCGTTGCGCGTGCTTTCGGAGGTGGACTGGCAGCACTGGATCACCAAGGGTTACGTCATCGTCCGGCAGGCCGTTCCGGCGGCCAATGTCGAGCGGCTTGTCGATCTGCTCTGGCGCTTCGACGAGAAAGACCCAGCCGATCCCACGACCTGGTACGCGCCGCAGCGACGCGAGCACAAGATGAAGGAGCTCAACAACACCGGCATGCTGGAGATCTACAATCACCAGTATCTCTGGGACAATCGCCAGGAGCCGCGCATCTACGGCGCCTTCGTCGATATCTGGGACCGGGAGGACCTTTGGGTGACGATCGACCGCGCCAACCTCAACCCGCCGAAGAAGGTCAAAGGCAATCCCAACGGATTCATCCATTGGGACGTCGACACCTCGATCCGGCCGCTGCCCATCGGCGTCCAGGGCGTGCTCAGCCTGAAGAAGCAGGACGGCGACGTCGGCGGGTTTCAGTGCGTTCCGGAACTATTTGAGAATTTCGAGGCCTGGGAGACGACTCAGGCCGCGGACAGAGATCCCATGCACCCCGACATGGCGGGCCTCTCGACCGTCAACATCGAAATGGAGGCCGGCGACCTGATGATCTTCAACAGCCTGCTTGCCCATGGCGTGCGGCCCAACCATTCCGATGGAAGGGTGCGCATGGCGCAGTACATTTCCATGCATCCGGCCGAATGGGACAATAGGGCCGAGCGCGAAGAACGCGTGCGGCTCTGGCGCGAACTCGACCATCCGAAACGCGACGCGTTTCCCGGCGATCCGCGCGAATGGGAAAAGCACCATGCGGCGCCCGCCAACCTCTCGGACCTCGGCGCCAAGCTGCTCGGCGTCACGCCCTGGTTCTGAGGCGAAGAGCGCAAACGGCTTCCGCCTGTTCAGGCGGAAGCGCGCACCTTCATCGGCCAGCGTTCCTGACGACGGCCGACAATCCGGGCCTCGTCGCCGAGCTTCAAGACGCCCTCGCCGCGCGGCACGACGTTCCAGCCGAACAGCACGCCCGCGACGCGACGGTCGGCCGACATGCGCTTTTCGGCGAGCCCCTGGATCGGATTGCCACCGATGCGCTCGCCGGTGATCTGGTCCTGGGTGGTCATGATGCAACGGGCGCAGGGTTTGACGAAATCGAAGCGGATGCCGCCGATCTCCAGGCTCTCCCAGAAATCCTCGTCCCAGGCCGCGTCGCAATCGAGCAGGATGTTGGTGCGGAAGCGGTCCATGCCGACAGGTTCCTGCCCCTTCTCCACCAGCGTCCTGTTGAGATCGGCAAGCGAGCCCGTGGTGGTGATCAGGATAGGAAAACCATCGGCAAAGCCGACGGGCGCTGCCGCTCCGGCCCATTCGGCACCGACGAAGCGCTCTGCCGAAGCATCCATATGGGCAAGCCTGACGGGTCGGCCGAACCAGCCCGACAACGTCTCGTTGGCTGCATCGTCCGCCACCGCCGCATCGACATCGCTGGCCCAGACACGCACACCAAGCCTCTGGTCCGGATCGAAGCGCACGGAGAGCGCCTTGTCACCCATCGTCAGATGCACGCCCCCGTCGATATGCTTCGCCTCGACCTGGGCCAGCGCCTGCAGTTCGCGCTGGGTGATGAAACGCCCATCCGGTTCCACCAGCATGAAACGCCGATCACCCTCGAAGCCATCGAGATTGACGGTGACCGTGTCAAGCGGGATCGCCCGGCCGCTCTTCAGCGGGTGAATGTTCAGTCCGGTCACCTTCATCGAAAACGCTCCGTTTAAGAAATTGATTCAGGCCGTTCGCGATCTGATTCATCGGACGGCGGCAATGGATTGAAAGACTTAGATTTCATCCAGCATCATGGCAAGCACATCGCGCAGCCGCTGCTGGCGTTCGAGCGCCAGCCTGCGGCCGGCAGCAGTCTGGAAACCATCGGCGAGCTTGAACAGCTTGACCTCGAAATGGTCGATGGCAAAGGCCTTGTCGTCGAGTTCGCGATCCTCGGCCAACGGATCGAGCGGGTCGTAGAGGCCGCTGCCCATGCGCCCGGCGATGTAGAAGCAGCGGGCAGCCCCGACCATGCCGATCGCGTCCAGCCGATCCGCATCCTGCAGGATCTTCGCCTCGATCGTCTCGGGCGCGATGTTGGCGGAAAAGCTGTGGGTGAGAATGGCATGGGCGGCCGACGCGATGTCTTCTGCCGACCAGTCGAGAGCGCGCAGAATGTCTGTGGCTTTTTCCGCGGCAAGCCTCGAGGCCTGCGTGCGATGCGGTGAGTTCTTTTCGACCGACACGCAATCATGCAGCAACACGGCAGCAGCAAGCACGCGTTCGTCGCCGCCCTCATCCACATGGATCCGCGCCGCGTTCTTCCAGACCCGGATCAGGTGGGATGCGTCGTGCGAACCGTCGTCGGCCGCGAAAGCATGCGGCAGAAGAACGGCGGCGAGTTCGGCGTGCGGTGCGAATGCCGCCGCCAATGCAGAATTGCGGGTCATGGTATCAACCTATTGTGGCTGCGGCGGTGTAGCAGACGGCTGCCGCGTCACGCCAACGCCGGAGAGGATCTTCTGGTAGAACGACCCGATGCCAATCAGGACGCCGCCGAGCCCGATGAAGGAAAGCGCGCGCAGGAAACCTTCGAGATTGGACATGTCGATCAGGAAGACCTTCAAGACGGCGATGAAGACAAGCGCGGCCGAGGCGATGCGAATGCTCTTGGCATTGAAGCGCGAGCCGAGCACCAGAAGCAGCACGCCGAGCACCAGCCAGACGACCGAATAGGTGTAGGTTTCGCCCTGCAGGAAGCCTTTCCAGTCGACGACGTTTTCGCCCTGCCAGAGGCGGCGGACCGAAAGCGTGGCCCAGGCGAAGGCGAGGATCGCGCCGCTGACGGCGAGCGCCATGACATAGGGCAGCGGTCGCTTGCCGCGGGCATACCAGGCAAGGCCGGCATAGCCGCTGCCGGGCAAGAGATAGCCGATCAGCAGCAGATCAAAGAATGGAATGCGCCCGAGAAGCTCGCCGCTGAAATAGGGGTTGAGCCCGAAGAGATGGGCCGAGAGAACCGAGAGCATCGAGAAGACGCCGAGCGCCATGGCACCATAGCGGAAGACGGGGCTGGGCGACTTCATGTCGAGCGTCATGAACACGCCGGAGGCGCCGATCGCGAGTAATGTGTAGATCGACTGTTCACCCAGCGTCGGCACGGCGCTATCGAGCACGCCACCATTCATGGCATGGCGAACGAGGATCGCCAGGGTCAGCAGCACGAAGAGGCTCGCAAGCGCCTGCAGCAGGTTGCGCATCCGCGCATCCGGCCAGGACCGGACGAAATAGGCGGAGGCGACAAGCAGGAGCGCGGGGATGCCGTAGCCCGGCAACAGCGCGTTGAACACCGGCGTGGTGCCAAGGTTTTCGGCTCCGACGATCGTCGGCTCCCAGGCGATGCGGCCGAGAACGACGATTGCCGCCGCCCCTGTCATCCAGGGCAGGATCGGCCAGCTGCGAACACGGGTCGCGCCGGCATAGGCGGTTCCGAGCAGCGCGATCGCGAGGGTGGTGACGAGACCGTCTGTCCAGGCGTGCAGGGCGATGACGAAGAGCGCGAAGGAGCCTCCAACCAGAAGGCTCGCCGCGATATCCAGACCTTCCGTTTCGCTGTCACGGCGATAGAGCCAGTCGGCAAACGCCAGCAGGCCGCCACCGACGACAAGTGCGAAAAGGCCGTGCGGCAGATCGAAGGCGTAGTTGCCGGTCATCAGGAACGACATCGTCGTCAGGGCAACAGGCACGGCGGCAGTAATACCGGCCCAGAGAATGGAGAATTGCGGATGCTCGCGCAGGCGGCGGGCAAGCACGAAGGCACCGAACAGCACGAACACCGTCGCCAGCAGCAGAGCGGTCAGCGTCGCGGTGCGGCTTGGCAGTACGATCTCGGGCGGAACGCCCGCGAGCGACGGGTCGAGATAGGCGAGCACGCCGCTCAATGCCGTCAGGCTGCCGATGCCGGCGATTGCGCCGAAGGCAGACAGAAGTGCGGGATAGACGGCATTTGTGCGCCACGCCCCGAGCGCTGCCAAGGCTGCGATGACGACGAAGAACTCCGTCACGGGATAGCTGACAGCGCTGACCGCCGGGCTGATGAAGATGAGCGCCAGCACGGTGGCGGCGATAGCCGCGGATACGCTGATAGCGGCATAGGCCGGCGTGAACAGCTTCTCCCAGGGACCTGCAACCGCAATCGGACGGTTCGTCACTTCAGGCAACGGCGCATCGGACGCATCCGTTTCCGCTGCACCCGGCCAAACGAAGCCCACACCGAGGAGCATCACCAGCAACGCAAAGGCGACAGGCATCGCCTCGAACGGCGAGACGGCGGTGACATAGGCAAGCCCCCAAAGCCCGATGCCGACATTGGCGAGCGTTGGCACGACCATCCAGCGGCGCAGCCGCGACGCGAGCAGCGTCGCCAGCCAGACGACCGACAGGAAGCCGAAGAGAACCCAGGGGCGCGGTTCGTCGCTCGATACCAGCAACGGCGTGATCAGCGAGGCAAGCAGACCGAGACCGGCCAGTGCCTGCCCATGCAACAGCGACAGGCCGACGGTGCCAAGCGAAATCATCGCCAGCAGCACGAAGGCCGTCGTCGTGCCGATATAGCCATAGATCTCATAGGCCGCGTAGGCGACGCCGAAAAGCGTGACAGCACCGGCAGCGGTCAGGATGCCGGGGATCATGGCGTTCTGGAATTCGTTGGCGATAACGGGTACGGCGCGACGGCGAATGACCTCGCCGGCACCGGCCAGAAGCAGACCGAAGAGGGCTGCCAGCGTCAGCCGGACGGCCGGACTTAAGAGACCTGCATCGATCGAATACTTGACCATGAAGACGCCGCCGAGCGCCAGCGCGATGCCGCCGACCCAGACGGCCCAACGTGCGCCGAGGCGACTTTCCAGGCTTTCCATCTGCCGGGGTGGCGCAACGGCGGCGGGGGTTGCCTCGACGCTCGCGGCCACGGCTTCACCGGATGCGCTTTCAGGGTCCAGGGCTTCGGCATTGCCGAAGATCCTCGCCCCTTCGCGGGCGCTTGCCGAGAGCCCATCGACGCCTTCGTCATCGTCGATCGCCGCCTCACCATCGCGTTGCGAGACAGCCGCCGCCTGCTCCTGCGCGACATCGCCGATCGGAGCAGCAACACCGCCCGTCTCGGTCAATCGCGCAATTTCCTTCTTGAGCGCTGCGACTTCGCTGTCCAACCGTTCCCTTGTCTTACGACCGTTCAAGAAGGCGGAGAGCGCCAGGGCAAAAGCGACTAAGGCAATCAGTTCAATCATGTTTTCCCCTTGCGGCAATGTTCGCAAGCCGACCTCGACCATACAGATTTTTGCGCGGCCGCCAAAGGCATAGACGGTTGATAGCTTAGATCTCTTCGCGCAATTGTATAAATTCTGCGCGCACCTTCATAGGCGGGCACGCCGACGACGATCAGTGCAACATCGTGGCCAGGACGGGAGCGATCCGCCGCTATCGGCGCAGATTGTCGATCGGGAAGATTGCGCAGGTTTCCGTGCCGTGCGCCAGGAGCTTGCCGCCGGCGTCGCGCAGCCAGGCTTCCGAGGTGGCGATGGTCCGGCCACGGTGGACGATCTTTCCCTCGCAGAAGACCTCGCCCATGCCGGGCAGCAGCGGGCGAACCAGATTCACCTTGAACTCTATGGTGGTGTAGGCTTCGCCGGGCTTCATCATCGTGAAGACCGCGCATCCGAGCGCCGAATCCATCACCGTCGCCGTCCAGCCTCCGTGGACGGTACCGAGCGGGTTCAGATGTTCCTCGGTCGGCAGCCCCTTGAAAACCACCCGCCCCTCTTCGACCTCGGTCAGGCCGAATTTCAGCGTGGCCGACATGGGCGGCGCCGGCAGGTCGCCCCTCAACATGTCCTGCATGACCTTGAGGCCGCCGTCGCGCGCGACGCGGTCCAGCGACAGCACGCCGATCCCGGAAACGAGCATGCCGGGGAAAGGTTCTTGAAACATGGAATACTCCTCACTCACGCGGCAGATGAAGAAGGCTTCAACGCCTTCAGCGCCGCGTTGACGAAACCGTCGCGCGCGGACGAAACCTTGAGGCCGCGCGGTTCATAGACATGGCGATTGAGAAAGAAAGCCGTCAGCCGGAAGGCAGCGGCAAGGCTGTCATAGTCAGCAGCACTTCGTGCCTCGACAGCGAGAAATTCCGGCAGCACCAGCATGCGGTCGGCATAAGGCGCACCCGACGCGCGACAGACCGCCCTGCCCGACTTCGGCGACACATAGGCCAGGTCTTCGCGCGTGCCGGTCGCCACGCACTCGGTCAGATCAAGCCCGAAGCCGAGGTCGTTCAGGACGGCAAGCTCGAAGCGCACGAAGAGTTCACCGGCGTCAGCGGGATCCTCGAGGTGATCGACGATGACGGCCAGAGCCTCGTAGAGATGCGGATGCGGATCGCGCTCCGGCAGCAGGCGCAGAAGCGCACCTAGCGCCTGGATGCCATAGACGGATGTCGCCGCCTCCATCAGCCGCGCGGCACGCAGTTCGAGCGGCTCGATGCGGAACTCGCCCATATGCTCGTCGAGCCGCGCCCGCCAGGTCAATTCGACGGTGTTTCCCGGCTGCAGAACAGGCTGCATGGCGCGCGAGCGGCCGGACCGGACCATGCCGAGATGCCGGCCTCGGGACGCAGTCATGACTTCGGCGATGGCAGAGCTTTCGCCGTGCCGCCGGATCCCGAGAATGATGGCCTGATCGCTCCATTGCATGGAAAAGGCATACACCCGTGATGGAAAGCGGATCAAGCAATGATGGTTGCGAGGGCACGGGGTCGAGGCGCTTTCGGGCCGTACGCGAACTGTCGCCTTTCGGCTACACTCACCGATTGCCTCGATTTCGCCATACTCGCGCCAACCCGAGGCCATGTTCGACGTTAGAACGGCACTGCACGGCGGCAACGTCCGCTCCTTCCCGAAATGCAATCAGCAGGAATATTGACCCGATTATGTGTGTGTCCCGGAACAGCGCCGGCCGCTTGGCGCAGCTCTTCGCCCTTCTTCTTGCCACATCCACGCTCGCAGGCTGCGTGACCAGCGGCGGACCGGCGAGGCCGAAGGGACCCGATCCCTACTACGTCGCCATGTATGGGCCGATGCCGGACGAAAAGTTTCCGCTCGACGCCATCGACATCAGTAAGGTCGACACACGCTATCTGCGCCAGCAGGTCGCCTACGCCACCCATGAGCCGCCCGGCACGATCGTCATCGACACCCAGAACCGCTTCCTCTACCTGGTTCAGGATGGCGGCATGGCGATGCGCTACGGCATCGGCGTCGGCAAGGCCGGCCTCGAATTCGAAGGCGAAGCCCGCATCGGCCGCAAGGCCGAATGGCCGCGCTGGACGCCGACCTCCAGCATGGTCGCACGCGAACCGGAACGTTACGGCCCCCTTGCCGGCGGCATGGAACCGGGCGTGCGCAACCCGCTCGGGCCGCGCGCGCTCTATCTGTTCCAAGGCGACCGCGACACCCTGTTCCGCATCCACGGCACCACCGAGGCCTGGTCGATCGGCAAGGCGGTATCGAGCGGCTGCATCCGGCTGTTCAACCCAGATATCATCGACCTCTACAACCGTGTGCCAAGAGATTCGCGGGTCGTCGTTCTGCAGGCGGAAGCGCCGATGAGCGAAATGCTCGCGCCGATGTCGACGCCGGCAAACGCCGGCGAACCCTTCGCCTACTGAACCCGGAGCCGGGCGCCTACCAGGCGTCCGGCGTACGCACCATGTGCACGATATTGGCCGGGTTCATGATCCAGCCGCCGCGAAAGCCTTCGCCGAGATCCTCGACCGCATCGCAACGCACCACGCCCTTTTCGGCAAACCCGCCGAGGGCTGCCTCATGGTCGTCGGTGAAGAGCTCAAGCCACACCTCCGCCTGGCTGTAATTCGGCGCCTCGTCGATCCACAACCGGTTGGGACCGAGGATAAAGCCCTTGGCCGGCGCCTTGTCGTCGAAAGGCTCGAGACCGACCGTGTCGCGATAGAAGGCCACGACCGCCTCATACTGATGCGACGGCACCTTCATCGCGATATTGATACCACCCGTAATCGTCATCGTCTGACCTCCCTTAAAGCCCTGATTCCGTCGCCGGCTGCCCGGACAATTCGCTGACATAGTAGCCCTGGCGCAGGTTGATGCCGTATTCGAGCCAGGCCTTCATGCAGGCCAACATCTGCGACCAACCCTCGCAGTTCATGTAGGAGCTCTTCTGGCCGCGGGCATTTTCGCGCCAGCCAGTCTCGGCAATCGTCACCATGGTGGCGCCGTCGTCGAGCGGTTTGAAGCGCATCTCGACACTGGTGCGGTAAGGCTCCTCCCCCTTCTCCACCATCGCATCCCAGCGAAAGACGATGCGCTCGTGGGGTTCCACCGCTTCGACCTCGATCGGCACATTGCCCCACCAGGTGACCGTCGTGCCGGCCACCAAGGGCCCGCTGACCCCACCAAGGGTGACGAAATATCTGCTGATCTGATCCGGATTGACCACGGCGTCGAAGACCTCGGCCACAGGCCGATCGATGCGTCCATTCACACGAAATTCGAAAGACATGACCTCTTCTCCCATTGTGCTGTCGCAGCATATGTTATAAAAACATAACATGTCAACCGAATCGAAAGACGACCTGGTTTTCAAGGCGCTCGGCAACGGCCTTCGGCGGCAGATCCTCGACGCCCTCAAGGACGAGCCGCAGACGACCGGCATGCTCTGTCTGAAGTTTTCAAACCTGGATCGCTGCACTGTGATGCAGCATCTGAAAGTTCTCGAAGAGGCAGACCTGGTGATCGTCCAGCGCGAGGGTCGCGAGCGCTGGAACCATCTCAACGCCATGCCGATCCAGGCCATCCATGATCGCTGGATCAGCCAGTATGCCGGCCACGCGATGTCAGTCCTCTCGGCCCTGCAGCACGGGCTCGACCGCCCCTCGCAATGACGGTTTCGGCTTTCCATCGCCCTGCTTTCTTCGTATGAACGCGCGACAACGCAATCTGGGGATATCGTCTTGCGCTACCTCATCACCGGCACGGCCGGATTCATCGGCTTCCATCTTGCCAAGCGACTGATCGACGAGGGACATTTCGTCGTCGGCTTCGACGGCATGACGCCCTATTACGACGTGACGCTCAAGGAGCAGCGGCATGCGATCCTCGCCCGCTCCAACGGCTTCAAGGCAGTTGTCGGCATGCTGGAAGACCGGGATGCGCTGAACCACGCCGCAGAGCTTGCCGAGCCGGAGGTCATTATCCATCTGGCGGCCCAGGCGGGCGTCCGCTACAGCCTGGAAAACCCCAAGGCCTATGTGGATTCCAATCTCATCGGCTCCTGGAACATGCTTGAACTGGCGCGCGAAATCAGTCCCAAGCACCTGATGCTGGCTTCGACCTCGTCGATCTACGGCGCCAATGAAAAGATCCCGTTTGCCGAAACCGACCGAGCCGACGAGCCGATGACGATCTACGCGGCGACGAAGAAGTCGATGGAGCTGATGGCGCACAGCTATGCCCATCTCTACAAGGTGCCGACGACGGCCTTCCGTTTCTTCACGGTCTATGGCCCCTGGGGCCGGCCCGACATGGCGCTGTTCAAGTTCATCGATGCCATTCACAACGACCGACCGATCGACATTTACGGCGAAGGCCGCATGAGCCGCGACTTCACCTATATCGACGATCTGGTCGAAGGCATCCTCCGGCTCTCCCATGTCGTTCCATCCGAGGACAACCGGGTGCCAGCCGAAAAGGCTGCGGACACGCTGTCGCTGCAGGCACCGTTCCGTGTCGTCAACATCGGCGGTGGCCAGCCGGTCGAGCTGATGACCTTCATCGAAACCATCGAGAAGGCGGTCGGCCGCCCGGCGCTTCGCAACCTGCTGCCGATGCAACAGGGCGACGTGCCGCGTACCTATGCGTCTCCGGATCTCCTCGAAGCGCTCACCGACTTCAAGCCGTCGATTTCGGTGGAAGAGGGCGTCGCGCGCTTTGCGGCCTGGTACGACGACTATTACGATCGCGCGCCAAAGGCTGACGAAACAGCCAGGCAGGCCTGAGACTGCAGGCTGCATACGGCAACGGCCATTGCAGCCCCTATCCCTATAAGCGAAGCTCTCGCAACAAAAGGAAGAGCAGATGAAAGTCACGATGATCGGCGCCGGCTATGTCGGCCTTGTATCGGGTGTGTGTTTTGCCGATTTCGGCCATGACGTGGTCTGTCTCGACAAGGATGAAAGCAAGATCGACGCCCTGATGCAGGGGCGGATCCCAATCTTCGAACCGGGCCTCGACCATCTCGTTGCCAGCAATGTCCAGTCTGGCCGCCTGTCATTCACGACCGATCTCGTTTCGGCAGTTGCCGACAGCGACGTGATCTTCATCGCCGTCGGCACGCCGTCGCGCCGCGGTGACGGCCATGCCGATCTTTCCTACGTCTACGCCGCAGCGCGCGAAATCGCCGTCAACCTCAAGGGGTTCACCGTCATCGTGACCAAGTCGACGGTTCCGGTCGGCACCGGCGACGAGGTCGAGCGCATCATCCGCGAAACCAATCCGGATGCCGATTTCGCCGTGGTCTCCAATCCGGAGTTTCTGCGCGAAGGGGCGGCAATCGAGGACTTCAAGCGCCCCGACCGCATCGTCATCGGCCTTGCCGACGATGACGCGCGTGCCCGCGAGGTCATGACCGAAGTCTATCGTCCGCTCTACCTCAACCAGGCCCCGCTGGTATTCACCTCGCGCCGCACCTCCGAACTGATCAAGTATGCCGGCAATGCGTTCCTGGCGATGAAGATCACCTTCATCAACGAGATGGCCGACCTCTGCGAAAAGGTCGATGCCAATGTGCAGGACGTTGCCCGCGGCATCGGCCTCGACGGCCGCATCGGCGGCAAGTTCCTGCACGCAGGTCCCGGCTATGGCGGTTCTTGCTTCCCGAAGGACACGCTGGCGCTGGTCAAGACCGCCCAGGACTTCGACAGCCCGGTGCGCCTGGTCGAGACCACCGTCGCCATCAACGACAACCGCAAGCGTGCCATGGGTCGCAAGGTCATCGCGGCTGCCGGCGGCGACGTGCGCGGGCGCAAGGTTGCCGTTCTCGGCCTCACCTTCAAGCCGAACACCGACGACATGCGTGACAGCCCGGCCATCACAGTGGTCCAGACCCTGCAGGATGCCGGTGCCCATGTCGTCGGCTACGATCCGGAAGGCATGGAAAATGCCAGGAAGCTGATGGACGGGCTCGATTTCGCCAAAGACCCCTACGAGGCCGCCACTGACGCCGACGTGCTGGTGATCGTGACCGAATGGAACGAGTTCCGCGCGCTCGATTTCCGCCGGCTGAAGGCCGTGATGAAGGAACCGGTTCTGGTCGATCTCAGGAATATCTATCGGCCGGACGAAGTGGCAAAACATGGTTTTGCCTATGCCAGCGTCGGCCGGCCGCAGTAAGCGTTGCATGACATGGCGGCAGGCACCGTGCCCGGCCGCCACCTCTGACCGACGGCAACAGGTTCACGCCTTCGGTACGGGCTGAGGCGGCAGCGCCTCCCAGCTTTTGCCGGCAAGAATGACACAGCTTCGACCGGTGACGTCAGTGACAACAAGGGTCCAGGTGCCGCTGTCGGCAGCATAAATCTCCATCACCGCGTGCGGGTTGATCAATCCGATCCCCGCAGGCTTTTCCTGATACTGACGCAGGAGAAATTCGATCACTTCCGATCGCTGGGCGCAGTTCGCGACAGCTTGCGAACTTGCCGGATTTGGATGTGCCGTCACTGCGGCCGCCAATATGACGGCTCGAGCGAGGCCACGGATCACATTGCGCCCCATGACGCACCTCCTTTCGCCGGGAAACCCGGCGGAAAAGGAGTTTCCGCTGACCTCGTCCGCCGTGGACCGGCATGGTTATGATCGGCACTTGCTCGCGACACGATACAAGTGCCGCCACGAGATCAGTATGGCCGCGCGCTCACTATATTACAATTACCTAATTTATAGAGGATAGCCCGGAGCCGATACGACTTCCGGGCTAGCTGGGCTACTTGCGCTTCATCGCCTCCATGAGGGCGGCACCAAAGGCACCTTGCGACGGCTGCGGCTGCTTCTGCGGCCGCGACGGGGCATTGCGATTGCCATTGTTGGGCGCAGGCGCCTTCGCCTCCCGACCCGCATCGGCACCGCCGTCCTTGCGCATCGTCAGTCCGATGCGCTTGCGCGGCACATCCACCTCGGTCACCCGCACCCGAACCACGTCGCCGGCCTTGACGACTTCATGGGGGTCCTTCACGAACCGGTCGGCCAATTGCGAGACATGGACGAGGCCATCCTGGTGGACACCGATATCGACGAAGGCGCCGAAGGCGGCAACATTGGTCACCGTACCTTCGAGCTGCATGCCCACCTTCAGGTCTTTGATGTCGTCGATACCCTCGGCAAATGTTGCGGTCTTGAAGCTCGGGCGCGGGTCACGGCCCGGCTTTTCCAGTTCGGCCAGAATGTCCTTCACCGTCGGTAGACCAAAACGGTCGTCGACGAACACGCGCGGGTCGAGCTTCTGCAACGCCGCACTGTCGCCCATCAGCGAACGCACGTCCCGCCCGCAGGCAGTGACAATCTTCTTGGCGATGCCATAGGCTTCCGGGTGAACGGAGGACGCATCGAGCGGCTCCTTGCCATCAGGAATGCGCAGGAAGCCGGCGCATTGCTCAAAGGTGCGGGCGCCGAGACGCGCCACGTTCAGCAATTCCTTGCGGCTGGCAAACGGTCCGGAGGCATCGCGGTGGGCGACGATCGCTTCCGCCGACGACTTGCCGAGGCCGGACACACGCGCGAGCAACGGTGCCGAGGCCGTGTTCACATCGACGCCCACCGCGTTCACCGCGTCTTCCACCACCGCATCCAGCGAGCGGCTCAGCTTCGACTGGTCGACGTCGTGTTGGTACTGACCGACACCGATCGACTTCGGCTCGATCTTGACCAGTTCGGCCAGCGGATCCTGCAGGCGCCGAGCGATGGACACAGCGCCGCGCAGCGAAACGTCGAGGCCCGGGAATTCAAGCGCGGCCGTCTCAGAGGCAGAATACACCGAAGCACCGGCCTCGGACACAATGACCTTGGTCGGCTTCGGTGCTGGCAGTTGGTCGAGCATGTCGGCGACGAGCTTCTCCGTTTCACGGCTGCCGGTGCCGTTGCCGATCGCGATCAATTCGATCTTGTGCTTGCGGATGAGCGATGCGAGTTCCGCCTGTGTGCCGCGAACGTCGTTCTTCGGCGGGAACGGATAAACGGTCGTGGTCTCCAGAAGCTTGCCGGTGCCATCGACAATGGCGACCTTGACGCCGGTGCGAATACCGGGGTCCAATCCCATCGTGGCGCGCGAGCCCGCAGGAGCCGCCAGCAGCAAGTCCTTCAAATTGCGCGCAAAAACGTGGATCGCCTCCTCTTCTGCCCGCTCGCGCAGCTCGCGCATCAGGTCGAGCGAGAGCGACATGGACAGCTTCACACGCCAGGTCCAGCCGATCACTTCCGACAGCCACTTGTCACCCGGCAGCTGCGCGCCGACAGTGTAGGCGGCCGAAATCATGCGCTCGACAGGCTTGACCGGAGACGTATCGTCCTGATCGACGACGATATCGACTGACAGCACTTCTTCGTTCCAGCCGCGCAGCATGGCGAGCGCCCGGTGACCCGGCGTCGTCGCCCAGCGTTCGGAATGGTCGAAATAGTCCGAGAACTTGGCGCCTGCGGCCTGCTTGCCATCGACGACCTTGGCTCGCAGGAACGCGACCCCCTTCATATGGTTGCGCAGGCGGCCGAGCAGGTCGGCGTTCTCGGTCATAGCTTCGGCAATGATGTCGCGAGCACCGTCGAGGGCCGCCTTCACATCGGGCACATCCGCCGTCAGATACGCTTCGGCGCGATCAGCCGGTGCAATCGTCCGGTCGGCGAGAATGACTTCCGCAAGCGGACCGAGGCCACGCTCCCTGGCAATCTCGGCCTTGGTGCGCCGCTTCGGCTTATACGGCAGATAGATGTCCTCGAGCTCGGCCTTGGTTTCGACAGCGGCGATCTTGGCTTCGAGTTCGTCGGTCAGCTTGCCCTGTCCGCGGATGGATTCGATGATCGAACCCCGCCTTGCCTCCAGCTCGCGCAGATAGGTTAGACGCTCGGCCAGCGTCCGCAGCTGCGTGTCGTCGAGGCCGCCGGTCACTTCCTTGCGGTAACGGGCGATAAACGGCACCGTCGCGCCCTCGTCGAGCAGCTCCACGGCGGCGACGACCTGAGGGATCGTCGCCTTGATCTCGCTGGCAATGATGGCGGCGATGGGTTTAGCTGGGCTGGCCATGGTGGGATCCGTCTTTCCTGTTTTCAGTCGGCGACCATAAAGGCGCAGGCCTTCAAGGCCAAGTGAAGGCCTGCGCGGCAAAACTGGAACTCCACAGGAGATGGGCGATCAGATCACGCCTGGTAAGAGCGGGTTCATGCGACGCGCTAGAGGTTTTGGCTTTACGCCCGTCGTTTCCCGAAAGTGCGGAGCATTTCGGGCGACATGCCCTAGATATCCACCGGCTCCAGCGGCGGACGGGTCTTCTCGAATTCCGTCAGTTCGCGTTCCTTCGCCTCGATGTAACCGCGTGCGAAAGGCACAGCTTCGAGCGACGGCGACAGCTGCAGCTGGAAGATGAAGTGCTTGTCATAGAGGAACGCTGCTTCGGACGCGGCAAGATAGAACTCCCACATCCGGAAAAAACGTTCGTCGAACAATTTTACCGCCTCTTCGCGCCGCGCTAGGAAGCGCTGCCGCCACGCCCTCAATGTCCAGGCATAGTGCATCGGCAGGATCTCGACGTCCTTGACCAAAAGTCGTGCGCTTTCCACTGACGGAAAGACTTCAGAAAGTGCGGGAATGTAGCCTCCGGGAAAAATGTATTTCTCGATCCAGGGATTGGTTGCCCAGGGTTTGTAGATCTGCCCGATAGAGTGCAGCAGCATGACACCGTCCGGCTTCAGCAGCTCCCTGACCTTGCGAAAGAACCGGCCATAGTTGCCGATGCCGACATGTTCGAACATGCCGACCGAGACAATACGATCGAACTGCCGCCCCTGCATCGTCCTGTAATCCTGGAGCTCGAAGCGGACGCGATCGGACAGGCCGCGCTTGGCTGCCCGCTCACGCGAGATTTTCAGCTGCTCTTCGCTGAGCGTGATGCCCGTCACCTCAACACCGGAGGATTCCGCCAGATACATGGCCATCCCGCCCCAGCCGGAGCCGATCTCGAGCACCTTCTGCCCGGGCTCCAGCAAGAGCTTGGCGGTGATGTGGCGCTTCTTGGCGAGCTGGGCTTCGTCGAGCGAGATGCCCGGCGGCTCGAAATAGGCACAGGAATACTGCCAGTCCTGATCCAGAAACAGATTGAAGAGCTTGCGGTCGAGATCATAGTGATGGGCAACATTGTGCCGGTTGCGATTGACCGGCATTCGGCTCTTCACCTGCTGGCGCAGCACATGCTGAAGGGCAACCAACATGTTGGAAACGGTCGCCGCGTGCTCAAGCCCGTTTAACTTGGCGATCGAGAGCACGTCGAAAATATCGCCGTGTTCGATGACGGCCCGTCCGTCCATGTAGAGTTCACCAAAACGAAGGCTCGGATCGACGGCGATCGCCTTTTCAGCCTCTCCATCGACAATACGGACCGTTGCCGGCTTTCCCGAGCCGTCACCCAGAATGACCTCTTCATCGGAAGAAGAGAGCACCGTCAGATTGCCCTTGCGCACCAGACGGCGAAGCATGTTCAACAATGCCGCATTCATACCCATCCCCTGCCAGACCGAGACATCTGTCCTGGCGCAAAGGCACGGCGGCGGGGCCGGGTTCTATCGGCGCTTCCGAGGGGCGATGCGGCATGACGCGGAACATGAGGCATGACGCGACGTACGTCCGGAAGCGGCGAAAGCCGGCTCGGTCGTGGCCTCAGGGCATCCGGCAAACGTCCCGCGCTCCTCGTGCGCGCGTTGCCGGAAACGCGTCAGGCCAGCCGCCATCGGGCTCCAATCCATCAGAACTTCCAACTAACGTAGTAAGCTTCAATCGATTGGCAATGGGCCCTTTATGCGCCCTCAAAGATTTGTTTGCTTAGCAAATCGGCCGACATCGCATCAGCTCCGACGACCCCGCGACCCGGCAGCGATTGGCGATCATGGGTGCGGGTGAAATCAAGCAAGGGGCCGGCGGGCACGATGCGGGTCGGATTGACATGCGTGATGCCGTAGTAACCTTGCTTGATATGGTCGATGCGCACCGTCTCGGCGATCCCCGGCCATTGGTAGATTTCTCTGAGATAATTGGACAGCACCGGATAGTCTTCGATCCGGCGGATGTTGCACTTGAAGACGCCGTGATAGGCCGCGTCGAAACGGATGAGTGTCACGAACAGACGGATATCGGCCTCGGTCAGATATTCGCCCGCAATGTAGCGATTGGTCGTCAGGTGGCGCTCGAGTTCATCCAGCGTCTCGAACAGGCTCGCGACCGCCTCGTCATACGCACTTTGTGTTTTGGCAAAACCGGCGCGATAGACGCCGTTGTTGACGCGCTCGTAAATCGGGCCGTTCCAGCGATCGATCTCCGCGCGCAACACATTCGGATAGAAATCGAGGCGGTTGCCGGTGAGTTCGTCGAAGGCCGAATTCAGAATGCGGATGATGTCGGCGGATTCGTTGTTGACGATGCGCCCTTCCTTCATATCCCACAGGACGGGAACCGATACCTTGCCGGTGTAGCCGGCGTCGCTCGCCGTATAGAGTTCGTGATGGTAGCGGATCAGACCGACGCGCGCGCCGGCATCGACAGGCTCATCATAGACCCAGCCGTCGTCGCCAAGCATGGGGCTGGAAACCGTCAGACCGATAACGTCCTCCAACCCCTTCAGATTGCGAAAGGCGATCGTGCGCGACGCCCAGGGGCAGAGATAGGAAACGAACAGGCGGTAGCGACCGGCTTCCGCCGGAAGGCCTGGCTGCCCGTTCGGCCCGGGTCCGCCATCGGCCGTGATCCAGCTACGGAAACGGGTCAGCTCGCGGTGAAAGGCCCCACCCTTCATCTCGCTCGCGGCAACGTCGCCCTTGACCCATTTTCCATCGACGAGCTGCGGCATGGCTTCTCTCCTGAACCTGCGGGAATGCCCCTTCCCTCTCACGCGTGCGCAAGCCGGTCAATTCGACCGTGGGGTGACAGATCGTTCGCAAATTCGCGACCACACGCAAAGAGCGCAACACCACGCTGACGCCACATTGTCGAGCAATTCCGATGGTGAGAGGGAGAATCAGGATGAACAGGCTCGTCATCGTCGCCGCGTTGTTTTCTGCAGCCGTCTGGCTTCTCAACACGTCCTTTCTCGCAACGCCTCCCGAGGGCGTTCCCAAAATTCTCGCGCATCGCGGCATCCATCAGACCTATCCGAAGACGGGCGTGGGGAACGATACCTGCACGGCAGAGATCATCGAACAACCGCGGCACGACCACCTCGAAAACACCATCGCCTCGATGCAGGCCGCCTTCGGCGCCGGCGCGGCGGTCGTCGAGCTTGACATCCATCTGACCCCCGATCGGCAATTTGCCGTCTTCCACGACTGGACGCTCGACTGCCGGACGGAGGGTAAGGGCGTTACCGAGGAAACACCGATAACGGTGCTGAAAAGGCTCGATATCGGCTACGGCTATACCGCCGACGGCGGCAAGACTTTTCCGTTCCGCGGCAAGGCCGTCGGCCAGATGCCGACCCTGGAGGAGGTCTTCGCCGCCCTGCCCGATCGCCAGTTTCTCGTCAACTTCAAGAGCCGCAGAGCCGAGGAAGGTGCAGCACTCGCCGCCCTGCTCGAAACACACCCGCAATGGCGGGACGCCGTTTTCGGCGTCTATGGCGGCGACAGGCCGACGCAGGAGACCTTGAAGCGGGTCGCCAGCATGCGCGGCTACGACAAAGGCTCGGCGGTCGGCTGCCTCGCCCGGTATGTTGCCTATGGCTGGACCGGCATCGTTCCGCCCCTCTGCCGGAATACCCTGGTCATCGTTCCGGGCAACTATGCTCCCTGGCTCTGGGGCTGGCCGGATCGTTTCGCGCAGCGCCTGAAATCAGCCGGGAGCGAGGTGATCCTGTTCGGCCGCTACCAGGGCGGCGACTTCACCACGGGCATCGACAGCGCGGAAGATCTTGAATTGGTACCGGAGACGTTTTCGGGTTACGTGTGGACCAACCGTGCGGAGACGATCGGACCGATGCTCGCAAAAAGACAGCGGACGTTCTGATATCCCGGTGAATGCCTGCGAAGCCGCGGTTGGCGTTTCAAATGAAACCGCCCGCCAGCAGGGCTGGCGGGCGGCGTCAAGGCAGCTTGTAAAACGCGCCGATCAGCGCGGGAATTCAAGACCCATTTCGCGGAAGCGCTCGGGATCGTCACCCCAGTTTTCGCGCACCTTGACGAACAGGAAGAGATGCACCGGCTGCTCGAGGATCTCGGAGATTTCCTTGCGCGACGCGGTGGAGATCGCCTTGATCGCGTCGCCGTTCTTGCCGAGCGCAATCTTCTTCTGGCTTTCGCGTTCGACGTAGATCACCTGTTCGATACGAACGGAGCCATCCTTGCGCTCTTCCCACTTCTCGGTTTCGACATGCGAGGCGTAGGGAAGCTCCTGGTGCAGGCGCAGGAACAGCTTTTCGCGGGTAATTTCCGCTGCGAGCTGGCGCATCGGCAGGTCGGAAATCTGATCTTCCGGGTAATACCACGGACCTTCCGGCAGCTTTTCCGCCAGATAATCCATCAGATCCTTGCAACCCGAACCGGTGAGCGCCGAGATCATGAAGGTACGCTCGAACTGGATCGTCTCGTTGGCCGCTGCCGCGAGCTTCAGGAGATCCTCGGGCCGCACCTGGTCGATCTTGTTCAGGACCAGGATCTTCGGCTGGTGGACTTCCTTCAGGCCTTGCAGGATCGTTTCGGCATCGCCCTTCAGGCCGCGTTCGCTGTCGATCAACAACATGATCACGTCAGCATCCTTGGCGCCGCCCCAGGCCGTCGTCACCATGGCGCGGTCGAGCCGGCGCCGCGGCTTGAAGATGCCGGGTGTGTCCATGAACACGATCTGCGCGTTGTCATGGATGGCAATGCCGCGCACGATCGCCCGGGTCGTCTGCACCTTGTGGCTGACGATCGAGACCTTGGCGCCGACGAGGCGGTTGACCAGGGTCGACTTGCCGGCATTGGTGGCGCCGATCAGCGCCACGAAACCCGAGTGGGTCGGCGCGCTTTCGGCGCCCGTATCTTTTTCCATATCCGTCATGTTTTCCGTCATTTTCCGGCGGAGTTTTTCCGCCACACGCCTTCGCGTTCCAACAATTTCGTCGCGGCCACCTGCTCGGCGCCGCGTTTGGATCGATCCGTCCCCGTCTCAGGCGCAACGCCGGCGACCTCAACAGTCACGGTGAAACGCGGATCGTGGTCGGGGCCGGAACGGTCATCCGTCCGGTATGTCGGCGCAATACCAAACTTGGCATGCGCCCATTCCTGCAATTCGGTCTTGGCATCGCGACGGGCGCCGTCGGCGCGGGTCGCCCGCTCCTTCCAGTGAAGCAGCACGAATTTGCGCGCCGCCTCCAATCCGCCGTCGAGATAGATCGCGGCGATGAGCGACTCTACCACATCGGCGCGCACATTCATCATCGCCTTGCCGGTGATTTTCTTCACGTCAGAACCGGTGCGGATAAACTGGTGCAGCTCCAGGTCGTCGGCGACCAGGGCACAGCTCTCGGCGCTGACGAGCTGGTTCAGCCGTACCGAAAGCTCGCCCTCGTTAGCGTCCCGAAATGTCTGGAAGAGAAGCTCGGAAATGCAAAGCCCCAGCACCCGATCTCCCAGGAATTCGAGCCGCTGATAGTTCGAGCCCCTGGCATTGCGGGCGCTGGAATGGGTCAGCGCCCGGTCAAGCCGTTCCTTCTCGCTGAACTGATAGCCAATCACGGCCTCGAGCTTGGCCCGATCCTCCGCGCTTAGCGACCGCGCCTTCATCATTCGACCGCCTTGAACAGACGATCGTAGCGCAGGTTTGCCGGCCACTTCCAGATCTCGCGGAACGAGGTGTCGTTGCCGAGCGAGAAGAAGATCAGGCTGGCCCGGCCGACAAGGTTTTCGGCAGGCACGAAGCCGACGTCGAAGCGGCTGTCGGCGGAGTTGTCGCGGTTGTCGCCCATCATGAAGTAATGACCTTCGGGCACGATGAACTCGCGGGTGTTGTCGCCGCGCGAATCCGGGAACTGATCGAGCGTGTCATAGGAAACGCCGTTGTCCATGGTTTCGCGGTAGACAGGCACGTCGCCGCCGGTGTCGTACTGGTCGTCGGCGCGGAAGACGCCGTCAGGCACCCGTTCGATGGGCTTGTCGTTGACATAGAGAATGCTGTTGCGCACCTGGATGCGATCCCCCGGCAGGCCGACCAGACGCTTGATGTAGTCGATATCCGGGTTCGGCGGGAAGCGGAAGACGACAATGTCGCCGCGCTCGGGCTCGCTTGCAAAGATGCGGCCGGAAAACAGATCCGGCGAGAACGGCAGCGAATACTTCGAGTAGCCGTAGGCAAACTTGTTCACGAAGATGTAGTCGCCGACAAGCAAGGTGGGCATCATTGAGCCGGACGGAATGGTGAAGGGCTGAAAGAAGACGGTGCGAATGACCACGGCCAGGAGCAGCGCCTGGATGATGACCTTCACATTCTCCCAGAGTCCGCTCTGCTTCGCTTCTGTCTTTTCTGCCACGCTGCTGTCTTCCTTTGTCATCGGCACGCTCGGCGCACCGCTCAATCAACTGTCGTTTACGCTTTCGGTTCCAGCCTCAAAGGCGGATGCGCGATTTCGTGTCCATACCGCAAGGGCACCCTGCTCCAGCAATCGGGCACTTCAGGATTTGTCAACGGAATGCTCTAAACCGTTCCTTCTGGCGGGGCAACGGGGAGTGCTTCGATAATCACGAAGGCCTGCGCCAGCGGGAAATCGTCGGTAATCGTCAGATGGATTGCCGCGCGATGCCCCTTGGGTACCATCGCCTGAAGCCGTTCGGCAGCACCACCGCTCAAATGCATGGTCGGCTTGCCACCGGGCAAATTGATGACGCCCATGTCTTTCCAGAAGACGCCGTGCGCTATCCCCGTACCGAGTGCCTTTGAGCAGGCCTCCTTGGCCGCGAAGCGTTTGGCATAGGAGGCGGCGCGGTTCTTGCGCCCCTCGGACTTGGCGATCTCCACTTCGGTGAAGCAGCGATTGACGAAACGCTCGCCGAAACGCGAGAGCGAGCTTTCGATGCGCCTGATGTCGATGAGGTCGCTGCCGATACCGATAATCATGGTGCGGACCCTTCGCCAGGCGAGCGTGCGCGTCGACGGCGGGACTGGAAAAGACGGGCGGCCTGATAGGCCAGGGGATAGAAAATCAGGGCGCCGGCGGCTGCAAGCGGAACGGATCCGATGAGCATCGGCTTGAACACAGGGCCCCAGAGGGCCGAGAACTCGAGGTGCTCGATCATATGCGCGACATCCGCGCCGGTCGCCACCTCAGCTGCCTGCTGGCCGATGATGACGCTACCAAGCTCGTAGGACGCCGTCAGGATCATCGGGATCGTCACCGGGTTGGCAAGCGCCGTCGTGATCGCTGCGGCAAGCAAATTGCCGGAGAACACCGAAGCAAGCGCGACCGCAATGATGATATGCAGCCCGAAAAAGGGCGTGAATGACGACGCCGCACCTGCGGCAACTCCGACCGCGATCGAATGAGGTGACGACGACAGGCGCAGAATACGCAGCGCCATGTATCGCGGGCCGCGCCGAAAACCCTTGCGCGGCCATAAAAGCGCGCGAAGCCTTTCGGAAATCGTGACCGGTTTTCTACGTCTGAATAACATTATGCCGTCATGACCGCATCTTGACACCGCCAGTCGGCACAAGACGGCGTGTCCGCCTGTTGAAAGGCCGCAAGATAGGCGTCATGCCTGCTGCTTGCAACCCGGTGGCGTGTGGTGCAGCGATCACGAATGAGCCATTCGTCTGACGCATGGCTCGCCATTCCCGCCCTCATGCGGGAACAGGCAACAGCTTAGTAGCCGTTGCGGAACAGGCCGCGATCGATCTGACGCTGACGGTATTCGAGATCGATGCGATCGACCGAACCGTTGAGATAGGCAAGCTCGCGCTCTTCCTGAGTGGCGACGCGCAGAGCGCGGGTGATCTTCTTCAACTGATTAAACATGGCAAACCTCTTCGTTTACCTCCCGATGCAGAAGATAGTTTAGAGGTCACTGTTCCACCAGAGCCATGAAAAGACGGCAGCCATGCACAACAAGCATGCCTTGCCGCTTTTCGAGCCTTTGCCTGCCTGATTTCAAGGCAACTGCGCAAAACGGACGCGCATGCCGAGCTGATGGGACAGCGATGACGACGACCAACGCCCCCTCATTCGAAGAGGCGCTTGACCGTCGAAATGCTCGGCAGTTCTTTCAGCTGGGTGATCAGATGGTTCAGCTGCCGGAGATCCCAGACCTCGAGATCGAACTGCAACTCGCTGAAGTCCGCTGCCACGCGCCCCATGGAGAGCGAGCGGATATTGACATCGCTCGTCGCGATCGATTGGGCGACCTCGGCCAGAGTGCCCGGCTCGTTCAAGGCGCTGATGGCGATGCGCGCCATGAAACGGCTGCTGTTGGCCTCGTCCAGATCCCAGCGCACGTCGATCCAGCGCTCCGGCTCATCATCGAATTTCTGCAGGATCGGCGACTGGATCGGATAGATGGTGATCCCCTTGTCCTTCTCCATAATGCCGACGATCCGGTCGCCGGGGACGGCGCCCGCCGCGCTGAAATGCACGCCGGCATTGCCCGAAAGCCCACGGATCGGCAATGCTTCCGGACCTTCCGCCTGCGCCGGCTCTCCAGCCTCCTTGGATCGGCCAGGCAACTTGAAGACCATGCCGGCGGCGCTTCGCATGTTGAACCAGCCGTCGTCGGCGTTGGGCTTGACCGTGACGCGCTCGTCCTGGTGGTCGGGGAACACAGCACGCAGCACGTCGAGCGACGACAGTTCGCCGCGACCGACGGATGCGATCGCATCCTCGACCTCTTTATGGCCGAGCCGATGCAGCGCAGGTTTCAGGGCCTCGCGCGAAAACGTCTTGCCGGCGCGTTCGAAGGTTCGCTCGAGAATACGGTAGCCGAGGCCTGCATATTGCTTGCGGATGGCGGCCCGCGTCGCGCGCCGGATGGCGGAGCGCGCCTTGCCGGTGACGACGATCTCTTCCCATGCGGGCGGCGGCACCTGGATACCCGAGCGGATGATCTCGACTTCGTCACCGTTGTTGAGGCGCGTCACCAGCGGCATGATGCGGCCGTTGATCTTGGCGCCGACGCAGGTGTCACCAATGTTGGTATGGACCGCGTATGCGAAGTCGATCGGTGTCGCGCCGCGCGGCAGCGCAATGAGCTGCCCCTTCGGCGTGAAGCAGAACACCTGATCCTGGAAAAGCTCTAGCTTGGTGTGCTCGAGAAACTCCTCCGGATTATCGCCTTCGGCCAGCGACTCGATCGTGCGCCTGAGCCAGGAATAGGCATTCGATGTCGGCGACAGGGCAGTCTCGGTCGACGCGCCCTCGCCGTCCTTGTAGAGCGAATGCGCAGCAATACCGTACTCGGCGATGTCGTTCATCCGTCGTGTGCGGATCTGCAGCTCGATGCGCTGACGGGACGGACCGACAATGGTGGTGTGGATCGACTGATAGTCGTTCTGCTTCGGGGTGGAGATGTAGTCCTTGAAGCGCCCGGGCACCACGCGCCAGCGCGTGTGCACGATGCCGAGCGCGCGATAGCATGATGGGATATCGTCGACGACAATACGAAAGCCCCAGACGTCGGATAGCTGCTCGAAGGACAGCGACTTCGACTGCATCTTGCGGAAGACCGAATAGGGCTTCTTCTGCCGCCCTTTGACCTGCGCGCCCTTCAAGCCTTCGGCCTGGAGCAGCTCGGTCAGTTCGTCTTCGATCTTCTTGATCAGGCCCTCGTTGCGCTCGGACAATTCTTCCAGGCGCCGGGTGACGGTCTCGAAGGCCTCCGGATTGATATGGCGGAACGAGAGGTTTTCCAGTTCCTCGCGCATATCCTGCATGCCCATGCGCCCGGCGAGCGGCGCATAGATGTCCATCGTCTCCTCGGAGATGCGCGCGCGCTTCTCGGCCGTCATATGGTCGAGTGTGCGCATATTGTGCAGACGATCGGCAAGCTTGACCAGGAGGACGCGCACGTCGTCGGAGATCGCCAGCAACAGCTTGCGCAGGTTTTCGGCCTGCTTGGCTTTCTTGGTGACGAGATCGAGTTTCTTGATCTTGGTCAGGCCCTCGACCAAGGCGCCGATATCCTCGCCGAAGAGATCGTCGATCTCCTGCCGGGTCGCGCTCGTGTCCTCGATCGTGTCGTGCAGGAGTGCGACCGCGATCGTCGATTCGTCGAGATGCATTTCCGTGAGGATCGCCGCGACTTCCAGCGGGTGGGAAATGTAGGGGTCGCCGCTTGCCCGCTTCTGCTGCCCGTGCTTCTGCATGGCGTAGACGTAAGCCTTGTTCAACAGGGCTTCATTGACGTCGGGCTTGTACTTCTGAACGCGCTCAACGAGCTCGTATTGGCGCATCATTCGCTGGCGGCTCCGTGGGAAAAGACAATAAAAAAAGTGCGCCAATCATACGAGTGGCGCACTGCTTTGATAACACGCGGGAACGTTTGTTCCGTTACGGATCTCAGTAGTCGTCGCTCTTTTCCGGGGGCACCAGGCCCTCGATGCCGGCCAGCAACTCTTCTTCCGACATGCGGTCGAAGGTAATTGCTTCCGGCTGATCGTCATCTTCCGCCGTCGCGGCAAACGTCGTGTCGGCATCGGCCTGAACCAGCGAAGCCGGATCGGGCTCGGGCTCGTCCACTTCGACATGCTTCTGCAGCGAATGGATCAGGTCTTCCTTGAGGTCGCCGGGCGAGAGGGTCTCGTCGGCGATTTCGCGCAGTGCGACCACGGGGTTCTTGTCATTGTCGCGATCGATGGTGATCGCTGCGCCCTGCGAGATCAGGCGGGCGCGGTGGCTGGCGAGCAGCACGAGTTCGAAACGGTTGTCGACCTTGTCAATGCAATCTTCGACGGTGACGCGGGCCATTGCCTGTCCTTTTGGGCTCAAAGCGCGGCGATCATCGCCGCAGCACGGATTAACGACACGAGACCGGAACGGCCGCCGGATGACGGCCTCATCGGCTCCGATTTCTGGAATTAGCCGCTCGGATACAATCAAAACAACAGGAGTTCAAGTTTTTCCTGCATAGAGCGCTCACATCACCCCGTGTCGCATGGTAAAATGCCACACGGACGGGCTAGACTTCGCGAATACATATTCTGGTTGCACTTCCAAATGCAGACCGGAAACGTCTGGTAGAAACTGCAGACTTGCGATGTGGACGAACTGCAGCAACTGCTAAAACTAGCTATATTCGCGGGAAGCCGCTTGGAATAATGCAAGTGGTTAACTACATTATTTGCAATATCAGCAATCATTAATGTAATCGACGTATTTTCGCGCATTCGCCGAAGGGTCGCTTAGCCGAGCGAGATGCGCACTAAAAAGGAATAACGATGTTTGATCCACGCGAGAAGATCGCTCTTTTTATCGACGGCGCCAATCTCTACGCCGCTTCGAAGAGCCTCGGTTTCGACATCGACTATCGCAAACTGCTCAAGGCATTTCAGAAGCGCGGCTACCTGCTGCGCGCCTACTACTACACGGCTCTCATCGAGGACCAGGAATATTCTTCAATCCGTCCGTTGATCGACTGGCTGGACTACAACGGCTACAAGGTCGTGACCAAGCCGGCCAAGGAATTCACCGACTCGCTCGGCCGCCGCAAGATCAAGGGCAACATGGACATCGAACTCGCGATAGACGCCATGGAACAATCGGAAACCGTTGATCATCTGGTGATCTTCTCGGGCGATGGCGATTTCACCACGCTCGTCGAGGCGCTGCAGCGCAGGGGTCGAAAGGTCTCGGTCGTGTCGACGATGTCAACCCAGCCGCCAATGATCGCCGACGACCTGCGGCGCCAGGCCGATCACTTCATCGATCTCGTCACGCTGCGCGCGGAAATCGGCCGCGACCCGTCCGAGCGCACCCCCCGCCAGCACATCGAGCCAGTGGCAGATCCCGTAGAGATCTGAGCGCCACTCGCCAATCAGTGAAGAAATGTCCGCGCCGTGGCGAGAGCGCGGCTGCGTTCAGCCACGATCCTTGAGCAACCGGCTCTTCTGCCTGTTCCAGTCGCGTTCCTTGGCGCTTTCGCGCTTGTCATGCAGCTTCTTGCCCTTGCCGAGCGCCAGCTCGAGCTTGGCCCTGCCCTGATCATTGAAATAGATCTTGAGCGGAATGAGCGACATGCCTTCGCGGTTGACGGCGCCCTGAAGCCGGTTGACCTCGCGCTTGGACAACAGCAGTTTGCGCCGACGGCGGGGCTCGTGGTTGAAGCGGTTTGCCTGCAGGTATTCCGGCAGGTAGGAATTGATCAGCCAGATCTCCCCGCCCTCGTCGGTGGCGTAGGATTCCGCAATGTTTGCCTTGCCTTCGCGCAGCGACTTGACCTCGGTTCCGGTCAGAACCATGCCGGCCTCGTAGGTATCGACGATCTCGTAGTTGAAGCGGGCCTTTCGGTTTTCCGCGACAATTTTCCTGACCGTGCGCTGGCTTCCCTTGGGTGCCATCAGTTCATCAATCCTGCATGCCTGAGCGCCGCATCGATTGCGGCTTCCGTTGACGGTTCGAGTGTCGAAAGCAACGGCGAACGAACCGCGCGGCTCATGCGGCCGAGGCGGCTCAGCGCGTACTTGGCGCCGCAAAGGCCAGGCTCCATGAAGATGGCCTTGTGCAGCGGCATCAACTTGTCTTGATATTCCAGCGCCTTGGCATAGTCGCCGGCAAGCGTGGCCTGCTGGAATTCAGCACAAAGCCGCGGCGCGACGTTTGCCGTTACCGAGATGCAGCCGACACCGCCATGGGCATTGAAGCCGAGTGCGGTGGCGTCCTCGCCGGAAAGCTGCACGAAATCCTTGCCGCAGGCCATACGCTGCTCGGATACGCGTTCGATCTTGCCGGTCGCATCCTTGACGCCAACGATCGTCGGGTAGGCCTTGGCAAGGGCTGCCATCGTTTCGACGCTCATGTCGACGACGGAGCGGCCGGGGATATTGTAGATGACGATCGGCAGCTTCACGCTTTCAGCGATCGCCGAAAAGTGGGCGAAGAGGCCCTTCTGCGTCGGCTTGTTGTAGTAAGGCGTGACGACAAGCACCGCGTCGGCACCCGCCTTTTCGGCGTGTTGCGCAAGCTCGACGGCTTCGATCGTGTTGTTGGAGCCGGCGCCGGCAATCACGGGCACACGCCCAGCGGCCGCCTTGATGCAGAGTTCGACGACCTGCTTGTGCTCGGAATGCGAAAGGGTCGGGGATTCGCCAGTCGTGCCGACGGGCACGAGGCCGGAGCTGCCCTCTTTTATCTGCCATTCCACATGCGCGACGAAACCTTCCGCATCCACAGCGCCGGCGGCGGTGAACGGTGTTACGAGAGCGGGAATGGAACCCTTGAACATGCACAACTCCTGACGGCTCAAAGACGCAAGCACACTCACGCTTTGGCCGTAATCGACGGTTAAAAAACTGCCGCACCATAATCATGTGAGGGGGCTGCGGCAAGCGCCGTGACACGGCATTTCATGCCGGTTTTCGCGTAAAGGCTTGACGCTCAAGCCGCATGATCCTCGTCGCTTGCCATCCGGAGCGAAGGCGCCCGAGATGCGATTACGATGATCGTTAAATCCCGGTAACCTTTCGTTAGGCAATCCGGCGGCAAATGAATGCGAGACACGGGGAAACACGGGGCTCTTGATGCGCGGATCGATTCTTCTGCCTGTCGCCGCCATGATCGGCGCGGCGCTTCTGGCCTCGTCGGCCCATTCTTCCGAGTCCGCGAACAAAGTGCCGGTACCAGGCGCCAAACCCGCGATCTCCGACAAGGCTGGCCGCGTTTCCGGCAAGGACATCACCGGCGCGATCCCCGCGACGGCATCGCCGATCCACGCTGAGCTGAAACTCGGGCTGGATGCGCTTTCCAACAAGGACCCGGCCACAGCAATCGCCGTGCGAAACCGTATTGCCGACGGCACGCTCGACCGTCACATTCTGACCTGGGCGATCGCCGTCTCGGGTCAACGCGGCATCCCCTCCTTCGAAATCGCCAGTGCCCAGCGTGAACTGCAGGGGTGGCCCGGCCTCAAATCGCTGCGCGCCAACTCCGAACGCGCGCTCTATCGCGAGAACCCGCGGCCAGCCGACGTTCTTGCTGCCTTCGGCCAGACACAGCCTGAAACCACGGAAGGCACGATTATTCTTGCCCGCGCGCTTGTGGCCGAGGGGCAAAGTGCGGCGGCTGCCACGCGCTTGCGCGCGCTCTGGTTCAAGCAGGGGCTCGACAAGGATGTGGAGACGCAGATCCTTTCGGAATTTTCCGGCCTGCTGACGGTCGCCGACCACAGACGGCGAATGGCGATGCTGCTCTATCGCAATCGCGTCGAGCAGGCCGAACGCTTCAGCGATCTCGGCAAGGCGCAGTCACTCTATCGCGCCTGGGCCGCCGTCAGCCGCGGCAGCGCGAACGCCCCTGCGCTGATATCAGCGGTCGATGCCTCATGGCACAAGGACCCGGCCTATCTGTTCATTCGCATCGAAAACCTCCGCAAGCAGGAGAAGTATGCGGAGGCCGCCAAGCTGCTGGCGACGATGCCGAGCGAGCAGGACGCGCTGATCAATCCCGGAGAGTGGTGGACCGAGCAGAGGATTATCAGCCGCGGGCTGCTGGACAAGGGGGATTTCCGCGGCGCCTATCAGGTTGCCGCCAACCACAGGGCAACCGAAGCGACCGATATCGTCGATGCGGAGTTTCATGCCGGCTGGTACGCACTGCGTGGCAAGGAGGACGCGGCTGCCGCCGCGCGGCATTTCCGACGCATTCTCGACGTTTCCACCAGACCGCTTTCCGCATCGCGCGCCTGGTACTGGCTTGGACGATCGGCGGAAGCCGGTGGACCGGGCAACGCCAAGGACTATTTCGCCAATGCCGCCCGGTTTCCAGGCACGTTCTACGGCCAGCTGGCAGCCGCACGGCTCGGCCGCAAGGTACTCAACGTAACCTATCCCGCCCCTTCAGCTGAAGACCGCGCCCGTTTCGAAGGCCGCGAGGCGGTTCGTGCCATCTCGCGGCTCGAAGCCGCGGGCCACAGCTGGCGCGCCGACAGCATTTATCGGGCACTAGCGGAAGAACTGACGAGCCCCGGAGAGTTGGCCATCCTTTCGGCCCGCGCCGAGAAAACCCGCAACCATCAGCTTTCCCTTCAGATCGGCAAGACGGCCTTCGGCCGCGGCATCGACGTCGCCGCGCTTGCCTTTCCCGTCGGCGTCATCCCGCCGACCGCCAACATCGACGGCTCGGGCAAGGCGCTCGCCTATGCGATCGCGCGCCAGGAAAGCGCCTTCAATCCCGCGGCCGTCTCGACGGCCAACGCGCGCGGACTGCTGCAGCTGCTGCCGGGAACCGCCAAAGGCGTGGCGAGCCGCTACGGTCTTGCCTATTCCAAGGACCGGTTGACGAGCGATGCCGGATACAACGCCACCCTCGGCGCGCATTACCTCGGTGAACAGATCAACAGCTTCGGCGGATCCTACATTCTCACCTTCATCGCCTACAATGCCGGCCCACGCCGGGTCCCGGACTGGCTCAGCCGCTATGGCGATCCTCGCGGCAAGCCAATCGACGAGGTCGTCGACTGGATCGAGCGCATCCCATTCCAGGAGACGCGCAATTACGTCCAGCGTGTCATGGAAAACTACCAGGTCTACAAAGTGCGGCTCGGCCAAAGTGCTGATATCGTTGAAGATCTCAGGATGGGGCGTTCACCGTCTTAACGACAGGAGACGGCAGTGAAGCCGCTGGTAAACGACCGAGACCGGCGTGCACTCAAGCCACTGCAGCAAGATATCTGCGCACTAAATTTATGCTCGGCGAACTGCGGGAGCGCCAATTTTCGCCCCCATGTTTACGCCCGCCGCACTGACAAAGGTCGCAGCATCATGGTATGGCGACCCAAGCCCGGTCACTAAAATTGTTCAAGCTCGAACGGATCACCGAAACAGCTCTATCTCTTTGTTTTCACGAATTTTCTGACGAAAAAGCGCTTCGCACTTTCCCTGAAAGCGCTCTATTCTCTCTTTGACGATCAGAGGAAAGGTCAGAGCCATGCGGCAGGACGGTTTTAGCGAGCGCTATTTTCCATCGAACGACGGCTTGCGGCTCTACGCACGTATCTATGGTCACAAATCGCTCGATGTTGGCGGTTCTTTACCCGTCGTGTGCCTTGCCGGCCTCACGCGCAACAGTCGAGACTTCCATTTCCTCGCACGGCATCTCTCATCCCCGGTCAGCGGCTCACACACTGTCGTCTGCCTCGACTACCGCGGCCGTGGACAATCGGAGCGCGATCCGGACAAGAGCCACTACAGCATCCCCGTAGAAACGAACGACGTGATCACGGCATGCCATACACTCGGAATTGAGAGAGCGGTTTTCATCGGCACCTCACGCGGCGGATTGATCCTGCATCTGCTTGCGCAACAGATGCCATCGCTCATTGCCGCCGTGATACTAAACGATATCGGCCCCGTGATCGAACGTGGCGGATTGCTGGCAATCCGCGACTACCTCAATAACGGTGGCAGACCGCAGACCTGGGAAGATGCGCCGGCTTATCTTCGGGCCTTGCACGGCACCGAGTTTCCGGCACTTGGCGAAATCGATTGGCGCGCCATGGCGAACGCCATTTACCGCGATGAAAACGGATATCCGGCCCCCGACTTCGATCAGGCAATTGCAAAGCAGTTGCTGCCGCTCGACGCCAGCACTCCCCTGCCCGATCTCTGGGAGCCCTTTCAGGCGCTCGGCCAATACCCTTTGTTGCTCATCCGTGGAGAAAACACGCGGTTGCTGGCCGACAAAACAGTCGCCGAAATGCACTTTCGGCATCAGAGAATGATTTCGGTTACCGCATTTGGCCAGGGACACGCACCATTGCTGCATGTCGGTGACCTCAAGCAAGATATCGCTGAATTTCTGGAGACGACTGCATAGTTCCTTAAATCGGGATCGATTGAGGGAGAAAATTATGCAGCAAATGTAAAGCGTTACAGCGTCCTTTGCGCGTCATACTTGACGCGCGGCGCTGTAATGTGCGCGGCGCTTAAAGAGGGCCTGCGACATTCATCGCAACGAAACGGCTCCACCCGGCCTTTGCACAAAAACGAAAAAGCCCGGCTCGAAAGCCGGGCTTCTCTAAACTGACCGAGGTCAGATCAGATTAGAAGTCGCGCTGCAGGCGGACGAAGCCCTTGACCTGGTCTTCCGAACCACCGCCAACGAGATCGCGGTCTTCGTACTGAACCGAGACGCGCGAAGCCAGACCTTCGGTGATCGCGTAGTCGAGGGTCAGACCAGCGCGCCACTTGTCGAGGCCGCTGTCGAAGTCGTTGCCATTCTGCAGATCGCTCCAGTACTGAGCACCGGGGGTGATCTTCAGCTTGTCGGTTGCCTTGAAGGCGTACGACGCAGCAACGGTCCACTCGGAGTCAGCCCAGTAAGCGTTCGGGTTGGAAGCCCAGATACCAGCGAGCTGGAAGGTGCCCGGACCGAGGTCAGCCGAGAGCAAGCCGCGGATCGCGCCTTCTTCAAGTTCGGTGTCGAAGCCGCCGAGCAGGTCGAACGATACGCCGCCGACCGAAGCCGAAACGATACCTTCAACGCCGAGGCCGTTAGCCTTGGTGGTAGCAGCTTCGAGTTCGTCGATTGCGATACCAGCCTGGAACGTGCCACCGTCATAGAGGTAGGCGACCGAGTTGAACTCGGTGTTGTTGCCGAGCGAGTCGGTTTCGCCGTTCAGACCCTTATCCCACCAGCTGTAGAAGAAGCCGGCCTTGAGGCCGCCGAGCTGGATGTAGGCTTCATCAACGTCGATCAGGCTGTCGCCGTCGTCGCTGTCGGTGTCAGCGTTGAATTCAGCGGCGAAGAAGCCGGTGAGCGTGCCGTACTCGGTGTCGCTCTTGGCGTCGAACGCGATGTAAGCGCGCGAGAATGCATCCCAGTCAGACGTGGACTGGTCCGGGTTTTCCCACTTGTTGTCAGCAGCATCACGACCAAAGTCGGTCTGGAAACGGACGAAGCCGCTGATCTTCAGGCAGGTTTCGGTGCCCGGGATGTAGAAGTAGCCAGTGCCGAAAGCGTCGCAAACGCGAACGTATTCCATGGGCTCCGGCTCGGCTGCGACGATTGCGTCGGCTGCCTGTGCGCCGGATACTGCTGCGAGAGCTGCAGCGGAGCCGAGAAGAAGGCTCTTGATGTTCATTTCTGACCTCCAGTCAAAAGTTTCAAACGGGTCTGGGTATTTTGCTGAAGGACAGCGTTCCCTGCCCCATCCCCAACGTTCAAGAAGTCGGACGATCAACCGCCCTTGCTTCCGGAGTTGAAAATACAAGACGCGCTCATCGGCGCAACGTCCAACTGGTGAGATCACGTGCTTTGCATCGCCCTTCGCAGAACCCTGTTGCTGAAACGACACAAAATCGCCGCAGGCGGTCCGAGGAAATTAACAAAGGATTAAGAAAGCTCTTTATTCCCTTAGGTTTAGCCTGTGCGAAAGGAACACTGCCTGTTTCAGAAAGAGGCAGAATGCGGTCGAAATTGAGGGGAAAGGCCGATCCGGGCGTCAATTTGGCCGGAATAGACCCTGTGCTGCGTCGACCATTTTTCGGAATCGAGGTTGGCGACGGCTCCCGCCGCGACCGAATTTACAAGAATCAAATGCGAGATTCGCTGGCAACCATTCGCGAGGTCCGATTCTCGATCGGAAGAGGCGGGCTCATCGAAGGAAAAAGATTCGCGTAGACGAACGCATAGGGCACCATGAACTCATGCGGGCTGATGATCGAGCAGATGCCACACGAGAAGTCCGGGATGCGTCTAAGCGAAAAGCCGATAACTGATACCAATCCTCATTGATCAAAACTCATGCGCCCAGACCGGCATGCCGATGGACATGGTTCTCGATGGCTGGCTCTGGCGCTTTTGCCATGCGCGGCAGCAGCGCTCGACCACGATGAGCTTTGCCGACACATGCCAAGCCCGCCTGGTCCATGATGAGGACAGCATGGGCATTGTCGGCAAGATCGCGGGATATCCCGATCAGACGCTGGTTCATGGCGTGGGTATCACACCAAGGCATGACCCGGGCTGCCGCCTTGCCGGGTCTCGGGCAGATCGCGCCGAAGATTGAGGCGGAACGCGTGCGCTGGTCGCGTGGGGCAGACGGCTCGGAACTGCGCCTCGCCCACCGGCGGGGACGTTTTTTAAATCTGTCGACCGCCTCGGCGCCCTGCGCATGATGCCTCGGGCGGGCTGAGAGTTTGCGGTAGCCCATAGAAGCGCACCTCGCGGCCCAACGTCTGCTCGCTCACCGAGACGCGGAACGCCTCCGATAGCCACTGCGCCAGATGACATGGACGCCAGTGGACGACGCCATCGAAATAGGGTGTGGGGCCGCGTTCGATGGCTTGAGCCAATGCCGCATGCCGATCGTCGTTCAACAGCGACGACTTGCCGGGAGCTTTGCCGTTGATCAACCCGTCGAGACCGCGTGCATTGCAGCGCATCAGCCAGCCACGCACGACCTGCAGGGTCACATTGCCCAATCGGGCGGCATCTGAGCGCGAACCGCAGTCATGGATCGAGGCAAGCGCCAAGAGCCGACGAGCGTGGCTGGCGTCCCTTGTCTGTCGGGCAAAAGACGCAGCCTCTCCCCATCAAAGTCCGCCCGGAACGAGACCGCTGAACCCTTCGCAAACCTCCTGTTTGCACCAGCGATTGAGATTCGTCGGCTTTTGGGTATACCGTCAGCCAAGATCAGCGAGGATTGGTATTATCCGGGGTCCGTGCAGATCGTACCGCCGCTTCCGCTAAAGCTTCGATACGAAGGATGCCGCCAAGCGGGATATCGCGTCTGCGTCGAACACCGCCTCCACAAGAGGCGGAATAATCGGGCTGGGAAGTCCGGTCACTGAGCCGATGACGTGAGCGGATCAGGAAATGATTGACGTCGCCATGGCAGCTTCAACGTTTCGTGTCGATCCGGGGCCCGATCGCCAAGTTCTTCCACAGGTTCCGCCACGAGATTCCAGCCGCACGCGCCTATTCAATGCCTCGGGCAAGACCGAGCTAGGCGACCTTCGCTTCAGGTTATCCCTGCAACCGGCGCAGAAGCACACCCAGTCGCTCTGCTGGTGGGCAATCCTCTTGGAGCCGCCGAATGGGGATGCCACCTCCGCCCCTGTTTCTCACCTCGCTCGGGCTGGAGCCGAAGGCTCGCTTGAATGCGCGGCTGAACTCCGCCCCGTCGCTGAAACCACGCTCTTCAGCGATCTGGAATATGAGGCGCCGATCGTTGGGATCGGTCAGCGCCGCACAGGCGCTGAGCAGCCGACGGTGCTGAATAAAATGCATCACCCCGCCGAAGGGCTCGAAAAGGTTGTAGAGCCGCGTGCGCGAAATGCCGAGCTCCCTGCGCACCATCTCGCAACTGAGTTTCGGGTCGAGCAACCGGCCTTGTATCAGTTGCCGCGCCCTTTCGAGAAGGACATTGGCGATCGGCCCCTCGGCCGCTTCGATATGCTCAGCGGATGGCGACACACAGGCAAGGATCATCGCGCGCGTGGCCGCGACAAGTCCAGGAAGATCGGCCTCGGTGAGCATCGGCAGACGCTTGGCCACATCGACAAGATAGTCCGAGAGCAACCGCCCCATGCCGGTCCCAACCGCGGAAAATTCTGCCGAGCCAAGGATGGCCGCCGTCTCAAGGGAATGATCACGCGGCACAAAAAGCATGAGCATCTCGCTTTTGTCCACCACACCGGCAAAGGAGCGACCAAGCGAATGAATCTGCATTTCGCCCGGCCCCGCCGTAAACGCACCCCTTGCCGCGTCGGTCCGGATCGACCCGGACAAAAGGACGGTCATTGTCCAGTGGTCAACGGGATCCCGCCGAACATGTCCGGGCAGACTGGAAAATGCGAGGCGGTCAGTGCTGATTTCTGCAAAGACAAGACTGCCAAGGTCCCAAAGCTTCTGTCGCCCCTGGAAGTCGCTTGTCGTTTGGTCGATCTCGGCTAATTCAAGCATGGGCGAGAAGCTGTTGCGCCACGCGGCGAACTGATCCGATCGTGGTAGGCCAGCAGTCGAAAATTCAAAGGACGGTAAAAACTGCGCCCTCTTCTTCACCGGTTTCGCGCTAACCGTTTCGCGAGCGGAGGTCTCGTGCCGCTCATCGTCAAGTCGTCTCTCAAGCAACGGGGCATACGTCATGGCATCTTCAGTTGTCATCGCGTCACCTTCCAGTTGGCCGATGGCAAAGCGCGATCGGCTGCGGAGTGTCGAAAAGCTGTCGATTACTGAAGAATAAGTGGTCTTTGCCTCCCCGTCCGGCGACCCATCAAGTGCTGCCGCCAACTTTCACCCGCACCAGAAGCGGAACTCGAACTGTCAAGCGCAGCCTGCCAGCCTAGCATACCACAGCAGCTATTGCCGCCTGTCGCTCTGGGATTGTCGGGCTGACTGCTTGTTTCCACGTGTCTCCAAGCCGAATTTTCATTTGCCCGCGTCAGATATCACCGCCCGGCTTTCAACTGATGTCTCCTTATCTTCCCCGTGCCCTCTCCGGCAGTCGTTTCGCCTCCTACCTGTAATCTAGCCTCTTCGACCGCGCTTCTCAACCCTCAGATGCAGGGACGCTTTATTAGCACGCCACGGCGTGGCTTTATCCGCACCAAATCGATCATCCGCGTGCCTTCACGGCTCACTGTTCGTCGCGACCTTTGAATTGCTCGACAGCAATGTCGCGATCCACTTTCCCGACGGCGTGCCCGCGCAATAGACAATGAACGCTATCAGCATCGGCACGCCGATGAAGGCACCCGCGACGCCCCACATGAAACTCCAGAAAAACACCGCGAAAATAACGGCAAACGGGGATATTGCCAACGAAGCTCCCGTCAGCCTCGGCTCCAGGTAGCTGCCGATGATGAATTGGATGACGTTGAGGCTCGCAAAGATGACAGCCGCAGTCTGCCACGAGTCGAACTGCGCGATGGCGAACAGTGTCGGAAGCGCCGTCGCCACAAAAGGCCCGAGAAAAGGGATGTAGTTGAGAGCGAATGCGATCGCGCCCCACGCGGCGGCGAGTTCAAGTCCCGCGCCGAGCGCAAAGAGCCAGACCACCAATCCGGTAAGAATGCTGGCAAACGTCCGGACGATCATGAAGCGGCGCAGCTTTGCGCCAATCACCCGGTTGGCCACCAGGATGCGCATTCCGTAAGGCTGGGCGGCGGGCAGGAGTATTCGCGCATTGAAATCTTCGACCTCGAGCAGGCCGAGCATGATGAAAATGAAGACCAACAAGGCAAAACCGGCGAAGCTGTTTACTCGCCCAGCCATTCCCTGCACAAAGCGAACGAGCCAGGTGACATCGAAGCGGTCCGCCAAGGGGCCAGCGACGGCGACGCCGTGCCCTTCCAGCCATGTTGTCCAGTCGACATAGATCGCCTGGAAGCGGTCAGCGTTGACGAAGAGCCACTGGGCAAGCTTGCCGAAGCCCCACGCCACCGAAGACCCGATGGCGACGATCACGATCATGGTTGCGACAAGTGTAATCAGAAGGGCGAGAAGCTTTGGCAACCAGCGCTGTAAAGCGGCTTGAATCGGCCAGACCAGCGCAATGGTCAGCAAGGAAAAGATGAGCGGCGCAAAGATGGATTGCGCGAAGTAAAGCAAAGCAAGCACCAGGATACCGGTCGTTACCGAACCGATCGTGCGACTGCCACCTGCTTCCACCATACCCGCCCCTAGAAATTACCCCAATTTCCCGAGTTCAGCTTCAAGGAACCAGGAGCTTGGCGTCGCACGAGCCTCCCCGGAGGGCAGGCGCGGCTCGACAGAAATCTCACCATCCCGGGGACCGCGCCAGTTTCCTGACCCGATCCCGCGCGGAATGCTCGATATATTTCAACAATGAAAACTAGCCGGCCGCGGCTGTCTTCTCCAGCGCGTCGCGCAGGACCTGTTCCTTCGTTTCGTCGAGCGAGGTCTTGAGCACGACGCCGCCATAGGGCGCCAATTCCTTGAGCACCTTGTCCGCTGTCATCTCCTTGATCAGCACGAACAACGCCCCATTGCCGGGCTGAAGATTGGCGGCGAGATCCTTCATGAAGGCATCGTTGATACCAACGTCAGTCAAGGCGCCGCCGATGGCACCGGATGCAGCACCGACCGCGACGCCCACCAGAGGATTGAGAAACAGAACACCGATCAGCAGCCCCCAGAAACTCCCCGACGCTGCGCCGGCGGCGGTCATGTTGACCATCTGATTCAACTTGATCTTACCGCCTTCAGTCTTCGTGGCGATGACAGCATCCCCGACCTTGATCAAGTATTCCTTCTGCAATTCGAACAAGCGCTGGCGCACTTCCTCGGCTTTCGCTTCGGTTGGGTAAACAACTGCAATCAAGTCCGACATGGTTACTCCCCTTGAACAACACTCTTAAAATAAACACTGAAATCAAATCATAACCGGGAATGTATCGACGGAATTAGCATAAAGTCCCGCGGCTTAGCATTGCGTCTCTTTCTCCTACCCTCGCGGCTGCGCCTCGGCGCTCATCGCACCGGGCACAAACGGAAAAGCCGACGGAGGGTCCATACTCGCGCCAAGGCCGGGCAACATCCCACTTACCGTCACGCCCCGGCCGCAACCGGCTCGGCCGTGGCAGGCTCTGCCTTTCCGGGCTCCGCTTCGGCGGGAATGCGAAACCACAAGACGTAGAGCACCGGCAGGAAGATCAGTGTCAGCGCCGCAGCCACCACCAGACCGCCGATGACGGTAAAAGCGAGGGGTGACCAGAACGGATCGCGGATGATCGGCAGCATGCCGAGGACGGTCGAGCCTGCCGTCAGGAAGACCGGCCGCAGACGCTGCCCAGTGACATCGATGACGCTCTGCCACGTCCGGCCCCGTTCTTCGATCGCAAGGTCGATCTGGTCGATCAGCACCACGGAGTTTCTGGTGATCATGCCGATGAGTGCGATCATCCCGAGAACGGCGATGAAGCCCACCGGGGTATTCGTCACCAGCATGATCAACACCACGCCGATCAGCCCCAGAGGCACGACGCTGATGACAAGCAGCAGCCGCTGTACGCTCTGCAGCTGGAACATAAGCACGATCAGGATGATGACACCCATCACCGGAAGCATCTCGACGACCGAGGCGAGCCCATCGTCTGCGCCTTCGACCGCACCGCCGACCTCGATCAGGTAGCGCGGGTTGGCCTGGCGCAACTCCTCGATCTTGCCTGCCGCGGCCTCAACGACACTGGCAGCCGTCACACCCGCGGCCGTGTCTGCCTGGACGGTGATGTTGGTTGAGCTGTCGTGACGCCAGATGATGGGCTGTGTCGTCTGGTAGTCGATCGTGGCGATACTGGAAAGCGGCACCGTATGATTGGGGCCGACCGGGATCTGCAACGACCGGATTGTGCCGATATCAACGCGCTCCTCCTCCGTCGCCCTGGCGACGACGTTGATGAGGTAGATCGAGTCCCGCACCTGCGTGATCGGAAGGCCGGATGCCGTCGCAAACAGGGTCTGGGCAATCACAGAGGAATTGAGCCCCACCAGTCGAGCGCGGTCCTGGTCGACATTGATGACAATCTTGCGGATCGGTTCATTCCAGTCGAGATTGGGCTGGACCACACCAGGCACTTTGCTGAGCGCATCGGCAAGCTGCCAGGCGACATGGCGGACACCGGGAATGTCCGGCCCGATCACGCGATACTGAACGGGCCAACCGACCGGAGGACCCATTTCGAGCGGTGAGAGGCGCACCAGGATGTCCGGCATCCTTTCTTCGAGCGTCTTCTGCAGGCGCGCCTGCAGCGCCTCGCGTGCGCCGACGCTTTTGGCGATGACAACGGCCTGGGCGCGGGATGGCGCGGGAGGCTGCAGCGCCATCGACAGAAAGAAGCGCACCGGATCGGAACCAATGTAAAAGCTCCAGTCTGCCACATCCTCGTCGGCGGCGAGAATCTCCTCGGCCTTCGACACGTAGTCGGCTGTGGCCTCCTGCGACGCGCTCTGCGGCAGGGTCAGTTGCAGGATAAGCTCTGGCCTGTCGGACGCCGGGAAGAACTGCCGCTTCATGGCAGACGATCCGATCAGCGCCGCCACAAACATTGCGACAGTGGCGAGGACCACCACGAGCCGCATCTTCATGCAGGTATGCAGGAGGTTCTTGAAGCCACGGAGCAGCGCGCCATCAGGCTTGGGGCCGGTTGCGGTTCCCGATTTAAGTACGGCAAGGCCGATGATCGGCGTCAAAAGCACGGCCACCAACCAGGAGACGACGAGCGCGAAGCCGATCACCAGGAACAGCGATCGTGCATATTCGCCCGAAGAGCTGCTCGCAAAGCCGACCGGAATAAAGCCGGCGATCGTCACCAGCGTGCCCGCAAGCATCGGAAATGCGGTCGACGTATAGGCATGGGAGGCTGCCTGAATGCGCTCATAGCCCTGCTCGAGCTTCGCCATCATCGTCTCGACGGTCACCATGGTGTCATCGATCATCAGCGTCAAAGCGATGATCAGCGCGCCGAGCGAGACGCGCTGCAGGGCGATGCCGGCAATATCCATGAACAGGAAGGTCAATGCGAGGACAAGCGGAATTGAGACGGCCACCGCGATGCCGGCGCGCACGCCAAGCGCGAGGAAGCTGACGCCGAGAACGATGACGACCGCCTGGCCCAGCGACGTGGTGAAGCCGCGTATAGCCGTCTTGACCACGGTTGGCTGGCTCGCCACATGCGTCAGGTTGATACCGATCGGCAGATCGTTCTCCAGCCCTCGCATCGTTGCATCGATGTTTTGGCCGAGTTGCAGGATGTCTCCACCCGACGCCATGGAAATGGCGATGCCGATTGCCGGCTTGCCCTTGACGCGAAAGCGTGGCTGAGGCGGGTTCACCGTTCCCCGCACCACGCTTGCTATATCGCCCAGCCGGACGAAACCGGATGTCGTCGGGATGTTCAACTGGCGGATGGTGGTCTCGTCGGCGAGGCTGCCGGACACCTGAAGGATGGTCCGATCCTGCGGGGAAGTTATGAGACCTGCAGGCAGGACCGCGTTCTGCGCTTGGATCGTGCCGATCACCGTCGCGGCGCTGAGGCCGAGGCTTGCCAACCGTTCGGTCGAGAACTCGATGTAAATCGTCTCGTCCTGCGTGCCGATCAGTTGGACCTTGCCGATATTTTCGAGCTTGAGCAGGCGATTGCGTGCCTCATAGGCCCAATCGCGCACTTCGCGATCACTAAAGCCCTCCGAGGTGAGGCCGTAGATGATACCGAACGTATCGCCGAAGTCATCGTTGAAGAATGGCCCACGCACACCAGCCGGCAGCGTCGACACCATGTCGCCGACCTTCTTTCGGGCCTGATACCAGGATTCGCCAACCTGATCGGGCGGTGTCGCATCGTCGAGCGTGACGTAGATGACCGACTGGCCCGCCGTCGTCATGCTGCGCAGATTGTCGAGGTTCGGTACTTCTTCAAGCGTCCGCTCGAGGCGGTCGGTAATCTGATCGATGGTCTGCTCAATCGTCCCGCCCGGCCATGCCGCAGAAACGATCATCGTCTTGAATGTGAACTCCGGGTCTTCGTCGCGCCCCAGGTTGATATAGGCAAGAATGCCCGCAAGAGCGCTCAAAAGCACGAGAAAGATGATCAGGCTCTGCCGCTGGATCGCCCAGCCCGATAGGTTGAAGCCCTCATTCATTCTGCGCTTCCTTCAAGCAAGCGGACAGGCATGCCGGGACGAAGCTGCTGCACCCCGGCAACGACGACGTTGTCTCCGCTTGAAAGACCCTTGGTCACGAGGAAATCCTTCGTGTCGAAACGATGCACCTCGACCGGCACAAGCTTGGTCGTGTTGCTTGCGTCGTCGACGATCCAGACGGCGCTCTGGTTGCCCTCGCTGAACAGCGCCGAGATCGGCAGCCGGGCCGCCGGCTCGCCGGAAAGCCGCATCGAACCGCGTACGGCGCTACCGAAACGGAATTCATCCGGCGCAGTGTCAAGCCCAACGCGCACCGTGAAGTTGCGCGTAATTGGATCAGCTGTCGGCGAGATCTCCCGAACCGTTCCCGTTGCCTTGATGTTGGGGTTGCTCAGCAGTTGCACGTTGACGCGTGCGTCGCCTCCGGTGGACTGGATCGTGGCCTCGGGCACCTGGAAGACGGCATCGCGTGTTCCAAGCTGCGCAACGCGCACCACCATCTGCCCACCGCCGACAACCTGTCCCACTTCGCCTCCGACCGCGGTGACGACGCCGGCAGCGTTTGCCTTCAGTATGCGGTTGTCGAGATTGGTCTGGGCGATCCGCACGCCAGCTTTCGCGGCGTCGACACCAGCCTGCGCCATGCTCGCCCGAGCAGTGGCGGCCTCCAGGACCTGCCGGGTCGTGGTGCGCGGGTAAAGTTGCTGCTGCCGTGCCCGGTCGGCCTCGGCATTCTGGAACTGAGCCTCGGCGGAGAACAGGTTCGCTTCGGCCTTGCGCACCGCGTCCTGCGCATCCTCGGCGTCAAGGCGCGCGAGAACGGCCCCGACATCGACAAGGTCGCCGACCTCAACGTCGCGCTCCCGGATCTCGCCGCCCTGCCGGAAGCTGAAGCTGGTTTCGGTGCGTGGCCGAATCTCGCCGACAAGCGATCCGTACGTATCTTCGGGATTGAACGAAACGGCCACGGTTCTGACGGGTCGTGGCGGCCGCTCCCCGACGTCGTCCTCGCCTTGGCAGCCGACCACGAAAAAGGCAGCCAGCACCGCGGCAGACACTCCGAACGCAGCGCGAGATCTCGATGCAGCAGGACGTATTTTCATGCGCTATTTCCCCGAATGCTTTACTGGCGCGACGGTTCGCCGCCACGCGTGGGTGATTGAAGAAATAAAATAAAACCAATTGGATAATGGCGTTTTATAGAACTGGATGCGTCATGTCTTACGAGGTGAGCGTTGAAACCGATCGACGACTGAGATCGCAGCGGAGGGCCGGAGCCGGCGATCACCGGCGCCAAGTACGATCTGGCCCGCAGGGCCGTATTTGCAAAGGAACGAGGCTGCGAGAAACCGCGCCCGTCATTCATCAATGCGTCTGTCGTGGTGATCAATGCGAAAGGTGGAAGTCGTGAGTAGGAACCCAAGTCATGATGCTCCCTTAAACGCCCGGACCCGCTCACCCCTCTCCCTAGAGGCCGAAGGCGCAGTGCTCCGTCCAGAACTATAGTGCGCATCAAGAAGCGAAGTGATCAGCATAGAATCCCGCAAACAGGCATGCCGTCCAGATATTCGCGGTCGACTGCGGAGAAGAGTTCGTCTCGCACAGGATTGAAACATTGTAATTTTTTCATCCGAACGACACAAAACACCGGACACGGAGAATGCACACGGAACTCATCTTCCGCACCCGTCGCGGATAGCTTAGAACTACGAACTGCTTCGCCCGATGCGCATAGCCCGCGCGAGAGCGATCCGAACCAATTGTCTGCGAGGCGCCTTGCCGTTCACAGATCTGGAGAGCTTGCCGGTGGAGTTGAGACGAGCCGTGTCATCAATGCGATTGTCCGTCATCTTGATCATGCTGTTGGCCCTCGCCGGCTGTGGCGGACCACGCGCAGTGCTCGGTCTTCCGGTGGCAGCTTCATCCGGTGCAGAGCCTCAGGCAATCGTGCCGATCTTCGTCGCAACCACACGCGCGCCATCCGGCAATCTTTCGCTGCCCTTTTCCGCCGAGCGGTCGAAGACGCTGAATTTTGCGAAGCTCGACATCGGAATTCCACAAAACCATGTTGCCGGAAACGTCGAGAAAAGTGGCCGCGTCCCGGATCCGAAACAGCATTTCTCGGCAAGGACGTTCCAGCCGATCGACCAGCGACAGGAATTCGTCAGACAGTTGAACGCGGCGCTGGCACGGCGCGCGCCCGAGAATCGCGAGATCTTCATCTTCGTCCACGGTTACAACAACAACTTCGCCGACAGCGTCTTCCGCAATGCCCAGATCACCTACGACTACAACATCAAGTCGGTTTCGCTCCACTACGCCTGGCCATCGGGAGCGGCGATCCCTCTTTACGTGTTCGACCGCGACAGCGCCCTGGTCGGTCGGCGCGGACTTGCCGAAACAATCGAGATCGCTGCACAGACCAATGCCAAGAGGATCATCCTGGTCGGTCATTCGATGGGTGCCTATGTCGTCACCGAAGCCTTGCGCGATCTGGCCCTCAGAGGCCGCACCAGCACTCTGAAACGCCTGGGCGGCGTGGTCCTCGCTGGGCCGGATATCGACGTCGATGTGTTTCAGAGCCAGCTTGAAGACATCGTCGACATCCCCCGGCCGTTCACGATCGTCGTGTCACGGCGTGATCGCGCGCTTGGAATTTCGCGGCGCTTGGCAGGCGGTCATCCACGGGTCGGCAGCGGCGCCGATATTGAAATGCTGCAGGACAAGGAGATCGCGGTTATCGATGTTTCGGACGTCGACGGCGGCACGCACAGCGTCTTTGCCACGTCGCAGACGCTGATGGATGTCGTAAACAACGATGCCTTGATGCGCAACGTGCTCAGGGAGGAAGGGGCTCCGGCGGGACAGACCATGCTCGCCGACGGCGCATCCGTCATAGAGGGCGCAGCAAGGCTGGTGATCTTTCTTCCCAGCCGCCTTCTCGGCGGGATGGCGCAAGCCGCTGCGGGGCAGTAACCGAACTTTGTGCCATTGGCTCGCTGCGGCTCCGCCCTTATGACGACCCGTTGCCTATCAGCCCGCCGTCAGTCGCAGGGTGCCGAGCAGATACAAAACAATCACGTAGCAGAGCACCTGAAGCGCATAGGTCTGGCCATTGCCGGTGTAGATCCTGCGGACCAGTCCGGCCAAACCGATGGTTAGACTGCAGACCCCGTCCCACACGAAGTTGGCAACCGGTGTCACGAGCGGCGCAAAGACGAGCCGATAGAAGCCGTAGAAATGCGAGGTGCTCACCGGAATGGAGCGCCCCCAACCGGCTCTGTAGATCAACAGGAACAGCGCGAGCAGGACCGCAGCGGCCGCCACGCTGAACGCCATGACGGGAACAGGGTTCCAGTAGCCATAGATCGTCTCGAGCGACATGCCCTGCCAAACCAGTGTTGAAGCAAAATAGGGGTCAATGGCCGCGGACACGGGATCCATCAGCAGCTTCGGGAAGAAGGACAGCACGAAAATCGACAAAATCAGGACGAACTGCGGGACGAGCAACGGCCACGGCGCCTCCCGCACCTCCTCATAAGCCGGTTTTCGCGGTCCGAGGAAGATCGAATAGGCCAACCGAAACATGTAGAGGAAACCGATAAACGTCGCCAGAACGCCAACGATTGCCAGGCCATACCAGCCCCTGTCCGTCATCGCGCTCAACAACAACCATTTGCCGCCGAAGCCGGCGAGCGGCGGCAGGCCGGACATCGAGATCAGGGCAATGACAACGGCTGCAAAAGTGAGCGGCATCTTTCCAGCAAGGCCGCCAGTCTGATCAAGCAGCCTGGTTCCGGTTGCCAGGATGACGCCGGCGGCGGCGAGAAACAGGATGCCCTTCACCATCAGATGGTTAGCGACGAGGTAGAATGCCGTTACCCAGCCGAGGTGGCTCATCAGCGCGATCGCCGTGATGATATAGCCGATCTGACTCATGCTGGAATAACCGAGCATACGTTTGATGTCGCTCTGCTGAAGCGCCATGACGGCACCCGCAATGGTCGTCAGAAGCCCGATCCAGCCCATCACATGCGCCATCTCGAGCCCGACTTGCGAGCGAATGGCAAGATAGGTGACCATGAACAGTCCGAAGACCGCCACCTTGCTGATGACGGCAGAAAGCATTGCCGACAGATCATCATCGGCCTCGGCATAGGCCCCCGGCAGCCAGACATGAACGCCGACGGCACCGGCCTTGATCAGGAAGCCTATTGCCAGGAGCATGAAGGCCGGAGCCGCATCCGGGCCGGCCGTGGCAAATGCCGCAAGCGCGGTGGTGCCGTTGGCGCTGGCGGCAATGCCAAAGCCGGCGAGCAGGCAGAAGGCCGACACCAGCGAGAACAGCAGGAACTGCAACACATAGGGATGGGCATCGCGCCTCTGCGCGATCAGGAAATAGGAGGAAAGCGTAATCAATTCCCAGTGGAAGAAGAATTCCAGGCTGGTGGCGGCGCGCAGCAGACTGGCGATGGACAGAAGCAGGATGGCCATCATCGGATAGAACCCGCCACGAGGATCGGAGCGATAGAGGCTTGCGAAGGCGATCACCAGCCCGCCGGCAAGAAGGAGTACGGCAAACAGCTGGCGCAAACCGTCGATATCACGAACGATCCACAAGCCCACAACCAGCACGGCCGCCAACATCAGCACGCACTTGGCCCGCCCGGGAAGCCAATCGAGCATGTAGAGACCCGCACCGACGACAAGCGGTGCGACCAACAGCAGCGACGCCGCACCGGCCAGGCTCGCCGCAGCATAGCCGCTCGCAAATAGCAAAACCGCACAGACCAGCACGGGCACCAGCCGACCCGGCGTCGGACTGATCTGCGTTTCGCCCGGCAGCGGGCGCGTTGCATGCTTGAACCAGCGGAACATATAGGCTGCCTCGAGCAGCGACCCGACCAGGATGACGGCAATCCAGATGTATCGCTCACCCGCCGCTGCCTGCATCACGAGTTCCCATTTTGCCCAGAAGCCGGGAAATGGCGGCAAGCCGGCAATCGCGACGACGAACACCGCAAGAATGGAAAGCAGGACGGGATTGCCTGCCACATCGGACCAGCCGTCGACCTCGCGCCGCTCGACAATCCCGGCGAGCCAGAAAAGGCCGGCCTTGGCAAAGAGATGGTTGATGAAAAGCCCACCGACGACCAGCGGCAACGCCTGTTCAGCGTCAAGCTGGTGCAGCAACGCAAGTGCGAGCGTGAGAAGGCCCATTTGCGCGATCGAGGAATAACCGAGCATCCGTTGGACGCTGGTCTGCCTCAATCCGACAAGATTGGAGAAGAGGAAGGTTATCCCGCCAGAGAGAGCGAGCATTCCGAGATGGTCTTCAAAAAGCGGCAGCAGCTTGAAAAGCGCGAAGAACACTCCGGCCGATACCCCAACGGAGACAAGCGCCGCAATCCCGCTGTTCGCGGTCTCATAGACATCGAGCCCCCAACCGTTTGCCGGGAATGGCTTCAGCTCGAGCACAAGGCAGGAAAGAACAAACAGCAGCGCCGTTACCCCGATGGGGCCGGTGATCAATGCCCGGTTCGTAATCATGTCGTCGATGTTGAGCGTACCTGTCACATGGTAGAGCAGACCCGCACCGAGCAGGAAGAAAGACGAGGCGAGCACCGTCGCCATGATGTATTTGAAGCTCGCCGCAAGCGCTGCCGGCGTCCGCTCGAATCCGAGAAGCCCATAGGTGCCGATCGATACGATCTCCAGAAAGACGAACTGGTTGAACAGATCGCGGGTCATGACCATGCCGTTGATGCCCATGGTCAGGATCAGGTACAGCAGCAGGGCCGGATAGCTCGCGCGCAGACGTCCCCAAAGATGCCAGGCGCCAAGCACTGCGACGACGTTGACGCAGACAGAGAAAAATCCCTCCCACGGACCGAAACGCAAGTTGATCGAGAACGGCGGCACGCTGCCGGCGGTCAGCACCTCGATGGTCGATCCGCCATGATGGACGCTCCACAGACAGACGCTTGATATGACCGTCATTCCCAAAAGGGCGATGATAAACCCGACCGCCGGCAGCGGCTTGGCGATTTTGTACAGGAGGGGAATGAGAAAGCCGCCACCGAGGCCAAGCAGAAAAATGTTCAGCGGCTGGAACAGGCTGTCTACCATCTCGACTCCGTCAGCGCGTCGATCGACAGGGTTTTTCGGGTAGCGTGAAGCCGGATCGCGAAAGACAGCATGATCGCCGTCACCGAAAAGCCGATGACGATGGCGGTCACGACCAGGGCGGCGGGAATAGGATCGACGGTGCGCGTGGCCGCTTCCTTGATGCCGAGCGCCTCATCGATGATCGGTGCAGTGCCGCCGGTGATGTAGCCTGTCGCCACCAGAACAATATGCATGCCGGTATCGATCAGCGAAAAGCCGATGATGATGCGCAGGATGTTGCGATGCTTCAGTATGCCCCAAAAGCCGATCAGCACGAGGAGAAATCCTGTCGTGAGAAGTATCTGTGATATCGGCACACCCATGCTGGCCCCTTGTCTCCCCCGGCTCAGCTTCAGCTGCGGAACCGATCGATAATGACACTCAATTCCGCGCCGACCTTGATACCGAGAAGGATTGATATCAGCGGGATAGCCCCGGCACTGATCAGTGTTCCGAAGTCGCCGCGCGGCAGAATATGGCTATCGAGAAAGCCACCGCCCAAGACCATGCCCAGGATGCCGATGGAGACATAGAAAACGCCGGCGAGCGCTTCCGTGATGCTGAGAAAACCATGGTGGAGCGGCCCAGTGGGATAGGCAAGCATCATGAGCATCACACCGGAGGCAACGACCGCGCCCCCCTGGAAGCCACCGCCGGCCGAAAGGTGTCCGTTCATGATCACGTAGATACCGAAAAGGAAGATGAGCGGAAGCACGACCTCGGCACCGTTGCGCACCAGTTCGCTCGGGCCCTGCCCTTTGCCGCCCATTGCGGGCAGCAAGAGCGGCTTGTCGCCCGGTTCGCTTGCCAGAATGACGCCGACGCTCGCCGCCACCATGAAAAGCACCGCGACCTCGCCCAGCGTATCGAAGCCCCGAAACGAGATCAGAATGCCGGTTACGACATTGGCGGCACCGAGATCTGCCGGAACCTCGGTCAGGTAAAACGTCGCCAGAGCCGACAATGTCTGGCGCTCGCCATAACCGGCAACCAGCCCGGCAAAGATGACGCCAAAACCCGCGACAACGAGCAGGATGAACACGCGTCTCATGAGGAGCCCTTTGCCGCGGAGGCGTCATTCTCGTCCCGCAGGGCGTCAACGACTGTTGTGCGAGCCATCGGGGTGCGGATCGAATGGGCAGCGCGCGACAGCGCATGCGACGACAACGGATTGGTCATCAAAACGAAATAGGCGATGATCAGCAGTTTCAGAGACCAGCCGGGGTGGTAAATGCCGAGACCGGCAAGAACCAGGATGTTGCCCAGGGTCGAAGCCTTGGTTCCCGCCTGGATGCGTGTGAAGACATCGGGCATGCGCAACAGGCCGACACCCGCGGAGAACAGGAAGAATGCGCCGGCAAGGATCACGATACTGCCGATCAGTTCACTCATCCGTCACGTCCCCGCTGGTCTTGCGGATCGCATAGAGGAAAATCAAGGTCGCAAGGCCCGAACCGATTGCAGCCTCGGCCATGGCGACATCGGGCGCGGCAAGGAGAACATAGGAGGCGGCAGCAAACAGGCTTGCGAGCCCGGCGCTGACCATCGCAGCCATGAGGTTGTTGAGCATGACTGCAAGAACGCCGCTCACCAGAATGCTGCCACAGACCAAAAGGATCAGCATTTCGAGCATGATCAAGGCCCCTTTTCCAGATAGCGAGCAATAGCGAGGACCGCGAGGAAGCTCAGCAACCCATAGACAAGGGCGACGTCGATGTAGACGAAGCGCCCCGAAATATGGGCGTAGAGCGCAATCAGCGAGATCGTCACCACGGACAGCATATCGATGGCAACGACCCGGTCGATCGTGGTCCGCCCGACAACCAGCCGCACCACGCCAAAGACAATGCTGAAGAAAATCAGAACGACGGCGATCTGCAGGATGATCTCAGCCAAAAACCGCTCCCAGGTGCTTCTCGAAGGGTCCGATGATCATCCGGGTCGCCTCATCCGGGTCGGTGGTTTTCACGTCAAGCCAGTGAATGAACAGCGCATCGCCCTGCAGGTTCATGACAAGCGAGCCGGGCGTCAGCGCGATCGAATTGGCCAAAGCCAGGCGGCCTATCGGCGACCTGAGCGGCATCTTGACCTTGACGATGCCGGGGCGAATATCAATTCGCGGCGAGTAGACGTAGCGCAACATGTCTATGTTGGCTTTGACCAACTCGACGAGGAAGACCCCAGTATAAGCGATGAAATGGAAGACCTTGCTCGGCGTCAGCCCAATCCTCCAGACATCGCCGCGGCGCACGAATATCGCGGCCAAGACCAGCGAGGCCAGCGCGCCGGTTACGACGATCGGCGGCTCCACCGAGGAATTAATCACCAGCCAGACAACGAACAGAAAGCCCCAGAGAACGATCAGGCTCTCCGGAAATCCCACTGGTCGTCGCTGCGTTGTTCCGTGGTCTTCTTGCATCGCGCAGGCTTTCGGCAGGTGATGAAGGATTGGTAGCGCGCACTCAAGGCAGGCAACTCAACTCACGCTCCCCCACCGGCTGGCCTCAATCCGAATGCCGCGCATGAGACGGTCCGGATGGGCATTGATGCATTATTTCGGTAGCTTAGCATCGCCTGGGTCGAACTGTGATCGGCACTGAATCCAGAAACTTTGCTTCTGGTCCGATACGCCGCAGCATCGTTGCGCTTTTCGACACCCAAGGTCGCCTACGGCAGCCAACACCTCTTGACCCGCCCTCAAAACGGAGAAATCAATCACTCACAATACCAGCAGCGAACCGGCAACGCGCCGCGCGATCAAATGGTTCGTTCGTCGAAGCCCGCTGCGTTGGAGGGCATGTTCGGGACAACCGCGGCTCGCATCGCCTGCATGGGTGCGGTCTGCGTTACGGCAAAACCGCGCCCGGGGTCCGATAGGGATAGGGGATAGGGGCAAGCGCCATGGCGGAGGAAACGATCGCATGAACAAACGCGTCATGACTGCCTGCCGACCGCAGCGAATGCCACAGGCGGGCTCGCGGGAGCCGACCGAGCGGCAAGCCTCCACAGGTTGCGCAACACGGATGCCAGGCTCATGAACGAGAAAGCCCCGGAGAATGGATCTGCCGTTCCCATCGCCCCGACCGCTGCCAGTTTCCATCCACTTAGCGCCGCCGAAGCCAAGGTCATTGCGCACCTGCAGCTCGGCGACTTCGACAGGCTGGGCGACGGCTTGCGGCCGGAGCGGGAAGACCCTGAGCGGATCGTGCGCGCGGATCTTCTACGCCTGCTCATTCTTGGCAAGGACGGCCTGCGTTTGCACGAGAAGGGGCTGCGGCTGAGCGGAGCCTGGATCACCGGCATTCTCGACCTCGAGGGATGCCGAATTCCCCGCGATATCGGTCTTAAGGATTGCCACTTCGAAGCATCCCCGGTGCTGCGCTCCGCCATCATCGACAACCTGTTCCTGGATGGCTCGGCCCTCCCCGGATTGCAGGCCGAACGGCTCGAAGCACGCGGCTGCGTCTCCCTGCGCAGCGCAACGATAACCGGCGAGATCCGGATCCCGGGCGCGCGCATCGGCGGCAACATCGAAGCGGACGGCGCGTCGATTTCTGCATCTTCCGGAATCGCGCTTGACGCTGGTGGCCTGGAAACCCGAGGCGGCATTCTCCTGCGCGGCGCGAATGTGCGCGGCGGGGTCAACCTTTCGGCGGTTCGCCTCGACGGCGACGTCAACGCGATGGGGGCTCGCATCGAGCGCCCGGGCGAAATTGCCTTGAATGGCGACGCGATCGTGGCAGGGGGCGACCTTGCCTTGCGGGGCGCGACCATCATTGGCGAAGTTCGCGTGCTGGGCGCCCGCTTCGGTGGAGACGTCGATTGCACTTCGACGTCGCTCTCGCAGCCCGGCGGCTATGCACTGAGCCTCAACCGCACCACGATCGCTGGCGCGTTCTTCCTGCGGCAGAACGCGTCCGTCGTCGGTACGCTCGACCTGACGGCCACGACGATGGGAGCGATCGACGACGAACAGGCAAGCTGGCCACAGCGCGGCGATCTGTTGCTCAACCGTTGCCAATACGGCGCCTTCATCGGCGGCCCTGTCGATGCGGCAAGTCGGCTCGACTGGCTGTCACGGCAAACCCCGGAGCGATGGAAGGCGGATTTCTGGCCGCAGCCTTACGAGCAGCTTTCGATGGTGCTGCGAGAGATGGGCCATGACGAGGAAGCCCGCGCCGTTCTAATCACCAAGGAACGCCTGCAACGGCGCGCGCGCCGGGCACGCACCCGAAATCCGGTGTTGCGCGCCATGTTGGCCACCATAGACGCCATACTGGCAGGAACGCTCAGCTATGGGCGCCAGCCGCTGCTGGCGTTGGTCTGGCTTACGCTTTTCTGGGCGATAGGCTCGGGCGTGTTTGCTTTCGCCTACGAGAATGGCGCGATGAAACCGAACAGTCCGGTTATCCTGCGGTCGCTTGAATGGACCATGTGCGATATCGAGCGGGGCGAAAGCCGCTATATGCCGTCAAGTGCACAAGTCCTGGCCGGACGTGCTGACGCCGGAGAGAACCAGCTCTCCTGTTTTCGCAAACAGCCGGAAGCTGCCAGCTACCCGGAATTCAATCCGATAATGTATTCGCTGGACGTTCTTCTGCCGGTGCTGTCGATCGGACAAAAGGAATTCTGGCGAGCGAACTCGTTGAAGCCGACAGGCACGTTCACCCTGAGATATTACTTTTTCCAATCGGTCATAGGCTGGGCCTTGAGCCTTCTGGCCGTGGCCGGGTTCTCAGGGCTGGTCAAATCGAAATAGGCTGATCGCGAGCAAGCGGATCGATGCGGCTCGCTTCAGGCCGACGCCGCTCGCCGATATCCAGCCGAACAATACGGGCGGCGACCACCCCCGTCGTGCCGCAGCGCCGCGCGCCATTCTGGACGCGCAAAGGTCGCGGCAGCGCTTCAATTGCGGCATGTTTTGTCTCTGAAACAGCTACGGTAACTCAAACGGGCTGAAGCGGGCGAGCCGGCAGATCAGTCAGCTGAGGTTGCGCCCCCGAAGATCAGAAGCGCCAGATCAACGGTACGATGAACACGGAGACGACGAAGAACCAGATCAGCAGAGGCAATCCGAGCTTCCAATAATCGGTGAAGGCATAACCACCGGGCCCCATCACCATCAGGTTGGTCGGTGTTGCAATGGGAGTGAGAAACGCGCCAGCCGCCGCCACAGCGGTGCTCATGAGCACCGGACGCGGGGAAATGCCCATGGCCGTCGCTGCCGCCACGCCGATCGGGATGACGATCAGTGCGGTTGCGGTGTTGCTGATCAGCTGTCCCATGATCGCCGTCAGGATGAACAATCCCGCGAGCAGTGCGATAGGGCCGGCATCCCCGACGAGGTTGACCAAATGCTCTGCCATCAGTTTTGCTGCTCCTGTTTGCACCATGGCAGTGGACAGCGGCATCATCGCGCCAACGAGGATCACAGTCGTCCAGCCGACAGCGCGATAGGATTGCTCGACGCTCATGATCCCCGACAAGATGATCGCACCAGCAGCGAGCAGGCCGGCCACTGCGGGCGGCACAAGGCCCGTGGCGAGAAGCAGAACCATAGCGAACAGGATGATGACCGCCTGGCGTGCGCCCGGTCCCATCGGAACAGCTTGACGGCGGACGAGCTCCGGCGAATTGACCACCAGCACGTCCGGATCATCCAGGTGAACGTCGAGCGCCTTCCAGGTTCCCTGCAGAAGCATCGTGTCACCGGCCTGCAGCACCATGCCGCCTGCATCCTTGGTCGCGCTTCCGGCTGCGATCTGCGCACCAGCGCGCTGCACCGCCAGAACGATCAAGTCGCCGCTGTCGGTAACCATGCCCGGAAAGACGGTTTCGCCAATGAGCCCCGAGCGTGGCGGGATGACGACTTCAGCCAGGCCCGAACTGCGATTGAATAGTGTTTCCTCGCCTTGACCCGCCGCCTTCTCGTCGCGAAAGGCGAGATGCATCTCGGCGGCGAATACGGCGGCGCTTTCAGCCTCGCCGCGCACAAGGAGATGATCCCCCTCTGCCAGCTGCTGCCGCCTGATCGGCCCGGCCGTTTCACCCTCCTGAATGGCAACGAGCTGCAGTCCTGGATAGGCAGAAAGATCAATCCCGGACGATGATGCACCCACGAAGGGCGAGCTAGCGCGCACCCGCATCTGATAGATTCCGCTCGCCAGGCCATATTGCTCGACGAGCGTCTTCGCATGCTGACTGAAGTCGGCAGGCATGGTTGCGCCGTTGCGCTCCGGCAGAAGCTGCTTTCCGAAAAGCACGATGATCGCCATCGTCCCAGCCAGAAGCGGAACGCCCACAAGGGCGAACTCGAAGAAGCTGAAACCACGCCCCTCCGCATCGATGGCTGCTTCCGACACCAGCACGTTTACCGGTGTTCCCGTCAGCGCGAGCATGGAGCCGGCGTGCGCCGCAAAGACGAGCGGCATGAGCAGTTGCGAGGAATTCCGCCGAAGGCGGACAGCGATGACGACCACCACAGGCAGAAGCGCTGCGACGGCACCGTTGACGCTGATAAGCGCAGTGAGAAGCGAGACGAGCACCATGGTCAGGAGCAGGAGACGCGTGCGGCTTTCTTCGCCGGCGCCGCGGATCAGCAGTTGCCCGGCCCAGGCCGTCACACCGGTGACCTCGAGCCCCGAGCTGACGACGAAGAGCGATGCGATAAAGATGACGGCCGGATCACCAAATCCGCCAAGCGCCTGACCCAGTGTGAGAACACCAGTAGCCCACAGCGCCAATGCGGTCAGCATCGCCACGAAGACAACCGGCAGCTTGTTCCAGACGAACAGAACGACGGCAACGGCGATGATGGTGGCGGTGTATGCTATCGGGCTCAATCGCTCCGCTCCTCATTTGGCCCTTCGGGCCTTCCAAACCACACAGCCGCGCTGACCATGCAACGTCGACATACGCAATGCGTCCTGGGAGTTCGCCTCGAGCAGTCACCCGCCTCCGCACCTGACGTGGCCGTGAGGCTGTCAGGTCAGGGATCGACCGCAGGGGCGCCCTCGTCCACAGGCGAACAGCCCAGCGAAACAGCTAGTCATCCAAGGTCGCCATAAGGATGCCCAGCCGGCAGCCTTTCTCGTACTCCTTGAGATTGACATACTCCTTGATGGTATGAATCTCGGCCTGGCCGGCACCGATGGTGATGGTGGGCACGCCGTGCTTGTCGAGCCAATTGGCGTCCAGGCCGCCATTGGAAAAGACATAAACCGGCTCGATGCCGAGGATCCCAAGCGCCTTGGTCGCGCGCTTTACGATCGGCGTGTCCTTACCCAGTTCGAACGGCGGGTAAGACGGCTTGTGGCTGAATTTCACCTCGGCCGTATCGCCCTTGTCGTCCGTCACCTCGCTCTGCGCCTTCGTGAAGGCTTCCTTATAGCCGTTGGCGATTTTCGTCGCGAAAGCAGCTTCGGGGCTGCGCGCCTCACCCTTCAGGAAAGCATAGTCGGTCACGACGTTGGTGGCGTCGCCGGCAGGCTTGTCGTTCTTGCCGCCGAAGATGCCGATGTTGCTCGTGCCTCGGCCGTCCGGCTTGACCACCTTGCCGAACCAACCGCTGCGCTTCGCCTCGGCGAGCGCCATTGCTCCGACCAGCGTCGCCGAGATACCCTTCTCCGGCGCAACGCCCGCATGCGACGCCCTGCCCGTGATCTCGACTTCCCAATTCTCCTGCCCGACCGCACCCACGATCAGATCCGAAGCCGATTGGCCATCGACGTTGATGCACATGACCGCGCCGTTGAGATCAGCGGGGTTGAGTTCCCTTGCACCATGGAGCCCGCTCTCTTCACGCACGGTGAACAGCAGGGTGATCGGTGGATGCGGCAGCTTGTGCTTGATCAATGTCTCAGCAACAACCACAAGAAGGGCAACGCCGGTGCGGGCATCGCCGCCGAGCGCGGTGGTGCCGTCAGACACAATGCGGTCACCCTCGCGCCGTGGCTTGGCACCGGCGCAAAGCGGCACCGTGTCGAGGTGCGTGGAAAAGAGCAGCCGTGGTCCGGGCCGCGTTCCCGGAATATCCACGATCAGATTGCCCGTTTCGGTCGGCAACGGAATGCGCTTGTTGACGTCATCGAAGCGAATGGCAGACTCCGGCACCCCGATTTTCTTCAGGGCGTCACACACAGCCAGACCGATGTTCTTTTCCTGTCCGGTAACACCCTCTACCGAGAGGAATCGCATCAGATGTTCTTCCGCTGCGGCGACGTCGAGAGGAATTGAGAGGTTGCTCATGATATCCATCCGATTGTTTGCATAGTGTTTCGATCAGAGTTGCCGAATGGACCCTTACAGGCCCCACGGCAGGCCAAGTGCCTTCCAGACCGCAAAGAGGGCCGTCCACAGCACGAACATCAGCACGACATAGGGGAGCATCATCGAGACGATCGTGCCCACGCCGGCAGATTTGTCATACTTCTGCGCGAAACCGACAACGAGCGCGAAATAGGCGTTGAGCGGGGTGATGGCGTTCATCGGAGAATCGCCGACGCGATAGGCGGCCAGGACGGCTTCCGGCTCAACGCCGAGCTTCATCAACAGCGGCACAAAGACAGGAGCGAAGATTGCCCATTTTGCAATCGCCCCTGTCAGCAGCAGGTCGATGATCGCGACGACGACGATGAAGCCGATCAGGAGCGGCAGCGGCCCGATATTGGCAGCCTGCAGGGCGCCCGATAGGCTCAAGGCCATGACCGTGCCAATGTTGGTGTAGGTGAAATAGGCAACGAACTGGCTGAGAACGAAGAACAGGAAGATGGTTCCGCCCATGTTCTTGATCGATTTCTCGATCGCCGCAATCACCTCCGCCAAGGTTCGCATCGTTCCGGCACCGATGCCGTAAGTCCATCCTGTCACCAGAAAGATCAGCATGATCAGGGCAATCAGGCCGTTCATGAACGGTGAATTGCCGATGAGTTCGTCGGTGGTGGGATTGCGCAGCGGCGCGCCGCTTGGGATGGTCAGAAGGAGGAACACCGCAAGGAGGGCGATGAGCCCGTAAAGAGCAAACCGCAGACCGCGCGATTCCTGCTCGGAGAGCGTCGCCCCCTGATTTTGAACACCGCCTTCGGCGGCTTCAGGATTATACTCCCCCAGCCGCGGCGCGATGATGCGATCGGTGATGAAAGCGATCACGACCGTCAGGAAGACCACCGAGGCGATTGAGAACCAAAGGTTGGATGCCAGGCCGATCGACCGATTGGGATCGACGAGATGGGCCGCATCGTTGGTGAATTCGACGAGGACGGCATCGAGAGGCTTGATCAGCATGTTGACCGTGAAGGCGCCGGCCACGGCGGCGAAGCCGAGCGCGAGGCCGGCAAGCGGATGTCGCCCGACAGCCAGATAGGCAACGCCGGCAAGCGGTATCAGCACCAGATAACCGGCGTCAGCCGCAATGCTTGCAAGGATGCCGACGAAGGCCAGAATATAGGTCAGCGCCCACCGCGGCGAGACAATGACAAGCTTGCGGATCAGCGCGGTGACCAGACCGGATTCCTCGGCGACGCCGGCGCCGATCATGGCCGCAATCATCAGCCCCACGGCGGTGAAGCTCATGAAATTGGGAATGAGCGACGAGTAGAGAAAGCGGATGCCTTCCACATTCAGCAGGCTGCGGATTGCCGTCGATGCCTGTTCGATCTCGTGCGTATCCGGGTTGATGCGTTCGTAGGTGACCGCCGCTCCAAAAGCACCGAGCACAGCCGAAAGGACGATGACAATGCCTATGAGAATGAGGAAGATGACCACAGGGTGGGGAACCATGTTGCCCACCTTCTCGACAGCGTCGAGAAATCTCTGCATCGTGGTCTTTGATGCGGCATTGGCAGTGGCCATATCGTGCCTCCGTTGAGCCAAAAGACGCGTCCCGAGAGAACGCTGGAATTTAGAAATTCGGGTCGCGCGCTTTGTTGACGGTGGTTCAACACCGATTTGGCGTGCACCCCAGCGCGACAGCCGTGGCTGCCGCCCTAATGTCTTATCCGGCACGCCCGGCTAGGCCTCCCGGCCCGAAGGCCATCATTCCGCACCAATCACTTTTCAGGGAAGCGGACGAAAGAAGTCGTGCAGAAAGAACCCGCGTCACAGAACCGGTTTGAACGATCCTCGAAGTGTACTCCGCAGCCGAGGAGCACGAATGATCGTCATCGCGACACGCCGGTTCAACGTGGGCAGGGCGCAACATATACACGGCCGGTATTACGATCCTGGAACCGGCATTGGCCCGGCTGGCCAGCCACATTTCCGATGATCGCCCCTGACACGCCGCCGATTGCAGCGCCGACGGCCGCACCACGGACGTCGTTTCTCACAGCACCACCAACGACTGCACCAGTTGCTGCACCGATGCCTGCACCCTGTTGAGTCGATGAACAACCAGCAAGCGCCAAACCTGCCAAAATACACAGCAGCAACTTCTCCATCACACTCCCCTATGTAACGCCCACAGATCTGAAGATCGCGGCAGAAGCCATACACGCCATCACTAAAGCATTATGTCGCTCAACACCGCCTGTGATCGGCATAGAATCCCAAAACTACGCTCTGAGTTCAAATCTCTTGGCTGAACCACAGAGCTAACGGACTGCAGATACTGAAGGAATTGGCGCGTAATACCAATCCTCGCTGATGTCGGCTGACGGGATACCCAAAAGCCGACGAATCTCAATCGATGGTGCAAACAGGAGGTTTGCGAAGGGTTCAGCGGTTTCGTTCCGGGCGGACTTTGATGGGGAGAGGCTGCGTCTTTTGGCCCGACAGACAAGGGATGCCAGCCACGCTCGTCGGCTCTTGGCGCTTGCCTCGATCTATTGACTGCGGTTCGCGCTCAGATGCTGCCCGATTGGGCAGTGTGATCCTGCAGGTCGTGCGTGACTGGCTGGTGCGCTTCAATGCATGCGGTCTCGACGGGCTGACCCGGAAGGGCAGACATCTGGCCGACAGCCTTTATCGTCTTCTGGAATCTTAGCCGAATGTGTCCCAAAACATTTCCGGGTCACACGACTGAGTCACAGCAACAACAAGCCCCTTCTTCAGGGATTGCTTCAAAGCTCTGAAAAGTCGGAGGAAATTGGGACCGCCTGTGACCCAAAAGAATAATGGCGGAGAAGAAGGGATTCGAACCCTCGATACCCTTCCGGGTATACTCCCTTAGCAGGGGAGCGCCTTCGACCACTCGGCCACCTCTCCGTTAGCGCCTGACTAGTGTCAGACCGCGGGCAATGCAAGATTTTTTTGTCGGTTTCTGGGAAATGAGCGAATTTTCATGTGGGCACCCGAAGAACGGACCCCGTCACGGCCGTGAAGAGACACCTCTTCGCCTGCAACGCCCCACCAGCGCGGGCAACGCGAGCGCTGCCCTGATCAGGATCAGGGACTTGCTGCCGGGGATCAATTCATGACTTCCGAGAGAGCCTGTCGATCGCATCGAGCGTCGCCGCTCCAAAGTCCCCATCGACGGGGCCACTATAAAGGCCGCGGTCCTTCAACAGCGCCTGCATTTCCTTGCGGAAGGCAGGTGTGAAATTGCTCGGCTGCGACTTCAATTCCTGAAGCTTGGCCGGGTCACCACCCTCGACGCTGGCCGCCGCCCAACGCACCGCCTCCTTCGCATCCGCCTTGGTGCCGAGCCCATAGTCATAAAGGCGGCTCAGATTTCCCATCGCGTAGGCACTGCCGGCATTCGCCGCCATTTCGTACCATGTGCGCGCCTGGGCATAGTCCTGGGCGACGCCGGTGCCGACATCATAGAACCAGCCGAGCAACGCCATCGAATAGGAATCACCGACATTCGCCGCTTTTTCATACCAGGTCTTGGCTTCCACATAGTTCTGCTCGGTGCCAAGTCCGTTCTGATAGGCCCACCCGAGTGACGACATCGCGTTGACGTCGCCGCCTTCGGCTGCCTTCTTGTACCAGTTGAGCGATTGCGCCAGGTCCTTCGACAGGCCAAGTCCTTCTCTATAGAACCACGCGACGGTCGCCATGGCGTTGGCGTACCCCTGGTCGGCAGCCAGCTGATACCATCTCGCCGCTTCCTCGTAGTCCCGGGCAATACCGCCGTAACCCTCACGATAAAGCCAGCCGAGCGATGCCTGACCATAGGCGTTGCCGGCCTTTGCCGCCTGCTCGAACATCCGCTTGCCCTGATCGACATCGACGGCGCCGTCGGTGCCGTAGACGGAGAACCAGGCCAGGTTGGTCAACGCATACATATTGCCGCCGTCGGCGGCCTTTTGGTAGTTGTGGCGTGCTTCGACATAATCGCGTCCAGCGTCCTGTGCCCGTCCCAGCATGTTGACGAGCATCATGTCGTCGGGGTTCTCGTTGACCGCCTGTGCACAGGCGGTCAGAGCACGGGCCGAATCAAGCTTCAGGAAATTCACACCGACGAAACCGGGCATGGACTGCGGTTCGCCTGCCAGCAGATAGCAGTCGCGCGAGGCTTGCGTGTCCTTGCCGGTCTGCGAGATGTTGAGCCCTTTTTGTGGTTCGAGCGCCGCGATCTGCTGCTCCGCCTCCGCCTTGTGCTTGCTGTCGGGGTAACGTTCGAGGAACCGCGTGAGCGCTGCGGCATCGGTCGATTGCTTCAGGGCGTCCCAGGCAATCTCGTCAGGCGTTACGCTCGACGTCTGCTCGGCCTCGGTCAGAAGCTTCAGCTTCTTCTCAGCCAACATCTTGTAGACCGGATCGGATCCATGCTTGGCGAGGAAGGCGGCGATCAGATCCTTGTCGGCGAGATCGCGGATATTCTGCCAGTCGGCGGCAGCGGCCGATTGGCTGTTGGGCGAGAGCTGCTCGCCGTTGTTGGTGATGCTGATGTTGACTTCCTTGATGTTCAGGAAGATTTGCGCGCCACCGAGCGATCCATAGACAAAGGGCTCCTGGCCGCGGTTGGTGACCGAAACCACCTCGTCGCGCACCTTGCCCAACGCGATGCGCACATCGACGCCCGGCTCTGTGAGGTATTTGGCAAGCGCTGTGGCAAAGGGGCTGTTCTTGCCCTCGCCATCAAGGGCCACTGTGCCGGCCTTGGAAGCAAAGGCGACCAACAGGTCGGCCGATTCCGGCTCGACCCGCGCGAGACCTCGCGAAACGGCGCGCGTCGAGATCGAGCGCGTCATGCTCTGCTCGAACGGGTTGTTGCGACAGGCGTCTAGGATCACCAGCTTGAGCTTGGTCGCGCCCTCGAGCGAGCGCTGAACCCGATCGAGACCGACCGCCTCGTCCTCGATATCCTTGTCCGTCTGCAATTTTACGTCGGTCGGCAGCAGAAAATTCTGGCCGTTCATTTCCATGCCGTGGCCGGAATAGTAGACAATCGCCACATCGGCGCCCGTTGCCAGGTCTTCGAAATCCCGCAGCGCCCTGACCATATCCTTGCGCCCGACATCGTGGACCGTGGTGACGGAATCGAAACCGGCCTCCTCGAATGAAACCTTCATCAGCTCGACGTCATTGGCGGGATTGTTGAGTTGCGAGGTCGCCTCATACTTCTCGTTGCCAATCAACAGGGCGACGCGTTTTGCGGCCAGGGCATCCGCCGGCGCAAAGGCCAGCACGGCCACGAAAAGAATGACGAATGACCGCCACTGCCGGAGTTGCCCCGTAATCATGCTCGTCCCTCCGGCGCTCCCTTATCTCCTGGCTCTTCGGCAGCAAGAGACGGGAGGCGCACAACCCCATTGCCGGCACTTCGGGACGATGCCACCGCCCGACAGTCATGCCCTGATGAAACTATTACGTATGAGCCAGGGGCTTTCAATGTCTCCGATCGCCATATTTTTTGAGCCTCGTCTTTCGGCCTGCGCCGCAAGGTCGAAGCAAGTCGGCAACCTTAACTCAGACGCCGCATCTCTTGCGCCGGGTGATTCCGGGCGGGCGCGATGCGTCTCCTGAGCCAAGGAAAGGCTATGCGTTCTCGGAGCTTGCCATGTCGATGAAAATGCACGTCGCGGAAGCGAAGCCAGGGCAGCTGGCAGCCACGTATCAACATTACTTCATTGAGCGTCCCTGCCGAATTCTGATCATCGGCCAGCACCTCAAGGCAAAGACCAAATATCAATGCCTGCTGCGTCACATTTCGATCGCTGGCGCCATGCTCGATTTCAATGCCGCGCTGATGGTGCCAAAACACTTCTTCCTCGAGATTGACGGATTCAAGGAAGAGATCGGCTGCTCTCAGGTTCATCGCAACGGTGCGGAGCTCGGCGTGCGCTTCAACATGCTCCTCGCTCCCGACTTCGTCAGCCGGCTGATCCGCATGCAATTTTCAAGCGGTGGTTTTTGAGCGCAACCACCTTCCCCCTCAGAGAAAATGACCGAAGTTAGATTTTTATCGATCTCCTTCAGGGGATTGCAAACTTCTGCGCCGAGACTGCACTCGACTTACCTCGGCATTCACGCGAGGATTAAGCGTGGGCAAATGAATTGCCCACGATCGAAGGCCGAATGATCGCATTTCGCGATCCGGCGCAGGCGGAGAATGACAGATGCAGCAGACGATGTATTCCTGCGTGCCCTCGCCGTTCTACGAGCGTCGCTACGAACGCTTTTCCATCGGCCATGCCGCCACCCTGACAACGGTACAGCCGGGGCTTGGCAGCGTGTCGGTCCGCACCTGTCGGATGATCGACATCTCCCGCGGCGGCGCCAGCTTTGCCGTGCAGACCACGATCGGCCTGCCACAGCACTATTATCTCCACATCATCGGCACTTCGCTTCGTATCGGCTGCGCCGAGGTCTATCGCAATGGCGAGCGCATCGGGGTGCAGTTCATCAAGCCGATCGAACAGACCCTGCTGCGCGAGATCATCCGGCAGGAATTCTTTACCGGCCAGAACGCGAAAACACCCAAGCGCCGTTAAGCCCCTTGGAGCAGGTGCAACCGGTCGTCAAAACCGCACAGATCGCGTCGGCTTTTTCTCACCAAGGCGATTCCGCATTGCCAATGCATGCGCTAAGTTCCGAGAACTTTGTTCGAACGGGGCCTTATATAAAGCATGTCCGCATTCTCTCGCTTCACGCCGCTCATCCAATCCCTGCCCTCCACCATCCCCTTCGTCGGGCCTGAAGCCATTGAACGCCAACGCGGGCGCGCGATCGCGGCCCGTATCGGTGCCAATGAAAGCGGCTTCGGGCCAGCCGAAAGCGTCGTCCAAGCGATGCGCGAGGCGGCGACGGGCACGTGGAAATATGCGGACCCGGAAAATCATGATCTGAAGCAGGCGCTGGCCACTCGACTTGGTGTCTCTGCCGGCAACATTGCGATCGGCGAAGGCATCGACGGATTGCTCGGCCAGATCGTGCGGATGGTGATCGAGCCGGGTATGCCCGTCGTCACCTCGTTCGGCGCGTATCCGACGTTCAACTACCACGTCGTCGGTCACGGGGGGCGGCTGGTGACAGTGCCCTATGTCGGCGATAGCGAAGATCTCGACGGATTGCTTGCCGCCGTCAAAAAAGAAAACGCTCCGCTCGTCTACTTCGCCAATCCCGATAATCCGATGGGAAGCTGGTGGGAGGCCGAGCGAATCGTCGAATTCGCCAAGGCGCTGCCCGAAACCACGCTGTTCATTCTGGATGAGGCCTATTGCGAGACGGCGCCGACAGAAGCTCTGCCGGTGATCGACGCGTTCATCGACATGCCCAATGTCGTGAGAACCCGGACTTTCTCGAAAGCCTACGGCCTTGCCGGCTCGCGAGTCGGTTACGTCATCACCACGCCCGGCACCGCCCAGGCGTTCGACAAGATCCGCAATCATTTCGGGATGAACAGGATCGGCGTTGCGGCGGCAGTGGCAGCGCTCGCGGATCGGGATTATCTGGCAACTGTCACAGCAAGAATTGCGCATTCGCGCGAACGCATCGCCGAGATCGCTAGACGCAACGGCTTGTCGCCGCTCGTGTCGGCAACGAATTTCGTTGCGATCGATTGTGGGCGCGACGCGGTCTATGCGCGCGCGATCGTCGATGCCCTGATGAGCGACCACGGCATCTTCATCCGCATGCCCGGCGTCGCCCCGCTCAATCGCTGCATTCGCGTCAGTACGGGCCCGGACGCGGAGATGGATCTGTTTGAAGCCGCCCTACCACAGGTTCTCGCAAAGCTGGCAGGCGGCAAATAGGCCTTCATATCCCGGCGCCTGCTTACTGGCGGGCGCCGCCGGACGGGAGCGCGAGCCCCGTCTGTTGATCAGTGAACCGTCATCCACTCGCGGGCGGCACGAAGCGCTGCGGCGAGGTCGGCCTTGCTCATGGTCATAGACAGGTCGGCGCGCAGATCGACGGCGCGGTCGCAGCCCTTGATAGCGGCGATGTTCAGCCATTTGTGAGCGGCCACCAGATCGACCGGACGACCGCGGCCGGTCGCATAGGCCAGACCCATTTCGCAAAAGACGTCCGCCTGGTTTTCACCACCCATCGCGGTATTCGAAGCAACCTGCATATCAAAGCGTGCCATTTTTTTGTCCCTGTTTTGCCTGGTTGATTTTCCGAAGCGGCCCACCCTTTTGAGGCGGACCATGCTCCAGATCAGCATTTGTTTTTGGTCCCTGTTCGACCGTGCCTCTTTGTGGGCCTTTCCGAACCGCGCCGTCTTTTGCAGCGTCATCTTCGGTCATTCGGCGGGGTGAATTTCTCCGCTCGTCTTATGGGTCTTACTATGCAGCACGGCCTTCAATACGCGCTTAAAATGCATGATTAATTTGAGACAAACAAAGTTCAAACACTTGGTAAACTTGAGTTTTTGTTAAACATCGAAAGGCCGGAAATCCGGCGCATTTGCATAAAAATTTACGAAATATTCAACCGCCGATTTCAACCAAACGGTAACCACGAAAAAAGGACACAACTACGCCAATGCTGTGTTTCCTCGATTTTTCTCCATCGGAAACCGGCAAAGAAAAAGCATAAACGGCCGCGTTCAAGCCAGTTTACCTTTACGTGCGCGTAAGCTATCTTGCCGGCGGCGGTGAGGAGACTGCCTTTCAAACGAGGATATTTGCAGAGATGCCGGCGAAGCGGACCGCGCCGGCGACTTCTATCTGGAGGAATGAATGATACGCACCCTGCTCATGACAGCGGCTCTCGCTGTTGGCGTTGCCGGAGCGGCCAATGCCGCCGAGCCGATCATCGGCAACTGGAAGACCGCAACCGGCGCGACAGCCGAAATCGCCCCTTGCGGCGGCGCCTACTGCGTCACGCTGAAGACCGGAAAATACGTCGGCAAGCGGATAGGCAACCTGACCGGCACAGGCGGCAACTATTCCGGGGAAATCACCGATCCGGAAACCGACAAGACCTATAGCGGTTCCGGTGCCGTCGACGGCAACTCGCTAAAAATGAAGGGATGCGTGCTCAAGGTTCTCTGCAAAACGCAGACCTGGTCGCGCCTCTAGAAAGCGCCGCGCCTTCAGCGATTCCATCTGAAGGCAGGATGCTCTCGGAGAGACCCTTTCAAAATGGGCGCCCCTCGGGTGACCTTCAGTTCATTTACAAGCCCGCCGAGATTTTCGGCGGGTTTTGTTTTTTTGCAATGGCAGGCCCATCCAGCCGTCAGCCCAACACCGCCCATGCCTGATCGCGGAGTTTTGTGCGCCCTTCCCGCGAGAATGACGGCGACATCAATCGCAAGATGAACGCCAGATGAACGGCGATATCAGCAAGAGTTCAGTTTGGTTGTGCGAAAACCCACTCAATCGATTTGAACCGCCTCCAGACCAACGGACAGAACCATGGACATTCTTGCTCGGCGCCTCACCATTATCAGCCTTCTGATGGTTGTTTTCGCGATGACCCTTGCCGCCGCGGTCAGTGCAGACACCGAACGTCGCCGCACCAACACCTATCTCGGCTCGCTGACTGATTGCACCGCGCACACGGCGCAATACTGCCAAGCCAAGCTCTAACGGAGTAAACGCCATGCTGGCCGCCCTTTCCACCTCCGCCTTTCTCTCGCTGCGTGTTCTTGCACTTGCCAGCCTGCTGATGGCGCCGGTAGGGGCGCTCGCCTATAGCAAGGCCAACGGCCTCGGCATCGGCAAGCAGGGCGCCGGTCTCGTTCTCTTCGTGACGCTGCAGCGTCAATCCATGAGCTGACCCAAGGCGCCACCGGCGCCTTTTCCTTTGCCTGCCTCTCTTGCATCGCTGCGCTCCTTCCTATCCTTTCACGGTTGAAAGGACCCACCGCCGATGCCAGCCTATGCCGTTTACTCCCTTGCCGCCCTTGCCGAGATCGCCGGATGCTTCGCGTTCTGGGCCTGGTTGAAACTCGACAAGCCGATCTGGTGGCTGATCCCGGGCGTCGCATCATTGGCACTGTTTGCCTGGCTGCTGACGCTGATCGACAGCGAAGCGGCCGGCCGCGCCTATGCCGCCTATGGCGGGGTCTATATCGCCGCGTCACTCGTCTGGCTGTGGCTTGCCGAAGGCATCAGGCCCGATCGCTGGGATCTGACCGGAATGACCGTCGCCCTCGTCGGCAGCGCCATCATTCTCGCCGGACCGCGCTAAAGTTGTTCTGATCGGCGCGGTTGTGCATGCCGCATCTTGTCGTTTGCTTGTCAGAAGCCTCAGCCTATAATGCGACATGAACAAGCGAATCTCTTCACACTCCGTCCTTTCCGTCTCCACACCCGACCCGTTCGAGCCGCAGTTCTTCGAAGATCCTGCGGACGCGGTCGATTGCCTGGAGGCGCTTTACGATCGCAATACCCGGTTCCTCACAGAGGCTTTCGAGGGGCTGGGCAAGAACGGCGTTCCGATGACGCGCTATCGCGCCTGCTACCCACAGGTCAGCATCGAAACCAGCAGCTTCGGCCATGTCGATTCCCGCCTGTCATACGGATATGTCAGCGCGCCGGGCGTTTACACCACAACGATCACGCGACCGAAACTGTTCCGGCACTATCTGAAGGAACAGCTGGGGCACCTGATGCGCAATCACGGCCTCGGCGTCACCGTTTCCGAATCTTCGACGCCTATCCCGCTGCATTTTGCGTTCGGTGAAGGTGCGCATGTCGAAGCGTCCGCGGGCGAATCCATCGATATTCCGCTGCGCGACCTGTTCGACGCGCCGGACCTGACGACAACTGACGATGAGATCGCCAACGGCTCCTATGAACCAGGCCCGGGCGAGCCATCGCCGCTGGCACCGTTTACAGCCCAGCGCATCGACTATTCACTGGCCCGCCTCAGCCACTACACGGCCACGAGTGCGACGCATTTTCAGAACTTCGTGCTGTTCACCAACTACCAGTTCTATATCGACGAGTTCTGCGCCTGGGCACGCCAACAGATGGCGGAAGGCGGCAACGGCTACACGGCCTTCGTCGAGCCCGGCAACATCATCACGCCTGCCGGCGCCGACAAGCCCGAAACGGATTATACGCTCGCCCGTCTGCCGCAGATGCCCGCCTACCACCTGAAGAAAAAGGGCCATGGCGGTATCACCATGGTCAATATCGGCGTCGGCCCGTCCAACGCAAAGACGATCACCGACCATATCGCCGTGCTGCGCCCGCATGTCTGGTTGATGCTCGGCCATTGCGCCGGCCTCAGAAACAGCCAGCGCCTCGGCGACTACGTGCTCGCCCATGCCTATATGCGCGAAGACCATGTGCTGGACGACGACCTACCGGTCTGGATCCCACTGCCGGCCCTTGCCGAGGTTCAGGTGGCGCTGCAGGATGCCGTTGCCGAAGTCACCGGCTATCGCGACTACGATCTCAAACAGATCATGCGCACCGGCACCGTCGCCACCATCGACAACCGCAACTGGGAACTGCGCGACCAGCGCGGACCGGTCAAGCGCCTGTCGCAGGCGCGCGCCATCGCGCTCGACATGGAATCGGCGACAATCGCTGCCAACGGCTTCCGCTTCCGGGTGCCCTACGGCACGCTGCTTTGCGTTTCCGACAAACCGCTGCACGGCGAGCTCAAGCTTCCGGGAATGGCCACGGCCTTCTATCGGACGCAGGTCAGCCAGCATCTGAAGATCGGTATTCTGGCTCTGCAGAAGCTGGCTTCGATGCCGCCCGAGAAGCTGCATTCCCGCAAGCTCAGAAGCTTCTACGAGACGTCGTTCCAGTAAACGGCAACGCTTCTCCAGCTTTGCCTACAGAACCATCGACAGCATCGTGCCGCGACAGCGGTCGCGATGCGCGGCAGATGGGCGTTGGCGCAGATCAATTGCTTCTGCGTCGTGCGGCAAGGACGAGAATCACGACAGCTTCGGCTGTCTCGGGGTAAAGACTGACCCGGGGGTCACGGATTGACCCGGGGTCACGGACTGACCTGGGGTCCCGAACCGGGCCTGTCGGCACCAACGAGCAACTTCAGTTCGCCCGGGTGGATCCTCAGCGCGACGTCGCGGCCCATCGGTAGAAGTTCGCCATCGATCACGCAGTTGATCTTCCGGTCGACCTTGGGGAAATGCAGATCCAGCGCATGGCCGCTCATTTCTGTAATCACCGGATTGTCGCGGAACTTGCCGCGCATCACGTCGAGCGCCAGCTTGGCAACCCCGGGCGGGCTTAGAGGCGGCGCGGTGTAGAAACCGAGATGACCGGCTGTCACGTCGTCGGCATACATCAGCGTATCGCGCCCGAACGGGTTGTTCGACACGGACACGGCCGAGACATGACGACTTTCATGGTGACCATCCACGTCGAACTCGATCTCGAAATCCGGCGGATTGAGGATGACCCCGAGGGCAGCTCGTGTGCTCGCCGTGATCTTGCCCAGCCGCGACCGGAAACTGAACGATTCTCGGTAGCGCACCATGCGAGCATGCAGGCCCATCGAGAACTGGTGCACGAAGGCGCGGCCGTCGGCGCTGCCGATGTCGCCATCGATGATCGTGCCCTGCGCCAGAACCTCCGGCGCCTTCCAGATATCGAGCGGCAATTTCAGTGTGCGGGCAAAAAGGTTCATCGTCCCGGCCGGGACGACGCCGAGCGGCATGCCGGTTTTCCAGGCAACGCCTGCGGCGGCCGAAATCGTGCCATCGCCGCCGCCAGCGACGATCGCGTCGAGATCGTCGCGTCTGCAGGTCTTTTCGAGCGCCTCCTGCATCTCGGCACCCGAGACCGTCGCGATCTCGATCTGGTGGCCGGCATCGCGGAAAATCGCCTCAACCTTGCTGCCATAGGCCGTCATGTCCGTCGTTCGGAAGGTTCCACCGTCCCGATTGAAGATCGCTTTGATTTTCATGAAAGGCTTACTGGCTCCATTGCCGTGACACGAGGGCGGCCACCGCGATGAGATAAGCGCAATCGGCGCCGTTTCCAGTCCCTTACAAAAACTTAACCTGCCGCCTGCAGGAGACGGGAGCCCGGCTCCGCCAGTGCCGACCTGCCTTCAGCCCTACTCCGGCAGCTTCAGCGGGCCGCCCGTCTTGATCGAGCGGATGGCGAAATTGGAGCGAATGTCCGTCACGCCGGGCATTGCCAGCAAGGTCTCCGTCAGCAAAGTCTCGTAGGCCGATAGGTCTTCCACGACCACCTCGGCCAGGAAATCTGCATTTCCTGAAATCAGGAAGCAGGACACGACCTCTGGAATGGCAAGCAGTGCTTCCTGCTGACGCTGGGCATTCTCGCGGCTGTGCTGGCCGACCTTGATCTCCACGAAAACGGTCAACCCAAGCCCAACCTCCTTGCGGTCGATATCAGCCCGATAGCCGCGCAGGATCCCAGATTTCTCCAGATTGCGGATGCGCCGCAGGCATGGAGACGGCGACAGATTGACACGTTCGGCAATCTCCACGTTCGTTGCTCGCGCATCCTCCTGTAGGATCTTGAGAATCGCGAGATCGAATTTATCCAGATTTGGCATAGCTGACATTCCAATGAGGCCATTTTGGCACATGATTGCGCACCATAGGCCATTCCGGGCATAAATCGCAAGGACATGCCTTGCCCATTGGCAGTAATCTTCTTCCCGGCCCCGATCACTACGGGCATCCAATTCGGGAAGGAAAATCAGATGGTTGCGCTCACACTCGATCGCGGCACCACCGCGCCCGTGGCCACGGGCTACGCCGGCGCCTTCATCACCGTGCTGATCTGGGCCGGGTGGATTCTTGCGACACGACACACCGCCGGCACCGCGCTCGGCACGATAGACCTTGGCCTTATCCGCTACGGCGTTCCGGCGCTGGTTCTTGCCCCTGTTTGGCTAAAGATCGGGCTTCTGCCGCGCAGGCTGCCGGTTCTCTTGCTTCTCCTGATGGTTGCCGGTTCCGGCGCGCTGTTCTTTCAGGTCGCAGCCTTTGCCATTCATGCCACACCTGCCTCTTCAGTCGGCGTGCTGCTCGGCGGCTCGATGCCGCTGGCAACGGCGCTGATCGGCATTACCGTCTTCGGCGAGCGGCCCGACCGCATGCGTATCGCCGGTTTTGCCGCGATCGTCGCCGGCGTCGCCCTCCTGCTTGCCCGCAGCCTTGCCGGCACCACCGGCACCGGCTGGGCCGGTTATGCGCTACTTCCGGCTGCAGCCACACTCTGGGCAATCTACACCCACGCCTTCCGGCGCTCCGGCCTCAGCCCGTTCGAGGGCAGTGCACTGATCGCCGTCTGGTCGTTCCTGATCCACCTGCTGCTTGCCGGCATCTTCGGTAGCACGCTTGCGAGCGTCCCCCTCAAGGAGATCGCGCTGCAAATCACCAGCCAGGGCCTGCTCTCGGGCCTCGTCGCCATGGTCGCCTATGGCGTGGCCGTTCGCAGCCTCGGCGGAACCCAGGCCGCCGCCTTCACCGCGCTGACCCCGGTGCTGGCGATGATCGGCGGGGCAATGCTGCTCGGCGAGGAGATCGGCCCGTTCGAAATCGTCGCCGCCATTGTCACGGCGGTCGGCGTGGCGCTCTCGACCGGCATCCTTTCACCGCGCAAGGCGTGAAGGATCAAAACGTAAAGTGGCCCGGAAGCGAAAGCCTCCGGGCCACTCTGTTGGTTGGTACCGTCATTTTCAGCCGTGAACGATCTCGCGATGCTTCTGCAGCCGGTGACCATAGGCCTGGCTGACGCGGTCGAAGATGATGGCGATGCCGACGATGGCCAGGCCGTTGAAGATGCCGAGCGTAAAATACTGATTGGCAATCGCCTTCAGCACCGGCTGCCCGAGCCCCTGAACCCCGATCATCGAGGCGATGACCACCATGGCGAGCGCCATCATGATCGTCTGGTTGATGCCGGCCATGATCGTCGGTAGCGCCAAGGGCATCTGCACGTTCTTCAGTTTCTGCCAGCCAGACGAGCCGAAGGCATCCGCCGCCTCCAGTACATCCTTGTCGACGAGACGGATGCCGAGGTTGGTCAGGCGGATCATCGGCGGGATGGCGTAGATCACCACGGCGATCAGCCCGGGCACCTTGCCGATCCCGAGCAGCATCACCACCGGGATCAGATAGACGAAGCTCGGCATGGTCTGCATCACGTCGAGTATAGGATTGACGACATTCTGGACCCGGTCAGAGCGCGACATGACGATGCCGAGCGGTATGCCGATGGCGATCGACAGCACGGTACAGACGAAGATCATCGAAATCGTCTTCATCGTATCGTCCCACATGTCGAAATAGCCGATGAGCAGCAGCGTGCCGATACAGCCGGCGACGATCTTCCAGTTCCGGCTTGCGAACCAGGCGAGAACCGCAATCAAGAGGATGATGATCGGCCAGGGCGTGCGCGTCATGAAGCGCTCCGACTGGATCAAAAAGAACTGCAACGGCTCGAAGAACGCTTCGATGCCGTCGCCATAGGCGCGCGTGAAGGTCCGGAACCCTTCGTCGATCGCCTTTTTCAAAGCCCGCAGGCGGTCGTCATCCATATGCGGAAACTGGGTCAACCATTCCATTTCATTCCCCTTCGCTCTTCCCCGGCGGCGACCTTGTTTTTGTTTTGCGTCCACCAACCATCAACCAAAGGGCGGCGCACGGAACAGTGCGCCGCCCAATTTCATCAGGCGATGGCAATCAAAGCGCTGCCTTGACCTTCTCGGCAATGTCCGGGGAGACCCAGGTGGTCCAGATGTCTGGGTTTTCCTGGAGGAAGTGTTTTGCACCTTCCTCGCCGCTTGCCTGGTTGTCGGTCATCCAGGCCATCAGCTTGTTGACGGTGTCGTTGGTCCAGGCGCGCTTGTTCAAGTAGTCCATGGCAGGGCCGGCGCGATCGGCAAAGGTCTTGGTCACCAGCGTCTGGACCTTGTCCTTCGGCCAGTCGTTCTTCTTCGGGTCCGGGCAATCGGCAACCGTGTTGCAGCGCTTCCATTCCGCTGCATCCGCCTCGACGCCATGGCCGAGCTTCACCATCTCGTATTTGCCGAGAAGTGCCGTCGGTGCCCAGTAGTAACCGACCCACCCCTGCTTGCGCTCGTAGGCCTTGGCAATCGAGCCATCGAGGCCTGCAGCCGAGCCGGTATCGACCAGCGTGAAGCCGGCCGCCTCGCCGCCATAGGCCTTGTAGAGCTGGGTCGTGACAACCGTGCCGCCCCACCCTTGCGGACCGTTGAAGACGGCGCCCTTGCTGGCGTCTTCCGGATCCGGGAACAGGTCCTTGTGCTTCAGCACATCGTCGATCGTCTTGATGTCGGGGTTGGCATCGACGATGTATTTCGGCACCCACCAGCCCTGGACAGCACCATCGGAAAGGGCGACGGCCGCACCGACGAGCTTGCCTTCCTCGAGGCCGCGATTGACGACATCCGGCAGCAGATCCACCCAGCCTTCCGGCGCGATATCGGGCTGGCCCTTCTCGATCATCGAAGTGATCGTCGGCACGGTGTCGCCGACGACGAGCTCGGCATTACAGCCATAGCCTTCCGTCAGAATGATCTTGTCGACACTCGCCAGGACCTCGGCGCTCTGCCAGTTCATGTTGGCGATCGTCACGTCGCCGCATTCGGCTGCCGAGGCCGTGCCGGCAAGGCCAAGAAGGCCGGCGGCCAGGCAAGTCGTTGCAAGAAGCTTGTGCATTTTTGTTCCCTTTGTTCTGGCGGTACGTCCCGTCGGACGACCGATCTCACCGCAGCGATCGGTCGCGTGTCAACAGGGTTCGGTCCAACTCAAAAACAACAGGGACCGAACGGCCTGCAGGTGTGCGCCGACGCGCTTGGCGCGACAACAACACCCTGAAGGCTATAGGGTCTTTCCGGCAAGGACTTTCCCATTTGCGTCAAGGATTGCCTTTCCTAATGTTCCCGCACTTGCGGGCGTATAGGGCCAGTGCAAAAGGTCGGCACATCGGGAAGAAAACGCACCTTTGATCAGGGCGACTTGTTGCGCTGGTAGTAGCGCGACACGCGAACGCGATTGCCGCAGCGGGCGGCCGAGCACCAGCGCCGCCGCGCATTGTTGCCGACGAAGAGCATGACGCAGTCGTCGGCCTCGCATTTGCGGATGAGCCTGGCATCCGGGCCTGCCAGCAACAGGGCGGCATCCTCCGCCAGGAAGCCCGCCAGTTGAACGCCGGGCGTTCCCGCCCTTTCGCTGTTAACCGCCGGCGCATCGCCCCAATCCAGGTGCCGCGTCACGGGCGCAGCGCGCATCGCCGCGTTGAGGCCGGCGACATCGCCCGTCGGCACATCCCGGCCCTCCATCAGGCTCCTTACCGCCGAGGCCAAATGGTCGCGGACCGCGTGGACGGCCACAAGGTCTTCGACGGCAAGCGTGGCAGCACCGAAGAGCGAGGCATCCGGCAACCGTCCCGCCTCCTGCGCTACCCACACGGCAAGCCCTTCCGCATCGCCGATCAGGTCAACGTGCCCTTCCCCGATCAACGGACGCGTGTTGATCAGGTCCAGCGCCAGGGGCTCTCCGACAAAAGCGGTCAATTCCATGTCACGTCCATTTGGCTAATGTATATTTTTTATGTTGACACATTAGTTTTTCCGGGACAATCCTAATGCATAAATCTTCCATATAGGAGTGTGACATGAGTGCGATCAGCGTCCCCATCATTCGTCACCGCTTTGCGGTCGTTGACGGCATCAAGATCTTTTACCGGGAAAGCGTTCCGGGAAATGCGGACGCTCCGACACTGCTCCTGCTGCACGGGTTTCCATCATCCTCGCATCAATATCGTCGATTGATGGATGTGCTTGGCAACCGTTATCGCCTGATCGCACCTGATTATCCGGGCTTCGGCCACAGCGACGCCCCCACATCGACGAACGAAGGTGGCCGTTTCGTCTACAGCTTCGACCATCTGGCCGACATCATCGAAGGTTTTGTCGACGCCCTATCGCTCAAGACTTTCACTCTCTACGCCTTCGACTTCGGCGCCCCGGTCGGCTTTCGGCTGGCAAGCCGGCGCCCTGAATTGATCGCCGGGCTGATCGTCCAGAATGGCAATGCGTACCGCGAAGGCCTATCGGACACAGCGCGCGATTTCATCGCGCTCAGGCCTGAGGATGACGGCGCGACGGACCAGGTCCGGCAATTGCTGACGCTGGAGATGACGCGCGCGCAATATGAAGGCGGCACATCCGATCCGGAGCTGGTCGCCCCTGACGGCTGGACGATGGACCAGCATTTTCTCGACCGGCCGGATCGTCGCCAGCCGCAGATCGATCTCGCTTTCGACTACAAGAGCAATCTCGCACACTATCCGGAATGGCAGCAATGGTTGCGCGACGCACGCCCGCCAACCCTCATCACCTGGGGGCGCAATGATCCGTTCTTCACCGAAGCCGGCGCCCGCGCCTTTCTGGCCGATGTGCCTGATGCCGAGTTGCATCTGTTCGAGACGGGTCATTTCGCCCTTGAGGAGCGCCTCTCCGAGATCGCGCCGCTGATTGCCGACTTCGTCGACCAGATATCGGCGCGCACATGACATGAAAAAGGCGCCGGGCAAGTGCGCGGCGCCTCGAATTCACAGTTGCTCGAACCATCGCGTTGCGCGCAGCCCGGCCAGACCCGTTACATATTGGGATAGACCGGTCCCTCGCCACCCTGCGGCGGCACCCAGTTGATGTTCTGGTTCGGGTCCTTGATGTCGCAGGTCTTGCAGTGCACGCAGTTCTGCGCGTTGATGACGAAGACCGGCTTGCCGTCCTTCTCCACCCATTCATAGACCCCGGCGGGACAGTAGCGCGTCGACGGACCGGCAAAGACATCGAGTTCCGAGGTGCGCTGCAGCTCCGGGTTCTTCACCTGCAGGTGGATCGGCTGGTCTTCCTCATGGTTGGTGTTCGACAGGAATACCGAGGACAGGCGATCGAAGGTCAAAACACCGTCGGGCTTCGGATAGTCGATCTTCTTATGCTGTGCTGCCGGCTCCAACGACTGCGCGTCGTTCTTGCCGTGCTTCAGCGTGCCGAACAGCGACAGACCGAACAACTGGTTGGTCCACATGTCGAGACCGCCGAGCGCCACGCCGAGCGCCGTGCCGAACTTCGACCACAGTGGCTTGACGTTCCTGACCCGCTTCAGGTCCTTGCCGATGTCGGTCTGGCGCCATTCGTTCTCGATCTCGACCGGCTCGTCATTGGCCCGACCCGACGCGATCGCTTCCGCCAGCTTGTCGGCCGCCAGCATGCCCGACAGCACCGCATTGTGGCTGCCCTTGATGCGTGGCACGTTGACGAGACCGGCCGAACAGCCGATCAGCGCACCCCCTGGGAACGACAGCTTCGGCACCGACTGGTAGCCGCCCTCGGTGATCGCGCGGGCGCCATAGGACAGCCGCTTGCCGCCCTCGAACGTCCCGCGGATCGCCGGGTGGGTCTTGAACCGCTGGAACTCCTCGAACGGGAAGAGATAGGGGTTCTTGTAGTTGAGGTGCACGACGAAACCGACGGCGACCATGTTGTCTTCGAGATGGTAGAGGAACGAGCCGCCGCCCGTCTTCATGCCGAGCGGCCAGCCGAACGAGTGCTGCACCAGACCCGGCTTGTGGTTCTCCGGCTTGACCTGCCAGAGCTCCTTGAGGCCGATGCCGAATTTCGGGACATCACGGTCTTTCGACAGATCGAACTTCGAGATCAGCTGCTTGGCGAGCGAGCCACGCACGCCCTCGCCGATCAGCGTGTACTTGCCGAGCAGCGCCATGCCGCGGGCAAAGTTCGGGCCCGGCTCGCCATTGCGCTCGACGCCCATGTCGCCGGTGGCGACACCGATGACGGCACCTTCGTCGTTATAGAGCACTTCGGTCGCGGCAAAGCCCGGATAGATCTCGACGCCGAGCGCTTCGGCGTGGCCGGCAAGCCACCGACAGACGTTGCCGAGCGAGACGATGTAGTTGCCGTGATTGTTCATCAAAGGCGGCATGGCGAAGTTCGGCAGGCGGATCGAGCCGGCGGGGCCGAGAAGCAGGAAATGGTCGTCCTTGACTTCGGTCTTGAACGGATGATCGGCCTCATCGCGCCAGCCTGGCAGCAGCCGGTCGATGCCGATGGGATCGACGACGGCGCCCGACAGGATGTGCGCACCGACTTCGGCACCCTTCTCGAGCACCACGACCGAGAGCTCCGGATTGATCTGCTTCAACCGGATCGCAGCCGAAAGGCCAGCCGGCCCCGCGCCGACGATCACCACGTCGAACTCCATGCTCTCGCGCTCGGGTAGGTCCATCGCCTCGCTCATACCGTCTCTCCAGTCTCGCCAGTCTTCTGCCAGCTCAGTTCCCAGGCCATATCATCCCGTCATGGCAAATGCTGTTTGGGTTGTCGAGCCGGGATGCGACAGACGATGCCCGCTTTTGCGCATGAGGTCATGAGTTTAGCACAAATGTCTATATTACGTGCACGTAAACGTAAATATGAAATTTTATCCATGTCCTTGTGGGCACCCGCCGTCCAGCCTTGCTTTTGCCGAATAGCCGTGTCACGAGGCCGGCATTCGACTTTCCGGCGGAAGACGCCGGCAATCCCATCCGCAACCGGCATTTCGGCAAGGCGCCCACGGCGCCGGAAAGGCATGCCTTTCGCTGCATTCCAGGTGTCGCCGACCTCCCCGGCACGAACCTTGAAAGCAGCGCGCGGAACAGAGCCGTGTCGCCTTGCGGAGCCCTGGACAAGGGCATGGCGCAACGACACCAGAAACACAGACGTCAGGAGACTTCCCATGGCCAGAGCACTGGGCTTCGATTTCGGCACCACCAACTCGGTCCTCGCGGTTTCGGCAGGCGACACCACCCATTCGATGAACTTCGATAGCCTGGCGGGCAGCACCGACGCCATGCGTACGGCGCTTTCCTTCATGAAGGATCCGAACCTCGGCGCATCCGCCCTGAAGGTAGAAGCGGGACAAGCGGCGATCCGCTCGTTCATCGACAATCCCGGCGACTGTCGCTTCCTGCAGTCGATCAAGACCTTCGCCGCAAGCCCGCTGTTCCAGGGCACGCAGATCTATGCCAAGCGCCATAGTTTCGAAGACCTGATGCGGGTATTCCTGACCAAGCTGAAGGATTATGCCGGCGACGACTGGGCGAGCCAATACAGCCGCATCGTCGTTGGCAGGCCGGTTCGCTTCGCGGGCTCCAGCCCCGATCCGGCATTGGCGCTCGAGCGCTACAGTTCAGCCCTTTCGGAGTTCGGCTTTCCCGAGATCCACTATGTCTACGAGCCGGTGGCGGCGGCATTCTACTTCGCCCAAAACCTCAAGCGCGATGCCACGGTGCTGGTGGCCGACTTCGGCGGCGGCACCACCGACTATTCGCTGATCCGCTTCGAGACCAAGGCGGGACGCCTGACGGCGACGCCGATCGGTCACTCGGGCGTCGGCATTGCCGGCGATCATTTCGACTTCCGCATCATTGACAACGTGATCTCGCCCCTCATCGGAAAGGGGAGTCTGTTCAAGAGCTTCGACAAGCTGCTTGAAGTGCCGTCAAACTACTATGCGAATTTCGGCCGCTGGAATCAGCTTTCGATTTTCAAGACCTTGAAAGACTTCACGGATCTGAAGAAGCTGGTGCGCCAGAGCATGGAGCCGGAAAAGCTCGAGGCCTTCGTAGACCTGATCGAGCATGACGAAGGTTATCCGCTCTATCAGGCGATCTCTGCCACCAAGATGCGCCTGTCGCAGGAGGAAGAGACCGAGTTCTACTTCTCACCGCTCGGCGAGATGTCGCGCCGAACCGTGCGCCGCTCCGACTTCGAAGGCTGGATCGCGCCTGAACTTGCCCGCATCGAAGAAGCGCTCGACGAAGTCCTGACGACGACGGAAACGCCGCCTGCAAGCATCGACAAGGTCTTCCTCACTGGTGGCACCTCCTTCGTGCCCGCGGTGCGCAACCTGTTCGAGCGGCGCTTCGAAAAGGACCGGATCGAAAGCGGCGGCGAACTGCTGTCGATCGCCCACGGCCTGGCGCTGATCGGCGACCATGAGGACATCGGCCATTGGACCGCGAATGCGGCATGAAGCCATTGGACCGCCAATTCTGACGTGCTAGGTTGGCGCCCATGATCTCTGCCGACACCCTCTCCCCCGGCCAACTCGCCGCCCTGCTCGCCTTCCATGCGGATGCGGGCGTCGAGTGGTTGATGGAAGAAGAGCCTGTCGATCGCTTCGCCGAGTTCGAAGCGATGAAGGCGGCGCGATCCGATTCGCGCCAGCAGGCGAGCGCAAGCCAGCCGGCAGCCCGCACCGAGGCGTCGACAACGCCACGACAGCAGGCCAGCCCCCAGACCCGCGCGCCGGCGCCTGCCGTCAACGCCCCGGCTGTCGCCATCCCAGACGCCCAGGCCGTCAAGGAGGCACAGTTTGCAGCCGAATCGGCGCGCTCGCTTGCCGAACTGCGCGTCGCCATGGAAGGCTTCGTCGGCTGCAATCTCAGAAACAGCGCCCGCAATCTCGTCTTCGCCGAAGGCGACCCGTCAAACGGCATCATGATCGTCGGCCCCATGCCCTATGCGGATGACGATCGCGACGGCCAGCCTTTCTCGGGTCGGCTCGGCGACATGCTCAACCGCATGCTCGCCGGCATTGGATTGTCGCGCGAAAGCGTTCTGCTCAGCAATGTCGTGCCTTGGCGCCCGCCGGGCAACCGCGTGCCGACCGCGCGTGAGGCCGATATCTGCCGCCCCTTCATCGAGCGCCAGATTGCGCTTGCCGAACCCAAGCACCTGTTGCTGCTCGGCAATTTCACGGCGCGTTTCTTCTTCGGCGGCACCGACACCATCCACCAGTTGCGCGGCGAATGGCGCGACCTGCAAATGGGCGGACACACCGTCCAGACCCTTGCGACCCTGCACCCGCAGGATCTGGTGACAGCGCCGATCAACAAGCGCTTCGCCTGGCAGGATATGCTTGCCTTCAAGGCCCGCATCAACGGCTGACGGCCGCCGGCCCTTTTCATGAACAAAGTGTGAAGAAAGCCATGCGGTTTGCGCATATCTGTGCGGCGTTCTGATGCATTGCAAAATCCATGCTGCAGCGCAATATATCGGAACGGGAGGAATGGAATAAGGAACAAGAACCATGACTGCCCGCTTTCGCCCGATCCACAGCAGCTTTGAGACGCTCCGTCACACGGGCGCTGCTCTGCGGACGCCGTTCAACCGTTTCGGCACGGCAGCCAACGAGCAGATGACTGCAATCGGCCTTGCCCGGACCACCCGTCCGTCGCAGCTCTTCGCCGACTTCATCCAGCGTTGATCCCTACGCGGTGCGCCGAGGCGTGCCGCGCGAGTGAGACGACGCTAAAGACAAGGAACACGATCATGACGAAGCCCATTGCAAGCCTCAAGGTCCTGTTCGATTCGATCGCCGATATCGGCACTGCCGTTCGTGCCTCGCGCGAATTTACCGCGCTGAGCACGACCAAGGACGCCCGCCGCGCCCATCGCTCGGCAATTAGCCCGCTGCTGCCGAACTGATAGCGCCCGGGGACGGACCGTTACCGTCTTTTTGCTATCGGCTGTCGCAATCGACAGCGCCTTGAAAACTGGATAGAGCCACACTCGTTTCGAGTTCGAAGCGATCGGTCTATCCGGCATTTCCGCCAGACTGCCCTCGCTCCGCATCGCGCCTTCGTTGCCAGCCACTCGGTTGGTCAACTCGGTGCGTATTTGTTTTTCAGGAGCGCCGATGCTGGCCAGTCTCGCTTCCGTCCTCAGCCTGATGCTGTCCACCCTGTTGATGATGGTGGCCTTCGGCCTCCAGAGCTACGTGATCCCGGTTCGCTCCGTCGCCGAAAACTGGTCGACGATGACGGTTTCGGTCATCGCGACCGGCTACACCGTTGGCTTCACGCTCTCCTGCATCATCACGCCAAAGTTCGTGCTGCGGGTCGGCCATGTCCGCGTCTTCACCGCGCTGATCACCCTGCTTTCGATCGCCATCCTGCTCTGCGGGCTCATCGTCGACTGGCGCTTGTGGATCGTCTTTCGTGCCATATCCGGCTTCGCCATTTCCGGCAGCTACCTCGTCATCGAAAGCTGGCTCAACGAAAGGGTGACCAACGAGAACCGCGGCATGCTGTTTTCGCTCTACCTGATCACCACGATGGTCGGCACGATCGGCGGGCAATACATGGTGCCGCTTGGAGACCCGACCAACACCTCGCTCTTCATCCTCTGCGGCGTGCTGTTCTCATTGGCGCTGCTGCCGACGGCGCTCTCCTCCTCTCCGATGCCGGCACCGCCGGCGCAGGCGCGGTTCGACATTCCCGGACTGTTTCGACGCTCGCCCGTGGCCGTGGTCGGCGGTTTTCTCGCCGGCGCGCTTTCGGGCGCCTGGCTCAACCTCGGCGGCGTGTTCACGCAGAAGATCGGCCTGTCGACTGGCGAAGGCGCTACGTTGCTCGCCTCGCTCCTGACCGGCAGTGCAATTTCGCAGATCCCGATCGGCCGCGCTTCGGACCGCATTGACCGGCGCATCGTCATGGTCGGTTGCGGCATTGTCGGCGTGATCTCCTGCCTGGTGATGTCCGCGTCCATCGGCAGCAGCCCGACGGTGCTCTATGTCATCGCCGCCTTCGTCGGCTCGGTGCTGTTTCCGATCTATGCCCTGAACGTTGCCCATGCCAACGACCTCGCCAAGCCAGACGAATATGTCGAGATCTCTTCGGGCCTGATGATCACCTACGGTCTCGGCACCATTTCCGGGCCGCTGATGGTCGGCCCCGTCATGGACCGGTTCGGGCCGGCCGCGCTGTTCGTCGTGCTTGCCGTCTACTTCGTGCTTTATGGCGGTTATGCCGCCTGGCGTATCCTGCAGCGGAGCCAGCACGAAGGTCTCGTTTCCAAGACGGACTTCCAGGCAACGACTGTCTTGCCGACGCCCGGGCCCGACGTTACCAGCCCGACCGCGCAGCAGGCGTTGCAGGACGACCTGATCGAGGACGACACGGTTCCCGCCTGGGAACGCCAGCCGGAATAGCAATGTCAGCCTCATCAGGAACGAGTGTCAGCCCTGCGGCGTGACGTGCTTGCGCGCGCCCCTGCGTTCCAACCCAAGCCGGTGTTCGCGAAAGATGATGAAGATACCGGCGCCGACAACGATGGCAGTGCCGATCAGCATTGTGCGTGTCGGGATGTCTTCGAACAGAAAATATCCGATGATCAGGCCGAGTACGATCGAAGTATATTCGAACGGCGCGATGGTCGACATGTCCGCGTGGCGGTAGCTTTCGGTCAAAAGAATCTGCGCGACGCCACCGCAAAAGCCGGCGACCATCAGCAGCAGAAAAGCCTCCTGTGAAATACTCGGCCAGCCGAACGGCAGGGTGGCCAGCGAAAAGACCGAGGCCGACAGCGAGAAGTAGAGCACGATCGTATGCGTGCGTTCAGCCTTCACCAATTTTCGCACCAGCACCATGGCGATGGCACCGAGGGCCGCCGAAACCAAGACCGCCGCCGCCCCGAGCGCCTCGGACGAACCGAGACCACCTTCGCGAAACAGCGTCAGCCGCGGCCAGGTGATGATCATGACGCCGACCAGGCCGATCACGACAGCGGACCAGCGATAGAGCCGAACGGTCTCGCCGAGAAAGATCGCGGCAAAGGCGACCGCGATCAGCGGCATCGCGTAACCGATGGCGATGGCTTCCGGCAGCGGCAAATGCACCAGACCATAGAAGCCGAAGCTCATGGCCAGGATGCCCACGAAGCCGCGCGCGATATGGCCACCGAGGTCCCTTGTCTTGAAAGCATCGCGCAATTTTCCGCGAAAAGCGAGATAGCCGAGGATCGGCACCATGGCGAAGGCGGACCGGTAGAAAGTGATCTGACCGGTGGCAATCTCGGTTCCCGCCGCCTTGATCAAGGTCGACATGCAAACGAAAATGACGACTGAAAGGACCTTGAGCAGGATCCCCTTCATCGGGTTTTCGACTTCGGCATCCATGGAAAACGCTTTTCGAGCCTGAGCGGACAAGGACCGCAGCGGCGACAGTTTGGGAGATTTGGGTGAGAAACTCACCGGAGAACCATGTCACTCTAGCCGCGCCGGCCGCGAAAGTCGGATCAAACTTCTTGATGACTTGTGTTTTTTCTTGATGAATTCGTAGCCGTGGCGTCAGCCGCAAAGATTTCTTTAGCGACGCCGAAAAAAACCTTTCCGGTTTATTTCTTGTTAGTGCCACTTCGATACACGTCAAAGCGATAAGGGAGCGGGAAGAATACCGGACACCATGTCTTTTCTGCCGGAAGTGCGGTCGCCGGCATCACAATCGTGTGGCATATCCGGCTTTTCGCCCTTTGGCCTTTTCACCATCACAAGCGCCCTCTACAAATCCACCAGTAGCAAGGCGCGAGCGGGACTGACCATGCGGACAAATACTGGCCAGATCATTCATCTGGAAGACTACCGGCCGACCGACTTCGTTCTTGAGAGAGTGGATCTGACCTTCGAGCTTGACCCGAAGGAAACCAAGGTCGAAGCGCGGTTGATCCTGCATCGGCGGGAAGGCGTGGACGCATCGGCGCCGCTGGTTCTCGACGGCGACGAACTGGTCATGACCGGCCTGCTGCTCGACCAGGAAGAGCTTGCAGCCTCGCTCTACGACGTGACCGACGACACGCTGACGATCCGCGGACTGCCCGAGGCCGCCCCGTTCGAAGTCACCATCACCACGATGCTCTCGCCCGAGACCAACACCAAGCTGATGGGTCTTTACCGCACCAACAGCGTCTATTGCACGCAGTGCGAGGCGGAAGGCTTCCGCCGCATCACCTACTTCCCCGACCGTCCCGATGTTCTTGCCGTCTATACGGTCAACATCATCGCCGACAAGAAATCCGCTCCGCTGCTGCTCTCCAACGGCAACTATCTCGGCGGCGCCGACATGGGCGACGGCCGGCATTTCGCCGCCTGGTTCGATCCGCATCCGAAGCCGAGCTATCTCTTCGCGCTGGTCGCAGGCGATCTGGGTGTGGTGGAAGACACCTTCACCACCCTGTCCGGCCGTGAGGTCGCTTTGAAGATCTACGTCGAGCACGGCAAGGAGCCGCGCGCATCCTACGCCATGGACGCGCTGAAGCGCTCGATGAAGTGGGACGAAGAAGTCTTTGGCCGCGAATACGATCTGGATATTTTCATGATCGTCGCCGTCTCCGACTTCAACATGGGCGCCATGGAGAACAAGGGGCTCAACGTCTTCAACGACAAATATGTGCTGGCCGACCCGGAAACGGCGACGGACGCAGACTACGCCAATATCGAAGCGATCATCGCGCACGAATACTTCCACAACTGGACCGGCAACCGCATCACCTGCCGTGACTGGTTCCAGCTCTGCCTCAAGGAAGGCCTGACGGTTTACCGCGACCACGAGTTTTCCGCCGACATGCGCTCGCGCGCTGTCAAGCGCATCGCCGAGGTCCGGCACCTGAAATCGGAACAGTTCCCGGAGGATGCCGGCCCCCTCGCCCATCCGGTCCGGCCGACGAAGTACCGCGAAATCAACAACTTCTACACGACCACGGTCTATGAGAAGGGCTCCGAGGTCACCCGGATGATCGCCACCCTTCTGGGCCGCGACCTGTTCAAGAAGGGCATGGATCTCTACTTCGAGCGCCACGACGGCCAGGCTGTGACGATCGAGGATTTTGTCGCGTGCTTCGCTGAAGTCAGTGGCCGCGATCTCGGCCAGTTTTCGCTCTGGTACCATCAGGCCGGAACACCGCTGGTGACAGCCTCCGGCGTATACGACGCGGCAAAACAGACCTTCACGCTATCGCTGGAGCAGACCATTCCGGCGACGCCGGGGCAAAGCGCCAAAGAGCCGATGCACATTCCGTTGCGCATGGGCCTGCTGCTCGACAACGGCGCGGAAGCCGATCTTTCAAGCGTGTCGGGCGCCGATATCACCGGCGACGTGCTCCACCTGACCGAGCGCAAGCAGACTGTGGTGTTCTCCGGCGTCACCTCGCGCCCGGTTCCGTCGTTCAACCGCAGCTTTTCTGCTCCGATCAACCTGCATATCGAGCAGTCCGACGACGATCTGGCGCTGATCGCCCGGCACGAGAGCGATCTCTTCGCCCGCTGGCAGGCCCTCAACGCTATTGCGCTCGCCAATCTGGTATCAGCGACGGCCGACGTACGTGCTGGCAAATCCGTCACGGTCGAAAGAGCCCTCACCGATGGCCTTATCGCCGCGGCCGCCGACGACAGGCTGGAGCCGGCATTCCGGTCGCAGGCCCTGTCGCTGCCGAGCGAAGCCGACATCGCCCGCGAGATCGGCGCCGACAACGATCCAGACGCCATCCATGCCGCCCGCCAGCAGGTCCTCAAGGCGATCGCCGTTGCCGGACGCGAGACCTTCCACCGGCTTGCGGACGAAATGGCGTCGAAGGCTGCCTTCAGCCCCGAAGCGGAAAGTGCGGGACGTCGGGCCCTGCGCAACGCCGCCCTCACCTATCTCGTCCATGGCGAGGACAATCCGGCGCGGGCGGCCGAAGCCTTCGCAGCTGCCGACAATATGACCGACCTCAGCCACGCGCTGGCGCTGCTCGCGCACCGGTTCCCGGACTCAGCCGAGACGGCGCAAGCGCTGGCGACGTTCCGCAAGCGGTTTGCCGACAACGCACTGGTTATCGACAAGTGGTTTGCGGTTCAGGCGACGATCCCCGGCGCCGGCACGCTCGATCGCATCAAGACCCTGATAACGGAGCCGCTTTTCAACGGCAACAATCCGAACCGCGTGCGGTCGCTGATCGGCAGCTACGCCTTCGCCAACCCGACGGGCTTCAACCGCGCCGACGGGGAAGGCTACCGCTTCCTTGCCAAGCAGATCCTCGACATCGATCCGCGCAATCCGCAGCTCGCGGCCCGCATTCTGACGTCGATGCGCTCCTGGCGCTCGCTCGAAGACGTGCGCGCCGGTCACGCCCGCAATGCGTTGAAGGAAGTGGCAGGCGCGACCAAGCTTTCAGCCGATGTCAGCGACATCGTCGAGCGCATGCTCAAGGCCTGAGAAGCCTGGGAAAATCAGGCGTTATCAAGGGGCCGGGTCGCTTGCGCGACCCGGCCTATTATTTTCCAACGATAAGAAATGGTTAAGAAATCTTTACCCTTTCCTCTGGACAAGGCGAATCGCCCTGTGATTCATTGAGTCAGATTCGGGCGAGCGGCGCGGCGAATCATCAGAGGGTTACACATTGGGTAAGATGGCGGACGCGCGACCAGCGAGCGCAGCCGACGGGCGGTTGCGACTCAGGTTTCCAGGCTTTGCCGGCCTGGAAAGCGAGTTCATCTCGCAGGCGAAAATTTTCGCCGAGCCGACGTCGCAGCGTCTGGCGAGTGCTGAGCCTATTCTCAAGCGTTCCATCCCCATCCTCATCATCGCATTCCTGATTATCGTCGCCGTTTCGCGCATGTCCGGCATCATGGACGAGCACAGCCGGATGGAGGACAGCTCGCGCCAGACCGTCGGGCTAGCCGCTGCAACGGCTGTCGCGGCGTTTCAGGCGGACGGCATGACGCTGTTCGACGAGGGCCGCCGTTGGGACGCTGAACAGCGACTGACCCAATACTTGCCCACCGCAATGCTCGATCCGGGCATGTTCCTTTTGACCGTGCGCAAGGATGGCCGGATCTTCGCCAGCACGCCGGATGGCGTGCCACTGATCGGCCGGACGCTTGCCTCGGTGGCACCTGATATCGCCACGCTGCAATATTACGGCGAACATTCCAGCGTCATGAAGACGGCGATCGACGGCATCGACCATATCGTCGCCTTGGCGCAGTTGCCGGAAGCGGCCGGCGTCATCCTGGCGGCAACGCCGGTGACGCAACTGGAAACGGCGTGGCGCGACGAGGTATCGCTCAATGTAACACTGTTTGCCGGCATCTCGGCGATCCTGCTCGTCGTGCTTTACGCCTATTACATCCAGGCCAAACGGGCCCGCGACGCCGACTCGGTCTTTGTCGAATCGAACCTACGGGTGGAGACTGCGCTGTCGCGCGGCCGCTGCGGGCTCTGGGACTTCGACCTTGCCAACCGACGGCTGTTCTGGTCGCGATCGATGTATGAAATGCTGGGCATGCCCGGCGAAAGCAGCGTGCTTTCCTTCGGCGATGCCGCACGGCTGATGCATCCCGACGACCGCGGCATCTACGGCGTTGCCCGCACGATCGCCCGCGGCGATGCGCGCCAGATCGACCAGGTGTTCCGCATGCGCCACGCGGACGGCCACTATGTGTGGCTGCGCGCCCGCGCCGAGATCATTCGAACCGTGTCCGGCCGCGCCCATCTCATCGGCATCGCAATGGACGTCACCGAACAGCATCGGCTGGCGCAGCGCTATGCGGAAGCCGACCAACGCCTGGCCGATGCCATCGAATGCACGTCCGAGGCCTTCGTTCTCTGGGACAAGCAGGACCGGCTGGTCATGTGCAACACGCACTACCAGGAAGCCTACAAGCTGCCGGATCACGTGCTGGTGCCGGGCACGGAACGAATAGCCGTTCACGCAGCGGCCGCACGGCCCGTGGTGGAGCGCCGCATCGCGGATCCGGACCGCAGCAACCACTCGCAGACGACCGAAGTGCAGCTTGCCGACGAACGCTGGCTGCAGATCAACGAACGGCGCACCCGCGACGGTGGTCTCGTTTCGGTCGGCACCGACATCACGCTTCTGAAGCGCCACCAGGTGCGGTTGCGCGAATCCGAGCGTCGGTTGATGGCGACCATCGGCGATCTCTCGGCTTCGCGCATGACGCTGGAACGGCAGAAGACCGAACTGTCGATCGCCAACGCCAACTACCAGGCGGAAAAAGAGCGGGCCGAGGCGGCAAACCGCGCCAAGTCGGAATTTCTCGCCAACATGTCCCATGAGCTGAGGACGCCGCTCAACGCCATTCTCGGCTTTTCCGAAATCCTGCAGACCCAGATGTTCGGGCCGCTCGGCTCGGAGAAATACGACGAATACTCGCGCGACATCCACGAGAGCGGCAAGCACCTGTTGAACGTCATCAACGACATCCTCGACATGTCGAAGATCGAAGCCGGGCACATGCGCATCAGCCGCGAGACAATCGATCTCGCGCCACTGATCGAGGAGACCATCCGCTTCACCACGATCCCGGCGCAGCAGAAGAACATTCATGTGGTGCAGCATATCGCTTCGGGCCTGACTGTCGTTGCCGATCGGCGGGCGATGAAACAGGTGCTGCTCAATCTGCTGTCGAACGCGGTCAAGTTCACCAACGAAGGTGGGCGCATTTCGTTGCGCGCCCGCAAGGTCACCGGTGCGGTGACGCTGACGATTGCAGACTCCGGCATCGGCATCCCGCGCGACGCCCTGCAGAAAATCGGGCAACCCTTCGAGCAGGTGCAAAGCCAGTATGCCAAGAGCAAGGGCGGCTCCGGCCTCGGGCTTGCCATCTCCCGCTCGTTGACGCGCCTTCACGGTGGAACGATGAAGATCCATTCCGCCGAGAACGTCGGCACCATCATTTCTCTGCGCATGCCCGATCGCGACAGCGATCCGCAGCCCTATCCCGAAACCACCGACTGAAAAATTCGCCTGACGGACTTCGACAGCCGCCTGATATCGGCCTCCAGCGTCTTCAGGTCGGGATAGTCACCCGCGCGGCAGACGAGATCGACAAGGCCGGCCGGCGCCTCCTTCGGGTCGAACTCTCCCTCGATGCACAGCCGCACGATTTGCGACAGCTCGGTAAAGAGGCTGAGTGCCTCCATCGTCGCGTCGAGATCATTTGGGTTCATCATCGCGCCGCCAAGCAACTTCAAGGCATCGGCCGTATGGGCACCGGCTTCAAGCGGTGGCACGCCCTTGGCGGGTGCGATCAGCGCCAGATATTGCGCGATGAACTCGATATCGACGAGACCGCCGGGGATCAGCTTGAAATCCCAGATGTCGCTTGGCGGCTTCTCGCTGTCGATCATCTCGCGCATCGAGATCACGTCGGCGCTGACCTTGGCGACGTCACGCTTCTGGCCGAGCACTTCGGCAAAGATGGCATCGGCTTGCGCCCTCAGGCTGTCGTCGCCGCAGATGCAGCGCGCCCGCGTCAACGCCAGATGCTCCCAGGTCCAGGCTTCTTCGCGCTGATACTTGGCAAAGGCGTTGATGCGGGTGGCAACCGGCCCCTTGTTGCCGGAGGGGCGCAGCCGCATGTCGACCTCATAGAGCACGCCTTCGGCCGTCGGCGCCGAGAGCGCGGCGATCAGGCGCTGGGTCAACCGGGTGAAATAGCGCGTCGGATCGAGCGGCTTGCCGCCGTCCGATTCCGCGGCGGCGTCGTCATAGTCGTAGAGCAGGATCAGGTCGACGTCGGAGCCTGCCGTCAGCTCATGGCTGCCGAGCTTGCCCATGCCGACGACGACAATGCGCCCACCCGGGAAGTCGCCGTGCACCGAACGCACCTCTGCCAGCACCGCGTCCACCGCCGCAGCGATGATCAGGTCGGCAAGATCGGTAAAGGCGCGGCCCGCCTGCGCGCCAGAGATAGAACCGGTCAACAGGCGGATACCGATGAGGAACCGCTGTTCGGCGGCGATGATACGCAGCCGGTCGAGCACCTCTTCATAGTGGCGGCCGCCAGCCACGAAATTGGCGATGCGCGGCGCCAGATAATCCCGTGTCGGTAGCTCCGCCAGGAGGCCCGGATCGAGCATGCCGTCGAACACATGCGGCCGCGCCGCGATGATCTCGGCAAGCCGCGGCGCCGACGACATGATGTTGACGATCAGCGACAGGAGCCGCGGATTGTTGCCGAGCAGCGAAAACAGCTGGATGCCGGCTGGCAGGCCGGAAATGAAGTGATCGAAACGCAGGAGCGCTTCGTCGGCGCGCCGGCTTTCGCCGAAAACGCGCAGAAGCTGCGGCGTCAGTTCCGTCAGCCGCTCGCGGGCCTCTACCGATTGCGTCGCGCGGTAGCGACCGTAATGCCAGGTGCGGATCGTGTGAGAGATGTCGGACGGCCGCTGGAAACCGAGTTTCCTTAGGGTCTCGAGCGTATCGGGATCGTCGCGCTGGCCGGTGAAGACGAGATTGCCCGTCTCGCTCGACAGCTTCGCCTCCTGCTCGAAGAGCTGGGCGTAACGCCGCTCGACGGTGCGCAGAACCTTCGACAGCGCCTTGGAAAAGCTGGCCGTGTCCTCGAAGCCGAGCATGAAGGCGATGCGCTTCAGCTCCGCCTCAGTCTCCGGAAGCACATGGGTCTGCTCGTCGCGCACCATCTGGATGCGATGTTCGACGTCGCGCAGAAACCAGTAGGCCTCCACGAGTTCGTCCGCGGTCGTCTCGTCGATCCAGCCGGCCTTGACCAGTGCATGCAGCATCGGCTCCGTCGCCTTCAGCCGCAGCTCGGGCATGCGCCCGCCGGCGATCAGTTGCTGCGTCTGGACGAAGAACTCGATCTCGCGGATGCCGCCGCGACCGAGCTTGATGTTGTGCCCCTTGACCGCAATCTCGCCGTGACCCTTGTGGGCGTGAATCTGCCGCTTGATCGAATGGATGTCGGAGATTGCCGCATAGTCGAGATACTTGCGGAAGACGAACGGCGTCAGTTCCTTCAAAAATGCATCGCCAGCAGAGATGTCACCGGCAACGGGACGCGCCTTGATGAAGGCGGCGCGCTCCCAGTTCTGCCCCCTGCCCTCGTAATAGAGCATCGCCGCCTCGACAGGGATTGCAAGCGGCGTCGAGCCCGGGTCCGGGCGCAATCGAAGGTCGGTGCGAAAGACATAACCGTCGCCGGTGCGCTCTTGCAGGATACGGATGAGGCGGCGCAGCAACCGGCCGAAGGTCTCTGAGGCGTCATCGCGATCGACGATGATGCCGGACTGCGGATCGTAGAAGACGACGAGATCGATATCGGAGGAATAATTGAGCTCGAAGGCGCCGAGCTTGCCCATGCCGAGAACGACGACGCCGGAACCTTCGCTCGGGGCAGTCACATCCTTGAGCGCAAGCTTGCCGACCTGATGCCCACTCAGCAACAGATGATCGATCGTTGCAGAAACCGCAGCACCGGCAAATTCGCTTAGCCAGCGCGTCGTCTCGCGGCCGTCGAAATGCCGGGAGAGATCCGCCAGCGCTACGGCAAAAGCAAGCTCGCGCTTGGCCTTTCGAAGTCGCGTCATGACCTCGGTATCGGGCAGCGCCACGCCCGGCTCTGCCGGCACCCAGGCCTCCCGCGCCCGCCGAACCCTTTCGGCAAGAAACTGCAGCAGCGGTTCGGTCAAGATCTGTTCGAGTATGCCGGGCTGGCTGCCGCCGGTGTCGCGCAGGAACGGCGACAGGGCAAAGGCAGAGACGACAAAGGCCTTGAACGGTGTTTCGGACGCCAGCAGGCGGTTGATCTGCTCATGCCCCTTGGCCATATCCTTCAGCACCGACAGCGCGGATTTGGCGTCGGCCTGGCTTGCCGGTTTGATCGGCGCCGTCTCTATGCCCCACCAGTGCCCTGCCATCGTATCCTGCATGCCGTTTCCCCCTGTTCTCCGCAAACCGGTCTATCAGGTCGCGGAGGCCGGGAAAACCATGTGTACCGTCAGTCCCTTGCCGTTATCGGCTCTCTCAGGATCGGTCGCGGCAAGATTCAGGGCGCCATGGTGCATCTCCATCACCGCGTCGACGAGAGACAATCCGAGGCCCGTGCCGGGCTTGGAGCGGCTCTCGTCCAGTCGGACGAAGCGCTTGACCACATCCTCGCGCTTGTCCTCGGGAACGCCAGGGCCGTGATCGGCAACGGAAAGCACAACCTTGCCCTCGCGCCTGCCGAGCGAGACCTTGATCAACGGATCGGTTGCGCCTTCCGCGTATTTGAGCGCGTTGTCCAGCAAGTTGCCGAGCGCTTGGCCGACGAGCTCGCGATTGCCCGAAATCACCATGCCCGGCGCCACCTCAGCCTCAAGCCGCAGGCCCACGTCTTCGGCCACCGGTTCGTAGAGTTCGACGCAATCCGACACGATCCGCGACAGGTCGACCTCGCTCATCTCGGCGGCAGCGGAGCCCGCTTCGACGCGCGAAATCATCAGGAGCGCATTGAAGGTACGGATCAGTTGGTCCGATTCGCCGATGATTTCCTCCAGCGCGCCGCGCTGGCTTGTACCCTTGCGCGCCAGCGCGGCTTCCGCCTTGTTGCGCAGCCGTGTCAGCGGCGTCTTCAGGTCGTGGGCGATGTTGTCGGACACCTGCCGCAAGCCCTCGTTCAGCTTCTCGATGCGTCCGAGCATCGCGTTCAGGGATTCGGAAAGCCGGTCGAATTCGTCACCGGAGCCGTTCCTCGGCAGACGCTGCGACAGGTCGCCCGCCATGATCTTGGTGCTCGCCTCCGACATGCGGTCGATGCGCTTCAGCGCATTGCGGCCGATGGCAAACCAGATAATGAGCGCACCAAGGCCCATGATGCCGAGCGCCACCATCAACGCCTGGCGCACCAGGGCACGGAACTTCTGCGGCTCCTGGAGGTCACGGCCGACGAGGATGCGAAGGCCGTTATCGAGCATCAGCACGTGGGCGAGCGCCACGTGGCTGTCCTTGCGGGTCTCGTCGGTATAGCGCTGATAGGCGAAAGGCTTCTCCGTCCAGCCTTCCCTATCGAGAAGGCCCGGCTCCAGGCTTGCCACATTGCCGGCCAGGATTTCGCCGCTCGGACCGGCGATCACATAGAGATTGGCGCCCGGTTGCCTTGCGCGCCTTTCGAGCGAACGCAACAGTCCATTGACCCCGGCCCGGGTATAGACCTGCTCGATCTGCGTCACCTCGGCGGTCACCGCATCGCGCGTCTGCTGCTGCAGCAGACGCTCGGACATGCCGGTGACGTAAAAGACGAGAAAGGCGGCGCAGAGCGAGAAAAGGATCAGATAGAGCGCGGACAACCGAACGGCCGTTGTCCGGAGCAGGACGCCAAGTTTGCTCATGCGCTGGCGGTCCGGTCATCCTTGATCATGTAGCCGGCGCCGCGCACGGTTCGCAGCAGCGGCAGGTCGAAATCCTTCTCGATCTTCGAGCGCAGCCGCGAAACATGCACGTCGATGACATTGGTCTGTGGATCGAAGTGATAGTCCCAGACGTTTTCGAGCAGCATCGTTCGGGTCACGACCTGGCCGGCATTCTTCATCAGATATTCAAGCAACCGGAACTCGCGCGGCTGTAGCGGGATTTCCTTTCCCTGGCGGCGAACCGAGTGCGACAGGCGGTCGAGTTCGAGATCGCCGACCCGGTAGACCATGTCCTGCTCGGGCGTGCCCTTGCGGCGTCCAAGCACTTCGACACGGGCGAGTAGCTCGCTGAAGGCGTAGGGTTTCGGCAGGTAGTCGTCGCCGCCGGCGCGCAGGCCCGTCACCCGATCGTCGACCTGACCGAGCGCCGACAGGATGAGCACCGGGGTGTGGACGTCCTTGCGACGCAACTCCGAGATCACCGACAGACCATCGCGGCGCGGCAACATACGGTCGACCACGAGAACATCGTAGCTGTTTTCGCTGGCCATGAAGAGACCGCTTTCGCCGTCGCTCGCATGGTCGCAGACAATGCCGGCTTCCCGGAATGCCTTTGCGAGATAGGCCGCAGCCTCGATATCGTCTTCAATGATAAGAATCTTCATACGCGTGACCATAGTCCCGGACCTCTGTCTGTCTCAACCGGTTTCGAGTTTTCCGACAACCGGAATGGCGATCACTTCGCCCCAAACGGCGAACGCCGCGAAATCGCTCGGATATCGCGGCGCCCCGGTCGTTCATTCGCTGCCGCGATCAGCCCTGATCGATGGGAAGCGCCACGAAGCGGCTGCCGTTGTCGGCCTCGATCTGGAAGAGCGCCTTGCTGCGGCCGTCCTTCTTGGCGGTGGTGATCACCTTGAGGATATCGTCCGCCGACTTCACTTCCTGATTGTTGACGGAAACGATCTTCTCGCCCTGCTTCAGGCCACGATCGCTAGCATCCGAGTCCTCGTCTACCGAGGCGATCGTCACGCCCTGACCGTCATCCGACGGAACCACGGTCATGCCGAGGTCGGCCAAGGCCTGCTCGCTCGACGGCTGGGCTTCCTCGGACTGCGTACCGGAATCCTTGGCCGCTTCCTTGTCGTCCTTCGGCAGCGTTCCGATCTCGAGCTTTACGGTTTCGGACTTGCCGTTGCGCCACAGCACGACATCGACCGTGGTACCCGGGCGAATGCCGGCGACCTTGCGGGCAAGATCACGCGGATCCTTGATGGTGTCGCCGTTGAGCGCGGTGACGACGTCACCCTTCTTGATGCCGGCCTTTTCGCCGGGCGATCCGGCCTGCGGTTCGACGACGAGGGCGCCGTTTGCTTCGGAAAGGCCGAGCGATTCGGCAATATCCTTGCTCACCGGCTGGATCTGAACGCCGAGCCAACCACGCGATACCGAACCGTCCTTCATCAGGTCGGCAACGACGTCCTTGGCGACCGATGCCGGGATGGCGAAGGCGATGCCGACATTGCCGCCCGACGGCGAGAAGATTGCGGTGTTAATGCCGACGACTTCACCCGAAAGGTTGAAGGTCGGGCCCCCGGAGTTGCCGCGGTTCACGGCAGCGTCCACCTGCAGGTAGTCGTCGTAGGGGCCGGAGCCGATATCGCGGCCACGGGCCGAAATGATGCCGGAGGTCACAGTACCGCCGAGACCGAAGGGGTTGCCGACGGCAACGACCCAGTCGCCGACGCGAACCTTGTTGTCATCAGCCCAGCTGACATAGGTGAACTTGCGCTTGTCATCGACCTTGAGCACCGCGAGGTCGGTGCGGCTGTCCTTGCCGATCAGCTTGGCGTCAAGCTCGGTGCCGTCGTTAAGGATGACCGTAAACGCCGAACCGTCGGAAACGACATGATTGTTGGTAACGAGGTAGCCGTCTTCAGAGATGAAGAAGCCGGAGCCCTGCGAAGTCGGGCGCAGGCGACCTTCGCCGTGCGGGCCACGACGGCCGGGGCTGCGTTCGGCGCGGTCATCGCCGCGCGGGCCACCGAATTCCTTGAAGAAGCGCTTCAGCGGGTGATCGTCGGGCAGCTCATCCAGACCGCGACCGCCAAAATCGAAGGTGAAACCGTTACCCTCGTCGGAAACGGGGTTGGCGCGCGATTGGACGCGGACCGAGACGACGGCCGGGGAAACGGCGTCGACGACATTGGCAAAGCTCGGAACCTGGGGCGCATCGACCTTGACGGCTTCGGCGAAAGATTGGCTGATCGTCGCCGGCAGGCCGGAGGTCAGCATGACGGCCGCAAGACCCGCAACCGTCGAGGTCTTCAGGACAGTCTTGAGGGAGGGACGCAGGAATTTTGTCGTAAACATCCGTTTTGCCTTTTCTCTTCCTTGAAGCCACTGGAAGCAGCTTCGACATCGTGATTTCGAAGATCGCCGCGGGGGTGGCGATCTCGCTACTGGCTGACTGGAGGAACAGCCGATGACGAAAGATGTAACGGATGGGACCTTACTGAGTTCTGTCCGGAGGGTGAATTTTTGGTAATGTTGGCAAAGGCCGCCGAAAGCGGCTCGTTGCCCGCCGGTTCTAGGGCTGAAGCAGCTTCTTCAGCTTTTCCTTCTCGTCGTCGGAAAGCGGCGTGCCGCGCGATTGGCGGCTACGCTTGAGCGCGGCCACCAGCAGCGTCATCGCGCCGATGAACAGAAGCAGGATCGGCATGCCCCACAGGATCATCGTCTTGGTTTCGAGCCGGGGTTTGAGGAGCACGAACTCGCCGTAGCGCGAAACGACGTAATCGATCACGGCGTCGTCGCTGTCGCCATTTGCCAACCGCTCGCGCACCAGAACCCGCAGATCCTTGGCAAGCTCGGCGTTGGAATCGTCGATCGACTGGTTCTGGCAGACCATGCAGCGAAGTTCCGCCGAGATCGCCCGTGCGCGCGCTTCGAGCGCAGGATCGGGCAGGACCTCATCCGGATTGACCGCAAAAGCCGGACCGAGCGACGCCAGAAACAAAAAGAATGCGAGCAGCAATCGGTTCATTCGGCCGCCCCCACCGGGATCGTCTTCGGCCGCTTGGCGCGTGTCGGTGCACCGACGCGCAGGCGGCGATCGCTGAGCGAGACGAAACCGCCCGCCATCATGAACAGCGTCCCCCCCCAGATGCAGAGGATCATCGGCTTCCACCAGATGCGCACGACGATGCCGCCTTCGCTGATCTGATCTCCGAGCGAAACATAGAGCTGGCTGAGGCCAAAGGTGCGGATACCGGCTTCTGTGGTCGGCATGCGCCTCGCCTGATAGAGCCGCTTCGACGACCAGATGTCGGCGACCACGACGCCACCGCTCGTGATGGTGAAATGGCCGGATTCCTCGGAGTAGTTCGGACCGCTGCCATTGCGCATGCCGTCGAAGCGCAGGGTATAGCCTCCGGCGTCCACCGTCATGCCCGGCTTCATCTCGACGACAGTTTCGGTCTCGAACGCGGTGACCGCGACGATGCCGATCAGCGTGACGCCAAGACCGATATGCGCCAGTGCCGTGCCGAAAGCCGAGCGCGGAAGGCCGGAGAACCGTCGCCAGGCGACGTTGCCCGTCACCTTGCCGAGCCCTGATCGCAAGGCCAGATCCGTCAGCGAGCCGACGATCAGGTAAACACCGAGAGCAATGCCAAACAGAGCGAGGATAGGCCCGCCGTTCATGGCGTAATAGTAGATGCAGCCGACGACGAGACCAACGGCAACGGCCGCAAACAGCCGCTGGGCGACGCCCATGAGGTCACCGCGCTTCCAGGCCAGCAGCGGACCGAAAGGCACGGCAAACAGAAGCGGCAGCATCAACAGCCCAAAGGTCATGTTGAAGAACGGCGGTCCGACCGAAATCTTGTCGTCGGTCAGCGCTTCGAGCACCAGCGGGTAGAGCGTGCCGGTGAGCACGGTCGCAGTCGCCGTCGTCAGGATGAGATTGTTGAAGACGAGCGCGCCTTCCTTCGAGATCGGGGCAAAGATGCCGCCGGCCTTCAGCCGCGATGCGCGGAAGGCAAACAGCGAAAAGGCGCCGCCGATAAAGAAGACCAGGATGGCAAGGATGAAGATGCCGCGCGTCGGGTCAGTGGCAAAGGCGTGAACCGAGGTCAGCACGCCGGAGCGAACGAGGAAGGTGCCGAGAAGCGACAGCGAGAAGGTCATGATCGCGAGCAGCACGGTCCAGATCTTCAGCGCCTCGCGTTTCTCCATGACGAGGGCGGAGTGCAGCAGCGCGGTGCCGGCAAGCCACGGCATGAAGGAAGCGTTTTCGACCGGGTCCCAGAACCACCAGCCGCCCCAGCCGAGCTCGTAATAGGCCCAATAGGAGCCCATCGAGATGCCGGCCGTGAGGAATGTCCAGGCAGCAAGCGTCCAGGGGCGCACCCACCGTGCCCAGGCGGCGTCGATGCGCCCCTCGATCAGGGCAGCGATGGCAAAGGAGAAGCAGACGGAAAAGCCGACATAGCCCAGATAGAGCAAGGGCGGGTGGATGGCGAGGCCGACATCCTGCAGGATCGGGTTCAGGTCCTTGCCCTCACCCGGTGCCGGGATCAGGCGGGCAAAGGGGTTGGATGTGAGCAGGATGAACAGCGTGAAGGCCACCGCAATCCAGGCCTGGACGGCAAGCACGTTCGCCTTGAGTGTTTCCGGAAGATTGCGGCCGAAGGTGGCAACCAGTGCCGAAAAGAACACCAGGATCAACAGCCAGAGCAGCATCGAACCTTCATGGTTTCCCCACACGCCGGAGATCTTGTAGATCAGCGGCTTCAGCGAGTGCGAATTTTCCCAAACGTTACGGACGGAGAAATCCGATGTGACATAAGCGAAGGTCAGTACCGCGAAGGAGAAGGCGACGAGCAGGAAACAGGCAACCGCCGCGCTCGAGGCGAGTTCCATCAGGGCGCGATCGTTGAGCCTGGCGCCGAGTATCGGCAAGGCAGCCTGTACGAAGGCGGTCGCGAGCGCCAGAACCAGCGCATAATGTCCAAGTTCGATGATCATCGAACGGTTTCCTTCCCGCTGAGTTCGACACCCTGCGCCTTCAAGCGGTCGGCGACATCCTTCGGCATATAGGTCTCATCATGCTTGGCAAGCACGGAATCCGCAACGAAGACGGAGCTGTCGGCAACGAACGTGCCTTCGGTCACCACACCCTGCCCCTCGCGGAACAGGTCCGGAAGGATGCCGGTATAGGTCACGGGCACCTGGCCGAGCGTATCGGTGACGGTAAACGTCACCGTCTTGCCGTCGCCGCGCTTGACCGATCCGGCCTCGACCAGGCCGCCCAGGCGAATGCGGGTTCCCGGCGGCACGTCGGCCTTGGCGAGGTCGCTCGGCACGTAGAAATAGGCGATCGCCTGGCTGAAGGCGAACATCACCAGGAGGACAGCAAGCGTCAGAAAGCCCACACCACCGCCGATGATCGCCAGTCGCTTCTGTTTGCGCGTCATTGCGTCTCTCCGTCGGTCTTGATCCCGAGTTCGCGGGCCAGCGCAAGCAGCTGCTTTCCCTGTTCGCCGTCCGCCGGGAAGGTTTTCTGGCTTTCCTTTAGGGCGGCGGCCGCCTGATCTCTTTGATCAAGCACAACATGCGAACGGATCAACCGCGCCCAGCCTTCGGGGTTGGCAGGATCTTCCTTGAGGCGGCTCGCCAGGCTTTCGACCATGCCGCGGATCATCTCCTGGCGGTCGCCGGCGTTCATGTCCTGTGCGGCCGCGATATCGTCCGCGCTCGGATTTCCCGGGGCGGCGCCCGCAACATTTCCGGCAGCGCCGCCGGAAAGCTCTGCCACGTGCTGCTGGACCAGCGGCACCCAAGGCGCATCCGCGGGAGAGCCGGCAATAAGCCGGTTGAAAGCCGCAAGCGCCTCGTCCTTCTTGCCTTCCTGTTTCAGGCCGAGGGCAAGATAGAATTCGGAACGGGGATCGTTCGGGTCGATGTCGAGGGATTTTCGCAGTGCCGACTGCGCTTCGGTGGTCACCAGTCCGTCCGAAAGCGCGATCAGCGCCTCGGCGTAGCCACCCAACCGCGCCGGCGTCGGCCCGAGCAGGCGGACGGCGTTGTCATAGGCGGCGACCGCCTCTTCGACGCGACCGTTGCGCATATAGATCGGCGCAAGCACCTCCCAGCCGGCACCGTCATTCGGGTTCTGCGCCAGATGGTTTTCGGCACGAGCAATCAGAATGTTGATATCGGCGCCGGGATCGGCAAGGCGCGCGGCCAAAGGCTGCGCCGGAACACCCGGGCTGCCGGTGAACAAGTAAAGACAGAGCCCGATCGCGGGAAGACAGAGCAGCACGAAGGCTTGCGCCAGGAAATTGAGACCGCGGCGCGTCGCTACGACCGGCGCGGCGGCGCGGTCGATCTCGCCGGCCGCAAGCAGCCGACGGGCGACCTCGGCACGGGCGAGCTCGGCATCGTCGCCGTTGATCAAGCCGCTCTCCTGATCGCGCGTCAGCTCATCGAGCTGGTCACGATAGACTTCGATATCGTGACTGTGGGGAGACGATGCGGGCGCGGCCGCCCGCAACAGCGGGAGGATGAGCACGACGGCGACTGCCGCCGTCAGCGTGGCGACGAGGATCCAGAACAACATGGATGCTCAATACTATGGCACCCATGCCATTCCAACTCGAAAACCTGCGATGACAGAGATTTGAGGCGTTTCGCCGCAACCGGAAATCCGGTCAGCTGAGCGGCGTCCAACTCCCGTCGGAATTCCGGCAGGCGGCACCGCGCGCGGTTGTCGGCTGTCCCTTGACGGTTACGGTGTGGCTGTACTGGCGGCAGTTCTGCGAACCGACCTGATAAGGTGCGGCAGCAACGACCGAGCCGGTGACGCTGCGCCCCTGCCAATTGACCGGCTGACCGCCCGGAGCGGCTTCCAGCGCGCGGTACTCGGCCTCAAGCGCACGCTGGCGATCAGAGGCACTGATGTCGAGATTGCTGAGCCGGCCGATAATCCCCCCCTGCAGGGCGGCGATGTAGGTCGTCGAAGACACGCTGCGGGTTGCGGTCGCGCCGAGCCCCGCAGCCGCGGTCTGCCCGCCAGACGTGGTGCTGCAACCGGCAAGAGCCATCGCCGACGCGATCACCGCGATCCTGCCGCTGACGACAATCGTTCGTGTCATTTCTGCCTGGTTCCTCATGATCCGCGACATGTACTCTCTACTGCGGGGCTCCAACTGTACCGACCATCAAGGTCGAGCGAAGACTTCCCTTTGATTTTCTTTTGGCATTCCCTGTTGACAGAGGCAACGGCCAGGGCCGTCGACGCGATACTTTCGCGCGCCAGTGTGACACCTAAACCGCAGCCGGCAGCACCAGCTCTGCACGCAGTCCGCCCTCATCCCGACGCGACAGCGTCAGCGTGCCCTGATATTCCCGCACGATCTCGCTGACGATCGACAGTCCGAGGCCTGTTCCCGGCTTGCTTTCGTCCAGCCGCTTGCCGCGTTTCAACGCCAACGCGATCTGATCGGGATCAAGGCCAGCTCCGTCGTCGTCAACATCGAGGACGATCCATTGCCGCCCGGTCTCCTTCGCATGCTGTTCGTTCTGAGCCGGACGAACATTGAGCCACACCTCGCCCCTGGCGTGGCGGGCAGCGTTTTCGAGCAGATTGCCGACGGTTTCCTCGACATCCTGCAGTTCCATGGCAAGCACCAGGCCCGGTGGATTGATCGACAGATGAACCTCTTTTTCCGGATTGAGCTTGCGCATCACGCGCACCAACCGCTCCAGCGCCGGCTGCGCTTCGGTGCGGGCAAGAACCGATTCGCGTTGCGCGGCGATCCGCGCTCGGCTCAGATAGGATTGCACCTGCATCTGCATCGCATCGACCTGGGTCCGGACGAGTTCGCCGTGGGATGCCTCAAGCACGCGCGCCTCGTTGAGGAGAACGGCGATCGGCGTTTTCAGCGAATGCGCGAGGTTGCCGACCTGCATACGGGCGCGCTCGACGATGCGCCGGTTGCTGTCGATCAGCGCATTCACCTCGTTTGCAAGCGGCTGGATCTCGCGTGGAAAGGCACCATCGAGCCTTTCGCTTTCGCCGGCCCGGATCTTCTCCAGCGAGCGGCGAACCTGGTCGAGCGGCCGGAGGCCGAAGAGAATGGTCAACGCGTTCATGCCGAGCCCGCCCAGACCGAAGATGGAGAGCGCGATCGTCAGATTGCGGGTGAAGCGGTTGATGTCCGCTTCCAGCACGTCGCGGTTGCCGGCGACGCGGAAACGGGCGGTGTGGCCCTGAATGTCGAGAACGACCTCGGTCTCGGCGACTTCCACCTCGTTCCCGAAGGGATCCTTGGTGGTGTAGAAACGCACATAACCGGTATCGAAGGGCACTTCGTCGACGCTTGCGATCGGCAGCTTGGCGTTACCGAGCGAGGTCGAGATCAAAGGTGGCGTGTCGAACTCGCCGATCGGATCGACGATCCAGTACCATCCGGTCTGCGGCTGCGAAAAGCGCAGATCGCCGAGCTGGGGGCTGCCGGCAAGCACCGTCTTCTCATTGACCGAAATCGAGTTGACGACGTTGAAAAGCTGGGCGCGCAGCAGGTCCTTGAAGCCGCGCTCCGAGCCTTGACGGTAAAGGGCCGAGATGACGACCCCGATCACCACAAGGGCGACGACGGCCCAGACGGTCGAAACCGCCAATACGCGGGCCGTAAGAGATCTAATTGCCATTGCCGGGCGCTTGCATGCGGTACCCCAGGCCCCGCACCGTCTCGATCAGGTCGTTGCCGATCTTCTTGCGCAGGCGGCCGACGAAGACTTCGATGGTGTTGGAATCGCGATCGAAGTCCTGATCGTACATGTGTTCGACCAACTCGGTCCGCGATACGACCTGGCCCATGTGGTGCATGAGATAGGAGAGCAACCGAAACTCGTGCGACGTCAGCTTCAGCGCCGTCCCGTCGACGGTTGCCTTCGACCCCTTGGTGTCGAGCCGCACCGGACCGCAGACGATTTCCGAGCTTGCGTGGCCTGCCGCCCGGCGGATCAGCGCGCGAATGCGGGCAAGCACTTCCTCGACGTGGAACGGCTTTGCGACATAGTCGTCGGCACCGGCGTCGATGCCGGCCACCTTGTCGCTCCAGCGATCGCGCGCCGTCAGGATAAGCACCGGCATGGTCTTGCCGCCGCCGCGCCATTTTTCAAGAACGGTGATGCCGTCCATCTCGGGCAGACCGATATCGAGGATGACAGCGTCATAGGGCTCGGCTTCGCCGAGATAGTGTCCCTCTTCGCCGTCATAGGCCTGATCGACGACGTAGCCAGCCTCCTTCAGTACTTCGGCGAGCTGCCGGTTCAGGTTGACATCGTCCTCGACTATCAGAATGCGCATTCGTACCCACTTCCCCTCTTTCGCAGCGTCGTCACGCGCGAATTACATCGGCACCCTTACGGTTACCTTCTTCGGTCGCCCGCCATTGCCCGGCACAAGCACCGTAATCACGCATTGGCCATCGGAGGTCGGTTGCGCCGAAAGCAGCTCCCCGCCGGTTTCCGAAACGACTTGCTGAGCAGCGGCGCTGCAATCGCCGGCCACACGGACGACAAGGTCCGTGGGCATGCCGACCTCCGGCGGAGCAAAGCCCGCAAGGCCTGCGGCAAGCGCGGCTATGATCACTGGTGAAGACATGAACGCACTTTCGACTTGGGAAGCATCATGGCAAAAGCAATAACGGATAGAGGCTGAATGGCAAATGAATGTCGGCCACCCAGCCGGGCGAACAGCCATCCATGAATGCCGACATCCACGATGAACCGACCGCAGATTGCAACGATTCCCTGAAAGGCGAAACCCGGGAGGGATCAATCCATCGCCTGGCAACAGCCGTGCGAAACTCTAATCCGCGCCGTACGGAAGCGACAACCAGACGAACGCGTCGATGTTCGCGCCTCTCCATATCGATGGTTTTCACCGCCTGTCGACGAAAGGCAATCGATCAGGTCCCAGTTCGGTGAGCCATTCCCTCGGCACGCAAAAAGGCAGGCGGACGCGGTGGGAGGGATACCGCGTCCGCCCGTCGCGCGGCGGCAGCAAAGCGCGCCTGCGCGATGGCATTGCACAAGTATCTCGGGCGATACTGGAAAAGGTCCAGCTTCGGCGGCAATATTAGATCTTGCCTACCCATAGCGGGCGCAACCCCCACCATGAGAATTGCCGAGGCGCAGCCTCTGGTGATCAGTCATTTGTTAAGCCCTTTCTGCTATCATCCGACAATCGGCCAAGGACCAGATGGGCGGAGGCTCCTTCGCTCGCCTTGCGACAGAACTTTAAGTGAGCTCGAATATCCGAGTCCTTTGAATCCCTTGGCCGCACCTCTTCCAAAGTTGAGTCCGGACCCTGCGGGGTTGAGTGAGCGCGGTCAGGAGAAGAGTCCGTTCCCTCCTCTAAGCCTCTGCATTGCCTGACGCCGTAACGCAGGCTGCGGGCGCTCTGGCCCGACAACCTTGTCTCATCTCACATTGCTATCGCGATTTTCGGAATGCGCTCTGAGGTACTCGCTCCCATTGCGGTGTGCTCGATCGCCACCGTCGTGACCGCAAAACGGCGGTGGCGCGACAAGATCGGTTGGCCGAAGGATCACCCCGCCGACTCACACGGCGCCGAAATGGCCCGCCGCTGCCAACCGCCTGAACGCAACTGTGGATCAGCCGAAAATTAATCGATTTAAAGATTTTTAAATCGTTTAAATGACTTAAGCCACTGATTTACAAAGCGTTTACGATGTGAAATTGTCCACCCATCAACTTGTCATGAAATTGCAACAGGCCCGGGAGGATCGGATGCAGACGCTCGTAAAAAACCAGCAGGCATCGCAGCAGTCCAAGGTACCGCAGTCGCTGCTGGACCGTTTCGAAAGCGAATGGCGCGAAATGCGCACTGCCAGCCAGACGACACCGAAGCCCGTTCAGCCGGCTGAATAAGCGCGCTGGTGGGCGAACCCCGCTCGTCGATATTCCAAGACGATCAAGTTTGAAGCCGCCCTCGGTCAACGCCGCGAGCGGCTTTTTTTGTCGAGCGTCGTGGGCACCAAGTGCAGCCCGTGCCTTGAGGCGCTCTCGCGCTCAGTCCGTGATCGGCGGCATGCAACATGCGCACCGAAGCAGCTGCAGGCAGCCCCACAGAGGCTCGATCGCGTCGTCATGTCGCCGCCACGGCACCCTGCAAAACTGCTCCGTCCCGTCTGCCCGTGTGGCGATTTCCCGCCCTTTGGCCAATCGGAAAAACCGTGTTACTCTTTTTTCCATGCTGACCGACGAGATTGAAAAACTGGCGCTAAGCCTGCCGGGAACGGAAGAAAATGCCCATTTCGGCACGCGGGACTTCCGTGTGGGCAAGCGTATTTTCATGTCCCTGCCAGAGGCAGGTCGAGCGGTCTTCAAGTTCACGCCAGACCAACAGCGCATGCTGCTGGAGATGGAGCCAGGCGTCTGCGCCGCGGTACCCGGCGGCTGGGGCGACAAGGGCTGGACCTCGCTCTACTTTGTCGAGGCCGACGAGGATCTCATTCGCCAGTCGATGGAAACCGCATGGCGCAACGTTGCGCCCAAAAGCCTGGTGAAGAAGAACGGCCGCCATTGACGCAACGGGCGTAGAAGCTTCCAGAGCAGCGGGCGGATACCGCCTTAGAGAATATGGTCGAAAAGCTTGACGGGCTTGTCGTGATACTCCGTCTGCGCGAACAGCTGCATTCCCAACTTCTCGACGATCCGGATGGACGCCACATTGGCCGGACTGACGATAGCGGTGACGCGACGCCCGGCGTGATGTTCCCGGGCCCAGCCGAATGCCGCCTGCGCCGCCTCGCTGGCATAGCCGCGTCCCTGCGCCGCGGGCGCGATCGTCCAGCCCGTTTCCATCGTGCCGGTCAGGGCAGGCGAAATCTCGCGGCGCAATTCCTGGAAGCCCATCTGCCCGACGAAACGACCGGAGCTTTTCTCTTCGATCACGAAATAGCCGAAGCCAAAGAACTGCCAGCCGCCCTCCTGACGCAAGAACCGCGTCCACATCTGCTCGCCGGAAAAGGGACCCGGCGCGACGTGCCGAAGGATCTCGGGGTCCAACCACATCTGCTGATAGGGTTCGAAATCCTCCAGCCGCGGTCTGCGGAGAATGAGGCGGTCGGTGCTGATCATTGGGATGCCTGAGAACGATGGAATTCCATCAATCTCTAACCGCTCTCAGCGGCACCTGCAATGGCGCCGCTTTGCGAAACCGATTCCAGCAGAACGACTAACCATCTGTTAACCTGAGCTTTTCTCTCCGACCTCCAGCGGCCAGGTCACGAGGTAATCCTCGTAATCCTCAATGTCGATGCCGTCTTCGGCGACGGTGCGGCCGCGCACGGAAATGCCAGCGGCGTGCACCGTCTCGGCATCACCCGAAAGCAGCGGATGCCACCAATAGAGGTCGCGACCTTCCGCCACCAGCCGATAGCCGCAGGTCGGCGGCAACCAGGTAATCTCGCGCACCGCATCCGGTGTCAGCTGGATGCAATCCGGCACCGTTGCCTGACGGTTGGGATAGTCCTTACACCGACAGCTCTCGCCGTCGAGCAACGTGCAGCGGATCGAGGTCCAGGCGATCTCCGCCGTCTCCCAGTCTTCGAGCTTGTTGAGACAACAGAGTCCACAGCCGTCGCAGAGGCTTTCCCACTCCGCGTCATTCATCTCGTCGAGGCTCTTCGCCTTCCAGAAAGGCATTTCGCCCATCATCATCACACTTTCGTCAAATCGGTCGCGCTACTGAGCCGCACGTCTTATCAGACGTGCTCGGGGCGCAGTAGCGATTTGAGTTGCTGCATGTTTCCTTGGATCGCTGAACGGCCAAGGGAAACGCGCAGGAGAGAAATTTCGCAGAAAATTGCCGGTTTTTTAAGGCCACCGGCGCGATATGCAAGTAGAGTGAAATTTGGCGCCGTGCAAATATCGCGGGGCGCCGGCATGATGCCAAAAGCCTTCAGGACGTTGCGACCGTGCGGGAACCGAGGAAAGACGATAACCGGCCGAAGAAACGGCACATCTTTCTGAGGATCGATTCCTGGATCGATTCGACAGTCTGGAATGCCGGGTTCAAACTCTCGCAATGGTGGGAAGATACCACGATTTTCTTCCGCCGCTTCCGCGTCACCGGCTGGAAGAAAGTGGTCTTCGAGGTGCTCGGCGAAGGCATGACCTGGGGCACGGCCGGCTCGGTGCTGATGCTGGCTCTGGCGCTTCCGGCTTTCGAAGAAACCAAGGGCAACTGGCGCGCGCAAAGCGATTTCGCCGTCACATTCCTCGATCGCTACGGCAACGAAATCGGCCATCGCGGCATCATCCACGAAGACTCCGTCCCGATCGACGAGCTGCCGGATCATCTGATCAAGGCGGTGCTTGCGACGGAAGACCGACGCTTCTTCGACCATTACGGCATCGATTTTCTCGGGCTCGCCCGCGCTATGACCGAGAACGCGCGTGCCGGTGGCGTCGTTCAGGGTGGATCGACCCTGACCCAGCAGCTCGCCAAGAACCTGTTCCTGTCGAACGAGCGCACCATCGAGCGCAAGATCAAGGAAGCGTTCCTGGCGATCTGGCTCGAATCCAACCTGTCGAAGAAAGAGATCCTGCGGCTCTATCTCGACCGCGCCTATATGGGCGGCGGTACGTTCGGCGCGGCCGCCGCGGCACAGTTCTATTTCGGCAAGGCAATCACCGACGTCAACCTGGCGGAATCCGCCATGCTCGCCGGCCTGTTCAAGGCGCCGGCGCGTTACGCGCCGCACGTCAACCTGCCGGCCGCCCGCGGCCGCGCCAACGAAGTTCTGACGAACCTCGTCCAGGGCGGGTTGATGACCGAGGGACAGGTGATTGCCGCACGTCTCAACCCGGCAACGGTCATCGATCGCGCCCAGGTCAAGGCGCCCGACTTCTTCCTCGACTGGGCCTTCGACGAGGTGCAGCGCATCGCCCGGCCGTTTGCCCAGCATTCGCTGATCGTGCGCACCACCATCGACATGGGGCTGCAGAACGCGGCCGAGGATTCGGTCGAGTCCAGCCTCCGCCAATACGGCGAGAGCTTCCATGTGAAGCAGGGCGCGCTTGTGATGGTCGAAAACGGCGGCCCAGTCCGGGCGATGGTCGGCGGCCGCGACTATGGCGAGAGCCAGTTCAACCGTGCCACACGGGCGCTGCGCCAGCCAGGCTCGTCCTTCAAGGTCTACACCTACGCGGCCGCGATGGAAAAAGGCATGACGCCGGAGACCATCGTTGTCGATGCGCCGATCACCTGGCGCGGCTGGTCGCCGCAGAACTATGGCCGCAGCTATGCCGGTCGCATCACCATCCTGACGGCGATTGCCAAGTCGATCAACACGATCCCTGTGCGTCTCGCGAAAGACAAGCTCGGCACCGACCTGATCGTGCAGACAGCCAAGGCCATGGGCATCGAAACGCCGCTTCGCGCCGACAAGACGATGCCGCTCGGCACCTCGGAAGTAACCGTGCTCGACCAGGCGACCGCCTATGCCGTGTTCCCGGCAGGCGGCCTGCAATCGCGCCGGCACGGCATCAGCCAGATCCTGAACTACGACGGCGACATCCTCTACGATTTTTCCCGCGACGAACCGCCGGCCAAACGCATCCTGTCCGAGCAAGCCAACGCATCGATGAACTCGATGCTGACGCAGATCCCGGTGATCGGCACGGCCCGCAAGGCAGCACTCGACAACGGCATAGTCACGGGCGGAAAGACCGGCACGACCCAGGCCTACCGCGATGCCTGGTTCGTCGGCTTCACCGGCGATTATACGACCGCGGTCTGGTTCGGGAACGACGACTATACCTCCACCAACAACATGACCGGCGGGTCATTGCCGGCCATGACCTTCAAGAGGCTGATGGACTACGCCGAACAGGGGATCGACCACCGCCAGATTCCGGGAATAACCAATCCCGCGCCTGCCCCGAGCAAGCAACCACAGGTCGCCAACGCCAAGCCGGATGAAAATGCCCTGCCTCCACTTGTGCGGCCGCGCTCTCTTTCGGCGGATGTCACGCGCTTGCTGCGTTCTGTGGGCGAAACCTTCGAGAAAGCTCCCGCCTTGAAGGCGCCAGAGAAGAATGGCGGCAAGGTGGCCGTCCTCGGCGCCACCGACGGTGGATCTCCCCAAGAGGGTCTCCCGAATGCCGCCAGCAACTGAACGCGCTCGAAACCTTGATGTGAGAGACCGGATCGATGCTGGTTGCCAGATCGGCACAATGATCGCCGTTGCGTCGCGCGCTCGTATGGGCGAGACATGGGCAGCGCTGCGCCGTGCGGCGACGCATAACCATATTCGATAGAGCCGCCATTGTTCCGAATTCCCCTCCTCGTCGCCCTTGCCCTTGCCATCGCCTTCGGCGGCGGCATCGCGTCGGCCGTCTGGGCGCTGAAGGCGACGGTCGGTTTCGGTGCCATATCGATCGGTCCGTGGGTTGCCTTTCCCGAGGCACAGACCGAGAAGGCCGACCCCTATGCCAAGGCGCACCGCGCCCGGGCCGGCGAACTGCTCTACGGTGGCGCCGAAGGCCTGATGTTCATGGCACAGGTCGATGACAAGGGAGACAAGCTTTCGTCGGCCTGCTCCTACGATGTCTCGGGGATGACGCCGCAAGCACGGTTCTGGACGCTCTATGCTGCGAATGCCGACGGCGTCCCGTTGCGCCCCGGCTCGGATCTGCCCTGGGCCATCAATTCATGGACGGTGCTGCGCGCCGAAGACAGTTCTTTCAGCATTCATGTCTCGCCGAACGCCAAGCCGGACAACTGGGTGGCATTGCGGCATGCGGGGACCTTCCGGCTCGTCCTGACGCTGCTCGACACCCCGACCGCCGGCTCCTCCGGCCTCATCGATCTCGCGATGCCAAAGATCGTGAAAACGGGATGCGGCGATGCGTAGTGTTCTGTTCGCTTCCATCCTCGGCCTCGTCGGCGCGGCACTGCTGCATATCGTCATCGTGCTGGTGCTCCCGCAGTTTACCGGTCGCGACGCCTATACGCGTGTGCTCGGCCTGCTCGAGATGGACAGCTTCTTTTCCTTGACGAGTACACCCGGGCCGACGGGCCTCAGCAATGACGACCCTTACCTGCGCACGGCGGTCTGCAGCTTTTCCATCGCCGATGGACCGGCGCGTTTCCTCGCCAGCGGCTCCGTTCCCTTCTGGTCGCTCGCCGTTTTCGATAGCAGCTCCAACGAAGTCTTCAGCATGAACGACCATACCGCCGTCAACGGCAGGCTGGATCTTGTGGTCGCGACGCCGATCCAGTTGGTGGAACTGCGCAAGGCACCGCCGCAAGCCCTGGCGCAATCGATCATGGTGGAGATGAAGGAAGAGGATGGCTATGCGGTGCTGCGCGCCATGGCGCCGCTCGACAGCTTTGAAGACCAAGTGCGGAATTTCCTGGCGGAATCAAGGTGCGAGCCCTTCCGGCGCTGACGCATGTCGCGCAAAAACAAAGAGCTTAAATCGCCACAAGCAAACCGGGGCGATCACGCATCGAGCCGTGTAACCTGATGGTCAGAAGATCCAACCTTCAGCCCCGCCGTTTTTCGTGAGGAGGTCGTGAAGAAGATGATCGCGTCCGCAAAGACGGAGCGTTGTCGGCACGAACAAAGCCGTGCTTAGGCCGGCCGATGGGACCGACACCTGGGCGGTCGCTAGAAGCCTACTGCTTTTTGATCCGACGTCCGTCAGGCGCGGTTGGCTGCGGGTCGCGGCCGTCGAGGCGCTCGTAGCGGATGCCGGTAAACAAAAGCACTTTTGCTCCGCCCGATATGGCCGGAGGCCTGCGTGGTGGCATTTGGACCTTGCGGTCCTCAATTCTGATCACGTCTGCCATGCTCGTCTCCATAAAGGCTTGAGACGGATGAACTACCGTACAGATTTCACCCTGCCCTTTCGGGGCCAGCGCATTTTCCCGGGCTTAGCCCGGACAGGCGCGCTTTTCTCATCTTCTCCTTCTTCCGGTCACCCGGAGGTTGCGGCTTGCTCGAGTGGTACAGACCAATCATAGACGGTCCGCTTCGATTGAGCCATAGGCTGGTTAACAGATGGTTAACGCCGCATCTGCACCCCGAACCTAAGGGCAGTATGTCCCCCGGAAAAACAAAACACTGTATCCGGGGTAACAGCTTTGGGCGGACGGGGAACGGCTAGCGCCTGGACAACAGGCCGAAGAGGAACGAAACACCGGCAACGGTCAGAAGCGTCGAAATCGGCTCTTCGCGGACGCGCTCGCGCACCCGATCCGTCATCAATTCCGCTTCACCTTGCACCACTGCCTTGGCACCAGTGCCGATCGCCGAAACGGTTTCGGTCAGTCGGCTAATCTCAGCGCGCAACTCCGCAATCTGCGCCTCCAGCTCGACCCGGGCAGCCGATGTTTCCACTTCACTTTCGACCGTGTCAGCCACCGCCTGCAGTTTCTTTTCTACCATTGCAACGCTCCTTCTCTTGCCCGCTTTCAACGCATCGCGACAACAATGGTTCCGACGACAAGCCGTGAAAACCCGAACGGAAACGAAAACGGGCGACCCAAGGGCCGCCCGTCCGAAAGCTGGGGCAAAATCGCCCGCCGCTCTTCATCTCGCGCATCATTCTACGCAGGATGGGTCCATCGCCTGGCATCGAATGAGCGGTTCTGGGCGCGCGCCGCCATAACCATCCTCGAAATCCTCGCGAACACGGGTGCCGTCGCGATCGCGGCGACGCTCCCATTCGCGGCGGCTGTCGCCGCCTGCCTGGTCGTCCCAGCGCTCGCCGTCCCTGCGGTTGCGCTCCCAGTTCTGGCGATCTCGATCCCGTTCGCGCTGTTCGCGCGCCTGGTCGCGCGTCCACTCGCGCTCCTGCCGGGCGCGGTCGCGTTCCCAGTCGCGGCGATCACGGTCGCGTTGACGCTCCCAGTCCCGCGGGCGACGGTTGTCGTCGACCCAATCCGGCCCACGGCGCCAGCGGTCACGGTCGCGATAGAAGTCACGGCCGCGATAGTTGCGGTCCCAGTAGCGATCGAATTGGAAGACCACCGTCGGGATACCGAGCGGGCGGTAATATTGCGGTTCGACATAGACCCTGTTGCGGCGATAGTTCGCCTGCACATAGCGCCCTGCTACCCAGCCGCGGCCGCCATAAAAGGAAACGTCGCACCAGGGCAGATCGGCAAGGCATCCGTGGATTTCAACGGACTCGCCGGCGGGGATCATCGACACGGCAGGGTAGCGCGTGCTTGGTCCGGATCGCATATTGACGTTGGCGGTTGCAAATCCCTCTGCCGCCTCGGCGATCGCCGGCGCCAACAAAAGCGCGCATATGGCCGCCGCGCGCAACACTATTTTCTTCACAGTAAGCTGTCTCCCATCGGAAGGCCCCTCTTCACTAAGCCTTCTTGCGTCGGCGGGCGTCCGGAACCCTTCACCGTCACCGCGATCACTTAAAGCCGCTTGTGGATTTTTTAAGGCTGGAGGCGATCGAACCCACAGCAAGCAGGGCTTTACGGCAGAAACCGTACAAAACCGTCGAGGGCTTGCGCGCCGCAAGCCTGAATAAAGCCCCAACGTCCATAGTTAACAGTGCGCTAACGCTTTTCTTTTATTTTTAGTGACGTGTGCCGTTCCGGGTCGCCGGCGAGGGCAATCATGTTTTGCGTGCAAGGATTTACCGTGACGGATCGCTTTCGTGAGTTGGAAAGGCCACAGACGGGCCGCTTGAAGGACGTCGTCCTGATGGCAACCGTCAGCGGTTTCGAAAGCCTGCGGATCCCGCGCAAGTCCGACATGAAGCAGTTTTCCGAATTGTTCGAACCCCTGTTCCTCGGCTCCAGCAGCGAAGCGCGCCGTCAGGCCGCCGCCGCGCTGTCGCAATGCCCCCATGTTCCAGAGCCGGTCGCAGCTTTGATCGGCAGCATGCCGATCTCGATCGCCGCCATTTTCCTGACCCGCTCGCAAGCGCTTTCGGATCGAACGCTCATCGGCGTCATCCGCCAGCAGAGCCCGGCGCATGCCAGCGCCATCGCCCGGCGCGCCGCCCTGTCCCCGTCCGTCATCGATGCCCTGGTCGAACACCACAACCCCGCCGGCCTTTCCGCCCGTCCCGACGTGCAGCAGCGACCGGTCACGGCGCCCTCAGCTTCGGCCGAGCCGGATGCCGACGCCCAGGCGGATCGGACCGCGCGCGAGGAGAGCTTGCGCGCCGAGATCAAGGCGCTTGCGCGTGCCGGCGCGCGCGAAGTCGCGTCGACCATCGTACCGATCAGCGGGCTGCACAGCGCTCTCTTGGTGCGTTTTGCACGGAGCGGTGAGATCATCCTGTTCTCGCGCGCGCTGGCGACGGCGCTCGATGCCGGCGGCCCGCTGGTCGAGCGTATTCTTCTCGACGTTTCCGGGCAGCAGCTGGCAACGAGCCTGATTGCCCTTTCGCTGCCGACCGACGACCTCATCTTCGTCCTGCAATCGCTCTATCCGCATCTCGCCGAGCGCATCGGCGGGGTCAGCCGCGCGGAAGCCTTGACCGCCACCATGGACCCGAAGTCAAGCAGAGAGCGGCTTGACGCCTGGCTCCAGTCGGACGCGCGGGACGAGGCGCCCACAGCACGGCACCAGGCCTATCTTGCCGACGACCATGCCAATCATGCGCGGCAACCGGCTATTCGAAAGGTCGCTGGCGCTGTCGGCAGCGCCAAGCCGCAGCGGGTCTTCGGCCGCCGGTAAGCCGTGGCCACGACCGTTTGCGAATAGCCCCGCCATTAGCCCCCAGCGTAGTAAACCTCAGAGCTTTTGTTTCATCGCCTCCGCGATCCAGCTCCATTCGCGCCCAGCCTGATTGGAAGCCGCCTCGCCTTGCAGGATCGCCATCAGCTCCTGATAGCGCACCGAGCGCGCGTGGTATTTCCGATAATGCGTGAGTTGCCAATCGAGGAAGGTCCTGTCCGGTTCCTTCTTCATTGCGCGTGCTGATCGTTCCAGCCAATCCTCGGCGATCTCAGCAGCTCTCACGGATGTTTCAAGAGCGGCGCGCGCCCTCTTCCGGCACGACGTCGAACAGATCGGCGCGATCATCCAGTTCGATCTCGATGATCCAGCAATCCGGATCGAACCGGATTTCGCGAGAGAGTGCGCCGTCAACCTCATCACCATCGCGATCCTTCAGCCGGATCTCGAACTTGCGACCGATATCGGCCTCGTCCTCGAAGAAATTCTGCGGCGCCGGCGCAAACAGCGTCTCGGTCCCCATGCGCGTACGCTGGCGGATGAAGATGGCGCCGGCGTCTTCTGCCCCTTTGCGCAAGACGGCGGCATAGCCCCCCAGCGCGAAGGCGCGGCGCAGCAAGGCGGAGACGAAGATGTGGGACTTGAGGCGCATCGAGATGCCTGTACACGGGGCGAGCCAGCCATGCAAATCGGTGGCGGCGACAAGAAAGCATTGCGGCCTTCGCGATGGTCGATACCAACACTACGCCGTCACGCGTCAAACATGATGGATCGGAGACGAAACCGTGAGAAGACGCCTCAAAGCGCGCCGATCTCCTTGAGCTTCTTCAGCACTTTTGGATTGGGCTCGCCCGTCTGCGGCAGGCGATAATGCTTCTCGAAATGGCGGATCGCTGCGCGCGTCTGATCGCCCGCGACGCCATCAACGACGATGTCGGCATAGGCGAGATTGCTCAAGCCCTTCTGGATATTCAAAACCAGTTCGCTCGACACCGGGATCTCCGCGCGAGGGATGAGCATCTTGTCGGTCTCGGCCGAACGGATGGCGGCCGCCACCGGATCGACATCGGCCACGGCGCGCTTCGGATCGGCATAGGGCCGGCTTGCGGGCATCGCCGCGGCCACCTTCTGACCGGACGTGGCGCGCAGCGCGCGCAGCAGCTCGGCGCTCGCAGTCCCCGTCTCGGTGCGCCCGACCTGCTTTTCAAACCGCAGGATCGCGGCCGACGTGCGCGGGCCCGGGCGCCCATCCGGCACACCATCGTAAAGGCCGATGCGGTTCAGTTCCTTCTGGACGTCGGCGACCAGCGGCGAAGCGGATGTGTCCGGCACGGAGGCGACCCGCTCGGGCGTCGGCTTTTCGAGCGGCGCTTCGGATGAGGCGCCTGCAATCACGTCTTCGACGCTCTCCGCTTCTTTGTCGCCCTCGCGCTTGATGACGAAGGTGGTGACATTGCGCGGCTCGATCTCGGCGCCCTTGGCGACGGCGATGCGCTCTGCCGTCTCTGGGCTGACAAGCGGCACGCGAGTGCGAAGCAGAGGTGATGGATGTGAGCCTTGCTGATACCACATGGCGTTGGCGGCAACGAACGAAAACACAACGGCAAAGGCAGCTGTACCGCCGGCGCTCAAGGGGTGGCGGGCGACCAGCCGGCCGGCAAGCGCAGCACCTCGGCCGGCGAGAGCCAACCCACGCATGGCAAGGCCTGGCGCGGGACGCGCCGCCTTCTTGCGTTCAGGCTGTTTTCGCTTGCGCGGCGCCATATCCCCGTTCCTCGTTCGAACCCGTCCTTTCGAATCGGTCGCCATCGGCAACCGCCTGCGTGTCGTTATCTCTCAGCCGCGGCGGAAATTCGACAGTCACGGCCGAGCGCTGTTCTTCGCGGTTGGCCTCGACGATGCCGGAGCCGTCACAAGGCAGCGTAACGGTAATCACCGTGCCTTCGCGTTCACGGCTACGGATCGCAATCTCGCCGCCGTGAAGCGCCACAAGCCCCTTGACCAGCGACAGACCGAGGCCGGTGCCCTCATAGCGGCGGGTGTAGTCGTTCTGGATCTGGACGAAGGGTTGCCCCAACATCTGCAATTTGTCGGCGGCGATACCGATACCCGTGTCGCTGACGGTCAGCTTCAGGGACGGACCGTCAAGCTCGGCGTCGATCGTCACCATGCCGCCCTGATCGGTGAACTTGATGGCGTTTCCGACGAGATTGATCAGAACCTGCTGGAAGGCACGCTGGTCGGCATTGATCTCGCCGACGCTGCGGGTCACGCGGCTTGCCAACTTGACGCCCTTCTCCTGCGCCTGATGCGACAGCATTGCTTCGCAGGCGGAGACCGCTTCGACCACGCGGAAGGGTTCAGGAACCAGTTCGTAGCGGCCCGCCTCGATCTTGCTCATGTCGAGCATGGTGTTGACGACGGACAGAAGGTGTTCGCCCGACTGGTGGATCAGGCTGACATATTCGCGCTGGCGGTCGTTCTCCAGACGGCCGAAGTATTCGCCGGTCAAGACGTCGGAGAAGCCGAGGATGGCGTTGAGCGGCGTGCGCAGTTCATGGCTGACGGCGGCAAGGAAACGGGTCTTGGCATCGTTGGCCGATTCCGCTTCCGCCGTTCTCGCCGCCGCTTCGGCGCGCAGCCGCGCTTCCTGCGAGACATCGCGCGACTGTGCAAGGATCGCCTTCAGATCGCCGTTGCGATCGAGAAGCGGTGCGAGCTCGCAGCACATATGAACGAATTGTTCGCCTTCCGTCGGCTGCGAACGACGCTCGATGCGAATGTTGACGGTCGCCCGCTCGCCGCCCTGACGCAGAATGTCGATCGCGCTCAGGAACGTGATTCGGTCGGAGACATGGATCTGCTCGATGAAGCCGCGGCCAGCCGGGTCGCGCATCAGCGTCAAATGCTCGGCGGCGTCGCGGCCATGCACGGAGAGAACATTGCCACGCAGGTCGTGCACGGTGACGAGACCGGCGAAAAGGTCGTAGGCGGCTGAAAGATCAGGAAGCTCGTATGTCGCCGCATCGAGATCAAGCGCTTCGGCACCTTGCTTGCCACGCCCACGCGCAATGGCAGCCGCAGCCGCCAGCAGCGAGGCAGACGCCCACAGTGCAGTGCCGAGCGGCAATGCGGAGGAAACGGGCATGGCGAGCGCGAGTGCAAGCGGGACTGCCGGAAGCGTGGTCAGGGACACTGCAGCCACCGTGCGCAGACGCCTGAGGTCTCGGCGGCCGACGGCGGAGCCGGCCTCGCGGCGGGGCAGCCATAGGGCAGCGGCCTCGTCCACGCGGGACGTCCATCTGCCAACCATGTCACGCAATACGCTCACGCCTTACCCTGCCACATTTGTTGTTCTTGCGAGACTGAGCGTGACCGTTTTCCGCTTCATGCGGGCCGCCATTCGAACTGCCTCGTGACATGTCGGAATCTCGCATCCCCGGCTTAATGAAAGAATAAACGGGACTGTCCCGGAACGGCGCCAAACCCTCGAAAAATCCCGTTTTGAGGCAATTCGAGTGACCTTCATTTCTTGTGGTTAACGGGGCGTAAGCAACGGATTTCCGTGCATTTTCCGCCTCTCGTTAAGGATTTGGGCAAGGCGCCCCGGTGCCGTTGCCCACGCTTGCAGGCTTTGCCGGCGGACCGTCGCCACGATCCTTAACGGCAAACGCTAAGATGCGGCACAAATGCCGGGCAAATCCTCGAAATCGGGAGTTTCATTAAAATTCGAAACAAATGCTGCGGGTTTTTGAAAAGCGGTCTTGTGATTCCCTGCCTAATGTCCGTCCCAACAAAGGGCCGAACGACGAAAGACGGCGGTCCTCATGGAAACAACGGCGGGCGTGAACGGGTATCAGGGGATACTGCGGCGCTCCAGGATGCCGAAAGCGGAAAAACCGGCTAGAAGACCGGCGGGCACGGCAGCCGAATACAGGATGGGCAGAACATGTGGTTTCTCATCAAGGCGACATTCTGGTTTTCGATGGTACTGGTGCTGCTGCCGTTCCTCGATCCGTCGAGCGCTGAGAAGCTGGAGCACGGACCGAAGGTCGAGCTCGGCGATACTTTCTTTGCCGCCAATGAGGCTTTCCAATACATCAGTGCCATCTGCATCCAGAAGCCCGAGGTTTGCGAAAAGGGTGCCGAAACCTTCGTCGCTCTCGGCCATCGGGCTCGGGAAGGCGCCCGCATCGCCTATGAGTTCCTCGATACGCAGTTCGCCGAAACCGATGCGATCAAGCCCGACGCCAAGGTGACGACCGGAACCGTGGGCCAGGCGGCCGAGGTCGTCGACCAACTCGCGGCTCCCATCGAGCAGACCGCTGCGGATGCAGCTCCAGTTTTCAAGCGCACCCCGGTTCCGGAAAAACGCCTCGACCCCAAGGCATCACACGCCCAGTAAACATTTCTTCCGGTGACAGCGGGTCGACCCGACCGCCGCCGAGACATCCTTTGACACTGCCTGACTTGCCGCCTTCTTGCGGCCGCCGCGAGGAACCCATCCCCTCGCGGCGTTTTCTTTTTCTGGATGCAACCGAAGGGCGGTCCAGAGACAGGCTCGCACAAGACATGGCTGTTTAGGTCCCCGCACATTCAGCGGAGACTGCCCCGATGCAGATATACGGGTTCTTTTCAAATGCGGGCACGATGCGTGCGGCCACAACCGGATCGCCTGCCGGCATTGATGCGGCGCCGCTGGAGCAAAAAAACGGATCTCCTCTTCTCAATCTCTTGCGCGCGGATGAGGAAACCGCTGCCAGCCGCAAGGCCGTGGCCAAGAAGAAGCTGGACGAGCTGAAAGAGCAGCTGCGAATGCTGCGGTTTTGGGCTTCGGACCCGGAGACGCTCGCAAGGCTTGCAAAACAGCTGGCGCAGCAGCTTGGTGCGGCCGCGCAGCAATTCGCCGGTGGCGGCTCTACCGGCATGATGGGCGGAGGCGGCGACGCAGCGTCAGGTGCTGCATCCGCAGCAACAACGGCCGCCACAGCGGCGCTGCAGGCAAGTACGGCCGAGGCGGCAAATGCCGGCGGCGAAGAAGGCAACGACCACGACAAGTCAGAGCCTTCATCCTTTGCCGAGCGCGCCTACCGCGAATTCAGCTCCGACGGCTCGCAGGACCGTTCCGACGCAAGCACGATGGCGGAGTTCAAGGCGCTCGCCGAGCAGCTCAAGCAAGTGCTGAGGAAGGCGGAGCAGGATCTGCGCGCCAAGGGCGCCGGCGACGATGCGGATGACGCGAGAAAGGCGAGCAACGCCCTCGCCACCTCGATGGCATCTCTCGACGCGGCAGGCACAGCCGGTGCGACTGCCGGTGCCGTCACAATTCCCACAAGCGTTTCGATCTAGCGCAGCAGCTTCGAGCGAATTGCGCATTGATGCATCCGAGTGGCGATTCGCGGTTCTCATCTGTGCTACCATCGCCTATATGAACGTCACGCCGATCGCGATGCCTTCAGGGCTGGCGAGGATCGCGCGGTAGAGGCATCGCTCTCGAGCGGCGACGGGCGCCGCCTGATGGTGCCGACAATCGGACCGGACCATGACCACGCTTGACCAGATTATCGATGACTTCGCCTTCCTCGACGAATGGGAGGATCGCTACCGCTATGTGATCGAACTTGGCAAAGCTCTGCCCGAGATGCCGGAAGCCAAGCGCACCAGCGAGAACAAGGTGCAAGGCTGCGCCAGCCAGGTCTGGCTCGCCACCCAGGCGACCGGCGATCTGGAAGATCCGGTATTGATCTTCGAAGGCGAATCCGATGCTCACATCGTGCGCGGATTGGTCGCCATCGTGCTAACGATCTATTCCGGCAAGCATGCCTCGGAGATTGCGAGGCTGGATGCGATCGATACTTTCAGCAAGATCGGCCTGATCGAGCATCTGTCGACGCAGCGCGCGAACGGCCTGCGCTCGATGATCCAGCGGATCAAGAATGAAGCCGAGACGCGCCTCGCCGCTTGAGATCACGGTCGTTCCCATCCATTCCGGCATGTGCCAAGCCTTGCACAATCGCGGAGCCGCCGCCGACCACAGGCGTCGGCAAAGCGGCCATTTTGGCGAACATTCACTGACAATGCTCCCTGCGCACCGGACCTGACGCGCAGCGCCATGACCGGCCTGCAGAGTGCACCACGCCCTGTGGTCACGACCGGCGGGTGCCCGGCGTCAGCTATTCACCTCGTTCTGCTTGCACAGCAAACGCAGATGCCACCATGCACTCGATCGTCTCGAGGAATGCATCGAAATCGGCGAGATCCCGCCGATCCTCGACTACGGAGCAGGCGTGGCGGACGGTGGTGCGGTCGCGCTCGAAGGCTTTGGCGATATCGCTTTGTGGTATCTGCAGGACCACGTGGCATACATACATGGCGATCTGGCGCGCGTGGCACCTCGAGCGCCTTGCATCGCGAAGGAGCGGCAGTCTGTCTGCTGCTAGCAGCACGGCCTCAGCCGTCAGATTTTGCACGAGGCGGCAGGTCAACCGCGTGGACATCTCACGTGCACCGCCCTGCCCGACCGGCATCGCCGCAACAGGCCCAGCCGGGTACGTGGCCGTCTTCAGATGATGGACCACGCCGGGCCAAAGTTCACTTGGGACATCGGCTTTGACAAAGGACATAGAAACAACCCCTTCAATAGGAATTAATTCATACACCCATTTACGAGGAAGGGGAAAAGGAAATCTTCTGCGTATTGGTTTCGCAGCTCTCGCCGCATCGCTCTGAGAGCCGAACATTGTGAATAGGCAGATTTTCCCAAACCAAAAAGCACAAAGGCCGGGCGAACCCGGCCTTTGTGTGAATTTACAATCGGCCCCTCAAACCAGACCGGCGCAGAGCGCGGTCACGGTAATGGGCGACGGTCGACTTATTTACCGCGACGCTTGCGGCGCTGACCGAGGCCCATTTCCTTGGCGAGGCGCGAACGTGCTTCGGCATAGGCGGGAGCAACCATCGGGTAGTCGGTCGGCAGATCCCACTTCTCGCGATACTCTTCCGGCGACAGGCTGTGATGCGTCATCAGGTGGCGCTTCAGAGACTTGAACGTACCGCCACATTCGAGGCAGGTGATCTGGTCGTCCTGAACGGATTTGCGGACCGATACGGCCGGCTTCGGCTTTTCGACGGGGACCACGACCGGCGCCGGTGCCGCCGTGTTGTTGAGAGCCGAATGGACGTCGGCGATCAGCGTCGAGAGCTCGGCGGCCGGAACGACATGGTTGCTGACATAAGCGGAAACGATCTCAGCCGTCAGTTCAACCAGAAGTTCATGGCTCGCGCCAAGCGTTGTTTCAGTCATTTCTTTCTCCTATCGGAATTCAGCACAAGCCCGAAATATTTCAGGGGGAGGAATGCATGCAAATGCCGCCGGGAAGCCTTCGCTGCCTTGGGATAGACCATCAATCGCACAGCAAGGACAAATTCTTGCCGCATTATCAAGAGTTGGAATTTTGATCACGAAACCTATTGCCGAGTCGTTGGAACAACCAACCTCTCAAAGCAACAGCCAATATTCACAACTCAAGCTGGAATTTCAGCTCTAAGTATTTTCCACAACGACACTTTACATTTACTCGATTAACACTGATCAGTGAAAATTCCAAACATAAATTTGGCCACCGCTAGCAACTTTATTTCGAAATTGCTAACGCGGCGGCGGTCTATCGGAATGTTCTGAAATACAAAACCAGAAACGTTGCCGTTCAATGCCGGCGCGGCTCTTCCTTTTGCGGAAGCTGATCTATGACCGACTGCTTCGTCAGCCTGTAACCCGACTGATGTGCGGCCTTTGCCAAGAGATGGGCGGAAATAGGGGCCGTCAGAACGAAGAAGAAGAACCCCGCCAACGCCCGAAACAGTATTGCCACATCAAGCGAGTGCAGTCCCGCGGCCAAAAGCAGCAGGCCCGACCCGACCGTCCCAGCCTTGGAGGCTGCGTGCATGCGGGTGTAAAGGTCCGGGAAGCGCACAATGCCAATCGCTGCCAGCAAGGAAAAGATGGCGCCGCCGACAAGCAGGACGGCAACCGAAAGCGTGATGATCGTCTCGAAGGTCGCCTCCATCAGCGTGCCCCCTTGCGTTTGCGCCTGGCGCCATTCGCCTTCAGCGACCGGCCCCCTTTGCCTGTATGTGGCGCAGCCTGCTCCAGGCTGCCCTTCTCCGGCGAAAGGCCGCGTGCCAGAACAAAGCGGGCAAAGGCGATGGTTGCAAGGAAGCCGACCAGTCCGAGGGCGATGGCGATATCGATGTAAAGATTGAACCCGGTGCGGATGGCAACAATTGCAATCAGACCGATGGCGATGGCCACGAGCATATCGAGGCCCAGAACGCGATCGGGGAGCGTCGGGCCACGGATGATGCGCCAGACGGTCACCAAAAGCGCCACGGACAAAAGCACAAGTGCGAAGCCGGTGGCGGTCGAAAGTATCTGGGCCGGCAGCGTCATTCGAAGGCCTCCTTGATCCGGCGTTCGAAGCCATTGGCAATATCGCGCCTGAGGCCGCCGGGATCCGCACAATCAAGGGCGTGAACATAGAGGGTCTTGCGATCCTCGGAGACGTCGACGGAAAGTGTACCCGGCGTCAGCGTGATGAGGTTGGCCAGAAGCGCTATCTCGAAGTCGCTCTTGACGGTCAGCGGGTAGGAGAAGATGCCCGGCTTCAGCCGCATTTTCGGCTGGACGACCATGAACGCTACCTTGGTCGCCGAGACTGCAAGCTCCTTGAAAAACAACGCGGTCAACAGCAGGATCTTCAGCGGCCGGACCGGATAGGCGACAGGCTGCAATTCACGCCGGATCAGCCATAGGGACAGTGCGCCGACGGCAAAGCCAAGCAACAGGTTCGGCACGCCGAGGCTGCCGCTGATAGCGGCCCAGATCGCGGTGAAGACCAGATTGAGCCAGAGAAACTTGATCATCGGGCGGCTCCCGGGAAGACCGAGTTCAGATAGCTTGACGGCTCGGAAAGGCCGGCGGCGGCATTCTGGATGGTTGCAAGCAGCGGCTCGGGATAGAGGCCGATCGCCAAGGTCATGACCGTCAACGCCACAAGCGGCAGAAGAATGGCGGCCGGGATCTGCGCCTTAGTCGCTACGCCCTGCCCTTCTGCCGTATCCCGCCAATAGGCCAGCAGGAAGAAGCGGCCAGTCGCGATCGTCGTCAGGAAGCCGGTGACGAGCAGTGCGGCTGCGAGCCACCAGGCGCCAATGTCGAGGGCTGCCTTGACCAGCATGACCTTCGGCCAGAAGCCGGAGAACGGCGGCAGGCCGGACACGGCAAAGGCGAGCATCAGGCTGATCGCGGCAAAGCCAGCATGGCGACGGTAAAGACCTGAAAGCGACGACAGCGAGAAACTGCCGCCAAGCTTCGCTGCGACGCCCGAGGCGAAGTAGAGCGCGGTCATGACAAGCATCGAATGCAGCGCGTAAAAGATCGCGCCGCCGATGCCCCCCGGCCCGCCAACGGCGATGCCCGCAAGGATCGAACCGATGCCGGAGATCACGAGATAGCCGAGCATGCGACGGAAATCCGACTGCGCCAACGCGCCGAACACGCCGACGAGCATCGTCAACGCCCCGACCACCGCGATGACGAAGCTGAGTTCTTCCCGCTCCACCGGCAAAAGCATCACCGTCACGCGGATCAGCGCGTAGATGCCGACCTTGGTCAACAAACCCGCGAAGAGCGCCGACACGACGACGCGCGGCGTGTGATAGGACGCCGGCAGCCAGAAATTGACGGGAAACGCGGCCGCCTTCATCCCGAAGGCCAGCAAGAACAATGCTGTCAGCGTCATCAACGGCGCGGTACCGCGCAGGCCTTCCGCCTTGCGGGCGATATCGGCCATGTTGAGCGTTCCGAAGCTTGCATAGAGATAGCCGGTGGTCACCAGGAACAGCGTCGTCGCGACGAGGTTGAGGAAACCATACTTGACCGCGCCATCGATCTGCTCGCGCTCGGAGCCGAGCACAATCAGGCCGAAGGACGAAATCAGCAGCACCTCGAACCAGACGTAGAGATTGAAGATGTCGCCGGTCAGAAACGCACCGGAGACGCCGGCCATCAGCAGCATCAGGAAAGGATAGAAACCGTATCGACGGCCGCTATCATTGATGTCGGAGAGCGAGTAGACGCCGCCGGCAAGCGCGACGACGGACGCGGCAAGCGCAAACAGCGCGCCGGTGAGATCGACGGTGAAGGCGATACCGAAAGGCGGCAGCCAGCGCCCCATCACCATCGTCACCGGGCCGCTGACGATCACATGCTGCAGAAGCAGTGCGTCGATCACCACCAGACCGGCGAGACCGGCGACGGAGATGAATGGATGCAGGCCGATCGGGCGGCGCAGCATGACCAGCAACGCGCCGATCGCCAGGCACCAGGCGACCGGAAGGATCACCAGCCAGTCGGCAGCCGCAACCGGCTCGAGAACGAGGGCAGCGGAAAGATCGGCGGGAGGTGAAGTCGAAACGGCCATGGGTCAGTCAGTATCCAAGCGGGGGAGCCGGCTCTTCTTCCGGCTCGGCGACGCGCATTTCGTCGGTGTTGTCGGTCGAAAGATCCTCGTAGGCGCGCCAGGCCAAAACCAGCAGGAAAGCGAAGAAGGAGAACGAAATGACGATTGCCGTCAGGATGAGAGCCTGTGGCAGTGCATTCGCCGCCGGTCCGGCGAGCGTATCGGCGCCCTCCTGAATGACGGGCGGCACGCCGCGCGTCAGCCGGCCACCGGTAAAGATCAAAAGGTTGACGCCATTGCCGAGGATCGCCACGCCGAGCAGAACCCGAATGATGGACTTCGACAGAAGCAGATAGATGGCAACGGTGAAGAAGGTGCCGACCAGCAGAGCAAACCAAGCTTCCATCATTCACCTCCCCGCTCTTCGAGCGACAGCGCGATCGAGCTGATGGCGCCAACAACGACGAGATAGACGCCGCAATCAAACAGCGTCACCGTCGATAGCGGCACTTCCACGCCGAGCAAGGAGGGATAGATCCAAAGCCCGGTCATGAAGGGCACGCGCGCAGCAATCGAGATCAGGCCCGCGATGGTGGCGGCAAAGAGGCCAGCACCGGCAATGGCCATCGGGTGGAAATAGATCGCGCGACGCACGGTCTCGACACCGCAGGCGATGCCGTAGATCGCCAATGCCGACACGGCGATCAGTCCGCCGATGAAGCCGCCGCCCGGCTCGTTGTGGCCGCGTAGCAGCACGAAGATCGAAAACAACACCATCAGGCTGGTCAGGAACGGTGCGACGGCCCGGAAGATCACCGATCTCATGCGCGGTCCTCCGCATCCGGGTCATTATCGGCGATGCGCCGCAGCGAGCCGGCCCTGAGGCGAACCAAGGACAGGATGGCCAAACCGGTCACCATGACGACGGCGATCTCGCCGAGCGTGTCCGTGCCGCGGAAGTCGACGATGATGACGTTGACGACATTGGCGCCATGCGCGATCGTCTTCGAATAGAGATTGAAGAAGTCGGTCAACGAGGCGTCGAAGGGCACGCCGGTGACTTTCAGCAGCATCAGCCCGAAACCGATACCGCAGGCGAGCGCGATCGTAAGATCCGGCACCGTCTGGGCGAGCGGCCGGTGGTCGGAGGGCGAAAGCCTCAGCCGCGTCATCACCAGCGCCAGCACCACAACCGATAAGGTCTCGATCATGAACTGGGTGAAGGCGAGATCCGGCGCACCGTAGAGCAAAAAGATGACGGCGACTGCAAAGCCCTGAATACCCAGCGAAACGATTGCCGTCAGCCGGTCGGCAGCGAGCACCACGGCGAAGAGCCCGATCACGGCAATCGCCATGATCGCAAGCTCGTGCAGCGGCACATCGCCGGCAAAGAACGGTGCACGCGGCAGTTCGCCATAATAGAGCGGCGCGCCCAACAGCACGGCCGCGACCAGCACGAACGTCACCGTCATGTAGACATCGAGGCGACCGGATTGCAGACGGCGGGTCAGCGCGACGGAAAAGCGTACAAGCCCACGCATGAACTGATCGAAACCGCGATCCGGCCCCCAGCCGATGTCGGTAAGGACGGTCGCGATAAAGGCCCGCAGGCGGGTTAGGTTGAGATAGCAGACAATGCCCAGAGCGATGGTCGCAAAGGACAATACCAGCGGCATGCCGATATCGGGGATCGCCGAGATCGTGATCTTCCTGGGCTCGCCGGCGATTGCCGTCGCCATTGGTGTCGACACCAACTCGTGGGTAAGGTTGGACAACAGGGCAGCCGACAGTCCCTTGGCGGCCAGGAGCGCAGGCCCGAGCCACAACAGCAGAGGCGCCTCATGCGCGGACTTCGGCGTTTCGACCTTTGCGCCGATGAAGGGCTTGAGCGCGACGGCGAAAGCAACGGCAAACATCAGCGCATTGCCGAGGATGGCAAGTGCGGCAAAAACCATGGCACGCCGATCAAGGCTGGGAAGCGCGTAGTAGATCTCTTCCTTGGCGAGAAATCCGAAAAACGGCGGCAGACCGCCCATCGAAAAGGCCGCTGCAAGTGCGATCACGAATGTCAGCGGCATGGCGGAGCGCAAGCCGCCGAGCTTCGTGACGTCGCGGGTGCCGGTTTCATGGTCGATAATGCCGGCAACCATGAACAGCGCGCCCTTGAACAGGGAATGCGCCACCAGATAGAGTGCCGCAGCCTCTATCGCATGCGGGAATCCGAGCCCGGTCAGCATCACGAGCAGGCCAAGAGATGCCATGGTGGTATAGGCGAGCATCAACTTCAGATCGGTCTGGCGGCAGGCGAGCACCGCGCCGATGATGAGTGTGGCACCGCCGAAGAGTGGCAGCAACATCTGCCACTCGGGGGTTCCGCCAAGCACCGGATTGAGGCGCATCAGCAAGTAGACGCCGGCCTTCACCATTGTCGCGGAATGCAGGTAGGCCGAGACGGGCGTCGGCGCCTCCATCGCGTTGGGCAGCCAGAAATGGAAGGGAAACTGGGCGGACTTGGTGAACGCGCCGCCGAGCACCAGCAGCAGTGCCGCGAGATAGAAGGGGCTCGCGCGCATCTCCGGACCGAAGGACATCAGCAGCGAAAGCTGGGTGACGCCGGTGACGTTCCAGATGACCAGCAGGCCCGCGAGCAGCAACAGCCCGCCTCCCCCGGTAACCACAAGCGCCTGCAGAGCGGCACGCCGCGCGGCCTCGCGCGAATGGTCGAAGCCGATCAGCAGGAAGGAGGTAATAGAGGTCAGTTCCCAGAAAACGAAGAGCATCAGGAAGCTGTCGGAGACGACCAGTCCGAGCATCGATCCCATGAACATCAGGATGAAGGAGAAGAACCGGCCCTGCTGCGGATGTCCCTTCAGGTAGCCGCCGGAATAGAGCACGATCAGCGTGCCGATCCCGGCGATCAGCAGGACGAAGGTCAGAGACAGACCATCGATCAGCCAGGAGAAGCTGACATTGAAGGAGGGGATCCATTCATAGCCGCCGGTAACGACCTCGCCACGAGAGACTTCAGGCCAAAAGCGCATGAAGTGCAGGACGATCGCTGCAGGAAAAAGCGCGAGAATCCAGGCAGCGTTGTGTCCGAGCAGGCGGGTCAACAGCGGCGCAACAAGCGCACCCACGAACGGAAGCGATAAGGCCAGCAATGTCAGGGCGGCAACATCCATCGTCCGGGCGCGCTCCTTTGCGATTTGATTGTCGGATCAAACGAATACCCGACATAAAAGATGGGTACGCGGGCCTCAAGCCTAATTCGGGTAAAATCGACGTTATGCGCTGTTAAGTCCGGCAAAGGCCCGGAAAATCTCCGGTTTTCTTGTGAGATTTGTAGCCATGATCGCAAGCCGGGGTGAAACCATCCGATACTGTGCATGAACATCCGTACAGTACGGTCCATCGCCGCCGAACACGATTAACGTGTTGTTGGCAACGTCCAGCGGTATCGGTCGCAAGACATGCGCTGCATCTGGTATTTCGTCGTGACGCAACGGCACCAAGGGCGCTTCGATCCTAACACGCGCCCATGGCGAGCACATCATGCTCTGCATCGTTCGCTGTCGCGGATTGACTGATGCAAGGAATTGCGCAGCGCTTCTCTCGAACCCACGAGGTCTGGCTTGGAACGGTCTTACATAGTGGCGGTGACCAGCGTATTGGCGGCGCTGGGCGCCATTCTGCCGATCGCCGCGGCGTTCTATCTCTCCTGGTCGGTCGCCACCAGCAGGGAGGAGACACGCCTCACCCGCCTCGCCGAGTATGCGATCATGCGTGCCGATATGGCGTTCGGCGAAGCAAGCTCGGCGCTCAAGTCTGCCGACCAGTTCAGCTTTGCACCCTGTTCCCAGGCACATATCGCGGCGATGCGCACGCTTGTCGTCAACACGCGATCCGTCGAGGACATCGGTTACTTCGAAGGCGATGCGCTCAAATGTTCCTCCTGGGGCAAACTGAAAACGACCATCGGACGCAGGCAAGTCGACTTCACCACAGCCAGCGGTATCGGCGTGACGGCTCGGGTTCATCCGACGATCAGCAGCGGCCGGGCGATGTTGGGGTTCCGGTATCGATCCTACAGCGTGCTGACCGATCCGGCACGGCTTGTCGATGTGCTCGCATCCCCGGATACGCGCCTGGCGATCGCCAACGACACGGGCACCCTCGTCAGCGCCTTGAATGCCCCGGACGAGTCGCTGATCAAGCGGCTGGTCGAGCATCCGCAGACCGGCAGCGATGCGGACAATCTCTTTGCCACCGCGACCGGATCCGGGTGGATTGCCGTGGCAACATCGTCACGAGCGTTGCTGCTGAACGATCTCGGCCGCGAACGGCTGCTGCTGCTACCACTCGGCGCAATTGTTGCCGCATTGATGGTCGGCCTCGTCCTCTGGCTGTCGCGGCGACGACTCTCGCCGCTCGGCGAACTCTCGATCGCCGTGCAACGCCGTGAATTCATCGTGCATTACCAGCCACTGATCGAAATGAAGACCGGCATCTGCGTCGGCGCGGAAGCGCTTGTACGCTGGCGCAGGCCCGACGGCTCGCTGGTCAGGCCCGACACCTTCATTCCGCTCGCGGAGGAAAGCGGCCTGATCCAGGCCATTACCGATCAGGTCGTCGACGGGGTCATTGGCGATCTTGGCGCGGTTCTCGTCGCCGACCGTTCGCTGCACATCGCCATCAATCTTTCGGCCGACGACATCAAATCCGGGCGCGTCCTGCCCGTCATCCAGGCAGCGCTTGCAAGCTCCGGCATCCTCACCGAGCAGATCTGGCTCGAGGCCACCGAACGCGGCTTCATGGACGTGAAATCCGCCCGGGCAACGATCGAGGAAGCCCGCCGGCTTGGGCATTCCGTCGCGATCGACGATTTCGGCACCGGCTATTCCAGCCTGCAATATCTCCAGGACCTGCCGCTCGACGCATTGAAGATCGACAAGTCGTTTATCGATACCGTCGGGCTCGCCTCGGCCACAAGCGCCGTTACCCCTCATATCATCGACATCGCCAAATCGCTGAACCTCTACATCGTCGCCGAGGGCATCGAACGACAGGAGCAGGCGGATTATCTGCTCGAACGCGGCGTGCACTACGGCCAGGGCTGGCTTTACTCCAAAGCCTTGCCCGCGCAGGAGTTCATCGCATTCTACAACGAGAGCAAACGCGTTCACGGTACTGGCCCGGCAGTGATCCGGCGAGACTTTGACGCAATGCCACCGGCCGTCGGCCGTCATTGAGACGCACCTGCATCCCACCTGATCGAGCTGCAGTTCCACTGTCGGACACATCCCAGTCCGATAGCCGCCTCCCGGCACGCGAGCGTGATTTGCGGCGCGCCGTCAGCGATCCTATATATTCGTCGAAAATCACAGGGAGATCTTCGATGAGAGATGCAAGGGTGCCGAAAGTGATCAAGACCGATGCGGAGTGGCGCGCACAGCTGTCGCCCGAACAATACCGCATCACCCGCGAACACGGCACCGAGCGCGCCTTCACCGGTCCCTTCCTCGCCAACAAGAAGGCAGGCACCTATGAATGTGTCTGCTGCGGCCGTGCGCTGTTTCGTTCAGACAGCAAGTTCGATTCCGGCTGCGGCTGGCCGAGCTACTTCGCCGCCATCGACGATGAGGCGATCCGCGAGATCGAGGACCGTTCGCATTTCATGGTGCGCACCGAAATTCGCTGTGCGGACTGCGACGCCCATCTCGGACACGTCTTTCCCGACGGCCCGCCGCCCACCGGCTTGCGCTACTGCCTGAACGGCCACGCGATGACGTTTACCGAGGATTGACGCAAACGGAAGGTTGCGGTTTTAGCCTTGCAGCTGTTCCGATAGAAACAGCGCTCCATGCACGGATGTGCTATTGATAGTAAGACCGTCGAAGCAAGTCGGGAGGAGGTCCGCATGCGTCGCATTCTGGCTGCATTCGCTCTTCTGTTCTCGGCTGCTTTCCCAGCCGCTGCGGACAATGACTGGCATGCCTATGCCAATCCGCGCTTCGGCTACATCCTCGACATTCCGCCCGGCTTCGAACCGCAAGGTGAAGCGGACAATGGCGACGGCGTCAGCTTCCATGCCAACGACAACGGCGCCACGCTCACCGTTTTCGGCAGCGAGCTTGCCGACGGTGATTTCGAGATCGACGTCAACGACCGGATGGCCAGCGAACGGGAAGATCAGTGGCGGATTTCCTACTCGCGCGTGACCTCTGCCTGGGCAAGTTTTTCCGGCGTGCGCGGCGAAGAGGTATTTTACACCCGCGCCATTGCGCTCTGCGACGGCAGTGCCGCCTATTTCCGCCTGCAGTACCGCAAGAGCCGGCTGACCAGCTTCGATGGTGTCATCTCGCGGATGGCCGAGGCTTTGCGCCCCTCGGAAGGCTGTCAGCAGACGCCGGTGGCGGCAGCACCCGTGGCCGCGCCGAACTGAGCCACGCCATTCAAGACCGTTTGCGACCAAAACGGAGACGCTCTATCTCTTCGTTTTTACGCATTTCCTGACCGGAAAACCGCGCCTCACTTTTCCTGAAAACGCTCTCGCTGAGCTGGATCAGGATATCGCCGTGCCTGTCAGACAGTTGATGACCGCCGAATAGTGCACGGCGGCGCCGGTAACGACGAAGGCATGCCAGATGGCGTTCTGGAAACGCAGCTTCTCCCAGACATGGAAGATCACGCCGGCCGAATAGATGATGCCGCCGATGAGGATCAGCACCAGCGTCGTCGGCGATAGCGCCGACAACAGCGGCCCCACCGCAAGGACACCGCTCCAGCCCATGGCGAGATAAAGCAGGATCGCCAACCGGTCGAAACGACCGGGAAAGAGGCACTTGATCCCCACGCCGAGCGCGGCAATCGCCCATATGCCGATCAGCATGGCAAACAGAAACGGATCGTCCCAGCCGCGCTGCAGGAAGGGCGTATAGGTCGCGGCGATCAGCACGAAGATGGATGAGTGGTCGAAGCGGCGCAGAAACCATTTCGTGCGCGAAACCGGATAGAGATTGTAGAGGAACGATATCGACAGCGTCGCCAGCAGCCCGGCGCCATAGATAGCGGCGGCAGCAAGCTGGCCGGTCGAACTCCAGAGCATCGCATAAAAGATCAGAGCGGTGACACCGACGAGGGCCGCGGCAAGACCAACGCCATGCACGATACCATCGGCGATCAGTTCCGATCGATCATAGTTCCACTTGACGCCGGCGAACTCCACGTACCCCACCTTTCGACCTTCTTTCGCCGTCAGGCGGCGGTCGCGTTGCTGATATGCCTTATCCTGCCATAGCCAAACGCTGCGGCAAAGGGCTCGAGGATGACGAAAGCATCAACTTTTGCAACGCATTACAACAGCGACATGATGTGTTTGCGAAGACGGTCATCCCTTGTCCGCAGCACCGGCCGCAACCACATTGGCGAGGGAGACGGAAAACCGCACGTCCAAGGGGAGGAATAGTGATGACGGTGCTGCGCACGCCGGAGCCGGACCAGGCCGAAATCCTGACGCAGCTTTGCCTTCGCTCCAAGGCGGTCTGGGGCTACGACGAGGCGTTCATGGCGGTGTGCCGGCCCGCCTTGACGGTAGCGGTGGCCGACTGGCAGCAATCGGATATCCAGGTCGCCGTTGACGATGGCAAGATCGTGGGCGTCGCCCAGGTGATGTACCACGGCGACATTGCCGAACTCGACAAGCTGTTTGTCGATCCGGACGCGTTGGGTGGCGGCATCGGCCGGAGGCTCTTTGGCTGGAGCGTGGAAACCGCCCTGAACAGAGGAGCGAAGGTCATGACGATCGATGCCGATCCCGGCGCCGCCGATTTCTATCGACGCCTGGGTGCGGTCGATGACGGCATGGTCGCCTCGACGGTCATACCCGGGCGGTTCCTGCCGAGATTGAAGCTAGACCTGACGAACGTCCCGGCGCGCTGACGACAAGACGACACGGGGCCCAGAGCAACATGCTGCGTTCCAGGGCGCAAAGCATGGGCAATCGTTCAACAGCCCATCGATCAACCGGGCGGCAACTTATTTTGCACCGGCCGCAACCTCGGCCGCGCATTCCTGACAGAGCGGCGTGTGCGGCACCGCATCCAGCCGTTCAGAAGATATCGGCAGGCCGCAACGCACGCAGGTCCCGAAGGTGCCGGACGCGATGCGGTCGAGCGCAGCATCGATCCCGCGGATCTCTTCCTGGCCGGCAAGACCAATGCCCTCCAGCACCTCGTCATTCTCCCGTTCGGTCACCCGATCCGGGACGTCGGCGTTCATCGGCTCATCGAGATCATGCTCGATCTTCACCAACCGGCCATAGAGTTCCCGTTTGCGGCTGGTCAACCGTTCACGAAAGTCGTCAAGCGCAAGCTTGTCCATTGGAAGGCTCCTTGAAGTCGTAGCGCTTCAGGCGCGCCACGCTCCTGTTCTTGTTTGTTGGCGGCTCACCGGTCGACGAGAACGGCGCATGGGCAATGGCTGACGACCCGGCTGGCCGTCGACCCGATGAAATAATCGATGAGGCCCGGCCGGTGCGAGGCGATGATCACGAGATCGGCGTTTTCTTCCTTGGCGAGCGCGTTGATCGTGCCGGCAGCGCCGCCGGTGCGGATTTCGATGCGTCCCTTGATCCCGTGCTTGGCTTTCAACGCTTCCAGAGTCTTCGTCGCGTGCTTGCGCGATTCCTCGACCATCTCCAGCGGGAAATCGACGATCATGTAGCCCTGGGCATAGGCGTTCAGATCCTCGACGACATTGAGCAGAATAATCTCGCCCCCTTCATCGATCAGCTTTTCGGCGACTCCGAGCACGGACTCACCATGCTCCAGCTGATCCATGGCAATAGGGACAATGATCTTCTTGTACATGCTGCACTCCTTTGCGTTGCCTACCCGGATCGCCGGCGCCGAAACGCGAGGGCAAATCCCTCGCCTTCGAGACTGAGCCCAGACGGTTCTTCCGGCATTGATTGAAATCAAATCGAAAGCGCCGCGATCGCATTGCCCAATACAATTGAGCTAGGGCGACAACCGCCACTGTCAACGCTCATCGAACACAACATCAAGTGACTGACAGTCTTTCGTGAACGCCAAGTTCGACCCATATTAAGCCAGCAGTTTCAGCGAAGCTGAGGACCCGGCAGGACCTCCAGTTTCGGCGCCCAAGGAGGCAAGATATGACGTCCAGCCAGAACGCACAGCTTATCGACATTGCTGCCGATCACGCATTGGCGATGCCGGCACATGTCGATCATTCGCATCTGGTGGTCGCGGACCTGCCGATGGTGTCGCAGTGGTATCGACGCATCATGGGGCTGACGCCGCTTGAAACTGGTGCCAGCGGCGAGACGTTGGGTGTCGGAAGCCGCCCGCTATTGACGCTCACCACCGCCGGCAATGCCGCAAAGGCGCCGCGCAACGCACCGGGCCTCTTTCACACCGCCTTCCTCGTGCCGAACCGTCAGGAGCTTGGACGTTGGCTCGCCCATGCCGCCCACAACAATGTCCGCCTGCAAGGCGCTTCCGACCACCTCGTCAGTGAAGCAATCTACCTCGCCGATCCGGAAGGCAACGGCATCGAGGTCTATCGTGACCGGCCGCGGGCCGAGTGGGCCTTCAAGCCCGACGGTACGGTCGGCATGGATACGCTGCCGCTCAACCTGCAGGCGCTTTATGACGAGGCGCGGAAGGACGACTGGAACGGCCTTGCCGATGGCACCGGCATCGGCCACATCCATCTGCAGGTATCGGATATTCCCGAGGCCGATGCATTTTTCCGGGACGTGCTGGGCCTTGGGCTGATGGCGCGCTATCCGGGCGCAAGCTTCTTCGGCTCGGGCAAGTATCACCACCATGTCGCCGCCAACATCTGGAACTCTCGCGGTGCGCCGAAACGCCAGGCCAACATGACCGGCCTCTCCGACTACACGATCCAGTACAAGGATCCGGCAGAGCTCGCCGCAGCCCTTGACAAACTCGACGAGATGGGCATTCCGGTCAACCGAAACGGCACCACCCACAGCCTCATCGACCCCTGGGGGATCGGTCTCAGGCTCGCAGCCTGAGGCCACGTCGAGCGGCTCGTCCACAGCCACCGCCAACATCAGGGCGCCGCGTCGCTCATTCGGCGGCGCGGTCGTATTTCTGTTGGGCTGCCAGCACCGTCTCGATGTTGTCCTCCGCCCATCGGCGCAGCGCGTCGACGGTGGCGCTCAGCGTTCGCCCGAGCGGGGTGATCGCGTATTCGACCGTCACCGGCACCGTCGCGAAGACCTTGCGGCTGACAAGCCCATCACGTTCCAGCTTCTTCAGCACCTGCGACAGCACTTTTTGCGAAATGCCGTCGATCTCGCGTTTCAACTGATTGAACCGCACGGGCTTGTCGTCAAGCCTGCCGAGCACCAGCACCGCCCATTTGTCGGCAAGGCGATCCAGCACCATGCGGGTCGGGCAAGTCTGGATATAGGCGTCGTATTCCATCGGGCGCAGGCTCCAACTGGCGGTTTCCAGGAGGAAACCATGTCACCGGAAAGTGCCTCCTTTACAGCATTTTCCGGCACTTATATCTAGTTTCCATTATTAACATGGTTTCTTGATGATACCAAGGAGGCGGATATGACAGGCAAGATTCTGGTGCTCGCAGCAAATGGCACGGTCGGCCGCAAGGTGATCGACGCATTGGTCGCAAAGGGTGAGAGCGTCAAGGCCGCGACGCGCAAGGCAACGCCGATCGCGGGCGCCGAAGCGGTCGCCTTCGACTATCACGACAGCACGAGTTATGGCGGCGCGCTCGACGGGGTCGACCGTATGTTCGTATTGACCCCGGTCGGCCACCTCGATCCGGTCGGCCTGCTGACGCCGATCATTTCCGCCGCGACAGCGCGCGGCATCAAGATCGTGCTGATGACCGTTATCGGCGTCGATGCCGACGACAGCATTCCCTACCGGCAGGTCGAACTGCTGGTCGAAAAGACCGGCGCACCGTTCGTGATCCTCAGGCCCAACTGGTTCTCGGACAATTTCCAGAGCTACTGGATCGAGGGCATCCGCCACGGCACGATCGCGGTCCCGGCGGCCGAGGGCAAGACGAGCTTTATCGATGCCCGTGACATCGCCGAAAGCGCTGCTGCCGCACTGACCAGCGACGCATTCAACGGCCGTGCCTTCAACCTGACCGGGCCCGAGGCCCTGAGCTATGGCGAGGCTGCGGCAATCCTATCCAACGCCATCGGCAAGTCCGTCACGTACACACCTGTCGACGACGAGACCTTTGTCGGTATCCTGACCGGTGCCGGCGCGCCCGAAAACTATGCGCGCTTCCTTGCCGCAATCTTCCATCCGGTGCGCGAGGGCTGGACGGCGGTCCCGACCGGCGACGTCAAGACGCTGACTGGCCACGAGCCGCGCAGCTTCGAAACCTACGCACGGGACAATGCCGCAGCGCTTGCCTCGTGATCGCCACACATCCGAGATGAAGCCAAGCCCCGTCCGTTCGACCGACGGGCGGGGCTTTTAGAATTCTCTGCCTACCGCCAGCAACATGGGATAGGATGCCGAAGGCCGATGCCGCTATCATCTGCCAACCAATTGCACCAACGGCGTTTCCTGATGCGGAGGCGAATATGCGTAAGACTGTAGCGTTGGCCGGCCTGCTGTTTTCGGTCATGCCGCTTCCTTGCCCCGCGAGCCTTGCCGTTGCCCAGGATGTCTCTCGCCCCCTTCCGACAAAAGAAGATCTAGCCAAGAACAACAAGCTTTTCATCACGCTTGCCCGAAAGGCCCTGAAGTGGGACGAGCCGGCGGAACCGATCAAGATGGTCGGACCGCTCTATTTCGTCGGCACCAAGGGACTCAGCTCGTTCCTGTTTGTCACGCAGGAAGGACATATTCTGCTCAACACGGCGATGCCGGAGACAGGCCAGCTGATCGTCGAATCGATCCGCAAGCTCGGTTTCAAGCCGGAAGACATCAAGATCATCATCAATGGCCATGCGCATTCCGATCACGCTGGTGCATTCGCCTACATCAAGGCCATTTCCGGCGCCGAACTCGCGGTGATGGAGCCCGACGTCGCGCAGATGGAAGACGGCGGCAAGAGCGATTTCCACTATGGCACCGACTGGAAGATCATGGGCTTTCCGCCGGTCAAGGTCGATCGCATCCTAAGGGACGGCGACACGGTCCGGCTCGGTGACGTGCTGCTGACCGCCTACAATACTCCAGGCCACACGCGCGGCTCGACCACCTGGGTCACCCAGCTCATCGACAGCGGCAAGGTCTATACGGTCGTCTTCCCGGACGGAGCAGGATTCAACCCCGGCTACCGCGTCGCCAGGGACCCATCCTATCCTGGGATAGGGACCGACTACCGCAACACCCACCACGCACTGGAGCTGCTGAAACCCAACATTTGGGCCGGGCACCACACCGAGTATTTCGACATGGAGGAAAAACGAAAACGCGCAGCGACAGAAGGCGTCAAGGCGTGGGTCGATCCGGAAGGGTATCGGCGCTTTGTCGCAGAGAAGAAGAGTGCCTTCGAGGCACTAGTCAATGAAGAGATGGGCGCCGGCGCCGCCCCTGCCAAATGACCTGACGCGGCAGACATCACGAATCTTCCGACTACCGTCAGGATTGTGCATTGGTCGCGAGGCAGCAGCCTGCGTCATCACGCCGCTGGAAAGACATGGGATAACCGATCAATAAACTTGAGTAAAACAGTCGTATAATTTAACCGCATCGCCAAGGGCGCGCAAACGCCCCGGTGTATGCGGAGTTAATAACATGAAAAACAATACTATTTTAGCGCTTGCTCTCGCAAGCGGCACTATGCTTTCGTCCCCGGTCCTTGCCGTGGACTTCCGGCCCCAGGCCGAAATCGAAGGCGGGTTCTTCAGCGGCGGCTCGGCTGCCAGCGGCGGATTCTTCCTGCCTTTCGTGCTCGACTCCGGCAATGCTATTTTCATCGATACACGCGGGACGATAGGAAACGACAAGGTTCGGCAGGGCTCCATCGGCGCGGGTTACCGCTTCCGCGCCAACGACCAGTGGGTCATCGGCGCCTATGGTTATTACGACTATCTGAAGAGCGAGCACGGCAAATCGTTCAACCAGGTCTCCTTCGGTCTCGAAGCGCTCAGCGGCGACCTCGAGATGCGCAGCAATCTCTATTTGCCGCTGTCCGGCGCCAAGACGCTGAGCGCCTTCAATGCCGCCTATGTTCGTGACCATGTGCTCGTCTTCCAGGAAGGCAAGGAGCGCGCTCGACGCGGGCTCGACGCCGAGATCGGCGGACGTCTTCCGGTCTTCGATGAAGGATCCGACGTGCAGCTGAAGGTTTTCGGCGGCACTTATTGGTACGGCGGCAAGAACCTCGGCGACATGTTCGGCGCCAAGCTGCGTGCCGAGCTGACCTTCGCCGACCTGCCCGGTCTTTCCGAGGGTTCGACCGTCTCGCTCGGCGTCACCGGCACCTATGACAATGAGGACAAGCTCAAGGGTGCTGTCATGGCGCGCCTGCGCATCCCGTTCGGCGCCACGACCAAGGCAGGCGATGCCTTCGACCCGATGGTCCAGCGCGTCGAGCGTTCGAGCAAAATCCGCACCCATGCCGGTGCCACCGGCGATGTCGAAGCGGCACAGTTCGTCGTCAACGGCCGCAACACCGGCAAGGTCGTCAACATCTCCTCCGCGAACGGCGACGCGGCCGCGGTCAACGCCCTGATCGGCTCGGCCGGTGCCGACGCGCTCATCCTTGCCGACGGCAATCTCGGCCTCAACCAGTCGCTGACGCTCGGCTCCGGCCAGGCGCTTGTCGGCGGTGGCGGCTCCATCGCCGTGCGCGGCGCCAGAAGCGGCGCCACCACATCCTTCGTCAACCAGGGCGCGGCAACGACGCTGACCGGCTACAACCCGGCACAGGACGTCGTCACCATGGCGTCCGGCAGCAGCATCGCATCGCTGTCGATCCGCGGCGGCCTTGCCGGCATCGCAGCAACCGATGCGGCGAACGTCACGATCGACAATGTCGATATCTCCGCCACCACCCACGACGGCATTCGCTTCGCGCGGGTCAACGGCGCGGTCGTGCAAAACAGCCGCATCCATGACCTGTTCATCTGCGAAAACAACACGGCCTGCGAGTTCTCGGTCTACAACCCGAACAAGGCGCCCTATGCCGCCGTCAGCGCGATCGGCAGCAAGAACGTGACCCTGCGCGACACGACGATCGACAAGGTCACCTATGGCATCTTCGCCGGCGGCGAGTTCAAGAAGCTCAACCGAACCGAATACGAATTGATCACCGGCACGACGGATATCACGCTCGACAACGTCGCCATCAGCAACTCCCGTCGCGAAGGCGTGCTGCTGGTGGCCGGCAAGGACATCAAGCTCGACCGTGTGACGATCGACAACTCCAAGCAGGACCGCGACATGGACCTCGTGGTGCTGCAGGGCACGTCGAACGTGTCGATCAACGACATGCGTCTGGCCGGTGGCATCAACGGCCTGATGCTGATCTCCAGCCCGAACCTCGATGCGACGACCACCAACGTCAACGTCAAGGGCCTAAAGATCGACGGCACACGCAATGCCGGCATCTTCTTCAACCCGGTCTCCGGCATTTCGCTGCAAGACGTCTCCGTCACCAACGCCGGTACCTATGGCGCCTACATCTACGGCAGCGACTACGAATTCCTGGGCGGCCCGGTGAGCAACATCGTGCTCAACAACATGACGGTCGACAAGGCCGGCAAGGCAGGTCTCTACTTCTCGGGTCCAGCCGAGGACATCAAGGGCAACGTCACGGTGACCAACACCCCGAAGGATTGCCTGCTCGGCACCGGTTGGGCGCCGGGAACGATCACCCAGTCCGCTGGTTCCGTGCTGACCGTCAACGGTTCACCGCTCGATCAGCGCAACGCCACCAGCCGTTGCCGCTAACAATAACAGCCACGCCCTCGATGTCGGGGGCGTGGCTTTTTCCTCTGCTGAAAGCTGCCGCCTCTACAGTGTCCGCCGGCACTCGAAGGTAACAACCTCGTCGCCATCCTTCGGCGCACGGCCGCAGTCGTAGTTGCCGGAAATGACGAGATCGACATATCCGGCTGCACGCAAGGTGAGCGCCATTTCCTCGATCCCCCACCAGCGCATCGTGAAGAATTCGAGTTCGCTCGACGCCAGCTTGCCTTCGCACCAGAGTTCGTAGCGCAGATGCGAGACCGTCGTCTGGGCGATGAGGTCGGCCTTGACCTGCTGGCTGGTCAGCGTCAGCAGATCGCCGGCTTCCGTCTGCCAGTTGCGGATGCTCGGCTGGACGTGGGCGAAAAGATCGTGCGGATAGATGTCGAAGATCAGGCGGCCACCCGGTTGGAGATGATCGAGGAAGCGCTTGAGGATCACGGTCGCCGTGGCATGGTCGGCAATCAGTTGCAGCGACCCGGCAGGGATGACGATCGCCTCGAAGCGCTCCTCATAGGCAAAGGCCTCGAAGGTCTGCTGCGACAGCGCCGGTGTCATCGACCGTTCAGCACAATGGGCCTGACAGTAGCCGAGCATGTCTTGCGAAGCGTCGAAACCTCTGACGTCAAGGCCGGCTTCAAGCAGCGGGATCAGCGCCCGACCGTTGCCAACAGCCGGTTCCAATATCGGGCCAGAACAGCCCTTCAAGCGCTCAAGATAATACTCGACGTCGCCGAATGACTTTCCAATATATTTGTCTAAATTATAAACATGAGAGGCAAGCTTGCCGTAAGTATTGTTCATCAAACATTCGTCCATGCTGCGGAGTAAGGCGAAACTCCTATGCTATACAGCAGCATGCTCCGACGCGGTGTCGTTCGATTGCCACGCTGACCGCTTTTATGATGCGACGGCCTTCGCGCTGCGTATCATTGACGCAGGCATTTGGGAGAGAACGGTCAGAAACGCGCAGGGCGGATAAATTTGCCGTAGACCCAGCCCTCCTGCCACCGGCCGTTCTGCTGCGGATCGTGCCAGATCTGGCACCAGGTGGCGCGCACCGCATTGCTCTGCCGTTGTACCGACCAGCTGATGATCCGCTGCAGGTCGACGCCGTTCATGCAACGACCGGTCATCTGCAGCAGAGTGCCGTTCGGGTAGCCTGCGCGAACCGCCGACGACGAGGACGGCCAGGCGCGCGCATTAAGCACGTCGTTCCAGGCGACACCGGAAACCTCCCAGGCAACGAAAGTGCCGGCTGAGGCGACCTCCACCTTGGAGGCCAGTCCGGTGGCCACCACCGCCAGTGAAATCAGGACGCTGCGAAAGCCGATCATCACGAACCCCTCCCAAAACCATGATCGCAGCATATTGGCACAAGGCTGAATTGTGGCTGAACAGGCGGTTCACTTGAGATGTGGACTTGAATGCAACGGCCGTCCCGGCTCCCCGGGACGGGCCCGAAAACTCAACCGGGCATGCGGCAGACGGCACCGACGAGTTTCAGGACAAAGGGTCGGACGGCCAGCACGCAAAGGAATGCCACCGGCATCGCCAACAGATAGGCGCTCAGAACACGGGCGGGGTAGCCCACGTCTATGCCGGTGTTGGCGCCGACGATGACGCAGCACATCAGAAACGCCATGATCGCCGACATGAAGAAGGCAAAGGCGATCGGCACCGCGCGGGGCGGCAACTTGCGGCTGCGCGCGACCCGCAGCGGGGGTATCGTATCTTCCATGACGAAGATCTCCGTAACTTGTCCGCAAGGAACATCCCTGCGGTATGGCCGGCACTATACGGGCGGTAACGCGCGCAGGTAGACCATTGCAGCCTTGTTCAGAATTAGGCAAAACCATCGAATGAAAGAACGCATTCGATGGATGTCATTATGGATACATTGCGCGGCGTCGAAAGTTTCGTCCGAAGCGTCGAGGAAGGCAGCATCGCCGCGGCGGCGCGCAAGCTCGGCATCACGCCGGCCTCGGCGAGCCAGAATATCGCCCGGCTCGAGCGGGCGCTCGGCACGCGATTGCTGAGCCGCACGACACGGCAATTGGGCCTGACGGAGAGTGGCCGGGTCTATTTCGACCGGGTGCGCAGCGTCGTTCATGATCTCGAACTCGCAGCTGTTGCGGTCGCGTCGCTGAATGCGGAGCCGCGGGGATCACTGAAGATCGCGTCCTCCGTCGCCTTCGGCCGTCATGTGGTGGCGCCGCTCGTGCCATCCTTCGCCGAGCGGCATCCGGAGGTCTCGATCGAACTCGTCGTCACCGATCGCGAAATCGACCACATCGGCGAAGGCATCGATATCAGCGTGCGCTTCGGCCTGCAGCTGGAGCCTGGGCTGATAGCGCGCAAGCTTGCCTCGGTGCCGATGGTCATCTGTGCGTCCCCGTCCTACATCGAGCGCCACGGTCGGCCCGAGAGGCCGGAAGACCTGATCCATCATCATTGCCTCGTCTATCGTTACGCGGGGCACGGTCGGATCTTTCGCTGGGGGTTCGTGAGGGACGGTCTGCGCTTCGAACCGGAACTGAAGGCGACAATCGTTAGCAACGACATCGACACGCTGGCCGAAATGGCGATCGCCGGTGCCGGCATCACCCGGCTCGGTGCCTTCATCGCAACGGACTTGATCGCGCGCGGCTTGCTTGTACCGCTGTTTGGCGGCGCACCGTCAGAAGGCGTTGCCAACACCGACCATGAGCCCTTCGACTTCTACGCCTGCTTCGTCGACCGACAGGCGGAGACACCCAAGGTTCGCGCCTTCATCGAGCATGCGGTGCAGTCGCTCAAGGGCCGGTGGTAACCGCTACGATCGGCGCATCCGGCCATCACGCGGGCACAGCATGACCCGTTTTCTGCGCGGCGGCTTCCTCTGCGAGCTTTGCTTCACGGCGAAGCTTGAGCTTGTAGCCGACCTCGACGATCGCGTGGATTGCCGGCACGAATTCCTGGCCGAGCTCGCTCAGCCTGTACTCGACCGAAGGCGGCGATGTCGGCATGATCCGCCGTTCGATTGCCCCCTTCTCCTCCATATCCTTCAGGCGCGTGCTCAGCACCTTGGCCGAGATCCCGGGTATATCGATCTTGAGTTCGCTGAACCGCCGCGGACCGCCGCTCAAGTACCAGATGATATTGGGCGCCCAGGCGCCGCCGAGCATCACCATGCACTCCCCGACCGGGCAGGTCGGCGGCAAGGCCGCAGCCCTATTCTTTCGAATTTTCAAGCTCATGGGCAAAATTTTCCAGTTACCGTGGGGAAACCGGAAACGTCGGTAACATAAAGTTATCTGATATACAAAAGTTATCGCTTCGGTCTAGGTTCCCCCGTCTTCGACAGAGACCACCATTGCAAAAGGAATTTGGTCATGAAGCTTTACCATGCTCCCGGCGCCTGCTCGCTCTCGCCCCATATCAGCCTGCGCGAAGCCGGCGTCGACTTCGAGATCGTCAAGGTCGACACCGCCACGCACCTCACCGAAAGTGGCGCCGATTTCAAGGCGATCAACCCCAAGGGCTATGTGCCGGCGCTGGTGCTGGAAACCGGGGATGTCGTCACCGAAGGTACGGCCGTCGTGCAATACATCGCCGACCGTTTTCCGAAGGCCGGGCTTGCGCCCGCCAACGGCACGCTGGAGCGTACCCGCCTGCAGGAACAACTGAATTTCATCGCCACGGAGCTGCACAAGGCATTCTCGCCGCTGTTCAGCAAAACGGCGAGCGCCGATGCCAAGCAGGCGGCAGCAGCACAGGTCGGCAAACGGCTCGGCAACGTCGAAACGCTGTTGTCTGATGGCCGCGCTCATGTGCTCGGTGAAACCTTCTCCGTCGCCGACCCCTATCTCTTCACCGTCGTCAACTGGACCAGCGTCACGGGAATCTCGCTTGACCCATGGCCACACCTGGCGGCCTATATGCAGCGGGTCGCCCAGCGGCCGGCGGTGCTGGCAGCCATGAAGGCGGAAGGGCTGATTGCTGCATGAGCGGCACCCCCAACGACCCGGGCTTTGCCGCCGTCATCGATGTTCTCGGGCGCTACTTCGATGGGCTTTACCTGAGCGACACGGCGATCCTGCGCGAGGTCTTTCACCCGAAGGCGCACTACGCCACCGCGACCGAGGGAGAACTGCTCGAACTCGATATGAACAGGTATTTCCTGATCGTCGACAAGCGTCCCTCGCCGGCGAGCCGCGGCGAAGCGCGCGCCGACAGGATCGTCTCGATCGAATTTGCGGGTCCGGTGACGGCCTTCGCCAAGGTACAATGCGCCATCGGCGAGAAGGCGTTCACCGATTTCCTGTCGCTGATCTTCGTCGACGGGCGTTGGCAGATCATTGCCAAGGTCTTCCACTACGAAATTCGACAACAAGGCTAAGGAGCCAGCAATGCCCTATGTGAACATCAAGATCACCCGCGAAGGCGCGACCCCAGAGCAGAAGGCAGCGCTCATCAAGGGCGTCACCGACCTGCTCGTGACTGTGCTCGACAAGAACCCGGCCACCACCTTCGTCGTCATCGACGAGGTCGCCTTCGAAGACTGGGGCGTCGGCGGCCTGCCGGTGGAGGAGTACCGCAAGCGAGTGAAGGCCAAGGGCTAGTCCTTTCCGGCCGGTCTGCATCTGCCCGACGAAGGATCGACCACTGTCCGGGCGCCCTGCTCTGCCTTCTCCCCACCGATGGGGAGAAGGCACCGCCCGGCGGCGAAAACCTTTCCGCTTGATCGTCGCAGCCGGGCTCTCTATCTCATTGTCTCCCGCCGCATAAATCCCGGAGACATGCCTTGTCCGTTTTCAAGAACCTGCCCGAAGCTCCCGTCGCCGCGAAGAAGCCGGTGACCGATACGCGCCACGGCATCACCCGCACCGACGACTACGCCTGGCTGCGGGACGACAACTGGCAGGCAATGTTCAAGGATCCCTCGATCCTCGACCCTGAAATCCGCAAGCATCTGGAGGCCGAGAACGCCTACATGAACGCGGCGATGGACGACACCAAGGCGCTGCAGAAGACGCTGTTTGCCGAGATGCGCGGCCGCATCAAGGAAGACGACAGCTCGATACCGGTCAAGGACGGCCCGTTTGCCTATGGCAGCCTCTATGTGACCGGCGGCGAGCAGCCGCGCTACTTCCGCATTCCGCGCGACGCCGACAGCAAGGACGAGACGATCCGGCAGGTGCTGCTCGACGGCGACAAGGAAGCGGAAGGCAAGTCCTATTTCCGTCTTGCCGGCCTCGACCATTCGAGCGATCACAGCCGCGGCCTTTGGGGTTATGACGACAAGGGATCGGAGTATTTCACGCTGAAGGTGCGCGATCTCGCAACCGGCGAGGATCTTGCCGACGTGATCGAGAACACCGGCGGCGGTGGCGCCTGGGCACCTGACGGCAAGAGCTTCTTCTACACCGTGCTCGACGACAACCACCGCCCGTCGAAGATCTTCCACCACGTGGTCGGCACACCGCAGGCAGACGACCGGCTGGTCTACGAGGAGAAGGACCCGGGCTTCTTCATGTCGGTCGGCGGCTCGCTCCTGGACGACGTCATCTACATCGATATCCACGATCACGAGACCAGCGAGTACCGGTTGCTTTCGACCAAGGACCTGACGGCCGAGCCGAAACTGGTCGCCGAGCGCGTCATCGGCCTGGAATACGAGATGACCGAAGGCGGTGACGTCTTCTACATCCTGACCAATGCCGACGGCGCCAAGGATTTCAAGATCATGGAGGCGCCGGTCAATGCTCCTGGCAAGGAGAACTGGCGCGAGCTCGTGGCCCACAAGCCGGGCACGTTGATCCTCAGCCACATGGCCTATGCCCGCCATCTCGTCTGGCTGCAGCGCCGCGAAGGCCTGCCGGAAATCGTCGTCCGCGACCGCAAGACCGGCGAGGAGCATGCAATCGCCTTTGCCGAGGAGGCCTATTCGCTCGGTCTTTCCGGTGCTGCCGAATACGACACCGACGTCATCCGCTTTTCCTATTCCTCGATGACGACGCCGTCGCAGCTCTTCGACTACGACATGGCGACGCGCGAGCGCACGCTGCTCAAGACCCAGGAAGTGCCATCGGGGCACAATCCCGACGACTACGTCACCCGCCGCGTCTTTGCGCCCTCCTGGGATGGAACCAAGGTTCCGGTCACGCTGCTTTATCGCAAGGATACGCCCCTCGACGGCACGGCACCGTGCCTGCTCTATGGCTACGGCGCCTATGGCATCACCATCCCGGCCGGATTCAACACCAACTGCCTGTCGCTCGCGGACCGTGGCTTCGTCTATGCCATCGCCCATATCCGCGGCGGCAAGGACCGGGGCTTCTCGTGGTATGAAGACGGCAAGATGGCCAAGAAGACCAACACCTTCAAGGACTTCATCGCCGCCGCTGACTATCTGAATCAGGAGAAGTTCACTTCCTACGCGAACATCGTCGCTGAAGGCGGATCGGCCGGCGGCATGCTGATGGGCGCGATCGCCAACATGGCGCCGGAAAAGTTCACCGGCGTCATCGCCGCCGTCCCCTTCGTCGACGTGCTCAACACCATGCTCGACGACACGCTGCCGCTGACGCCGCCGGAATGGCCGGAATGGGGCAACCCGATCGACAGCCGCGAGTTCTACGACATCATCGCCCGTTACTCGCCCTATGACAATGTCGAGGCGAAACCCTACCCGGCGATCCTGGCGCTCGGCGGGCTCACCGATCCGCGCGTGACCTATTGGGAACCGGCGAAATGGGTGGCGCGCCTGCGCGAAAAGACCACCGGAACCGCACCGATCCTGATGAAGACCAACATGGACGCCGGCCACGGCGGCGCCTCCGGCCGCTTCCAGCGGCTGGAAGAGATCGCCTTCGAATATGCCTTTGCGATCAAGGTCGCCGGCAAGATGGTGGACCAGGGGTAAGCACCATGCCCATTCACGTCGCCCTTCTTCGCGCCATCAATGTCGGCGGGGCCGGCATGCTGGCGATGGCCGATCTCAGAGCAATCTGCGAAGCGCTCGGCTTCAGTGACGTGAAAACCTATATCCAGAGCGGAAACGTGCTGTTCCGTTCCGACTTGCCGCCGCCGGAAGCGGCGGCAAAGCTGGGTGCGGCTCTCGGCGAAAAACTCGGCAAGGCGCCCGGCGTGATGGTCCGCAATGCCGGGCAGTTGCACGCAATTGCCGAGAATGCCCCCTTCCCCGATGCCAAGACCAACCTCCTGCATGTGGTCTTTCTGCCGAATGCAGCGCCGGCGGACGCGCTCGACAAGCTCGTTGCGCCCGATGGCGAGGAGGTGCGGGTCGCAGGACACGAGATCTATGTTCACTACCCAAATGGCTCCGGGCGTTCGAAACTGAAGCTGCCGGCGCTCAAACTGGGCACCGCGCGCAACCTGAACACCGTTCGCAAGCTCGCCGAACTGGCGCAAGCGATGGAAGCTGACGAGGCTTGATGCTCAGGAAGCTGCCGGCTGGAACAGCAGCCGGATGAAGGTGCGAAAGACCAACAGCTGAGCGGGCAGGTTCTTCGGCTCCTTCAGCGCTTTTGACAGGATTATGCCGCCCTCGATCACCGTCGAGACCATGTCGGCGAGCTGGTCGACATCCAGCGGCTCGCGTGGCCGGTAGACCTGCATGATGTCGCGGAACATCGCGCCGAAGCGCCGACGCCACATCAGGGCCGCCTGTCGGTTGATCTCCTGGATATCGCGGTCGAAGGCCCGTTCGTGGCTGCAGATCACCGCGACCAGGCAGCCTGGGTGACCGTTTGGAAGATCGGAGAGAAGCTCCGACAGCAGCTTGAGGCCGAGCAGAAACGCCTGAAGCGGATCGTCCGCAAGCTCGCGCGCCCGGCTGAAGATCTCGTCGTAAATCCTCTCGTCGTTCTCGACGTAGCGTTCGAGCAGCGCTTTCGCCAGCTCGTTCTTGTCGCGAAAATGGTAGAAGAAGCCACTCTTGGTGATGCCGGTTTCAGCGATCAGTTCATCGATCGAGGTCGCGCCAAAGCCCTTCGCCAACACCGAGATTTCGGCTGCGTCGAGGATCTTGGCACGGGTTTCCTCACCCTTTCGCATTAGCCGTTTCCCTACCGTCGGTACAGTTTTCGCCAACGAACCCACGACCAGCGAGCAATGCCGCGGCAAAACTCTACCAGCAACCCAATGATTTTACTGAGATATTTATGTATATTAGCAATAGTATACCGCAAGTCGCCTAGTTTAGAAGATGATAAAAAGGCAGAAATTTAACCATCCTTGCGGGAATGGGAGCGCTCCGCCGGGATCCAACGAGACCAAAACGGGTGGAGACCGACATGGCCAAATACCGACGCAGCCTGCCGCTCATGAAGGGTGGAACCTTTCTCAGCGACGGCGGCATGGAAACGACGCTGATTTTTCACGAAGGCGTCGCGCTTCCGCACTTTGCCTCCTTCGTCCTCTTGTCGACGTCCGAGGGACGACGACGACTGCTGAACTACTACACGCGCTATCTCGACATCGCGCAGCACCACGGCACCGGCTTCGTGCTCGACACGGCGACGTGGCGGGCGAGTGCCGACTGGGGCTCCAAGCTTGGCTATGATGCCGGAGCGCTCGCCGAACTGAACCAGGATGCCGTCTATCTGCTGACAGAACTGCGCGCCGAATACGAGCGGCCGCAGGCACCGATCGTGCTCAGCGGCGCGATCGGGCCGCGCGGTGACGGCTACAGGGCGGGCCGGATGAGCCCTGACGAGGCCGAGGACTATCATGCCGCGCAGGTCGCTGCCTTTGCCGTCAGCGATGCCGACATGATCTCAGCCTACACGATTACCAATATCGACGAGGCGATCGGCATCGCCCGCTCGGCGCAGAGCCACGGCATGCCGTGCGCCATCTCGTTCACGGTTGAGACAGACGGGCGGTTGCCGAACGGCCGCGCTCTCAAAGATGCGATCGAGATCGTCGACGCGGCGACCGGCCGGTTTCCGCAATACTACATGATCAACTGCGCCCATCCTGATCATTTCGAGGCGAGCCTCGATACCGGCAGCGCCTGGGTCCACAGGATCGGCGGCATCCGTGCCAATGCCTCGACGAAAAGCCACAGCGAACTCGACGAAAGCGAGACGCTCGATGCCGGCGATCCTGTTGAACTCGGGCAGCGCTATCGGATGCTGGCTGACCGTTTGCCCCGACTGCGCGTTCTCGGCGGCTGCTGCGGCACCGACCACCGCCATATCGCGGCAATTTGCGAGGCCTGCCTTTCGCCGACGGCGCTGAGCGCCTGAGACGAAGACGGCACTCGCCCTCCCGGCCCTCCCGCGAATGACCTCTCGCGGGAGGGCGCCGCCTTGCTGGCCAACCCTCGCGAAACGAGGACAGCTCGTGTAGACTTGGCGCGAAAGGGCGGTGGCCGGAACGTCCCGGCGGGAGCCGCTGACCGCAGAACCATGAACTACGTGCCGCCTTCGACGACTCCAGGAACCGACGGTTTCCGTTTCGACAACAGCTTTGCACTGCTGCCGCCGCAGTTCTTCGCCCGCGTCGACCCGACGCCGGTTGCCGAGCCCTGTCTGATCAAGCTCAACCGATCACTTGCCGAAGACCTCGGCCTCGACGTCGCCAGCCTTGAGCGCGACGGTGCCCAGATCTTTGCCGGCAACAGCGTGCCTGCCGGCGCTGCGCCGCTTGCGATGGCCTATGCGGGCCATCAGTTCGGCACCTTCGTGCCGCAGTTGGGCGACGGCCGCGCGATCCTTCTCGGCGAAGTCATTGACCGGAGCGGGCAACGACGCGATATCCAGTTGAAGGGACCGGGACAGACCCCTTTCTCGCGCCGCGGCGACGGCCGGGCGGCGCTCGGCCCGGTGCTGCGCGAATACATCGTCAGTGAAGCGATGTTCGCGCTCGGCATCCCGGCGACCCGGGCGCTTGCCGCTGTCGTGACCGGCCAACCTGTTTATCGCGAGCGGATCCTGCCCGGTGCGGTCTTTACCCGTGTGGCTGCCAGCCATATCCGGGTCGGTACCTTCCAGTTTTTTGCGGCGCGCGGCGATATGGCTTCAGTCCAGGCGCTGGCCGACTATGCGATCGAGCGCCACTACCCGGAGATCAAGAACGACGAGCGCCCCTATCTCGCCTTCTTCAAGGCAGTGGTGGCACGGCAGGCGGCGCTGATTGCCCGATGGCTGCATGTCGGCTTCATCCACGGCGTGATGAACACCGACAACATGACGATCTCGGGAGAGACGATCGACTTCGGCCCTTGCGCCTTCATGGATGTCTATGATCCGAAGAAGGTGTTTTCCTCGATCGATCAGTTCGGGCGCTACGCCTATGCCAGCCAGCCGGCGATCGGCCAGTGGAACCTGACCAGGCTCGCCGAGACGCTGGTTCCGCTGTTCGACCCGACGGCGGCAACCGCGGTCGACCTTGCCAACGATGCGCTTGGTGAATATGGCGCGATCTTCCAGCGCCATTGGCTCGACGGCATGCGCCGCAAGATCGGGATTGTGGGGGAAGAGGAAGGCGATCTCGACCTTGTCCAAGCACTGCTGACGACGACGCATCAGGGTGAAGCCGATTTCACCCTCACCTTCCGAAAACTCTGCGACAGCGCCGCTGATCCCACGGCCGACACGGCCCTTGCCGGCCTGTTCACCGAGCCGTCCGGCATCACGTCCTGGCTCGCCGATTGGCGAAAGCGTCTTGAACAGGAACCGGGGACGGCGAACGAGCGCACCGTGGCAATGAGGGCCGTCAACCCGGCCTACATCCCGCGCAATCACCGGATCGAACAGGCGATTGTTGCAGCGACGGAGGATGCCGACTTCTCCCTGTTCGAAGCGCTCGTCGACGTGACGTCAGAACCCTACAAAGACCAGCCGCGTTTTGCAGCCTATGCCGATCCGCCGCAGCCGGGAGAGGAAGTGCAGCAGACCTTTTGTGGCACGTGAGGACAACTCGACAAGCGCGTAGCGCTTGCTGATCATGGTCGTTGGCTATGGCTTCCGGCCATAGGCCGCAAGGAATATCCGCACGCTTTCCTTTGCGTGCGATCGAAGCGCAGCGGCATCAGGAATTGCCTGGTCGCCGAGCAGCATGGCGTCGTTGACGGGCTCGCCCATCACCAACCAGTTGAAGTAGGACGCGGCGGCACGCAGGTCCTCCGCCTCGACATCGCCGCTCTCGCGGTAGTGGGCAAGGGCTTTGGTCAGTCTGTCGATCGAACGACGCGGCCCTTTCGCGTGCAGTCTTTTGCCCAGCTCAGGAAAGCGTTCGGCTTCGCCGATCACCAGGCGTCGCAGTTGCATCAGCCGCGGCGTCATGACGATCGCCAGCTGCTGCTCGGCGAAATCTGTGAGAAAATCCCCGATCGGGCGTCCACCGACGGGATCAGCGACCTGCTCCTGCAGTTCATCGCCGGCCACGCCTGTCATGCCGGTGACGATATCGAGGAACAGCGCTTCCTTGGTTCCGAAATGGGCATAGACGGTCTGCTTCGACACGCCGGCCATCGCTGCCACCTCGTCCATGTTCGTCGCCAGGAAACCGCGCTGCAGGAAAAGCTCGGTGGCGGCAGCAAGGATGGCCTGTCGCTTCCTTGTCGTTCGCGTCTCGACGGGGTTCGTCATTCTCAACCACGACCTTTCACAGAAGCACGCGATAGCACAAGCTGCCGATTAGCACGGCCGCATTGACAAATCAAACTGGACGGTACAGTTTGATTTGGACACAAAGACGGAGATTGCGGGTGGGCAGGAGCGAAAGCCGGACCTTGAATGCGCGATGCAATTGCGGGCAGGTGCAGATGCGCGCTGTCGGCAGGCCGATCGTGACAACGGCCTGTTACTGTGAAAGCTGCCGGAAAGCGGGCGAATTGTTCGAGGCGTTGCCCGGTGCTGGACCGGCGCTCAATAGCGATGGGTCCACGGATTTCGTTCTCTTCCGCAAGGATCGGATAGACTGCACGCTTGGCGCCGATCAGCTTCGCGAGCATCGCCTGACGCCAACATCGAAAACCCGTCGCGTTGTCGCCACCTGCTGCAATACGCCGATGTTTCTCGAGTTTACCGGTGGTCATTGGCTGACGCTCTACCGGCAGCGCCTCGACCCGCGGGACCGGCCACCGGTGCAGATGCGGGTGATGACACGGGATCGCCAGGCGGGCGTCACCATCGCGGACGGCCTGCCGAGCTACGCCGGACATTCCGGTAAGTTCATGCTGAAACTGATGGGTGCCTGGGCGGCAATGGCGTTCCGGACCCCTCGGATCGACTATGTGAAGGGAGCGCTTGATGGCCACGGAACGTGAAAAGATCGAGATCCAGAACATCGTTTCGCCCGGACACGTCACCCGTGTCGACAAGATCAAGTATGATGCAATGAAGGATGCGCTGCTGACCGCTCTATCCCGCGAGCAGACGCCGCTCACGGTTGCCGAAGCAAAACAGAAGCTGCTGCCGTTGCTGCCCGACGATCTTTTTCCAGGCGGCGAGAAAGCCGGCTGGTGGCTGAAGGCCGTCCAGCTCGATCTCGAGGCGAAGGGCATATTGCGCCGGGAAAACACCAAACCGCTGCGCCTTCGGCTCGCCTAGGCGGTTCACACTCACCTTCCTTGACAGTCGTCGTGCTTGCGCGCCTGGCCTTGGCATGTCGCGTACCTGCCGGGGCGACCCGTCCCCGCAGGCCGCGACGCTCTCCGGCGCGCAACTTCATTGTGGCCACCTTGAATTTTTGCGCTGCGAAATTGCGGCTATTGAAAGGCAAGTCCGGCGCGTTAGGTGCTAGAGGGCGGGCCATCGCGAGACTGGCCCAAGCCCGATCTGACGGCCGCGGCCTCCCTCGCGACCGCCGACCCCGAAACCGATTTTTCCCGCGTGGCCATTCATCCGGGCCGCCTCAATGAAAAAGCCGTGCAACGGCGCCGTTCTTCAATTCGGGAGTTCCCACCATGCTCATTCTGACGGCCATCGTCTTCGCCCTCATCGGTCTTGCGCTCGGCGGCGGCGGAATCGAACTCCTGATGCTTGGCGGCAGTCCCTATTATCTCATCGCCGGGATCGGCTTCCTGCTGACGGCCATTCTTCTCTTCAAGCGCAAGGCCGCCGCTATCTGGCTTTATGCCCTGGTCATCCTCGGTTCGCTCGCCTGGGCCGTCTGGGAGGTCGGGTTCGACTGGTGGCAGCTCGGGCCCCGGGGCGGCCTTATCGTGCTGCTCGGCCTGTGGCTGATGCTGCCGGCGATCCGGCGCCCGCTCGGCTTCGAGAGCCCGACGGGCGAACGGTATGCCGCCGGCGTTTGGCCGCTGGCCTTGGCCGTTCTCGTTTCGATCGGCATTGCGGGCTATTCGATGACCCAGGACCCGCACGACATTCGCGGCGATCTGCCGAGCGACGTCGTCGCCGCCGACCCGCCGCTCGGCGGCGACGTACCATCAGGCGAATGGCATCAATACGGGCGCACGCCCTTCGGCCAGCGCTATGCGCCGCTTGACCAGATCACCCCTGACAATGTCGCCAGCCTCAAGGTCGCCTGGCAATATCAGACAGGAGACATCAAACGCCCCGAGGACGTGGGCGAGACCACCTATCAGGTGACGCCGATCAAGGTGAAGGACACCCTTTATGCCTGCACGCCGCACAACTGGGCGATCGCGCTCGACGCTGCGACCGGCGAGGAGAAATGGAAGTATGACAGCAACTCCGGCATGAACCCGGATCGGCAGCACCAGACCTGCCGCGGCGTCACCTATTGGGCGGATCCGGCGGCGACCGCCGGCAGCGTCTGCGCCGAGCGGGTCTATCTCCCGACCTCCGATGCGCGGCTGATCGCGCTCGATGCGGCAACCGGCGCCGTCTGCACCAGCTTTGCCGACAACGGCGTGCTGCATCTCGAAAAGGGCATGAAGTACAATCCAGCCGGCTACTACTACTCGACCTCGCCGCCGGTCGCCGTCGCCGGCAAACTGATCATCGGCGGCGCCGTCAACGACAACTATTCCACCCAGGAGCAATCCGGCGTCATCCGTGCCTTCGACATCAACACCGGCGACCTCATCTGGAATTGGGACAGCGGCAATCCTGATGTGACGACGCCGCTGCCAGAGGGCCAGACCTACAGCACCAACTCGCCCAACAGCTGGTCGGTGTCCAGCCACGACGAGGGTCTCGGCCTTGTTTACATCCCCATGGGCAACCAGGTGCCGGACCAGCTCGGCATGGGGCGCAGCGAGCACGTGGAGAAATACTCCTCCTCGATCGTCGCGCTCGACATCAATTCCGGCGCGGTGCGCTGGGTGCGCCAGACCGTGCACCACGATCTCTGGGACATGGACGTGCCAGCGCAACCGGCGCTGCTCGACATCACCAAGGAGGACGGCACGGTCGTGCCGGCTCTCGTCGGACCGACGAAACAGGGCGACATCTACGTGCTCGATCGCAGGAGCGGCGAGCCGATCATTCCGATCGAGGAAGTCGTGGCACCCAAGGGCGCGATCCCGGAAGATTTCACCGCGCCGACCCAGCCGGTCTCCGGCCTCACCTTCATGCCGGCGCCGCTGCAGGAGCGAAACATGTGGGGCGTGACGATGTTCGACCAGCTCGCCTGCCGCATCTCGTTCCGTTCGCTGAAATACGAGGGTCGCTATACGCCGCCATCGCTGGAAGGCACGCTCGTCTATCCCGGCAATTTCGGCACGTTCAACTGGGGCTCCGTCGCGGTCGATCCGGAACGGCAGGTGATGTTTGGCATGCCGACCTACCTCGCCTTCACATCGCGCCTCGTTCCGCGCGACCAGATCCCGCCGAAGGGCCAGGATGAAAAAGGATCGGAGCAGGGCCTCAACCGCAACGATGGCGCGCCCTATGGCGTGTTCATGGGGCCGTTCCTCGGCCCGCTCGGCATCCCCTGCCAGGCGCCGCCATGGGGTTACGTTGCCGGTGCCGATCTCAGGACCGGCAAGATCGCCTACAAGCACAAGAACGGCACCGTCGAGGACATGACGCCCTTGCCGCTGCCCTTCAAGGTCGGCGTTCCCGGCATCGGCGGTCCGATGATCACCAAGGGCGGCGTCGCCTTCCTCGGCGCGGCGGTGGACGACTATCTGCGCGCCTATGACCTGACGACGGGCAAGCAGCTCTGGGAAGCACGTCTTCCAGCGGGCGGTCAGTCGACGCCGATGAGCTACACGGTCGGCGACAAGCAATATGTGCTGATCGTCGCCGGCGGCCATGGTTCGGTCGGCACCAAGCCAGGGGATTACGTCATCGCCTATACCCTGCCCTAAAACGCGAGCAGGCATCCCTAATTCTCGCTATTGGGTTGCATCGGCAAGCCCCGCGCAAGCCACCGGACGCAGCGTCCTGCGGACAAAAGATTCCGCGGGATTCCCATGAAAATCGACAACAGCATCTCGAACTACTACTTCTCGCAGCGCCGCGCCCAATCGGGACCGGTCGCGCCACTCGAAGAAAATGGCAGCAGTGATGTGCGACCGCGGCTGTCGCCGACTATCGCACCGGCGTCCACTTCGACCTCGCTGTCCAACGCCTTCTGGATCAGCGCCACCCGGGAAGAGGAAGCCAAGCCTTCGATCGGAACCGGCGAACAAACGGCCTCCGGCGACACTGTCGGCGACGAGTTTTTGAAACGTGCAAAGATGAGCTTCGCAGAGCAGATCCGCGCCCAGATCCTTGAAGCGCACGGCATCAGCGAAGACGAGCTCAAGGCCATGGATCCAGAGCAACGCGAAGCGATCGAGGAGGAAATCCGCAAGGCGATCGAGCGAGCGATGGGCATCGACCAGCAGCGCAATGATAGCGCATCCGATATCGCCGACGGAAGCCCTGCAGCCTAAAATAAACCTGCCTACAATCTTCAACTTTTCCTTGAATCGGCTCCCCCGGCACGCGACATATATCGCCCTGCCGATTCACAGGAGAACAGAGATATGCGTGACGATTGGCGCCTTGCGGGCGAACCGATGGCGGTTATTTTTGCTCGCTACTGGCGGACAGAGTGGCTCTCAATCCTGCTGCTCGTCGCGATCACGGTGCTGGCCTCGCTGAGCTTTGTCGCCGGTCCGTATCTCTTTTCCAGACAAATCGACAGGCTGAGTGACCCTTCTGTCTCCATCATCGGCGGCTTCCTGCTCTATGCTCTGGTCATGGCGCTTTCGACCGCGATGCAGAACAGCGTCATGTATCTTGCTGCAAGCCAGGGCCAAGCGCTCGGCTTCATCGTCCGGACCGCCTTTTTCGATCGGTTGCTGACGAAGACCGGCGCTTTCTTCGTCGAGCACAATCCCGCGCAGATCCAGCAGGCAGGTACTGGCGGCGAACGTGCGCTCAACAACATCTCGACGACGCTACTGGGTGGTTTCGTTCCTGGAGCGCTGCAAATTGGCGTGACGCTGGCAATGCTCGGTGCGACGATCAGCGAGGAGCTCATCCTGGTGGCACTGTTTTATGGCTGCATCTTCATCTGCCTGCGCTTTTACACCTCGAAGATCGCCGCACGCCACATCGAAACTGCAATGAAAGCCTCGCAGGAAAACGCCAAATTTACCGGCAACGCCATCAACGCGATGGAAACGTTGCGGCATTTCCGCAGCGAGCGCTGGATGAACGCCCGCTTCGTCGAAAAGGAAGCAATCTCGCGTGACGGATGGCGCAAATTCTTCGGCACCGAAGCGCTCGGCGGCGCGGCGTCCGCGGCCGCGTTGGGGCTGCAGCTTGGCGTCACTTTCCTTCTTCTTGTTCCACGCCTCGAAACGGGGGAGCTTTCGACTGGAGACCTCGTTCTTTTCAACATGCTGCTGCTTCAACTGAACTCGCCCTTCGAGATGATCGGACGGGCCGTCAGCACGCTGATGGAATCCAAGGCGCGTTTCGGTCCGTTTGCAGCCATGTGGCATGCGGAAGATGAGGCTGACGCGGGCCAATCCGCAAAGTTTGCGCCAAGCGAAGGGCGGCTGACGTTCGACGGCGTCGGATTTTCTTATGGCGGGAGCCGTGGCGTCGAAGGCCTCAGCTTCCAGGCGGAACGCGGACGCATCACCTATCTCGTCGGCCCGACCGGTGCGGGCAAGTCGACGGCGTTCAAGCTGGTTCTGAAATCGATCGATCCCATCAAGGGTCGGATCGATGTGGACGGCCAGGACCTGGCTGACATTTCGCGCGCCGACTGGTTCGCAAAGGTCGGCGTGGTGCCGCAGGACATCGTGATGCTCAACGAAAGCCTTGCCACCAACATTGCGCTCGGCCGGCCGCTGGACCATGACCGCCTTGTCGCCGCCGCCCGCAAGGCCGCCATCCTCGATTTCATCGAGGCTTTGCCCGCGGGCTTCGACACATCGGTCGGCGAACGCGGACTCAAGCTTTCGGGCGGCGAGCGCCAGCGCATCGCCATCGCCCGCGCACTCTACGACGAACCCGAATTCCTGTTTCTGGACGAAGCCAGTTCGGCGCTCGACGAGGCAACCGAGCGCGATATCATGGCGCATATCCGCGAAGTCTGCGGCCAGGTGACGGTGATCGCCATCACCCACCGCAAGAGCGTCATCGGCGCCGAAGATCAGGTCATCCGGCTGAAGAAACGGCGCGCGGCGGAAGACGCCGCGAGCAAAGGTGAGCTTGTCACAGCCGGTTAGATCATTTCCGCCGCCATCCGGCCGACATCGGCAAAGACGGTGTTCAACTCGGCAAGCGGCGCCGTCGCCTCAGCGATGTAGACCGCGATCAGCAACGGCCCCCGGCCCTCTGGCCAGACGATGGCGATATCGGATGCGGAGCCCGTGGAATTCGTCCCGGTCTTGTCACCCACCTTCCATCCCTTCGGCAGGCCGGCGCGGATGCGCTGGTCGCCGGTGGTGTTGGCAACCATCCATTCGATCAGAAGCTTGCGAGACGGTTCGGTGAGCGCCGGGCCGAAGGCGAGATTGCCCAGCGTTTCCAGCATCGCGGCCGGCGTGGTCGTATCGCGCGGGTCGCCTATTTTTGCCTCGTTCAGCGTCGGTTCGTTGCGATCAAGACGCGTGGTGTCATCGCCGATCGTGCGCAACCAGGCGGTCAGTGCCTGCGGCCCCCCGAAGCTTTCAAGCAACAGGTTCGCTGCCGCGTTATCGCTCGTCGTCATCGTCGAAGCGCAGAGATCTGCGATGGTCATGCCCTCACCGCCGACGTGTTTTTCGGTGATCGGCGAATGGGCGATGATGTCTTTCTGCGCCACGACGAGACGCCGATCGAGCTTTTCGGCGCCCTGATCCGCACGGGCGAGAATGAAGCCGGCAGCGAGCGTCTTGAAGCTCGAGCACATGGCGAAACGCTCATCCTCGCGGCAGCCGAAGGATATGTTGGTGTCCATGTCGAGGACGGAAACGCCGAGCCGGCCGCCGGTGCGCTTTTCGAGTTCGGCGAGCCGGGCATCGACATCGTTGCCGGCGGCAGAGGCGGCTATGACGGGTGAGCCGAAGGCGATGGCCGGGTAGATGAGCGCGGAACCGACAAGCAATTGGCGGCGATTGATGAGCAGCGACACGTGTTCCTCCGTCGAGCGCCGCGCATAAAAGTCGACACCCTAACTGACTGTTGCAAAATATACATTCGGATCGCCATTGAGCCGATTCGATTGCTGTGCAGATCGCTAGGCGGTGATTGTGGCGTCGTTGTGCCACCTTGCCTTCCTCGCCCGCCGGCTGGCGCCGATGAAGGGAAAGGCTCGATCGCGCCCTTCCTCCTGCCTCTCGCATTGACGGTCGTCGGAAAGTGATTATCTAATGCTCCAGAAGCTATAGGTTTGGAGCATGGGCATGTATTCGATCGGCGATCTCTCCCGCCGCACCGGCGTGAAAATTCCGACAATCCGCTATTACGAGCAGATGGGGCTGATTGCTGCGCCGGAACGCTCGGAAGGCAACCAGCGGCGCTACGAGAAGCGAGAACTCGAACGTCTCGCCTTCATCCGCCATGCGCGCGATCTGGGGCTTTCGATCGAATCGATCCGCGATCTGCTGGCATTGAGCCAGCACCCGGAGCGCCCCTGCGGCGAAGCCGACCGCATCGCCAAGGAACATCTGGTCACCGTGCGCGAAAAAATCGCGCAACTGCAGAAGCTGGAAAGCGAACTTGAGCGCATCGTCGCCTGTAACGGCGACCACACGATTGGCGACTGCTATGTCATCCGTGCGCTGGCCGATCATTCGATGTGCGGGACCGACCATTGAACGCCGGCACGAGACAGCTGATGAGGGGCGACTGCAAACATAGACCCCTCCCCTATCCCCAGCCAGCTGCAAAAATCCCCGTTGACAAAAGCGTGGAAACGGACAATCTACGCACATGATCAAGAACGCACCCATCTGCCGCGCGTATTTTTGGCTGTTCCCATAGGAGCGGCCTGCTGATCACATTCAACAAGGCCGCCATCAGGCGGCTTTTGTTTTTCACGGCACCTGATGGCAAGAGAACCATGAGGAGCCGATAATGCTACAGACCGCCATCCCCTCTCTCCATCCGCTGCCGTCGACGCGCCCGCCGATGGTGACGATCCGTTGCGCCAAGCAGCGCGACCTTCCCGAACTGCGCGAAATGATTGCCGAGCTTGCCGCTCATCACGGCGATGCAGCACCGATCACACCGGAGCAGCTCGAGCGTGACCTCTTCGGCCGCACTCCCTGGATCACGGCCCTTGTCGCCGAAGCCGGCAACCGGCTGATCGGCTACGCCATCCTCGTGCCCATCTACCGGGCAGCGGAAGGCGCGCGCGGCATGGAACTGCATCATCTCTTCGTGCGCTCAGACAATCGCGGTACCGGCATCGGCCGCCACCTCGTCGCCAAGGCTCGCGAGCAGGCGAAGATGGCCGGTTGCGATTACCTGTCGGTCAGCGCCGCGACGGGCAATTTCAAGGCACACCATTTCTACGAGTCCGAGCGCTTCGTACCTCGTCCGGTGACCGGCATGCGCTATATGCAGAAGCTTGGCTGAGGACGAGACGATGCGGCTTGCAATCGTGCTTCACGAAGGTTTTGCGGATTGGGAATGCGCGCTGTTGATGGCGACGGCGCGCGCGCACCTCGGTGTCGACATCGAAGTCGCCACCCCGGACGGCGCGCCGGTGACGTCAATGGGTGGCCTCGACGTCTCGGCGCATCTGTCGATCGATGCACTTGACCCGGCAGGCTTCGACGGCCTGGTGATCTGCGGCGGCGCGATCTGGGGTACCGCCGACGCCCCCGATCTCGCTACGACGATCCGGTCGTTTCATCGGGAGAAACGGGTGGTTGCGGCAATCTGCGGCGGCGTCGATGCATTGGCTTCGAGCGGAATTCTCGACGCGACGGATCACGCGGGCAACAGTGCGGACAGCCTTGCATCGCTGCGTGGCTATCATGGCCACGGCCATTATCGCGATCAGCCGCAGGCGTGCGGCAGCGACCGCGTCGTCACGGCGGCCGGCACCGCACCCGTCACCTTCGCAGTCGAGATCTTTCGCGCACTCGGCCTCGGCTCGCCCGAACTCGACGGCTATGCGGCACTCTACGGCCGCGAACATGCGGCCGTCACGACGGCCGCTTGAGTAAATTAAAGCGCGTCCCGATCTCTAGGATTCGCTTGCGCTTTAAGCTCAGTTTTTGCCCATGTCGTTATCGCAAAACCGCTACGCACTTTTGCGCGACATGCGTTAGCCCTCAAAGCCAGGTCGAAATCTGCTCGAGCGGCTTCTTCACCTTGCCAGCGACAGGTACGGTCGCGTCGGGGGCGGGGTAACCCACCACCAGGATCAGGAACGGCTTTTCGCTGTCGGGCCGTCCGCAGATTTCATTGAGGAAATTCATCGGCGCCGGCGTGTGCGTCAAGGTCGCAAGCCCCGCATGGTGCAAAGCGGTGATCAGGATGCCGGTGGCAATACCGACGCTTTCGTTGACGTAATAGTTCTTCTTCATGTCGCCCGGATTGGGACCGCCGCGCTTCTGCGAGAAGATGGCAATGAGATAGGGTGCCGTCTCCAAAAACGGCTTTTCCTCATCGGTGCCAAGCGGCGCCAGCGCATCGAGCCATTCCTGTGGCGCCTTCTGCTGATAGAAGACGCGCTCCTCCTCTTCGGCCGCCTCGCGCACCTTCGCCTTGATGTCAGGGCTTTCGATGACCGTGAAATGCCAGGGCTGGTGGTTCGCACCGCTCGGAGCGGTTCCGGTAGCAAGAAGACAGGTCTCGATCACGGCGCGCGGCACCGGCCGCTCACTGAAATAGCGCGTGGTGCGACGACGGTTGACATCCTCGTAGAACTGCGCCGCCCGCGCTGCCATCTCCTGCGGGCTGCGCTCGATCCACTGGTCGTAGGGCAAGGTCTCATGGGTACGCATGATAAGTCTCCTCCTCTTTTGAAGAGGAGTTAGAGCGTGCCGGTCGATTGGAATCAAGCGGGTCGTCCTGCCCTTCAAAGGGCAGGAACGGCCTTGAGGTAGGCGGCAATCGCCTCACGATCGGCGGCGGTCAGCTTCGCCATGTTCTTCTGGACTTCGACCATGGTGCCGCCGACGGAATCGAATTCCGGCGTGAAGCCGGTTTCAAGATAGGAGGCGATGTCGGAAGCGCTCCATCCGCCAATGCTCTTCGAACCCGGCGTAATGTTGGGAATGCGTCCCTCGCCTTCCGGGTTCGGCGCGCCCGCCAGCCACTGTGCCGGCTCCAGGCCACCAAGCGCGTTTCGCGGTGTATGGCACTCGCCGCAATGGCCCGGCCCTTCGACCAGATACTGGCCTCGCGCCAGCTTCAGATCGGCGCCATTGATGGCGACGCGCGGCGTGTCGGTGAGGAACAGCAGCTTCCAGCCGCCGAGCGCCAGCCGCATATTGTAGGGGAACGGCAACTCATGGCCAGGCGCGACATCGCTCGCCTTGGGCAGCGTCTTCATGTAGCCCCAGAGATCATTGATGTCCTTCGGCGTCATCCGCGCATAAGAGGCGTAGGGGAACGACGGATAAAGGTGTTCACCGTTTCTCCCGACACCGCGCGTCATCGCATTGCCGAATTCGGCAAGCGTCCATGAGCCAATCCCGGCCGTTTCATCTGGCGAGATATTGGGCGCGTGAAAAGTGCCAAACGGGCTCTTCAGCGGCGCGCCACCGGCAAGAACGAGCCTCGCATCGCCCTCACTGCCCGGTTTCGCATGACAGCTGACGCAGCCGCCAGCCCAGAAGATCTGCTCGCCATTGGTCAGATCCGGTTCGCCCAAAGCTTCCCAATGATCCGCTGGCCAGGGTGCAGGTTTCGTCAACCACCAGAACGCAGCACCGCCGACAAGGCCCAGAAACACGATGCCCGAGACAAGCTTTCTAATTCGTCGGCCCATCAAGCTGCCTTTTCAACTGCAAAACCCTCATCCGTGAGCTTCGCTCACACTCCATATAGCGCGGCAAACCGCGACCGGTGTGACGTCCCGGACGTCACGACAACAGCGTCAATGCGCCGGCGAAAGCCGGCGCATCATCATCAGTTCTCTCTGAAGACCTATTGTCAGTTCTTCTTCAGCCGATAGATCTCATGACAGCTGCCGCAGTCCTTGCCGAGTATGCCCATCGCAGCGCCGACGCCGGCCTGGTCAGCGGGAAGCTGGGCGAGCACGGCGTCGGTATCAGAACCAAGCTTGGCAGCCTTGGCTTTGAAATCATCCATGTTTTCCCAGATCTTCGGGCTTGCTTCCGTCTCCATACCGGTTTCGGAGCCGGCGGGGAAATGGTCCGGGAACATCTTGACCGTCTCGGAGATGGTCGTCAGCGATGCCTTGACGATCTCGGCGTCATAAGGCTTTTCGCCCTTGGCAATGCCACCGAGCGCACCAGCAGCCTGACCAACCTTCTTCATCAGAGCCTGACGAACCGCCTGCGGTTCGTCAGCCGCAGTCACGGCTGTAACGCCAAGCCCAGCGAGGGCGGCGGCAAGCAAAAGAGCGCGTATCTTCATCGTGATCTCCCGGTCATTCGAATCCGCTTCTGCGGCCTTCGTGTTGAATGCGCCGGCATGATGGCATTTTAGCTATTCGACGGAAGTAACATTTTCTTGATGTCCTTGTCACATCAGCATAATTTGAAACGGACGGGCGATTGATAATCGCCTCGCCCGCTCTGTTCCTATAACATGAATATAATAATCATGTTTATACTTTCCAACCCTATCGCCCTCCGGCCCACCCCTGCCAGACGGTAAGGGCTGCCACCAACACCAGGATGATGCCGGCGACGCGGCCGATCAGGACGGTGGCACCGGGGCTGCCGACGAGAAAATCGCGGCCGCGACCGGCGGCGAGCGCCAGGCCGCCATAGACGGCGAGCTGAGTGATGGCGATCATCAACGCCATGACGGCGGCCTGCGACCATACCGGTCCGAATTGGGGTTTGAGAAACTGCGGGTAGACTGCCAGCATGAACAGATAGGCCTTGGGATTCATCAGGCTGGTGAGCGCCCCCTGACGGAAGCTCGCCCAGCGCGACAGCCGCCCGGTGCCGTCGATACCGCCGATGGTGATGGAACTGCGAATAAGGGAGTACCCGATCCAGGCGATGTATGCGCCGCCGCCGACGAGCAGAACATTGAAGAGCTGCGGCACCAGATGCAGGATGACGCTGACCCCGAGCGCTGCATAGAGCGTGTGCAGCACGCCGCCCGCCATGATGCCTGCCGTCGCCGACAGGCCGGAGGCTCGACCGCCCGTCAGCGAATTCGCCAAAACGAAGATCATATCCATGCCCGGCACGATGATGATGCCGAAAAGAAGGGTGAAGAAAAGCCAGAGATTTTCCGTGTAGCTCATGTCAGTTGTCCGATATCCGTTCAATCGTTGCCTGAGCGGATTGCTTATTTTTCAATCCGTTGCCGGGTGTTATAAGCGGCGTCAACTGACAGGGTCTTGTCAGGAGCGTTTTGAAGCGGCGGAGTTTTTTCGATGCGCAAGGCCTCGCGCCTGTTCGAGATCATCCAGATCCTGAGGCTCGCCCGCAAACCGGTGACAGCGGCCGAAATGGCCGAGACGCTGGAGGTGACGCCGCGCTCGATCTACCGCGATATCGCAGCCCTTCAGGCCATGCGCGTGCCGATCGAAGGCGGGCGCGGTATCGGTTACATCCTGCGCCCCGGTTTTGATCTGCCGCCGCTGATGTTCTCGATCGAGGAAACCGAAGCGATCGTACTGGCGCTGGCGCTGCTAGCGCGCACCGGCGACGAGGAACTGAAGGCGGCGGCCGGCCGCGTCAACCAGAAGATCACAGGTGCTGTGCCCGAACCGCTTAGGCTCGCCTTTCGCAACCAAGCGCTGCACGCCTGGGGAACGGTGGCCCCCTCGCCCACCGGCATCGATCTGGCGCTGGTGCGCCGGGCGATCCGGGACGAGCGCAAGCTTGGCGTCGACTATCGCGACGAACTCGGCCGCGTCACTGAACGGACGATCCGGCCGATCGCGCTGATCTATTACTCGGAAACCGCCAATATCGTCGCCTGGTGCGAGCTGCGCCAGGCGATCCGCAACTTCCGTGCCGATCGCGTCGAGCATTGCGAGGCGACCTACGACTTCTTTCCCGGCGAAGGCGAAGGTTTGCGGGATCTCTGGATCAGCGGTTGGCGGACGCGGCCAGGCGCGGCGTGACAGTCGTCAATGCCAGGGTTCGATCCGTTTCGCGCCCATAGCCGCGAATTTCCATTCTGTCCGTATGGATCTCGACGATCGCATAGGCGGTCGTATCCGGTGTCTCGACCATGCCCTTGATGTTGACGAAGTGGGTGCCGTCGACGAGGCCGTAATTGCCGTCATGATTGTGGCCGCAGAAATAGGCGGCGACGTTTTCGTAGCGGCCGAAGAGATCGACGATACGCTCACTGTCCCACATGTTATGGGCATTCGGCGGATAGACCGGATAGTGGCCCATCACAACGACCCTTTCGCCGGCAGTTTCCGCCTTGTGCAATTCCGCTTCCAGCCAGGCGAACTGCCGATCGCCGAGCGCAGCGTTCCAAGGCTGGGCGTTATCAGCCCCTAGCGCTTTCAGCGTCTCGATCCACCTCTCGGCGACTGCAAGACGCGGGTCGCCCGGTGGTGGGGCGAAGAGGCTGACCTCGTTGCCGTCAATCAGGATGAACCGCCAGCCTGTCGCTGCAAATGTCTGATATGCACCGGGCATGCCGACACGGGCGAAAACCTCGACGAGCCGCTCCGGCTCGACGCGGAAATCATGATTGCCAAGCAGAAAATGCCTGACATGGCGAAGCCTTTCATAGAGCGGCAGGATGGCATCGAAGCTCTGCCAGTCGCGATCGATGATATCGCCGAGCGTCACCACGAAGGCGAGGTCTTCGGCGTTGAAGGTCTCGATCGCTTCGGCGAGCTTCGTCAGGCTGTTGGCATAATAGCGGCCGAGGACGAGGTTCGGTTCCACGGCGGCATATTGCGGGTCGGCGATGACGCCGAAGCGGAGGAGAGGCTGTGTATCTGCGTGCATGGCGCCTCTCCCTAGCGCCATGCGATGACACTTTGGTGACGCCGAACCATCCCTCAACAAGGCGACCGCAAACGAAAAGACCCGGCGCAAGCGCCGGGTCCCAGACTGCTGACAAACCCCTGGCGAGAGCTGGGGGTTTGTGATTCACTGGGATATCCGGCCAATCAACCAGGAAACCTCAGCGCAAGCACAAGATCAAAAACAAAACCCGCCGAAAAATCGACGGGTTTGTCAGCAGTCTGAGACCCGGCGCAAGCGCCGGGTCCCGAAATCGAACTCTGGAAGAGCTTACTTGGAAACCGCTTCGTACATTTCCAGCACGTAGTCCCAGTTGATCAGGCTGTCGACGAAGGCTTCGAGGTACTTCGGACGGGCGTTGCGATAGTCGATGTAATAGGAGTGTTCCCAGACGTCGACGCCGAGGATCGGCGAAGCGCCGTGAACGAGCGGGTTTTCGCCGTTCGGGGTCTTGGAGATTTCGAGCTTGCCGTTCTTGACCGACAGCCATGCCCAACCCGAACCGAACTGGCCGGTGCCGGCAGCGATGAAATCGGCACGGAACTTGTCGTAGCCGCCGAGGTCCGACTTGATGGCCGCGTCGAGCTTGCCCGGCAGGCTGGTGCCGCCGCCGCCCTTCTTCATCCACTTCCAGAAGTGGATGTGATTGTAGTGCTGGCCGGCATTGTTGAACAGCGGCTGGTTGGTGCCATAGGACTTCTTGACGACTTCCTCGAGCGACAGGTCGGAGAGACCGGCTTCCTCGGCAAGCTTGTTGCCGTTGGTCACGTAAGCGAGGTGATGCTTGTCGTGGTGGTACTCGAGCGTCTCGCGCGACATGTAGGGCGCCAGCGCATCGTAGTCATAGGGAAGGTTCGGCAATTCGAAAGCCATGTGGGCATCTCCTCTTGGCATGGGATTTCGTCAGAGAAATCTGTGAGCGGGAACATAGGCACCGGCCTTGTCGGAGGCAACCGATGCAATGCCAAATTTTCCTCAACCCACGGAATATACTTTCAAGATCATTTTGAAAGCGGCCAAAGCCCGAGCACATTGGCGCCACGTTTGACGGGCAGCGTGCGCGCACTGCAACCCTTCGAGATTAAGGACTGAACATGCCGCATCGCACGATCCTCGCCCTCGCACTTGCCGCCGCAACCGGACTTTTCGCAACCTTCGCCCACGCATCCTCCGGCGATGCCTGGGAGGAATTCCGGGCCGACGTTTCGGAGAAGTGCATCGCGGCCGCCCCCTCGCTCGATAAGCCGGTCGTCGTCGTCGATCCGTTCGGCTCGGAAAGCTTCGGTCTTGCGCTTGTCTCCGGCAAGCCGAAGGGCGCTGAAAATGCCGTGACCCAGATCTGCGTCTACGACAAGCAGAAGAAGACGGTGGAAATCGGTGGCGAACTGGCAGGTGACACCGTCACGGTGGTGGCGCCACCGGCGGACAAATAGCTCAGACACCTTCGGGCGGCGGTGCGTGCAGAACCGGTTTCAGTCGAGAGGCCGAAGCGTGCAGACGATGTTGCACAGCCTCTAAACCGCGACCACGGCACGGGCAATGTGGCCCGTGCCGAGCGTCGACGACCGCCTATCTTGATCAGCCTTTTTGCGGAGGCCGACCAGTCCTCAGCCGTCCTGGCTGGAATGCGCCCAATCCATGTAGAGATCGCGTGCCTTGGCAGCAACCGGACCTGCCTGCAGGTCGCGGTCGTCAAGGCGGGTCACCGGCAAGACCTTGGAATAGTTGCCCGAGGTGAAAATCTCGTCGGCGGCCTCGAAATCAGCCATCGACAAGGTCGTCTCGACGACCTCGAACCCGGCCTCGCGCAACAGCTTCATGACGCGGAAGCGGGTGATGCCGGCAAGGAAGGTACGGTTTGCGGCCGGCGTGAACACCACACCATCCTTGACCAGGAAGACGTTGGACGAGCCGGTCTCGGCGATGTTGCCAAGCATGTCGCGCACCAGCGCATTGTCGAAGCCGCGCGAGCGGGCCTCTGTCAGAATGCGGGCATTGTTGGGATAGAGGCAGCCGGCCTTGGCATCGGTCGGCATGGATTCGAGCGTCGGCCGGCGGAACGGCGAGAGCGTCAGCGACGAGCCGCCATGACCATTGCCCATCGGCGCCTCGAACAGGCAAAGCGCAAAACGGGTAGACTCCGGATCGATGGCAACCACCCCGGCCGCGCCGTGCTCGGCCCAGTACATCGGTTTGACGTAGAGTGCCGTCTGGCCGTCGAATTTCTTGGCACCTTCCCAGGTGAGCGCCTCGATCTCTTCCGAATTCATGGTCGGTTTCAGCCCGAGCGCCGTTGCCGAGCGGTTGACGCGCTGGCAATGCAGGTCGAGGTCCGGCGCGATGCCATCGAAGACGCGGGCGCCGTCAAACACGGTCGAACCCAGCCACATGGCGTGGGAGGTCGGGCCGATCAGCGGCGGATTGCCCGACAGCCATTCGCCGTCGACATAGGTCCAGGTTACTGAGCGGGGGGATGTATCGACGGCCATCGCGGCGTCTCCTTCACGTTTTGTCTTCCGTATCTTCCGCCATAGCTCGAAAAAACAGCATGGGGGTGAATGGGTACATCAAAAAATGTCATGGCGTCCATTCTGGAACGACCGGAAGCCGCATGCCAGAATGCCGGCCGACAGCCAAGGAGCCTGCCCCGATGAAAGCCATGTACTACGACGCCTTCGAGAAGACGCCCGAGATCCGCACGCTTGCCGATCCGACTCCGAGCGAAAACGGCGTTGTCGTCAAGGTCGAGGCGACAGGGCTCTGCCGCTCCGACTGGCATGGCTGGATGGGGCACGACGCCGACATTCGCCTGCCGCATGTGCCGGGCCATGAACTCGCCGGCATCGTGACCGCCACCGGACGCGGCGTCATGCGATACAGGGTCGGCGACCGGGTGACGGTGCCGTTCGTTTCCGGCTGCGGCCGCTGCGGCGAGTGCCGCTCGGGCAACCAGCAGGTCTGCGAGGCGCAGTTCCAGCCGGGCTTCACCCATTGGGGTTCCTTTGCCGAATATGTAGCGCTCGATTTCGCCGACCAGAACCTTGTCCATCTGCCTGAGAGCATGGACTTCAAGACCGCCGCCAGCCTCGGCTGCCGGTTTGCCACGTCGTTTCGCGCCGTCGCCGACCAGGCACGCGTCAAGGGCGGCGAGTGGGTGGCGGTTCACGGCTGCGGCGGGGTCGGCCTCTCGGCCATCATGATCGCTGCAGCGCTCGGCGCACATCCGATCGCGATCGACATTTCCGAAGAGAAGCTCGCCTTCGCCAAGAAGCTCGGGGCGGTTGCCACGGTCAACGGCCTCAACACGGACGATGTTGCAGGTGCTGTGAAGGAAATCACCGGCGGTGGCGCCCATGTCTCGATCGACGCGCTCGGCCATCCCGTCACCTGCTTCAACTCCATCAAGAACCTGCGGCGGCGCGGCCGCCACGTACAGGTCGGCCTGATGCTCGGCGATCATGCGACGCCCGAAATCCCGATGGCACAGGTGATCGGCCACGAGCTCGAGATCTATGGTAGCCACGGCATGCAGGCATGGCGCTACGACGCCATGCTGTCGATGATCGCCGACGGCAAGCTGAAGCCGCAGCAGTTGATCGGCCGCGAGATTTCGCTCGAGGAGGCGATCCCCGCCCTCGTGTCGATGGACCGCGCCACCGATCTCGGCATCAGCGTAATTACCACGTTCTGACAGCTTCTCATGTAAAGGTTGTTCGCTTTCGGTGGCGGATATGATTTTGCCCTTAAGTCGCAAACGGTTTCAGGGCAAAATCATCGCAGGAAGAATCAAGACGAGGTCCTGTCATGGCGCTAGCGGCAGCTGCCACCGGGGAAGAACTCTACAGCCCTGTTCTCAAAACCAATCCGGCCCATCCGAACGGATGGCCCGTCCGGATAATCATCAGTTCGCAGACGGAAGCCCGGCACAATCGGGGACTCTGGGCGCCGACGCACCTGATCTCAATGCGGGCGCCGGCGAGCCGGCTTTTGTCGATGATCGAGTTGCCGCCGGAAAGGCATCTCGAGCTTTATTTCGGCGACGCCACCGATCCCGATGCGCCCGATGCCGCGCGGCCGGAGGCGGTCGAGGCGACCTTCAAATTCATCGACGGCCTGCCCGAGGATGCGCATCTGCTGGTCCACTGTCTGCGTGGCATCGGCCGTGCGACGGCGCTGAGCCTTGGCATTCTTGCGCGTTACATGTCGCCCGAGGAGGCGGCCGCGGCGTTGCATGCGTTACGTCCGGAGGCGAAGCCGAACCGGCATGTTGTCGGGCTTTGCGACGCGGCGCTCGCGCTCAAGGGCAAGCTTGCGAAACAGGCCCTGCGTTTCCCCGCGAAAGTCTGGAAACCCGGCAAAGGCTGATGCTGACGGCGCAATCTCGTTGTGCAATGCACAAATCTTTGCCATGATCGCGCAAAAGAACGGATTTCGCAGCGTGCCTCCACCGGCACAATGCGGTAAGTCTTTGTTTTCGGACACGCTTTGATGGGACCGATGATCCCGTCCGCCGCGCAGCCGGAGACGATGGACGGGAGGAAAGAATGTCCCACGCGGCCTATGTCTTCGATGCCTATGGCACGCTTTTCGACGTGCATGCAGCGGTTCGGCGCCATGCGGCCGAAATCGGCCCGGACGGGCAGGCCTTTTCTGAACTCTGGCGCGCCAAGCAGCTCGAATATTCCTGGGTGCGTTCGTTGATGGGCGCCTATCAGGACTTCTGGCAGTTGACCGAACAGTCGCTCGACTACGCCTTTTCCCGGTTTCCGTCCGCTGATCGCAAGCTGAGGAAGCCACTGCTCGATGCCTACTGGACGCTCGATTGCTACCCGGAGGTTCCTGCCGTCTTAAAGGGCCTGAAGGAGCGCGGAGCGCGGCTTGCCATCCTTTCCAACGGTTCTCCCGACATGCTGGCCGCAGCCGTGCGTAATGCCGCCCTCGAGATTGTCATCGACGACGTCTTCTCGGTCGATACGGTGAAGACCTACAAGGCGGCACCGGCGGTTTACGATCTCGTCACCACCCGCTACCGGCTTTATCCGCATGCGGTTTCCTTCCAGTCGTCGAACCGCTGGGACATTGCAGGCGCGACGAAGTTCGGCTTCCGAACGGTCTGGATCAACCGGGCGGACATGCCCGACGAATACCGTGACCAGGGGCCGGCGCTGATCCTGCCTTCGCTGGAAAGTCTGCAATTCGGCATCTGAGGACTTGTCTCCATGGCCTGGTCGGCGTCGCAATATCTGAAATTCGAAGACGAGCGCACGCGGCCGGCGCGCGACCTGCTGGCTCAGGTTCCGGAGTTGCCGCCGGGCCCCGCCTTCGACCTTGGCTGCGGTCCCGGGAATTCGACCGAACTAATCCAGCAGCGGTTTCCCGACGCCTCCGTTTCCGGTCTCGACAGCGACGAGAACATGCTGCTCGCCGCTGCCAAGCGGCTGCCAGGCCTGACCTTCGAGAAGGCCGACCTGGCCACCTGGGTGCCACCCAAGGGCGCCTCCCTGTTTTATGGCAATGCCGTGTTCCAGTGGCTGCCAAACCATCTCGACATTCTCGAGAGGCTGACCGCTTCCCTTGCGCCCGGCGGCACGCTCGCGGTGCAGATGCCCGACAATATCGACCAGCCAACCCATGTGCTGATGGAAGAAACGGCCCGCAGCGCTGAATTCACCGACGCCTTCGATGGCCGGACGATCCGCCGCAATCCGCTGCCGGCGCCGTCAGCCTATGTCGAGCGCCTGTCGCGGCACGCAGCCCATATCGAGGTCTGGCATACGATCTACTATCACCGGCTGGCCAACGCCGAAGCGATCGTCGAATGGGTGAAGGGGACGGGGCTACGCCCCTATCTCGATGCGCTACCGCCGGAGCGGCGCGACGATTTTGCCGCGGCTTATACCGACCGGATCCGTGACGCCTACCCGACCCTCAGTGACGCCCGGGTGCTGCTGCGCTTTCCCCGGTTCTTCGTCGTCGCGGTCAAGAGCGACTAAGCCAGACCACACCGCAGCCCCTGCATCAAATCCGTTCGACCAGGAAGTCGATGAAGGCGCGGATGCGGGCGGCCAGATGTTCGTGGCCGGCATAGACCGCGTAGACCGTCTCTATCTCGTCGGGCTGATATTCCTCCAGAAGCGCGACCAGCCGGCCGGCGACCAGATCCGGCTCGGCGTGGAAGCGGCCGATCCGGCCAATGCCGACACCGGCAAGGCAGAGCTGCTGGACGATCGCACCGCTCGATACCTGCAGGTTTCCGAAAACGGACAGAAGCTCCATAGAGCTCTGACCGGGGACGCGAAAGGCCCACTCGTCGACGCTGCGGCGGAAGTTGAAACGAATGCAATTGTGATTTTCCAAGTCCGCCGGCGTCTGCGGCACGCCGTGTTTGGCGAGATAGGCAGGCGACGCGATCACCACAGGCCGGCGCTCCATCAGCTTGCGCGCCTTCAGCGAGGAATCACGCAAGGGGCCGGTCCGGATCGCCACGTCGGCCCGTTCGCCCACCACGTCGATCAGGCTGTCCGTGAGAGTCAGATCAAGGCTGACGTCCGGATAGCGTTCGAGAAATTCAGGCGCGAGCGGCAGAATGTAACGCTCGCCAAAGCCGACCGAGGCGTTGACGCGCAAAAGACCGCGGGGCGAGAGCCGACCTCCGGCTGCCACCAGTTGTTCGGTGTCGGCGATCTCGGTGAGGATGCGCTGGGCGCGCTGCAGGTAGACTTCACCCTCCGGCGTCAATTGCAGGGTGCGGGTCGAGCGCACCAGCAGGCGAGTGCCCAGCCGATCCTCGATCCGAGTCACCAGCTTGCTCACGGCAGACGGCGATAACCTCAGCCGGCGGCCAGCAGCAGAAAAGCTGCGCGTCTCGCAGACGGCCACAAAGACCTCCATCTCGCCGGCACGGTTGTCCATCGGTCACCTTTGAATTCAGTTCACAGTCATTTATCCGATTATACGGATTATCGCGCAAGCTCTCCGCCCTCATATTCCCCTCGAACACATCAACGCCAAAACGCCCGGTCCCTCCCAGCCGGACGGGAAAAGGTCCTGTCATGCCCATTGCGCTCTTTGCATTGACGGTCGCGGCCTATGCGATCGGAACCACAGAATTCGTCATCGTCGGCCTGTTGCCGACGGTTGCCGACGATCTCAATATCACCCTGCCGCTTGCCGGCCTCATCGTCAGCGTCTACGCGCTCGGCGTCACCTTCGGCGCGCCTGTCCTGACGGCGTTGACCGGCCGGATCGAGCGCAAGCCGCTACTCGTCGGCCTGATGGCGCTATTCATCGTCGGCAATGCCGCAGCCGCGTTGTCGCCAAGCTACGAGCCCCTGCTGATTGCCCGCGTCATCTCCGCCTTCGCCCACGGTGTCTTCTTCTCCGTCGGTTCGACCATTGCCGCCGACCTCGTGCCCGAGGACCGTCGCGCCTCGGCCATCGCCATGATGTTCATGGGCCTGACGGTCGCAATCGTCACTGGCGTGCCGCTCGGCACCTGGATCGGCCAGACTTTTGGCTGGCGCGCTACCTTCTTGGCGGTCACCGGGCTTGGAGTCATCGCCCTTGCGGCCATCGCAACGCTGCTGCCGAACACGCTGACCAAGGCGCCGCCGGCCCGGCTGATCGATCAGGTGCGCGTTCTCGGCTCCGGGCGGTTGCTGATCGTCTTTGCCATGACTGCCCTCGGCTACGGCGGCACCTTCGTCGCCTTCACTTTCCTGGCGCCGATCCTGCAGGAAATCACCGGCTTTTCCGCAGGCGTCATCAGCCTGATCCTGGTGCTCTACGGCGTCGCGATCGCGATCGGCAACATCGCCGGCGGCAAGATCGCCAACCGCGACCCCGTCAAGGCCCTGGTCGGGCTGTTCCTGGCACAAGCCATCGTGCTCGTGCTCTTCACCTTCACGGCTACGTCGCAGATCCTGACGCTTGCGACGCTTGCAAGCCTCGGCTTCCTGTCGTTTGCGACCGTGCCCGGCCTGCAGCTCTATGTGGTGCAGCTTGCCAAGCAGCACCGCCCGGGTGCTGTCGATGTCGCCTCGGCGCTCAACATCGCCGCCTTCAACCTCGGCATTGCCATCGGCGCCTGGCTCGGCGGCGTCATCGTCGCCTCGTCGCTCGGTCTCGGTATGACACCGATGGTCGGTTCAGTCCTGGTGGTCGGCGCTCTGCTCTTGACGCTCTTGAGCGGTGCACTGGACCGCAAGGCAGAAACCGTCGCCCAGCCGGCTTGACCAGGCGGCCATCTGGCCCACCTATAACCTCGCCTCTTTCCCGCCCGGCCGATGGCCGGGCGTTCTTTCGAAAACAAGGAGTTCCCCCATGCATTCGGTCAATTCCAACGGCGCCAACATTCCTGCGCTCGGCTTCGGCACCTTCCGCATGCCCGGTGCCGATGTGCTGCGCGTGCTGCCGGAAGCGCTGAAGCTCGGCTTCCACCACGTCGATACCGCCCAGATCTACGGCAACGAGGCCGAGGTCGGCGAAGCCATACACAAATCGGGCGTCGCGCGGGCCGACATCTTCCTCACCACCAAGGTCTGGGTCGACAAATACGCCCATCGCGATTTTCTCGCCTCGGTTGACGAAAGCCTGGCCAAGCTCAAGACCGATCACGTCGATCTGCTTCTCCTGCATTGGCCGGGTGGCAGCGACGTGCCGATGGCGGAGCGCATCGGCGCACTGAACGAGGTGAAGAAGGCCGGCAAGGTCCGCCATATCGGCATCAGCAACTTCAACACCGCCCAGATGGAAGAGGCGGTGAAGCTGAGCGACACGCCTATCGCCACCAACCAGGTCGAATACCACCCCTATCTCGACCAGACAAAAGTGCTCGACACGGCCCGCAAGCACGGCATGTCGATCACCGCCTATTACGCCATGGCCAACGGCAAGATCCCCAACGATCCGCTGCTGAAGGAGATCGGCGCGCGCCACGGCAAGACCGCGGCACAGGTGACCTTGCGCTGGCTGGTGCAGCAGAAGGACGTGATCACCCTGTCGAAAACGGCAACGATCGAGCGGCTGAAGGAAAACTTCGACATCTTCGACTTCGCACTCGGCGATGGCGAAATGGCGGCGATCCACGGCCTCGCCCGTGCGGATGGCCGTATTGTCAGCCCGGAAGGCCTGTCGCCGATCTGGGACAAGGCCGCCTGACAATTGTTTGCCGATCCGCCGCCGGTTAAGTTCCCAACCGGCGGCGGATGATCTATGCAGATCTCCAACGGGATCGATACCGATCCCCTGGGACATCGATGCCGATCTCCCGAGGAGACGCACTGTCTGTGGGAGGGGCCGATGACGTCGAAAACCGTTGAGGTGGGCGACTTCGCTCCGGACTGGCCGGCCATCATCGCCGTCGTGCTGGGCGTCACCGCCTTCTCCGTCGCTCAAGGCCTGACCTATCCGCTGATCTCGTTGTCGCTCGAAGGCCGCGGTGTGTCTGCCGCCACGATCGGGCTCAACGCCATGGGCTTTGCCGCCGGGCTTGCGGCGGCGACCCTGTTGCTCGGCCATCTGACGCGGCTTGCCTCCGCCGACAAGCTGATTATCGCCAGCCTCTGCGGCTGCTCCTTGTGCCTCGCAACCCTTGCGTCCACCTCCTCGCTTCCTGTCTGGTTCGTCGCCCGCTTCGCGCTCGGCTTTTTCGTCAGCATGGTCTTCATGCTGGGTGAAGCCTGGCTCAACACCGCCTGTCCGGACCGGTTGCGTGGCCGGGTTTCTGGTCTCTATGGCGCAGGCATGTGCGGCGGCTTTGCCGCCGGGCCGCTGGCGATCCCGCTTCTCGGCACCAGCGGCGGCCTCGGCTTTGCGCTGCTGGCGATCTACATCGCGCTGGTTGCCTTCCTCACCGGCCTCCTGACGATGGGGGCACGCACACGGCCGGAGCCTTCATCGACACGCGATCTCTTCGCGTTCTTCCGGCATGCACCGATCCTGATCCTGATGGTGCTGATGTTCGGCTTTGCCGATATTGCGGCAATCTCGGCGATGCCGGTCTATTTCGTCAAGACGGGCCACAGCCAGGCCTTCGCGGCGCTGAGCGTCACCGTGCTTGCCGTGCCGACAGCGCTGGCGCAGCCCTTCGTTGGGGTGCTGCTCGACAAATTGCCCCGTCGGCGCGTGGCGATTACCGCGGCGGCGGTGGCGGCAACCGGCTATCTCGCCATTCCGCTGGTGACGTCCGCACCTTTGTTGCTGGCGCTGTTCGCGCTGATCGGCGCTGCCAGCTTCGCGCTCTATACGGCCGCTTTGACCATGCTCGGCGAACAGTATCGCGGCAGCATGCTGGTGGCTGGAAGTGCGGCCTTCGCGCTTGCCTATGCCGCCGGCAGCGCAGCCGGATCGGGCGCGACCGGTTTTCTCATGACGCTGATCAATCCGGCCGCCGGCCCGCTCGGCGTCGGCCTGGTGCTGGTCGTTTCCACGCTGATCTTCGCCGCCGCCGGCAGGCGATAGGGGCTGCCGTCAGCGTTCGCAAAGCCGCGCGAGCGCCTCACCAAAAATACGCGCGGCCGGTCCGAGCGGTTCGTCGATCCGGTGGACGAGATAGGCCTCGGCCGCGACCTGGCTGTTGCGACCGAGCGACGCTGTCGGCAAGCGGACGAGCCGACCCTCGGCCAGATCCCGCTCCACCTGCCAGAGCGGCAATCTCCCCCATCCGAGCCCTGCCAGGATCAATGCATGCTTGGTGTCCTGGTTGCTGACGCGGCAGGTCTGTGGTGAAAGCACGCCGAAGTCGCGCCCCTCGGAGCGCTGCGTGGGGTCCGAGAGGACGATCTGCAGATGATCAGCAAGTTCGGGGCTGCCGAGCGCGCCGTCGACGGCGCTGAGGCCGAGGGGATGCTGCGCGGCAACGACTGCGATCAGATGCACATCCGTCAGCGCCTGCCGGCCGATCGCCGGATCGCGAAAATCCTCGCCGACCATGATGCCCAGCGTGAAGCGCCGATCGATCAGGCCATCGAGCGGGCCACCGAGCGGTGCGACCGCAAGCCTGATGGCAACGGACGGATAGGCGACCCGCATTTCCTTCAACGCGGTGCCGACGGTCGCGATCGGGAACAGCGTGTCGACGATCAGGGACAGTTCCAGCTCGATGCCCTCGCCGAGGCCACGCGCCCGGGCCCTCATGGCATCGACGCGCAAGAGGATATCGCGTGCATTGGCAAGCAACGCCCGACCTTCCGCCGTCAGCACCGGCCGGTGCCCGGAGCGGTCGAACAAGGAGACCCCGAGCCCGGCCTCGAGATTGGCGATGGCGTGGCTGACGGCAGATTGGACGCGGGACAACCGGGTAGCACCGGAGCGGAAACTGCCGCTCTCTGCAACCACCACGAACGTCCGCATTTGGTCGAGGGTCAACGCATCCAGCATGATCGATTCCATAGATCAGTTTGATGAAGTTTATATCACTTTTTCAGATCATCCAAAACCTCCATCCTCCCTGACATCGGCGGCAGCAAATCGACCGCAAGCGGAACAAGGGAAACCGAAATGACAAAGATCCTCGTGCTTTACTACTCTTCCTACGGCCACATCGAGACGATGGCTGCGGCCGTCGCCGAGGGCGCACGGGCCGCAGGCGCGAGCGTTTCGTTGAAGCGCGTGCCCGAGATCGTGCCCGAGGCTGTCGCAATCAAATCCGGCTACAAACGCGAGCAGGCAGCACCGGTCGCAAGCGTTGCGGAATTACCAGATTACGACGCGATCATCCTGGGCACGCCGACCCGCTTCGGCAACATGGCCGCGCAGATGAAGAACTTTCTCGATCAGGCGGGCGGCGTCTGGGCCAAGGATGGCCTGGTCGGGAAAATCGGCAGCGTCTTCACCTCGACCGGCAGCCAGCATGGCGGTCAAGAATCAACCATTCTTGCGACGCATACGGTGCTGCTGCATCTCGGCATGGTGATCGCCGGCTTGCCTTACAGCTTCAAGGGCCAGATGCGCATGGACGAGATCACCGGCGGCTCGCCCTATGGCGCCTCGACGCTCGCCGACGACGGCAATGGCGGCGACCGGCAGCCAAGCGCCAACGAACTCGATGGGGCACGTTTCCAGGGCCGCCACGTCGCCGAACTGGCGCAGGCACTGGTCGCCGGCAGGGAACGCGTAGCGGAGTTCGCATGATGTCTGCGGTCGTCGCTTATACCCCGGAAAAAACCGACTGGATCGCCGTCACTGCCGTCGTAACGGCCGGCATGGTTGCCGCGATGCAGGTCGGCAAAGGGCTGATCGCCGGCCCCCTGCTCCAGGCTGATCTCGGCCTCGACCTTGCGGCGCTCGGCTGGATCACGTCCGTCTTTGCGATCGTCGGCGTCGTCGGCGGCATGCCGGTCGGCGCCATGGTCGCGGCCATCGGCGACCGCCGCATGGTCTGCGTCGGCATGGGCATCCTCCTCATCGGCATCCTGATCGGTGCAGCGAGCCCGAACTTCACGTTGCTCATCCTGTCGCGCATCTTCGAGGGCTTTGGCTTCCTGCTCGTCGTCGTCGCCGGTCCAGCGATCCTCATGCGCATTGTCGCGCCCACGCGGCGCGACCTGGTCTTTGCGCTCTGGAGTTGCTTTATGCCGGCCGGCATGGCGATCGCCATGCTCTCAGGCCCGCTGTTTGCCAGCTGGCAGGCGATCTGGTGGAACAACGGTCTCATCGCGCTCCTCAGCCTGCTGACCGTCATCGCGGTTGTATCCCCGTCGCAGGCTACGGGTCGCGCAACTGCCGGCGGTCTGCGGGCAGATATTGCAACGACGCTGACAAGCCGTGGGCCGCTACTGCTCTTTGCCCTGTTCGCCCTCTACAGCCTGATGACCTTCACGCTGTTCAGCTTCCTGCCGATCCTGCTCGTCGCGCGCATGAACATTTCGCTCGGAACTGCAGGCCTGCTCAGCGCCCTCATCACGCTAGCCAACGTCATCGGCAATCTTGTCGCCGGCACTATGCTGTCTCGTGGCGTCGGCCGCAGCCGTCTGGTCATCGCTGCCGCCACGCTGATGGGGACCTCCGGCCTCTGGATCTTTCTCTCGCAATCGGGCGATACGCTGACCTTTGCATTGTGCGTGCTGTTTTCGGCGATCGGTGGGCTGATCCCCGCGACCTTGATCTCGACGGTGCCGATGCTGTCGCCACGCCCGTCGCTCGTGCCTATGGCGATGGGCCTGTTGATGCAGGGAAGCAATCTCGGGCAGCTTGTCGGCCCCGTTGCAGTCGGAACCGCAATCGAAGTCTACGGCTGGACATCGGGCGCCGCCTTCATCGGCGCCGGCGCGCTCGCCTGCATCCTCCTTGCCAACACCCTTGATCGCGCCCTGCGCGCCAAGGCCGAGGAGAAAGCATGATGGAGCATCTGTTCGATACCCTCTATGGCGCCGGAGCGGAGCATCTCAGCTTCGCGCCCGATTTTACCGGTCGCGCCTTCGTGCTTCGTCGCAATAGTGGCAACCTCATCGTCTACGCCTCGCGGCGATTGGCCGAGGAGGCCGAAAGCCTCGTTTCGGCGGGCATGACAATACGGCAATACATCAACCACCATCACCAGGCGATGCCGTCATGCGATTGGGCTTCAGAACACCTCGGCGCGCCGTTGTTCGGCCCCGAACTGGAACGCCGACAGATCCTGGCCCATTGCCGCATGGGTGGCAGCTTTGCCGATCGCGAATTGTCGTTCCCGGACTTCGAAGTGATCCCCACGCCCGGGCACACGGTAGGCTCGGCCTGCTTCCTCTGGGACGACGGCCAGCGTCGCTACCTCTTCACCGGCGATACGATCTTCCTGAAAGACGAACGATGGATCGGCGCTGTTTTGAGCAGCAGCGACAGGGCCGCCTATCTCGCCTCGCTGGCGCTGATCAAGACGCTCTCCTTCGACGTTCTGGTGCCGAGCCTGGCAAAGGGCGCGCCGTTTCACCTGACCGATAAGAGGGAAACGGAACGCCAGATCGATGCGATGATGCGGCGACTGGAACGCGGCGCAGACGGTTGATCGTCGATCGAGAATAGAACACGGCAACAAAAAACCCACCGGCGCGAGCACCGGTGGGCTTCTTCAGATGCGCCCGAAAGGGATCAGACGAACTGGCTGAGACCCGGGACCGAGGCGACGACTTCGTCGACGACGTCTGCGCCAGCCTTTTCCTTGGCAAATGCAATGGTTTCCTTGGCAAGCGAGGTGATCTCGCCCATGCCGAGGCCCTGGCTCATCAGCTGCTGGCCGAGCGCCATGACACCGCCGCCGCCGATCGCCGACATCAGGCCGCCGAGCAGACCGCCACCGCCCGTGCCTTCGCCGTTGTACTGTGCGATCAGGTCGGTTGCGCCCGGGATCGATTCGATCATCTGGGCAACCGGGCCGTCAGCCGCTTCGCGCTGCAGAAAGCCGAGGATCATGCCGACAGCCTTTTCAGCCGTCGCAGGCTCGAGGCCGACATTCTCCGCTACGCGCGTGACCAGTTCATTCATGGATAACTCCCTCGTTGAATTTTGACGTTGACGTCAAGGTAAATGATCGCTTTGGGAATAACAAGCGACGATGGATGGAATACCGGGCAATTCACCGGCTTTCAAACGCTCCCTCGCGCACGCCTCGCAGTGCGATCCCATGGCTCGGGCCGATCGTTTCACGGCCGCGACCGCTTGGCAATGCGACCGATCTACCCCTGCTTGAACAGCACCGTTTCAGGGTTGAGCGTTACAATCGCCTTGTTGCCGGGTGGAGCAGCACCGCCTATAACAGAAGCGAGCCACATTTCGATGACGGGCCCGGCAGACAAGCCGCGAACCGCCCGCTTTCATTGATGAAACGGAGATGAAGCCCACATGGTGGAAGAAGGCAAGCTCTTTATCGGCGCCAGCCGCAAGCCGGACGATACGATCAACAAAGGCGAATATCTCGAGCTGAAATTCGGCAACCGCCACGGGCTCATCACCGGCGCCACCGGCACCGGCAAGACCATCACCCTGCAGGTCCTTGCCGAAGGGTTTTCTAACGCCGGCGTTCCGGTGTTCTGCGCCGACGTCAAGGGCGACCTCTCGGGCATCGGCGCGATCGGCGAGACCAAGGACTTCATCCTCAAGCGCGCCGAACAGATCGGCCTGTCGACCAATCCCTACGAATTCCAGGAATTCCCCGTGATCTTCTGGGATCTCTATGGGGAAAAGGGCCACCGCGTCCGCACCACCATGTCGGAAATGGGCCCTCTCCTCCTGTCGCGGCTGATGAACGCAACGGACGCGCAGGAAGGCGTGCTCAACATCGCCTTCAAGATTGCCGACCAGGGCGGCCTGCCGCTGCTCGACCTCAAAGACCTGCAGGCGCTGCTCAACTACATGGGCGAGAACGCCACCCAGCTTTCCAACCAGTACGGCTTCATCTCCAAGGCCTCGGTCGGCTCGATCCAGCGCGAACTTCTGATCCTGGAACAGCAGGGCGCCGAACATTTCTTCGGCGAACCGGCGCTGAAGATCACCGACATCATGCGCACGACCAATGACGGACGCGGCGCGATCTCGGTGCTTGCCGCCGACAAGCTGATGATGAACCCGCGTCTCTACGCGACCTTCCTGCTCTGGCTCCTGTCCGAGCTGTTCGAGGAGTTGCCCGAAGTCGGCGACCCGGAGAAGCCGAAGCTCGTCTTCTTCTTCGACGAGGCACATCTTTTGTTCAACGATGCGCCGAAAGTGCTGACGGAGCGCGTCGAACAGGTCGTGCGCCTCATCCGCTCCAAGGGCGTCGGCGTCTACTTCGTCACGCAGAACCCACTCGACGTGCCGGAAACGATCCTCGGCCAGCTCGGCAACCGCGTCCAGCATGCGCTGCGCGCCTACACGCCACGCGATCAGAAAGCGGTCAAGACCGCCGCCGACACCTTCCGCCCGAACCCGGAATTCGACTGCGCCACGGTCATTACCAACCTCGGCACCGGCGAGGCGCTGGTCTCCACGCTCGAAGGCAAGGGCGCGCCGTCGATTGTGGAACGCACCCTGGTGCGCCCGCCGCAATCCCGCGTTGGCCCGCTGACGGCGGAAGAGCGACAGAAGGTCTTGGAAGTCAGCCCGGTTCGCGGCCAGTACGACGAAGATTTCGACCGCGAATCGGCCTACGAAATGCTGACGGCACGCGCCAAGAAGGCGGCAGAAGCGCAGCAGCAAGCCGAGCAGGCGCCGGTGGAGGCCAATGCCGGCGGCAGCCGCTGGACGCTTCCGGGCTTCGGCGACGACGAGCCGGCGGCACCTGCCGGAAAGCAGGCACGTCCGCGCTCGTCCGGATATCAGCGTGAGACCGTGGTGGAAGCGGCGATGAAATCGGTTGCCCGCACCGTGGCGACCCAGGTCGGTCGCGCCCTCGTCCGCGGCATCCTCGGCAGCCTCAGCAGGCGCTAACGGCCAACATCGTCGGCCAAGACGACACGAATTACCATATTGGCACGCCCTGATCCGCCCGGACCAGGGCGTGCCCGCATCTTGAAAGGAACAGTCCATGGACGTGAAAGATTCGAACGGCGCCATCCTCAACGACGGCGACAACGTCACCCTGATCAAGGACCTGAAGGTCAAGGGCACGTCAACCACACTGAAGCGCGGCACGGTGGTCAAGGGCATCCGCCTGACCGACAATCCCGACGAAGTCGAGTGCCGGGTCGAAAAGATCAAGGGCCTGGTGCTGCGCACCGAATTCCTGAAGAAGGCCTGACACTGCCGCAGGCATGTTCGGGAAACGGCGCGCGCTCCCTGCACGTCACTCAAAACAACAAAGCCCGGCGGGAACCAACCCGCCGGGCTTTGTTGTTTTCTCAGCGAAACGAGGGCTTCAGGCGACCGTCAGCTTGACGTCGATATTGCCCTTGGTGGCGTGGCTGTAGGGGCAAACGATATGTGCCTTCTGGACGAGGTCTTCGAGCACGGCCTTGTCGACGCCCGGCGAAGAAATTTCCAGCGCAGCGTCGATGCCGAAGCCGGTGCCGTCTTCTCGCGGGCCGATGCCGACAGTGCCCGTCACCGTGGTGTCTTCGGGAAGCTTTACCTTCTCCTTGCCGGCAACGAACTTGAGCGCGCCGAGGAAGCAGGCGGAATAGCCGGCAGCAAAGAGTTGCTCAGGATTGGTGCCGCGGGCTCCGTCGCCGCCCAATTCCTTCGGCACGGTCAGCGTGACGTCGAGAACGCCATCGGCGCTCTTGGCCTGGCCGGCGCGGCCACCGGTTGCGGATGCAGTGGTACGATAGAGAATGGGCATTGGCAGGGTCTCCTTTGCGTTTTCGATGTCGATGCGAATTACATATTGCAAAATTAAATTGTACGCAAATTAATTTTGCAAATTGCATTTTCGGACCAAATTTGCGACAATACGGCTATGACGACGAAAGCGGCACAATTCGAAGCGATCCCCGACGAAGCGCTGACGCTCGGCAAACAGCTCTGTTTCGCCGTCTATTCTGCCGCCCACGCCTTCACGCGCGCGTACAAGCCGCTGCTGGATCGTTTCGGCCTCACCTACCCGCAATATCTCGTGCTGCTGGCGCTCTGGCAACAGGACGGGATGACGGTCAAGCGGATCGGCGAGGAGATCGGGCTGGATTCGGGAACACTGTCCCCTCTCCTCAAACGGCTGGAGGCGGCAGGGTATGTCGGTCGCCAACGGGATCCTGGCGACGAACGGCAGGTGATCGTCAGCCTGACGGACAAGGGCCGAGACCTCAAGACGGAGGCCTTCGGTATCCTGGCGGATATCGGCAAGGTATCGGGTTGTAGCCTGGAGGAAGCCGGTGAAATCAGGGAAACTCTGCATCAGTTGACGCGGCGTCTGTCATCCGGCGAGAGCGAAAACTAATCGTCGCCGTCGCGGATCGGCGCAACGTCTAAACTCAAGCCTTGAGAAGCTTGCAGATCGTGGGGCCCAGTCTGGGTGTGCGGCACAAAACCCGGGTGCCGCAAGTGGGGCACCCGGAATACTTGAAGCCCATCGCCGCAAACGTGGATCAGACGACGAGGATCGGCGCCTTGCCGCGCACGCGATCGTAGAGATCCATGACATCCTGGTTGAGCATGCGCACGCAGCCGGACGACACGGCCTTGCCGATCGACTGCCATTCAGGCGAGCCATGCACGCGATAAAGCGTGTCCTGCCCGTTCTGGAAGATGTACAGCGCGCGGGCACCCAGCGGGTTGTTGACGCCCGGCGCCATGCCGCCGTTGCTGGCGGAGAATTTCGCCAGTTGCGGCTGACGGGCGATCATCGAATCGGGCGGCGTCCAGCGCGGCCACTTGGCCTTCCACTGGATGACGCCGCGACCGTTCCAGGCAAAGCCCTCCCGACCGAGACCGACGCCATAGCGCAGCGCGCTGCCACCCGGCTGGATGAGATAAAGGAACCGGTCGCCGGTATCGACGACGATGGTGCCCGGGCGTTCGCCGAAGGGGTCGCTGACTTCCTGCCGATAGAAACGTGCGTCGATCTGGCGGTAGGGCACGGCCGGGATCTGGTAGCCGCCATCGTCGACCGCGGCGTAGATGTCACCATAATAGGCGCTCTGTGGCGGCAGGCCGGTCGGCTGCGGGCCTTCCAGAATGCCCTCGGCACGCGGATCGACCCAACGCCCCTCGAGAGCAGGATTGCGGAACACCGGTGCGGTTTCCTGACGGAAGCGGTCGGTGTTCATCGAGGACGTACAGCTTGCAAGACCTGCCGAGGCAAGCGCGATACCGGATGTACGGAGGAACTGGCGGCGGGAAAAAATGACTGAAGAGGACATCGAACTCTGAAAGGCTTGAGTGCGGCGACGAACTGGAGTGCTGCACGAAATTGATTAACGAAACGATTCGCGCAGACCTGCCCAATTTAAGAATGCTGGCATCTACGGCTGGAACGAGGCTTGTGTCAGCAAACATCGGATCACGTTTCCGATGGCGTCACGGCATGTGCAACGGCGCGGATCAGAGAGCGTCGGCCGTCATGGCGGGCTGGCGAAGCAATGCCTCAAACTCCGCCGATGCCAGTGGGCGGCTGAAGAAATAGCCCTGGATCTCGTCGCAACCGCTGTGGCGCAAGAAGTCTACCTGCGCCTGGGTCTCGACCCCTTCGGCAATCACCCTGAGGCCGAGATTTTGCGCCAGCGATATGATCGCCGCAGTAATGGCCTTGTCATCGACATCGGCGGGGATGTCCTCGACGAAGGAACGATCGATCTTCAGACGACGCACGGGAAACCGCTTCAACGCACTGAGGCTTGAATATCCTGTGCCGAAATCGTCGATCGCCAGATGCACGCCGATTGCCTCAAGCTCGTGCATGGTCGCCAATGCACCCGGAACATCCTGCATGATCAGGCTCTCCGTCAGTTCCAATTCCAGGAACCGCGGATCGAGGCCGACCTCGGCGAGAACGGCGGCGACATGTGCCGCCCAGTTTCGCTCGCGGAACTGCCGTGCGGAAACGTTGACGCTGACGATCAGCAACGGCAGCCCGTCGTCATGCCAGGCTTTGCATTGACGGCAAGCGGCGCGCAGCACCCAATCGCCGATCGGCACGATCAGCCCGGTCTCCTCCGCCAGCGGAATGAAATCGCCTGGCGAAATCATGCCGCGCTCGGGATGCCGCCAGCGAAGCAGCGCTTCGGCGGCAAAGACCCGACCGGTCTCGAGATTTACCTGCGGCTGGAAATGCAGCAGAAACTCGTCCCGCGCGATCGCCTGGCGCAGCTCCGCTTGTTTCAGCAGTTTCTCATGGGCCTTGTCTGCCATCTCCTCGGTAAAGACCTGCAGGTTGTTGCGGCCGAGCTCCTTGGCTCGATACATCGCCATATCGGCGTTGGCGAGCAACTCGCCGACGGTCTTTCCCTGGTTGGGGAAGCAGGCAACGCCCATGCTGCAGGAGACCTGCAATCCGCGGCCATTGATCTGCATGGGAGCAGCGATTGCGGCCCTGATATCCTCAAGGCGTGCGAGCACGACATCCCGCTCGCAGGGCAGGCCATTCAGAAGAAGAATGAACTCGTCGCCACCGACACGCACCACCATGTCGGACTTGCGCACCGATGCACGCATACGCGTGGCCGTCACCTTGAGCAGTTCGTCGCCCGCCGCATGGCCCAGCGTGTCGTTGACGAGCTTGAAGTTGTCGAGGTCGAGGAAGGCAAGCACCGCCCACTGCCCCGTCCCGCGTAGCGCTTCAAGCGCTTCGGCAACCTGCTCTTCGAACAGCGCCCGGTTGGGCAATCCGGTCAGCGCGTCATGGTGAGCCATGAAGCTGATGCGGTCTTCAGCCTGCTTGCGCTCGATCGCAATGCCCGCCAGATGAGCGGCCATGGCGATCAGCTCCTTCTGCCGCTCGTCGGGAACGCACACGGCCTCGGAATAGAGGGCAAAGGTGCCGAGCACCTTTCGCTCGCGGGAATGGATCGGCGTCGACCAGCAGGCCCGGAATTCGTAGGGCCGGACGATCTCGCGGTAATCCTCCCACAGGGGATCGTCGAAGATATCGGCAACGATCACCTGTTCTCCGCGCCAGGCGGCCGTGCCGCAGGAACCGGCTTTCGGCCCGATCTCCACACCGTGGATCATGCCGCAATAGGCCTCGTCCAGGTTCGGTGCGGCTCCATGCAGCAAGCGGTGGCCATCGCTCGACAGCATGAGGATCGAACCTCGGATGCGCGGCACCAGAGCCTCGATCAACAGGATCAGTTCGCGGAAAAACTCGTCGAGCGGCCGACCATTGGCGATCATCTCCAGCAGATGCGCCTGCCCTTCAAGCAAGCGTTCTGCCGCTTTTCGGTCGGAGATGTCGCGCGACACGCCGACGATGCCGACGATCTTGCCGCTCTTGTTGCGCAACGGCACCTTGGAGGTCATCAGCCAGCGATCGCGGCCCTTGGTGACCATCGCACGCTCTTCGATCCCAAAGATCGGCTCGCCCGTTTCGATCACCCGGCGTTCCACCTCGGCGATGGCCATGGCCAAATGCTGCGGATGCAGATCGAAATCGGTCTTGCCGATGATGTCGCGAAGCGATTCCAAGCCGTTGTCGGCGACAGTCACCTGGTTGGCAATGAGGAAACGGCCGTCGGTATCCTTGGCGTAGATGTAATCCGGCACATGGTTGATGATGGTTTCCAGCCAATAGTGCCGGTCGGCAATATCGGGGTCGGCGGGAAAGATCCGGCCCATCTCTTCGGCCAGACGTGTGCTCGCGTCCATCAGACGGCGCGTATTCTCGTTGCCGCCCGCATTGAGGGCAGCATAACGCGGATTGCGGGAGGTGTTCTTCGCCAAGCAAGGCCTCCGGAAGCACAATGTCGAGATCGTCAGACTTTCCCCAAACCACGATAGGCGGCCAAAGGTTAGCCTTCCCTAAATAAGACAGGAAAAATCGTGCGGAGGTTGCATCTGGCACCCAGCATAGCCGGAAAGATGGGGCGACGCGAGCCGCCCCATGCCAAATCAGGACAGGACCCTGCGCATTGGCGCAAACAGCATCAGCGCCTGGTCCACAACGATCATCACGACGATCGCGACACCGGTCAGCGGAAAAGCGAGCCCGAACAGCAGCGCCATCAGCCACAATCCCGCGTAGATGCTACGGCGCGGCGGCATCGGCGGCACGCCAATGCGCCCGGCCGGGCGTCGTTTCCACCACATGACGACCGCCGAAACCGATACGAATACGATCGCAAGGCAGGTCGTGAGCATCAGCAGCTGGTTGAACAGCCCCCATTCCTGCCCCTTGTGGACGTTGATGCTCCACTCGATCGCCTTGCCAAGCGGCGGGTACTGGCCAAAGGCGATATCGACCAGCGGCTTGCCGGAGTATTGATCGATATGGATCGTGCGTTCGCGCGAAAGGTCGGCCGGAAAAATGGCTGCGGTGTACACGCCGGTCTCGTCGCCGGGAATGGCCAGTTCATAACCCGGCAGCATGCCGGCCTTATCGGCAATCGCCACGGCCCTGTCGATCCCGATGGAGGTGACAGAACCGCCATCCGTGGTCGACACGGGCACCGGCGCGTTTTCCACCAGCCACCCGGCCTTGGAGAGCACGTCGGTCGAAACCTTCGTCGAGGTCGGAACGTCATCCCAGAGCTGGGCGGGGTAACCGAGGCCGGCCGCCGTCAGCTTGCCATTGACCGTCGAGCCCCAGTAACCGGACCAGAGCAGCCCGGAGAAGGCAAGAAAGACGATCAAAAGCGCCGAGGCGATGCCCGTGACTGCATGCAAGTCGCGCCAGAACACCCGTCGCGCCGGCGTGCCCCGAACGGTGATCACGCCTCCGGTCTGCTGTCGCGGCCACCAGAGATAGATGCCTGTAAAGACGAGCAGGATTGCAAAGCCGGCGACGATCTCGATGATGATTTCGACCCTCTTGCCGAAGAAATCCAGGCTGTGCAGGTCCTCGACCACCCGGTTGAACTCCTCGCTCGGGGCGACCATGTCGAGAATGTCGGCGGTATAGGGATCGACATAGACCATCATCCGTCCGGCACCGACGCCCACCGTCACGCGCGCCGACCGGTCGGCGCCACCAGGCGTGCGATAGGCAACCGCCGCGCTGCCCGGCACCGCCTCGATAGCATTGGCAACGATTGCCGAGGGCTGAAGCGGCACCTCCCCCATCGGCACGATGTTGCGATAGGCAAACACCGTGTCATCGATCTCGTCGTTGAAAAGATAGAGCCCGCCAGTCACGGCAAGACTGATCATGAATGGAATGACCAGAAGGCCGGCGAAAAAGTGCCAGCGCCAGATGGCGCGATAGAGCGAAATGCCGCGCTCGGCGACATCAGGCAGTCGCGCGGTGCCGGGAAAAGATGCAGTCGTCATGGGTGTCCCCCAGGCAAGGGCCGGCATGAAGAGCCAGCGACTTGCCCCTTTGCTGATGTGTGGATGCGGTGGCTGAGCCGGATCCGGAAGCGACATGCCCACCGAGATACTCTTGGTGTCGGTGTCGCTGCCTGGCGTTCAACCCTTCAGGCGCAGATCAGGCCGGAGATTGAGGCGGCGCGCGCGGCCCCAGACCGGCCAGCAGGACCGGTCGGGCAAGCAGAAGCTCGGCTGCCTGCAAGGAGCGCGCAAGGATTTCGGGAGGGAGCCGGCGCTGGTACGCCTGCGGTGTCGGCAGGGCTACGGGTGCGGCGAGGCAGCAGGACTGGCAACCGTGACTTTTGCTACCGCCCTTGCCGTCCGGTTCGTCGTGCCCGGTCAGGCAGAGGTCAGGAAGCGAGCCATCGGGCAGAACATAGGCTGCCATCCCCGGTGCGACCGGCATGGCAGCGCCTGCAGGCGGCTGGATGAGGACGGAAACGACGAACATCAGCGCGCATAAAATGCGCACTGGCAGGTCCATCCTCATCCACGCTTGCCGCGATCGCGCCACTCAAGCCCCCAAATCGTTGCTGGGATTGCTAGAGCGCGATGGCTCGAAAGACAAGCGGCCAAGGCGCCGCACCGATCGTTTCATCAAAAGATTTCATGCGGGATATCAACGCCTACCGCTTCTTGTGCGCCCCATGTTTGCCTATGACGGGACAGACACGCGGAGGAGGAAACTGGACATGCTGACGATCTATGGCGTCTATCGCTCGCGCGCATCGCGCAATTACTGGATGGCGGGAGAGCTGGGCATTCCCTTCAAATCCGTTCCCGTGAAGCAGGCGTATCGGCTGGCCGATCCGCTGGCGCACGACGCGCCCATCAACACCAGATCGGCAAGCTTTCTCGCCATCAACCCGATGGGCCTGATCCCGGCGATAGAAGACGATGGTCTTGTTCTGACGGAATCCCTTGCCAACAACCTCTATCTCGCCCGCAAATATGGTGGGCCACTTGCACCAGCCGACATCCGCGAGGAAGGGCTGATGGGCAACTGGACGATGTGGGCGGCCACCGAAGTCGAGCCGCACGCCGTGCGCATCATTCTCACCTACGACGCCGGCACCGAGAATACCGATGAAGGCAAGGCCAAGGTCACGACGGCTGTTACCGCATTGGGCAAGGCCTTTGCCTTTCTCGAAAACCATCTTGAAGGCCGCGACCATATCGTCGGAGAGCGCTTCACCGTTGCCGACCTCAACCTGGCGGAGGTCTTCCGCTATGCCATGAGCCAGACGGAACTGTTCGACCGCCACCCCAAGGTCAAGGCGTGGCTTGGGCGTTGCCAGTCGCGCCCGGCTTTCAAGGCGATGATGGAGGTTCGGTCGACGGAAGCCGAATAGGCTTCCGACATCGAACATCGCAACCTTGAAACGGCACTACTCTCTCGGCGACGCGGGCTTGAAACTGGCGCGTGGCGCCTTGAGGTCGAGCAATCGCATGCCCTCTTCGACCTCGTCGCGCACCCAGCGCTTGAAGGCGGCCGTGGCCTTGCTCTCCCGCCTCGAAGGCGAGCTGACGAAATAGTGGCCGTAGCCGGTTCGGGCGCGAATGCCGAAGGGAACGACCAGGCTGCCCTCGGTTACCGCAAAGCCGGCAAGCGTCTGCCAGGCGAGCATCACGCCCTGGCCGGCGATGGCCGCATCGAGCACCAGCGAGGCCTCGTTGAAGGTGTGACGCACCCCCAGTTCGGCACCGGCAAGCCCGACCTCCCGCAACCAGACCTCCCAGGTGAACATCGAATGGCCGTCAATGACAGCAGGGATCTTTAGAATATCTGCAGGCTGACGCAGGTTCTCCGCCATCGCCGGCGAGCAAACCGGGAAGACTTCCTGCTCCAGCAACAATTCCGATTTGACCCCGGGCCAGCGCCCCTCACCGACGCGTATGCCGACATCGACATCGGACGTATCGAGGTTGACGAGCCGCGTGGTCGCATCGATGCGCAAGCGGATATCAGGATGCCGCTCGGCGAAACGGTTCAGCCGGTAGACCAGCCAGCGGGCGGCAAAGACCGGAGCAACGGAAATCGTCAACACCGACTCATCCCGCCGCCGCGCCGAGGCAACAGCCTCAGCGAGTTCGCCAAAAGCACTGCTCAGCCGCCCCAGGAACAATCGGCCGAAATCCGTCGCGACCAGCCCGCGCGACGTGCGCTCGAACAGGATGCGTCCGAGCTGCGCCTCGGTCTTGGCGATCTGCTGGCTGACCGCGCCCGGGGTCACGCCCAACTCCTCGGATGCGGCCGCCAGCGATCCAAGGCGCCCTGCCGCCTCGACCGCACGCAAGCCGTTCAGGTGAATGGCATTCAGTTCTCTCATATAGTTTTTCTAAACACGATCTTCGGCAATCTCAATTGAAATCACGGCTGGACAGGCAGATGCTTGGAAACATCGAAAGGATGGCCCGCCATGCTGAAGATTTTCTCCCTGCTGAAACCGACCCGATTTCCGACCGACCGCCGACAGGACGCCTTGCTCTTCTGGGAGCGAGACCCGTTGCAGCATCCCGACCTCGAACGAATGGACGGGCGCGAACTCGGCGATCTGCCTTTTCCCGGCTGGCCTTGGCCGAAGACTGCGGAGAGCAACTGTGATTGCATGCCGACAGGTGGTCGATGAGCCACCCACCCGCCGCCAACAAGGCCAACCCAGCCGCCGATCTCGACGGTCCGTTTACCCGCGTGGTGAAGCTGGCTGAGGTCGCCGGCCTGCCGGAGGTGTCGCTCGGCACCTCCTATGGCACGCCCGCGCTGCTGGTGAAGGACAAGAGTTTTGTGCGCATGAAGGACCCCGAAACCCTCGTGGTGATGTGCGCGCTCGAAGAAAAGGAAATGTTGCTCGAACTCGATCCCGGCCTGTTCTTCGAAACCGATCACTACAAGGGATGGCCGGCGATGCTGGTGCGCCTTGGGGCGATCGACGACGCCAGCCTGACCCAAAGGCTGATCGCCGCCTGGCGTGAGAAGGCGCCGCGCAAATTGTCAGCCGGCTTTCCGGCATAATACCAAGCGTTGATGCCAGGAACCTATAGGACAGGTTCGATCGGGTTTTCTGGTCCGGAGAGGTTGGCGAAGCGATGCTCACGCATCAATCAAGGATCTCCGCCGGGACTTCCAACCAGGGCGAGCGGACCGGTCACTTGCCGATGCTGTACACGAGACTGACCGTTCCGTCCGGGCGCGACTTCGCCTCGTTAAGCTGCAGACGATGCCGCTGCGCGACCGTTGCAAACAGTGCCTTGCCCTCACCCACCACAAGCGGATGGATCGTCAGGCGCAATTCGTCGATCGTGCCCCGGTCGAGCAGGCCGGACACCGTCTCCGCGCCACCGACGACATAGATCGTCTTGCCGGACCTGCGCCGCAGGGCATCGATCTCGCTCAAGTCGCGCAGCACCGTCGTGTTCGCCCAGCGTACGCCGTCGAGCGTGCTAGACAGCACATAGTGCGGCGTATTCAGGGCAAAATCGGCATACTCGATCTCCTCTGAAGTCGGGAGGTTGCCGGTCAGTTCGAGCGGGCTGTGCGGATCGGCCTTGATCGCGCTCCAATATTGCTCATAGCTCGAATACATGCCGCTGCCGAGCACGCAGGCATCAATTTCGGGCAACAGATCAAACGTATCCGACCAGGATTCCACCCAGTCTGCATAGCCAGAGGGACCATCGATCATGCCATCGATGGTCATTTGCATGCCGGCAACAACCTTGCGCATTTCGCTCTCCTCTTCGGTCCTCTCATCAAGGACGGGTGGAGCGGCTGGATGCCGACATTGTGCTTGAAATTTGTCAGGGACCTGCGCAGCAGCTCACAGGACGATGAGGAAGGACGCGACGGGCAATCACTTGTTTGCACCGTGAAGCATTGGCAAGAAGCAGTCCCGGGGACAGAACGGCATCGCGCTCCCTTCCAATTTTCGCCTCCCGGCTATACCGATGCTCAATCCTTGCCGCACAGGTGCCCATCAATGATCGTTCGCGACCGTCCCAGCCTTCTCAAGCTCTTCTTCATCCTGCGCGGTTCGGTCATCCAGCGGATCTTCCCGCAGGTGCTGTTCGTCTTTGCGTTGTCGGCAGGCGTCGTGTGGTCGCACCAGGCCTTTCCGGCGATGGTGCCGAGCGTCAACAGCGGACCGTTCGCGCTGCTCGGCATCGCCCTTTCGGTGTTTCTCGGCTTTCGAAACAATGCCTGCTACGACCGCTGGTGGGAGGCCCGCAAGGATTGGGGGCAGCTGATTTTCGTCTCCCGCGATCTTGCCCGTCAGACGCTAATCCTCGATGCAAGTGGAGGAAATGGCGAAGACAGCGCCCGCGCGCGTCTGCTCAATCTGGCGATTGCCTTTGCGCAGACGCTGGTCTGCCACCTGCGATCGGGCAGCAAGCCCGACAAGGCGCTGAAAAGAGTGCCGGACGATCTGCTACCGGCCTACAAGGCAAGCCGGAACGCTCCCGATCTGCTGCTGCGCGAAATGGGCGCCATTCTTGCCAAGCTGCGCGCCACCGACAGGATCAGCGATATTCAGTTGATGATGCTGGATGGCACGGTCGGGCGGATGTCGGCGGTGCTTGCCGCCTGCGAGCGCATTCGCAACACGCCCGTCCCCTTCGGCTACACGCTGCTTCTCCACCGCACCGCCTATCTGTTCTGCTTCCTGCTGCCCTTCGGTTTTGCCGATGCGCTTGGATGGGCGACGCCGTTCGGCACGCTGCCGAACGACCTGCCGATCGTGGCGCTTGCCGACACGATCGAGATCAATCTGCGCGAGGCGCTTGGAGAAACCGACCTGCCCCAACTGCCGAAACCGAAGGATTACATGCTGATGTAGCCACGCGGTCCAGACTGCCGGTGCGGCCGGAGCGATCCCGGCCGGCGGCTGACCTGCCTTTGAAAAGGGCTGCAGCAGGCTCCGGGCTTATCCCTTCAAAACCGCGAGAACCCGGGCGACGGCCGGCCGTTGCGTCATGCGGTTGCGGTGATCGAGGATTTTCGGGAACCGCGCCGGGTCGACGCCATCCGGCTCGAGCCAGCCGGCGATGGTGAAGAGGTAGGGGTCGGCGATCGAGTAGGTCTCGCCGGTGACGAAGGGGCCGGCGAGCATGGTGCTCTCGATCAGCTGGAAGCAATCCGTCATGTTCGCGGCAACCTTGGCTCTCATCGCCTCGTGTGCGGCCGCGTCGTCAGCCCAGCGCGAGCCGCGCCGGCCATGGGCATGGGCGACATGCACGGTCGAGCAGAGGTAGCTCAGGAACGACTGGATCCGCGCAAATTCGAAGGCATCGTCAAGCGGCGCGAGCTTCGCCTGTGGAACGCTCTGGGCAATGTAGGTGAGGATTGCCGGGGTCTCGGTGATCGTGCCGCGATCGGTGACGAGTGCGGGGACACGTCCCTTCGGATTGACCGCGAGGTAATCGGGCTTGGTCTGTTCCGCCTTGGAAAAATCGACCGTCACGGCCGTGTAGTCGATGCCGGTCTCTTCCAGCGCGATGTGCGAGGCCAGTGAGCAGGTTCCCGGGGTGTAGAACAATTTCAGCACGTTACTCTCCTTGCTGATCCAAGGCGGCCCTGGCGCCGTCTTTCGGGCCGCAGAAGAAATTAAGTCGCCTCGGTTGACAAGCCAAACCCGACTTCAATACAACGTGAACGTAACGTTATAACATATTTTCGGAGTTTCTCATGAAAGCCTTCATCTCCTCCCTGCTCGCCGCCAGTCTTCTGACGGCCGTAGCCACGCCGGCATTTGCGCATGGCGCCTGGATCGGCGAGCGCTGGGGCGACCTTGCCGTGATCTACGGCCACGGCCCCGCCGACGAAGCCTATGATCCGGCAAAGGTGAAATCCGTTTCGGCGCTTGGTGAAGACGGCAAGGCACTGCCGGTGACCATTGAGGCAGCCGGAACCCACGCGCTCTTAAAGCTCGACGGCGAACCGGCCCTGCTCGCGCTCGAATTCGACAACGGTTACTGGAGCGAAGGTGCCGACGGCAAATGGGTCAACAAGCCGAAAAGCGAAGTTCCCGGCGCCAAGCAGGCGAGCCACTCGGTGAAATACAGCATCGCGCTTGTGCATGTGCATGGCGACATGCCGGCATTCCCGGCCCAACCCCTGCAGATCGTGCCGCTGGACAATCCGATCGGGCTGAAGCCGGGCGAAAAATTTCGCGTCCGTCTGCTGCTTGACGGCAAGCCGCTCGAAGGCAAGGAAATCACCATCGATTACGCCGGACTGCCAGAGCTCGTTTCCGAAAAAACGGACGCGAAAGGTGAAGCCGAAGTGACGTTGCGCAATGCCGGCGTCAACATTCTTGCCGTCAGCCACGCCATTCCGCTCGACGGCGACACTGCCGCCGACAAGAAGGGCCTGACGGCAACGCTGACCTTCGTCGCCGAGCCGCATATTCACGAATAGGCACGCCTTTCCGCACAGCGGAACGTGCGTTGCCAAGCGGCGCAGAGGCGCGCTCGCGACTTGCGTCGCGGCAATCGGCGGCCCCGGTGGAACATCCAACCCACCGGGGCCGTCTTCACTCAAGCGACCCGCGCTTCACTGCAACCGGGCACATCTTCGAGGTTGAAGTAGACGGGAATGCCGCGCTCGCGGGCGATGCGGACATCGTTGTCGGCGCCCTTGCTGTCGCCCGGCAGGCGCAGCACGGCATCACAAAGCGCCAGCAGCCGTCCAGCGACGGGATGGAAGATCTCCTCGTAAAGCGCGTCGCCGATCCTGGCACCACCAGCGGCATGCCAGACCGGCAGCGCCACCCACTCCCCGATCATTGGCACGTGGCCGGCGTTGAACAGAGCGTAGGACGGCTCCTCCAGTCGCTTCAGATTTTCCGCCATCTTGGCCGGATCGTCGCCCGTGCCCGAGCGATAGGGCCCCGCAATCAGGATCAGCATGATTTTTCTCCATATATTTGCACGTTATATCCAGATAATTCTGGAATACTCACGATATTTCGTGCAATATCGTGAAGAGTCAAGGAGCGAAATGAATGCTGACCACACAGAGACGGGCGCTGATTTCGGCGCGGCTGAACCGCGACGGCGAGCTTGTCGCCAAGCGTCTCGCGGACGAGTTGCAGCTTTCCGAAGACACGATCCGCCGCGACCTCCGGGAGATGGCGGCCGAAGGGCTGCTGCAGCGGGTGCACGGCGGCGCGTTGCCGCTGGTACCGACCCTGCCGGATTTTGCCGCGCGCCAGGAGATTGCCGGCGACGTCAAGCGCCGGCTCGGCCGCAAGGCGGCCGGACTTGTGTCTGCGGGGCAAACGGTCTTTCTCGACGGCGGCACCAGCAACGCCGAAATCGCCCGAGCGCTGCCGCGCGAAATGCGGCTGACGATCGTCACGCACAGCCCGACGATCGCAGCCGAGCTCGAACGGCATGATGCGGATGTGATCCTGATCGGCGGACGAATTTACAAACACTCGATGGTGGCGACCGGTGCCGCCACAGTGGCGGCGATTGCTGCCATTCGCATCGACACCTTCTTCCTGGGCGTCACCGCGATCCATCCGGTTCATGGGTTTTCGACCGGCGACTACGAGGAGGCGGCCGTCAAGCGCGCGATCCTCGCCCAGGCGGCGGAGACGTTCGTTATCGCCACAACCGAAAAATTCGGCGCGGCATCGCCACATCACGTCGCCAACGTGGAGGACATTGCCGGGCTGATCTTACCGGAAGATATGAATGAAGCTGCCTTCAAGCCCTATCGCGACAAGGGCGTGACGCTGCTGCCCGCCTGAGGGCGGAATAGCTAGCCGGCGCGAAAGCAGTGCGAAGGACGCGCGACCGAGGTTCCGGTCAGCGCATCCTTCCGATCGATCATGCTGCGAAAGCGTCCGTCACCCTGACGTCGCCGACCGGGATGCCGTTCCAGTTCTTCATGGTGTGGCTGGCCTGCGCCATCAGCGCCGCGTGCACGTCGGGCTCATCGCGGAAGAAACGGGCCAGCGTGGCAGTGACCATCACCTCGGCCGCGCGGGTAGCGCCATCCTCGCATTTGACGGCAATGGCGATGCCCTGTTCCGGAATCGCCGCGCAGAACACGCCTTCGGCACCGGTCTTGGCAAAGATCCGGCCGGGCGCCGTTTCCATCAGCCGCGTGCAGCCGCGCTTGGTGCCGGCGACGTAGAAGGGTTCGGCCATGCAGGCCTCGATCAGCCGCTTCGACGCGCGGGCACGCTCGGGCGCAAGACCGACGCCGGTCGCCATCTTGGCGAAACCGTGCGCAAGGCCCTTCAGCGGCACGGCATAGGTCGGGATCGAACAACCGTCGACGCCGCAATTGTCGTGGCCGAGGACAGCGCCCGTAAGGCTCTCCATCGCGCCACGGATTTCCTGCTGCAGCGGATGGTCATAGCCGACATAGCCCTTCACCTCGGTGCCGGAATGGCAGCAGGCGCAGATGAAGCCGGAGTGCTTGCCGGAGCAATTGTTGTGAAGCGCGCTCGGTGCCTCCATCGACCTTGCCTGACCGATCAGCGTCTTCTGGTCGGACGACCAATGGGCGCCGCATTCGAGCGCGGAGACGTCGCGGCCGGCAGCGGCCAGCATCTTCGTGGCGAGTGCTACATGCTCCGGCTCGCCCGAATGGGAGGAGCAGGCAAGCGCCAGCTCCTTGTTGCCGAAGCCGTAAGCATCGGCAGCACCGCTTTCCATCAGCGGCAGCGCCTGCATCGCCTTGCAGGCCGACCGCGGGAACACACCGCTGTCGGTATCACCAAGAGAAAAGATCGTGCGGCCGTCACCGTCGACGGCAATAACCAGGCCTCGGTGGCGGCTTTCGACCAGATTGCCGCGCGTGACTTCGACGAGAACGGGATTCGACATGCCTTGCCCTCAAATTTCCTAGATTGGTGCATGCATTTAGCAGGAATCGAACAACAGGAAACCGGGGCTTTCATGAAATTCATCCGCAGGCTCGTTGCCGCCTTTCTGGTCATCTACCTCCTGCCGGCGCTCGCCTCGGCCGGATGGTGGTACATGAAGGAGCGTCCGCAGAGCTGGCGCGACGCAGATTGGTCGTCGGCGGGCATCCTGCCGAAACCGGCGCAAAGCCCGGATGCCGCCGTTTACATCTTCTCCGCCACGACGGGCGGCATGAAGGGCGCCGTCGCCAGCCACGCCTGGATCGTCACCAAGGAACAGGGTGCTGCAGCCTACAACCGCTACGACAAGGTCGGCTGGGGAAAGCCGATCCGTAGGAACGCCTATCCGGCGGATGCCCGCTGGTACTCGAACGAGCCGCGGCCGGTTGCGACCGTAAGCGGTGCTGAAGCAAGCAGACTAATCCCGAAGATCGAAGCGGCGATCGCGGCCTACCCCTATTCCACGGCCGGCGGCTACCGGATCTGGCCAGGGCCGAACTCCAACACCTTCGTTGCCCATGTGCTGCGCTCGGTGCCGGAACTCGATGCGGTGCTGCCGCCGGACGCCGTCGGGCGTGACTATCTGCCGGAGGGAAAACTGTTCCAGATCGACGCCGACGGGCGCGACCTGCATGCGACGCTCTATGGCCTCGCCGGCATTTCGGCAGGGGTGCGCAGCGGCCTGGAACTGCATTTCTTCGGCCTCGTCGCCGGATTTGACATTGCCAACCCCGGCATCAAGATCCCGGCACTCGGACGTTTCGGCATCTGACGGCATTCATTCCCCGGAAAACCAGACCGGAAAGCAATTGATGAGCAGGATCAGAAACTGCATGGTCCCGCCGCCATTGCGACAAGGACATCCCCATGCATGAAATTCCGATCCGAAGCTTCGCCGTCTCCGTTGTGATCCTGCGCGAGACCGGTGGCACGCACGAGGTTCTTCTCCTGCGCCGCAACGGTTCGCTTGAAGGAGAATGGTGCCAGATCGCCGGCGCGATCGAGGCCGGTGAAACCGCGTGGCAGGCGGCGCTGCGTGAGGTGGAGGAGGAAACCGGGTTGCGGCCAAGCCGCTTCTACTCCGCCGATATCTGCGAACAGTTCTATGAAGCCGACCGCGATGGCGTCAGCCTGCTGCCCGTTTTCGTCGGCTACGTGCCTTCGGCCGCGACGGTGACGCTCAATGCGGAACATAGCGAATTCAAATGGCTGTCTTTCGATGACGCCGTTCGCATGGTGCCTTTTGCCGGGCAGCGGAAGGTTCTGAGACATATTCAACAGGTGTTCGTCGACAGCGAACCGAGTGCCTGGTTGCTGATCCGAGAGACGGCAGCCGTCAACGACTGAGCGCCGAACGATCGGAAATGCAGTGAGGTAAAAATGGAAAAGGGCCGCGCGAGGCGACCCTTTCCATGAGTTTTGGCCAAGTGGCTGGCCCGGGTTTGGGACCCGAAGGAAGGCGGGAATCAGGTCGAAGGTTGCCTCGACGTATTCACCTCTCCCATGCCTGTCACGACGACCGAAATCTCATTAGACATTGGATCACCTTCCTTTCTGTTCGTTACCGATCATTCGAAGGTAGGTGATTTTCCCGGGATTGCAAGATCGACGAAGGTCGTAAATCAGCTCATCGTCATGACGATCTTGCCGATGTGGTCGCCCTCTTCCATCATCCGGTGTCCGTCTGCCACTCGTTCGAACGGCAGCACCGCGTGGATGACCGGCGCCACTTTGCCCGCCTCGAGCAAAGGCCAGGCCGTTGAAAGCAGACCGTCGCGGATTGCCTGTTTCTCCGACGCCGTGCGCGGGCGCAGTGCCGAGCCCATGACATGCAGGCGCTTGGTCAGGATCGGGGCGATATTGGCAGCCTCGACCTTGGCGCCGCCAAGAAAGGCGATGATCGAAAGCCGCCCGTCCTTGGCCAGCGACCCGATATTGCGGTCAAAGTAGCGGCCGCCGACCATGTCGAGGATGACGTCGACGCCGCGACCGTCGGTTTCCTCAAGCACCACCGCCTTGAAGTCCTCGTCGCGATATTTGATCGCGCGCTTCGCGCCGAGCGCCTCACAGGCCTGGCACTTGTCAACGCTGCCGGCGGTGACGAAGACCTCTGCGCCCAGGGCTTTTGCCAGCTGGATCGCCGTGGTGCCGATGCCGCTTGAGCCGCCATGGATGAGGATGGTCTCTCCGGCTTTCAGCCCCGCCATATCGAAGACATTGGCCCAAACGGTAAAGAACGTCTCCGGCAATGCCGCCGCTTTCACCGCATCAAAACCTTTCGGCCAGGCAAGCGCCTGCGTCGCCGGCACTGCCGCATATTCGGCGTAGCCGCCGCCATTGGCGAGCGCGCAGACCTTGTCGCCGATGGAAAAACCTTGTGCGCCCTCACCGAGGGCTACCACTTCGCCGGCGACCTCCAGGCCGAGAATGGGGCTTGCACCGGGCGGCGGCGGGTAGTCGCCCTTACGCTGGAGAACATCGGGCCGATTGATGCCCGCGGCCTCGACGCGCACAAGAATATCGCCCGGCTTGAGCGTCGGCAGCGGTCCCGTCTTGAGCTGCATATTCTCCGGACCACCGGGGGACGGAAGATCGACGAACGTCATTTCAGACGGAATCGGCATGGCGCAACCTTTCAAGTTTCACGCGCCATACCTAGCGCCGCCCATGCGTTGCGGAAAGGTCCGATGTCGATCCGGGCTGGCTGACCTCCTCGCCGAGAAACGAAAGCATCAGCGCTGCGACATCGGCGGGGCTCTCCCAATGCGGGTTGTGGCCATGACCGTCGAGCGTGATCGAGCGCACGGAGGCGAAGGTCTCGGCAAGAACTCGCCGATGCCCGATATCAAAAAGCGGATCCTGTGCTCCGGCGATGCACAGCACCGGCGCCCTGACCTGAGCCGCACGCGATCTGAGGTCCGTCACCGCAAGCGCATCCAGGAGTGTTCGCCAAGTCGTCACCGGCATCACCGCGGCTTCGCGGCGCAGATGTCCCAGGAACGCCGTGTCGACCGGCCGGCTGCAGGCATGCCAGCGGTCGAAGAACGCGTCATCGGGACCAAGCGGATCTTTGAGCCCGCGTATTGCCCAGGCAACATCCGTCCTTGGACCGAAGTCTGGCTTGAGGCTTCCCGAGAGCAGGACCAATGCGCGCACCGCCTGCCGGCGACGCGCGGCAATCTCGATCGCGATCATCGCGCCCATGGAATGGCCGACAAGCACAAACTCGTGAATGGCCAGTCGATCGACCAGACGATCGACATCGTCGGCGAGGTCGGCAACCGACAGCCCTTCCCCGGGCATCGAACCGCCATGCCCGGCAAGATCCGGAATGATCAGGCGATATCCGCTCAAGGATGGAGCGATCAGGGAAAAACTGCGGCTGGTATCGGAATAGCCGTGCAACAGCAGGAGTGCCGGCCCCTGCCCGCCATCGACATAGGCGAATTGCCGGCCTCCGGGCAGTTCTATCCGCCGCTTGGCCGCCGCCCACGACTGCTGATCGATCACCGTCAAAGACCGAGCGCGGATTTGACCGCGGCAAGCCCCGGCTGCCCGTCATAGGTCGTCACGCCAGCGAGCCATGTTTCAAGACGTTGCGGTTCTTGCCTGATCGACTTGACCCCTGCTTCGTCGGGTGACAGGCCGTCATTCATCAGGTAGCCCATGCCGCGGTTCTCGAAATCGACATCGAAAACGAGGTTGTTCAGCAGCCTTGCGACATTCGGGCACTCCTGCAGATATCCCTTGCGGACCTGGGTGGTCACCGTCGCGGCGCCGAAATTCGGCCCGTAGAACTTGTCGCCACCCGTCAGGTACTTCACCGAGAACACGGTGTTCATCGGATGCGGCGCCCAGCCTTGGAACACGATGAAGGCCTTGTCGCGAACCTTGCGCGTCACCTCGGACAGCATGCCCTGCTCGCTGGACTCGACCACTTCCCAGTCTGCCAGACCAAGATCCGGATCCTTGATTGCATCGAGCATCAACTGATTGGAACCCGGCTCGATGCCATACATCTTGTTCTCGAATTTGTCGGCGAAGGTTTTCAGATTGGAGAAATCCTTGACGCCCGCGTCCCAGACGTAGTCGGGAACGGCAAAGGTATATTTCGCACCTTCGAGGTTGGTTCGGACCATCTCGACCGAACCGTCCTCCCGGTAAGGCTTGTAGTAGGCGACCATCGCTGGGTCCCAGTAGCCGAGAAAGACGTCGAGGTCCTTGCTGCGCAGGCTCGTATAGATGACGTCGATGCCGAGAAGCTTGCTTTCCGGCTCATATCCAAGCGCCTTCAGCAAGCTCAGCCCGACTCCGGTCGTAAAGGCCAGATCGTTCCAGCCCGGCTCCGCCAACCGCACGCTTTTGCATGCCTGCGGATCGCCCGCAAAGGCGGAACTCGTGGCGGTCAACAGAGCGGCGGCAGATATCAGGCTCTTCAAATACAGCATCGCGATCCCCAAATTGTCCATTCGGACTTTAAATTGACCCATGGGTCAACAATTGATCTTCTTGGAAAGTTTGTCAATGTGAGAATCGATGGGGGAAGACGCATGCGATTGACGAAGATCAGTGAGATCAGGCGCCGCGAGTTGCGGCGAGCGGCCTTCGAGGTCTTGCAGAAAGAGGGAATGGCCGGCGCGACCCTGGAAAAGGTGGCGACACATGCCGGCGCCTCCAAGGGCATAGTGCTGCATTATTTTGCCAATAAGCAGGAGCTGTTCGAGCATGCCATGCGCGAGGCGAATGCTTCGTTGAAGGAAGCGGTGGTCGAGAGGCTGCATCGCGCACGCACGCCGCTTGAGCGGCTGGACGCGATCATCGAGGCCAATTTCGAGGAGCGCTTCTTCCAGCCTTCCGTCTGCCATGCCTGGCTGTCGCTTTGCGCCGAGGTGCCGCGCGAACCGCAACTGGCGCGGATTCAGACGATCATTCACGCAAGGATGCGGTCGAACCTACTGTCGGCTCTGACGCACATCCTGCCTGCGAGCGAATGCGAAGATGTGGCGCTTGCGATTACGTCGTTGATCGACGGGTTGTGGCTGAGGCTCGGGCTGCAGTCGGGAGGACTGACGCGCGACATGGCGCTGGCGCAGATGCGCGACTACCTCGTCCACCGCCTGCCGAAAACCCCAAAGTAAATGGACGCGACGGCACTGACTGCAGACGGCAACGTGTTTGCCGATCCCGCTCGTTAGACGCCCAACGCCTCCAGCACCAGACCGCTGGTGCTGGCCTTGGCGCGGGACTTGATCTCGGCGATGCGGGCGCTGACGGCCTGACCGTCGGAGAAGACGAAGCCTTCCGGCAGCCCGAGAACGGCGATCGAACAGCGCATCAGCGGAAAATCCCTGGCCGTGCCATCGCGGCCATGGCCGCTGATCCGCCCCTCTGCCTGATGTTCAGGCAGATAGAGCTGACGGACGTCGGAGGCGAAATCGTCGAGCAGGCGGTGAAGCACGGCCTGCAGCTCATCGACGCTGCAGCCGCTGATGCCGACGAAGAAATCGTCGCCGCCGACATGACCGAGGAATTTTTCCTCTCCGATGAAGTGTCGCCGCAACAGGGCTGCGAAAAGCGTGATCGCCAGATCGCCCTTCTGGAAGCCATAGGTATCGTTGAACGGCTTGAAATTGTCGAAGTCGCAGTAACAGAAATAGCGCGGCTCGTCGCCGTCGAGGATGGCGTCCTGGACGTAATCGCGGATGGCGCGATTGCCGGGCAAACCGGTCAGCGGATTCTGCTCCTGCGCCGTCTTCAGCTGCTTCTCGTTGATGATCTTCAACAGCGACGATGCCGACAGGATGCCGGCATAGCGCATGTTTTCTGTCAGGATGACGCAATCGCTGCCGTCCATACCGGCGAAGATCTTCAGCATCTCATCGGCAGGCGTATCGAGGTCGGCGATCGGCGCCGGGCTTGCGTAATGCGAGATGCGGCGCTGGTAGAGCCGGTTCTTCAGGAGGTCGCGGCCGAAGGGATGATAGATCATCTCCTTGACGTGGTACTCGTGCAAAATGCCGCGGGGCTCGCCGTTGGCGTTCAGCACCGGAAAGAACGCCTGGCGTGGGTTCAGCCGGAAGAGATCGAACACGGATTCGAGTTCGTCGCTTTCGCGCACCGCCGGCAATTGTTCGATCTGCTTGCGGATGAGGATGCTGTCGAGCGTCGCCGATGACCGGTGACCGCCGCCGTTCAGGGCCAGGTGCGGATAGGCCGGCTGCAATTCACTCAAATGCGTCGTCGGCCGGGCGATGAAATAGCCCTGCACCAGATCGCAACCGAGATCGCGGCAGGTCTGGAACTCCGCCTCGGTCTCGACGCCCTCGGCAATCACCCGGGTGCCGAGCACGTGGGCGGTGTTGACGGTATGACGCACGAGGTGACGCTTGCGGGCATCGGCGTCGATACCGGAGATGAAATGCCGGTCAATCTTGACGTAATCGACGGGTTGATCGCAGAGCAGTTTCAAGCCGTTGAAACCGGCGCCGAAATCATCGATGGCGAGCTTGAAACCGGCAAGCCGGAGTTCGCGCACCAGCGCCGAAAAATCCGGCATCTTGCCGCTGTCGAAACGTTCTGACAGCTCGAAACACAGGGACGACGGCGCGATATTGGCACGCTTCAGGTGGTTGACGAGGCGCTCGACTATGGCGTTTTCGCCGCCGACGAGGCGGGAATCGAAATTCAGGAACAGCGTGCGGGTGGAAAACTCGGGCAGCGTCGCGAAGGCGGCGACCGCACGGCTGTTGACCATATGTTCGAGCGCCAGCAACTGGCCGGCTTCTTCGGCCTTGTCGAGCAATTCCAGCGGCGAGGCAAAGCCGAGCTTTTGAAATCCGCGCATCAGCGACTCGTAGCCGAAGACGGCACCGGTTGCCGCCTCGACGATCGGCTGGAAGGCGCTTTCGATCACAAGCTTTGCAAGCGTTACGATCTGGTCGTCGCCGAACCGGCGAAGCGAGAGAATTTCGGCGGGGGCGGCGGACATGCCGGGCTCCAGAAGATTGGGAACGGACGATCGGACGGCCGCAGGATGGCGGCCAACAGTCAACGAAGTCTTTCCCCAATATGAAGCTTTGATGAAAGCTATATGACAGCTTCGCCAGCGCTGATCATTGTCGAACTTTCTAATAAAATCAGTAGTTTCATCAGATATTACAAACTTGCGGAGAACGCGCTGCCGCGGGCTCAGGCAAAAGCGAGAACGAGGACATAGGCGGCACCGATGAGCAGACACAACGGCCCATAGAAACGCCGGTCGAGGGTGGCGAATGGCTCTTGCGGATGGCGGCTGCGGAAGATGGGAGTGAACGGCAGGATGCCGCGGGCAAAGAAGATGGTGGCAAGGGCCACCATTGCCATCCACACCAGCTTCGCCGGCAGGTTCCATGGCACACCGGAAACAAAGATCAACGGCAACAGGCCTGCGTTGAAGATCAGGATCGCGACCACTGCCGTCAATCCGGCTGGCGGCATGGTTTCCAGTCCGCGCGCGCCGACAACGGTTTTTGACAGCGACGTTTCATCGCGACCGGGCCAGAGGCCGCCCCATGCCCAATAGGCGTGAAGAGCTGAAATAACCGAAAGAACAAAGAAAATTGCCCAGGCGAGTGCCACAGATACCATAAGGTTCTCCATCTAAGGTTTTGGTCGCAGCGCTCAGGCAGCCAACTTGCTCAGCGTCAAGGGCGCCGACCGCAACCCCGCCAGTGCGAGAGCGGAGATCAACAGGAACACGACCCATTGCGGCGTCTGCCAGAGGGTACCGACATAGGCGAGCCCGTAGCCGATGAAGAGGCCGGCATAGGCAAGATATTGCGCGACGACGGCACCGGCGAGCGCCTGCCGATGACGGCGGCTGATCGATGCCCAGAGCAATGCGGCGCTGTTGACAGCAAGGACCGCCGATGTCGCATGCCAGAGCAACGACACATAGACCTTGAGCACCGGCGGCATATCGATCGCAAGCAACGGATCGTGCACATCAGGCCCGCCCGCCAGCACATGAATGCCTGTGGTCAGAAGGGAAAGTGCTGCTGCCGAAAGAAGCCAAAGGTTCATGATCTCATCTCCAAAAATCCACCATACGGCAGCGTATGTAGATGCGCCCATTGTGCGAGTCAATACGGTGGCGTATGGATGCAACATGATGACGAAAACACCTCTTTCGGGCGACGACTGGATCAAGGCGGCCTTTCGTGCGCTTTCGTCCGGCGGCGTGCAGGCCATCCGGGCCGAGGCGATCGCGCGCGACCTGAAGGTCAGCAAGGGCTCGTTCTATTGGCACTTCAGGGATGTGCCCGATCTCAAGGCGCAGATGCTGGAGCACTGGGCGGCCCAAGCCACCGATGCGATCATTGCGGATGTGGAAGACAGTGCTGGATCGGGACGCGATCAATTGAAGCTGCTTGTCGAGGCGGCAACGGGCGACCGCAATCTCGTCTATGGCGGCGTACAGGCTGAGGGCGCCATCCGCGAATGGGCGCGTTACGACAGCACTGCGGCGGCTGTACTCAAGGCCGTCGACCAGCGGCGGCTCGCCTATGTCGCCGAATTGTTTGCGCGATGCGGCTTTTCCGCCGCCTCTAGCCGAAGCGGCGCCAACATTCTCTATGCTGGACTGATCGGACTGGAGGCGCTCGCCTCAGGCGAGCTTGCCGACTTGCGGGCCGACATGCTCGCGCTGCTTTCAGCGCTTCTCGAGGGCGGCAGGAGTCAGGGAGCCTAACCCTTCGCCAAAACCCCGAAGGCGATCAGCGACAGGCCCTGCATCACCAGGTCGACCGCCAGGAACAGGCCGAGGATCCAGAGGCTGTTGACCGGCCAGCCGGCGGCAATGATCAGACCTGCTGCGAGCGTCACCAGGCCACCGAGTGCGACCCATCCCCAGCCCTGTATCGGACGCAGCTTGAAGCTGACCCAGATGCGGAAGCAACCGGCAACCACAAGCGCGATCGCCATCAGAAAGGTGAGAACGGACGAGGCCAGCACCGGATTGAGGAAGGCGAAGAGCCCGGCAATGGCGTAGCAGGCGCCGCTTAAGACCCAATAGAGTACGCTGTTCCAGCCCTTAACCTGGAAGGCATGGGCAAGATTGAACAGGCCGCCGACGAGCATGATCAGCCCGACGTAATAGACAGAAGCCACCGTCGCCATCAGCAGGTTGCCGAAGGCAAGACCGCCGCACATGATCAACAGCACGCCGAGCGCGACGAACCATCCCCATTTGCCGGCAACCGCCGCCTTGCCAGCCGGATCGAATGCATAGGTCATTTCAACCTCCAGTCCTTCGACTATCCAGAACGCTACCACGGGATTGAGCCGGATTTCTCTGCAAAAAGAAAGAGAAAACATCGCAGATTTTTATTGATTGATGAGTCAATCAAAAATAAACTGGCTATCGTCAAGGGAGAGACGGATGCCCAAGGTCGGAATGGAACCGGTGCGCCGCAAGGCGCTGGTGGACGCGGCGCTGCGTGTGATCGGCGACCAGGGTACGCTTGCCGTGACCATGTCCGACATCGCCCGTCGCGCCGGTGTCTCCCCTGCCCTTGCCCATCACTATTTCGGCAGCAAGGAACAATTGCTGATCGAAACCGTGCGCAGTCTTCTAAGGCAGCTGCGCGACGATACGGTGACGGCGTTGAATGCGGCAACGACGCCGCGCGAAAAGCTGAGCGCACTGATCCGGGTTTCGTTCCAGGCGAACCAGTTTGCCCCCGACACCATCGCCGCGTGGCTTGCCTTCTACTCGGAGGCGCAGCGATCGGAAGACGTGCGCCATTTCCTCGTCGTCTATGCCCGCCGGTTACGCTCCAACCTGATGGCAAGCCTCAAGTCGCTTTGTCCCGTCGATGACGCGGAACGCATCGCGGAAGGCGCAGCTGCGATGATCGACGGGCTTTACATCCGCCAGAGTCTGCGCTCCGCGCCGATCGGCATCGAAGCCTCGATCGCGCTGACGGAAGACTACGTCACCTCGCATCTCGACCAGCTCCACCGCCAAGGACGGGCCCCATGACCGCCAGACCGAATATCCTGATCATCATGGTCGATCAGCTGAACGGAAAATTCTTTCCCGACGGCCCGGCGGAATTCCTGCATGCGCCACACCTGAAAGCCCTTGCCGCCCGCTCTGCCCGCTTCCGCAACAACTATACCTCGTCGCCGCTCTGCGCCCCGGCCCGCGCCTCATTCATGGCGGGGCAATTGCCGAGCCGGACCCGTGTCTACGACAACGCCGCCGAATACCAGTCGTCGATCCCGACCTATGCGCATCATCTGCGCCGCGCCGGCTATTACACCGCGCTCTCTGGCAAGATGCATTTCGTCGGACCGGACCAGTTGCACGGTTTCGAGGAGCGGCTGACGACCGACATCTACCCGGCCGATTTCGGCTGGACGCCGGATTATCGCAAGCCGGGCGAACGCATCGACTGGTGGTACCACAATCTCGGCTCCGTCACCGGCGCCGGCACCGCCGAGATCACCAACCAGATGGAGTATGACGACGAGGTCGCCTTCCTCGCCAACCAGAAGCTCTACCAGCTGTCGCGCGAAAACGACGACGCCGACCGTCGCCCCTGGTGCCTGACCGTCTCCTTCACGCATCCTCACGACCCCTATGTCGCCCGCAAAAAATTCTGGGATCTCTACGAGGATTGCGCGCATCTTCTGCCCGAGGTCGGGATGCTGGCGGAGGATCAACAGGATCCGCATTCCAAACGCATCATGCATTCCTGCGACTACGGCAATTTCGACCTGACCGAGGACAATATCCGCCGCTCACGGCGCGCCTATTTCGCCAATATTTCCTATCTTGACGAGAAGGTCGGCGAACTCGTCGATACGCTGACGCGCACCCGGATGCTCGACAACACGCTGATCCTGTTCTGCTCGGACCATGGAGACATGCTCGGCGAACGTGGCCTGTGGTTCAAGATGAATTTCTTCGAGGGCTCGGCCCGTGTGCCGCTGATGGTGGCGGGCCCCGGTGTTACGCCCGGGCTGCACCTCGCTCCGACATCGAACCTCGACGTGACGCCGACGCTTTGCGATCTTGCCGGCATCTCGATGGATGAAGTGAAGCCCTGGACCGATGGTATCAGCCTGGTGCCCTCCATCAACGGCGAGGAACGCACCGAGCCGGTGCTGATGGAGTACGCGGCGGAAGGCTCCTACGCACCGCTGGTCGCCATTCGCGAGGGCAAATGGAAATACATCCACTGCGCACTCGACCCCGATCAGCTCTATGATCTCGAAGCCGATCCGCTGGAGCTGAAGAACCTCGCGGCCAACCCGGAAACGCCGGTGCAGGCGGCAACGCTGCAGGCGTTCCAGGAAATGCGCGCCGCCCACTGGGACATGCAGGCCTTCGATGCCTCCGTGCGCGAAAGCCAGGCCCGGCGCTGGGTGGTCTACGAGGCGCTGAGGAACGGCGCCTACTATCCGTGGGATCACCAGCCGTTGCAAAAAGCATCCGAGCGCTACATGCGCAACCACATGAACCTCGACAATATCGAGGAATCCAAACGCTATCCGCGGGGAGAATGACATGAGAGCCCAACCGCAAGCCTCGCACTTCATCGATGGCGAGTATATCGAGGATGTCGCCGGCACCGTCATCGAGAGCATCTATCCCGCAACCGGCGAGGTGATCGCCCGGCTGCACGCGGCCACGCCCGCCATCGTCGAAAAGGCGATAGCCGCTGCCAAGCGCGCCCAGCCGGAATGGGCGGCCATGAGCCCGACGGCGCGCGGCCGCATCTTGAAGCGCGCCGCCGAGATCATGCGCGCGCGCAACCGCGAGCTTTCCGAGCTCGAGACGCTCGACACCGGCAAGCCGATCCAGGAGACGATCGTCGCCGATCCGACGTCGGGCGCCGATAGTTTCGAGTTCTTCGGCGGCGTCATCGCCACAGCGCTCAACGGCGACTACATCCCGCTCGGCGGCGACTTCGCGTATACCAAGCGCGTGCCCTTGGGCGTCTGCGTCGGTATCGGTGCCTGGAACTACCCGCAGCAGATCGCCTGCTGGAAGGGCGCGCCGGCGCTTGCCGCCGGCAACGCCATGGTCTTCAAGCCTTCGGAAAACACCCCGCTCGGCGCTCTCAAGATCGCCGAGATTCTGATCGAGGCCGGCCTGCCGAAGGGCCTTTACAACGTCATCCAGGGCGATCGCACAACCGGGCCACTGCTGGTCAACCATCCTGACGTCGCCAAGGTGTCGCTGACCGGATCGGTGCCGACGGGCAAGAAAGTGGCGGGGGCAGCCGCGGCCGAACTCAAACACGTGACGATGGAGCTCGGCGGCAAGTCGCCGCTGATCGTCTTCGAGGATGCCGACCTCGAAAGCGCCATCGGCGGCGCCATGCTCGGCAACTTCTATTCGACCGGCCAAGTCTGCTCCAACGGCACCCGCGTCTTCGTGCAGAGGCGTATCAAGGACGCGTTCCTCGATCGCCTGAAGGCCCGCACCGAAGCAATCATCATCGGCGACCCGATGGATGAGGCGACCCAGCTTGGACCGATGGTTTCGGGGGCGCAACGCGACAAGGTCTTTTCCTACATCGAAAAGGGCAAAGCCGAGGGTGCACGTCTCGTGACCGGCGGCGGCATTCCGAACGCGGTCAGCGCTGAAGGCACCTATATCCAGCCGACCGTCTTTGCCGACGTCACCGACGACATGACGATCGCGCGCGAAGAAATCTTCGGCCCCGTGATGTGCGTTCTCGATTTCGACGACGAAGCCGAGGTCGTTGTGCGCGCCAACGCGACCGAATTCGGCCTGTCGGCCGGCGTCTTCACCGCCGACATCACCCGCGCTCACCGGGTGGTCGACCAGCTCGAAGCCGGCACGCTGTGGATCAACACCTACAATCTCTGCCCGGTCGAGATCCCCTTCGGCGGTTCCAAGCAATCCGGCTTCGGGCGCGAGAACTCCGTGGCCGCGCTCAATCATTATAGCGAGTTGAAGACCGTCTATGTCGGTATGAGCCCGGTGCAGGCGCCGTACTGAGAAATCAACTGCCCCTCACCCTAGCCCTCTCCCCGCTCGCGGGGAGAGGGGATGTGGCACGCCATAAGGCCTCGTAACGGATTAGGCTTCAGGGAGGCGCCGAAGGGATCGAGCCCGCGCCACATTTGCCTTCGCCCCGCTCAAGCGGGGAGAAGGTGGCGGCAGCCAGATGAGGGGCATCCAGGGACAAGAAAGAGCACGATCATGCAGGCAGATTACATCATCATCGGCTCCGGCTCGGCCGGTTCGGCGCTCGCCTACCGCCTGTCGGAGGACGGCAAGCATTCGGTGCTCGTGCTCGAATATGGCGGCTCCGATATCGGGCCGTTCATCCAGATGCCGGCAGCGCTCGCCTGGCCGATGAGCATGGAGCGCTACAACTGGGGCTATCACTCCGAGCCCGAGCCGAACCTCAGTAACCGGCGCATCACCGCGCCACGCGGCAAGGTCATCGGCGGCTCGTCCTCGATCAACGGCCTCGTCTACGTGCGCGGCCATGCCGAGGATTTCAACCGCTGGGAAGATCTGGGCGCACGCGGCTGGGCCTATGCCGACGTGCTTCCCTACTTCAAGCGCATGGAGCATTCGCACGGCGGCGAGCCCGGCTGGCGCGGCACCGATGGGCCGCTGCACGTCAAGCGTGGGCCGGTGAAGAACCCGCTGTTCCACGCCTTCATCGAGGCCGGCAAGCAGGCGGGCTTCGAGCTTACCGACGACTACAACGGCTCCAAGCAGGAAGGCTTCGGCCTGATGGAGCAGACCGTCTGGCAGGGTCGCCGCTGGTCGGCCGCCAACGCCTATCTCCGGCCTGCGATGAAGCGGCCAAACGTTTCGCTGCTGCGCTGCTTTGCCCGCAAGGTGGTGATCGAGAACGGCCGGGCGACCGGCGTCGAGATCGAGCGCGGCGGCAAGATCGAGATCGTCAAGGCGAACCGCGAGGTGATCGTCTCGGCCTCCTCTTTCAACTCGCCGAAGCTCTTGATGCTGTCGGGCATCGGCCCGGCGCAGCACCTGAAGGAGATGGGCATCGAGGTCAAGGTCGACCGCCCCGGCGTCGGCGCCAACCTTCAGGACCATATGGAGTTTTATTTCCAACAGGTGTCGACCAAGCCCGTCTCGCTCTATTCCTGGCTGCCGTGGTTCTGGCAGGGTGTCGCGGGCGCGCAATGGCTGCTGTCGAAGGGCGGGCTCGGCGCTTCCAACCAGTTCGAGGCCTGCGCCTTCCTGCGCTCGGCGCCGGGCGTCAGGCAGCCCGACATCCAGTACCACTTCCTGCCGGTCGCCATCAGCTACGACGGCAAGGCTGCGGCCAAGAGCCATGGCTTCCAGGTGCATGTCGGCTACAACCTGTCGAAGTCACGCGGCAACGTCACCCTGCGGTCCTCCGATCCGATGGCCGACCCGGTCATCCGCTTCAACTATATGAGCCATCCGGAGGACTGGGAGAAGTTCCGCCACTGCGTGCGCCTCACCCGCGAGATCTTCGGCCAGCAGGCCTTCGACCAGTATCGCGGGCCGGAAATCCAGCCGGGCGAGAAGGTGCAGACCGACGACGAGATCGACGCCTTCCTGCGCGAACATCTGGAGAGCGCCTACCACCCCAGCGGCACCTGCCGGATGGGCGCCAAGGACGATCCGATGGCGGTGGTCGACCCGGAGACGCGCGTCATCGGCGTCGATGGTCTGCGCGTCGCTGACAGCTCCATCTTCCCGCACGTGACCTACGGCAACCTCAACAGCCCCTCGATCATGACTGGCGAGAAAGCCGCCGACCACATCCTCGGCAAGCAGCCGCTTGCCCGGTCCAACCAGGAGCCGTGGATCAACCCGCGCTGGGCGGTGAGCGACAGGTAGGATCGCCTGCGCCACGAGGCACGTTTTCCCCGGCATTCGACTGCCGCAACGTCTGCGGCATGTCACATTCATTGACGCTATCTCGTCCTGTCTTCTCAAGTGCCCGAGATGAAGGAGACGAACATGACAGCGAAGCTCGATCCGCTTGTCGCAACCGCTGCGGCAATGCCATCATGGCTCCGCATGCGCGCTGGCCATTGCTTGACCGCCTGCACCGCACGGCAGTGGGGGATGTGATGACCGAGATGACCGACGAAGACATCAAAACGAGCTTCGACCCGCTGCGTCCGCGACTGATCCGCATTGCCTATCGGATGCTGGGCTCGGTCAGCGAGGCCGAGGATATCGTGCAGGAGGCATTCCTGCGCTGGCTCGATGCCGACCGCGTGACCGTCAAGGAACCATCGGCGTTTCTGCGCCGGATCGTGACACGCCTTTGCCTCGATCAGTTGAAATCGGCACGGTGCCGGCGCGAAACCTATCTCGGGCCTTGGCTGCCGGAACCGATCGTCGAGGAGAGCGACGATCTCGACGACATCACCCTGCCGCTGATGATGGCGCTGGAACGCCTGTCGCCGCTCGAACGGGCAGCCTTCCTGCTGCACGATGTCTTCGGCGTCAGCTTCGATGAAATTGGCGAGACGATCGGCCGCAAGCCGGCGGCCTGCCGCCAGCTCGCCAGCCGCGCCCGCGTCAATATCCGCAATGCCCGCCGCCGCTTTGCGATGCCACGGGAACAGGGCCTGGAAATCGCCTCCGCCTTCTTCGCGGCGTCGCGTGGCGGCGACATGCAGCAGCTTCGTTCGCTGCTTGCGACCGAGGCGATCGTCTATGCCGATGGCGGCGGCAAGACGGTGGCACCAAGACGGCCGATCGTCGGCCTCGACAAGGTGATGAAGCTACACGCCTCGCTGGCGCTGATCTTTGCCCAGACGATGTCGCGGCTGGTGCGTTACGATTTCATCAATGGGCTGCCCGGTTTCATCACCATCGAAGATGGAGAGATCCTGCAGACCACTGCCCTTGAGATCGAGCAGGATCGGATCACCGCCATCTACGTCACCCGCAATCCGGAGAAGCTCAAACATCTCCCGGAAACGCTGCGACATTTCAGTGGCCCTGCCGTTCACTGAACGGCAGGTGACCGCGCCCTAAAAATCGTTGGAGCCGACAGCTCCGTCAACCGACCCTGACCAACGCTTCAGCAAACCTGGCACGCGCCGACGGCGCGCGCCTTCGCTCGCGCGACAAATCCACCACCAAAACCAAAGGAGACCGAACCATGAGCAACATATGCATCGCCGTCATCTACCACAGCGGCTACGGACACACGGCACGGCAGGCTGACGCTGTCAAAACCGGTATCGAGCGGGTCGACGGCGCGTCGTGCCTGCTCTTGACCGTTGAAGACACACCGGCGCGCTGGAGCGATCTGCTCTCGGCCGAGGCGATCATCTTCGGCACGCCAACCTATGTCGGAGGCCCGTCGGCCGCGTTCAAGTCTTTTCAGGAAGCGAGTTCCAACGCTGTAATGGCCAAAGGCTATCTCTGGAAAGACAAGATCGCCGCTGGCTTCACCAATTCGGGAACCGCTTCCGGCGACAAGCTCGCGACGCTGATGCAGCTCGCACTCTTTGCTGCCCAGCACGGCATGCACTGGATCAACCTCGATCTGCCGCCGGCCAACCACTCGACCACCGGATCAGCTGATGATCTCAACCGGCTGGGCTTTTGGCTGGGCGCCGGCGCCCAGTCGAACGTCGACCAGGGGGCCGATCTCGCGCCGCCGCCATCCGATCTCGCCACAGCACGGCATCTCGGCCAACGCGTCGCCGAGGCCACGTTGCAGTTCGTGCGTGGCAGAACGGTCGAGCGGGAGCCGGTCGTCCCCGCGTGGAGAACGGCAAACGAGCGATAGGATCGGCGTCAGAGAAAACCGATCCAGCGCCCAGCAAGAAGTGCTGCCGGCCACACCGTCAGCGAGACGGCTGCGGATACGCGAAGACGCCATGAGACCGGGTCGCCATTTACGGCGGCCCGCCAGGCACCGCCCAGATGCAAACTCATTGCATTGACGGCGCCAACCCCGAGCAGACCGATCTTTGCGAGGAAGGCAGCATTCGTGGCATAGGCCAACGGTCGCACGCTGAAGAGACAGAAGCCGGTCACAACCGCAAAGACCAGACCGACCGCGGCAGCGCGCGAAAGAAACGGTCCAAGCACGTCCAGCGACGTGTTGCCGAAGAAGCCAAGCAGCCGCAGATCGAGCGGCACGATAGCGCCGACCAGAAGCGCGATAGCCAGGATATGCGCCGCATTGATGAAGAGATAGAGGATCGCGGATCGACGCATCGCCGATGCCAGCGGCCAGGCCGCGATCGCTTCAAGCAGCTCGGCCGCGCTCATCCACCGGTCCGGATGCGTTCCGGATAGATATCGAAGGTTTTTCCGGCAACGCTGACGCGGACCGCCTTCAGGCGCTTCTCGCTCGGGTCGAGCGAGCGATTGCCGAGGACAACGATCTGATCACCGACCTTGGCGACACCTTCGACAAAGCCGGACCGTTCCGTCTGCCTGGGATTACCCAACTCGACGCGCCAGAGACCATCCTTTTCGGTTTCGACGTGAAGCGTCGGATGTGGCGGTGCCATCGAGATTTCCCGGATCGTGCCCGACAGTTCGATCTGGTCGGCTTCGGCCCAGGACCAGCCGTGATGGGCATAGGCGCCGGTGACCAGGAGCATAGAAACCATGCTTCCGACAAAAACGCGGCGAGGAAAGAACGCGAACATCGACCACTCCTTCATTTGCCTTGGAGATCTGAAGATTGAACCCGAAGCGCCGGATGCGAAAGCATCTGTCGTTCAACAAATCTTGAGCGAGGCAGCGGCATTCTGCGGACGGACGGGGGGCCACGTCACCAATCGCGAACTAATGGTTGCATAAACGTTGCTCAGCAGCTTAAAATTTAGCCATTCTTAATCTCCGGTTGTTATGTCTATATCAGACGGAGTGAACGCTTGGCGGATGTGCCATGACGGCAATCGGCTGCAACGATTTTGCGTGCTCCATCGGACCATCGTCATCTCCCTTGCCAAGGCAAGAACGCCAACTGATGTCTAAGCGGCGCGTCCGCAGCCATCGGACGAGGACGAATTTGCCTTGCGGGCAACCGAAGAGCGTTTCCATGACAATCAAAGCACGCCTGCTTATTTGTTTGTCGCTGCTCGCCGTGGCCATGCTGGTCATGATCGTCACGGCATTCAATGCGATGACATCGATTTCCAAACGCACCGAATCCATCGTTGCCGATCGGTTGGTACCGGTCGACCAGTTGAAGACCGTGTCGGACATGTATGCCGTCGAGATCGTCGACACCACCCACAAGGTGCGCAGCGACGCCCTCGGCTGGGGCGCCGGCAAAGAAGCGATCACCGCGGCCCTCTCCACGATCGACACGCAATGGCGCGCCTACGAGGCGACCAAATTGACGCCTGAGGAAAAGAGGCTCGCGGAGAGCTTCGATAGTGCGCGGGCGGCCAGCGACGCTTCGATCCGCGCGCTCATGCAGATCCTCGATCGCCAGGACAAGGCGGAACTTGAGCGCTTCGTCGACAACAGGCTCTACCCCGCAGTCGATCCCCTCGCCGTGCCGATCAGCGAACTGATCAAGCTGCAGCTTTCCGAGGCAAACAATGAACTCAGGGCGGCGATCGACGAGAAGGATAACCTGACACTTTGGCAAACAGTCATAGCCGGCCTCGCACTGGCAACACTCGCAGCAACGGTGTGGTTCGTCATCTCCGGACTTTTCCAACCGCTTTCGAAGCTGCGCGAAGCGATGCGGCAGCTTGCCGCCGGCAACCTCAAGACGTTGATCTATGGCGAAGGGCGCCGGGATGAAATCGGCCAGATGGCAGGCGCCGTCGCCGTGTTCCGCGACAATGCGCTTGAACGCCAAAGACTGGAACAGGACGCGGAGGCAAACCGCTCGCTTTCGGAGCGCGAGCGCGAACAGCGCGAGGCGCAAAAGGCCAGGGAAACGGCAGAAGTGCAGGCGGCCGTCGAAGCGCTGGCCTTCGGGCTCGATCGCCTTGCCGAAGGCGACCTGACCTATCGTATCCGCACGGCGCTTGCCGAGCGGCTCGACGCGCTTCGCACCAACTTCAACAGTTCGGTCGGCAATCTGGAAGACGCCCTGCGCTCAGTCGGCGACAATGCCCGCAGCATCAATGCCGGCGCCAGCGAAATCCGCTCGGCGGCGGGCGACTTGTCGAAACGGACCGAACAGCAGGCAGCCTCCGTCGAGGAGACGGCCGCAGCGCTCGATCAGATCGCAACCACCGTGGCGGATGCAAGCCGGCGAGCCGAGGAGGCCGGAAGCCTGGTGACCAGAACCCGCGGCGCGGCCGAGAAATCCGGAGAAATCGTCGGCAACGCGATCACCGCCATGAGCGGCATCGAGGCATCCTCCCGCGAGATCTCCAGCATCATCGGCGTCATCGACGACATCGCCTTCCAGACCAACCTGCTGGCACTCAACGCCGGCGTCGAGGCGGCGCGTGCCGGCGAGGCCGGCAAGGGCTTTGCCGTCGTCGCCCAGGAAGTCCGAGAGCTTGCCCAACGCTCGGCCCAGGCCGCCAAGGAGATCAAGGCGCTGATCGCCACCTCCGGCGCCCAGGTCAAATCCGGCGTCAGCCTTGTCCGCGAGACCGGAACCGCGCTCGAAGGCATCATCGCCGAAGTGCAGGAGATCAGCGCCCATGTGACGGCCATCGTCGAAAGCGCCCGCGAGCAATCGGCCGGCATCCAGCAGATCAACACGGCGGTCAATTCGATCGAGGGCACGCAACAGAATGCAGCGATGGTGGAGCAGTCGACGGCCGCAAGCCATAGCCTCGCGCGCGAGGCCGGTGCGCTCAACGAGCTGCTGATGCGCTTCAAGACCGGCAATGGCCAGGCGCATCCGGTGCATCTCGTCGCAGCCGGATCCGCCGAGCAGGCGGCCTCTTCGCCAGCGCGCACGCTCAACCGTCGGCTTGCCGCCGCCTACCGCAGTCCTGCGGCCGAACAGGAAAAGGGCTGGGCAGAATTCTAGCCGGCGCGAATGCCAATCACCGATTGGAGCGCGGACCGCAAGGCCCGCGCTTTTTCATGTAATGGCCAGGCCAGCGACGCGAAAGGAAGTATAAAGTCTAGTAATTTACTAGCTTATCTTGCGTTTTTCACTGCTTTTCGATCTGAGAGGCAGATTTGCTCCAAACGTGCAGCATTAGAAACCGCTATTTCTGTCCCTCGCCGCGCCCGGCTGCGATATTCCGACTAAGTTGGAACAGGACGCAGCCATGACCACGTCACCCCTCGACGCCACCGCAAAAGCTTTGAACGAAGCGCTTGAAGGCCTGGACCTCGCAGGACGTCTCGCGCTCGTCGCCGACCTCGAAGGCCGCGCCGTCTTTACCACGTCGCTCGGCATCGAAGACCAGGTGATCACGGCTGCGATCGGCGAGAACAAGCTCACCGTCGACATCGCGACGCTGCAGACTGGCCGCCTCTTCAACGAGACGGTGGCGTTGATCGACAAGACGGAAGAGACCTACGGCATCCTTATCAAGCGGTTTCACCCGGAAAGCGCCGACGTTGACGCCTATGCCGCGCAGTATGGCGCCAATGGCTTTTACGACAGCGTCGAAGCCAGGCACGCCTGTTGTGACGTGCGCAAGCTGAAGCCGCTTGCGCGCGCACTCGAAGGCGCCAGCTACTGGGTGACGGGACTTCGCCGCGGCCAGTCCGGCAACCGGGCGGCGACGCCCTTTGCCGAAGCGGACAACGAACGCGGCCTGATCAAGATCAATCCGCTGGCCGACTGGGACATCGAAACTATCCGTGCTTACGTTACCGCGAATGGCGTTCCTGTGAACCCGCTGCATGCCCGCGGTTATCCCTCGATCGGCTGCGAACCCTGTACCCGCGCCATCAAGCCGGGCGAGCCCGAACGGGCCGGCCGGTGGTGGTGGGAAAACGACGAGAAGCGCGAATGCGGTCTTCACGTCCCCGAGGCAGCCACCTCTGCCATCCCGAATACGAGCAGCGCCGCCTGAGGGCAGGCGCACTCCTCAAAAGACAAGATCCTCCCGGAGACTGAAATGCCCCTGACCCATCCGGAAACGGAACTGCACAACCCGCAGAGCACCAAGCCGCCGCTTGACCCGCATCTGAAGGCGCTGGAAAACGAAGCGATCCACATCTTCCGCGAAGTGGCCGCCGAGTTCGACCGGCCTGTCATGCTCTACTCGATCGGCAAGGATTCCTCGGTGCTGCTGCACCTGGCACGCAAGGCCTTCTATCCCGGCCGCGTCCCCTTCCCGCTGCTGCACGTCAATACCGGCTGGAAGTTCTCCGAGATGATCGCGTTTCGAAACGAGATCGTGAAGCGCTACGACCTCGACCTGATCGAGCACGTCAATCCGCGCGGTGCTGCGGAAAACGTCACGCCGTTCAGCCATGGTTCGGCGCTCTATACCGACATCATGAAGACCGAGGCGTTGCGCCAGGCGCTTGATGCTGGCCAGTATGACGCAGCCTTCGGCGGCGCGCGCCGCGACGAAGAAGCCTCACGCGCCAAGGAGCGCATCTACTCCTTCCGCACCCCCGACCACCGCTGGGATCCGCGCAACCAGCGCCCCGAGCTCTGGAACGTCTATAACGGCATGGTGCGCAAGGGCGAGAGCGTGCGCGCCTTCCCGCTGTCGAACTGGACCGAAGTCGACATCTGGCGCTACATCCAGGCGGAAGACATCCCGATCGTGCCGCTTTATTTCGCCAAGAAACGCCCGGTCGTCGAACGCGACGGCATGATGATCCTTGCCGAAGATCCCCGCCTCGAGCTTTTGCCTGATGAAACCAAGCGCGAAGAGGTGATCCGCTTCCGCACGCTCGGCTGCTTCCCGCTGACCGGCGCCATCCGCTCCGAAGCCACCTCGCTCGACGACATCATCTCCGAACTTGAAACCGCGACCGTATCCGAACGTCAGGGCCGCGCCATCGACCGTGACCAATCCGGCTCGATGGAAAAGAAAAAACGCGAAGGATATTTCTGATGACCGCACCAGCAACAGCGAATGCCGTTCAGGAAGACGCAGCCGGCCAGGTTCTGGCGTTTCCGGCCTCCGAAACGGCACGCGCCACGCGCGACAGCCGTCCCCTTCGCCTCATCACCTGCGGATCGGTCGACGACGGAAAGTCGACGCTGATCGGCCGGCTGCTCTGGGATACCAAGGCGGTCAAGGAAGACCAGGCGGCGACTCTCAGGCGTGATTCCAGCGGCAAGCAGAACGATCTCGGCCTGCCGGACTTCGCGCTGCTGCTCGACGGTCTCCAGGCCGAGCGCGAACAGGGCATCACCATCGACGTCGCCTATCGTTACTTCTCAACCGACCGGCGCTCCTTCATCGTCGCCGACACGCCCGGCCACGAGCAGTACACCCGCAACATGGCAACCGGCGCCTCGACAGCCGACCTCGCGATATTGCTGGTCGACGCTCGCGTCGGTCTGCTCGAACAGACCCGGCGCCACGCGACCATCGCGACGCTGATGGGCATCAAGCAGTTCGTCCTGGCGGTCAACAAGATCGACCTGACGGACTATGACCGCGCCCGCTTCGACCAGATCAGCCACGAGTTTCGTGAGCTGGCGTTGTCGCTCGGCGTGCGCCAGGTCACGGCCATTCCGCTTTCAGCGCTGAAGGGCGAGAACGTCGTTTACGACGGTCTCGCCTCCATGCCCTGGTACGACGGCCCGACACTGGTTGAAGTGCTTGAACTGGCGACGACACGCTCGTCCCAGACCGTTGGCTTCCGCTTGCCGGTACAGCGCGTCTCCCGTCCGGGCGAAAGCTTCCGTGGCTACCAGGGAACGGTTGCCGGCGGCTCGGTGAAACCCGGCGACAGCGTCGTCATCCTGCCCTCGGGCATGGTCGCCAACGTCACCAAGATCGTCACCTTCGACCTGGTGCGCAATGCGGCGGTGGCGGGAGACGCCATCACGCTGGTGCTCGATCGTCAGGTCGACGTTTCGCGTGGCGACATGATCGTCGCCATCGACAGCCAGCCCCTGACGGGCCTTGCCTTCGACGCCCAGATCGTTGCGCTGCAGCCTGACGGCATCCAGCCGGGCAAGCGCTACTGGCTGAAAAGCGGCAGCCGCCGCCAACGTGTCCAGGTGCAACCCGCAAGCCAGCTGGACCTGAAGACCGGCAAGTGGGAACCGGCCGAGCAACTGGCGATGAACGCCATCGGCAAGGTTCACCTGGCCTTTGACGAACAGGCGATCTTCGACCCCTACGAGCAGAACCGCACGACCGGCGCCTTCATCCTGATCGATCCCGACACCAACAACACGGTGGCCGGCGGCATGATCACGGCCAAACGCTCGGCGCTTGGCGGCATTCATACGGAAGATGCGCGTGTGATCCTGTCGCTACCGGCCGATCTTGCCGATCAGCTGATGGCAACCGAGCTGTTTGCGGCTCGTCGCGAGGACGCCGAAGTACGTCGCGTCAGCGCCGGCCGGGCGAGCGAGATCATCGACACGATTGACGGCTGATCGCCGGTCACCCAGGATAAGAAAGAGGGCCTGCGTGGGCCCTTTTTCGTTTCGACGGATCTGCGCGACGCCTCGCTGAATTGCGCCAACGCATCTTTCCGAAATTGACTGCTGCGCTACTTTCCATGGACGGGGAAGGAGGAGTAGCCATGATGCTGGAGCATGAACGGGAAGACGCACCGCGCCGTGGCTTTCTTGGGCGGGCCATGACGATCGAGGCCTTCGCACGGAAGTACCGGCTCGACGCGGAGGAGACAAGACGGCTTCAGGGCCAGTTCGGCCCGACGGCCGACGAGATCGAGTTGCTGCAGGCCGCTCGGCGCAACGGTATGCCGGAGCAGTAACACCGACCTGCGCTGGAGTGCGTCTCCAGCGCAGCGCGTCAAACAGGACGCCCAAAGGCGCTGTAATGCTAACCATTTTCCTGCTTACATCGATTTCGATCTAGGGAATCGCGCAGCAAATCACGACCGCTGCTCGATGCTCGGAAGCACCATCGTCAGCGGGGCGGGATCGGCGTGCTGCCAAAGCTGGTAGCCGACGACGCTGCCGAGGATGGCGGACCATATGGCGATCTCGCGGAATGTGACTATCGGTTCCTTCAACATCTGAGCCTCACGGGGAGAACGATTGTTGAGGACAATATCGCCTTTATTGTTCACTGCGATAAGACGTCATTCGGTGAACATGCCGTCTCCAATTGAACAATAACGGTTTGCTTGCGGCGTGCGCGTATTTCGGCGGCACGCGCTGGCGCTGCGCCGAACGCACACATTGATCCCCATGGTCCCGGCTCGCGCGACACAAACGCCCGGCAATGGTCGCGACGATCTTCGTGCCGCCCCGTGCCGAAACGGCACACAGCTTGCAATTGCTTCACCTTGAGCAGCGGCCATAAAATTTGAGGGTTTAAATATGTCGATGCATTTGTAAGTTGGCGCGTCGATCATGATGATCGATAGGGCTGTTTCACCGTTGCCAAACGTCGTGGGACAGTCCGCCTGACCAACAATGCCAGGAGCCCTGGTCAGGCAAAGAAAAGGGCCCTTGCGAGCCCTCTCCTGTCTTCCAATGCATCATCCCTGATCAGCGGGCGCTGACCGCAGGCTCGGCATCTTCATCTTCCGTGCGGCTGGCGAAATAGTTGGCGAGCAGCGCGCCGGAAATGTTGTGCCAGACGCTGAAGATCGCGCTCGGCACCGCGGCCACTGGAGAGAAGTAGGCGTTCGCCAGAGCGGCGCCGAGGCCGCTGTTCTGCATGCCAACCTCGATCGCGATCGCCTTGCGTTTGGCAAGCGACAGACCGGCAGCCTTGGCGGCGAAGAAACCCAGGAGATAGCCGAGGCCATTGTGCAGGACGACGACGGCGAAGATCAGCAGGCCGGAACTGGCAATCGCGCCCTTGCTGGCACCGACAACGGCGGCGACGATCAACACGATGCCCGCGACGCTAACGAGCGGCAATGCCGGCACGGCAGCCTTGACCAGGCCCGGCAGCAGTTTCTGCAGCAGGAAGCCCAGCGCCAGCGGCACCAGCACGACCTTGACGATGCTCATGAACATCGCCATCGCATCAACAGGCAGATATTGGCTGGCGAATGTCCACACGAGAAACGGCGTTACCACCGGCGCCAGAAGCGTCGTGACGCTGGTGCAGGCCACCGACAGCGCGACGTCTCCCTTCGAAAGGTATGTCATCACGTTGCTCGAGGTGCCGCCCGGGCAGCAGCCGACGAGGATGACGCCGGCGGCCACTTCCGGCGCCATCGGGATGATGGCGGTCAGCAGCACCGCAAGCAACGGCATGATCAGAAACTGCGAGATGACGCCGATACCGACCTCGAACGGGCGCTTGGCGACCTCCTTGAAATCGTCGAGCGAAATCGTGAGCCCCATACCAAACATGATGATGCCGAGCAGCGTGACGATGTAGGGCGTGATCTGCTTGAAAATATCCGGAAAAACGAAGCCGAGAACGGCGAAAAGAATGACCCAGAGCGCGAAAGTACGTCCGACAAACTGGGAAAACGATGCGACTGCCTTCAAAATCTTACTCCTTGACGTGATGACGGCTGTCTAGGCGTCAGGCCCGGTTGCTTCAACACGTTTCGAACAAAAATCCGTCAGAGGTCGCAACATTGTGTCGATCACGACGTGACATCAGACACAAACGAGACGCATCTGGACATCAACCGCGACATGCGGATATCAGGCAGGTCTGGCGCGACGACGCGCAGGATCTCAAGGAGACGAAGATGACCGCGGACAAAAAACCGGAGACGACCGTGACCGTCGAAAAGCGCTCGAACGGCAAATGGTGCTTCGTCGTAAAGTATCGCGGCGTCACCCACCCGGCCCAGGGCAACTTCTCCTCGATGCTGCAGGCGCAGGCGATCGGCCAGTCGGTCCTGAAGGCTTTGGAAAAGCAGGGCTGAAAACGCCCGCCCCGTCGATGCGGCTATGATGGAGCAGCCGAAGTTACTCGCCTGCTCGCGGCATCTGGGTGTGCGACGGCGACTACTCCGTCGCCGAGCGAATGATGTTACAGAGGCCGTCGCGCACGATGTCCTTGGAGGTCATCTGCCCGGCCTGGATATCGAAGATGGCATCGACGCGCGTGCCGGCGCCGCGCTTGCGGGCGACGACCCGCAACGTTTGTATACGGCCGGAACCGGTCGTTTCCTGAAACGCGTCGACAGTGCCGAGTGACTTATCGACCTTGATGCCCGAGAACCCTTCGGCGGCAACGCCTTGAGCCAGCCGTTGCAAAGCGGTTTCAGGCTTCAGCTTGGCGAATTCCTGCCAGGTCTTGTAGCTGATAGCCGTCACCAACGGCACACCGGATACCTTGAAGTTCTTTTCGCAGCTCTGTGCCTGCGCCACACCATGGCTCGCCAGAACCAGCACCGATGCGGCTATTGCCCGCCTGATCAACATTCCCCCACCTTTCGACAAGCACAACAATGTAGCCACCGAGACTACAACCCTTAGTTATAGTTAGACAAGTCGAACATCCAGTCATGCACCGTTGTTCGACAAGCGGCGCGATCGGGCTGCAAAGTGCGCGCCCGAAACGATTGGGAGGTCGCTCTATGCCTTCGAAGATTTGAGGTTGATGCTTGCGAAGCGTCAGCTTGTTCTTTCGCCTCACGCAACCTGGCGAGCGAGGTCAGTGGAAATCCAATTCGCCCCTTGCCCTTCGGCGGCATCGGCCCGAAGCAGACGACGAACGACTTTCAGCGCTTTCCTGCATACCTGGCTTTGTGATGGGCAGCCGCATATGGCATCTCGCCGATGGGCATGTGCGTCTTGCGGTCGGTGACCGTGCCTGGCCGGTACTGCCTGACCAGGGTCATTGGCGTTGATCCGTTTGCGGTATGCGCCCACCTTGGCCACATCCGCATCGTTGCGTGATCCTATTCCACCACGGACATTAGATCGCCACCGAATTGAAACGGCTTCACGTCGGTGGGAACCGAGCGAGCATTGGCCGTCGCCGGGAAAATTTCAAAGTCGGGCGTGAAAACCGTAAGGATAGAGCGCAGTTCATTGAACGGTCGGCGGTCGCCTTCGAACCGCGCATGACCCTCTGTTTCAAGCTGTTCAAAGGTTTTTGCACCCACCATCACCTGATCGAGGTCGGATCGGTTGAGTGTGATGGTCAATTCTGCGTCGGACTTGATGAAGCCCTTGATATTGGTGAGTGTCGCGTTCGACATTTCGACGAGAAACTTTTCATCATTGTCGGGTGTGACCAGATTGATGGTCCAGTGCATCCCCTCGGCCTTGCGGCTGTCCATGCTGATGCCAAGGAAATCGAGCCACTGCTCGGTCGCCATGGCCCGGACGACGTCAGGGCCATTGGCGTTAGCGGCGATGCCTGCGGCAATACCGGTGCGCAGTTCGGCGGCCAATTGGAGGTAGGTGTTCCGGAAGCTGGTGCTTTCGTTTTGGTATCCCAGTTGTTCAAAGGCATCGGCCAACAGGTTGCGGGCATCCTGATTGGTCGGTTGCGCGAATACCAGCCGCGACAGGATTTCCCCGGATTCCCGGTAACGCCCGGCAGCATTTAGTTCGCGTCCCTTGGCGAGAATGGGCTGTGCGCCTCCCATCATCTCAACGTAAAGCGGCGCGATGTCCGCTGGCGACAAGGGGTCCAGATTGGCCGGGTTGCCATCCCAGAAGCCCAGGAAGCGGTTGATGATAGCGCGGACGTTGTTCTTCACCGCTCCGTGATAGCTGCGCGCAGCCCATTGCCGCTGCAGGCTCTCGGGCACTTCATAGGTGTTGTGCACCTGGTTGATCGTTACACCCTGGTTGGCAAGATGCAGCGCCTGATTGTTCATGTTGGCATAAAGATCGCGCTGGGCGCGCAGAACTTCCATGATACGGGCATTGCCCCATCGCGGCCAGCTGTGCGAGGCGAACAGTACTTCCATATCGGCGAAGTTGTAGATTGCCGCATTGATCTCCTTGGACCAGTTCAACGAATTGCGGACCGGTGCGCCGCGCAGCGTGTAGATGTTGTGGATGGTCGCGGTGACATTTTCGCCTGCCCAGAAGGCCTTCCATTCAGGGAACCACGTGTTCATCCCTGCCGGTGCTTCCGTGTCTGGCGTATTCTGAAACACCATCTTCACGCCATCGACCGAAATTTCCTGGAACGGCTGGCTGACGCTGACCGTTGGCGCGATAAGGCCCGGCGCGCCGGCCGAAACATTCTTGCCGATCGACTGATCGACATGACCATGCGGATTCCGGGCAAGGATGGTCGCATACTGTATCCGGCTGCGACGGCTCATGGCGTTGCCCGCGAACACATTTTCCGAAATGGCCTCATGCAGGAAATGTTCAGGCGCGATGATCGGTACACGCCCGCCCCGCACGTCGGCTTCATCGACCACGCCACGCACGCCGCCAAAGTGATCGATGTGCGAATGTGAATAGACCACACCCGTGACAAGTCGCTCGCCCAGAGTGTCATTGATGAATTTGAGCGCCGCGCGCGCGGGTTCCGCGGTGGTCGCTGGGTCGAAGACGATCCAGCCGGTGTCTCCCTTGATGAAGGTGATGTTGGCGAGATCGAAACCACGGACCTGGTAAATCTTGTCTGGCAGGACCTCATACAGACCGTAGCCCATATTGAGGATGGCCTGGCGCTGCAGCGAAGGATGAATGCTTGGAAAATCCTTGCCCTGCAATAGGAATTGGTAGCTTTCCATGTCCCATGCGATATGTCCGGCATCGGCCATGATTTTGGTGAAGGGCGGTGTTTTCAGGAAACCGCGGCGGTGCTCCTCGAAATCGCGCTCATCTTCGAAAGGCAGCCCCGCCTTCACGCTCTTGCGAAGCTCCAGTGTCGCGGCAGATGCAGGTTTTCCCTGGGGGTGGAAATGCTCCCCTTTGGCGGCGTTGAGGTCGAGGAGTGGATTGGCCGTCTCGGCGGAGACAGGGGCAGCCAGAAGAAGTGCCATGACCGAACCCAAAACATAACCAGAACGTGCAAATTTTGACTGGAACATTACATTCCTCCTGTTGGCGATAGTCACCGCTACGCCCCTCAAAATCGTCCACTGACCTCAAGTCATAACACTACTTCTGCGTACATGAGAAGATTCTATTATTCTTGCAGTGCTAAAGACACGTCGTTTCAGAGCCCCCTGCACGCGATCGTAGAGCTTAAAGACCATCAAAAATTCCTGTTGTTCGGCGATGAAGTGCACTCATTCGGGCTGCACCGCACAAGAACATTGAATTCGAAGCTCGGGATCACCGATAAGGTCGATTTTGTGATGACGATCCCGCCGAAGGGTACGGGACCAATTGGGGGCGGTGTGGCCACGTCGCACGTTTTCAAGACACGTCTTCAAGTCGAGACAAACGCACTTCTCTTTCAAGCCGCGACACTGCCCGCGGACGTTGCCGCAATCATCGCGAGTACGGAGATGATCGAGGAGACGCCAGAGATTTTGAGCTCCTTTGGTCGAAGGTCTCCTACATGCGCGACAGGCTACGCGTTCTCGGTTTTGATATCGGAGGCGGTACCAGTCCGATCATTCCGGTCTTTGTTCGCGTGTCCGATACACTTCTGCAAATGGGCAAAGAAATGTATGACGAGGGCGTATACACCGCTTCACCTGCTTGCCCTGTTGTAAGGCAATCAGAGGTTCGCTTCCGTTTCATCCTCAACGAGTCAGCAGATTGACCAGAGTCTGGATGTCCTCGAAAAGCTCGCTCGGAAGTACGGAGTGTTGACGGCCCAAACCGCCGATTGACTGAAAGCCATCGACATCCAATGTTTAAAGCGTCGGACAAGGCTTAGAACGAGCCCTGTCCGTAGTTTGTGCAGTCCTGGGCTTTCTTGTCGCTGGGGCGTGAAGCGTCGGCGATGCTATGGCAGTCAGGCGGGGCGCTTCAGCCGATTGAACATAGCAGTTCATGCCAATGCAATGATGAAAATCACGGCAGCGTTTTGCAGAGACATGAGATAAAATGAAAAACCCCGCAAATGCGGGGTTTCAAGCTGGTCGGAGTGAGAGGATTCGAACCTCCGACCCCCACGTCCCGAACGTGGTGCGCTACCAGACTGCGCTACACTCCGTGACCAGCGGCGCCTCTATAGAACAGGCATTTGGATTGCACAAGCGCCTATTGCGAAAAACATTCTCGGTCACGCAATAATGAGCAGGGCCAGTGGAAAACCGAGGCGGCAACGGTGATCCACCTCCTGTTTGATACGGCCTTCACACCAAATATCGGCCAGAACCGAAGACGATCGCTACCGAGCGAGACGCCCCTTGACGGGGATTGCCTGTGTTGCTTGTCTAATGCACCGGCTTCAGGTGCTTGCCCGCTATCGCCAAGGAGTACGTCAATGCCGCCGATCCGTTCTGTTTCGCTTGCCGCGATCGTCGTTGCCGGCCTGGTGCCCGGTACGGCAGGTGCCGATATTGCAGCCCCCTGGGGCTTCGAAGTGGATCTGTCCTTCTCACAAGCCGCCGCGAGCAAACTTCAGGCGCTCAAGGAAGGGATCGTGATTGCGGCCTATTACTCCGGCGAGCCGGCGCCGGGCGCCGAAGAGCACGCCGACCAGATCGGCATGATCGATCTGGGCGAAGACAGGACCGAACGAGACGGCGAACCGGCGACGGTGGCAATTGCCGGCAAGGGCGATATCGAAACACGGCTGCATTGGGTCAAGGACGGCGAGCCCCTCGTCAACATCAACGTCTACTCCGCCCGTCGCAGCGGCCCGGACAACCTGCTCGACTGTGACGTCTATGACGGCCCGCTGAAGGCGATCGCCGGGAGCGCTACCAAGATCGGCTGCAAGCTGATCGGCGAATAGGCCGGGCAGCCGAGCTTCCCTCGTCGGACGCATCGGAGCAAATCGCGCCCGCGCATCAGCACGAAAAGAGCGTGAACGCCGCCCAAAAGGCATTGCTGACCAGACCTGTCAGGACGAGCTGTTCGAATCGCTGTGCCGCAACCGTTCGCATGTTCACGGCGGCGGGCGAAGAGGCGTGAATCGGCTCCAACCGTTCACGTTGCCGTGAGGCTGCGAGGCCAAGTAGGGCCTTTCTGCAACGCTTCGCATTTTCCTGAAATAGAATGCAGACAGCGGATTTTCTTTGCAGGCTTTTGGCGCTAGAGGCTCAGCGGAAAGCGCGCAAACTCAGGGGATTGAGGCCTGCGCGCGAAGCCTATTTCCGAACGAGAGCCAAAGGGACGAAAACATGAACTTCCGCATGATGACGGTGGCAGGCCTCGCGCTTGCGCTCGCAGGCTGCACCACGACGACGGGGATCTCCAAAAACGCGGTCGAATCCCGCTGGCTCGGTCAGCCGGCCGGCGGCTTCTTCGCCCAGTATGGCCCTCCGCTCTCCGATGTCGAAAGCGGCAGCTCCACCGTCTACAACTGGAAGGGCGGTTACAAGACCCGCAAGGTCCCGGCGCAGTATGAAACCGGCAAGGACGGCAAGCGCGGCAAACGCATTTCCCCGGCCCGCACGGAATACCTGAGCTGCTCGGTTCAACTGACCGTCTCGTCGGACTATGTCATCCGCTCGATCCGCCTCCTCGGCGACCACAAGCGCGCCGGCGGCCCAAGCTGGTGCGAGGAATTCCTCGGCGGCGCCAAGCAGGAAAAGCCGGCAACACCGGCGAGCTGATTGCCGAGCGCATAACAATCCAGACATTCCAGACCCGCCAGCGTCCGTTGGCGGGTTTTGTATTTCGGCGGCGGATAGCGGAGCGGACGGAGCGAGTGACTGTCGCAGCGCGCCGATGAAGACGAACGACCCGCGCGGCGCGGGCTGACTACACTGAACCGACCATGCTTGCTTCCGGGACGGACCAATACGCGAACAACGATGGGTGCCATGCCGGACATGGCAATCGGGGCACGAAAGAACGTTGAGCACTGTCTGAGGGAAAATATGGCTGGGGCGCCAGGATTCGAACCTGGGAATGCCGGTACCAAAAACCGGTGCCTTACCGCTTGGCGACGCCCCAACGGAGTTGACGGAGAACATTCGCGCCAAATCGAGCGCCTGATTATCAAAGCTCGTGCCGCGTCACAATGATTAAGTTTGCGGTATGCGCGGTTTTGTTCGGCTTTGTCACGCATATTGGTTTTGTCGTGCGCGAAATGCCAGCATCTGGCGCGGCGGTGCCCTTCCCTTCCCCCACATCCCCTCCTATTCTCCGGCGCGAATGGAGACCTCTATGAGCCAGTTTCGCGCCCGCCCGCCCGCCGTACCCAGCATTCTTGTCGATGACGCGGTGGTGCGCATTACCCGATGGGACTTCGAGCCCGGCGCCGATACCGGCCACCATGTCCGTGGCCTCGGCTATGTCGTCGTGCCGATGACCGATTGCCAGTTTCTGCTGGAGGAGGACGGCGGCAGCCGCCGGGTGGATATCGCCAAGGGCGCCGCCTACCGGCGCGAGGCCGGCATGGCGCACAATGTCGTCAATGCCGGCAGCGAACCGATGGCCTTCATCGAGATCGAATACAAGTGAAGACCAGGAAAAGACGCATGCAAGGCCCCGACTTCGATCTCGACTTCAAGCCGGCGCATGGTGAGGCTGTGACCGTTGCCGACGGGGTGCAGCGCATCACCGTCAACAATCCTGGGCCTTTCACTTTTCACGGCACCAACAGCTATATCGTCGGCGACCGCTCGGTGGTCGTGATCGATCCCGGGCCGGACGACGAGGCGCATTTCCAGGCGCTGATGGCGGCGCTCAAGGGACGCGAGGTCACCCACATCGCCGTCAGCCACACCCATCGCGACCACTCGCCGCTGGCACGCCGGCTCAAGGCCGCAACCGGCGCAACGATCGTCGGTGAAGGGCCGCACCGCGCTGCGCGCCCGCTGCACGTCGGCGAGATCAATCCCTTTGCCGAGAGTTCCGACATGGAATTTTCGCCTGATGTCGTGCTTGCCGATGGCGGGCGGATCGAAGGCGACGGTTGGGCGCTGACGGGGCTTGCCACCCCCGGCCACACCGCCAACCACATGGCCTTTGCGCTCGAGGGTACCGGCACGGTGTTTTCTGCCGATCACGTCATGGCCTGGGCGACGACGATCGTCGCGCCACCGGACGGCGCCATGGCGGACTACATGGCGTCGCTGGAAAAACTGCTTGCGCGCGACGATCGGCTCTATTTGCCGGGCCATGGCGGCCCCGTCATCGAACCGGCCTCGTTCCTGAGGGGGCTGCGCGCCCACCGCCGGATGCGCGAACGTGCGGTGCTGGAGCGCGTGCGCGCCGGCGACGGCAAGATCGCGGATATGGTCAAGGTGATCTATGCCTCCACCGACATCCGATTGCACGGCGCGGCCGCCCTCTCCGTGCTGGCGCATCTCGAAGACCTCGTCGAACAGGGGCGCGTCGATACCGACGGGCCGCCCTCCCTTTTTGGCGACTACCGGCTGGCGCCCGGAGGGGCCGTCTGACGATGCGGCAGCAACGCCATGGCTACCGCAACGATCCGTCGGTGCCGGACTTTCCCGACGATCGCCCGGTGATCGTCTTTGACGGCGAATGCATCTTCTGCTCGGGCTGGGTACGCTTCATGCTGCGCCATGACCACCGGGCGCGTTATCGCTACCTGACGGCGCAGTCGACGCTCGGCCGGGCGCTCTACCGGCATTACGGCCTCGATGACCACAACTATGAGAGCAATATCCTGATCGAGAACGGCATCGCGCGCTTCAAGTCCGACGGATCGATCCGCACGCTTGCAGGTCTTGGCCTGCCGTGGTCGCTGGTAAACATCTGCCGTATCCTACCGGCCGCCCTTCGCGATCCGCTTTACGATCTCGTTGCGAGAAACCGTTACCGGATCGCCGGCCGCCGCCAGACCTGCATGGTGCCGACAGCGGAAGAGCGTGGACGCTTCATCGCATGACGCAACGTTTGGTCGATCACCAAAGCCTCTACCGACAGGTGCTTGGCCCACGATGGGATCGCCTGCCCGCGGCGATCCGCGCCTTGCATGAGATGTCGGAGGGAACCGCGACCTTCAGGGGATGCGCGGTCGTCGAGCGTGGCCGGTGGCCACTGGCGCGTCTCGCAGCCTTCCTCGCCGGCTTTCCCACCGCGGCGCAGGGTGTGCCGGTCGAGATCCGCTTTGCATGCGCCGATGGTCGCGAGGTGTGGACCCGGCGCTTCGGCGATAAGGTTCTGCGCAGCTCCCAGCAGAAAGCGGAAGATCGGAAAGAACGATTGCTTGCCGAGAATTTCGGGCCGTTTCGTATCCTGTGCAGCTTGGCGCCTGAAGAAAACCGCCTGCACCTCAAGGTTCGCGGCTGGTCCGTTCTCGGCCTCCCGCTCCCGCTGTTTCTGGCGCCGGGCGGTCGGACGTTCGAGGAGGATCGCGACGGTCTGTTTCACTTCCATGTCGAAGTCGAAAGCCCCTTGACCGGCTTGATCGTGCGCTATCGCGGCTGGCTCAAGCCAGCGGACGAGCCGACAGCGCCGACCGCGAGGGAAACGCTTCGCAAATCCGATAATCTCGGCGCCCTCGTGCACGACTGAGGCGTTCGGCCGGTCCTCTCCTGATCAATCGCCGGCAATGCCAAGCAGCTCGGCATCGAGCGCCCGCAAGAACTGGTCGGCGAAGGCGGCGCCGATGCCGAGGTCGTGTTGACCGTAGCGGGACGCGACACGCAGGTCGACGAAGGTCGTCTCCGCCTCTTCGCGCAGTCGGATCAGCACGTCGAAACGAAAACCGGCAATCAGTGTACGCCACTCGCCCTGAAGCACGACATCGCTGGAGCGCCGTCCCGGAATGGCGCCTTCGAGCGCGATTTCCGGCCGCGATTCCGGCACGGGGACATTCTCCGGCTCGACAGAGGCGTCCGCCCCGGCATTTGGCCGGACGGCCAGATCCTCGAGGTCGGCGCGGGTATTTTCGACGCCGAGTTCCTGCGTGACGCCGACGCGCGTTTTCTCGACAACATTGCGCACACCCTGGAACACGCGGTCGAGCGCGCCGTCATACCGTCTCCCGGTCAGGCCGGGATAGGCGACGATCTGCGCTTCACGATCTTCGGGAGTGACGGCCGGCTTGCGCTTCAACCAGCTTTCCTCCGTCTGCGGTACTTTCAGCCAGGGTGGCGGCGTCACCGTATCGGTGCTGACATCATAGATCGCTGGCCGGCTCAGGTAGTGCGCTACGCCAAAGCCGATAAAACCGAGGGTCGGCGCGGCATAGACAAGGGCCGAAGCCGAGGCGAGCCCGCCGATCGCGGCGACCTGCCAAAGCCGCGCGAGCCCGACTACGGCAAGCAGGACGCCAAGCAGAGCGAAAGCACCGGAAAGGCCGACCAGGCCGAGGAAGTGCGGTGTCGTCAACGGGCCGAACCGATGCGCAGCCAAGGACAGGGCGAAGATCGCAAAGGCGATGCGGGCAAAGCGGCGCGCCCAATGGGCGGCATGGGAATAGGGGCGCTCGTACCGGACCATCATGTAACGGAATCAATCCCCTGCATCGAAACAGATCCGCATTCTTAGACCATGGCCGGGGCCGTGAAAACAGGCAATAGAATCGAGATGGAGGCACGGGGTGGGCGCGCCAGGAGCCTTGCCGCAAAATCGCCATTCTCGTTAACCACCTATCAGGCATTAGGAATATGCCCGCACGGCGGCAAAGGCCGCAGGGAACAGTCAACCGGAGGCAATGGCCGTCGTCTGGGAAGTGATCCAGCACGGCAAGACGGAGAGACATCATGGTCGCATCGCAAGCAGCCGTGGCAACTGCCACCCACGCAGCACCGCCCCCACCGGCTGACACCGGTATACCAATGGCGCTGCTGGAGCTTGAGCTTTCCCTCGACGGTTTCTCCGGCAGCAAGGATGATTTCACCGCTTTCATCCGGACGGTCGCCGATAATGTCGGCGGCGAGTTTCTCTTTGCCTTGCCGGCGTCCGGCCTGATCGAGGACTGCCTGAGCATCGCCGTCCTGCGCCTCGGCGAGACCGAGGGCGATACCTCGCCGATCCTGTTCGTCTGCCTCGAGGAAGAAGGCTCGACGATCCGGCTTGAGCATCCCGGCGAGAACACCCAGGACCTGAAAAGCTTTGCCGAATCCTTTGTCGGCGTGCTCGAGCGCATGTAAGCTTTGAGGTGCATGGAAACGGATTGACGGCTGCCCGCCGGCAGGCCCATCATGCCTCCATGCGATTGAATCGTGAATACAAAAGCCTTGTGGCGCGCGCATACCTGAACGCCGGCGTTTGGCCTAGCGTTGCGGCGACGCCTCGGCCGGCGATTGCACGATCCGCCCTGCCGGTCTTCATGGCAATACCCGAAAAAATCAGGGTGGACACGACAGCCCGCCATGCGGCAGAGCTCTGTCCTGCAGGCGGCGGTAAAGAGCTGAGCGATGCGGCGTGTCCGACCTCCTGACAAGGATGAGGTTGGGGCACAAGCAAAGACGGTCTTTCGCCAAGCCGATCTGCATCCGCTCAGGAGGCATGAATACGATGAAGACCAAACTGCTGACCCTTTGCGCCGTCGGGCTTTTGCTTGCGGCCTGCCAGACGATGACCCCGGAGGAGCGGCGCGCCGCCGATGGCAATACCTGCGCCTCCTACGGCTTCCGTCGAGGAACAGACGCATTTGCCACCTGCCTGCAGCGCATCGAGCTTGACCGCCGCGCCGAGTCGCGCGCCTTCCGCTACAACAACGATGCGATGATGTGGGGCTGGAACCGCCCGGTCGTCATCGCGCGTCCGGTGATCGTGCAGGCGAACTGAACTGCGGCCGCATGTCGATAGCTGCAGACGCGCGCCCCGGACGCTCGGCGCCCGGGCCGCGCAATCGCACGGCTAGAGCGCTTCATCTCTAAACGGAGGCATTCTGCCGGAAGGAATTTCGGCCAGGACCAAGGCGGTTGGCGAAGAGCGCAGCTGACGCTGCGGTCGAGACGGCCACCGCCGGCAATGGCCAAAATTCATCCGGCCCTTCGGGTTGGCTGAAAACGGCCGCCCACTGTGTCGGATGGCTTGCTCGATGGATCGGCATCGCTCAGCGCCATCCTTCGTGTGGAGCGGCCGTTTTGAGCCAACAGAATTGCTTCCGTTTAGAGATGAAGCGCTCTAGAGCCGGAACGTCTTCACCGCATTGCCACGCTCCAACTGCTTGCTGGCCACGAACAAGGCTGCTTTTTCCTGCTCTTCGTGATCGGCGGCGATGAGTTCCAGAATGCTCTGAAGCCGGCGGATTGCGGTCGCGTTGTTGCGATGCTGCGATCGCTCCTCCCGGCAGACAACGGTGATGCCGCTCGGCACATGGGTCGCCCTGACCGCGCTGTCGGTGGTGTTTTGATGCTGGCCACCAGGTCCACCGGCCCGCAACGTCTCGAAGCGCAAGTCCTTGTGCTCGATCGTCGGTACCACGGCCGCATCGGCGCAAGGTTCGAGGCGCCGAACGCCGACAAACCAGTTCTGACGTTGGTGGCCCTTGCGCACCGGGCTCTTGAAGACAAACCGGACCGTGCCGCAATAGGCCTCGGCCATTTCCTCCGCCTTTTCACCAGACAGCGCCACCACGGCCGACTTCGGACCGAACGCATCAGGTTGACCGCCACGGGTCTCCTCGAAGCTGCAACCTCTCGTCATTGCTTCCCTGGAAAGAATTTCGATGAGCGCGGCAAGGGCGATGCGGCACTCGACTGGACCGTTGCCCGCAGTCAGAAAGAGCATTACCTCACCCACGGCGCATCCTCCTCATCGTCATCCGCTCCCGTTTTGCCTTGTCCCGGTCGACCGCCTGCCGCTGGACGTTCTTGTAGGTTACCAGCGGCTTCATGGCGGCGAGCGGTTCTACGAGCCCGAATGCCTGGAGATCGCCGACGACTTTCGCGGCATCCTTGTAGGCACTCGCGGCCTCCTCGATCAGCAGGTCGCGATCGTCACAGATGGCAACGCCGCCCCAGCCGTTGAGACGAAGAGCATCACGCTCGGATCGGTGCGCACCGGCGCGGCCATGCATGGCCTTCCGGTCATACTTGCGCCCGGCGCCGTGCGAAATGCCCCAATGGGACGCCTCTGCGCCGGCCAAGGCCCGCACGAGATAACTTCTCGTTGCGCGCGAGCCGGCGATCGGTGCAACGGTGCCTTCGCCGATGGCCGCCGCACCCTTGTAGTGCAGAAAGCCGGCCGATGTGCTTCGCACCAGATTGTGCGGCACGTCGGCAACAAGCGTCACGTCGGCACGCAACGCCTGGGCCGCACGCTCGGCGACCATCTGCCTGTTGAGCGACGCCCACCACACGCAGTCGGCGCTTCTTGCCAGCCACTGCCTGGTGGCCAGCGAATCTGCAGCCATGCCGTCGCGCAGCGGTGTGGCTGCATCGAGCGTTTGACCGAAGAGATCGGCGCCAACCGAACGCGAACCGGAATGAACCAGAAGATAGAGCTTCTGACGATCAACGATGCTTCCAGCATCTTCACTCAGGATTTCGTCGACGGCCTGTAGCTCGCAGAAATGATTGCCTCCGCCGATCGTGCCGAGAGAATGCGGGCACATATCTGGTGAGAGATCATGTTCCGCGAGCCGTCCGGCCAGGTCGTCCGGATCGATCTGCTCCATGCCGCGCAACTGTTCGGCCGCCTTTTCGACCTTGAACTTGCGCAGCGGCAGGGAAAGCTCGAAGAACGACATGCCGCAGCCGATATCGTTGCCGATCAGTTGCGGGTAAACCCGCTCGCAAAGAGCGACCATCCCGACCGGCCCGTATTTTCCCGGATGAAGATCCGGGAAGCCGGCGACGGAAATCATGCCGGCAAGCGCCGAGACTTCTCGCAGTTGGTGAATTGCCGCGCCTTCTATCCAGCTGCCGGCGGTGAAATAATGTGTGACGGCCGCATTGCGCGCGCCGCCTTCGTCTTCGGGGACGGTGTCCCCAAGATGAGTGCCCACGAAAATAATTCCAGAACAGGGTCAAGCAACCGGCGCGATGGCCGGCAGGACGGGTCTCACCAGCGCATCAACCCTGATCAGCCACGAAGCCCCAAGGGGCGTAAGGAAATGCTCTGCGTCATTTTCCGCTCCTGTTCTGAACAAACGGCCATGTCATGCATGGCCGACACCTGCCGCCCGACAATATGCCGTGCGAACGGTGGGCGTCATGAACCGCTGGTCCGCACTTTGCAACCAGGAAATGCCGAGACAATACTGAAGCCGTCTTCCCGTTGCACGACGGCAACAGCGCGAGCCGTTGCCGCCTTGGTGCCTCACGCCTTGCCGTTGATTGCCGCCTGGGCGGCTGCCAGCCGGGCGATCGGCACGCGGAAGGGCGAACAGGAGACGTAGTCAAGGCCGGTTTCTTCGCAGAAACGGATCGAGGCCGGATCGCCGCCGTGCTCGCCGCAGATGCCGAGCTTCAGGCCGTTCTTGGTCCGCCGTCCGCGCTCGGCGGCAATCTGGATCAGTTCGCCGACCCCGTCGAAATCGAGCGAGACGAACGGGTCCTGCTCGATGATGCCCTTCTGCTGATAGGTCGCCAGGAATTGCGAGGCGTCGTCGCGCGAAATGCCGAAGGTCGTCTGGGTCAGGTCGTTGGTGCCGAACGAGAAGAAATCGGCCGCTTCGGCAATCACATGCGCGCGAAGAGCCGCACGCGGCAGCTCGATCATCGTGCCGACCAGATAGTCGATGTCGATGCCGGCTTCGCCGATCACCGCCTTTGCCACCGCATCGATGCGCTCCTTGACGTAGTCGAGTTCGGCGCGCAGGCCGACGAGCGGCACCATGATTTCAGGCACGACCGGAGCACCGGTTTCGCGTGCGGCTTCGACCGCTGCCTCGAAAATGGCTCGGGCCTGCATTTCGGCGATCTCCGGATAGGAGATGGCGAGGCGGCAACCGCGATGGCCGAGCATCGGATTGAACTCGTGCAGCTGGTCGACGCGCTGGCGCAGGGCTGACGGATCGAGCGACAGGACGCCGGCGACATCGGCGATCTCTTCATCCGTCTTCGGCAAGAATTCGTGCAGCGGCGGGTCGAGCAGGCGGATGGTCACCGGCAGCCCGTGCATGATGGAAAACAGCTCGACGAAGTCCGAACGCTGCATCGGCAGGAGCTTGGCAAGCGCGAGGCGTCGACCAGCCTCGTCTTCCGCCAGGATCATTTCACGCATGACGTTGATGCGCCCGTCTTCGAAAAACATGTGCTCGGTGCGGCACAGGCCGATGCCCTCGGCCCCGAAGGAGCGCGCGGCGCGCGCATCGGCCGGCGTCTCGGCATTGGTGCGCACGGTCATGCGACGGCTGGCGTCGGCCCAGGCCATGATCTTACCAAAATCGCCCGAAAGCTCGGGCTGAAGCATGGCGATCGCGCCTTTCAGCACCTGGCCGGACGAGCCGTCGATGGTGATGATGTCGCCCTTCTTCAGCGTCACGCTCGGGGTGATCAGCAATTCGTTGCGCAGATCGACGCGGATGCCGCCGGCGCCGGAAACGCACGGCGTGCCCATGCCGCGTGCCACCACCGCAGCATGGCTGGTCATGCCGCCACGAGTGGTCAAAATGCCTTCGGCGGCGTGCATGCCGTGAATGTCTTCCGGGCTGGTCTCGATGCGCACGAGGATGACCTTGCGGCCTTCCTTGTCGGCCTGAACGGCCTCTTCTGAGGTGAAGACCATCTCGCCTGTCGCCGCCCCCGGCGACGCCGGCAGGCCGGAGCCGATGATATCGCGGCGCGCGTGCGGATCGATCGTCGGGTGCAGCAATTGGTCGAGCGAGGCGGGATCGATGCGAGCGACCGCTTCGTTCTTCGAGATCATCCCCTCCTCGGCCATATCGACGGCAATCTTGAGCGCGGCCTTGGCCGTGCGCTTGCCGGAGCGCGTCTGCAGCATCCAGAGCGTACCGCGCTCGATGGTGAATTCGAGGTCCTGCATGTCGCGATAGTGGCGCTCGAGCTTGTCGCAGATCGCGCGGAACTCGGCGAAGGCCTCCGGCATCAGCTTTTCCAGCGACGGCTTGTCGGAGCCGGAGGCAATACGGGCAGCCTCGGTGATGTTCTGAGGCGTGCGGATGCCGGCAACGACATCTTCCCCTTGAGCATTGACGAGGAACTCGCCGTAAAGCTCGTTCTCGCCGGTCGACGGATTGCGGGTAAAGGCGACACCGGTCGCCGACGAATTGCCGAGATTGCCGAAAACCATCGCCTGGACGTTGACGGCCGTGCCCCAGGCCGCGGGAATGCTGTGCAGATGGCGGTAGGTGATGGCGCGCGGGTTCATCCAGCTGGAGAAAACAGCGCCGATGGCGCCCCAGAGCTGGATTTCCGGATCCTGTGGAAACGGCTCACCGAGGGCTTCCTCGATCGCTTCCTTGTAGCGGCTGATGACATGCTGCCATTCGACCGCGGAAAGCTCGGTATCCTGCTCGTGGCCGAGGCGGGCCTTCTCGTCTTCGAGGATCTCTTCGAAAACATCATGGTCTACGCCCATGACGACATCGCCATACATCTGGATGAAGCGGCGGTAGCTGTCCCAGGCAAAACGCGCGTCGCCGGCGTCGTGACCGAGCGCATGCACCGACTGATCGTTGAGGCCGAGATTGAGAACAGTATCCATCATCCCCGGCATCGAGGCGCGCGCGCCGGAACGCACCGAAAGCAGCAGCGGACGGTTGGTGTCGCCAAAGATCCGGCCGGTCACTTCCTCCATCCGCCGAATGCCTTCGCGGACCTGATCGTGCAAGCCGTCGGGGATCTCGCGGCCATTGTCGAAATAGCTGTTACAGGCATCGGTGATAATGGTCAGCCCCGGCGGCACCGGCAGGCCGAGACTGCACATTTCGGCAAGGTTCGCACCCTTGCCGCCCAACCGGTCACGATCGCCCGCCCGCCCTTCGGCCTTGCCCCCACCGAAGGTGTAAACCCATTTCGTCATGCCTGCTCTCCACCCAGAAACAGTCTTTTGTGACGATTTACAGTATATGCTTCGGCCTGGAAATGCACCCGCCGAAGATTTATGCTGCAGCGCATCATTTTTGCGACTGGGAAGGCGAGCCTCAGCGGATCGTCGCCCGCACCATCTCCCCTGTGATGCGAACCTTTGGGCTAGCGCCGGGGACCGCCGTTCGCGAACTGTCGACCCAAGACGCCGTCGCCGTCACCTGATAATCGATGAAACTTGCCGCATCGAAGCCAAGATGAATATCGAGCGCCTTTCCGGAGATTTCGACGGTCTCTGATTGTCGGGTCTCTTCGTAGATCAGCCGCGCCCGCAGGGCGTCCACGTCGAGCCTGACCTGTCCGACGTGCCCATCGATCGAAACATCCGCCGCCTTGCCCTTGAGCGCGACATTCGAAAACTCTCCCTCCAGCTTGGCTTGAAATGCCGGTTGCTCGATCGAGACCGATGCTCCCTGTTTGAGGTTGGCGCGAAGCTGGGTCTTGCAGTCCTCCAGTTCCGGCCAGGACGGCGCAGCCACTTCCACGTAGAGGGTGGCGCCTTCGACGCGCATCCGGGTTTGCGATACGCAGTCGCTGTAAAACCAGCTGGAATAGAAGGGTGCAAACCAGCCGGATCGCTTGCTCTCGACCGAGGCGCTATAGGGCAAGCTCTCGTCACTGGTGAGTTCGATTGCGCTGGCGTCTCCCGTTGCGACGATAGCCGTGACACCGGTGATATCGATGTCGGTCGCCGATGTCTCGGCATTGCTCGCCATGGCGACGAGAAGGATGGGGGCAAGGACCATTGCAGGCAGTGCGATCGACATTTGGCTCTCCATTCGTTCGATCCGGCACCATCGCCGGACAGGAACAGCTCGCCCGAAATCGAACCAAGCGGCGACCTTGATCGCGTTTTGGGTCGACCATGATCGCAATCGAGGGCATCATCGAAACGTCCACACCTCCTCCGAAGAATCCATCCACTCATGTTATTTGTACCGCTACCCTTCGTCGTCTCCCTCCTACTGACGATCGTGATCGTCCGCATGCTGTCGCAACGGGACGACGTCATGACGTTTGAGCAGCGCCTGTTCCTCCTGCTCGTGTGCGCCTATGCGCTGCAGTCCGTGCTGATCGGCATCCGGTGGGGCTACGACATTCGCGCCATCCTGCCGGCTCAGGCGATGCTTGCGACGTTCAACGCAGCGCTCGCCTGGGTTTGCTTCAGCAACCTTGCAAGCGACAGCCAGCCAAGCCTCAGGCAAATCGGCTGGCACCTCCTGCCGGCGCTCATCGTCGGGGTGATGATGTTTGCCTGGCGAGATGCTGTCGGCACCGCGATTATCCTGTTCTTTCTCGGCTACGGCATTGCTTTGCTATGGCTTGCGCGGCTTGGGCCGAACGCACTGGTCACGTCCCGCCTCGACGGTGTGCTTCGATCATACCGCGCGCTGCAGATCACCGGATGGGCGCTCGTCGCGTCAGCCCTCAGCGACGTCGCCATCGGCTTTGACCAGACGCGCAACGGCGGCGCCTATTCCGGCGCAATCGTCGCGGCCGGCAACGTGCTCGCCCTGCTCATTCTTGGGACCGCCGCTTCGATCGCCAGCTTCGACACGTCGACGGACAACGAACGGCAGGATGAAGAGGCGTTACCCGAGGAGCGCGCTGCAAGCGAAGAGGACGCACAAATCGTGCAACGCATCGGCGAGTTGATGCACAAGAAGGCGCTCTACAAGGATCTTGAACTCAACCTCTCTCGGATCGCGCGCAAGCTCGGTGTACCGGCGCGGCGTATTTCCAACGCCATCAACCGCATCCACGGCATCAGCGTCTCGCAATACGTCAACAACTACCGGGTCGAGGAAGCCTGTCGGCTGCTTCAGACGACAAATGAGGCCATCACGCAGATCGCCTTCGAGGCGGGCTTCCTGACGAAATCCAACTTCAACCGCGAGTTCCTGCGCGTCACAGGCAAGAGCCCTTCCTCCTGGCGCGAAGAACAGCGTGTCAGCGAGCTTCGAAGAGCGGCATGAAGCGAAACGTATGCATGCGTTGAAAGCTGACCATCGGCCCGTGCCGCCCACGTTGCAGCGCTTATCTTGCAACGATCACATCGGTGGCGGAGAACGAATTCGTCGCCTCGCTGTTCAACAGCGGCTACGACGCCGTCGGCGGCGTCAGCTTCAAGATGAGGCCATAGATTGGTCTTGCACAGGCGGCTCAAGGCCGAGAGCCGCGCGCGGCGGCTGTGCGCGTCACCACCTGGGATGACATGGCTCCGCTGGATTCGACCGAAAGCTTCGTTCTCGAATTCGAGTAATGCTTAAACCACTTCCCTCAGTCGCTCTGCCGTCTGCAGGTCGACGGACACGAGCTGGGATACGCCCTGCTCCGCCATGGTGACGCCGAACAGGCGGTTCATGCGGGCCATGGTGATCGGGTTGTGGGTGATGATGACGAAGCGGGTTTCGGTCGAAGCCGCCATCTCGTCCATCAGGTTGCAATAGCGCTCGACATTGTGGTCGTCGAGCGGCGCATCGACTTCGTCGAGCACGCAGATCGGCGCCGGATTGGTCAGGAACACGGCGAAGATCAGCGCCATCGCGGTCAGCGCCTGCTCGCCACCCGAAAGCAGCGTCATGGTCTGCGGCTTCTTGCCCGGCGGACGCGCGAGGATTTCAAGGCCGGCTTCGAGTGGGTCGTCGCTCTCGATCAATTGCAGCTCCGCCGTGCCGCCGCCGAAGAGATGGGTGAAAAGCCGCTGGAACTGGGCGTTGACCACATCGAAGGCGACGATCAGTCGCTCGCGACCCTCGCGGTTAAGGTTCTGGATGGCGCTGCGCAGCTTGCGGATCGCCTCGATGACGTCGTCGCGCTCCTTCAAGAGCAAAGCCAGCCGGTCGGATAGCTCCTTCTGCTCTTCTTCGGCACGCAGGTTGACGGCGCCAAGGCGCTCGCGTTCGATCTTCAGCCGTTCCAGTTCACGCTCGACATTGCGCATGTCCGGCAGCGCCTCGTCGACGGCAAGCCCGGTCAGCCGCATCACTTCGTGCGGGGCGCAGGAAAGGGCTTCCTGGATGCGACCCTCGATCTCGACGCGGCGCTCGCGGCCCGACACCAGCCGCTCCTCGGCGCGGCCGCGCTTCTCGCGCGATTCCGCCAGCTCCGAAAGTGCTGTTGCGGCCATGCGATCGGCCTCGCGCTGGCGGCCCTCGGCCTCGGCCAGGATGTCGGCAGCCTCGCGGCGCGAAGCCTCGGCCTTCTGCAGTTCGTTCATCAGCGCGCGCCGCTTGTCGTCGAACTCGTCGGGCGCGTCCATCAGGTCTTCGACCTCCTCGCGCGCTTCCGCCTCGCGATCCCTGAGGGTGGCGATGTGCTCGTCGGCGCTGGCCGCCCGCGCCTTCCAGGTCTGGCGTTCGCCTGCAATCGCCGTGATGCGGCGCTGGCGTGCCTCGTTCTCGCGCGCAAGTCCGTCGTGAGCGGCGCGCCGTTCGGCAACCGCGGCGCGGTCGGTTGCGACATCCGCCGTCTGCGTGCGCAGTTTCAGCTCAAGCTCGGAAAGGTCGGGTGCATCGGCAAGCGCGTCGTTGGCCGTCTCGATCTGTTCGGCTACCTCTTCCAGCTGGCTTTCGAGCTGGCTCTTGGTTTCGGCAACCACCGCACGACGACGCGAGAGATCGCCGGATGCGCGCTCGGCGGCGGCCAGCGCATCGCGGGCTTCGCCCAGCTGGCGGGTGATCATGCGCTGGGCATCGCGGGCAAGCCGCAGCCGCTCATCCTCGGCGCGGATGCGCGAGCCGGCGGCAGCAAGATCGGCCTCGGCACGGCGGAGCGCCTCGCCGGCCTGGTCCGCCTCGGTGTCGAGTTCGGCAAGGCGGTTCTTCTGGGCGAGCCTCAGCGCTGCAGCGCTCGGCGCTTCGAATCCGGTCACGTGGCCGTCCCACCGCCAGACCGAGCCCTGCTTCGTCACGAGGCTCTGGCCGGGCTTCAGCAATGGCATCAACCGCTCGGCGTCGGCCTCACTGTCGACGATGCCGATCTGGCTCAAGGCGCGGGTCAGGGCTTGCGGTGCGCGAACGTGCTCAATCAGCAAGCGCACGCCCGGCGGCAAAGGGGCATCGCCGGAATGGTCGCCCGGTGTGCGCCAATGGGCAGGGGCGGCGCTATCGAGGGGCGAATCGAGATCGTCGCCAAGGGCCGCTCCCAGCGCCGTCTCGAAACCGCGATCGACCTTCATCTCCTCGACGACGGCCGGATAGTCGCCACCGCCGGCTGCTTCGAGCATACGGCGGATCGTGCGTGCCTCGGTCTCGATACCGTTGAGAACGGCCCGCGCCCGATCGACCGGCGGGCGGGCGTCGGCCTCGGCGCGGCGGGTTTCGGCCAGCGCCTCCTCGATATCGGCGACATTCGCCTCGGCCTCTTCGAGGGCCGCCTCGGCCACCTCCACCTGGCCCTGCTTTTCGTGCGGGTCGGGCAGCGTCGACATCTGCCGGTCGAGTTCGTCGAGATCGCGGGTCTGATCGGAAAGCTGGCGCGCCAGCCGCGCCTGCCGCTCCGAAAGATCGCGCAGCGCGCGCTCAAGCTGGTTGCGGCCTGCCTGTGCTTCGGCGCGCTCCGCCGTCAGTCGGCTGAGACCGGCTTCGCTTTCCGAAAGCTTTTCATTTGCCTCTTCGAGACGCTCCCGGGCTTCGCTCGCCCGGTCGTCCGCCTCGCCAAGCGCCTCGCGCAGTTCCTCATCCTCTTCGTCGAGGCGGGCGAGAATGCCGGCATTGTCGGCGACCAGGCGTTCCTCGCGGGCGATATCCTCGGCGAGCTGCGCCAGGCGACGCTGCAATTCGTCGCGCCGGCGCAGAATGCGGCCGGCGTCTTCCTCGAGCTGCGAGCGGGCGATCTGAAGCCGCTGCAAGGCGGCCGCCAGTTTCGCCTCGTTCTCGCGCAGCTCCGGCAGTTTCAGGCTGGAGATCGCCTGATCCTTGGCCGCCTGCATCTGCGCCTGCGCCTTTTCGGCGACGAGGGCCGTCACCTGGTTGAGCTGGCTCGTCGCCTCGGCCTCGGCCTCCTTGGCCTGGACCCAGCGGATATGGAACAGGATCGCCTCATGCTTGCGGATATCGGCGGACAGCATCTTGAAGCGATTGGCCTGACGCGCCTGACGCTTCAGACTTTCAATCTGGCTTTCCAGCTGCGAGGTGACGTCGTCCAGGCGCTCGAGGTTTGTCTCGGCCGCCTTCAGCCGCAGCTCGGCCTCATGCCTGCGCGAATGCAGGCCGGAAATGCCCGCCGCTTCTTCGAGAAGCTGGCGGCGCGCCTGCGGCTTGGCCGAAATCAGTTCGCCGATGCGGCCCTGCCCGACCATCGACGGCGAGCGGGCGCCGGTGGAAGCGTCGGCAAACAAGAGCTGCACATCCTTGGCGCGCGCTTCCTTGCCGTTGATCCTGTAGACCGAGCCCTGTTCGCGCTCGATGCGGCGCGTCACCTGGATTTCGTCGCTGTCGTTGAACGCGGCAGGCGCGGTGCGATCGCTGTTGTCGAGATAGAGGCCGACTTCGGCGGTGTTGCGCGCCGGGCGATTGCCGGAGCCCGAAAAGATCACGTCGTCCATGCCGGACGCGCGCATGTTCTTGTAGGAGTTTTCCCCCATCACCCAGCGCAACGCCTCGACAAGGTTCGACTTGCCGCAGCCGTTCGGGCCGACGATGCCCGTCAGACCACGCTCGATGATGAATTCACTGGGTTCGACGAAGGACTTGAAGCCGAGCAGGCGGAGCTTGTTGAACTTCATGCGGCAGACGCTGGCGCTGGACGCCCCTCGTCACCCGGCTGTCGGGCATAAAAAACGGGCGCACGGCTACTGCCGTCGCCCGTTTTCAGGAAAAGCGAAGGATCAGAGCTTGCTGTCGATGAGGGCCGACATAACGTCAACCGACATATCCCCAGAATAGTGCTCTCCATTGACGAAGAAGGTCGGCGTCGATTGTACGCCAAAGTCCTTTGCGCCCCTCTGCATAACTGCGTTCACATCATCCAGAAGTTTCTGGTTCGTCAAGCAGGACTCGAAGCTCTCCTGTGTAAAACCGGCGAGCTTGGACATCTGCAGCAAGGCATCGCGGCCATTCTGGGCGGCAGCCCACTGCTGCTGCTGCTTGAACAGCATCGAGATCATCGGGAAATACTGGCCCTCGGGCGCGCAACGCGCCAGCATGAAGGCGGCAGCCGCACGCGGATCGAACGGGAATTCGCGCAGGACGAAACGAACCTTGCCGCTGTCGATGTACTTCGTCTTGATCGTTTCGAAGGTGTTGTTGTGGAAGGCGGCGCAATGCGGGCAGGTCATCGACATGTATTCGACGATCGTGACCGGCGCGTTGGCATCGCCGATCGCCATTTCCGGCAGCGCGCCGGGTTCGAGCAGCTTGGCCATGTCGACGGAGCCTTCCGAGCTCGGCAGCTCGACCTTTGCCGCCGGAGCGGCCGTCGACTGGGCGACTTCCGTGCCGGCCGGCTTGGCTTCCGTGGTCGTTGTCGCGGCAGCCGTCGTCGATGCGGTGGTTATCGCGTCGGCAGGCTTCGCATCGGCTGGCTTAACTTCGGTCTTGGCGGCCGTTTCCGTGGTTTCGGTCGGGGTCGCCGAAGCCTGTTCCTTCTTGTCGTCGCTGCAGGCGGCAAGCACGAGAGCGACGGTCGCGATGGCAACACCGCTGAGCAGGCGTTTGGAAAGGGTCATTGCGGAAGCGGACATGAATTTTACCCGTGTTCGGAGGGAATTGCAGTGCGGATTCGATATCTTGCCGCGCGCAGGGCGGCAAGGGGCAGCTTCTCAACAGAATTCAAAGAATTGTGACCGGCTGATGGTGCGGCCCTAAAGCATCTCGCGCAAAAGTACGGGACGGTTTTGCGATAACGACATGCTCAAGAACAAGTGCCCTAAGCGCAGGGAGCGCAACTCGGAGATCGCGACGCACGTCATCGCCGGCGTGGAGACATGACGGCGGTCCCGAGCCGCCGCAGCGCCGCCTTCAGCTCTTCGCTCTCGATGCCCTCGACCATGGTTTCGAGTTTGCGGGCCGGTTCGCCTGTGAGCGGGCGTGGCGTGCGATTGCGCCTGGTCGGCTGCGAGACCGGTTTTTGCACGATCCGCAGCTGGCCGATCGCATAAAAGCCGAAGAAGCCGTTGATCCGCTGGATCAGCTCGCCCTGGGCATGGGTAAGGAACAGGGCCCGAGCGCCCTCGCAGGCCACGGTGAGCACGCCGGGTTGATGGCCACCCTCGCCGGAGATTTCCGAGGCGCGACGCGGCCAGGCGATCTTTTCCGGTCGGGTGCAGTCGGCGAAATCGGCACCGGCGATCTCGTCCCAGGAGCCGAGCAGCATGGTGTTGATGCCGGCGCGCTTGGCGAGCACGGGATCGATCAGCCCGTTTGCGACCTCTGCGATCTGGATCACACCCCGGCGGGACTTCTGTTCACTCACGAACGCGACTTTCTGTATGCAATGTCGATTGAGCCTTGATGCGCCGGCTCGCCTTCGCCAAGTATAAGCCGGAATAGGAACCTCCGGCAAATCATGGACAATACGATCACGGCGGCGAAGGCCGCCCCGCTTCTTCTTGAATGGTACGACCGGCACCACCGCGAGCTCCCATGGCGGGTCTCGCCGTCGATGGCGAGACAAGGCGTGGTTGCCAATCCCTACCATATCTGGATGTCGGAGGTCATGCTGCAGCAGACGACCGTGCAGGCGGTGAAGGCGTATTTCGAGAAGTTCCTGACGCTATGGCCGACGGTCGAAGAACTCGCCGCCGCCGACAACGAGGACGTGATGAAGGCCTGGGCGGGTCTCGGTTATTACGCACGCGCCCGCAACCTGAAGAAATGCGCCGAGGCCGTGGCGCGCGATCACGACGGTCGCTTCCCGGACACGGAAGAGGGTCTGAAGGCCCTGCCCGGTATCGGCGATTATACGGCGGCGGCCGTTGCCGCCATCGCCTTCAACCGCCAAAGCGCCGTGCTCGACGGCAATGTCGAGCGGGTGATCTCGCGGCTCTTTGCGATCGAAGCGCCGCTGCCGGCGGCAAAGCCGCAGATGCGTGCGCTCGTCGCGGCGCTCACGCCAGCCGACAGGCCCGGAGATTTCGCCCAGGCGATGATGGATCTCGGCGCGACGATCTGCACGCCGAAGCGCCCGGCCTGTTCGCTCTGTCCGTTCCGGCCGCACTGTCTGGCGCTTTCCGTCGCCGATCCCGAAACCTTTCCGCGCAAGGCGAAGAAGAAGGACAAGCCGCTCCGGCTCGGCGCCGCCTTCGTGGCGATCGATGCCCGTGACACGGTCTATCTGCGCAAGCGCGGCGAAACCGGCCTGCTTGGCGGCATGACCGAAGTGCCCGGCACCGCCTGGACGGCGCGCCAGGACGGCGACACGTCGGTCGCGGCGCAGCCCTTTGCGGCGGCCTGGGAAGACTGCGGCACCATTACCCATGTCTTCACGCATTTCGAGTTGCGCCTGTCGGTCTACCGGGCCAATGTCGCGCGCGCCGAGACCGGAAACGACGGCTGGTGGGAGCCGGTCTCGTCGCTGAAAGCCCAGGCATTGCCGACGGTTATGAAAAAGGCGATCGCCCAGGCGATCCCGGATGCCTTCAAAGCCGAGCGCTGAGACGTTTAAAGAGGAACAGGTCATGAGCAGCATCGAAATCCGCCACATCGTCTTCGACATCGGCAAGGTGCTGATCCACTACAACCCGAACCTGCCCTTCAGCCGCATCATTCCCGACGAGGCGGAGCGGCAGTGGTTCTTCGCCAATGTCTGCACCCACGACTGGAACATCGAGCAGGACCGCGGCCGTTCCTGGGAGGAAGCGGAAGCGCTGCTGATCAAGGATCATCCGGAGCGCGAAGAGCATATCCGCGCCTTCCGCAAGCATTGGCAGGAGATGGTGCCGCACGCCTATGTCGAAACGGTTTCCCTGATGGAAAACCTGATCGCAGAGGGCCGCGATGTGACCATGTTGACCAACTTCGCCTCCGACACCTTCCGCGAGGCACAACTGCTCTATCCGTTCCTGACGATGCCGCGCGGTGTCACCGTGTCGGGCGACGTCGGCCTGATCAAGCCGGATGTGGCGATCTACGAGGCCCATGCCCGCGCCTTCGACCTCGATCCGCCGGCGACACTGTTCATCGACGACAGCATGCCCAATGTCGAGGGCGCGCGACTGGCGGGCTGGCACGCGGTGCATTTCACCGACCCGGAAAAGCTCAAAGCCGATCTCGCCGCCTATGGTATCCAGCGCTGATCCCGGCTTGTCACAATGTCCCGCAATCCCTCCGCGCTGACCGCACGCTACCATGCAGCGATCAACGCGCTCGACTTCCAGTCGATATGCGACGCTTTCGCCGAGAATGCGCGTTATGTCTCGAACGGCGTCGGCGCCCTTTCCGGACGAGCCGCAATCGTCTCCGCCTTTCGGGACTATTTTCTGGTTTATCCGGATCAGGTGGCTGAAGACGGCGTGATCGAAACGCTTTCGCCCTCGTCGGCGCGAGCCACGTGGCATCTGACGGCAACGAACGCCAAGACCGGCGAGAAGGTAGAGCGTTCAGGTGTCGAGTTTCTTCATTTCAACGGTGAAGGACGGATCGTCGCGATCGAGGTTTTCGACGACGACTGACAAATCCGAACGTACAAACGCCCGGAAACCTCGCGGATTCCGGGCGTTTAAAGCTCTCCTTCCGGGACTGAAGGTACAAAAACCGGTCAGAGCGCTTTTCGAAGGACCTGGTGGAACTGGTTGATCAGTTCAGTTTTGCCAGGTCATTTCGAATGACGGTTCTGAGTTCGTCGATGGGCTTCAGGGTGTTCCCTTCTTCGAAGTGCCAGAATGTCCATCCGTTGCAGGCATCGAGACCCTGGACCTTGGCGCCCAGGCGATGAATGGAGCCGGCCTCGCCGCCGGAGGCAAGCGTGCCGTCGGCGCGCACGATGGCGCTATGACGTCGCTTGGCGTCGGTCAGCACGGTGCCGGGCTTGATCAATCCGCTTTCGATCAGCGTATTGAAGGCCACACGTGGTTCGGCCTTCTTGCCGGTCAGGACCGACAGCATGGCCTTGCCGAGCGGCTCGACGGCGTCGATGCGCGCCGATGCCGCGTCGATATAGTCCTGCTCGCGCTCGATACCGACGAAGTGACGGCCGAGACGCTTGGCAACGGCGCCTGTCGTGCCGGAGCCGAAGAAGGGATCGAGGATGACGTCGCCCGGCTTGGTGGACGCCATCATGATGCGGGCAAGCAGCGCTTCCGGCTTCTGGGTCGGATGCACCTTCTTGCCGTCGTCGCCCTTGAGGCGCTCGTGGCCCGAGCAGATCGGGAACAGCCAATCGGAGCGCATCTGCACGTCGTCATTGGCCGCCTTCATCGCATCGTAGTTGAAGGTGTAACCCTTGGCATTGGCGTTCGGCGTCGCCCAGATCAGCGTTTCATGGGCGTTCTGGAACCGGCGGCCCTTGAAGTTCGGCATCGGGTTGGTCTTGCGCCAGATGATGTCGTTGAGGATCCAGAAATGCAGGTCCTGCAGGATGGCGCCAACGCGGAAGATATTGTGGTAGGAGCCGATGACCCAAAGCGTTCCGGTCGGCTTCAGCACGCGACGGCAGGCCAGCAGCCAGGCGCGGGTGAAGGCATCATAGGCTTCGAAGGAAGCGAACTGGTCCCATTCGTCATCGACGGCGTCGACGACCGACTGGTCGGGGCGGGTCAGCATACCGCCAAGCTGCAGGTTGTAGGGCGGGTCGGCGAAAACGACATCGACCGAATTGTCGGGAAGCGCATTGAGCGCGGCCACGCAGTCACCCTTGATGATGGAATCGAGCCAGCCCAGCGGGCGGGCGGCGCGGGAGACTTCGGCAAGCGAAACAACTGATGACATGGACAACTCGCAAATACGCTTACTCGGGACGGACTATGGAGCTTATGGTTACCGAAGATGGTTACCAAAGCCTGAAGGCCGCCAGGAAAAAATCCGAATTAACGATGGGAGGCCAATCGCTTCGCTTGCCGAGAGCCGTCAAGCCGCGTGGAAGGCGCGACTGTCGACCGGCGCCTGATGCCGCTGGTTCAGGCCGTAGTCGCGCACGACCGATGCGATGCGCAAACGGTAGTCGGCAAAGACGCCATTGCGACCCGCCTCCTGGGCGGCGCGATGCTCGGCGCCGTTGCGCCATTCCTTAACGGCGTCCTCGTCGCGCCAAAATGACAGCGACAGCACCTTGTTGGGATCGGCGAGGCTTTGAAAGCGCTCGATCGAGATGAATCCGTCGATGCCATCGAGCAGCGGGCGCAGGTCGGCGGCGATGCCGAGATAGGTCTCGCGACAGCCTTCGGCCGGCAGCACTTCGAAAATAACGGCGATCATGAGTTCAATCCCTTCCAGCCTGCGACGAAACGTTCTTCAGGAAGATGCGGTCCTCCTTCAGGATAAACCGTTCCTTGCGGGCGAACGCATAGTTTTCGCGACCCAACGGGTCGGCGGCAAGCCGGGCGCGATAGGCTTCGTAGGCGGCAAGGCTGTCGATATTGTAGACGCCGTAGGCCGTCGTGGCCGAGCCTTCATGCGGCCCGAAGTAGCCGATCAAGTCGGCGCCGCAGCGCGGGATTGCCTCGCCCCAGTTGCGGGAATAAGCGGCGAACTCCTCTTTCTTGAAGGGATCGATCTCGTAGCGGATGAAGCAGGTGATCATTTGTGGTTCCTCGTGTGTGCCTCTCGATGAACCCACTATGCCTGCTTGCCGGCCAGCAATGCTTCGACTACCATCGAAGTATGAAGGAAGGTCCAGACATCGCTCTCATCGGCTCGCTGATCGGCGATCCGGCCCGCGCCAACATGCTGACCGCCCTGATGGGCGGCCGGGCGCTAACGCCGACGGAGCTTGCAACGCATGCAGGCATCACGTTGCAGACGGCGAGTTCCCATCTCTCCAAGCTCGAGGCCGGGGGCCTTCTGACCCAGCGCAAGCAGGGTCGTCACCGCTACTACCAATTGGCCGAAGACGAGGTCGGCCTGATGCTCGAAAACCTCATGGGGTTTGCCGCCAGCCGCGGCATGAACCGGCATCGCCCCGGGCCCAAGGATCCGGCGCTGCGCAAGGCCCGCGTCTGCTACAATCACCTTGCCGGCGATTATGGCGTGCGCATGCTCGACAGCCTGATCGCGGAGAAACAGATCGAGGTCGCGGGCGACGACCTCGCCTTGACCGATGCCGGCCAGATCCGCATCGAGGCGCTCGGCATAAGCTACGCATCCTTGAAGAACTCGCGCCGACCGATCTGCCGAACCTGCCTTGACTGGAGCGAGCGCCGTTCGCACCTTGCCGGCTCGCTCGGCGAGGCACTGCTGACGCTGTTCATCGACAAGGGCTGGGCAAAGCGCGAGACCAACAGCCGCGCTATCCGCTTCACCGATAGCGGCGAGAAGGCCTTTTCAGACCTCTTCCCGCAATAGACACAGATCCTCGGCTGCGTGCACGAGGACGTCTGTGAAACCGCCGCCTGCAACGCGGCTGCAGAGCCCCGCCCATTCGCATTCGGCGCAAGCCGCCGCAGTCTTGCCCTCGACGAAGGCCGAACGCAATCGCCTTAGCCTGTCGGCATCGAGCACCAGTACCGATCCAGGCACGATCTGCCGGTCAAGGATGTCGGAAACCGAGGCAAGTGCGAGGCTGTCCCGCCGTGTGATGCTCTCGTCCCGGCAATGGGCACCGGCATCGCACAACATCGGCGCACAGATATCGTCCGGTCCGTCGACGACCGTTACGGCTTCACCGGCGGAAAGGCGCTTGGCGATCTCGACATAGTTGCGGGTGAACGAGGGCGTGTAGCCCTCGCCCACGAAGGTCAGCAGGCACAACAGATGGTGCCCGCGCAGCCGGACCGTCAAATGAGGTCCGTCGGCTTTTGCGCATAGCGCTGAACGGCTTTCAGCACGGCCGCCGCAAGCGCAGACTTCAGCGCCGCGCCGAGCACGAAGGGCGCTGCACCGAGGGCGATAGCCTGTTCGAAACCGATCAGGCTCGCCAGCCACATCGCACCGAGCGCAAGGCACAGCATGTTGGCGGCGAAATGGGCAGAGAAGCTGAGGACGACACGATCACCGGTCCACCCGCGTTGCGCCAGCCAGCCGGCAAGGCCGGCGACCAGCGGGAAGGCCGCGAGATAACCGGCGGTGGGGCCAGCAAAATGCGCAAGACCGCCGGCGCCATTGGCCAGAACCGGCAGGCCCATCATGCCTTCGGCGAGCCAGGCAAGGATCGTGGCCACGCCGAGCCGCCAGCCATAGACGACGCCGATCATCGTCACGGCAAAAGTCTGCATGGTCACCGGCACCGGGACCATCGGCACGCTGATCTGCGAGGAGAGAGCAAGAAAACCGGTTCCAAGCAGCACGAACAGGGTCTTAACCGGCCAGGTTTTACCGTCGAGGCGGAGCGGATCGAACAGAGGCGCGTGGGCGGAAGCGAGATTGGACATCTGGGTCTCCGTGGGTTGCGTTCAAATTATAGATAATCTTTGATTCTATCTATAATTTCAGCCCCACTAGCGTCAGAAGGCAGGCTGGTCAATCCACGGACCGCACGAAAACGGCGCACGAATGCGCACTTTACAGCCCGCAACAGCCTGCAGAATAGAGACAAACTAAATTATAGATAATTTTCCGCCGACGACTGCAGCCGGAGCACAACGGCTGCGCTGAAAGCCTATCCGACGATCGAAAACGCCTCTCGCATCTCGCCGGCGGCGGTCTTGACCGGTGTCCTGCCGATCCAGCCGACATGGCGCTCGAGGATTTTCGCAGCCTCGTCGCCCCGCCCTTCACGCAAGGCGGCAAGGATCGCGCGATGGTCATGGTCGGTGCGCGCTTCCCAGCTGCTGCGCCAGGCCGAAAACAGAAAGCGGGCGCTGGCCGCGTGAAGATCGTCGATCGAGACCAGCAGCCGCGGCATGCCGCAGGGCTCGAGGATCAACCGATGGAAGGCGCGGTTGGCCGCCTCCCATGAACGGACGTCACGCGAGGTATCGGCCGCGACTGTGGCGGCTTCGGCACGATCGAGGATCGCGGCGGTCAGATGCGGGATCGCATGGCGCAGCGCCAGCACTTCGAGAACCGCCCGCATTTCGGCGACCTCGCGCACTTCCTTCAGATCGAACGCTGCCACGCGGAAACCGCGACGCGGTTCACTGACGGCAAGCCCTTGCGCCTCCAGCAGCCGGAATGCTTCGCGCACCGGCACATGGCTGGCGCCGAATTCCTCGGCGATGTGGTCCTGGCGCAGGCGCTCGCCCGGCGTCAGCGCGCCCGAGATGATCCTCTCGGCCAGTGCGCGGCTGATGCGGCTTGCGATCGTGTCGTCCCGTTGCTTGTCCATCGGCTACATCTAGAGGCGCTGGAGGGGCCTGTCGAGCAAGCGACATCGGCCTTTCGACGATTTCCAAAGGTTGAGATTTCGGCCGCCATCGTATAAACCTTCGGCGTACAAAAGCACTCGCCGCGAAAGAGACCCTCCCCCTGCCTGCGGCGCCTCCTTCTCCCAGGGAACTGACTTAAATGAACGGTATCGATCTCATCATCTTCGATTGCGACGGCGTTCTCGTCGATTCGGAAATTATCGCCTCGGAAGTCGAAGCGGCCCTTTTGACCGAAGCTGGCTACCCGATCAGCGTCGAGGAAATGGCAGAGCGCTTTGCTGGCATGACCTGGCAGAACACGCTGCTGCAGATCGAAAAGGAAGCGAGCATTCCGCTTTCCGCCTCGCTCATCAGCAAGGTCGACGCCATCCTCGACGACCGCCTCGAGCGCGACCTCAAGATCATCGACGGCGTCAAGCCGATGCTGGCGCAGCTGACGCTGCCGCATTGCATCTGCTCCAACTCGACCTCGGCGCGGCTTGCCATGATGCTCGGCAAGGTCGGCATCAAGGACCACTTCGGTCGCCACATCTATTCCGCCCGCGACCTCGGCGCCGACCGCGTCAAGCCGAAGCCGGACATCTTCCTGCACGGCGCCAAGCAGATGGGCGTCGCCCCTTCGCGCGTCCTGGTCATCGAGGATTCGGTGCATGGCATCCATGGCGCGCGCGCAGCCGGCATGCGTGTCGTCGGCTTCACCGGCGGCTCGCACACCCATCCCTCGCATGCCGACCAGTTGACCGAGGCGGGCGCCGAGACGGTAATTTCGCGCATGTCGGCACTGCCGGGCGTGATCGCCGCTCTTTCCGAGTGGTCAGAATCGTTGACGGCCTGATCCGGCACCCCCGGGCGCAAGCCGCCTGCAGACCCCTTTCGCCCCGGATTTTCACCGGGGCGGGAAAAAGCTCTCGGCCATCACGGCGGGCGTCCGATTAGGCGCCGAGGGACACGATGTCACATTGATGTGCGGTCGCAGTCCCTCCGAAGATCTCCCCGATTTTCGCACCGCGCACGAGGGCCATATCAGCCAAGCCCCACAAGGGGTATTTCTAGGAGGAAACACCATGCGTCTTTCAATGTTGACGGGCCTGACCCTGGCGGCCAGCGTCGCCTTCGCACCGTTCGCCTTTGCCGATATCACCGTTGGCGTCATCACGCCGCTGACCGGCCCGGTCGCGGCCTATGGCGAGCAGGTCAAGAACGGCGCTGAAGCGGCTGCCGAAGAGATCAACAAGGCCGGCGGCATCAACGGCGAAAAGATCGTCCTGAAGATGATGGACGATGCCGGCGACCCGAAGCAGGCCGTATCGGTCGCAAACCAGGCAGCCGGCGAAGGCATCCGCTTCGTCGTCGGCCCGGTGCTTTCGGGCACCTCGATGGCAGCGTCCGACGTTCTCGCCGAAAACGGCATCCTGATGGTGACGCCGACGGCGACCACGCCTGACCTGACCACCCGCGGCCTTTGGAACGTCCTGCGCACCTGCGGTCGCGACGACCAGCAGGCCGAAGTCGCCGCCGCCTTTGTGGTCAAGAACCTCAAGGACAAGAAGGTCGCCGTGCTGCACGACAAGGCGCCCTACGGCAAGGGACTGGCCGACGGCTTCAAGAAGGGCATCAACGCCGGCGGCATCACGGAAGTCGTCTATGAAGGCCTCAATCCGGGCGACAAGGACTTCAGCGCCATCGTCACCCGCCTGAAGGCCGAAAAGGTCGATGTCGTCTATTTCGGCGGCTACCATCCGGAAGGCGGCCTGCTCGCACGCCAGATGCGCGACCAGGGCGTAACCGCACAGATCTTCGGCGGCGACGGCCTGTCGAACACCGAGTTCTGGGCAATCGGCGGCGAAGCTGCTGCAGGCACGATCTACACCAATGCCAGCGACGCCACCCGCAACCCGGCGTCGGCTCCGGCCGTCGAGGCGCTGAAGGCGAAGAATATTCCGGCCGAAGCGTTCACCCTCAACGCCTATGCCGCCGTGCAAGTGCTGAAGGCCGGCATCGAGAAGGCTGGCTCCGCCGACGATGCGACTGCGGTTGCGACCGCAATCAAGTCCGGCGAGGCGATTGACACGGTACTGGGCAAGCTCACCTACGGTGAAGCCGGTGACCTCACCTCGCAGGCCTTCTCCCTCTACAAGTGGGAAGGCGGCAAGAGCGTCGCTGCCGAATAATCGCACAAGAACGCCAAATGAAAACGCCGGGGCTAGCCCCGGCGTTTTTTGTTTCAGGCTGCCGCTGCAGCACGCTTACTTCTTTCGCTTGGCCGGCGGACCTTCGTCGAAGCCGACGAAAACCTTGGCGTTGGAACCGGAGCCAGCCGGCAGTGTGACGTCCGTCTTGGTGAAGACGAACTGGGTCGAACCGCTTGCGGGGACCTCGACCACGTGCTGGACCAACTCGGAATAGAGCGTCTTTTCTTCATCCGTTGCCGCCACGCGGATCGGCATGGTGACCTTGCCGGGGCCGCCGGCCGGACCGCTGACGACACGGCCTTGAACCACGACGGTGACCGTCATGGCAGTCTCACTCAGCACGCATTGCCGCGTGGTATCGGCGAGCGACGCCTGGTAGATGACCTTCGTCGGATCGTCCTTGCCGCCCTTGGCATAGGTCCGGAACGACGAGGTGCCGTCTCTTAAGACCACCTGCGGGCATGCTGCCTGGACGACGGCCGGCGTTGGTGCGGCGGCGCTGCCACCTGCATCGATCGCTCCACCGGATTGCGTCTTGTTACAGCCGGCGAGGACCGCGAGAAATGATATTGCGAGGACAGGCCGGGATACTTTGCCAAACACGTTGAACAACCTCTGCTGAACCGGTTGAAACTCCTTGACCGAAATCTCGGCCGGAAGGCCTTTCATGGCCTTCGAGCATCGTCTATAGCAGCGGCGAATTGAAAAATCGATTGGGTCAACCGCCTCGATCGGAATTTTCCGAAACGACGCTGAGACCGGAAATTGCACGGGTGACAAGAATGCGTGGGGACTTTGTCAAGGACTGACGCAATAAGACAGACGCACCGCGGCCGGCTCGCATAGGGTCGCCGTGATCCGAAGGCAAGACGAAGGACTAGGATGGTGAAGTATATCTCGACGCGCGGCGAGGCCGCCCCCCTCGGCTTTTGCGATGCACTGCTTGCGGGCCTTGCGCGCGATGGCGGTCTCTACCTCCCCAAGGAGTGGCCGACGCTGTCCAAGAAAGAGATCCGGGCGCTGCGCGGCAAATCCTACCAGGATATCGCCTTCGCCGTCCTCGAGCCCTTTATCCATGGCGAGATCCCCCAGACCAAGTTTCGCGAGATGATCGACGAGGCCTATGCCACCTTCCGTCATCCGGCCATCGCGCCCCTCGTCCAGACCGGCCCAAATGCCTTCGTCATGGAGCTGTTCCACGGCTCGACGCTCGCCTTCAAGGACGTGGCGATGCAGCTGCTGGCCCGGCTGATGGACTATGTGCTGGCCGAGCGCGGCGAACGGGCGACCATCGTCGGCGCAACCTCGGGCGATACCGGAGGTGCCGCCATCGATGCCTTTGCCGGCCGCGAGCGCACCGACATCTTCATCCTCTTCCCGCATGGCAAGGTTTCGCCGGTCCAGCAGCGCCAGATGACGACGTCGAAGGCCGGCAACGTCCATGCCATCGCCGTCAAAGGCAATTTCGATGACTGCCAGAACCTCGTCAAAGGCATGTTCAACGACGCGGCCTTCCGCGATGGTGTCAAGCTTTCGGGCGTCAATTCGATCAACTGGGCGCGGATCATGGCCCAGATCGTCTACTATTTCACCACCGCGATCGCGCTCGGCGGACCGGACCGCAAGATTTCCTTCACAGTGCCAACAGGCAACTTCGGCGATATCTTTGCCGGTTACGTCGCCAAGCGCATGGGCCTGCCTATCGACAAGCTTGTAGTCGCCACCAACGAAAACGACATTATCGCCCGCACATTGAAGACCGGCCGCTACGAAATGCGCGAGGTCAAGGCGACGACGTCGCCGTCGATGGACATCCAGATCTCGTCAAACTTCGAACGGCTTCTGTTCGAGGCGAACGATCGTGACCCGGCCGAAGTGCGCGCCGCGATGGAGAGCCTGAAGCAGTCCGGCTCGTTTGCCATACGCGAAAAGGCACTGAAAGCGATACGCAAGGAGTTCCGCTCCGGGCGCGCCTCCGAGAAAGAGGTCGCCAAGACCATTGCCAAGACCCTGGAAGAGACCGGCTACCTGCTCGACCCGCACAGCGCCATCGGCGTCTTCGTGGCGGCCAAGCACGAGAAGGCGTCAGCCCCGATGGTGACGCTGGCAACCGCCCATCCGGCGAAATTCCCCGACGCCGTAAAATCGGCAAGTGGTATTGACCCGGCGCTTCCGACGTGGCTTGCTGACCTGATGAACAGGGAGGAGCGTTTCGATATCCTGGAAGCGGATCTGAAGAGCGTCGAGACCTTTATCGGCGAACGCACCCGCCTCCAGGGGTAAGAACGAGAAGAAACGTATGATGAAAGTTGAGTGCACCCGGCTCCCTTCCGGGTTGACGGTGGTAACCGAGCAGATGCCGCATCTCGAAAGCGTGGCGCTCGGCGTGTGGATCAAATCGGGTTCACGCAACGAAACCGTGGGCGAACATGGCATCGCCCATCTGCTTGAGCACATGGCTTTCAAAGGCACCGGCCGGCGTACCGCCCGCCAGATCGCCGAGGAAATCGAGAATGTCGGCGGCGAAGTCAACGCCGCGACCTCGACCGAAACCACCTCCTATTACGCACGCGTCCTCAAGGATCACGTGCCTTTGGCGGTCGACATCCTTGCCGACATCCTCACCGAGTCGAGCTTCGACGATGAGGAGTTGCGCCGCGAAAAGCAGGTGATCCTGCAGGAGATCGGCGCTGCCGACGACACGCCCGACGACGTCGTCTTCGATCGTTTCGCCGAAACCGCCTATCGCAACCAGACGGTCGGCCGTCCGATCCTCGGCACACCGGAGACGGTGATGTCGTTTTCGGCAGACCAGATCCGCCAGTATCTCGGCCGCAACTACACCACCGACCGGATGTTCGTCGTCGCCGCCGGCGCCGTCGAGCACGAGGCTTTCGTGCGCCAGGTCGAAGAGCGCTTTTCGACCCTGCCGCGCACGCCGCTGGCAACACCGGTTCTCGAGACCGCGATCTATACCGGTGGCGAAAGCCGCGAAACCCGCGACCTGATGGACGCGCAGATCCTGCTCGGCTTCGAAGGCAAGGCCTATCACGCCCGTGATTTCTACTGTTCGCAGATCCTCGCCAATATTCTCGGCGGCGGCATGTCTTCGCGCCTGTTCCAGGAAGTGCGCGAGCATCGCGGCCTCTGCTACTCGGTCTATGCCTTCCATTGGGGCTTCTCCGACACCGGCATCTTCGGCGTACATGCGGCAACCGGCGGCGAAAACCTGCCGGAGTTGATGCCCGTGATTGTCGACGAGCTGCGCAAGTCGTCGATGAACATCGAACAGCAGGAAATCGAGCGCGCCCGCGCCCAGATCCGCGCCCAGTTGCTGATGGGCCAGGAAAGCCCGGCGGCGCGCGCCGGCCAGATTGCCCGCCAGATGATGCTCTACGGCCGTCCGATCCCGAACGACGAACTGATGGAGCGCCTGTCCGGCATCACCATCGAGCGCCTGACGGATCTCGCCGGTCGCCTGTTCTTCGACACCACCCCGACGCTGTCGGCAATCGGCCCGCTCGAACAGCTGGCGCCGATGAACGACATCCTGTCGTCCCTGACAGGAAAAACCACCGTCGCACACGCCGTCGCGAGCTGATCCGGCCCACCAAGTTTCGGCCAGGGCCAGCGTGGGGCCTGGCCGGCGAAGTGTTTGCGACTTTTTGTAAAATCGGATTCGATTTGTGCGCAAAGTTGTGCAACGCTTGGAGTTGCGACAGCGCGAGGGGCACTGTGCGCCGGGCGGTTAAGGATCTTCCGCGCGTTCAACTGGAAGGCCTCGGAGGCACTTATGACACGATCGGTTTTTCGGTTCCTGTCGCGGCAGCCCGAGACGGTCGAGATCGCCAATCAGGATTACCTGCTTCGCCTCCCCCGCTACGCCGACTATCGCCAATGGTACCAGCTTCGCAGCGAGAGCCGCGGCTTTCTCGAGCCGTGGGAACCGACCTGGCGCGCCGATGAAATGACGGAAAGCGCCTTTCGCAGCCGCGTCATCCGCAACGAGCAGGAATTCGCGTCGGGCCAGGCCGTGCCGCTCTTTCTTTTCCACAAGCCTGCGGAAACCCTGCTCGGAGGGATCACGATCGGCCACATCCGCCGCGGCGCCGGGCAAAACTGCATGATCGGCTACTGGATGGGCGAGCGCCATGCCGGCCACGGCCACATGTTTGCCGCCCTAAAGCTGGCAATTCCCTACATCTTTTCGAGCCTTGAGTTGCACCGTATTGAAGCAGCCTGTATTCCGGAGAACTCAAGAAGCATCCGGCTCCTTGAAAAGGCCGGTTTTGAGCGTGAAGGCTACTTAAGACAGTACTTGAGGATTAACGGGCAATGGCGTGACCATGTGCTTTTCTCCCTCCTGTCCGACGATGCCGTACCGAACAGGAAATTGCCCCTTTGATGCCTCTAACCCGCTCGCCCTTCGCATGGTCAGCCTCGAAGCTGGCAGCGTTTCTGATCGCTCTCGCAACGCTGTTCTGCGCCTTTGGCGGCATTGCCCATGCTCTCGAGCCGGTCAAGATTTCGCGCGAAGACACCGCACTCGATCTGACGGCCACGACCGAGATCTACAGCGGCCGCAGCGAAGCCTTCCAGGTTTCGACGGCGCCAGGTGCCGACGGCATTGTCCGGCGCATCGAAGTGCGCTCCAGCACCGAGAACCACCAGGGCGACTGGGCCGTGTTCGCGCTCGCCAACGTTTCGGGCGAACAGCTCGACCGTGTGATCGTCGCGCCACACTTTCGCCTGGTGAACTCCAAGCTGTTCTGGCCCGACCTCGGGTCGCAGCGCATCCTTTCGATCACGCCGAGCGAAGGCTTCGCGCTGGAACGACTGCCGAGTGACGATTCGGACGTCTTCCAGATCACGCTCAACCCGGGGGCCGTCATCACCTTCGTCGCCGAGCTGGCGACGCCCGAGCTGCCGCAGATCTACCTCTGGCAGCCGGACGCCTACAAGGACACAGTCAACGCCTTCACGCTTTATCGCGGCATCGTGCTCGGCATCGCCGGTCTCCTCGCGGTGTTCCTGACGATCCTGTTCGTGGTTAAGGGAACGTCAATGCTGCCGGCGACGGCGGCGCTCGCCTGGGCGGTACTTGCCTATATCTGCGTCGATTTCGGCTTTCTTTCCAAGCTCATCAGCGTAACCGCCGGCGACGAGCGAATATGGCGAGCGGGAACCGAAGTCTTCCTGGCGGCGGGCCTCGTGATCTTTCTTTTCACCTATCTGAACCTCAATCGCTGGCACCAGCATCTCGGCTACGCGACCCTCGCCTGGATCCTCGGACTCGGACTGCTTTTCGGCGTCGCCGTTTACGATCCGGCGATAGCATCGGGCATCGCCCGCCTCTCCTTCGCGCTGACGGCGACCGTCGGCATCGTGCTGATCGCCTATCTCGGCTTCAACCGCTACGACCGCGCCATCCTGCTTGTCCCCGCCTGGCTGCTCATTCTAGTCTGGCTGTTCGGCGCCTGGCTGACCGTCACGGGCCAGCTGGCCAACGACATCGTCCAGCCGGCACTCGGCGGCGGGCTGGTTCTCATCGTGCTGTTGATCGGCTTTACGGTCATGCAGCATGCCTTTGCCGGCGGCGCCTACCAACAGGGTCTGTTTTCCGATCTTGAGCGCCAGTCTCTGGCGCTGACCGGTTCCGGCGATACGGTCTGGGACTGGGACGTGGCGCGCGACCGGGTCGTGACCATTCCCGACATCTCGCTGCAGCTCGGGCTCTCCATGGGGTCGATGCACGGGCCGTTGCGCAACTGGCTGCCGCGCCTGCACCCTGACGATCGCGATCGCTTCCGCGCCACGCTCGATGTGCTGCTCGAGCATCGCCGCGGCAAGCTCAATCATGAATTCCGCGTCCGCGCCGAGGACGGCCATTATCACTGGCTGTCGATCCGCGCGCGCCCGGTTCTCGGCGCCAATGGCGAAATCATCCGCTGCGTCGGCACGATCATCGACATCACCGAGCAGCGCAATTCGGTCGAACGTCTGCTGCACAACGCCCTGCACGACAATCTGACCGGCCTTCCCAATCGCCAGGTCTTCCTCGACCGCCTGCAATCGATCCTTTTGATGGCCGACAGCACGACGACGGCACGCCCGACCGTTCTTGCCATCGACATCGACCGCTACAAGCAGGTCAACGACCTGCTCGGCATTGCCGCCGGCGACAACATCCTGATCGCGCTCACGCGCCGTCTGCGCCGACTGCTGCGTCCGCAGGATACGCTCGCACGCCTTGGCGGTGACCAGTTCGGACTGATCCTGATGTCGGAGCGCGATCCGGCCAAGGTCGCCGATTTCGCCGACGCGGTCAGCAAGGCGATCATGGTGCCGCTCAATTACGGCAACCGCGAAATCAACCTCACCGCCTCCATCGGCCTCGTTTCCTGGCTCGACCAGGAGCAGAGCGCTGCCGGCCTGATCGACGATGCGGAGCTGGCAATGTTCCGCGCCAAGAAGGAAGGCGGCAACCGCGTCGAGCCCTTCCGCCCGGCGTTCAGAACGTCCGGCTCCGACCGCATGCAGCTCGAAGCCGATCTCAAGCGCGCGATCGAGCGCAAGGAACTGTCGCTGGTCTATCAGCCGATCGTGCGGCTCAGCGACGCCGAGATCGCCGGTTTCGAGGCGCTGATGCGCTGGGACCACCCCAAGCGCGGCAACGTCTCTCCAACCGAATTCATCCCGATCGCCGAAAATTCCGACCTGATCAACCAGCTCGGCATGTTTGCCTTCGACAAGGCCACCAGCGACCTTACGGAATGGCAGATCCAGACCGGCGACCTGCCGATCTTCGTGTCGATCAACCTCTCCAGCGCGCAACTGCTCAACAACGAGCTCTATGACGACATTCGTGCCGTTCTCAACAAGAACCGTTGCGACCCGGCCAAGGTGAAGATGGAGCTGACGGAATCTCTCGTGATGGAGAACCCGGAACAGGCACGGCTGGTGCTTGAGAAACTGAAGGAAGCCGGGCTGAAGCTGGCACTCGACGACTTCGGTACGGGCCACTCGTCGCTTTCCTATCTCACCCGGTTCCCGTTCGATACGATCAAGATCGACAAGGCGCTGGTGCGAGACCCGAGCGACAAGCGCGGCATTCTGTTGCGCTCGGTGATCACCATGGCGCGCGAACTTGAAATGCAGGTGGTGGCCGAAGGCATCGAGTCCGAGGAAGACGCGATCCAGCTCGCGCAGATGGGGTGCGACTACGGCCAGAGCTTCCTGTTCGGCCCGCCGATTGGCTCGGAGTCGATCCAGCGGTTGCTGAAAGAGCGGTTTCCGCTGATGAAACGGGCTTAGAGCATTTCGAGGAAACGTGCGAAGCGGTTTTCCGTCAGGAGATGCGCAAGATCAAAGAGATAGAGCGTTTCAGCGTAAGTCGGAAATGCTCCAGGCCCGCCAAGGCGCACCAACTGCGGGCTGCGAACACAACGCAGCCCGATGGCCACACCGACCGATCTGGTTGACGTGCAATGCCTGCATTGATTGTCCGCATTTTTCAGCGCCTGGCGTCAGGCGTGGCCGGCTTCGATCGACAACATCGCCGGGCTGACGCCCATCAAAGCAAGAGCGCGATCGTACTTATCGCCAAGCGCCTTGTCGAAGATCAACTCGTCGCGCGCCGGGCAGGTCAGCCAACCGTTCTGGGTGATTTCCGCTTCGAGCTGGCCGGGCCCCCAGCCTGCATAGCCCAGCATCATGGTGGCGCGATGCGGCCCCTCCCCGCGTGAGATCGCACGGACGATGTCGAGTGTTGCGGTCAGGCAGATATCGTCGCTGACAGGGATGCTGGAATCGCTCAAATAGTCGTCGGAGTGCAGGACGAAACCACGTCCGGTCTCGACCGGGCCACCAGCCTGGATCTGGAAGTCGCGCGTCATCGCCGGCAGGCGGATTGCCTCATCCTCGTCAAGAATGTCGAGGTGCATCAGCACATCCGGGAAGGTCAGTTGCTGCGGCCGATTGAGGATGAACCCCATGGCGCCGTCGTCCGAATGGGCACAGATGAAAATGACGGTGCGGGCAAAATTGGTGTCAAACATCCCAGGCATGGCGATCAGGAACTGACCGTCAAGGAAACCGCGTTCCCGCTTCTTCTGTGCCATGGTTATTGCCATAATGCAGATAGCCTACCAATTCGCCGCGAAATGAAAAGCGCTTCAACGTCGCGACCGCCAAATAATGCACGTAGCGCGTTTACCGTGCCCTGCGTGATCAAACATTTATGATCTCAGCGCCCAAAGGGGCGTCTGGAGCGTTGCCGGTAAAAGCGATAATGCTTTGGCCATGATCAAACGCCCCACATATGAGAACATGGTCCAGCGCATCGGCAGGGCAAGCCTTCTCCTCGCATTTTTTCTGCCCGTCGGCGCCCAGGCTGCGACCAGCGAATGGATGACATCAACAGGCGGCATGATCCGTCTCGTCGCCGCTGCGCCGCAACAGGACGGCACGATCCCTGCAACGCTCGAGGTCAAGCTGAACCCCGGCTGGAAGACCTATTGGCGTGAACCCGGCGCCAGCGGTATTCCTCCGCAGGTCACCCTTGATCCGGCTGAGGGCGTCGTGCTTGAGAAGATCGGCTTTCCCGTTCCCAAGACCTTCGACGACGGGGTGGTACGCTATGTCGGCTACGACAAGTCGGTTGCCTTCCCGCTCACCCTGAAGCGGCTGCACGGTGAAGGGGACGTGACGATCCGCGCGTCAGTCTTTCTCGGGATCTGTGAGGACATCTGTATTCCGGTACAGGGCGAATTGAACCTGACGCTCAAGCAGGGCGATTTCGACAACCCGCTTGATGCTGCCCGCATCGATGGCGCAGTCGCCGCCCTGCCGGAAGCTCCCTCCGAGAATTTCAAGGTTGCAAGAGCCGTCTATGACGAGCGGAAGGCAGTGGTGCAGCTCTCGTTGCGGCTGCCGCCGGATGCAGCCAAGGAGCACCGCGACTTGTTTCTGGCCGGCCCCTCCGGCGTCGCCTTCGGCAAACCGGTCATCACCAATGCAGAAGGTGCCGAGCTTCAGGCGGAGATCCCCGTTCGGCTCTCCGGCAAAGACAAGACGCTCAAGGGAAAACCGGTGATCCTCACCGTGCGTGCGGACGGGCGCAGCATGGAGACGACCCTTGCCTTTGATTGATGCGCCTCTATAGTCCACCCGTTTTAGGCATGGCGTCGAAGGACGCCGGCCGGAGACGCCCGGACGCAAGACAATTCAAGCCGCGACAACGCCTCGCCGGAACGCCGGTCTGGGCAAACGCGCAACGCAAGGAGAATGCCGTGACCATTGCCGTCGGAGACAAGCTGCCCGCTGCGACCTTCAAGGAAAAGACCGCCGATGGTCCGGTGGAAGTGACGACCGAACAGCTCTTCAAGGGCAAGCGCGTCGTGCTCTTTGCAGTGCCGGGCGCGTTCACGCCCACCTGCTCGCTCAACCATCTTCCCGGCTATCTGGAAAACCGCGACGCGATCCTGTCGCGCGGTATCGACGATATCGCCGTGGTTGCCGTCAACGATCTGCATGTCATGGGTGCCTGGGCGACGTCGTCGGGCGGCATGGGCAAGATACATTTCCTCTCCGACTGGAATGCCGCCTTCACCAAGGCGCTCGGCATGGATGTCGATCTCTCTGCCGGCACGCTCGGCATCCGCTCGAAGCGCTATTCCATGCTTGTCGAAGACGGCGTGGTGAAGGTTCTCAACCTCGAAGACAGCCCGGGCCAGGCAACCGTTTCGGGTGCTGCGGCAATGCTGGAACAGCTCTGAGAGCAGATTTCAATGCAAATGGAAACGGGCCCAAACGGCCCGTTTTTCATTTTGCGAGAAGAGGATCCGGTCGACGCCCCTTCTTGAAGGGCTCCATGCCCTTGCGGGCAAGCTCGTCGGCACGTTCGTTTTCCGGATGGCCGGCATGGCCCTTGACCCAATGCCAGGTGACCTTGTGGCGGCGGTTGGCCGCGTCCAGCGCCTGCCAGAGTTCACCGTTCTTCACAGGCTTCTTGTCCGCGGTCTTCCAGCCGTTTTTCTTCCAGCCGTGGATCCACTTGGAAATGCCGTCCATCACATATTTGCTGTCGGTGTGCAGGTCGACCTCGCAAGTGTCCTTCAGCGCATCAAGCGCCGAGATCGCAGCCAGAAGCTCCATGCGGTTGTTGGTCGTTTCCGCCTCGCCGCCGCACATGTCCTTTTCCACCTCGCCATAGCGCAAGACAGCGCCCCAGCCACCCGGCCCCGGATTGCCCGAGCAAGCGCCGTCCGTAAAAATGTCAACGTGTTTCATGCGGAGGTCTCTTCGATCCGGAGGCCGTATTCGGCGCTGGAAACGATCGCCCGGTGGAACCGGATCTTCGTCAGGTATTCGAGCGGATCCTTCTTGACGACCAGCGCGCCGGCCGGCGTCATCAGCCAGTCGTAGAGGCGCGTCAGGAAGAAGCGCAGCGCCGAACCGCGGCAGAGCAGCGGCAGGGCTTCGACCTCGTCCGGCGTCAGCTTGCGCACGCTCTCATAGCCGGAAAGCAGCGCCATGCCCTTGGTGATGTTGTAGGAGCCGTTCTTCTCGAAGCACCACGAGTTCAGGCAGACGGCCACATCGTAGGCGAGATAATCGTTACAGGCGAAATAGAAGTCGATCAGGCCGGACAGCTGGTCGCCGAGGAAGAAGACATTGTCAGGGAACAGATCGGCATGAATGACGCCATCCGGCAAAGTCTTCGGCCAGTGGCTCTCGAGGTGCGCAAGCTCGGCGGAAATCTCGTCCTTGAGGCCGGTCTGCACCTCGTCGGCGCGCGCCTCGGAATTGAGCCAGAGCGGCCGCCAGCCACCGACCGAGAGCGCATTGGTGCGCTTCAGGTCGAAACCCTCGCTGGCGACATGCATCTCGGCCAGCGCCCTGCCGACCTCGCGGCAATGCCTGGCTTCGGGCTTGCGGAGCCACATACCTTCAAGGAACGAGATCACGGCGGCCGGGCGGCCAGAGAGTTCGCCCAGGAGTTCTCCGTCGGCGCGCGGCAAAGGCAGAGGGCAGGAAAGCCCACAATCGGCCAGGTGATGCATCAGTCCGAGGAAAAACGGCAGATCACCGGCATTCACGCGCTTCTCGTAGAGCGTCAGGATATAGGCGCCCTTTGTCGTGTGCAGCAGGAAGTTGGAGTTTTCGACGCCCTCGGCAATGCCCTTGTAGGACGTCAACTGGCCGACGTCATAGGCCTCAAGAAAGGCGCTCAGGTCGTCTTCCGTGATATCGGTATAAACTGCCACGGTTGTTCACTTTCAAGATAGGCGGGCAAGATAGATGGGTTATTCGCCGTTGACGAAGGCCATGTCGGCTGATGTCAGCGGCACATGGCGAATCTCGCGGTTGACGAGGAAGTTCTCGTTTTCCTCGACCGTGTCGGCAAGCTCAACGACGGCATCATAGCGCTCGCGGAACGCCTCGATGATCTCGTTGACAATGACTTCAGGCGCCGATGCGCCCGCGGATAGTCCAACGGTCGAGATATCGCCGATCGTCTCCCAGTCGATTTCGGCTGCCCGTTGCACGAGGACCGACTTCTTCGCACCGGCCTTCAGCGCCACTTCGACCAGGCGCTTGGAGTTCGACGAGTTCGGCGCGCCGACCACCAGAAACAGGTCGCAGCCGGGTGCGGCCTGCTTGACCGCTTCCTGGCGGTTGGTGGTGGCATAGCAGATCGAATCGGCAGCCGGAGCCGTCAGATTGGGGAAGCGTTCGTGCAGCCGCTTGATCACGCCAGCGGTGTCATCGACGGAAAGCGTCGTCTGGGTGACGAAGCCGAGATTGTCAGGATCGGGCGGCATGTAGACATCCGCATCCTCGATGGTCTCGACCAGGGATACGGCACCTTCCGGCAGTTGTCCCATCGTGCCGATGACTTCGGGATGGCCGGCATGGCCGATCAGCACAACGTGGCGGCCGAGCCGGTTGTGGCGCATCGCCTGCTTGTGGACCTTGGAGACCAGCGGACATGTGGCATCGAGGTAGAAGAGATTGCGCGTGTCGGCATCCGCAGGCACCGATTTCGGCACGCCGTGGGCGGAAAACACCACCGGCTGCTTGCGATGCTCCGGCGGGATCTCGTCGAGCTCCTCGACGAAAATCGCACCCTTGGCTTCGAGCCCTTCGACGACATAGCGGTTGTGCACGATCTCGTGGCGAACATAGACCGGCGCGCCGAATTCCTTCAGCGCCAGAACGACGATCTGGATCGCCCGGTCGACGCCGGCGCAGAAGCCGCGCGGCCCGCAGAGGCGAATGGTAATCGGAGATTTTGCCGCGGATGATGCCATGGATCAGGATGCCAGTAGAACGAAAACAAGGGCTGCAATGGCCGGGCCGCCCTGGATCAGCAGGATGCGCGGCTTGACCGACCAAGCGCCATATATAGCGGCAACGATCACGCACACAAGGAAGAACACCTTCAACTCGAAGGCAAATGACGCCTCCGGCTGTATGAGAGACCACAAAAGCCCGGCGGCGAGAAAGCCGTTGTAGAGCCCCTGATTGGCGGCGAGCACCCGGGTCGCCTCCGCCTGCTCCGCCGTCATGCGGAAGACCGAACGGCCCTGCGGCTTGGTCCAGAGAAACATTTCCAGCACGAGAAAACCGAGATGCAACACCGCCGTCAGCGCGATCAGGATTGTTGATATCAAGCCCATTCCACATGTCCCTCAACTGTGTCGCGCAGGGATAGCATGGCGCTACCACCTGTTTCCTTAAATCCTATTCGATTTAGGGAAACAGGCAGTAATTCAAAGTGCCACAGCGACCTTTGCGCGTCACAAGACGCGCGCTAGAGGGTCGCCTATGGCTTGCGCCGCATGAGAAAGACACCACTGACCACAACCAAGGCTCCGGCAAGGCCGTACCAGGTCAGCGCATACTGCAGATGGCTGTTCGGCAGATCGAACTGGGTAACGCCACCGATCGGCAAGCCGCCTGGATTGGGCGACGCATCGGCATCGACGAAGAACGGCAGGACCTTGTCGGCGGAAAGCCCGACCGACGACGCCATCGCGTCGAGGTCCTTCCAGTAGAAGATGTTCTTGGCGAGGTCATTGTCCGGGACGATCGACGATGGCTTCTCACTGAGCTTCGGCCTTGCAAGGCCGTTGATCGACACGGAGGTCGGGAGTTCGCCCGCAAGACGGGTCGACGACTCCTTCTGTTCGAAGGGCACGAAACCGCGATTGATAAACAGGAAGCGGTCGTCATCCAGCATCAATGGCGTGAAGATGTAGTAGCCGGTGCGACCGTTGTAAGTCGCGAAGAAGTGTCGTTCCTTGCTGTGGTCGAACCGGCCGGGGACGGTGACGGTCCGGTAGTCGATGTCGCCGCCTTCGGCCAGGATCCCTTCGATCTCGGCGAGCGTCACCGGCGGCGCCGACCGACGTTCGGTGATCGCGGCGAGCAGGCCCTCTTTCCAGTGCAGCCGTTGCATCTGCCAGGTGCCGAGCGAGATGAGGATCGCAAAAGTGGTCGCAAGCAGGATGAAGGCGCCGATGCGCCCAACAAGGCTGCCCTTCTTTTTGGTCAGGACTTCAGCCACGATCGATTTCACCCGGCCGCGCGTTGTTGCGGTATTGCAGGTTGATGAGGATGCCCTTCAGCATGCGCGTCAGCCCGAGACTGAAGACGATCGCCAGCGGTATCCACAGCAGAAAATGCAGCCAGAGCGGCGGATTGAAGTTGACCTCCATCCAGAGCGCTGCACCGACGACGATGAAGCCGACAATCAGGATGACGAAGACGACAGGACCGTCACCGGAATCGGCGAAGCGATAATCAAGATCGCAGTTGGCACAGACGGGCTTGACCGTCAGGAACCCATCGAACAGCTTGCCCTGGCCGCAGCGTGGGCACAGGCCCTTGATGCCTGCCATGACCGGTTCGACCGGCGGATAGAGGGCTTTGTCGTCGCTCACGGATTGATCTCTATCGGGGTGTTGTTGGGAACCATGTTCCAGATTTCGTCCATTTCGGCATTGGTAACCGCAATGCAGCCATCCGTCCAATCGAACATCTGCGTCATAAACGCCAGCCAGCCGAAATAATTGGGCTGACCGTGGATCATGATCATGCCACCGGGTTCGACACCCTTGGCTGCCGCTGCCGTGACGTCCTCGGGCCGGGGGTAGGAGACATGCATCGACAGGTGATAGCCGCTCTTGTCATTGCGCCAGTCCAGTACATAAAGGCCCTCCGGCGTCCGCCGATCGCCTTCGCGTTCTTTATGACCGATGGGATTGCCACCAAGAGCGATCGAATACTCACGCAGCATCTCGCCATCACGGTAAAGCTGCAGGAGACGCTTCGCCTTGTGCACCACCACGCGGTCGGCCGGGTCGTTCGCCAGGGCCGAAGAGCATGCAGCCAGCAGCCACGCCATTGTCACCACAAACACACGCACTTTCATGCCGACTCGTCCTCCCGATACAACCGCAAGACAGACAAAAAATAAGGCGGCTGCATGGTCGCAGCCGCCTCATCGAGAAGAGCGTGAGCTCTCTTGTCTTTACATGTGAGCGATAGGCGCGCCCCAACCACCCCAGATGTAGATGGAGAAGAAGAGGAAGAGCCAGACGACGTCAACGAAGTGCCAGTACCAGGCGGCCGCTTCGAAGCCGAAATGCTGCTTCGGCGTGAAGTCGCCACGCAGCGCGCGCAGCAGGCAGACGAGAAGGAAGATCGTGCCGACGAGGACGTGGAAGCCGTGGAAGCCGGTCGCCATGAAGAAGGTCGCGCCGTAGATCGAATCCTTGAAGGCGAACGGAGCGTGAGCGTATTCGTAGGCCTGAACGTAGGAGAACAGCACGCCGAGGACGACCGTCAGCGACAGGCCGTAGATCAGGCCCTTGCGATCATTGTGCAGCAGTGCGTGGTGCGCCCAGGTGACCGTCGTGCCGGACAGCAGCAGGATGACGGTGTTGTAGAGCGGCAGGTGCCAGGGGTCGAGTACCTCGATGCCCTTCGGCGGCCAGACGCCACCGGTAAAGGCCGTACGGGTTGCCTGGATGGCTTCGCCGGGGAAGAGGCTGGCGTCGAAATAGGCCCAGAACCAGGCGACGAAGAACATCACTTCCGAAGCGATGAACATGATCATGCCATAGCGCAGGTGCAGCGAGACGACGCGGGTGTGGTGACCCTCGTGTGCTTCCTTTACCGTGTCCGACCACCAGCCGTACATGGTGTAGAGAACGACGACGAGGCCGATGAAGAAGACCCACGGATTGGCAAGCTCTGCGCCGAACAGCTTGAAGGAGCCGCCGGAAAGATAGCGCATGTAGCCGACACCGCCGAACGCCATGACGAATGCGCCGATCGAGGCAAGCAACGGCCAGGGGCTCGGGTCGATGATGTGGTAGTCGTGATTCTTCTGATGCGCATCGGCCATGTCAGTAATCCCCGATAGGTCTTTCTCTTGTCGCCCTTCCGGCTTAGCCGAAACGGGCCTCCAGTCAAAGTTTGTTCTCAGTTTCGCCCGTCTTCACCTGTGCGACCGGCTTTGACGGCTCGCGCGGGTAGAAGGTGTAGGAAAGCGTCAGTGTCTTGATGTCCTTGGTCTCGACCGCGTTGACCATGTCCGGATCGACGAAGAATACCACCGGCATCTCCATCTCCTCTCCCGGCTGCAGGGTCGTCTCGGTAAAGCAGAAGCATTGGACCTTGTTGAAGTAGGCACCGGCCTGCATCGGCGTGACGTTGAACGTCGCCTGGCCCGTCGTCGGCTTCGACGAAAGGTTCTTGGCGCGGTACATCACCTGCACGGTCTCGCCGATACGGACGTCGATGTCGCGCTGCACCGGCTTGAACTCCCAGGGCAGGCCGCCCGAGGTATTGGCGTCGAAGGTAACCTTGACCTTTTCGTCGAGGATGACGTCCGATGCCTGCTCGACGCGCTGCGTCGTGCCGTTATAGCCGGTGACGCGGCAGAACATGTCGTAGAGCGGCACGGCCGCATAGGCCATGCCGGTCATGCCGACAACGAAGGCGACGCAGGTGCCGACGATGACACCGTTGGAGCGCTGCTTCTGCTCGGGGTTCTGAGAGGTCGTCATGCTGCGGCTCCTCAGTTGACCATGCCGTTGCCGAACTTGATCAGCGTGACGACGTAGAAGAGGACGACAAGGCCAGCCAAGACGACACCGAGCGCAATGTTGCGGCCGCGGCGGGACTTCTTCTGGGCTTCGTTGAGCTTGACGGTTTCCATCAGGCAACACTCCCGGCATTCAGCCAGATATTGACGATCAGGTGATCCGCCATCAGGGCGGAGAAGATCACGAACAGATACATGATCGAGAAGGCGAAAAGCTTCTTGGCGGGCAGCATGCGCTCATCCGTCTCAGGCATGCGCAGCACGCCGATCGAATACCAGACGAAACCGAGACCAAGTGCTGCCGCGACCGCGCCATAACCGACGCTCGCAAAGCCGAGCAAGGTGGGACAGATGCCGATCAGCGCCGTCAGAACCGCATAGATGACGATCTGCTTCTTGGTGGTCGCCTGGCCTGCGACATTGGGCAGCATCGGCACGCCGACGGAGCCATAATCGCCCATCTTGAACAGCGCGAGCGCCCAGAAATGCGCCGGCGTCCACAGGAAGGTGATGAGGAAAAGTACGATGCTTTCTACCGAAACGCCGCCAGTCACGCAGGCCCAGCCGATCATCGGCGGGAAGGCGCCGGCAGCACCACCGATGACGATGTTCTGCGGCGTCGAGCGCTTGAGCCACATCGTATAAATGACGGCGTAGAAGAAGATGGTGAAGGCGAGCAACCCGGCTGCGAGCCAATTGACGGCGAGCCCAAGGATGATCACGGAAAACGCCGATAGCGTCAGGCCGAAGGCGAGCGCTTCCTCGGGCAGGATCTTGCCTGCCGGGATCGGGCGCTTGGCCGTGCGGGTCATGACCGCGTCGATATCGGCATCGTACCACATGTTGAGCGCGCCGGAGGCGCCGGCACCAACAGCGATGCACAGGATGGCGATGAAACCGATGAAGGGATTGATGTGTCCGGGGGCGAGCACGAGGCCCGCAAGCGCCGTGAACACGACGAGCGACATGACGCGGGGCTTAAGAAGCTCGAAATAATCGCGCGCAGAGGCCTCGGACAGGCGCGGTGCGCCATCCATGCCCATTGCTTCGTGATTGTCGATGACCGTCATGTCTCGTCCTTGATCGTCTTTTGCCCATAGGGGCCGTCTTTTGCCGGTTCTCCGGCGGGGGGAAGCCGCCGGAACCGGCGGCTTCTGTTTCTTTCCCATCACTTGATGCGCGGGAGCTGTTCCCACTGGTGGAACGGCGGCGGCGAAGACAGCTGCCATTCGAGCGTGTTTGCACCCTCGCCCCACGGATTGTCGCCAGCGACGCGCTTCTTGGCGAAGGCTTCGGCGACACAGAAGAGGAAGATCAGCACGCCGACGGCTGCGATGTACGAGCCGTAGGACGACACCATGTTCCAGCCGGCATAGGCATCCGGATAGTCGATGTAGCGGCGCGGCATGCCGGCAAGACCCAGGAAGTGCTGCGGGAAGAAGATCAGGTTCACACCGATGAACATGACCCAGAAGTGCAGCTTGCCGAGGAACTCGGAGTACATGTAGCCGGTCATCTTCGGGAACCAGTAGTACCAGGCAGCGAAGATCGCGAACACGGCGCCGAGCGACAGAACGTAGTGGAAGTGAGCAACCACGTAGTAGGTGTCATGCAGCGAACGGTCGAGGCCGGCGTTGGCGAGCTGAACGCCCGTAACGCCACCGACAGTGAACAGGAAGATGAAGCCGATCGCCCAGACCATCGGGGTCGTGAAGCGGATCGAGCCACCCCACATCGTCGCGATCCACGAGAAGATCTTCACGCCGGTCGGAACCGCAATAACCATCGTCGCGAAGACGAAGTAGCGCTGCGTGTCGAGCGACATGCCGACGGTATACATGTGGTGTGCCCACACGATGAAGCCGACAGCGCCGATCGCAACCATGGCGTAAGCCATGCCGAGGTAGCCGAAGATCGGCTTGCGCGAGAAGGTGGAAACGATGTGGCTGACGATGCCGAAGCCCGGCAGGATCAGGATGTATACTTCCGGGTGACCGAAGAACCAGAACAGGTGCTGGAACAGGATCGGGTCGCCGCCGCCTTCAGGCGCGAAGAACGCCGTGCCGAAGTTGCGGTCGGTCAGCAGCATGGTGATGCCGCCTGCCAGAACCGGCAGCGAGAGCAGAAGCAGGAAGGCGGTGATCAGAACCGACCAGGCAAACAGCGGCATCTTGTGCAGCGTCATGCCCGGAGCGCGCATGTTCAGGATCGTGGTGATGAAGTTGATCGCACCGAGGATCGACGAGGCACCAGCAATGTGCAGGCCGAGGATCACGAGATCCATCGCCGGCCCGGGCATGCCTGACGTAGAGAACGGCGGATAGATCGTCCACCCGCCCCCTGCACCATAGGCGCCTGCCGGACCTTCGACGAACATCGAAAGCAGCACCAGCAGGAAGGCCGGAATGATCAGCCAGAACGAGATGTTGTTCATGCGCGGGAACGCCATGTCCGGCGCGCCGATCATGATCGGGACCATCCAGTTGGCGAAGCCGCCGATCAGCGCCGGCATGACCATGAAGAAGATCATGATGAGCGCGTGCGCGGTCGTGAACACGTTGAACATGTGCTTGCCGCCGTCGATGGCAGCGTCGCCCTCGAAGCCGTAAACCATCTGCGCCAGACCGTGGAAGATCTGGATGCCCGGTTCCTGCAGCTCGGCGCGCATGAAGATCGACAGCGTACCGCCAATGATGCCCGCGAAGATCGCGAAGATCAGGTAGAGCGTGCCGATGTCCTTGTGATTGGTCGACAGAAACCAGCGCTGAAAGAAGGTCAACGGCTTGTGCGCGTGGTCTGCGTGACCATGATCGGAATGATCATGGCGTTGGTCGTGATGAGCGGCTGTTCCAGCCATGGGTCGAGCTCCCCTTACCGATTACTGTGCGGCGTTAGCGGCGACGTCAACGGCCTTCGCCGCGCCGTCGATGGACGCCATGAGCGCCTTGTTCGCATCGCCGATATTGGTTGCGGCGGCAGCGAGCCAGGCGTCGTATTTTTCCTGCGAAACAACGCGGACGGCGATCGGCATATAGGCGTGGTCCTTGCCGCAGAGCTCGGAACACTGGCCATAGTAGAGGCCTTCACGGTCAGCCTTGAACCAGGTTTCGTTCAGGCGGCCGGGAACGGCATCGATCTTAACGCCGAAGGCGGGCATCGCGAAAGCGTGAATGACGTCGGCAGCCGTAACGAGCAGACGAACGGTCTTGCCGACCGGAACGACGACTTCGTTGTCGACGGCGAGAAGGCGCGGATATTCGACCTTGTCTTCCTTGCCAAGGCTCGCACGATCCTCTTCCTTCATCAGCAGGCTGTCGAAGGAGAGCGGGCTTTCGCCGACTTCATATTCATAGGACCAGTACCACTGGTTACCCGTCGCCTTGACCGTCAGATCCGGATTGGCCGGCGGCGTCAACTGCGCGGTCAGAAGCTGGAAGGACGGAATGGCCAGGAACAGCAGGATGATGACCGGACCGACGGTCCAGACAACCTCGATAGCGGTGTTGTGGCTGGTCTTGGAGGGCACCGGATTGACGCTCTCACGGAATTTGACCACCACGACAATCAGCAGCAGGAGGACAAACAGAGTGATCGGAATGATGAACCACAGGGTATAGTGTTCAAACCACGTGATTTCTTCCATAATGCCCGTCGCCGCCGTCTGAAAGTTCGTCTGCCAGTCGACAGGCTTGTCAGCGTAGGCGCTCGAAGCAAAAAGCAGACAGGCAAGCGCTGCCATAACTGCATAGGCCTTATTTTTCACAATATGTCTCCCCAATGCGCTTGATCAGGATCAAACCGGAACGCAGAATCCCTGCGATACTGCTGCGCTTCAAACCACAGTTTGCCCAACGCCGCAACATCTGTGCAATCAACCCCATGCGGCATTTTTGCACAAATGCGACTTTTCTCACAGGCACCCCTCGGAACCCCCAGCGAATCGACTTATATGCCTGGATCCGCGCCACTGTTGCCGCTCTCACGCCACGTCAGCGCGACAATGGCGTTCCGCGAGCCCAATTTCCGCCATATGGCGCTGGAATGTACCCCGCAGGGCTTTTCATTTCTCCCCGCGCGCTTCAAGAATAGCCCTGATGATTCGACGTTTTGAGGTTTACATGGGCCTGCCCCTCTTCTCCCGACTGTCGGCTCTTGCCGCTCTCGGATTTGCCGTCCTCGCCCTTCCCACGGCGAGCGCTGCCCAACAACCCGCTGGCGCGCCCGGAACGGTCAAGTCCAACCACGGCGCCTGGTCGATCGTCTGCGATCAGCCGGCAGGTGCATCGACCGACCAGTGCGCCCTGATGCAGAACGTCATCGCCGAAGACCGGCCGGAAGTCGGCCTCTCGGTCGTCGTGCTGAAGACCGCCGACCGCAAGGCGAAGATCCTGCGCGTTCTGGCGCCGCTAGGCGTGCTCTTGCCGAACGGTCTTGGTCTCAACGTCGACGGCAAGGATATCGGCCGCGCCTATTTCGTGCGCTGTTTCTCCGACGGCTGCTATGCCGAGGTCGTGCTTGAAGACGAACTGTTGAAGACCTTCCGCTCCGGCGCGACAGCAACCTTCATCGTCTTCCAGTCGCCGGAAGAAGGCATCGGCATTCCGGTCGACCTCAAGGGTTTTGGCGAAGGCTACGACGCCCTGCCCTGATGGCGCGCGCCAGAGAATACGTTTCAGAGCCGCGCCCCGAGCGCGGCTCTTTCGTTTCTGCGGCGAAGCCAATCGTAAGACAGACAAAAGCCCGGGTGGTTGCCCGGGCTTGCCAAGTTCAAAGATGCGCAATCGTACGGCGTCAGATGATGTCGGTCGCCGCGATCTTGATGCCGAAGCCTTCGAGACCGACATAGTGGCGCTCGCGCGAGGCGATCAGCCGGATTGAGCTGATGCCGAGATCCTTGAGGATCTGCGCGCCGAGGCCGATCTCCAGCCATTCGCTTTCGCGGGCTTGCGCCTCGTCATGGGCTTCGCGCTCGTGCTTGCCCTTGCGGGCGGTCTGCGACACGCCGACGCCGACCGAGCCTTCGCGCAGGTAGACAATGACGCCCCTGCCCTCTTCGGCCATGCGCTTCATGATCCGGTCGATCTGGCAGTCCTTGCCGAAAACATCGGCACCGACATTTTCGAGGTGCAGGCGAACCGGGATGTCCACGCCGTCACGGATGTCGCCGAAGACGACGGCGAGGTGCTGCATCGGATCCCAGGGCAACGAATAGGAGTGTCCCTTGGCCTTGCCATAGGGCGTCTCGATGTTGAACGAACCGCCCTGCTCGATCAGCGTTTCCTTGCGCTGACGATAGGCGATCAGGTCGGCGACGGAGACCTGCTTCAAACCGTGCTTTTCGGCAAAGGCACTGACCTGCGGGCCACGCGTAACAGTGCCGTCGTCATTCACCAGTTCGCAGATGACGCCGATCGGCGGCAGGCTTGCAAGCTTGCAGAGGTCGACGGCAGCTTCCGTATGGCCGGACCGCATCAGAACGCCGCCTTCGCGGGCGACCAGCGGGAAGATGTGGCCGGGGCGCACGAAATCGGTCGGTCCGACATTGGGATTGGCGAGATTGCGCACGGTCAGTGTGCGATCGTCGGCCGAGATCCCGGTGGTCGTGCCGTGCTTGAAGTCGACCGAAACGGTAAAGGCGGTGGTGTGAGCGGAATCGTTCTCCGCCACCATGGCGTTGAGGTTCAGGCGCTTCGCCTCCTCGCGCGGCATCGGCGTACAGACGATGCCCGAAGTATGGCGCACGATGAAGGCCATTTTCTCCGGCGTGCAATGCACGGCTGCGACGATCAGGTCGCCTTCGTTCTCGCGGCCGTCATCATCGGTGACGACGACGATCTCTCCGGCTTCGAAGGCACGGATGGCATCAACGACACGCTTCTGGTCATAGGACATGATGATCTTCCTGAATTATTTGAGCCGGCCGGTCTGGCCGCGGTCCCGCAGGTAGTGATCTGCAATCGTGCAGGCAACCATCGCCTCGCCGATCGGCACCGCGCGGATGCCGACGCAGGGGTCATGACGCCCCTTGGTGCGCACATCCACCTCGTTGCCGTCGCTATCGATCGAACGACGTTCCGTGAGAATAGAAGAGGTTGGCTTGATCGCAAAGCGGGCGACGACCGGCTGGCCGGTCGAAATGCCGCCAAGAATGCCGCCGGCGTTGTTGGAGAGGAAGACGGGCTGGCCGTCAGCGCCGATACGCATCTCATCGGCATTTTCCTCGCCGGTGATCTCGGCAGCACCAAAACCGTTGCCGATCTCGACGCCCTTGACGGCGTTGATCGACATCAGGTTCGAAGCGATGTCCTGGTCGAGCTTGGCGTAGATTGGCGCACCGATGCCGGCCGGCACGCTCTCGGCCACCACTTCGACCACGGCGCCGATGGACGAACCCGATTTGCGGATACCGTCCAGGTACTCCTCCCAGACGGGCACTATCGCCGGATCCGGCGCGAAGAACGGGTTGTTGTTGACCTCGGCCCAATCCCAGTTGGCCCGGTCGATCTTGTGCTTGCCGATCTGCACGAGCGCTGCGCGCACGACCAGCCCCGGCACAACCTTGCGGGCGATACCGCCGGCGGCAACGCGTGCCGCCGTTTCGCGCGCCGACGAGCGGCCACCGCCGCGGTAGTCGCGAATGCCGTATTTGACATCATAGGTGTAATCGGCGTGCCCCGGGCGATAACGCTTGGAGATTTCCGAATAATCCTTCGAGCGCTGGTCGGTGTTTTCAATCAGCATCGAAATCGGCGTGCCGGTCGAGATCATCGTCTCGCCGTCCTCATCCAGCATCACGCCGGAGAGAACCTTGACGAGATCGTCCTCACGGCGCTGCGTGACGAAGCGCGACTGGCCGGGCTTGCGCTTGTCGAGCCAGGCCTGCAGCTCGGCCAGGGTGAAACGAATGCCGGGCGGGCACCCATCCACCACGCAGCCGAGCGCGGCCCCATGGCTTTCGCCCCAGGTGGTGACGCGGAAAAGATGACCGAAGGTATTGTGCGACATGAGGCAACCGAACTCTGAGAAGCAACGGACGTACATGTTTCATGTACGGGCGCCACTCTCATAGTGGAAAGCCGGGACAGGGGAAAGTGTTTCCGATGGGCAGGCGAGATTTGCAACCGCCTCAGGAGGCGAGCCTCAATCCGCGCTCCGTCGCGAATGCCAGGAAGTTCTCCGCGCTCAGCGGTTTCGAGAAGGCATAACCCTGCAGCAGATCGCAGCCGAGAATGCCGAGCATCTCGGCATGCGCCATGGTCTCGACGCCTTCCGCCACCGTCTCGATCCCGAGCGAGCGGGCGATATCGATGATCGACCGGATCAGCGCCTGCTCCGTGCGGGCGCTGAGAACCGGAACCACGAGCTGGCGGTCGATCTTCAGCCGCTTCGGCTTGATCTTCAAGAGGCTGACGATCGAGGTATGACCCGTGCCGAAATCGTCGATCTCGATGTCGATACCGAGCCTTTTAATGCCCTCGATATTGGCCGTGACGATATCGTCGCTTTCATCGAGGAAGATCGATTCCACCAGCTCGAAGGAAATCTGCCCCGGCACGATGCTCAGGCCTTCGAGCGAGGCAAGCAACCGCTCGTCCTGCAGGCGCTTGGCCGAGACGTTGACCGAGATCTTTGGCACCCTGAGGCCGGCGGCAGCCCAGCGCATCTGGTCGGCCAGCGATTTTTCGAGGACGAGGCGGTCGAGGGCCGCGGTCACGTTCAGGTCGTCGGCGATCGCAAGGAACCTGTCCGGCGTCAGAATGCCATGCCGCGGATGGCGCCAGCGGATGAGCGCCTCCACACCGGAAAGCGCCAATGTGGAGGCGTCGAATTGCGGCTGGTACCAGGGAACGAACTCGTCGCGCTCGATGCCTTCGAGGATTTCATCGGCGACACGCTTGGCGGTGACGACTTCGGCCTGGAGGATGTGCGTGAAGAACTGGTAGCGGTTGCGACCGTTTTCCTTCGCCCGATAGAGCGCCATGTCGGCATTGACGAGCAGCTTGCGCGCATCGCCGTGCGCCTGGCGCGCCACGGCGACGCCGATGCTGACGCCGAAGCGGCAGGGAAACCCGTTGTAGTCGACAGGCTGGCGCATCTCCGCGATGATCCGGTCGCACAGCGCCGCAAGTGCGGCATCGCCCGGCGCGCCGGTGACGACGACGACAAACTCGTCGCCGCCGATGCGCGCCACGAGGTCACCCGGCCCAATGTTGGAGCGCAGGATCTCCGACGCATGAACCAGCATCGCATCGCCGGCCGCATGGCCCAGCGTGTCGTTGATCTGTTTGAAGCGGTCGAGGTCGATATGAAGGATGGCGATGTGTTGCGGCTTGTCGGCACCTTCACCGGTCAGGCGCTCCAGCGCCTTGTCGAGCATCCGGCGATTGCCCAGGCCGGTCAGCGGATCGTGCAGCGAATTGTGCTCGATGCGGATCCGCGCCTGCTCCAACTCGGCGTTCTTGGCGTCCGTCATTGCCTTGGCGGCGCGCAATTGTTCGGTCATCACGACGTCGTCGGTCACATCGAGCGCAATGCCGACCAGCTTCCTGCGCCCCTCCGGCGACACATGCAGCTTGCCGACCGAGCGAATGTGTCGAACGGCACCTTCAGCCAGAACCACGCGCGCCTGGTGGACGTAGGTTTCGCGGGCGCCGATCGCCGTGTTGACCGCCAGAAGTGCAGAGCCACGATCTTCAGGATGAAGGGCGCCGAGCCAGGTTTCCTCGTTGGTGGAGCCATCGGTATAGAGCAGCCCGTAGAGCTGGTGCATGCGCTCGTCCCAATAGGCGACGTTGTTGTCGAGATCCGCCTCCCACATGCCGCAACGATAGCTGTCGAGCGCGAGGTCGAGCCGGCGCGACAGCTTCTCGAGTTCCTGCTCGCGCTCGTAAAGGCCCTTCAGGGCCCGCTCGAGTTCCAGGTTCTGCTGATCAACCAGAGCCTTGGCAGCCCCCAGACGTTCGTTCTTCAACACGTCATCGGTCACATCCCAGCTGATGCCGGTGATCTTCGAGCGGCCGTCGATACCCTGATGGCCGGAACCGACATTGCGGATGTGCCGTATGTTGCCATCGGAGAGCACAACACGATATTGGGAACGGTACTCCAGCCCCTCGTCGAGGCTGCGAAAGAGAGCGTTGGCGGCAATGCCGACATCATCAGGGTGGACGGTCGAGCGCCATTCCTCATAGGTCGGCTCGTCTTCATGGACGGCCAAGCCGTGCAGATGGAACATGCGGTCGTCCCAGGACCGCTCCTGCGTTGCCTGATCGATTTCCCATATGCCGATCTTGGAGGCCTCGAGCGCCAGATTGAGACGATGCGAAAGCGTCATCACCTCACCTTCGCGTGCCCGGAGTTTGGCGATGTTGCGCTGGCGCTCGTTGACCAGGCCGCCGGTCAAAAGAATGGGAACGACGACGACGGCGACCGCCGCGGCAATCGCCAGGCGCAGGTCGGCGCTGTTTTCCGGTAGTTGGTCCCAGCCGCCAATCGGTGTTGCCGCGAGCTCCCACACGCCGCCGGGCAGAACGAGTTGGCGCGTGGCCGGAGCCGCCCGAAAAACGCTGTCATTGCCGAAGAAGGCATCCTGGATACGCTCCGGCTCCGATACATCGCGGATCGCGAGATGCACGTCGACATGGCGATGATCACCGGTCGATTCCGGCGTTTCAACACCGTCCTCAAGCAGGCGTGCGGAGCGATAGAGAGCCTTTTCGTCGAGAATCGCCTCGACATACCCCCACCGCTCCATGCGCCCCTGGATCTTGGCGAAGACAGGCAGGAAAAGTTCGAAGCCGTTGCGCCCGCTCGGCAGGCGAATGGGGCCGATCATCACGGGCTTTACGGTGGACGAAGCCCGCTCCACGGCACGCCGCGTCGCGCCGAACTTGTTGAAATCGGTACCGACGAACCATTGCTGGCTTTCGCGGGGAAACGCGATGCGAACCACACCGCCCGGCGCTGCCGACGCCCGCACCATTTGCGGATTCTGCAGCAGCAACTTGGTCGACATGACCGTGAAATCATCCGCGGTCATCTCCGGGTGAACGCCGATGCTGTTGGCGAACCCGTTGAGGGCGGCAATATTGGTGTTGACCTCGGACTGGAGGCGATTGGCGATGAGGTTCAGCTCATTCTCGACGTCGATCCTCAGATCGCTTCGGAAGTTCTCAAGATTTTGGCGCTCATAAATGTGGCCGCCGCTGAACACCACGATGCCCGCGATCGCAGCCGGTATCAGCGACGGTTTCGCAAATCTGGCTGCCGCCCGAATGCGTTGGCGCAGAACGTCAACAATCTTCACTCTATTCCCCTCGATCCCCAACCGAAGGTAGCGTTCGAGTCTTAAGATTGGCTTTCGTGACATTTCTTTGGAAAACCCCATAATTCATGGGGATACAATGCGGAAGCGTCGCCGATCCCGCCGGCTGAACGCTTGAAAACTGCACGTTTGGCGTTCAGTCTCCCCCAACCGGCCGGGCAACCCCCAAACGAGGGAAAATGCCCGTCAAAAGCGACGGTACAAGGCAATTTTTGCCACAATCGGGGATCAAAGGGTGATGACAAGAAGAATCGCAGATACATTGAAGAGGGCAAGAAAGATGCGTTTTGTCATTGCCGCGCTCATGGCCACCGCCGGCTTGCTTTCGCCTCTGTCGGCCCTTGCCGAAAGTGCCGACGTAGAGGCTGTCATCACCGGCGTCGATACCGATCGCCTCAGCCTCCAACTCGACGATGGCAAGAGCTATCAGGCGCCTGAAGAGTTCAACTTCGAAGGCCTCACCGCCGGCGTAAAAGTTCTCGTGTTCTACACAGAGGTCGACGGCAAGCGTGTGATCAACGACCTGGAAATCGTCCAGTAGGACCGCAAAGACGTGGCCCCGCCCCTCGACGGGCGGCGCCCTGATCCGGCTTCATCGAAGCCTTAGATCCAGCCGATCGTATTTCCGGCAATCCGCAACAGGCGATCCTGCGGGATGGCAGCGGATGCCGCCTCATCTTCGTCCATTTCACCAAAAAGCTTGAATAGCGCGCGGATGACGCCGCCGTGGCTGACGCAGACCGTCGGCTTGTTCACGTCCTTGAGCCAGGCGGCGATCCGCCACGACAGGATCTCGTAGCTTTCGGCATCGTCACCTGGAGGGATGAAATCCCATTTCACCTTGCGTCGCTCGGCGATACGCTCCGGCACGGACCGCTTCAGTTCCGGCAGCGTGAAGCCCTCCCAGTCGCCGAAGGAAACTTCCTTCAGCCGGTCGTCGGTGCGGTAGAGGGTGGGGTAGAGACCCATCGCCTGGCGCAGGCGCTCCATGGTCTCGCGGGTGCGGCCAAGAGGGCTGGCGACGAAGTCGAACTGTGCCGCATCAGGGCCGAGAATGGCGCCGAGCGCCACCCCGTTTCCGGTCGCCTGCTGGCGGCCGGTGTCGTTGAGAGGAATGTCTTTCTGCCCCTGGAGGCGGCTTTCCGCGTTCCAGTCGGTCTGTCCGTGACGGATCACATAGATCAGCACTACATTTCGCTCCGGGCAGGAGGCTGTTCGGGCCGGCCGGCGGCGCCGATCAATCCTTGATGACGGAGATATCCGGGGCGTCGACAGCCTTCATGCCGACGACATGATAGCCGCTGTCGGCGTGGTGGACTTCGCCCGTGACAGAGCGCGACAGGTCGGACAGCATGTAGAGGCCGACATCGCCCACTTCCTCGATGGTGACGGTGCGACGCAGCGGTGCGTTGTACTCGTTCCACTTCAGGATATAGCGGAAGTCGCCGATGCCGGAGGCGGCCAGCGTCTTGATCGGGCCGGCAGAGATCGCATTGACGCGAATGTTCTTCGGACCGAGGTCGACAGCCAGATACTTGACGCTCGCTTCAAGAGCAGCCTTGGCAACACCCATGACGTTGTAGTTCGGCATGACCTTCTCGGCGCCGTAATAGGTCAGCGTCAGCATCGAGCCGCCGTCCGTCATCAGCTTTTCAGCGCGACGGGCAACCGACGTGAACGAATAGACCGAGATCTGCATCGTCTTGGCGAAGTTTTCCGGCGACGTGTCGACATAACGGCCGGTCAGTTCGTCCTTGTCGGAGAAGCCGATGGCGTGCACGACGAAGTCGATCTTGCCCCAATGCTTTTCGAGCGCGGAGAAAACCTCGTCGATGGACGCTTCGTCGCTGACGTCGCAGTGGCCGGCCATGAAACCGTCGATTTCCGCGAGCAGCGGCTCTACGCGCTTCTTCAGTGCATCACCCTGATAGGTCAGCGCAACTTCGCCACCCTGGGCATGGATCGCCTTGGCGATCCCCCACGCGATCGAACGATTGTTCGCGACGCCCATGATGACGCCACGCTTGCCCTTCATCAAACCCGATGCCTGAGCCATGCATTGTCCCCAATACTAAATGCCGGCATCGACAACGGCCGACGCCAGACTTAACAAAATTCAAAAACGCCTGACCGGCGCTATCGGCGCACGTGCGGCAAATTGTCGAGAATTGCCTATGGCATAGCCGCTCCGGTGGTTCAAGCGCGGCCGGGATCAGGAACTGTTAGTCCCCGTAATATTGGGTCAGCGTGTCAGCAAACCGTCACAAATAGAAGCCATCGCGCAGCGATTTCATCAGGTCTGTAACCTTGTCGTCAGGCGTGTCGCGCAAGACGAGCCGCAATTCGACCAGCAGATTGCCCCGCGCGCCATAGGCACCCGGCAGCCCGAAGCCTTCGACGCGGATGACCTTGTCCGATCCGGACCAGGCCGGAACGACAACCGTCACCTCGCCGATCGGCGTGGAAATGACATGCTCGCAGCCGAGGACAGCGCTCTGAAGGTCAACAGGCAATGTCGTCAGCAGGTCCAGCCCACTGGTTCGGAATGCGCCGCTCTGGTCGACACGCAAAGTGACGACGACATCGCCGCGTGTCATGCCGGTGACGCGATACCCCTGCTCTGCCAACCGGACCGTCTGCCCGTCAACGGCGCCCGGCGGTATCTGAACCTTGACGGTTTCGCCATCGGGCAGCTCAAGCGACAGGCGCTGACGATCGATCAGATCCTGGATGGTGACAGCAAGATCGACAGCAAGATCGGGGACCTTGTCGGCGGTCTTCGCCGCCCGGCCGCGAATGCGTCGGACAATGGCGGCCACAAGCTCGGCGGCGGGTGCGGCGGCGCGCTGCATCAGCGGCGGCTCGGTCTTGGCGACTGCCTCCTGCTTCGGCTCGCTGACCGATTCTGGCTTCGGCTCGGGTGCCGCGGTGGGTCTCTCCGGGGCCCGCGCCGCAGCCGGCTTCGCGGCAGGCCTGGCCGTCCTTGCCCGCGTCTCCGCACCAAAAATCTGCGAGACCGCATCCTCGGCGGTTTCAGCGTCGACCGGCTGTTCCTCCGGTTCGGGGCCGCGCATCTTCGCCTTCATCGCCTCCATGCGACGCAGCTCGGCTTCGCGACGGGCATAATCGTACCGGCTTCGGAGCTTCGGGTCGCGCAGCAGCTCGTAGGCCTTGCCGGCCTCGGCAAAACGTTCGGCAGCGGTCGGATCGTCCTGATTGTGGTCGGGATGGATAGCCTTGGCGACCGAGCGCCACGCCGCCTTGATTTCGTCCTGACCGGCGGTGCGCCGGACGCCGAGGACTGCATAGGGATCACGCATGGTTTTCTACCATCTTCTCTGATCGGCGGCTTCTCCCGGATGCCCGCCTTATGCCTCAAACCGGGGATCACGCGCAGTGGTGGCATGTCCCGTTCAGCAGCGAGGATGGGCAGAACTTGCTAAAGATCGGTTAGCCGCAGCGACGATGAAGCAGGCCAAGACGGCGATCCAGACGTTCCGTCCGCGGTTTGCCGAAATGTGGTTAACACGGGATTTCAGGCACGCGGGCCAAAGCTGGTGAGGTACCACTCTCCATCGCCAAGCTTGCAGGTGCTGCCGTCGAACTTGGCGATGCCCTCATAGGAATGGCGGGTGGTGGTGAAGCGGCGGCACAGCATGCCGCTGGCATTGTCTTCCTGAATGCTGCTGATGACGCCGGCGCTGCCGGACGACGAATTCGCCCAGGGAATAGGGTTGAGCGAGCCCTGCCCGAGTTCGGCCGAGGTGACGGCATTGCGCACCAGGACCGCATCGGAAAGACCATCGGAGGTTTTGGCAACGGGAACGGTACCGGTCGAAACGGTGCGATCGACACTGCTGCCGAACAGGTCGAGGCCGGCTCCCATGCAGCCGGACAGGATGAGCACCGGCAGGCAAATTGCCGCGCCACGCATCACCGCGAAGGAATACCCCTTCTTGCCATCGATCCACTTTGCTATGTCTTGCACGGCAATCCTGTCAGACTCGCAAGAGCCGCACGTTTCCCGAGGAAGTCAACAAGCAGGCTCTGACATTTTCGATGCGGAAACACCGCTCGGGCTCATCCCGAAGCGTTTCCGCGCCAGACATCACGGCGTTAGAAGGCAATATGGCGGTGAATGAGTTAACAAGCGGTGACTTCACGGAAGCAAATGAGCCCTTTTCCCTTTTCGGCACATGGCTGAAGGACGCGGAGGGCAGCGAGATCAACGACCCCAACGCCGTGGCGCTGGCGACTGTCGACCCTGACGGACTGCCGAATGTGCGCATGGTTCTGCTCAAGGATTTCGATGAGCGCGGCTTCGTCTTCTACACCAATTTCGAGAGCCAGAAGGGCCGCGAGGTTCTGAGCGCGCGCAAGGCCGCCATGTGTTTTCACTGGAAGTCGCTCCGGCGTCAGGTGCGGCTGCGCGGGCCGGTCGAAATCGTCTCTGAGTCAGAGGCGGATGAATATTTCAAGTCGCGACCGCGGGGCAGCCGTATAGGCGCCTGGGCGTCGAAGCAGTCCCGCCCGCTCGAAAGCCGGTTCGCGCTGGAAAAGGCAGTTGCTGAGTACACGGCCCGCCATGCGCTCGGCGAAATTCCCCGTCCGGAATACTGGTCCGGCTTTCGCATCCGCCCGACCTCGATCGAGTTCTGGCACGACCGGCCGTTCCGTCTGCACGACCGCCTGGAATTTCGGCGTGAGACACCGGAAGGCGGCTGGGAGAAGGTACGAATGTACCCCTGACGGACGCGTCCGGCGGCTAACTGCGGGCAAGCCGGAACGGAATGCCCGAGGCAAGGGCCGAAACGTAGCGGGCGCGCTGGAAATGACCGTTGAGCGAAATGCGCGGCAAGGCGTGCAACGGCGCTGCCGCCGCGAGCGTGCCCGGCATGGTGGTCACGGCGACCGCAAACCCGAGATCGGCGACAAGTCTGTGGTCGCGCGGTAAGACAGCCGGGCGGTCCCCATAGGGATAGGCAAAGCTGCGCGGTCTTTTGCCCGTGATCGCTTCGACGCGAGCGGCGGAGGCCTCAATCTCCTGGACGGCCTGCTCACTACTCAGCCGCGCTACGGCGCGATGACTGACCGTGTGGGCCCCGAGACTGGCGAGCGGACTTTGGGCAAGGCGGCGGAGGCCGGCTTCGTCGAGCGTCAGCGCCTTGGTCATCGCCAACGCATCGATCCCGTGCTCCAGCGCCAATGCATTCAACGCGGAGACCGCGGCGCTTTCGTCTTGGCGGTGGATGTACGCGGCCATACGGCCAAAAGCGGCCTGCTTTTCGGCGACGCTTTCAGCGTTGAGCAGCTGCATTCCGCTGCCGAAATCGAACCGGAACCGCCCGGTTGCCGAAAGCAGATCGGTGAGCGTTTCCCACCAGAGCGTATGGGTGCGATCAACGAAGCCGCCGGCAACGAAAACGGTGAACGGCACGCCATGCCGTGTAAAGACCGGCAGGGCATGATCGAGATTGTTGCGGTAGCCGTCGTCGAGAGTAAAGCAAGCGAAGGGCGCGCCGTCCCTGTCGGCAAGCGCCTTTGGCAAGTCGTCGAGCGCGATGAAGCGATAGCCGTCCCGCTTCAACTGGGTGATGGCCATATCGAGAAATTCAGGCGTGATTTCGAGATGGGCGTTCGGATCGAAGTCCCTGATAACCCTCGGGCGGACGTGATGCAGGGTAAAGATGGCGCCACGTCCGCGCGCGTCCGGCATCAGGCCGGCGCGGCTCAGACCGCCTGCCAGTTCAAGCCCGCCGGAAATCGCGGCGCGTCGCACTTTCGTCTTTATCCCTGCCGTGATGCCGCCCGCCATATCAGTCCGTTCAAATCAGCCTTTGACAACCACTGAAGAACGCCTTGGATCTCAATCGATTTATCGAGGAGATCGTCTGGAGGCTTCAAGTGCTGGTGTGTGCTTCACACGTCCTGTCAGGACGCACCACTATGGAGGTTAACGGCGCGAGCGTTAAACCTTGCTGAAGGCCGATGGCGTTAATTTTTGATTTACCACCCCGGCGAAAGTCGCAAAGAAATATCGTATTCTGCCTCAAAGTTGCAGCAAAGACACGGTCATGTCACAAAACGACACAGCTGCGCGCCTGCCCGGCGGCGCATTTCGATGGGGACCGACATGAAGATTATCCGCCGCCTGCTGTTGGCGATGTGCGCATTCGCCTTGGGCTCTGCGACGGCGTTTGCCGGCAGCGCTTCGCTGGTACTCGATGCGCGCACCGGCAAGGTCCTGTCGTCGGAAAATGCGGATACGCTCAACCATCCGGCGTCGCTCACCAAGATGATGACGCTCTACCTCACCTTCGAGGCGTTGCGGCGCGGCGACATCAACTGGGACAGCAAGATCAAGGTGTCGAGGGCGGCGGCGGCCAAGCCGCCGATGAAGCTGGGCCTGAAACCAGGCAGCACCATCACCGTGCGCGAGGCGGTCTACGGCATGATCGTTCGATCGGCCAATGACGCGGCCGCCGCGATGAGCGAAAAGCTCGGCGGCTCGGAGCAGAATTTTGCCAGGAAGATGACGGCCAAGGCACGCCAGCTCGGCATGAGCCGCACCGTTTTCATCAACGCATCCGGCCTGCCGGCAAGCAAGCAGGTGACGACGGCGCGCGACATGTCGACGCTCGCCGTTGCACTGATGCGCGACTATCCCAGGGAATACCGGCTGTTCGCCACGCCGAGCTTCACATTCCGCGGCCGCAAGATCCGCGGCCACAACAACCTGATGTACCGCTATGACGGCATGGACGGGATCAAGACCGGCTACACCAATGCCTCCGGCTTCAACCTCGTCAGCGCCGTCAGGGACGGCAACCGCCGCGTCATCGGCGTTGTCCTGGGCGGGCGCACGGCGCGCAGCCGCGACGACAAGATGGCGGCCTTGCTGAACCGCCATCTCGGCAAGGCATCCACCGGCCGCCAGCTTGTGGATGCCGCCAAGACACGCAGCGCTGCCCCCGTCGAGGTTGCATCCGCGGCGACGATGTCGGACGTGCCGCTGCCCTTTACGGCGCCACACCGCGCCAAGGGCGACAGCGTCGCGGCATTGATAGCCGCGTCATCGACAGCCGTGGTTCCGGCCGAGCGGCCGACGGCCATGCTCGAAGTCGAAAATACAGCCGCAATTCCCGCTGCCGGGGGCTGGCAGATCCAGATCTCGGCTGCACCGTCGGCGGAAGCCGCCCGTGCGCTCCTGGCACAGGCGCAAGCAGCCGGCGGCGACAGGCTGGCGAAGGCGTCGCCCTATACGGAAGCGGTCGGCGAAGGTGCTGCCACCATCTATCGGGCCCGCTTCGTCGGCTTCACGAGCCGTGACGCGGCGGTTTCCGCCTGCAGCGCGCTGAAGAAACATTCATACGACTGCATGCTGCTGCCGTCGCGCGGTTGACCGGTGCCTTGCTGCGCAGCCCCTTAAATCGGCACCGATTTGAGGATAGAATTATGCAGCAAATTTAAAATGTGACAGCGTCCTTTGCGCGTTCCATTTGACGCGCGGCGCTGTAGCCCCAGCGTCGAAGCGTTCAGCCGGCGATGCGTCGAACGTAGAATTTCGAATCGATCGCCATCAGGGGAAAGGCCGCGGGTAAATCGTCCCGGCTAATCTCGACGAAACCGTTCTTCTCGTATAAACGATGTGCGGCCAGGAATTTTTCGGTGGTCCCGAGATAGACCGCACGGATCCCGGCTGCGCTCGCATGGGCAAACAACGCCTCGAGCAAGCGCAAGGCGGCGCCATGTTCGCGCCCGCGATAGTCGGCAGCAACGAACATCTTGCGAAGCGCCGCATTCCCGTTGCCGATGTCCTTCAGGCCCAAGGTGCCGACGATATTGTCGCCGGCGGTCGCTACCCAGAAGCCGCCCTTGCCGGATTGGTAGAAATCCGGGATCTTCCGTAGATCCGGCTGGTCATCTGCCGTAATCGCAATGCCGAATTCGGCACTCTGGATCGGCACGATAACGTCGATGACGGCCTGTTCGTCCACTGCAGCAAACGGTCTCACACCTAAACGCATTGCCTGCCGTTCACTCATGCAACTCACCCACATCCTCTGCGGCACTCATCCGCGTTGCATCAGCCCTGAGATCGACATCGATCTCAGGGTAAGACTGTGCAGTTAGTCCAAAGCGGCAAAACGCCAACGTTCGGTGGAGACTTCGTCAGGATTTGACGAAGAGGCCTTAGGCCTGCGTACCGCCGACGGTGATCTGGTCCATGCGCAGATGCGGCTGACCGACGCCGACCGGCACCCATTGCCCGGCCTTGCCGCAGTTGCCGATGCCGGTATCGAGCTTGGTGTCGTTGCCGACCATGGTCACGCGCTTCATCGCGTCGGGGCCATTGCCGATCAGCATCGCGCCCTTGACCGGCGCGCCGATCTTGCCGTTCTCGATCATGTAGGCCTCGGTGCAGCCGAAGACGAACTTGCCGGAGGTGATGTCGACTTGGCCGCCGCCGAAGGAGACGGCATAGATGCCCTTCTTCACCGAAGCGATGATTTCCTCCGGCGTCCTGTCGCCCGACAGCATGTAGGTGTTGGTCATGCGCGGCATCGGCACATGGGCATAACCCTGGCGTCGACCGTTGCCGGTCGGCTGCATGCCCATTAGCCGGGCGTTCTGCCGGTCCTGCATGTAACCGACGAGCTTGCCGTCCTCGATCAGCACATTGTAGCCCGACGGCGTTCCTTCGTCGTCGATCGAGATCGAGCCGCGACGCGCCTCGATCGTGCCGTCGTCGACGACGGTCACGCCCTTGGCTGCCACCTGCTCGCCGAGCAGACCGGCGAAAGCCGAGGTCTTCTTGCGGTTGAAGTCGCCTTCAAGGCCATGGCCGACGGCTTCGTGCAGCATCACGCCCGGCCAGCCCGATGCCAGCACCACGTCCATGGTGCCGGCCGGCGCATCGATTGCGTCGAGATTGACGAGCGCCTGGCGCAGCGCCTCGTCGGCACCCTTCTTCCAATTTTCCTCGGTGATGAAGTCGCCGAAACCACGACGCCCGCCGATGCCGTAGGAGCCGCTTTCCTGGCGATCACCATCGCCGGCAACCACCGAGATGTTGATGCGCGTCATCGGTCGGATGTCCTGAACGCGGTGCCCGTCGGCGCGCAGGATATCGACCAGCTGCCAGCTTGCGGCGATCGAGGCCGTCACCTGGCGGACCTTGGGATCCCTTGCGCGCAGATAGGCATCGATCTCCTGCAGCAGCGCGACCTTCGCCTCGAAGCTCGGTTCGCCGATGGGATTCTCATCGCCATAGAGCTTCTTGTTCGTGCGCTGGGGTGCGGCCGCATAGGAGCCGGCATAACCGCGCGTCACCTGGCCGACCGCATCGGCCGCACGGCGAAGCGCTGCCAGCGAAAGCTCGCCGGCGTGGGCATAGCCGACCGATTCGCCAGCAACCGCACGCAGGCCAAACCCTTGGTCGGTGTTGAAGCTTCCGCCCTTCAGCCGGCCATTGTCGAAGGAGAGCACCTCGGCCTGGGCATGTTCGAGAAACAGTTCGCCATCGTCGGCGCCGGCAAGCGTCTCCGACAGAACCTTGCGGATCGCTGCCTCATCAGCGTCGAAGAGGCTCATCAGATCGGTGTTCATGGTCGTGCGCTCCCGCGTCATAAGTTCGATGGCCTCCATTTAGGAAGGCGAGCGGTTCAAGCCAAGAAAAATATCGATCAGAGGAGCGAAGCGTTCCAGCCGTCGAGGCGTTCGATGCGCTCGACGCCGGTGAAGCGGGCGACGCGTTCGAGTTCCGCGTCGATGCGCTCCATGCGGCCGGAAGACGCCTTGACGCCGCGCTCCAGCCAGAGCCGGCGAACGTCGAGGCTGCCACGCTTGCGGTCGGCCTTCATGTCGATGCGGCCAATCAGCCGATCGCCTTCGATCAGCGGGAAGACATAATAGCCATATTCCCGCTTCGGCTCGGGCACGAAGATCTCGATCCGATAAAAGAAGCCGAACAGCCGCTCGGTGCGATTGCGGTCGCGCAGCAAGGGATCGAAGGGGCTCAAGACACGCACACGACCGGGCGGCTCGGGAACATCGCCGAGCGTGTCGGCAAAGCCGGCAAGCGCATAGGACGAGCGCGGCTTGCCGCCATCGAGCGGTTCGATCGCCACGTCGATCAGTTCGTCGCGATGTTCCGCCACCCAAGTCTTCGCCTCATCCGGCGAAACCAGATCCCAGAAGGCGGCGATTTCACCATGGGTGGCAAAGCCCAGGCGTTCCAGCGCGCTGCGGCAGGCCCAGTCGATGAATTCGTGATGCTCCACCTCGGCATCCTGATGGTGCGACGGGATCACGCGCTCGGTCAGGTCGTAGACCTTCTGGAAATTTTCGCGCCGGGCAATGGCCAGCTTGCCGGTGCGCCACAAGATTTCGAGCGCAGTCTTCGACGGATGCCAGTTCCACCAACCGCCCGACGTGTGTTCAGCCTCCTTCAGCTCGCGGGCCAGCACCGGGCCGCCCTGGGCGATCCGCTGATAGGTGTCGTCGCAGCTTTTCTCAAACCCCTCGCCTCGCCACTTGCTCCAGCGCTCGACGATCGTTTCGCCTTCCCATTTGAAGCGGTGCTTCCAGTAACGGTAGAAGCTGCTGGGGATGATCGATGCATCATGCGTCCAGTGCTCAAACAATTCGCCGTCGTCTTCGAGCAGCGATGTCAGGTGTTCGCGGCGATAGGTCTGGTTGCGCGAAAACAGGATCTGGTGATGGGCGCGCTCCACGGTGGCGATGCTGTCGACCTGCACGAAACCGATGTCATGGATCAGCTTCAAGAGGCCGTCCTTGCCGAGCGCGCGGTGCGGTGCGCCGGAAAGGCCCTGCTTTGCGAGGAAGATGCGCCGGGCATCACTATTGGAGAGCCGAATCGTCATGAGATAAAGAGTAGGCTTTTATTCCCATATTTCAAATGGGGACCTTGATCGCAAGCACATTGCCCTTCCCCGCCGTCTTGGCCTATAGAGCAGACCGCAAACCGCGAGGGACGGGATGAACATCCGCTTTACCGATTGCTCGGTCCGCTTCGGCGAACGGGTGGCTCTGCAGCCGCTGACGCTTGAAATCACCGAACGGCGCGTCGGCATCATCGGGCTCAACGGCTCCGGCAAGACCACCTTCGCGCGGCTGATCAACGGCCTTGTCAAACCTTCCGCCGGCACCGTCACCGTCAATGGCCTCGATACGGTCAAGGACGAGCGCGCCGTGCTTTCCGAGGCCGGCTTCATTTTCCAGAATCCGCAGCATCAGCTAATCATGCCCATCGTTGCCGACGATATCGGCTTCGGCCTGAAGAACCGCGGCCTGAAGGGCGACGAGATCGACCGACGGACGCAGGCCGTTCTGTCGCGCTTCGGCGTCGAACACTTGGCGCGGCGGCGGGTTCACGAACTCTCCGGCGGCGAGACCCAGTTGATCGCCATGGCGAGCGTCGTCGTCACCGATCCGAAAATCCTGATACTCGACGAGCCGACCAACCAGCTCGACCTGCGCAACCGCCGGCGCGTCGCCGACACGATCGCGACGCTGGACGAAGACACGTTGGTCATCACCCACGACCTGCCGCTGGTCGAAAATGTCGAGCGCCTGCTGCTCTTTCACGAGGGACGGCTTGCCGCCGACGGCAGCCCGCACGAAACGATCCGCCGCTACCACGAGATCGCCGGATGCTGACGAGCCTGCACATCGAGGGCAACAGCTGGCTGCACCGTCTTCCGGTGCGGGCGAAGCTCTTCGCACTGGTGGCTCTCAGCATTCTGCTTTTCCTCAGCGGCTCGCTGCTTGTCCAACTGACTGCGCTCGTGATCTCGGGCGGGCTCTATCTCTCGGTCGGCCTCACCTTCCGCGAAGCGCTGAAGCGCGTCGGCTTCGTCTTCTTCACGATCTTCTTTCTCGCGGCCGTGAACCTCTTTCTTCTGCCCTTGAACGAAGTCGCCGTGCTGACCCTGCGGCTGATGGCGCTCGTGCTGTTTGCCGCAGCGGTAACCGCAACAACGACGATCGGTGCCTTCATGGACGAGATCACGGTGCTGCTGACACCTTTCGAACGCCTGGGCTGGGTGCGCGCCGCCGATGTCAGCCTGGCGCTCGGGCTCGTCCTGCGTTTCGTGCCCGATATTTTCGCGCGCTACCAGGCCATCCGCGAAGCACACCGGGCGCGCGGGCTGCCGGTGCGGCCGTTGACGATCATCGGTCCGCTGATCATCCTGACGCTCAAAGATGCGGATACGATCGCTGCGGCGATTGACGCCCGCGGTTTTCGTCGCCAATAAATTCGCGCACCCTAATAAACAAGGAACAGGAACAGCATGAACACCAGAGACCTCGTCCTTATCTCCCTTTTTGCCGCGATCGTCGTCGTGCTCGGCCTCATTCCGCCGATCACGCTCGGCTTCATTCCCGTGCCGATCACCGCGCAGTCCATGGGCGTGATGCTCGCCGGCTGCATTCTCGGCGCCAAGCGCGGCGCGCTGGCTTTCCTGCTCTTCCTGCTGCTCGTCGCCATCGGCCTGCCGGTGCTGTCAGGCGGCCGCGGTGGTCTCGCCGTGTTTGCCGGCCCGTCGGGCGGTTTCATCCTCGGCTGGGTCGTTACCACTTTTGTCACCGGCCTGATCGCCCAGCGTTTCGTACGGGAAGGCCAGGCCGAGCTTGGCCAGTTCGTCGGCTTCTTCTTCGCCTCCGTGGTCGGCGGCATCGTTGTGCTCTACGCGATCGGCATGCCCTGGGTATCGGCCGTCACCGGCACACCGTTCCTGACCGTTGCTACCGGTTCGCTCGCCTTCCTGCCCGGCGACCTCTTGAAGGCCGCCATCGCGACGCTTGCCGCGCGGGCTGTCTTTGCCGGCTATCCGCTGCTGCCGGTTCGCGCCTGACCAATGCCGTTTGCCGCCGCCCTCGCGCGTCATACGGACCAAAATCCACATGCCCCGGCCTTCCACATGGAAGGCCGGGTTTTCACATTCCAGGAGCTTGCGCTCTGCGCCGGCCAGATCGTTTCGGCGTTCGGGAAGCTGACCGTAAACGCGCAAAATGAAAACGTACTGCCCGGCGCCACGAAGCTGATCGCACTCGAGATCGGCAACCATCCCCTTTTCGCGCCAGCCTTCGTCGCCGCAACATCGGGCGGCCATTGCGTGGCGTTGATCGATCCGCATCTGCCGGAGGCGACGCGTGCCGCGATGCGGAGGCAACTGCGCCCCGACATCGTCGTTCGCGCCGACGGCGAAGGGTTGCTGCTCGGCACACCCCTTGCCGACAAAGGCACGGCTTTCGCGGCCGGCACCAGCGACGACAGTTCGCCGCTTGCCATCGGCGCTGACGACGAACCGTTTCTCGTCGTCTTCACCTCCGGCACAACAGGCATGCCGAAGGCAATCGTGCGCGATCGCGGCTCCTGGCGGCGCAGCCTGAAGACCGGGCAGGATTTTTTCGGCATCGACAGCGACACGCGCACCTTCGCCCCCGGCCCGCTCGCCCATGGGCTGACGCTTTATGCGCTTGCCGAAACCCTTGTCGCCGGCGCCGAATTCGTCGGCATGGCACATTTCGACGCGGCACGCGCGTCCGAGACCATTGCCGCGATGGACGTCCGGCGGCTCGTGCTGGTGCCGACGATGTTGCGGCGGCTCTGCGCGTCATCCTCCGCATTGACCTCCGTCCAGAAGATCACCGTTGCCGGCGCCAAGCTGACACCGGCCGACCGTGAAGCCGCGGCGGCAACTTTTCCTCGGGCCGACATCGTCGAGTATTACGGCGCCTCCGAGCTCGGCTTCATCAGTGTTGCCGGCTCCGGCGACACTGCATCGGCGACGGCCGTCGGCCGTGCCTTTCCCTGTGTCGGCCTCGTCGTGCTCGACGAGGGTGAGAGACCGCTGCCAGCAGGCGAAACCGGCACGATCTTCGTCGACAGCGACCTGATTGCGTTGGGCTATATCGGCGCTGGCGATGGCGCGGGCCTCCGGCGCGTCGGCAAGCTCGCAACCGTTGGCGATCTCGGTTTCCTGAACGCCGACGGTACGCTGCATCTCGTCGGTCGCTCAGGGGGCATGGTGCTTTCTGGCGGCAACAACATCTACCCGCAGGAGGTCGAAGCGACGCTTGCCGACCATGCCGATGTACATGCGGCCTTCGTTCTCGGCCTGGACCATCCCGACCTCGGCAGCGAGCTTGTCGCCGTCATCGAGCCGAATGCCGTCACGATCGACCGGGCAGCGCTCGACCGTCATCTAGACATCCATCTGCCGCGCTATAAACATCCCAGGAGAATCTGGCTTTGCCGTGCCTTGCCGATGACGCAATCTGGTAAGGTGGCGGCCGGCACTCTCAAGCAATGGATTGTGGACGGACATGACGCCCTTGAGCCCTTCGTCTGACCCAGCGCGCATCCCGGTGATCGTGGCGGCCCTGCGCACGCCTGTTGGACGCGTGCGCGGCGCGCTCGCGGAGGTCGAACCGGCACGGCTCGCCGCGCCCCTGATCAACCGCATTCTGGCCGATGTCGGCCTGGCTGCCGATGTGATCGACGATGTCATCCTCGGCAATGCCGCCAACTGCGCCGGCAATCTCGGGCGGCTTGCAGCACTCGAAGCCGGGCTCCCGGTATCGACATCAGGCCTGACCGTCGACAGGCAATGCGGCGCCGGTCTGGAAGCCATCATGCTTGCCGCACGCCTTATTCAGGCAGGGGCCGGACGCTTCTATCTCGCCGGCGGCACCGAAAGCGCCAGCCGCGCCCATATTCGCCTGAGGCCTCCGACGGCGCCGGACGAGGAGCCTCAACCGATCAAACGCTCGCGCATGGCGCCGGACGAGATCGGCGACCCCGACATGGGCGTTGCCGCCGAAAACGTCGCCACGGCCTGCAGCATTTCCCGCGAAAGACAGGATGCATTTGCGCTCGAGAGCCAGCGACGTGCCGTCGCCGCTCAAGGCGCAGGCCGGTTTTCGCGCGAAATCGTGCCGATCGAAACAACAGCCGGGACCGTCGATACGGACGAATGCCCGCGCGCCAATGCGTCGCTCGAAACCTTGCAGCGGCTGAAACCCGTCTTCGTCAAGGACGGCACGGTGACGGCCGGCAATGCCTGCCCGATCAACGACGGCGCGGCGATGGTTCTGGTGACCAGCCTCGCTGAAGCGCAGCGCCTCGGCCTGTCCTTTGCGCTCGAATTCGTCGACGCGGCAACCGCCGGCGTGCATCCTGATTTGCTCGGGCTCGGCCCGGTGCCGGCGATGGACAAGCTGAAAGCGCGCAATCCCGGGCTCGATACCGACGCCGTCGACTTCATCGAGTTCAACGAGGCTTTTGCCTCGCAGGTGCTCGGCAGCCTCGACCAGCTCGGCATTTCACCGGATAAGGTCAACATCGACGGCGGTGCCATTGCGCTTGGCCACCCCTATGGCGCCTCCGGGGCGATCCTCGTGGTCAGGCTTTTCACGCAGATGCTGGCAGTCCCACAGGAAACGCAGGCGCTGGCGATGATGGGCATCGGCGGCGGCATGGGCACCGTCGCACTTTTCCGCAGCCTGCGGCCCGTGGGGTAATTTTGTCAGAGAATGTAGCTGCCGAGCCATTCTCGGGTTGCGGCCGGCAGCGGCAGCGGCGTGTGCCGCTCGCGATCGACGGCGACCCAGACGATTTCGAGTTCGGCCGCAAGCTGGCCGGCCGCCTCGACGCGCACGGCAAAGCTCACCGAGCTGCCGCCGATCTTGGCGACGGTGACGATAAAGCGCGCCGGCTCGTCATAACGCAGCCCCCGATGGAAGACGCAGGCCGAGCGGCGAACAAGATAGGCCGGCTCGTGAACGCCCGACGGCCGATGCCGCCAGAGATGGGAAAGCGCCGCTTCGGCATGGGCATAATAGGCGGCATTGTGCATGTGGCCATGCATGTCTATATCGCGAAACGGAATGCGGATTTCCGTGACGTTGTCCCTCTCCCTGCCGTCCATGCGAGGCCCTCTTAGAATGCGGTCCACTCTCGTTAGCCAGTTCGGCGATCCGCGACAAGTGATTGCGCTCGTCGATGCCGAGCGCATCGCGCCAGGGCCCGGCGAGGTCGAGGTCGCGCTGTCCATTTCGGCGATCAATCCTTCCGATCTCATTCCCGTCACCGGCGCCTACAGTGCCCGGACCACCCTGCCCTTCGTGCCCGGCTTCGAAGGTGTCGGCACCGTTACGCGCGTGGGGGCCGGCGTTACGAGCTTGAAGCCCGGCGATCGGGTGATCCCGATCGGCGCGAGCGGCCTCTGGCAGGCGTATCTGGTGCGGCCCGCCGAATGGTGCTTCGCCGTGCCCAACGATATCGACGACCGCCAGGCGGCCACCAGCTACGTCAATCCGCTGACGGCAATTCGGCTGATCGAAGCGCTGAAAGCCCATTTCGGACCGATGCCCGACCGCCGGATCGGCGTGACCGCGGCGGGCTCCGCCATCGGCGGCATGTTGATGAAACTCATCGCAGGCGAAAGTGCACACCCGGTCGGGATCGTGCGCAGCGAACGCAGCGCAGCGCGGCTTGCTTCCGACGCACACGGCGAAGTCGTCGTCGCCGATGACGGGCCCATCCCTTCAGGCCTTGCCTTCGACGCCATTCTCGACGCGGTCGGCGGCCCGTTTGCCGGGGCCCTCATCGGCCAGACGCTTCAGCCCGGCGCCGCATTCATCCAATATGGCGCGCTGAGCGGCGTGCCCGTGCCGATATCGGCAATCCAGGCGCGGCCGGACGTGCGCTTTTCTTTCCTGTGGCTCAGAACCTGGGTACACGCGGCCGGGCGCCCGGCCATTGAAGAGGTTTTTGCGCAAAGCTTTGCCGGTCTTCGCTCCGGACTCTTTTCGAGCCGGGTTGCACAAATCTATCCGCTCAGCCGCCTTGACGAAGCGCTGGCGCATCAGGCAGACGCCAAGCGCGACGGCAAGCTGCTCCTCGATACGCGCTGTTGAAAATCAGGACTTTCCCTTGGGCGTGCCATGGACCTTGGCCGGTTGCAGCACTAGTTTCGGCGCATGACCACGCTGCTCTATGAAAATCCGGTCTTCCTGGAACACGAGGTTCCGGAAGGTCATCCCGAACGGCCGGACCGGCTGAAAGCGCTGAACCTTGCGCTCGAACACCCAAATTTCGCCGACCTCAAGCGCATAAAAGCAGCGAAGGCGAGCGAAGATCTGGTGCTGCTGGTGCATCCGGAAGAACACTTGCGCGCCGTCAAGCGCGCGATCCCCGACGAAGGCATCAACGATCTCGAAGCCGACACCTACGCCAGCCCCTTGAGCCTCGAAGCCGCCTTGACCGGCATCGGCGGTGCCGTCGAGGCGGTGGATGCAGTCTTCACCGGCAAGGCCGACAATGCCTTTGTCGCCGCCCGTCCACCTGGCCACCACGCCGAAAAGAACAAGGCCATGGGCTTCTGTTTCTTCAACACCGTTGCGATTGCCGCCCGGCACGCGCAGGTGGCCCATGGCGCCGAACGCGTCGCCATCGTTGATTGGGACGTGCACCACGGCAACGGCACGCAGGACATCTTCTGGGATGACCCGTCGGTGCTTTTCTGCTCCACCCACCAGATGCCGCTCTATCCCGGTACCGGTGCCAAGGACGAGACCGGCGTCAAGGGCAACATCGTCAACGCGCCGCTCTCGCCCAATGTCGGCAGCGAGCATTTTCGCGAGGCATTCCGGTCGCGCGTCTTGTCGGCGCTAACGAACTTCCGGCCGGATTTCATCCTGATCTCAGCCGGTTTCGACGCCCACCACCGCGATCCGCTGGCGCAGATCAACCTCGTCGGCGAGGATTTCGACTGGGCGACCGGCCGCCTGCACGAAATCGCCGACCGGAGCGCCGGCAACCGCATGGTCAGCCTGCTCGAAGGCGGCTATGACCTGCAGGGGCTCGCCGAGTCGGCCGGCATGCACATTTTGAGATTGATGAGAGGGTAACCATGACCACCAACACGCAACCCGACGTTTCGGCCCTCTCCTTCGAGCAAGCCGTGGAAGAACTGGAGCGTATCGTCTCGGCGCTGGAGCGCGGCGACGTCGCGCTCGACAAGTCGATCGAAATCTATGAGCGGGGCGAAGCGCTGAAAAAGCACTGCGAGGCGCTGTTGAAGGCGGCCGAGGACCGGATCGAAAAGATCAGGCTCGACCGTGCCGGCAAGCCGCAGGGCGTGGAACCGCTCGACGCGGAGTAACCGCGCCCGGATTGGGCAACGTCCGGAAACGCTGCGTCTTCCCCTCGCCCCTACCCGCTGCCGTGGTTCGGGGCTAGGGTCGGACCCTACGAACAACGGGAGCGTGCACCATGTCCTTCTTTCCTGGCCCCGACCCGCTCGCCGGCGACAAACCCGCCTGCGACGCGATCGAACACCTGATCATTCCGCGCACCAGCGACATCGGTGGCCTGGAAGTGCGCCGAGCACTACCGACCGCCAGGCGCCGCCTCGTTGGGCCCTTCATCTTCTTCGATCGCATGGGCCCGGCGCTCCTGCGCGCCGGAGAAGCGATCGACGTCAGGCCGCATCCGCATATTGGCCTTTCGACCGTGACCTACCTGTTCGACGGCGAGATCAAGCATCGCGACAGCCTCGGCACCGAAATGGTCATCCGCCCCGGCGACGTGAACCTGATGACCGCCGGCCGCGGCATCGTTCACTCCGAGCGCTCACCGGAAAACCAGCGCGGACATGAACGCTCGATTTCGGGCCTGCAGACCTGGCTGGCGCTACCCGACCACAAGGAAGAGATCGACCCGATCTTCGACCACACCGAACGACACCTGCTGCCGCAACTCAAGGACGACGGCATCGATGCCCGGGTGGTGATCGGCAGCTTCGAAGGACAGAAATCGCCGGTCTCCGTCTTCACCGACACGATCTATGTCGACCTCAACATCGCGCCCGGCAAGAGCGCGCCGTTTGCCGCCAACTGGGAAGAGCGCGCGCTCTATATCCTCTCAGGCGAAGCGATCATTGCCGGCGACCACTTCGCCGACAATCAGTTGCTGGTCTTCCGTCCGGGCGACGAAATCACCGTCACTGCCGGTCCGCTCGGCTGTCATATCATGCTGTTCGGTGGCGCCGCACTCGGCTCGGCCCGCCACATCTGGTGGAATTTCGTGTCGTCGTCGAAGGAGCGCATCGAAAAGGCCAAGGAGGAGTGGCGCACCGGCCGCTTCGATATCGTACCCGGCGACGAGGAGGAATTCGTGCCTCTGCCGGCCGGCTAAGGGCACGGGATAACCGTGACCGCTTGCCGCTTCCAGTTGCCGCATGTTTCCTTAAATCGATTTCGATTCAGGGAATCATGCGGTAGTGTCTTGGATGACGACGCAGGAAAGCCTAATTTTGCATTCAGCAACAATTGCGTCTAAAGAGCCGCTTTAACGGTACAACCAACTATCGCGCACCCGATCCGTGCGGTGCGCATGAGGCATGCAGCGTGACACAACTGCCAACCACCCCGATGCCGGCAACACCCTTGCTCGACAAGGTGACCTTTCCCGACGATCTGAAGAAGATCGACGACAAGGATCTGCCGCAGCTTGCCGGCGAAGTTCGTGCAGAGATGATCGATGCGGTCTCGCGCACCGGCGGCCACCTCGGTGCCGGCCTGGGTGTCGTCGAATTGACGATCGCCATCCACAAGATCTTCAACACGCCGCATGACCGCTTGATCTTCGACGTCGGCCATCAGTGCTACCCGCACAAGATCCTGACCGGCCGTCGCGACCGCATCCGCACCCTGCGCCAGGAAGGCGGTCTCTCCGGCTTTACCCGTCGCGCCGAAAGCGAATACGACCCCTTCGGTGCGGCGCACTCCTCGACGTCGATTTCCGCCGGCCTCGGCATGGCCGTTGCCGCCGACCTCGACGGCAAGAACCGCAATGTCATCGCCATCATCGGCGACGGCGCGCTTTCGGCCGGCATGGCCTATGAGGCGCTCAACAATGCCGGCGCACTCGACGCCCGCCTGATCGTCATCCTCAACGACAACGACATGTCGATCGCCCCGCCGACCGGCGCGATGAGCGCCTATCTGGCGCGCCTCGCCTCCGGCCGCACCTACATGGGCATTCGCGAAGTCGGCAAGAAGCTGACGGCCTATCTCGGCAAGACCGTCGACCGGGCGATCACCCGCGCCGTCGAACACGCGCGCGGCTACGTCACCGGCGGCACGCTGTTCGAGGAGATGGGCTTCTACCATATCGGCCCGATCGATGGTCATTCGTTCGAGCATCTGCTGCCCGTGTTGCGCAACGTGCGCGACAACGCCAAGGGCCCGGTGCTGATCCATGTGGTGACGCAGAAGGGCAAGGGCTATCCGCCGGCCGAGGCCGCAGCCGACAAGTATCACGGCGTCAACAAGTTCGACGTCATCACCGGTGCACAGGCCAAGGCAAAGCCGAACGCGCCTGCCTATACCTCAGTCTTCGCCGAAGCTCTGACGCAGGAAGCCGGCTTCGACGACAAGATCGTTGCGGTCACGGCCGCCATGCCGTCGGGCACCGGTCTCGACAAGTTTGCGCTCGCGCACCCCAAGCGCTGCTTCGACGTCGGCATTGCCGAACAGCATGCCGTGACCTTTGCGGCCGGCCTTGCCTCCGAAGGCTACAAGCCGTTTGCAGCGCTTTACTCCACCTTCCTGCAGCGCGGCTACGACCAGGTGGTCCACGACGTGGCGATCCAGGGCTTGCCGGTGCGCTTCCCGATCGACCGTGCCGGCTTCGTCGGCGCCGATGGGCCGACCCATGCGGGCTCCTTCGACACCACCTATCTCGCCACCTTGCCCGGCTTCGTCGTCATGGCGGCAGCCGACGAGGCGGAACTCAAGCACATGGTGCGCACGGCCGCAGCCTATGATGCCGGTCCGATTTCGTTCCGCTATCCGCGCGGCGAAGGCGTGGGCGTAGAGATGCCCGAGCGCGGCCAGATTCTCGAAATCGGCAAGGGCCGTGTCGTCAAGCAAGGCTCCAAGGTGGCGCTGCTGTCCTTCGGCACGCGGCTTGCCGACTGTTTGACGGCCGCCGAGGATCTCGATGCGGCAGGCCTTTCGACGACCGTCGCAGACGCGCGCTTTGCCAAGCCGCTCGACCATGACCTCATCCGTCAGCTTGCCCGTCATCATGAAGTGCTTGTTACCATCGAGGAAGGCGCTGTCGGCGGCTTCGCCAGCCACGTGCTGCAGTTCCTCGCCGAAGACGGCCTGCTCGACGGCGGCCTGAAGGTTCGCCCGATGGTGATGCCCGATATCTGGATGGAACAGGCCAAGCCCGAAGCAATGTACGCCGCCGCCGGCCTCGACCGCGCCGGCATCGTTTCGACCGTATTCAAGGCGCTCGGCCAGAAGCAGGACATCGGACTTGGCGCGGCTGGCTAAGCCTGCGCGATCGACTTACCGTCCTAAATGCAAAAGCCCCCGGCTATGAACTGCCCCCCGAAAGTTGGACCTCCAACTTCGGGGGGCAGTTCATAGCCGGGGGCTTTTGCTTTCTTGTCGTGCCTCGGCGGCGATCAGAATTCCTGCCAGTCGTCTTGGGCCACCGCCGCATTGCCGTGTGATATCGGGCGAGTGGCACTCGCCGCGCGCACCGGTGCCGTTGGCGCCGCCATCGTGCGCGCCATGGCGCGCAGGTCGCTTGCCGCCGTCGCGCCGTTCGTTCGACCCGGCAGGGTGAAGCGGGCAATAAGCTCGCGCAGGCGTCCGGCTTCGCTGGCAAGCTGAGCGCTGGCGGCGTTGGCCTCTTCGACCATCGCCGCATTCTTCTGCGTCACCTGGTCCATCTGGTTGACGGCGGTGTTGACTTCGCCGAGGCCCACCGACTGTTCGCGTGCCGAAATGGCGATCGCGTCCATGTGCTGGTTGATCGTGGCGACGTGGCCACCGATCGCCTTCAGCGCCTCACCGGTATCACGCACCAGCTTGACCCCACCTTCGACCTCGACGCTGGAATTGCGGATAAGCTCCTTGATCTCCTTGGCGGCCTTGGCCGAGCGCTGGGCAAGTTCACGCACTTCCTGGGCTACGACGGCAAAGCCCTTGCCGGCATCGCCCGCCCGCGCCGCCTCGACGCCGGCGTTGAGCGCCAGGAGATTGGTCTGGAAGGCGATCTCATCGATGACGCCGATGATGTTGGAGATCTGGCCGGAGGAACTTTCGATCCGGCGCATCGCCTCCACGGCGCTTGCGACCACGACACCTGATTTGGCAGCGCTTGAATTTGCCTCGCCGGCCACGACGCGCGCTTCTTCGGCACGCCGGGTCGAGCTTGTAACATTGGCGGTGATCTCGTCGAGGGCCGCCGCCGTCTCTTCCAGCGAGGCAGCCTGCTGCTCCGTGCGCCGCGACAGGTCGTCCGCACTTTCGCTGATTTCCCGCGAGCCGCCATCGATCGAACCGCTGGAATCGGCCACCGCCGCCAGCGCATCGCCAAGCCGGGAAACAGCCGAATTCAGGTCATGACGCAGTTGTTCGAAGTCCGGCGCAAATGGCTCGGACAATTGGAAGGCGAGATCGCCAGCCGCCAGCCGCTGAAGGCCTCCGGCAAGACCCGATGTCGCCTGGCGAAGGCGTGCCTGGGCGGCAGCTTCGGCCTCCTCCTGCAGGCGCACGCGCTCGGCATCGGCATGCGCGCGGTTTTGCGCGGCTTCCGCCTCCAGCCTCTGGTTGGCGATCGCCGCCTGCCGGAAGATTTCGACGGCGCCGGCCATCTCGCCGATTTCGTCCTTGCGGCCGGCATAGGGAATGGCGGACGTTGTATCGCCATCGGCAAGGCGCGTCATCGAACGGGTGGTGGCGACGATCGGCGCGGAAATCGTCCGTCCGACGAGGAAGACAGTTGCCGCGATTATGGCGATGGCCGCCAGGACCGCGCCGAGCGCGATTTTCTCGGCGAACTGCTGCATCGCTGCGCTCTCGGTCTCGGCCTCGGCCTTCTCTTCTTCGATCGCTGTCGCCATCTGCTCGAAGATCGGCTCAACGGTGGAGAATGTCTCGGACATGCGCGTGCGCAACGCAGTCTCGTTTTCAGCCAGCGCGGCGTAGTCTGCAAAGGCGACGCTGTAATTCTGCAGGGCCGGTAAGATCTTGCCCTGGTTTTCTTTGCCGCCGAACGTCTCGGCCGGCAAGCTCGCGAAGGCCTTCACCTCTTCGGCATGCTTCTCGACGTATTTGTGATCGCGCCGCATGATGAAGTCCTTCTCGTGGCGGCGCATCGTCAGCATGCTCGCCTTTAATCCCTTGTCAGTAACGGCCTTCAACGCCTCCTCAATCGAATGGACGGCGGCACGCATCGCACCCTCCTTGCCCGCTGTTGGCTCGAGGCCGAGCGTGCGATTAGCGTCGGCAACGGCAGCGAACTCGCCGAGGTAGCGCTCATACCCCTCTGAGATCAGTTGGAGTTGCGACAGCGTCGACTGGCTGCCGAGCATAGTACCGAGAGCGGCGATCGTCTCCTTCGCCTTGGCGGCAATTTCCTGATGCGCGGCGGCATATTTCTCCTGCCGCCGCAGCAGGAAGTCCTTCTCTGCACGACGGTTCTGCAGGAACTCGCTTTCGAGCACCAGAAGCGTCCGGTCGGCGTTTCTGTGCGCCTGCACCTGCTGACGGTAACCCTCCGCGAGGTTCCGCTCCACGACAAAGATACCGACGATGGCGAGGATGCCGACGATTGCAATCGGCACCAGCAAGCCGATACGGTGCGTGAGTCTGAGATGGAAACGGGGCATGCGGAAACTCCTTGCGCCGGGAAGCGTCAGGTCGAGGGATGATCAGATGTGTCGGGATGTCCGGGTCGGAACGGAGATCCTGCATCATGCAGGCTGCGACATCAGCCGAAAGTGCCACCCATCATTTAAGGAGACGTGAATATTAGGCTATGGCATTCGTTTTTTGTCACCATGTCTTCGCGCCGCGCAGCCTGCTCTACAGCGAGGGGGGCTTGCCATAAGGCCGGCAACCCTCCATGAGAAACACATGTCAGAAGATCGTCAGAATGAAGAACACAAGAACAGGGTCCGCCTGGACCAGTTGCTGCTCAACACGGGACTGGTCGCCAGTCGCGCTCGCGCCCGCGACGCGATCCAGCGCGGCACCGTCAAGGTCGACGGCCGTACGGTCACCAAGCCATCCCTGGCCTTTGCCGAAAGCGTGACCATCACCATCGACGACCCGGCGCAGGACTATGTTTCGCGCGCAGCGCTGAAGCTTGCCGCCGCGCTCGACCATTTCGGGCTCGATCCCACGGGCGAGAGCTGCGTCGATATCGGCGCGTCGACCGGCGGTTTCACCGAAGTGCTGTTGAAGCGCGGTGCCGAGCATGTGGTTGCGATCGATGTCGGCCATGGCCAGATCCATCCGCGCATCGAGAGCGACCCGCGCGTCACCAGCATCGAAGGCCTCAACGCCCGGGCGATGACTGAGGACGATATCGACAACCGCGATGTCACCTTCATCGTTTCCGACGTTTCCTTCATTTCATTGAAGCTTGCGCTGCCGCCGGCACTTGAGATGGCACTTTCGGGCGCGCACTGCATTCTGCTGGTCAAGCCGCAGTTCGAGGCCGGCCGCGATGCCATCAGCAAGGCGGGCCTGCTGAAGGATCCAGACAGCGCGCCGGCGGTTGCCGCCGAGCTCGAGCGCTGGCTGGTCGAAGACATGGGCTGGCAGAGCCTTGGCCTCATCCCCTCGCCGATATCAGGCGGCGACGGCAACGTCGAATTCCTGCTGGCCGGGAAAAAGCCATGAGCACGCAGACCCTGACGATCGCTCGCCTTGGCGCGCAGGGCGACGGCATTGCCGAGACCGAGGACGGTCCGGTCTATGCACCCTTCACCCTGCCGGGAGAAAGCGCAGCCTTTGCGATCAACAAGTCCCAGGGCACGCTGATATCGCTGCGCGAAGCATCGCCTGATAGGGTCGAACCGCACTGTCGCCACTTCGGCCCGGATGGTCAGAACGGGACTTGCGGCGGCTGCACGCTGCAGCATGCCGGCGAAGCTCTCTACCAGACCTTCAAGCGCGAGCTGGTGATCAACGCCTTGAAGTCGAAGGGGTTGAAGCCTGATGTCGCGCCGCTGATTACTGCCCATCCCGGCGAGCGCCGCCGCGTGGTCTTCACCGCCCGCAAGACCGAGAAGGACCTGCTGCTCGGCTTCAACCAGGCAGAGACGCACCACATCGTTGCTATATCGGAATGTCCCGTCGCGAGCCCGGGCATCGTCTCGCGGCTCGCAACCATCGGCAAGATCGGCTCGGCCATGGCCGTCAACGCCGAACCGTTCCGCATCACTGTTCTCGAAACGCTGTCAGGCCTCGACCTCTCGGTCGATGGTATCAAGGGATTTGGCGACCGCGAACGCCGGCGCACCGTCGAGACGGTTCTCGGCGAACGCGGCATTGCCCGCGTCAGCCTCAACGGCGAGATCATCGTCGAGCCGACCAAGCCAATCATCGAATTCGGTGGTGTCGCCGTCTCGCCGCCTCCTGGCGGCTTCACCCAGGCGACACTTGCGGCAGAAGAGGCGATGGCAGCGCTGGTGCTCGATCATATCGGCAAGGCAAAACGCGTTGCCGACCTGTTTGCCGGCAGCGGCACATTCGCCCTGCGGATGGCCCGCAAGGCGCGGGTGCATGCGGTCGAAGGTGAAGACAAGGCGCTGAAGGCACTCGACTTTGCCGCCCGCAATACGCAAGGGCTGAAGCCGGTGACGATCGAGAAGCGCGATCTCTTCCGCCGGCCGCTGATGGCGCAGGAACTGAAGGTTTTCGACGCCATCGTCTTCGATCCGCCCCGTGCCGGTGCTGACGTGCAGTGTCAGGAGATCGCCCGCTCCGGCGTCAAGAAGGTCGTCGCCGTCTCCTGCAATCCGATCACCCTTGCGCGCGATCTCGCGATCCTCGTTGCCGCCGGATACCGCATCACCTCGGTCACGCCGATCGACCAGTTCCTCTGGTCTGCCCATGTCGAGGCCGTCGTCACGCTGGAAAAATAGAAAAAGGCCCGGTCATCCGGGCCTTTTCTCGTCATTCAGATCGTCGTGTCAGACTTAAGCCGCCCGCCGACGGGACGTCGGTGCCGACGTATAGGCGGCCTGAGTATTGCCAAGATTGAATTGGGCGAGAAGCGCATTGAGCGAGGCGGCTTCCGAGGCAAGACCATGGCTTGCCGCCGTCTGCTCTTCCACCATCGCCGCGTTCTGCTGCGTGCCCTGGTCCATGGTGTTGACCGCCGTGTTGATCTCCTGAAGACCCGTCGACTGTTCGCGTGTCGCAGTGACTATCGCGCTTACATGCTTGTTGATCTCCTGGACCTCAGCAACAATCGTCTCCAAGGCCTTGCCGGTATCGCCGACCAGCGTCACGCCGTTGCGCACCTGGTTGCCCGAGGTGGTGATCAGCGCCTTGATCTCCTTGGCGGCATTGGCCGAACGCTGGGCAAGCTCGCGCACTTCCTGAGCGACGACGGCAAAGCCCTTGCCGGCTTCCCCTGCCCGCGCCGCCTCGACGCCGGCATTCAGCGCCAGAAGGTTGGTCTGGAAGGCGATGTCGTCGATGACGCCGATGATGTTGGAGATTTCGCCCGAGGACTTCTCGATCGCATGCATCGCCACGACGGCGTTGGCAACGACTTCGCCGGATTTCTCGGCACCGGCACGGGTGCGGGCGACCAGCGCGCCGACTTCCTCGGCGCGGCGGGCTGAATCCTTGACCGTGGTGGTGATCTCTTCAAGTGCTGCTGCCGTCTCTTCGACGGAGGCTGCCTGCTGCTCGGTGCGGCGGGCCAGATCGTCGGCCGCCGAGCGGATTTCCGTCGCGCCGGCATCGATGCCACGGGCATTGGCGCCGACGGCGCAGAGCGTGTCGTGCAGCTTGGCAACCGAGTTGTTGAAATCGGCGCGCAGGCGATCGAGACGATCGGCAAACGGATTGTCGATGCGGTAGGCGAGATCGCCGTCCGCCAAACGGCCGAGACCGGTTGCCAGACCATCGACGGCCTGCTGCACTTCGGCTGCGTCCCGGGCGTCGCGGGCCTGACGGTCCAGACGCTCACGCTCCGACAGCGAACGGTTCGCATCCGCCTCGTCTTCGAGCTTGAGCTTGGCGATGGTCGCATCGCGCAAGACCCGAAGCGAGCGGGCGAGATCACCGATCTCGTCCTTGCGTTCAGCTTCCGACAGATCGACATCGGTCTTGCCGGCTGCGATTTCACCGGTGACGCCGATGACCGCTGCAACGCGCTTGCGGAAGCGGGTGGCGAGCGTCCAGCCGACCAGGATCATGATCAGCGCCGCAACCGCGATGACCGCGACGGAGATCATTGCAAGCTGCGAGAGACCGGCAAACACGGTCGCCTGCGGTACGGAGACAACGACATACCAGGTCGTATCCGGCAGAAGCTTGACCGGTACGGCAACGGCGATATGCACAGAGCCATCCGTATGCGTGAGTTCGAGCGCGTGCTCGGTCTTGCCCAGAAGCTGCCCCCAGCCGCCGGCATCGAGCCCGTTGTCCTTCAGCGATTTACCGAGGAATTTCTCGTCGGGATGGCTGATGATGCTGCCACCCTGGCTGACCAGCGAAACGAAACCGGTACCGAACGGCGCCAGCTTGCCAAGCTCCTTGGAAAGCTGGCCAAGAGCCATGTCGACGCCATCGACGCCGACAAAGGCGTTGTCGAGCTTCAGCGGCACCATGATCGACGTCATCAGCACGTCCTGGCCGTTGATCTTGTAGAAGTAGGGCTCGGTGATCATGTCACGGCCGGTCTTCTTGGGAACCTGATAGTAGTCGCCCGCGCCCGGCTTGTCGTAGTCGATCAGCGCCTCGTGAACGATCTGGTCGCCGGAGCGCGCGATGTAGGGGATAAAGCGACCGCTGGCGTCATGGCCCGGCTTGCCGACATAATCCGCGTCCTTGCCGTCGAAGGCGTTTGGCTCCCAAGCGGTGCTGAGGCCGACGGCCAGAGGATTGTCACCGATCAGCGTTTTCAGCAACGCGACCGTGCCTTCGCGAGATGTGGTGCCACTGTCCTTCATGGCATAGAGAGCGGAGCGCATGTTGTTGGCGAGCGTCTTCGTCTCTGCGAACCTCGCCTCGACATTGGCAGCGCTTGCATAGGCGGCGTTGGTCATCTCCGCGATGCTGCGCTCTTTCAGCTGCTGGTAGGATAGCCAGAACACGATGGCAGCCGTGACCATACAGGTCAAAAGGCCAGTCATTACGATGGCAAACATGTTGCGTGCGGTCGCAGTCTTAAGAATCACCGTTCGTCTCCCTTCGCGCGATCGCTTGAAAAGCGGATCACGAGCAAAACTTCGAACGCGTGATGGAAAGGCCAAAACACGCGCAGCGTGAGGCAGGTGTCTGGAACACAGCGCGGCGGTCCTGAGGCGACCTTTTCGGGAGATGGACCCGATCGGCGGATGTGCGGTGCGAAGTCATTTCGCAGCAATCGGACGGTAGGCCTCGACACTTTATCAAAGCGTAAAAAAGGAGAGTTCGAACAACGAATTACGGTTCCCGCGCTGGATTTTCGCGAGGCGGCGTCGAAACGCAAAGACCCGGGGTTGTGCCCCGGGTCTCATTTCGCATCTAAGGTGTTTTATTTATGCAGCGCGGCGGCGCGGTACTGCGGCCGGAGCATAGGCGGCCTGAGTATTGCCGAGATTGAACTGGGCGAGAAGCGCATTGAGCGAGGCGGCTTCCGAGGCAAGACCATGGCTTGCCGCCGTCTGCTCTTCCACCATCGCCGCGTTCTGCTGCGTGCCCTGGTCCATGGTGTTGACCGCCGTGTTGATCTCCTGAAGACCCGTCGACTGTTCGCGTGTCGCAGTGACTATCGCGCTTACATGCTTGTTGATCTCCTGGACCTCAGCAACAATCGTCTCCAAGGCCTTGCCGGTATCGCCGACCAGCGTCACGCCGTTGCGCACCTGGTTGCCCGAGGTGGTGATCAGCGCCTTGATCTCCTTGGCGGCATTGGCCGAACGCTGGGCAAGCTCGCGCACTTCCTGAGCGACGACGGCAAAGCCCTTGCCGGCTTCCCCTGCCCGCGCCGCCTCGACGCCGGCATTCAGCGCCAGAAGGTTGGTCTGGAAGGCGATGTCGTCGATGACGCCGATGATGTTGGAGATTTCGCCCGAGGACTTCTCGATCGCATGCATCGCCACGACGGCGTTGGCAACGACTTCGCCGGATTTCTCGGCACCGGCACGGGTGCGGGCGACCAGCGCGCCGACTTCCTCGGCGCGGCGGGCTGAATCCTTGACCGTGGTGGTGATCTCTTCAAGTGCTGCTGCCGTCTCTTCGACGGAGGCTGCCTGCTGCTCGGTGCGGCGGGCCAGATCGTCGGCCGCCGAGCGGATTTCCGTCGCGCCGGCATCGATGCCACGGGCATTGGCGCCGACGGCGCAGAGCGTGTCGTGCAGCTTGGCAACCGAGTTGTTGAAATCGGCGCGCAGGCGATCGAGACGATCGGCAAACGGATTGTCGATGCGGTAGGCGAGATCGCCGTCCGCCAAACGGCCGAGACCGGTTGCCAGACCATCGACGGCCTGCTGCACTTCGGCTGCGTCCCGGGCGTCGCGGGCCTGACGGTCCAGACGCTCACGCTCCGACAGCGAACGGTTCGCATCCGCCTCGTCTTCGAGACGGGCACGCTCGACCGCATTGCCGCGGAAGACGGCAACCGCGGCGGCCATCGAGCCAATCTGGTCGCGGCGATCTTCGCCAGGGATTTCAACATTGAGATTGCCGGCCGCAAGCTTCTCCATCGCGCCGGTCATGTCGGTGACGGGGCGGATGACCAGACGGTTGAGGAAGGTTGCGAGGAAGACGAGCATAACGCCGACAGCCAGAATGGTTGCGACGGTGGCGGCAATGCGGAACTGATCGATGGCGGAATAGGCGACATCGGCATCGATGACGAAGCCGACGTACCACTCGACCGAGGGCAGCCCCTGCACCGGCACGAAGCTGACGATCATCGGCTTGCCGTCGAGTTCGGTGTTCATGATGCCGGAGCTGATCGTCGGTGTGTCGATCGGGAAGGCATCAGAAAGCGTCTTGGTGACGAGCTTGGAATCCGGGTGGACGAGGATCTGGCCGTCCTTGCTGGCGAGGAAGGCGAAGCCTTCACCACCGACGTCGATGCCCTTGACCATCGAGACCAGCGTTTCGAGCGAGAAGTCGCTGCCCGTGACACCGTAAAGCTTGCCGTCGCGCTTGACCGGAACGGCAGCGCTGATGATGAGGTCGCCGGTCGAGGCGTCGACATAGGGCTCGGTGAGGACGCGCGCGTCGGCCTTGACCGCCTGCTGGTACCACGGGCGCTGGCGCGGGTCGTAGCCTGCCGGCATCGGATTATCGGGCCAGGTGATGAACTTTCCGGCCTCGTTGCCGACATAGGTCGAGATGAACTCGTTGGTCAGCACGTCATTCTTGAGGATCGGCTGGACGCCGTTGTCATCTGCCGTCCGACCGGCGGCATCGGCCACCATGGCCGTCAGCGTGACGCGGCCATTCAGCCATTTGGCGACGCTCTGGGCTGCCTGCACACCGGAAGACGAGATGTTTTCCTCGACCGCCTTGGTGGTGGTGTCGTATTGAAGGCTGTCGATATAGACGGAAAAGCCGGCAAAGGCGGTGACAACGACACAGGACGCGGCAACAAGAATACGCGTCATGAGGTTCGATCGGTTGGACAAGATGGGCTCCTAACAGGGGCCGGCGCACTTCGCCGGACATGAGCTCTCGATGATTTTCACGCGCAGCATCGCTCAGCCGCCGGAATGGCGGTCGGTCAAGCCTCGGGAAAACGTTGAACATGCCAAAAAAGGCTGGGCCGGCCATGCTTCATGCGGCCGGGGCCCCCCAAATGAGGGTAGGCCTATCGCGCCGCACGCTAGCGATCGCTATTTAAGAAGCGATTAAAATTGGCATATGCGAGTTCGGGATGCCGGCAGCAACGCGATCTTCACAATGGGGCGGCTAATCTGCAGTCCCCGTCTTTGCATTTCAGGCTTTGAAGATGACGCCTGGCAAAGACTTAGCGGCGCATGAAAGCTTCGAAAGCCGCCCTTGCCTCGGCGCTTTTCAGCTGCGCTGCAAAGTGCTTTGCCTCTTCGTCGATGCGCGTGAGAACGTCACTGCGATCACCGCGAACGAGATCGCGGGCGATGCGGAGCGCCTCCGGCGGCTTCTTGGCAAGGCGGGCGGCGAGCGACAGCGTCTCGTCTTTAACCGCATCTTGGCCGACGATCTTCCAGATGAGGCCGGCCTCGAGCGCATCGCGCGCCTCCAGCGGCTCGCCGGCGGCAAGCAGGGCGAAGGCGCGCTGATGCCCCATGATGCGCGGGGCGATCAGGCTCGAAGCCGCTTCCGGCACCAGGGCCAGATCGACGAAGGGCGTCTTGAACACCGAGCGGGCGGAAGAGATCGTCAGATCGCAATGCAGATGGATCGTCGTGCCGATGCCGATCGCAAGCCCGTCGACACCCGAGACCACCGGCTTGGCGGCGCTCGCGAGAGCCTTGAGAAAATCGATGACCTCCGTGCCCATGGTGCCGCCCATGGCGAACGCCAGGAAGTCGGCCATGTCGTTGCCGGCGGAAAAGCATCCGTCCGTGCCGAGAAACGCGGTCACGCGAACCGCCGGGTCACTGCCGGCGACCGTCAGGGCATTGGTCATCTTCGCGTACATGTCGCGCGTGATGGCATTCTTCTTTTCCGGCCGGTTGAGGCGGATGACCTGCACGCCCGGATAGGCCTCCGGACGCTCGACAAGAACCTGGTCGGTCATGATCTTTCCCCTCAACCCAAGACGGCGCGCGCAGCAGCGAGGCTGTCGGCACCGGTAACGACAAGATCCTTCAAGGCGGAGGTTTCCGCCAGCATGTTTTCCGCGGCGAACCTGCTGAGCGCGATGCGCTGCTCATCCTTGCCATCGGACGCCTCGGCGAGACCGCCCTTGGCGAGATAAGCGCCGGTCAAGGTGAGGCCAAAGAGGCGTTGATAGGCGGTCGCACCCGCGAGCGCCTCGGAGAGCTGGCCGGCAGATACGGCCGCAAGCAGCCATTCCGTCGCATCGGAAAGAGCGTCGAGCGCCGCATCGAGCCGCGATGCCGTTTCACCGAAACCTTCGCGGTTGGAGGCGCGGACTGCCGCAGCGATCTCGCGCAGCTCGGCGATGAAGCCGCGCACATGCGCGCCGCCCGAAAGCGGCAGCTTGCGGGTCACGAGATCGATCGCCTGAATGCCGTTGGTGCCCTCGTAGATCGGGGCGATGCGGGCATCGCGCAGATAACGGGCAGCCCCGGTCTCCTCGATGAAGCCCATGCCGCCGTGAACCTGGATGCCGAGCGAGGCGACATCGACGCCGGCGTCGGTGGCGAAGGACTTGGCGATCGGCGTCAGCAGGCTGGAGCGCTCCTGCCAATAGCTGGCCTTTTCGCCGGCTGCCGCATGGCCCATGTCGACCGCGTGGGCGCAGGCATAGGCAATGGCGCGCGACCCTTGCGTCAGAGCCTTCATCGTCAAGAGCATGCGGGCAACGTCCGGGTGCTCGATGATCGGGCTCATGCCCTGGCCGGACCAGCCGGGCGCCTTGCCCTGGGTGCGCTCCTTGGCAAAGGCGATCGCCTTCTGGGTTGCCACATCGGCAATGGCCACGCCCTGCATGCCGACGGCAAGACGGGCGTTGTTCATCATCGTGAACATGCAGGCAAGGCCACGGTTTTCCTCGCCGATGAGATAGCCGACAGCCCCCTTCTCAGGCCCGAACTTGCCGTCGCCATAGATCATGGTGCAGGTCGGCGAGCCGTGGATACCGAGCTTGTGCTCCAGCGAATGGCAGAACAGATCGTTGCGCTCGCCGAGCGAACCGTCCGCATTCACCAGGAATTTCGGCACCAGGAACAGCGAAATACCCCTGGTGCCCGCAGGCGCATCCGGCAACCGCGCCAGCACGAGATGGATAATGTTGTCGGTAAAGTCGTGTTCACCCCAGGTAATGAAGATCTTCTGGCCGAAAATGCGATAGCTGCCGTCGTCGCGACGCTCGGCCCGGGTCTTGAGAACGCCGAGATCGGACCCCGCATGCGGTTCCGTCAGGTTCATGGTGCCGGTCCATTCGCCGGACACCATCTTCGGCAGATACGTCGCCTTCAGCGCCTCGGAGCCGTGCTTCTCAAGCGCGTCGACCGCACCCATGGTCAGCGTGGGCCCGAGCGCAAACGCCATCGAACCGGCGTTCCACATCTCCATCGCCGCGACATGCAGCATATGCGGCAGGTTCTGGCCGCCGAATTCTTCCGGCGCCGTCAGCCCGTTCCAGCCGCCGCCGATCCAGTTGTGGTAGAGATCACGCCAGCCGTCCGGTGTCTGGACCTTGCCATCGACAAGGCGCGAACCCTGTTTGTCGCCGATGTGGCCGAGCGGCGCCACTTCTTCTGTCGCGAACCGTCCGGCCTCCGACAGGATCGCATCGACGAGATCTTCGCCAAGATCGCCGAGAGCGCCGCTTTCCAGCGCGCCGGCCATGCCGGCCACGTGTTTCAAGGTGAACGCAATCTCGTCAACGGGTGCCTTGTACATGATGATCCTCCCAGATACCGGGCGCTTTCGCAGCTGCCGGCGCATCTTTGTTTGGCCGAACACTATTGATTTTTACGTAAACGTCAACGTCAATTCAAGCCACTGACTGATGGCTGCCGGTGCAGCCGGCACCGTAACAAAACTGTCATCAACGGCGCATAGAAGCCAGTCACGATGGCTCTCGCCAAGGCGTTCAAATGAACCTGATTTCCCCAGAAATACCCGGGCTCGTCTGGGCCTACCGCTTCCTGCCAGGCGAAAGCCGATGCCAGCGCATCGCCAACGATGCCTCGATCGATGGCCTGCTGAAGGGCGATGGCTGGATCTGGCTGCATCTGGCGCTGTCGGACGCGCGCACGCCAGGCCTGATCGAGCGGATCGGCAACCTGCCGCCCACCGCGGTGACGACGCTGACGAGCCACGACACCCAGGCGGCCATCACCGTGTCCGACGACGTCGTGCACGGGACACTGGTCGATTTCGAGCGCACTTTCGACGCGGTGACGAAGACCATCGGCTGGCTGCATTTCGCCGTCAGCGACAGGGTGATCATCACCACCCGACTGCATCCGCTGCGCAGCATCGACCGGGTGAAGGCCGCGGTCGAAAAGAGCACGAAATGCGCCCGGCCGATCGACCTCTTCGAGATGCTTGTGGTGGAATTCCAGCGCACGCTGATCTCGCTGGTGCTCGAACTCACCGAAGAACTGAACGTCATCGAGGACCATGTCTACGGCGAGGCCGGCCACCGGCAGCAACCGGGCCTGGCACCGTTGCGCAGGACCGTCGTTCGCCTTCACCGGCACCTGCGCACGATCCTCGCACTGCTTCGCCGCGCCGGCGCGTCGGAGGAAGACGAGGTGCCGCCCGGCTTCATCGACGTCACCGAGCGCCTTTCGGATCGGCTGGAGGCTGTCGACCGCGACGTCTTCGCACTGCAGGAGCGCGCCCGATTGTTGCATGAGGAGATCGACAGCAAGATTTCCTCGGAAACCAACCGGCACCTCTACATTCTGTCGCTGATGACCGCGTTCCTGCTGCCGCCGACGCTGGTCACCGGTTTCTTCGGCATGAACACGGGCGCCCTCCCCTTCGCCGACGGCGGCGGCACGCTCTATGCCGCACTGTTCATCGCGCTTTCCATGGGTCTTGCCTGGTGGATCCTCAGGCGGATCGGCATTCTCTGACCTTGGCCGACATGAGAAAGGCCGGACAATGGCCCGGCCTTCGTCGCTGTTCCCTCGTCTACCCACTTAGCTATACGGCGAATAGCACTGCCGGCGCGGCGCGCCATAGGGCTGGTAGGTGTTGTCGTAAGCACGGTAGGAGCGATAGCGGTCATAGCACCACTGCACGTGACGGCTGCCATAGGCAGGTGCTGGACGCTCGTAGCGCGGTGGCTGGGCAATCGCCCCGCCGATGATCACCCCTGTGCCGAAGGCCGCCATCGGGTACCACCAGCCATTGTAATAACGATAGCCCGGACGGCGATAGTTATAACCGCGATAGCCATTGTAATAATAATATCCGCCGCGACGTTCATATCCTGGCCGGCGATACTGGATCTCGGTTGCGTCACTCTGCCGTTCGACACGCGGCGGAGCCGGCATGAAAGCCTGAGACGGTGCGGCCGAAGTCATCAAGACTGCCGAAGCAATCACTGCGGCGAACCACTTGCCTGTCATTGTTCTCATATAACCCTCCATAAGAGCCATCCGCGCTTCCGGCGCCTGCGAACCACCATCACGAGTTCTGTGCGATCTCATCCCGTTTCGGCACCGCTCGCCGGCGTCGCTTGGTCGAAAGAAGCGAAATCGTCGATCAACGCCTAAGTGACGGGTTTTGTTCCATGATCCGGAACGAAAAATTGCACTTCCGCCGATGCGACGGAGCATCGTGAGAAGTTGGCTTCCCAACCATGATGGGCCCCTTGCGTTTCTGTGACGCCGCAGACAGGGCAATGGCCGGGCGAAATGACGGCAATAGTAGGCGTCCCTGATATACAGCCACAAGTCTCTATACATTCGCCACAGTCTCAAGCACAGTCGGCTCGGGGACTGGGATTTACGATCCATTAACTGTAGAGTCGGCAATCTCACTGAATGGCAAAGCGGCATATTTCCACGGTACGGATGATTCTGCGCCTCGCGACCCTTCTGGGTCTGGCTTTCGCGGCGACGAACGTACGCGCCGGCGAGTTGGAGCCCTGGAAGACGAAATCAAACGCCATCATCGTCGATGCCTATGAGATGAACAGCATCGACTGGGAGGTCATGCTCGCCGACAAGCGCATTTCCGGCTTCATCGCCAAGGCCTCCGACGGCCTGCCGGAGAGTTTCTCTTGCACCGGCGATCATGGCGGCGACACGGTCGCCCATTGCAGGACGATGTGGCGCAAGTACGCCGTCAGCCGCGAGCTCTATCAGACTCGGCGGATGATCGCCCGCTCCCATGGGCTGCTGTGGGGTGCCTACCATCTCGCCCGCCCCGGCAACCCGGTCGATCAGGCCAACCATTTCCTCGATTATGCGGAGCCACGCGACGACGAGCTGATGGTGCTCGATATCGAAGGCATCGACCCCGACAAATACATGTCGCTCGAGGATGCGGCGATCTTTGCCGGGCATATCAAGACCCGCACCGGCCGCTACCCGATGCTTTATACCAACCACGTCACGGCGAAATACATTGCCGCCAACCGTGCCAAACATCGGCTGCTCTCACGTCTGCCGCTCTGGTATGCCCGCTACAAGCCCGATATCCGCAATGTCTTTCCGATAGGCAACTGGGACAGCTATGCACTGTGGCAATTCTCGTCGGGGATCAATTGCGGCAAACGCCGCTGTCCCTATCGGGTGCCTGGCACGCTCGACGATATCGACGTCAATGTCGCCGCGATGACCAGTGCCAGCCTGCGATCGGTCTGGGCGGGCGGCGACCTCTTGCCGGAAAAACCGATGCCACTCGTTCTCATGGCCAAAGCCGATGACGGGGCCGGCGTATTGAGCGCGGCCCGGGCAATGGCGACGATCGAGGAGCCCCTGCTCATCAGCCGCGCGCAAGCCGTAAGCGCCGCCGGCGAAGGCGTCGACATGATGGCGACCGGATCGATCGATTTCGGCCGGCACGACCGCGCGGTGCGGCTCGCGGCCGCGGCCAGCCGCTGACAGGGCCGATCGCGGGAAGAACATCCTCCCCGCGACCATCAGGTGGCTTCAGGCTTCGATCTGCACGTCTCCCAGCGGGCGCGAGCAGCAGGCGAGGATGTAGCCCTCATCGATTTCGTCATCGAGAATGCCACCATTGTGGTTCATCTCGACGTCGCCGGCGACCTTCATTACCCGGCAGGTGCCGCAGATGCCGCCTTCGCAAGCAGCCCCGATCCGCACACCGTTGGCTCGTGCCGCTTGCAGGATCGTCTGGCCGGGCTTGGCCTCGATCTCCTTGCCGCTCATGGTGAACACCACCTTGGCGCCTTGAGCGTCGGCGTCGCTTGTCGCCCCTGCCCTGACGGCGATCTCCTCGGCGGCCGGTGCTGCGGCCGGCTGGAAGCTTTCCTCGTGGTAGCGGCTCATGTCGAAACCGGCCGCCGTCAAAAGCTCGCGCACGCCGCGCATGAACGGCTCGGGGCCGCAGCAGAACACCGTGCGCTCCATGAAGTCGGGCGCGAGCAGCGGCAGCTTGGCGCCATCGATGCGGCCGCGCAGCCCGTGCCAGCCATGCCGGGCCTCATGCCCCTCGACCACGAAGCCGAGGTTCAGCCCCGACATCTGCCGCGCCAGCACTTCGAGTTCCGAGCGGAAGAGAAGATCGTCCGGCCGGCGCGCGCAGGAAATGAAGGTGACGTCGGTCTCCGGAATGCAGTCCGCCATCCACCGCGTCATCGACATCATCGGCGTGACGCCGGAGCCTGCCGAGATGAACAGGTATTTTTCGCCGGGATGGCGCACGAAGCTGAAATCGCCGAGCGGGCCGAAGGCCTTCAGCCGCATGCCGGGCTTCAGGTGATCGAACATCCAGCGCGTGCCGATGCTGTCGGCCTGCGCCTTGACGGTGACGGCGATCGACAGAGGGCGCGACGGCGTCGACGACAGCGTGTAGGTGCGCATCACCGGCTCGTCGTCGGTAACCGGCAGTTCGAGCGTGACGAACTGCCCGGGCAGATAGCGAAACCAGGCCGGCCTCTCGGGCCGGAAGGTAAAGGTCATCACATCAGCGGTCTCGACGACCGCGGATATGCATTCGAGCATGTTCTGCCTGTCAATCCAGACATGGAGTTCATCGAAGTGATGGAAAGAGGATGCCATCTGCATGTCAGGCAACCCGGAAGAGCGGAGCGGCTTCGCCCTGCAGGCGCTGCTCCATGAACTTGCAGTACCATTCGACGAACTGCATCACGCCGCCTTCGTGATCGGGCGAATAAGGCCCCGGCTGGTAGGCCGGCGAGCGGATACCGAAGGCGTTTTCCTCGACGATCTGGCGATCCTGATCGTTGGTCTCCGTCCAGACGTGCGTCAGTTCTTCCAGATTGTAGTCGACGCCCTCAACGGCATCCTTGTTGACCAGCCACTTGGTCGTCACCTGCGTCAGCTCGGGCCCGAGCGGCAGAACGCGGAAGGTGATGGCATGATCGGCCAGCACATGGTTCCAGGTCGACGGATAATGGAACAGGAGCAGCGTGCCGATATGCTTCTGGCTGACATCTGCCGATAGTTGCCGCCGCACGGCGCGAGCGCCGGACATGGTGTAGCTCTCGGCGTCGTCGATCAGCGGCATGCGCGCTGAGCGGAACTGGCCGGTTGCGGACATGCGGAACTCGCTCGGAAGCCCTGCCGCTTCGCATTTTGCCCAGTGGGCGGCAATGACCGGATCATCCTTGGCGCCTTGCACGCCGGTCGCCGTCGGGGCTTCCGGATAGGTGCGGCAAAGCTCGGGGTGGTTGGCGGCACAATGGTAGCACTCGCGGTTGTTTTCCCAGACGAGCTTCCAGTTGCCCTTCTCGATGATGGTGCTTTCGAACGCGACCTTGGTTTCGCCGAGCCGGTGTGGTGCCAGATAGGGCGCGACCATGTCGCGGAACGGGGCAAAATCCATCGGCTGTTCGGACAGGTTGATGAAGATGTAGCCGCCGACCGTTTCGCAGTGGATCGGCTTCAGGCTGTGGGCGGCCTTGTCGAAATCCTCGCCCATCTGACGGGCAAAAAGCAACGTGCCGTCGAGCTCGTAGGTCCACTGATGGTAGGGACAGACGAGCTTGGCCGATGAGCCCTTGTGCTGCGAGCAGACGCGCGAACCGCGGTGGCGGCAGGAATTGTGCAGCGCGCGGATCGTGCCCTGCCGGTCGCGGACGATGACAACGGGGTAATCGCCGACCTGGGCGGTGAAATAGTTGCCGGCGCGCGGGACCTCGCAGTCGTGGCCGATGAACAGCCAGTCCTTGTACCAGATGCTTTCGAGATCCTGCCTGTAGTAGTCCGGGTCGATGTAGAAGGCCCGGTCGAGGCTGTAGCCGTCGCGTCGACCTTTCAGCTTGCGGAGCATATCGCCCTTGATGTCCATGTCCTGTCCTCGTTCGCCTTGTTTCGGAGAGGCAGGACTGGAACCCACGCAGGCGCATTGCCTGTGCGATGACGGCTCCGATCCGGCTGCCCGCCGCAACCCGTTACGGTCTATTCGTGTCAAGGCTGGTTTCCGGGCTCAGGAGCTGTCCGCAAGGACCAGCCCGGCGCCTTCCCGGACGAACCCGTCCAGTGGCTTTGTGCCGTGGCTTTCGCTCCACCACCGTTGCGGGGGCAGCGCCGGGATTTGACCGGCTTCCCAATTCTCCGCCTTCCCTAAAAGGCGGCACCTTGAGTAGACATATCTAATCGCGGAAGCCTTCGTCGCAGCTGCCGGTTAACGACATCGGATTCCAGAAAGACGACACAGCGCATCGCGTGTCAGAAACACCACAAGTCTGGTCATTTATCATTATAAACAACAAGATAGGCCAAAGATTGTGCAGTTGTCGATTTTTCCGGCAAGGCCGGCGCGAAAGCGCGAAGCCTTCGCCATTTTGCGACATCTATCGCGCCGTCGGCTCATCCTTCCTGCCGGGCGCAATGAAATCTTCCATTAACCATAATGCATTAGCGTCGCCTGACGGAGAAACCGGCCGAACCGGCAAACAGCGCATTGAAGTCCATGGCAAAGCTCAAATACTACGACGCCGCAGCCGAGAAGCTGCCAACGATCGCTCCCAAAGGGGCGGTCCATACCGAGTTCCTGCGCACCGGCCGCATCGAGAGGCGGCAATGGTCGCAGCGCGAACGGCGTTATCTGAGTTACGACGAGGTTGCCCAGCGCACCGGCCACAAGCTGACGACCGCCGGCGAAACGACGCACAAGCGGATGAACGGCTTCCATACCTCGATCCAGTTTCCCAAGATGATCTTCCACCGCACGCTCGCCGGCCGGCCGCATCTGGGCTATTGCCATGTGACGGCGGCGAGAACACATCTCGCCCAATCCAAGGACGTCACCTGGTCCTTCTACTTCGCCAACTTCTTCTGCGATCTCGGCGACGAAAAACACTTTTTCGAACGCATCCAGACCGGCTATTCCCGGATGTATTTCGCCGTCGCGATCGAACCCGATGCGCAGGAAGGCCAGATGACCATCAATCGCAGCGTCAGCGACAACGGGCTCTTGTTTCGCACCGACGATCCGAAGGTCGCGCTCAAGAACGTTCTGATGCTCGGCGCGCGCGACGATGCGCTGCGGCGCATCATCCGCAGCCTCTGAGCCACCGGCACGCTCCGCCTGAAGAAAATCGTTCTGTTTTCCTCGTGGCTCCTTTAAGGAGACCTCGAAAGGGAAACGGAAGCGACATGGCCGAAATCATCGATACACGGACCGAGCCGGAACGCGCGATCGAGCGCGCCTGCGCCGTGCTTGCCGAAGGCGAGCCCGTCGCCATTCCCACCGAGACGGTCTACGGCCTGGCCGCCGATGCCACCAACCCGGATGCGATCAGCCGCATTTATGAGATGAAGGGGCGCCCTCGCTTCAACCCGCTGATATCGCACGTGTCCGACATGGCGATGGCTGAAGCCCATGTGACGTTCGACCCGTTGTCGCGGCGTCTGGCTGAAGTCTTCTGGCCCGGCCCGCTGACGCTGATCCTGCCCCAGCGCACTGGCAGCACCGTGCATGCGCTCGCCTCGGCCGGTCTGGACACGCTGGGCATCCGCATGCCGGACGGTTTCTCCCGCCGCGTGATTGCCCGCTTCGGCCGACCGCTCGCCGCGCCGAGCGCCAATACGTCGGGCAAGATCAGCCCGACGAGCGCTGCCCATGTGGACGCCGATCTCGGCCCGCGCCTAAAGCTCATTCTCGACGCCGGCTCGGCCGAGATCGGACTTGAATCGACGATCATCAAGGTCGAGGACGGGACGTTGCGCCTGCTGCGCCCAGGCGGTCTCGACGTCCTCGACATCGAAAATCTGACCGGCCTTGCCGTGTCGAGACCCGAAAGTGCCGGCGCGACAATCGAGGCTCCGGGCATGCTCGCCTCGCACTACGCGCCGGGCGCTGCGGTCCGGCTCGACGCCGGCGACGTGCGCCCGGGAGAAGCTCTGATCCGCTTCGGCAACACAGCGCTCCCCGGCGAAGAGCATGCGGCGATCGTGCTCGATCTCAGCCCGGCAGGCAGCCTGCGCGAGGCAGCCGCCAATCTGTTCGACTATATGAAAAGGGCAGATGCCAGCGGTGCTGCGACCATCGCCTTCGGCCCGATCCCATCCGAAGGGTTGGGCGAAGCAATCCTTGACCGGCTGCAACGCGCGGCCGCCCCCAGAGACTGACCGAGATACTGAGCGCCGCCAGGCGCATTTGCGAAGGCAGGGCCATGACGACTACGCTCCCCTCTCCCGAACTGATCGCCTCCTTCATCGACATCGTCGGCAGCGCCAATGCGCTGACGAACCCGGCTGACCTTGCCCCCTATCTCGTCGAATCCCGCGGACTCTACAAGGGCACCACGCCCATGGTGCTTCGCCCCGGTGCGGTCGAGGAAGTGTCGCGCATCATGAAGCTTGCCAGCGCAACCCGGACGGCGATCGTTCCTCAGGGCGGCAACACCGGCCACGTGGCGGGGCAGATCCCGCGCGAGGGCAAGGCCGACATCGTCCTGTCACTGCAGAGACTGAACCGGATTCGCGACATCGACCCCGTCGGCAACGTTATCGTTGCCGATGCCGGCTGTATCCTCGCCGATATTCAGAAGGCGGCCAACGACCACGATCGGCTGTTTCCGCTGTCGCTGGGGTCGGAAGGCTCGGCCCGCATCGGCGGCAACCTTTCGACCAATGCCGGCGGCACGGCGGTGCTTGCTTATGGCAACATGCGCCAGCTTTGCCTCGGGCTTGAGGTGGTGCTGCCGACCGGCGAGGTCTGGGACGGGCTGCGGCGGCTGAAGAAGGACAATACCGGCTACGACCTGCGCGATCTTTTCATCGGCGCGGAAGGCACGCTCGGCGTGATCACCGGTGCCGTCCTCAGGATGTTTCCGAAGCCGCTTGGCCATCAGGTGGCCTTTGCCGGCGTCGGCAGCGTCGAGCATGCACTTGCCCTCTTCGGCACGGCATCAAGCCTCTGCGGGACGGCGCTCACCGGTTTCGAACTGATGCCGCGGCTCGGCGTCGAGTTCACGGCTAGGCATATTCCTGGCGTGCGCGATCCGATGCAGACGGTTCACCCCTGGTACGCGCTCATCGACATCTCCACCTCCGATTCCGCCGAAAGTGCCGAGCGCATGGTGCATGAACTGCTTGAGCAGGGCATTGTCGCCGGCCTGGTCGAAAACGCAGTGATTGCCACGAGCGAGGAACAGCGCAAGGCCCTTTGGCACATGCGCGAAAGCATGTCGCCGGCGCAGAAGCCGGAAGGCGGCTCGATCAAGCACGACGTTTCCGTTCCCGTTTCAAGCATCCCTTCCTTCATGAAGGAAGCAGACGCCGCCGTCATGCGGGCGATGCCGGGAGCGCGCATCTGCTCCTTCGGCCATATGGGCGACGGCAACATTCACTACAACATCTCGCAGCCCGTCGGCGCCGACAAACAGGCCTTTCTCGATCGCTGGCGGGAAATGAACGCCATCGTTCATGGCATCGTCGCGAAATACAACGGCTCGATCTCGGCCGAACACGGCATCGGGCAATTGAAACGCGACGAACTCGTCGAGGTTCGCTCCCCGATCGAGATCGAGCTGATGCGCCGCATCAAGCACGCCTTCGATCCGGCAGGCATCATGAACCCCGACAAGGTGTTGCGGGCGGACTGACGGCGCAGGGCTTACCGCCCGCCGGACCTCAACTGCGCAAGTGAAAACAACGCATCGGCGCTGATGCCGCCGCCGCTGCCGCCGGTGAGGATGGCGAGCCCGGGAGAGACGTCGGTATTGTTCTCGACGTCGTACAACGCGGTGAAGCGTTGGAGCAGCTTTTCAAGCTTGTCCGGATCCTGGAGATCCTTGATATCCATCGTGCGTTCGATGTAGGCGGCCTGCATCTCGATCTTGGCGCTCGCCATGCCTTCGGGCATGCTGTAGGCGGTGCGGACGACCTGCATCAACGCGTTGTCGGCGAGCAGATCGTAGGGTGTGGTGATTTCCGATGCCTTGCGCTTGAAATAGAGCGCCAGGCGAACACCGGCATTGTCCGCGCCTTCGTTCTCCTCGAGCGTCTGGTTGAGGTAAAGATCGATGGTGGTGATCAGACCGCGCCGGGTCTGTATCTGTCCGGCCTCACCGCTGACGATCTTTCCGTCCTTGTCGAAATTGAAGGCGGACACGATCTCGCGATACTTCAAGCCGTTCGGATCGGTGTTGATAAAGCTCTTGCGATCGTCGAGATCTGACGCGAACATCTGCTTGAGGTAGTCGGTCTTGACGCCCTCAGGATCGATGCCGGCGCCGATGAGCACGATATCAACGAGCCGCTTGTCCTTCAGAAAATCGTCGAGCGTCTCGACCTTCTGGATCTGCGTCGTATAGTACTTGCTTTCCTCTTCAGCCTTCGTCTTGGCGGTTTTCTTTTCTTCCTCGGTGCCAAAACGCGACTTCTCGACGATGTAGGCCTTGGCCATATTGACGATGTCGGCCTCGTTCTGCGCCAGCTTCGGCGCGCCGAGCGTGCCGTCGGGGTTGAAATTGAACGCCTTCACCAGCTTGGTGTAACGCTCGTCCCGCAGGGAATTGGCGTAGCTTGTCGGATTGTTGAGATCACTTGTCAGAATCTGCTTGAGCCTGCGCGGCGTCAGATCCTCTTTTTCAAGACCAAACGCGCTCAGCACGAACGACCGCAATTCGCTGTTGCCAATGAGATCATCGACCGTTTTCAGCGTCTTGATCTGCAGTTTGTACCGGCCGATCTTGGATTCGTCGTCTTCATCGTCAGCGTCGTTGTAATGGACCATGTAGCCGTCGGTCGTCGTCTTGGTCTGCGCCGCCGTCTGCGGCTTGGTGTCCGCCGGCAATGTGCCGTCGGGTTTGAAATTGAACGCGGCAAGCAGAGCCTTGTAGGCCTTGTTGTATTCACCACCGAACTTGTTCACGTAGCTGTTCGGATCGTTGATGTCGCTGGTGAGAATGTTCTCGATCGTCGCGCCGACGGCTGTCGCAGGCAGCCCGAAGGCCGTTCTGACATAGTTGAGCATGCGCGTATCGGCCACGAGTTCGGCCACCGTGGTGATCGAACCTATCTTCTGCTCGAAGTAATCCCTGTTGAGCACGGCGCCGGACGGCGTCAGACGCGGGCTGCTGAAGATGTAAGCCTCATTCAGCATCTTCTTTTTTTCTTCGGTGATCGCCTTGCCGCCCGCCGGCACACTGCCATCGGGCTCGAAGTTGAACGCGGCGTTCAACTGGCGATACGAATCGAGCATGCTGATCTGGCGCGTCAACAGGCCCACTTCAGTCGAAAGCTGCGAAGCCAGTGCATTCGACTGATCGCCGCGTGGCGGCAGTTTGGTGTTGAGATCGGCGACAATGGCGTTCTTGGCGTCGATCTGCGCCTGGATCGCCGGCTTGTCGGCCTCCGCAGCCGCGGCGAGCTGTGCGGTCAGCGTGCTGATGTCTTTTACGGCAGTTTCGCGCGTCTCCAGATCGGTCAGCGTCTTGGTGACTTCGGTGCGCCGCGTCTGCGCCGCGGTCTGGGAGTTGGCGAGATCCGCCGGCTCGCTGGTCAAAGCGTACCGCACCTGATCATAGGAATAGTTGCGCTTGTCGATGTTGAAGATTCCGAAGGCATAGGAACGCAAACGTTCATTTCCAAGGAATTGATCGACGTTGGTGACAAGGTCCATCGCCGCATTGAAATAGGCGTTGTCTCCTTTGAGAACAGTGTCGAGATTGGAGACACGTTCGTTGTAGAGACCGATCAGCGCGTCCTGCTGCGCCGTCGTCTGTGCGGTGGCCGACGATGTGCTGAAGTTGAACGCCTCGGCAAAGTTGCGGTAGCGCTCATCAGTCAGGCGGTTGGCAAAGCTGTCCTTATCCTTGAGATCGCTTTCGAGCACCTGGCGCATGAAGGCCTTGGCATAGGCCATATCCTCGAGGCCATACGCCTTCATGGCATAGGCATAGAGGCGATAGTCGTCGAGGAACGCGTCGACCGTTTTCACGTTGCCGATATTTTCCTTGTAGTACTGGGCCTCGCGCGCGACCAGCGGCTGGTCCGCCACGCGATTGAGACTGGTTCTCAAATCGCTCGTGATCCGGCTGTAGTTGAGATAGGTCGAAACCATGCCTGCTGCCCCGTCGCTTAACTCAAGGGGCGGGTCACACCCTCCCCCGAAACAGAATTCTGACACGGCATGATTGCACGACAGGCTTGTGTGTGGCTTTTCGCCCGGCCTCGGCAACGATACGACAAATGCCGATGACCCTGTTGACGAAACAGAAACCTTGGCCGGTCGGCTTTTGCTAACCATCGAAAAACGCAAAGTTTTCTTAACCGCGATTTTTAAGTCGGTCGGAAGGGGGGCCGCCTATTCTCCAGCCCATAGAGGACGAAAAGTCCCGAAGAGAAGACCGGAAATCGGCTCTCAAGGAAAAACAAGGGCGATTGAAATGCGCAATACACTCTCTCAACCCGCATGGGTCGAAAATACGCTCCGGCTCGATCCGAAGCGTTTTCCTCAGCAGGCAAGCTACGTCCTGCGTGGCCACTCGGGCAATGTCACGATCAGCCTGGACGAGCGTGGCGCGGTTCTGCGCAAGGTGCTACCATCAAGCGGCCTGCCGCTTTCGATCGCACTGCCGGCGCGGGCATTCAAAGGGGTCGCGGCACGCGCGATCGACCACGGCGACGGAGACGTTACAGTGACGCTTGAACTTCATCATGACGATCCGGACCTTTGCGTTCCGTTGCTCGTCGCACATGATCTTTCCGACATAGCTGCCGATTGGCGCGCCTGGGCAGAAGCCTATCGCATCCCGATGCTGATGGTCGAAGCCGATGGTGTGGCCCGCGCTTTAGAAGAGCATCTCGGCGACGTGCGCACCGCGCCGATCAAGCCGCGACGCCGCCATTCCTTCTTCGCCGACCGCCGGCCACGGTTCCTGGTTCGCCGCTCCACCGGCCGGCTTGGCGTTGCGATGAAAATCGACGGGCGAGAAATCATCGCCCGCAGCTAAGTGTTCCCGAATTCCTCCAGTGCAAAAACCGGTCGTTCCCTGCGGCCGGTTTTTGTTTGCGGCCTACTGCATGTTTCCTTGGATCGCATTCAATCAAAGGATAAAAACGTAAAGCAATTCAAAGTGCTGTAGCGACCCTTGCGCGCCTGATAAGACGCGCAGCGCTATCGGTCAAAACGTCCACCATAAAAACCACGATGTTCCTTCGGAAACAGCCGCCTCGCCTTCTTCATGCCATATCAGGCCCATAGCCAAGATCACGAACGAAGGAGATACCCGATGCGCAAGCACCTTGCCGCCGCCATTGACGCAATCGTTGCAGTTCTCCGTGCGCGCACAGAGGCGAAGAAGCGCAAGGCTGCCAGCGCGATCAGCTGGGGCTGAGCGCTTCGGCTCCCGCCGATCTCCCGGGAAAGCACCGAGGACATGCCTCAAACATTTCGGACAGACCGCAGGGTCCTCCGCCAAGACGGAGGATTTTTCATATGGCGCGGACGAGCAGAGCCGCCACGAGCCCGACGAAGATGATCAGTCCCACAACACCGTTGAACTTGAACAATGCGAGGCATTGCGCCGGGTCGTGAATGTTCAGCACCAGGATCTGATAGATCAGAAGCACGGCAGCGACGCCCAAACCGAGATAGGCAAACAGCCCGGCGCCTGCCGCGAGAAATGACAACAGCATCAGCACGATCGCAAGGCCGTAGAGCCCGATCAGCCACGGGCGCGGGTTGTCGCCAAAGCGGCGCGCGGTCGACCGCACGCCGATCAGTTCGTCATCTTCCCTGTCCTGGTAGGCGTAGATCGTGTCGTAACCGATCGTCCAGGCGATCGCTGCGCCATAGAGCAGCACCGGCGCCAGCGAAAGCGTTGCGAACTCCGCCGTCCAGCCCATGATCGCACCCCAGGAAAATGCAAGGCCGAGGAAGAACTGCGGCCAGTCGGTGAAGCGCTTGGCAAAGGGATAGATTGCCACAAGTCCAAGCGACAGAATGCCGAGCGAAATGCTGAAGGCATTGAACTGCAGCAGGATCACCAGCCCCACGAGCGCCTGAAGCACCATGAAGGCCTTTGCCTGAAAGCGGGAGACCCGACCGGATGGCAATGGCCGCGAACGTGTGCGCGCCACTTCCATGTCGATGTCGTGGTCGATGATATCATTGAAGGTGCAGCCAGCCCCGCGCATGGCGATAGCGCCGGCGATGAAGAGGAAGCAATGAAAAACGAACCGACCGGCCGAGAACTGCCCGGCTGCCGCCGCCGCGCCCGAGGCCAGGGCGACCGACCACAGGCATGGCCACATCAGCAATTGCCAGCCTATCGGACGGTCCCAGCGAGCAAGTTGCGCATAGGGCCAGAGCGCGCGCGGCAACGCGCGATAGACCCAGTTGTTCGACGGCGCGTCGTGGACGCGCCCGGAATCGGCGGAGGACGTGTTCATGCCCCTGTTTGACGCCACGCGCCGGGACGGTCAAGCGGTTCGATGCCGCACCGTCCCGAAGCGAAGTGGCGCCGGTCAGTGAAGCGTGAAGTCGAAGCGATAGGTGGCCGACAGGCCGACGAGGACCTGGTTGCGGCTGCCGCGCTCGCGCACGAGGCTGGAGTCGGCGGCGGAACCCAGCAGACGGCGATATTCGGCATAGGCGCCGGTTTCGAGTTTCTCGGTTGCCTGCCAGTTGATCGCCGCGCCAACGCCGGCGGAATGAATGCCGCCATGCGGACTGTAGGTGCTGAGGCCTGACGCTGCCGATTCAGCATCGTTCACGCCGTAATAGGCGCCGAAATAGTCGCTGGTGGCGGCCGTCATCCGCGGACCTGCGGAAATACGGACATTGCTGCTGATGTCGGTAAAGGCATCCGCAGTGACATCGGCGACGATGCCGTGATGGCTCCGGATACCCTGGCGGACTTCCGCGCGCACGCGCAGCCAGTCAGCCGGATACACTTCGGCGAAACCGCCGAGCTCCCCGCCGAACTTGACCGGGGCTAACCCATTAAGATCGCTGGATGTGCCTGAATCGCGTTCGAAGATCAGCTTGCCTGCCACACCGGCGCGGAACCCGCCCTGATCGAGCAGTGCGTAGGACATGTTGTCGTTGCGCGAGGAGAAGCGAACGGTGCTGCCGGCCTTGCCGAGCGATACCAGCGGTGCGGCCTGGAACATGCGCTTGGAGGCGCCTTCATACTTCGGGCCGAGAAAGCCGGTTGCACCGACCTTCAAGTACCAGTCGCCGGACCAGAAATACTGGCCGTCACCAGCCGAGGCGGTGCCTGCGGACAACAAAAGGGTTCCAGAAAGGAGGAAAAAAGAACGGATACGCAAGGAACAACTCCGGAAGAATCATTCGCCGGGGCGAAGTTTGAACCGTGCCCCATGCGCCGGGCAGTGGCGCAATCTGAATGGGCACGGGGCGACTTATTGCCCCTTGTTCCTACGATTCCGTTAACCAGGTGAATTCAGCTCCCGTTTGCCATGCCGGCGATGCGTCACCGGCCCTGGTACATTTTCAGATAGTGGCTTGGGGCGCTCCCAAGCATGCGCCGGAACATTGTGGTGAAGGCACCGACGTTCTCGTAGCCGGCATCGAGCGCAACGTTGGTGATCGGTTCGCCGTCAGCCAGCCGCGGCAGCGATGCGAAAATGCAGGCCTGCTGGCGCCAGGTGACGAAGCTGACGCCTGTCTCGTTGCGGAACATCCGCGTGAATGTCCGGCGGCTCAAACCCAGCCGATCGGCCCATTGGTCGATGTTCGCAGTCGCCGATGGCGCGTCCAGGAATTGTCGGCAGAGAAGCGCCAGCTTCTGCTCTCGCGGAAACGGCAGGCCGAGCGGCCGTTCATGCAGAAGGGAGATCTCTTCGAGCAGAAGATCCATGATCAGTTGCTCCCGCCGCTCGGACATGGTCTCGCTCTCAACGCTGACCAAGGCATCGACCAGGCTGCCCGCAAGCGGCGTGATCTCCATGACCATCGGCCGCTCGGCACGCAGCAGCGACGGCGCGAAATAGATCGAGTGCATGCGCACATCGCTGATCATCTCGGTCGAATGCTCAACGCCGGCCGGGATCAAAAGCGCGTGTCCCGGTGGAACGAGCCAACGCCCGTGGGCGGTGCTCACAAGGACGACACCCTGGCGCGCCCACCACAATTGCGTGCGGGTATGGCTGTGCAGCGGAACGGTCAGGCCGGCACCGTAATCGCGGCCAAGGGCGAGCACGGCCGAGTTTCCGGCCTCGATCCAGTCCAGGTTCCGGAAATGGTCGGCGTCGGGCAGTTCGGGCAGGTTTACTCGATGGATCGGCATTGGCCCACTCGCGAAAGAACTCGACCACATCACAAAAGCAGGCCATGGGCAAGATCAGTAGAGATATCCGTCGCCGCACACAACCATCGAGACGGCAAGGAAACATCCATGGCAACGGTTACTTCAACGGGGAGCATAACCCCGGAAAAGACGGCATTTTCCGTCATCCTGGCAGTGAGCTTCTGCCACATGCTGAACGACATCATGCAGTCGCTGCTGACGGCGCTCTATCCCTTGCTCAAGGCGAACTATTCGCTCGATTTCGTGCAGATCGGGCTTCTCACCTTCACCTTCCAGCTGACCGCCTCGATGCTTCAGCCGGCAGTCGGCATCATCACCGACCGTTGGGCGCTGCCCTATTCACTGCCGGTGGCGATGCTGTCGACCTGCTCCGGCCTGATCCTGCTGGCCAACGCCCATGATTTCTCGATGCTGCTTCTGGCTGCAAGCCTGATCGGCGTCGGCTCGGCGATCTTCCATCCGGAATCCTCGCGGATCGCCCGTCTTGCCTCCGGCGGACGGCACGGCCTGGCGCAATCGCTGTTCCAGGTCGGTGGCAATGCCGGCAGCGCCATGGGGCCGCTGCTTGCCGCCTTCATCGTCCTCCCCTTCGGCCAGGGCAGCCTCAGCTGGTTCTCGATCGTGGCGATCATCGGCTTCTTCGTGCTCTCCTGGGTCAGCACCTGGTACGTGCGCCACCGCCGCTCGTCGATGAGCAAGCCGGCCCCGAGCCGCACGCTTCCGCTGCCGAAGAACCGCGTGATCTGGGCCGTTGCCGTGCTGGTGCTGCTGACCGCCACCAAGAATGTCTACATGGCGAGCATCTCCAGCTACTTCACGTTCTTCGTCATCGAGAAGTTCAGCGTTTCCGTGCAACAGGCGCAGCTGATGCTCTTCCTGTTCCTGGGCGCAGCCGCCGCCGGCACTTTCCTCGGCGGTCCGATCGGCGACCGTTACGGCGCGCGCTTCGTCATCTGGTTCTCGATCCTCGGCGTCATTCCGTTCGCGTTGATGCTGCCCTATGCGGACCTCTTCTGGACGGGCGTTCTGTCGATCATCATCGGCTTCATCTTCTCCTCGGCGTTTTCGGCTATCGTCGTTTTCGCGCAGGAACTGGTGCCGGGCCGCGTCGGGCTGATTGCCGGCGTCTTCTTCGGCTTCGCCTTTGGGTTCGGCGGCATGGGCGCGGCCCTTCTCGGGATTTTTGCCGACCGGCAGGGCATCGAGTTCGTCTACACCATCTGCTCCTATCTGCCGTTGCTTGGCATTCTGACAATCCTTCTGCCCAGGATGCCTGCGCGCCACTAGCACGCACATCGAGCGTATATTTTTCAACGGGCGCCGCCATGCGGCGCCCGTTCTGTTTTTTCCGCGTGCAACTACCATGTGCCAGTCCTGCTATTTCCCGCAGCCCTGCGTAATCATTCATCAATTTTTGCGCGCTACGGTCGCTGGATGGGAATTGGGCAAGGGTAGACAATGCGAAGGCGATCGGCGATTCCTGCCTTTTTGACGACGTTGCTTTTGGCAACGGCGGGGCAAGCCGAAACGCTCAACCTGCTGATCTGGGAATCCTATATCGATCAGGCGATCCTCGATCGCTGGACGGCGATAACCGGCGTCGGGATCCATCAGGTCTACTACGACAGCGGCGATACCCGCGATGAAGTGCTGGCTGATCCAAACAGCATTGTCGATCTGGTGGTGACCGGGGAGAACGGCGCCGCACTGTTCGGGCGCAAAGGCGTGCTGGAAGCGGTCGACGAAAGCAATGTGGCCTCGCTCAGGGACTATGACGAAAGCTGGCGCACGCGCTGCTCGAACCGTGGCCTGCCGTACCTCTGGGGCACGATGGGAATTCTCTATCGATCGGACATGCTGCCTGAACCACCGACATCCTGGCGGGACCTGATGCAGCCGGCTCCAGCACTCCACAAACACGTCGCCATGTATGACGATCACAACGAGGCCTTCGTTGCGCCGTTGATGCTGCTCGGCCAGTCGATCAACACCAATGAACCCGAAACGCTCAAGATCGCCTTCAACATGATGAAGGAACAGGCGCCCTCGGTTCTGACCTATGAATACGTCATCAGCTCGATCCAGAACCAGGCCATCGGCAAGGATATCCATCTGGCGCTCGGCTATAGCGGCGACCAGCACGTCCTGAACGAAAAGGCCGGCACACCCGACGTCTGGCGCTATGTCGTGCCCAAGGAAGGCACGCTTTCGTGGCTCGACTGCATGTCGGTCGTTGCCAAATCGCCGAACAAGGCACGAGCGCTCGCCTTCCTCGACTATATCGGCTCGCCCGGAAGTGCTGCCGCAAACGCGCAGGCGCTCAATATGCCGACGCCCAGCAAGGCCGCCTTTGCGCTTCTGCCGGACGCTATCCGCGCGGACCAGGCGATCTATCCGTCGCCAGACATTCTGGCCAAGAGCCAGTACCAGCAGGAACTGTCAACAACGTCGGTACAGCTGCGCCGGCGCATCATCAGCACATTGGCGAATTTCCAGTGACCCTCGGCAAGCGCGCACTCATCCTGATCTTTCCCGTGGTGCTGGCCGGCTACCTGCTGGCGGCGATTTCGGTCCATGTCACCCAGAGCCGCTCGATCCGGGCGCTCGAACACGCCAAGCTGTCGCAGCGGCTGGAACATGCCGCAGCCGTCTTCCAGAACGAGATCGGCCGCAGCAAGGGCTTCCTCAATGCGCTCCTCAACAGCAATTCGCTGCGCCAGTACATCTCCGAAACCGACAAGAACTACCGCGCCAATGCGCTCGGCGTGCGGCTGCAGGAAAGCGTCAAGTCGCTTTCCGACGACCCGATGGGCTACGTATCGCTGGCGATCCTGACATCGGACCTGCAGTCTGAGTATTATTTTGAGAACAGCTGGGATCCCTTCGCCGAAATCGACGATGCGCAACTCAACCTGTCGCGGCGACTGATCCGCGAAGAGAAGCTCGCCGATTGGACCTATCTCTCTGACGCCGGGCAGAAGGCCCGTATCGTCTATTCGTATTTCCTGGATCCCGTCACGTTCACGCGGCCGCTGCCGAGCAAGAAATCCGGTGCGCTGCTTATCCAGGTAGCAATCCAGCCGGACCGTTTCCTCGACATGCAGGGAACGCTCAAGCAGGAATACGGCGCCGACGTCGTGCTGCAGCCTTGGCCGCTTGCGGTCACCGACGATCTTTCCGCAAGCGTGCATCTCGGGCCATCGCTCTATGCCACGCTGACGGTTTCGAGCGAACATTTCGACCGGCTGATGGCGCAACAGAAACTGCTGCTCGCGCTTGGTGCCGTGGCTATGAGCCTGTTTTCGATCTGGCTGATCATCGTGCTCATCCGGCGGTTCATCACCGACCCGATCGCCACGCTCGACGCCAACGTCATGGCCGTCATGGTCGGTGCCCATGACGAGATCCGCAACATGGCCGAGAAGGGCGAGATCGGGCGGCTGACCGAAAACATCAGGGAGCTTCATCGCCAATCGGAACAATCGCTTAAGCTGGTGCAGCGCAGCTCCTGGACCGACACGCTGACCGGCATCAGCAATCGCGGTCATTTCAACGCGGTTGCCGCCGGCATCGTGCGCGAGGCCATTGTCTCGGGTGAAAAATGCAGCCTGCTGTTCATCGACATCGACAACTTCAAATTCGTCAATGACAAGCATGGCCACGAGATCGGCGACGAACTCTTAAAGACCCTGGCGACGCGGATCGCCGAGAATGTCGAAGCGATCACCGAGCGACGCGGCCAGAAGCCGGCGATCCTGGCACGGCTGTCGGGCGACGAGTTCGCGGTCTTGGTCCGGTCCCGGCCGGGAGACGGCACCGTGCGGGAAGTGTCTGCCGCCATCCTCGCGCTGTTTGAAGACGGTTTCGAAGTCTCGGGCAAGAGTTATCCGGTCACCGCCAGCATCGGCGCTGCCATCTGCCCCGACGATGCGACCAATCTTGCCGAGTTGATCTCGAATGCGGACGCGGCGATGTATCAGGCAAAGACCAGCGGCAAGAACCGCTCGTCCCGCTTCTCGCGCGCCTTGCACGACAAGCGCACGCGCCTGCGCCAGATCCAAGACGAATTGCGCTCACTCGATCCCGACGAACAATTCCATCTGGTCTACATGCCGATTGTCGATACCGATGGGCGGGTGACGGGTTGCGAAGCGCTTTTACGCTGGTATTCGCCGGTGCTTGGCAATGTGACGCCCGATGAATTCGTGCCGATCGCCGAAAGCTCCGGCCTCTTCACCAAGATCGACTGGTGGGTGATCAACCAGGCGATGTCCGACTGCGCGCAGCTCAAGGCGCTGTTTGGTCCCGATACGATCCTGGCGATCAATATTTCCTCGGCCGAACTGCATTCCAAGGCGATTGCCGACTATTTCTCCGATTGCCTCAACCGCCATGGGCTGCAGCCGCAATCAATCGAGATCGAACTGACCGAGACATTCGCCGTGAAATTCAGCGACCAGCTACGCCGCAACATCGACGAGCTTCGTCAAAAGGGCTTCCGCCTGTCGATCGACGATTTCGGAGCGGGATACACCTCGGTCCAGCAGATCATCGAATACACCGCCGATACAATCAAGCTCGACCGGGCGCTCGTCTCGAACCTGACCGCATCGCAATCGCTGCCGGTTCTAAGGGCGTTGATCGCGCTCTGCCACGCCAAGGACGTCGCCGTTGTCGGCGAAGGCGTCGATACGCCGGAGAAACTCGCGATGCTGACGGCTGCGGGCTGCGACCTGTTCCAAGGCTACCTCATCAGCAAACCGTTGCCTATCGAGGATCTCGGCATCTGGGCGCTGACGCGTACGGCCCGCTACGGCAACGAAAAGGATGATCGCAAGAACCAGCAGGCAATCGCCTGAACGCACTTTCACGCGTTTCATCTCCCAGCGCCTCCGATGAGGGCCTTACACCGCGGGAATCGTGCGCCACAGCCCCCTGCCCCCTTGACCTGACAGCCGCCTCGCCTTAACCGCAACGCAACAATTTCGGCATGTCGGGAGCAGGCAATGAAGGTTCTTCTGATCGGATCGGGCGGACGCGAACATGCGCTGGCATGGAAAATCGCGCAGTCGCCGAAACTGACCAAGCTCTACGCCGCGCCGGGCAATCCCGGCATTGCCGAGGAATCGACCCTCGTTGCGCTCGACACCGACAATCATACGGCGGTCGTTGAATTCTGCCTGAAAGAGGCGATCGACTTCGTCGTCGTCGGGCCGGAAGGCCCGCTGGTGGCCGGCCTTGCAGACGTGCTGCGCGGCGCCGGCATCGTCGTCTTCGGCCCGTCCGCTGCTGCGGCCCAGCTAGAGGGCTCCAAAGGCTTCACCAAGGACCTCTGCGCCAGATACGATATCCCGACCGGCGCCTACGGTCGCTTCACAGACGCCGAAACCGCCAAGGCCTATGCGCGCGCCCAAGGCGCGCCGATCGTCATCAAGGCCGACGGCCTTGCCGCCGGCAAGGGCGTCACCGTCGCCATGGAAATCGACGAAGCGCTTGCCGCGATCGACGATTGTTTCGACGGTGCCTTCGGTGCAGCCGGCGCGGAAGTGGTGGTCGAAGCCTTTCTTGACGGCGAGGAGGCAAGCTTTTTCTGCCTCAGCGACGGCAAGACCGCGCTGGCGCTCGCCTCGGCGCAGGATCACAAGCGTGTCGGCGACGGCGACACCGGCCCGAACACCGGCGGCATGGGCGCCTATTCGCCCGCGCCGGTCATGACGCCCGAGATGACCGAACGCACGATGAAGGAGATCATCGAGCCGACCATGCGCGGCATGGCCGAAAGCGGGCATCCCTTTTCCGGCGTGTTCTTCGCCGGGCTGATGATCACCGCCAAGGGGCCGGAGTTGATCGAGTACAATGTGCGTTTCGGCGATCCGGAATGCCAGGTGATGATGATGCGCATGAAGAGCGATCTCTTGCCGCTGCTCTACGCCGCTGCAACGGGCACGCTTTCGGGCATGGAAGCCGAATGGCGCGACGAGACGGCGCTGACCGTGGTCATGGCTTCAAAGGGCTATCCGGGCAGCTACGACAAGAACACGCCCATCGATGCGCTGCCGGCAGCCTCGGCGCAGACCAAGGTGTTTCATGCCGGCACAGCGATGAAGGACGGCAGCCTGGTCGCAACGGGGGGCCGGGTATTGAACATCACCGCCATTGGTGAAAGCGCGAGCGCTGCCAAGGATCGCGCCTATGCCAGCGTCAACGGCGTTTCCTGGGACAATGGCTTTTATCGCCACGATATCGGCTGGCGCGCGGTTGCCCGCGAGAAGGCCTAACCGCAATCGGCAAATGCGCCGAATCATTCAATTTTTACCAATTCTCCTGACTGGAAAGTAAGAGAGAAGACATATTCTCGCCGAGAACAAACTCGGGAGAAGACCGATGCGCCTGTTGCTGATCACCACCGCCGTTGCGCTTGCAGCCGGCAGCGCCTGGGCATCGTCGATCGACGCCGTCGTTTCCGGCCAAGCGGTCAACTCCAGTGTGGCGGCGGTGACCTGTCCACAATGCCCTCCCCTGCAGAACAGGAAGAAGATCACCTATGTGGTGCCCGAAATCGAGAAGGGCAGCGCCAAGGTCGAGCTCAAGGAAATCAACGGCGAGATGAAGCTCGTGCGCACCGAAGCCTGGCTCGGCGGTTCGCCCGTCGTTTTCGTCAGCAAGCCATCCGCGGATGTGATCAAGGCGGCATCCGGCGGAACGGGTCAGGCTGATGTGGCGACGGCTGCAGCTCTCGGCGACCTCGCAAACCCGGGCGATCATGGCGCGGTCGCACCCACGATCGACGAGACTGCCAAGACTGCCGCGGTTCAAACCATGACACAGGCGGGACCTGCCGTCGCGGCAGCGGCGACTGGCGAAACCTCACGGCAATTTGATCCGACCAGCCTCGAACTTCGGTTAAACTGAAGGCCTGAACGGGAAAGTTCCCTGCCCCAGTCAGCCGGCTCTGCATTCAAGGGCTGACGGGCAATTCGCTGAGAAAGCGAGAGATTGCGCCCCTGAGAGAAGCAGGGGCGCAATCTTCTTATCCAGCCTCATTATCGGGGTTCGCGCAGCGCATCGACCCGCTCGATCAAAGCTTCAATTTCCCTGTCCGAATAGACCTCGATGCCGTTCCTTGCGAGCAGCGCGGCGGCAACCCCCTGCCCAGCATGACGCGCGCCGGAAAACGTGCCGTCGTATACAAAGCCCGAACCGCAGGACGGGCTGCCATCGATCAACAGTGCGAAACGGCAGTCTGCTTCAAGCGCGAGCGACAGCGCATTTTCGGCGGCGGCAAGAAACTCACCGGTGACATCACGGCCGGTGTTCTCGACGACGGCTGCCTTGCCGTCGAGCACATCGACACCCGACAGGCCCGACGCGATCTCGGCCGGCGGGCGCGGCACCGGCATGCCGGCCGACATCTCGGGACAGATGGTAACGAGCCGACCCTCTTCGCGCCAGCGGTCTATGGCCGGGTGGACAAGCGGCTTCGACGCGCCATCGTAGCGCACCGCATGCCCCATGAGACAGGCGCTGACGAGGATCTTCGCCGTCATGCGCCCCTCCCCGTCATCCCGCGATCTTGGAGAAGTCGGCAACGGTGCCGGTTGCCGAGCGGATCAGACCGAGCAGTGCCAGGCGATTTGCACGGATCGACACGTCATCGTCGTTGACGAGGACGTCGTTGAAGAACTGGTCGACCGGCTCGCGCAGCCTCGACAAGGCCTGCATGGCGGAGCGGAAATCTTCCTTGGCGATCGCATCGCGGGCTTCGCCGGACCCGAGCTGGACTGCGGAATGCAGCGCCTTTTCGGCGTCGAGGTGGAAGAGACCGGCATCGACGGCGTCGGCGACGGCAGTGCCCTTCTTCTCTTCGGCGGCCAGGATCTGCGTCGCACGCTTGGTGCCGGCGAGCAGGTTCTTGCCTTCCTCGTCGGTGATGAAGGCGGTCAAGGCCTCGACGCGGCGGGCGATCATCAGGAGGTCGTCCGCATCCGGCGTCAGCACCGCATCGATCAGATCGTGACGGGCACCGAGATCGCGCAGATAGACCTTGAGACGATCGTGGAAGAAGGAGAGCAGGTCCGCCGAAACATCGCCCGTCAGCGCCGGCTTCTGCGCCCTGAGCGCTGTCAGCGCGATCTCGAAGAACGGCACGAGCGGCAGGCGCGCCTTGCCTTCCAGGATGAGGCGGATGACGCCGAGAGCGGCACGGCGCAGGGCATAGGGATCCTTGGAACCGGTCGGCTTTTCTTCAATCGCCCAGAAGCCGACGAGCGTGTCGAGCTTGTCGGCGAGCGCTACAGTGACGGCAACCGCATCGGTCGGCGCGCGGTCAGAGGGGCCATTCGGCTTCCAGTGATCTTCGATCGCCGTTGCGACAGAACCGTCTTCGCCCTGGAGCAGCGCATATTTGCGGCCCATGATGCCCTGAAGTTCGGGGAATTCGCCGACGGCTTCTGTGCGCAGATCGGCCTTTGCCAGCACCACGGCACGATCAACCAACTTGGCGTCGGCGCCGGTCACCTTGGCAAGTTCCGCGGCAAGCGCCCGGATGCGGGCGACACGCTCGCCCTGCGTGCCGAGCTTGGCATGGAAGGTGACGTTCAGCGCGTCGAGTTTCGCCATGCGCTGATCAAGCGGTTTCGTAAGATCAAGGCCGAACTTTTCGGCCGACGGCTTCAAGGTCTCGAGATCCGGCAGGTTGCCCTGGTCGCGATGCCAGAAATGGGCGGCGTCCGACAGGCGGGCGCGCACGACCTTGCCGTTGCCGTGCACGATCTCCTTGCCGCCGTCCTTCGCCTCGATGTTGGAGACGAGGATGAACTTGTTGGACAGCGTGTCTGCGCCCGGCGCGCGGGTTACGAAACACTTCTGGTTGGTCTTGATCGTCAGGCGGATGATTTCCGAGGGGATGTCGAGGTAGCTCTCTTCAAAGCTTCCCATCAGGACCTGCGGCCATTCGACGAGGCCGGAGACTTCCTCAAGCAGGCCTTCGTCCTCGACAAGCTCCAGGCCGTTGGCGAAGGCGACATTATGCGCATCGGCCGAAATCATCTGCTTGCGGCGCTCGCCGTCGAGCACGACCTTCGCACGCTCCAGCTTCTCGGCGTAATCGGCAAAGCGGCGCACGGTGATCGCTTCGGGCGCATGGAAGCGATGGCCGTAGGTGACGTTGGAGGCGACGATACCGTCGACCTCGAAGGGGATCACATGGGTTTCGTCGGTTTCCGAGCCGAAGGTGCAGACGATCGACTGTAGCGGGCGAACCCAGCGCAGAGCGCCCGGCTTGGCCGAGGCGGCGCCGGAGCGCATCGGCTTCGGCCAGGGAAAATTGCGGATGATATCCGGCATCGCCTCGGCGACGATCTCTTCGGCCGGACGGCCCGGCTTGACGATATGAGCGACGTAGAAATCACCCTTCTTCGGATCGCTGTGAACATGGGCCTCGCTGATCGAGGATAGGCCGGCACCGCGCAGGAAGCCTTCGATCGCCTTTTCATTGGCGTCGGTGCGCGGGCCCTTGCGGTCTTCGCGCACGTCGGCGGAGCGGGCGTTGAGGCCGCGGATATCAAGCGTCAGCCGGCGGGGCGTCCAGTATTCGCGCGCACCTTCATAGGTCAAACCCGCTTCCACCAGTGCGTCGGTCAAGAGCTTCTTGAGGTCGCCGGCCGCCTTGCGCTGCAAGCGGGCAGGAATTTCCTCGGAGCGGAGTTCGATAAGAAGATCGGGCATGGAGATGACTTTTTCTGTTCCGGACGGTTGCCGCCGACTTAGCAAGCTCTGGTGAAAATGTCACCAAGCCCGACGATGAATTTGACCCGCTGACAAGAGGCTCGCGGCGAGGTCACCAGCCACCGCCGCCGCCGCCGCCGCCGCCGCCACCGGAAAAGCCGCCGCCGGTGGAAAAGCTTGACGACGAGGATTTCGGCGGCGGCGGCAAGGACGAGGTCATGGTCTCGGCCATCGAGCCGGCAAAGCCGCCGATGCGATCACCGAAAGAGGTCGAGCCGAAACCGTCGCCATGGTACCAGGTCGGCTGGTAGGCGCTCGCAGCCGCAGCCCCCGCGGCGGCCGCCAGCAGCCAGCGATCGAAGGTCTGCGTCCACGGCTTTTCCACCCCGAGCGCAACCGCATAGGGCAACAGCGTCTCGAAATGTCGGGGCGACATTTCGGGCGCGCCTTGCATGTTCATCCGGTCCTTTTCGGCAAGGGTCATGTATTGCCGGAGGCCGTCGATGCCATCCATCATCCGGGTGCCGAGCGGCGTCGGCGCGCCCATCAGGAAGAAGAACAGCACATTGACGAGCACGATGCCGCCGATCGCAAACAGCAGCGGCAGCTCGTCGGTCTCGGCGGCGGAATAGAACACCACCGCCAGGATGCTCGAAAAGATGGTGAAGGCGACAAAGCCGATGAAGGCGATCACCACGATCGACATGATGCGGCTCATCAGGCTCTTTTCGCGCTGCAGGGACTTGCCGAAGGAAACGGCGAGGATCGAAATGACAAAGGCTATGAAGACCGGGACGATCACCAGCGGGATGCTGTCCTCGCTCAGATCGCCGAACAGGAATACGGCAGCGATTGCCAGAACCGAGAGCAGCACGCCGGCAATGATGTAGCCGGTGTTTTCAAGATAATATTTGCCGCGGTGCTCGCGCTCAATAGCATTGCGAAAATCGGCACCCGTTGCCTGCACCTTCGTGCCATTGGCACGGTCGATCTTCAGCTTGCCGCCGGCAGCATTGACGGCCTTCATCAGGCTCGCCTCGCCGGTCGGCAGCTTTTCGCTGCTGCCCTTGCCGGTTGCGGCAATGACGATGGCGCTCTTCAGGTCCTCAAGCACAACATGTCCCTTGACCGCAAGGCTGAGCGCCGACGCAGACACTGCCGTCCAGCCCTCACCGGAAAAGCCCCTGTTGTCGATGTAGTTGACCAGCGCCGGAGAAATGCCTTCGGGCGGGTCCCAGCGCGGCACCATGACGCCGCGTGCCGGATCTCGCCCCACCTTCAGCCAGGCGCGGCCATAGTAGAGCGCCACCACCACAAGACCCGCTGCTGCGATCAGAAGCGCCATATGGTCGCGCATCCACCAGGCGTTTTCCTGGCTGGAGGAAGGCTGCTCTATGCTGCCCTTCGGCATCTTGACCGCGATCGTCAACCCCTCCTTCGGCTCCAGCCGCCGGGTGGTCGCAAAGAAAATTTCGCTGCCTTCCTCGGACGCGCGCGCGTCCTTGCCGGTCGCGCCGTAGCCGCCGGTGAAAACGTCGAGCGCTTCGGGTCGCACGCCTTCCGGCAGATTGACGGTGGCGCTCGCCTCATCGATCGGGAACGCCCATTCGGTGCCGGTCACGTTCCAATAAAGCTCGTCGTGATCCTCGAAGAAGCGGATTTGCCGGCTGGTCTCATAGGTGAACTGGAACGTGTGCTCGCCGTGCGGCAGAAATACCTCCGCCGAGCCGGTGTAGATGCGGATGCCGCCCGAAATCGTTTCCGTGCGATAGGGTTCCTCTTCGCCATCGCGCTCGACCGAAAGCAGCTTGAAATCCACCTTGCTGCGGCGGCCCTTGGCGTCGGTGAAGGTCAGAGGCAGATCACGAAAGATCCCGCGCCGGATCTGGTTGCCCTCGGCATTGGCCGTGATCGTCTCGGTAATCGTCAATGTGCCGTCCTTGGCGACATCGATCACCGAATGATAGGACGAGAACACTTCGTCCGCCCGCCCGGCACCCGCCGTCGCCAGCAGGAGGAACAACATGCCAAGCAGAGCGACGAAACGGGCCATACGGTCTCAGACCTTTCGATCGATCTTGAGGAGCGAATTCATGGTTTTTCGCATTTCCTGACGGAAAACCGCTTCGCACTTTTCCTGAAAAGGCTTGAGGCGCGATATCAAGGACGGTCACCTGTGTAGGCGACGCCGAGCGATGCCAGCGCATCCCAATAGGCCGGATAGGTCTTGGCGACGCAGCCGGGGTCCTCGATGGCGATGCCGTGGATCTTCAGCCCGGCAAGGGCGAAGCTCATGGCGATGCGATGATCCGCGAAGGTATCGATCGATGCCGGCAATGTCTGGCCAGCAAGCCCCGGATCGGAGGAGACGATGAGATCGTCGCCCTCCTCGTGCGCCAATCCCGGGCGGATGGCGGTCAGGCCCAGCGACAGAGCGCGAACGCGGTCGCATTCCTTCACCCGCAGATTGGCAAGGCCGACGAAGCGCACCGGCGTTTCGTTGAAGGCGGCAAGAACCGCGATCGTCGGGATCGCATCCTGCATCTGCGACCCATCGATGACGGCGGGAAGATGCGGGAAGCTGGAAATGACGGCGTGGGCGCGGGCGTCGGGTTGCGAGAATACCGACGCCGGCACGCCGATATCAATGGAGCCCCCGGTCAACACCTCGGCAGCCCAGAGATAGGTCGCAGCCGACGCGTCCGGCTCGATGGCGAAATCGGCGGCGCGGTAGCCCGTCGGCGCAACCTGCCAGACGGAGGGGCTCAACTGCTCGACTTCGGCGCCGAAGGCGCGCATCGCCGCGACCGTCAGGTCGATGTAGCCGCGCGCGCCGATCTCGTCGCCGGCAAGCTCGATGCGAACCGGCCCCTTGGCGCCGGGAGCCGCCATCAGCAGAGCCGAGACATATTGACTGGAAAGACCCGCGTCGATCTCGATACGGCCGGCGGGGAAGCCGCCCTTGCCGTTGACGGTGACCGGCGGGCAGCCGGTTTCGGACGTCACCTCGACGCCGAGCGTGCGCAGCGCGTCGACCAGCGGCTTGATCGGCCGCTTGCGCATGTGCTGGTCGCCATCGACGACCACCGGGCCGTCGACGAGAGCGGCGGCCGCAGTCAGGAAGCGCGTCGCGGTTCCGGCGTTGCCGAGGAATAGCGGCGCGGACGGCGATGTCAGCCGACCGGTTCCGGTGACGACGAATGTGGTGTCATCCGGCTCGCTGACTTCGACGCCCATTGCCCGCAGCGCATCGGCCATATAGCGCGTGTCGTCGCTCTTCAGGGCGCCGGTCAGCCGGCTCGTGCCCTTGGCAAGCCCCGCGAGAAGCAGCGCCCGGTTGGTGATCGACTTCGAACCCGGCGGGCGGACGTGACCGCGCAAGGGATGGTCGGTCGGCAGGATGGTCAGCTTCTTCACGGTATCACTCATGCTCGGATCTCTTTATGCGAATGGCGCCGGGGCTCTCCGCCTCGGCAGGCGTGTCTCTTATCATCGGGTGGTCGTATCGGGTAACGCCCGATCAGAATTTCACTTGCGGCACCGCACGATCCGCTTCGTTGGCGATCTCGAAATAGCCTGCCTTCACGAAGCGGAAGGCATTGGCAATGAGGTTCGAGGGGAAACTCTCGACCTTGACGTTGAGGTCGCGCGCCGCACCGTTGTAGTAGCGGCGAGACATCTGGATCTCGCCCTCGATCGTCTCCAGCGAGCGCTGCAGTTCGGCGAAGTTCTCGTTGGCCTTCAGATCCGGATAGGCTTCGGCAAGGGCGAAGAGTTTGCCGAGAGCCTGCGACAGGGCGCCTTCGGCCGCCGCCCGCCCCTCGACATCGCCTGATGGAACCGCCTGGGCGCGGTTGCGCATCGCGATGACCTCCTCGAGCGTCGACTTCTCGTGCGCGGCATAGCCCTTCACGGTTTCGATCAGGTTGGGGATGAGGTCGGCGCGCCGCTTCAGCTGCACGTCGATGCCCGACCAGGCTTCCTCGGCGATCTGCCGTGCCTTGACGAGGCCGTTATAGACGAAAACCAGATACAGGATAACGGCAACGCCGATGGCCAGACCAATCATGGGATACCCTCCAAAAAAGCTCGGCAGAGATTAACACCGGCTTTTCAGCTTCAAAGACCTTTCTTGAGCATTTGGGTGGCGAAGCACACTCCTTTCCAAATGCAAGCCGAAGGCTGTGAACACACTGTTCACCGCCACGGCACATCCCCAGGCCAAAACACTTCGATTCCTGTTCCATCGGGAACGGCGAGGAACCGGACGATCGGCGATAGTCGCGCCATCGAACAACCCCGGATATGAAGTGAAGACCATGAAAACGCTCGCAACCCTCACCAACGTGATCGCCTTTCTGGCGCTCTTCGTTGCCTATGCGAACGTTGGTCCGTCCGAGAAGCCATCCGGAGTTCGCAGAGCCCTGCAAACCTATTCCGGCCAGCTCTACACCGAGGCCTATCCGACACAGAAGCCGTTCTGCAAGAACGGCATCAAGGCGGGCGCGGTCGCATGAGATCTAGCCTTGCGAAATCCGCGCCGCAATCTCGCTCGCCGCTTCATCGGCGCCGAGACTGGTGACGTCGAGTTCGATCAGTTGATCGCATTTTCCCTTCAACAGAACATGCCGGCTTCTCAGATCCATCAACACCTGCGGATCGGTCAGCTTGTGAGCCTTGGAACGACCCGCGCGCATTAGCCGCTTCAGGTTTTCCTCCATCGAACAATCGAGAACGACGGCAACGAAACGGGCACTTCGATCGGCAGCCAATGTCGCATAATCGTCGAATGACCGGCTGTCGAATTCATCGTCCGACAGCGCATCGGTGAACAGGAAGGATTGCGCAGCATCGGCCCGGTGCACATGATCGAGCACCGCCGTCCTGACAGTCGCCCGCAGTGACCGATAGAGCGGCGTGCCTCGGGCAAACAGCGCCTCGGCCGGATTGATCAGCGTGTGATTGTCGGCAAGCCTCGCGCCGAGATGCTCGGCAAGATGGCGCGCGATGGTGAGCTTTCCGGTGCCCGGCCAGCCATTGATATGAACGATGAGGCTGGCTGGTGCGGTGGTCAAGCGGCATCCCGGTTGAGGTTGGCGCCGCCGGCATCGGTCAAGAGGAACGCCTCGCCGCAGGCCTTGGCCAGCGTGCGCACACGCAGGATATAGCTCTGCCGCTCGGTCACCGAAATCACCCCGCGCGCATCGAGCAGGTTGAAGACATGGCTCGCCTTGATGCACTGGTCATAGGCCGGGAAGACGCACTTGTGCAGCTGGTTGTTGGTGCCGTCACCCGGCGCGCCGGCTGCCAGAAGCGCCTGGCACTCCGTTTCCGCATCGATGAAGTGCTGATGTAGCATGGCGGTGTTGGCGTATTCGAAATTGTAGCGCGAATACTCCTGCTCCGCCTGCAGGAAGACGTCGCCATAGCTGATCTTCTCGTCGCCTTCGCGGCCGTTGAAGTTCAGATCATAGACGTTGTCGACGCCCTGGACATACATTGCCAGACGTTCGAGGCCATAGGTCAGCTCACCGGCGACCGGAGAGCATTCGATGCCGCAAACCTGCTGGAAATAGGTGAACTGCGACACTTCCATGCCATCGCACCAGCATTCCCAGCCGAGGCCCCAGGCGCCCAGCGTCGGGCTTTCCCAATCGTCCTCGACGAAGCGGATGTCGTGCAGCAACGGGTCAAGGCCGATCGCCTCCAGCGAGCCGAGATAGAGCTCCTGCAGGTTGGACGGGTTCGGCTTCAGGATCACCTGATACTGATAGTAGTGCTGAAGACGGTTCGGGTTCTCACCATAGCGACCGTCGGTCGGGCGGCGCGAAGGCTGAACATAGGCCGCGCGCCATGGGCGGGGGCCGAGCGCACGCAACGTCGTTGCCGGATGGAACGTGCCGGCGCCCACTTCCATGTCGTAGGGCTGCAGCACCGCGCAACCCTTGTCGGCCCAATAGTTGTGCAACGTCAGGATCAGGGCCTGGAACGAGCGCTTGGGGTTCATATGGTCGGGCAGAGAGGCGGTGGTCATGGGGAACGTCCGAATTCTTCATGAAATGAGAGCCGGACAGGTGCCATGCCGGGCGGCAGGGGTCAAGCGCTCAAGGCGACCTGCGTGCACGCAAAAGTGCGCGAAAAATCTCAGTCGTCTTCGCGTTTCAGCCGGTATTCACCGGTCTCGGGATCCTTGACCAGGGTACCGCTCGCGCCGGTCTGCTGCTCGCGGCGCGTTTGATCGCGCTGACGCGTCAGTTTCTGGGCATCCGCAATGAACTTGCGGTAGCCGATCCATAGAACGAAGCCTGCGATCAGGAGCAGGATAAGCTGCGGCATTTTTCCTCCCAGCCATTCAAAGCGTTACAGCGACCTTTGCGCGTCTGACTAAGACGCGCGGCGCTGTCGGCCCATAGCGCCGGTCGCGGCTCAAAGCCCGAAACGCGCCCACAATGCCCTTTCCTCGACGGCTTCGGCAAGACCCGCCATGGCAGAAGCCGCGATCGGTGCAGCGATATCGGCGGAAATCGATGCGCCCGTCTGGCGACGGCCGAAAAGACTGCGCGCCGGCTGGATCAGTTCAAGCCGCGCCTTCTCGCCGTAGCGCTTCTTTACCTCGCCGCGCAGATCGCCGAGACCGTCGATCAGGCCGAGTTCCAATCCGCGCCGACCTGTCCAGAACAGACCGGAAAAGACGTCGGGATGGTCGGCGAGCAATTGCCCGCGGCGCGCCTTCACCATCTGGATGAAGGTATCGTGGATGTCGAGCTGCAGGCTTTTCAGGAACTCGATGTCGCGTTCCTTTTCGGGTTGGAACGGGTCGAGCATGACCTTGTTCTCGCCGGCAGTGTAGACGCGCCGCTCGACGCCGATTTTCTTCAACAGTTCCGGGAAGCCGAAACCGCCGGAGACGACGCCGATTGAGCCGACGATCGAGGTCGGATCGGCGATGATCTCGTCGCCGGCAAGCGCGATCATGTAACCGCCGGAAGCCGCCACGTCCTCGACGAAGACGAGGACGCGCTTCTTCTTTTCCTGGGCGAGGTCGCGGATGCGCTGGTAGATCAGCCGCGACTGCACCGGAGAGCCGCCGGGGGAATTGATCGAAATCGCAACGGCTGGAGCCTCCTTCACCGCGAAGGCCTTCTCCAGCAGAGGCGCGGCAGAAGCAATGTTGAGCGCTGGGCGAAACTGACCGCCGCCGGCCATGATGGCGCCGTGAAGCCGCACGACCGGGATCGCAATGCCATCCCGCCGAAAACGCTTCGGCATCAGCCTTTTGAAGAACCCGGCCATCTCAACTCCTGCAATACGAACTCTTGTTCCTGCATGTATGCACTGGTCGCTCAAACGCAATGCCGCATACGGTAAATCAACGACGCCGATAGGCGGTACGGCCGTTGTTGAGGTCGTCGACATCCCTGGAAAAGCGATGAGCGCCCTCCTCGTGCACGACCAGCGGCGCCCGCAGCACCAGTCGCTTGCGGCTCTGCTTGATCGCGGTGACGAGGATGCGCACGGCATTTTCGCCGCTGCGCGGATGCAGCGGTGTTATCTCGATGCCACCGAGGCGGCGACCGCAGGCAGCAATGATATCGGCGATCGATTCCGGCCGGGCGATCAACGACAATTGCCCACCCGGCTTCATGATCGCGCCCGCCGTCTTGATCCAGATCTCGAAGAGGTCGTCGCTCATCGCGTGCGCCTCGGCCTTGAGGCTATCGGGCGTGCGGCGGTCGGAGGAATCGTTGAACGGCGGGTTCATGATCACATGGTCGAAGGCGTCGTCAGGCAATCCGGCGGCACGGCGCGCCCGCCCGGCAAGCGCGACGTCCGCCTCGATCACCGAAACCCGCTCGGCGAAGCGCCCGTTTTCCGGAAGCGCGAGGCTTCGGCGCGCGAATGCCGCCATGGTCGGCGAGCGCTCCACCAGCACCACCTCGGCCAGATCCAGCCGCGAGGCGACCGCCATGCCGGCGGCACCCGCGCCGGCGCCAAGATCGGCCACGCGGCAGGCGCGGTCGGCAGCGACCAGCGAGGCGAGCAGCATCGCATCCATGCCGGAACGATGGCCCTGCCCCAGCGGTTGCACGACATGAAACCTGCCGCGGTGGAACGCGTCGACCGTTTCGGTCTCGACAAAGGTCTCGGGTCCGTCGCTCATGGCCGATCACCACCGATGGGTGCCAACAAGTCGGCAATCATGCCCGCAACTCCGCTTCCAACCCCGCGTCGACGAGGATGCGGCGCGCGGCATCGGCGTCGTCGTCCGGCACCAGGAAACGGCGCGGCAGGAGCCCCAGCGATCCCTCCAGAATGCTCATGCCCTGATCGGCGATCAGGCTGTTGATACCAGCGTCCTTCATCAGGCTCTCGGCAAAAGAGAGCAGAACGACGTCGTTGGTGCGGATCAATTCCTTCATCCAGCGGTTTTTCCTGTCCTATTTCAGCAAGCGGGACAATTCGCCTCTTGCCGCACGTGGCCCCCCTTCCTATTGTCGAAAGCGACAATGAAAACAGGAGTCCCGGTGTTGGGCGTAGTGATACCGCTGGAAGACAGCAAAAACAAACAGGCGTCCGTCAAGCCGCTCGTTGATCTGACGTCTCCCGACATGGAACGCGTCAACCAGCTCATCCTGTCGAGGGCCGGCTCCGACGTCCAGATGATTCCCGAGGTTGCCAACCATCTGATATCCTCGGGTGGCAAGCGCCTGCGCCCGATGCTGACGCTCGCTTCCGCTGCGATGTTCGGCTACGAGGGCGATGCTCACGTCAAGCTCGCCACCAGCGTCGAGTTCATGCATACGGCAACACTGCTGCATGACGATGTCGTCGATGAAAGCGATCTGCGCCGCGGCAAATCCACCGCCCGCACGATCTGGGGCAACCAGGCAAGCGTGCTCGTCGGCGACTTCCTGCTCGGCCAGGCCTTCCGCATGATGGTCGATGTCGGCTCGCTCGATGCGCTCGACGTGCTTTCGACCGCAGCCTCGGTGATCGCCGAGGGCGAAGTGCTGCAGCTTTCCGTCGCCAAGAACATGGAGACGACCGAGGACGACTATCTTCAGGTCATCCGCGCCAAGACCGCAGCGCTGTTTGCTGCGGCCGCCGAAGTCGGTCCGATCGTCGCTCAGACCAGCAAGTCCGACCGCAATGCACTGAAATCCTACGGCATGAACCTCGGCCTCGCCTTCCAGCTCGTCGATGACGTGCTCGACTATGGCGGCTCGGCCAGCGAGCTGGGCAAGAATGTCGGTGACGATTTCCGCGAAGGCAAGATCACCCTGCCGGTGATCCTGTCCTATCGCCGCGGCACGCCGGAGGATCGCGCCTTCTGGCGTGAGGCGATTGAAGGTGGCGACAGCAGCGATGCGAACCTCGAAAAGGCGCTCGGCCTGATCAAGCGCTACGGCGGCTTGAGCGATACCATCGCCCGTGCCCAGCACTACGGCACGATCGCGCGCGATGCCTTGGCACCGCTCCCGGCTTCGCCGTGGAAATCGGCGCTGGTCGAGGTCATCGACTTCTGCATCGACCGGGTCAGCTGAGGCGACCTTCGGCCGAACCGGGACATCCAAGAGGAATTTCTTGCCGCGTTGCGCCAAAAAAGCCATTCTGTTCCTCAAGAGTTGTGCCGGGCAACACGTGGCTGATTCCAGAACAACCCTCAGTCGTGCGCAAGGCCGAGAGATCGGCAATGAAAGGTTTGACATGCGGCAAAAGACGATCCTCCGCCTTTTGAGCGGCGCTGCACTGATGGCTCTTGCCACGGTTGGCGGCAGCTATCAGGTTTTCGCCGAGGAAAAGGCTGCCGTCGAGGAGACCGAGCCTTTCGATATCACGACCGTCAACACCTTCGCCGGCGCGTTCCTCGCCGCCCGCACGGCCGACACGGATCGTGACTTTGCCGCGGCCAACGAACTTTACCGCATCGCCCTGCAGTTCGAGCCCAACAACAATGAAGTCAAGCAGCGACTGATGATCACGCTGCTGATGGCCGGCAAGTTCGACGACGGCGCCAAGATCGCCGAGCAGCTGAAGTCCGATCCGGCCGTCGAGCGCATCACCACCGTGATCCGGGCGATCGAGGCGATCAGCAAGCGCGAGTACCGCAACGCGCAGAAGCTTCTCAACTATGAGGGGCCGAACGATCTCGACCGGCTGATGAACGGCCTGCTTTCCGCTTGGGCCAAATTCGGCCAGGGCAAGCCCAAGGAAGCGCTGGCGCAGGTCAACGGCCTTGAAGGGCCGGAGTGGTTCCGCGTGTTCAAGAACTACCACGCAGGCGCCATTGCCATAGCTTCCGGCGACAAGGCCACCGCACGCGCCAAACTCAACGACGCGATCCTCGATCGCGAAGGCGGCAGCGCCGCGCCCGACACGTTCATGCGTGCGGTCGAGGCCCTGGCGCGCTTCGAGGCGCGTGAAAACAACAAGCAGAAGGCCCTGGACACGATCGCCGTCGGCGAGAACATGGTCAACAACTACACGCCACTCGAGGCGCTCAGGAAGAATATCGAGGCCGGCATACCTCAGGAGCAGCAGGTCAAGAACGCATCGCAGGGTGCGGCAGCCGTGCTCTTCTCCATCGGCGGCGCGCTCAACCGTGACGGCGCCGAAGACATCGTCTCGCTCTATCTCCAGACGGCCCGTCGTCTCGACCCTGATAGTGCCGATATCCTGGTCATGCTCGCTGGCATTGCCGAAAACCTCAAGAAGCCGAAGGAAGCGATCGAGCTTTACCAGAGTGTGCCCGAAGCTTCGCCCATGCGCAGGCTTTCCGAGCTGCAGCTGGGCCTCAGTCTTGCCGGCATCGGCAAGGTGGAGGAAGCCAAGAAGCATTTGAAGGCGCTGATCGACGTCGATCCGAAGAACATCCGCAACTATCTCGCCTATGGCAGCGTGCTTTCCGATGCCAAGGATTACAAGGAGATGGGCGAGCTTTACGACCGGGCCGTTGATCAGATCGGCGCGGTGCCGAAGCGCAGCGACTGGACCGTGTTCTTCCAGCGCGGCATTGCCTATGAGCGCCAGAAGCTCTGGGACAAGGCCGAGCCGAGCTTCCGCAAGGCTCTCGAGCTCAACCCCGATCAGCCGCAGGTGCTGAACTATCTCGGCTATTCCTGGGTCGACATGAACATCAACCTGGAAGAAGGGCTCGACATGATCCGCAAGGCGGTCGAGCTGAAGCCGGATGACGGATACATCGTCGATTCGCTCGGCTGGGCCTATTTCCGCATGAACCGCTTCGACGATGCGGTGGTCGAGCTTGAAAAAGCTGCCGAGCTGATGGCCGGCGATCCGACGATCAACGACCATCTCGGCGATGCCTATTGGCGCGTCGGCCGCAAGCTGGAAGCCGTGTTCCAATGGACGCAGACGCTTGAGCTGAAGCCCGAGGAAGCCGAGATTCCGAAGATCAAGGCCAAGATCGAAAACGGCTTGCCGGCGCTGAAGGAAGAGGTTCCGGCCTCCGCCGACGCCAAGGAGACCGCGCCGAAGAAGGTCACCCCGCAGGCGCCTGCACCGGACAAGAAGTCCTGATACCAGCATGCCTGAAGGCGAGATCGCGGGCTTCGCGCTAACGCGGGCGGCGCCCGCCAAGATCAATCTGGCACTGCATGTCGTCGGCCAACGGGCCGACGGCCACCATCTTCTCGAAAGTCTCGTTACCTTTGCCGATCGGGGCGACCGCATCGGCCTCGCGCCGTCGAGCGAGGACCGGTTCACTCTCTCCGGGCCATTCGCCGCCGAACTTTCAGTGACGGGCGATGACCAAGGCGGCAATCTCGTGCTCAAGGCGCGGGACCTGCTGCGCCAGACCCTCGCCCTAGAGGGCCTCGACACGGCCCCGGTTCATATTCATCTCGAAAAGAACCTGCCCATTGCCTCGGGGATTGGTGGCGGGTCTGCCGACGCGGCCGCAGCGCTGCGTGGATTGCTCGATCTGTGGAATGTCCGGATCGAGCCGGTATCTCTCGCCACCTTGGCGCTCCGGCTTGGTGCCGATGTGCCGATGTGTCTCGACGGGCGGCCGCTTGTTGCCCGCGGCATCGGCGAGGAGATCACCCCCGCCCCGGAGCTTCCCGCTTTTCCGATCGTGCTGGTCAATCCCCTGGTCGCCGTCTCGACGCCGGTGATCTTCCGGACGCTGAAAAAAAAGAGCAACCCGCCGCTGTCCCTCCCCGTCAGGCTCGAAACCCCTGCTGCCTGGCTTGCGGCCATGGCCACCATGCGCAACGATCTTGAGCCGCCGGCTTGCCTGCTGCAGCCTGTTATCGCCGACGTCTCGAACGCGCTGGCAAAGACCGGCGCCGCGCTGGTTCGGATGTCCGGTTCGGGCGCCACCTGCTTCGGCTTGTTCGATAGCGACGAAAGCGCGCGGCACGCTGCAGACACTCTTTCTGCCGCCCACCCCGAATGGTACGTTCTCGCCGCAAGAACCGTGGGCAGGGGGAATTAGCATGGCCGGGATCAACGACAATCGCCCTTTCGTGCCCGTCGGCATCGCCATTCTGACGGTCTCCGACACGCGCACGCTGGCCGACGATAAATCCGGCGATACGCTCGAAGCCCGCATCCGCGATGCCGGCCATCGTCTCCAAGCGCGCGCGATCGTGCCCGACGACCGCCAGGAGATCCGCGACCAGGTGGAGGCCTGGACGCTTGACGACACAATCGACGTGGTGATCACCACAGGCGGAACCGGCTTCACCGGCCGCGATGTCACGCCGGAGGCGCTGGAGCCGCTGTTCGAGAAGCGCATGGATGGCTTCTCGGAAGTTTTTCACCGGATTTCCTACGAGAAGATCGGCACCTCGACGATTCAGTCGCGCGCGACCGGCGGCGTCGCCAACGCCACCTTCATCTTCGTCCTGCCGGGTTCGCCCGGGGCCTGCAAGGATGCGTGGGACGGCATTCTCAAGCAGCAGCTCGACTATCGGCACATGCCGTGCAATTTCGTCGAGATCATGCCGCGGCTCGACGAGCACCTGAAGCGGGGCTGAGCGGCGCAGTCTTCGACCTACGGCGCGTCTTGCAAGACGCCGGAGCGGGCGAGCGGCAATCGATGAACCCGGTCCCGCTGGGAGCGGGGCTGTTCCCTGGGGAACTGGCAAGCGCCTGCCTGTCTGCTACAGCTTCATCCGTCAGCCTGCATTGAAGGACCGCAACGAGACCCGAGCAAATCCTTCAAACGGAGCAAAGACGAACCCATCGCCGATGTCCCCCCGGCGAGGGGAAACAAAACATACGACGCGCGGCTCGCCCGGTCGCTCGGACTCGAATTTGCTAGCAAGGATATTTGGTAGCCGCTTGGAGGTGCCGTCCGCAGGACTGGCACCTTTTTTGTTGGCACCAGCTCGTGTTCTAGATGCTCTGGCGGCTGTCGACTGCAACCCACGCCGGCACCAGCTCGGTCGCAAGCTTTCGCACCGCGCGGATATTCGTCATATCGCTCAGCAGCATCTTCCCGCGCGCAACGGCCAAGGCGTCACCCTTGCGCATGAGGAAACCGGCCTCGAGCGGCTTTCCTCGCCGCGAAATACGCTGCAGCAGCGGCTTGCGGTGCAACCGCGACGGAGAGAAGCGCGCCGGGCTCTTGTGAAGCGACACGTACTCGACGAGTTCGTCCACCCAGCGCCCGATCGGCCGCGCACCCGGCTCCAGCAGCATCAGCCATTCGCCACGCGCCGAGCGCACGATTTCGCCCAGATCCCAATCGACGCAAAAACGGCAACCGGCGGCATCGGCCACATGCACCGACCCGTCCTTGGAGCCGTGATCGAGGATGATGACATCACTGACCAATCCCTCCACGGCACCTGCCACGAGCACGGATAGCGTCTGTGCCAGTTCCGCCTCGTTGTCGCGCGTTTCCATGATGATCGTCAGCATAGCTGTTCCTACCGCATTGCAGCGTAAAATGCTATCGCCGTATGGCATGATCACTCCCGCCCAGTTTGTGAACCGTCTGAAGGCTCTCGCTTAGAATTCAGGCGTATGATTTTTGTTCTTGAATTGTTCTTGTTTTCGCGATAGGAAAATAATCAGAACAAAACGGGATCAAACTTCAGCGATCCCTCGGAGATTCCGATGAACGAGCTGTCTCAGATCAAGCAGGGTGCGCTGGCACCTGCCAACACGGCAGAGGTTGCCGAAGCTTTGATGAGCGGAACCGGTCTCCGGATCGAGGTTGACCGCCGCCGCGGACGGGGCGCCGGGCTGAACATGTCGGGCCGGTTCGAACAGCAGGCGCGCGAGGCTTTCGACGATGGCTGGGAGAGCCTCGAAGACCTCCCACCCTTCAAGACGGAAGTGCAGGTGGAAAAGCCGCGCTCGGTGATCAGCCGCAACGATTCTCCTGACATCTCCTTCGACCGCTCGATCAACCCCTATCGCGGCTGCGAGCACGGGTGCATCTATTGTTTCGCCCGTCCGACGCACGCCTTCATGGGGCTTTCGGCCGGACTTGATTTCGAAGCGAAGCTCTTTGCCAAGCCTGATGCCCCGCGCCTGCTGGAGCGCGAACTTGCCCGCTCGGACTACAAGGTGCGGCCGATTGCGATCGGCACCAACACCGATCCCTATCAACCGATCGAGAAGGAATGGCGGATCATGCGCCAGATCCTCGAAGTGCTGCAGGCGGCCAACCACCCTGTCATGATCGTGACGAAGTCGGCGATGGTGACGCGCGACATCGACCTGCTTGCACCGATGGCCGAAAAGGGACTGGCACGGGTCGGCATTTCGGTGACGACGCTCGACCGAAAGCTGGCACGCACGATGGAACCGCGCGCTTCGACCCCTTCCAAACGACTGGAAGCGATACGCGCCCTCACGGAGGCAGGCATTCCGACGGGTGTCCTGGTTTCGCCGATCATCCCGGCCCTGAACGATCATGAGATCGAGCGGGTGCTGGAGACCTCGCGGGCGGCAGGAGCACTGGAAGCGACCTACGTGCTGTTGCGCTTGCCGCTGGAGGTCAGCCCGCTCTTTCGCGACTGGCTGCTGCGCAACTACCCCGACCGCTATCGGCATGTGATGTCACTCATCCGTTCGATGCGCGGCGGCAAGGATTACGATGCCGAGTTCGGAAAGCGGATGAAGGGTGCTGGACCCTATGCCTGGCAGATCGGTCGACGATTCGAGCTTGCAGCCAAGCGCCTCGGTCTCAACCTCAACCGCCGACAATTGCGCGACGACATCTTCGTCCCGCCGCTTGGGACGGGCGTCCAGCTTTCGCTGCTCTAGCGGCAACATGTCTTGCGTATGTCGCTGGAGGCCGAGAGTTTTCCGGATGGGTAGAAGGATGCGAGATCCCGCCCGGAGGTCTGTGGACCTCGATTGTCGGGCGGAAGGCCGGCCAACCTCGGCCTTGGCGCTGCGGCTTCAGATATCGATTGCATGTTTGCTTGGATCATATTCGATCCATAGCTAAAAACATTCGATAATTCAGGCCCCTAGCGCAGCCGCCAGGCGTTTGAAATGACGCAGGCCACTGGAGATCGGCATCTGATGCCGATGGGAAAGCCGGCGCAGGCAATTGCGGGCGTCGCCCGTCATGGCCGACGCGCCGTGACAGAAGAGAATTCCGGCGTCTCCCTCGTGCCTCGGGATGACGCTGGCATACCCCCGGCTGCCGCCGCACTCGGGTCGGGGGACTTGAAGAGAATCGGTCGATCATGCGAGTTTCGCCGCATGACACATCGCAGATCGATCGATTCTCCCCTTTTCCCGGATGTTCTCCTTGTGCCGGACTTCAGCTTCGAGCTGGCCGCCCGAAAGGACGGTGCGTGGCCTGTCGCTGGTGCCGACGAAGCGGGACGCGGGCCACTTGCCGGCCCCGTCGTTGCCGCCGCCGTCATTCTGGATCCGGACGCCATTCCCGACGGACTGAACGACAGCAAGAAGTTGAGCGCAGCGGCGCGCGAACGATTGTTCGACGAGATCCTGACAACTGCCACGGTTTCGATCGCTTCTTCCTCGGCCGCAACGATCGATAGCATCGACATTCGCAAGGCCAGCCTCGAAGCGATGCGCAGGGCCGTCGACGGCCTGTCGCTGACGGCTCGCTTCGTGCTGGTCGACGGCCGCGATGTGCCGCCAGGCCTCGGGTGCCACGCCAAGGCGGTGGTCAAGGGCGACGCCCGCTCGCTTTCGATCGCTGCAGCCTCGATCGTTGCGAAGGTGACGCGCGACCGCATGATGGAACGGGCAGACATCGCTCACCCCGGCTATGGCTTTGCGGTCCATGCCGGTTACGCAACGGTGGTGCACCGCAAGGCAATCGATGCCAAAGGTCCCTGCCCGCTGCATCGCATGAGCTTCCGTCCGCTGCGCAAGGACTGACGGTCGACGTCGGCAGAGCCTCCTGCACGACTCCCGAACCTGCTCATGGGAAGGACATGGAGGCCGTTCATAGCGGGAAGCGTCCGCTGCCCGCCATGTAGGAGGCCGGCGCTGTAACGATCGGGACAGCTACAACGGCCGCTGTTGGCGGACGCGCCGCGAAGGGCGCTTTGGACAGCGCCTTGCCGGTGAAAGTCGACCAGTTCAGCGCGCCCCATTGGCGAGCGCTCCGACCTCAATGCAAGGCCCGTTAAATCAGAACCGATTCAAGCCGAAAATTATGCAGCTGGTTTGAAGCGTTACCGCTTCCCTTGCGCGTCACATTTGACACATGGCGTGCCAACCAAACCGACCGCTCGCACTGTGCGTTCGGTTTGTCGCCCTATTTCGCCGGCCCGATACAGTCCTCGGCTGAAAGCTTGCGCACCATCGAACGGCACAACTCTGGCCTTCCGACTGCGCAGCCCCTTAAATCGGCATCGATTTGCGCAGAAAATCAAGCAGCAGGTCCCAGAGCGTGACCCCATCCCTTGCGCGTCGTCTTTGACGCCCGGCGCTGCGGGCCACATTCCGGTGAAACGTCTGCACACCCGACAAAGTTTCGAAACGAAAAAACCCCGCACATGGCGGGGTTTCAGATCGTGTCTTGCAGCCGAAGCTTAGTTCAGGCGCGACTTGACTTCTCCAAGTGCCTTCTTGAACAGCTCGCTCTGGACGCCGGCATCCGCCTTGGCAGCAACAACCTTTTCGGCAGCACTGATGGCCAGATCGACGGCAGCCGAACGGACGGCGTTGATCGCGTCGCTTTCGGCCTGCTTGATCTTCTGTTCCGACAGCGCGGTCCGGCGGACGACGAATTCCTCCGTCTTCTGCTTGGCTTCTGCGGTCAGCATTTCAGCTTCGCGCTGGGCGGCGGCAACGATACCGGCAGCTTCCGCTTCGGCATCCTTGCGCTTGCGCTGGTACTCGGCAACGAGAGCCTGGGCTTCTTCGCGCAGGCGCTTGGCTTCCGCCAGCTCGTTGGTGATCTTGTCGGCACGGGCGTCAAGCGCCTTGCCCATCATGCCCGGAACCTTGAGGTAGGCAATCAGGACGAAGAACAGGATCAAGCCGACGAGGGCATAGAAGGTCGCATCAAGATGCATGGTTCAGTGCTCCTCAGTTACCGGCCGATGCCTTGACGGCAGCGACGATCTCAGCCTTGGTGACGGTGCCACCGATGAGCTGTTTGACGACAGCCGTCACAGTTTCCTCGGCGATCGCGCCAACATCGGCGAGTGCCTTGGTCTTGATGTCGGCGATGCGGTCTTCCGCAGCGGCGATCTTCTTGGAAAGATCGGCTTCGACAGCGTTGCGGTCGGCGACAGCCTTGGACTTGGCGGCTTCGCGGGCGCCGTCGGCGATCTGATGACCCTTGGCCTTGGCGGTTGCCAATTCCTGCTCATAGGATGCGATGGCAGCGTCAGCTTCGCCCTTCAGGCGCGACGCTTCGTCGAGATCCTGAGCGATCCGGTCGTGACGGGTTTCCAGAATTCCGCCGATGCGCGGAATGATGACCTTCGACATCAGGAGATAGAAGAGGCCAAACGTGATCGCGAGCCAAAGCAGCTGCGATGCGAAATGGGTCGAATCAAAGGGCGGGAACACGCCGGAGCCAGCCTCGCCTTCGTGGGCCACACCCGTTTCGGTGTGCACCTCACCGGCCGCAGCGGCATCGTGTGCTTCGGCGCCTTCAGTGGTGGTTGACTGCTGGGCATAGGCCGCGGTCACAAACATGCTCACCTCCAGGTGCACTCAAGAATATGCTCGGCCGCGGCCCTTTTACGGGTCGCGGCCGAAACTCCAGCCGTTATTAGACGGCGAAGAGGAGGAGCAGGGCTACGAGCAGCGAGAAGATGCCCAGAGCTTCCGTAACGGCGAAGCCGAATACGAGGCGGCCGAACTGGCCGTCAGCAGCCGACGGGTTGCGCAGCGCGCCAGAGAGGTAGCTGCCGAAGATGTTGCCGAGGCCGAGAGCCGTGCCGGCCATACCGAGGCAAGCCAGACCTGCGCCGATGTACTTTGCTGCTTCCGCTTCCATGATTGAACTCCTTCGAATGGTGTTGCGGCTTAGGATTGCGCTTCCGGCGGAGGACCGACCGGAAGCAAGCGACTGTATTCCTTAGTGGCTTCCGGGATGGACAGCGTCGTTGAGGTACATGCAGGTCAGTACCGCGAAGACATAGGCCTGGAGGAAGCAGACGAGGAATTCAAGACCGGTGATAGCGACGGTCATGATGAGCGGCAGGATCGCACCACCGATACCAAGCGCACCAAGCGCGCTCAGGGAGGTAACGAAGCCAGCGAAAACCTTCAGCGTGATGTGGCCGGCCAACATGTTGGCGAAGAGACGGACCGAGAGGCTGATGGGACGGGAAAGGAACGAAATGATTTCGATCGACACGACCAGCGGCAGAAGCACGCCTGGCACGCCGTGTGGCACGAAGAGCTTCAGGAAGCCAAAACCATGCTTATAGAAACCATAGAACAGCACCGTGCCGATGACGAAGAGCGCCAGGGCAAAGGTGACGATGATCTGGCTGGTGATGGTAAAGAAGTAAGGGAACATGCCGAGCAGGTTCGCCGTCAGGATGAACATGAACAGCGAGAACACCATCGGGAAGAACTTCATGCCGCCCTGGCCAGCGCCTTCGCGCAGCATGGAAGCAATGAATTCATAGGACATTTCCGAAACCGACTGCAGGCGCGTCGGGACCAGCCCGCGCTGCGATGTCGTCAGGTAAAGGAAACCGGCCGCAGCACCCACGGTCGCAACCATGAACAGCGACGCATTGGTGAAGGAAAAGTCAATTCCGCCAATTTCGATCGGGACAATCTTGTTGACCAGGAACTGGTGGGTCGGATCGTTTGACACCGCGCTTCTCTTTCGTTCTGCCCGCCTTTAGAGCGGATACCGTGTTTTCCGGGCGACGCCTCAGGCGCCATCTCCGTCCGTCTTGTCATTCCCCGAACTGCGCTTTACCGAGTCGAGTGTTGCCACCATCCCGGCCGAACGCAGTACATTCAACACACCGGCGCAAAAGCCAAGGAGCAGGAAAATGATCATGCCCCACGGCCCTGTACCCGCAAAGTGGTCCAAAAGATAGCCCAGAAACGCCCCAACCACGATGCCAGCGATGAACTCGCTGGAGAGCTTCATTGCCGCGGCATAGCCTTTACGGCTTTCGGCGGCTCGGGCCTCAGCACCATCCGGCTGACTGGGTCGCTTGGACTCAATCTTTTCACCGAGCTGCTTCAGCCGCGCTTCCAGACTTTCCTCGGGTTTCTCTGTCACGTGGCTCTCCCATTGTTACCTTACACGGTCACGACCGTGATTTCGGTCACACAAAAGGCTGCTGTTCAAGCCACGTTTCAGCCCCATTTGAAGTCGCGCGCAACATAGTTTTAGGCATTCGCATAGTCAAGGCGTGCATAGCGCTTCGACATGGACAATATTTCATAATGATTTCATTAGCTTGACTGCATTTCACAACGCCAGCTGGCAGACAAGGGCGGGAATCGGCCGATCGCGAGCCAGAATCTCCGGCCCGCGACCAATGCTCCAAACGCTGCAGGATCAAAGCCGGCCTGCGTCAGCTCCAGCCGCCGCCATAGGTCCGGTAGAAGATGTGCAGGCCGATCTTGCCGACCCGCTTCATGGTCTTCGCCCAGGCGGGGTTGACGTAGGTGGCGTGGTAGTGGGTTGCCGAGCCGACTTCCGGCAGCCAGATCTTGCCGGCGGTGACGGCCATGGCGACATCCTTGGCTTCCTTCCAGTGCGACCGGGAATAGACCAGGTCGCGGATCATGTCGCAGGCGAAGGAAAATTGGCAGCGGTTGCGCCAGGCCTTGTTCTGATAGACGACGCCGCAGATCGTCTTTGGATAGGTCGGATTGCGGACACGGTTGAGAATCACCTGCGCGACGGCCGCCTGCCCCTTCAAAGGTTCGCTGCGCGCCTCGAAGTAGATGCCTTCGGCAAGGCATGTCTGCTCTTCCTTGCTGAAGACCTCAGCCGGAAGGGGGGTCGCGGCCCAGGCATGATCTTCCGGGGCGATGTCGGGAATGAAACGCCCGGCGTTCTTGTCTTCTCTCAGGATCGAATCGAAGGGCGATTCACGCGCATAGTCCGGCTCGGGCCGGACATAGGCAGTCGCAAGAATGTCGGGCTTGTCGTTGGTGACGAGCTTGGCCAGCATCGGCGAGAGGCCGGGCTCGATCTTTGGTGGCTTCTTCTTGTAGAAGGCCGTGGCGATCTCGATCTCCTTGCCTTTAATCTTCGGCTTGGAAAAGACCATCTTTTCAGCGCCCTCGAAACCGGGCTCCATTAGCGAACTCGTGCGCTGGAGGATCGAGCCGGCCGAAAAATCCTTGGGCGGGGTGACGGGGGTGACCGCGACGATACGGCCCTTCTTGCCCCTGCGGTTGACGCGGTCTTCGTCCGGCGTGCCGGCGTGCTTGCTTTCCGCGGTCAACGCGACGCGGCTGCCATCTGGAAGTTCGATACCGGCGCCGCCATCGAGCGCGCTCGTGGTGATCGGGTCGGCAAAGACCATCTCGACGTCGTGGATCGATCCCGCCGGTGACGGTGTCATGTACATCCGCCAGCGTTCACCACCGCGATTGATACCAGAGAGGAAGGTCGCCAGGTCGGAATAGGCGGCAACCGTCGGGAAACCGATATAGACCGCAAGTCCGATGAGGGTCGGAGCCAGCCAGGCGGAGACGTTCATACGAGATTCGCGACGCAGTTTTTGACTCTTACGCACCAACCCACTCCACGCAACGCTTATCGAAGGCACGGCGCTGCCCTCGCCGGCGATGGGCCAGCGGACAGATTCCGCGCGGGGACGCTAGGACAATGAAGCTGCCGGGCGCATGGCCGGCAACGCTTCGTTCGAGCCTTGAAAATGAAGCATTAACCTTGATGTTTGGTTAATGCGTCTTCACTGAAAGACAGTGAGGGCGGACTTTCGGCCCGCCAGCCGCCTTCCCAACCGGTGACGTCAGATGATGACGTGTGAGCCGAGTTCGACCACGCGGTTGGTCGGCAGGCGGAAATAGTCGGAAGGGTCGATCGCCGCATTGGCAAGCGCGATGAACAGGCGATCCTGCCAATGCGGCATGCCGGACTGCGCATCCGGAACCAGCTTGCGCCGGCCGAGATAGAACGACGTCGACATGATGTCGAACTTCAGCCCGGACTTGCGGAAGAGGCCGAGCGCCTGAGAAACGTTCTGCGTCTCCATGAAGCCGAAGCGCATTTCGAGCAGCGTGAAGCGCTCCGACAGCGGCTGCACGCTGACGCGTTCGGTCTTGGGAACCTTCGGCGTGTTGGCGGTGCGGATCGTCAGAATGAAGTTCTGCTGATGCAGCACGTGATTGTGCTTGATGTTGTGCAGCAGGGCTGCCGGCGTCGATTCCGGGTCGCTCGTCAGGAACACCGCGGTGCCCGGCACAGAAACCGGCGCATGCTCGCTCTTGCGCTCGATCGACTTGACGAAGCTCGCCAAGGGAATGTCGATGTGGCGGGTCTTGGCATGGAGGATCTCCGTGCCGCGCTTCCAGGTCCACATGATGACGATGAAAGTGGCGGCAATCAACACCGGCACGTAGCCACCATCATGGATCTTCAGCATGTTGGCGCCGAGGAACACGAACTCCAATGCAAACAGCGGCAAAAGCACGGCGCCGGCCCAAAGCGCCGACCAGTTCCACCGCGCGCGCAGGAACTCGAAGGAGAGCACCGTCGTGACCACCATCGCGCCGGTCACCGAAATACCATAGGCGGTGGCGAGCGATTCCGACGAGCCGAAGACGAAGACCAGCGCCATGACGCCGAACATCAAAAGCGTGTTGACGTTGGGAAGGTAGATCTGGCCCGTGTGGGTTTCCGAGGTGTGGAAAATCGCCATGCGCGGCAGGAAGCCGAGGTGGATCGCCTGGCGCGTCAGGGAAAACGCGCCGGTTATCACCGCCTGGCTGGCGATGATCGTGGCGAAGGTCGCAAGGATCACGACCGGCAGCAGCGCCCATTTCGGGAACATCAGGAAGAACGGGTCCGACATCGCCTCGGGGTTCTTCAGGATGAACGCGCCCTGGCCGAGATAGTTGAGCGTCAATGCCGGAAAGACGACGAGGAACCAGGCCCACTGGATCGGGCGGCGGCCAAAATGGCCAAGGTCCGCATAGAGCGCCTCCGCCCCGGTCACCGTCAGGAAGACGGCACCGAGCACGATGATGCCGACATAGCCCTCATTGAACATGAAGCTGGCGGCATAATAGGGATTGAAGGCCTTGAAGATCGACAGGTCGTCGGAAATGTGGATGACGCCGATGCCGCCCATGACCAGGAACCAGATGAGCGTGATCGGGCCGAAGAAGTTGGAAACGGCGGCCGTTCCCTTCGACTGCACCGCAAACATCAAAAGCAGAATGACGACGGCGATGGGGACAACATAGTCCGACAGCGCCGGGGTCACGAGCTTCAGGCCCTCGACGGCCGAAAGCACGGATAGGGCCGGCGTGATCATCGCGTCGCCAATAAAGAGTGCGGCACCGGCAATGCCCATGAAGAACAGGATTGCCGTGTGGCCGTTCCCGGTCTTCATCAACAGCGCCAGCAGCGAGAGCGTGCCGCCCTCTCCCTGGTTGTCGGCGCGCAGCAGGAACAGCACATATTTGATCGTCACGATGATCGTCAGCGTCCAGATCATCAGCGAGATCAGGCCGATGATTTCGACATCGGTCACGCCGTCGTGGGACACCGGGCGCAGCGCTTCGCGAAAGGCGTAGAGCGGGCTGGTGCCGATATCGCCGTAGACCACGCCGATGGAGCCGAGGCCGAGGACGAGCAGCCGGCGCAGGTCTTTCGACCCTTGTGTGGAAGGGGCATGCGATTGGGTCATGCGTGTCCTACTGGCTGTTAGAGCCAGCCTTTCCAGCGAAAGAAGAAAAAGGGTATCACGGCGGATATCACCATGGCGGCCAGCGCCAAGGGGTAGCCGAGCTGCCATTCGAGTTCCGGCATGACGCGAAAGTTCATGCCGTAGACGGAAGCGACCAGCGTTGGCGGCAACAATACCACCGAAGCGATCGAGAAGATCTTGATGATGGCATTCTGCTCGACATTGATGAGGCCGAGCGAGGCGTCGAGCAAAAAGGTGATGTTGCCGGAGATGAACGAGGCATGCTCCGACAATGTCTGGATGTCGCGCGAGATCGAGCGGCAGAGTTCGCGGCTGTCCTTGTCCGCCTGGACCTCGGGAACGGTGTAGACGAATGTCAAAAGGCGCGATAGCGAGGCAAGACTGTCGCGGGTCTTGGCGACCAGACGGTGATGACCGGCCACGTCGCGCAGACGCGCTTCGAGGAAGTGCGGCGGCCTACGCTTGACGACGGCCTTATCGCCAAAGACCTGCAGCGACAGATCATCGACCTTGCCGACGGCCTGTTCGAGGATTTCGGCGGTGCGGTCGGCAATCGTTTCGAGCAACCGGGTCAACATCACGACGCCATTCGGGCAGCCGCCGGGGATCCGGTGCATCGCCGTCTTGAAGAGAGCGAAGGCACGGGGTTCTGCGTAACGAATGGTCACAAGCCGCCCGCCGTGCAGGATGAAGGCAACGTCGGTGAGATCGGGAATATCGGTTTCAGAGCGGTAGACCAGCGACGCGGTCATGAACACGGCATCGGCCTCGATATAGAGCCGGCTCGACGGTTCGATGTCCTTCAGGTCGTCGCGGGTCGGGATGGAGATGCCCAGAAGCTTCTCCATCATCAGATCCTCGGCCTTGGTCGGCTCGACGAGATCGAACCAGACGATGTCGGGACGCAGGGTAACAGGCTCGTCTGCCACCGACAGGGTGACCGTCTCTCCGTTGGAGCAATAGCCCGTTATCATTCAGGCGCCCTTCCCGCAGGCGCGGCACCCGACAGCGGCGCGTACCCGAACGAAAGTGAGCAACCGCATCGGCGCCACGTTATTCCCACGATCGAAATCCATCGGATGAAGCGTTCCCAGTCAGGACAAAATCCTCAACTCGGTCATCGCGGGAGGGCAAGGTCTCCGGCGAGAGGGCGCTAAGTTGGGCACCTTCGCAAGTGCGGCACGGCATATGGCGCAACACAGACGCAAAATCAATGCCCCCTCGATACATGACACAGGCGCCGTCTACCGTTCCGGCGCCACCCTACTGCATGTTTCGCCGAATCGAAATCGGGTTTCGGACAAAATTGTGCCGCTATTCGCAGGGCTTCGGAGCCGACCCGGCCTGTATCGCGTGGCGGGTCGACCCGATCGAAGAGGCCGCGGACGACGGCCTATTCGAAGACGATATTCGGCATCGCGCGGCTCTTGTCGTCTCGTGCTGCCGAGACTTCGCGCCAGACCTTCGTCGCGATCTCACGATAGATGCGGGCGATTTCCCCTTCCGGATCGGAAACGACCAGCGGTGTACCGGCATCGGAGGTTTCCCGAATGCCCATGGTCAGCGGCACCTCGCCGAGGAACGGCACGCCGATACGCTCGGCTTCCTTGCGCGCGCCGCCATGGCCGAAAATGTCATAGCGTTTGCCGGTGTCCGGGGCGACGAAATAGCTCATGTTCTCGATAATGCCGAGCACCGGCACCTCGACCTTGCGGAACATCGCCAGCCCCTTGCGGGCGTCGATCAGGGCCAGGTCCTGCGGCGTCGAAACGATCACCGCGCCGGCAAGCGGCACCTGCTGCGCCATTGTCAATTGCGCGTCGCCGGTGCCTGGCGGCATATCGACCACCAGCACATCGAGATCGCCCCAGGCGACTTCGCGCAGCATTTGCAGCAATGCCGACTGGATCATCGGGCCGCGCCAGATCATCGCCACTTCCTCGTCGACGAGGAAGCCCATGGACATGACCTTGAGGCCGTAGTTTTCCATCGGGCGGATCATCCGGCCTTCGATCTGCTGCGGCCGGCCGGAAATCTTCAGGAGGCGCGGCATCGACGGGCCGTAGATGTCGGCGTCCAGCAGGCCGACCTTCAGGCCGTTGGCCTTGAGCGCCAGCGCCAGGTTGACCGATGTGGTGGACTTGCCGACACCGCCCTTGCCGGAGGCGACGGCGATGATGGCGCCGACGCCGGGAATGCCGGCCTTTGCAGGTGCACCGCCTGCCGGCCGCTGGCCATGAGAATGACCGGCATGGGCGCCGGCCGGTTGCGGGCGTTGCACAGGGGCCGCCGCAGGTGCGGCCTTGCGGTCCGCGGTCAGCGCAACCATTGCAGCGCTGATGCCGGGGATTTCGCGCACGACGCGCTCGGCGGCAGCGCGCATGGGTTCGAGCTCCTTGGCGCGATCGGCGGGCACGGTGATCGAAAAATAGGCCTTGCCATCCGAAATGAAGACATCCGACACGAGCCCAAGCTCGACGATGTTGCCTTCCATATCCGGACCGCGCACGGTTCGCAGCTTATCAAGAACCACGTCTCTGGTGACTTCCGGCATCGCGCCCTCTCATTCTTTTGTCCTCTTAGATAGTCGAGGCCGGGCGCTTCGCCAATGCGACACAACGGAAAAAGCAGAGCCGCCACTCATCCCTTGTGTCCGTACATCCGGGATCACAAGTGTGATCCGGCATCATTTACCTGATCCGGGATCACACGGGGGTTGAGTGGCGGCCCTTTTTGTCGCGACCTTCTTGGGCGCTGTCTTGTTTTAGTCCCCTCTGGACATGTCCCAAGCAATGCAGGATGCGTGCCAGATTCGAAATCAACGAGAAAAGCGAATTTTTTCAGATAAATAGCATAAGAATCGCGCCGATCGGAGACAGAGAGCATCTGCCCAGTTTATGGGCAATGGTCTCAATGCAGCACAGGAACGGGGCATTCTGTATCGGTGTGAGGCGAGGCACGGGCCGGAGCTATTGCAAACCAGCCGCATGAGGAAGGGGCTAGCTGATGTAGCCCTTCTTCATCGCCTTGACGACGGCCTGCGTGCGGTTCACCGCGTCGAGCTTCTTGGTGACGTGGTTGAGGTAGTGGTTCACGGTGTGCTCGGAGAGGCCGAGGATGCCGGCGATCTCGGCGCTGGTCTTTCCAGCCGCCGTCCAACTGAGGCACTGGATCTCGCGCTCGGAAAGGGACGCACTGGCGTTCTTCCAGACCGAGCCGATCTCTGCCAACCGGTTGTAGATATGGATTGCGATCATCTGCAGTTCCATGGTCACGGTCATCGGCAGTTCTGCTTCCGGCCCCATCAGGATCACGGCGCCGCGACCACCTTCTGCGTCGTGCACCGGGAAGTAACTGGCCTGGAAGATGCCGTTGTCGCGCAGCATGGCAATGTATTCGCTGGCCGAATCGGGCTTGCCACCCTCGCCTTCCCAGGCTTCGAGCGTCACCTGGAAAGGCGTCGTCGTTTCCCGCAACCGTTTGACGCCGGTGCTGAAGCGCAGCATCGACAGGCTGTCATACTTGTTCAGCAGCTCGGCAGGCATATTGGAGATAACGGTGGTTGCAGCCAGGCGGTCCACGTCGATGGACGGGATCGAACAGATGAGAAAGGTTTTGAAGCCAAACATCTGCGTGACCCGCCGCATATAGCGGATGATGTCGAACTGGGTCTCCAGTTTTGCGATCTCAGACGCGAAATCACCGCCCCGGGGCAGATCTGCGTCAGTCGTCCCGGTGGTCATCGTATCCTGCATTCGCGCGTTCCATGGCATTCATCAATTATCAAATAGACCGACCTGCAGGCCAATGCCAACAGATGATCGAGATTCCCTGCCCTACGCGCCTAAAAGCCTGTGTATTTCCAGACAAGCGAACTGCGCCATGCCGCAGCATCCAGCTTTGATGTGCAGAAAGTGCCAGTTCTCAGTTGATCAAACCGGCGCGCATGGCCTTGGCGACCGTCTGCACGCGGTTGACCGAATCCAGCTTTCGCGTCGCTCGGTTGAGATAGTGGTTCACTGTGTACTCCGACAGCGCAAGGATCCGCGCCATCTCGCTCGTGGTCTTGCCGGCCGCGGCCCAGCGCAGGCATTCCACCTCACGGCGCGACAGGCTTCCCGACCCGCGCCGATCGCGCTCGCGCACCTCGACCAGCTTGCTGAAGAGAATGCCGGCCCACAGATTGAGTTCTTGCATTTCATCGTTCGACACAACAGGGCGATCACCGCCAAAGGCAATGGCGGCGCGGTGGCCGCCGGCGTCATGCACCGGAAGGTAAATCCCGCGCGGCATGCCCGCCTGCTCGAAGACGCAGATCGCCGCGTCGCCCTTGCCGTCGGCGCGCCGGCGCGCCAGCTGGTGGGCGTCATAGGTGAAGGGTATGGTGCTGCGGCGCAGGCGCTGGATCACAGGGCTGCCATTGATCAGGCCAGCGCTATCGTAACCTTTCAGGAACTCGACCGGATAGGTCGTCATCATCGCATTGGCCTCGAGGCTGTTGCAGCCGGTATCCGGAACGGCGAGCACGAGGAACCCACGGAAGCCATAGGCGTCCGCAACCTGCCCGATCACCCGTCTGATATCGTCCTCGCAACAGATGGGCCCCCTTACGGACCGCCCGTCAGGGAGCATCAACGACGCCATATTCGCGCTGAAATCGATCATCTTCCGCCCTTCTCCACATCCGGCTCCGGGGAGGAGCACGGCCGCTGACGCCGCATGAAGATCACGTCAAAATTATTCTTAATGACAAAATCAAACCTGGTCGCGGTCAACCGCAAAGCGAGTCTGATATATTAACGTTATCGAGGTTGGAACACCACGTCCAGTCGAAGCTTCTAATTTACCGTAAAGTGAACTCAAGGTCCACCACGGCCCGGACCGAGGCGAATCGCGGCCTCCTCCCCGATCGCCGCCGCCGCCGCCCGCACCGCCCCCGACCAGGCGGTCAACTGCTCCATGCTCACCCTGTAGGCCGGCCCCGTAACCGAGATTCCAGCTGTCAGATCGCTGCCCGACACACGGATCGGCGCAGCAACGCAGCGGATCTCTATCTCATGTTCTTCCCGATCGAAAGCGTGTCCGTCGCGGCGGATGTCGGCAATCTCCGCCAGCAGCGTTTCGGCCGAGCGATGCGTATGCGGGGTGAACGCATGGAACGCCATCCTGGCGACAAGACGCTCCAGTTCCGGTTGCGGCAACAACGACAGCGCCGCCTTGCCGATCCCGGTGCAATAGACGGGAGAGGCCTTGCCGATCTGCGAACTCATGCGCACCGTCTGCCGACTTTCGACCTTGTCGACATAGACGATTTCGGTTTCCCTGAGGATACCGAGATGCACGGTTTCTCCGGTCAACTCGTGCAGTTTGCGAAGATGCGGTTCGGCAACATCACGAAAACGATTGCCGGACCAGGCGCGAGAGGCAAGTGTCAACAGGCGAAGGCCGGGCTCGTAGGAGAGATCGCGCCGCTGCACGAGCAGCCCTTCCTCGACGAGGTGGCTGAGCAACCGGTGCAAGGTACCGCGCGGCTGGCCGGATCTCGCCAGAATATCGGTGAACCGCTGGGGCCCGTCGGCCATGACCACCGCCTCCAGAACGGCCATGGCCTTGCCGAGCGTACCGGTGCCGGCCGCCTCGCCATCCGCAATTCCTGTGAGTTCCGCACGCATGTCGCCCGTTTCATCTCCGCCCATAAGGGTCTGGGATCGCCAATCCGATCTTGACAAAATAACCGCTGCCGCCCGATAATTCCATATAATAAAATCGCGTTCCACATATCGGAACAAATAAATCGACAAGCGCGCCGAAATTGCGCGAACGGGGAGTGCCGGACAGATGCCGTTGCCTGCGGCCCAATTTCACGATCTGAGGGATCGCCGCGTCCTTATCACCGGCGGGGGCGCCGGCATCGGGGCGGCACTCGTCGAGGGTTTCGTTCGCCAGTGCGCGCAGGTCGCCTTCGTCGATATCGACGCGGCGGCAAGCTTGGAGTTCGTCGACAGGCTCTCGGCCGAGACCGGATACAGGCCGCTCTTCATTCATGCCGATCTGCGCGATGTCGACGCGGTGAGGACCGCCGCCGAAACGGCCGCAGCGACGCTCGGCGCGCTCCACGTGCTCGTCAACAATGCCGCTCGCGACGACCGGCAGCCGCTCGAAGATGTCACCGAAGAGAGCTGGGACGAAAGCCAGGCGGTCAATCTCAGGCACCTGTTCTTCATGAGCCAGGCCGTGGCGCCGCACATGCGGCGGGCCGGTGGCGGATCGATCATCAACTTCTCGTCGATCGCCTTCCTGCTGAACATGGCGGAAATCCCGGCCTATGCGACGGCCAAGGCCGGCATCGTCGGATTGACGAAGTCGCTCGCCGGCAAGCTCGGCCCGGACAATATCCGCGTCAACGCGATCCTGCCCGGCATGATCGTCACCGAGCGCCAGAAGAAGCTCTGGCTGGACGAAACGGCGATCCTGACGATGCTGGAGAAGCAATGCCTGAAGCGAAGCCTGACCGCCGACGACCTGATCGGCCCGTGCCTCTACCTGGCTTCGAACTGTTCCATGGGCATGACGGCCCAAACGATGATCATTGACGGAGGCGCATTGTGATGACCGCAGCCTATTATGCCGCAGTCGACTGGGGAACCACGAGCTTTCGGCTCTGGGTCGTTGCCGAGGACGGCACGGTCCTTGCCGAACGGCGCAGCGGCGAAGGCATGACCACGGCTGCCAAGACAGGCTTTTCGACCATCTTGGAAGCCCACCTGGCCGCAGTAGCCGCACCGCCGCACCTGCCCGTGATTATCTGCGGCATGGCCGGCGCCAAGCAGGGCTGGCTCGAGGCCGGCTACCTCGACACGCCAGCCTCGCTCGCGACAATTGCAGCTGGAGCTGTCGCGGTGCCCGATGTCGGCCGCGACATCCGCATTCTGCCGGGTCTCGCCCAGCGCGATCCGCAGCATCCCGATGTGATGCGCGGCGAGGAGACCCAGTTGCTCGGTGCTGCGGTGAGCCTCGGCGACGGACGACATCTCGTCTGCATGCCCGGAACCCACAGCAAATGGGTGCGCCTCGAGGGCGGCAAGGTCACCGGTTTCTCGACCTTCATGACTGGCGAACTGTTCGATGTAATATCGAAACACTCCATTCTCAGCCACTCGGTCGCGGATGCGCAGGTGTTTTCCGGCGAGCATCCGGCGTTCCTCGCAGCCGTGGCCGCGGCCTGCGCCAACCCGGCGCTCGCCACCAACCTGACGTTCGGCGTGCGCGCCGGCCAGTTGCTGCACGGCGCGACGGCGACCGACGCCAAGGCGACGCTGTCGGGCACGCTGATCGGGCTTGAGATCGCCGGAGCATTGGCGACGGCGGGCACCGTCGACAGCGTCTGCCTCGTTGCCTCCGGTTCGCTCGGCGCGCTCTACCGCGCAGCCCTTGCAAGCCTCGACCTTAGCCCACGGATCGTCGATGCCGACGAAGCCGTGCGCGCCGGCCTTTCGACTGCCGCTCAGGCAATCTGGCCCCTCTGACCGAAAGACTGCTGCCATGAACCGTATCCCCTTCCCACCGATGAAATACCCGCTGGTCGCGATCCTGCGCGGCCTCAAGCCAGAGGAAACCGAAGGCGTTGTCGGCACGCTGATCGAGGCGGGCTTCACCGCGATCGAAATCCCGCTCAATTCCCCCGACCCGTTCCGCTCCATCGAAACCGCCGTGACGATGGCGCCCGATGGCTGCCTGATCGGCGCCGGCACGGTGCTGACAACGGCACAGGTCGAACAGCTTGCCGATGTCGGCGGGCGGCTGATGGTCAGCCCCAATGTCGAACCGGCTGTGATCCGGTTGGCGGCAGAAAAGGGCATGGTGACCATGCCCGGCGTCTTCACGCCGACGGAGGCGCTCGCCGCCGCCGCAGCCGGCGCTACCGGCCTCAAGTTCTTCCCGGCAAGCGTGCTCGGCCCGTCCGGCATCGCCGCGATCCGCACCGTCCTGCCGACAGACGTCGAAGTGGCTGCCGTCGGCGGCGTGTCGGAGGAGAATTTTGCCGACTACGCCAAGATCGGCATCAGAAGCTTCGGGCTCGGATCGAGCCTCTACAAACCGGGCATGAGTGCTGCAGACGTCGGCAAGCGGGCCGTTGCAACGATCAAAGCCTACGACGCCGTCTACGGAGCACGCTGATGAGCGATACCCTTGCCTTTTCCGGCAGCATCCTCTGCCAGTCGACCTCGATCCTCGGGGAAGGCCCGACCTACGACCCCGGCAGCGGCACCGCCTGGTGGTTCAACATCAAGGGTCAGGAGCTGCATGAGCTGCATCTGGAATCCGGCCGCAAGACCGTGCACGCGCTGCCGTTCCTCGGCAGTGTTTTGGCCGTGATCGATCCATCCCGGCAACTGATCGCATCGGACCAGGGGTTATTTATCAGGGATGCGCAGACAGGCGCCTTCAGCCTGCTGACGACGCTGGAAGGCCGGCCTGGCAATCGTTCGAACGACGGCCGCGTCCATGCTTCCGGTTCGCTGTGGATCGGCACCATGGGTCGCAGCGCCGAGAAGGGAGCGGGTGCCATCTATCACGTTGCCGGCACGAAGGTGACCAAGCTCTACGATCGGGTCACCATTCCCAACAGCATCTGCTTTTCGCCTGACGGTACCGTCGCCTATTTCGTCGATACCGACATCAACCACCTGATGCGCGTCGACATCGACGCCGAAACCGGCTTACCGACGGGCGAGCCCAGCCTGCTCGTCGACGGCAGCGGCGAGCAGGGCGGCATCGACGGTTCGGTCTGCGATGCCGATGGCCTGATCTGGAACGCGCGCTGGGGCAGCGGCACCGTCGACGTTTATCGGCCCGACGGCTTGCGGATCGCGCGCTATGCGATGCCGACGACGCAGCCAAGCTGCACGGCCTTCATCGGGCCGAAGGCCGACCGCATGCTGGTGACGTCGGCCTGGCAAGACCTGGACGAAGCGGCACGCGCGGCCGATCCACATGCCGGCAAGACCTTCGAACTCGGCGTCAGCGTCAAGGGTCGTTTCGAGCCGTCGTTCCGCCTCTGATCGCAAGCCCTGCAGCGCCGCGCGTCTTGTTAGACGCGCAAAGGTCGCTGTAGCACTTTGAAGTGCTGCATGTTTTTTCCTTAGATCGAAATAGGATTTAAGGAAACATGCAGTAGCGAAGCGCCAATAAAAAGTCATACAATTGATCCAAGCGATCAATCGCATGGTGAGGAGGAAGCTCGCATGAGCGACAAGAAGAAAGAACTGCGCAGCCGCCATTGGTACGGCGGCACCCACAAGGATGGCTTCATCCACCGCTCGTGGATGAAGAACCAGGGATTTCCCGATCACGTCTTCGACGGGCGTCCGATCATCGGCATCTGCAACACCTGGTCGGAACTGACACCCTGCAACAGCCATCTGCGCATTCTGGCGGAAGGCGTGAAACGTGGCGTCTGGGAGGCCGGCGGCTTTCCCGTCGAGTTTCCGGTGTCCTCGCTTGGCGAAACACAGATGCGGCCGACGGCGATGTTGTTTCGCAACCTGCTCGCGATGGACGTCGAGGAGGCGATCCGCGCCTATGGCATCGACGGCGTCGTGCTACTTGGCGGCTGCGACAAGACGACCCCCGGCCAGTTGATGGGGGCTGCCTCGGTGGACCTGCCGACCATCGTCGTTTCCTCCGGACCGATGCTGAACGGCAAATGGAAGGGCAAGGACATCGGCTCCGGCACCGACGTCTGGAAGTTTTCCGAAGCCGTTCGCGCCGGCGAAATGAGCGTTCAGGAATTCATGGCGGCCGAGAGCGGCATGTCGCGCTCGCCGGGTGTGTGCATGACCATGGGCACCGCCACCACCATGGCCTCGATCGTCGAGGCGATGGGCCTGTCGCTGCCGACCAACGCTGCCCTTCCCGCTGTCGATGCGCGCCGCATGGCGCTGTCGCACATGACCGGCAAGCGCATCGTCGAAATGGTGCATGAGGATCTGCGCCTGTCGAAGATCCTGACCAAAAAGAATTTCGAAAACGGTATCATCGCCAACGCCGCCGTCGGCGGCTCGACCAATGCGGTCGTGCATATGCTGGCGATTGCCGGTCGTGCCGGCGTCGATCTCTGTCTTGAGGATTTCGACCGCGTCGGCGGCCAGGTGCCCTGCATCGTCAACTGCATGCCCTCGGGCAAATATCTGATCGAGGATCTCGCCTATGCCGGCGGCCTGCCTGCCGTCATGAACCGGATCCAGCATCTGTTGCATCCGGATGCGCCGACCGTCTTCGGCATGCCGATCAGCCGATACTGGGAAGATGCCGAAGTCTTCAACGACGACGTCATCCGTCCGCTCGACAACCCGCTCAGGGCAGCCGCCGGCATTCGCGTGCTCAAGGGCAACCTTGCGCCGAACGGTGCTGTCATCAAGCCGTCGGCCGCCAGCGAACATCTGCTGGCGCATGAAGGCCCCGCCTATGTCTTCGAAACGATCGAGGATCTGAAGGCCAAGATCGACGATCCGGATCTGCCAGTGACAGAAGACACCATTCTGGTGCTCAAGGGCTGCGGCCCCAAGGGCTATCCCGGCATGGCGGAGGTCGGCAACATGCCGATCCCGCGCCGTCTGGTCGAAAAAGGTGTGCGCGACATGGTACGCGTTTCGGATGCCCGCATGTCGGGCACGGCGTTTGGCACCGTCGTGCTGCATGTCAGCCCGGAATCGAACGCCGGCGGACCGCTGGCGATCGTCAGAACCGGCGACCGCATCCGGCTTGATGCGCTGAAGGGCGAACTCAACCTGATGATCAGCGACGAGGAATTCGCCGCCCGCATGGCCGCCTGGCAGCCGCCGGAGCAGAAATGGACCCGCGGCTACTACAAGCTCTACCAGGACACGGTGCTGCAGGCCGACAAGGGCGCGGACCTCGACTTCCTCGTCGGCGGCAGCGGCAGCGAGGTTCTTCGCGAAAGCCACTGAGACTGACGTCGCGTCAAACAGCGCTGGATTGGGAGCCCCGCCGTTTCGGCGGGGTTTTCTTTACCCCGCCATCGATCGTCGTCCGATCGGCGCGGCTGAGAGCGCCCCATGCATGCCATAGGTTATAGGGCTCGACTTGGGGCAATCGCTCCGAAAAATAGCGCACGCCGAACAGGCTGCGCTCAATGCCGACAAGGCAGGCCATCACCAAAACGGAAAGCAGGGAAACGGAGAGAAATCGCCGCGGCAGAAACATGCAGAAACATGGGGAACCGCCCAGATCAACAGGACCGACTATCCGCGAGGATAGCCTCTCCTGTCTTCCGCAAGTATCGACAAGAACACTCAAGAATCCATGAACGTAAAGAAGTGATCAATAAATCACTAAAATACAAAGATGAAATGAAGAAGGCTCGATAATTACCGATAGATCATATGAAACCGTCGACGATATTGGTCAGCGCCCACGCGAATGGCCTGCGTGACTGCCAGACCTCCAGAGCTGTCACTTCAAATTTTTCTGGAACCGTTTCTGCCGCCGGGCGTTGCTTTGGTATCACCGGTGCGGTGGAACCTGGCGATAGTCAGGACCGCGCCTTGATCGACAACGTCAAGGAAAGGCAGATCGACATGACCAAGAAACTTGTATCTTCCGTTGCGGCCGGTGCGCTTATCGCAAGTGTTGCATTCGCGCCGATGGCCTTTGCTCAGGATGCTACTCAGCCGAAGCCGGCCGAGCCGCAGACGATGGAAATTCAGCCGGCACCGGGCGCTGAAGCCCCCGCCGACCAGGCACAGACAACACCGCCTGCAACCACCGAGGCACCTGCCGAGATGGCGCAGTCTGGTGGGAGCTACATAACCGAGCAGGCCAGCGACCAGATCGCGACCAGCACTTATGTCGGCCAGACCGTCTATAATGCCGGCGACGAGAAGGTCGGTGAGATCAACGACCTGATCATCAAGAAGGACGGCGGCGTCGAAGCCGCGGTGATCGGTGTCGGCGGCTTCCTGGGCCTCGGCGAAAAGAATGTTGCGGTCCCGTTCGACCGTATCCAGATCTCCGAGCAGGCCAACACGGATGCCTTGAAGCTGACGACGACGGAAACCGCTGAGACCTTGAAGGCGGCGCCGGAGTTCAAGACCAAGGCGCAGCAGGTTGCTGAGCAGAACGCCAACCAGCCGGTTGACACCTCGACGACCTCTTCGACCACCGGAACGGCACCGGCCACAGCGATTGAGCCGGCACCGGCTGAGGGTACCCAGCAGTAAGCTGGATCAAGCGACGACCAGGAGACGGAGCGGCGGTGTTTTCACCGCTGCTCCTTTTGTTTACACGAGCATGCCATAACGCAGCGCATCGTAGATGCCGGCATGGATGTTGCGGCTGGCAACCGCATCACCGATACGGAACATGTCGAAGCTACCGTCGGCATTGCGAACACTGATCGGGTTCTCGCCGCGCAGCAGCGCCTTGTAGTCGACGGCGCCCAGATTGCGGGAGAGCGGCTTGAGTTCACGATAGAGATCGTCCATCGGCACGGTGCCGTGCTCGACCACCACCTGGGCGACCCGTCGCTCGCTCGACGCGCTGTCCGAAAAATCGGACCCGAGCGTCGCCACCAGGGCATTGCCTTCCCGCCGAACCGATTTCAGTCGGGTGTTGATCGTTACGCGCACATTGTGATCCGCGAAGGTCTTGGCATAGGGCACGTGGTTCATGCCGCCGACTTCGGGCGCAAACATGCGCTCGGGCGACACGATCTCAAGCTCGACGCCGGCGCGCGCAATGAGTTCTGCCGCGGTCATGCCGCTATGGGCGCCGTTGTCGTCATAGAGAAGCACCGGTCCCTCCGGCTTCACCGCTCCGGCAATGATGTCCCAGCTCGAAACGACCAGATCGTCCCCCGCCTCCAAAGCCGGGTTTTGCGCGATGCCGCCGGTGGCGATGACGACGAGGTCAGGCGAACGCTCCTTGATGTCGTCGATGCCGGCAAAGACATTGTAATGAACAGGCACGCCGAGCCGCTCCAACTCCGATAGCCGCCAGTCGACGATGCCGATCAGTTCCCGACGCCGTGGATTGCGCTGGGCAAGCAGGATCTGGCCGCCGGCCTGGCCGGTGGCCTCGAGGATTTCGACGGCATGGCCGCGTTCGGCAAGCACGCGCGCCGCCTCGAGGCCCGCCGGACCAGCACCGACAACGACGGCCTTTCGCTTCGGTCCCGTGCTTCTGGAGATGACGTGCGGCACGATCGCCTCCCGGCCGGTCGCCGCGTTGTGAATACAGAGCGCGCCACCGCCCTCATAGATGCGATCGAGACAGTAGGTCGCGCCGACGCAGGGGCGGATTTCGGCCTCCCTGCCCTCCTTGATCTTCCTGACGATATGCGGGTCGGCGATATGGGCGCGGGTCATGCCGACCATGTCGAGCTTGCCCTCGGCGATCGCGTGGCGTGCAGTCGCGACATCGGCGATGCGGGCGGCATGGAACACCGGAAATTTTGTTGCCGCCCTGACTTCGCCGGCAAAATCGAGATGCGGCGAGGCCGCCATGCCCTGGATCGGGATGACCTTGGTCAGCGGCGCATCATGGTCGATATGCCCGCGGATGATATTGAGGAAATCGACCTTGCCGGAGTTAGCAAGCCGACGGGCGATCTCGATGCCCTCCTCCTTCGAAAGCCCCTTGTCCCAATCCTCGTCTGCGACCATGCGCATGCCGACGATGAAATCCGGCCCGACGGATTGGCGGACCGCGTCGAGCACCATGTGGGTAAAGCGCAAACGATTATCGAGCGAGCCGCCGAAATCGTCGTCGCGCTGGTTGGTCGCCGGCGACCAGAAACCGTCCATCAGATGGCCGTAGGCCTCAAGCTCGATACCATCAAGCCCGGCCGCCTGCATGCGGGCGGCGGCGGCGGCGTAGTCGCCGACGATGCGCTCGATATCCCAGTCCTCGATTTCCTTGGGGAAGGAGCGGTGGGCGGCTTCGCGCACCGGCGAGGCGGAGAGAACCGGCAGCCAGTCACCCTTGTTCCAGCCGGTGCGGCGGCCGAGATGGGTGAGCTGGATCATCACCGCGGTATCGTGCTCATGACAGTCGTCGGCGATCTTCTTCAGCCAGGGCACGATCTCGTCGGAATAGGCATGGAGATTGCCGAAGGCCGGAGGTGAATCCTCCGAGACGATGGCCGAGCCCGCCGTCATCGTCAGGGCCATACCGCCCTTGGCCTTCTCCAAGTGGTAGAGGCGGTAACGATCTTTCGGCATGCCATCTTCGGAATAGGCGGGCTCATGCGCCGTCGACATGATCCGGTTCTTGAGCGTCAGGTGTTTCAGGCGATAGGGCTGGAGCAGCGGGTCTTTCGGCAGCGTCATTTCTGTTCCCTTGAGCGTCTCCTGTCCTGGGGTGGACAGGAAGCACTCGATCATTTGTGTTTTGTGCAGTCCGAGAAGCTGGCGGCCGTTCAGTACCAGGCGTCCGCCATGCCGTCCTTGCGGCGAGAGACATAGTCGATCAAAGCATCGTCGATCGCCACATCCAATGGCGGCGCTTCGTATTCGGCCAGCGTCTTCTTCCAGCTGCGGTTGGCCCGGACAGCCATGTCCGTGCCGCCCTCCTCCGTCCACTTCTCGAACGGCTCATTGTCGGAGAGGCCTGAATCCCAGAACGCGGTCTGATAATTGCGCATGGTGTGGTCGCAGCCGAGGAAGTGACTGCCCGGCCCGACCTGCAGGAAGGCATCCATGGCCAGCGTGTTGTCGTCGACGACGACACCGGCAAGATAGGAATGCAGCGCGCCGCAGAAGTCCGTGTCCATGACGAATTTTTCGTAGGACATCGCCAGCAACCCGTCGACGAAGCCGGCCGAGTGCAGGATGAAGTTGGCTCCACAATGTACGGCTGACAGCATCGACATGACGCCTTCCTGCATCGCCTGCGCATCCGGTAGCTTGGAGTTGGAAAAGTTGCCGGCGCAGCGCAGCGGCAAGCCGAGGCGCCGCGCCAATTGGCCGATCACCATGCTACCGATCGCCGGTTCCGGCGTGCCGAAGGTCGGTGATCCCGAGCGCAGCGACATCGACGACAGGAAGTTGCCGAAGATGACCGGTGCGCCCTTGCGCTCCAACTGGGTCAGGGCGCAACCGGCCAGCGTCTCGGCATAGGACTGTGCGATCGCCCCGGCATTGGTGACCGGCCCCATGGCGCCGCCGAGGATGAAGGGCACGATGACCGCCGCCTGATTTGCCCGCGCATAGGCGCGCAGCGACTTCGTCATCGTGCCGTCCCAAACGAGCGGCGAATTGACGTTGACGTTGCCGAGGATGACGCAGTTGGCATCGACGAAATCGCGACCGAAGAGAATGCGCGCCATTTCGATTGAGTCTTCCGCACGGTCTTCCGCCGTGATCGAGCCCATGAAGGCCCGGTCGGAATATTTGATATGGCTGTAGACCATGTCCAGGTGGCGCTTGTTCACCGGCACATCGACCGGCTCGCAGATCGTGCCGCCGGAATGATGCAGCCACGGGCTCGACTGCGCCAGTTTGATCAGGTTGCGAAAATCCTCGATCGTGCCGTAGCGCCGGCCGTTGTCGAGATCGGTGACGAAGGGAGAGCCATAGGCCGGCGAGAACACCACGTTGCTGCCGCCGATCTCGACACTGTGGGCGGGATTGCGGGCATGCTGGGTAAACTGGCGCGGCGCAGAGCTGACGATCTCCTTCAGCATGCCGGGTTCGAACGTCACCCGGAGGCCATCGAGTTTGGCGCCTGCACGTTTCCAGTGATCGAGAACTGCCGGGTCGTCGCGAAACTCGATGCCGACTTCGGCAAGGATACGGTCGGCGATCGCCTCGATCCGCAGCAGGTTCTCCTCGCTCAGGATATCGTAGGTCGGAATGTTGCGGATGATATAGGGCACGCCAATGCCCTTGGCACCGACACCGCCGCGCTGCGGCCTTGACCCCCTTGTCCGTCTCGGCGCGTCACCCGCTGCCACCGCTGCCATTTCCATCGCCGTTCTCCCATCATTTGAGATGATGGTATTGACGAAAAATCACGTTGTAACGCTGGAAAAAATTGAGCCATGCGATAAGCCTAAGTTATGGAAAATCTACGCCGCCTGCTCCCCTCAGCAGCCAGCCTCATCGTGTTCGAGGCCGCTGGCCGTCATCAAAACTTCACCCGCGCCGCCAACGAGCTCGGCATGACCCAGGCGGCCGTCTCCTACGCCATTCGCGGACTGGAGGAGCAGCTGGGCGTTCCGCTCTTCCACCGCGTGCACCGCGCCGTCGAGTTGACGGAAGCGGGCGAGAAATTCCATGCCGATGTTTCCGTCGGCCTGTCGCGTATCCAGAAGTCGGCGGAAGACATTCGCTCGAAGGGCCGCGAGACCAATGTGACGCTTGCGGCCTCGACCGCCTTTGCCTCGATGTGGATGCTGCCGCGGCTCAATCGCATGCGCGAGGATCTGCCGGAGATCGATCTTAGGATCCAGACGAGCGTGCGCGACCTCGACCTCGACGAAGAGCCGATCCCGCTCGGTATCCGCGGCGGCGACCCGAGCCACTGGCCGCGCTACCACGCAGCCCTTCTGGCGGAAGAAGTCGTCAACGCGGTGGCGACGCCTGCCTATATCGAGCAGCATGGACTGCCCGGCACGCCGGCCGATCTGCTGCGCCACAACCTCATTCACCTGGAAGAGCCGGTGCGCCGCGCCTGCGACTGGACCGAGTGGTTTGCCAGCGCCGGCCTTGCCTACCCGCCGCAGGCTCGGCGGCTTGCGATCAACGATTATGTTCTGGTGATCCAGGCGGTGCTGTCGGGCGAAGGCGTGGCGCTCGGCTGGGAACACCTGACCGATCCGCAGGTGCGCTCCGGTGCCCTTGTGCCGGTCGGCAGTCACGTGCTGAAGACCGGACTGGCATTCTACGTCGTGTGGCCGCGCTCGCGCGAGCTGAACAACCAGGCGCGACGGGTCAGGGACTGGTTGCTGGCGGAAGGCACACGAAACCGGGCCGAGAGCGCCAAAGGCTGACGCCCAATTTACGCGAGGATTTAAAGCTGGGCTGCGACGCCGCGATAGCGGTCCGAGAGGTAGCGCATGGTAGCAACGGCATCAGCCGGCTTGCCGTAGAAATAGCCCTGGCCCATGCCGCAGCCGAGTGCCTTCAGTTTCAAGGCTTCGGAAAAATCCTCGATGCCTTCGGCGACGACCTGAAGCTCCAGACCTTCGCACATCGAAACAATCGCCTTGATGATGTGCTCGGACGCGCGATCGACCGAGATCCGCGACACGAAGGCCCGGTCGATTTTGACCTTGTCGAAGGAAAAATCACGAAGGCGCCCAAGGCTCGACTGGCCCGTACCGAAGTCGTCGAGGGAGACGCGGACGCCTGCTGCCCGCAGCTCGGTCACGATCTTCTGGGCGGTCTCCGCGTCGGCCATAACGGCGGTTTCGGTGATCTCCAGTTCCAGCCGTCGCGGGTCGAGGCCGATCTGGTTGATGATCGTCAAGAGCCGCGTGCTGGTCGCCGGATCCATCAATTGCGCCGACGACAGGTTGAACGACAGGAACAGCTCCTTCGGCCAGGAGAGTGCCGCATGGGCCGCCTTGCGCAACAACGTCTCGGCGAGCGATTCGATGAAGCCGCGCTCTTCAGCCAGAGGTACGAAGACCGCCGGCGAGACATAACCGAGATCGGCGTCGCACCATCTGGCCAAGGCTTCGAAGCCAACGACTGCGTCGTTGCGCAGGTCGACGATCGGCTGGAAATGCACATCGACCTCGTTGGCGATGATTGCGTTGCGCAGAGCCTGCTCAAGCTGCGTCGCCCGCTTCATTTCCTGGGCGATTTCTTGGGAATAGACGGTGATCTGGCCGCGACCGCGGCGCTTGGAACGATAAAGCGCCGTGTCTGCGCTCTTCAGCAGGTCTTCGAACACTTCGCCGGCAAAGGGATAAACGGCAAAACCAAACGAGGCCGAGAGGCGGACGTTGCGATCACCGAGATCGAAGGGCGCCGACAGCACCTCCTTCAACATCTGGCCGACTTTCTCGGCTCCCTTGCGCTCGAAGACGAGCGGCAGGACGAAGGCGAACTCGTCATTTTCCGAGCGAATGATCGTTGCGCCCTCGGGCGCACAGGCTTGCAGCCGATGGGCGACCTGGCAGAGAATTTCGTCTCCGGCCCGCGGGCCGAACAGGTCGTTGATCGGCTTGAAACCATCGATATTGGCAAGGCCGATCGTAAAGGGAGCAGGATCGCTGGCGCGCTCTTCAGCCAGGTCGCAAACGGTCTTGCGGAGTTGGCGCGCATTTCCAAGCCCGGTCAACGGATCGACCGAGCTGGCGACAGCCGGTGGCTCCTTGCCGACGCGATGATATGGGGTTTCGCCTGACATCATCGGCAAGTCGCCCAAGCAGAAGGTGGGCAGGGCGAGCAACCGACCACTTTACCTGACGCACCGCGCCTGCCTGCGGAGCGGAAATGCGCCTCCGGCAGGGTATGGGCTTGGACGGCTGTGGGGCTGCGATGCATTGGGATGGGGCTCTACGCTCTTGGGCAATTCGATGCAGAAGATCGCAATCGGGAGTTAACAATCCGATATCGCGTCGCTCCAACATCTGCCATCGAGATCCCCAATTCTAGCGAGTTGACACGATTTTCGTTCAACCTGTCGTTCGTATGGCCTTTATCGGCATGAATTTGCGCAACACGGCCTCGATCATGTCCGGGCTGACTGGCTTCATGATGTGGTCGTCCATGCCCGATGCCTTGCATTGCTGCAGGTCGATATCGAGGGCCTGCGCGGTCACCGCGACGATCGGGGTTCTCTGCCCCTTGGTCTTTTCCGCAGTGCGAATGGCGACCGCCGCATCGAAACCGTTCATGACAGGCATGGACACGTCCATGAGAACCAGCGCCGGCTGCAGCTCGTGCCAGAGTTCGACCGCCTCACGCCCATTGGCGGCGATGCGGTGCGAGACCCCCAAGCCTTCAAGGATCTGGGTGAAGACGAACTGATTGATCTGGTTGTCCTCGGCAACGAGGACATCGACCTGCGACACAGGCACGGTCGCGGCCACCTCGTCCTCAAACGACAGCGACCAGTCCGATTGCAACAGCGGCGAGGCTTGCGGGCGCTCGGCGCAAACGCGGAAAACCTCGGCAAGCACTGCGGCAGCGTCCTGATCAGCTTCGACCGTAAGGACCGGGCAGTTGCGCCAGGCCGTCGGGACATGCTGACCATCCGGAAGAGCGCCGTCGAGAAGCAGAACGTCGAGCTTCAGGCCGGCGCTCTCGGACGCCATGCCGAAGGCAGTCAACTCGTCGAGGTTGCGCACAGCACACGCTTCCAGGCCCGAGCCGCGCAGGCGCGTTACCAGCCGGTCTTCCGTCAGCCGATCGGCCGTCGCAAGCAGAACACGCAAGCCCCGCGCCGGGAGCGTCTCGATCATCGAGCCCGCCTCGACCAGCTGCTGCACGTTCAGCGCGCGAAAGGGATCATAGAAATTCTGAGCCGGCGCGAAAATGCTGTAGTCGCTGATCTGGAGACCGCCCGAGGCAGCGGAACCATCCTCGGAGCCATTGTACCAGCCGGCGATATCGGTCACGTCGTTCATGCAGGTCACGACGAAATGGCGCCCGGGCATGCCGACGCGATACTTGCGGGTGAGAACCCAGAGATCGCTGCCATCGGCGCGAACGATATGTTCGGCTTCCGAATGCGGCTTGCCGGTTTCAAGCACGCGCCGATCGGACTGCTCGAACCGTTCGGCAAGGTCGCTTTCAACCAGATCCCAGGCCGAACGCCCGAGGATCGCGTCCTGGGAAAGATCGTGGATCAGGCAGAACGCCTTGTTGACGGCGATGTAGTTGAGGTTGCGATCCTTTACGCAGATCGGATTGGGCTGAGCGTCGAGAATTTCTTCCGTCAGTTCGACCCTTTCGAGATCCGTCTGCAGCTGCTCGTCGCGCTTCCTCTGATCGGAGACATCGGTAATCGACAGGATGCCGATACCGCTGGAGAGACGCCGCTTGCGCATCGATACCCAGCGCGTGCGGCCGGCCCTCTCGACATTCTCGTAGCGCTCGCGCCAATGCAGCGCCATGTGCTCGGCAATCCAATCTTCACGGTTCGTCCGGCGACGGCTGTTTTCGGGAACGGTGCCGGGGCGAACGCCGGTGTCGTAAACGGCGCCGAGGAAATCGCGCAGGCGCGTTCCGGGCAGCAGCATCTCGGATGGAACAGGGAAGTACTGCAGCATCGTGCGGCTGGCAAAGAGGATGGTGTCGTCCCGACCGCAGACAAGCATCGCAAAGCCGAGCGCATCGCAGCTCGACTCGAGAATGATCCTGTTGATGTCCGCGCCGTTCGGCGCCCCATCGTTCATTGCGCTGTCCTCACTCGCCCCTGCGGCGGTTTCATTTCGGGACATGCTGGGATTGCCTGGGAAGGCAGGCCTTCGAGCGGGGTGACACGACGTCCAGCAACGCCGCAGTGCTTCGAAGACAAAACCCGTGATCATTCAGGTTGTTGTGGAAAATCGCAGCAGAATGTTAAGGGGCAATTAAATCCTCGCCTCATTTTTGGGTGCACCAAGTGGTTGCACAACCAAAGCCCGGAGATCCGGGCAAGCGGACGGGGACAGACGTTTATTTTCGCTTCCGTTCCGCCGCCGAATCCGGGAAAATAGGCGATGGCCATCAAGCAGCTCTCCGAAACCCTCATCAATCAGATCGCCGCCGGCGAAGTCATCGAACGTCCGGCCAGTGCCGCCAAGGAGCTGATCGAGAACGCGCTCGACGCCGGTGCGACCAGGATCGAGATCGCCACGGCCGGCGGCGGCAAGACGTTGCTGCGCGTGACCGACAACGGCGCCGGCATGCGGCCTGAAGATCTGGAGTTGGCGGTCAAACGGCACTGCACGTCGAAGCTCGACGACAACCTATTCGATATCCGCACGCTCGGCTTTCGCGGCGAGGCCCTGCCCTCGATCGGATCGGTCTCCCGGCTTTCGATCACCACCAGAACGGCCGGTGCGGCCGAGGGCGCCGTCATCAGCATCGCCGGCGGCAGGACGGATCCCGTCCGCCCGTCGCCTGCCAATACCGGCACGGTCGTCGAAGTCCGCGACCTGTTCTTTGCGACCCCTGCCCGGCTCAAGTTCATGAAGTCGGAAAAGGCCGAGGCATCGGCGATCTCGGACGTCGTGCGACGCATGGCGATCGCCTTTCCGAAGGTGCGCTTCGTGCTGTCCGGGTCGGATCGAACGACGCTGGAGTTTCCGGCAACCGGCGACGACCGGCTGGCGCGCATGGCGCAGGTGCTCGGCAAGGACTTTCGCGACAACGCCATCGAGATCGACGCCGAGCGCGAGGACATAAGGCTGACCGGCTTTACAGGCGTGCCGACCTACAACCGCGGCAACTCGCTGCAGCAATATGTCTTCGTCAACGGGCGCCCGGTCCAGGACAAGCAACTGCTGTCCGCCATTCGCGCGGCCTATTCCGAAACGATCCCGCATGGCCGCTATCCCGTGGCGGTGCTGTCGATCACGCTTGATCCTGCCCTCGTCGACGTCAACGTTCATCCGGCAAAATCAGATGTCCGCTTCCGCGATCCCGGCCTCATCCGCGGGCTGATCATCGGCGCGATCCGCCAGGCTCTGGCGCGCGAGGGCGACCGGGCGTCGACGACGGGCGCAAGCGGAATGATGCAAGCGTTCCGCTCCGGGCAGTACCGGCCGCAGCAACCCTGGAGCGCGGAGACCTCTCCCTCCCGGCCAACGCATTTCGATACCATGCTTCGCGGTCTGTCTGAGACGCCACAGGCAAGCTTCGCCGCGTTCTCGGCACCGTCGGCCCGTACGGCATCGCCGTTGCCTGAACCGGAGCGGACGGTCGCGGAAATGCCGGCGCCGCAATCGTTTCCGCTCGGCGCCGTGCGCGCCCAGCTTCACGAAAACTACATCGTCGCACAGACGCAAGACGGCCTCGTCATCGTCGACCAGCATGCCGCGCACGAACGTCTCGTGTTCGAAACCATGCGAACGGCGCTGCACGCAAAGCCGGTTGCTGCCCAGTCGTTGCTGATCCCGGAAATCGTCGATCTTTCGGAAGACGATTGCGACCGGCTGATGACGCATGCCGACGAACTAGGCCGCCTCGGCCTCGGCATCGAGCGCTTCGGTCCCGGTGCTATCGCGGTCAGAGAAACGCCGGCGATGCTGGGCGAGATGGATGCTGCGGGTCTCGTGCGCCAGCTCGCCGACGAGATTGCCGAATGGGATACGGCGAGCGGGCTTTCAAGCCGTCTTGAATATCTCGCCGCGACGATGGCCTGCCATGGCTCGGTCCGCTCGGGCCGCCGCATGCGCACCGAGGAAATGAACGCTCTGTTGCGCCAGATGGAAGCAACGCCCGGCTCCGGCCAGTGCAATCACGGCAGACCGACCTATATCGAACTGAAGCTCTCCGACATCGAGCGGCTGTTCGGCCGGAGCTGACCCCGGAGGATCGGGAAGGCGAAATGCGCTGGCATTTTGCCGAACGCCGGGCTAGATCAGAGACCAGACCAAGAAGACGGAATGGGCATAGACGATGATGAACCGGTTTGAAGGAAGCGCCTCGCGCGAAGCGAAGATCCGTTATCTCGATGGTGACTTCCAGATCGTTCTTGCCGGCTCGCATGTGATCTGCGCGATGACGGGCAAGACCATTCCGGTCGACGAACTGCGCTACTGGAGCGTCGCACGCCAGGAGCCCTACATCGATGCGGAAGCATCGCTCGAAGCCGAGAAGCGCGCCGGCGCCCTGCCGAACCAGCGCCGCTAAGACTTCGCCGGAAAAAGCTAAAGCATCCCGCTTTCAAAGGCGCCAGGATCACAATGCTGGAGCGCCTCTGCTCCGTTCTTCTGAAGCCCCGGCGGGCGAGGCGACTTTCCATCTGGACATGCGTATCACGCAGGCGATCGAGCGTTGCCGCAACTCTCTGATCAAGGCGAAGTTGCCTTTTGCCTCTGTCCCCAGCTTACTTCCGCTCCGCTTCCCGCAGCTTTCGGGCGCGCGCCGCCGACAGCGCTGATGTGACGATCTTTGCCGGTGCCGTCGGGTCGTCGAAGCGCACGTCGATTTCAATCACCCGGCTCGCCGCCGCCAGCTCCGCCGCCCGGCCGTGGCCCGGCTCAAGACGAACCATATCCTTGGCGGTCGTCACGAGAATGCAGCCGCGTGCTGCGGCGCGGTCGAGAAGATCCGATATCTCGTCCTCCGAGAAATGATGATGGTCGGGGAAGCTGCGGGTTTCTTCGATGACGGCGCCGGTCTCGCGAACGGTGCGATAGAATTTTTCCGGATCGGCGATGCCAGCCCAGGCCAGCACCTTGACGCCGTTCAACGAGCCGTCGTCGAGCCGCACGACCTCCGCTTCGTAGATCTGCTTGCCCGCCCGCGCGGCGCGGCGGATCAAGGCGTCGGCCTCAGCGCCATCGCCGATCTTCAACAGGGCTGTCGCGTGGCGCAGCTGGTTGGAGATCGGCGCGCGCACCGGCCCCGACGGCACGAGATAGCCGTTGCCGATGCCGCGACGGGAATCGATGACCAGCAGGGCAAAGTCGAAGGCGAGACGCGCGCTCTGGAAACCATCGTCCATGATGATGATGTCGACGCCTTCAGCCACCAGCCGGCGGGCCCCATCGACGCGACGACGGCATACGACCGTCAACGCCTCGCGCGCCAGCAACAACGGCTCGTCGCCAACGTCGCGTGCCCTGTGGTGCTCGGGTTCGACGACCGTCGTCACATCGAGGGAGCCGCCATAACCGCGACTGAGGAATCCGGGCTTCAGCCCCTTCGCCTTGACGGCGCGCGCAAGTGCGATCGCCGTCGGCGTCTTGCCGGCACCGCCGACCGTAAAGTTGCCGATGCAAATGATCGGAACCGGCACGGAAGCGCGACGGGCGCGGTCCATGCGCAAGCCGGCAACACGTCCATAAATCCAGGAGAACGGCCACAAAGCCCGGGCACGCCAATCCGCCTTGGTCCACCAGAACGGCGGCGCTTCCGATACCATAGTTCTTTCCGTAACCCCGTCTGGTCCTTCCGGGAAGGACGATGCACATCTTGTCTATCGCTGCCAAAAAAGACGGCGACGGCATTGTTGGCCCACAAAAAACGTCAGAACGCGGAAAAAGGCAAGCGGTACAAGACAATGGCGTGTCCGCCAGGGCTAGTGATCAGCCCGGATCCCTGCCTTCCACAGAAAGGCCAGCGGCCTTCCAATCCGGAAAGCCGCTATCCAGCCGACGCACGGCAAAGCCTTTGCCTCGAAGGACTGTCACCGCATCGAACGACAGGGCACAGTAAGGTCCACGGCAATAGGCGACGATCTCCGCTCCCGCCGGCAACTCGGCGAGGCGGCGCTCAAGTTCGTCGATCGGAATATTGATCGCTCCGGGAAGATGGCCGGAGGCGAATTCGTCCTGCGGCCGCACGTCGAGCAGCGTGACGCTCCCCTCGCCCATCCGAAAGAGCAGTTCCTCGCGTGAAATCGCCTCAAGACGTTCCGGCCGATCCAAACGATTGGCAACCAGTTCGCGGATCTGGGCACGGTTATGCTCGGCATGTTGGCGCAGCGCCGAAAGCAGCCCGATCACCGGGCCTGTCCCCAGCCGATAGAGCACACGCTTGCCGTCCCGCCGGGTCTCAACGAAGCCGGCACGCCGCAATTGCTGCAGGTGCTGCGAGGCGTTGGCGATGCTGAGACCGGCGAGTTCGGCAAGGCGCTCCACCGAGCGCTCGCCCTGGGCGATGTGCTCGAGCAGCATCAGGCGTTGGGCGCTCGCGAGTGTGCGGGCGAGTTCGGCAAGCTCTTCGAAGATCTGAAGTTGAAGGTCGGTCATTGACAGAAGCCTAGCATTTCTCCATCTATCATTCAATTGTTTGTTTGAATGATATTTCGACCTGCCGCGGATGGCAGATCGAACTTCCGCACGCGTGCAATCTGTCGAAGTGCGGCTACATCTATGATGTGAAGGGATAAGGGCATGGAAACGGATCTGGTGTTGCGAGCCATCCTCATCGGGATCGGCGCGACTGCGGTGATGGATCTCTGGGCAATGGCTCTGAAGCATTCTCTCGGCATACCGTCTTTGGATTACGCCATGGTCGGCCGCTGGATCGGGCATTTTCCGCAAGGTCGCTTCCTGCACCCGCGCATCGGAGCGGCCGCACCTGTTCCTTGCGAACGCCCGATCGGCTGGACTGCCCATTATGCCATCGGCATTGTCTTCGCTGGCCTTCTTTTACTGATCTGGGGCCAGGACTGGGCGATGCGGCCGACGCTTGCCCCGGCGCTGATTGTCGGCCTTGCGACCGTGGCCGCGCCGTTCTTCCTGATGCAGCCGGGCATGGGCGCCGGAATTGCCGCCTCGAAAACGCCGAACCCGAACGTTGCGCGGCTGCGCAGCCTGGCTACGCATGCCGTCTTCGGCTTGGGGCTCTATCTGTCGGGCTTGCTTCTAGCGGTCGTCGGGCCGTGAGCCAGCCATGACTTCCCCCCGTGAAGGTGGCAATGGACGAATTGTGACTCGGCGGGAAATCTAGAGGACGGCTTCTAGCTCGGTGATGTCGGCCAGGCAATGGTCGGAGGCGGCAGCCAGCGACTGGCGCGAGCCGGTGCCCGTGAGCACTGCGACCGTCATGCCGACGCCGGCGTTGCGGCCCATGTGCATGTCGTGATTGTTGTCGCCGACGACCACCACCTGCTGCGGATCGAGGCCCGTGGCGGCACAGAAGCCGAGCACCATGCCGGGCTCCGGCTTGACGCCATAGCCGCTGTCGTAGCCGGCGACGTAATGCAGATAGCCGTCGAAGCCGAAGCGCCGGGCCGTTTCGCGGATCGAGCGCTCGTTATCGCTGGAGGCGACGCCGAGGCGATAGCCCTTGGCATGCAGGCCGGCGAAGAACGGGCCGAGATCGGTGACCGGCACCGCATACTCGGCCGAACGGGCAAACAACCCGTCAAGCAGTGTCGTCAACGCTTCCACGGTAAAGGGCGCGCCGGCGGCGACGAAGCCGGTGGCGATCTCGACGGTATTGCCGGCGGCAAGCAGGCTGTCGGGCATCACGTGGCCGGTGTCCGCATCCATGCCGCCTGCCTTGAGCAGCGTGCGGGCCAGGGCTTCGTCGCCCTTGGCGGCGATGTTCGCCAGCTCGTAATTCACCGGAACCCAGCTCTTGGCATAGTCGAGCAGCGTCCCGTCCTTGTCGAAAAGGATGCCGGCGATGGCTGTCGGTGCGCTCATGGTGATTTTCCGTCTCCCGGGGGCGGTCAGAGGTCGTTGCGGGGTTCGAGCCGCGCCTTGACGACGAGCGGATTGATATAGGGCTCAAGACCCTTCATCGTCGCCGACAACGCTCCGCGCATCTCTTGCACGGTTTCAAGGCCGGCATCGATCATCGAGCGACGCATGTCGTCGTTGGCAAGCAGATAGTTGACGCCCTTGGCCAGCATCTCGACATCGCGGACGATCTTGGCGCTGCCGTTCTTGGCGAGCATCTGGTAGGTCTCGCGGAAATTCTGGACGTTGCCACCGGAAAGAACGGCGCAGCCAAGCATGGCCGGCTCCAGCGGGTTCTGTCCGCCTTCGGCAAACAGCGAACGACCAACAAAGGCGACCTCCGTCAAGCGCAGATAGAGCCCCATCTCGCCGATCGTATCGCCGAGGAAGATATCGACATCCGGTGTGAGCGGATCGCGGCGGGTGCGGCGCGCAACCTTCAGCCCCTTGGCCGTCAGTGCCGCCTCGATCGCATCGCTGCGCTCGGGGTGCCGCGGCACGATGATCGTCAAGAGGCCGGTGCGCTCCTTCAGCGCCCGATGGACGACGCCGGCAGCCGCTTCTTCGCCGTCGAAGGTCGAGATCGCCGCCCAGGTTTTGCGCGCGCCGATCTGCTGGCTGTATTCCTTCAACGCTTGCGGATCGTGCGGCGGCGCGTCGGTATCGACCTTAAGGTTGCCAGAGACCATCACCGGCAGGGCGCCGAGCGTGCGAAAGCGCTCGGCATCGACATCGGATTGAGCGATGACGAGCGCGAGGTTCTCAAACAGCGCATCGGCGAGCGCCGGCCGTTTCTTCCAGCGCGCGAATGTGCGGTCGGAAAGCCGTCCATTGACCAGAACCTGTGGGATGTGGCGCCGCCCGAGTTCCAGGATCGTCATCGGCCAGATCTCGGATTCGGCGATGATCGCCAGATCCGGCTGCCAATATTCGAGGAAGCGGTTGACCGCCGGCTTGAAATCGAGCGGCACGTATTGGTGAATGACCGCCGAGCCGAGACGCCCGGCCGCGACCCGCGCCGAGGTCGTCGTTCCGGTGGTCAGGACCACATTGATGCCGCGACGATGGATTTCCTTGATCAGCGGGATGACCGCGTTGGTCTCGCCGACGCTTGCGGCATGAAACCAGACGAGCGGACCCTGCGGACGCGGGACGCTGGCATAGCCGTAGCGCTCGCGGCGACGGGCCGGGTCCTCCTTGCCCTTCGCGGCGCGCAGGGCAAGATAGGACCACACGAACGGATAGATCGCCGAACCGATCCAGCGATAGCTCGAAAGCGCCAGCCGCGCGCGAAAGCTGCTCATGGCTGCTGCCCCCCGCCCAATGGAAAGCTCGGGCGAAGGTCAGACGCAGCGGGCACGCAGGAACGCGCCACGCATGCCCTCGGCATCGGCATCAATCGTTTTCCGGATCGAGCAGGCGATGCATATGAACGATGAAGTAACGCATATGCGCGTTGTCGACGGTCATCTGCGCCTTCGACTTCCAGGCAATGTGCGCGCTTTCGTAGTCAGGAAAAATGCCGACGATATCGAGCTTGTCCAGGTCACGGAAATGAACATCGGTAAGCGTGGTCAGTTCACCACCAAAGACCAGATGCAGACGTTGTTTCTTCTCGGAGTCGTGAGCCATCGGAATTCCATTTTCTTATAGGGTATGGGCGTTGGTTTGCGGCATTCGGCCCGAAAGGTCAATGGCCCTCAAGGGTCCTGGACGCGGCAAGCAATCCCGGCAGCGCCGCCTTCGATGCCGCACAAAGAAGGCCATGAACGACATTGGGGCGATTGTAGGACAGGGCCTGAGATTCAAGCGTATTGAGCCCCCCGCCTGCCCTTTCGAGGATGAGATCGGCGGCGGCGAGATCCCAGTCATGGGAGTTCTTCTTGACCACGGTGCCGTCGATCCGGCCATCGGCAACCATTGCCAGCCGGTAGGCGAGCGACGGCACATGCGGCACCCGAACGATCCCGTTGCGGTAGGAAGGCGCCAGGCTCGAAACGATGTCTTCGGCGACCGCCACATGCAGGGCCTCGCCGTCGTTAACGTCGCGCACCTGGATGCCCGTGCCGTTCTTCAGCGCCGGTCCATCCACTGTTGCCTGAAAGATCTCGTCGAGCGCCGGCGCATAGAGAACGCCGGCAACGGGTTGACCCCGGTGGACGACAGCGACACTCACGCACCAAAGATCCTTGCCTGCAATGAAAGCCCGCGTGCCGTCGATAGGATCGACAACGAAGACGGTTTCACAGGACAGGCGGCTCTGATCGTCGTCGGTCTCTTCCGAGAGCCAGCCGTAGTTCGGACGGGCGAGAAGCAGACGTTCCTTCAAAATGTCGTTGGCGGCGATATCGGCTTCGCTGACCGGAGAACGCCCCTCGTTCTTCCAGCGCACATCGGGCTTGTTGCGGAAGTAGCGCAGCGCGGTTTCGCCGGCGGCGACCGCGGCGGAAAGGATCAGATCCAGATCCTCCTTCCACGTCGCGATCGATGGTGCTTTGTCAGACATTCAAATCCTCTTGCGTCGGCGCATGGCCGTACGCTTTTGTCATGGCATTGACGCTCGCAGCTTACAGACCGGCGAGCGTCATGCCTTCGATGGCGAGCGTCGGCGCGGCGACGCCGAACTTTCTGTCGATGTCGTCGGCCGGCGTGATCGCCATGAACATCTGCTTGAGGTTCGACGCGATCGTGACCTCGGATACGGCAAAGGTCAGCTCGCCATTCTCGACCCAGAAGCCCGAGGCGCCGCGGCTGTATTCGCCGGTCACCATGTTGACGCCCTGGCCGATAAGCTCGGTCACGTAGAAACCGGTTCCCACGCTGCGGATCAGGTCTTCGCGCGAAACAGAGCCGGGCTCGAGCGCCAGGTTGGTCGAGGACGGATTGACGGTCGGGCCGCCGCGCACACCGCGGCCGTTGGTCTCAAGGCCGAGTTCGCGGGCAGCCGAGGTCGACAGGAACCAATGGTTCAACACGCCGTCCTCGACCATCGTCAACTTTGCGCCGCTCACGCCTTCGCCATCGAACGGGCGCGACGACGAGCCTCGCACGATCAAGGGATCGTCGGTCACCGACAGACCGGCCTTCATGATCTGCTTGCCCATCATGTCGCGCAGGAAGCTGGTCTTGCGCGCAACGGATGCGCCGTTGATGGCGCCGGCGAGATGGCCGACGAAGCCGCGCGCCATGCGCGGGTCGAAGACAACGGTGACGTTCTTGGCCGTCGGCACCTGGCGAGGGTTGATGCGCGCGACCGCGCGCTCGCCGGCAACCCGGCCGATGTCATCGGCCGCACGCAGCTCGTCGAAATAGATGCGGCTGTCGTAATCGTAGTCGCGCTCCATCTTGGTGCCCTCGCCGGCAATCGCGCTGACCGAGCGACCGAAGCGGGTGGCCATGTAGGAACCGGAGAAACCCTGCGAGGTTACAAGCACCAGCCCGCCCATACCGGCCGACGCACCCGCGCCACTGGAATTGGTAACACCAGACACCGCCAGCGCCGCTTCCTCGGCGGCCAGCGCCGCTTCCGTCAAGGCGTCCGTCGAAACCTCGCGATTGTCGAAGAGTTCGAGATCCGGGTAGGAATTCGCCAGGCGATCCGGGTCGGCAAGCGAAGCGAAGGGATCCTCCGGCGAGGCCTTGGCCATCGCCACCGCCCGCTCGGCGAGCACCTTCAGATCGAAACCGGGATTGGCCGATACGCTGGCGACGCGATTGCCGACAAAGACGCGCAGCGAGAAGTCGTCGCTCTCGGATGCCTCCGTCGCTTCGACCTTGCCGAGGCGAACCGAGACGGAACGGGAGCGGCCGCGAACGACGACGGCGTCGGCTGCGTCGGCGCCTGCCTTGCGGGCAAGGTCCACCAGTTCGGCGGCGCGTCTTTCGAGGGAGGCGGAATCGATCGTTTCTGACATGATGTGGCCTTTCATTCCTGCCCCATTTATTGTGCACTGGAGCATGCATCAAGGGCATTGGCATGATTCCCGCCCATACACCGTAATGTTACTCCCGCCGAAACCTCCGTCTGCCCGAGGCAGGACGAAGCAATATCGAAAGCCGCGCGCATGACGACGACCCCGATCATCTACTCCCAGGCGTTAATACTGCTCGGGGGCGCAGTCATCGCGGCACCGCTGTTCAAACGGCTCGGGCTCGGCACGATCCTCGGCTATCTCACGGCTGGGATCCTGATCGGCCCAGTTGCCAAGGGCATCACCGACGGCGAAGAGATCCTGCACGGCTCCGAACTCGGAGTCGTTTTCCTGCTCTTCATCATCGGGCTGGAACTGAAACCATCGCGACTTTGGCAGATGCGGCGCGACATCTTCGGTCTCGGCACGGCGCAAGTCCTCATCACCGGCGTGGTCCTGTCCTACGGGATCGCCCTGACCGGACTGCTCGATCATGCCGGAAGCATCGTCGCCGGTTTCGGCCTGGCGCTGTCGTCCACCGCCTTTGCCATGCAGATTCTCGATGAGGGCAACGACCGCAATACGCGCTTCGGCCAACGCGCCTTCTCGATCCTTTTGCTGCAGGATCTGGCGATCGTCCCGCTGCTTGCGCTGATCCCGCTTCTGGCGGCACAGGCGCCGGAAGATACGACGCCGCCGCTCGAAGATTTTGCCATTGCGATCACCGCAGTTGCGATCCTGGTCGCCGCCGGCCGCTATCTGCTCAACCCGCTGTTCCAGATCATCGCCCGCACCGGCGCGCGCGACGTGATGATAGCCGCAGCGCTTCTGGTGGTCATGGGGGCCGCAACACTGATGCAGATGGCCGGCCTTTCCATGGCCATGGGCGCCTTCCTTGCCGGCGTTCTCCTGGCAGAATCGTCCTATCGCCATGAGCTCGAGGCAGATATCGAGCCCTTTCGCGGCATCCTGCAGGCGCTGTTCTTCATGGCCGTTGGCCTGTCGCTGCAACTCGACGTCATCATCGACAACTACCTGGTGATCATTGTCGCCGTGCCGCTGTTGATGCTGGTGAAGAGCTTCATTCTCTACTGGATCTGCCGACTGGCCGGCTCGCACCACAACGACGCGGTGCGCGTCAGCCTGCTTCTGCCGCAGGGCGGTGAATTCGGCTTCGTGCTGTTTACCGCTGCAGCGGTCGCCGGCGTCTTCTCGACCGGCAGCGCTTCTCTGCTCGTCGCTATCGTGACGTTGTCGATGGCGCTGACCCCGATCGCCTCCATGCTTGCCCCTCGGCTGATGCGTGAGCAGGACGAACTGGTCGACGAGATGGACGAGGACTTCGAAGGAGCCGACGCCGACGTGCTGATGATCGGCTTTTCCCGCTTCGGCCAGATCGCCGCACAGATCCTGCTGGCCGGCGGCCGCGACGTGACGATCATCGACCACTCCGCCGCCCGTGTTCGCCAGGCGGCAACCTTCGGATTCCGGATCTATTTCGGCGACGGCAACCGGCTCGACGTGCTGCGCGCCGCCGGCATCGAACGCGCCAAGCTCATCGCCATCTGCACGCAGAAGAAGGAAACCACCGACCGGATCGTCGATCTGGTGCAGGCCGAATATCCTGATGCCCGGATCTTCGCCCGCTCCTACGATCGGCTGCACACGCTTGAACTCAGAGCAAAGGGCGTCGACTACGAATTGCGCGAGACCTTCGAGTCCGGTCTGCTCTTCGGTCGCAAGACGCTGGAGGCGCTGGGTGTGGGCAACGACGAGGCGCTCGCGATCATGGACGATATCCGCAAGCGCGACGAGGCTCGTCTCGTTCTGCAGGAGGCCGAAGGCATTACCGCCGGCCGCGACATGCTGCATTCGCAACCCGTGCGGCCCGAGCCACTGGTCAAGCCCAAGCGCGACGTCGATCATTCCTCGGAAACCGGGGACAGCATCCTGCCGGGGCTACCGGCCGATGCGCGGGAAAGCGCTTGATCAGCAGCAGCACCCGTCTGCGGCCTCACCCGGAGACGCTCACCACCTTCATTCGCTCTTCAAGCGTGCGCTTGAACTGATCCTTGATGCCAGCGGTCGCCGCCAGGATCTCTTTTGCGCGCAGAAAATCCATCACCCGGTAGCGGCCGACATCGGGCCGCAGCAGGATATCCGGCGCGCCCTCCTTCAGCTTCATCGCAATGATCGACTGCATCATCAGCTGGCTCGCCCCGAACAGGCTGTCGATGCGGCTCGGGATCGTCTTGCCGTCGCCATCAGGGCCGCCGACGACGTCGACGCCGACGACGATTTCGGCAAGGCCGCGCAGATGATCGAAGGGAATGGGATTGTAGATACCGCCATCGATCATCACCCGTCCTTCGATCTTCACCGGCATGAAGACCGCAGGCAGCGCCGCCGATGCGGCAAGAGCCTTCTGCAGATCGCCCGTCTCGCAGACGTGCTCCGTCTGGCCGTAATAGTCGGTGACAACGACCTTGAGCGGCACGTCCAATTCCGAAAACGTCGCAGGGATGCCTTCGGGCAGGAACGCCTTCAAGACGCGTTCGACGTTGAACTGACCAAAACGGAAACCGTTGGTCATCGCTTCCGACCAACTTGCCGGTCGCAACTGCCACAGGCGATTGACCACCTCGCGGCGGTGGCCAACCGTGGCCAGCGTGTGCTCGCGGATTTCTTTGCCGCTAACGCCCGCCGCCATGCCGGCACCCATGATGGCGCCGATCGACGAACCGGCGATGGCGACAGGGCGAATGCCCAACTCGTCGAAAGCCTCGATGACATGGATATGGGCGAGCCCGCGGGCACCGCCGCCACCGAGCGCCAGCGCGACCGACGGCTCGCTCGCGCTTGCCGGCGAAACATTCACGGTGGATACGTCCTGCTTCATCGACGTGCGCCCCAGTTCAATCGGCAGTCTAACTGTGCAAGCGAATCAAAAGTGTGACGTCAGGCGCCACGGAAGCGGTAGAAGTGCATGCGTGTGTCGCCGAAGACCCTGACGTCCAGTCGCTCGAAAACGGCTGTTGGCGCCGGCTGAACGTCCGCACGTTCCTCCAGCACCACCAAAGCATCAGGCACCAGCCAGTTGCCGAGAGCCGCCGATTCCAGCGCCTTTTCTCCCAGTCCCTTGGCATAGGGCGGGTCCGCAAAAACCAGGTGAAACGGCTCCATCGTGCCGACGGAACCGAGACTGGTCGCATCCCTGCGGAAGACCTTGGCACGGCCCTGAAGGCCGAACGCCTCGATATTGTTCTGCAGGAGGCCCCTGCCCTCGACGCCCTGCTCGACGAAGAGCGCCTGGCGGCACCCCCGCGACAGGGCTTCGAGCCCGACGGCCCCGGTGCCGGCAAAAAGATCCAGCACACGGGTCCCATCGAGAGCCTCCGGATAGGAATGGCTCAGGATGTTGAACAGGCTCTCGCGCGTCCGATCGGTTGTCGGACGGATATCATTCGACTTGGGCGTGGCCAGACTGCGGCCACGGAACTCTCCGCCGACAATGCGCACGACCGCTTAGTTTCCTCTGCCGCGCGGCTTGCCACCGGCCGGACGTCCACCGCCACCAGGACGGCCGCCACCGCCAGCCGGTTTGCCACCACCGGGCTTGCCGCCACGCGGACCGCCTGAGCGTTCGCCAAAGGACTTGCCGCCGGACGGTTTGCCACCGAAGGACTTGCCGCGGGGCTTGTCGCCGAACGGACGGTCGCCACCCTCGCGACGTGGCGGACGATCGCCCTCGGTGCGTGGGCCTCTCGGCTTGTCGGAATAGCTGCGCGGGCCGCCTTCGGAACGAGCGGGCCGATCACCGAACGGACGGTCGCCACCCTCGCGACGTGGCGGACGATCGCCCTCGGTGCGTGGGCCTCTCGGCTTGTCGGAATAGCTGCGCGGGCCGCCTTCGGAACGAGCGGGCCGATCACCGAACGGACGGTCGCCACCCTCGCGACGTGGCGGACGATCGCCCTCGGTGCGTGGGCCTCTCGGCTTGTCGGAATAGCTGCGCGGGCCGCCTTCGGCGCGGGCCGGCCGATCGCCACGCGGGCGATCGCCGCCTTCGCGACGTGCCGGGCGGTCGCCGTCGGCGCGCGGGAACCGCGGCTTGTCGGAGAAGCTGCGCGGGCCACCCTCGGAACGGGCCGGCCGGTCGCCGCCTTCGCGGCGAGGCGGACGGTCACCATGGTCGCGCGACTTGCGGTCGCCCGCATCGCCCGATTTGCGACGGCCGAAGCCGCCATCACGACCTTCGTCCTTGCCCTTGCGAGCGGGTTCGCTGGCACTGATCCATTCGCCCTCTTCATCCCGGCGCTTGATCGGTGCGGCGGACGCCGGACGATCATAGTCCCTGGGCGCGCCGCCCTTGCGGTCGGGATCGAACTTGCCGGACGATTTCGTCGCAAAGCCATCCTTGGTGCGGCCGTAGCGCTTGGTTGTCGGTGCGCCTTCCGGACGCTCGCGGCGAGCCGGCTTTGCCGAAGCATCGCCTTCAGCCGATTTCGGCTTCTTCTCGGCCAGTGGACGGGCACCGGGCGCCATCCAGACGTTGGCCGTGCGGGCGCGCTGCGCCGGGGTGCGCTTCGGCCGATCCTCGAACTTGGCGTCGCCGCGGTCGTCGCGCGGCCCACCCTTGCCACGGGGAGCATCCTTGCCGCGGCCACCGTCGCGGCGGTCGTCACGACGGGTGTCGAGCTTCGAAAGCGCGCGCTCGCGCTTGTCTTCCGGCTTTTCCCAACGATTGGCGCGTTCGGGCTTGCGCGTGTCGGAGGCTTCGGCTTCCGGCGCTTCGTTCGCGACGGTTGCGGACGGATCATTGTAGAGCGGCGCGTCGAAGTTCGCCTTGGCGTCTTCGATCAGGCGCGGTCCGAGCTGATCACGCAGCGTCCGGCCACGGATTTCCTGCACGTGTCCTTCCGGCAGTTCGCCGAGCTGGAACGGGCCGTAGGAGATGCGAATGAGGCGATTGACGTCGAGGCCGAGCGCGCCGAGTACGTTCTTGATTTCGCGGTTCTTGCCTTCGCGCAGACCCATCGTGATCCAGACATTCGAACCCTGCACGCGGTCGAGGGTCGCCTCGATGCCGCCGTAAAGCACGCCGTCGACGGCAATACCGTCCTTCAGCTTGTCCAGTTCGTCCTGGTCGATTTCGCCATGGGCGCGCACGCGATAGCGGCGCAGCCAGCCGGTCGACGGAAGTTCGAGCACGCGGGCAAGTCCGCCATCATTCGTCAGCAGCAACAGGCCTTCGGTATTGATGTCGAGGCGGCCGATCGACAGCACGCGCGGCAACTCGTCCGGCAGGTTGTCAAAGACCGTCGGACGGCCTTCCGGATCGGCATTGGTGGTCACCAGTCCGGCCGGCTTGTGGTAGAGCCACAGGCGCGTGCGCTCGATGCCGCGGATCGCATGTCCATCCACTTCGATATGGTCGGCAAGGGTCGCGTTGACAACAGGCGTATCGAGGACGACACCGTTGAGACTGACCCGGCCTTCCATGATCATGCGCTCGATATCGCGGCGGGACGCAACGCCGGCGCGCGCCAGGATCTTGGAGATGCGCTGCGGCTCGTCGGCGCTTGCGACGGCGGGCTTCGGACCAGCCTTGGGCGGACGCGAGGCTCCGGCCTGAGGCGCTGCCGCCTTCTTGCCAGCGAAATTAGGTTTCTTGTCCCGGCCAGCGGGCTTGCCGCCAGGCCGTGTGGGCTTGTCTTTGGATGTCATTTGTGTTGCCTGCCTTTTGCGGCTGTCCTATCAGGTCAAAGCCCGTGGGTTAAGAGAAATTATTGTTTGAGCGATGGCTGATACGACACGCTTCATGGATGCGGCCCTGGAAGAGGCCAAAAAAGCGGGCCAGCGCGGCGAAGTGCCGATCGGCGCCGTCATCGTTTTCGATGGCGAGATCATCGCGCGCGCCGGAAATCGTACCCGCGAACTCAACGATGTAACCGCCCATGCCGAGGTCGTTGCCATTCGCGAAGCGTCCATTGTGCTCAATGACGAGCGGCTGAGCGGCGCCGACCTCTATGTCACCCTGGAGCCATGCACGATGTGTGCGGCGGCAATTTCCTTTGCCCGCATCCGTCGCCTCTATTATGGCGCCGAAGACCCAAAGGGTGGTGCTGTCGACAGCGGCGTGCGCTTTTACGGCTCGCCGACATGCCATCACGTGCCCGACGTCTATTCAGGGCTCGCCGAGCGCGAAGCCGCGGACATTCTCAAGGGGTTCTTTGCCGGAAAACGCTGAGGCGAGCAAACCTCTCAGCCGGCTGCAAAGGACTCGAGTGCCGGGCCTGCGAGCCGATACCGCGTCCACTCCGACATCGGCTCGGCGCCGACGGCCTCGTAAACGCGAATTGCCGGCTCGTTCCAATCGAGCACGCTCCACTCGAAGCGGCCACACCCTTCCTCGACGGCGATCCTGGCGAGATGCTTCAAAAGCATCTTGCCGGCGCCGGAACCGCGGCAATCCGGTGTGACATAGAGGTCTTCGAGATAGAGCCCCTTGCGGGCCTGCCAGGTGGAATAGTTGTAGAACCACATGGCGAAACCGGCCGGCTTGCCGTCCTTCTCGCAGATCACCGCACGGGTGAGCGCGTCCGGACCAAAGAGCGACGCCTGCAACTGTTCAACGGTTGCCTCGACCGCGTCAGGTTCCTTCTCGTAGATGGCCAGTTCGGTGATGAAGCGCAGGATGGTTTCGGCGTCTTCCGGTCGCGCGTCGCGAATGCTGATCGTCATGATTTAGAAGGGCCAGTACCACTTGCTGCCGCTATTCTTGACCTGCGCTTCCTTCTTGCGGCGGCGCTCCTTGGTCTTCTCCGGCTCGCCCAGGTCAGCCTCGGAACCTTCCGGAAGGCGGCGGTATTCGAGCGGCGGATCGCTCAGGAAACGGCGCTTGTCGGAGTAGGCGCCCATCTCGATCTTGCGCGCTTCGCGGTAGGCTTCCTGCTGCTCCTTGGCCGAAAGGCGGCGGCCATTGGCGCTGGCCTTGGCGAGCGGCGAAACATAGTTCGGGTTATTCTTGTTGGCGTCGGCTTCTTCGCGCAGACGGTTGCGGGCCTCTTCCGGAGACTCGACCCATTCCGGATTCGCTTCTCGGGTGGCAAGCGATTTCTGCGGCTCCACGAGCGCCGTCTGCTGGCCGGACGGAGGCAGCACCAAGCCAGGGCGGGGCTGATACTTGACCGGAGCACCGCTCTTGGGAGCAATGCTGACGGCGCTTCCGAGATCGTCCATCAGCTGCTCGCCGGCGGTCTTGTCGGTGCCGTAGGTTGGGCCGCCGATGCAGCCGGAAAGCACCAGACCGCTCGTCAGAATAGCGGCAACGCCAGCAAACAGTCGCAACTCTCGCGTCATTTCCATGAAATTCCTTCCAGCCGGCCACCGTCACGTGCGCGGCCACTCAGCGCCCATGGCGGATAAATCCGCCAAATTTCGGGCAGGTTTTACCGGATGAATGCGGCAAGCGCAATTCATCCGGCAAATGATCCCTTAAGCCTTGAAGCCAAGTTCCCGAAGTGCGGCAGCATCACGGGCAGACACCTCAGGGTAGAGCGCGTCTGAACCGACATCGGTGGTGATCCGCCAGGAGCGGGCGCACTTGCGGCCGACAGCCGCCTTAGGCACGACACTGACCTTGGCGACCTCAGGCAGACGGAAGGCGTCGGCAGGGCCCTCGCCCGCGTCCACCGTGATCGACGAGGTGATGCAGATCTCGGCGAAATCTTCGCCTTCGAGCGCCTTCAACAGCTCCGGGTCGGCGATGTAGACGACCGGAGCAGCCTCAAGCGACGAACCGATGCGCTTTTCGCGACGTTCGATTTCCAGCGCACCCGTGACGACCGTGCGGACAGCGCGGATCTTTTCCCACTTCGCCTCGAGAGCGTCGTTCTTCCATTCCGCCGGGATTGCCGGGAACTGTTCGAGATGAACAGAGACCGCGTCGGGATTGCGCGACAGCCAGGCTTCTTCGCAGGTGAAGGGCAGCATCGGCGCCAGCCACAGCACGAGGCTATCGAACAGCTTGCGGATGACGGCGAGCGCCGAGCGGCGACGAAGGCTCGAGGGTGCGTCGCAATAGAGCGCATCCTTGCGCACGTCGAAATAGAAGGCGGAAAGCTCGACGTTCGAGAAATCGATCAGCGAGCGGGCGATCCGCTTGAAGTCGAACGCATCATAACCTTCGCGAACGACCTGATCGAGCTCGGCCAGGCGGTGCAGCATCAGCTTTTCCAGCTCGGGCAGCTCGGCGTAGGCGATCTCCTCGCCCTTGTCGTGCGCCAGCGTGCCCAGCATCCAGCGGATGGTGTTGCGCAGCTTGCGATAGGCGTCGATGTTGGTCTGGATGATCGTCTTGCCGAGGCGCTGATCTTCCCAATAGTCCGTGGTCATCACCCAGAGGCGCAGGATATCGGCGCCGGCGTCCTTCATCACTTCCTGCGGGGTGACGGTGTTGCCCTTCGACTTCGACATCTTCTCGCCCTTCTCATCCATGGTGAAACCATGGGTGACAACGGCGTTGTAGGGCGCACGACCGCGCGTCGCGCAGGATTCGAGCAGCGACGAGTGGAACCAGCCGCGATGCTGGTCGGAGCCTTCGAGATAGACGTCGGCCGGCCACTTCAGATCAGGACGATCTTCAAGTGTGAACGTATGCGTCGAGCCTGAATCAAACCAGACGTCGAGAATGTCCATGACCTGGTGCCACTTTTCGTGGTCGTGGTCATTGCCGAGGAAGCGGTCCTTGGCACCTTCGGCAAACCAGGCGTCCGCACCTTCCTGCTCAAAGGCTTCCAGAATGCGGGCGTTGACCGCTTCGTCGACCAGGATCTCGCCCTGCTCGCCGGCAAAGATCGCGATCGGCACGCCCCAGGCGCGCTGACGCGAGAGCACCCAGTCCGGACGGCCCTCGATCATGGCACGCAGGCGGTTTTGGCCGGCACCCGGCACGAAGCGGGTGTCGTCGATGGCAGACAGCGCGCGCGAGCGCAGCGTCGTGCCGTCGCCGAAGCCCTTGTCCATGTAGACGAACCACTGCGGCGTGTTGCGGAAGATCACCGGCTTCTTGGAGCGCCAGGAATGCGGATAGGAATGCTTCAGGCGGCCGCGTGCAAACAGCGCATGGCGGGCGATCAGCGCCTTGATCACGCGATCATTGGCGTCGCCCTTCTTGCCCTTGTCGTCAAGCACGCGGCCGGCGCCGCCTTCGGCGTCCGGGCCGAAGCCGTGGGCATCAGCGGTAAAGTAGCCGGCGTCGTCGACGGTGAACGGGATCGCCGAGGAGATGCCACGGGCTTCAAGCGCGCGGGCATTGTCCATCCAGGCGTCAAAGTCCTCGCGGCCGTGGCTGGGCGCCGTGTGCACGAAGCCAGTGCCGGCATCGTCGGTCACATGGTCGCCGTCGAGCAGCGGCACCTTGAAGGCGTAACCGCCACCGAGGCCATGCAACGGATGGGCGCAGGTGACGGCCGCCAGTTCGGCGCCTTCGATGTCGCGGACGAAATTGAAGGTGAGCTTGGCCTTGGCAGCGGACTCGTCGGCCAGGCGCTTGGCGAAGATCAGCTTCTCGCCGGGCTGCGGTCCGAAGTCGTTCTCGGCGGTCGCAACTTCATAGAGGCCGTAGGCGTAGCGCGACGAGAAGGCAATGGCGCGGTTGCCCGGGATGGTCCAGGGCGTGGTCGTCCAGATCACGACGAAGGTACCGGCCAGATCTGCCGCACCTTCGGTGACCGGGAATTTCACCCAGATCATGTCGCTTTCGACATCGGCATATTCGACTTCGGCTTCGGCCAGCGCCGTGCGCTCGACGACCGACCACATCACCGGCTTGGAGCCGCGATAGAGCTGGCCCATCTTGGCGATCTTCATCAGTTCGCCGGCGATGCGCGCTTCGGCGTGGAAGTTCATCGTCGTGTAGGGATTGTCGAAGTCGCCCTCGATGCCAAGACGCTTGAACTCTTCCGCCTGGATCTGGATCCAGCCGGCGGCAAAGTCGCGGCATTCCCTACGGAATTCATTGACCGGAACCTCGTCCTTGTTCTGGCCCTTTTCGCGATACTTCTCCTCGATCTTCCATTCGATCGGAAGGCCATGGCAATCCCAGCCCGGCACGTAGTTGGCGTCGAAGCCGCGCATCTGGAACGAGCGGTTGATGACATCCTTGAGGATCTTGTTCAGCGCGTGGCCGATATGGATGTTGCCGTTGGCATAGGGAGGGCCGTCATGCAGCACGAATTTCTCGCGACCGGCGGCCGAGGCACGCAGCTTCTTGTAGAGGCCCATCTTCTGCCAGCGGGCAACTGCTTCCGGCTCCTTCTGCGGCAGGCCGGCGCGCATCGGAAACTCCGTCTGCGGCAGGTAGAGGGTGGAGGAATAGTCGATCTTCTCAGCGGTCTCTGTCATGGTCTTTGCAATCATCTTTTCCGCGCGGATCATCGCGCATGCGAAAGGGTGGTATCTGGCGCATAACCCCGAAATCCGGATCGATTTTCGGAAGGGATCATGCGCAGCTTCAAAGTTTCAGAGCGACCTTGGCGCATCCAGGAGACGCGCGGCGCTCTAGAAATGACTGGGGCGTCGGAAACGCCGAAATCCCGGACCTTCCGGCGGCCTAGTGCGCGCGGAAAGCCGGGCCAATAATTCGCTGATCGATGGGCAGTCGACGGTGCCGGGTCATGGTGGCCGGTTGTTTAAGGCGTTTTCGGCCTTTTGAAAAGGTCCGCCGCTTCGGCGCGGCGGATTTCTTTCAAGCGAAGCTGATCCGGCGGTCGATGTCGCTCAAGGGCGCAACGCCGGAGAGCAACGCCCTCGCCTCTTCCTCGTCCTGCCGGATCTGGGTCACCAGCGGATCGAGCCCGTCGAACTTCAGCTCGTCGCGCAGGTGACCGAAGAACGAAACCGAACAGACTTCGCCATAGAGATCGCCGGAAAAATCGAAGACGAAGGTCTCGAGCAGAGCCTCGCCGTCGCTGTCGACGGTCGGGCGCCGGCCAAAGCTCGCGACACCATCATGCAACGAGCCGTCGGCCCGGCGGAAGCGCACCGCATAGATGCCGGCCTTAAGCTCGACTTCCGGGGGCAGTCGCATATTGGCGGTGGGATAGCCGAGCGTGCGTCCGAGCTTCTTGCCGTCGATCACCTCGGCCTCGACCGTGTAGCGATAGCCGAGCAAACCGGCGGCATGGGAAACGTCACCCTGCCCGAGCAACGAGCGAATGAAGCTCGAGGAGATCACCGAGGCGTTCTCGTCGCGGAAGGCATCAACCAGAGTGACGCCAAAACCGTTGTCGCCGCCCGCAGCCATCAGGAAGGCCGGACCGCCTTCACGGCCCTTGCCGAAATGAAAGTCGAAGCCGGTAACCACATGCGAGGCATGCAGCCATTCCAGGAGGACCCGATGGATGAAATCGGAAGCGGAGAGTTCGGAGAAGGTGCGGTCGAACGGATATTCGATGACGGCGCCAAACCCCATGCCTTCAAGGATGCGGGCCTTCAAGGGCGCGGGCGTCAGTCGGAACACCGGCGTGTCCGGCCGGAAGACGGTGCGCGGATGCGGCTCGAAGGTCAGCACCAGCGCGGGCACGCCCCGGGTCTTGGCTTCGTCCAGCGCCCGTTCCAGCACGGATTGATGGCCGCGGTGAACACCGTCGAAATTGCCGATGGCGACAACGCCGCCGCGCAGACGCTCGGGCAGCGGATCGCGGGTCTCGTTGCGATGAAAAACCGTCATCTCAGTCTTCCCGTCAGGCGAGCCTCGGCATCCACCACTTCGGCGAGGCGCCTTCCTTTTTCAGGAAGGCAGCGAGCTTCGCCTCGTCGGTCCGGCTTTCGTTCATGTATTCCTGCGCGTGAATGCCGGCGCTGATGTAGAGCAGGTCGAAGCCGGCATCCTGGGCGCCCTTGACGTCGGTCGGCATGCCGTCGCCGATGGCAATGATACGCGACAGATCGAGCCCGCCGCGAACGGCCTTGGCCTCCGTCAGCGCGGCGCGGTAGATGGCGATGTAGGGCTTTCCGGCAATGCGCGCTTCGCCGCCCAGTTCTTCATACAGCTTGGCAATGGCGCCAGCGCAGGGGATCAGTCGATGTCCGCGCTCGACCACCAGGTCCGGGTTGGCGCAGATGAAGGGGATCTTGCGCTTGGCAAGGCCGGTCAAGGTCGCACGGTAGTGCTCCGGCGTTTCGGTTTCATCGTCGTAGAAGCCGGCGCAGACGACGGTCTTGGCATCTTCCGACGAGACGATTTCGGTTCCGAGACCTTCGAGCAGCGGCAGATCGCGTTCGGCGCCGATGAAGAAGATCTTCTTTTCGGCCGCAGCGATCAACGTGCGGGTCACATCGCCTGATGTCACGATGCGATCATAGGCTTCGTCGGGAACGCCAAGCCCGCGAATCTGCACCTTGACGCTCGGACTCGGCCGGGGCGAATTGGTGATCAGAACGACCGTCAACCCGGCAGCCCGCGCTTCCGCCAAGGCTTCACAGGCCGACGCAAACGCCTGGACGCCGTTGTGGAGAACACCCCAGACGTCACAGAGCACGACGTCGTAGCGCCCTGCGATTTCCCGAAAACTGTTGATCCTTGCGGCCATGCGGGCTTCCTGCAAACTCGGTTTCCGGCTTGCATGGCAAGGAAGGGGCGAGAATACAAGCCTCGGCCCACGAAAAACGCCGCCATTCCCAAGGATTCGACGCCCGCTCGCTGTACGCACCGAGAAGGCGGCTCGCAGTCTATCAGACGTCGGATGTAAACCGCGGAACCAAGGGCCGAAATGGCGAGCGGACCGGACCTCCGCACCAGGCACGATTTTCGGGACCGACTTGCCCAAATTCCGACGGCTTCATGCAATAGGCAAGCGAACCTTCCGGCTCGGCCGCCGTTCGTTGCCTTTCATGCGCCGCCGATAACCATGTCGTCTGAAATTTTTTGAACGGCCAATCCTTGACTCACACCGGACCCAGCCTTATCTCGGCCTCGCTAGCACTCGACAAATGAGAGTGCTAACACCCATCCATCGGGTCGATGAGCGATCCGTAATGTCATTTGATCGAGGGATTAGACTAATGGCAAGCACCAATTTCCGCCCGCTGCACGACCGCGTTGTCGTCCGCCGCGTCGAGTCTGAGGAAAAGACAAAGGGCGGCATCATCATTCCGGACACCGCTAAGGAAAAGCCGCAGGAAGGCGAAATCGTCGCTGTTGGCTCGGGCGCCCGTGACGAAAGCGGCAAGGTTGTTGCTCTCGACGTCAAGGCTGGCGACCGCGTTCTGTTCGGCAAGTGGTCGGGCACCGAAGTCAAGATCAACGGCGAAGACCTTCTCATCATGAAGGAAGCCGACATCATGGGCATCATCGGCTGATCAGCCGTCGTCCACACCTTTCCATGACAACCAATGGGCAATGAGCCCGGGAGTTTTCTCAAATGGCTGCAAAAGAAATTAAATTCGGCCGCACCGCGCGCGAAAAGATGCTGCGTGGCGTCGATATCCTCGCTGACGCCGTAAAGGTCACGCTCGGCCCGAAGGGTCGTAACGTCATCATCGACAAGTCCTTCGGCGCTCCGCGCATCACCAAGGACGGCGTATCGGTCGCCAAGGAAATCGAACTCGAAGACAAGTTCGAAAACATGGGCGCCCAGATGGTCCGCGAAGTTGCTTCGAAGACCAACGACATCGCCGGCGACGGCACCACGACTGCAACCGTTCTGGCCCAGGCGATCGTTCGCGAAGGCGCCAAGGCCGTTGCTGCCGGCATGAACCCGATGGACCTGAAGCGCGGCATCGACCTCGCTGTCACCGAAGTCGTCAAGGATCTCCAGGCCAAGGCCAAGAAGATCAACACTTCGGAAGAAGTTGCACAGGTTGGCACGATCTCGGCCAACGGCGAGCGTCAGATCGGCCTCGACATTGCTGAAGCAATGCAGAAGGTCGGCAACGAAGGCGTCATCACGGTTGAAGAAGCCAAGACCGCCGAAACCGAACTCGAAGTCGTCGAAGGCATGCAGTTCGACCGCGGCTACCTGTCGCCGTACTTCGTCACCAACCCGGAAAAGATGGTTGCTGACCTCGACGACGTCTACGTTCTCCTCCACGAGAAGAAGCTCTCGAACCTGCAGGCCATGCTCCCGGTTCTCGAAGCTGTCGTTCAGACCGGCAAGCCGCTCCTCATCATCGCTGAAGACGTCGAAGGCGAAGCTCTTGCTACGCTCGTCGTCAACAAGCTGCGTGGCGGCCTGAAGATCGCTGCTGTCAAGGCTCCGGGCTTCGGCGATCGCCGCAAGGCCATGCTCGAAGACATCGCCATCCTGACCGGTGGTACCGTGATCTCCGAAGACCTCGGCATCAAGCTCGAAAACGTCACGCTCGACATGCTCGGCCGTGCGAAGAAGGTTTCGATCTCCAAGGAAAACACCACCATCGTCGATGGTGCTGGCCAGAAGAGCGACATCGAAGGCCGCGTTGCCCAGATCAAGGCTCAGATCGAAGACACCACTTCTGACTACGACCGCGAAAAGCTGCAGGAACGTCTTGCCAAGCTCGCTGGCGGCGTTGCCGTGATCCGCGTTGGCGGCTCGACGGAAGTCGAAGTTAAGGAAAAGAAGGACCGCATCGACGACGCTCTGAACGCGACGCGCGCTGCTGTTCAGGAAGGCATCGTACCGGGCGGCGGCGTTGCCCTGCTGCGTTCTTCCGTCAAGATCACCGTCAAGGGTGTGAACGACGACCAGGAAGCCGGCATCAACATCGTTCGTCGCGCTCTGCAGGCTCCGGCCCGCCAGATCGCCGAGAACGCTGGTGACGAAGCTTCGATCGTTGTCGGCAAGATCCTCGACAAGGACCAGGACAACTTCGGCTACAACGCCCAGACCGGCGAGTATGGCGACATGATCGCCATGGGCATCATCGACCCGGTCAAGGTCGTTCGCACCGCCCTTCAGGACGCAGCTTCGGTTGCTGGCCTCCTCGTCACGACGGAAGCCATGATCGCCGAACTGCCGAAGAAGGACGCTCCGTCAATGCCGGGCGGCATGGGCGGCATGGGCGGCATGGACATGATGTGATAAGGCGCCAGCCTTAATCGCAGCACTGTCCATAAAGCTTCGCCCATGCACTAAGAGCGGTTCAGCGCGTCAAGCGCGCTGAACGGGCGGCATGGACATGATGTGATAAGGCGCCAGCCTTGTCGCGGACCTGTTCAAGCAGATCCACGATGATCCATTCGGATCGGAAAGGGCGACCCTCGGGTCGCCCTTTCTTGTTTTTGTAGGCGTTGATGGGTCGCGCATCACGCGCACGTCAAAGCTGTCCTCAGGAAAAAATACCCGGCGACTGCAGCAGCACTAAAAAAGCGTTGAAGTCGAAAAAAAACGAACTATAACAACGCCCCAAGTGGACAGAGATTCACGAGAGACTGGATGGCGGGCCTAAAGAGAGCGAAAAATCGCTCAAACTTTTCATATTAACTGTATGTCCAAGCTCTCTTTGAGAATATCACGCAAAGCATATAAGTATTTAATCGCAAATTAAGCCGGCCTTTCCTGCGAAATCATTTCGCTTGGCGAGCTACGTCACAGTTTGGTGACCTTTCCGTACAGAAAGACGCAAACGACTTATCGTGCGTGTTCTTCTTCCTATGGGGTGATGGCTGGCGAGGGTTGTATAGTGGGGATGTGCCTGCCTGGTCGCACAACGACAGTCGCCAGGGGCCGTGCTGGGGTAGACCGTGTTTAAGATCACGAGAACAAATTCAGTTCCCCTCGGTGTCCCGGGACAAATGCATTCCGGGCTTCCGCATCAGGAATTCCTGGAGCAGTTCTGCGTGTCCGAACGCTGGTCGGGAGACCTGTCGACGGGCCTGTTCCAGCTCGGCGAAAAGGCATCGGCCATCCATGGCCTCAACGAGAGCGAATGCGGGCTGCTCAATTTCGTTCGCTGCTACGACCCGGCCGACCGCAATCACGTGCTGGAGCTTTTCGAGCAGGCGGCAACCAGCTGCTCGTCCTTCTGCTTCTCCACAACGATCAGCCTCGAATCCGGCCACAAGCAGCCGGTGTTCTGCATCGGCGAATCCTCGGGCCTCGAGGAGCGCTACTCAGGCACGATCCACGGCATCTTCTTCTTCCCACGCTTCCTCGTCGAAGGCGCAGGCAAGGCTCTGCTGCGCCAGTAGGCGCGTCTCGTCATTTTCGGACGGCTTGGCAGCCGCGGGAGCGGCATTCCCGAGGGTAAGACGCAACGGCTCCCCTCAGGCGGCCGCCACCTTGGACCGCCCGGAAACGAGGCTCGAGATCGGCGCCGGCCGGCCGAGCAGGTAGCCTTGCGCTTCGTCACAGCCTTCCGCCTGCAGGATATCGAGCTGCGTCTGTGTCTCGACGCCTTCGGCCAGAACGGGAACGGATAGGCTCTGCCCGAGAGCGAGGATGGCACGGACAATTGCCTTTGCCTGCGGGCTTGCCTCGACTTCCCACATGAAGCTCTTGTCGAGCTTGATCTTGTCAAACGGGAAGGCTCTCAGCGTCTCGAGCGACGAATAGCCGGTGCCGAAGTCGTCAATCGCGATGGTGACCCCAAGTTCCTTGATCTGGCGGAGAGTGAGCAGCGCACGCTCCTTGTCGTCGATGATCGTCGACTCGGTGATCTCGAGTTCGAGCCGCTTCGGGTCAAGGCCGGTCTCGGAAAGAACCGCTTCCACGAGGCTGACGATGTCGCCGTTGGCGAGTTGGACCGGTGAGAGATTGACGGCGATCTTGTGTGCACTTTGCCATCCTGCCGCTTCACGGCAGGCCTCGCGCAGAACCCATTCGCCGATCGGCAGGATCGCGCCGCACTCTTCGGCAAGCGGAATGAACTCGTTCGGGGGCACCATGCCGCGATCGGGATGGTGCCAGCGCAGCAGCACTTCGTAGCCGATGACGTCGCCCGACATAACCGACTTCTGCACCTGGTAATGCAGTGCCAGCTGCTTCTTCTCGATCGCATCCCAAAGGTCGTTGGCCAGGCTACGCCTTTGGCGCGCCGCCTCGTCCATCGACACCTCGTAGAAGCATACGGTCTGGTTAAGCGCCGCCTTGGCACGGTACATCGCGAGGTCGGCATTGTTGATCAGCGTTTCGGCGGTCTCGGCATCCTGCGGATAGATGGCGACGCCCATGCTGCCGCCGGACTTCAGCTCGAAGTCGCCGAAGCGCATCTCCTCATGCAGGCTCTTTTCAATGCGGCGGACGAAATCGTTTAGCTCGGATAGGTCCTCGAAGCGCTTGACGGCGGCAAACTCGTCGCCGCCGAAGCGCGCCACGAATTCACCCTCCTGGAGCAACGATTTCATTCGCTGTGCGATCGTGACGAGCACAAAGTCGCCGGCTGCATGGCCGTGCAGGTCGTTCACTTCCTTGAACTTGTTGAGGTCGAGGCCGATGACGGCGACCTTGCGCGAGAACCAGGCGGCCGCGTCGAGTTCCTCTTCGAGGTAGCTGCTGAACTGCAGGCGGTTTGGAAGGCCGGTCAGGCTGTCGTGGCGCGCGAGGAACGAAATCTGTTCCTCGCTGTCGAGGCGTTCGGTTATGTCCTCATAGGTGCTGACCCAGCCGCCATCGGCAAGGGTGCGATGCTTGGTCAGGATCGAGCGTCCATTCGGCAACTTTTCGACGATGTCGCCACCGCCCTTGCCCACCATGTCGACGCGGTGCTTCTGGTAAAGTTCTTCCGATTTTGTCCGGGCGATTACCGGATCGGAATAGGTGCGGGCAAAAACCTCGTCGAGGATCTGGTGGAACGTCAGGCCCTTTCCGGCCAGCGTCTCGGAAAAGCCGAAAATCTCGCGGCAGCGGCGGTTGGACAGCAGCAGACGGTCGCCGCTGTCGAAGAGGCAAATGCCCTGCGACATGTTCTCGAGCGCAATGTCGAGATTCTTGCTCACCTCGGCAATGCGATCGGCGTCGACCTTTTGCTTGGTGATGTCCTTGACGATCTTGATGAAACCCGCATGGGTCCCATCCTCGTGCAGGAACGGGTCGATCACCACATGCGCCCAGAAGCGCGTGCCATCCTTGCGGTAGCGCCAGCCTTCGCATTCGAACTTGCCATTGGCGCACGCTTCGTCGAGTGCCTTTTGCGGCAGGCCCACCCGCTGGTCTTCAGACGAATAGAAGCATGCGAAATTCCTGCCGATGATTTCGTCGGCGGTATAGCCCTTGTTGGCTTCGGCTCCGGCATTCCAGCTCGCGACATGGCCTTTCACGTCGAGCATGTAGATGGCGTAATCCTTCACGCTCCGCACGAAACGGACGAATTCGCGTTCGGAAGCGGCGGCCGAATGCTCGGCATGGTGTGCGAAGCCGGCAGCCAGCAAAACCATCGTCAGCAGGAAGAAAGCGGTTCCGGCGATGACGAACGCCAGGAAATGCGGCTGTATCATGCCCTCGGGCGCAGGCAACAGCAAATCGGCTTCGATCGTCACGGCGCCCATGGCGGTGAAGTGCAAGGCAACGATACCGAGTGTCATGAACAGCGTTGCCAGAACCTTGGCCTTCAGCGGTCGATCGACGAGCGCGATGGTCCGCAGCGCGCCGACATCGAACAGCGATCCGGCCACGATCGAGGCAACAACGAGCGTCCAGTCCCAGCGGATGCGGCCGGGAACATCGAGCGCCGACATGCCGAGGAAATGCATGCAGGCCACACCGAAGCCGAGAACGATGCCGCCGATAATCCAGGAGACAGGTCCCTGTGCATAGGTGGCGATCAGCAGTGCCATCGTCGTCAGAACGACCGCGACTGCCAGCGACAGGGCCGTCAGATCGATCTGATAGCCGAGCACGACGCCCGGATCATAGGCAAGCATGGCGATGAAGTGGGTTGCCCAGATGCCGAAGCCGCTGGCTATGCCGGCAGCCACCGCCCAGATCGCCCTCGCCTTGCCGGCGGATGAACGCCCTCGCTGCAGCAACGTCACGGCACCGTAGCTCGAGAGGAAGCAGATGAGGGCGGCGAGCACGACCAGCTTGAGATCATGCTCGACCACGAGGCATGTGAGAACCTTGAACATCGCCAAACGCCTAAATGAAATTTCTGGTCCGAAAATGGATTCCCACTTCCGGTTCATCGCTTCTGTTGGCGTCCTGCCATTTAAGGAATGGTGAAAGTCGGAACGCAACCGCCGTTTCGAAACGGCACGATGCTTTCGTCCTTAACGAAGATTGAAACACCACCGCCTTGTGGTTGAACATCTCAAGTCGGCTCAATGAGACCGTGACGGTCGTGCGGCTAAGCCTGTGCCAAAAGTGCCTTCAGATCCGATTGCGGATCGGCAATGACGGACCTGTCCGGATGGATGCCGGTTTCCAGCAGCTTCTTGCCGGTGACATAGGCTTTGGCATCGTTAATGGCGTCGACAGCGATGAGCTTTCCCTCGCGGAAGTACCAGACCGAAACGCTGCCTTCGCGCTGGCCGGGACGAACGATGGTTTCGTCATGACCGAGGCCAAAACCGGCGATCTGTAGTTTCACGTCATACTGGTCCGACCAGAACCAGGGTTTTGGCGCATAAGGCTCCGTCCCGCCGGCGATGACGGCGGCAACCGCCTCGGCCTGATCCACGGCATTCTGCACCGATTCCAGGCGGATACGCATGGTGTCCCAGGGCTGGACGGCGCAATCGCCCATTGCGAAAATCGCCGGGTCGGCGGTCCGCCCATGGCTGTCGACAACGATGCCGCCAGCGGTTTCGAGGCCGGCCCCATGCGCCAGGTGATCATTGGCGGTCACGCCGATGCCGACGATGACGAGATCGACCGGCAGCACCGAACCGTCGGACAGTTCGACGCCGGTCACGCGACCATTCTCGCCGGTCAGCCGGTTCAGGCCCGTTGCCTCGCGGACGTCGACACCGCGCGACCGATGAATTTCGCGCACGATGCCCGACGTTGCGGCGGAGGCAACGCGTTGCAGGATGCGGTCGGCCATCTCGATAACCGTCACCTCGAGCCCGAGCGTGCGCGCGACCGCGGCAGCCTCGAGGCCGATATAACCGCCGCCGACGACGAGCGCCCGCCTGCCGGGCTTCATCTCTTCGGCCAAGAGATCGGCATCCCTGAAATCGCGGACTGTGAAAACACCGTCCAGGTCGCCGCCGACCGACGCCGGCAAACGGCGTGGGGTGGAGCCGGTTGCAAATGCAAGCGTCTCGTAGTCAAGCGACGTTCCGTCACTCAGCGTCACGCGGCGGGCGACGCGGTCGAGTTCCGTCACGGTGGTCGATAGTCTGATGTCGACATGGTGCTCGCCGTACCAGGCCTCAGGCCGATAGAGCAGCCTGTCGAGGCTCATCTCGCGAAGCAGATACTTCTTGGACAAAGGTGGGCGCTGATAGGGCAGGCTAGCCTCGGACGAGACGATGGTGATCGGTCTTTCGTCCTTCAACGCCCGCAGTTTGGCGACCAACGCAAAGGCGGCCTGACCACCACCGATTACAACAAGCCTTCCGGTCACGCTCTCACCCGTCATTTATCCGTCTGTACAACAAGGCGTAGCCTTTCCGCCCGAGCCTCGTCAACTCGAACGAATGGCCATACCCAGCGATCATTCAGTCCCTGGCCGGGATTTCCATGCCCTTTTGCGCTGCCGGACGCGCCAGACCGCGCTCGACCCAGGCCATCACATTCGGGAAGCTTCCGTAGTCGAGCACGTCGGCGCCGCCATAGAACCTGCGCGCGCCTTCGACCCAGGGATAGGTGGCGATATCGGCGATGGTATAGTCTTCGCCCATCAGCCATTGCCGCCCCTGAAGCCTGCCTTCCAGCACGCCCAGCAACCGCTTCGATTCATCGCGATAACGTTCGACCGGGTAGGAATTGTTGGCGACCTTGTCGGCAGCGAATTTGAAGAAGTGACCGAACTGCCCGAGCATCGGGCCGACGCCACCCATCTGGAACATCACCCAGCAGATCGTCTCATAACGCGCGGAGGCATCCGCCGGCAGAAGTTTCCCCGTCTTTTCCGCGAGATAGAGGAGGATAGCGCCGGACTCGAACAGGCCAATCGGCTCGCCACCGGGACCGTTCGGATCGACGATGGCGGGAATGCGACCGTTCGGGTTGAGCGACAGGAATTCCGGCGACTTCTGATCGTTGGTGTCGAACGAGATCCGGTGCGCCTCATAGGGCAATCCCAGTTCTTCGAGCGCAATGGAGATCTTCACACCGTTCGGCGTCGGCAAGGAATAGAGCTGGACGATACCAGGGTTCTTCGCAGGCCAGCGCTTTGTAATCGGAAAGGCGGAAAGATCGGCCATCAAATGCTCCTCGAAACGAATGGCGCAAGCGACACCCGCCGCTTGCGCCGCGTAGATAAGGTCATTCGCGCACATTTGTCAGCCGGTGAGGCAAAATTTACCGCGCTGCGATAATCGCCTTGCCCGGAAGAGAATGATGCGGCCCGCTCGCAGGCGACGATCAACGAGGAAGACATGTCCGACAAAACTGCCCGATGGCTCGCCCTTATCGGTTTGATGGCCTTTGCCCAGCCACTTCAAGCCGAGGAAACCAGCAAACCGAAGTTCGGCCCCATGGCCGTGCCGGTTACCGTCGACAACGGCCACCTGCGGATGTCGGCGGCCCCCGACTATTGGGCGATGGCTTCGTTCTATGTGCCGCAGCAGACATCGAGCGCCTGTTCGCTCGCGTCGCTCGCAATGCTGACGAACGCATTGCGCGGTCTGCCGGTCGGCTCGCAGGACAATCTGATCACTCAGGACGGGCTACTGGAGGCTGTCGACAGCCGCAAATGGCGCGAGCAGACCAAGGAGGACGGCGATGGCGTCCTCTTCGCCGATCTTGTCGCCCAGACGGACGCAAGCCTCAAAGCCTTCGACATCAAGGCGACCGTTTCGGCAGCACATGTCGGCCCGGATACGAGCGCCACGCTCGACGCATTCCGCAAGGCGCTCACGGAAAATGAGAAGTCGGCCAACGACATGATCGTCGTCTACTTCAATCAGGGTGTGGTCACCGGCGACTGGGATGGCCCGCATGTCTCGCCGATCGGCGCCTATGATGCGACACACGACCGCGTGCTGGTGATGGACATCGATCGCGAGTGGTACGTGCCCTACTGGACTGCGACCGAAACCCTGTTCAAGGCCATGCAGCGCCCGGCACCCGCCGACCAGGGCGTGCTCGCCGGCGAGACCGGCGGTTGGGTGCACGTCTCGAAAGGTTGATGGCTGCCGCCCGAAAGCATCCCGGCGCGGCGCGTTTCAGATCTCAAAGCGCGTCGCGCACGGCCGAGAGGATGCGGCCGACGACCGGGTCACTGTCATGCGCCGGTTTGCGGGCACGCACCAGGCAAGCCTCCGACCGCAGGATGACGCCGTCGGTCAGGATCTTCAGGTGGTTGGCAACGAGCGTCGAGCCGGTCGAGGTGATGTCGACGATGATATCGGCGGAGCCGGAGGCCGGGGCGCCCTCAGTCGCGCCGAGGCTTTCGACGATGCGGTAGAGCTGGATGCCGTGGCTACCGGAGAAATGGTTCTGTGTCAGCCGCCAATACTTCGTCGCGATCGCCAGGCGCCGCCCGTGGCGGGCACGGAAGTCGGCGGCGACGTCGCCGAGGTCGGCCATGGTGTCGACGTCATACCAGATCTCCGGAACGGCGACGACGACGTCGGCATGGCCGAAGCCGAGGCGGGCGCAGAACTCGACGCGGGCGTCGGCATTGGCTAGCCCTTCGCGCACCAGATCTTCGCCTGTGACGCCGAAATCGATCGAGCCGTTGCCGAGCTCGCGCGAGATCTCCGAGGCGGACAGGAAGGCAATCTCGACATCGTCCCAGCCTTCGACCCGACCGCGATAGGAACGGTCATTGCCGACGGCGACGATCTTCATGCCGGCGCGCTCGAAGATCGAGGAGGCGTCGTCCTTCATCCGTCCCTTGGACGGCAGGGCGATGGTGATGGTCATGCGGCACCTCCGCTGGCAGTGATCGCCGCTTCGATCCGGTCGAGCCAGAGCGAGAAGCCGACGGCGGGGATATGCTCCTGAGCGCCGAGCAATGTCAGCAGCCGGTCGAAGCGCCCGCCACCGGCAAGCACCGCCGGTGTGCCCTCGGCTTCGACTTCGAAGACGAGGCCTGTGTAGTAGTCGAGCGGACGGCCAAAGGCGGCGCGGTAACGAATGACGGAGATGTCGGCGTCGATAGCGGCAAGTGCCGCCACTCGCGCGTCAAAGCGCGAGAGCGCGCCATCGAGCGTCAGCCCGGTCTTCTCGGCAAAGCGAAAAAGGGCAGCCGGCGCTTCGGCAAGCGGCATATCGAGCGCCAGGAATTCACGCACGAGATCAAGCGTTTCGGGATCGAGCCTCGTATTGGCCAGCTCCATCTTTTCCTTGAGGCGGCGGGCAATGTCCTGCGGAGAGCGGCTGGCATTGGTGGAATAGCCTGTCGCCTCCATCGTTTCGCCGATATGGGCGACAAGCCGCGCCTCGTCATCGAGCATACCGTTGATCGCCAGCCGTTCGACTTCGGGGCCGAAGACACCGGCGGCTTTGGGATCGGCAAGCTCGGCCAGCAGTTTCTGCAGATGTTTCGGATCGCCGAAGGCATGGATCAGCCGCTTCTGCCAGCCGCCCGGCAGGCCGCAGGCGCCGACAACCGCTTCGAAGACCGCCTGGTCGCCGAGCGTGACCGCCAGAGGCCGCCCGGGAAGGCGATTGGCAACAACCCGCATGGCATTGCCGACTGCGCGCGCGTCGGAGGCGGCGATATCGGTATCGCCGAGATCTTCGATGCCGGCCTGATAGAATTCATTGCCGCCTTCGCGGCGCTGGCGGAACACTTCGCCGAGATAGGCATAGCGCTTGGGCGTGCCTGTCGCCGTTTCGATGTGGCGAAGGCAGACGGGAATGGTGAACTCCGGCCGCAGGCAGAGGCTCTCGCCGGTCTCGCTCTCGGTCATGAAGATGCGGCGGCGAAGGTCCTCGCCGGCCATGGCGAGAAACGGCTCGGCCGGCTGGATCACCGGCGTGTCGACCCGAAGCGTGCCGAGGCTTTCGAAGTCGGCAAGCAGCTCTGCGGAGAAGGCGGGAAGGTTGATCAGAGGCATCGCCGTCAGCCAGCCCTTGCCCGATCCTCGGCCTGTGCCGCGAGCATCTCGCGCACCTTCTCGACCAGTTCGCCGACGGGAACGGAGACCTGCGCCACCCGCGCCTCGCGCCAAGCGGCGTTGTCCTCGATTTCGCCCGACAGGCGCTTGCCTTCAATCAGGTCCTTGATCTGCACCAGACCGGCAGCGCGCTCGTCGCCGCCCTGGATGATCGCCAAGGGCGCACCGCGGCGGTCGGCGTATTTCAGCTGGTCGCCGAAGTTCTTCTTGTTGCCCTGGTACATCTCGGCGCGAATGCCGGCATGACGAAGCTGCTGCACGAAGCGCTGGTAGTGGCCCATGCTGTCGATATCGCGATCCATGACGCAGACGACAACCGGAGCGACAACCTCGGCCGAACCGAGCTTGCCGAGGTTCTTGAGCGCGGTCATCAGGCGCGACACGCCGATCGAGAAACCGGTGGCCGGCACCGGCTGGCCCATGAAGCGCGAGACCAGACCGTCGTAACGACCGCCGCCGCCGACCGAACCGAAGACGACCTTTTCGCCCTTCTCGTTGGTGACGGCAAACTGCAGCTCGGCCTCGAAAACCGGGCCGGTGTAATATTCGAGACCGCGAACGACAGACGGATCGATCTTGATGCGATCGGCCTCATAGCCGGCGCTGACGACCAGGCTGCGGATGGTGTTGAGTTCCTGCACACCCTCGCCGCCCTTGGCCGTGCCTGAAACGAGCGCTGCGAGTTCGTCGGCGCTTTCGGCATAGTTCTGGATACCGACGAAGAACAGAACCTTGTCGATCTGCTCGCCGGTCAGACCAGCACCCTTGGTGAAGTCGCCGCTCTCGTCCTTGCGGCCTTCGCCGAGCAGCAGGCGCACCCCTTCGGGGCCGAACTTGTCTAGCTTGTCGATGGCGCGCAGCACTGTCAGGCGGGCATTGGCCTTGTCGTCGCCACCGAGGCCGATGGCCTCCATGACGCCGTCGAGAACCTTGCGGTTGTTGACCCGGATCACGTAGTCGCCACGCTTGATGCCGAGCGCTTCCATGGTGTCAGCCATCATCATGCACATCTCGGCATCCGCCTGGACGCCGGCGGCACCGACCGTATCTGCATCGAACTGCATGAACTGGCGGAAGCGACCCGGGCCTGGCTTTTCGTTGCGGAAGACGTAGCCGGCGCGATAGGTGCGGAAGGGAAGCTGGATCTCGTTGAAGTTCTCGGCGACGTGACGGGCAAGCGGCGCCGTCAGGTCGTAGCGCAGCGACATCCACTGGTCGTCGTCATCCGTCAGCGAGAATACCCCCTCGTTCGGACGGTCGCTGTCGGGCAGGAACTTTCCGAGCGCATCGGTGTATTCGAACAGCGGCGTTTCGACCGGATCGAAACCATAACGCTCGTAGACTTCGCGGATCTTGACGATCATCTCGTCGGTCGCGCGAATATCGGCGGCCGAACGATCGACAAAGCCACGCGGCAGGCGCGCCTTGAGCTTCTGCGGTTTCTTTTGTTTCTCGGTCATGGGGAGCATTCCGGACTATCTGCGGGTTTGGAGCTTTCCCTACCGGATCGAGGCATGGGCGGCAAGGGTTTGCGCAGCGCAAAGCGCCTGCGAGCGCGCGTGAAGGCAGCGGCCGGGACTGCCGCCGGCGAATGACGCCTTCTCTTTGCCACAGAGCGTCCTAAGTAAGAGGGCATGCGTTTTGCGGCCATTATACTCCTGTTTGTTGCAGCCCTGCTCTCGGGCGCGCCTTCGGCAATGCTGCAGGCGCAGGACCTGGCGACTGGTCCCGCATCAATTGCCCATCACGCGTCGCAGATGCAGGCCCTTCACGCTGACCATGAGACGGCCTGCGACGACGCCGGATCGTGCAAGGACCAGCCGCAGAAGCAGGCGCATCCTTCGCTCTGTTCGGCCTGCGTCGCAATCGGGCCGGTCACCTTGACGTTCGAGCGGGCGGGGATGACATCGTCACGCCTGGCCGCGGCAACCGAACCGACATTGCGCGCGGTCACGATCAGACCCCTCTCGCCACCACCCAAGCCCTTCGTGATTGTGTAACCGTCCTTGCGGCTCACCTTCAGGTGCACTGGTCGCGCTGACGAAATGACATTTCACATGACCGGCCGCAAAAAACGGCCGACATCTCGACGCGTGTATGGCGCAGCCTCAGTCGCGCGAGATGACGATGCAATGAAGAAGGATACCATCATGTCTTTGAAAACGATCATCGCAGCCCTGGCGCTGACTGTGTCCCTCCATGCTCCCGTGTTGGCTCAGGACCACAGCAACATGCATCACGGATCGGCTGACGCGGCGGCCCCGGCGGGTGACACCTCCCCCTCCAGCAAGGCCTTCGCCGAGGCGAATGCCCGCATGCACAAGGGCATGGACATCGCCTTTACCGGCAATGCCGATGCCGACTTCGTGCGGGGCATGATCGCCCATCACCAGGGCGCGATCGACATGGCCAAGGTCGAACTCGAATTCGGCAAGGACGAACAGCTGCGCAAACTGGCCGAGGACATCATCAAGGCCCAGGAGGGCGAGATAAAGATGATGAAGGATTGGCTTGCCAAGAACGGCGGCTAAAGCCATTCCCGGAAAGATGCAAATTCAAGGTTGCGGGCGCGCTAGCGCCCGCCGCATGTCCTCGACCGTCGCGCGGCAATGGCAGCCTTCGATATGGTCGTTGACGAGGCCCATGGCCTGCATGAAGGCGTAGATCGTCGTCGGGCCGACGAAGGTCCAGCCGCGCTTCTTCAGGTCCTTGGAGATCCGTGTCGAGGTCGGCGTCGTCGGATTGGCGGCGATCACCTCGTAGCTGACAAATGCCGGCCGCTCGTCGGGACCAGGTTCGTGCGACCAGAAATAGGCGGCAAGCGAGCCGAACTCGGCCTTGAGCGCCTGGGCGCGCAAGGCGTTGTTGATCGTGGAGACGATCTTGCCGCGGTGACGCACGATGCCGGTATCGCCAAGGCAGCGCTCGATATCGGCATCGCCGAAGGTGGCGACCTTGTCGAAATCGAAACCGGCGAAGGCGGCGCGGAAGGCGTCCCGCTTTCTAAGGATCGTCAGCCAGGAGAGGCCGGATTGAAAGCCTTCCAGGCAAATCTTCTCGAACAGCCGCCGGTCATCGGTAACCGGCCGCCCCCACTCCTCGTCGTGATAGCGCCTGTAGTCATCGAGATTGCTCTGCCAGGCGCAACGCCCAAGGCCGTCTTCGCCGATCATTATGCCCTTGGTCGTCATCATCAGCCCCGCTTCATCCTGTTCCTGCCCATTTACCATTCACAAACCAGATTCCTAAAGCGACGGATAACCCTACCCAAAGCTTTATCGGCCCTTCGCCCCTTTGACGGGCCGCCGTTTACCATTCCGTGGCGCCGCGATGACACGATCGCCCCATTGCCAAGGCGCATGCCGACCGTTCCGGAGACCCGTTCTCCGGCTGGCCGCGCCATTTTGATACGTTTCGGCGAAAGGTAGCGAGTCCGTCCGATGTTGAAAAAATCCCTTCTTATTGCAGCATCCTTCCTCACCCTCGTCGCGGGCCAGGTGGAAGCCCAGGACCGGTACCAGAACCGGCCGCCGGTGATCGTCAGCCCCGACCTGACCGCCCCCTGGGTGATGCAACTCGGCGGCCAGCCGCAGCAGGCGCGCCGGGTCCTCTACCGCCAGCAGATTCCGGCGACCACCCGAAAACAGTATTATCAGGGCCAAACGATACAACCGCAGGCAAAACGCCGCGTCGGCACGCCGCTGCTTCAACCTGTCAACGCCACCCGCGCCCAGCGCCCGGTCAAGTCGAAGTTCGACCCGCAGTACCTGCCGCAAACCGTTGCCTATGATGGCAAGGAAAAGGCGGGCACCATCGTCATCGATACCAACAACCGCTTCCTCTATCTCGTCAGCGGCAACGGCCAGGCGCGCCGTTACGGCGTCGGCGTCGGCAAGCCGGGGTTCGAATGGGCCGGCGCCCACAAGGTTACCCGCAAGGCGGAATGGCCGAGCTGGACGCCGCCGAAGGAAATGATTTCGCGCGAAGCCGCCAAGGGACACTACCTGCCGGCGCGCATGGACGGAGGCCCGGAAAACCCGCTTGGCGCGCGCGCCATGTATCTCGGCTCGACGCTCTACCGCATCCATGGCACCAATGCGCCCTGGACGATCGGTTATGCGGTTTCGTCAGGCTGCATCCGCATGCGTAACGAGGATGTCGTCGATCTCTATGAGAGGGTGAATGTCGGCACGAAGGTTATCGTCATATAATTGGCGCTTTGCATAGAATATTTCCCGGCGCCCGTACGTCTTGCTGTTGCCTGAACGTGATCTTCAGGCAACAGGCGGGTCTCAAGATACAAAATCCGTGATCACGTTCGATCTATCGGATGTATCCCGGACTTGAACTTAGGGCCGTTTTGCATAGCCTGCTTGCAACGAGGGCTTAGAGGGAATCGTATATGAAACGTCATGCCAGCAATTTGGTCGCGATCGCCATCGCGGCCAGCACTATTCTTGCCGCCGCCAATGCGCAGGCTTTCACGCCTGCTGCGACATCCGGAACCACTGCCAAGAACAGCGATGTCGTCCTCGTCGCGACGCAGAGAAAGCCGCCGAAACAGTTCTGGCGCACCAAGGTTCGCTTCAGCACCGACGAAGCACCCGGCACGATCATCGTCGATACCAACAACAAGTTTCTCTACTACATCGACGGCCCGAACCGCGCGACCCGCTACGGCATCGGCGTCGGCCGCGAAGGCTTCGGCTGGTCGGGTGTGGTGAAAGTGGGCCGCAAGGCGGAATGGCCGAGCTGGACACCGCCGAAGGAAATGCGCGTACGCGAAGCGGCCAAGGGTCGCATCCTGCCGGTCACCCAGGAGGGCGGCATCGACAACCCACTCGGCGCGCGCGCCATGTATCTCTACAAGGGCGGTCGCGACACCATCTTCCGCATCCACGGCACCAACCAGCCGTGGACGATCGGCCAGAACATGTCTTCAGGCTGCATCCGCATGATGAACGACGATGTCGAGCATCTCTATGACCGCGCCGACGTCGGCACCAAGGTGATCGTCATCGGTCCCGGCAGCAAGACCGGCGACACCTACTTCAACGACCGCGGCGTCGATATCTTCCGCCAGATCTTCGGCGGCTGATCCACTCGCCAGAGACATGAATGCCGGCGCATCGCGCCGGCATTTTTCGTTTCACAACCCGGCCGGCTTCGCCCCGCCATAGGCCCAGTCAAGCAATTCGACGGTGTGGACGATCGGGATCGCCGTGCCGGTGGCGATCTGGGTGATGCAGCCGATATTGCCGGTGGCGATCACGTCAGGCTTCGTCGCTACAAGGTTTTTCACCTTGCGGGCTTTCAGCTTTTCAGAGATCTCCGGCTGCAGGATGTTGTAGGTGCCGGCTGAACCGCAACAGAGATGGCCTTCGGCCGGATCGCGCACGACGAAGCCTGCCTGCTTCAACAACTGCTTCGGCGCCATGGTGATCTTCTGGCCATGCTGCATCGAGCAGGCGGAATGATAGGTCACCGTCATGCCGCGCGGATCCTGCGCCGGCAGATCGAGCGTCGACAGGTACTCTGTGATGTCCTTCGCCATGGCCGAAACCCTCGCTGCCTTTTCCGCATAGGCGGGGTCGAGGCGCAGCATGTGGCCATAATCCTTGATCGTCGTGCCGCAGCCGGACGCGGTGATGATGACCGCATCGAGACCGCCCTCGTCGGCGACCTTGAGCCAGGCATCGACATTGCGTCGGGCTGCGTCAAGCGCCTGTTCCTCCCGCCCCATGTGATGGACCAACGCGCCGCAACAGCCCTCCCCGGCCGAGATGACCACCTCGATGCCGAGGCGGGTCAGGAGACGGATCGTCGCCTCGTTGATCTCCGGCTTCAAGACCGGTTGGGCGCAACCGTTCAAAAGCGCGACGCGGCCGACGCGCTTGCCGCTGGCGGCATGGGTACCCGGCATTGCGGTTTCCGAGGGCTCCGGCACCGCCTTCGGCGCCAGATCAAGCATCACGCCGAACGTCTTGAGCGCCGCGATCCGCTTCAGCACCTTGGAAAAGGGCCGTCCGAGAGCGGCCGCTTTCAATGCGAAGCGAAAGCGCGAGGGATAGGGCAAGACCTGCGCCAGCACCGCGCGGGCCAGCCTGTCCTTCAGTGGCCGCTTGTAGGTCTTTTCGATATGGATGCGGGCGTGATCGACCAGATGCATGTAGTCGACACCCGACGGGCAGGTGGTCGTACAGGCAAGACAGGACAGACAGCGATCGATATGGGTCACGGTCTCCGTGTCGGCCGCCCGGCCGTTTTCGAGCATGTCCTTGATGAGATAAATGCGGCCCCGCGGGCTGTCGAGCTCGTCGCCCAGCGTCACATAGGTGGGACAGGTGGCGGTGCAAAAACCGCAATGCACGCATTTGCGCAGGATAGCCTCGGATTCGGCCACATGCGGATCGGCAAGCTGCGCGGGCGTAAAATTGGTCTGCAAACGCTTACTCCAATGTCGGGGCCCTGCCCCTGATGCGCGTCGCGATCCCTCGGGGATCGTTTGCGGCAATTCAAGCTCTTGTTTTTCCGCGTCGTTCTCGCAAAGCCGCGTCAATCCTGCGCGGCACTTTTTAGATCATCCAGCTTTCCGGGTTGCTGATCGGTTCTTCACGGGCGGCGCGCTGCAGGCCGACGACACAGCGCACGACGATCCAGACCGCGGTGGCGATAAACCCGAGGAACCCGATCAGCAACACCATCAACAAGGCAGAGATGACGCTGAACAGCACCGCAATCCAGAACGTCCGGATCGCCCAGGTATAATGCGTCTGCACCCAGGGCGCACCCTTGCCGCGGTTGAGATAGGCAAGCACGACGCCGATGATGGCGGTGATCCCGACGGCGAAAGCGACGAGGTAGAGCACATAGATGACCTGGACGTTGACCTTGCCGGGTTCGAGCCAGCGATCGGTCTCTCTGGGAGACGGAGCCCGCGGACCGTTGTCACTCATCGATACCTCCCTCTCTCGTCATGTGTCCGTGCCTCAGGAGACTGCCTGCATCCGGCCTGGATTGAAAATCCGCTGCGGATCGAACTTCTCCCGGACGCGTTCGCTCAAAAGCGCCACCGGCGCCGGTTGCGGCTCGAACGACGGAATGGTCGCTCGAAAGGCGTCGTTTGCGCGAACAAGGGTCGCATGGCCGCCGCCGAGCGCCTTGATATAACGGCGCACCAGTGCGGCCTCGGGATCCGCCTCCATTCGCAGCCACACAAGCCCGCCCTGCCAGTCGTAGAAGGCATCGACCCCCGTCTGCAGCCGCAAGGCGGCGACCAGCTGGTGCCCCGCCGAGGGCGCAACGGAGACGCGCCAGAGCGGCCGCTCCGTGCCGTCGGCATAAGGCTTCACATCGCGGATCTCCGACCAGAGTGCCACAGTCTGCTCCTCGCCGAGCCGCGTGACCGCACCGAACCGTTGGAGCGCCTTCGACAGTTTCTCAATCCGCATCGACACGGAAGCCAGCAAACCCTCGAGCCGAAGGACGGTCGCCGCGCCGTCCGGCAGCAAGCCGCCGATGAACCGGCCGCGCACGCTCTCGGCCAGATGTGCCGCACCTGACACCTCGACCGTTTGCGCCATGGCTTCCGCCATCACGGCGGCCGCCTCGGCATCGTTCAATCCGGAGACCACGATGGTCTCGCAGGTCGGTGGCTTCGGCAGCACACGAAAGGTCAGTTCGGTCAGAATGCCGAGCGTGCCGTGGGAGCCGGCAAGCAGCTTGACCAGATCGAGGCCGGTCACATTCTTCATCACCCGGCCGCCGGCCTTGATCGCGTCGCCTCGACCATTGACGAAACGGACGCCGAGCAGGCTGTCGCGTGCGGCACCGGCGATGATGCGCCGCGGCCCGGAGACATTGGCCGCAAACACCCCACCAATCGTCGGCTCACCGGTCGTTGCAAAGACCGGGCGATGGTCCATCGGCTCGAAGGACAGCATCTGCCGGTTTTCGGCAAGTGCCGCCTCAATCTCGGCAAGCGGCGTGCCGGCGAGCGCGCTGACGGTCATTTCCGCCGGCTTGTAAGTGACGATGCCGGAGAGGCGACGGGTGGACAGCACCCGATCGGCGCGCACGGGGTTGCCGAGGCCGGATCGCGTGCCGCCGCCGATGACGGCAAGCGATGCCCTGTCAGCGGCCATCGCCCGAACGACGGTCGCAATCCCCTCTTCGCTCGCGGGTTCGAAATGCACGATCATGCGGCAGGGCGTCCTTCGAGCGGAAAGACCTTGGACGGGTTCAGGATCCATTGCGGATCGAAGGCGGCGCGCGCCGCCATCTGCTGGTCGAGATCGGTCTGGGTGAACTGATGCAGCATGAGGTCGCGCTTCTCGATGCCAACGCCATGTTCGCCGGTGAGGCATCCGCCGGCGTCGACGCAGAGCTTGAGGATGTCATTGCCGGCGCTTTCTGCGCGCGCAGCATCTTCGGGGTCATTGATGTTGTAGAGGATCAGCGGATGCATGTTGCCGTCGCCGGCATGAAACACATTGGCGACACGCAGGCCATAGGAAGCGACGATCTCGCCGGTGCGGCGCAGAACGTGGGACAGCTGGCTGAGCGGCACGGTGCCGTCCATGCAGATATAGTCGGCGATGCGTCCGGTCGCGCCGAACGCCGATTTGCGCCCCTTCCAGATCAGCGCCGCCTCGAGCGCCGACTGGCTTTCCTTGATGGTGGTGACGCCATGGCGGCGGGCAACGTCGATGATGCTTGAAAGCATCGCGTCCATCTCGGCTTCCGAACCTTCGACTTCGACGATCAACAGGGCTTCGACATCGAGGGGATAGCCGGCATGGGCAAAGGCTTCGCAGATCTCGATGGCCGGCTTGTCCATGAACTCCATGGCGACGGGGATGATGCCGGCACCGATGACGTCGGCGACGCAGGCACCGGCCGCCTCCGACGAGGCAAAGCCGAACAGCACCGGGCGGGCGCCCTCGGGCTTGGCGACCAGCCGCACAGTTGCTTCCGTCACGATGCCGAGCTGCCCTTCCGAACCGCAAACGAGACCGAGCAGGTCATAGCCGGCGGCATCGAGCGCCTTGCCACCGAGATCGATGATCGTGCCGTCGAACAGAACCATCTTCACGCCTAACAGATTGTTGGTGGTGACGCCGTATTTCAGGCAATGGGCGCCACCGGAATTCATGCCGATGTTGCCGCCGATGGTGCAGGCGAGCTGCGAACTCGGATCGGGAGCATAGAAGAAGCCGTCGGCGGAGACGGCCTCGGAAATATTCAGATTGGTGACGCCCGCCTGAACCGTTGCCGTGCGGTTGAAGAAGTCGATGTCGAGGATGCGCGACATCTTCGACAGCCCGATCACGACGGCGTCTTCCTGCGGGATGGCGCCGCCGGAAAGCGACGTGCCCGCGCCGCGCGGCACGACGGGAATGCCATAACGGCTGCAGTACTTAAGAACGGCGGCAACCTGCTCGGTCGTTTCAGGCAAGGCGACAAGGAGCGGCATGCGGCGATAGGCGATGAAGGCGTCGGTCTCGAACGGCTTCAATCCGCGCTCGTCGCTGATGAGGCAGCCCGGAGGCAAGAGGTCGGCGAGGTCGGCGGCGATTTCGCGTCGGCGGGCGATGACGGCCGGTTTTGGCTGCAGAAAGCCGATCGTTTCCGCCATCAAATCCTCCGCCCAGATGTCAATTGGTTCATTTTCTTTACCACTAGGACAGCCCCCTCGCAAATGCTATTGAGCTTCTCCATTTCGGAAACAATGGCAACGATTGATGACGAATTTAGGCGATCTTGAGATTTTTGCACGCGTCGTTTCCTCCGGCAGCATGTCGGCAGCGGGCCGGACGCTCGGATTTTCCCCGGCGGTCATCTCCAAACGGATCAAGCGGCTGGAAGATCGGCTGGGCACGCGGCTCCTGCAGCGCACCACCCGGCAGATCTCGCTGACCGAGGCGGGCCAGGGCTTCTACGACCGCGTGCTCGGCATCCTGACAGGCATTGAGGAGGCGGAAGCCTATGCGTCCGGGCGCTCGTCGCAGGCGCAGGGCGTGCTTCGCATTTCGGCACCGACATCCTTTGGACGCATGCATATCGCGCCACATCTGACCGGTTTCATGAAGGACCATCTGGACCTCAAGCTGCATATCGTCTTGACCGACGACTTTACCGATATCGTCGCCGACGGCTTCGACATGGCCGTGCGCATCGGCGAGCTTACCGATTCGAGCCTGGTGGCGCGCAAGCTGGCGCCGGTGCGCCGGCTGCTTTGCGCCTCACCCGATTACATCGCCCGCAACGGCGCGCCGAGCGAGATCAGCGACCTCGCCCGGCATTTCTGCCTGCCCGCCCACAACAACGACAACTGGAAGCTCGAAGGCCCCGAAGGCTCGCTCGTCTGGCATCCCGAGGGACCGCTTGTGACCAATTCGTCGGAGATCGTGCGGGCCGCGGTGATCGCCGGCGCCGGTATTGCGCTGCGGTCCACCTGGGATATCGGCCCGGAACTGCGCAGTGGCCAATTGGTACAGGTGCTGCCGCAATGGGAAGGTTCGAAGAACCTGACGCTTTCGGCCGTTTACCCGAGCCGGCAGTTCCTGCCGGCCAAGGTGCGCCTGTTCATCGATTATCTCGCCACGCTTTACGGGCCCGTCCCCTACTGGGAGCAGTAGACACTACTTGTGCTCACCGTCGCCGTGATGGTGGCGGATACGGCGAACGATGAGCCAGACGCCGGCCACCGCGAAGGGCACCGCAAGTCCGGTCAAAAGGCCGGGATCGATCGGCAGTTCGTGGCTGACGGCCTTGGCGAGATAACCGAACAGACCGACGACGTAATAGGAGATGGCGGCGACCGACAGGCCCTCGACGGTCTGCTGCAGCCGCAACTGCAGCTTCGCCCGCCGGTCCATCGAGTTCAACAGTGCGCTGTTCTGCCGTTCCAGTTCGACATCGACCCAGCTGCGCAGGAGCGCGGTGGCGCGCGCCAGCTTGCGCGACAGGTTCGCCTGCCGCTCTTCGACCGACTGGCACGTTCGCATCGCCGGCGCGAGCCGGCGCTCGAGAAAGGTGCCGATCGTCTCGTAGCCGGGGACGGCCGTTTCGGCGAGCGTGCGGATGCGTTCCTGCACGATGCCATAATAGGCGCGGCTCGCGCCGAAGCGATAGAGGCTGAGGGCAGCCCCTGCCTCCAGATCGGCTGCAAGCCTTGTGATCTCCGCCAGCATGTCGTCCGCCTCTTCGCGGACGTTTTCCTTCATGCGCTGGGTGATCGCCGTCAGGCCGTCTTCGGTGCGACGGATCTCCGGCGATAGCGACTGCGCCAGCGGCAGGCCGACCATCGCCAGCGTGCGATAGGTTTCGATATCGAGCAGACGCTGGATCAAGGCACCGGTTCCGGCCTCGGTCATACCGCGGTCGATCACCAGGATCTGCGTGAGGCCGTCGCCGTTCTGGCGAAAGTCCGTCACGAGGATCGCCTGGCCGTTCTTGGTCTCGCTGTAACAGAGGCTGGTCGGGTCGAAGACCTTGATCGCCTCGCGGGTTTCCGGAGAATCGGCCCGGATCTCCAGACGAATGCCCGAGATGAGCGAGCCGGGCGGCGAAAAGCCGTCGCCGAACGGGTGGATCTCCACCTCGCCGCCGAACCGTTCCGGCGCCGGGCCATCCCAGAAATAGGTCGAAAATTCCGTATGCCGCTCCCAGCGCAACGTGCCCTGCCCCCAGGCCATGGCATGATGGTTGGCATCGCGTCCGGGCGGGGCGATGCCGCGCGAGCGCGACAGTTCCGACAGAACCGCATGGTCGACGATCGAGCCGCCCTCGGTCATGAAGGCGAGCTGAAAGATCACGCGCGGCGTCGCCACCAGGGCGTAAGGCCGCGAATGGACCTCGCCCAGTGCCTGCGCCCGCATCGGCGCGACCGGAAATGCAAAACTTCCCTTAGCCATGAAGCGCTTTGTCCCCCTCACGCGTTCATCATCACTTTCTTATCAATCGAATGAGCAAAAGCAAAAGGACGCATTGCCGCAGTTTGACTTTTGTCAGGCTTGGCGGACCAAGGGGCGAAGTGGACAAGGAAATTGACCAGTTGACTGCCGATGCCTAGATTGCCGCGCATGGGAGACCCAAGCGTGACCGAAGACCAGATCGACCTCTATGCCCGCATCAGCCACAGCCGCACGGCGGACGAGGTGGTCCAGCAGATCGAGCTTCTCATCCTCGAAGGCATCCTGCGTGACGGCGACCGCTTGCCCGGCGAACGGGAATTGTCGAAGCGCTTTGACGTATCGCGGCCGATCCTGCGCGAAGCGCTGAAGGAACTGGAGACGCGCGGGCTCGTCGAAAGCCGCCACGGCGGCGGCACCTTCGTTGCCGATGTCGTCGGCGAAGTCTTCTCCAAGCCGCTGATCGAACTGATCGGCCGCCACCACAAGGCGACGCAGGACTATCTCGAATATCGCCGGGAGCTCGAAGGCCTCACCGCGGAGCTGGCAGCAAGCCGCGCCACCGACTTCGACCGCGACATCCTCACCCGCATCATCGAGCGCATGCGGACTGCCCACCGCGATGGCGATTTCAACGATGAGCTTGCCTCAGACGTCGAATTGCACCAGGCGATCGGCGAAAGTGCCCACAACATAATACTGATGCACACGCTGCGCGCCTGCTATCGGCTGCTGACGCAGGGGATCTTCTTTCACCGCAACTCGGTCTTCGATGCGCCCGGCGCGCGCGACCGGCTGCTCGCCCAGCATGAAGCGATCTACGACGCGATCATGGCCGGCGACCCGAAAGCCGCCAAGGCCGCAGCCCAAAGCCACATCGATTTTGTCGCAGCCTCCACCCGCGAGGCGGAGCGCACCGGCGAATGGGCACGCATCGCCCGGCTGCGGCTGCAGCAACGCGACCAGGCGAGCTGAAAGCCAGGCCAACGCCCGGCTGCCGCCCTGCTGGCAAAGCCGGCGCGAAGGCACCATATTCTGTCGCATAGGGACCACAGTTGGCAGCGAAGCTGACCGCATATCCGGCGGCCGACGCTGTGCGACATTTACACACAACGCGACGCTGGCATACTGGCCGGTAAACCTAGAGAACACTGATTCGCTAAGAGGAGAGCAAACGACCTTGAACTTCCTGAACCGGCTCGCATCCGATGTGCAGCTTATGCTGCGTCGACCGGCGCGCATGCAATATGCGGCGCTCTGTTACCGGGTTCGCAAGAAGTCCAAGGCGCTTGAGATTCTGCTGATCACCAGCCGCGACACCGGCCGCTGGGTCATTCCCAAGGGCTGGCCGATGCAGGGCAAGCGCGCCCACGAGGTGGCCGAGCGCGAAGCCTACGAGGAGGCCGGTGTCAAGGGCCGGGTCCAGAAGACGCCAGCCGGGTTCTATCTCTACAAGAAACGCATGGATCACGGCCTGAAGATTTCGGTCAAGGTCCAGGTGCATGCGCTCGAAGTCGACGACCTCTGCAAGCATTTCCCCGAAGAGGGCGTGCGCAAGCTGGAATGGGTCGGCTACGAAGAAGCCGCCAGTCGCGTCGCGGAACCGACACTGAAGGAGCTTATCCTCGCCTTCGGCCACCGCGTGGCGATCCCGCCCTCGCCGGCACCCAAGGCCGTCAACGGCTAGCCACCACCGGCGATATCTTCGGTCATTGTTTGCACAGCTTTGCAGACATCATCAATTCCGCTTGAAAGCGCTTCACGGTGGCAGTAGTGGCCATGGTGAAAAGGGAGACCACCATTGCCAAAGTCGCGCATGCGCCTTGAAAAGCAGACGCTCGACAAGGATCTGGACAAGTTCAGCCTTGCCGAGGAGGCGTCGCAGCAGGTGATGCGCGGCCTGGCCGCACCCGGCCTTGCCCTCCTGTTCCTCTTGCTCAGCATGGCCTTTGCCGCGAGCTTCGTCACGAACTCGGCCACCGCGCCGATCATCATCGCCGCAGCCGCGATCGCCGGCTACATGGCAATGAACATCGGCGCCAACGACGTCACCAACAACGTCGGTGCGGCCGTCGGCGCCAAGGCGATGTCGATGGTGACGGCGCTGACGATCGCCGCCGTCTTCGAAATCGCCGGCGCCATGCTGGCCGGCCGCCAGGTCACTCTGACCGTCGAGGCGGGCATCTTATACGGCGAGCATATTCTCGGGCCCCAGACCATCGTCTGGGTGATGATGGCGGCGCTGGCCTCGTCTGCCGTCTGGATCAATATCGCCACCTATTCCGGCGCACCGGTGTCGACGACCCATTCGATCATCGGCGGCATCGTCGGCGCCGGCATTGCGGCGGCGGGCGTCTCCAGCGTGCAATGGTGGACGCTTGCGGGGATTACAGCCAGCTGGTCGGTTTCACCAGTTCTCGGCGGCGTCATTGCCGCCGCCTTCCTTGCCTTCCTCAAGGAATTCATCATCTACCGCGAGGACAAGATCGCGTCGGCCCGACGCTGGATGCCGGTGCTTATGGGCGTGACGGCCGGCAGTTTCACCACCTATTTCGCCGTGATCGCGCTGGTTCAGGTTGCTGCGATCTCTTTGAAGGTGGGCTTCGGCCTCGGCCTTGTCGTCGGCATCGCCACCTATTTCCTCAGCAAGCCTTGGATCCGCCGCCAATCGGAGGGGCTGGACAATCGCAATCAATCGCTGCGCAAGCTGTTTCGTGCGCCGCTAATCCTGTCGGCCGCACTGCTCTCCTTCGCGCATGGTGCCAATGACGTCTCCAACGCCATCGGCCCGCTCGCGGCGATCGTCTCCGCCCTCGACGGCGTCATCACCACTGAGACGGCGCCGACGCCGCTTTGGGAACTGGCGATCGGCGCCCTCGGCATATCGCTTGGCCTGCTGCTCTACGGCCCACGCCTGATCCGCGTCGTCGGCCAGGAAATCACCCGCCTCAATCCGATGCGCGCCTTCTGCGTTGCGCTGGCAACGGCTGTCACCGTGTTGTTCGCCTCGGCCTTCGGCCTGCCGATCAGCTCGACCCATACGGCCGTCGGCGCTGTCTTCGGCGTCGGCTTCTTTCGCGAATGGTATACCCGGCACTCGAAGCGTCGCCTTGAATATGTGCGCCAGAAGACCGGCCAGACAGACTTCATGGGATCGTCCGAAACCAACTTTGCCGAAGTCCGCCGCCGCCGCCTGGTCCGCCGCTCGCATTTCCTGACGATTGTTGCGGCCTGGGTCATCACCGTTCCGGCATCGGCCGCGCTTTCGGCCGCCGTCTATTTCGTTCTTTCCGCCATTTTCATCTGAAGGTATTTCCCATGCGCGCCAATTTCCGCATGCAGCGTCTTTTCGTTGAGCACCCTCTCCAGGCTGGCTCGACACAGGAAGCCACCAAGGAGCAGTTCAACTATCTGATCAACGTGCTGCGCTACGAGGAAGGCGCCTCCATTCTCGTCTTCAACGGCCGTGACGGCGAATGGCGGGCCGAGCTTTCGCTTCCGACAAAGAAGCGCCTGATGCTGACCGCGGTCGAGCAGACCCGCCCGCAGCCGGCACCTTGCGATCTCGTCTACCTCTTTGCACCGCTCAAGGTCGGTCGTCTCGACTATCTCGTGCAGAAGGCCGTCGAAATGGGCGCGGGCGTATTGCAACCGGTGATGACGCAACACGTCCAGGGCAAGATCGGCAATCTCGATCGGGTGCGCGCCAATGTCGTCGAAGCCGCGGAACAGTGCGGCGTGCTCGGCATTCCCAGTGTGGAAGAGCCCCGCCGGCTTGAAGACCTGCTGCAGGGTTGGCCTGCGGATCGTCGCATCATTTTCTGCGACGAAGGCAGCGACAGCCAGAACCCGCTGCCGATCCTCGCCGGCATCAAGGAAAGGAAGCTGGCATTGCTGATCGGGCCCGAAGGCGGTTTTTCCGACAGCGAGCGGACCCTGCTGCGCACCCTCGATTTCGTCACCGCCATTCCACTCGGCCCCCGCATTCTCAGGGCCGATACCGCAGCGGTTGCGGCAATGGCCGTGATACAGGCAACAGTCGGTGATTGGCATTGACCGGTCGCCTGCGGCCAAGCGCGGCGCATACTTTTTTTGAATAGACCTTGAAAGAAATTGACTTGCACCGCACCTGATTACGGTTCAAGCAGCCACCATCCACTTCCGCTGACCGGCGGGAACCGCTCAAGCAAAAGAAGACGCTCATGGCCCGAGATACCACCGACCAGACGCCGGTAACCTCTGTCGCTGACCTGACCGCTTACCTCGCGGCGGGCTCGAAACCGGAGGAACGGTTCCGGATCGGAACGGAGCATGAAAAATTTGCCTTCTTTAAGGCGGACAACAGCCCTGTGCCCTATTTCGGCGACGCCAGCATCCAGGCGCTGCTCAACGGCATGGCCGCAAAGAGCGGCTGGGAACCGATCGTCGACGAGGGCAACATCATCGGCCTTGCCGAACATTCCGGCAATGGAGCGATCTCGCTGGAGCCGGGCGGCCAGTTCGAACTTTCCGGTGCGCCGCTCGAAAACCTGCACCAGACCTGCAAGGAATCGAACCAGCACCTTGCCGTTTTGCGCGAAGTTGCCGAGCCGCTCGGCATTCGCTTCCTCGGCATCGGCGGCAGCCCGAAATGGGCGCTTGCCGAAACGCCGCAGATGCCAAAATCGCGCTACGGCATCATGAGCCGCTACATGCCCAAGGTCGGCACCCAGGGTCTGGACATGATGTATCGCACCTGCACGATCCAGGTGAACCTCGACTTTTCCTCGGAAGAGGACATGCGCCGCAAGATGCAGGTATCCCTGAAGCTGCAGCCGCTGGCGACCGCTTTGTTTGCAAGTTCGCCCTTTACCGACGGCAAGCCGAACGGACTTCTGTCCTGGCGCGGCGATATCTGGCGCGACACCGACAACCAGCGAGCCGGCCTGCTGCCCTCGGCCTTTAGACCGGACTTCGGGTTCATCGACTATGTCGAGTGGGCGCTCGACGTGCCGATGTATTTCGTCGTTCGCGACGGTCACTATCACGACTGTACCCATGTCACGTTCCGCCAGTTCATGAACGGGGCGCTCAAGGGCGAGATTGCCGACTGGCAGCCGAACATGGGCGATTGGACCAATCATCTCTCGACGCTCTTCCCCGACGTGCGTCTCAAGCGCTTCCTGGAAATGCGCGGCGCCGATGGCGGCCCGTGGCGCCGGATCTGCGCGTTGCCCGCCTTCTGGGTCGGCCTGCTCTACGACGGCGAGGCGCTCGCGGCCGCCGAAGCGCTCACCCGCGACTGGACCTTCGAGGAGGTCGAGACCTTGCGTGACGCGGTGCCCGCCCAGGCACTCAACACAAAATTCCGTGCTGGCAGCCTCTACGATATCGCCCGCGAAGCGGTTTCCATCTCGCGCGGTGGCCTGAAACGGCGCAACCGTTTGAACGGCGACGGCATCGACGAAAGCCAATTCCTGGCGCCGCTCGACGAAGTGCTGGCCAAAAAGGCGACGCTCGCGGAGGATCTGCTGTCGCTCTACAATGGCCGCTGGAACGGCTCCGTCGATCCGGTCTTTGCCGAGTACCAGTACTGAGCCCGTAAGCTTGCCATTACAGCGCCGCGCGTCAGGCATGACGCGCCAAGGACGCTGTAACAGCTTAAAATTGCTGCATAATTTCGCCCTTAAATCAAACTCGATTTAAGGAATTATGCGGTAAAAAGCGGTTTCCCACCTCACATTTCCCGTTATAGTGCAACGACATGCGTCGTTTGGCCGAAGGGAACCCCGGAGATGGCACCGCTTTTTGATATGTTCACGCAGGCGCAGAACGGACAGGCCACGGAGCTGATGGCCCGGCAATTCGGACTGGCCCAGGAGCAGATGGCCAAGGCCACGGCCGCACTGCTGCCGGCCTTTTCCGCCGCCTTCAAGCGCAACACGACCAACCCTTACGACTTCGGCGCGCTGCTGACGGCGATGTCCAGCGGCAACTACGCCAAATATTTCGAGGACGTCAGCCAGGCGTTCACGCCGCAAGGCATGGCCGACGGCAACGGCATTCTCGGGCAGCTCTTCGGCTCCAAGGAAATGTCGCGCGCGATCGCGGCCCAGGCGGCCCAGGTCACCGGCATCAGCCAGGAGATCTACAAGCAGATGCTGCCGGCCATGGCCGATACGCTGATGGGCGGTCTGTTCAAGCAGGCAACCGGCCAGTTTGCCGGCGCGAATGCTGCCTTTGCCAACAACCCGATGGCGACGATGATGCAGCAGTGGATGGAGGCCTCCGGCCTTGCCAGGAAGCCGGAGCCGCAAGCCAACCCCTTCGACAATCCCTTTACCCAGGCGATGCAAGGCTTCTTCACCGCCGGCAAGAAGGAAGAAGCCGCCAAGGCACCCGACTTCTTTGCCGACAATCCTTTCCTGAAGGCCTTCCAGGACATGATGCAAACGGGCGCCAGCACCACGGCCAAGCCGGCTGCGGACAACCCTGCGGTCGCCCAGTTCTCGCAGATGATGAACAGCATGTTCGACAGCGGACTGGAGATGCAGAAAGAATATCAGAAGAACATCGAGGCGCTGTTCGACAGCTACAAATCCGGCACCGGCAACAAGGCCTGAGCCCGGGCGCCCCTCACACATTCAAACTGCGCGGATAAGAAAAAGGCCCGGTACATGTCTTGGTTCATGTACCGGGCCAAGCGGCAGGGTCTATTGGCTCTACCCTGCGGGGAACGTTTGGGCGCGCGATCGTAGCGGCAGCACCGAAACTTTCGAAACTCGGAGCATGATCCGCGTTGGCGGCAGCTTGCGCGGATCATGCTCGATTGGCGCACCTCAAGCGGCGGGATGCGCCATGGGGAAATCAGTCGTGGCGGACCCCCTTGTAGAAGAGGTTCACGCGGTTTCGCGACGCGCGCGTCAGATAGCTGGCGGGATTGTCGAAGAAGGGCGAGGTGATCGCCTCGCGGACATCTTCGCGCCGCAGCCCCATATCGAGCAGATGACGGTCGTCCAGCTCATTCAGGCGCGCGATTTCGCATCGATTTTTAAACAGGCGCCATGCAGCCGTCATCACGCCGACAACGCCAGTGGCACGGGAGGCAGAGGACTGCTTTCCTGCAACGAGGTCGAGATCGAGGACGTGGTCGGTCGTGCGCATGACGGTACTCCTTTTTCAGGCACGAAGAGACCCGTCCCCTGCGCGAGGTCATACGCAGGGGTGGGCCAGGGAACTTGAGATGAACCGGCACTTGTTGCCGGCCGGGATCAATGAAATTTGCCCCTGATAGATCGCAAATCCTTATTGATCAGTCCAACGAATGTTTTTAATGATATTCATCAAACAATCTTATGGATGTATCACGGCCATGTCCGCACCGCTTGATATCGATCAGCTGCAAACCTTTGTCGCGATCGCCGACACGGGCAGCTTCACCAAGGCCGCCGACCGGGTTTTCAAGACACAGTCGGCCGTATCCATGCAGATGCGGCGCCTGGAAGAGCGCATCGGCAAGCCGCTGTTCATGAAGGACGGTCGCGGCAACCGGCTGACCGTCGAGGGCGACCGGCTGCTCAATTTCGCCCGACGGATGATCCGCCTCAACAACGAAGCGATGGCCTCCTTCGACGACAATCGGCTGGAAGGCACCTTGCGCATCGGCACGCCGGATGACTACGCCGACCGCTACATGCCCGAGATCATCGTGCGGTTTGCCAAGACGCATCCGAACGTCGAGCTCTACATCATCTGCGAACCTTCGGTGGATCTGGCGGAAAAGATGGCCAAGGGCGATCTCGACATCGCGCTGGTCACGCACAATCCGCGTGCCCGTGCCTCGGACGTGGTGCGCACGGAGCCGCTCTGTTGGGTAAGCTCGATCAACCATCCACTACCGGAAAACGCGCCGATCCCGCTTGCGGTCGGCCGACGCGACTGCCAGTGGCGGCAGGCGGCCTGTGCAGCACTCGACGCGACCGGCAAGGAATACCAGATCCTGTTTACCAGCTGGTCGTCGACGGTCGTCGCCGCTGCCGTGCTTGCCGGCATGGCGGTTTCGGTTCTGCCGGAATCAGCCCTTCGTCCGGGAATGAAGGTGCTGACGCTTGCTGATGGCTTCCCGGCACTTGCGCCGGTACAGATCGGCATCATGAAGCGCCCGGGCCTTTCGCCGTCGCTGTCGAACGCGATCACCAACCACATCACCGCCTGCCTTGACAACATCACGCCGATCACCGTCAACGATGACATCGATGGCGATATCAAGGGCTTCCCGCGCTATCCGCGCCTGCGCCAAAGCCATATGCTTCCGGGCTGGTAAGCATCTCGGGACACAAAAAAGCGGCCGCGCATCCGATGGGACGCGCGGCCATATTAACGCGATCCAGAGCCCGGGAGGGAGGGCCGCCTGGTCCCTGCTCCGCATGTCCCGATCGGCCCGCAACCGTGCCGAGCCTGCCCGACCGCAAAACCGTGAGCGCCCCAACGCGCCGCGCGAACCCTTGCCCATCGTCCGGGTGGCTCAGCCTGGCGTGCGCAACGAGCACCTGACGGTGTTGCGGGAGCCGCCCGACGGGCATGTGCCGCTCAGGCGAGCTTCGCCTTCAGGAACTCCACGGTGCGGCTCCAGGCGAGGTCGGCTGCAGCCTTGTTGTAGCGGGCGGCCGACGTATCGTTGTTGAAGGCGTGGTTGACGCCGTCATAGACATCGATCGTCGCGTCCTTGCCATTGTCCGCCAGCGCCTTGCGATAGGCGTCGATGCCGGCATTGATGCGCTCGTCAAGGCCGGCATAATGCAAGAGCAGCGCGGCCTTGATCTTCGGTACGTCCTCAGCCTTGGCCTGGGCACCGTAATAGGCGACGCCGGCCTTGAGATCCGGTGAATTGACCGCAAGCCGATTGACCAGCCCGCCGCCCCAGCAGAAGCCGATCGCGCCGACCTTGCCGGTCGACTGCGCGTGCTGCTCGAGAAAGGCCACGGTTGCCACCGCATCCGCATTGGTTTCGCCGGCATCGAGCGCACCGATCATCTCGCGCGCCTTATCCTCGTCCGCCGGCGTGCCGCCCGATGGCGACAGGAAATCAGGCGCGAGCGCGATGAAGCCTTCAAGTGCCATGCGGCGGGCGACATCGCGAATATGCGGATTGAGCCCGCGGTTCTCGTGAATGACGATGACGGCCGGCAGCTTTCCCGTCATGTTTGCCGGGCGGACCAGATAGCCCTTCATGTCGCCATCGGCACCGGGATAGGAAATGTCCTCGCCGACGATGCGATTGTCGGTGTCGGCGACCACTTCGGCTTTGGCGCTGCTGGCGGCAAGAAGCGGTGCAATGGTTGCAGCGGCTGCAGCCGAGCCGGCAAGTCCCGTCAGCGTCTCCATGAACCGGCGGCGATCCAGACTGAGATGGGTGTACTCGTCGTAAGCGTCGATCATTGCCTGCGTGATGACAGGTTTGTTCATGACGGCCTCCTTCGGTTTCTTTCCTCAACGGCAGCCCAACGGGATACCGCCCGCGACAGAATAGGTCAGCGGACGGCTCCGGATATACAAACTTGCGTTACCGCGGATGGGTGGCCAAGGTCACACCTGGCGACCGAAACATCAGCTGTTGAGGTCCAGCACGATGCGGCCGTCGATCTTGCCTTCTTCCATGCGCTGGAAGATGGCGTTGATGTTTTCGATCTTGTCCCAGGTGAAGTGGGACGCGACCTTGCCCTCGCCGGCAAATTCCAGCGATTCCTCGAGATCCTGCCGGGTGCCGACAATCGAGCCGCGGATGGTGATGCGCTTCAGGACCGTATCGAAAATCGGCACGCACATCTGGCCCGGCGGCAAGCCGACAAGCGCCATCGTTCCCTTGGAACGCAGCATGTTGAAGGCCTGCTCCATCGCCTTGGGAGCGACTGCCGTCACCAGCGCGCCATGCACGCCCCCTGTCGCCTTCTGCACCTGCTCGACAGCATCCTTGTCACGCGCATCGACGACGAGATCGGCGCCAAGCTTTCTCGCCAGCGCCAGCTTGTCCGGGAAGATATCGACGGCGGCGACGTGCATGCCCATGGCCTTGGCATATTGAACCGCCATGTGGCCAAGGCCGCCGATGCCGGAGATCAGCGCCCATTCACCGGGGCGTACTTCGGTTTCCTTTAGCCCCTTGTAGACCGTGACGCCGGCGCAAAGGATGGGGGCCGCAGGCCCGAATTCGAGTTTGTCCGGCAGGCGGCCGACGTAATCCGGATCGGCGAGGCCGTATTCTGCAAAGGTGCCATTGACGGAATAGCCGGTGTTCTGCTGGCTGCCGCACAGCGTTTCCCAGCCGGTCCGGCACGGCGTGCAACCGCCGCAGGCGGTGTGCAGCCACGGCACGCCGACGCGGTCGCCTTCCTTCAGCCGCTTGACGCCGGCACCGAGCTTGGCGACATAGCCGACGCCCTCATGGCCCGGAATGAAGGGCGGATTGGGTTTGACCGGCCAGTCGCCGTTCACCGCATGCAGATCGGTGTGGCAGACGCCGGTCGCCTGAAACTTGATCAGCACCTGGCCGGGGCCGGGCTCCGGTATCGGCATTTCCTCGATCACGAGCGGCTTGCGGAATTCGCGCACCACGGCGGCTTTCATCGTTGCGGTCATCTCGATCTCCGATGCTGTCTGTTCGACGTCGATAGGCCCGAAGGCGCCGGCGACAGGGGCGACGCTAACAACAGCCAGACTATCCGCAAAGTAGTGACGGGCACTTGATACGCATCAAGGCGCGAAGTTCATCTTGGAAAGTGTCGCAGATCTGCGCCAGTCGTGCCGGAGCGACACGGGTGCCGGAAGCGCTACGCGCCGCGTGAGACGCGCAAGGGGCCGGAAGACATCAAGGTGTCAGCTATTCGCCATCCAGACGGAAAGCCAGATCCACATGCCGCCGAGCGTCGCGACGCCGGCCATGAACAGCGGGCGGCGGTAACGAATGCGGTTGCTGGTGACATGGACAAAGGCATGCAGATAGCGCGAGGCAATGAACAGCCAGGCGAGTACCAGCGAGACGATGTTATCCGCCTCGGTGATGTAGAGCAGCACGCAGCAGACGTGGAACAGCACCGGCAGTTCGAACTGGTTGGCGATGCTGTTGCGAACGACCAGGCTTTCGCCCGGCTCTTCGCGGTTCTCGCGAAACTGCGAGACTTGCACCTTGCCTGCCTTCACCAGTCCGACGCGGCGGAACGACAGGAGGGCATAGAGGACGAAAACGAGCAGCACATGCGCCACCATCGGCCAGAAGATCTCGAAGCCCGTCATCGTTCTTACTCCACTCGAAACAACCCACTCAGGATAGACAGAGGCGCCGGAAGGCGCCTCATATCAGGAACGGACGAGAGCGCCGGAAGGCTCCCCCGTGAAGATGCTTAGTGCGAACCCGGATAGTTCGGGCTCTCGCGGGTGATGGTGACGTCATGGGCGTGGCTTTCGCGAAGGCCGGCGCCGGAGATGCGCACGAAGGTGGCGCGTTCCTGGTAGTCCTTGATCGTCGCGCCGCCAACATAGCCCATCGAGGCCTTCAGGCCGCCAGCGAGCTGGTGCAGGACGCCGGAGACCGGACCCTTGTACGGAACCTGGCCTTCGATGCCTTCCGGAACGAGCTTCAGCGTATCGCGGACTTCCGCCTGGAAGTAGCGGTCGGCGGAGCCGCGGGCCATCGCGCCGACGGAACCCATGCCGCGATAGGCCTTGAACGAGCGGCCCTGGTAGAGGAAGACTTCGCCCGGGCTTTCGTCGGTACCGGCCAGCAGCGAACCGACCATGACGGCGGAAGCGCCGGCAGCGATCGCCTTGGCAAGGTCGCCGGAGAACTTGATGCCGCCATCGGCAATAACCGGGATGTCGGCCGCCTGAGCCGCTTCGACGGCAGCCATGATGGCCGCCAGCTGCGGAACGCCGACGCCGGCGACGATGCGCGTGGTGCAGATCGAGCCCGGGCCGATGCCGACCTTGACCGCATCGGCGCCGGCATCGATCAACGCCCTGGTGCCATCAGCGGTAGCGACATTGCCGGCCATGATGCGAACCGAGTTCGACAGCGTCTTGACGCGGGTGACCGCATCGAGAACGCGCTGCGAATGGCCGTGCGCGGTATCGACGACGATGAGGTCGACGCCGGCGTCGATCAGACGCTCGGCACGCTCGAAGCCGTCATCGCCGACGGAGATGGCGGCGGCGGCGCGAAGACGTCCCTGCGCATCCTTCGAGGCGTTGGGGTTCAGCTGCGACTTCTCGATGTCCTTGACCGTGATGAGGCCGACGCAGCGACCGTCGCCGTCCACAACGAGCAGCTTTTCGATACGGTGCATGTGCAGGAGGCGCTTGGCTTCCTGCTGGTCGACGCTTTCCTTGACGGTGATGAGGTTTTCACGCGTCATTAACTCGTAGATCTTCTGGTTCGGATCGGAGGCGAAGCGCACGTCGCGGTTGGTCAGGATGCCGACGAGACGGCCCTGCTTCTGGCCGCCATTGCCGCCGTTCTCGACGACCGGGATGCCGGAGATGCCATGCATCTTCATCAGGCCGAGCGCGTCGGCAAGCGTGCCGTCGGGACCGATGGTCACCGGATTGACGACCATGCCGCTTTCGAACTTCTTGACCTGGCGAACTTCTTCGGCCTGCTCGACCGGGGTCAGGTTGCGGTGGATGACGCCGATGCCGCCGGCCTGTGCCATGGCGATCGCCAGGCGTCCTTCGGTGACGGTATCCATGGCCGAGGACAGGATCGGGAGGTTGAGGTCGATATCCTGCGCAATGCGGGTCGAGATGTTCGTCTGTCCCGGCATGACTTCGGAATGCCCGGGCTGGAGCAGAACGTCGTCGAAGGTCAGAGCCTCCAGACCGGTTGCCGTTTCGATGATACGCGCCATGGCCAATTCCCTTCAATAACGAAAATCCCCGGGAAACGGGCTGCGATTTGCCCACCGGGTGACTTCAAAGCTTGTCTTGGAAGTTGGCGAGGGCTCGTAACACGGATATGTCAGGATGCAAATAGCAAAGCCCGGGAAATGTCCCGGGCTCCACCCATTGTTGTTGCAGAGCAACATTTCAGCCGTCAAAAGCTCAGATATCGAGCTGATAGCTCGCCGGCACGAAGCGATAACCCTGGTCCTTCATCTCGACGAAACCGACGGCGGGAAACGGCATGTGATAGCCGATGAAAGGCAGCCTTTCGCTCGCAATCATGTCGAAGACCTTGCGGCGCGAGGCGGCGGCCGCTGCCTTATCCATATCGAAGCGCACCTCCCAATCCGGTCGTTGCAGCGACAGGACATAATGATTGGCGGTATCGGCCGTCAGCATCATCGCCTTGCCGTCCGATTCGAGACGGAACACCATATGGCCGGGCGAATGGCCGAAGGCGGCGATCGCCGAAATGCCCGGAGCGACCTCAGCCCCATCGCCGATGAACGTGGCTTTCGCGGCAAGCGGCACCACCTTTTCCAGCACGCCCTTGTGACCGCCTTCTGCCGGCGTGCCGATCCGAGCCGGATCCTTCCAGAAGGCATACTCCGTTTCACCGATGATATAGCGGGCATTGGCGAAGGCCGGTTTGCCACCTTCCATCAGGCCGCCGATATGATCGCCGTGCATATGCGTGAGCACGACGGTCGACACGCCCTCGGGTGTGTAGCCGGCAGCACGGAGACCGTCGACGAGGCGGCCGGATCCGGCCTCACGCCCGCCCTCGCCCAGACCAGTGTCAAACAGGATGACTTCTGTGCCGGTATCGACAAGGACAGGCGAATAGCTGTTGACCAGCCTATCGCTCGGCAGAAAATTCTGCGCCAGCAGATCGGCGACTGCCTGTTCCGACTGGTTGGTACCGTAGGTCTCGTGCGGCTTGGGAGAAACGCGCATGCCGTCGCATATCACCACGACCCTGAACGCGCCGAGTTTCAGCGCCCGAATGGGCGGTTGTGCTGGTTGCATGTTCTGATTGTCCGCCTTTTCCTGGGCCACTGCGAACCCGGTGATGATTGAGGGCGCCGCCAATACACCCATTGTCGACGCCGTCATCAAGGTGCGGCGCTTCATCGACATGTCGCTCGTCATCATTTTCTCCCGCTATTGACTGCCTCTCGTCATCTCTGGGCCAGAAGTAGCGTCTTGACAGCAATGGACAGGCGGGATCACAGGCTTTTGATCTGCAATCGTCGGTTTGGTCCCGACAAAGCCATCGGAAGCGCTAGCTTGGAGCCCAAGCCGACGCCGCCCACGCCCAAGGCACATTCGCATGAACCGTATCGTCCCGATGATCCTTGCCGTCGCGCTCTTCATGGAGCAGATGGATTCAACCGTCATTGCCACGTCGCTGCCGGCCATTGCCCGCGACATCGGCGTCGGGCCGATCACGCTCAAGCTGGCGCTGACCGCCTACATGGTGTCGCTGGCGATCTTCATCCCCTTGAGCGGATGGATGGCCGATCGATTCGGCGCCAAGAAGATTTTCCGCGCGGCGATCCTCGTCTTCATCGCCGGCTCTATCCTCTGCGCCATCTCCAACAGCCTTCTCGCCTTCGTGCTGTCGCGGTTCCTGCAAGGCATGGGCGGCGCGATGATGACGCCGGTCGCCCGCCTGGTGCTGGTGCGAAGCGCCCCGCGCAGCGAACTCGTCTCGGCGATGGCGCTCTTGACGATCCCGGCGCTGGTCGGGCCGCTTGCAGGACCGCCGCTCGGCGGCTTCATCACCACCTATTTCTCCTGGCACTGGATCTTCCTGATCAACGTGCCCGTCGGCATCGCCGGCTATATCCTCTCCGGCATCTACCTGCCCCACATGGAACCCCGCAATCCGCCGCCGGTCGACATTGTCGGTTTCCTGCTTGGCGGCATCGCCGCATCCGGCGTCGTCTTCGGACTATCGGTCATCAGCCTGCCGGCGCTGCCGCCGATCATCGGCATCGGTTCAGTGATCACGGGCGTGATCGCTAGCCTGCTCTACATCGCCCATGCGCGGCGCCATCCCCACCCGATCCTCGACCTCAAGCTCTTCCAGGACAGCGCCTTTCGCGCCGCCCAGATCGGCGGCACGGTGTTCCGCATTTCCGTCGGTGCGGTGCCCTTCCTGATGCCGCTGATGCTGCAGGTCGGCTTCGGCCTCAATCCGTTCCAATCCGGCATGATCACCTTCATCGGTGCAGTCGGCGCGATCACCACGAAGTTCTATGCGCGCCGCGTGCTCGCATTTGCCGGCTTCCGCACGACGCTGATCATCGCCGCCATCATCGCGGCGGTCACCACCTTCGCCAATGGCTTCTTCACGCCGGCAACGCCCTATCTGGTGATGATCAGCATTCTGCTGATCGCCGGCTTTGCCCGCTCGTTCTTCTTCACCAGCGTCAACGCGCTATCCTTTGCCGATATCGACGATGCCGATGCCAGCAAGGCAACGTCGATGAGCGCGGTGCTGCAACAGATCAGCCTGGCGCTCGGGGTTGCCGTTGCCGGCGCGATCCTCGAAATCGAGACATCGCTCAGCGGCGGACCGCTGCAGCTCGACAACTTCCACACAGCGTTCATGATCATTGCGGTTGCCAACCTTCTGGCGGCAATCCCGTTCCTGACGATGGCGAAGAATGCCGGCGCCTCGGTCTCCGGACACAGGTTGCCCGTGCGCGAGATCGAAACGTCGGCAGGAAAGTAATATCGGGGCGGGTTGGTCTAAGGGCTATTCCGGCCGCTCGCAGACCGCCGACAGCTTGTTGCCGTCGAGATCGCGCACCCAGGCGCCGTAGAAATGGGCGTGGAATGGGCGCAGGCCCGGCGCTCCCTCGTCGATGCCGCCCTGGGCAAGGGCGGCCGCATGGAAGGCGTCGACCGCCGCACGCGTTTCGGCAACAAGCGCGATCGTCACACCGTTGCCAAAGGTTGCCGGCTTGCCATTGAACGGCGTCACCACCCAGAACCGGCACCTGATATCACCATCGGCGCCATAGCCGATTTCGGTCTCGTCCTGCCGCTGACGACGGTATCCGAGCGTCGCCAGCACCGGGTCGTAAAACGCGCCCGCGCCGTCGAGATCGTTGGTGCCGACCGTCACATAAAGCAGCATGGCTCAGTCCGCCGCCTCGTCTTCTGCGGGCTCATCCGCATCGGTCGCGCGGCGTCCCTTGAAGCCCTTGGCAAGCAGGAACATTTCCACCGATTCGGCACGCGAAGATGCAGGCTTGATGTGAACGACCTGACGGAAATTCTGCTTCAACATGTTGAGCAGATCGCGCTCGGTGCCGCCCTGGAAGGTTTTTGCCAGGAAATGCCCGCCCTCGGCCAGAACGTCGACGGCGAAATGCGCCGCCACTTCGCAGAGATGCATGGTGCGAAAATGGTCCGTCTGACGGTGTCCGGTCGTCGGCGCCGCCATGTCGGAAATGACCAGATCCGGCGTGCCGCCGATCGCTTCCATCAGCTTTTCAGGCGCTTGCGGGTCGAGAAAATCCATCTGCAGGATGCGCACGCCAGGCAGCGGATCCATCTCCAGGAAGTCGATCGCGGCCACGCGCGGATCGCCATCCGTCGAGTTGGTTACCTTGGCGGCGATCTGCGACCAGCTGCCGGGGGCGGCTCCCAAGTCGATGATGCGGCGGGCGCCATTGAGGATCTTGTGCTTCTCGTCAATCTCCAGAAGCTTGAAGGCGGCGCGCGCACGGTAGCCTTCGAGCTGGGCGCGCTGGACGTAAGGGTCGTTGATGTGGCGCTCGATCCAGCGGCGGGACGACGCCTTGAGCTTGCCCTTCTTGACCTTCTGGCCAAGCTTTCGGCCGCTGCGGTTGCCGCCAACAGGAGGTTTCGTCATGTGTTTTATCCTTCGTGGCGGCGAAGGCCGCGCATCCCTTCGGACGCGCCGGGCCTGCCGTATCTGCAGATGTTATCGCACAATTGCCTAAATCGATTTCCGATTGAAGGAATTATGTGGTCGAGCTGCGCTGATGCCTGCGCGGCCGCGAGCGTCGCCAGGCGCCATCGTCGGCCATCATGTCGGTGAGCAAGCCTTCCCGCAGCCCGCGGTCGGCAACGCGCATGCGTGTCGAGGGCCAGCGGCGACGGATCGCTTCGAGGATCGCGCAACCGGCCAGCACCAGATCGGCACGATCCGGGCCGATGCAGGGATTTGCCGCCCGAGCGTCGAAATCCCAGGACAGAAGCCGCGCCTGCATGGCAGAGACCTCGTCGTCGGACAGCCAGAGCCCGTCGACGCGACGGCGGTCATAGCGCGGCAGATCCAGGTGAACGCCGGCAAGCGTCGTCACCGTGCCCGAGGTGCCGATCAGGTGGAAGCCGCTGCCGGCTATACCCGTTGCCAGCGCCTCGACCGGCGGGCTGTCGAAACGCGACAGCATACCCTCGACTTCCTGAACCATCGCTTCGAAGCTTGCAGGCGTCACATGCTGGCCGCCGTGGCGCTCAGACAGGGTTACGACGCCGACGGGCAGTGAAGTCCAGTGGGTGATGTGGTTGGCGAGGCGGTTGGATCTGTTGTCGCCGATGCGGATGACGGCGATCTCCGAGGAGCCACCGCCGATATCGAAGAGAACGACGGAGCGCGTCTCGCGATCAACCAGCGACGAGCAGCCGGACACGGCAAGCCTCGCCTCTGTCTCGCGGTTGATGATCTCCAGCTCGAGCCCCGTTTCCTTGGCGACGCGCTCAAGGAAGCTTTCGCCGTTTGCTGCCGCACGGGCGGCTTCGGTTGCGATCAACCGGCTGCGCCGAATGAGACGCCCACCCAGCTTGGTGGCGCAGACCTTCAGTGCCTCGACGGCGCGGTCCATCGCGTCGTCGGACAACCGGCCGCTGGCGCCCAGTCCCTCACCCAGCCTGACGATACGCGAGAAGGCGTCGACCACCCGGAACTGGCCGGGACGGGTCGGCTGCGCAATCAGCAGACGGCAATTATTGGTGCCGAGATCCAGTGCCGCATAAAGCGGCGCCGGTGGCTCGCTGGCGGCAACGAAGGGTGCACGAGGCTGGTCGGAACGCGACGGCGCTTGCCCGCCAGGCTGAGGCGCTGCGGGCCGGGATACGGCCGCCCCGTCGTTGGGGCGCGACTGCGCCTGCTGCCGCTCGCCCGAGGTGAGTGGCCGTCCCTGAATGCCACGACGATGCCGTGCCTTCTTGTTGCGCTTGTGGCCTTTCCTGTCGCCCATTGCCGGGTCGACAAGCTGCGCATCGCGGCTACCCGCAGATGCGGGTGCAGCCTGAGCCTGCTGTTTTGCGGATTTCGAACGACGACGCCGTTTGCGCTTGCGCGCCGGTTCCGCATCGTCTGGTCCTGCGGGACGCCCTGCCAGACCGGCACCGCCGGGTTGGCTGGCAATTGCAGACGGCGAAGCAGACGACTTGCGCCGTTTCCGCTTGCCCTTGCCGTTGCGCGGAACCATCTTGTTTCCATCGCTACGGCCTGCTGCCGACGCCCCGGATTCGGACGGCTTTTCGCCGTGATCGGGGTCTTTCACTTGTCTCAACCATTGCGCCGCGCAAAGCCTTATCAGCCGCTCAAGGCGCTTTCTCGATTTTTCGTTGGGGCGACTGTACCAGCGCCGCCCCCATTCGCCAAACTTTTTTTGAGAAACGGCTTGTGCACAACAATTCGGACGAGCGGCCGGTTCCGGCCTACCCCCCGCAAACATGGCGGGTTCAGCGCCCTGCCGGCTCGTTCCCATCACCGCCGCGACGACGATCTTCGCTTCATGCGCGATTTTTTTTGCAAAAGGTATTTGCATCAGCCGCTGATTTGTTTATAAGCCCGCCAACCAACCCGACGGGCTTCGCCCCGACGGCGGCTTTGGGGAATAGGTTAACGGTAGACCCACGGACTCTGACTCCGTTAGTCCTGGTTCGAATCCAGGTTCCCCAGCCAACTCTCGCTAAAATCCCTTAATTCCTTGATTTTCCAGTCGTGCCGGATATCGTTTTGGCATCATTGGCGACCTGATGCCCAAAACTGTAGCCCAAAGGTGATGCCCAGGCGCTAGTGCGCCGCAGCAGACCCTTCGGGCGAAGACAGGGTATACGCCATGGCCGTGCGCCACGAGGTCGAGAATCTGATCCGCCGCGGAAACATCTTCTACTGGCGGCCGCGCATCCCGGCCTTCTTCGTCCATTGCCGCCCAGGCAGTCGCCTTTCACTCAGCCTTCATTGTTCTGACCATAGAAAGGCTCAGATCATCGGCCGGAAGCTCAATATGCGACTGGCCGAACTGAGGATGAATTCGAAAGAAGCAATGTCTACTAAGAAGCAGCTCCAGATCCTGTTCGAGCACGTGCGGGATGCGGAAATCGAGAGGCTCGATGACATCAGCACGATGGCCAAGCGCAACGGCCGCGGTGGCGATGTCGTCGAGATGGAGCTCGATCTCGAGGTTGGCTGGGCCTGTCAGCTCCTCTCAAAGTTCGGGACCCGCTCGGACCTCAGTCTCGGAGGCGATTGCCCTGGTCTCACCCATCTCCTGAAAAACGGCGTCCCCGCCTCACATGTCGATGCCATCCGGGCGAACTATCGAGGCGAGCTGAGCACGGCTCGCAGCCCTGGATTTGAGGATGGTATCAGACGACTGATCTACCACTTCGAGATTGAGGACACGGCGCTCAATCGCGAACGCGCCATGTCGAAAATGTTCGAAGGCCGCGCTGCGGCCTTGCTGGATATCGACGAACGCCACGACCTCGTCGACCGCACCTTAAGTGAATTCACTGGCGGCGGCAGAACGAACAAGTCCGTGGTCGCGGAGAAGCCCGTCGATGTCGAACCCGCTGTTGCTTCCTCGTTGAGGCTGGCCAATGAGAGCAAGCCCACGTCGACTGCGACCGATATCCTGGAAGCACCGGAAATCGCTTACCTCGAACTTTCGCCGCGCACGGCGCTAACAACAGAGAAGAGGGCGCTCGGCACTCAACAACCCAACCAGAGAACTGTGCAGAAAAGTTGGCTGGGGACCCCTCCGCGCAATGATTACCTTGGACCGAGAACAGAATGACGGCTAACGCCGAGCCGTGTTCGCTGACATTGGTCCAAGCGCGTCCAACCCTTCGTTCCTGGCCTGCGATTGGCCACTTCAATCCGCTTCAGCAATCCGTCCATTCTTGGATCAGCATTTCCCGAAAACGGATCGCAGCCGGCGACAGGCGACCGCCGCGGCGTTCGACGAGGCCGATCGTGCGGCTGACCAGAGGCCCCTTCAGCGGCACGGTGGCAATGACGGGATGCTCCAACTGTGGGGTCGCGAGTTTCGGCATCACGGATATCCCGAGCCCCGCCTCAACCAGACCGAGCGAAGTCGAGAGATGGTTGACCTCGTAGAACCAGTTGAGCTGCACCTGGGCTGTCGTCAGCGCCCGATCGAGTACGGCGCGATTGCCACTGGTCTTGCTGACTCCGATCAAGGGATGGCCTGCGAGGTCCGCCCATGTCAGCGACTTTGCGGTGGCAAGCGGGTGGTCGCGGCGGCATGCGAGGACGAAAGGATCCTCGATCAGCGGCGTAAAGTTGAGATCCGCCCGTGCAGCACCGGTTATATTGATACCGAACTCGACTTCGCCGTTCGCGACAGCATCGAGCCCCTCATTGGCCGACAGGTCGAGAATTCGAAAGCGAATGCCGGGGAATTTTTCGTTGAAGGAATGCACAACTCTGGGAAGAAAATAGAATGCTGCCGTTGGGACCGAGGCGATCGTCACCTGTGCGCGATGACGGCCACCGAGATCGCTGATCGAGAGGATAGAATCCTCGAATTCGTCGACAAGACGGCGTACAAGTGGCAGAAGCTCTCGTCCAATCTGGGTCGGCGCAACGTGCCGCGTCGTTCTCTCGATGAGCTGGGCCCCGACAGCTTCTTCAAAACCCTTGATCCGCCTTGAAAGCGCAGGCTGTGACAAATTGAGCTGCCGGGCTGCTTCGTTGAACGAGCCCAGGTCAAGGACGGCGAGAAACGCCTTCAGGTCAAGGAATTCGAAATTATTCCGCATATCGGAATAATCGCGCAATTCTTTGCATTTCACAACCGATTTGTGACGTGAGAACTCTCCTCTCGCAGCCGGCAGAGACCGGCCTGGAGGATGACACCGAATGGACGACTTGATCAGGATACCCTGCGTGATGATGCGTGGCGGAACATCGAAGGGGCCCTTTTTCCTGTCCCGCGATCTCCCGATCGACCCGGCCGAGCGCGATCGTCTCCTTTTGGAAATCATGGGCTCCGGCCACGCCCTGCAGATCGACGGCATCGGCGGCGGCAATTCACTCAGCAGCAAGGTCGCGATCGTCGGTCCTTCGTCCCATCCGGAAGCGGACGTGGATTACCTGTTCGCTCAGGTGAAGGTCCTGGAAAAATCCGTCGATACGGCTCCCAATTGCGGCAACATGCTTTCGGCCGTCGGCCCCTTTGCTATCGAAGCCGGACTGGTGACGATACAGGCCGATGAAACGCTGATACGCGTGCATAACGTAAACACCGGTAAGATCATCGAGGCCCGGGTCCGCACGCCGCATGGTCAACTCGTCTATCAGGGCGAGGCGCAGATCGACGGCGTCCCAGGAACCGCTGCCCCAGTGTATCTCGCCTTCCGCAATGCGATCGGGGCCAAGACCGGCAAGCTCCTGCCGACCGGAAACGCCGTCGACCGGGTGCTTGACATCGACGCCACGCTGGTCGATGGCGCAACGCCGCTCGTCGTTATGCGCGCCTCGGATTTCGGCTTCACCGGTTCCGAACCTGCAGCGGCGCTCGACGCCGACACGGCCTTCCTGACCCGGCTCGAAACCGTGCGGCGCGAGGCTGGACGCATGATGGGGCTCGGCGATGTCAGCCAATCGGTGTTGCCAAAGCCGCTCCTGATCGGCGCCCCGCGTCGCGAGGGTGATCTCGCCGTCCGCTATTTCACGCCGGCGACCTGCCACACGGCGCTGGCAACGACCGGTGCTGTCAGCCTCGGGCTTGCGGCCACCATCCCCACGAGCCTCGTCGGGCAACACGTTCCAAATTTGGCCCTGCCCGTTTCGCTGGCTTGGGAGCATCCGACAGGTCTTCTCCGCGTTCGCATCGAGAAGGCCCAAGGAGACAACAGTCCGACGGTCTCGGTGATGAGAACCAGCCGACGGCTGTTTGAAGGCGCGGCGCTCGTCCGCAAACGCGATCCGATGGTTGCAGACTATCGCGTCGCCTCGAAGTGAATGCCATACTTGACTCGGGAGGAAATCAGAAATGCCCATGACAATGACCCGCCGCCTCGTGCTTTCCCTGTGCAGCACAGCACTCGCCTTTTCCGTGGCAGGCTCCGGCCTCGCCCAGGATGCCTATCCGTCCAAACCGATCACCTTGATCGTATCGTACGCCGCCGGTGGCGGCACCGACGCGATCGCACGCGTCTTTGCCGCTCGCCTGGAGAAGGCACTTGATGGCCGCATGATCGTCGAAAACCGGCCGGGTGCGGCCGCCAACATCGGCACGGAAGTGGCTGCGTCCGCCGATCCAGACGGCTACACGCTGCTCATCGGCAACCAGGGCCCGATGGTGGTCAATCCGCACATCTTCAATCTGAAGGCTGACCCGGCCGAAGCGCTCGACCCGATCGCCATGATCGCCGATGCGTCTCTCGTCGTCGTCGTCGGTCCGCGTCTTCAGGTCAACTCGCTCGGCGAGCTGATCGAGGCCGCCAAAACCAAGGAACTGGTCTACGGTTCTGCAGGCAATGCTTCGGCCAGCCATCTCGGCGCGCTGCTGCTCGGCCAGACGGCCGGCATCAAGGTGAAGCACGTTCCTTACAAGGGTGCTGGCCCGGCGGTGAACGATCTCGTCGGAGGACATATCGACTTCATGGTCACGACCATTCCGTCCGCCATCGGCCTCATTGAAAGCGGTACGCTGAAGGCCCTTGCTGTCACCGGCGACAAGCGGTTCGAAACCCTTCCTGACGTTCCAACAGCCATCGAAGCCGGGCTTGCTGGCTACACCGCATCGGCCTGGTATGGTCTCGTCGGCCCCAAGGGCATGCCGGCAGAGGTCAAGGCGAAGCTCGAGAAGGCAACCGCGGAGACACTGGGCGATGCCGAGGTTCTCGACAAGCTGAGGAACGACGGTGCCGTGGCCTCCACCATGGGAGCTCAGGCCTTTGCCGACTTCATGGCCAAGGAACGCGCCCGTTGGGGTGAGGTCGTGAAGGCCGCCGATATCAAGGTCGAATGACATGCAGGACGTTACGACCAATACGGAACCGCCAGCCGCGAACGGGTGGCAGGGACGGGAGAGAATTGCCGGCCTCGTGCTTCTGGCTCTCGGAAGCCTCGGCCTCTGGGGAGGTGCAGACTTGCCCTTCATGACCAGCGACGGCGTCGGCTCGGGGCTCATGCCCCGCGTCCTCTCGCTCATAATCGTCGGGCTTGGCGCTCTCCAGATCGCCCTTAGCCTCAAGGATCCCGGTCCCTCGACAGGCCACTGGGCGATCCGGGAGACTATTCCGGTGGTCCTCGGTGTCATCCTGTTTGCCATCACGATCCGTGGCTATCACCTCGGTCCGATCGCCATCCCGAACCTCGGGATGGCGGTGGCCTGCCCGCTGGCGATCGTCGCATCCGGCTTGGCCGCTCGCGATTCTCGCCTTCCCGAACTGCTCGTCTTCGCGGTCGTGCTGACCGCATTCTGTATCGGGCTGTTCCGCTACGCGCTCGGCCTTTCGGTACCCGTAGCGCCCTGGCTGCTAGGATACTGAGATGTTCGACGTTTTCACCAATCTGGGCCTCGGCCTGTCCGTAGCGCTCACGCTCAACAATGTGGCGCTCTGCTTCATCGGCTGCCTGATCGGTACGCTGGTCGGCGTCCTGCCCGGCGTCGGTCCGGTCGCGACGATCGCGATCCTGCTGCCTGTGACCCTATCGCTCGATCCGACAGGATCGCTGATCATGCTCGCCGGCATCTATTATGGCGCCCAGTACGGCGGCTCAACCACCGCCATCCTGGTCAACATTCCGGGCGAGGCAACCGCGGTCGTCACGGCGATCGACGGCCACAAGATGGCCCAGAAGGGACAGGCCGGCCTCGCACTCGGCCTCGCCGCCATCGGCTCCTTCATTGCCGGCACCGCCGCAACCATCGTGATTGCAGCACTCGGCGTGCCGATGACCCGAATGGGCTTGCTGTTCGGTCCAGCGGAGTATTTCTCGCTGATGATAATGGGCCTGGTCCTCGCTGTCGTTCTGGCCCGCGGCTCGCTGATCAAGGCAATCGCCATGATCGTCGTCGGCATCCTTCTCTCCTGTGTCGGGGCCGACATGGAAACAGGGCGCGAGCGCATGACCTTCGATCTCGAGATGCTGCATGACGGCATCGAATTCGTGGTGCTCGCCATGGGCATCTTCGGCTTCGGCGAGATCTTCAAGAACCTTGCCGATCCTGAGACACGCGATGTCGTGCGTAGCCGGATCGGCCGCCTCTGGCCGACGCTCGGCGAACTGCGCGAAAATCTTGCACCCATTGCCCGCGGCACCTTCCTTGGCTCCATTCTTGGCGTCTTGCCGGGCAATGGCGCTATCCTGGGACCCTTCGCGAGCTATGCCGTGGAGAAGCACCTTTCCAAGCGACCTCAGGATTTCGGCCAGGGCGCACCAGCCGCGGTCGCCGGGCCGGAAAGTGCCAACAATGCCGGCGCGCAGACGTCCTTCATCCCGCTGCTCACCCTTGGATTGCCGCCGAATGCGGTCATGGCCCTGATGGTCGGTGCAATGATGATCCAGGGTATCGTTCCGGGTCCGCAGGTGATCGAACGCAATCCGGAACTTTTTTGGGGACTGGTCGCTTCGATGTGGATCGGCAACCTGATGCTGGTGATCATCAACCTGCCCCTGATCGGGCTCTGGGTGAAGCTCTTGCGCGTCCCCTATCGCCTGCTCTTCCCTGCCATCGTCTGCTTCTGCTGCATCGGCCTCTACTCGATCGCCAACGATGCCGCCCAGGTGATGATGGCTGCCTTCTTCGGCTTCATCGGCTATGCGCTCTACAAGCTCGATTTCGAACCCGCACCGCTTGCTCTCGGCTTCGTGCTCGGGCGGTTGCTGGAAGAAAAGCTGCGGCAGTCGCTGATCATCTCGGATGGAAACCCGCTGACCTTCATCCAGTCGCCGCTTTCCGCCACCCTCCTTGCGGTCGGCATGATGGCACTCATCGTCGCCATCTCGCCCTCGATGCGACGCGGCCGAGAGGACGTCTTCAAGGACGCGTAACAAAGAAGGATCGCAGCGGGCCAGATGGTCCGCTGCGATCCCTATTGATCCGCTGTTTGTATATCTTGCCGGAATGTTGGCCGCCTCAAGGCATTTCTCTCTGGTGGCGTGAAACGCCTTGCACCTGCCATATTTGGCGAACTGCCCCTCTTCGGAAAAACGCTGACTGGCTAGGCCTCACTGTGTAGTGCCCGCGACCGGTCCTGGCGGCGCGTCAAACGGGTGACAACCACGTAGAAAACCGGAACAAAAATCACCGCCAGCACCGTGCCGGAAATCATTCCGCCGAACAGGCCGGTTCCGATGGCATTCTGCGTTTCCGAGCTTGCGCCCGAGGCTATGACCAATGGTACGACACCCAAGGTGAAGGCGAGTGATGTCATGACGATCGGACGCAGGCGGAGACGCGCGGCTTCGACGACAGCTTCGACAAGACCCTGACCATCCATCTGGCGTTTGCGGGCAAACTCCACGATCAACACCGCATTCTTCGCGGAAAGGCCAATCAGGGTGATCAGCCCGACCTTGAAGAAAACATCGTTTTCCAGACCGCGCAGATGGACCGCGATCACGGCCCCGATAACGCCGAGTGGCACAACGAGCATGACGGAGAGCGGCACAGTCCAGCTTTCATAAAGTGCCGCCAGCACCAGGAAGACGATCAGAAACGAGAAAGCCATCAGCATCGGGGCCTGAGCGCCAGATTGCCGCTCCTGCAGAGATTGCCCCGTCCATTCAACGGCAAAGCCCTTGGGAAGCTTGAGCGCCAGTTGCTCGATCTCGTCCATAGCCTTGCCACTGGAAACACCCTGCGCCGCAGAACCGGACAGGCTGGTCGAAGGATATCCATTGTAGCGTGTGACCTGCAGCGGGATGGTCGACCATTCCGCTGTCACGATCTCCGAAAGGCGGACCATCTTCCCGGTGTCGCTTCGGACATGAAGGTTGAGAATATCGTCAACCTGCATGCGGCTTGCCGGCTCTGCCTGGATGATCACCTGTTGCAACCGGCCGTCGCGCGGGAAATCGTTCACATAGGTCGAGCCCACGGCACCCCCCAACGTATCGCTGATCGTGGAATATGCGACACCAAGGGCACTGGCCTTCTGGCGATCGACCTTGAGCGTGACGCTCGGACCGCTTGGAAGCCCGTCGACACGGACATCGCTCAGCAGTTTGCTCTGCGATGCGAGTTGGGTGAGCTGGGCCGCGGCCGCGGCTAGCGCCTTCTCTCCATGATTGGCGCGATCCTGAAGTCTCAGCGAAAAGCCTGATGTCGTGCCCAATTCCTCGATTGCTGGCGGCTTCAGGCTGAAGACCTCGCCCTCAGTTGCGTCGGCCATGGCTTGCGTCGCTGCGTTCACTTCGTCGTCCACGCTTGTCGAGCGCTCGTCCCAATCCTTCATGGTCGTGAACGACATGGCCGTATTAGGGCCTGAACCCGAGAAGCCAAAGCCCATGATCGTCAGGTTGTTGACGATATCCGGTCGAGTTTGCACATGCTTCTCGAAGAGATTGACCACGTCGCGCGTGCGTTCCGCAGTCGCCTCTGCCGGCAGCGTGACGGACGTCATGAAGGAGCCCTGGTCTTCCTCCGGCACGAATGTGGTCGCCAGCGTGGTGTAACCATAGGCCACTGCGCCGAGAATCGTCAGATAGACGAACATCGTCCTACCGGTCTTCTGCACAAGTCTCGTAATCCAGCCCGCGTAACGCCGCGTCAAACGTTCAAATCCACGATTGAACCAACCGAAGAGGCCCTTTCGCTGATGGTGACCGTGGTCGATCGGCTTCAGCAGGGTCGCGCAAAGGGCTGGCGTGAGGCTGAGTGCCAGAAACGCGGAGAAGAGGATGGAGACGGCCATCGACACTGTGAACTGACGGTAGATCGCGCCGACCGATCCGGAGGCCAGTCCCATCGGAAGAAAGACAGCGGTCAACACAAGGGTGATCCCGATCACCGCGCCTGTGATTTCGGTCATGGCCTTGCGCGTCGCCTCACGCGGCGACAGGCCCTCGGTGGCCATCAGCCGCTCGACATTTTCAACCACCACGATGGCGTCATCGACGATGATGCCGATCGCGAGAACCATGCCGAACATCGTCAGGACGTTGATCGAATAGCCGATCGCCAGCATGACGGCGAACGTGCCAAGCAGCGCAATCGGAGCGACGATGGCCGGGATGAGCGTGTAGCGAACATTCTGCAGGAACAGCAGCATGATCAGGAAGACAAGCACCATGGCCTCGGCGAGTGTCTGCGCCACTTTCTGGATCGAGATCTTCACAAAGGGCGCGGTGTCATAGGAGATCGCGTAGTCGATCCCTGCAGGCATGGTGAGGGCAAGCTCTGCCAGGCGCGCCCGCACCCCGCTTGATGTGCTGACGGCATTGGCGCCCGGCGTCATTTGAATGGCGGCTGCGGTCGCAGGCTTGCCGCCGTCGAGAATGGCAAAGCTGGACGATTGCGATCCGACCTCGATCCTGGCGATCTCGCCCAAGGTCAATCGCGAGCCGTCAGTGTTTGATCGGAGAATGACCTCAGCGAATTCTTCTGGCGTCTGAAGCTGGCCCCTGACGTTGAGCGGGACGCTGACTTTCTGCCCGGGGACTGTCGGGGCATCCCCCAATCGTCCTGGCGCGACCTGAATGTTCTGCGACTGTATCGCCTGCGTCACCTCCGCCATGGAAATGGAGTGCGCCAGCAAGCGCGTGGGGTCGACCCAGATCCGCATGGCCGCTTCCGAACCGAACGACTGGACGCGACCGACGCCGGCCACACGCTTGAGCTCCGGAGCGATGTTGCGCGCGAGATAATCATCAAGTGAAAGCGCGTCGAGCGTCCCGTCCTTCGACTTCAGGGAGACAATCATCAGGAATCCCGACGATGCGGATTCCACGGACAGCCCGGCACGCCGAACCGGCTCGGGCAACCGTGGCTCCACCGCCTTCAGCCTGTTCTGAACATCCACCTGCGCAAGTTCCGGATCAGTTCCCGGCTTGAATGTCACGGTGATGGTTGTAGATCCGGACGAATCTGCGGAAGAATCGAAATAGAGGACGTTCTTCGCGCCCGAGATTTCGCGCTCGATCAGACTGGTGACGCTGTCATTGATCACCTGGGGCGTGGCCCCCGTGTAGGTGGCGAAGATCGAGACGCTCGGCGGGGCAATGGTGGGGAAGCGCGACACAGGCAACTGTGGAATGGCGATCAGCCCGGCAATCACGATCATTATGGCGATGACCCAGGCGAAGACCGGCCGGTCGATAAAGAACTGCGGCATCATCCGCTCCTTAGCTCTGTGTCTCGGGGGAGACTTGCGACGGCGACGTTTCCAGCGGCTGCCCATTCTGGACCCGCTCCTGCCCCAGCACGACGATCGTTTCGCCGGCCGCAAGCCCACTCCTGACGAGGTATTTTCCGTCGACGAGCGGCCCCAAGTCGAGGGTCCGTCTCACGCCGGTTTTGTCCGCACCGACAATGATGAGCTCCGGCCTTCCGGCCGGATCGCGTGTGACCGCCTCCTGTGGTACCAGAAGAGCCGCGGAGTAAACCTCGCGCGGCACCATTGCGCGGATGAACATGCCCGGAAGGAGTTTCTCCTCGGGATTGGGAACAACTATCCGGATCCCAAGGCTGCCCGTGGCGCTGTCGATTGTGATGTCGGAGAACAGCACTCGTCCGGCATGGCCATAAGGCTTGCCCGTTATTGTTTTGATCCTGACCGGCAGTTCTTCCGGATCTCCCATCCCCGCTCCGGAGGCTGTTTCGCGCAGGCTTTCCAGGCTCATGGACGATTGACGCACGTCCACATAGACCTGCTCGATCTGCTGAACCACGGCGAGGGGCGTTGTCGCGGAAGAGGAAGCAAGTCCGCCCTCCGTCATGAAGGATTGGCCGATTGTACCGCTGATCGGACTGCGAATGGTGGCGTTGGAGAGCTCCAGCTTTCGCCGCGCCAGATTGGCCTTGGCTTCTGCAACAGTCGCCTTTGCCTGGGATAAGGCCGCTGTCGCATTGTTGAAGGCTTCGTCGCTTGTGATCTTTTGCGCTGAGAGAAGCTCCGCGCGCTCAAACTTCACCTTGGCATTCACGAGTTCGGCTTCCGCGCGCGCCAGCCCGGCCGCAGCCGCATCGGCATCCGCGGCGAAGGGGGCCGGATCAACCTGGAAAAGCGGTGTATCGGCATCGACAAAGGCTCCCTCCTCGAAGAGCTTTTTCTGAATGATGCCACTCACCTGCGCCCGGATCTCTGCCGTGCGGAAGGCCGAAACCCGCCCCGGCAACTCGTCGTAGACCGTGACAGCTTGCGGCTGGACCGTCATGACACTGACGCGAGCGGGCTGTGGCTCGGCGGCTGCAACCGCCTCGGCGCCCGACTGATCGCTGCAGGCGGATAAAAGTAACATCGGCAAGCACAACAGGCCGAATTTCCAGAAACGAGATCCGCTTTGCATCGGTATTCACCATCCATCTTGCTGAGGAAGAGCTTGATGATGGTGCTCTAAAAGCGTTGCGTTGGGGCTTTGTGGAGGTTCTGTTGCGATCATGTGGACGCGAAGCGCGCCTACTCGACCGCAAGGCGGTTCAATGGCATTGAAGTTGCAAGGAGCTAGATGACCATGGCGGAACTTGTTTTGATTGCCGAAGACGATACGGAGATCGCCGGCATTCTTGAGGCCTATTTTACGCGTGAGGGATTTCGCACGGTGCACGCCCGCGATGGGCAGGTCGCCCTCGATCTGCACCGCTCGCTGAAACCCGATATCGTTCTGGCGGATATAACCATGCCGCGGCTGGATGGCTGGGAGCTTCTCGCCGAAATTCAAAGGCGGGGCCGCACCCCCGTCATCATGATCACAGCCCTGGATGAAGACGTAGACCGTTTACAGGGACTGCGGATCGGCGCGGACGACTACATCGTCAAGCCGTTCAATCCCATAGAGGTCGTCGCACGAGCGAAAGCCGTGCTCCGGCGCGCAGGTCTGAGCCAGGCGGGCGCGATGATCCGCGCCGGAAACCTTACGATCGATCTGGACAGTTATCAGGTGAAGATCGAGAAGGACGGCGCGCCGGTCATCCTTTCCCTGACATTGACTGAGTTTAGGCTCCTGGCGCATCTTGCCAGAACCCCCACCAAGGCCTTCTCTCGAAGCGAACTCGTCGATGCATGTCTGCCCGGTTCCGATGCGCTGAATCGGACCATCGACAGTCATCTGAGCAAGCTGCGCAAGAAACTCGAACAGGCTGGAGGCGAAGGCATGCTGACCAGTATCAGAGGCGTCGGCTACCGTCTGGCGGTCGATCGATGATGCTCATGAAGGGGCTTAGCCGGCAAATTCTGTTTGCCATGGCGTCCGTCACCGTGGCCGCCGGATTGCTGGTCTTTTTCGGAACCTACCTCGCTTTCAGCATCCTGTTCTATTTCTCTCCCTGGTCCGAAGACACCGACAACTGGTTGACGGGCTTCGATTTCGTCATCCTGGCCGTCCTCATTTTCATCGCGGTGATTGTTGCAGCCATGGCGTCGGTCAGACTTGCGCGGCGCATTCTCGAGCCGCTGGAATCGCTAGCGATGAGCGCCAGACGCATCAGAGACGGCGACCTTTCGGCCCGCGCCATTCCCGGCGACAATTCACTTGGCGAGACGGCCCTTCTTGTCGAAGACTTCAATGCCATGGCCCAGCGTCTGCAGGATATGGCGTCCGACATGACCCTTTGGAATGCCTCGATCGCCCATGAATTGCGCACGCCCCTGACCATCATGAAGGGTCGCCTGCAAGGCATGATCGACGGCGTATTTGAACCCGACGAAAAGTCCCTCCATGCCATGGTACTGCAGGTGGACTCGCTCGCCAGGCTCGTTGAAGACCTGCGAACGGTGACGTTGGCCGATAGCGGTCACCTCGACCTCCGTCTTCAGCCTGTCCGGCTCAAGGACGAGATCCAGCGGCTTGCGGGGGTGCTGGAACAGGAATTGAAACAGGACGGTTTTGAACTTCGGCTTCAACTTGCCGATGTTGTGGTTTCCGTCGATGCGATGCGGATTCGGCAGGTGCTCCTCGCGCTCGTCACCAATGCGCGTCGCTACGCAGTGCGCGGCGTCGTCGAGATCAGCCTGCAGGTGGAGAATGATCTGGTGGTCTTGCGGGTCGCCGACGAGGGACCAGGTCTGGACGCTGACATCGCCTCTTCGGCTTTCGAACCCTTCCGAAGGGGTAGGCAATCCCGCTCTCTGGAGAAAGGCGGAAATGGCCTCGGCCTGTCCGTGGTGCGCGCCATCGTTGAGGCGCATGGTGGAAAGGTTCGCTACGCTCCTTCCGATAAAGGCGGCGCCATGTTCGAGATTTCACTTGGAAGGCCGGTCTCCTGATCCACAGCTCGCCAGTGACCAGGGTCCGGTCGCTGCAGGACACCAGCCCCCGGCTCCACACACGCTCCACACTTCCTCCACACAGCCTCAAACTCTGCTTGCTAGCCATCAAGGCGTCAATCGATGCCACGCGCGGTCAAGAGTCGTTCTGTAGTGACACAGAAGCGCGCACCGACATCTAGTCAGTGAGGCCCGGCCGCGCCTTGAAACACTCTGAGAGAAGTTATGACAAGTCATAATGTTAGCCTGACCATCGCCGATTCGAACGATCTCCCGGACTTCAAGAAGGAACTCCAGGAGGCGTTTGCTGTCGCGGTCATCGAGGAGTTCGGGGGATTGCCGGACGGCCCGATCCCTTCCGACGACGACCTCGACAAATCGATCCATGCACCTGGGGCTGTGGCGCTCCGCATCCTTTGCGAGGGCCGAAAGGTCGGCGGCGCTGTGGTGACCATTGACGAAAAGACCCATCACAACTCGCTCGACCTCTTTTTCCTAAAGGTCGGAGAGCACGGGCAAGGTCTGGGTCACAAGGCCTGGCTCGCAATTGAAGCGCGATATTCGCAGACCGTTCAGTGGCAGACGCATACGCCGTATTTTGAGAAGAGGAATATCCACTTCTACGTCAACAAATGTGGTTTCAAGATCATCGCGTTCTTCCACGCGCACCACCTTGACCCGAACCATACCGGCACCAGCGATCTGGCGGGAAGCGAGGGATTTCAGTTCGAGAAGGTCATGCGATAGCGGATGTTCGATCTCACGGCCGAATCTCGCGCTCAAAAACGTCCGCTTTTGAGGACCGGTCACAATGGCGAGAATGAGAGATTTGAGGGTGCGAAACTGTCGCGCGCTCGATGCCGCCTCAGCGTAAACTTGACCTCGGAGAGCGGAAATTATTTCCGCTCTCCCCCGATGTTGACTGAGGCCCAAAGCCAGGGCACAAAGGTGGCACCCACGGTCGCTCGCGGCGGAAGAATACAGGGAATTCAAAGGCGATTTCGCTAAGCCATTGAAATTACGTGAGAATCCAGGTTCCCCAGCCAATCTCTTTCAAAAACAAATTCAGCAACGCGATCGCCTCGGCAAGTGTGCCTTTCGCGCGCACTGCGCTGCCGCCTTGAGCGCCTTTTTCAAAGAGACACCACCGCGTTCGCTGCCTTCAAATCTGATGCCCTGCAAACTCGATACGCTTTCAGATTGTATTAACGATGTTCGCTTACTCTTCGGTAGGGTTTCCAGCGGGGTGGGCAGATGTTTCGGGCAAACAGTTTTCTTGTTTTTCTTTTGTCGAGCGCACCGCTCGCGGCAGCCGCCGATATTGACGGACCGCTGGTCGGGACAGACGACTACTATGAGGCGCCGGTCGAACAGGCATCGCTGGGCGTGACGGGATACATCGAAGGCGCCTATGGAAGCGTCATCGATTCTCCCGGCGATATCGATGCCGACGCCTGGGCACTGCGAGGCGCCGTCAACTTCGATGCGGGCGGCGGTTTCAATCTCCAGACGGATCTCGGCTACACCAGCGCCTCGATCGAGAACGCCAATACGAACAACTACAGCGGCACTCTGCACGGTTACTACCGAGATAATGTCTATGCGGTGGGCGCGTTCGTACAGGCAGCGCGTCTTGACGCAGGCTTCGACAGCCACATCAACGACTATATGGGTGGCATCGAAGGCGCCTATTTCCAGGACACATGGACCATCCATGGTGCGGCCGGCTACGGCCAGGCGCGGTGGGAAGGTTTCGACGCCGATCATTACATGGCAGCACTCGGCGCCCGCTTCTATGCGACCGACAATGTGCGTTTCGATCTCGACGGCGCGCTCGACCGTATCACCGCCAGCGACATCGACTACGATATCAGCAGCCTGAAGCTGACGGCGAACTATCGCTCGGTATACTTCCCGGTCACAGTGTTCGGCGGCTATAAATACGCCAACGAGGAGGTTTCCGGTTTCGGATCATCGGTGTCGGGCGACACCGGCACCATCTTCGGTGGTCTGCGGTTCTCCTACGGGTCGAACAGCCTTAAGGAAGAAGAGCGCCTGGGACCGGTCTGGTCTAACAACAGCCGATCGTTCTGACCGCGAGGCCTTGCGGTCTGTGGCAACGACTTCGGCGTCCATCGAGGACGTCGAAGCCGAACATCGCGACGATTTTCCACTGAGCACGGAGTGACTGCTGCGACTGCCAAGAGCGCAGGCTGTCGGCGGATGCACCGGCCCGGTTTGCAAGTCCGGGCTTGACGATTTTAAGGCATACCGGGGTCATGGCCCCTCATGTCATCGCTTGCGCGCCACGATATAGGGACGATTGTCGTTGCCCTTGGTTGCGTGACCTTCCGTGGCAACGACGTCGAAGCCCGCAGCACAGACGATCCGGCACAGGTCCACAGCCCGAAAGATGCCGGCATAGGGTGCCTTTCCGAGCGCGCGCATCGCGGGCAGCAGGGCATGCCGGATGAACGGGTTCATATCGCCGACACAGGGTGTTTTGGAGATGAGCAGGCCGTTCTCCCCAAGCAGGGCGCGGATGCAGCCGAGCGTGCCGGGCAGGTCACGTACCAGATGCAGATAGTTGAACCCGATGACGACATCGAACTGCATGTCGGCGGATGACAGCATGTCGGCGGTCGCGGTGCGGAAGCTCAAGCCCAAAACGGAATCGGCGGCGCGTTTTTCCTCGGCAATCGCGATCATTTCGGTCGAAATATCCGTCGCGACATAGCTGTGCACGTATCCCGCAAGCCGGAGCGCGGTCGTTCCGGTGCCGCAGCCAAGCTCCAGGACCCGGTCGCTTGACGTCAACAGAGCGCGGGTTCGCTCCAACGTGCGCTCATATCCAGCCCGGTCGGCAATTTTACCGGCTGCGTAGGCCCGTGACGTCCGGTTCCAGAAGCGGGCATCGGTCTCCGTGCTCATGGTGGGCTCTGCCTTTCCGATGCGAGTTGGGTCGACGCGCGGAAATTTCTCAACCAGCCATGCGCACATCAAGACCATGTGAAGGGGACGTGTCGATTTGAATGAGACCGCCGACATCTTGTCAACGCCGCTTGCAACTGCCACGCTAGTCCTTGCGTGATTCACAGTTACCTATGGGAGGGCACATGGCTCATAAGTTCGAGATCTACAAAGACAAGGCCGGCGAGTACCGGGTTCGCTTCAAGTACAACAGCGAAGTGATGTTTTCGACCGAAGGCTACTCAAGCAAGGCAAGCGCTCAGAACGCCATCGATTCGATCAAGAAGAACGGACCGGACGCACCTGTTGAAGACAACAGCCAGGCCTAAGTCGTACAGCCACACGAAAGGCCCGCCGATGAAGATCGGCGGGCCTTTCGTTGTTTAAGCCGGCCACGTTGCCCGGCACCTGACCAGGACGCTCATTTCAGGCCGCTTGGGCAAGCAGCAAAGGGCGATGCTAAAGCAAGTCGCGCCTGGCGAGGTTGCGCATCAGCGCGGCCGTGCCGAAGGTCCAGGGAGGGCAATCCGTCGACAGGCGCACGGTGTTCGTCAGACTGCCGAGCTCGGCGTTTGAAATCGTCACGACGTCGCCGATCTTGTGGGTAAAACCCTGGCCCTTCTCGTCGCGGTCTTCGACCGGCGCAAACAGGGTGCCCATGAACAGCATCAATCCATCGGGGTATTGATGATGCGGCCCAATGGTCTGGGCAACGAGGTCGAGTGGATCGCGGCTGATCTCCACCATGCTGCTCGTTCCCTTCAGCCGGTAGCCATCGGCGCCCTCGACCAGCAGTTCGAGTTCGGCGCTGCGGACATGATCGATCGTATAGGTCTCGTCGAACAGGCGGATGAAAGGCCCGATGGCGCAGGAGGCGTTGTTATCCTTCGCCTTACCAAGCAGCAGAGCGGACCGGCCCTCGACGTCGCGCAGATTGACATCGTTGCCGAGCGTCGCACCCTTGACTGCACCGTCCGAGGTAACGGCCAGCACGATTTCCGGCTCCGGATTGTTCCAGCGCGAGATCGGGTGCAGACCGACATCCGCCCCTGAGCCAACCGAGGACAACACCTGCGCCTTGGTGAACACCTCCGCATCCGGGCCGATGCCGACCTCCAGATACTGCGACCAGACGCCCTCCTCGATCAGCGCCGCCTTGACGCGGGCAGCTTCGAGCGAACCGGCCTTCAGGTTTCGCAGGCTGTCGCCGATGACGGCGGTGACGCGTCCACGGATCGCCTCGGCGCGAGCGGCATCGCCAGCGGCTCGCTCTTCGATGACACGTTCGATCATCGAGCGCGCAAAGGTGACGCCACAGGCCTTGACGGCCTGGAGATCGCAGGGGGCAAGCAGGCGAACTTTCGAGCCCTCACCCTCCCCCGCGATCAGATCCGTCACCGGCTCAAGCCGTTCACCATCCAGTCGGCGGACATGGGCGACCGGGTCTGGCAGCTCCAACAGATCGCGCATGGTGGGCGCCAGTTTCGAGGTGATGTCGACGATCGCGCCGCCCCTGATGGTCGCGAGCGCCGGACCATCGATATCATTCCGCCAGACGCGCCCGACAAAGGTTCCGCTTCGATATGCCTCAAGCGTCATGATCGCCCCCTTCCCAAAGAGACGACTTTCTTGCAGCGAAAACAGCGGGCTGTAAAGCGCGCGCGATCGGGACGGTTGTACCCGATGGAACATTGCAAGTTTTCGTGCGTTTTTGTTGCAGAGCGCGTCCACTCGAGCATGCCAGGTCTGCAACAACAGTTTGCAGCCGCACAATCCGGTCCCCGGCCTTTGCCGAGGCCGTTCCGGCCAGACAACACCTATGGCCTGAGGACGCCCAGAAAGGATGTAAACGCGATGAATCAACATGAAGAGTTCAAGGAGAAGCCGCTGATCGACCCGGTGACAGGTCAGCCGACACCGCTGCCAAACGATCCTGCGCCGGTCCGCTCCGGGCGGAGCAGCTGGCCGCTCGTCATCATCCTGCTTGCCGGCCTCGTGCTCGCCTTGATCGCCTGGCTCCCGGCGGAACTGTCGCGCGATACGACGGAGACCGCGACGCCACCGGCCACGACGGACCAGTCGACATCTGGCCAGACGGCGACCCCGCCTGCAACGGATACGACGACCACGCCGCCGGCAGACACGACCACCGCGCCCTCAGGCGGAACGATGACCGCTCCGGAAACGACGACGCCGGCAACGGATGGCACGACAACGCAGCCGGCACCCGCGCAGTAACGGTTCTGTCGCCACGCTTTGCCTTCGCCGGAAGCATCCCTTCTGGCGAAGGTCTGCTGTTGCTTCCTTCGAAATGACATGAGGGCTCGCGGCAGGCACATAGGTCGGGTCAGGATGCATGCGGCCTGAAGACCAGCTGGTCGGGCCGACGCCCACGGCGCGTCGACGGACGAAATTACCCTTGAGCCTTCGTCGCTACGCCCGCCACCATTGCGTCCCATCCCGCCGCACAACAGTCGGCAATCGCCATGAGGGTCTGGCGCGACGCCCCGTCGCGGGCGTGAATCGACATTCCGTGCTGGATCGCCGTCACATAGGCGGCTACCGCATCGCAGTCAGTGCCTTCGGGAAGGTCGCCCTCCGCCACGCCACGCTCGAGCCGGCTCTGCAAGGCCACCTGCTTTTCCAGCCGCCGTTCCTTCAGGCCATCGCACACCGCCGGTTCGCCGCCCTCCATCTGCGGGGCCGAAAGCACGACCATGCAGCCACGGGGTTCGTCCCACTGGGTAAAATTCTCGGCCGACCGCTTCAAGAGGTCGTGGACCGCCTCCTTGGCGGTCGGCGCGTTGTCGAGGAACTCCCAGATGCCGGCGCCGTCTGTGCGGCCATAGAGATCGACCGCCTCCAGGAAAAGCTTCGCCTTGCTGCCAAAGGCGGCATAAAGGCTCGGCGGGTTGAGCCCCATCACCCGCGTCAGGTCTGCAAGCGACGTGTTGTCGAATCCCTTGTCCCAGAAGATTTCCATCGCACTTCTCAGCGCTTCTTCGCGCGAAAACGTGCGGGGTCGGCCGCGGCTGGACATCGCTGGAACTCCTTTTTGTATCGATCAATACATAAATAACTTGACAGACCCATGCAAGCCATCATCTTTATATGTATCGATCACTACATATATGGAGTTGGATGTGTCGAGTTTGAACAGCAAGGTCGCTTTGGTAACGGGTGGCGGACGTGGCATTGGGGCGGCGATCGCCAGGCGGCTGGCAAGCGAGGGCGCCGTTGTCGCGATCACCTATGGTCAGTCGCAGGCAAAGGCCAACGCGCTGGTTGGCGAGATCGAACAAGCCGGTGGCAAGGCGCTCGCCATTCGCGCCGACAACCGCGATGCAAATGCGGTGGACGCCGCCGTCAAGACGGTGGTCGAACGGCACGGCCGGATCGACATTCTCGTCAACAATGCCGGCATTTACGAAGAGGCCGCCATCACCGACGTGACCGCCGAGGATTTCGACCGCACGGTGGACATCAACGTGAAGGCGGTGGTGCTGGCCACGAGCGCTGCGGCCAAACACATGCCGGATGGCGGGCGCATCATTTCGGTCGGCAGCAATCTGGCCCAGCGCGTCCCCTTTCCAGGCATCAGCCTTTATGCGCTCAGCAAATCGGCGCTCGTCGGCTTTACCAAGGCGGTCGCGCGCGACCTCGGGCCGAAAGGCATCACCGTCAATATCGTCCATCCCGGCTCGACCAATACCGACATGAACCCGCAAGATGGCGCGCATGCGGATCCGCAACGCGGCCTGATGGCAATCCCCCGCTTCAACGATGCGAACGAAGTGGCGGCTCTCGTCGCCTGGCTCGCCGGACCTGACGCGCGGGGCGTGACCGGCGCCGAATTCACCATCGACGGCGGCACCAACGCCTGACATCTGCGTGCGCTGATCCAACACGAAAGAGGCCGGAAGCAGTGCTTCCGGCCTCTTTCGACAATCGGATAACGATCAGGAGAAGAAACGTCCGGGGCGGTAGGGAGTGATGTCGATCACCGTCTTTTCGCCGGTCATCGCTTCGGCGAGTGCGCGGCCGGTGACAGGCCCGAGCGTCATGCCGTGATGGGCATGCCCGAAGGCGAACCACAGGCCCTGATGCCGCGGCGCCTTGCCGATGATCGGCATCATGTCGGGCGTGCAGGGGCGAGAGCCCATCCACGGCTCCTCGTCGCGGCGCTCCGCCAGCGGGAAGAATTCACGCGCCACGCGCTCGGCGCGGGTCAGCTGCACCGGCGTCTTCGGTGCGTCGCGCCAGGCAAATTCGGCGCCGGTCGTCAGGCGGATGCCGCGTTGCATCGGCGCCAGGAAATAACCCTTCTCCGCATCCAGGACCCAATTGTTGAGCTGCGCGCCCTCCCGCATGCCGTAATGCATGTGATAGCCGCGCTTGACGGCGAGCGGGAAGTGGTAGCCGAGCTTGCGCGTGACGGTGTCGGCCCACGGACCGAGCGCGACGACCACCTCGCCCGCCTCGAGCGGGCCTTCAGGCGTCGCCACTCGCCAGCCCGGACCTTCCAGAACGTGCTCGGCCGTCGCCGCGTCACCGGAGACCAGACGACCGCCGAGTGACTGGAAATAGGCGAGATAGGCCATATTGAGGCTGTGCGGATCGCGGATCGACCAGGGATCGCTCCAGCGCAGGCCGCCGACGAGATCGGCCTTAATCGAAGGCTCGATCGTCTTCAACTCGCTGGTCGACAGCTTCTGGTGATTGACGCCGAAACCGGCAGACAGCCTCTCGGCATCCTTGTAGGCGGCGTCGCGCGCCTTCTCGGTGCGAAAGACCTTCATCCAGCCGTCCTTGCGGATCAGGTCGCCGGCGCCCGACGCGTTGATGAGATCCTCATGCTCGCCAATCGAGTGTTCGATCAGCGGCGCATACATGTCGGCGATGCGCTGATGCTGGGTGAAACCGGAATGCCACCAGTAGCGCGCCAGGAACGGCACCAGCCCCGGCAGAGCGCGAATGTGGTAATGTGCGTCGATGGTGTTGTTGAGCGCGTAGCGGAACAGCGCCCCGAAATCATGCGGGAAACCGTAGGGAAACACACCCTCGCGCTGAATAAGGCCGGCATTTCCGTAGGAGGTCTCTTCGCCTGCACCGCGCCGGTCGAGCAGCACCACCGACTTGCCGCGCCGCGCCAGATGGATGGCGGTCGATAGGCCGACGATGCCGGCGCCGAGAACCACTACGTCAGTCTTCATATCCCGCTGCCCCGCTTCTCGTTCAAGACCAGCTGCGGCGCGATTGCCGCCCGGCCGAAGCTACTTCTTTTTCAGTCCAACCATGATGCGCTCGAGGTAGCCGAGCAGAACCGCCGAAACCACGAAGGCGAGATGCATGATCGTCGCCCACATCAGCTGCTGGTCAGTATATTGCTGCGTATTGAGGAAAATCTGCAGAAGATGGATCGACGAGATCGCGACAATCGACGAGGCAACCTTGATCTTCAGACTGCCGGCATCGAGTTTGCCGAGGAAGGAAACCTCGGCGTCGCCCTCGTCGAAGCGGCTGACGAAGTTCTCGTATCCCGAGATCATCACCATGACGATCAGGCTTGCCACCAGCGCGGCATCGATCAGCCCGAGCATCGCCAGGATCATCTGGGCATCGTCGTAGACGAAGACCATGCCGGCAATCTTCGCGAGCTTGTACATGAACGAGATTCCGTAGAGTCCCAACGCTGCAACGAGCCCGAGATAGAAGATGACCAGCAGCCAGCGACTGGACAGGATGATCCGCTCTACGAGGAGCTCCAGCGATTTCATGGTGTTCGCCTTCCTTTGGTGCGCGTCAGATCCGTTTCGGCATGAATAGCCAAGCACATCTGTGAGGGCAAGGGACGTCGCGGACGGTGACCGAACATGCGAAAGGGACGAAGCCTTTCGACATTCGTCCCTTTCGCATGTTCGAAGCGGGGATCGCCTCCTGGATCAGGTCCTACGCATCAGACCTGCGACCAGCGAGATCACCAGGAAAGCGAGGAACAGGAAGAACAGGATCTGCGCGATACCTGCAGAGGCGCCAGCAATACCGCCAAAACCAAGTACACCGGCGATAATGGCCACCACCAGAAAGACGAGAGCGTAGTAAAGCATAGGATATCTCCTTGTGTGCGTCGCTGGAAAAGAAACGTCATGATCCGCGATTTTGTTCCGACGCATCCGTCAAGAAGGGGAAAATCTTCGCCCCTACCAAAAGAAGATCGAAACGATCCATTAACCACGATCATCAAATCAGTTTCGAAATGGCACAGCCGAGACGAATTCCGCCAGGAACCTTAGAGATAGTCCTACGTTGTTCCCTCAAGGAATAAAGCAGGTTCGACATGAAGATGCCAATGTCACATATCTGGAAGTCCGCCGCCGAAACGGCACGCCGAAACGCTGAACGGCCGGACAGTAATCTTCACATCGGTAGAACGATGCGTGATCTCTACGCACACAACGCAGACAAACCGAGCAGAAACTTGGACAGTCTTCTTGAAAAGCTGAAAAAGACCGAGCCCAAGTCGAAGAGATAGTTACCGCGCACTGCTCTCTTGCAAAGACCACAAAAACAAACGCCGCTGCGCTTGATCACCGCAGCGGCGTTTGTTTTTCGTTCTGCATGACTGTGAAACTCTCTTGCCAGCGGCGCGGTCGTCGCACGTCTCGATGGCAAGTTCAGTTGCGGAGTTTGGGGTTCTCGTCCGTGCGGGCGGCAACAGCGTAGGTGCCGTCGTCGGCGATCACCTTGACTTCGAGCTGGCGCGATGGCGTGATCCGCCACTCGATCGTCGCATCCTCGACGAACAGTGCCGGATCGACTTCGGCGCATTTGCCATAGGCGCTCTTGAACGCCTTCCCGACCTCTTCGATCGATGGCGAAAGCAATTCATGACATTCTTCGACGGTTTCGAAACCGACGACCGGCGTCGGGACCTCACGGCAGGCGGCATCGCCCTGCATGCAGCCGACGAGGACCATGATGGCAGCGATATGTTCCATACGCATGCTCCTTCCCTCAAAAACTTCATAAGCAAACGATCATGGACCGCGACAGGTTCCATCGTGCAGGCTGAATTTTCGTCGGCGCTTTCGTCCGCCCGTGCGTTCGCCGCGGCATTTCACGTCGGCATGATGGATGGCAGGCTGAGTGTTGTGGGGCGAAACAGGGCGTCTGCTCGTCGGCGGGCAATTGCCTAGCGCCGGATCGACGGCAAGTTCCAAGAAGAAATCTCCCAATGGAACAAATAGACGTGAACGTCGTTTCCTGAGCAATAACAAGCGCTGCACCCGCGGCGATACCACACAGGGAGACATTGATGAGCGGTGCATTCCCGCCCGTTGCGAGCAATGCAAAGGTGGCTACGATCGTCGTGAGGCCCTGGTCAGGGCTGGTGTCGACAACGCACGCGCGCAGTGGCGGGCGGCCTCATTGTCGTCATTCTGTTCGTCCTCATTCCCCGCAACCGGTTTATGCCGAATGCATCCTTCAATGTTCAACGAACCAAACCTCGGATAGGAACGCGTCATGAAGAAGATACTTATCGTAGCAAGCCTGATCCTGCCCCTCGCGGCCTGCACGCAAACGGAGAAGGGTACGGCGATCGGCGCGACCGGCGGTGCGATCATCGGCGGTGCCGCCACCGGCGATGTCAGAGGCGCTGCAGTGGGTGCCGCCATCGGGGGTGTCGCCGGCGCGCTGATCGGCAATGCCAATGAGCCTGGGCGGTGCATCTATCGCGACCGCTACGGCCGCCGCTACGAAGCCGCCTGCTAAGGCGAAAACGTCTCGCGAGAGCAACGGAAACGGGCTTCGGCCCGTTTCTCATGTCTTGGCCTCATGCTTTTGTCGGAAGCTTATCGTTGGCCCGCGCGTGCGCCTCGGCATCATCCAACTTTTGCAAAAGGTCGATGAAGATGTCGGGTACCGGTTCCTGTTCGATAGCCCGGTAGAGCGCCTTCAGTTTCGAGCCGATCAAGCCGTTCGGATCTAAACCACTTCCAGCCTTCGCCGTTCGGCCCTCCTCAGCACTGCGTTCGTCCACAGGGTCTTCCATCCGACATATCCCAAAGTCGCAAGGCGCTCGAAACACCTCGAGCGCGCATCGCTGTTGCCAGCTTCCCATAGGCCGAAAAACGTGTTCAAAACATTCACGTCTCTCGCGGGATGTTCATTGTCCTCAGAAAACAAGCGAATCACATCAGACCCAAGGAAGTACTTGATGTCACTTTCGACCCGTATTGCGCCACACCTTCCCTTTCTGCGCCGTTACTCCCGCGCCGTCACCGGCTCGCAGGCCGCCGGCGACGGTTATGTGGCTGCAGTTCTGGAAGCGCTGATCGAAGACATCAGCCTTTTTCCGGAGGGGTCCAACGACCGGATCTCCCTCTACAAGCTGTTCTGCTCGCTGTTCGAGAAAGTCTCCATCGACCGGACCGGGAACGTCTCTCCCTTTGCCTGGGAACAGCAGGCCGCTGCCAATCTTTCGCTGATCGCGCCCGCAGCGCGCCAGGCCTTTCTGCTCGTCTCGGTCGAGGGATTCTCAATTGCCGATGCCGCCGAGATCATGGGACAGAGCCAGGCGGCGTTTTCCAAGCTGCTGACGGTTGCTTCGGAAGACATATCGCGCCAGGTGGCAACCGAAGTTCTGATCATCGAAGACGAGCCGCTGATCGCACTTGATATTGAGGACATGGTGACGAGCCTCGGCCATCGCGTGACCGGCATCGCCCGCACGCACAAGGAAGCGCTGGATCTCTATCACAAGACAGCACCGAAGATGGTTCTGGCCGACATCCAGCTCGCCGACGGCAGCTCGGGCATCGACGCCGTCAACGAGATCCTGAAGGATGCGGCAGTGCCGGTGATCTTCATCACCGCCTTCCCGGAGCGCCTGCTGACCGGCAAGCGACCAGAGCCGGCCTTCCTGGTGACCAAGCCTTTCAATCCCGACATGGTCAAGGCGCTGATCAGCCAGGCGCTGTTCTTCGACGAGCACGCCCGCTCGACACGCGGATAAGCACATCCACCACAGGCACTACGCCGGCAGCTGCCGTTCGGGCGGCTGCTCGCGCACCTCCTCTAAAATCGTCATGGCGATCAGCGACAAGGGCAGCGCCAGCATGGCGCCGACCGCGCCCCACATCCATGTCCAGAAGATGATGGCGACGAAGACGAGGAACGGGTTGACCTCGAGCCTGTTGCCCAGGATCGAGGGTATCACCAGGTTTTCCATGACGAGATGCACCACGAAGAACGTGGCAGCCGGCGCCAGCGCCAGCAGAATGGCGTCATGCGTCATCAGCCCGCCGACCAGCAGCGCCAGCGTCATCATTGTCACGCCGAGGTAAGGAATGAAGCTGGAGACGAAGGCAAACAGCCCCCAGAGCGGCGGCATGGCCAAGCCGCCGACCAGCGCGATGATCATGGTGACGACACCGAGGGCCAGATAGATCAAGCTCGCGATCGAAAAATATTGTGCCAGCGCGGTTTCGATCGCGTTCATGATCCGGATCGTGCTCAGGCGTCTTTCTCGGCTGGTAAAGGCAAGAATGATGGTTTTGCGAAGATGCAGGCGCCCCAGCAGGAACAGCCCGAGTGCTGCCAGAAAAATCAATGTCTGGACCAAAGCGGGCGTCAGCCCGCCGGCGACGGCACCGAGCACAGGGGCGGCATTTTTCATGACGGTATCAGCGAGTGCGTCGCTGCCGGTGCCTTTCGCCACGGCGACGCGCAACCATTCGAAACGCTCGATGAACGGCAGCACGCGCACGACCACCCCTTCCGCCAGGGTCGGCGCTTTTTGCGCCAGGTCCGTGATCGGTCCGAGCAGGACGCTGACCACCGATGCAAGACCAAGCACGAAGACGAGCGCCAGCAGCAGCCCGCCGATGATCGGCGGCAGGCCGAACTTTGACAGGCTATCGGCCGCGCGCCCGAGCACGATGCCAACGACGACGGCCAGCGTGATCGGCATCAGAATCGTTTCCATCGAGTAGACGGCGGCCGACCCGGCAATCACGAACAGGCCGATGATGCTCCAGGCCACCATCAAATCGATGCCGTCCCGCTTCGGCTCAGCGGGCAAGGCCGCTTCGGCGGTGGCCGTTTCCTCCTCGGCGATGCGTTTCAGCTTGTAGTAAGCAGCCGTGTGGCCGGATGTATCCAATGCCGTCCCTCGTCTCTTTTTGTCACGCGGACACCTGTCGGCGTACCTCGTCGTTCAGTGTCGTTCAGGTGGGAACACGTGCAAGGTCAGGGACAAAAGCCCGAGGCCGAGAACGATGACGAGCAGCGTGTGCGCTACACCGGTGGCGGTGTCCGGGACGAAGCCGAAACCAATCAATAGACCTGCGAAAGCAAGCACGCAGATCCGCGGCAGCCAGTAGAGCATCGAACGCCCTCCCATGTTTTTGTGGAACCGAAGGTAAACGTGCGGACTGGCGAATGGTTCCTGCGCGGCGGGGGAATGCGGGGCAGGTCCGGCAAAAGAAAACGCCGCCGTGCGCAGGGCACGGCGGCGGAGATGCAGTGTGGCGCCAAGCCCGCTCGGCTTTGGCACGCGACTGAAAGCGCGTCGCAATCTTTCAGATGCGATTGCTGTGCTTTAGGCGGCGGCTGCGACGACGATGACTTCGACGAGGTATTCCGGGGTTGCGAGCTTTGCTTCGCCGGTTGCGCGTGCCGGGGTGTTGCCCTGCGGTGCCCAGGCATCCCAGACCGAGTTCATCTTCGGGAAGTCAGCCATGTCGGCGAGCCAGATGGTGGCCGAGAGGATGCGGGTCTTGTCGGTGCCGGCGAGCGCCAGAAGACGGTCGACTTCGGCAAGCGCCTGCTTCGTCTGGGTCACGACATCGTCACCGGCATTGCCGACCTGGCCGGCGAGGTAGACGGTGTTGTTGTAAACCACGGCCTGGCTCATCCGGGGGCCGGTTTCGAAACGCTTGATTTCCATGATCGTGTTCCTGAAGTTGGGCCGAACGCTGAATGGTCGGCCGAAAAGCGGCTGCCCGCCGCCGGAAGGCGAGAAGTGAATGGCGGCGCGAAAGCTCTACACCATCGGCCCGGCAAGGCCAAGAAGCCGGGGAGTTCTTTCCCCGGCCTCGCTTTTGTCAGGCGCCGCCCAGAGGCTTACGCCGCCTGTTTCTTGGCAAGCCTTGCCTTGATGCTGGCAACGTCGGCGCGCGGCGTCGCAGCAAACAGCGTCTTGGTGTAGCTATGCTTCGGATCGGCGAAGACTTCGTCGCGGCTGCCGTATTCGACCGCCTCGCCGAAATACATCACCATCACGTCGTCGGCGATGTAGCGCACCACCGAGAGGTCGTGGCTGATGAAGACATAGGTCAGCTGGAACTCGTCCTGCAGGTCCGCGAGCAGGTTCAACACCTGCGCCTGAACCGACAGGTCGAGCGCCGAGACCGGCTCGTCCAGCACCAGAAGCTTGGGGTTGAGCATCAGCGCGCGCGCAATGGCGATACGCTGGCGCTGGCCGCCCGAGAACATGTGCGGGTAGCGGTTGTAGTGCCGCTCGTCGAGGCCGACCTTCTTCAGCATCGCCATCGCCCGCTCGCGGCGTTCGTCAGCGGGTGTTTTGGTGTTGATGATCAGCGGTTCGGTCAGGATGTCGCCGATCTTCTGGCGCGGGTTGAGCGAGCCATAGGGGTTCTGGAAGACGATTTGCACCTTGCGGCGCATCTCCGGCGTCAGGTCGCCCTTGGTGATGTCGATCTTGTTGCCATCGATCAGCAGATCGCCCGACGTCGCCGGGTCGATCAGCGTCAGGATGCGGCCAAGCGTCGACTTGCCACAGCCGCTTTCGCCGACGATCGCCAGCGTCTTGCCCTGCTCGACCGAGAAACTCACGCCCTTGAGCGCATGCACGGTCTTGGCCTTTTTCATCAGGCCGCCGGGGATATGATAGTCGCGCACCAGGTTGCGCGCTTCGAGAACAACGGTCATCGCGCGGCTCCTTGCAGGCTCGGGTCATCGACAAAAAGCTCGGAGATGGTCGGCAGCCGATCGCCGGTCGCATTGTCCGGCAAGGCTGCCAGAAGCGCGCGCGTGTAGTTGCTCTTCGGCGATTCGAACAGCGAGAGCACGTCGGCCTCTTCCATCTTGCGACCCTTGTATTGCACGACGACGCGATCGGCAGTCTCGGCGACCACGCCCATATTGTGCGTGATCATGATCAGGCCCATGCCATGCTCGGCCTGGAGCCGCATCAGGAGGTCGAGGATCTGCTTCTGGATCGTCACGTCGAGCGCGGTCGTCGGCTCGTCGGCGATCAGGAGCTTCGGGTTGCAGGCAATGGCGATCGCGATCATCACGCGCTGGCACTGACCGCCCGACATCTGATGAGGATAGTGCCCAAGCCGTTCGGCCGGATCGGGAATGCCGACCGCCTCGAACAATTCAATGGCGCGCTTGCGTCGCTGAGCCTTGTCGAGACCGAGGTGGATGCGCAGCACTTCCTCGATCTGGAAGCCGACCGTGAAGCACGGATTGAGGCTTGCGACCGGCTCCTGGAAGATCATCGAGATATCCTTGCCGATGATCTTCTTGCGCTCGGCCGACGACATGCCGAGCAGGTCGCGACCGTTGAACGTCAACTTGTCGGCCGTGACCTTCGCCGTCCACGGCAGGAGGCCCATGGCCGCCAGCATCGACACGGACTTGCCCGAGCCGGATTCACCGACGATCGCCAGCACTTCCTTTTCATGAACCTTCATCGACACGCCGTCGACGGCGCGGAAGGGACCGGTGGCCGTCTGGAATTCGACGACCAGGTTTTCGATTTCGAGAAGCGCCATGATCAGGACCTCTTCAGCTTGGGATCGAGAGCATCGCGCAGGCCGTCACCCATCAGGTTGATCGCCAGCACCGTGATCAGGATTGCGACGCCCGGAAGCGTCACCACCCACCACTTGCTCTGGATGAACTCACGCGCTTCGGCGAGCATCGTGCCCCATTCCGGTGTCGGAGGCTGGGCACCCATGCCGAGGAAGCCGAGGGCGGCGGCATCGAGGATGGCGCTCGAGAACGACAGCGTCGCCTGGACGATCAAAGGCGCCATGCAGTTCGGCAGGATCGTCTTGAACATCAGGCGACCGTGGCCGGCACCTGCGACCTTCGCAGCAATGACATAGTCGCGGTTCTTTTCGCTCATGACTGCAGCACGTGTCAGGCGGACGAAGTGCGGCTGGAACACCAGCGCGATGGCGATCATCGCATTGGTGAGCCCCGGCCCGAGAACGGCGACCAGCACGAGGGCGAGCAGCAGAGACGGGAAGGCCAGGATGATGTCCATCACGCGCATGATGACGGTATCGACCCAACCGCGGAAGTAGCCCGCGATCACGCCGACGAAGATACCGCCGACCAGCGAGAGCGTCGTGACGATGACGCCGACGAACAGCGAGAACTGTGTGCCGTAGATCAGGCGCGAGAGCATGTCGCGACCGACCGCATCGGTGCCTAGCAGGAATTCGGCACGGCCGCCTTCCTGCCAGACCGGCGGGATCAGCACCGCATCGCGGTATTGGGCCGTAGGGTCATGCGGGGCGATGATCGGAGCGAAGATCGCGAGCAGGACGAGGAAGACGAAGAACACGAGGCCGATGACGGCACCGCGGTTCTCGGAGAAATAATACCAGAATTCGGCCAGTCGCGCCCGGCGGGACGGATCTGTCGAAACGGCGCTCGTTGCAGCAGCTTGAGACATATCGCCCTCCTTAGTGCCGGATACGGGGGTTGATGAGACCGTAGAGCAGGTCCACCGCCAGGTTCACCAGCATGATGATGCCGGCGATGACCAGGAGACCGCCCTGAATGACGGCATAGTCGCGCCTGAAGACGGAATCGACCATCCACTTGCCGATGCCCGGCCAGGAGAAGATCGTCTCGGTCAGGATCGCGCCGGCGAGCATGACGCCCACCTGAAGGCCGATCGTCGTGATGACCGGGATCATCGCGTTTCGAAGCGCGTGGACGCCGACGACACGGAAGGTCGAAAGGCCCTTGGCACGTGCCGTGCGCACGTAATCTTCCGAAAGCACTTCAAGCATCGCCGACCGGGTCTGGCGCGCAATCACGGCCAGCGGAATGGTGCCAAGCACGATGGTCGGCAGGATGAGATGGCTCACCGCAGACTTGAAGGCGCCCGCCTGCCCCGACAATAGCGAGTCGATCAGCATGAAGCCCGTAACCGGCGGGAAGAAGTACATCAGCGAGATGCGCCCCGAAACCGGCGTCCACTGCAGGATGCCCGAGACCAGCATGATCAAGAGCAGGCCCCACCAGAAGATCGGCATGGAGAACCCGACAAGTGCGGTGCCCATGATCGTCTGGTCGACGAAGGAGCCGCGCTTGATCGCCGCGATGACGCCGGCGGGAATGCCGAGCACGATCGCAAAGATGATCGCGCAGAGCGAAAGCTCCAGCGTCGCCGGGAACAGTTCGAAGAACTGGTCGATCACCGGCTTCTTCGTCACGATCGACGTGCCGAAATCACCCTGGAGCACACCCCAGAGATAATCGAAGTACTGGATCACGATCGGCCGGTCGAAACCGAGCGCGTGTGAAATTTCCGCATGCCGCTCCGGCGACATGACACGCTCGCCCGAAAGCAGGGCGACAGGATCGCCCGGAAGCATGCGAATGAAGGAGAAGGCAATGATGGAGACCCCGATGAAAGTCGGGATCAGGACCGCCAAACGCCCCAAGAGAAATCGAAACATGTTTTACCCCGCGCCACGTTGCCGCGCCGTTGTATCCCGGCGCTGGCATCTCTGCATGTTTTCTTGAACCCTTCGGATTTGAGGGCAAAAACAGGCAGCAACTCAAAGTGCCTACAGCGAACTTCACGCATCTGACAAGACACGCGGCGCTGCAGTAGATGCAAAGAGGGGCGTTTGCCCGTGGCAAACGCCCCCTTTCGGATCAGTTTATTAGCTTACTCGACAATATCCACGCCGTCGAAGGCAAAATCGCCGAGCGGGCTCTGAACGAAGCCTTCGACATTCTTGCGCATCGGAACGACCGACAGGGAGTGGTCAAGCGTTGCCCAGGGGGCTTCGCGCTTGAAGACAACCTGTGCCTCTTCGTAGAGCTTGGTGCGCTCTGCGAGGTCGGACGTGTCCTTGGCCTTCTTGACCAGGGCGTCGAATTCCGGGTTGCACCACTGAGCACGGTTGTTGCCGCCGACAGCGTTGCAGCCGAGCAGGGTGTCGAGGAAGTTGTCCGGGTCGCCGTTGTCGCCGGTCCAGCCGAGGATGACGGCGCCGTCGCGGTCCTTTGCCTTCGACTTGTCGAGGTATTCGGCCCATTCGTAAGAGACGATCTCGACCTTGACGCCGATCTTGGCGAAGTCAGCCTGCATCAGTTCGGCTGCGCGGCGGGCGTTGAGCATGTAGGGACGCGAAACCGGCATCGCCCACACCTTCATCGACAGATCCTTGACGCCTGCTTCTTCGAGCATCTTCTTGGCTGCGTCGAGGTCGTAGGTGTCGTCCTGGAGCGTGTCGTTGTACGACCACATCGTCGGCGGGATCGGGTTGGTTGCCGGCTGGGCAGCGCCCTGGAACACGGCGTCGACGATCGCCTGCTTGTTGATCGCCTTGTTCAGCGCCTTGCGGACTTCCGGCTTGTCGAACGGAGCCTGCGTGGTGTTGTAGGCGAGGTAGGCAACGTTCAGACCGGCCTGTTCCATCACCTTCAGGTTCGGATCAGCCTTCATGGCCTGGACGTCAGCCGAGTTCGGGAACGGCATCAGGTGGCATTCGCCGGCCTGCAGCTTCTGGTAGCGAACCGAAGCGTCGGCAGTGATCGCAAAGACCAGGTCGTCGATCTTCTGCTTGCCACCCCAATAGTCCGGGTTTGCCTTGTAGCGGATGACGGCATCCTGCTGGTAGGCAACGAACGCGAACGGACCGGTGCCGAGCGGCATCTGGTTCATCTGGTTCATCTTGCCTTCGGCCTGCAGCTTGTCGGCGTATTCCTTCGACAGGATCGACGCGAACGGCATGGCGATGTTGGCGAGGAACGGCGCTTCCTTGCGCGTCAGGGTGAACTTGACCGTCAGGTCATCGACCTTCTCGACCGACTTGATGACTTCCGGGAAGCCCATGCCGGCTGCGTATTCCCACGAAGCGCCGGTCACGTACTTGTTCCAGGGGTTGTCGGCCTTGAGCTGGCGCTCATAGGAGAACACGACGTCGTCCGCGTTAAATTCGCGCGTCGGCGTAAAGAATTCGGTCGTCTGGAACTTCACGCCCGGACGCAGCTTGAACGTGTATTCAAGGCCGTCATCGGAAATGGTCCAGCTCTCAGCAAGGCCCGGCTCGGTTTCGGTCGTGCCCTTCTTGAACTCGAGCAGGCGGTTGTAGACCGTGTGCGCTGCTGCGTCGAACGTCGTGCCGGCGGTGTAGAGACCCGGGTCAAAACCCTCAGGCGAACCTTCCGAGCAATAAACGAACGTTTTCGACCAGGCGGAGCCGGCCATCAGCGTGGCAAGCGCCGTCGCTGCGAAGAGAGTAGTGAGCTTTTTCATGAGCTTTGCTTCCCAGATTTGTTCTTGTTCTCGTATTTTCCTGACGCGGAATGGCGTTTGCCCCCGGTCAAGGCCGGATGGAACGACATTTGGCGTCGCATTGCAATAAGTCGCCGAACAAATTTGTCTATGCGAAAAATTCTGCCTGGGGCGGAGCCGGAAATCTGTCCACTGTTTTAGAATACCCTGACATTTCCGGGGGCTTTGTCGGCCCCTCCTCGCCCGGCGCGCCGGGTCCACATCCGTTTATCGTCGACGGTGCGGGGTGATGTGCGACGGGGAAAGGGACGTGCGCGGAACGGGCTGGTTGTAGCGGCCCACCGTCCCCCGTGCACCCGCCCTGCGTGTGGCGCCACAGGCGCAAGGTCAGCGATTCGATGAAATCGCAAGAAACGGTCAATCCCAAGATAGTTGGGTAGAAATCACCCGGCCGATTGTGCAATAGAACCTAGACAAAATCTCGGGGGAGACAATCGACGTGCCAAAACGTCCTTGGGAGGGGGCGGCATCCGCCTCACGGCGCTTTCGATCTCGCGGCAAGGCCGCCGAGAGACGGTCGTGACGATGCCAATCCGCAATTTCGACGCCGGCCTCATGCGGTTGATTGAGCCGGTCTTGCGCGTAGACTGCCACCTGGCGACAAAGGGGTAGCGCATTCGTGGCAAGTTTGCTGGAAAATCACAGGCGCTACGATCTCCGCAACGATCTGGAGAAAGCGCTCAACCGCGTCGACTTCTTCCGCATCTTTCACACGATGGCACTGCGGTTCGGCTTCAATCATTTCGGCATTCTGCAGCTCGGCAACGAGAACGACGCGTGCATGCTGTCCACCCGGCTCGTCCTGCACGATCTTCCGTCAGGACTGGCGGAAGAATACGACAAGCGGCACCGCTTCGGCGACTCGCTCTTCTACAAGACCCTGCACACGTCAATTATTTCCTCCGTATGGAGATCGGGCGACCCCGACGGCGCCAATGGCCAGAACCTGCTGGTGCAGCTCGGCTTCGAGCTGCTGTTGAGCGTGCCGGTGCACGCGGCGGCGACGGGCGCGCGGTATGCCGTGCTGTTCTTGGGCGATGGCAACGATATTGCCCGCTCCGAGCATTTCGAGCTGACCTACGATGCGATTTGCGCCTTCGACTATTTCTATCGCATCGCGCTTTCCAACAAGGCCGGAATGGGCCTGACGCCGCGCGAAACGGAGATCCTCAAGTGGATTTCCCACGGAAAGACGGCCAGCGAGATCGCACTGATCGTATCGGTCTCGGAACACACCGTGAATTCGCACACGGCGACGATCCTGAAGAAGCTGGATGTCGTCAATCGGACGCAAATGGTGGCGAAGGCGATACGCGAACAGATCATTCAGTGACGCTGGCAGTGACGCTGGTCGGCGGGGCGATTTGAACATGGCGGCGGCGCAAAGCGGCACTGCTAAAATCGGACGCCGCAGAAACGATACACACTCGCCACCCAGCCGCTTGCCGACGGCAGGCGCGCACCGCAGAATGGCTCCCGGTCACTCAGGTACTTGGACGATCATGACACAAAAAGCCCATATCCTGCTCGTTGACGACGACCCTGCGGAGAACCTCATTCTGCGCGGGCTGATCAAAAAGGTCAGCAATATCGAGATTGAACTGCATTACTGCCAGACGATCGAAAGCGCGCTCGAATTTCTACGTTCGGGAAAACCGGTGTCGATGGTGTTGATGGACAACCGCCTTCAGCCGCAGCGCGATTTTCGCGAGACAGTACCGGCGCTCCGGCACCAGGGCTTCATCGGCCCGATCGGCGTCATCTCGGGGTCGCTCGTCGAGCCGTATTTCCAGAACCTGGAAGAATACGGCGCGGATTTCCGCATCGACAAGTCAGAGATCGATCCGACGGCAATAGAGTTCATACTGAGGGAGTATCTGGCGCCGAACTGAAACGGTGGCCGGAAGCTGCTCTGAACCGCGAAAGGTGCTGCAGATTCAGGCGTTGCAGCGCCGGGCGTTCGACACGCGGCGCTGTAAACGTCGGATCAGGCCGCAGTGGTCTGCGGGGCTGACGGGCGCTTTGTCTCTTCGAGGCCGAGCAGGAAGTTGATCTGGGGACGCGCTTTGACCAGATCGTCGATGGTGTAGCCCTGCAGCACTTCGAAGAAGGCGTTCAGAGCCTTGCGCAGAGCGGAGTTGAGACCGCAGCTGTCGACCAGCGGACAGTCGATTTCGCCGGCCTCGAAGCATTCGGCCATGGCGAAGCTGTCTTCCGTCACCTTGACCACATCGAACAGGGTGATGGCCGAAGCGGGCTTCGGCAGGCGGACGCCGCCGTTGCGGCCACGCACGGTTTCGACCAGGCCAGCACGGGTCAACGGCTGGAGGATCTTGAACAGAAACAACTCGGAGACGCCATAGGCCTTGGCGATTTCAGGAACGCGGCTGAGCTTCTCGCCGTTTGCGGCGCAGTACATCAACATGCGAACTGCGTAGTTCGTTTGTTTCGTCAGTCGCATCATTCGCTCCGGAATCGAGAGGTTTATCGAACCTTCATATAGGACGGATCGTAGTTTGGAACAATTCCAAAAAACCAAAAAAGTCACATCTGCTTGATCGTTAACCGTTACCCGATTGACTGTTGGCCAGCTGCGGATCAAAAAGATGAGCGATTTTGTTAACTTAGCTCAAACCAAAAAATGGAGGAAACCATGTCCGTTTCAAGAGCTGCAATGGGCGTATTGTCCCTCACCGCAAGCCTGCTCGCGTCCACGGCCGCCTGGGCCGATGGCGAGGTCAACATCTATTCCTATCGTCAGCCCGACCTGATCAAGCCGCTGCTCGATGCCTTCACCAAGGAAACCGGCATCACGACGAACGTGCTCTTCCTCGACAAGGGCCTCGTCGAGCGCATCCAGGCCGAAGGCGCTAACTCGCCGGCAGACGTGATCCTGACTGTCGACATCAGCCGCCTCACCGAGGCCAAGGACGCAGGCGTGACGCAGCCTGTTGTCAATGAAACGATCAACAAGGACATCCCGGCGCATTTCCGCGACCCTGACGGCAACTGGTTCGGCCTGACCACTCGCGGTCGCGTCGTCTACGCCTCCAAGGACCGCGTCACCGAGAACGACATCACGTACGAGGAGCTCGCCGATCCCAAGTGGAAGGGCAAGATCTGCACACGTGATGGCCAGCATTCCTACAATATCGGCCTGTTCGCCTCGATGATCGCCCATAACGGCGAAGCCGAGACCGAGAAGTGGCTGACGGGCCTGAAGAACAATCTGGCGAAGAAACCCGACGGCGGCGACCGCGACCAGGCCAAGGCGATCCTCGCCGGCGAATGCGACCTCGCGCTCGGCAACACCTACTATGTCGGTCTGATGCTGACCAATGAGAAGGAGCCGGAGCAGAAGGAATGGGCAGCGGCCATCAAGGTGCTGTTCCCGAATGCCAAGGACCGCGGCACGCATGTGAACATTTCGGGCATGGCGCTCGCCAAGAACGCCCCGAACAAGGACAATGCGCTGAAGCTGATGGAGTTCCTGTCGGAAGGCGAAGCGCAGAAGATCTATGCCGAGCAGGTCTATGAATATCCGGTACTGCCGGGTGCCGAGCCCTCCGATGTGGTCAAGTCCTTCGGCACGATCAAGCCCGACGAATTGCCGCTGGCCGACATTGCCGCCAACCGCAAGAAGGCTTCCGAACTGGTCGACAAGGTCGGCTACAACGACGGTCCGCAGGACTGATCGCAGCGGTCGTTTGAAGTGGAAACAGCGGGCCCGGTGCCCGCTGTTTTCGTTTTGATGGCAGTCGTCCGGCCAAGTGTACCTGGGCGCTAATGCCCCTGCACCTTCAACTCGCCGGCATAGTCGAGGATCGCCTTGCGCCGTTCCGGCGTGCCGGGATGGGTCGCAAGGATGCTGGTATCGGAACTGTCGCCCAGCTCTTTTTCCAGCAGGTCGAAGAACCGGGCGATCGCCGTGGGATCGCGCCTGGCCTTCAGCATCAATTCCACCGAGTGCCGATCCGCCGCCGCTTCGGCCGCCCGCGAATAGGAAAGCGTCAGAAGGCCGGCACCCTGCACCAGAATGTCTTCCGCACCGGAGCCGATGTCGCCACCGATCATCATGATCAGCCCGGCAACGCCGGCGGCACGATAGATCAGTCGCAGGCTGTGCTCGAGTTCGACGTGACCGATCTCATGGGCCAGAACGCCGACGATCATTTCGGTGTCGTCGCCGGCAAGCTCGACCAGTTCATCGGTGATGATCAGCGTGCCGTCGGGAAGCGCGAACGCATTGGGGCCGATGGCGCCGCCCTGGCGAAAGTTGAGCGTGTATCCGCCCTCGCCGCGGTCTGACAGGCGCGCAATCGCGTTGAACCCGTCGCGGATCTTTTGCTGGCGCTCGGCCGCCAATGCCGAGGCGTCGAGCACCGTGCGGTCCATGGTCTCGAGCGTGCTTGCCGACATGATCTTCGGCACGATCGGTGGCGTCACCAGCACGGCGATCTCGACCAGCGCCGGCACCGCATAACGATAGATGGCCATGCCGCAGAGCACGGTCGCCAGGACGACCGCGATCAGCCGCGGATGGAACCGCTCCCATTCGTGGACGAGGTTGGTTTTGCCCTTGCCCTTCAGGAAACGATCGATGGCATCGTTGTCGGTCGTTTCGAACAGCGAACCGTCGGGAAACCCAACGCGACGGGGAATAGCGCCGACACGCGCGGAAATATCGATAGCGGCAAACGCACCGGCTGCGAGTTCGACGCCGACCTCATCCAAAACCTTGAGGCCGTCGCCCTCTTCGATCAGCAGCGAGGGCACCGAACGGCTGGAACCGGTCGGATGCCACTCGCCAACGGCAATCTCGGTGTCGTTAGAAGCCAAAGTCGAAGCCTTCGAAGTCCATGAATTCCGAACCGACGGCCGAGCCTTCCTGAGCAATCTTGTCGAACATCTCGCCGACATTGCCTTCGAAATGCACGCCCGTATGGTCGTTGACATAGCGCGTCATTCGCACCGCCGCCCAAGGACGCATCAGCCCCAGCGTGACGATGGTGACGATCAGGTTGGTGATGGCGATCCAGGCATAGCGGCCCCGCGACAGGTCGCTCGTCAGCTGATGCTTGCCGTCGAAAGTCGTGGCCGACCAGGCGACGTTGCGAACGCCGGCACGGTAGAACAGCGCCGCGACCCCGAAGATCGAGAGGAATGCGATGTAGCCGATGACGAACAAGGCAATCATCGAAACGTGCATTCCCAGCGTTGACTCAATGGAGCCGTCGAGCAACGACACGATCACGGCCAGATTGAGGAAACCGATAAAGGCAATGATCAGCAGGCCGGCGACGATGATGGCGGCCGACAGGAACCAGGACTTGTAGATCGCACCAACGGAAGGGTCGGTCGCAAATGCCCGTTGCCCGTAGCGCAGGTTGCTGCCGATATAGCGGTAGGACCAGCGGCTGGCGAGCGGCACGAGGATGCCGAGCGTCAACACCGAGATGACCGGACCGACGATGAAGGCAAGGAACGCGCCGCCGACGCCGCCGACGAAATCAAACCGCACATTGCGGTAGCTGGTGACGCGGGCACTGAAGCGCAGCCCCCTGACGACCAGCCACGGCACGAAGGCCACAAGCAGCAGTGCAAGGATGATGCCGGCGATCGGCACGAAGGTCAGCATGACGTTGTAGAGGATCAGATAGGCGAAAACGATGATCCGGCCGATCAGGATCTGCTTGCCCTTCGCATGATATTCGAAGGCGCGTCCGAGCAGCACCGTGTTGCCGTAGAAATAGCGGTTGCGGCGGACCTTTGCCCAGGCGGAATAGATACCGAGCGTGACGATCGTCAAAAGCACGTTGACGATCCAGATGCCAAAATACTCTTTCCCGCTGCCGGTGAACGACAGGCGGTGGAAATTGTCCGGTACTCGCTGCGTCAACGTTCCTTGCATCGACGCCGTTTCGGCCACGACCATGATAAAACCTCTCTCAATGAAATCAGCTTGCGGCAGCCCGCTATCAAACAGGCGCCGCGTTGCGACAGGATGACGTCATTTGTGAACCCAGCGAACTGTGGCTATCCCCCCGGATGAGCCTTCCATGCGAAAGAACGGTCGAAATGCCTGCAATATTCGCCCCGGGCGCGAATCAATTTTCCGCCACTTGCGACATATCAAATTAGTTGCAGTGCAGCATCGACTGCAACAGGAAAGAGCCGTCTGAAGGGCGTCCGGGCATGCAACAAAAAAGGGCCTCCCGAAGGAGGCCCTGGAGGCGGGAGGATTTTTATCCCGTTGTTACTTCATCGTCGGCATGACGAATTCGGCACCGTCCTTGATGCCCGATGGCCAGCGCTCGGTGATCGTCTTGGTCTTGGTCCAGAACTTGATCGAGTCCGTGCCGTGCTGGTTGAGGTCGCCGAAGGACGAGGACTTCCAGCCGCCGAAGGAGTGGTAGGCGAGCGGAACCGGGATCGGCACGTTGACGCCGACCATGCCGATGTTGATGCGCGAGGCGAAGTCGCGGGCAGCATCGCCGTCGCGGGTGTAGATCGCGACGCCGTTGCCATATTCATGCTTCATCGGCAGATCGAGGGCTTCCTCGTAGTTCTTGGCGCGAACGACCGAAAGAACCGGTCCGAAGATTTCGGTCTTGTAGATGTCCATGTCGGGCGTGACGTGGTCGAACAGGCATCCGCCGACAAAGTAGCCGTCTTCATAGCCCTGGAGCTTGAAGTCGCGGCCATCGACGACGAGCTTTGCGCCCGCCTCGACACCGCTGTCGATCAGGTTCCTGATGCGCGCCTGGGCTTCCTTGGTGACGACAGGGCCCATGTCGGCCTTCTCGTCGGTGTAGGGGCCGATGCGCAGGCTTTCGACCATCGGCGTCAGCTTGGCGATCAGGCGGTCTGCGGTATCTTCACCGACGGGAACTGCGACCGAGATCGCCATGCAGCGCTCGCCGGCCGAGCCGTAGCCGGCGCCCATCAGCGCGTTGGCGGCCTGGTCCAGATCGGCGTCCGGCATGATGATCATGTGGTTCTTGGCGCCGCCGAAGCACTGGGCGCGCTTGCCGTTCATGGCAGCCGTGCCATAGACGTAGCGGGCGATCGGGGTCGAGCCGACGAAGGAGACGGCCGAAATGTCGGGGTTGGTAAGGATCGCGTCGACCGCGCCCTTGTCACCGTTGACGACGTTGAGGATGCCGGCCGGCAGACCTGCTTCGATCATCAGTTCGGCAAGACGCATCGGAACGGACGGATCGCGCTCGGACGGCTTCAGGATGAAGGCGTTGCCGCAGGCGATCGCCGGCGCGAACATCCACATCGGAATCATGGCGGGGAAGTTGAACGGCGTGATGCCGGCGCCGATGCCGACGGCCTGGCGGATCGAGTACATGTCGATGCCGGGGCCGGCGCCTTCGGTAAACTCGCTCTTCTGCAGGTGCGGAATGCCGATGACGAATTCGCAGACTTCCAGGCCGCGAACGAGATCGCCCTTGGCGTCTTCGATCGTCTTGCCATGCTCGCGCGACAGGATCTCGGCAAGCTCATTCATGTGGGTGTTGAGCAGTTCGACGAACTTCATGAACACGCGGGCGCGGCGCTGCGGGTTGGTGGCAGCCCACTTCGGCTGCGCGGCCTTGGCGCTGGCAACAGCTGCGGCAAGTTCCGCGTCGCTTGCCAGCGCCACGGTGCCCTGCACTTCGCCCGTTGCCGGGTTGAAGATGTTGCTCGTGCGCCCGCTGGTGCCGGCAACGCGCTTGCCATCGATGAAATGACCGACTTCGTACATGGATGTCTCCTCCTGATCTTGATTGTGGCGGCATGATCGCACTACGATTTGAACAAAGCAATTTCCGATATTCAGCAACCGTTGTGCGTAAATTGAAGTCCTGGGAGATCAGCAGCATGAATTGGGACGATGTGAGAATGTTTCTGGCGGTGGCGCGCACCGGGCAGATCCTTGCCGCCTCCAAGCGGCTCGGGCTCAATCACGCGACGCTCAGCCGGCGGGTAACCGCCCTTGAGGAAACGCTGAAGACCCGACTGCTGGTGCGCCGACCGAACGGCTGCGAACTGACGGCCGAAGGCGAGATCTTCCTGGCGGCGGCCGAACGGATGGAAACCGAGATGCTGGCGGCGCAATCGCAGATCGGCCGCATCGACACGGCGATTGCCGGCACCGTGCGCATCGGCGCACCCGACGGCTTCGGCGTTTCCTTCCTCGCACCCCGCCTCGGCCGGCTGACGGCACGCTATCCGGAACTGAAGCTGCAACTCGTGCCAGTGCCCCGCTCCTTCTCGCTGTCGCAGCGTGAAGCCGATATCGCGATTACCATCGAGCGGCCGGAACAGGGGCGCCTGGTCTCCTCCAAACTCACCGACTACACGCTCGGTCTCTACGCCTCCTCGACCTATCTTGCGCAGCATGGCACGCCACAAACGATCGACGACCTCAAGCACCATCGCCGCATCGGCTATGTCGAGGACCTGATCTTCACCCCGTCGCTGAATTTCTCCGCCGAGATCATGCGCAGCTGGGATGCCGCCTTCGAAATCTCGAGCGCCACCGGCCAGACGGAAGCGGTGCGTTCCAGCGCCGGCATCGGCATCCTGCACAACTACATCGCCCGTCACACGCCCGAGCTCGAGCGCATCCTGCCGGAGACCACCATCCGGCGCGCCTATTGGACCACCTACCACGAAAGCGCCCGCGACCTTGTGCGCGTGCGTACCGTCGTCGCGTTTCTGCAGGAGTTGGTGACGGCCGAGCATCAGATGTTTGCTTGAGCGGGCACGGTGCACCTTTGGGCGTTCTGTAACAATTACCGGGCGCGATCGAGGTCTGCGGCGGTCAACCCGACACCGAGTGCCAAGCCGAAAGCCAATACGAGCACGATTCCACCCGGCCCGAAAGCGCCGAGCATTGCCGCGGCCGCCGGCAGGGCGGCAAGAATGATGACATTGTTGAGGCTTTCTGACAGCGCAAGCACCTGCCCCTTCCGTGCACCCGCGCGTCTTGCCAGAATGGCGGTGCTGGCCGGTGCGGCAAGACCAAGCGCCAGCCCCCAGGCAAGCAGACATAAGATTGCGCTCCAGAGCGGCAGGGGCGTAAGCAGGAACAGAACGACGGCAACGGCCACCAAGACGGTCGCACCGAGCAACACGACCTCTTCGCGGCCGGTGAGCCGGCTTGCCGGGCCTATCGCAAGATTGCCGAGACCAAGGCCGATACCGAAGGCGGAAACGGCGAGACCGACCTCGCCCGTGTCCAGTTCATAGCGCTGCCGCAGCACTTCGCCGGTCAACAGGAATGCCGTGACCGCCGCGCCGTTCCATCCGGCCTTGGCCAGTAGCGGGCGCAAGACGGCGGCATTGCGAAACCACGCTCGTTCGAATCTCACGCCTACTCTATGCTGCGCCGACGCAGGGATGACGCGCAAACCGACCGCAAAGACAAGCAGGCAGCCGCCAGCGGTTGCCAGAAACGGCGCGCGCCAACCGAACGATTCAGTCAACAGACCGGCGAGCGCGGGACCGAAGGCGATCCCCAATGTCATGCCGAGCATCGCCGTTCCCATGGCAGCGGCCTGTCGCTCGGCCGGCACCGTCTCGGAGATCAGCGCGAAGGTGGTCGGGATCAAGGCAGCAGAGGCGAACCCGCCCAGGATGCGCAAAGCGACCGCGATCTCGAATGTCGGCGCGAATGTCAGGGCGACACCGTCGAGAGCGAAGAAGACAAGCGAGGCCAGCAACAAACGACGCCGATCGATGCGGTCAGACAGTATACCTAAGATCGGGGCGGCGATGGCATAGGAGAGCGCGTAGCCTGAGACGAGCCACGACGCTGCCGCCGGGCTGGTGCTGAACGCTAACGCCAGTGGCGTCAACATCGCCGTCAGCATGAATTCGGTCGCGCCGACGAAATAGACGGCGAGTGCAAGGGCAAACAAAAACAAGCGGGATGGCACGGATCGACCTCCTTGCCGAAAGACAGGGGAACGGCGCATGCGGCAACGCATGGGCCGAAGCGAAGAAGAGAAGTTTTGGGAAATGTGAAACGCGCGACTCGGCGCAGGGTCCGAAGGACCGGGAGCTCAAGCCGAAAATCCGGCGGAGCAAAGAAAGCTATTTCAAGAGAAGAATGGTACGGTTGGGGGGTCTCGAACCTCCGACCTCAGGTGCCACAAACCTGCGCTCTAACCAACTGAGCTACAACCGCACAAACAAGCGACATCAGTCGCTTGGCGGCTCACATACGGAGACTTCCGTCGCTTTGCAAGCCTAAACTTGAGATTATCCTGCAAAAAGACCGGATGGCAAGCCACCCGGTCCCATTCAAACCCAGCGCGGCCAGGGGCCGGCGCGGATCAGGCCTTCTTGAAAGACGAGATCGCCTTTTCGGCGGCGTCCTTGCCGGGCTTTACGACATTCTCGGCAACCTTCTTGGTTGCTTCCTGCATCGACTTGGTCTGTTCGACGGCAAGTTCGGCCTGCTTGCGGAAGAACGAGGTCTGCAGTTCGACGAATTCCGACAGCGACTTCACGCCGAGCAGCGCTTCCATGTGCGAAAGCGAATTTTCGGCATTGGTGCGCAGGGCGTCGATGGCCTTGAGGCCGAGCTCGACGCTACCGGTCTGGGCGCTTTCAAGCGTCGCTTCGACGGTCTTGCTTGCTTCTTCAGCAGCGGTCTTCATCTTGGAATAGGCGTCCTTCGACTGGGCAGCGCCCTTTTCCGCGAAGTCGCGGAAGCTGTCGGCAACCTTTGCCGGGTCGAAAGAGGAGAAGGAAAATGCGTCGTCGATCTTCTTGGTAGCCATGAAAGCGCTCCTTGGTGTCAGGGCCCTCATTTGAGGCGCCGTTGATTGATGCACCTTATATAATCGATGTTCTTGTGCATTGCAATAAAATTGTGCAGTGCACAAATTCACCTGCGTTAACCCTTCGCGGTGAAAGGGGTGAGCGAGAGGCCCGGATTGCTGGACCCTCAGCCGCTCGGCGGGTATTAATAGAGTGTTAACGTACCCGCGACCCGTCAATAGGCCCGCCCATGCCCGCAAGACAGTACCCCTTCATCGACATTGCCGTGCACGAGCGGGTGCGCGAACATTTTGCGCGTGGCGATGCAGCGATCCTGTTTTCGCGGGACTTGAGCCGCGTTCTCTGGGCCAACGATCAGGGTGCGGCCTTCTTCGGCGCCGACTCCATCTACGACTTTATCGACATTGGCCCCAACCCGAACGACCTGTCGGCGCGCCAGCTGAAGGCGGCAGCGACGCAGCTCGTTTCGGTCGGCGATCGCCGTCAACTTCTGATGCGCATTGCTTCGGGCTTTCGAAGCGTGCCGCTCAACACGGCTGTGGAACTGATCCGTGTTCGGCCGGATGAACTTGGCGTGCTCTTTACCGCCCCCCACTCCGGCAAGCCGCTTTCGACGGTGGATCGTGCGGCGCGCATGATCGCCGGGCTCGACGGCCCTGACACGCACATGGCCGTTCTCGATGCCGACGGCGCGATCGTTGCGCAGTCACCGGGCTTTGCCAATCTCGGCATGTCCGACGAGACGCGCCGCCAACTCGTCGTGGCAGTTGCCCGCGACCACGACTGGCTGATCAAGCGCCCGGTCGCAACCGCAAAGGGCCACCTGCCCGCTGCCATCGGCAAGATCGCCGACGAGCCGGCGCTGCATCTTCTCTTCGCCGTGGAAACCATCCTTGGCAACCTCGACCCGGACGAGGCACCGGCCGAGGCGGCGCTGACGCCGGCAGCTGCCATTGATGTCGTCGAGGCCGACGATGTCAACGACATCGCGCCCGTTGCCGCAGAAGCGGACGTGGCCGTGGTTGCCGATGCGGTGGAACCGGTCCACGAGCAGGCGGCTCCCGACGAGGCGGTATCGGCTGATGAGCAGGTCATAGCCGAAGACGAAATCGAGCCGCCGCTTGCAGAGACCGATGATACCGTCGGCGCGAGCGAAGCTGACGCCCCCTCCCCCAATCTCGAAGTCGACGGAGTTGGCGAGACGCCCGTGGAAACGGCGCCCACCGCAACGGCGGATGATGCTCGCGAACAAACCGCTGCTGTCGCGGACGCGCCGGTGCAATCGCCGATCGCCGACACGACACCTGCCGCCGACGCCCTGCCGGCGGAGCCCGCTGAGCAACCGGACGTCACCAGCGCTCCGTCGGACTTCGCCTTTGCCGCCGGCGGGCGGGCGGTGCGGTTCGTCTGGAAGATCGACGCGGCAGGACAGTTCAGCGAAATCTCGGAGGAATTTGCCTCCGCCGTCGGGCCGAAGGCCGCCGACGTGATCGGCGTCAGCTTCGCCTCGCTTGCCGCCCGCTACGGACTCGACCCCGACAACAAGATCAACGAACTCCTGCACCGCCGCGACACCTGGTCCGGCAAGACGATCTTCTGGCCGGTCGAAGGCACGAGCCTCAAGGTCCCGGTCGATCTCGCCGCCCTGCCGACCTACTCGCGCTCGCGAGAATTCGACGGCTTCCGCGGCTTCGGCATCGTGCGCGTTGCCGACGCGATCGAAGACGAAAACGCCAACGGTCTTGCACTCAACCGGGACGAGGATGTGATCGCGGCCGAGGAGGCCGCCGTTCCCGCTCTGGGCGAACTGGGAAGCGTCGGGCAGGCTACAACGGAAGGCTCGACCAACGAGAACCCGGCCGCCGCCGAGGGGGCAACCGACATTCTCTCGCTTTTTGCGGACGCGCCGCAGCCGACCGAAACAACGGCGCACGACCAGCCCGAACTCCCTGCCGATCCCTTCCTTGGCGAGCGGCCGGCGCTTCGCATCGTCGAGACACCTGGACGGCGGGCTTCCGACAAGATCATCGAGCTCGAGCAGCACCGCCCGACCGGGTCCAGCGCGCTTACCCGCGGCGAGCAGGCAGCGTTTCGCGAAATCGCGCGGCAGCTCGGCGAGAATTTCGTGGCGCGCCCAGAGGTGCAGGACGCATACTCGGACGAGACTTCGGCCGACGCCACTCATGGCGAAAGCGAACGGCCAGCACCGGAGCTTGACGACGAAGCAGATCTCGAGGCGACGCCGACCGCCGCCAGAGAGCGCGAACCGGCGCTTGCGACGCCAGCACCGAGCGAAGTGGCTGCAGCCGAACCCCGTTCCGACGAGCTCGCCGAGGCGGGTATCGATCCGGCGGCAATCGCTACCGTTGGCTTCAGCGGCGAGATCCTCGACAGCCTGCCTGTCGGCCTGCTGGTGCATCGTGGCGACGAGCTGTTGCATGCCAATCCGGAGTTCCTGCGCCTGACCGGCTATGACACGCTCGATGACTTCCAAGAGGAAGGCGGCATCGACGCGCTGTTTGCCAACGATGAGGAGATCGGCGACACGGAGCCGGACGGCACGATGACGCTGATCCGCAAGACCGGGCAGCTGGTTGCGGTGACGGCGCACCTGCATTCGATCCGCTGGGACGGCAAGAGCGCGCTGATGCTGGCGCTGGCGTCGACCGAAGCCTCGCAGCCACACGTGAGCGAGGCCAGCCCGGCCGAAACCGTTCAGCCTCCCGTCCCCGACGAACAGGTCGGCAAGCTCAAGACCGAAATCGATGAGCTGCGCTCGATCCTGGAGACGGCGACCGACGGCGTCGTCATCCTCGGCCATGACGGCGATATCCGCTCGATCAACCGTTCGGCGAGCGCGCTCTTCAACTACGATGAGAGTGAAATCCGCGGCAAGCCCTTCGCCGCGCTCTTTGCCCATGAGAGCCAGAAGGCTGTTATCGACTACCTGCAGGGCCTGTCCGGCCACGGCGTTGCCAGCGTGCTCAACGACGGCCGCGAGGTGATCGGCCGCGAGGCGGCGGGCGGTTTCCTGCCGCTGTTCATGACCATCGGTCGGCTCTCCGCCTCCAATGGCTATTGCGCCGTCATCCGCGACATCACCCAGTGGAAGCGCACCGAAGAAGAGCTGCGCAACGCCAAGCGCGCGGCCGAGACGGCCAATGCCCACAAGACCGAGTTCCTGGCCCGCGTCAGCCATGAAATCCGCACGCCGCTCAACGCCATCATCGGCTTTTCCGACATGATGGCGAGCGAGCATTTCGGCCCGGTCGGCCATCCGCGCTATATCGAATATGCCGGCGACATTGGCCGTTCGGGCCGCCATGTGCTCGATATCGTCAACGACCTGCTCGATATTTCCAAGATCGAGGCGGGCGAGATGGATCTCGACTTCGGCTCCGTCGAAATCAACGATGCGGTTTCCGAAGCGGTGTCGCTGGTGCAGCCGCAGGCCAACAGTCAGCGTGTCATCATCCGCACGTCGCTTTCGGCAGCGGTGCCGAGCGTGGTTGCCGACAGCCGTTCGATCAAGCAGATCGCGCTCAATATTCTGGCAAACGCCATCCGCTTCACGCCGTCGGGCGGCCAGATCGTCGTATCCACCTCCTATGAAGCGAACGGCAGCGTCATCCTGCGCATCCGCGATACCGGCGTCGGCATGACGCGCGTCGAACTCGATCAGGCGATGAAGCCGTTCCGGCAGGTAACCACCGGGGGCCGCAAGCGCGGCGACGGCACCGGCCTCGGCCTTCCCTTGACCAAGGCCATGGCTGAAGCCAACCGCGCGCAGTTCGCCATCACCTCTGCACCGAACGAGGGCACGCTGGTGGAAATTTCCTTCCCGTCACAACGCGTCTTGGCGAACTGAGGACAGATGCTGTAAGGAAATGTTGACTTGAGGAAGCCAGTTTGTTGGCGTCCTCACGGCCATTCCTTGCCGTTTCGCTCCGGATCCGATCGATTGCAGTCCACGTCACAAAGCCTCAAGCGGCGCCGCACCGGTGCAAGAACCGGCCTTTCGCATCCACTGCTCGCCGTGTGGGCCGGGGGTGCCTCGCTGATCGTGCTGATGCCGATCCTCGCCATTGCGTGGCTGGCGATCTCGGGCGGCGGCGCAGACTGGCCGCATCTCATGCAAAACGTCATCCCGCGCGCCACCATCCGCACATTGCTGCTGATCGCGTTGACCGGGGCAACGACCGCCGTCGTCGGCATCCTGACCGCGTGGCTGGTGGCAAGCTGCGAGTTTCCCTTGCGCCGGTTCCTGTCTGCCGCCCTTGTGCTGCCGCTGGCCATTCCTGCCTATCTCGCGGCCTATGCCTTCGGCGAGCTGTTTACCTTCACCGGCCCTGTGCAGGGGGCGATCCGCGTCCTTTTCGGTTTCAAGACGAGCCGCGATTATTGGTTCCCCGACATTCGCTCGCTCGGGGGCGCCGTTCTGGTGCTGAGCTCCGTGCTCTATCCCTATATCTATCTCGCCTGTCGCTCGATGTTCCTGATGCAGGGGCGCGCAGCCGCCGACGTTGCCCGCACGCTTGGCGCCGGGCCGCTGAAAGTGTTCTTCCGCATCCAGATCCCGATGGCGCGACCGGCGATCATGATCGGCCTGACGCTGGTGGCGATGGAGACGCTCAACGACATCGGCGCCGTCGAGTTCCTCGGCGTGCAAACGCTGACCTTCTCGATCTTCGACACCTGGCTGAACCGCGGCAGCCTTGCCGGCGCGGCCCAGATCGCCTGCATCATGCTCGTCTTCGTCATCGGGCTGATGATGATCGAGCGGGCGGCACGGCGCAGGCAGCGCTTCTCCAGCCAGAAGACGACGTCGGCCGTGCACGATGCCAGCAGGCTTTCGCTTTCGGGTTGGAAGAAGTGGGCAGCGACGATTGCTTGTCTGCTTCCGGTTCTCTCCGGCTTTGCGGTGCCGTTCCTGATTCTGGGCAATTACGCGCTGAAGCGGCTCGATCAATTCATCGAGCCACGGCTCTTGAACGCACTGTTCCACAGCATCCTGGTGTCCGGTGCCACCGCACTGGTGACGGTGCTGCTCGGCTTCGTGCTTGCTTATGCGGCGCGGACCGGGCGCTCGCGCTTCACAGACACGGCCGGCCGCCTCGCCTCCTTCGGCTACGGCGTGCCCGGCACGGTTCTGGCCATCGGCGTGCTCTTTCCGCTGGCAGCGCTCGATAATTGGGTTGATGCCGGCTTTCGCAGCACCTTCGGCATCTCCACCGGGCTGCTGATGACTGGAACGGGCTTTGCCATCATCTATGCCTGCACCGTGCGGTTCCTCACCATGGCAGAAGGCACGCTGGAGGCAGGCTTCCAGAAACTGTCGCCGCATCTCGACATGGCCGCGCGCGCGCTCGGCCGCACCGGCGGGCAGACGCTGCGCACCGTACTTCTGCCGATGATGCGCCCCGCCGTTCTGACCGCGGCACTGCTCGTCTTCATCGAGACCATGAAGGAGCTGTCGGCGACGATCATGCTGCGCCCGTTCAACTTCAACACCCTTGCCACCCTTGTCTATGAGGACGCGTCGCGTGCGAAGGTCGAGGATGCGTCGGTGGCGGCGATGATCATCGTCATCGCCGGCATGATCCCCGTGATCCTGGTGTCGCGATCGATGGAACGTCGGCCCTAACGCCTTTCCAGGAAAAGTGCGAAGCGGTTCTCTCCGCCTGTAGCGCGGCAAAACCCGGCACGCTCAAGGCAAAAAAAGAGGCGGCTGGGAGGCCACCTCGTTAATCGAATGCTAAACCAACAAATGCTCGAGAAGTAATGACATCATGTCTGCGGCGGCATCGCTGCCAGGCGCCGACCACTCATCGGCCGGCCTCAAGTTGGGATGACCATGCGCCCCCAATCCTTAACAAGACCTTACCAGGCGATCCGACAATTTTAGGGAATTATCAGCAAGTCTGAAGCCTTGGTTAATTCCGAAAGCGCGAACAGGTTAACGCCCTTCAATTTTTAAGGGCATCGAGCCCGGCAAAAAGATCGAGCGCTTCCGGGTTGGCAAGCGCCTCCTTGTTCTTGACCGGGCGCCCATGCACGACGTCACGGACCGCCAATTCGACGATCTTGCCGGACTTCGTGCGGGGAATATCGGCGACGGCGATGATCTTCGCCGGCACGTGGCGGGGCGACGCACCCGAGCGGATGCGGGTCCTGATCGCCTTCTCAAGCCCCTCATCGAGCGACACGCCGGACGCCAAGCGCACGAACAGCACGACGCGCACGTCATCCTCGAAATCCTGGCCGATGCAGAGGGCTTCCGCGACCTCTTCCATCTGCTCGACCTGGTTGTAGATCTCGGCCGTGCCGATGCGCACGCCGCCGGGATTGAGCGTCGCGTCGGAGCGGCCATGGATGATGATGCCGCCATGCGACGTCCATTCGGCAAAATCGCCATGGCACCAGACATTGTCGAAACGCTCGAAATAGGCGGCGCGATATTTGACGCCTTCGGGATCGTTCCAGAACATCACCGGCATCGACGGAAATGCCTTGGTGCAGACCAGTTCGCCCTTTTCGCCGCGCACGGAGCGGCCCTCGTCATCCCAGACATCCATCGCCAATCCGAGGCCCGGACCCTGGATCTCGCCGCGCCAGACCGGCTTCAGCGGATTGCCAAGCACGAAGCAGGAGACGATGTCGGTGCCGCCGGAGATCGAAGCAAGCTGGATATCCGGCTTGATGCCCTCATAGACGAAGGAGAAACCTTCGGGCGACAACGGCGAGCCGGTCGAGGTGAGCAGGCGCAGATGGGAAAGGTCGTGGGTCTTTGCCGGCTCGAAACCGCCCTTGCGGACCGCGTCGATATATTTTGCCGACGTGCCGAACACTGCAAACGCTTCTTCCGCCGCATAATCGAACAGCACATTGCCATCGGGATAGAACGGCGAGCCGTCGAACAGGCAGAGCGTCGCGCCGACCGCCAGGCCCGAAGCGAGCCAGTTCCACATCATCCAGCCGCAGGTGGTGAAATAGAAGAGCTTTTCGCCGTCGCCGAGCCCGCAGTGGAACCGATGCTCCTTCAAGTGCTGCAGCAGCGTGCCACCGGCCGAATGAACGATACATTTCGGAACGCCCGTGGTGCCGGAGGAGAAGAGCACATAGAGCGGATGGCTGAACGGCAAGCGCTCGAAGGTGAGCGCCTTGGTCTCGAAAGGAGCGATGAAGTCTTCGAGCGTCACGCCTTGCGTGATCGAAGCCGCCAGAGCCCTTGCCTCGCCCGCGTAGGGGACGATGAGTGCTGGAGCGCCGAGGGCCGTGGAAACGGCGCGCACCTTCGCGTCGACGTCCTGGCGCTTGCCGTTGTACCAGTAGCCGTCGCAGGCGATGAACAATTTTGGAGCGATCTGGCCGAAGCGATCAAGCACGCCCTGCTCGCCGAAATCGGGCGAACAGGACGACCAGATCGCACCGATCGAGGCCGTCGCCAGCATCAGCGCGATCGTTTCGGGCATGTTTGGCATCATGGCGGCGACGCGGTCGCCCTTGCCGATGCCGCGCGCCTTCAGCGCCTGCTGCAGCCGCGAGACCAGCGCGCGCAGATCGTCCCAGGAAAGCCGGTAGGCGACCTTGTCCTCGCCGCGGAAGACGAGCGCATCGCCGCTGCCGGCGCGACGCAAGAGGTTCTCGGCAAAGTTCAGCGACGCGTCGGGAAAGAACCGCGCATCAAGCATGCGGTCGCCATTGACGAGAGCGGTCGCGCCGCGATCGCCGATGACTTCGCAATGCTCCCAGACCGCCGTCCAGAAATCGCCACGCTCGGCAACCGACCAGGCATGAAACGCGCCATAATCGGCAAAGTCTTTGCCGAAGCGCTCGCTGCACCAGGCGATGAACTGCGCCATCGGGCTATGCTCGCGAATCTCGGGACCGGGAACCCACAAAGGTTGCTCAGACTGCATGCTTTCCTCCACTCCTACTCCACGCCCTCTATACCATGCTGCAACGCAAAATAAACAGCAGGAGAACCTAGGCGAGCGTCGCATTGGCGACATTTCCATGTCGGCTGCATTTGATTTATGCGGGCTGAAAGCCTATCCAAGCTGCGTGATCCCAAGCGATGGGCAACCAGGCGGAAATGACAAGAAAAATCCTGCATATGTTGGGTCGACCACGCCTTTGGTCGCGGCTTCGTCGTCGCCATTTCCTCTGGCCCGCGGCGATCGGCATCGCGCTTGCCGTCGGGTACAACGCTGCCCTGCCGCTGGTGATCTCGACCACGGACGTGCGGCCGACGATGGAGCGCATGCTCGACGCCTGGTCGGGTGGCAAAAGCAGGATAACCGGCGAGCCGGACATCCGTTTCTGGCCGAACCCGACGCTGACATTGTACGGCGCCACGATCGAGACGACCGACGGCCCCCCCCGCACACTCGCGCGGATCGGCAGCATCACCGCAGCCTTCAGCCTGCTTTCAGCGCTTCGCGGCGAACCGGCGCTTGAAGATATCCGCCTGATCGAGCCGGTGGTGACGCTGGAGCGCGGCACCGACGGCACGCTCAACTGGGAGAGGCCGCGCTGGCTCGGACCTGGCGAAGCAAAAACGGACGGCGACGAAACCCCCTTCGGCGACATCACCATCGACAATGGCCGCTTGCAGGTGTTTGACCGGACGACCAATTATGCGCGCGAATTTCCCGGCATATCCGGCACCGTGAAGTGGCCCGCCTTTGCCGGGCGGCTGAACGCGCAACTGTCGAGCGTGATCGGAGGCCAGACCGTGAGTTGGTCGCTCGCCTGCGACGAGCCGCTGACGCTGCTGGCCGGCCGCAACACGACGCTGAAAACGTCGTTGACCTCGGCCCCGCTCAACTTTTCCTTCGAAGGCGTCGGCAATCTGTCGATGAAACCTTTCGCCTCCGGCCGGCTCCAGGTTTCGACCGCCTCGCTGCCAGCGCTTGCGGCCTGGTTCGAAGGGGCCTCCCACGAAGGGTTGCCTGAAAGCAGTTTTAACCTCAATGCCAATGTCACCACCGGCGACCAGACGCTGAAGCTGGATGACCTGCGTTTGTCGCTCGGCGGGGCAAACGCAACCGGTGTGCTCGATGTTGCTATTCCCGCCGACGACACGCCGCGCGTCGAGGGCACGCTTGCCTTCGACAAGATCGACCTCAACGGACTGCAACCGCTGTTCGCCGAGCTTCCGGTCGATCCCGAAGAACTCGCCAAGCACATGACGGACGCCTTCGCCCGTACCTGGCGCGTCGACGTTCGCCTGTCGACGCAGGAGGCGGCGATCGGCCCGCTGCGGCTGACCGACGTGGCCGCCGGCGTGATGGTCGATCACGGGCGTGCGTCGCTCGATATCGGCGACAGCACCTATGCCAATGGCAGGCTCAGCGGCCGGCTCGTGCTGTCTGAAGCGGATCTGGCGCGTGGTGGCAAGTTGGCGCTGGTTCTGAAAGACGCTGATCTTGCGGCGGCCGCCGCCGACTTCGGCTTTACCGGCCCGGTGCCAACGGGACGTGGCAGCGTCAATCTCGACCTAGCCACCGATCATCCGTTCTGGACGCCAGAGGCAGCGGATGCATCCGGGCGCCTGACGGTGTCGCTTGCCAATGGCAAGCTTTCGGAATTCGATGCCAATGCCTTTTCGGATCTGGTGCGCAAGGGCGAGTTCTTCTCGCTGTCGCAGGCGAGCAGCGGCACGTTCGATTTTCAGCGCGCCGATATCGAGGCGCGCTTCAGCGGCGGTTCTGCCCGGTTGAACCGCGCAACCTTTACCGGGCCTTCGGGCAGCCTCTCGGTCAACGGCGTCATTCCCTATCGCAGCGGCAGCCTGGCGCTTGCCGGCACTTTTACCGACGAAACCAATGCGGCACAGCGATTGCGGTTCTTCGTCGGCGGCTCTTGGCCGAATGCGGTGATTTCGCCGCTTTCGGTGCTGGGCGAGCCCAACTGAAACGGCCGGCGCTTGGAAGCACCGGCCGGTTTCCTGATGGACGCAGCCTTCAATCCTATTGCGCAAAGGCCGCGCGCTCGTCTTTCTCGCGCTGCGCCTCACGCTGTTTGGTGACAACGGAGGCAACGATGACACCGATCGCGACAATGCCGATCAGGATCGTGCAGATCGCGTTGATTTCAGGCGTCACCCCAAGGCGGACCTGGCTGTAGATCTTCATCGGCAGTGTGGTCGCCCCGGGGCCGGTGGTGAAGCTCGAAATCACGAGATCGTCGAGCGATAGCGTGAAGGCCAGCACCCAGCCGGAAAACACCGCCGGCGCGATCACCGGCAGGGTGATGGCAAAGAAGGTTCTGACCGGTGTCGCGCCGAGATCGAGTGCTGCCTCTTCGATCGACTGGTCGAAGCTTAAGAGGCGCGACTGCACGACAACGGCAACGAAGCACATGGTGAAGGTGATGTGCGCAAGCGTAATGGTCCAGAAGCCCCGGTCGAGGCCGATGGCAACGAACAGCAACAACAGCGACAGGCCGGTGATGACCTCAGGCATGACCAGCGGCGCATAGACCATGCCGGAAAACAGCATGCGACCGCGAAAGCGCGTGTAGCGCACCAGCGCGAGCGCCGCGAGCGTTCCAAGCACAGTCGCGCAGGTGGCCGAGATCAGCGCCACGCGGATGGTGACCCACGCGGCGTCGAGAAGCGCCTGATTGTGCCAGAGCTGCGTATACCACTTGGTCGAAAACCCGGCCCAGACGGTGACGAGCTTCGATTCGTTGAACGAGAAGATCACCAAAAGCACGATCGGCAGGTAGAGGAAGCCGAAGCCGAGCACGATCGAGGCGATGTTGAAGCGTGACCAGTTGCCCATGACCTACCTCCCCTCGCCGTCGGCTTTGGCCTGCGCGTTCTGGAAGAACACGATCGGGATCACCAGGATCAACAGCAGGATCGTGGCAACCGCCGAAGAGACCGGCCAGTCACGGTTGGCGTTGAACTCGTTCCAGAGCGTCTTGCCGATCATCAGCGTTTCCGATCCGCCGAGCAGATCCGGGATGACGAACTCGCCGACAGCCGGAATGAAGACGAGCAGGCAACCGGCAACGACGCCGGCCAGCGACAGCGGGAACGTGACCTGCCAGAAGGCCGAGAACGGCGTGCAGCCGAGATCCAGCGCCGCCTCCGTCAGCGTGTGGTCCATCTTCTCCAGCGAGGAGTAGATCGGCAGCACCATGAACGGCAGGTAGGAATAGACGATACCGATATAGATCGCCCAATTGGTGTTGAGGATGATCAGCGGCTGGTCGATGACGTTGATGCTCATCAGGAACTGGTTGAGCAGCCCTTCCGGCTTCAGGATGGCGATCCAGGCGTAGACGCGGATCAGGAAGCTGGTCCAGAACGGCAGGATCACCAGCATCAGCAATGTCGGGCGGATCGATTTCGGCGCCTTGGCCATGCCATAGGCGACGGGATAGGCGATCATCAAGGTCAACACCGTCGAGATGCCGGCGATGATGACGCTCGAGACATAGGCATTGAAATAGAGAACGTCCTCCGTCAGCCAGACATAGTTGTCGAGCGAGAACTCCCGCGCCTTTTCCATGATGCCGGAAAGGCCGCCGAAGAGATCGAAGACCGGCGTATAGGGCGGCATCGCCACCGCGGTCTGCGACAGCGAAATGCGGAAGACGATGAAGAACGGGATGAGAAAGAAGAACAGCAGCCAGGCGTAGGGGATGATGATGACCAGGCGGCTGAAGACGGCTGATGCGACTCTCGCCATGGCTTCAATCCTTCAAGACGACGCCGGCGTCTTCGCCGAACGAGATCCACACCTGCTGGTCGTAACCGAAGGGATCTTCGACGGCACGCACCGCATTCAGAGACGACGCCTTCACGACCCTTCCATCCTTCAATCGGATGTGGAAGACGGTCATGTCGCCGAGATAGCCGATATCCCAGATCTCACCCTCGACCGCATTGACCGGCGCATGGGCCGGCGGCTGTCGGCTGACGCGGATCTTTTCGGGACGAATGGCGACGGCGGCCTTGGCGCCAACGGACGGCTTGTCCGGCGATGCCATGCGGACGGGAAAGCCGTTTCCGGTTTCAATCCGGAGATACCCGTTTTCGACGGCAGACACCGTTCCATCGAAGATGTTCACATCACCGATGAAGTCGGCGACGAAGCGGGAGTTCGGCGCCTCGTAGATTTCGGCCGGTGTCGCCACCTGCACGACCTTGCCGTGGCTCATGACGGCGATGCGGTCTGCCATGGTCATCGCTTCCTCCTGGTCGTGCGTGACGACGACGAAGGTCAGGCCGAGTTCCTGCTGCAGGTCCATCAGTTCGAACTGGGTTTCCTCGCGCAGCTTCTTGTCGAGCGCGCCGAGCGGCTCGTCCAGCAGCAACACTTTCGGCCGCTTGGCGAGCGAACGCGCCAGTGCAACGCGCTGGCGCTGACCGCCGGAAAGCTGGTGCGGCTTGCGCTTGGCAAATTTTTCGAGCTTCACCAGCTTGAGCATCTGGCCGACGCGCTCGGCGATGTCGGCCTTCGGCATGCCGTCCTGCTTCAGACCGAAGGCGATGTTGGTCTCGACGGTCATATGCGGAAACAGCGCATAGGACTGGAACATCATGTTGACCGGCCGCCTGTAGGGCGGAATGCCGGCAAGGCTCTGGCCGTCAAGGATGATCTCGCCGGAGGTCGGCTGCTCGAAGCCGGCCAGCATGCGCAGAAGCGTCGACTTTCCGCAGCCCGACGCACCCAAGAGCGCAAAGAACTCGCGCGTGTAGATGTCGAGCGAAAGATCGTCGACGGCGATGAAATCGCCGAACGTCTTGGTGACGTTCTTGACTGAAATGAATGGCTTGGAAGCGGGATCCGCCCAAGGGGCGAAAGAGCGCCTGATACTGCCGAGTGACTTCATCATCTATCCCCGAATGATACAGCCGATGGGCACTCTCGTTTTCCCCGGTGCCCCCTTTAAAGAAAATTGCCCGGATTTTGAGGTCCGGGCAATTCGTTTCGCTCTTACTGGCCGGTAACGACCTTTGTCCAGAGCCGGGTCAAGACCCGCTGCTCCTTCGCCTCGAACGGCGTGACAGTGAACAGTTTCTGCATCACATCGTCGGTCGGATAGATGGCGGTGTCTTCGAGAACCGCCTTGTCCAGGAACTGCTGCGAGGCCTTGTTGCCGTTGGCGTAGAAGACATAGTTCGACGCCTTGGCGACGACCTCTGGCTTCATCATGTAGTTGAGGAATTCATGCGCTTCGGCGACATGCGGCGCGTCTGCCGGAATGGCGAGCATGTCGAACCACATCTGCGCCCCCTGCGAGGGGATCGCATAATCGATCGTCACGCCAGCCTTGGCTTCGGCGGCACGGTCGCGAGCCTGAAAAACGTCGCCGGAAAAGCCGACCGCCAGGCAGATGTCGCCATTTGCAAGGGCGTTGATGTATTCCGACGAATGGAACTTGCGGATATTGGGGCGAACGCTGGCAAGCAGTTCAGCCGCCTTTTCAAGATCGGCCGCTTCATGACTGTCCGGGTTGAGACCGAGATAGGCGAGCGCCGACGGCATGATGTCCGTCGGGGAATCGAGCACGTGGATACCGCAATCCTTGAACTTGGCGGCCAGCTCCGGCTTGAAGATGACGTCCCAGTTGGGCTTCTCGTCGGTGCCGAGAATTGCCTTCATCTTGTCGACGTTGTAGCCGATGCCGGTGGTGCCCCACATGTAGTCGATAGCGTATTCGTTGCCCGGATCGTACTTGGCCGTGCGGTCCATGATCACGTCCCACATATTCGTGAGGTTCGGAAGCTTGGACTTGTCGAGCTTCTGGAACACCCCAGCGGCGATCTGGCGCTGCAGGAAGGTCGCCGTCGGCACGACGACGTCATAGCCCGAGCCGCCCGCGAGCAGCTTGGTTTCGAGGATCTCGTTGGAATCGAAGACGTCGTAGACGACCTTGATGCCGGTTTCCTTGGTGAAATCTTCCAGAATGCTGCTGTCGATGTAATCAGACCAGTTATAGACGTTGACGACCCGCTCCTGCGCGGACGCCAACATGGTCGAGCCGGCCAGCATGACCGTCGCCATGGTTGTAACGATGAATTTGGACATGCAGTTCCCTCGTTATTATCGGGCCGGACAAGGCCGCCCCGTGACACGGATCCAGGCCCATTCTGGATCGCTCCGGGGCGAGGTTAGGCATGTTTCTCGACAACCTCAAGCGGTTTCGTGCCGGAAAGAGGCGGACATCTTCAGCCACCCCAATTTTAGCAAGCCAAGGAAAATCGGGCACTTATGGCGAAGGGGGCGATCCTCGCCATGGCAGGTGCCAGGCGGATGGCATTAACCATCGCGGCAACCAGCCGGAACGGCCACACGTTTACGATTGATTAACCATAACGGGCATGCGATTTTTCCTCTGGTTGTGTATCAGCGTCTGGGTAGTGTCATGAGTGGACGGAACCGCAGGATCGATCCGAGAGAGTTGAAGCGCCTTTCGATCCTCGAGCCACAGAAATCGCTTGGCGCGATAGCGGTCGATTGGGCGATCATCGCGGCGGCCATCGCCGCCAGCGAATTTTCCGGCAATATCCTCGTCTATCTGCTGGCCGTGGTCGTGATTGCCGGCCGCATGCACGCATTCGGTTGCCTCGTTCACGAGGCGGCGCACTACCGCATCATCAGGAACCGCAGGCTCAGCGACTGGATGAGCGACCTGCTGCTCGCCTGGCCGATGCTCGCAACCGTCGACGGATACCGGCAAAACCATCTGGCGCATCACCAGCATGCCAACACCGACGACGATCCGGACTGGACGGCCAAGCTCGGCATGGCGCAGTTCACCTTTCCGCAGAAGATCGCGCGCGGCGTGATGCAACTGCTCGGTTACCTCGTCGCCGTCAACTCGATCCGCGACATGGTGCATATGGCCAAGCGCATGTCGAAGAACGATCGTTCGACACGAGGTTACAAGATGCTGCGCCTCGGCTTCTATATCGCCGCCGCGGCCATCTTCAGCCTTCTCGGTATCTGGCGCGAATTCGCACTCTATTGGCTGGTGCCGTTCTTCACCGTCTTCTGCCTGTTCCTTTATGTGCGCAGCGTGGCGGAGCATTTTGGCAGTCTGGATTATAGCGACGAGCTGACGAGTTCACGCACGGTCTATCCGCACGCCTGGGAAAGGCTGTTCTTCGCCCCACACAACATCAACTACCATCTGGAGCATCACCTCTATCCCGCCGTGCCGTTCTACAACCTGCCCGAACTGCACGCGATCCTGATGCGCGACAAGACCTATGCGGACAAGGCGCACATCACCCGCGGCTACACGACCGGGCTGCCGGCCGAATGCTTTTCTCCCAGCGCGCCGCTGCTGCCCAGCCATCATCCTGTCAGCTACTGAACGTCTCGCCTGTTCACTGAAAATCGAAGACGCTGAGCCCCGTCACCATCTCGTCGAGCCCGAGCGGGCGCGTCACGGGCGGCTCGGCGCGTGCAAGACAGCCCTGGCGTTCGCAGAGGCGACAAGCCGCGCCGATGGCGACCGCCGCTGTACGCGCCGCACCATAGACCACCTCTTCGGCAAAGGACGCTTCGCATCCAATCAACACAGCAGTGCGGCGAACCCGCTCTTCGAAGCCTGCCTGCGGGCCATCGAGCGTGCGCGACACGGTCAGAAAAGTCAGTCCCTCCGTTGTCTCCACACGGTCGACCAGGATCTGCCCCGGCACCGAGAAGGCGGCATGTATGTTGAGTTTCGGACAACCGCCTCCGAACCGCGCCTGCGGGAAGCCCGATGCGCCGGAACGACGGAGCCGGTGCCCGGCATTGTCGATTTCCATCAGGAAGAACGGAACGCCGGCGACCCCCGGCCGCTGCAGCATCGTCAGCCGATTTGCGGCCTGCTCGAACGACACCTGGAAACGTGCCCGTAGCACGTCGATATCGTATCTCGCCCGCAGCGCTGCCGCATGGAACGCCCCATAGGGCATTATCAGCGCATGGGCGGCATAGCGGGCAAGCTCGAAGCGGCCGATTCGCCGTGCTTCGGCGGTCGACAGGCGCAGCGTCTCCAGTTCCTGGACGATCGCCTCGTGACAGGCGATCGAAGCAGCCTCCATGGCGATCTCGCGCAACTGGTCATAGGGCGACAGGCGCTCGGAGATGAACAATCGCATCGAATGCCGATCGAAGCGGCGGCGCAGATTGGGCATGGCGTGCACAGGCAGGTTGCGCACGACAAGGCCATGCTCCTTCTTCAGCCAGGCCTTGAGCGCACCGATCAGATCGTCGCCCGGTGAAAGCACCCCATGAAACGCTTCGGCCACCTCCTCGATCCGGGCGAAGTGATTGGGTCTGGCTTCCAGCGTCTCGCGCACCTCGTCCATCGGCAGGCGTGTTCCCGACAGTGCTTCCATGTGTCCCTGCCCGGCCAGGAGTTCGGCCAGATCCTTCAACCGCGCCGCCTGCTCGCGATAGGCCCGGTAAAGCTTGACGACACCGCCGGCGGCATTGGGCGCCGCCTCGGCCACCTCGATCAGTTCCTGATCCCCCGGCAGTTCCGCCGCCAGCAGCGGATCGGCGAAGACCTCGCGCAATTGTGCCAGCCCACCGCCCGTTTCGCCCTGCAGTTCCTCGAGATCGACCTTGTAGACCGATGCGAGCTTCAGAAGCAGCTGGACGGTCAGCGGCCGCTGATTGCGCTCGATCAGATTGAGGTAGGACGGCGAGATGCCAAGCGCTTCCGCCATGGCCGTCTGCGTCAGCGACAGCCCGTTGCGGATGCGGCGGACGCGTGGCCCGGCAAAGATCTTGTTCTCAGCCATTTGTCACTACCTTTACAATCCTGACATCGATCGAGGATTTACAGAATTTACAAATTTACTGCGCACCACTGTCAAACGCAAGACAAGATAACCCTTTTGAAACAGCTAAAACGGTAATTCCTGTGGCCCTGTTGCGCAGCGCAATGTAAAAACTGTCACATCAACTCGAAGACAAAGGAAGCCATAAGACAAAAGTCGAATGGTGGATGAGTTCCAGCAGGAGGATGTAATGACGGATTTTTACAAGCTTGTTCCCAGTGCCCAACAAGGCCGCTTTGATGGTATCGAACGCCCCTACACCGCTGACACCGTGAAGCGGCTGCGCGGTTCGGTAGAGATCCGTTACTCGCTGGCCGAAATGGGCGCCAACCGCTTGTGGAAGCTCATTCACGAGGAAGACTTCGTCAACGCGCTCGGCGCGCTCTCGGGTAACCAGGCCATGCAGATGGTTCGCGCCGGACTGAAGGCGATCTATCTCTCCGGCTGGCAGGTCGCGGCCGACGCCAATACCGCATCCGCGATGTATCCCGACCAGTCGCTCTATCCGGCAAACGCCGCACCGGAGCTCGCCAAGCGCATCAACCGCACACTCCAGCGAGCCGACCAGATCGAGACCTCGGAAGGCAAAGGCCTTTCGGTCGACACCTGGTTTGCGCCGATCGTTGCCGACGCGGAAGCCGGTTTCGGCGGCCCGCTCAACGCCTTCGAGATCATGAAGGCCTTCATCGAAGCGGGTGCTGCAGGCGTCCACTACGAGGACCAGCTCGCGTCCGAAAAGAAGTGCGGCCATCTCGGCGGCAAGGTTCTGATCCCGACGGCTGCCCATATCCGCAACCTCAACGCCGCACGGCTTGCAGCCGACGTCATGGGCACGCCGACGCTGGTCATCGCCCGCACCGATGCGGAAGCCGCCAAGCTTTTGACCTCCGATATCGACGAGCGCGATCGTCCCTTTGTCGATTATGACGCCGGACGCACGGTCGAAGGCTTCTACCAGGTAAAGAACGGCATCGAGCCGTGCATTGCCCGCGCCATTGCCTATGCGCCGCATTGCGACCTCATCTGGTGCGAAACGTCGAAGCCCGACCTGGAACAGGCCCGCAAGTTTGCCGAGGGCGTGCACAAGGCACATCCGGGCAAGCTGCTCGCCTACAACTGCTCGCCGTCGTTCAACTGGAAGAAAAACCTCGACGACGCGACGATCGCCAAGTTCCAGCGCGAACTCGGTGCGATGGGCTACAAGTTCCAGTTCATCACGCTTGCCGGCTTCCACCAGCTGAACTTCGGCATGTTCGAGCTCGCCCGCGGCTACAAGGCCCGGCAGATGGCCGCCTATTCGGAGCTGCAGGAGGCGGAGTTCGCGGCCGAGGTCAACGGCTACACCGCCACCAAGCACCAGCGCGAAGTCGGCACCGGCTATTTCGACGCGGTGTCGCTCGCCATCACCGGCGGCCAGTCGTCGACGACGGCCATGAAGGAATCGACCGAGCACGACCAGTTCCGCCCGGCCGCAGAGTGAAGAGCCGGGGAGCGTGGCAATCCCTGCCCGCCGCGCTCCCCGTGCAACCCTAAAGAAACCGCCGACACCAAGGAGAACTCCAATGACAGTTCAGACACGCGTCAAGGAACGGGCCGAGGAACAGTCTTCGGCCATGACCCCGGACCAGCAGGCGGCGATCCGCATGGTCGCCAACGACCTGCACCGCCTCAACCAGGCCGTCATGAAAGCCGTCGACGCCGGCGTCTCGGTCGAGCTCGTGCGCTCGGCCCGCCATCATGGCGGCGAAGGCAACTGGGGCGACCTGTTGATCCCCGTCATCGTCACCCAGGGACGGGCATGATGATGGCGCTTGCGGCAGCGGTCACGCTCATCGCGTCTCTTTGCACGGCCGGTCCGGGCGCAGGGTCGCGGCGAATGATACCAATCGTTGCCGCCGGTCGCCGTCCATACGCGTAGCACGCCCAACCGATACACCTTTAACGGGAATCAGCCGGCGGAAATGTCGGCTGTTCGCTTTTCAGCCCCCGATCTGCGCCGCAAAATACCATTTCAAGTTGCCTAGAATGCGAGCCTCGCCTATATTAGCTGCGACTATTGCGAGCGGGGGCGCGCATGTTGCAGCCGGGACATTCCGGAACGGAAGAGCTGACTGACCTGATCTACGGCGCCGCCTTCGGCGAGTGCAGCTGGCAGGACTTTCTCGATCGGTTGGCCAATACGCTGCCCAACGGCCGATCAGCGCTGCACTATCACGATCTGGCAACACCCCGCAGCTATGTCCCTTCCGTCTCCGGGTTTGACGCCGAGGATATCGAGCAGTTCAACCAGCATTTTGCTGCGGTCAATCCCTGGATCCCAAAGGCGATGCTCGTGCCCACAGGCCAGGGCATCTGCGGGGAGCAGATCGTCGCGCGCGGCGAGCTGATCAAATCCGAATTCTATAACGACTGGCTGAAGCGACAGACCGGATGCGAGACCAGTGTCGGCGTGACGATCATCAGAAGCGCAACCCGAACCTTCATGCTCTCGACCTGCACCTCATCGACAGATGCCGACCTCAATCAGCGGGCCGCCGAGCAATATACGTATCTGGCGCCGCACTTGAAACGGGCTTTCGATCTCCTGCGCAAGCGCGACATGTTTGCGCCCGGGCATGGCGAAGGCCGGGATTTGCTCGATAGCGTCGGCGTCGGCGTGATCTATGTCACCGAAAATCTCAGAATCCGCTCGATGAACGCGTGCGCCGAGCGCATGATCTCCAACAATGTGCCTCTTCGGATATCGCCGGGTGGGCGTGTGACGTTGCCGAGCACGGGATCGGCAGCCGCTCTCGAATTATTGTCCTTGCGGATCAATACCCGTGCGGAGCCGCATGTCTCCCTCGTCAGGGCCACAGATGGCGCGGCCTATCGTGTCACGCTGGTGCGGCTGCGGTCCGATGTCTTCGTCGAACTGCTCAACGGACCAACGGTCGCAATCCTAATCGAACCGGCAACGTCTCTGCTGCCGGAAGAGCGGCGCGAACATCTCAAGGACATTCACGGCCTGACACCGGCCGAAGTTCGCATCGCCTCCGGGCTTGCCGCGGGACTGTCGCTCCGGGAGATGGCGCAGGCGAACGGTGTCAGCTACGAGACCATCCGCACGCAGCTGAAGAGCATCTACACCAAGACCGAGGTGAACTCGCAGGCAGCGCTCGTCAGCCTGTTGATGCGCTGACTTTTTCAGCTGCGGCGCGGGCGTTTTCCGGCGAAGATGTCGGCGTGGCTCTTCAGCAGCTTTGTCATGCGATCGACGACCGTGCGGATTTCCTGGCGGTGGCGATCCTCGTTGTTCATGACGATCCATTGGCGATGCCGAAGCGCTGGAATCTCCTCGCCCATCCGCTCCAGCAACGGGTCGAGGTCACCGACGAAACAGGGCAGCACGGCGCAACCGGCACCGGCGCGTGCAAGGTCGAGCAAGGAGCGAGGCCGCGTCACCGTCGCCACGATGCGACCGGTCGCGTGCTCATGCGGCCAACGCAGATAGGCCGAAATCGCATCCTCCTCGCTGACAGCGAGCCATCTGCTATTTGACGCCGGCAATGCATTCTTCTGTCGATAGGCGGCATAGGCGACGTCGCCCACCGGGCGGGCAGCCAGATAGCTTTCCTCCGGCTCGAAGGCGCGGATGCCGATATCGCTCTCGCGATAGGCAAGGTTTGCACGCGTCTCTCCGACATTGATCGCCAGGCTGAAGCCGTCACGCTCGGTACAGAGCGCCGGAAAATTCTCGGCAAGCAGCCAAGATACCCAGGTTCCCGCGGTGATGCGAACGACCGCCCCCTCGCCTTCCCGTCGCCAGCTCTCGACGCGGCGGGCGGCAGCCTCCATCTCCTCGAGCTGTTCGAACAGCAATTGCCCGTCGCCGGTCAGCTGATAGCCGGTCTGGCTGCGCACGAACAGGCTGCGCCCGGTGCGCTCCTCGATCTCGAGCATGCGCCGGCCGACGGTTGCCGGGCTGAAGCCCAGCGCCTGCGCGGCTCCCGTCAGGCCGCCGGTACGCGCAACACTCATGAAGCAGCGGTAGATATCCCAATCCATGTCTTTCATGAATGAAAAACATAAGGCGATCTCTTGCGTATGTAAAACAGCTTTTGCTGCATAAAAGAGAGGATGCCACTCGATGAGGAGCATCACCATGGAAACGCTGGCAATGGCCTATCTGGCCGATATGACGATGAAGAGCCGCCGCTGGGACGAGCATTTCGACCCAAAGCCGCCGGGCTGGTTGCGGAGGATGCTTCGCCGCTGCATGGCCGCGTTTGCGGCAAGCAGAAAGGTCGAACGCACCGAGGAGACTGCTCAAACGAAATGCACCGCGCAACCGGTGTGTTGCGCGGTGCAGTGCTAGGATGACATAGTCGTCGCCGTTCTGGCCGATCAGGCCGCGCGGTAAGCGTGGATATCGGCCGTTTCCGGCTCCAGCCGGAACTGCTCGACCAGCATCATCAGCGTGTCGGCCTGGTTGGAAAGCGCCAGACTTGTCGCGGTCGCCTCTTCTACCATCGAGGCGTTCTGCTGGGTCATCTGATCCATCTGGTTGACCGAACCATTGACCTCGTTGAGCGCCACGGCCTGGTCTCGGCTGGCGGTCGCGATCATCTCCACATGCTGGCTGACGGTGACGATCTGGGCGCTGATCGAAGCCAGCACGGCGCCGGTCTCCTTGACCAGAAGCGAGCCCGAATTGACCTCGTCGGTCGACTTGTTGATGAGGCCCTTGATTTCGCGGGCCGCTTCGGCCGAGCGCTGCGCCAGTTCGCGCACTTCCTGCGCCACCACCGCGAAGCCCTTGCCGGCTTCGCCAGCGCGTGCCGCCTCGATGCCCGCGTTCAGCGCCAAGAGGTTGGTCTGGAAGGCGATGTCGTCGATGACCTCGATGATCTGCTCGATCTGGCGTGAGGCTTCTTCGATGCGGCCCATGGCGGCGATCGCGTTGGTGACGACGGTTGCCGAGCTGTCGGCGCTCTTCTTCGTCTGGGTTACGGCGACATTGGCCTCGTTCGCACGCTCTGCCGAAGACCGGACCGTCACGGTGATCTGGTCGACGGCGGCCGCCGTCTCTTCGAGCGAGGCGGCCTGAGCTTCCGTCCGCTTCGACAAGGAATCCGCGGCGTGATGCATGTCGGCGCCACTCTGCTGGATCGCCTGCGCATTGCCGCGGATCTGCGCCAGCGTGTCCTGCAGGCGGATCAGCGAGCCGTTGAAGTCGGTGCGCAACTGCTCGAGACGCCCATGGAACGGGATATCGATCTGGCGCGACAGGTCGCCCTGTGCCAGACGGCCGAGGCCGGCGGCGAGTTCGCTGACGGCAAGATCGATCTGGCGATCGAGTTCGCGCTTCTCGGCATCATTGCGGGTGCGCTCGATCTCGGCGCGGGCGCGCTGTTCTTCGCTTTCGGCCTCGATACGCACCTTGGAGAGCGCATTTTCCTTGAACACGCCAAGGGCGCGCGCCATGTCGCCGATTTCGTCCTGGCGGGCGTCGCCGTCAATGGACGTGTCGAGGCGGCCGTCCGCCAGGCGACGCATGGCGGCGGTGATCTGGCCGATCGGCTTCTTCAGCGTCAGCGTCAGAGCGATGCCGGCAAGCAGTGCGATGACGACGCCTGCGACGGTGGCGGCAACGGAGATCTGGTTTGCTTCCTGGCGCTCGGTGCCGGCGGCAACCTTCTGCTGTTCTGCAAAGCCGGTGAGATCGCTCCAGATCTGGTTGATCGACTGGCCGGCGGCGTCGAAATCGGCAGTCCGCTTCACGGTGATTTCGACCAGCGATGCCGCATCCTTCTTCATCACGGTGATGATCGGCATCAGCGTATCGGCAATCGCGTCGAAAGATGCGCCGTCGCTGGCGACACCACGCAAGGTCGCCATGTTCTGTTGAACCGCCAGGAACTTGTCGAGCAGCTTCTGTCGGTTGCTTTCCGTCGTCGACCCCATGAAGGTTGCGGCGGAGATCTGGATGTCGGTGATCGAGCTTGAAAGCCGGCGTGTGGCCGTCAGAACGGATTCGGTGCTGACGATCAACTGGTCGAGTTCGGCGAAGATCCGCGTGGCATCGCGCATCTTGCCGACCGACGCCGCTTCAAGACGGAAGCTCGCAGTGCGGAAGCGGTCGACGTATTTCGAAATACCGGCCAGCGTCTCCGGACCGGCGGGCGCTTTCAAAAGTGCGCCGATCTCGCTCGATGCGGAGGTGATCGTCTCGGTCAGCGACTTTTCGTCCTTCGGCAGCAACCGGAAGATGTCGCGCTCGGTGCGGCCGATCATCGGGAACCGTTCCTTGACGGCCTTTAGCTTGTCCTCGACCGTCGTCGCCTTGGCGACTTCAGTGCCGAACTCGTTGAAGAAACGGCTGGCGCGCATCAGCTTTTCGGCTTCGCGCAGCATGGTCTTGGCCGCATTCTCGTTCTTGCGCACGGCATATTGCAGCCGGTTGGACTCGTCGTTGATCTTGGCGCGCTCGACCAGCAGCGCATCGAGGTTCGCTGTCATCGCGGCGCGCATTTCCTGCTCGCCGACATGCAGCTTCCAGAGCCCGTCGATGCGGGTTTCGATGTCGTTGGTTGCGGCGATCGCCGCCGTCAATTCGTCCTGGCCGTTCTGGCCGGCGACCTGTGCGGCGGTGTCGGCAAGGATTTCCTTCTGCGCGGCGATCTTGCCTTGCAAGGCGTCGCGGGTTTCCTCGGTGGTCGAGTGCAGGAAATTGTTCATCCCCGCATAGACGTCCTTGAACCCGCTCAGCGTCTGCAGGACGCTGTTTGAAATCTCCATCCGGCCCTGAAGCAGGCCGGACGCATAAAGACCGGTAATGCCGACGGCACAGATGCTGACGACGAAGGGCAGAATGAAGAAAAGGACCTTCGTCTGGATCTTGAAACGGGCAAGAATTCTATCGATGAACATGGAAAACACCTTGGCTCGCAGCTCGCATTCGCCTCCCCCGGCGGCTCGAAGCATGTCTCGCCTTTGAGCGTAACCGCCGAAAGGACGAAACGATCGAGAGCCACCCGATGCGCAAACAGGCTGATGTTTTTCGGAAAAATCATGCGGCGCACACCGCTAGTCCGTCAGCAATCATTGCGGGATCACGCCACCTCCCCGGTAGCGAAGTCCTGACGGAACTCACTTCGTCGCAATATTCATTTTGAACGATTAAAAATTGTATAAGCGCAGAGCACTCGCCAACGAATTTCCGAAGGCGCTCGCGCACTCAAGGCGCGCCAGAGGTTCGGCCGTCACGCGGCCGACCGGCGGCTTCAATGCCAAAGGGCCGGAAGCGTTGCGAAGGCAGCGACGGCAAAGAAGGCGAGCAGAGCGATGCGGGTGAGCATCACTCTCTGGGCGCGGCTCTCGTCGGTGCGAGCGATCACGATGGCGCGGGGACGACGGCGTGGGTTGTTCATGACATCCTGTCCTTCTCACTGACTAGCAACGATCGGCCCGGATAAACCGGCTTGCCAGTCCTGATCATATTGCAGCCATGCCGCGGCAGAGAAAAGCCCTAAAAATGGAAACAGTGTGATTTCCGTTTGCGGAACCGTTTTTTCTGACCAACCGCCGGCTGTGCCGACATCTGAAGAGGTTCGGGCATATCCGTTAACAATGGCTGAAGCGACGCGCCACAAAACCGGGGATCAGACCTCCTGGCCGGCCGCAAAGCCCGACGCCCATGCCCATTGGAAATTGTAGCCGCCGAGCCAACCGGTCACATCGACGCATTCGCCGACGAAATAGAGGCCGGGAACAGACTTGGCCTGCATCGTCTTTGAATCGAGACCGCTGGTGTCGATGCCGCCGAGCGTCACCTCGGCCGTGCGGTAGCCTTCGGAACCGGCCGGCTTGATCGTCCAGGCCTGGATCGTGGCCGAAAGCGCGTCGATGGTCTTGTCGGAGAGGTCGGCGAGTTGCTTTCCCGTGAGCTTGGCGGCATCGGCAAAAAATTGCGCCAGCCGCCGCGGCAGAATATCGGCGAGAACCGTCTGGACCGCCTGCTTGCCGTTGGTTCGGCGCATGCCCTTTACGATCGAGGCGATATCGATATCGGGCATCAGCTTCAACACGATATCCTGCCCCTCGCGCCAATAGGAAGAGATCTGCAGGATCGCCGGACCGCTCAAGCCCCGGTGGGTGATCAGCACCGCCTCGCGAAAGGCCGCCTTGCCGGAGCGCGCTTCGGCATCGGCGGCAACGCCCGCCAGTTCGCCGATGGTTTCAAGCTGCACTGGGTCGAGCGTCAGCGGCACAAGCCCGGGACGGGTCTCGACCAGCGCCAATCCAAACTGCTCGGCGATCTTATAGGCAAGCCCGGTCGCCCCCATCTTCGGGATGGACTTGCCGCCGCAGGCAATCACCAGCGACTGCGCATCAACAGGTCCGTCGCCGGTCATGACCCGAAAGCCTGCGCCATGGCGCTCGACACTCTCGACCGTCGTCTCCAGCCGAAGCTCGGCGCCCGCGTCGCGCATCTCTGCCAGCAGCATCCTGATGATGTCCTTGGCCGAGTGATCGCAGAACAATTGCCCCAAGGTCTTTTCGTGCCAGGCGATGCCGTGCTTTTCGACAAGCGCGAGGAAGTCGCGCGCGCCGTAGCGCGCGAGCGCCGATTTGCAGAAATGCGGATTGGCCGAAAGGAAGTTCTTCGGCCCGGCGTGAATGTTGGTGAAGTTGCAGCGGCCGCCGCCGGAGATGCGTATCTTTTCGCCCGGCGCCCTGGCATGGTCGATGACGAGCACGCGCCGGCCGCGCTTGCCGGCTTCGATCGCGCACATCATGCCGGCAGCACCCGCGCCAATGATCACCACATCCTTCTTTTCAGCCACGCATCACCTTTAAGCTCTTCAGCGCATTCCTTTCCGGTCAAGGAGGCGAAAGTCAATCGCCCTGCTCTAGCCAATTGGCAATCTCCGGTTATGATGCGCCATCCGAAGCCAAAACCGGTGATTTATGCCCTCCAAGAGAAGTGCTGCCCAACAAACAACGAAAATCAGCAAATCCTCGAAAATACCCGCCGCCCTGCATTCCCTCCGAGGTGTGAAGACCTGGAAGGAAGCAACGGACTGGCTGAAGATCCGCGGGATCGAAGACATCGAATGCATCACGCCCGACCTTGCCGGCGTTCCTCGCGGCAAGATGATGCCGACCTCCAAGTTCACGTCCAACACCTCGCTGGCGCTGCCATCAGCCGTCTACCGCCACACGATCTCAGGCGAATATCCCGACGAAACCGGACAGTTCCGCTACGATTCGCGCGACAGCGACATCAAGCTCGTGCCCGATCTGTCGACGCTCTCCGTCGTCCCCTGGGAAACCGACCCGACAGCGCAGGTGATCTGCGACATTGTCGGCTCCGAAGGCGAGCAGATCAGCTACACGCCGCGCAACGTCCTGAAGCGCGTGGTCGATCTCTACCGCCAGAAGGGCTGGAAGCCGGTCGTCGCCCCCGAAATCGAGTTCTACCTCGTCGCCACCAATGACGATCCCGACTATCCGCTGCATCCGCCGAAGGGCCGATCCGGCCGCTCGATCCTCGGCGGTCAGGGTTATTCGATCGCCGGCATCAACGAATTCGACGAACTGATCGACGACATCTATCACTTCTCCGAGAAGCAGGGTCTGGAGATCGACACGCTGATCCACGAGGAAGGTCCGGCGCAGCTCGAGATCAACCTTCGTCACGGCGATCCGATCGAGCTTGCCGACCAGGTGTTCCTGTTCAAGCGCACCATTCGCGAAGCGGCGCTGAAGCACGGCATCTACGCGACCTTCATGGCCAAGCCGATGCAGGGACAGCCGGGTTCGGCCATGCACATCCACCAGTCGGTGATCGAGATCAACACCGGCCGCAACCTGTTTTCCAATCCGGATGGTTCCGCCTCCAAGGAGTTCTTCAACTTCATCGGCGGCATGCAGCACTATGTGCCGCGCACGCTGGTGATGATGGCGCCCTATGTGAACTCCTTCCGCCGGCTGACGCCCGATATGTCGGCGCCGGTGAATACGGCCTGGGGCTACGACAATCGCACGACCGCCTTCCGCATTCCGGTTTCCGAGCCGGTTGCGCGGCGGATCGAGAACCGGTTGCCGAGTTCGGACGCCAACCCCTATCTGGCGCTCGCCGCTTCGCTTGCCTGCGGCTATCTGGGGATCATCGAGGGTCGCGAACCCTCGGCACCGACGGAAGACACGGCCAACGAAGGCGAGATCGATCTGCCGCGTGGATTGCTCGAGGCCGTCGCCCTGCTCGAATCGGCACCGTCCCTTGCCGAGGTGCTGAGCCCCGAGTTCATCGCCATCTATGCCGGCGTGAAGCGCGGCGAGTTCGAAACCTTCATGCAGGTCATCAGCCCCTGGGAACGCGAGTTCCTGTTGCTGAACGTCTGACCTGAAAGGCTATCCGATGCCCTGGCAAAGCCCGATCTCGCCCGGTTACTCCTGGTATGAGGCAACCGTTCCGGATCGACCGGAATTCCCGCAGATGCCGGGATCGCGCAAGGCGGATGTCGCCGTCATCGGCGGCGGCTACACCGGGCTTCAGGCAGCCTACAATCTTGCGCGCCAGGGCGTCGATGTCACCCTCATCGACGCCTGCCGCTTCGGCGACGGCGCGTCGGGACGCAATGGCGGCCAGTTCGGCACCGGCCAGCGCGCCTGGGCCGACGAAACCGAGGAAACGCTCGGCCACGAACGGGCGCAAGCGCTGTTCGACATGGCCGAAAATGCCAAGCGGCACGTGCTCGACTTCGCCGCCGAACATGCCATAGACATCGAGTTCATGCCGGGGCAGCTTTCCGTCGGCCATAAGAAGAGCCTGGAGAAAGACTATCGCGACCACGCCGAGGCGATGGCGACCCGCTTCGGCTATCCGCATCTCTCTTTCATGGAGCGGGAGGAGACGGCAAGCCGACTGGGATCGAGTCGCTATCACTTCGGCATCCGCGATGCCGGCACCGGCCATATCCATCCGCTGAAACTGCTTGTCGGGCTCGCCAGGCAGGCGGCCCTTGCCGGCGCCAACCTGTTCGAGCAGACAAAGGCCGAGAAGATCGAGCGCAAGGGGGCGGCGATTGTCATCACCACCGATCGCGGCACGATCACTGCCGACCGTGTGCTCGTCGCCTGCAACGCCTATATCGGCAATCTCGAGCCGGTGAGCGCCAGCCACGTGATGCCGATCCGTTCCTTCATCGGTGCGACCGAGGTCCTCTCCGCTCATCCCAATGTGCTGCCCGGCGGCGAATCGGTCGACGATTCGCGCTTCGTCGTGCGCTACTTCCGCAAGTCGAAAGACGGGCGGCTGCTGTTCGGCGGGCGCGAAGCCTACACCGCCGACAACCCGCGCGACATTTCCACCCATATCCGCCGGCAGATCAGCGAGATCTATCCGGAACTCGGAAATGTCGAGATCACCCATGGCTGGGGCGGCTCCGTCGGCATCACCATGCCGCGCACGCCCTTCTGTCGCGAAGTCATGCCGGGCGTCACGTCGATCGGCGGCTATTCCGGCCACGGGGTCATGCTTTCCAACTATTGCGGCAAGCTCTACGCTGACCTGGCACTTGGCAAAGAGACGGAACTCGACCTGCTGAAAGCCTTGAAAATACCGGCTTTTCCCGGCGGAGCACGCTTCCGTTCGCCGCTTCTGTTTCTGGCGCTGAGCTGGTACGCGCTGCGCGACAAGCTCTAGGATGAGCATTTGCGGGCATTTTATTGCGTCGCACCCTAGCGCCTTTAAATCGATTAGATTATATGTGTCCCTGACCTGAACAAGATCGAGATTATCCCATGAGCAGCCAGATCATTCCCGTCGAACCGTTTGATTATGTCGTGTTCGGCGGCACAGGCGATCTCGCCGAGCGCAAGCTGCTGCCAGCGCTCTATCACCGCCAGATGGAAGGCCAGATTACCGAGCCGACCCGCATCATCGGCGCCTCGCGCGCCGCCTTGACGCATGAGGAATATCGCAAGTTCGCCGCCGATGCGCTGAAGGAACACCTGAAGCCGGCCGAATACAACGAAGAGGAAGTGGCGAAATTCACCGCCCGCCTCTTCTACGTCTCCGTCGACGCCAAGTCCGATCAGGGCTGGGATACGCTGAAGAAGATCCTGGAAGAGGGCAAGGAGCGCATTCGCGCCTTCTACCTCGCCGTCGGACCGGCTATCTTCGGCGACATCTCGGAAAAGATCCGCGACCACAAGCTGATCACCAAGACCACCCGCATCGTCGTCGAAAAGCCGATCGGGCGCGACCTCGCGTCCGCGACCGAGCTCAACGACACCATCGGCAAGGTCTTTCGCGAAGAGCAGATCTTCCGCATCGACCACTACCTCGGCAAGGAGACGGTGCAGAACCTGATGGCGCTGCGTTTCGCCAATGCGCTCTATGAGCCGCTGTGGAACTCCGCCCATATCGACCACGTGCAGATCACCGTTTCGGAAGCCGTCGGCCTCGAAAATCGCGCCGGCTACTACGACAAGGCAGGCGCCTTGCGCGACATGGTGCAGAACCACATCCTGCAGCTCGTCTGCTTCGTTGCGATGGAAGCGCCGACGTCGATGGATGCGGAAGCCGTGCGCGACGAAAAGCTCAAGGTTCTGCGCGCCCTGAAGCCGGTCAACACGTCCAATGTCGAGCAGGTGACGGTGCGCGGCCAGTACCGTGCGGGGGCATCCGCCGGCGGCCCGGTCAAGGGCTACCTGGAAGAGCTTGAAGGCGGCGTCTCGAACACCGAAACCTTCGTCGCGATCAAGGCCGAGGTCAGCAATTGGCGCTGGGCCGGCGTGCCGTTTTACATCCGCACAGGCAAGCGGCTTGCCGGACGCATGTCCGAAATCGTCATTACCTTCAAGCAGATTCCGCATTCGATCTTCGACAACAGTGCCGGTCGGATTTCGGCGAACCAGCTCGTCATTCGCCTGCAGCCGAACGAAGGCGTCAAGCAGTCGCTGATGATCAAGGACCCGGGCCCGGGCGGCATGCGCCTTCGCAACGTCTCGCTCGACATGAGCTTTGCCGAGGCCTTCGACGTGCGCAACGCCGATGCCTATGAGCGGCTGCTGTTCGACGTCGTGCGCAACAACCAGACGCTGTTCGTGCGTCGCGACGAGGTCGAGGCCGCATGGAAATGGGTCGACCCGATCCTGAAGGCCTGGGAAGAGACCGGACAGCAGGTGCAGGGTTACACCGCCGGCACCTGGGGTCCGAGCCAGTCGATCGCGCTGATCGAGCGTGACGGCCGCACCTGGCACGATGCGATATAGGTTGGAAATGAGCACGACGCTTCACACATTCGACACTGGCGCTGCGCTGGCCGAAGGCCTGGCGGACGCCGTCGGCGCAACACTTGCGGCCGGCATTGCTGCCCGCGGAACGGCAAGCATTGCCGTTTCCGGCGGCTCCACGCCCAAGGCCTTCTTCCAGGCGCTCGCCAAAAAAGATATCGACTGGGACAAGGTGACGGTCACGCTGGTGGACGAACGCTTCGTTCCGCCGGAAAGTGATCGCTCCAACCATGCGCTGGTGAAAGCCAACCTGCTGCAGGGTCCCGCGGCTAAAGCGCATTTTCTTCCGCTTTACCACGCAGCCGCTTCGGCAGAAGATGCGGCCGTGCTGGCCAGCAACGAGACGGCAAAGATCGGCGCTCCCTTCGACGTCGTCGTGCTCGGCATGGGAACGGATGGCCATACCGCGTCGTTCTTCCCAGGCGGCACGCAGCTTTCAAGGGCGATCGACGCGACGACGCCACGCGGCGTGATGACCATGGAAGCAGAGGGCGCCGGCGAACCGCGGCTCACCTTTACCTTCTCCAGCCTTCAGGATGCGAGACTCCTGGTCCTGCACATCGAGGGCGAAGGCAAGAAGGTGGTGCTGGCCAAGGCGGAAGGCCCCGGCGACGAGGCCGAGATGCCGATCCGCACCATGCTGCGCCGTGCGGCCTCGCCGCTGCAGATATACTGGGCGCCATAACGGCCGGATTTCCGGCCGGTTCAGGACACTTTCAACCGGTGGCGCGCCACCGGAACGCGAAGGTGTTGAAAGAGCTCATACCGGGGCGTGGCCTGCACGTTCTCCCAGGCAGGCAACGCTCCGGATCGATGACAGGATGAAGATGAGGAGCGTGAGCGCTCCGGAACAGGATTTGCCATGTCCGCCGATTCCCGCATTGCCGCAATCACCGCCCGCATCGTCGAGCGCTCTAAGCCGCACCGAGAGCCCTATCTCGATCGCGTTCGCCGTGCCGCCTCGAGCGGGCCGCATCGCAGCGTTCTCGGCTGTGGCAACCTTGCGCACGGATTTGCCGTCTGTTCCCCCGCCGAGAAGGTGGCGCTCGCGGGCGACCGCGTCGCCAACCTCGGCATCATCACCTCCTATAACGACATGCTCTCGGCGCATCAGCCGTTCGAGACCTATCCGGCGCTGATCCGCCAAGCGGCACACGAGGCAGGCGGCGTTGCCCAGGTCGCCGGCGGTGTACCTGCCATGTGCGACGGCGTCACCCAGGGCCAGCCGGGCATGGAGCTGTCGCTGTTTTCGCGCGACCTGATCGCCATGGCTGCCGGGGTCGGCCTGTCGCACAATATGTTCGATTCCACCGTCTATCTCGGCGTCTGCGACAAGATCGTGCCGGGCCTTGTCATCGCCGCCCTGACCTTCGGCCATCTGCCAGCCGTGTTCGTGCCGGCCGGACCGATGACGACGGGCCTGCCGAACGACGAGAAGGCGCGCGTGCGCCAGCTCTTTGCCGAAGGCAAGGTCGGCCGCGAGGAGCTGCTCGAAGCGGAGTCCAAATCCTATCACGGCCCGGGCACCTGCACCTTCTACGGCACGGCCAATTCCAACCAGATGCTGATGGAGATCATGGGCTTCCACCTGCCCGGCGCCTCCTTCATCAATCCCGGCACGCCGCTGCGCGACGCGCTGACGAAGGAAGCGACGAAGCGGGCGCTGGCGATCACCGCCATGGGCAACGAGTTCACGCCGGCAGGCGAAATGATCGACGAACGCTCGATCGTCAACGGTGTCGTCGGCCTACATGCCACCGGCGGCTCGACCAACCACACCATGCATATCGTCGCCATGGCGCGCGCCGCCGGCATCCTTCTGACCTGGCAGGACATTTCCGAGCTTTCCGATATCGTGCCGCTGCTTGCCCGCGTCTATCCGAACGGCCTTGCCGACGTGAACCACTTCCATGCCGCTGGCGGCATGGGCTTCCTGATCAGCCAGTTGCTTCGCGGCGGCCTGTTGCATGACGATGTGCGCACCGTCGTCGGCCAGGGTCTCGATGCCTACAAGATCGACGTCCGGCTCGGGGCTGATGGCGGTGTCGAGCGCGTGCCGACGCCGGCCGAAAGCGCCGATCCCAAGGTGCTCTCCACCATTGACAAGCCGTTCCAGCACTCGGGTGGCCTCAAGATGCTGACCGGCAATCTCGGCAAGGCGGTGATCAAGATCTCAGCCGTCAAGCCGGACCGCCACGTCATAGAGGCACCGGCAAAAATCTTCCATGATCAGGGCGAGCTGAACGCAGCCTTCAAGGCCGGTAAGCTCGAAGGCGATTTCGTCGCCGTCGTACGCTTCCAGGGGCCGAAGGCGAACGGCATGCCCGAACTGCACAAGCTGACGACCGTGCTCGGCATCCTGCAGGATCGCGGCCAGCGCGTGGCGATCCTCACTGACGGTCGCATGTCGGGCGCATCGGGCAAGGTTCCCGCCGCCATTCACGTGACGCCGGAAGCCAAGGACGGCGGACCGATCGCCCGTATCCAGGAAGGCGACATCGTGCGCATCGATGCCATCACCGGCACAATCGAAGTTCTGGTCGAGGATATCGCGCTGAAGACGCGCATCCCCGCCCATGCCGATCTCTCGGACAACGAGTTCGGAATGGGGCGCGAACTGTTCGCGCCGTTCCGCGCCATTGCCGGCTCGGCCGACCACGGCGCAAGCGTGCTGTTCAACTGAACGGAGCCTCGGCGTCACGCCGGGGTCTGTCTTGCCTCACGCGAGTGCTGCCGGGGATGAGCACCGGCAGCCGCATCGACGCTTCGAAAATGACGTCTATTTCAACGGCCCTGGAGGCATGTCGTTTCGGCCGTCATAGCGCTTAACTTCGAGCGTGAAGACGTCGATGTCCTCGATGCAGCGCGCATTGAGCGACACGCGACCGTCCGGGTAGCCGCTGCGCATGATGGCGACGCTGCAGGTCGGGCAAAAGTGATGGCCCTCGGTCAAGCCGCGCCAGACATAGGTCGACAGGCGCCGCTTCTCGGTGATCAGCCGAATCTTGCTGCTATCGACCTTCCAATGCAGAAAGCCGGTGCGCCGGCATGTCGAGCAGTTGCACTCGATCAGGCCTGAGAGTTCCTCATCAACCTCGATGCAGATGTCGCCGCAATGGCAGGAAAGGCGGTAAGGTCGTTTCATCGATCGGTTGCCTTACGTCCGGTGTGCAGGCGACAACAATCAAACGCCCACGCACCAAGTCAAGCATAGGCTGCAGCGACTTCGAAAGACGATCAATTCGCCACACAAGCGCGTGCCCATCTGCCCGTTTCAGTCGGACGGAAGCAGCCGCGAGACCGCCTGCGCGTTCAGCGATAGATGTCGAGCGTACGGTTCCGGTGGTTCGGATGGGTGCTGTAGACGAAGATGCGATTGAGATCGCGGTCAGTCAGAAGCCGCAGGAAGCGCGCTTCGACGATATTGTTGGCGTGCACGCGCTTGAGCAGGCAACCTACCATCTGGATGCGGGCACTCGGAATATCGAGGTAGAAATTCTGCGGCAGCTGGTATTTGGTCAGGATACCGAGAACCGCGCCGCTCTTCGACAGCTTGATGATTTCGCAGCGGCGGGAGCTCAGCTGCGTCATGCCTTTTTCGGTATATTCGATGCGCGCCTCGTTCCGCGTATCCTCCATCGGGAACGTGGTTTCGCGATCGTACATGAAAGATTCTTCCTTGTTCAGGAAGTGGTTCTGCATCACCGGTGCCGCGGTCGTCATTCTACAGGCCTCTTAGTATCCCCTGCCCGTCAGGCTAGAGGAAGAAATTTAACAGAGGGTAGATTGAGGACCCCGACATAGAAAAACCCGTCCGAAAATCGGACGGGTCGATCAGCACGCAGTGGCGGCTTTGCTCAGGCGCGGTAGCTCTTGCCGGCGGCGTCGAAGAGATGCAGCTTGTTCTTGTCGGCCGTGAACCGGACTTTTTCACCGCGATGCACGGGCAGGATGCCCGGGATCTTGGCGATGATCGGCTCCTTTTCCACGAGTCCTTCGATGTAGAGCAGCGTCACTTCGCCGAGCGCCTCGACGATGGCGACCGTGCCTTCGAAAAGGAAATCCTCGCCGCTCGCCGTCTGCAAATCTTCGGGACGAACGCCGAAGCTCGCGGTCTTGCCGTTTTCGGAAGCATTGGTGGCGATATCGAGCGTCACCGACTTGCCGCCGGCAAGCTTGACCGTCGTCTGCGGACCGGTCGCCGTGATCGTTGCCGGAATGACGTTCATCGCCGGCGAGCCGATGAAGCGGGCGACGAACAGGTTCGCCGGGCGCTCGTAAAGCTCGAGCGGCGGACCGACCTGCTCGATATGCCCCGCCGACAGCACGACGATCCGATCGGCGAGCGTCATCGCCTCGACCTGGTCGTGGGTGACGTAGATCATCGTCGTGTCGGCCATCTGCTCGTTGAGCCTGGCGATTTCGATGCGGGTGGCGACGCGAAGTGCCGCGTCGAGGTTGGACAACGGCTCGTCGAACAGGAACACCTTGGGATCGCGGCAGATCGCCCGGCCGATCGCCACGCGCTGGCGCTGGCCGCCCGAAAGCGCCTTCGGCAGGCGATCGAGATATTTGGTGAGCTGCAAGATATCGGCGGCGGCACGCACGCGCCGGTCGATCTCCTCTTTGCTCTCCTTGGCGATGCGCATGCCGAAGGCCATGTTGTCGTAGACGGTCATATGCGGATAGAGCGCATAGGACTGGAACACCATGGCGATACCGCGCTTCGACGGCGGCACATCATTGACGCGCTCGCCGTCGATGAACATGTCGCCACCCGTGATTTCCTCCAGACCCGCGATCATGCGCAGCAATGTCGACTTGCCGCAGCCGGACGGGCCCACAAACACGACGAACTCGCCCTGCTTGATGTCGAGATTGATGCCGTGAATGACATCGACCGCGCCATAGGACTTGCGGATATCTTTAAGCGTCAGACCTGTCATCGCACCCTCCCCTTCGTCTCTTATGTCTGTCTCAAACCAGGCGCGCGAAGAATGCGCTCCAGGCCGGAAGATTGACCTTGTCGTCCTTGATCTCGGCCGTAAAGCCGTGACCGTCGAGCGCTTCTAACGGCTCGCTCGGCAAATCGCCCGAAGCAGCCGTACCGCCCATGTTGAAAGCGCAGAAAAGCTTCTCGTTGCCGTGGCTGCGCACGAAGGAGAGCACCGGCCCATCGGTGCCGCGAAACTCGATCTCGCCCTTGGCAAAGGCCGGATGCGCTTTGCGGAACTGCAGGAAGCGGCGATAGTGCTCCATGACGGAGGCTTCGTCACCCTTCTGCGTGGAGACTGCCCGCTTCAGATGCTCGGCCGGCACCGGCAGCCAGGGCTTGGCATCGCCGAAACCGCCGTTGACCGCAGCGCTGTCCCAGACCATCGGCGTCCGGCAGCCGTCGCGGCCCTTGAAATCGGGCCAGAACTGAATGCCGTAGGGATCCTTCAGGTCTTCATAGGCGAGCTCGGCTTCGCCCAGCGCCAGTTCCTCACCCTGATAGATGCAGACGGAGCCGCGCAGCGACATCAGCAGGCTGGCGAGCAGCTTGGCATGCGCGTCGCGATCGGCAACGCCGCCGCCCCAACGGCTGACATGGCGCACGACGTCGTGGTTGGAAAACGCCCAGCAGGCCCAGCCCTCGGGGGCCGCCTTGTGAAAATCACGCAGGACTTCGGCAACACGCTGCGGCGTCGGCGCTTCGGGCGCGAGGAATTCGAAGGCGTAGCACATGTGCATCTTGTCGCCGCCGGAGGTGTATTCGCCGGCGATCTCGAGTCCGCGCTGGCTGTCGCCAACTTCGCCGACAGCGGCGATCGCCGGAAACTCGTCCATGACCGCACGGAAGCGCTTGAGGAACGCCAGGTTCTCCGGCTGGTTCTTGTCGTAGAGATGTTCCTGATAGTTATACGGGTTGACCGCCGGCGCAGTCTGGGCGTTGCGCCGCTCCGGCGCCAAGGCCGGATTGTCGCGCAGCTGCTTGTCGTGGAAATAGAAGTTGATGGTGTCGAGGCGGAAACCATCGACGCCGCGCTCCAGCCAGAAGCGTTCGACGCCCAGGAGCGCTTCCTGCACATCGGGATTGTGCAGGTTCAGGTCCGGCTGCGAGGTCAGGAAGTTGTGCAGATAATATTGCAGCCGCGTGGGATCCCAGGCCCAGGCCGAGCCGCCGAAGATCGACAGCCAGTTGTTCGGCGGCGTTCCATCGGGCTTGGAGTCCGCCCAGACGTACCAATCCGCCTTGGCGTTCGTCCGGCTGGCGCGGCTTTCGACGAACCAGGGATGCTGGTCCGAGGTATGCGACAATACGAGGTCGATCATCACCCGGATGCCGAGCCGATGCGCCTCGGCGATCAGCGCATCAAAATCGGCGAGATTGCCGAAGATGCCGTCGACGTCGGTGTAGTTCGAGACGTCGTAGCCGAAATCCTTCATCGGCGAGGTGAAGAAGGGCGAGATCCAGATGGCGTCGGCGCCGAGCGAGGCGACATGCGGCAGGCGGGCGGTGATGCCCTTGAGGTCGCCGATGCCGTCACCGTTGGAATCCTGGTAGGAGCGCGGATAGATCTGATAGATCACCGCGCCGCGCCACCAGTCCTTGTCGACCTGCAAAGTGGATTGGCTCATTTCAGTCATGCTCATTGCGTTCAGAAGTCCCTGTGAGGTCAGCCGCCCTTGACCGATCCCGCCAGCAGGCCGCGCACGAGATAGCGCTGCAGGCTGAAGAAGACGATCAGGGGGACGATGATGGTGATGAAGGCCGACGCGGTGAGGATTTCCCAGTTGCCGCCGCGAGAACCCAAGAGATTGACCAGCCGGCCGGTCAGGACCAGTTCGTCCTGGCCCGCACCGAGGAAGACGATGGCCACCAGCAGATCGTTCCAGGTCCACAGGAACTGGAAGATCGCGAACGACGCCAGCGCCGGAAACGACAGCGGCAGGATGATCTTGACGAAGATATCGAAGTCGCTGGCGCCGTCGACGCGCGCGGATTCCATGATTTCGCGCGGCAGGCCGGCCATGTAGTTGCGCAGGAGATAGATCGCCAGCGGCAAGCCGAAACCGGTATGGGCGAGCCAGATGCCGACATAGGTCTTGGCCGGCACGCCGAAGAAGGCACCGACGCCGTTATAGAGTTTCAGAAGCGGAATCAGCGACATCTGCAGCGGCACGACGAGAAGGCCGACGACGACTGCGATCAGGATCGCGCGGCCCGGAAACGGCATCCAGGCGAGCGCATAGGCAGCGAAGGCCGCAATCAGGATCGGGATGATCGTCGAGGGAATGGCGACCGTCAGCGAATTGATGAAGGAGGCGCCGATGCCTTCGGCGCTCAAAACCTCGACGTAGTTGTCGAAGGTGAAGCGCGGCGGAACGGCGGCGGTAAAGAAGATGCGCTGGCCGCGCGAGCCTTCCATCTTGGTATCGGAGACGATCTCGAAGCTGCCATCGGCCTGCACCGTCAGCTTCTCGCCGTCGTTGAGTTCGGCGGTTTCGCCAGGCTTGAAGGCGGTCGGCTTTTGGCTGGAAAAGCCGAAGGCGGAAACCTCACCGGCAGCGGTGCCTTCAAGCACGTCGCCCGAGATCACGAACTTGCCGTCGCGTTCGACCTGGGTATCTGCGCCCGGCGCGCGGGCGACGATGTTCTGGGTCGAAGTCGACAGTGCCGTCCACCAGCCGGAGACTGCCAGCTGATCCTTGTCGCGCAGAGACGAGATCAACAGGCCGGCTGTCGGCAGCGTCCAGAGAGCGACCAGGAGAAGGACCGAGAGGTGTACGGCCCAGGTGAGAGGGGAGCGCGTCGCCGGGTTCATCTCAGTGCCCCTTCATTTCTTTGGCCGCATTGCGGATGTTCCAGACCATGATCGGGATGACCAGCACCATGATGACGACGGCGATCGCAGCACCGCGACCGAAGTCGCCGCCACCGCGGAACATCCAGTCGAACATCAGGTTGGCGAGCACCTGGCTCTGCCATTGGCCATTGGTCATCGCCAGAACGATGTCGAAGACCTTGAGGACCAGGATGGTAATCGTCGTCCAGACCACGGCGATCGTGCCCCAGATCTGCGGCACCATGATCTTGAAGAAGATCTGCCAGCCGTTGGCGCCATCGATCACGGCGGCCTCGACCGTCTCCTCCGGGATACCGCGCAGTGCGGCCGACAGGATGACCATGGCAAAGCCGGTCTGGATCCAGACGAGAATGGCCATCAGGAAGAAGTTGTTCCAGAAGGGCAGCGTGATCCAGGCCTGCGGATCACCGCCGAAGGCGACGACGATGGCGTTCAGAAGGCCGATCTGCTCGGTGCCCTCGGCGCGATAGTCATAGATGAACTTCCAGATGACGGCGGCGCCGACGAAAGAGATCGCCATCGGCATGAAGATCAGGGTCTTGGCGATGTTGCCCCACCAGATGCGGTCGGTCAGGGCGGCGATGACAAGCCCGAAGAAGGTCGCGAGCGCCGGCACCACCAAGAGCCAGAGGAAATTGTTGAAGATCGACTGGCGAAATTCGCCGTCGTTCAGCATCCAGACGTAGTTGCTGGCACCGACGAAGTTTTCGCCGGCGCGATCATGCACGCTGAACCAGACCGACATGATCACCGGGTAGATGAGGTAGATCGTCAAAGCGAACAGTGCCGGGGCGAGAAACAGCCATGGCCGGATAGCATTGGTGATGCGCAGGTTGCGCGACGCCTCGACGCCGGACCGCCCCTTCGACGGGAAGATCAGATCGAGGAGGAAGCTGGTTCCCCAGAAATAGGCCGCACAGCCGAGAACCCCGGCCACCATCGTTCCTACGGCAAAGACGAGCTGTTGCATGACATGTCCCTCCCCCAAGTGCACATTTCGCGCAGGGCATGGCGATTGTCGCCGTTCTCGTTGGGGTCTCGTCGCACTGAACGTTCAACGGACCCAGTGGACTGGGCGGGCGGCGCAATCGCCGCCCGCCGTCCGGTTTTACTTGATTGCGTCCCAGGCCTTCTGAACGCTGTCGGCAACGTCGGTGGCCGACTTGCCGCCGACGAAATCGACCATGCCGGTCCAGAAAGCGCCCGCGCCGATCTTGCCGGGCATCAGGTCGGAGCCATCGAAGCGGAACGTCGTCGCGTTCAGCAGGATCTCGCCCTGCTTCTTCAGCGGCGGGTTGCCGTAGGCATCGACGTTGACGCTCTTGTAAGGTGTCAGGAAGCTCGTCTGCGCCATCCAGACTTCATGCGCGATCGGCGTCTTCAGGAATTCGATGAAGGCGCGCGCCGCTGGCGTGTCCTTGGTGATCATCGCCAGCGTGCCGGCACCCAGAACCGGATTGCCGAGGTCCTTCTTGCTCTCGTAGGGCGGCATGTAGAAGAAGTCGGCATCCTCGCCGATCACCGTACCTTCAGGGAAGAACGACGGAATGAACGAGGCCTGGTGATGCAGATAGCACTTCGGCGGCGATGCGAAGAGACCCTTCGGGCTGTCGCGGAAGTCGGTCGATGCAACTGCAGCCGCGCCACCATCGACGAACTTGTCGTTCTTGGCGAACCAGCCGAACTCGTCGATCGCACCAACGACGGCCGGATCGTTGAACGGGATCTCGTTCTTGACCCACTTGTCATAGACGTCGGCGGGCTGCGTGCGCAGCATCATGTCTTCCACCCAGTCGGTGGCGGGCCAGCCGGTCGCGCCGCCCGAGCCGAGGCCGATGCACCAGGGCTTCTGGCCGTCAGCGGCGATCTTCTCGGTCAGCGCCTTCAGCTCTTCCATGGTTTTCGGCACTTCGTAGCCGGCGTCCTCGAAATTCTCCGGCGAGTACCAGACCAGCGACTTCACGTCGATCTTGTAGGGGAAGGCATAAAGGGCGGCGTTGCCGTCCTTGCCCTTGTAGGTCGAAAGGTCGACCCAGGACTGGCCGGCCGCATAATTGTCGAGCAGCCACTTCTGGGTGTCATCGCCGAGCGGCGTCAGGTAGCCCTTGGACGCGAGGTCGCCGATCAGGCCCGGCTGCGGCAGGATGGAAACATCGGACGGGCTGCCGGCCTGGGTGTCGATGACGATCTGCTGCTCGTAGTTTTCAGAGGACGAATACTTGATTTCGACGCCGGTCGCCTCGACGAAATAGGCATAGACGCTCTTGAAGAGCGCCTCGTCCTCGCCGCGCCAGGGGCCGAAGATCGTCAGCGTCTGACCCTTGAGGTCATGACCCTTCTTGAATTCCTCGAAGCTTGCCCAGTTGAATTTGGAATCTTCGCCAGGCTTGAACTTCAGATCCGCAGCGCCGGCAGCGCCAGCAAACAGCGCCAGCGCGGCCACGCTCAACAGAAATGATCTCTTCACGTTGTTCTCCTCCCAAGATGAACCCGGATCCCGCCGGGCAGATCATCAATGCGCAAAATTCAAAGCGCTTTGAGTTTGCTAACAAACCATTGCGACGCTCCAGGAGTCAAGCGCTTTCGATTCACCGTCTCTCATCCGACATTATTTTGCTTTGCGGCAACTTTTTGCAGCGCGAAGCCGGCTAATTCTGCTTTGTATGATGAAAAACGAGTGCTACAGAAATTGAGGGCGCTGGATGAAACCACAAAAATCAAAGGGATATCCAAAGCGCTTTGGGAGGAAAATTGACCATGGGGGTCAATCTCAAGCAGCTCGCGGAACTGCTCGGCCTGTCGCAGACGACAGTCAGCCGGGCGTTGAACGGCTATCCGGAAGTCAATGCGGAAACCCGCCAGCGCGTGCTGCAGGCCGTGCGCGAAACGGGCTATCGGCCGAACCGGGCGGCCCAGCGGCTTGCCACCGGCAAGGCCTATTCGATCGGCATGGTCATGCCGATCGCCGCCGGCATCGATTCCGACGTGCATTTCGGCGAGTTCCTGGCCGGGCTTGGCGAGGAAGCCGTCAAGCACGACTTCCATTTCGTGCTCAATCCCAGCGCGCCGGAGGATGAAGAGGCGACTTTCCAGAGGCTGGCGGCCAGCGGCAATGTCGATGCGCTGTTCCTTGCCTATATGCGCGCCAACGATCCGCGCATCGCCATGCTGAAATCGCTGCCTATTCCCTTTGTCGTGCATGGACGTTCGATCGGCGAGACACGGGACTATCCCTTCCTCGACATCGACAACACCGGCGCCTTTTACGATGCGACGCGGCTGTTGATCCAGCTTGGCCACCAGCGGATCGCGCTGATCAATGGCCCGGACTATCTGAGCTTTTCCATTCGCCGCCGGAAAGGCATGGCCCGGGCGCTTGCCGAGCATGGCCTTACCCTCGACGAGGCGCTCGTGCACCACTCGCTGATGACCGACGAGCACGGCTATCGCAGCATGCAGCGCTTCCTGCAGCAGCCAGACGCGCCGACCGCGGTCTTATGCTCGAGCACGGTGCTGGCGCTCGGGGCTGTCAGGGCCATCAACCAGGCGGGGCTGATGATAGGTCGCGACATCTCGCTGATTGCGCATGACGATGTGCTGCCGATGCTGAAGCCGGAAAACTTCAGCGTGCCGCTAACGACGACGCGGTCGTCGCTGCGAGCGGCGGGCGGACGCATCGCGACCCGGCTGATTGCCGGCATCCTCAAGAGCGGCGATCACCCCGACCAGGAACTCTGGCGGGCCGAATTGATCGTTCGCGCTTCGACCGGCCCCGCTCCGCAAAAATGAAAACGCGCCGCGAAGGGCCGCGCGTCAGATATCGACAAAAACCGAGTTGCGCCGATCAGAAGCGCGGCGGCTTGCGCCCAGCCTTGCGATAGGCGGCAATCACAGTGTTTGCCATCAGCATGGCGATGGTCATCGGACCAACACCACCCGGCACCGGCGTGATCACGCCCGCGACCTTCTCCACCTCGGAAAAAGCGACGTCGCCGACGAGCTTGGATTTGCCCTCGCCCTTTTCCGGCGCCGGCACACGATTGATGCCGACGTCGATGACGGTTGCGCCGGGCTTGACCCAATCCGCCTTGACCATCTCCGGGCGACCGACGGCCGCGACCAGGATATCGGCATTGCAGCAGACGGCCGGCAGATCCTTCGTGCGCGAATGCGCCGTCGTCACAGTCGCGTTGGCGGCAAGCAGCAAAGCCGCCATCGGCTTGCCGAAAAGGTTCGAGCGGCCGATGACAACGGCGTTCATGCCCGACAGGTCCTCGCCATGGGTCTGGCGCACGAACACCATCGCGCCGGCGGGCGTACAGGAAACCAGACCGCCTTCGAGATCGCCGGTCGCCAGCTTGCCGGCGTTGACCACATGCAGACCGTCCACGTCCTTTTCCGGCAGAATCGACTGAATGATCGGTTCGGAGTTGAGATGCTTCGGCAGCGGCAGCTGGACGAGAATGCCGTGAATGCTGGCGTCCCCGTTGAGCTTGGAGACCAATGCCGACAAGTCTTCCTGGGTCGTCTCCTCGGCCAAGGTGTGCTGGACCGACTGGAAGCCGCATTCCTTGGCCATCTTGCTCTTGGAAGAGACGTAGGCATGGCTTGCCGGATCGTTGCCGACGATGACCACCGCGAGACCGGGACGCACGCCCGCATCCGCTTCAAGCGCTTGTGTCGCGGATTTTACGGCCTCGATAACCGAAGCGGCGACCTGCTTGCCATCAATCACAGTCGTCACGGCATTCCTCCTGGCTTCCTGTTCGCGGCACACTCTAATTCGCCTCGGGAAAGGCGATTGCCTCAAAGCGCCCTATGCTGTCCCAAACGCATAAATGCAAGGGGCAGGTATCGCCAGACGCACGTTTACAGTGCAGGCAGCGTCATTTCCTCTCATCACTGAAGGGCCGCCTTAGTGACACCCGCAAATCCTGAGGTTCAGCGACGCGCGACTTTCTGGCGGGAGTAGCTCTCGACGCGGGACCTGAGCGCACGAAGATCGTCCTGTACCTGGGCGATGCCGACATCCTCGTCAGGTTCGAAACCGCGAGGCGAGTGCTTGGCGGGGGAATCCTGCTTCACCAGTTCGCGTGAGGCGAGATAGGCGGCGGTCAGCGACTGGGCATGGTGCGCCGCCGGCGAGAACGGCGGCGGCAGGTCCATCTCGCGCACTTGCTCCTCCCTCTGGCTGCGTGTGCCGGGCAAGGGATCCGGGTCCGTGCCGGGCTCCGACGGATCCGGGTCGACGGTGTCCGGCGGCACACCTCTGGGCGCGACAAACAGACCATTCAGGCTGCGATAGATCCCGAGCAGGATACCGAGGCCGGCACCGGCGAAAAGTCCCGCTAGCGTTGCACCAATGACGATGATCTTGCGAGACGGCCCTTTGGGCTGCAACGCCGGCTCCGCCCGGGAAATAACGCGGATGTTCTTTGCCGTCAGCTTCTCCTCCTCGCGCGTTTCGGCGGCGCGCTTCAGGAAGGATTCGTAGATCTCGCGGGTCGCGGCGGCATTTCGCTCCAATTCACGCAACTCGACCATTTCGCCGGACGAATTGATCTGCCGGGCCTTCTGCGCCGCGAACTGGCGCACGAGATCCTGTTCCGCCCGCTGGGCACGATCGAGTTCCGTCTGAGCGCCGGCGGCGATGCGCCGCAGCTCGTTGGCAATTTCGGCGCGCGAAGAGTCGAGCGATTGCACCGCGGCAATGCGTTGCGGATGACGGGGGCCAAGGCTTGCATCAAGCGAGCTCAGCTGCGCTCTGGTCGCCGCATATTGCTTGCGCAGCTCGGCGAGAGCCATCGAACCGACCTCCTCGGGAAAGGCGCCGGTCAAGACATCATCGATCCGGACCTTTCCGGACACTTCGGCCTTCGCCTTTGCCTCGGCAATCCGGTTGCGCGCAGAAGCGACCTGATCGCTGAGGCTGAGCAATTGCTTGTCGGCGATCAACTCGCCGCCCGCGCCGACGATGTCGTTGCGCGCCTTGTATTCTTCGATCGCCTTCTCCGCGGTATCGAGCTCGGCCTTGAGTTCGACGATGCGCTGATCGAGAGCCGCCGTGGTCTTCTGGAAAAAGCCCGATTGCGCCGCCGTTTCCTCACCGAGGAATGTTTCGACCAGTCGATTGACGATGAGTGCAGACCTCTCCGGGCTTCTGCTTTGCGCCTCGACGATAACGATGAAGGTCTTGGGGTCGCGCCACACGCGGATCGCATCACTCAATTTCTGGAGCGTGCGCGGCGAGACTTCGCCTTCCGCTGCACCGGTTCCCGAGAACTCGGCATCGTTCTCCAGATCGAGATCGCGCGCAACTTTCTCCATCACCGTGCGGGAGCGCAGGACCTCAAGCTGGCTGTCGACAAGCGCGAGAATGCCCTCTGTCGCCAGCGACTGCTTGGAAAGATCGGAATCCGTCAACCGCACCTCGCGCGGATCGATATAGAGCCGGCTCTCCGAAAGGTAGATGCTGGGGGTCGACAAGGTGATCGCGACGCCGACGATGGCGCCCAGTATGGTCGTTGCAGCAATGACGAAACGAACCTGCCAGACGGAGCGAAGAACGGCCTTGATGTCGACGAGCGGCCTATCGCCAGGCGGCGACGGCGCGTCCCCACCCGCATTGCCGGACGCGTCATCCGTATCGCGACCGGCCAGCCACCGCGCAATCTTTCCGCCTGTGCCGCCAAGGCCGCGCTTGCGCTGTCCCCGGTTCGCTGCACCGGTCAAGGTCGACGGTGTCTTGGATTCCAATGCCTTGGGCTGCGATGTCTTGGGCTGCGGTATTGGACGAACTGCATGCCTCGCCTCGGCATGGGCGGCCGCGTCATCGACCTCGACGAAGCGATCGAGCAGCGACGAGCCGGAGGATCCGCGGCCCTTGGCGCCGGGATTTTGCACGCGCGCCGAAACCCGCGGGCTCCCTGCTGCGATATCGAGCAACGATGCACGCGGAACCGGGCGTTTTTCGTCGTCGACGTTGAACATGACTTATCCCGCGGCTGCCGAGATGGCGAATTCCGAATAGTGAATTCAACCTAAGGAAACAGGGAAAACAAATGGTTAATTTTTGAGAAGGGCCAACCGCAGAAACGGCTGATCTCACGCCTTATTAAGCTTTCCCGCCTATGACGGATGAGACTACTGGAAGTTCGATCGTGCTCCACCGCATCAAAGCGCTTTATATTCGCCACGGGGCGCTTATTCACGCCTATCTCTCGATGACGGGAGGCTCGGCGGGGCGGCTTTTGCTGTCGCTCGCCTATTTTATCGCCGTCGCAAATACGCTTTCCATTTCCGACTTCGGGCTATTTGCCACGGCGTCGGCCGCCGGCATCATGATCTCACGGGCTCTCGCCTTCGGCTTCATGTCCCCACTCTACCGGGTGGCGACGGTCAAGCCGCTGCTGGTCGGCACCTACAGCGCCGGTTTTCTCGTTGGCGCACTGCTTTCCCTGCCGATGATCGCCCTGATCTGCGCCGGCACTTTCCTTGCGCTTTTCTCACGCGACATGTCGGCCGCCACCTTTGCGGCCTTCATGGCCGCGGAGATCGTCTGTTGGCGCGGACTCGAGACGGCGGTCATCGTTCTCAACGGCCTCGGTCGGTTCGGCCGCGGTGCCCTGCTTGTCGTCATCGCGACGGCAATCCGCACGGCGGCAGCGCTGCTGTTTGCGCTGCTGCAATTCAAGTCGCTTGGCGCCTGGTCACACTTCTATCTCGCGGCCAACGCCATCAGCCTCGTCGTTGCGATCATGGTGTTTTACCCGAGGGTGCGTCTTCGCTGGCAACCCCGGCTCTATTTCCGTCGATGGGCCGATTCGGTCTCGGTCGCCGGCGCCGAAATCCTCTTCTACATCCAGTCGGAGTTCGACAAGATCGCCGTGCTGGCGATCGGCGGTCCGGCAGTCTCCGGTATCTACGCGATCCTGATGCGGCTTGCCGATCTGACCGCCCTGCCGGTGCGCTCGTTCAATACGCTGCTCGTGCAGCGGATCATGCGCTCGCCCGATGCGATCGCCCGCTGGCCCGTTCGCCTGTCGATCGAATTTGCAGTTGCCGTCGCCTCCTTTGTCGGCATCGCAGCAATGGCGGGCTATCTCCACGTCTTCCCGAACGGCCTTGGACGTAATGTCTCGGCCGCAGCACCGATCGTGGCAATGATCCTGCTGGTGCCGTCGTTCCGCAATCTGATCGAGTATCACTCGGAACTGCTTTATGCGACCGGACGCACCGTGCGGCGCATGGCGAACCTGCTCGTCGCAGGCGTGGTGAAAGTGGGGTTGCTCGCGCTGCTGTTGAGGACAACCACCGACGTCGCAGCGTGGGCACCATCGCTCAACCTGATCTTCCTGGCTTTGTATCTTTTGTCCTTCGGCCTGACATACACGGCCCTGAGCAAGCCGGCCAGCCGGGTCATCTGACGCGCGAGCCGCTCAGGCCGCGAGTTCGACGATCGCTTTGCGGATATCGTCCAGATCGTGACCGACGAACGACTGCACGCCGATGCCGATCTGGTGCGGTGCCATATCCCTCAGAAAATCCCTCAGGCCAGCGATGCCCTGCCGATAGCTGTCGTCGAACCAGAGCACATGGCAGAGCGCGTCCGGCGACGGCTCGTGTCCCTGCCCGCCCAGCACGTCGTCGACGAAGCGGCCATAGATCGTGCATTCGGAAAAGGCACGCGTCTTCGTCACCGCACGAACCCAGTTGCGGCCGTGCAGCGCTTCCACATGGTCGACCAGCTTACGGCATGTGTCGCTGCGCCAGGCGATCAAGGTGTTGATGTAGTCGTTGGCCGGCAGCGCATAGGGGCCGATGCCCAGGAGCCGATCCGAATGCGCAAGCCACGCCAGATGGTTGGAGCGCATGTTCGCATCGATCGACGCATCCTTGCGATAAAGCGTCAACCGATCGCCCTGCCAGAGCGTGGCGGGGTCGAAATCGCGCAGGAAGACGACGTCGGAATCGACTGCGAACATCGCCGCCTCATCGATGTGGCGGGCAAGCGCGAGACGCCGAAGCTGCTGAACGTGCCAGCCGCGAAGCGGCAGGCCAAAAGGGCTGAGCCAGATCTTGCGGCGCCCGCCCGAGAGCGGGTCGGTAACGGGCCGCAGCCACCACGGCAGAAGGTCGCGCTCGCTGACCACTTGCCGCCGCGATCCTTCGAGCTGCCGGAAGAGCGCCACGTCGAAATCGGCGACGAGCAGATAGTGGACCCAGTCGCCCTGCACGCGGCGGTCCATGCTTTCGCACATCAGGCGACAGCGTTCAAAATCGTTGGCGTAGGATGCGGTGACGATCGCGGTTCGCGTGGAAGGGCCGGTCAATACTTTCGCGCCCCAAGACTTGCTTCGCCGACACTCCTTCGCGCTCGCCCCGTCAGCTTATGGAGAAGGACATGCAACAGGAACAGCGGGTTGCCCAGGATGTAGCGACGCCACATGCGTTTCGGCTCCATCGCCAACCGATAGAGCCATTCGAGCCGGAGCCTGCGCAGAAGTTTTGGCGCCCGGGGAAACGCGTGGGCAACAAAATCGAACAGCGCGCCAACGGTGATCACCAGCCGGGCATCCTGCGCACCGACATAGGCATCGACCCATTTCTCCTGCATCGGGCTTCCCATTGCGACGATGAGAATATCGGCCTTGCGGGCGCGAACCTCCGCAAGGATATCGCGCGAGCGAGCCCGATCGAAGAAGCCGTCCGAAATCGGCATGAACTCATGCCAGGGCGCGTGCTTGCCGAGGTTCTCGGCCGCGCGCGCCAATACGTCCGGTTGCGCACCGATCATCGCCACCCGCATGGGTCGGCCGATGTAGGTCAGCAGGGCCGGAACGAAATCGGTGCCGTTCAGATTGGCGGGAAACATGTCACCATGGAACACATAGGACGCGATATCGACGCCGTATCCATCGGGAAGCACGACTTGCCGACGCAGCACATCCCGGTATTCCGCGTCCTTCATCATCAGGTTGGCGTTGTTCGCATTGAGAAAGGCGATCCTGACCTGGCCGGCGGAGCGGGAGGCCGCTTCGCTGGCAAAGTCAAACGCATTCGCCCAACCTAGATCTGCAACCGGAATGCCGAGGATCATCCGTTGCGATACGGCGGCGTTCGTCGCGGTGGAAACCCCCATCCTCAGCGCCCTCCGCCAAGAACGGTCAATCGCGGTTGTGAAGGTCGTCCCCCCTCATCACTTTGGCTCTGGTCACTTTGGCCACGCAAGGCAAGATCGGGCAGCACATCGCGCATCACCTGCATCATCCTGTTCTTCTGGGCCTGGTGAAACAGAGTTCCATCCAGCCGTTGAGCCGAGCCCGCCCGCGCTTGGCCAACTTTCTCGACCAGCAGGCGTGCGAACTCCAGGGGATTATCGGTCGCGACGCAATTTGCCGGGACCGTCTCAATGCCGCGCAACGAAGCGTTTGTGGCAACAGATGGCATGCCAAGTTCGAAAGTCTCGATGCTTTTCAACTGCACGCCCGTGCCGCCACGGCTGATCAACGGCACAATGGCGCTGGCGGCAACGAAGGCGCGAGCATCCGGTACGCGGCCGACAAAATGAATACCGGGGTGCGAAAGAGTTGGCGTTCCATCCAATTGTCCGGCAATCGCGATCGACATGTCCCCGGGTAATTGCGGCACGACCTCTTCCAGGAACCAGTCCAAGCCGAGCCGGTTTGGCCGCCAACTCCAGGTACCGATTAAGCCGAGATCGTGTCGGCGCGGCACTTGCGGACACGCCGGTGCGTCCCACCCCGTGACCAAAGGCAGCACGAATGCCCGATCGGAAACCGCTCGGCCAAATCCGAGACGATCCGCCTCGGCAAACGTCCACAATGCGACAGCGTCTTGCGCCAGCTGCTGCTCGTACCGTTCGAGGTAGAATGCCTCCCGCCTGAACAGATACCGCTCGAACGCACCCTTGGCACGCTCGGCGTTCTCCAATGCGGAATTGGCCTCGATATTGTGCGCGACGTAGATCGACGGATACGGGCGGAAAACCTGCGCGAAGGCAGCGGGCAGCTGCACCGAATTGAGCACCAGGCCGTCGAAGGGTGCGAGGCTGTCCAGGATCGACTGGATCCGGCTTGCCGATGTGCCGAGCATCTTGGCTGAAGACACCGACGCACGATTGAGAAAGGCGGTTGCAAGCCAGCTCAGCTTTTGCCGGCGGCCGACCTTGGCATTGGTCACTTCCAACTCGCCAAGCAGGTGCATCTCGCAACCGGGCGCGGACTTGCGTCCGGGCTGCAGGAAGCCGACGACACTGACCCGATGACCAAGGGCAAGCAGACCGTCAAGCACCGCACGATTGGCGATATCGAAACCGGAGGCAGGATTGTCGACGGGAACGAGCGAGGAAACCAGGACCAGATGCATTTTGCCAAACGTCATGGATGGAGCAATGCCCTTTCTTTACCAGCACGGGGTGAAGGACCGCTTAAAGCATTCATTCAAAAGTCGTTTTGCCGGTTCAGCATCTGTTTAGGAAGATTTGCTTTAGTGGTGGCCAGCAATCCGCTTGCACAGGTTTCATGATGACGTCTACCGGCCAGGATATTTCCATCTATTTCCGGACCGAGTTGGAAGACGCCGGTGACATCGAACTCGTCGTCGTGCTGCCGACCTTTCGTCGGCCGGAACATGTCATCAAGACGCTGAAAACGATTGTTTCCCAACGGCCTGACGTCGCCTTTGCGACCGTCGTCATCGAAAACGACGATGAAGGTCTGGCGGGTGCTGCGGCCGCGAAGGATTTCTTTCTCGGACATCCGTCGGACTCCATCGTCATCATCGCCCACCAGCGTGGAAACTGCTACGCCTACAATGCCGGTTGGGCGACGGCGCTTGAAAACTATCCCAACCTGCGTGCCATTGCCATCATCGATGACGACGAGATCGCCGCACCCGAATGGCTCGATTGCCTCATCACGGCACAGGAAGCGACCCAGGCGGACATGGTCGGCGGTCCACAGCTGCCCGTCTTCGAGGATGTGACCGGGCAGAAGTGGAAGCGGCATCCGGTGTTTACGCCCCACTATGACACGACCGGACCGGTGCCTACCCTCTTTTCCTCTGGCAACGCGCTGGTGACGCGCCGGGTTCTGGACGCCATGCCGCGCCCGTTTCTCGATCCGGCTTTCAACTTCATCGGCGGCGGCGACGCCGACTTCTACAGCCGCGGCAAGGAAAAGGGGTTTTCGTTCGCCTGGGCCAACGAGGCGTGGGTGGCAGAAACGGTGCCGGCCCGGCGCACCAGCGCGTCCTGGGTTCGCGCGCGCAGTCTCAGAAACGGGGCGATTTCGACAATGCTCGAGCACCGCCGGGATCCAAGCTTCGGCGGACGCGTGAAAACCTTCGGGAAGTCGCTTGCCCTGCTCGGCGCTTCGCTGCCGCGCGGCATCAAATTATGGCGGAAGACCGGTCTCTTCTCGGCCGGGCTTTACCACTTCTATGTGGCCGTCGGCCGGCTGATGGCGGAGCTCGGCTTCGTCAACGAACAGTACCGCAATCCGGAAAAGAACTGATACGGAGCCGAGCCGTTGCGCAGGCGATCAGTGGCCGCTGCTGGCGCTGACGCCGCCTTCCGGCAGCTTGTCGTTGGCAACATTGCCATTCTTGTCGACGATGGCGACAGGCTTCTGCCGCGGGATATTCTGGCCGTTGGCCACGCGCTTGACGTCGTCCTTGGTCAGATATTCGAGCTGTTCGACCAGGACCTCGGTGATCACTTCACCGCCGAGCTTCTTGTTGAGCCCGTCCTTGACGGTCGACTTGAAGGTCGGCAGGTCGAACGTGCCGGTATCAGCGACGTCGATGAAGCGCGAGCCGACCAGCATGTCGTAGAGCTGGTCGGTCACCATCTGGCGCAGCGGCGCCGGCAAATTATTGATGCCTTCCTTCGTCGCCGAGAAGGAAAGCTTGGTCAGGAAATAGCCCTGTACGGCCCCGTCCTTGATGACGGGGACCGTGATCATTTCCCCCGGAACATATTGCTCCGATGCACGCCGCGTTGCTTCCGCATCCGAGACGACGGGCGCCGAAGCGCTCTGCATGGAATAATAGACGGATCCGAGCGTGACGGCGCAGACCCAAACCCCGGTGAGAATGAGCTTAAGCATTAGAAATCGCTGTAGCGGAACTGCGCTTCGGAATAGATGCCATCGGCATCGGCGTCCTGAGCTGCGGTCTTCAGCAGATCGACGACCGATCGCACGGCATCGAGATGGGCTTCGACTTTCTGTGAGTTGACCTCGAGCTTGTCGCGCAGGTGACGGGTCTGCGATGCGAAGGCCGGCGAAATTTCGCCCGGCAGCGTATCGCGGTGAAGCATCGTCAATTCGTAGAGGCAACGGCTCTTGTGCGCGTTCGACGTCTTGATATCGAACTCCGGATCAACGCCGATACGGCTGTTTTCATTGTCGATGATCATTTCCAGCCGGCCGAGCACGTTCTGGATCCGGACGTCGTTGGATGCCACAGCTTCCATAAATGAACTCCCAATTAAGCTTGTTTGTTTTTATCGTCTTCAGTCGAATAACCAGTGAGCGTCTTGCGCTCGTATTCCTGCACGAGGCTTGCGGCCAGGTTTCGGCTGTTGCCGTCGAGCGATGCATTGACGCGCTCACGCGCATCGCTGCCCGCCAGCTGATCGGCAATGCCGATACCGCCACTCTTGGAGATGACGTCGCCGATCTGCTCGGCCATCATGCTTTTCCAGATGTCACCGGATGTGCCCTTGCCGAAAACGTTCTCGCTGTCGTTCGGGAGCATGGATTTCACGAAGTTCTGCAGGATCATCGCTTCGAACTTGCGATAGGTCTCGGGGATCTTCTTCTGTTCGACGCGATTGTTGATGTCGCCGAGGCCACTCGAACCTTGCGAAGAGTTGAGAACGTTGACGGTAGCGGCGAAGCCATTGCCGTTTTCCGCAAGGCTCGTCGCCTGAAAGGCGGCGCGATTGGCCTTAAGCCGGGCCTGCGCTTCCTGCACCTCGGCCGGATCGGCGGCGCGTACGACGTCCATCACCAGATCGCTGGGCGGAGAGATAGCCATGACAATTCCTCTCGACAACGGTATCGCGGCGTCCTTGATCGGGGCCGACGCAATCGCGCGTTCAACATTCGACCCGAACGCCCTGCCGATCGGCGAGCGTTGCGGATGTCACACTATCGCCGCTCAACCTTACCGGAAGCTGGCGCTTGGCCGGCGACGTGTTGGTCGATCAGGTCGTAGATGGAATTATCGGCCTCTTCCCGGTCTTCCGACTGCCGGGCCTCCTTCATGTTTTCCTCGAGCCGGTCGGCCTTCGCACGCTCCTTTAGCATGCGCGCTTCGTGCGTCTGCTGGATGCCGAGCAGCATCTGGTCCTTCTGCACAAGGCGCCCGACCTGCGAGGAATAGTGACCGGAAAACATGCGATGCATCGGATGGCCCGAGCCCATGGCATCGACGACGACGTCAATCGTCTCGGCCAGGACATCGCGCTGGCGCGTCATCTCGACGAAGTCAGCCTCAGCCATCTGCTCAAGATGACGCTGAACGGCGACCAGGCGCTTGAGCTTCTGCGAGCGCGTCTTCATTTGCCTAGCCTCCCTGCATGACAGGTGCAAAGCCGTCGCCGAACAGGCGCAGCATCGCGGCGATGCCGAGATAGAGCAGGAACAGGCCCCCCATGATCAGATAGGGCTGCGAGATGAAGTAGATCGGGATCTGCGGCGCCAGCTTGTTGACCATGCCGATGGCGACGTTGAACAAGAGGCCGTAGATCAGGAAGGGGCTCGCAAGCCTCACCATGATCATGAAGGTCTGCTCGAGCGAATCCGTCAGCGTGATGAGAACGCCCTGCGGATCGAAGACGCTGCCAACGGGCATGACCCGATAGGACTGGGCGATCGCTTCGAACATCACGTGGTGGAAGTCGAGCATGAACAGGATCATCAGCCCGGCAAAACTGATCATGCTGGTGATCTGGTTTTCCGCCGTGTCTTCGAGCACGTCCGACGATGGCGGCGGGTTGAAGCCCATCAGCATCGTTATCGTCGTGCCGGCGAATTGAAGGCCGAGCACATAGTAGCGCGCGACCAGACCGATCACCGCGCCAACCGCCGTTTCGGCCGCGATCAGGTAGATATAGGTGTGGCCCTTACCGGTCACCTGCGGATAGATATCGGTCCACATGACAGGCAGGATCGCCATGGAGATGGCGACCGCGATGAACAGCCTGATCTGCATGGGAATGCGCGCGGTCGAGAACCCCGGCATGATCATGATGCACGCCCCGATCCGGCAGAATGCCGCAAACAGCGCGAGCACCGTGCCCTCGGGGTCGGTTATCATGAAATCGAGCCGATGATCTTGATCTCGAGTCCCTTGGCAAGCTCGACATGCGAGAGCACGGGCAAAGTGGCAAAAAGACGTTCGATGATCATGCGGACATAAGAGCGGGATTCGGGCGAACTTACCAGCACGAAGGGCATACCGCGATCGAGATGTTCACGGATAACTTTTGTCGCCTGCTCGCTGAACTCTTCGAGATGACGCGGATCGATGTCGAACTCGACAACCTCCCCCTTGGCATCCCGCTTCAGCGCCTGATGGAACACCATGTCCCATTTGTTGCCGAGGCGCAGGACACGCAGGATGCCGTTGTCGGCGAGATCGCCGCACAGCTGCTGCGACATGCGCACGCGCACATGCTCGACGATCTGCTCGGTCTTGCGGACATGCGGCGCGAGCTCGGCCACGGCTTCGAGGATCAGGTGCAGGTTGCGGATCGATACCCGCTCCGCCAAGAGCAGCTTCAACACGGCCTGCAGCCCGGAGTAGGACATGTGCGAGGTGCAGATTTCGTCGGCCAGCTTGCGGTACTCCGGATCCAGCCGATCGATCAGCACCTTCACGTCCTTGTACGACAAGAGATGCGGCAGGTTGTTGCGGATCACTTCCGAAAGATGCGTCAGCACCACCGAGACGTTGTCGATCGGGTGGAAGCCTTCGCGCTTCAGGTCTTCGGTAAACGTCTCGAGAATGGAAACCGCCGGCATGCCGAAGGCGGGCTCGCGGATCTCGTCTCCCGGCACGCTCGGGCGGCGGCCGCCGCCGGTGACAACAAGAACTTCACCGACACGCACCGTGTTGGATGCGATCGTCGTGCCGTGGATGCGGACGTGATAGGCCTTGTCCGGGATGCTGATATCGTCGGAGACCTTGATCTCGGGAATGACGAGGCCGTACTGGCCGGCAAACTTGCGGCGCATCTTGCCAACGCGGAACGCCAGTTCCTGGTGGGCGCCAAGCAACCGGGTCGAGACCTGCTTGCCAAGCAGCAGCTCGATCTCGGCGGTCTTCAGTACCGATTTGACCGAGTCCGCTTCGCCTTCCTTAGTCTGCTGGGCCGTTGCCGCTTCCTGCATCCGGCGCGCCTCGTTTTCCGCTGCGATCTGGCGCGGGACGATCCAGCTCAGGAAAGCCATGCCGCCGCCGAGAACGGCAAACGGGAAAAATGGCAGGCCCGGAATAAGCGCAAGCAGGATAATCAACCCTGAGGCAACCATCAAAGCGCGGGGATAGCCGCCGAGCTGACCGACAACAGCCTGGTCCGTCGAGCCGGCCGTGCCGCCCCGCGACACGAGCAGGCCTGCGGCCAGAGAGACGATCAGCGCCGGGATCTGCGAAACCAGACCGTCGCCGACGGAAAGCTTGACGAAGACGTCGGCTGCTTCGCCGATCGGCATGTCGTGGCGCAGATAACCGATGATGATGCCGCCGAAGATGTTGATCGCGGTGATGATCAGGCCGGCGATCGCATCGCCGCGCACGAACTTCGACGCACCGTCCATGGCACCGAAGAACGAGCTTTCCTGCTCCAGTTCGCGGCGACGGTGCTGCGCTTCCTTTTCGTCGATCAGGCCTGCGGAAAGGTCGGCGTCGATCGCCATCTGCTTGCCGGGGATGGCATCGAGGGTGAAGCGCGCACCGACTTCCGCGATACGCGTCGCACCCTTGGTGATGACGATGAAGTTCACCGTGATCAGAATGAGAAAGACGATCAGACCGATGACGAAATCGCCGGACATGACGAGGCTGGCGAAACCGGAGATGACGCCGCCGGCAGCACCGTGGCCTTCATGACCATGGGAAAGGATGACGCGCGTCGTGGCAATGTTCAACGCCAAGCGAACCATGGTCGAAATCAGTAGAATCGTCGGAAAGGACGAGAATTCGAGCGGCCGCTGGATCCAAAGCGCCACCATCAGGATCAAAACCGAGAAGGCGATCGAGAAAGCCAGCCCCATATCGATCAGGAACGGCGGTATCGGCAGGAAGAGAATTGCCAGGATCATGATGATCCCGATAGCGAAGCCGATGTCCCGGCCCTTTGGTGCTACTTTCGGGATGATCAGCGCTGCTTGTTGTGCCATGTCTCTTCCGTCTCTTCATGAGAGGTCGGGCAGCATTCACACGCGCTGCCCCAATCTTACGACTGGAGATAAAGGCCCAAGCTTGCGCGAAAGTGGTAGCGCGAAAGCGCGATCAGAATCCGGATTGGATCCTGGAGAAGACGATGTCGGTGAAAATCGAGATCTGAGCGCCGATGAAGGGCGCGGAAATGGCTACCGTGATCATCACCGCGAGGATCTTCGGAACGAAGGTCAGGGTCATTTCCTGAACCTGGGTCAGCGCCTGAATAAAGGCGATGACGACGCCGACGACCATCGCGGCAAGAACGGCGGGCCCTGAGGCCACGATCACGGTCCAGATCGCAGCCTGCACGATATCGAGGGCATCCGCCTCATTCATTCGGGTATCACTTTACCTTGACGCCTGGGCCGATAACGAGCTCCTTGCCGTTATCCAGCACTGCAATGATTCCGTCAGAGTATAGTTTGACTTCCTTGACGACGCCAGTGACCGTACCGTCCGCATTGGTGACAGTTTTGCCGATCACCGCATCCGCCTCGCTGAGCGACGTGCGTTGCAGCAGGCTCTCAAGGTTCTTGTTGGTCTTGATCGTCTGTTCGACCTGCGAGAAGGTCGCGAGCTGCGCGATCTGCTGCGTTGCGTCCATCGGCTGTGTCGGGTCCTGATTCTTCATCTGGGCGACGAGCAGCTTGAGGAAGCTCTCATAGTTCAGCGATGCCTTGCTGGCGTCGTTGCCTGAATCGGAACCCGAAACGATCGGGCTGTAGTCCTTGTTGCTGACGCCGCTTACCGCCATGGTGCAATCTCCTTGCGAATCTGCTCGACCGTGGCCGGCGTGATTTCCTGCGTGTTGAGGATGCGGTCTTCGATTGCATAGAGCCCGCGGATCGCCTTCAGCGCCTCGAAGGCGCGGCCGTTGGTGACCAGGCCATCGACCCGCTTCAACTCAGCCAGGATCTCTTCGTTCTTGAAGCAGTTGAGCAGCATGACGACCGACTTGCGGAACATGGCGGTCGATTGCTCGGCGCCTTCCGGGTTGATCAGGATCATCTGGGCGATGAAATAGAGCTGCTTCAGCGGCGTGGTCGCATCTTCCGGCTGAAGCACGTGGTTTTCCAGAAGGAAGGTCACGTCATTCAGGAATTCGACGGCGACCTTGCGGTCGACGCGAAGCACCGCGCCGTTTACAAAAATTCTTTCGCCCGATTTCAGCGAGATACGCAGTGTGCTCTTCATTTCAGTCCATCCCTGATGATGGTGGTAATGTCAATTATGCCCTGGAAGTTGGAGGATTCGCGTTTGCGGATCTTTTCCGTCTCGTTGAGTATCCAGATGGCGATCGAAATCAGATTGGCGCGCAGCTCTTCGTTGAGCTGGTTTTCCGGTGCACGAAGATCCTCGATGAAGCGGATCCAGACGCGCCGGGTAAAATAGATGGCCTCGATGGCCTCTCTCGAATACCCGTTCTGCTGTCTCGCGGCTTCCAGGAGCGCGATCGAGCGATCGAGTACCTGCCGTTCTCGATTCTTGGAGTCGGCAACGCCGTCCTCCATGATCTCGGCATAGGAAAATTGGTACATTCAGACATCCTTCATGTTTGTCCGGTCGCCTCTTCTCAGAGGTAGTTGAGCAAGCTCATCTGCTGCAGTCTCGACGTCAGCGCGTAGGATGTATCGAGCTGAGTCTTCAAGGTGTTCACACGGGTCGCCGTTTCGATCTGATCGATGCCATTGATATCCAGGATGTGGGTATTGAGCAGCTTCTGTTGCGCCTCAAGCGACGTGGTCGCCTTCTTGACGCGCGATTCGGAGATGCCGAGCGAACTGCGTTCGCCGTTGAGGCCGGCAATGGCCTGCTCCGCATAACCGAATGCCGCGTTGCCGATCGTGTTGCGAACCTGCGAATTGACGTTCTTGTCCATCAGCTCCGACGAAATCACGCTTGCGAGCGCGAACATGCGGAAGCTCTTGGTGTTGGCGTTGGTCGAGCTCTCGATGACCTCGCTGGCGCTGATGCGGCTCGTCATGTTCTGGCTCGAGGCATCCGACCAGTTGGCGTCCCAACCGGGGCCGGTGAACATCGGCTCCAGCGTGTTGCTGATGAAATCCTGCATCTGCGCCGGCGTGAACTGGCTCATATCGGTGAGGCTGTTCGCCGACATGTAGCCTGTCAGCGCCGTATCGAAGGCGGCCTTGGCGGCAGACGGAGGCACCGAGTTGTATTCGGCCAACGGCTTGACGTCGGTGTTGATGCCCGAGAAGAGAAACTCGCCGTTGAAGGAGGTGTTGGCCGCCGACGTAAAGATCTGAAGGGCGCCGTTCACTTCGGTTTTCAGGATCTTCATCGCGTCAACGCTGTCGTTACCCTTGTAGGTAACGAGCGTATCGCGCACCTTCTCGGCCGCCTTCTGCATCGTTTCAAGCGCACCCTGGGACGCCGAAAGGCGCTGCGTGACGACGGCGTTGGTGCCCTTCATCGCCGACATCCTGTCCAGCTCGCGCTGAAGGTTGAGCGATCGCGATGTCGTTGCGCCGAGCGTCAGCCCGAGGTCGTAGTGAATGCCGGTTGTCTGTTCCTGCGACCGCTTCAGCAACTCGGCTTGAGTTTGCTGAATCGTCAGGCGCATGGCGCTCTGAATCGCCAGGTTTGAAACGAAGGACGTCTTCATGATTACCTCACAGCTTCCATAAGGGCCGCCATCATGGCGTCCACGGTGCTGACCAGCTTGGCCGATGCTTTGTAGGATTGTTCGAGATCGAGAAGCAGCGACAGTTCCTCGTCGATGCTGACCCCCGTCTGCTTGCTCAGTGCTTCCGCCGTGCGAGACAAGAGCGCCGATTTGTTGTCGTCGGCTGTCGACGCCGTCTTGCGGAACTGCTCCAGCCAGCCAACGGAGCTGGTGGCGAAGTTCATGATGTTGCTGCTGCTGTCGAGGCCGGACAATGGGTCGAACGCCATGTTCTCGCCCATCTTGTTGATGAAGCCATCCAGCAGGTCGGTGTAGCCGGCGTTGCCGGTCGGGTTGTTCGACGTGCCGTCGAAACCACCGTCGCGCAGCATCAGCGGGTTTGCCTTGGCAAGCGCGTTGACCGTGATCTTCGATGCCATGCCCGGCACGATGCCCACGGGCGGAATACCGGGCGATCCCCAGGTAAACAGGCCGGGTTGGCCGCCTTCCTGGAACAGGGTCACCAGACCGCGCGCAATCTCGTCGAGCTGCGACTGGAATTTCGGTCCGACGTCGTCACGAAGCTGCACCAGCGCGGCAAGCTTGCCCTTGGCCGTCGTATCGGCGCCGGTTCCGGCTGCAATCGGCACGCCGTCGACATAGATCTTGTTGCCGACAGTCGTTGCGTCATAGGTGTTTTGCGACGCGAAGGTGACGGACCGCGGGATATTCTCGAACAGAACGGTTCCGTCGGTGGTAAAGATCACGGTGTCGTTGTTGCCGCGCGTCGTGGTCGAGATACCGACGATTTCGGAAACCTGCTTCAGGATCTTGTCGCGCTGATCGAGCGCATCGTTCGGGTCGGTACCCTGTGCCGTTGCCGACTTGACCGCATTGTTGGCCTTTTCGAACTCCGCCAGCAAGCCATTCAGCTTGTCGACCTCCAGCGCGATTTCCTTGTCGGCATTTTCGCGCATGTCCTGGACGGACTTCGAGGCCTTGTTCAGCGAATCCGCCAGGTCCCCGGCGTCGGACACCGCCGTGGCGGCAATCGTCTTGTTGCCGGGGGTCGCGGCAAAGGTCTGAAGGCTGTTGCGGAAATCGGCCAGCAGCTTGGAAGGCGCCGTCTCGTAGTTGTTGCCGCCGAGCGCCGACTTCATCAGCTCCAACCCCTCGCGGAGCCTTGCCTGGCCGGAGGCCTCGCCCATGCCGGCGATGCTCTGTTTGAGCAGCGCCTCGTTCTGGGCACGGTAGATGGATACGACCTGCGCGCCGTTCGCCGTGCTCCCGAGCAGAGCAAGCCGACGCGAGTAATCCGCGTTGCCCGCGTTCGCGATGTTCTTCGACACGATCGCGGTTTGCTGCGCCGTGTTGCTGAAGGCCTGTTGTGCGATGGATATTGCGGAGGACAGCGACATGACGCGGACCGTATCTCTTTCAATTACCGTTTCAGGTTGACCAGAACTTCAAGCAGGTCAGACGCGGTCTGGAACACCTTGGAGTTTGCCGTGTAGTTGCGCTGGGCCTCGATCATCGAGGTCAGTTCGTTGGCGATGTCGACGTTCGAGTTCTCGAGCGCCTTGGACTGGATGTTGCCGAAAGCGCCGGAGCCGGCAAAACCGGTGACGATGACGCCGGAATCGGTGCCCTGCGAGTAGACGTTGCCCGACTGCGGCAGGAGCTTGTCCGGGCTCTGCACGGTCGCAAGCGCAATGCGGAATTTCGGAATGAGGTTTCCGTCGCCGTACTTGACGTAGACGATGCCTTCCTTGTCGATCTCGAAGCCAGACATCTTGCTCGGCTTCGAGCCGTCGATGCCGCCGCCGCTGCTGGTGAAATCACCACCGAGCTGCGTGGTCTTCGTCGTGTCGATCGTGAGCGCGCCGAGATTCGCGCCAGTGCCGGGCAAGTTGTTGATGGCGGCCGTCGTCAACGTGGCGGGCGTGGCCGAAATGCGCTTGCCCGCCGCATCGAACGTCATGGTCTGGGTGCCGATAGCGGTACCCGACGTGCGGTCGACGACGTTGAGGCCCCAGGCGTTCGGACCGGTCTTCGTGTAGGTGAAATCGAGGATGCGGGTGTTGCCCTGGCTGTCGTAGACGACCATCGAGGTCTTGGATGTGTCGCCGACGGCCGCGCCCGAGGGAAGATTCGCATCCATCGCGCCCTTGGTGGAGCCAGCGGCGACAAGGCCCTCGTCCTTGAGCTTGACTTCCGTCAGGCCGTCGAAGCCGTTGACGACCACGGTCGGGTCGGCGCCAGCCACGTATTCGTAGCCCATCAGCTTGAAGCCGGCGGTGTTGACGAGGTTGCCGTCCTTGTCGGGAACGAACGAGCCGGCGCGAGTCAGGAAGTTTTCGCCGCCATTGCCCTGCACGATGAAGAAGCCGCCACCGTTGATCGCAAGGTCGCTCGACGACGTCGTGTAGCTGGTGCCGCCCTGCTGCGAGATACTGTAGCGCACCTGGGTCTCGACGCCACCGGAATTGTAGTTGCCGCCGCCCGAAGGCAGGATCATCGAAGAGAACTCAGTCGAGGCACGCTTGTAGCCCGTCGTGTTCGCGTTTGCGATGTTTTCAGCCACTGTGCCGAGACGGTTCGACTGAGCGTTCATACCGGAGACGCCCGTTCGCATGCTGCCATAGAGACTCATATCGGATCCTCATTTCCATGTTGCAGCGACACTAGGAAGCGGGCCTTGCGTGAACCTGTCTTAGGTGCCGCATTCGACCGCTTGAGCGCGCCTTAGTTCCAGTCGATGCAGTAGCCAAGGAAACGCTTGGAATCGATCGGGTCGAAGCCGAGCTTCTTGCGCAGTTTCTTGCGCAGCTTGCTGATGTGGCTTTCGACGACGTTCTCCTCGACGTCTTCATCGAAGATGCCGTAAATCGCGTTGAAAATCTGAGACTTGGAGACGCGGCGACCGCGGTTCGAGACCAGGTATTCGAGAATGCGGCGCTCGCGGCGCGGCAATGCGAACACGTCGCCGTTGATCTCCGGATCGCGGCCATCCGCAAAGACGCGGATCGGACCGATATCGGTGTAGTTGTTGATGGCCTTCAGACGCCGGCGGATCGCCGCCACCCGGGCCAGGATTTCGCGGGGATGGACGGGCTTGCGAACGACGTCGTCGACGCCGCAGTCAAACAGCGCCAGCGTGTTTTCGAGAGAGGGGGTATCGCTGACGGCGATGACGGGCGCCATCGACCGATCGCGGATCGCGCGCGGCAGGGCAAAGGTGCTGTCACCCTGGCCGATCAGAAACGCCTCGACCGCATCGATATCCGAATCTGCCGCCGCATTCACCCACTCGCCGAACTCCTTGGGATCAAAGCCCGTCGAGGGAATTCCTTCACGCCCGAAAAGCGACGTATAGCCGTCCTTCACGAGTTCTCTATCATCAACCACTACGATCATTCGTCCGCCTCCGAATCAGTATGGCACCGCACTGATTGAGAGGTACGAATCGAGGGATTCATGAACAACTAGAGGAAGTTAATGGGTGGAATTAATAATTGATTAACCATGTCGCACCGATTTGATCTACATCTAGTGGCTAAGTGTTAACGATCACACTAAAATAATGTGGAAAAGTTAACGGCTTGCGACAAAACCACTTGCCGTCACATTCTCCGCGCATTGTCGCCACAATGCGGCACGGCCCGCGATCAAGCAATCATTGGTTGTTTATTGGCAGAACTGCGTGGCGTTCGGCGTCCACTTGCCGTAGCCCGTCGCGACCAGATTCGCGATCACCCGGCAGACATATTTCTTCTGCGCCGGGTCGTTATTCGGGCCGGCGTGATAGCGCGCGACGGCCATGGTCCAGCTCTCGTGCTTCGCGCGGAGGTTGGACAGGAAGCGCGCGGCATATTCGACATTCTTGCGCGGGTCAAGCATCTCCGTCGGCGATGCGAACTGATCGCCATGGAAGTAGTAATTGATCTGCATGCAACCGAGATCGATGAGCTTGGCACCCTCAGCCCGGGCATTGGCGAAGCGGACCAGTACGTCCTGGGTGCTGTTGCCGAAATAGGCCTTGCCCTCGATGTTCATCGCGTATGGCTGCAGCGATCCCTTGCGGCCCGTCTCCGTCAGCCCGACGGAATAGAGGATGCCTGCGGGGATGCCGTATTTCGACGCTGCCGAGATGATTTCGCGCTCACAGATGCCGGTGCCGGCGCTGGCGAACGCGCTACATGTAGACGTGGCCAGTACGAGAACGCTCAGTGCCGGCAACCGCATCATCCGTACCGCCATTGCCAACTCGCCTTTCCGCCATTGAAGCCTGGCTGTCGCCATTCTGTCGCTGCCGCCCCTGCCCGCTACCGTCCTCGGCGCGCTCGCGGCCCTGCTGGCCCGCCTGAGCCTGCTGCTGCGAACTGCCGCTGCCGGTCGAGGCATCGCCGCCCGAATTGAACACGACGTTGATCTGATCGACCGCGAAGCCCTGGGCCCGCAGCGCCTTGACCATTTCGCTCTGGTCGTCGCGCAGCTGGCGGAAAGCGTCGGCGTTTTCGACCTTCAGCTCGACCTGCAACTCGTCGTCTTTCAACCGCAACGTCGCGGTAACAAGGCCGAGCTCGATCGGATGCATCTGGATCTTGAGCGTGTTCAAGGTCTTGCCGGCCTGGGTCCAGGCATCCGGCTGGCCGAGGGCCGCACTGTGCTGCAACGACTGGGCGAAACCTGCATCACCGGCGATCGCGCTGGTGACGTTGGTGGAATTCGTATTCATCGAAATGCCGAGATACCGGCGTGCCTCGAGCACGGTGACGTTTTCGGCCTTGGCCGACGACCGCGCGGCGTCGACCGTCGCGCGCTCACCATCGTTGGATATGCTCATCGAGATCGCCTGGCCCTTGCCATCGGCGCGGGCAAAGCGAAACAGCCGGTCCGTGCCCTGCTCGCCCTCGGCACCTTCAGCGTTCGAACCATGCGCATCGGTCATCTCGCCATGTGCTGCGACCTTCGCGTTGCCGTCGCCAAGCGCATGAACACCGACCGATCCGGGCGCGCCGGCTCGCGCATCCGCACGCGCCGACGGCATCGCATTGCCGCCGAGCAAGGTCAGCAGATCATCCACGCTGGCGTTTGGCGATGACTTGGCCTCGGAAGCCGTTTGCCCGTCTGTCGGCTCGACGTTGCCGTCGACACCTTGTGCGCCGCTCGTCTGGGCTTTGCCAGGCCCGTGCGACAGCGCCGCTATGCGCGCAGCCACGTCGTCCGCTTCGCCGGCCAGTTCGGGCGTGCCCGTGTTCTCCCGCGCTAGCGTTGCCCTGGCTGCGGCAAGACGCTTGGCGTCCTTTTCACGTGCGGCGAGTGAGAAACGCTCGTTCTGAGCATTCTGATTTTCAAGCGACGGGTCCTCGAGATCCCCAGGCGCCCTGTGCGCTGGCTTGGAGATCGAGATCTTTGCGTCACCGCCTTTGATGCCACCGTTGCCGATCAAAGCCGCAGCTCCCGAATTATCGCCGTCTGCGGCATCGCCGTTTCCTGCGACCGAACCCTGTCCTCCCTGACCGTTCGCCTTCTGGCGCCCGGCGGTCGCGACGGCATCCTCGAAGGCGCCCGGGGCCTGCTCTTTGCCGCCCGCGCGGGCGCCCGCCTTGCCCGTCTGGGTTGGAGGCGGTGCGCGCAGGCTTTCATCCAAAGCTCTCATTTGCCTTCCCCCCTAAGCAGCACATCGATCTCGTCGACCTTTGACCGGCCCTTCGCCACGAAACCATCGTGGGCCGGGTCGGAGGCGTCGGCAGCGTCGGCACTAACCTCTGTCGTCTCTTCAGCTGTCGGGACGCCGGCCTGCGCCGTCGGTTCCCCGAACGGGCTCATGCCGCTTCCCGTTTCCACGCCTTCGATGTCATCATTCGGCGTGACTGGTTGAACCGGTCTAGCGGAGAACGCTTGCGTGAGGCTTTCATCGTCCGGTGGTCTGACGACCGCATCTGCAACCGCCTTGGCGGCATCGCGCAAGGCGCGGTCGCGCGGTGAGAGCTCCGCGTCCGGGATCGCGGCAATGCTTTGGGTCGCGGCGAAAACGTCTGACGATGGCACCGACGCCAGCCCGGCGTAAAAATTGGCAAGTACGCGCGGCTCGGAGGCGCCGTCGACTGCAAGCTGTTCGGCTCGTTCGGACGCAAGCTTCGCCAGGGTCTGCTTGCCGCTGATGGCGGCGCGCCGTGCGACGCGCAGATAGACCTCTCGCTGGCGCGGCGCGTCCATGAAGGTCAGGATTTCGGAAATCCGCTCATGCGCACCTTCTTCGAAATGCCCCACGGCCAGTTCGACGAAGACATCGGCGAATTGGCTCGCATAGGGCGACGTCAGGTAACGGCGGGCGTAGTTCAGCGCGTAGCGGAAGCCCTTGTCCGGCAAGTTCGCCTGCACTGCGAGGTAGACAGAGCGGCGAAGTGCCGCCTCTTCGATGATCGTGCCGGGAGCTGTCAATCGTGCCCAGTCGTAGAACTTCATCGCCCCAACCGGATCCTGCTGCGAGGTGGCATTGCCCAGAATCAGAAACAGGTAGGGACCCACACGGGAGTTGCGGTACTCGGGCGCCGCCTTCGACAGGCTCTCGACGATCAGACCGCCCTTGCCGCCGAGATACTGGCGCAGCGCATCGGTAACGCGCGAATCGAAATTGCCGTCGACATCGTGGTCGGCGAGATAGTTGAGCGTCTCCGGGTTACCGCCGCTCATGGCGTAGACAAGCGCCGCATCGACGTTGCGCGGATCGCGGAACACGGATGCGTCTGCGGCCCTGAGCCGCTTGTCGATCGCCCCCAGCATGAAGCGCTGCATCTCGATGGCCGAATGATCGCCGAGCACCACCGAGTCCTGCACATATTGCAGCGACCGGATCATTTTGAACGGTGCAAGCTCCTCGAGATCGTTGGCACCGGCCAGTCCCGCCGAAAGCGGGATGGCAAGTGCCGACATCATCAAGGCGGATCTCAGGCGTCGCAGCATCGGTCCTAGCCCTTTGCCGACTGCAGCAGGATTTCGATGCGGCGGTTACCGGGCGCATAGGGATCGCCAGGGATCTGCAGCCGTCTGTCGGCAAAGCCGGTGATCTGGCTGACGCGATCTTCCTTCAGACCGCCGCGCACGAGCATGTAGTAGGCGCTCTGAGCCCGTGCGGCCGACAGGCGCCAGTTGTCGTAGGTGCCGTCCTTGAACGGACGACCATCGGTGTGGCCGCGGATGGCAACGGCGCCCTGGCGCTCGGACAACAGCCTGCCGATCTTTTCCATGGCCATGATCAGTTCCTTCTGCGGCACGGCCGAACCGACGGCAAACATCTGGGAATCCGTCTGCTCGCTGATCGTCACCAGCAGACCACCCTCTGCTGGCGTCACGACGAGGCCTTCCGCCAGTTTGCCGGCATCGCCGCCGAGCTCCTTCGTGATCTCGGCCTTCAGCGCTTCTGCCTGCGCCGCGGCATCCTGCTTGAGAAGCTCGGCCTTCTCGGCATCGCTCTTGCCGGCTTCGGCAGTCCTGGCGCCTTCCTCGGCCTTCTGCTCTTCTGTGGTTTTCTGCAGTGGCGCTGCGCCGCTTTCCATGGCCGCCTTGGACGCCAGGGCTACATCTGTCTCGGCCGCGTTGCCGGCATCCTTGACTTCGACCTGTTTGGTCCAGAAATCCGGGTCGAACGGGTCGCGATAGGCTTCGCCGCCCTCAGCGCCGGTCGATGGCCCGGATTGCGCTGCGCCGCCGTCACCCTTGACGCTGATGTTTGCCTGCTGGCCCACTTCCTGTGCGATCTCGGAAAGCACGGAATAGGGGTTCTCGAAAAAGTCCGCGTCGGAGTATTTCGTTTCCTCGCCCGAAGTCGCCGTCAGCTGGTCGCCGGTCTTTGCGGAGCCACCGGACTTGTCCTGCTCGCCGTCCACCTTCGATCGTTGTTGCGTCTCTTCTCCCTGCGCATCCTTGGCAGGGTCCTTGAGGCCACGTTCGGCAGGCTTCTGGTCGGTCAACTGCACCGGGTTGAAATAGGAGGCGATCGCCGCCTTCGTCTCTTCGTTGGCCGCATTGATCAGCCACATGACGAGGAAGAAGGCCATCATCGCCGTCATGAAGTCGGCATAGGCGATCTTCCACGCTCCGCCGTGATGGCCGTCATGATTGCCGCTCACGCGCTTGACGATGATGATTTCGTTCTTGCCGTTGTGGTGGCTTTCGTCGCTCATGCGAGAACCTTCCGGACAGTGTCGGCCCAAGCCGCCATTCTTGTGACGAGGATCGTGCCGTCCATTTCGATGGCGAGATCGACGTCCATTGTTTCAATGTGGCGGAACACCGGCATGTCGTCGCCGAGGCTGCTCTTCAAGGCTTCGAACAGGCGAAGCGGGCCCTTGATGGTGATCGCACACCCTTCGCCGGCGACGATCCCTTGCCGGATCATCTGGGCCATATCGGCAACGGCCCGCTGCAAAAGCGCATCCTCCATGACGGGAGCAAGCACACGGGCGGTCTGGTCACCCAGCGACACGGCCAGTTGATCCGTCATCGCGTTGAATCGTTCGGCAACACGGCTTGCCGCCTCATCCTCGAAGCGCTGGGTCAGGGCTTCGATTTCGGCTGCGTGGGCGGCCTGGAGGTCGGCAATCTGGTTGGCGTGTTCAAAGGCAAGCTCAGCCTGCGCTTCCGCGCGGCCCTGCTCGAATGCGTCACGACGCTCGGCATCGACATCGATCTGAGGGGCGATCGACCGCGGCGCGGAACGGTCGCTATCGGAGTAGTCGATATCCAGATCGGGAAAATATTTCGGCGGCATCATCGACAGTTCGACTTTCGGCGCGCTGAAATCCTTGAGATAGCGTGACAGCATCGCGCTCATGGCTGGAACCTCGATGCGCGCAGACCGACAGCCGGCGATCCCCGTCTGCCCGACAGGCGCCGCCTTACGGCGCAGAATTCCCATGATGCTGACACTGCTGAAATGTCTCCCTCGGGTCCGCTCGCCGATAGCGGCGAACCCTGCATGCTTGGACTTACACAGGTCGCGCTCGGAAACTCTCATCCAAGCGGCGGACCGATGCAGGCGGCGGCACAAATCTCATATTGGCCGGCAGTCAACCGACAGGACTGCGAGGGAAGGCTATTCGGTCAAACTTGTGCGAAAATGAATGTGTTGGACCGCGCCAGGGCAATTAGCGCGGTCCAACCGTTTCCACCGGGTGCCGTGACCGACGACATGGCAGAACTCAACCCGTTCCGGCATCCGCTTCTCAGCGGATGCGGCCGAGCGATCTCAAACCGGCGGGCCAGAGCGCACCGGTTGGAAAACCTTACTGCTGGAAGAGGCGCAGGATGTTTTCGGAATTGGTGTTGGCGATCGAGAGCGCCTGAATGCCGAGCTGCTGTTGCGTCTGCAGCGCCTTCAACCGCGTCGATTCTTCATTCATATCGGCATCAACGAGACGGCCGACGCCCTTGTCGATCGTATCCATCAGGTTGGCGACGAAGCTTTCCTGCATGTCGATGCGCTTGGTAATCGCACCAAGTGTCGAGCCGGCGTCCGTCAACTGTCCGAGGATCTTGTCGACGACGCGGATCATCGCGTCCATGTCGGCAGGCGTGGTGGATGCGGACAGCTTGATTTCGGTGCCGGTCGGAGGAGCTGCGGGCGGTGCGACGATCAGATAGTACGGAGCCGCGGTGCCCGTCGGCGTTCCCAGGAGCGCGTCAGCATCATAGCCTCTGGTCAGCAGGCCGCGGGCCGAGCTGCCTGAGTCGATCAGCATTGATTGCGCCGTATCGAAATCGAGCGTGGTAATGGAAACATTGCCGTTTCCGTCGCGGTTGAACGAGGCGACGATCGACTTTGTGCCGACAGCGGCGGTATTGGTGTTGTACAGCCAGTTCTCGCTCGAGAACGACGCCGATTGCGCGGCAGACATGAGCTGGTTCTTCAGCTCCGTGATTTCCTTGTTGATCTTGAGCTTGTCGACACCCGGCTCGCGCGCGGCAACCAGTTTCGTCTTGATTTCCGTGACGATGTCGATGGAAGCTTTCATCGCTTCATAGGCGGTATCGACCTTGGCTGCACCGAGGCCGAGCGCGTCCTGCACCGTTGACAGAGCGGCGTTGTCGGATCGCATGGTGGTCGCGATCGACCAGTAGGCGGCATTGTCCGCTGCCGTCTGTACCCGGTAGCCGGACGAGATCCTGTCCTGCACTTCGGCCATGTTGGTGTTGATCGAGCGTAACGTCTGGAGTGCGGCCATGGCGGCCGTGTTGGTCATGATGCTGGTCATTGGTCACTTGCCCCGAAAGATTTTCTGAGAACATCCCGGTGTGAATGACCGGCAGCGACGGGACCAGCGTCATGCGAACCGCCCCTGTTTTGCCCTGGGGGCGACCCTTCGCTCTTAACGAATGTGTAATGATTGTTTGGTTAACAAACAGTTAACGCCATTCATAAGTCAGTAACGAAGGTGAACAAAAATAAGGAAATATGAAGCAGGCGTTAATGCCAGCAAGCCACAGACGCGAAACGGAAAAACCGCGCCACCCTCTCGGGCGACGCGGTTTCCTGGAGTTGGTGACCATGAGGGCGGATGTGCCCCCATGCCCGACGCGCTGATTACTTGAACAGCGACAGGATGTTCTGCGAGTTGGTGTTGGCGATCGTCAGAGCCTGGATGCCGAGCTGCTGCTGCGTCTGCAGAGCCTTCAGGCGGGTCGACTCTTCGTTCATGTCAGCGTCAACCAGCTTGCCGACGCCCGATTCGATCGAGTCCATCAGGTTGTCGACGAAGTCCTTCTGGAGGTCGACGCGCTTGTTGACAGCACCGAGGTCCGAAGCGGCATCGGTCATGCTCTTCAGCACGGTGTCAACACCGCTGAGGTAGTTCTTCAGCGCGGTCGTGTCGGCTGCCGTGATGTTGAGGCTGAGAACGCTGACGCCAGCGATAGCCGTGCCGCCTGCATCCTTGAGTTCTGCCGTCAGCAGGCCGTTTGCCGTTGCAGCTTCGTCGATCAGCATCGTCTTGGTCGTGTCGACGTCGAGCGTCGTCAGGCTGACAGCGCCGTTGGAATCGCGGTTGAACGAACCGACGATCGACTTGGTGCCCGGAGCAGTCGCGCCGGAAGCGGTGTAGAGCCAGTTTTCACCGGAGAAGCCAGCGGACTTGACAACGCTCTTCAGCTGCTCCTGAAGCTGCGTGATTTCCTTCTGGACCTTGGACTTGTCAACGCCCGGCTCGCTGGCAGCAACCAGCTTTGCCTTGATTTCGTCGACGACCGAGATCGCAGCCTTCATGCCGGTGTAAGCAACGTCGGTCTTGGCAGCGCCGAGGCCGAGTGCGTCCTGAACGGTACCGAGGGCCTTGTTGTCCGAACGCATGGTCGTTGCGATCGACCAGTAAGCTGCGTTGTCGGAAGCGTTACCAACGCGGAACCCCGACGAAATACGGTCCTGCGTCATTTCCATCGAGGAATTGATCGAACGCAGCGTCGAGAGTGCGGACATCGCGGCGTTGTTGGTCATGATAGAAGTCATTGGCTGAGTGCCCCTTGGGAATTCTGGATTGAAAGGGACATTCCGGGATTACCGGGAAACGGCGGCCAGCTTCATGCCTGCTAACGCGTTAATCTTGTTGGTTAACCCGCCGTTTCGATAGGCATAGAAAACACCAAGATGGTTAACGAACGTTGAAGCCGCGACCCAAAAAAACCGTATAGCCAAAAGAAAAACCGCGCCTCGATCGAGACGCGGTTTTTCGTATTGCAGACCGGGACCGAAATCGCCGGTGTCTGGACCGATTAGCGGAACAGCGACAGGATGTTCTGCGAGCTGCTGTTGGCGATCGAGAGAGCCTGGATGCCGAGCTGCTGCTGCGTCTGCAGAGCCTTCAGGCGGGTCGACTCTTCGTTCATGTCAGCGTCAACCAGCTTGCCGACGCCCGATTCGATCGAGTCCATCAGGTTGTCGACGAAGTCCTTCTGGAGGTCGACGCGCTTGTTGACAGCACCGAGGTCCGAAGCGGCATCGGTCATGCTCTTCAGCACGGTGTCAACACCGCTGAGGTAGTTCTTCAGCGCGGTCGTGTCGGCTGCCGTGATGTTGAGGCTGAGAACGCTGACGCCAGCGATAGCCGTGCCGCCTGCATCCTTGAGTTCTGCCGTCAGCAGGCCGTTTGCCGTTGCAGCTTCGTCGATCAGCATCGTCTTGGTCGTGTCGACGTCGAGCGTCGTCAGGCTGACATTGCTGTTGGAGTCGCGGTTGAACGAACCGACGATCGACTTGGTGCCCGGAGCAGTTGCGCCGGAAGCGGTGTAGAGCCAGTTTTCGCCGGAGAAGCCAGCGGACTTGACGACGCTCTTCAGCTGATCCTGAAGCTGCGTGATTTCCTTCTGGACCTTGGACTTGTCAACGCCCGGCTCGCTGGCAGCAACCAGCTTTGCCTTGATTTCGTCGACGACCGAGATCGCAGCCTTCATGCCGGTGTAAGCAACGTCGGTCTTGGCAGCGCCGAGGCCGAGTGCGTCCTGAACGGTGCCGAGGGCCTTGTTGTCCGAACGCATGGTCGTTGCGATCGACCAGTAAGCAGCGTTGTCGGAAGCGTTACCAACGCGGAAGCCGGACGAAATACGGTCCTGCGTCGTTTCCATCGAGGAATTGATCGAACGCAGCGTGGAGAGTGCGGCCATTGCCGAGTTGTTGGTCATAATAGAAGTCATGAGACTGTCCCTCAAATTTACAAGGTTACATGGTTGGGGACATACCGGACTTGAAAACGTCTACCGGTAATGACGGACCGGCTTCATGCCACTCGGCTCCGCTCACTCAAGTGAAGGAAACCAAACCCGTCATGTGAGGGTGAATATCACCTCCAATGCTTGCGATTTCATTAAGGCGGCAAGATATTTTCGAAGCAAAATCTTATGGTTAACAGCACGTTACTTTCGCCCCAGCCCCGCTTGCGGGAATGACTTCGGCGACACTGCATTTGTTGGAAAACAATACGCTAATCGCCCAGCAATCCCGCCTGGGGCAAGGTTTCTGCTTCAAAACAGGCTCTTGGTACATTGACGTTGCACAGGCTTGCGCGGTGACAACGGTTGCGCTTATTCCATGGAGCTTCCCTTGAACGCCCACACCATCTTTTCTTCCGCTTCGCGGCAGTATCAAAAAGGCCAGTACACCGAGGCCCTCGATTCCCTCAATCAGCTGCTCGATCTTACCCGCGATGCCAAAACCTACGCGCTCTTGGCGAAGGTACTGCTCAAGCTCGGCTTCCGGAGCGATGCGGCGCAAGCCTATCAACTGGCGGGTGAAGAAGGTGGATTGCGTTCGGAGCACTTCCTGGCGGAAGCCATGAAGCTGCACTTCGCCTGCGGCAATGACGATCAGGCCTTGAGCCTCGGCCGGCCGCTGCTCGAGCAGGCCAAGACGGATCCCGAACTTGCCTACATCATCGTGACCTTGTTCCTGAAGCGCGACCAGGCCGATATCCTCGGCCCCTTCAAGTCGACGCTCTCGGCGAGCGCCCGGCAGGAACACCAGGTGCTTGCTGCGAAGCTGCTGACGTCCGACGTCGGCAACAACGACGATCGCGAGATCGTCACCAACCTGTTCCGGCGGACGCCTTCGAACCCGGTCCTGTTGTCCGCCTATCTCGTTTTCATGCAGGAAGTGAACAACTTCAACGAAATCGAAAACTATGCGCAAGCGTTGGAGCGCGTGGTTCAATCGAGCAATAGCAAATTTCTGCGCGCGGAAACACCATTCTACAACGTGCACTGGTGCCGCGACGAAAGACTGAACCGCCTGGCTGCAGCACTCGATCAGCCGTTCCCGCCCGGCCTGCCGCAGGAGCGTCGCTCCATGCCGCATAGCTGGGGTAAGAAAATCAGGATCGGCTATCTGTCCAACGACTTCTGGGGCCTGCACGCCACCATGAAGCTGCTGCGGGCCGTCCTGACCGCCCATGACCCTGAAAAATTCGAGATCGTCCTGTTCTGCTACACGCCGGAGAAATATCTCAAGGTAGTCGGCGAAGGACGGGAGAGCTGGGGCAGGATCGTCCGCGTCGAACACCTTTCCGACGAGCATGCGGCCCAGGTGATCCGCGACGAACAGATCGACATTCTCGTCGATCTCAAGGGGCACACGATGAACAGTCGCGTCTCCATTCTCAACCACAAGGTCGCCCCGGTTCAGGTCGCGTGGCTCGGCTTCCCCGGCACCACCGTCAACACCGACCTCGACTACATCATCGGCGACCCCTACGTCCTGCCCGATGGCAGCCAGGAACATTACCACGAGCGGTTCTGCCGGTTGCCGGAGACCTACCAGCCGAACGACCCTGCCGGCCGTCCCCTGCCCGCAACGACGAACCGCGCGGAGATCGGCTTGCCGGAAGACGCGTTCGTTTACGCCTCGTTTAACGCCAACCGCAAGATCACGGTTGAGACGATGAAGGCATGGGCGGAAATCCTTCGCAGAACCCCCGATAGCGTGCTCTGGCTCATGTGCCCGAAACCCGAAGCCCAGGCTCATATTCTCCGGCGCTTCCAAAGCTACGGCATCGTCACGAAGCGCATCATCTTCTGCGCGAAGGTCGACTACGAAAAGCACCTCGGCCGTATCCCGGCGGCAGATCTCGGCCTCGATACCTTCCCCTGCAACGGCCACACCACAACCTCCGAACAGCTGTGGATGGGCTTGCCGGTCCTGACGCCCAAGGGCACCCACTTCGCCTCACGCGTTAGCGAAAGCCTGCTGCACGCGATCGGCGTGCCGGAACTCGTTACCGCAGACATCAACGACTACATCGAGCAGGCGGTCGCTCTTTACGAGAACCGCGCCAAGGTCGCCGAGTACCGGCAGCGGCTCACGGATAATCGAATGTTGAAGCCGCTCTTCGACGCAGAGCGCTTCTGCCGCCACCTCGAGCAGGCTTACGAGATGATGGCCGACCGCGCCAGGAACGGACTGGAGCCCGCGCTCATCGACGTGCCGGCCCTGCCGGCGCGAACGGGATCATTTGCTCAGTAAAAACACGGCGGCGGTGCAACCGCCGACATGCTTCGTCTCCCCTTAAACCCCGCCGACACGGCGGGGTTTTTTTGTTCGACGTCGCGGATCGGCAGCACAAGCACATCGCGCCCATCGTCTCACGCTTGCGCGGCAACGCTTCGGAGCAGCCCGCTTTCAAGCGAACCATTGAAGACGGATACGATGGCCTGAAACCAAAGTGTAGGGCGTCCTTCGTGCGCTCTTCTGAGGCACGACGCTCGAGACAGGCCTTCGCGGAATCGAGACGGGTGACGGAAGACCGGCGCGCCGAAACCCCATATGCAGGGCGCCACATACCGGCAAGGCGATGCCGTTGCCAGGACGGGCAAAATTGCTCAGCTAAATGAGCGCACCAGGCTGCCGACGAGCAGGTTCCAGCCGTCGATCAGCACGAAGAAGAGGATCTTGAACGGCAAGGAGATTGCCGTCGGAGGCAGCATCATCATGCCCATCGCCATGGTGATGGTGGCGACGATCAGGTCGATTACCAGGAACGGCAGCATGATCAGGAAGCCGATCTCGAAGCCGCGGCGGATTTCCGAGATCATGAAGGCGGGTACGACGGCGCGCAGGTCGACCTTGTCGTCGACGACAACGGTCTGACCCTTTTCCTTGGCGATATCGATGAAGAGCTGCAGATCCTTGTCGCGGGTGTTGGCCAGCATGAATTCCCGGAACGGCTCCGCGATGCGCGGCAACGCCTCAGTTTCGGTGATCTGGTTCTTCATCAAGGGGTCGATGCCATCGCGCCAGGCGCGGTCGAAGGTCGGCGCCATCACATAGAACGTCATGAACAGCGCCAGCGACACCATGATCATGTTCGACGGCGTCGTTGCCAGACCCATGCCGGTGCGCAGGATGGCAAACGCGATCACGAAGCGTGGAAAGCTGGTGACCATGATCAGGATGCCGGGCGCCACCGAAAGGACGGTCAGAAGGCCGAAGGTCCGGATGATCCAGGACGCGGCAGAGCCATCGATAGGCGTGTTCAGGATGTCAGAGGGAAAACTCTGGGCGCCGGCAATTCCGGACATCGCCATCATGGCGACTATGAAGGCGATGAGCCGGATCATTTAGCGAATCATTGAATGACGAAGGTTCTGAACATAACGTTGGTTACGCGCCCATCCGAGCGCAGGTCAACCCGTTCCTGGATGTCATCCCTGAGATATTGAAACCCGCGTGGTCCCTGGATCTGCTGCAGCGATACGGTTTTCAGATAGGCGGCGATATCCTGGTGGATCTGCTCGGCCACGGCCGGGTCCGGGATACCGTCGAACTGCAACGCCACCTCGAGCCGGACCCAGTTTTCAGAGGGGTAGGCAAGGTTCGTGGTGATCGGCTCCAGCTGAACGACGCCGTTGGCCTCCGTCGCGATCTTCGGGACCCCCTCTTCGCCTGTTGCGTTCGGGGCGACTTCCTTCGCCGCGTCCACCTGCTCCTTGGGCGGTGGCGGCGCAAGCATGCCGCCGACCAGCCAGCCGCCGCCACCGGCGACGAGCGTCAGGACAGCGACGATAGCGATCGTGATCACCTTCGACGGTGATTTCGCGGGCGCGGCGGTATCGAGTTCTTCCATCTTGCCGTTCCCTGCCGATCAGATCGGCGAAATCAAATCCATGACCTGCTGGCCGTAAGGCGGCTGCTGCACTTCCGTCAGGCGGCCGCGGCCACCGTAGGAAATGCGCGCCTCGGCAATCCGGTCGTAGGAGATCACGTTGTTGGCGTCGACGTCCTGCGTGCGCACGATACCGGCGACATTGAGGATGCGAAGCTCGTGGTTGACGCGCACTTCCTGCGAGCCGCTGATCAGGAGGTTGCCGTTTTCGAGGACGCCGGTAACGACGGCCGCAACGAGCAGCTGCAACTTCTCTGAGCGTTCGGTCGTGCCGTCGCCTTCGGTCTTGGTGTTCGAGCCGTATTTCAGATCACCCGACCAACCGAAGTCGCTCGCCTCCGACTTGCCGCTCGCACCGATGTTGAAACCGCTGGTGTTCTTGCGACTGCGATCGGTCTTGTTGTCGAACGAGGCCTTGTCGTTGATGGCGATCTCGACCGTCAGGATGTCGCCGACGTTCAATGCGCGCGCATCCTTGAAGAGCGCCGACTGCTGATCGTTCCAGAGCGAGAAGCCGTTGGAGACCTGGCGCGGCTGCTTGGGATACATCGCAAGCTGCGGCGTCTGCGTATACTGCAGGCCGCTGCCGATCGGGCTCATGGCGGGGGCCCGGCCAATCTCGTTGAAAGCCTGGTTCTGACATCCTGCGAGGAGGCCCGCGGCCAATACGGCCGTTAGACGCATTTTCATGATGGTTCCTTCGAGGTGTTCGGATCGCTGGCACTTGAGATGATGTTGGTCAGGATAGCCGCCTTTTCATCGCTCATCTCGCTGAGGATCAGCGACGACTGGCGCGCCGGTAGCTGCATGACGATCGCGGCGGCAATCTCCGGGTTGACCATTTCAAGCTTGCCGGCGGCGGCGTCCGGCTTCATCGTCTTGTAGATGCCGACGAGGCCGATCTCGGCCTGCTTGAGGAAGTCGTTGCGACGCTTCAGCCAGTCTTCGTATTCCTCGCGCCGCTTTTCGAGCGTCGCGATCCGGTCGTCGACATTGGCTTGAAGCGCTTCGAGTTCCTTGCGCTGCAGGACATAGCGCTGGTCGCGGGCAGCGTCAGCGATATTGGTGCAGAACTGCTGGATCTCGTTGGCCGTGGCGTTGCCGGCTGGCGGCGCTGTGACGTCCTGGGCAAAGGCGCCGGGCATCGCCAGCATCGACGCGACGGCGGCCGATGCGAGCAGGATGTTGCGGGATCTTCCCAGAAAGCGGTCGATGTTCATCATTGCAGGACAAGCTCCGCCTGAAGGGCCCCAGCCGTTTTGATGCTTTGCAGGATGGCAATGATGCCATCAGGCTTGACGCCGATGTTGTTGAGACCGGCAACGAGAGAGCGGAGGCTGGACCCGTTGAGGATCGCGACCGTGCCGCCGTCGGACTGGGCCTCGATCGTGGTGTTCGGTTCCATCGCCGTCTGGCCGCGCGCGAACGGCAGCGGCTGAACCACCGTCGGCGTCTCGCTGACCTGTACGGTCAAGGTGCCGTAGCTGACAGCCACCTCGTTGACGCGCACATCCTGCCCGATGACGATCGTGCCGGTGCGTTCGTTGATCACGACCCTTGCCGGAACATCGGTTTCGATGACGATGTTTTCGATATCCGCCATCAGCCGCGCCAGGTCCGCCATCTTCGGCTTTTCGACGAGAACGGCCTGAGAATCGCGGGCCTCGGCGATGCGGCCGCCATATTGCCCGGCGGCATATTTGTTGATCGCAGCGGCCATGCCGACCGCGGTGGAAAAGTCGGGGTTGCGCAGCTGCAGCACGAGGTTGAAGCCGTCCTTGAACTTCGACGGCAGTTCGCGCTCGATGATGGCGCCGTTCGGCACGCGGCCGGAGGTGGTAACCCCCTGGTTGAGCGATGCGGCGTCGCCTTGCGCCGTGAAACCGGTGACGACGACGGAGCCCTGGGCTACCGCGTAGATCTGACCGTCAGCGCCCGAAAGCGAGGTCATCACCAGGGTGCCGCCGCGAAGCGAGGTGCTGTCGCCGAGCGATCCGACCGTCACATCGACGCGGCTGCCGGGGCTGGCAAAGGGCGGCAGGTTCGCGGTGACGAGAACAGCCGCGACGTTGCGGGTGCGCGATTCTCCGCCCTGGGTCGAGATGCCGAGGTTTTGCAGCATGGCGCGCATCGACTGATCGGTGAACGGCGACGAGCGCAGGCTGTCGCCCGTTCCCTGGAGGCCGACGACGAGGCCGTAGCCGATCAGCTGGTTGTCACGGCCGGCCTGCAGCGAGGCGACGTCCTTGATTCGCGACGCGCCAAAGGCAGGCGTCATCGCTGTAGACAGCGCGACGGCCAGCGTCAGGAACCATTTGCAGGCAAGCATTTTCATTTCGCCACCACATGTATCGTGCCGTCGGCCATCACCGTTCCGGAGACGATAACGCCAGTATCAATATTACGAGCCCGGATCAGATCACCGACCGCGGCGTCCTGAAGGGGCGAACCGGCCGCGCTGATGGTGAGGCCACCATTGCTGAAGACCAGACGGACGGTGGAGCCGCGCTCGACTGCATATTGCTCGCGCAGGGCCGAGGCCAGAATGACGCGGCCGGGCAGCAGCGTGCGCTTGCTGACCTTGCCGTCGATCTCGCTCAACGTCCTGACATAGCCGTCCGTCAGATCGGGGTTGGTCACATCGACGACCTCAAGCCGGCTCGCGTCGATCGCTTCGCCGGGGTAGATCGTCTGTTTGGGGATGACCGCCGTCAGCCGTTCCGCAAAGCCTGCCGAAGGCGACAGGAAAGCGGCGGCAAGCAAAATGCCCGCCACCACGTGCCGCGCGCCTGGCGCGGAACCGTCCTTCTGAGCTGTCATGCCAGCGGCTCGGCGAAACGTCATGTTTGCCCCCTCTTCCGTTACCTGAGGTTCTTGCTCACCGTAGCCGCCATTTCGTCCGCGGCCTGGATGATCTTGGAGTTCATCTCATAGGCGCGCTGGGCCGAGATCAGATCGGTGATTTCCTTGACCGGATCGACGTTCGACGCTTCGAGATATTTCTGCTTGATCAGCGCGAAGCCCGGATCAGCCGGCGTGCCGACGATCGGCTCGCCAGAGGCAGGCGTCTGCTTGAAGAGGTTTTCGCCCTGCGGCTCAAGGCCCGCTTCGTTGACGAAGTTGGCGACCGTCAGCTGGCCGATTTCCTGCATCGCCGGATCGTTGCCGACGCGCACCATGACCTGACCGGAACTGGTGAAGGCGATTTCGGTGGCGTCCTGCGGAACCGTGATGCCGGGCACGACGGTGTAGCCGTCAATGGTGACGAGCTGGCCCTGGGCATTCTTGTTGAAGGCGCCGGCACGGGTATAGACCGTTTCGCCATCGGGCGTTTCCACCTGGAACCAGCCGCGGCCGACCAGTGCGAGGTCGTAGTCGTTGCCGGTGCTGACGAGGCTGCCCTGGATATGCAGGTTGCGCACGGCAGCCGTCTGGACGCCGAGACCGATGATCGCGCCTTCCGGAACGATCGCCTGGTTGGAGCGGTTCGGCACGCCCTGGGCGCGTTCGGTTTGATAGAGCAGGTCGGAAAACTCTGCGCGGGCACGCTTGTAGCCGGTCGTGTTGATGTTCGCGATGTTGTTCGCGATCACTTCAAGGTTCAGCTGCTGGGCGTTCATGCCGGTTGCGGCAATGGAAAGGGCCTTCATGTCTCGTTCCTTAGATCTGCATGCGCGCGATTTCGAGGTAGGCGGTCACCACCTTGTCGCGGATCGCGATTGCGGTCTGAAGCGACTGTTCGGCGTTCATCACCGCATCGACGACTTCACGGGTATTGGCCTCGCCGCGGATGCCGTCGAGCGAGGCGCCTTCGGCCTTCTTCATGGCACCGATGGCGTCAGTCGCCATGTCGCCGAGAACCGAGGCGAAGCTCTGGGATTGCGGGGCTGCGGGGGCCGCGGCAGCTGCGCCGAAAACCGACGACGAAGAGGACGTAAGGCGGGTACCCTCGGCCTCTTTCATGACCGAAAATGCGCCGACAGAGTTAATTGCGTCGATCATTATTGTGATGCTCTCAACAGGTCGATTGTTTGGGAAACCAGGTCGCGCGACTGCTTGATCGTCTGCAGGTTGGCTTCATAGGCGCGATTGGCTTCGCGCATGTCGGCCATTTCAACCAGGATGTTGACGTTCGGCATCTTGACCATGCCCTTCTCGTCGGCCGCCGGATTGCCCGGATCGAACTCGATGGTGAAGTTCGAATCATCCGTGCCGAGCCGCTCGATTTCGACGAGCGACGCACCGCTGGCCCTGTCGACCTCGGCTGCAAAGCTGATGGTCTTGCGCCGGTACGGATCGGCGCCGGGCACGTCGCCCGAGGAGCGTGCATTGGCTATATTTTCGGAAACGATGCGCAGGCGGGTCGATTCTGCCTGCAGACCGGAGGCCGAGACCTTCATGGCCGAAGTCAAAGGATCCATGGTTGTTACTTCCGTACCGTCATGAGCATCATTCGGTGAAACGCTTTGACGAGCCCGGCACTGAGCTCGTAGTCGCGCTTGATCTCACCTGTCTTCATCATTTCCTGCTCGATCGCGACGCTGTTGCCGGATTGCTGGATCTGAACGCCGTCGAGCATGCCGACCTCGGCCACCTGCGAGGCTTCGAGGCTCTCGGTGAAGTGGGCCTTGTTGGTGGCAGCCATCTGGATGCCGGTGTTTTGCAACACGCTTTCGAACGGCTTGACGTCCTTGGCCTTGTAGTGCGGCGTATTCGCATTGGCGATGTTGCCGGCCACCACGTTCTGGCGGACGGTCAGCCACTGGGCCTGCCGGGACGCGAGTTCGAAAAGCTGAATCGGTTGCATCAAAAGCTCCATGCTTGGTGATGCGAACCTAGGTGGGTAATCTTGCGTGGGACTTGTCGTTGAAAACAGGCTCGTCGCAGACCACGCGATACGCGCGAATTGCGCACGATATTATCCGCCGCGGATGGCGATCAATCCGCAACGGAGAAAGACTTCGGCAAAATGTTATGGCTGGTCAGTCGGCCTTGTAGATGTCGCCGCTCGAAGTGATCATCACCCAGCGGCCATCACGCTCTTCAAGCGTCGCCAGGCGGCTGTTGTCGGGCAGGATCGAGCCGATGCGCACGATATACATGCCGGTCGTGTCCTCGATCAGAGCGCGCCCGTTGGCGACATGCATCAGCTTGAAGCCGGTTTTGCCCGGGAACGGCTGTTCGAGCCCCTCCTGCGGTGCCTTGCCTTCGGCGGCGGGGCCGCCACCAAGGCTTGGAACGGTTGCGGTCGTCAGCTGGTCGATTGCGGCGACGGTCTCGCCGTCCATGTCGGACATCGCCAGCGGCGAGACGGACATAACATTGCGCGCCGGCTTCTCCGGCAGATCGCGCGTCGACCCCTGCCACAACGGCGGCATCGTGAACTTGTCCTGGTTGAAGAAGGCATACCAGGGAAAGAAGGTCGCAAGTGCCGCCAGCATGATGCCGGTCGCGGCCAGCGCCTTGTCAATCATCGGCATGCCGCCTTCGCGCTTGCGCTGATGGATCGTTTCGTCCGCGTCGTAATCCGTCACACCCATCACCTCGGCCTCATCCCTGCAGCACCCGGCTGATTGCCCATCGCAGCGGCTTTCAGCGCGCCGGCAAGATCGGAAAATGCGTCCTGCGTCGGCGGCTCTCCCGCCGTTTGCGTCAGAACGTCGTAGATGACAGGAACCTGTTTGATCGCCATGTCGAGATCGGGATCGCCGCCTGGGCGGTAGCCGCCTATCAGGCGCAGGTCACGCGTTTCCTCGAAGCGGTGGATCAACGACTTCAGTCGCGACACCAGCTTTTCCTGGTCCGGCGTCCAGGCCTTGCGCGCCAGACGGGAGATCGATGCCAGCGGATTGATCGGCGGATAACGCCCTTCTTCCGCCAGGCTGCGTTCGAGCACGATGTGACCGTCGAGAATGCCGCGCGTCGAGTCGGCGATGGGGTCGTTGTGGTTGTCGCCGTCCACCAGGATCGAGATGATCGCGGTGATGGTGCCTGCGCCCTCGGCGCCCGGACCTGCGCGCTCGAGCAGGCGCGGCAATTCGGTAAAGACCGAAGCGGGATAACCGCGCGCGATCGGCGGCTCGCCGGATGCGGTTGCCACTTCGCGGATCGCATGGGCAAAACGGGTGACGCTGTCGACGATCAGAAGCACGTTGTCGCCGTTGTCGCGATAATGCTCGGCAATGGTGACGGCAGTCAGCGGCGCCATCTTGCGCAGCATCGGGCTTTCGTCACTGGTGGCGACGACGGCAACCGATTTGGAGAGATTGTCGCCGAGCGTGTCTTCGATGAATTCGCGCACTTCGCGGCCACGTTCGCCGACCAGAGCGATGACCACCTTGTCGAACGCGTCTGCCCGCGCCAGCATCGACAACAGCGTCGATTTACCGACGCCGGAACCGGCAAAAATGCCGAGGCGTTGCCCGAGGCAGAGAGGCGAAAAGATATCGATCGCCCGCACGCCGGTGCGAAAGCCGTGCTCCACGCGCTTGCGGGTCATCGACGGCGGCGCCGTGTTGGAGATCGAGCGGCGGACGTCGCCCTGCAGCAGCGGTCCAAGGCCGTCGATCGGTTCGCCAAGTGCGTTGATCGCACGACCGCACCATTGGTCGGTCGGCGCGATGCGGAAGGCACCCTTGCGGATGACGGTATCGTGGATGCCGATCGGATCGCCCGGCTCGATCGGGCAGACGACGACGCGCTCGGGCTCGACCCGCACCACTTCGCCGAGATGCGTACCGGTCGAACTCTTGTGGGCGACGAAGTCGCCAAGCCGCACATGCCGCGACAGGCCGGTCACCGTATAGTGACCCGGCGAGATCGTCTGGACGTGGCCGCCCGGCGCGATCGAATGTTCGGGTTTGGCGTAGCGCTCGACCAGGCCGGCAAGGGCAGCCAGCGATGTCGATGCGGCGCTCGTCTTCAGACCTTCGCGTTCCATGCCGTTTCCCGTCACGCCTTAGCGGCTGCCACCGAGGGTCTTGATCGCTTCGCTGAGCGACCCTTCGCCGTCGCGCATCAGCGCGGTGATGTTGTCGAAAGCGCGGGTGACCATGATCAGCTGCGACATTTCCGCGATGGCGTTGACGTTGGATTCCTCGAGGAAACCCTGCATGACGCCAACATCGAAGCGATCGACGACCGGTTCTGGCTGTACCGACGGGAGCACGGCGCTGTTGTCGAGGCGCATGAAACCCTTGCTGAAGTCCGCCTGGTAGAGACCGAGCGATGCCACGGCGACGCCGTTCTGGTGCAGGGCGCCATCTGCGCCGACAGTCACGTCGCCGCCCGAACCGTTGATCTGGATCGGTGCGCCGCCGGCGTCGAGAACCGGATAGCCGCGAATGGTCACCAGTTCGCCGGTCTCGGTCAGGGTGAAGCGGCCGTCGCGCGTCAGTGCGGGACCTGAAGGCGTGTCGATCTGGAACCAGGCATCGCCCTTGACGGCAAAGTCGAACATGCCCCCGGTGCGTGTCAGCGAACCATTGTTGGTATTGAGGAATTCTTCGCCCTTGCTGACGTAGGAAACCTTCGTCGGCTTGGTATCGCCGAGCATCTGGTTGAACTTCACTTCCGTGCCGCGGAAACCGACGGTACCGGAGTTTGCGATGTTGTCGGCAAGGGTATTGAGACGCTTTTCAAGCGCCATCTGCGACGAAATCGCGACGTAAAGACCGGTCTGCACGTTCAGCGTCCCCCGAGTTTCAGACTGTTGATGGACAGCAGCAGGTCGGAAGAGATGCCGTAGCCGCTCGACGCACCGAAAACCGCAAGCGGGTCATAACCGTCCGTTGAATTGTCGATTTCCCAGAGAGCCGTAAAGCGATCGAGAAAATCCGTCAGCTTGGCCGGATCCTGGAAATCCTTGAGATCGATTGCGGCCTCATAGGCGGCCGCCTGGCGATCGACTTCGGTTCCGGCGAATTCGTTGGGGAGCTGCAGCGTTGTGCGCACCACCTGCGCCAGTGCCTCGTCGGCAATGATGGCATAGCCGCTGTCAATCGACGGTGCCATCCGCGCGAAGTAGAGCGCAAGGCGTACGCCGGCGTTCTCTTCGCCGGCACTCTGCTCGAGCGTCTCACGGGCGTATTTGTCGACGACACCCTTCTGGGCACGATCGAAGGACGTGGCAGCCTCGCCATGGCGGGCGAAGTTCAGCGATTCGACCAGTTGCTTGTAGCGGCTGTCGGTCAGCTTGTTGGCGAACGCATCCTCGTTGTCGACGCCTTCGCTCAGCACCTTGCGCATGAAGGCCTTGGCGTAGCCCATGTCTTCGAGGCCGTGGGCCTTGATCGCGTAGTTGTACAGCCGCGTGTCGGCGAAGAACTGGTCGATGGTTTTGATGTCGCCGATCTTCGAGAGGTAATATTCGGTCTCGCGGGCGACATCAGGTTCCTTGGCGACGCGCTCCAGCGACTTGCCCAGGTCGGCTGTGATCAGCTTGTAGCTCGTATAGGTCGTGGTCACGGTCGGATCGCCCTTAGCGGAATGAGATGGGCGCGACTGGAGAGCCGGCCATACCAAATCCTGACCGGATTGGCTTGCGCGAACCTGTTCCATCGCAATGATTCCCGCGACCTAGCGGCCAGCCTCACACAAGGAAGAGACCTTATCCCGATAGACGAAAATGGGATCGTGACGGGTATCGAAAATGAACATCATCATCGGGCTTCTTGTGACTTTTGGCTGTATTCTCGGCGGCTACGTGGCCATGGGCGGCCATATGGAAGTCCTCAACCAGCCTTTCGAACTGCTGATTATCGGCGGCGCCGGTATCGGCGGCTTCATCATGGCCAACTCCATGAAGGTGGTGAAGGATACCGGCAAGGCCCTCGGCGAAGCGTTTCGCCACAAGGTTCCCAAGGAGCGGGAGTATCTCGATACGCTCGGCGTTCTCTACTCGCTGATGCGGGATCTCAGAACGAAGTCGCGCAACGAGATCGAAAGCCACATCGACAACCCCGAAGAATCCACGATCTTCCAGTCGGCGCCGACCGTCCTTAAGAACAAGGAACTGACGGCCTTCATCTGCGACTACGTCCGTCTGATCATCATCGGCAATGCCCGCTCTCACGAGATCGAGGCGCTGATGGATGAGGAAATCCAGACCATCACCCACGACAAGATGAAGTCCTACCACGCGCTGACGATCATGGGAGACGCCTTCCCGGCGATTGGCATCGTCGCGGCGGTTCTCGGCGTTATCAAAGCCATGGGCGCAATCAGCGAAGCGCCGGAGGTACTCGGCGCCAAGATCGCAGCCGCGCTCGTCGGCACCCTGCTCGGCGTGTTCCTGTCCTACTCGATCGTCGCGCCCATCGTCGCCAACATCAAATCGGTGCGGGAAAAGCAGAACCGCCTCTACATCATCGTCAAGCAGACGCTGCTTGCCTACATGAACGGTTCGGTTCCGCAGGTCGCGCTCGAATATGGCCGCAAGACCATTTCGGCTTACGAACGTCCTTCGATCGACGCGGTCGAGCAGGAAATGATGAACCCCGGCGGCGGCAGCGAAAGCAAGGCGGCTTGATCTGATGATATCAGCGACAACAACAAACGTTCATCCCTTCGACAGGAAACTGCTGGCACGCATGACCGGCGCGCTCGGCGACGACCGCGCGATCGGCCGGGTGGCGCTCGATCTCGGCCATGTGTTCGGCGAATTCCTTCCCGACATCTGCAAGGCGGAAACCGGCCTCGACATCGCCATCGCCTATGCGGGCTTCCGCACCGGACTTCGCAACAAACTGATCGCCGAGCTCGGAAACGGCGTGCTGATCGGCGATGTCTCCTTGCGCAACTGGTGCCCCGACTTTCAGATCAGTTGCGACAGCCCGATCATTATCACCATGGTCGAGGCGCTTCTGGGGGCTGAGCCAACGGATATAGAAGAGCCGCAGCCGCGCACGCTTTCCCCGATCGAAATCGACGTCGCCCAACCGATCTTGGAGAAGATTGCCGACGTGTTGCGCACCGCGGTCAACGCGCCGGGCGGCTTCGAGCCGATCGTTGCGCGCGCGCACAACAGTGCAGCCCGCAGCAAACCCGACCCTGTTGTCGAGGACGTCCATGCGGCGGCGATCGACATGACGATCGGTTTCGGTCCCGTCCTGTCCACTTTTTCGATCATCGTGCCGCAAAGCGTGCTCTTGAAGACGCAGGTCGTGTTTCCAAAGGGCGCCGGACAGAACCGCAAGCAGAAGACCGAATGGACCGAGCAGATGGAAGAGCAGGTTCGCCGCTCCGCCGTCACCATCGAGGCGCGGATCCGATTGGAGAGCCTGACGCTCGAGACTATCAGCCGTCTCCAGGCCGGCGACGTCATTCCCTTCCACGATGCCCAGGACGTTCGCGTCGACGTGAACGCCAACGGCCGCGACCTCTACGTCTGCGAGTTCGGCCGTTCGGGTGCGAAATATACCGTGCGGGTCAAGGATACCCACGGTTCCGAACAGGACATCCTTCGCCACATCATGAGTTAATTCGGCTCGCCGTCGACAGGCAGTAGGCCTGAGGCAAGCTTCAACTGGAATAGTTCGCACATGGCACCCAAGAAAGCACCAATCAACGAACAGGCCGCAGTCGCTGTCGGAGACATGGAACTCGACCAGGCGATCGACGATCTGCGCGGTGTTCTCAAGAAAGACACGGACGCGCCGGATGGCTTCGGCGCTGAGTTCGGCGGCGGAGACACGTTCGGCGGAACCGCCGAATTCGGCGGCGATTTCGCGGCTCCTGCCGATGGTCTCGGCGCCTTTGGCGGCGACTTCGGCTCGGACACTTTCGGCAGCGACCTGCAGGCTGCCCCGGCCTCCACCGATTTCGGCGGCGGCAGCAGCTTCGGCGCAAGCGATTTCGGCGCATCGACATTCGATGCTGAAGAAACCGCCACCGATACGCCGCCCGGCAGCGGCATGACCGCCAATCTCGACCTGATCATGGACATTCCGATCGATGTCCAGATCGTTCTCGGCACCAGCCGGATGCAGGTATCGGGCCTCATGAACCTGACGGAAGGCGCTACGATCTCGCTCGACCGGCGGATCGGTGAACCGGTCGAAATCATGGTCAACGGCCGCATCATCGGCCGTGGTGAAATTACCGTTCTCGAAGGCGACGACACCCGGTTCGGTGTCAAGCTCATCGAGATCAAGGGCAGCAAGAAGTCATAGAACCCAATTATTGGGCGAGGGATGAATCCATGATGGATTTCGAAAGTTTTGAGGCTCAGGCACTTTCCAGGCCTCTCAACCAGACGGATAAGGCAGCGGCTGTTCTGCTGGCGATGGGCAAAACCGTCGCCGGAAAGCTGCTGAAGTTCTTCACCCAGAGCGAACTGCAGGCGATCATCGCCTCGGCGCAGTCGCTGCGGGCCATCCCTCCCCACGAGCTGGAAGCCCTGGTCAACGAGTTCGAGGACCTCTTCACCGAGGGCGCGGGCCTCATGGACAACGCCAAGGCGATCGAGAGCATTCTCGAGGAAGGCCTGACGCCGGATGAAGTCGACGGCCTGCTCGGCCGCCGCGCCACCTTCCAGTCCTACGAAGCCAATATCTGGGACCGACTGCAGGAATGCGACCCCGTCGCAGTCGCGCTGCAACTGGCCAAGGAACATCCGCAGACCATCGCCTATGTGCTGTCGATGATGCCTTCGAGCTTCGGCGCAAAGGTTCTGCTGCAGCTCTCCGAAGAGCAGCGACCCGACATCCTGAAGCGCGCCGTCAACATGAAGGACGTCAGCCCCAAGGCTGCATCGATCATCGAGAATCGCGTCATGGAAATGATCGGCGATATGGAAGCGGAGCGCAACTCCGCCGGCCCGACAAAGATCGCCGAGGTTATGAACGAGCTCGACAAGCCGCAGGTCGATACCCTGCTTGCCTCGCTCGAATCCCTCAGCACCGAATCGGCCAAGAAGGTTCGTCCGAAGATCTTCCTCTTCGACGACGTTCTCTACATGCCGCAGCGCAGCCGCGTTCAGCTCTTCAACGATGTCTCGACCGACATCATCACCATGGCGCTGCGTGGCTCGACCTCGGACCTGCGCGAATCGGTACTCGCCTCCATCGGCGCACGTCAGCGCCGCATGATCGAATCCGATCTCGCCATGGGCGACGCCGGTATCAACCCGCGCGATATCGCCATTGCCCGCCGCTCGATCACGCAGGAGGCGATCCGTCTCGCCGCCAGCGGTCAGCTGGAACTGAAGGACAAGGAAGCGCGGGCGGCCTGATCGCCCTCGGCGGCCGGGACCGCTTCCAGGCCGACCTTGTCGCGCTCTTCTGAACGCACTGCGCTCCGAAGACGGGCGCCAGCCAATCCCAATCGCAGAACGATGACGCGGGTCCCTGGGGCCCGCGTTTTTTGCGTTGGCGGGATCGTCGAGCCGCATTTCCTGTTGACCCCGCATGATTGCCCCGGCGAGGCTCTTGTCTGGCTTGTTTTCCGGGTTCACTACAGGCAGCGCAAGATCAGCGCTGGCTTGTGGAACCGGTCGGGAGACTTCCTGTCGCATGTCGGACGATCAGGATAAGGACAGTAAAACAGAGTCCCCGTCGGAGAAAAAGATCTCCGACGCCGCCGACAAGGGTAATCTGCCCTTCTCCCGCGAGGCGACAACCTTTGCCTCAACGGTGGCGATCTACATCTTTTTCGTCTTCTTCCTCGCCGATGGCGCCGGCACGGTCGCCGAGGCGCTCAAGGATATTTTCGAACAGCCGGAAGCCTGGCGGCTGAACAACGCCACCGATGTCGTCGCGCTGATGACACATCTCGCCTGGAAATCGACCGCACTGCTCATTCCTGCCTTCGTGCTGCTCATCGTCTTCGGCGTCGGCTCGTCGATCTTCCAGAACCTGCCGCGGCCGGTGCTCGATCGCATCCAGCCAAAGATGAACCGGATCTCGCCGATGGCGGGCATGAAGCGCATCTTCGGCGTTCAGGGCCTGGTGGAATTCGGAAAGTCGCTGTTCAAGATCATCATCGTGTCGATCTTCGTCGTGCTGGTTCTGTGGAACGACTATTTCGCCACGCTCGACCTGATGTTCTCCGATCCGGTGACGATCTTTGCGACGATGACGTCCGATCTCAACCAGGTGATGATCGTCATCATGCTGGCGACCGCCGTACTGGCCATCGCCGACATCTTCTGGTCCCGCCATCATTGGTACACCGAGCTGATGATGACCAAGCAGGAAGTGAAGGAGGAGATGAAACAGGCGCAGGGCGACCCGATCGTCAAGTCGCGCCTGCGCTCCATGCAACGCGATCGGGCGCGCAAGCGCATGATTTCATCCGTGCCGCGGGCGACGCTGGTGATCGCCAACCCGACTCACTATGCGGTCGCGCTGCGTTATGTCCGCGAAGAAAGCGACGCACCGGTCGTCGTTGCGCTCGGCCAGGACCTCGTCGCCCTGAAAATCCGTGAAATTGCTGAGAAAAACGGCATCCCGGTCTTCGAGGATCCGCCGCTTGCACGCTCCATGTTTGCACAAGTCTCGGTCGATAGTGTGATTCCACCCGTGTTTTACAAGGCAGTCGCCGAACTCATTCACAGGGTGCACGCGCAATCGCAACCAAAACGGATGACGTAACGCCGATGAAAAAGTGCGAATTCTCCGAGAGACGGGAACAATTAGTAGCCGAAGCGATCCGCCCAGTGGCGACCGAATTGCGTCTCATCGACGCTGCGGACTTCATCGCTCTCCTGCGGTTCGAATCCTATGCCAGCCTCGCTGACCTCGTTGAATCGGCCGCCGAGCTGTACTTCCTGCCCGGGACGGTCAATTTCGGTCTTGGAGGCAACTACAATCTCGACTGGGACAGCGAGCCGGAAATCGTCCTCGATCTCGAGCTCAAGCCGCGCGGCGTGACCATCTATGTCCGGCTTTCTCTCGGCAACGAAACGGCCGGCATCGAGATCAGCCACATCGCTTTCCAGAATCCGTCGGCCGATCCGGACGAAAACACGGCCTTTCTTGCAAAGAGCCTCGCGGAAGCGAAGTTCATAACGTCGTATCAGCTGCCTCTGGCGAGCTGAGCCGCTGTGCCTTCAGCTGATGTAGCCGAGGCGAATGGCCTTGGCGATCGCCTGGATACGGTTGACCGAATCCAGCTTGGTCGTGGCGGCGCCGAGATAGGCATTCACGGTGTGGACGGAAAGCCCCATCCGCTCGGCGATCTCCTCGCTGATGTGGCCGTCGCCAGCCATCTGCAGGCAAGCGATCTCACGATCACTGAGCGTCTCGGCCTGCACCATGCGCTTCTCGTCGGCAGCCAGAAGGTCGGTCATGATCGTGCAGCTGCGACCGTGCAGGTCGACGACCTGCTCGGTCGTCGCGTCGACATAGCTGCCGGCGAAGACGACATATCCATTGCCCTGCGCACCGAGGCGCACGGGAAAGGCGATACCGGAATAGGGCAGCTTGCGCCCCTTGAGACGGTGGGCGAAGTGTCCGAACTCGGACATCTCCGCCGCCTGGTGTTCGCCTGAGCCATTCCAAAGCACGGGCAGCAGCGACGTATCGAGATGAGCCGTCAGTTCCTCGCCGTAGACGGTTATGAGATCGTGGGCATTCGCTTCCGAGGAAATGCCCCAATTGTCGAGCACGCAGGTCATCTTGCGCACCGCGCCCATGCCCTTGCTGTTGAGGCGCAGGACAGCGAAATGCTTGGCGTTGATCTGGCGCTGCATCGCCTGCAACCGCGTGATCAGGGTCGCTGCGCGCGCCGCTCTGCCGCTGCGGCTGTGCCGCTGGTCGTCGTCGTTGCGTCCATTGGCGAGGAAATGGGTCATCGGTCTCGCCTCTCAGACCAGGTTGTTTCGGACGGCGTAGGCGATCGCTTCGGAGCGGGTTCGCGTCGCCGTCTTTCGCATGACGCTGGTGATATAGTTGTTGATCGTGTTGCGGGAGATCCCGAGAATGACGGCGATCTCTTCGCTCGTCTTGCCCTCGGCGATCCAGAACAGGCACTCCAGTTCACGGTCGGTGAGTTCGAAGTCGCGGTCGTGCCGCACTTCAGCGCGCGTGGTGAAGCTCGCCAGGTATCCGGCAAGCAGGGTCACATCGCGCAGGTTCTCCTGCGAGAGGATCACATCCTCGGGAACGAGCAGCATCAACGAAAAGCGCAGCCGCCCGACATTGAAGGTGACCGCACAATATTCACGGCTGATGCCGCGTGGCAGGTCGATGTCGTCAGGCAGCGAATAGAACATTGGCTGCAGCACCGAGAGGCACTTTTCAAGCTCGGTCGTCTTGGCGTGAAGCCCGGTGACAATGCCCGAAAGGCGCCTGACGATATCGAACGGCCAATCCGAGCAGACGACGAAGTCGAGGCCATTGTCTTGCGAGAGATCGTATCGTGCCAGGAGGTAATGGCTCGCGCCCACATACTCGGTCAGGGCGGCAAGCCCGCTTGCCAGATTGGCGCGCCCCGCCAGATCACTCAGCCGGCGGAACAACTGATCACGACTAAGCCCCCCGCCGCGTAGACGTGTCGACGCTGTCGGCAAAGGCCAGACAGTTATGTCCGCTTGCGAAATGTCCATGATGTCAGCCCCCGTGCCGGATTCACCGCCCTGGAACCTGTGCTTGCACTGTCGCCGCCGACAGCCGGCTCAAGCCGAATATCACCACCAGTCGCAATTCAGGACGCGAATCAACTGTTAAAAATGTACATCCGTCCTCAAAAAAAACCACCGCCATCTTCTCGCTATTTACTTCCCCCACCTTTCGTGAAACGATTCGCGAAGATGCCGCCTCGACATTTCCGGATCCCGGCATCCCGCAGCATGTGTTTTGACATAGCGTTGATATTTAAAAGAGTTTTTGCTTTCCAATTGCCCCTGCTCCGCTGCCGCATCGATTTCGCGCAGCGCCGGATGCCGTGCTGAGCACAATTCCAACGGAAATGTCGCTGCCCGACGGAGTCGGGAGAATCGTCGAATAGACGCTTTTTTTACTTTGGAACAGCGCCTGTTGCGGAAATGCATCAGTCATTCGACCGAACAACCGAAGTCTTTCACTATATAAAAACAGAATACGACGCCGATTATTATCGAATATTCGAATTTATATTCCGGTTGATCTATGTATTGATCACGGCGGAAGCAGTAAACTAACCCGCCTTCCGCATGCCCGCGGCGACGACCGAATCTACAAATTAAGATCTCGTTAAAGTATTACAATCGCGGGTCGCATTCATGACTCTGACGACGGCGGAACGATTCTTGCCGCGGATCCTGCGACAGAGCCCGGCAACCGCAGAGACTCGCACAATATTTGCGCCGGACATGTTGGCATCCGCGCGGCATCCGCATCACCACCGAAACGAAAAATCCCGCCGAAGTGGCGGGATTTTCCTCTATCAGACGATTTCCGTGTGTAATCAGGCGGCTTTCTCGATCGCCCATTTGCGCAGGATCTTGGCGGCGCGCTCTTCGCTGATCTCGACCATGCGTGCAAGGCGCCTTTCCGGCCCTTCCTTGACGCGGCGGTTGAAGGCGCCGGCGTCTTCGCCCATGCTGAGAAGATCGTCGGTGCTGTCGAAGCCGAAATCGGAACCGAAGCCATCCATGAGGGCGCCACCGGCACCTGCCGTCGCAGGCGAGAAATCGGGCAGCTCGAGGCCGGCGGACTCATTGGCGAGCTGGCCGGAGCTTCCACCAAGGCCAAGCTGGCGAGCCAGCGGCCGCATGCCCATCCAGACGACCAGGAAGGCGACGACGACGAAGGCGAGCGCATTGATGATGCCGCCGAGATTGCGCGTCAGCGTCTCCATGATGCCAGGACCTGAGACGGCCTGGTCAAGCAATTGCGTCTCGACGAAATCCATGGCGTTCAATGTGACGACGTCGCCGCGGTTTGCATCGATGCCGGCGGCCGACGATACGATCTTCTGCATCTCCTGGAGATAAGCGTCGATCTTCGCCTGGTCGGCGGGTTCGCCGACCATGGCGGCAAGGCGGCCGCGGTTGACCACGACGGCGATCGACAGGCGCTCGACCGTATAGCTGTTCTTTACGGTCGCGATCGTCTTGCTGTTGATTTCGTAGTTGGTCTGTTCTTCCTTCTTCTCGGCCTGGTCGTTCGACTGCGGGCCGGCGCCGCCGCGCGGGGCGGCCTGCGGAATGTTCTGCTGCACGGTCGCGGCATTGTCTGGCTGCTGCTGGCTGGACTTCTGCTCTTCCTTGGTCACGCGGGTGGAGCGTTCGACACGCGATTCCGGGTCGAACATCGTCTCCTGGATCTGTTGCGTGTCAGTGTTGAGGCGTGCCGTGACGCTGGTGCGGAAGTTGTCCATGCCGAGGAATGGAGCGAGCGCATTGTCGATCTTCTTCTCAAGCTCGGTCTGGACGTTCTGAACCACACCCAGAGACTGGTTGAGGGCGCTGTTGGCCGGATCGTCGCCCGAAGCGAGAAGCTGACCGGTCGAATCGAGAATGGTGACGTCATCGACATCGAGCCCCGGTACGGACGAGGCGACGAGATGGCGGATGGAGGCTGCGGCGCTGCGACCGACCGTGGCGCTGGCGCGGATCATCACCGAGGCGGTCGGGTTCTGGTCAGCCTTACGGAAGCTGCCGCGCTCCGGCATGACGATGTGGACGCGGGCGGCGGCGATACCGGAGATCTGCTGGATGGTGCGTCCGATTTCGCCTTCAAGCGCGCGAACCCGGGTGACTTCCTGCATGAAGGAGGTCAGGCCGAGCGAGCCAACATTGTCGAAGAGTTCATAGCCGGCATTGGCGCTGCTCGGCAGACCGCGCTCGGCGAGCAGCAAACGGGACTTGCCGGTCATGCCGACGGGAACCTGGATGCTGCCACCATCGGCACCGACGTTGAAGTCGATATTGGCCTCTGCGAGCGCAATGCTGATTTGTGTGACATCGCTTCGCTCAAGCCCGACATAGAGCGTCTCGAACGATGGTCTGTTGACGTAGATACCGGCCCCCAGGACCATGCCGACAGCAATAATGCCGGCGGCGGCCAGCGCTATCAGCTTGCCTTGCCCCAGCCCGGCGAGGTTCTTCGTGAACATCGAAAATTGATTCAACAGACTCATTCTGTTTCCGCACCCAGTATCGCAGGACGTTCAAGCCGGTCATCCGACGAGCGCCCTGCGCAGTTCCAACATTCGGGTTTGATGGGGGTCGTGTGCCCCGTAACGGCGTCCAATACACACGAATCCATCAGCCTCGATCGGGACCGTAGGAAACGAAACTTGTGCGAACTTGGCTTTTGCCGACAGCTTCGGCGAATTCCGGGGATATTGCTGAACAGAAATCAGGCTGCATCGGCGATCGATGCGGCCTCGATCGCCAGAGCGCCTGCGCCTTGAACGGAGACGGGGAAACGCTCTATCTCTTTGTTTTTCGCATATCCTGGTGGAAAGCCGCCTCGCGCGCTTCCTGGAAACGCTCTTGAGCATCCCGCCTTCGACTGGATCACCGAAGGCGGATAATACCGAATCTCCATGCGCTCGGATCAAAGTGGCGGAGCGCCCCTTGGCGCGTTCTTCTGGACGCACGGCGACCTAGAACGCTTCGAAGTCGCCCGCTGCTTTGGTCAACGGCTGAGAATGGCCGTGACGCAACATGCCGTTGCCCAGCGCCTTCTTCATGTCGGCGAGCTTGACCAGATTGACGGCCGTGGTCACGTCGACGAGGCAGCTCTCGGGGATCGCCGCTGTGATCGTATCGATGAACTCGGCCAGGCCACGGGTCTTCTGCACGGCCAGATCGATGCCCTGCAGCATCATCATCTCGTCTGGGCTGTCCAGCGCCGAGGCACCTTGACAACCGAGCAGCTGCGGCTCGATCCGTTCGATGAGATAGGCGACGTCGTGAAGTTCGGTGACCACACGCATCAGCACCTCGGGCAGTGATTCTTCCACGTGCGGCATGTGGCCCTGGTAGTCAGTCTGCATTGTCGATTCTCACGTGGTTTTACTGGTGATAGTGCAGGCGTATGACCCGCCTGCGGGAAAACCCCCGCAGGTTCAGAAGAATTCGATGGAGCTTTCGACCGGACGCGGTGCGAGCACCGGACGCTCTTCCAGCTGGACGGTGCGCTGGGTTTCCACGCCTGTCAGTGCGTACTGACGGGCGCGTCCCGACGACGGCCAGTATTCGAGCTTGCGGCCGTGTTCGCCGCCGGTGCTCTCACCGACGATGCGAATGCCTTCGTCGAGCAGGAACTGGCGGGCAAAGGCGGCGTTCTGTTCGCCGACATTCGAGAACCGCGCGATCGTCTTGGCACCGCCGAAGATCTTGGCTTCGAGCCGATCGCGGCGAGCGCCCTGCTTCAAAAGGCCGTTGATCAACAGCTCCATGAGATGAACACCGTAGCGGGTAGCGTCGCCGCCGGAAGCGGGCGATGACGCCGATCCCGGCAGCAGGAAATGATTCATGCCGCCGACTCCGACCACGGGATCGCGCATGCAGGCCGCCACGCAGGAACCGAGAATGGTCGACAACACCACATTGGGATCGTTGAAGACCTTGTACTCGCCCTGGATGACATGCACGCGCTTACCGACGGCTTCCATGTTCATTTCAATGCCCCAAATACGGCTTCGATGGCGGCCTTCATCTTTTCGATGGTGAACGGCTTTGCCAGCACGTTGTTCGCCCCGAGTGCGGCCGCCTTCTGAACCAGCGCGCGGTCGCCCTGCGCCGTCAGGATGATGAATGCGGCCTTCTTCGTCGCCGGATTGGAGCGCACGGCCTGGAGCAGGCCAAGGCCGTCCATCTTCGGCATGTTGAAGTCGGAGATGACGAGGTGATGCGGGTTCTGGGCCATGATCTTCATGCCCTGTTCCCCGTCACCTGCAGCGGTGATCTGCTTGAAGCCCAGCTGCTGCAAGGCGTCGCCCAGAAGCAGGCGGCTCGTGACCTGATCGTCGACGATCAGTACTTTTATTTTTTCGGCGATGGACATTATTCGCTTCCTTCCTTCCGGAGCGCCGCTGTCTTCAGGATCTCTTCCCCGATGGAACCGAGGGGGAGCTGCGTTTCGACGGCACCCAATTCATATGCAACTCTCGGCATGCCGTAGACGACACATGTCTTTTCGTTTTGGCCGAAGGTCTTTGCTCCGGCATGCCGCATTTTCAGGAGACCGGATGCGCCGTCACGGCCCATGCCGGTCAGAATGACGCCGATCGCATTGCGACCGGCAAGTTCGGCGACCGAATCGAACAGCACATCGACCGACGGACGATGACCGTTGACGGGATCGCGGTCGACCAGACGGCAGCAGGGCGCCGTCTGATTGGCGACCTGAAGGTGGCGCTCGCCACCCGGAGCCAGATAAACCTTGCCGATTTCCAGCCGCGCGCCATCGGTTGCTTCCTGCACCGTTGGTGCGCACAGGCGATTGAGCCGTTCGGCGAAGCTCTTGGTGAAGGTGTGCGGCATGTGCTGCGTGATCACCGTCGGCGGGCAGTTCGCCGGGAACTTCTGCAGGACGGTGATCAGCGCTTCGACGCCGCCGGTGGAAGCGCCGATCGCAATGATCTTGCGGCCTGCCCGATAGTCGGAGGCACCATTGGCATTGGCTGCAGCGGGTGCTGCCGTCTTGTTGCCGGTGATGATGAACTTGCGCTGCGAGCGGGCGGCCGCCTTCACCTTGTCGACGAGACCGGCAAAAGGATTGGGATCGCCCGGAAGCGGCTTTCCAACACAATCGAACGCACCGATTTCGAGTGCTGCAATCGTCGCTTCGGCGCCCTTGTGGGTGAGTGTCGAGACCATGATGACCGGCATTGGTCGCAGGCGCATGATCTTGTCGAGGAATTCCAGCCCGTTCATGTTCGGCATCTCGATGTCGAGGGTCACGACATCGGGATCGAGCTGTTTGATCGCCTGGCGCGCTTCCATCGCGTCGGCTGCCTGGCCGACGACGGTGACGCCCGGATCGGAATTGAGAACTGCCGTGATCAGGCCACGCATGGTGGCTGAGTCATCGACGACGAGAACGCGAGCGGGTGCGGTCATACCCGTCCTCCATGAAACTTGCCGGTGTGGCGGTAGGTGGTGATGCCGATGTTGTCGAACTGCGACTTGGCGTCGCCCGACACGCGCTCGGAATGACCGATATAGAGATGGCCGTTGGTGCCGAGCATTCCGGCAAAGCGCGACCAGATCTTCATCTGCGTCGGCTCGTCGAAATAGATCACCACGTTGCGGCAGAAAATGACATCGAACGGCCCCTTGAACGGCCATTGCGCCATCAGGTTCAGCTCGTTGAAGGTGATGAGCCGCTTGACGCGATCGTCGATCTGCCACTTGAAGCGACCGCCGGCATTGACCTCGTCGAACCATTGCTTGCGCATGGCCGGGTTGACCGTTTCGAGCGCGGTGGCGTCATAGGCGCCGGCACGGGCCAGCGCCAGGATCTTCGGGTCGATATCGGTGGCGAGAATGCGGAAGTCGTAGTCCGCCGCATTCGGCAGCAGCGACAGCACCGTCAGTGCGATCGAATAGGGCTCCTGCCCGTCGGAGCAGGCGGCAGACCAGATGCGCACGCGACCGCCGGCCTTGGCGCGGGCAATCAACTCCGGCAGAACATCCGTCTTCAGATGTTCGAAGTGATGGTTCTCGCGAAAGAAGCGGGTGAAGTTGGTCGTCAAGTGCGAGAGCATATCGCGGCGGGCAGCTGCACCCGCCGGCGAAGAGACCAGCTGGCAATATTCGCGGAAGCCCTTGAGACCGAGGTTGCGGATATGCTTCGACAGCCGGGAATAGACGAGCGAAGCCTTGGTCTCGTTGAGGTAGATGCCGGCATCGGCGTAGATCATCGCTGCGATTTCATTGAGATCGCGGCGCGTCAGCGGATACTCGCCGCTTGCCAAACATTCGTCGGGCGACTGCTTCTGTTCGAGAACGGCCTGGTTTCTCATGCTGCTTCCCTTTCTTCCTGCGGGAAGACAGATTCGAGTTCTATTAGGCAGATCAACCGACCTTCGATCGCGAGCACGCCACGGGCGAAGCTCCTTTCGAATTCGGACGAGATGACATCCGGTGTCGGCTGGATCTTGTCGTCGGTGATCGTCAGGATGTCGGAGACCGCGTCAACGAGCAGACCGACGACCTGGCTTTTCACCTGGGCGACAATGATGACGTGGCGGACGGTCGGCTCGGCCGGCTTCATGCCGAGGCGTGCCGAGAGATCGACGATCGGCAACACCGCACCGCGCAGATTGATGATGCCGAGCATGTAGGACGGCGCATGTGGCATCGCAGTCGCCGGTGTCCACCCGCGAATTTCGCGCACGGACATCACGTTCACGCAGAACTCCTGATCGCCGACGCGGAAAGCGATCAGCTCTCGTTCGTCCGTGGTCAGATTCTTTGCGGCATAGGTCATCACATTCATCCAGCAGCAGCGAGAGACATTTCAGGCTTCAGCGACTGGCCACGCGAAGCGGCCACGATCGTGTCGACGTCGAGGATGAGTGCCACCCTTCCGTCGCCGAGGATGGTCGCAGCTGCGATGCCCGGCACGTGGGTATAGTTGGCCTCGAGGCTCTTGATGACGACCTGGCGCTGGCCCTGGATGGCGTCGACCATCAGTGCGCGCTGGCCACCACCTTCCGATTCCACCAGAAGTGCGACCCCTTCGACCGGGTTTGCCTGGCTGGCGCGGAAGTTGAGGATGCGACCGACATCGACCAGCGGGCAGAAGGAGTTGCGGATCGAGATCAGCCGCTGGTTGGAGCCGAAGGAATGGATCGCGGCGGCTTCCGGCTGCAAGGTTTCGACGATCGCCGTCAACGGCACCACCAGTGTCTGGTTGGCGACCGTGACCACCATGCCGTCAAGCACGGCAAGCGTCAGCGGCAGGCTCATGGTGAAGACAGAGCCGTGGCCGGGCTTCGACGAGATATTGATGCGACCGCCGAGCGCCTGGATCGAGCGCTTGACGACGTCCATGCCGACGCCGCGGCCGGAAATGTCGGAGATCTTGTCGGCCGTCGAGAAGCCGGCGTGGAAGATCAGGTTGTCGATCTCCTCGTCGGAGAGATTGGCGTCAGCGGCGATCAGGTCGTTGTCGATCGCCTTCTGGCGCACCTTCTCGCGGTTGATGCCGGCGCCGTCGTCGGCAAGCTCGATGACGATGCGGCCAGAACGGTGCTTTGCGGTCAGGCGCACGGTGCCTTCGGCACTCTTGCCGGCGGCAAGACGCTTCTCGGGCGTTTCAAGGCCGTGGTCGACGGCGTTGCGGATCATGTGCGTCAGCGGTTCGGCCAGCTTGTCGATGACCGTCTTGTCGACTTCGGTGTTTTCGCCCTCGGTGATGAGACGGACAGACTTGCCGGTCATGTCGGCAATTTCGCGAACGATGCGCGACATGCGCTGGAACACCGGCTTTACCGGTTGCGCGCGGATCGCCATCACCGAGTCCTGGATCTCGCGGGTGAGCTGCTGCAGCTCTTCGAGGCCCATGTTGATCGACGAGGTGCCGTTGGCGTCGTTTTCGACCACGCTCTGCGACAGCATTGCCTGGTTGATCACGAGTTCGCCGACAAGGTTGATCAGGCGGTCGACGCGATCGAGATCGACGCGGATGGTCGGTGTCGCGGCGGACGCTGCCGCCTGTTGCGCGGCTGCGGATTGCGCAGCGGCGCTGGCGGCGGCACCGGCCGATTTTTCAGCGGGGGCGCGGGCGGCGGACTGAGCCATCTGCAAGACGTTGCTGGCGGTACCGGCAGCAGCAACGGCCGCGTTGCGGATCTCCTGCTGTGCTGCCAGTTGTTCTTCTTCCTCGATCACGCCGATGGGACCAACCGGCTCGTCATCGAGGATCGACAGGTCGAACGGAACCGGCTGCATCGGCAGCTCCTCGCCGGCAGGGGCGGCATCGCCCGAAACCAGCGAAACGTCGAGGTCGCAATCCCACTCGGCGAATTCGAACACGGTGCGGATCGCATCCTCACCCTTGTCCGTCTTCAGCGACACCTTCCAGGAGAAGTAGGCCGTTTCCGGGCTCAGGCGGTCGAGCGTCGGGAGCGCGTCCATGTCGCAATGGATGCTCATTTCGCCAAGTCGGGAGAGGTCGCGCAGAAGCAGCGTTGCGTCGTTGCCCTTGGCGTAGAGATCGGACTTCGGCTTGAAGACGATCTCGTAGGTCGGCATCTCCGTCAAGGCCGGCTCGTCGGTCTCGAAATCGTCGAAGGAGAAGGCGACGGGCTGGAAGCCTTCGTCGTTGACGACAGGTGCTGCGACCACCGGGGCGGCCTTGGCAACCGGCTCGGCAACGGCCGAGACCTGGGGCACTTCGCCATTGGCAAGCGCCTCGAGCTCCTTGATCAGCTGGCGGCTGCGCGCCTCGTCGACACTGCCGCCATCGCGAGCAGCGTTCGTCAGGTCGGCGAGCACGTCGGCCGACTTCAGCATCACCTTCAGAACCTCAGGGCCGGGATCGAGCCTGTTGGAACGAACGCAATCAAGTGTCGTCTCGAACACGTGGGCGAAGGAGACGAGGTCGTCGAGCCCGAAAGCACCGGCGCCACCCTTGATCGAGTGCACCGCGCGAAACACGGCATTGACCGTTTCCGGATCGCGGTCGCCATCATTGAGCTTCAGCAGACCCGATTCCAGTTCGGCGAGTTGTTCCTCGCATTCCTGGAAGAAGATCTCTTTGATTTCGTTCATATCCATTGGAGGCTATCCTCGGACTTCAGGCCGTTACGCGCTCGATTGCATCAATCAGTTTGGTCGGGTCGAACGGCTTGACGATCCAGCCGGTGGCACCGGCCTGACGGGCACGGTTCTTCTTTTCAGCATCGCTTTCCGTGGTCAGGACCAGGATAGGCACAGCGCGGTAGCGGTCGTTCTTGCGCACGCCTTCGATGAAGCCGAAGCCGTCGAGACGCGGCATGTTGATGTCGGTGACGATGACATCGGGATTGGCTTCTTCGAGAACCTCGAGGCCCTCGACGCCGTCCTCTGCCTGGATCGTTTCAAAACCGGCATTGTTCAGCGTGACCAGAAGCATGTTCCGGATCGTCCGGGAGTCGTCGACTGTCAGAACTCGCTTTTTCATTCTTCAAATCTCCTTTGCCATCAGGTGGTCGATGTCGACCCCGATGAGCTGTGTCGTTTTCTCGAAAGCGTCCGACACCTTGCTGAAGGTGAAAGACAAATGTTCTTCTTCCCAAGTCTTGGCACCAGCCATCAGGACCTGGACACAAAGCGTTCCCACGCGCTCGACCGCGGAGGCGTCGATCGTGAGATCGCTGCCCTTCAGGCCCAAAAGCTTCTCATGCAACGTCGTCGCTTCGTTCAGGTCCAACACCGGAGCGAGGCTGAGCGTCTTCCGGGCGGTCTTCTTGCTGGCCATTCCTGTTTTCCTCGACTGCTAACTCTTGAGTGTCCCTGGGATCAGCGTTGCCAACCGGCGAACTGACGTTGCGGGCCGTCATCGAACAACGGCGTCGCCATTTCGTCTTCGACCGTTGCCACCGGAGCCGCGAGGCGGCGTCCCTGGCTGGCAGCCGGGGTTGGTGTAGCCGCGTGGCGACGTTCGACACGGAACCTGCGGATCGTCTCGCCCAGCTCGACGATGACATTGTGCAGATCGTCAGAAGAGCGGACCGTCTCGCCCGCCATCGCCGCACTTGCCTTGACGGCGTGCGAGATCGCCCCGATGTCCGATGTCACGCCCTTGAGATCGCCGACCTGCTGTTCCGCCTCGCGGGCGATGCCGGAAACAGCTGCATTGATCGATGTGACTTGCTGGACGATGCTGCTGATCGCATCCTGGGTGCGACCGACGATTTCGACGCCGGTCTCGACCTGCGACTTGGTGCCCGTTACCAGTTGCTTGATTTCACGCGCCGCCTCGCCGGAGCGCTGCGCAAGCGCACGCACTTCCTGGGCAACGACGGCAAAGCCACGACCACTGTCGCCGGCCCTTGCAGCCTCGATGCCGGCGTTCAGCGCCAGGAGGTTGGTCTGGAAGGCGATCTCGTCGATAACGCCGATGATCTGGCCGATCTTCTCGGCTGATGCCTCGATGTCGGCCATGGCGGAGATTGCCTGACCGGCAATCTCGCCGCTGCGCTCGACGGCAACCCTTGTCTCGTTGGCCTTTGCTTCGGTCGCACTGATGCGGCTCGATCCTGTGGCCATGCGTTCGGTCATGTCGGCAAGTGCTGCAATTTGGCCTGAGAGGGCATCGGCTTCCGCTGCGGCCTTGTCGGAGAAACCGGCAGCACCTTCGCGCAGACGGCCGATAAAGGCCTCGGCCGCCTGGCCGCGCTGATCGGCAGACTGCAGGCTCTGCTGGATCGTATCGAGGGCCGCATTCAAACTGGCAACGATCGGCTGGTAGGCATCCGGCGCGTTCTCAGACAGGCGCACGCCAAGGTCGCCCTCGTTCAAGCCCTTGGCGAAATCGCCGAAAAGCGTCGTTACAGCCTGTTCGTCGGCGCTGTGCTGGTCGGCAAGCTGGCGCTGGTGCTGCTGTCGCAGGGCGTTGAAGCGGAGCGAGACGCCGATCTCGGTGTCGACGAAGACGGTGCGGACAAGTGCCGCGACCAGATCGCACAATTCCTTGCGCCGTCCCCTGCCCATCGGCAGGAAGGACTTAGGCCAAGCCTCTTCAATGAGGCCGACAACCAGATGTTCAAGCACGACTGCATGGCTTGCCATCTGCCAGCGCGGATCGAGGCCCATGCGGTTCGACGTATCGGCAAGCACCTTGACGCGCTCGGCATAGAGGCCGTCAAAGCGTGCATCGGTCAGCACGTTCCAGTGCGACGATTGAATGTCCTGCAGCCGTTCGAGCTGCCGATCGCTATCGAAGTGCCGGGCTGCGTCGGGATAGCTCTGCAGGCGCTGGAAGAGATCGCGAAGCGCTGCGTCGATACGGGGGGAAAGCTTCTGCCGGGTGTCACGGACGCGGGAACAGCTCTCGTCGTCGAGCCCGGCAAAACGCAAGCGCTCCAGCAGACTGCCTGCCTGGCCCTTCCTTGCCTGTTCTGACGATGCTTCCTGCCTCAACGCTCAATCCCCGGTTTTTCATGCTTGGAATTCACCTGGGGAGGAACAGGACAGTCCACGGTCCACCGGACGTGCACGCCACATCGATGCGATCAGCCTCCGCCGCCTGGGCGTCTGCTATCGTCCATCCCGCAAGTAAATTCGGTGAAGAATCGATACCGGACCGGAACCGGTACGGCGGGGCGGCATCATGCCTTGAGGAGACTGTGAATTTTTCCCATTCCGACGTGTGGGACAATGTTTATGGTTAATTCCTTGCTTGAAGGTTAACGGTTGATAGCTTGTAACTGGAATCACTAAAATTCGCCGGACGTTTTCGGGCGTTGATTTTGCGGCGCAGCAATGCCTCACTATTGCCGGCGGATTTCAACAGGTTTTCACTCACAAGAGTTTAGAATTGTACTTCTACTTGCGCTCGCGTATCGAAGCGAAAGTGAAGTGGGCGCGGATCGCGCGAAAGAAACCTTTGCAGCAAGCAAAGCGACATCATGACGATGCGCTGACGGGAAACGAACAATGATTGTTCTTGGAATTGGCGCCGCGCTCACAGCAATCCTGACAATGATGGCCGTATCCATCGTGCTCAATCTCGAGCATAACCGTTCGGCAAACCGCAGCTCGGTTTTCTGAGCGCAAGAACGGGCGTTATCGTCGCCGACGCGCGGCTCATGCGGAGCCGTTTCTCTCCCACATCTTAGCCTTGCTGACCGCCATTGCCCTGTTGCACATGGCTTTTCGTCAGCGACCGCCAGTTTTCCGCATATCGTACGAAACTCTCGGGCACCGGGCCGGTGAACACTTGCACACCGGTTCGCACGTGGCGACCGTCGACAAGGCTTGCAGCCCCGAGGCTGGTGCCGGTGACGTTGTGGCTGTCGGCAAGGACCGGTCGCCCCGTTGCCGCCTGCAGCATGCGCAGATAGGCGGCGTTGGCGGCAAACGGTCCTTCGACGACAATATCGCCGCGCGCACCGATGAGATCGAGGCAGGTCGCCGTCATCAAGGCCAGATGGAACGACACGGCGGCGACCTTGCCGGCTGGCGTCAGCATCTCTTCATCCAGCGTCCAGCGGGCCTTGGTTGACGGGAAAGGCCCGGAGCCTTCGGGAAGCGAAGGCAGAAGCATGTGCTCCGCAGCAACGACGGCCTCCTCGTCTTCGAACGAAGCGGACGTCGTGTTATCGCCGAGCAGCAGGGCGAAGGCGCGACCGCCCATGAAGCGCGCCGAGGGAACGGGGTCGCCGAGCGCGTTGACGTTGATCAGCGTATCGCGATGTTCGTCGAGCGTCACCTTGGCGGCGCCAACCGCCAGCATCACGACCCAGGTGCCGGTCGACACCACTGAGAAAGGTGCTTTGCGGGTCAAGAGGTGCGGCAGCAGCGATGCGTTAGAATCATGGATGCCGCAATAGACCGGCGTGCCGGCGGGAATGCCGGTGGCGGCGCAAAGCTCCGGCAGCAACGCGCCGACGATTTCGTCTGCCTTGCGCACCGGCGCAAACAGCTGGCCCCAACCTTGGCTTTCCACCAGCGTCGAGAAGGTACCGGCCGTCGGGTTCCAGAGATCGGTGTGGCAACCGAGCGAGGTCAGTTCGTTGACGCGGACGCCGGTCAGCCGGAAGGTCCAGTATTGCGCATAGGTCAGGATTGTCGCGACCCTGGCGAAGGCATCGGGAAAAGTCTGCTGCTGCCAGAACAGTTGCGCGCCGACGTTCAGCCCCACCGGCAGGCGCGCCGAACCGGTTTCGGCAAAGGGCGGGCGAACGCGCCCATAGGCCTCCGACAGAGTGTCCGGCCCACCAAATTCGTAGTCCAGCACCGGCAGGGCAAGTCCGCCGGCTTGGTCGAGAACGACCGCCGTCGCTCCGTGGGTGGTGATCGAGATCGCCTGCAAGCGGTGCTCGGCGTGCAGCGCCTTCAAGCTATCGAGCACGAAAGCCCAGAGACGGTCGCCATCGAAATGCGGGTACGGATCGCCCTGGACGACACCGTTTGCAGTCTTGCGCACGGCAATCTCTTCAAAACGATCGAGATCAACCGCTGCGACCTTGGCATTCGTTTTGCCGATGTCGATGACGCCCACGATCCGCATCGGGTCAGCTCATGTGAAAGACGGTTTTGAGCGGCACGGCGACCGGCTCATTATCGCCACGGGTTTCCATGATGTCGGCCATATGGGCCCACCACTTCTGCATGACCGGATGAGAGGGCAGATCGGCCATGCCGTGATCGTCGGTGCGCCAGAGAACGCCGAAAAGCAGATCGCTCTCTTCGTCGAGATGGATGGAGTAATCGGAGACGCCCGCATCTTTTAACAGAGCCACCAGTTCCGGCCAGATCGCATCGTGGCGCGCAGTGTATTCGGAGGCCATTCCCGGATTGAGCCGCATGCGAAAAGCGTATTTTTCCATGGAAACCTCAGTGGGCAAGACGGCGGCGGGCGCGTCGCCACAGGATGGGCAGGGCGATCACGGAGATCAACAGCAGACCGATGAAGATCGACATGACGATGCCCGGAACGTTCAGCAATCCGAAGCCGAAGGTGACCATGCCCATGATCAGGGCGGCAAGCACCACGCCCGGAATGGTGCCGGACCCGCCGAGAATGCTGACGCCGCCAAGCACCACCATTGTCACGACCTCCAGTTCCCAGCCGAGGGCGATCGACGGACGGGTGGAGCCGAGGCGTGAGGTCAGGCAGATCGAAGCGAGCCCGGCCATCAGGCCTGTGAGCAGGAATAGCGTGAACTTCACCCTGTTGACACGGATGCCAGAAAACAGCGCCGCCGTCTGGTTGTTGCCGATCGCGTAGACGGCACGGCCGAAATTGGTCTTGTGCAGCACCACGCCATAGACCACGGCCAGGACGACGAACATCGTGAATTCGAAGGAAAACACCCACCAGACATAGCCCTGCCCGAACCAGGCAAAGCTGTCGGGATAACCGGTGAAGGCCTGATCGCCGAGGATGATGAAAGACAACCCTCGGAACAGGCTCATGGTACCGATGGTGACGACGATAGACGGCAAGCCGAGACCGGTGATCAGCAGGCCGTTGACGACGCCGCAGACGAGCCCGACCGAAAGCCCGACAACCACCAGCGCCGGCGTATCGAAGCCGAGCTGGACCGCATAACCCATCGCCGTCGAGGCCAGCGCAATGATCGAGGCGACCGAGAGATCGATCTCGCCGGAAATGATGACCAGCGCCATGGCGAAGGCGATCATCGCCTTTTCGGTGAAGTTGAATGTGGCGTCGGACAGGTTCCATGGATCGAGAAAATAGGGTGACGCCAGCGAATTGCCGAGGAAGATGAGACAGGCAACAACGAGCAGCAAGCTTTCCCAGCTTTTCAGCAGGCGCGCGCCGCGCCCTTCGAGGCGATCGGGAATGTTGCGGGGGAAGAGATGCGTTTCGGCCATCAGACAGCCTCCGCCTTCTTCAGGATGACGCGGCCCTTGCGCCTTTCGGCACGGGCGTTGACGGCAACGGCCGTGATGATGACCATGCCGGAGATCGCCATCTGGGCGAAGGGCGAGATGTTGATCACCGGCAGGGCGTTCTTGATGACGCCGAGGAACAAGGCACCGAGCACCGCGCCCGGCACCGAGCCGATGCCGCCGGCAATCGAGATGCCGCCGATGACGCAGGCGGCGATGATGTCGAGTTCGAAACCGGCGGCGATATCGACATAGGCAACCGCATAACGCGACACCCAGAGATAACCGGAGAGGCCGGCAAGCGTGCCCGAAAGGCAGTAGGCGAAGAAGCGGGTGCGGCCGACATCGATGCCTGTATAGACGGCCGCATGCGGATTGCCGCCGACGGCAAAGAAGGCGCGGCCAAGGGCCGTGCGGCTCATGATCAGAAACATCGCCGCGACCATGACGACCGACAGCCAGGAGAGCACGGGAATGCCAGCGAGATCGGCACGCGGAAAGCTCTTGAAGGCATCGCTCATCTGGTGCGCATTGATCCACTTGCCGTTGGTCAGAAGGAAGATCAGCCCGCGATAGATCGTCAGGGTACCGAGCGTGACGACGATCGGCGGGATATCGAGTTTCCAGACCAGCGCGCCGTTGATCATGCCGAGGATGGCACCGAGCGCCATGGCCGACAGAATGATGACCGGGATCGGCAGACCGGGAAAGGCGGCGTTCAGCATCGCCGCGACCATGCCGGAAAGCGCCAGGTTTGCCGCCATCGACAGATCGATGCAGCGCGTCAGGATGACCGCCATCTGGCCGAGCGCCAAGATGATCAGGATCGAGGTGTCGTTGTAGACCCGGGCCAGATTGGCCGGCGCGACGAAGGGCGGGAAGCGCCAGGCGATCAGGGCGATCAACACCAGGATCGCGCCGACGAGCAGCAGTTCACGATTCTTTAGGAGCTTGCCCATCACGCGGCCTCCGTTATGCCGGCGGCCGCACGCACCAGCTTTTCCGCCGTCAGCTCGTCCCGTTCGAAGCGGCCGGCGATGCGACCTTCGCGCATGACGATGACGCGATCCGACATGCCCATGATTTCGGGGATTTCGGAGGAGACCATGATGACGCTGAGGCCCTCCGCTGCAAGTTCGCTCATGAAGGCGTGGACGGCGGCCTTCGAGCCGATGTCGATGCCCTTGGTCGGCTCGTCCAAGATGATCACTTTCGGCTTGGTTGCCAGCCATTTGGCGATGACCACCTTCTGCTGGTTACCCCCCGAAAGCGTGCCGACATCCTGGTCAAGCGACGCTGCCCGCAGATCGAGCCGCGAGGTATATTCCCGCGCAAGCGCGAACTCATTCGCGAGCTTCAGGAAACCGGAGCGCGAGGTGCGAGACAAGGACGGCAACGTCACATTCTGAAAGATCGGCAGACCGATGATCGCGCCCTGGCGACCACGCTCCTCCGGCACATAGACGATGCCGCTCCTGATCGCCTCCGCCGGACTGCGGATCACCAGGATCTCGCCGTCGAGCCTGATGGCACCTGCCGACGGGCGGGTGATGCCGATCAACGACTGCATGAATTCGGAGCGGCCGGCGCCGACCAGGCCGTAGAAGCCGAGAATTTCGCCGCGCCGCAGTTCGAAATTGATGTCCTCGAATTCGGTCGGGTGGCGGTAGCCGGAGACCGTCAGCACCGGCGCGCCGATGGCGACGTCCTTCTTCGGATAGACCGAGCCGACCGCGCGCCCAACCATCATGCGCACGAGATCGTCCTGGGCGACATCGGCAATCAGCCCCTCGCCGACCATCGTTCCGTCGCGAAACACGGTGTAGCGATCGGCGATGCGGAAGATCTCGTCGAACTTGTGGCTGATGAACAGGATGGCCTTGCCGTCCGCCTTCAACCGTTCGACCAGCGCATAGAGTTCGTGAATTTCCTTGTGCGAGAGCGCCGCCGTCGGCTCGTCCATGATGACGACGCGGGCGTCGACCGACAGCGCGCGGGCAATTGCCACCAGATGTTTCTTGGCGATGCCGAGATCGCGAAGCCGGATGGTCGGATCGAAATCGGCACCGGCGCGGAGCAGAAGCGCACGCGCATCCGCGTTCAACTTCTTCCAGTCGATCAGGCCGAAACGATTGCGCGGGGCGTGGCCGAGGAAGATGTTTTCGGCAACAGACAACTCGTCGAAAAGCACCGTTTCCTGGTGAATGGCGGTGACGCCGGCGCGTGCGGCGGAAAGCGCTGTCGCGAACGTCGTTTCCATATCCGCGACCCGGATGCTGCCGCCGTCAGGCTGGTAGATTCCAGTCAGGATCTTGACGAGGGTCGACTTGCCGGCACCGTTCTCACCGACGAGTGCCGTTACCGAGCCCGGATAAAGCGACAGCGAAACGTCGGACAATGCCTTGACGCCGGGAAAGGACTTGGAAATCCCCTCGAGCGCTATGGCGGGCTTCATCCGCGATGTGGTCGTGTCCTGCAGCAAGAGAGTCCACCAATTCAGTTGTTTGAGGTAGCGGTCACGTGACCCGCCTTCACCTTGCCCGTGGAGAAGAAGCCCCTCACCCTAGCCCTCTCCCCGCTCACGGGGAGAGGGGATCCGTTGGCGGCCGCCGTTCACACGACGTTCGTGAGGAACGAAGCATCGCCGCATGTTCCCTTCCCCCCGCGCGCGGGGAGAAGGTGCCGGCAGGCGGATGAGGGGCAATATCCCCTCGCCGATCAGAAGATCTTCGCGAATTCTTCGACGTTCGAGGCGTCGTAGACGAACGGGTCGGCCATTGCGCCTTCGTTGTTGTCGTCGAGCTTGACGGTGCCCATGCGGCCCATCTTCAGTTCCGCGCCCGGCTTGGCTTCGGCGCCGTTGATGAGATCATTGGCGATCATCGTTGCGGAATAGCCGAGATCGATCGGGTTCCAGATCGCGAAGGACTTGGATGCGCCCGACTTCACGTGGCCTGCCATTTCGGAAGGAAGGCCGAGACCAGTGACATTAATCTGGCCGACCTTGCCGGCGTCGGTGACAGCTTGCGCCGCTGCAACGATACCGACCGAGGTCGGTGCAATGATCGCCTTCAGGTTCGGATAGGACTGAATGAGCCCCTGCGTTTCGCGATAGGACTTGTCGGCCAGGTCATCGCCGTAGACGGTCGCAACGACATTGATGCCCTTGTAGTTGCCCTGGACCTTCTTCATTTCCTCGATCCAGACGTTCTGGTTGGTCGAGGTCGCGGTTGCCGAAAGGACGGCAACGTCGCCGCCTTCCGGCAAGTTGTCGGCGGCAAGCTTGATGATCATGTTGCCGATCAGCGGGCTCGAAGACGGGTTCAGGTGCATCAGGCGGCCATCCTTGGCGACGCCGCTGTCCCAGGAGATGACCTTGATGCCGCGATCCATCGCCTTCTTCAGCGCCGGAACCAGCGCGTCGGTGTCGTTGGCGGAGACGGCGATGGCGTCGACCTTCTGGGCGATCAGCGAGTTGATCACCTCGATTTGACCTTCAGCGGTCGTGGTCGTCGGACCGGTGTAGATCACCTCGACATTGCCAAGCTCTTTGGCGGCTTCCTGCGCGCCCTTGTTGGCGGCCTCAAAGAAGCCGATGCCGAGCGCCTTGACGACGAGCGCGATCTTCTTGTTCTCCGCATGCGCGGCATTGGCCATCAGCGCCAGCGAAACGGCAGCCGTGACCATCAATGATTTCAGGATCTTCATTTCCACTCCTCCCATGGACCGGAACGCGATCGGGATGACCGCATCGTCCGGTACTGACCTTCTCCAATTCGAAACCGGCCCGGCCTTTTGCGACCGATGCCGATCTTCCCCTCCCCTCGGCCGTCTCAAGCGGTCGAGGATGCAGTCTCTGCGTCTGCGCCGGACCTCGCATTGGCGATCACCAGGCGCACGCCGGCATTTTCGAGCATCGCGGCATGCCTGTCCTCGATACCCGAATCCGTGATCACAGTGGCGATCCGCTTCAATCCGCACAGGATGAGGCTGGAGCGCTTGTGGAATTTCGAGGAGTCGACCAGCACGACGAGTTCGTCGGCCTGATCGATCAGCTTCTGTTCGGCCTGGATCAGCAGCGGATCCGCTTCCATCAGGCCGAGCGGACCGAGACCCTGGGCGCCCATGAACATGCGGCGCGCATAGAAATTGCGCGTCACGTCATTGTCGAATGGGCTCAGGATGATGTTCTGCTCGCGGTAGATCGTGCCGCCCGACAGCATCACCGTGTTCTTCGAATGCTTGAGCAGATGCTCGGCGATCGGAAACGAATTGGTGAAGACCTGCATCCGGCGATTGCTCAGAAAGTGCACCATCTGGAAGGTGGTCGTACCGCCATTGATGATGATCGGCTCGCCATCTTCGCAGAGCGCAACCGCTTCCTTGGCGATCGCCTGCTTTTCCCGCGCATGCAGACTCTCATTGACCTTGAAGGGCCGGCCAGCCAGCCCGACGAATTGCGGCGGATTGATCGCCTCGGCCCCGCCGCGCACGCGCCGCAGCCGCTTCTGCACGTGGAGCGCCGCGATATCGCGCCGGATCGTCGCCTCGGAACTGTCGGTCAGATCGACCAGTTCCGGCACCGTGACGACGGGCTTTTCCTGAACCGCCGACAGAATGATCCGATGTCTTTCTTTCTCGTGCATCCGTTCCTCCGATAATTTGCATGCTTCCATCACGACCAAACATTGTCAATCACAATCAATCATATTTTTTCATTGTGCAGTGCGATATGCGCGAATTTGATCGTTTTTGATTGACAATGACTTTCGAGCCATGTGATCTGATGCCAACACATCTCCACGCGGCCGCCAAGCCGCGAGGCAACGGACCGGGAGGATTTTCGAGATGCTCGACAAGCAACAGGGCGCGCGGCTTGCCAATCTATGGGATGAAACAAAGGCGGCCGGCATGAGCGAGCCCGAGCGCCTGCTCTATCGCTCGAACCTGCTCGGCTCCGACAAGCGTGTCACCAATTACGGCGGCGGCAACACCTCTGCCAAGGTGATGGAGAAGGATCCGCTGAGCGGAGAAATGGTCGAGGTTCTCTGGGTCAAGGGCTCCGGCGGCGACGTCGGCACGATCAAGCTGGACGGCTTCGCCACGCTTTACATGGATAAGCTGAATGCCCTGAAAGGCATCTATCGCGGCGTCGCCTTCGAAGACGAGATGGTCGGGTACCTCCCCCATTGCACCTTCGATCTCAACCCGCGTGCGGCCTCGATCGACACACCGCTGCACGCCTACGTGCCGAGGAAACACGTCGACCACATGCATCCCGATGCGATCATCGCGATCGCGGCAAGCAAGGACAGTCAAAACCTGACCGACAACCTGTTCGGCGGCGAGATTGGCTGGTTGCCCTGGAAGCGGCCCGGTTTCGAGCTCGGTCTCTGGCTTAGCGATTTCTGTGCGAAGAACCCGCAGGCACGCGGCGTCATCCTTGAAAGTCACGGGCTGTTCACTTGGGGCGACACGGCAAAGGAGGCCTACGAAACGACGATCGAGATTATCAATGTCGCGATCGGTTGGTTCGAGGAATACAATGTTGGCCCAGCCTTTGGCGGCGCCGTAAAACCGACGCTCGAGGCGGCCGAGCGTGCCGCAATCGCCAAACGCCTGATGCCGGTGATCCGCGGTCTCATCAGCACCGATGAGAAGAAAGTCGGCCATTTTGACGACAGCCAGGCCGTGCTCGATTTCGTCGCCGCGCGCGACCTGAAGCCGCTGGCAGCGCTCGGCACCAGCTGCCCGGACCATTTCCTGCGCACCAAGATCCGGCCATTGGTCGTCGATTTCGATTCGGCAAACCCGGATATAGACAAGACGCTTGCCGAGCTTCCTGATGCGATTACCGCCTATCGCGCCGACTACGCCGCCTATTACGAGCGCTGCAAGCACGCGGACAGCCCTGCCATGCGCGATCCGAACGCGGTCGTCTATCTCGTGCCCGGTGTCGGCATGATCACCTTTGCCAAGGACAAGGCGACGGCGCGCATCTCCGGCGAATTCTACGTCAACGCCATCAACGTCATGCGCGGCGCCTCCGGGGTTTCGACCTATGTCGGCCTGCCGGAACAGGAAGCCTTCGACATCGAATACTGGCTGCTCGAGGAAGCCAAGCTGCAGCGCATGCCGAAGCCGAAGAGCCTGGCCGGGCGCATCGCGCTCGTCACCGGCGGCGCCGGCGGCATCGGCAAGGCGACGGCCCACAGGCTGATGCAGGAGGGCGCCTGCGTCGTCATCGCCGATATCGACGAAACGGCGCTGGCCGCGGCCGAAAGCGAGCTTGCAGCCCGCCACGGCAAGGATTTCGTGCGCTCGGTCGGCATGAACGTCACCAGCGAGGCGGCCGTCGAGGGTGGCTTCGGCGAGACGCTTCTCGCCTTCGGCGGCCTCGACATCCTGGTCTCGAATGCCGGTCTTGCCTCCTCCGCCACCGTCGAGGATACGACGCTAGCGCTCTGGACCAAGAACATGGATATCCTCGCGACGGGCTACTTCCTCGTCTCGCGTGAGGCCTTCCGCGTCTTCCGCAACCAGAAGGCCGGCGGCAACGTCGTCTTCGTCGCCTCCAAGAACGGCCTTGCCGCTTCGCCGGGCGCATCGGCTTATTGCACCGCCAAGGCGGCCGAAATCCACCTTGCCCGCTGCCTGGCGCTCGAAGGAGCCTCCGCCCAGATCCGCGTCAACGTCGTCAATCCGGACGCCGTGCTGCGCGGCTCGAAGATATGGACCGGCGAGTGGAAGGAACAGCGCGCCGCCGCCTACAAGATGGATGTCGACGACCTTGAGGCGCACTACCGCGAACGCTCCATGCTGAAGCTCAGCGTGTTCCCGGAAGACATCGCCGAGGCGATCTACTTCCTCGCGTCCGACATGTCGGCGAAATCGACCGGCAACATCGTCAATGTCGACGCGGGCAATGCCCAGTCGTTCACCCGCTGATCCGGAGAGTTTGATGAGCACCATGATCGGCAAGTCCGTCCTCGACGCGGAAAATGAACGTCGCGAAAAGGCGCTGCGTGACGACTATGCCAGCCTTGGCGAACGGCTGTCGCGCCGCGGCATCGATATCGAGGCCATCAAGCGCAAGGTTGCCGCGTATGGCGTCGCCGTGCCCTCCTGGGGCGTGGGCACCGGCGGCACGCGTTTTGCCCGCTTTCCCGGCAAGGGCGAGCCGCGCAACATTTTCGACAAGCTCGAGGATTGCGCCGTTATCCAGCAGTTGACGCGGGCAACGCCCAACGTCTCCCTGCACATCCCCTGGGATAAGGTCAGCGACATCCAGGAACTGAAGCAGAAGGGGGCCGCCCTCGGCCTCGGCTTCGATGCGATGAACTCCAACACCTTTTCGGACGCACCCGGTCAGGCGCATTCCTACAAGTTCGGATCGCTCTCGCACAGCGACGCGGCGACGCGCGCCCAGGCAGTCGAGCACAATCTCGAATGCATCGACATCGGCTGGCAGCTCGGCTCGAAGGCACTGACGGTCTGGGTCGGCGACGGCTCAAACTTTCCCGGCCAGAGCAACTTCACCAAGTCTTTCGAGCGTTACCTCGAGGCGATGAAAGCGGTCTATGCGGCGCTTCCCGACGACTGGCGCGTCTTCACTGAGCACAAGATGTTCGAGCCGGCCTTCTATTCGACGGTCGTCCAGGACTGGGGCACCAACTACCTGATCGCCCAGGAGCTCGGCCCCAAGGCCTTCTGCCTTGTCGACCTCGGGCACCACGCGCCGAACGTCAATATCGAGATGATCGTCGCCCGGCTGATCCAGTTCAAGAAGCTCGGCGGCTTCCACTTCAACGATTCGAAATATGGCGACGACGACCTCGACACCGGCTCGATCGACCCCTATCGCCTGTTCCTCGTCTTTAACGAACTCGTCGATGCGGAGACCCGCGGTGCCGAAAGCTTCGATCCCGCCCATATGCTCGACCAGAGCCACAATGTCACCGATCCGATCGAAAGCCTGATGACCAGCGCGATGGAGGTCTGCCGCGCCTATGCCCAGGCCCTCATCGTCGACCGCGCGGCACTCGACGGCTTCCAGCAGGAAAACGACGCGCTGATGGCGACGGAAACGCTCAAGACAGCGTTTCGCACCGACGTCGAACCGATCCTGGCGATGGCCCGCCTCGAAGGCGGTGGGGCGATCGCGCCGGTCGCGACCTATCGCGCCAGCGGCTACCGCGCCAAGGTGGCCGGCGAGCGACCGGCCGTCGTCGGCGGTGGCGGCGGCATCGTCTGATACGATCTCCGCCGCATCTCAAAAACAACACCGAGAGCAACGATCACTGCTCTGGGTGTTTTCGTTACGTCCGCGCTTCCATGGATCGGCATCGACCTCAGGCGAGGTTCATGCCGCGCGTGTGACAGGATCCTTTGAGCGCCCATTTCGGTGCGTGGCATTGGATTGCCTGGAACAAATCTCCGTATTCGTCCAAAAAATCACCGCGCGATGAAATTGCCCCCTATCTGATTTGAAATCCTGGTCTATCTTCCCCTCTACAGCACCGCGCGTCCTGCGGCCGCGGAAAGGTCGCTGTAGCACTTTGAATGCTGCATGTTTTATCCGCAAATCGGCTAGGATTTGAAGACACATGCAGGAGGTCCAATGCAAAGGGAACCATTCATGGGTATCGAAAGCATTCTCGTATTCCTGATTGTCGGCGCGATTGCCGGCTGGCTTGCCGGCTTGATTGTCAAAGGCTTCGGCTTCGGCCTGATCGGCAACATGGTCGTCGGCATCATCGGCGCCTTCATCGCCGGCTTCCTCTTTCCCGCCATCGGCATCAGCCTTGGAACGGGCGTGCTTTCGGCAATCCTGCACGCAACGATCGGCGCAGTGATCCTGCTTGTGCTGATCCGCATCGTCAAACAGGCGTGACGCCCTACCGCTACGCCATCGATGTCGGACGGCTCGCCCACCCGGCGGGCCGTGCCGAGACCAACGGAAGGAAGACAGCATGAGCGAGCTCCACACCGACAACATAGAGACGGCGCTGAAGGCGTTCATGGCCGATCATCCCGGCAAGCTGACGCGCGAGCAGGCAATCGCGGCGATCCTCGAAAACTGGTTTACCACTCATGGCTACTTGCCGACGCAGCAGGAAGGGACGCGCCCCGAACATCTTGACGCCTCGAACGACGATTGAGACAGTCTCGTCGTCGGCAGCGCCGCCGCGGCGTGCAGGCGTTCGTCCGCTTTTTTGCCATCCCAAAACCATTGCCAGAGCCTGAAGTCCCACCATGAGCCTTACCTCCGTCAAACAATTCTTTTCGCAGAACGCGCCGGATATCGACGTCATAGAACTCGAACAGAGCACCGCCACGGTGGCGCTTGCCGCCGAGGGCCACGGCGTCGAGCCCGCCCAGATCGCCAAGACGCTCGCGCTTCGGGTCGGTGACGACGTGATCCTGATCGTGACGCGCGGCGATGCGCGGCTGGACAACAAGAAGTACAAGGCCCGCTTCGGCACCAAGGCCCGCATGCTCGGCTTCGACGAGGTCGAGGCGGAAACCGGGCATCCGGTCGGCGGCGTCTGTCCGTTCGGCCTCGCCAAACCGCACAGCGTCTATTGCGACCTGTCGCTCAAGGCCTACGACATCGTCGTGCCTGCAGCCGGCGCCACCAATGCGGCCGTTCACATCGACCCGCAGCGCATCGTCGAACTGACCGGCGCCGAATGGATCGACGTGTCGGAAACGTAATCGGCGTTTCGGAAACGTGATCCACATTTCGGAAACGCGACCCCTGCCTTGGTATGGCCACAAAGCTTAACTGAAACCAAAGATGCGCGCCGGCACTGATTTGCCGGCCCCGCCGCCTTTTTTCCCAGTCAGGAATCCGTCCAGCATGAAGACAGTCGCGTACCCGCTCATCTTCGCCGCCACATTTTCTCCCGCCCTGGCGATGGATCAGTCTCTGGTGCGCCAGTTCGAGAAGCTCGACCCGCAGACCCGGCTGGAACAACGTTGCGACACCGAGGCGATGGAGCGCATCAACGCCGACAAGTCGACCTTCAAGCCCGACAAGGTGATCGCCTATACCTTTGCCGAACCGGTCATGAAAGAAGACAAGATGAAAGCGCCGGGCGCGGTGTTCCGCAGCAAGGGCGAGTGGTACAAGCTGAAGTTCAAGTGCCTGACCGACGCCGAGCACCTGGACATCCTGTCCTTCGAATACAAGATTGGCGAACTCGTGCCGCGCGAAAGCTGGGACGAGTTTTATCTCTACCCCTGACGGGCTTGCAACAGATATGCCCTTTGGATCGCATCTCGCTAAGAGGCAGAATATTCAACCTTTCAAGCTGCTATCGCAGCCCAAGGGGGGTTGAAGAGACGCCGCGCTGCGTGAGGCGTAGGCATGAAGGCAGAACATGGGGTAATCGCGGCGCGATCTCCTCAGGCCATTTCTTCCAGGAGGGTGCTGGTTGGGTTGGTTGCCCCCGATAAGATGGAAATACGGGCTCACGATTGGAACCGGGCCCAAACATCAATGGAGGCAACCATGGACCAGTATATCGGGCTTGATGTTTCGTTAAAAGATACCGCGATCGCGATCCGAGAGGACGGGAAGCGGATATGGCGGGGGAAGTGTGCTTCGGATCCAAAGGCTCTGGCGCAGATAATCCGCAAGCATGCCCCGAATGCCAAGCGCGTCGTATTCGAGACGGGACCGCTGTCGACGTGGTTCTATCACGCACTCACGGCGAAGGGAGTGCCCGCCATCTGCATCGAAGCACGGCACGCGCAAAAGATATTGAACGAGACGCTCAACAAGACCGATGCCAATGATGCGGATGGCTTGGCCCAACTGGCCGAAGCCGGCTTTTACAAGGCGGTCCGGGTAAAGTCATTTGACAGCATGCTAACGCGCACGCTGGTCGGCGCGCGCAATCAACTCCTGAGGATTTCAACCCAACTTGGCAACCAGATCCGCGGCCTGATGAAGACATTCGGCCTCATTGTTCCCAAAGGAACGGGTAGGGTATTTGATGGCAATGTCAGGGAGCTTTTGACTGGGAATAACGACCTTGCAGCGATCATATTGCCTCTACTTGAGGCGTGGCGCGACATCCGCAAGCGCACGGCCGATCTGGATCGCCAGTTGCTTGCAGTGGCACGGCAGAGCCAGTCGACGAGGCTCCTGATGACGATCCCGGGTATCGGCGCCATCACGGCGGTGTCCTATGTTGCAGCGATTGAAGATCCAGAAAACTTCAAAACGTCGCGCTCGGTTGGTGCCTGGCTCGGGCTGACAACCCGACGCTACCAGTCAGGTGAGGTCGACCATGACGGCCATATCTCGCGACGAGGTGACAACCATCTGCGGGGACTGCTCTATGAAGCCGCGACTGTGATCCTCACGAGAACCAGTTCCCGGAATGAGAGCAGCCTCAAAAACTGGGGTCTCAACCTGCGTGAGCGGTTGGGCTTCAAGCGCGCAGCGGTGGCGGTCGCCCGAAAGCTTGCAGTCATCATGCACAGCATGCTCAGGACAGGAGAAGTGTTCAACGCATCGGCTGGCGCTACCGCATAAAGCGAAGTGTCAGCCTTCCTCCCTCAGCGCGTCAAACCTGATTTGAGGCACTGAGCGTCCGTGCTGCGGACGTAGGTTGGGTCATTCCGTGTCGCAGGCTGCAACTCATTCGAGACTGCGTCCTACACATCAGGAAGACCCTACCTGCGAATACCCATTATGCGGCGACATTTGTCGAACGCGGAGACAACCCTGCTCCCAGCACCGGACAGCTCTGAAGGACATAGCCTCTGAGGGCCGAACCAACAATTCGATTTGCGCCGCGTTGTCTGTCCGCAACCCGGCAAGGTCCCTGATGGCCGAACTCCCTTGACGAGCGAAGGACGATTAGACAACCTGCTTTCTCGCAGGCGCATGTCGTCTCGTTCAAAAATGTTCAGCGCGATAGCGATACCGCGATGGAACGAAAGCCTGAAGCGCGTCGCGCTTTACAGTACGGCCATCAGAAACAGCAGCGAGCCGAGCGACAGCGCTGCCATGATGCTCATCAGCATTTTCATCATGTGATCTGCCATTTCGTACATCCTTGCCTCTACTCCCTTAGGAATAAACGAATGCGTCTGTTTTTGGGGCGTCGCATGCCTGAAACGATCCAGGCTTGAAACCTCCGACCTGCACGATCCCACCGGATCCGTGCACAATCTGCTATCAGCGCTCCAGGTTGCGCCGACATGGTTAACAACCGGTTAATCGCAATGCTTCCAGCGTCGAGCACACACCGCGCTCGGCGGGTGAGGGGCAATGATGTGGGACGTTTGCGAATGATGAATGCGGGCGACCTGACGCCCCGGACACACCTTCGCCCTTAAACGGCGTGGCACTGCCACCTCCCCCAAAAAGGCGGCTTCCCATCTGGTACAGCATATCGGCACGGTTGGGACAACGGCCGGAGATTGGTGTGCTGGTCGCAGCCGATGCTGAACGAAGAGAGCCACCGCAACGCTAACCGCGATCGGGCGATCGGCGATGAAGCTGTCGAGACCGCGGCGACAGGGCCAGACGGTAAATCGCCCGATTACAAGGTCTGACGATGGCTTGGTGCATCAGAGCGCGATCACAAGAACCGCGCCCTGATCCGCGAACAGAGCGTCAGCGCCCGGTTACGGTTACTAGTTCTTCGCAGCCGGTTTCGATTTCTTGGGGTCCGGTTTTGCAAACTTCATGCCGCAGTTCTTCCGGATCGATGCCTCTTCGATCGCCTGCATCTCACCCTTGAGGCCCGAAACCTCAGCAGCCGACGCACCGTCACCCTTGGTCAGGAACACTGCCGGCCAGAACAGGACCAGGCCAACGGCCATCGCTGCGGCATCGTTGTCAGCTTTCTTGTCTTGCACACCGGAGGCAGCGACGGCACGCGATGAAACGGTCTGCGCCTCTAGCGCTAGGCTCAGGACTCATTGATCAGAGCCAGAAGATGACGGTCGCGGCGATGCATATTGCGGAGAAGAAGGTGTGCGCGCATCGGTCGTAGCGGGTTGCGATGCGCCGCCAGTCCTTGAGCTTTGCGAAGAGGTTCTCGACTTTGTGGCGCTTGCGATAAAGTGTCTTGTCACAGGGGTATGGCACTTTCCGGCTTCGGCTCGATGGAATGCAGGGTTCGATGCCTTTTGCCTGCAGCGCTTCTCGGAATGGCGTGCTGTCGTAGCCGCGATCGGCGATGAGGGCCCTGGCGGGTGGCAACGCGTCGAGAACGAGCCGTGCGCCTTTGTGGTCGCTCATCTGGCCTTCACTGAGCAGCATGACGATTGGGCGGCCCTCATCATCGCAGACCGTATGCAGCTTGGAGTTCAGTCCACCTTTGGTTCGCCCGATACGACGGGGAACATCCCCTTTTTTAGCAGGCTTGCGGCCGTGCGATGTGCTTTGAGATGCGTGGCGTCGATCGTAAGCGGGTAGGCCATCCCACGTAGCGCGGTATCGAAAGATCGCTCATTTTCGACATGAACCATGCGGAGAAACCTATGAGCGACAGTGTGAATCAGGCTCGTGCCTTTGAGGTTC
>NZ_QJNR01000004.1:4228374-4281882 GCF_003355565.1 Ensifer sp. M14
CTACAGGAGCGGCCATGGAAAATCATGTCAATTGGCCGACGGCAATGGGCGCAAGGGTTCTGATCAATGACGGTTGGTATTAGCCGGTCACGAACACGGAGCACGTTTCGCCGCGGCCGGCGCGTATCACCAGATCCAGGCGTTCTGCAGCAAAGAAAAACAACAAGACCGCCTTGAAATCGAGGCAGCTTTCACCGATATTTTTGGTACTTCTTTTTCATCCGGGTGTTGTTTGCGAAAGGAGGACCCCATGTTCAATCCGGAAATGTTTTGGATGCTGCCGGTCTCACTCCGCCCAAGAGACGGAACCGAGCATATCTTCTCAACAGTCAACGACGCGCTCGATTTCCTGGAAGCCGACTGGTCTTTACGCCGCGGCAGGAAGCATAACCGCGCTGTCCAGGCCTGCCGTCGGGCCCTTAACCGAGTGACGCCTGTTGCGATCGCTAGAGAGGCGTTTATTGACGCTTGCCTTGAGGCAGGCATGACCGTCGATGTCATGGAACCAAAAGTCATTCGCTCCGGCTCCGGCGGGCAGCGGTCAATCGCTTAACAAGCGCTTTGGTTGGGGCACGATGTATGCCCCAATCAGCCTTCAGAATGCGCGACCACCTACACTGTGCGCCATAGTATCTCCGGTTGATGACCGGGGATACGAATCTTGTTGTGCGGTGTCATCTTCCAAAGGATTTCCAGTTCATGCCGTTGGCTGTCGGAGACTTTTCAAAGGGCCTTTGAAAGCCTGCATTTTTTCGTTCAGATTGTTGAAACCGCAGGAGACAAAAACCAACTCAATATCGCTGGTGGCTCTAAGCGCTAGCAAATGCTGGGGCGTTTGGCGCCCCCGTATCCATGTGGCTTAAAGGAGGATATGGCTATGGCAACATCTTATGACTACGCACCACTCTTCCGCTCGAGCGTAGGCTTCGATCGCGTATTCAATCTTCTCGAGAATGCGCAGCGTGCCCGCACCGTCAGCGACTGGCCACCCTACGATATCGTCAAAACGGGTGACGATACCTACCGCATCACGGTCGCCGTCGCCGGTTTCTCGCAGGATGATCTCAACCTCACATTTCAGTCGAACCTGCTGACGATTGCCGGCAACAAGGGTGAAGCTCAGGGCGAAGGCTATCTGCATCGTGGGATCGCGGGCCGTCCCTTCGAGCACCGCTTCGAGTTGGCGGACCACGTCAGGGTTTCCGGCGCCGATCTGACAAACGGGTTGCTGTCCATTGATCTGGTCCGGGAAATCCCCGAGGCAATGAAGGCGCGGAAAATCGACATCCAGACGAACGCAACTCTCGCAGAGACGCAGAACGCTACAAAGATCGGGAGCCGACCGGCCGCCTGAGATGATCAGTGCACGCGTGGGTGTCGCTGTCGGCGCCCCTTTTTTCCGCTCAACGATCGGGCTTATGAAAGGAGAGCACGATGAAACCCGATATGTTCGAAGCACCCGTAACCATTCTGACAGGCCTCGGTATCCCGACGGAAGTACGCTCGGTGATGCATGCCTACCAGCTTCTCATGGACTGGCCAGCTTCCCCTCATGATCCAGCCCGCGCATTCGCATTGAAAGCATGCCGAGCCGCACTGAGGGGCGAAATCGAGGCGGAGACCGCCCGAGGCGTTTTTGTTGCCTTCGCGGAAAAACATGATTTGATCGCCCCAACAGTCGACATCGCCGTCGCGGGGCGCAACACGCGCGGCAGCAACCAGCAAATTCTATAGCTCCGAGAACGTCTAAGCGTTGCAACAGCGGCGCTTGGATCAATGATACTGCAGGGCGTCGAGGATGCCCTGCAGCGTGATAACCTAAATGTCTGCCACGAGACACTTCGTTAGTGCAGATCGAACTCCCCATCGATCTGACGCCATTCGTTCGGGCCTATCAGCCGTCTGTGCGAATAGCGTATGGAATGGAGTGGGCCATCGAGCGTCTGCTGCCAGAAATTGAGAAACCTCCTCATCTCCGGAAACTCTGGCGCAACGTCATAGTGCTGCCAGACATAGGTCTGCAGCACGGATTCGAAATCGGGAATGCGGTAGAGAATATGTGCTGTGGTCAGGCCATATCCATGGAGTTGTTGCTCCAGGTCTGATGAAAACGTCATGCTCCATCTCCATCCAAAGAACCGGACAATGCTGCCAAAGGTGGACTCGCTGTGCAATCAAAAATCGGTTGCTCGGGCGAATTTCCGTTCCGGAACAGTCGCTTGGCAGCAAAGAAGTTTGACTGCTATTTTTTTGCCCGAGACCCTTGAAACCGGAATTCCGCAAAATTAAATCGATCGCCGCCGGATGCCTTATGGGTCCGGCACCCGTTCCGGATTGGTCTCCCGACCCGGAACGGGAACTATTGATCATCATCGTTTGTCCATGGAGGAAAACATGACGTTCCGACCGCTTCACGATCGCATTCTTGTGCGCCGCATCGAGTCCGAGGAAAAGACAAAAGGCGGCATCATCATCCCCGATACCGCCAAGGAAAAGCCGCAGGAAGGCGAGGTCATCGCCGTTGGTTCCGGCGTTCGAAACGAGGCTGGCCAGGTGCAGCCGCTCGATGTCAAGGCCGGCGACCGTATCCTGTTCGGCAAATGGTCCGGCACGGAGATCAAGATCAACGGCGAAGACCTGCTGATCATGAAGGAAAGCGATGTTCTCGGTGTCATCGAAGAAGAGGCGGCACAGAAGAAGGCCGCCTGATCGGCCGGCGCTACAACCCATCAGTCAAATCTAGCTGCCTATTGAAGGAGTGAACACATGGCTGCGAAAGACGTCAAATTCAATGTCGATGCCCGTGAACGCATGTTGCGTGGGGTCGATGTTCTGGCCAACGCCGTAAAGGTCACGCTCGGCCCAAAGGGCCGCAACGTCGTGATTGACAAATCATTTGGCTCCCCACGGATCACCAAGGACGGTGTCTCGGTTGCCAAAGAAATCGAGCTTGAAGACAAGTTCGAGAATATGGGCGCGCAGATGTTGCGCGAGGTCGCCTCGAAGACCAACGATCTTGCCGGTGATGGCACAACCACCGCAACCGTTCTCGCCCAGGCAATCGTCAAGGAGGGGGCAAAAGCTGTCGCATCCGGGCTGAACCCGATGGATCTGAAGCGTGGCATCGATCTTGCCGTCGACGCCGTCGTGAAGGAGTTGAAAGCCAACGCCCGCAAGATTTCGAACAATTCGGAGATCGCCCAGGTTGGAACTATCTCGGCAAACGGCGACGAGGAGATCGGCCGATATCTCGCCCAAGCGATGGAGAAGGTCGGCAATGAAGGGGTAATCACCGTCGAAGAAGCCAAGACGGCTGAAACCGAGCTTGAGGTGGTCGAAGGCATGCAGTTCGACCGCGGCTATCTCAGCCCCTATTTCGTGACCAATCAGGACAAGATGCGGGTCGAGCTTGAAGATCCCTATATCCTCATCCACGAAAAGAAGCTGTCCAACCTGCAGGCCATGCTGCCGGTTCTCGAAGCAGTGGTGCAGTCCGGCAAGCCGCTTGTGATTATCGCAGAAGACGTCGAAGGCGAGGCATTGGCAACCCTCGTCGTCAACAAGCTGCGCGGCGGCCTCAAGATCGCAGCGGTCAAGGCCCCCGGTTTCGGCGACCGGCGCAAGGCGATGCTGGAGGACATCGCCGTCCTCTCCGGCGGCACGGTCGTTTCCGAAGATGTCGGTATCAAGTTGGAAAACGTCACCCTCAATATGCTTGGTCGGGCGAAGAAGGTGGTGATCGAAAAGGAAAACACGACGATCATCGACGGCGTCGGTTCAAAGGCGGAAATCGACGGCCGCGTCGCCCAGATCCGAGCGCAGATCGACGAGACCAGTTCGGACTACGATCGCGAGAAGTTGCAGGAACGCCTAGCCAAGCTCGCCGGCGGCGTGGCCGTCATCCGGGTCGGTGGGTCGACGGAAATCGAAGTGAAGGAGAAGAAGGATCGCGTCGACGACGCATTGCACGCAACCCGTGCTGCCGTCGAGGAAGGCATCCTGCCTGGCGGCGGCGTGGCGCTGCTGCGCGCCACCAAGGCCCTCGACAATCTCGCGTTCGGCAACGACGACCAGCGTGTCGGGATCGAAATCGTCAGGCGCGCGGTGGAGGCCCCGGTTCGCCAAATCGCGGAGAACGCCGGCGCCGAGGGGTCCATCGTGGTCGGCAAACTTCGGGAAAAGTCTGATCTGCAGTTCGGCTGGAACGCGCAGACTGGAGAGTATGGCGATCTGTTCGCAATGGGGGTCATCGACCCGGCAAAGGTTGTAAGGACGGCTCTCCAGGACGCAGCCTCCGTGGCGGGTCTGCTGATTACCACGGAAGCCATGATTGCCGAAAAGCCCAAGCAGGAGAAGGCTTCTGCGCTTCCAGCCGGCGCGGGCATGGATTTCTGAGGCCCTGACGAAGAAGGGGTCCGCTTGCGAAGGCGGGCCCCCGAGGGTTAGCAAGACACGTCCTGTCGTCTGCCACCGTTACCCACGTGCTACCCATGACGCGTAAAGGCGGTCATCGTGATCTGCTAGGATCTTGTTGACATAGCATTCATTGAAAATTCCATCGGAAATGCTGACCCAGTGCCCTGCTGGCGCCCTTTGGCCCGAACGATACTTTCTTCGGTTGAAATGAACCGCCTCGCTTCGGGGGCTGGCGGAGCTGCGCGTGAACGGGATCTGACAGCGTTGCCGCCGGCGCTAGTACGCTCATTGTGGTATTCCCATCAGGATACAACGGTCAGGTGCCACTCAAGAGCCGGAAATCTCACTGCCCCGAAGGGTCCGGTACGGATGCACCGGGGCAGTGTTTCCCTCCATATGCCGCGACCGCTCAGCGCTGGACGTCGCGTCACGTAGCCTGTTTTGCCTCGAGCGTTCCGGCTTCGACCAAGGCCGAGACGATGACGCCGGCGACTAGGGCCCAGAAGGGCGCGCTGATGCCGAGAAGCGAGACGTTCGACATGGCGACTGCAAGTGCCACGAAAGCGCCGGTCTGGTTGCCGAGCGACTTGCCGAAGGCGTTCTGGAAGGCGGACAGCAGCACGCCGATCATGGCAAGGCCGGCGACGGTGCCGATGAGAGCCGACGGCAGGCTGAGCACGATCGGAACGGCGGCGCCGGCGAGGAGGCCGAAGGCGGCGAAGAGCACGCCGTTGACCACCGTCGCGGCATAGCGGCCCTCCTTGTTCTCGCCGGCCTGTTCGGACGAGCATATGGCTGTCATCGGGCCTGCGATATTGGCATTGTGGCCGCCGAGGAAGCCGGCCGCGACGCCGCCGATGCCGGAAATGATGGTCATCGCATTGACTGGCGGCCGATAGCCCTCGGCCATGAGCACGCCGGTCGCCTGCGCGTTCTCGGCACCGATCACGAGAAGGGCGAGCGGGATGGCGATCGCGAAAAAGGCATCGATGGAGAACACCGGTATCGTGAATTCAGGCGCGGCGAAGGCGATGTTTGCCGCAGCGCCTCCGACCGCACCGGTCGCGAGCGCCGCGATCAGGCCGGCGACGAGAGCGGCCAGCACCGGCGGGATGGTCCTGGTCAGCCGCATAGAGACGAAGAAGGCGAGGATCGCGGCGCCGGCTATCAGCGGTGCCGTGCCGAGCGCAGTCACGGCGCCTGTCGCAAAGCGGATCAAGGCGCCGGCGATCATCGCCATGACGATCGGCATCGGCAGCCAGCGCATCACCTTGCCGATGAGCCCGGTGACGCCGAGCAGCAGGACAAGCAGTCCCGCCAGGATGAAGGCGCCGACGGCTTCGTTGAACGGAATGGTCGCAAGCGAGCCGGCAACGAGGGCAGCACCCGGGATCGAGTAGGCGCCGTTGACCGGCTGCTTGTAATAGAGCGCAAGCAGCAGGCTGATGAGCCCGCCGAGCACGTAGATCGCAAAGAGCCAGGCGACGGTCTGCCCGTTGGTCAGATGGCCCGCCTCGGCCGCGCCGATGACGATGAGGGCTGGGCCGGAGCAGCCGAAGATGGCGGCGACGAGGCCGGCGCTCATCGTCTTGATGCCGAGGTGTTTCGGCAGGTCGCCCAGACCCGACGCAAGGCCGGGTCCCCGTTCGACAAGGCGTTTTTCCTGTGTCGTCTGCTGTGTCGTATCCATTCTCAATCCTCCCGAAGCGGATCCGAGGCCGCTCCCTCCTCGTGGAACTGGGGCCGGGTTCCCGCCCGGCCGATGGTTCAGCGGCCGACGAAGGCCGGTGCGCGCTTTTCGTGGAAGGCGAGCACACCTTCGCGGAAATCCTCCGATGTGCGAAGCCGGCTGTAGCAGTGGCCCTCGAGTTCGATGGCCGTCGACAGCAGCGCGTCGTCCGTGTCGTTCAGGAGCTTCTTCGCCGTGCGCTGGGCGAGCGGCGAGAAGCCGATCAGTTCCTCGACGAGCGCATCGACGGCCTTTTCAAGATCGGCATCCGCGACGATCTCCGAGGTGATGCCCCAGTCGTAGGCCTCCTGGCCGGTGATCCGCTTCGAACGCATCACGATGTTCTTGGTACGGGTGACGCCCACCATCTTCTGCAGGCGGGCCGAGCCGCCAGAGCCCGGGATCTGGCCGAGCTTCTGCTCGGGCAGGGCATAGCGCGTGGTATCCGTCGCGATGCGGAAGTCGCAGGCGAGCGACAGTTCGAAGCCGACGCCGAAGCAATAGCCGCGGTTGGCAGCGATCACCGGCTTGGAGCAGCGGGCCGGTGCCGCGATGTTCCAGGCGAGGTGCGAGACGTGCTCGGGGCTTGCCTCGAGGAAGCCCTTGATATTGCCGCCGGACGAGAAGTGCTCGCCCTTGCCGGCAACGACGATGATGCGCACGCGATCGTCCTCGTCGAGGACCTCGAAGGCGAGGCGCAACTGGTCGCGTGCCAGCATGGAGACGACGTTGTAGGGCGGACGGTCGAGCGTGATGTCGGCGCGCTGGCGGGCCGCATCGATCGTGACGGTGAAGCCGTCGAGTTCGGCGAGGCGCGGGTCCTGGAATGCGGCTTGTTCGGTCATGGATTTTCCTTTCGTTGGTCTGGCGGCGTTCTGGCCGCTTACTGATGTTCGGGAATGCGTTCCTCGGTGTACTCACCGGCCACCAGAAGGCGGCGCAGCAGCTTGCCGACAGGGGATTTCGGGATAGCCTCGACGAAGACGAAGCGGCGCGGCCGGCGGAAATTGGCAAGGCCGGAAGCGCGGCAATGGTGGTCGAGGTCCTCAGCCGTAACAGTGCCGCGCCGCTTGACGAAGGCGACGACGATCTTGCCCCAACGCTCGTCGGGCAGGCCTACGACGGCGACTTCGGCGACGCCCTCATGCAGCGAAAGACAGCTTTCCACCTCGACCGGCGAAACATTCTCGCCGCCGGTGATGATCATGTCGTCGGCCCGCCCGGTGACGAAGAGATCGCCGTCCTGGTCGGCGAAGCCGGTGTCGCCGGTGAAGTACCAGCCACCGTGAAGCGCCTTGGCATCCGCGTCGGGCCGGTTCCAGTAGCCCTCGAAGGCCTCGTCGCTCTTCATCAGCGCGATGATCTCGCCTTCCTCGCCGACAGCCGCTCGCTCGTCCGGGTTGCGGCTGCCCAGTTTGACGACACGGATCATCTGGTTGATGCCGGCGCGGCCGGCGGAGCCGGGCTTGCTCGCCGCCTTCTGCTCGATCGTGAAGGTGTAGATTTCCGACGAGCCGTAATGATTGACGAAGAGTTCGGGCTCGAAAGTCTGATCAAGTCTTTTCAAGAGCCCGTCGGTCATCGAAGCGCCGGCATAACCGAGCTTGCGGACGGAAGCGACGCGCTCGGGCGAAAAGGCCTCGTGATGCACGAGATCGTGGTAGAGCGTCGGCACCAGATAGAGGTTGGTGATCTTCTCCTCCTCGATCAGGTCGAGCGCCTTCGCCACGTCGAAACGCGGCAGGCAAACGAAGGTCCCGCCGATCAGCGAGGATGCAATCAGCGAACGCACGCCCATCGTGTGGTAGAGCGGCATGACGCCGAGCGTGCGCTCACCATGCCGGTAGAGGTTCTGTGCGACATGGGCGACGGCACCGGCGCGTTCGGCCCGATGCCGTCGAGGCACGCCCTTCGGCTTCGACGTCGTGCCTGATGTATAGAGCATAAGCGACCAGTCGGCAGCGTCCGCCCGGGGCACCGCACCGCGGGCGCTGCCATCCATGATGCCGGCGAGCGCATCGGCGGAGAATTGCGGCAGGTCGCGCGCGAGGCGCGACAGGCGCACGACCTCTTCCGTTGCTGCCTCGTAGAACACGGCCCTTGCGCCGGCGTCCGCGATGCCGAAGTCGATTTCGTCGGCCTTGGCCCGCCAGTTGAGCGGCGTGACGATCAGGCCGAGGAATTGGCAGGCCCAGTGCAGCGACGCGTTTTCCCAGCGGTTCTGCATGGCGGTGAGCACATGGTCGCCCCGCTTCAGGCCGGTCTCGTCGAGGGCTGCGGCAAGCGCCGAAACCTTGCCGTACCAGTCGCGATAGCTCAATCGCATCCCCCCGTCGACGATCGCGAGCCGGTCCGGGTCGCGCTCGACGCTTGCGAGGAAACTCGTTCCAAGATCAAACATTCGGTTTCTCCTCCTTCCGTTGTTCCTCCGCGGCGGCGAGCGCCGCCTCGACGATGGTCGCGTAGCCCGTGCACCGGCAGAGATGGCCGGAGAGGTGCTCGCGAATCTCTTCCCGGCCCGCGTCCGGCCGCTCGCGCAGAAGGGCGTCGAGCGACATCAGGATGCCGGGCGTGCAGAAGCCGCATTGCAGGCCGTGGTGGCGGCGAAAGGCCGCCTGAAGCGGGGAGAGCTCGGCCGGGTCGGGCGAAAGCGCTTCCACGGTCCGCACATCGCTGCCGCGCACTTGCTGGGCGAGTGTCAGGCAGGCGCGTGCCGGCTTTCCGTCGATCTGCACGGTGCAGGCCCCGCAGACGCCGTGCTCGCAGCCGACATGGGTGCCGGTCAGCCCGACCTCGTGGCGCAGCAGGTCCGAGAGCAGCATGCGGTTCTCGGCTTCCGCGCGGACCGTTCTGCCATTCAGGGTGAAGTCGACCGGATGCCTCCGGGCAGCGTTCATGCGCGGCATCGGCTTGCCTCCTTGAGGGTCTCGCGGCCAAGGCTGCGGACCAGTTCGCGCCGGTAGCGGGCGCTTGCGTGAATGTCGTCGCGGGCGTTCAGCGACCAGGCGATGTCGTTGATCGCATCGTCGAACTGATCGTCGTTAAGCGCCGGCAGCGGGAAGACGCGCGGCCGGTCGTCGACGCCGGCAATGCCGAGCCGCAAGCCCCTGTCGTCGGCGACGGCGGCGCAGGCGACGATGGCGAAATCGCCATGTCGGCGTCCGACCTCGCGGAAGGCATAACCGCTGCCGGGCCGGGCCTTCGGAAAATGCACGGCTTCGATCATCTCACCCTCGGCAAGGTCGGTGGCCATCATGCCGATGAAGAAGTCGTCCGCCTTGACCCGGCGCTTCTGCTTGCGGCTGCGCAGGCTGACCGTGCCGCCGAGCGTCACCAGGGACAGCGGCAGCTCCGCGCTCGGGTCGGCATGGGCGACCGAGCCGCAGACCGTGCCGCGAGCCCGCGTCTGCACATGGCCGAGCCAGGGGAAGGCGGCGGCCAGAAGCGGCAGGTCGCGCAAAAGGCTTGGCCAAGCTTCCAATTCCGCCTGCCGCACGCCCGCGCCGACAACGATCTCCTCGCCGGATGTCTCGATCCGGCGCAGTGCTTCAAGTCGCATGATGTCGACGAGCAGGGCAGGGCGGGCGAGCCGCATGTTGAGCATCGGCACCAACGACTGTCCGCCGGCGATCACGCGTGCTTCGCTGCCGCCCTCGGCGAGCGCGGCCAGCGCTTCCTCGAGCGTTTCCGGACAGAGGAAATCGAAGGATGCGGGTTTCAACGGCGCCTCCCGAAGAGGTTGAAAAGCCGCTGGATGAAGCCGGCGGCGGCGCTGGGAGGCGCGCCGCCGCCGGCATGACGGGCGAGCGCCTGGAAGAACTGGCCGATCACCACGCGCGCCGCGCCGTCGAGAAGGCGGCCGCCCACAGAGGCGACCTTGCCGCCGATCGCCGCCTCGTAGCGATAGTCGATGCGGGTGCCGGTGCTGGTTTCGGTCAGCGTGACGCGACCCGTGCCGCGGCCGGAGCCGAGCGCGCCTTCCGTGCCGCCGGAGAGCGTAACGGCTTCCGGCTCGACCATGTCGGACAGGCGGATGTCGGCGCGGTAGCGGCCCTTGACCGGCCCGATGCCGAGTGTGACCTCGGCGCGGAAATGCGTGTCGGAGACCTTCCGGACCTCGTGCGCACCGGGGATGATCGCCTTCAGCGTGTTGGGGTCGAGTAGCATCGCCCAGACCGAATCGCGGGTGGCGGTGACCTCAGCCGAGCCCGAACCGGTCAGCATCCGCTCACCCGAGGCGCCGGTGGCAACGGGGCTCGGATCTCGCGGCTTCGACGGCGGTCGCTCCTCGCCATAGAGCCATTCACTGACACGGCTCGGCGACAGTGGCAGCCGGATGTCCTCGACGCCGAGCGCATCGGCGACGGCGTTGGCGATGCAGACGGGCGTCGACATGCAATTGCCCTCGCCGACGCCCTTGGCGCCGAGCGGCGTGAAGGGCGAGGGCGTCTCGTGATGGAGGATCAGCGGCTCCGGCGTCTCCATGACGGTCGGGATCAGGTAGTCGGCGAGCGTTCCGGTCAGGAAGCTTCCGTCGCCGCCATAGGCAAACTCCTCGTAGAGCGCGGCGCCGACCGCCTGTGCGAAGCCGCCGCGCACCTGGCCGTCGACCATGCCGGGATGCAGGATGCGGCCGCAATCGTGCATCGTCACGTAGCGGTCGATACGCACCTGGCCGGTCTTCCGGTCGATTTCCACGCCGCAGAAGTCGAAGATGAAGCCGTGACAGAGCGACGAGTTGATGCCGTCCGCCGCTGTCGGCGCCTGAAGCTCGTCCGGCGTCCAGAAGACCGTCTCGCGGATCGTCTGGCCTGTACCCTCGGGCAGGGTGCCGGGTGCCCAGTGGCTGGCCGCCGCGACGCGCCCGAAGGTGACGGCGTTGTCTGGATTGTCGCGATCGAGGAGTTTGCCGGCCCTGAAGTCCACGCGGTCAGGCGTGATGTTGAGCTGGCGAGCGGCGATCGTTGCAAGTCGAGCCCGGATGCGGTCGGCCGCAAGTGCTGCAGCGCCCGCGACGGCGGGAGCGAAGCGGCTTGCATAATTGCCGGACGCGATCGACCAGGCGTCGCGCGCCGTGTCGAGTTCCGTGTTGACGCGCACCGTCTCCATGGCAAGCCCGAGCCGCTCGGCAACCACCTGCGCCAGGACGGTGCGGTGACCCTGGCCCTGTGGCACGGAGGCCACCTTGACGGTGACGGAACCGAGCGGATCGATGGCCACCGTCGCGACGGCCTGCGCGCCGTTCTTCGGCCCCGCCTTTGCCCGCTCCTCAGGCGTCAGCACGGTCGTGATGTAACCCATGTTGGAGACGCTCGGCTCGACCACCGCCGCATAGCCGATGCCATAGAGCCGCCCTTCGGCGCGCGCTGCGTCCCGCCGCTGCTGCAGCGCCTCGAGGCCGCCTTCTGCGCAGGCGCGATCGAGCGCTGTCTGGTAGTCGCCGGAATCGAGCAGGCCGCCGGTCGCGGTGCGATAGGGAAAGGCGTCGGCCGGCACGAGGTTGCGGCGAATGATATCGAGCCGGTCGAGGCCGAGTTCGTCGGCGATCTTGTGAATGAGCCGCTCGAGCGCGAAATAGATCTGCGGTCCTCCGAAGCCGCGGTTCAGCCCGGTCGGCGTCTTGTTGGTGAGCACGACGCGGTTTCGGATGGCGACGTTTTCGATCGCATAGGCGCCGGTCATGTTGCCGTGCATGCGGTAGAGCGTCGCCGGCTCCGGAGCGCGCAGATGGGCGCCGCAGTCTTCCAACTGATCCCAGCAAAGCGCGGTGATGCGGCCGTCGGCGGCAACGGCCGCCTCCAGCGTCGTGACGCGGTTTGTCGCCGAGACGGATGCCGTCAAGTGTTCGAGCCGGTCCTCGACCCATTTCACCGGCCGCCCGGAAACGCGGGCGGCGACGGCGGCGAGGATGACATAGGGAAACACGCCCTGCTTGATGCCGAAGGAGCCGCCGGAATCGGGCGGCGTGCGCAGCCGCATACGGTTGCCGGGCACGTTCAGCGCGCGGGAAATCACCGCATGAATCGAGAACGGACCCTGAAAATTCGCCGTGACGTCATAGGCGTCCTCGCCTGGATCGTATTCCGCGATGACGCCGTAGGTTTCGATCGGCGTGCAGGAATTGCGCGGATAGGCGATGCGGATGGAAACGCGGTGGGCGGCCGCCGCGAGCGCTGCTTCCGGGTCGCCATAGCGAAAGGCGCGCTCGTTGATAAGGTTGGTGCCAAGCGACGGATGCAGCACTGGTGCGTCCGCCGCTACCGCCTTCTCGGGATCGACGACGGCGGCCAGTGTCTCATAGTCGACCTCGATCAGGTCGAGCGCGTCTTCGGCGACATAGCGGTTTTCGGCGACGACAAGGGCAACGGGCTCCCCGACATAGCGCACCCGATCGCGGGCAATCGGCCAGCATTCGACATTGGCCTTGACTCCCACCGTCATGCTGCGGGTGAGCCTCGCCACGTCCGCGCCGGTCATGACGGCAAAGACGCCGGGCAGCGCGCGGGCGGCACTCGTATCGATCGCCCTGATCTCGGCATGGCCATGCGGCGAGCGCAGGATCGCCAGATGCGCGGTGTCGCGCCGGACGGGCAGGTCGTCGATGTAGCGGCCGCGGCCGGTCAGAAGTCCGGCATCCTCGACACGTTCGACGGTCCGGCCGATCAGGCCTCCCGTCGTTTCCAATCTCGTCATTCGCTCCTCCCGCACCCGTTGGTGAAGGGGTGCCGTGGAGCAAAGAGTGGAGAAGGGTGCGCGATCGGGCGATACCGACGCGTATCAGACCTTACCGAGGAGTCTCAAATTCCTGAGCCGAGAGCCGGGTGACGCTCCGAAAGATACTCGGAGACGACCCGGCATGATCGTGGAAGAAGCGTGAAAAATGCGCCGGTACGGAAAAGCCGAGCTGGTCGCCGATCGTGGCGAAGCTCTCGGTGCCGTCCGCGACGGCCGTAACCGCCCGTTCGAGCCGCTGCACGTTGAGGAAGACGCGTGGCGTCACCCCCATCGACGTCTCGAACAGCCGGAAGAAATGCGCCCGCGAGAGGCCGACGTCGATCGCCAGCCGGTCGAGATCGGCGATCTCGCCCGGTGCCGCCTTCATGTGCTCGACGGCCTTGCGGATGCGGAAGTCGAGAATGGGGCGCGATGCGAGGTCGCGGATCGAATTCGGCACCGCGCGCCAGTCGGCGAAACGCTCGATGACGGCAATCATCAGTTCGCCGAGAAGCACCTCGTGCACTTCGGCGCTGTTCGGCTCCTGCACCATGGTCTCCGCAAGCGTGCGCGCGCGCGAACGGATGTCGGGGGTGATCGAGCCTACATTGCAGGCGAAAAAGTCGGGCGCGTGGCTCGTCGCCCAGTTCGGCCGGAAATGACCGAGCCATTGCGGTTCGATATAGAGCGCAAGGATCACCGTCTTCGGGCGCGTCTGGTCGTGCGCATAGGCATGCGGTTCCCAGGCGTTGATAAGAACGGCGCTTTCGTCTGTAAGCGGGACGAGCCGATCGCGCACCGAAAACTGCGTATCGGCCCCCTCGACCTTCAGCAGGACATGGCAATGCGGGTGCGCGTGCCGCACCAGGGGCCGATCCATATCCAGCAGCGCCACTCTCCCGAAGCGGCCACGTGCGATGCGCAGAGCATTCGACATCGCTTAAATATTGGTCTTTTCGCAGAAACCGCAAGTCCGGCGGGGTTTCAGGCCTCAAGGCCGTAGGCCGACGAGACCGAGCGTCGAAGAACCTGATGTATCGCGGGCACGCGCCACATTGTGCCCGGGAGTTCATCGATTATCCTGCGAAGCGCCAATCGCTTGCCGCAAAGTCTCGGCGAGCTGCCGTCGCGTATAGGGTTTTGCAAGTGGCCGGAAACGCGACGTGGCGCCGATGCGTTCGACATCGGCGTAGCCGGTCGCCAGGACAACCGGGACATTCGGATACAGCGTCATGATCCTGGCCGCCATAGCGTCGCCGTCAATTGGGCCGGGCATGACGACATCGGAGAAAACCAAATCGAACGGTCCGTCCGTTTTGAGTATCTGCAACGCTTGCGTTGCGTCGTCCGCGCATGTGACGCAATAGCCGAGCGAAACGAGTGTGCCCGCGGCGAATTCACGGACCATTGGATCATCCTCCACCACGAGAATGCGCTCACTGCCACCTTCCAGCACCCCGTTCGAGATGGGCTCCGCGGGTATTTCCGTAGACGCCAGTCGAGGAAAGGACAGGAAAATGGTTGTTCCCTTGCCCGGCTCCGATTCAATATCGATCCGGCCCCCTGATTGCCGCACGAAGCCATACACCATGCTGAGACCTAACCCACTGCCCTTGCCGAAGGGCTTCGTGGTGAAGAACGGCTCGAAGGCCTTTGCGCGCGTCTCCGCATCCATTCCGAAGCCGTCGTCGGAGATTCGGATCACCGCGTCATCACCGCTTTGCGTCGTCGAGATTGTCACCGTGCCGCCATCCGGCATTGCGTCGCGTGCATTGATGCAGAGGTTCATGATGGACGCTTCCAGTTGGGCAGCATCCGCTCTGACGTGACCTGCCGCCGGATCAAGCGCGAGGTGCAGGATGATGGTTTCGCCAAGAGCAGTCGACAGCAATCCCTCCATGGCCCGGATGGTCCTGTTGATGTTCAGGGACGCCGGCTCGAGGGGTTGCCGTCCTGCGAAGGTGAGTAGCTGGCGTGTGAGGGCAGCGCCTTGCCGCGAGGCCTTATGGTTCAACTGTGCGATTGCAGAAAGTCGCGGATCGGCAACTTCGTCGACCAGCGTCTCCGCTGTCCCGATGATGACCGTCAACAGGTTGTTGAAATCATGGGCGACGCCGCCCGTCAGTTGGCCTATGGCTTCAAGCCGCTGTGCCTGCAGCCGTTTTGCCTCGTTCAGTCGTGCCTCGGTGACATCGCGGACACCACCGACCATTCGGGTTGCCATGCCTGCGGGATTGCGGATGATGTGCCCCTGATCGAGAACCTCGGCATATGTCCCCGTTCCGCGACGGAAGCGGTACTCTTCCAGCCATGTGTCGACCCCATCTTCAATCGCGGCAAGCACGGTGGACACGACACGTGCGCGGTCGTCCGGGTGGATCTTGGATTCCCATTCCCGAAAACCATCCTCGATCGGCACGTCGTCGTGCCCGAAGACGGATTTGATGTTGCTGTTCCATTGCACACGGCCGGTCGCAATGTCCCAGTCCCAGACCGCGTCCGTCGTCATCATGGCAACAATTGCGAAGCGTTCCTCGCTTTCTGTCAGACGTTCCGCCGCTCGCTTTTTGTCGGTGATGTCGCGACCGGTTGCGACGAAATGGCTCGCGCGTCCATCGGAGCCGACAATGGGTGCGATGCTCATGTCCACCCAGTATTCGCGGCCGTCCTTGGCGTAGTTCAGAAGTTCGGCCCGAATCGCCCTTGACCGCGTGATCGCGCGGTCAATCGCTTCAATGGTGGCGAGTTCGGTGCCGTGACCCTGCAGAAAGCCGGGAGATCGGCCGAGTGCGTCAGGCCGTGAATAGCCGGTGATCCTGATGAAGGCGTCGTTGACGTAGACGATCGTTTGTCTGCCCCCGGGGTGCGATGCAGCCTTTGTGACTATGACGAAGTCGTCGATTCTCGATATCGCCATTTCCAGCAGGTGCAAGTGCTGGTCGGCAGCATGCCGCTTCGTCACATCCCGGAAATAGACGGTCAGCCCTCCCGGCCCCGGATAGGCGGTGACCGAGAACCATGCGTTCAGGGACTCGTAAAACACTTCGAAATCGGCTGTCTCGCTTTCGCGGACGGCACGCTCGTAGTGCTGCCGGATGATCCCCGAGGATGCCTCCGGGAACTCCTGCCAGATCAGGCGGCCCATAAGCGCCGATCGCGGGCGCGCGAGCAGACGCTCGGCCTGACGGTTGAGGTAGGTGAAGCGCCAATCGGTATCAAGCTGGAAAAACGCATCGCTGATGTTCTCCATCGACTCGGCCAAGCGCCGCTCAAGATCCCTGGCGGTATTCTCCAGCCGCTTGCGCTCATCGATATCCTGGAGGGCGCCCTGTATTCGGAAGATTTGGCCCATGTCGTCGCGGATCGCCACGCCGATTGCGCGAACCCATTTCCGCCGACCCGTGCCATCAATGATTTTCACTTCGATATCGTAGGGCAGACCGGTCGCAACGCAGGCTTCGAAATGCCGAGTGATCGCATCTCGCCACTCCGGCGCAAAATAGCCGATCCCCTCTTCGAAGGCGATTGTCTTGCCCCTTGGTCTCTCGTGGATCGCCCAGGTTTCATCCGCCAATTCGATTCTGCGATCGGGCAGGTGCACCACCCATCCGCCGAGCTTCGCGGCCTTGCCGGCGATCTCGATAAGAGCCTGGTTTCCATAGAGATCTTGCGACTGTCGGCGAGCGTCGCGAGGCACGACCCGATCTTGACGGAGTCGCCAAGCGATGATCAGCGTTGCGCCGACGACCCAGAGCCATGCAGTTGTCGGGAGCCAGGCGACGACGAAGGCGGAGATGCCGCCGACCAGAATTCCAGCGGAAAACAGATCCGTCGCACGTTGCCTGAGACCGGTCACCAGGATGCGAAAGCCATTGCCAGCATTTGCGTTTTCCCGTCGCATGATTTGCATCGTCCTCAGCCGCCGTTGATTTCAACCTCGATAGTCTCAAGCGATGCCGCAATCCATGAGAGATCGCTTAAATTTACCTTATTTAAATTTGGCGCCGCGGTCGCTTAACGGTGCGCCGGTTTAATCGATGCATCCAACTGCCGCGTTCCTGCCCTACCGATGGGGTGGGACCTCGGCAAGCATCGAGGTCACCCTGTGAAAACCACAAAGAGAACGACCTATCTGAGCCGTGTCGAATCCGACTACTTCAGCCGTCAATGGTGCCGCCGAAGCGTCACGCTCTTCTGTAATCTGCTCTTCACGGGAAAATGGATGCGCAAGACGCAGATCGTGCGCTGCCTCGTTGTGGAGATCAGCGAGGGTGGGGCGACCGTGCGCATCGGAAAGTCGCTGATTCCAGATCACGCTTACCTTGTTTTCGGCAAGTTTGACGTCGTAGTCGGCAGCATCGTCGTTCAGCGCGATCCGGGGCACCTGCATCTTTGCTTTGTAAAACAGTTGAGGCCGGACTTCGTCAACCGGCTGGCACACATGAGCTCCCCGTTTTCCACCTTGGAAAGTCTCAACGCGAGAACCATATAAGTTTGCGAAAATGTGCAGCCAATGCTGCGCCCAATCCCATCCCCGCTCTATGGCGCGCAGGAAAGGGGCTTGGGCCACGCCACCAAACAATCGAAGAGATTATGAACATAATGATCATCGAAGATCAGCGAGATGTCGTTGATATGTTGCGGCTGAACTGGTCGGATTCTCGGGACAGGCTGGATTGTCTTGCATCCGTGAGGCAAGCGAACCGCTTCATTCATTCAAACGAGCTCGCTGCCTATGACTGCATCCTCATCGACATCAACCTGACAGACGGTAGCGGGCTGGAAGTGCTTCGCGAGGCGCGCTCACGCTCCGACGTCCCTATCATCATGATCTCGGGCGCTGGAGACGCCGATAGCCGGGCGGACGCCATCAGTGTCGGTGCGGACGACTATGTGATGAAGCCGTTCAGCGTCAAGGAACTGCGCGCCCGCGTCCATCGCCTGCACGAGGCGCGGATGGGCCGCAGGGCTTTGCGGCAGAGTGTTGCTTTCAAGATCGGCAATATCGATTGCGACATCGGACGGCTGTCGATGGATTTCGACGGCGTCAGTCAGCCGCTGACGGCACTCGAAGGAAGGATACTGCAGGTCCTTTTCAACAGTGTGGGAGAAGACTGCTCAAAGTCGTGCATTGCACGCCAGGCGCTCTTTCGTGAACACGACCCGCGCGACAAGACGATAGACGTCTACATCAACAGGCTGCGCGGCAAGCTTGCGGAACTGGATGCCGCGAGCGGTGAGGTCATTAAGACGATCCGAGGTGTGGGCTATCGCCTGAGCGAAATCCAACAACGGTGAGAGCAGAAGAGCCATATGCCTGAGTGTGTTGACCGTCATGTGATTTCCGCGGAAACGTTCGGACCCGAAGGCCCCCCGCCGGACGAAGCGGCTCGTCTCAAACGTCTGAGAGAACTGTCCAGTGTGTCGTCCGGCCCGGATCCGGTGCTTGATGCGCTGGTCGATGCCGCCTGTCTTGCGGCGGGTACGCCGATCGGCCTCATCACGTTGCTTGACGGTGAATACCAATGGTTCAAGTCCAAACGGGGAATAGAAGGGGAAGGCTCTTGCAGGGCGGACGCCTTCTGCGACTACACAATCCGATCGTCGAGGCCCTTCGTCGTGCCGGATGCCATTCGCGATGTCCGCTTTGTCGACAACCCTTTCGTTGCAGGAAGCGACGGGATCCGCTTTTATGCCGGCGTGCCGCTGGAGATCGAGCCGGGGCTTCGGCTCGGCTCGCTCTGCGTGCTCGATCGGGTGCCGCGACGCCTCGGGGCCGACGTGCGTGGCTTACTGGATCGACTGGCGCGGTGCGCCGTGGAACGTCTCCTGCAATCCGAAGACCGCTATTTGTTGTCCCGGATCGACTCAGGTCGGCTGGATCGGGCAAATGCCGACAAAGCGGCGCTGGCGCTGGCCGAAGAAGCGTTCGCGCATGGTTCTTTCGTGCTCCACTACCAGCCGAAGATGGCGCTCGATACGGGAAGGCGAATTGGATTTGAGGCGCTGCTGAGGCTCAAGAAGCCCGACGGATCGGTAATCGGCCCTGCTGCGTTTTCCGCGGCTTTCGACGAGCCGATATTATCCAGACGTATTGGCAGCCATGTTCTGCGGTGCGCCGTGGCTCAGGCCAAGGCGTGGGCGACGGCCGGTGTCGATTTCGGGCACATTGCGATCAACGTTTCGTCGTCACAGTTTATCGCATTGCCCGACAGCCCTTGCCTTGTCGATGAAATCCTTGGCGCAACCCGCTCAGCAGGACTGTCACCTCGCCATATCCAGATCGAGGTCACGGAAGGTGTCATGCTTTCGGAGCAGGGTGGCGATATCGGCACGCAGCTTGAGGCGCTGCGTACAGCAGGCTTTGTCGTGGCTTTCGACGATTTCGGTACTGGCTTTGCTTCGCTCGTGCATCTGAAGGAATTTGCCTATGACCAGATTAAAATCGACGGTTCCTTCGTGCGTGCGATGACCGGCTCGAGCGCCGATCATGCCATTGTGAAAGCCATTATTGATATGGCAAATGCACTAGGAAAGCAGGTCGTCGCCGAGGGTGTTGAAACGGTGACAGAACTCCACGCACTACGAGAGCTTGGCTGTAGCTATGGTCAGGGGTTCCTTTTCGGCCGGCCCGCCAGCGCGTCTGATTTACGAATTTCTCCCGATTAATGGACGGGAACACGGGATGCCTCCCCACGCATCTGATGCGGGGTGCGGTTGTTGATCTGTGTGTAGCCGCCGGATAAGTCATGCTCGTCGCAAAGCCGCTCAAATGTCGGCTTAGCCGCCGGCTTCGTCCGCGCACCGCTCGGGGGCAGCGAGAACCGACATTCTTCGAAACCGTCTCGCGGCTCAAACGGAAGATCCGAGACGCGTCACGTCGGCTGTGACCTTCAACCAAAGGAAACTGCGAACCGCTGCATAACGCTCCACAACAATCACCCCGGCAGACCTCAAAAAGGAGGAAAGCCTCACATTGTTGGGTTTTACTCCGCCATACCAGGCAATCCGGCGTTCATGTGGTAGAGTTTTGTTACCGCCCGTCCGCTCCGCCGAGTCATGCGATGACCGAACACCTGCTGACTGAAAGTCTGTCGATGATCATGGTCTCGGCCGTTGCCGTGGGCCTCTTCGCCGCGCTGCGAATGCCTGCCGCCATGGGCTACCTCCTGGCCGGTCTTGCGATTGGTCCCTATGGTCTCAATCTCGTGGCACTCGGTGACGATACGCTCTTCCTCGCCGAACTCGGCCTGATCTTCCTGATGTTCATGGTCGGGCTGGAGTTCTCGCTGCCCACCCTACTGGCAGCGCGCACCGCCGTCCTCTTGGCAGGCGGCCTGCAGGTAGGAGGGACACTTGCAACGATCGCCGCCGCGCTCTGGTCGTTCGGGCTCGATCCCCGCATCGCCATTCTGCTTGGTGGTGCTGTGGCGATGTCATCGACGGCCGTTGCCATGAAGCAACTCGCAGAGCAGGGAGAGATCTCGAGCCAGCATGGGCGCTTTGCCCTCGGTATCCTGCTATTTCAGGATATCGCGACCATCCCCCTTCTCGTCGCCGTAGACAGTTGGTCGAGGCAGGCATCTGTCAACCCATTCGATCTCGTGGGGCGTCTCGGCCTAGCGGCGGTCGCACTCGTCGCAGTTTCCATTATCGCCCGCCCGCTCGTCCGCACTGTTCTTGCCGGTGCTTCCAAGTCCCGCTCGAACGAATTGTTTCTCCTGGCGGCGCTTTTCGTCGCTCTCGGGGCCGCTTATCTCGCCCATCTCGCTGGTCTGGCTTTGCCGATCGGCGCCTTCATAGCCGGCATGGTAATCGGCGGGAGCGACTTTCAACACCGAGTCGAGGACGATTTACGCCCGTTCCGCGACGTGCTCGTCGGTCTGTTCTTCGTCACCGTAGGCATGCAGATAGATCTCCGACTGATCGTGGTGTTTCCCTACGCGATCCTCGCTTGGTGTGCGGTCTTTCTGTTCGGCAAGGCGCTCATTACCTTCTTTGTCGGGCTTATGTTGCGCAGGCCCGCCGCGATCGCTCTCCGCGTCGCAGTCATACTTGCCCACGGCGGAGAATTCGGCCTGCTATTGTTGACCCTGGCCATGAACAGCGGCCTGCTGCCCTCCGAGGTCGGTCAACCGGTCCTGATTGCCCTTGCGCTCACCATGGGCCTGGCCCCAGTTCTGATTCAGCACAGCGCGGCGCTTGTCGAACATCTTGTCGGCGATCGGCGCGCCCGTGTGGCCGCAACCGAGACTGCTATCAGCACAACAAGCGAGTCGCTCGACCGACATGTTGTGCTGTGTGGATGCGGACGTGTCGGCCGCCTCGTTGCGACCGCGTTTGAGGAGGCGAAGATACCGCACATCGCCATTGAGTCCGATCTTGCGCGTTTCAAGGAAGCCCAACGACAAGGCCACATTATCGTCCTCGGCGATGCCGCGCATCGCCGGATATTGTCCGCCGCAGGCCTCGCGAAAGCCAGGCTGGTCGTCATCACTTTCGATAGGCACTCCGCCGTCGAACGGATCCTGAAGTTTGTGAGCGAGCAGCAGGTGGCAATCCCCTGTGTCGTCAGTACGGCCGATGATCACGATATCACGGCTCTTGTCAAAGCCGGTGCGAACGTTGTCTTCCCTGAAAATCTTGCGGCCGGTCTTGCGCTCGCCGACCAATCGCTTCTGCTGTGTGGTCTCACACAGGAAGAAGCAGGGCGGATCATTACCACGCTTCGCGCTGAGCTAAATCCGGAGTTGAGGGAACGGGTCGGCATCTGATGACCGTGCTGTGCAAGCTCGTCGAGGGATCTTCATTGTTGTGTTGTTCGTGCAAGGCGCGCGCGAGCGCGAACGCGGCCGCCCACCGGCTCCTTCGGGGATAAAGTTAAGTGGGGGAGGCGTCGATCGCACGCATCACGCTCGGGCGCTTCAGCATTTGGTCGTAGAAAGCAACCAGCGCGGTGGACAGATCGATGTTCAGGGCTTTGGCCCAGTATGTGACGTAAAATAGCGCAGCATCGGCCACACCGGGCCGGGAGCCCGATAGCCACGGGGCCTCCCCCAGAAGAGTGGAGACGTGGTGCAGACCGTCTGTCGCGACCCTTAGTCCATAGGCGCGCAACTCTTTCTGAGCGGATGGCGACGAGACGAATTTGCCGGGCATAAGGGCCAGTGCAAAACCGCGCATGTGAACGGTGCCGACTATGAACTCAAGTGCCTCGATCACGCGTGCCGCGGAATCTCGATCGTCGGGAAGGAGTTCGGCCTCGGGAAATTGCCACGCAAGCCAAAGTGCGATGGCCTGAAACTCGGTCAACACCGTTCCGTCGTCGCGGAGCAGGGCGGGCACCTTGCCCTTGGGATTGACACCGAGAAAGGCAGCGTCGCGCTGCTGACCAGATGACAGATCGACCGTCGCGACCTGATGCGGGACGCCGATCTCCTCGAGAAGAATCCGGATGCCCAGCGAACAGGATCTGGAAGCGTGAAAAAGTTGCATGAAATCTAACCTTTGCTTTTGAAGTTGACTTGACCGGTGGCCTCAGGTCTGTGCGAGCTGAAGGCGAGCCGAGTTTCCAGGCAGCGAGTTCCGTCGCCGCGGCGGTGCCGGACATCGTGCGTGCCGCTTTGCGTGCGATGGGATGCACACCAGACGACGCGGCGCGACGGGCCGACGAGGCGGCACACAACTCCGACGCCTTTGCACAACGGTCATCCGTCATGGATCAAGGCGACCGAGAGCAGGACCACGGAATGCCGGCCCCCGCGAAAGCGAGGGCCAACCTTGACCGCCTTGCCCGGCCAGTCCTGGCCTAGTACGCGATCTGCCCGTCCACCATCTCGCCGGTCGATGGGGTTAGTTCGCGCTTCAAGACCTCGCGAGCCTCGCCGCTGATGACCGAGACCGGAGCCGCGACGGCGACGCGCGCTGCCGATCCGGCGAAATTGGCGGCGGCCACTCCTACACGATCCGCGAATGTCGCCTTTCCACCCGTCAGCCTCTGACCAGCCAGACGTCGCCCAAGCATGCCTACGATATCTGGACTGTCGGCGAAGGCATTGTGACCGAGGGGATCTTTAGTCGCGACGGCACTGGTGTCGATGATCGAAACGCCCAGTTCTTCAAGCACAGAGGCATAGGGTTTGAGATCGGTTCCACCGACACGGTCAACGCCGCCCGAAAGCCAGCCAGACACCTCGAGCGCCTTGTCGCGTGTGGACGTCAAGATCGCAAAGTGCGGTCGCTTTGGCCCCATCTCGACGAATTGGCGACGAAACACGTCGATGTCGATGTCCGGCGACGCCAGAATGACATTCCTGACCTTCGACGGGATTGATTTTTCGCGCATGGCAACGCCCCGCAGCGCCTCTGCCGCGAGCCAACCTCCCATGGAATGAGCGAGAATCGTCACGTCTTGAACATCGGGACTTTTTGCGACCTGAAGGATTAGATCCTCCAAGGCGCGGCGCGAATAGTTGGCACTCTCCTTGTCGTACAGGTAGTCGAACGCGCGCCCTCGTGATGGCCAGGTGAACAGGATCGGCGCTGCATCCGTTCCCGAGTCGTGGGCGATCTGCGCCAGGCGAAAGACGGCGTCGGCATAGGTGTTGTTGAATCCGTGTACAAAGATGAGCACCTGACGCTTGGAGTTTCGATTTTTGCGGAACCAATCGAGCGCCTGACGTTCGGTGTCGGCCTTGGTAACCTCGAGTACCGCGAATTCCTTTTCCGGATTCGGCGGCACGCGGGAAGGCCACTGCACCTCGCCGATCTTGCGGTTCCGATCCGGAGGAATGGAGACGGCGACGCTGTTGAGCGAGATCGCCGTTCCGCGCTCGCCGGTATAGAGTTTGCCGGGGCTTTCCGAAGGCTTGCGTGTTGTAGCCACCAGCATGTTCACCCTGCTGGCGTCGCGGGCGACCACCTCAGGAGGCTGAAGGACATTTTCTACCCGCGTCGCGCAGCCGGGTGCGAGGATGCACAGCACGAGCAGGGAAGCAAGCGCGCTGCGCGGGAACGCATGTAATGCATCGATCCGGTACGGTCGGGCAGTCCGTTGCGGTCCCCGGGCGTTGTTTCGCCCGGGGAAAGGGAAGCTGGAAATCGTCATATCAGTTTTGCTCGACTTCACGCGGGATCCGGAACCAGGCGACATATAGCGCCGGCAGGAAGAGAAGCGTCAGCGCCGTTCCCACGACGATGCCGCCCATCATTGCGTAGGCCATGGGTCCCCAGAAAATCTCGTGCGAGATCGGGATCAGCGCCAGCGTTGCTGCCGCGGCGGTCAGCATGATCGGCCGCATACGGTGTTCTGTCGCCTCCACGACCGCATTCCATGGCGACCTACCCGCTGCCCGTAGTTCTTCGATCTCCACGATCAGGATGACGGAATTGCGGATGAGGATGCCGACGAGTGCAAGCACGCCAAGGAGTGCGACGAACCCAAGCGGCGAATTGCTGGCGACCAGAGCCACCACGACACCGATGAGCGCCAACGGGGCAACCGAGAAGACAAGGAACAGCCTGTGGAAGCTCTGAAGCTGAACCATCAGGAGCGTCGCCATCACCAGGAGCATGGCCGGCACCACTTGCGCGATGGGACCCTGCGACTTGGCGCTTTCCTCGACCGCGCCGCCGACTGCGACGGAGTAGCCGACCGGCAGCGTCTTTTCGAACGCCGCAATCTTGTCGCTGAGCGCCTTCACAATGGTCGCCGGCTGCGTCGCATCGGCGATGCCCGCCTTGACCGTGATGGTTGGAACCCTATCCCGGCGCCAGATCGTCGGCTGTTCGAGCTCGTATCGGAAGGTTGCGACCGATGACAATGGGACCGACTGGCCGCTGCTGCTCTGCAGTTGCAGGTCGAGCAGCGTGTCGATCGACTCACGCTCCTTCGCCGCGGCTCGACCGACCACATCGACCAGATAGATGTCGTCCCGGACCTGCGTTACCGCGTCCCCTTGCACAACGGTGTTGAGGGCCATCGCGATATCCTGGGAGGAGACGCCAAGCTGACGTGCTTTGTCCTGCAGAACGTCGATCTTCACGACGCGCGCCGGTTCATTCCAGTCAAAGGCGAGGTTCTTGAGTGAAGGGTGGGTGCCTACAACAGACCCCAGTTTCTGTGCCAGGTCGCGTACCGTCTGGAGATTCTCGCCGGATACGCGGTACTGAATTGGCTTGCCGACCGGGGGGCCGATTTCCAGAAGCTTTACATAGGCGTCAGTTCCAGGAAAAGTCTTCTGAAGGTAGGCTTCCACTTGCCTCTTCAGCTTGTCGCGCTCCTCGAGCCCCTTGGTCAGGATGACGGTCTGGCCGAATGAAACGTCAGCCGGCTGTACGTCGAACGAAAGGATAAAGCGCGGTGCGCCCCTTCCGACGTATGTGGACCAATGCTCGACCGCAGGGTTGTCGGTCAGCACCTCACGCTCGAGCTGAGCCATCTGCCTGCTGGTTTCCGCGATCGAGCTGTTCTGCGGCAGGTTCCAGTCAACGATCAGTTCCGGTCGGTCGGAGCTTGGAAAGAACTGCTGTTGCACCATCGACAAGCCGACGAGCGATCCGACGAAGAGGGCGATCGTGGCGATAATCGTCATCCAGCGCCAGCGCAGGCAGAATTGCAACGTGCTGGCGAACGCTTTGGCGAAACGTCCCTTGTTGTCGGAGTGCTTCTTCATTGTCTTGGGAAGCAGGGTCACGCCGATGAGCGGTGTGAACAAGACGGCAACGATCCATGAGACGACGAGCGATACGGCGATGACGACGAAGAGGGTGAAGGTGAACTCGCCGGCGCTGCTTTTGTTGAATGCGACGGGTATGAAGCCCGCGACGGTCACAAGCGTGCCGGTTAGCATCGGGAAGGCCGTGGAGGCGTAGACGTAGGTGGCGGCCTTCCTGAGACTGTCACCCATTTCCAGCCGCGCCACCATCATTTCGACTGCGATCATGGCGTCGTCGACGAGAAGACCGAGTGCGATGATGAGCGCACCGAGCGAGATTCGCTGCAGTGAAATGCCTGAATAGAGCATCACCATAAAGGTGATAGCGAGAACCAGCGGGATCGCGATCGCCACGACCAGGCCGGCCCTGAACCCTAGACTGATGAAACTGATCGCGAGCACGATGGCGACGGCCTCGAACAGGGCCTTGGTGAAGCCCCCCACGGCCTCATGAACGACTTCTGGTTGGTCCGAAACCTGTTCGACGGAGACACCGACCGGAAGATCCTGAATGATCCTCACCATCGTCTTTTCGAGCGCTTCCCCGAAGGCAAGCACGTTGCCGCCCGTCTTCATACCGATCGCGAGCCCAATTGCAGGCTTGCCATTGAAGCGAAAGAGCGAGCGTGTCGGGTCGACATAGCCGCGCGTAATGTTGGCGACGTCGGTCAACGGGAAGAAGCGGTCGTTTACCCTGAGATTGATGCCGCGCAATGTGTCTTCGGAGATGAAACGTCCGCCGACGCGCAAGGCGATGCGTTCCGGTCCAGTCTGGACGAAACCGGATTGGGTGACGGCGTTCTGCGCCTGCAACGTGGAAATGATGTCGGTGCGATTGATGCCAAGGGCGGCGATCTTGCGGGTGGAGAATTCGAGATAGATGACCTCTTCCTGCGCTCCGACGATGTCAACCTTGCCCACATCCGGAATCCCGAGGATCTGCGTGCGCGCGTCCTCAGCGAAATCGCGCAGTTCCCTGAAGCTTAGCCCGTCGGCCGTAAAGGCATAGATGTTGCCGTAAACATCACCGAACTGATCGTCAAAGAACGGCCCGATAACGCCCTGCGGAAATTCGTGCGTAATATCGTCAATGAGGTTGCGCACCCGTGCCCAGGTGGGCTTCACATCCCGCGCATTCGTCTTCGGCAGCAGATCGACGAAAACGATCGTCTGGCCGGCGGTGGTGATGCTGCGGGTATGTTCGAGATTGTTGAGTTCCTGCAGTTTCTTTTCGATGCGGTCGGTCACCTGCTGCGTCACTTCCTGGGCGGAGGCGCCGGGCCACTGGGCCTGGATGACCATCGTCTTGATCGTGAAGGATGGATCCTCTTCACGACCAAGGCCCATATAGGCATAGGCGCCTGCCGCAGCGAAGATGATCATGAAATACCAGACGAGAGAGCGATGCTCGAGCGCCCAGTCTGAAAGATTGAATTTTGTCACGGGTGGCGCTCCTGTACGCGTTTTACCTTCTGTCCTTCGACAAGTTCGTTGACGCCGGCGACGACGATTTCGTCACCTTCCTGCAGCCCGGACAGAACCCGCACCCAACGGGAACCACGCGCCTGGGTGTCGAGCTGGACCGGTCTTGGTGAGACGGTGCCGGTCGATTGATTGACGACCCAGACGTGGATGGCGCCACCCTTCTCGCTGATGGCGGAACCGGGCAGGGCGAGTGCCTGTTTTCGCCTCTCGACCAAGGGCGTCGCAGTTACCACGGCACCCAGGCGGAAGACCTCCTTCGCCTCATCTATGGCGACCTTCAGTCTGTGGGTGCGGGTATTGGGGTCAGCTTGCGGGGCGATTTCGCGCACGACGCCAACAGTCTGCGCCGTACGGTCGAGTTGTAGGGCAATGCGGAATTTGTCATTCAGGCGAACGGATCGAAATTGCTTTTCAGGAACATCGACGACCACATCACGCTGTTCGAGACGCGCCAGCTTCAAGACAGGTTGACCCGTCGAGACCGTCTGGCCCGTTTCTGCGTATGTGGCCGTGACGACACCGTCGAATTCCGCCCTCAGTGTCGCGTAACCAGACTGCTCTCGTGCCTTTTCGAGACTGGCCGTCTCCTTTGCGACGTTGGCCTCAGCCGACTTCAGTTGTTGTTCGGCAAGTTCGTGATCGGCAATGCTCGAGGCTTTCTTGTGGGCGAGCGTTCGTTTCCGCCCTTCTGTCAATACGGCGTTCTCTAACTGCGCCTTGGCATCGCGCAAATTGGCATCCGCACTCCTGACCGCGAGGCGGAGACTGACAGGATCAATTTCCGCTAAGACGTCACCTTTGCGCACGAGATCGCCAACATCGACCTTGCGGGATACGATTCGTCCAAGTGTTCGGAACGCCAGGTCGGTCTCGGTGCGGGCCCGCACCATGCCGGGCAAACTCTCGACAACTTCCCGCTTGCTTTGGGTCGTCACGGATTTGACGGGACGGGGGCTCGCCTCTTCCGCTGCGATCGAGCTTTGCTCGCAGCCGGCAAGGAGCGAGATCGACAGCAGGAGTGGAAGAGTGGTGTAACGGTGGTGACTAAGGATCATCTCACTTGCCTTCCCAAGCGACTGCCTGGCCTTCCTTGAGGAACTTTCCGCCCTCCGTGACGATCAGGTCGTCCGGGGCGATGCCGTCGGTCACGACGAAATCGCTTTTGCGGTAACGGGCGACCGAAACTTTGCGGAGGGTAACGGAGAGGTTTTCGTTGTTGATCAGCCACACGGCGGGTTCACCCTTGGCCGAGGCAATCGCGTTGTAAGGCAGCACAATTCCGTCGCGCGGCGCGGAGCGGAGTTTGCCGACCACCGGTGTACCAAGAGGCCAGTGAGAGTTTTCCTGGAGCTCCACCTTGATCCGGATAGTGCCGGCCTTGGTGTCGATAACCGGGGAGACTTCCCGGATGTTCGCTTGCACTTCGAGTGCCCGATCCCCAACTGGTGCCACCGCAACATCCGACAACGGTGGGCCGTCCAGAAAAAATGCCTCGAAGACATCGAACACGACATCTCTCGGGCCGTCATGGGCGAGCGTGAAGACCGACTGCGCCGCCGAGACAACCTGCCCCATTTCCAAGCCGCGGGCGGTGATGATCCCGTCGGCTTCAGCCTTCAACTCCGTGTAGGATAGCGCATCCTCGGCTGTGGCCAGCGCGGCTGCGGCGGCTTCCGACGAGGCTTGGGCACTCGTCAGGTCTTTTCGAGCCGCATCAAAGGTCTCCTGCGAAATGACCTGCGATTTCACGAGGGCCTTTGATCGCTCAAATGCCAGCGTTTTCTGTTTGACCACCGCCTGCGCCGACTCCAATGCAGCTCCTGCGACGCTGACATCTGCTTGTTGCTCGGTATCGTTGAGGCGCGCCAGGACCTCGCCGGCGCGAACGTGTGCACCCACGTCAACCAGCCTCTCGATCACTCTGCCACTGACGCGAAACGAGAGTTCGGTTTGGATCCGCGCCTTCACCTCACCGGTAATTTCCGCACTTGGCTGATACTGAACCGAGGCGGCCGCGAAGACCCGTACCTGTTGCGGCGCCGGCGACGCGACTTCAGTTTTGTCGTCGCAGGCGGCGAGATAGGCGCACGCGAGACCAATTCCCAGAATTCGAAGGGGCTTCATTTTTTCTCCGTTGCCATTTGCAACCACCAGAGAGCCGGCGGTTCGCCTGCGGATTTCAAATCTGATGGCTACAAGGCCTATCGCCAGATGTTGACATCGCCCACTTAGAGATTAAAGTGGGCGGCGTCAACATCGCTTCGGCGGAAATGTTGACGAGCGCAACATAAGGGCCTAGACGGACGAGTATGACCAAAGCCACCACCACAGATCCGCGCCCCTACCACCATGGTGACCTGCACAGGGCGATCGTAGGCGCCGCACTCGACGTCCTCAGCGAATCGCAGAGCACAGAGTTCTCGCTTCGGGAGCTCGCCCGTCGAGCAGGCGTCAGTCACAACGCCCCTTACAAACACTTCGCCGACAAGCGTGATTTGCTGGCGGCCGTCTCGGCGGTTGGCTTCGAGCTCCTTGCAAAGCAGATGACCGATGCGACGAAGGAGCACGACAGTCCTCGTGAGCGGCTGGCAGCTATGGCGCGCGCTTATGTGCGCGGCGGCGTCAACAATCCTGCGCTCTACAGATTGATGTTCGGCGGCTATCTTACCGGTCAGGATGATGGGCGGCCTGCAATCGAAAGAACTGCGGCTGAGAACATGAAAGCGCTTCTGGTGAACGCGATAAGTGATGGCGCTCTCGGGCGCGTCATTCCAACCGCCGCGTCAAACACGCGTGAGATTGACGGTGCCATTCTGATTTTTTGGTCGCAAATGCATGGCCTTACATTGCTGCTGGTAGACCGCCTCGTCGGCCCCCGCGAAAAGATGGACGAGCTGAGCGAGAGCGTCTTGCAAGGCATGCTCAATGGACTGGCAAATACAATCCCTGCGATACCAGCAGGCGTGTGGATAGGTCCTCCGCCTGGCGAGCCGAATGTCACAAGCCTCGCGCTGAAGGGATGAGACCGGAAGAGTTCCGGCACTTTGCGACGGCGGAAATGTCGCAGGTTCTCGAGAGTTCGATTTTCGTGGGCTTGTCAGGCGCAACCGGGAGCCAAGAGTGCGGCAGCATCGAGACAACACTTTCATCTGGTTGACCATAGCGGTATCGCTGGCCTTTGCGTGGATGCTATGGCCCTTGTCCGGCGCGATCCTGTGGGCGACCGTGCTCGCGGTGCTGTTTGCCCCGGTGAACCGCGGTATCCTCAAGAACATCCCAGGCCAGCGCAATCTCGCAGCTCTGTTCACCTTGGTGATCGTTCTCGTGATGGTCATCCTGCCCTTTGTGCTGATTGCGAGCTTTGTCGTTCGCGAGGCGGCCTCCGTCTACAAGAGCATAGCGGCGGGCCAGTTTGCTCCCGGCATCGAGGTCGAGACGCTTCGCGAAATGCTGCCAGACTGGCTCAAGGCGCTGATTGACAGCGTCGGGCTGCCCGACTCCGATGCGCTTCGCGCGCGGCTGCTGAACGCGCTTGCGGAGAGCGGACAGTTTCTGGCTGGGCAAGCGATCAACATCGGGCAGTCGACCTTCCACCTCGTGTTAAGCGCATTCGTAATGTTGTACCTGCTGTTCTTCCTGTTGCGCGACGGACGCGAGTTGGCGCGACTGATCGGTGACGCACTGCCGCTCAGCGGTGGCCTGCGCCAGGCACTGTTCGGGAGGTTCGCGCTCACCATCAACGCAATCGTGAAGGGCGGCATCGTCGTGGCGCTCGCGCAGGGCACACTCGGCGGGCTGATCTTCTGGGTTCTTGATATCCGGGCCCCGGCGCTTTGGGGCGCCGTCATGGCCATCCTTGCGCTTCTTCCGATGGTGGGCACGGGTCTCGTTTGGGGACCCACCGCCATCTACCTGCTGATGTCAGGAGACATCTGGAAGGGCGCAGTTCTGCTTGCCTTCGGGGTCCTTGTGATTGGTCTTGTAGACAACCTCTTGCGACCAGTCCTTATCGGCAAGGAGACCAAGATCCCGGACTATCTGGTCCTTGTCTCGACCTTGGGCGGCATCGCCACCTTCGGGCCGAACGGCCTTGTCGTCGGTCCGATGATCGCAGCCTTGTTCCTGGCGGCGTGGTCGGTGTTCCCGGCCATGATGAGCGAACGAAAAGACCAGAATGGCGACAGGGATGGACGGGAAGTTTGATAGCGTCATTTCTCGGGAATCATCTTGGTTGCACTGCGCCGCAGCGGGGGCTTCCATTAGCTACGGTCTGCGGAAGATGTCAGCCCAATGTTTTACGCCTGCCTCAAAAGGACCCCAGCGATAACGACCGCTGTAGCGCATTGGCGAGAACGGTTTCTGGGCGGGATGCGGAACTGTCACGGTGCGCCGGCGTGAGGCGGAGAATTTACAAGTCTCCGTGCAGTCAGGCCCCCGCAACCAAAAATTACGAGACTTATCAAAGGGCTCCGAGGAAACTCGGAGCCCTTTTTGCGTTCAAAATGTTCCAGCATGTGATCCGGCATGGAATGTTGACCCCTGTGTGGGAGGTGCGGACGAATTCTTGGACTAACAGGAGATAGTTCATGTAATCGTACGAAGACCGCATGAGAGCCGTGCAACTCTACATCAAGCTTGGCAGACGCGTGAAGGCCACGATCCGTCAGTTGGGCTATCCGACGACCAGAAGACCTGCGCTTGCTGTCGTCATCAGATGCATCGCATGGGTGAGGCTGTCTCCGAGCAGCTTCATATCGAGGTGAAGGCCAAGGTCCTGCAAAATGTGCGGTTCAAATATGCCTGCCGCCATTGCGACCGCACCGGTATCAACACGCCTGTTGTCCTCGCGCCGATGCCCGTGCAGCCTTTGCCCGGCAGCATCGCAGCGGCCTCGACGCTGGCCTTCGCGCTCGTCCACAAATATGTCGATGGCACGCCGCTCTACCGCTTGGCCCAAGCCTTCGAGCGTGCCGGCGTTCCCGTCAGTCGCGGCGCTCTGAGCCATTGGGTGATCGGATCGAGCGAGAGGCATCTCTCCCGAATCTATGACGCCCTGAAGCTGCGGCTCAGGGCGCAGCCGCTCATCCATGGTGACGAGACCACGGTCCAGGTCCTGAAGGAAAAGGACAAGGAAGCCACCAGCACATCCTTCATGTGGGCATACAGGAGCGGGGAAGACAGCGGCGAGCCGATCGTGCTGCTCGATTATCAACCCGGCCGCGGCCAGATTTATCCGCAGGTCTTCCTCGGTGACTACCGCGGCATATTGATGAGCGATGGCTACACCGCCTGGCGCACATTGAACGGCGCGACCCATATTGGATGCATGGCCCATTCCAGGCGTCGAAACACAAGCCGATTGCATTCGCCGTTTCCGCCGGCGACACAGCGTGCCCATCCTCAATGCTCTCAAGGCATGGCTCGACGACATCGCACCGAAGGTCTTGCCGGACACCAAGCTTGGCGATGCCGTGTCCTACACCCTAAGCCAGTGGGAATACCTGACGCGCTATACCGAAGACGGCAGGATGTCGATCGACAACAATTTGCTGGAGCGAGATATCAGGATTTTTGCCACTGGTAGAAAGAGTTGGCTATTCAGCGACACCGTGGATGGAGCCACGGCCAGTGTCGTCGTCTACAGCCTCATGCTGACCTGCCGCGCCTGCGGTATCGAGCCCTTGGCCTACTTACGCCACATCCTCAGCGAATTGCCGCAGCGCGCATCAGATGCCGACATCACCGACCTGCTGCCATACAACTTCGCCAAACCCGCCCCTGCCTGATCCCAGACGAACGGGTGACAGCCACTCTGGTCAAACGGGACGCGTCAATGCGCATGGAAATGAGCGCTGACATACAGACTACGTCACACCTATATATGCCTGCGGCTCATGGAAGGTGCAGACGTCTACGCGATTGCCAAAAATTGCCGCACCAGCGTCGAGATGATCGAGAAATTCTACGCGGCGCATATCAAGACCACATTGGACGCTTCCGTTATCAACGCCCGCAAGCCCAAGCAGCGGACCAACCGGGCACGGAAGATGCCGAGGGCGGCGGCACCGCCGCCCTTCCACGGAAACGAGGCTCCACAGCCTCGCAAAGACACCCGAACGGGTGTCTCCACGAACCGCTTGCCGGTTCGCAGCGCCCGCTTGGCGGGGCGCTCATGAGGGTTTAGCCCTCTTGTCCGGTCACTTTGATTCCGTTTTCACCGTGGCCGGGCTTCTATTCAGGACAAAGAGAAGCATCAATAGTTGATAACAGTTGTTAATTTTGACTTCCTGACCCATAATGGACCTATCAGGAGGTTATATATCATGGCGAGTTTTGCACTCAACGCACACTACGAAAAGTTCATCAAGAAGCAGCTGGAATCCGGCCGTTACAACAATGCCAGCGAGGTTGTCCGCGCTGGACTGCGCTTATTGGAAGATCACGAAGAAGCCCGTGAGCGGTGGCTGAATCAGGAAATTCCGGGGCGCTATGCGGAATTGAAGCGAGATCTTTCCAAGGGCGTTCCCCTTGATGATGCCTTTGCCCGCCTTGAGGCTGAACATCAGGCCCAGCTGGCGAAAGCCAAGTAGGGAATGAAATACAAGATCATCCTGCATGAGCGGGCCGAGGCTGAATTGCTCCAGCTTTACCGCGATCTCGCCAGTATCGAAAAAGCCGGGCCGGTCGTTGCCTGGAATTACATCAGCGGCATCCGCCAGTTCATTTCAGAGCTGGCGACATTCCCCAAGCGGGGAACCGTCAGAGATGGCCTTGTTCCCGGCCTTCGGATCATCGGTTATCGCCGAAGCGTGAGTATCGCCTTCGTGGTGGAAGAGGCGCACGTTCTGGTGTTGGGTGTATTCTACGGCGGGCAGGACATCACGGTTGATGTTCTTGAGGGGCGACTATGAGCGATTTAGAAATCCAGCAAGACGACCTTTACCCGCCGGAATACCGTGCCGCCCAGAAAGCGCAAGCGACGGCCTTGAAAGCCGAAGCGTCAGATCATGGCTTGCGGATGGAAACCTACCTTGTGCCATCGATTGCCGAGTGGGTTTTGACGCAAGTGGAACGGGGGCGGTTTCTTGATCCTTCGGAAGCGGTGTTTGCTGCCATGCAGGTGTTCACGGAACTGGATGCCTATCCGGACCTGCATGAAGAACTGTTTCGCCGGGAGATTAATAAGCGTCTTAATGATGACGGTCCCACCATTCCCGGAGACGAGGCTCTTGCGGGATTGAAAGAGCGGATTAAGCGGAGGGCGGAGCGCGAGCCCCCGACATGGGTGAAGGTGCCCTATCCTTCCTAGTCTTCGGCCTCCCGAAGATGCCTCCACCTTCTTAACATGAAGGCTCCAGCGTTTGCTGTTGGCACGTTCATGTCGCTCCCCGTTACCGTCTGCGCTACACGGCCGGAACGGTCGGGGTATGCGCCCGGTTTTCGCCGCCGGCAATCGGCTGCCCGCTCCCTTCGCTGCGCTCCCGTGTTGCCGTTGCCTGTGGTCGCCTTCGGCTCGCAAACACGTTCGCAAAAATCCCCCGACCGGCCGCGACAGGCGCAGCCGGATAACCAACGGGAGAACCGAACATGAAACCGACCCAAAAGAGCAAAGCCGACTACGCCGTATACGTCGTGGAAGGCGAGGGCGACAAAGCCCACTGGACAAAAATAGGCGCGGGCTGGTCCCACAGCGATGGCGACGCGTTCAACCTCACGCTTTCCGCCGTACCACTCAATGGACGCCTGACCATTCGCAAGCCGAAAACCGAACGGGACGACGCGTAAAGCGTCCAGCTCGCAACACCGTCCTCTATTGCGACTGCATCTCCCTGATGCAGCGCCTTCCGGGCGGGGCGGTGGATTTCATCCTGACCGACCCGCCGTATCTTGTCCGCTACCGTGACCGCCAAGGGCGGACGATTGCCAACGACGTGAACGGCGATTGGCTGAAACATGCCTTTGCGGAAATGTACCGTGTCCTCAAACCCGGCGGCCTTGCCGTGAGCTTCTACGGCTGGAACAAGGTCGATGCCTTTATGGATGCGTGGCGCTGCGCGGGCTTTCGCGTTGTCGGGCATTCGTTGGCAAGCGCCACCGCGTGCTCCGGGCCATCATGGGCAATGATGGCGCCGACGGGGCCGAAGACTTCGGACATCCTCAAGGATGATCTGAGGCGATTTCCCGCCAAGTTCGGCCGAGACCGCCTTGAGATTGGAGTCGGCCGCATAACGATACATCTGCCTTCCGACAGCCGTCGACCCGGTGAACGCGATCTTGGCGACATCGTGCGAGAGGGCCAGTGCCTTGCCGGCGACCGCGCCCAATCCGGGGACGACATTGAAGACGCCGTCCGGCCCACCTGCCTCCAGAAACAATCGTCCGAGCATCAGCGCACTCAGGGACGCGTCTTCGGCGGGCTTCAGCACCACGCTGTTTCCCGCCGCAAGCGCCGGGGCAACCTTCCACACGGCCATCATCAGGGGATAGTTCCATGGGGTAATGCAGCCGACGACACCGAGTGGCTGGCGCAGGATGTAATGCAGCGCACCGTCGTTGGTCACGGGGCAGGTGCGGCCGATTTTATCCAGCCCCTCGGCCATGAACCTCATGGTCAACATGCTGGCAGGGACATCGATGCTGCACATCTCCGAGATGGGCTTTCCCATCTCAAGCGTGTCCAGCACGGCAAGCGTCTCGCGATGTTCGCCGAGAAGTTCGGCAAACATGGTGAGGATATCGACGCGCCGGCGCAGGGGCATCTTCGACCACACGCCATCCCTGAAACGTTTGGCGGCCACATTCGCCGCCAGATCCACATCGTCCGCGCCCCCGCAGGCGATGTCGGCGATGTGTTCGCCGGTTGCCGGATTGACGGAGGCGAGGTTGCCACCGCTTGCCGCATGTCGGAACTTGCCGTCGATCAGCAGCCGCGTTTCCGGCCTGACGGCGCGCGCGATCGCGTGCCAGTTTATGTGCGCCTTCATATCCATCTGCTGCTCCCGAGGTTCTCCGTGCGATCAGCCATCCTACGTGCGGCCCGACCGGGCCATCGAGTCCCCCATGCGGGGGACTGGCAGGCCGCTCGCATAAGGGCGATGTCGTTTTGAGCGAAGCAGGGAGGAAGGCGAATGATCGACCTTGTCCATGAGATCGGTGGTCGCGATCCGCAGGCGCGGTGCACCATCGGGCAGGTACGGGCTCTTCCCGGATCCATCAATGTCGTGCCGGGCCGCATAGAGATGACGGTCGACCTGCGGTATCCCGACGAGGCGGAGTTGGACGCCATGCATGATGCACTGATGCGTGGCATGCAATCACCCGGCTTTAGGGCTGGACGTTCAGCCTCGCTGGCACTCGCCCGTGGTCCGGTTCGATCCGCCCCTTGCAAAACTGGTCAGGTCGAGTGCCGAACGCCTGGGCCTCGCCGCCCACGATATGGTGCCTGGAGCGGGCCACGACGCCTTTCATCTGGCGCGACGGATGCCCACGGTCATGATCTTTGTTCCCTGCCGGGATGGCATCAGCCACAATCCGTGCGAATACGCGTCGGCGCAGCATGTTGCCGCTGGGGCGAATGTACTTCTGTCTGTCGTCCTGGAGAGGGCCATGTCTCGCGGATGAGCCATTCGTGTTTCCGTCGGGCCCGTGATGGATGATTTTTTATGACCTCGTTGTCCCGCAACGCCCCATGCAAAACACGCACCGTCGCCACCCATGTGTTAACATGAGTTTTTTAATCCACTATTGCCAGCCGATTGCCAAAGCGGTATTGGGGCAAAAATGGATTGCCGACAGACAGGTGAGGGCGGGCGATGGCGAGTTACGACGACGAGCTCGTAGCGGCGTTTTCCAGCAACGAGCGCCGGATCAAGCGCTATCTCGACGGCAAGACACGGTCGAAGGCCGATGCGGAGGATCTGGCGCAGGAGGCCTGGATCAAGTTCGCCCGCAATGGTGCCGCCGCCTTGGCAGCGCCCGTACCCTATCTGATGCGCATCGCGCGCACCCTCGCGGTCGATCACAACCGCGGCCAAAAGCGGCGGCTGACCTCCAGCGATATCGATCTTCTCCTGTCTGCCCCCGACGAAAGCCCTGGTCCGGACAAGAAGCTTGAGGACCAGGACCAAGTGCGGTGCCTGGTGCAGATCATGCAAGAGCTGCCCGATCGTCAGCGCAGAATGCTTGTCGCAGCGCGGATCGAGCAGCGCCGCCATGTGGATATCGCCGCAGAATTCGGCGTCTCGGTGCGCACCGTCGAGCTGGAAGTGCGCAAGGCCGTCACCTATTGCAGCGAGCGCCTCGACACAATAAATCGGGTCTGACGTTTCGGCTTTTCATTTTTCAATCGTTGATAGCTGTAGAGACTGGGTTAATCGATCCCCGGTCGGGAATTACCTTATTGAAGGGAGCGGGTGTTGGACGAGGATTTCGAAGCTCTCAAACGAGAAGCGACGGCCTGGATCGTCCGTATCACATCCGGGACGGCAACAACGGACGATGCCGACGCGTTGCTTGCCTGGCGTGCGCGCAGTGCCGCCCATGAGGCGGCGTTCCAGGCTTCCGCACGGCTATGGAAAAATCTGGGACCAGCGCTTGGCAAAAGCAAGTCGGCGCCATCGACCGTCTTGACGAGGCGGACCTTTCTGGCGACCGGAAGTCTCGCGGCGAGCGTCGCGGGCGGCGGGCTCATCTTGTCGGAACTCGGCTTTCTGCCAACGGTCGGCGCGATCCTTGCGGACTATGCGACCGGTATCGGCGAGCAGCGGACGGTTCAGCTTTCGGACGGATCTACGATGACGCTCGATGGGGGGACGATGCTTTCGGTCGATTTCTCGTCATCCGCCCGGCAACTCGAGCTGACGACGGGTGCTGCCGTCTTCTACGTCGTTTCCGACCCGGCGCGGCCGTTCGTGGTCACTGCCGCCAATGGAAAGACGACGGCGATCGGTACCTCGTTTTCGGTGAAGCATGGCGACGACGATATCTCCGTCGAATGCCTGAGGGGGCGGATTAGCGTGCAGTGTCTGGCCAACAGCGATCTCGTGGATGGCGAGGCCATCAGCTACTCACGGCTGGGTCTTGGCGAGAAAGTCACCACGGATGCCGAAACGGCGGCGGCCTGGCGACAGGGACTGCTGATCTTCAAGGATCGGTCGCTGGCCGACGTGGTATCCGATCTCAATCGGCACCGCCGCGGCAAGGTCGTGATTGCCAGGAGCGACCTTCGGGCGCGGCGTGTGTCCGGTGTCTTTCACCTCAGCCGCCCGGACGAAATTCTTGCCCATCTCGAAGAGACGCTACAGGTCCGGCCCGTCAACCTTGTCGGCGGAATTGTCCTGCTGAGATAGAGTGTTCGCGGTTTAGACGGAACGGCAGAAACGCACTATCTGTTTGATTTTACGCAATTCCTGACGGGAATTTCTTCGCACTTTTCCTGGAAATGGGCAAGCCAGTGGCTCCGTCCCTAAAAAAATCCGAAAAAATTTCGGGTTCGCGATTCCTGATCGTTCTCCCCAGTAGAGGCTGCGTCATTGGACGGCGCGGCGACGAATGCATGGGGACACGGGAATGGGGCAGTTCACCGCCGCAAGGCGCCACGGTCAGGGCAACATCGGATACAAGTGGCGGCTTGCCTGCCTGTCCGCGTCGATCGCACTCACTGCCCTTGCCATCAGCCCATCGCCGACATTCGCGCAGGAACGCGCCACCTATTCCATCCCGGCCGGCTCGCTCGATCGCGGCTTGACGCGGTTTGGCGCCGCCAGCGGAATCCAGGTGCTCTATAGCAGTGCGGTTGCGAACGGGCTGAAAACGTCCGGTATCAAGGGGCAGCTTTCACCCGAGGCGGCGCTGAGCGCGCTCCTTGCCAATACCGGTCTGACCTATCGCTTCACCGGGCCGAAGAGCGTGACGATCACCGACCCGGCGCAGGGATCTGAAGCCGTATCCGTCGACGGTGCAACGCGTCTGCAGACAATCACCGTCGAGGGTGCCGAGAATGCCTGGGGGCCGGTTGACGGCATTGTTGCCAGCCGATCGGCAACCGGCACGAAAACCGACACGCCCCTCATCGAGGTGCCGCAGTCGATTTCGGTGATCACCGCCGATGAAATCAAGCAACGGGGTGCCGAGTCGATCAAGGAGGCCGTCAACTATACCGCCGGCGTTCACGTCGGCGGCAGCAGCGCCTCTACCCGGGCGTTCGACAACATCGAAATTCGCGGTTTCTCGCCGACGCCGCTTTACTTCGATGGTACCTATCTGCCCTACATCGGCGACCTCGGCGGTTCGCCGCAGATCGACCCCTATCTGCTCGAGCGGGTAGAGGTGTTGAAAGGCCCATCCTCGGTCCTCTACGGCCAGAATTACCCAGGCGGCATCATCAACATGGTCAGCAAGCGGCCAACCGCGCAACCGTTCCATGAGGTGGTCGCGGGCACCGGCACGGACGGCCGGGCCTATGGCGCCTTCGATTTTTCCGGGCCCGTGGCCGGCGATGACGGCATTCTTTATCGACTGACCGGCGTGGCGACGCGCACCGATACCAACATAGACTACACCAAGGACGAGCGCTTCATGATCGCTCCTTCGTTCGCGCTGCAGCCTGACGAAGACACCACCTTCACGTTCCTTTCGCACTACCAGAAGGACAATGGTGTCCCGGACTATCAGCCGCTTCCCTACATCGGAACAGTGGAAGCCGGTCCGTTTGGAAAGATCGACCGGGATCTCTTCACCGGCGAGCCGGCCTATAACGGCTATGATCGGGAGCAGGCGATTGTCGGCTACGACTTCAGGCACCGTTTCAATGAGGTCTGGTCGGTCCGTCACAATGCGAAATACATCTCGGTCGACGACTCCTACCGGACGTTCTTCAACGGCGGCTATGTCGCGACAGGCGGCCTGACCGACTACACGACGATCAGGCGCAACGCGATCAACTATTCCTCGGACAATCAGGTCTTTGCCACCGACACCAATCTGCAGGCGGAATTTTCGACGGGGGACATCGAGCACACGGCGATCATCGGCACCGACTACAAATGGTTCCGGAACGACTATACGGGCCGCTATGCCTTCGGCAACACGCCTCTCAACGTGTTCAATCCGATCTACGGATCCTACAGGGAGCCTACAGTCGGCGCCCGCTGGGACAACAGGCTGAGCCAGCTCGGCCTCTATGCTCAGGATCAGATCAAGTGGGACAACTGGATCCTCACACTCGGCGGACGCTATGACTGGGCGTGGCAAACCGACAACGACATGCTCGCTTCGAGTGTGGCGCGGAAGAAGGACACCGCATTCACCGGTCGGGCGGGGCTCATCTATCTCTTCGACAACGGTCTTGCGCCCTATGTCAGCTATTCGACCTCGTTCATGCCCTATTCCGGTTTCGACGGGCAGAGCAATCCATTCAAGCCGACGACCGGCCAGCAGACAGAGGTCGGCCTCAAGTATGAGCCGGTCGGCTACGATGCGCTCATCACCCTCTCGGCCTTCGACCTGAAGCAGCAGAATGTGCCGACCTACGACAGCCTGACGTTCTTGGCGTCGCAGCGCGGGGAGATTCACGTCCAGGGCTTGGAAATCGAAGGCAAGGCAACGGTATTCGACAGCCTCGACCTTATTGCCGCAGCCTCCTACACGGACTCGGTCTATTCCAAGGCAGACGACGGCACGCAGGGAAACAAGGTTCGCTTCATGCCGCCGGTGAATGTTTCCGCCTGGGCGAAATATCGGATCGAAGACGGACCGCTCGGCGGACTGGGCATCGGCGCTGGCGTGCGCCACTCGAGCAGCGGCTATGGCAATGACGCCAACTCGTTCAAGTATCCGTCCTATACGGTCATAGACGCGGCAATCTCCTACGACTTCGGCAAGAAGGACCCCAAGCTGGAAGGGCTTGAGCTGAACGTCACGGCGCAAAACGTCTTCGACAAGACCTATGTGAACGGTTGCAGCAACTACAATTCCTGCTTCTACGGCAAGCCACGGTCGGTTTACGCCAACCTGAGCTTCCAATGGTAGCAGCGGTGCCGGAGAGCCTGGTTAGCCCGCAGCCGGTACGCACAAGCGCCGGGGGTCGCACGCGCGGCGCTCGGCGCAAGCCGTCCGCCAGATCGTTCCTATCGATCGCAGCGAAAGCAGCGTTGGTGCTGCTGGCGTCGTTATTTGCCTGCATGGCGCCTGCTTACTCCGACGATGACTTTCCGCGGCACCTCGTTCACGCCCTTGGAACAACTGTTGTGCCGAAGGCGCCGGAACGGATCGTCACCCTCGGCTGGAGCAGCGAGGACGCTGTCATCGCGCTCGGCAAGGTTCCCGTTGGAATGCCGCGCTATCGCTTTTTCGACAGCGGCATCTTTCCCTGGAACGAGGAGCGCCTGGGAAGCGTCAGACCATACCTCCTTGAAGGCGACCTCGATTACGAGGCGATCGCAGCGCTGCGGCCCGATCTGATCCTCGGCATCTATTCCGGCATTGACGACCTCGCGTACAAGCGGCTCTCCGGTATCGCACCGACGGTGGTCTATCGATCCGCACCCTGGTCGGCGAACTGGAAGGAGCAGATCGATCTGGTGGGCCAGGCGCTCGGCAAGAGTGCCGAGGCTAAGGCGTTGATGGAAAAGACAGGCGCCGCCCTATCCGCCATGGGTGCCGGCCAGCCGGATCTGCGCGGCAAGACATTCACATTCGGAACTTATGTTGCCGGCGGATCCGGCATCGTCGTCTACCTGCCGGAAGACCCCCGCGTCGCCGCCCTTTTGGAACTGGGGCTCAAGGCTTCGCCTGGCATCGTTGCACTTTCCGCCGACAATCCCGGCAGGGGCTCGGTGGAGGTCGGAATGGAGCGGAGCGGCATGCTCGATGCCGACATCCTGATCATGTGGTACGGCGAGGGCGCACGCGCTGCTGCCGAAGCACAGCCGTTGTTCAAGGCGCTCGCGGCGGTCAAGCGCGGCAGCTACGTGGCATTGGACGACCCGGTTTCGGTGTGGTCGACATCTGCCTTGAGCGTGCTGTCCATCCCCTATGGTTTTCCGACATTTCTGCCCCGTCTCGCCGTAGCGGCGGAACGGGCAGGAAAGGAGCGCTGATGTCTCATGATCACGACCACGATCATCCACCCTATGTGGAAGATTATTTTTTCTGTGAAGTGACTTCGGTTATGCGCCTCACCCCGTCGATGATCCGGGTTGCTCTTCGCGTCGACGGCGGCGAGCGGCTGATCTCGACCGGTCACCCCGACGAATGGGTGCGGCTTGCCCTGCGGCCGGATCCCGAGACGCCGGTCACCCTGCCGGTGCAGATGGCGGACGGCAAATGGGGCCGGCCCGACGGCTCGCAACATTGCCCGAACCGGCCCTATACGGTCCGTCGCTGGGATGCCGACCGCCGCGAGATGCTGATCGATCTGGTCGCCCACGAGGGCGGCGTTGCGGCAAGTTGGGCGATGGGCGCCAAGGTCGGCGATATCGTCGGCATCTGCAACCCGGAAGGCCGTTTCGAGCCGCCGGAGGATACCAGCTGGATGCTGCTAGTAACCGATATCACCGGCCTTCCGGCCGTCGGCCGGATCCTCGAGGAGCTCGGAACGGATCAGCGCGCCATCGTGCACGTGGAAATACCGTCGGCCGCCGACCGACAGGAGATCGACAGCGCCGGCGATGTTTCGGTGACCTGGCACGAGACGCATGGCGGCGGTGAGCGGCATGGCGGTTACACGCAGCTGCCTGGCATTGCGCGGGCGATCGAACGCCTGCCCGAAGGCCCCGGCTACATCTATATTGCCGGTGAGGCGAGGGCTGCCTCCGAGTGCCGCAAGCATTTTCGTGATGGCCTGGGTTTCGACAAGACCCGGATCGATGCGATCGGTTACTGGATCGAGGGACAGGCGCGCGTATGATCGCCGGTGCCAGAGGTCACGCGCACGCCGATGCGGCCGGGAACGCGGTGCCGACGCGGCTCTTGAAAACCCGGCCCACCGGCCATGCCGGCGCGAGACGGTCCAGGGCATGGCGTCTGGCAATGCTTGGCCTGGCCGCGGCCGTCCTGGTTCTCCTTTGCTCCGCCAGCCTGTTGCTCGGCGCGCGTCATGTCGCAGTGCCGACCGTTGTGGATGCGCTCGTCAGCTATGACGCTACGTCAGCCGAACACATCATCATCCGTGACTATCGTCTGCCGCGGACCTTGCTCGCGCTTCTCTGCGGGGCCGCCTTCGGTGTCTCCGGCGCGCTGATCCAGGCGGCGACGCGCAATCCGCTGGCTGATCCCGGCATCCTGGGGGTCAATGCCGGTGCCGCTTTCTTCGTGACGCTCGCTGTCGGGATGTTCGGCGTGCACGCGGTTGAGAGCTACCTCTGGTTCGCGCTTGCCGGCGCAATCTCGGTGACGCTGCTGGTCTATGGGGCTGCATCGCAAGGACGGGACGGCGCCACCCCATTGCGGCTGGTCCTGTGCGGTATAGCGCTGTCGGCCGTGCTTGGCGGTATCGGCTCATCGATCACGCTCATCAATCCTCAAGCCTTCGACGCTCTACGGTCCTGGTCCATAGGGTCGGTGGCGGGACGCGGTATGGAGGTGGTCCGCGCGGTCGCGCCCTTCATCGTCTGCGGTCTGGTGCTCGCGCTGGGCTTGGCCCGGCCCCTCAATGCCCTGGCACTCGGCGATGATCTCTCCCGATCCCTCGGCGCAAACGTCATTCGCACCCGTTTCCTGGTGGTCATTGCCGTCACGCTCATGTCTGGCGCCGCGACGGCGGCCGCAGGACCGATCGGCTTCGTCGGATTGATGGTGCCGCACGCGGTGCGCTGGTTTTCGGGGCCTGATCAACGCTGGATCATCGTTTTCACACTCCTTTGCGCGCCAAGTCTGCTTTTGTTTGCCGATATCGTTGGCAGGCTGGTGCTGTTTCCCGGCGAACTGGAGGTCGGTATCGTCACGGCCTTCATCGGCGCGCCGGTCCTGATCCTCCTGGCGCGACGCACGAAGGCGCGCGGACTTTGACCGAAACCAGCCTGGACCAACCCAATAATCGCTGTCCAAGTGCGCACTCACGCGCTCCGTGTGCTCGAGCGCTCGATGTCGGCCGGGCGGTTGTCGTTATCAGGTCGTCTGGCGGGCGGTTGTCCGTGCGGCTCGATCTGCGCAGCTTCGCCGTGAGCGCGATCCTGTTGTTGCTGATCGCGGTGGTCGGCGCGGTGTCGCTTTCGAGCGGAAAGTTTTCCATCCCGCCTGCTGACGTCTTGCGCGCGTTGCTGGGCGGCGGGGACGAGAACATCCGCATGGTCGTTACCGAATGGCGCCTGCCAAGGCTGCTGCTCGCCTGCCTGCTGGGCAGCGCGCTGGGACTGAGTGGGGCGATCTTCCAGTCCCTGACCCGCAATCCTCTCGGATCGCCCGACATTATCGGCTTTTCCGCCGGCTCGTACACCGGCGCACTCATGGTCATTCTGCTGTTCTCCGGCGGATACTACCAAACGGCGGGCGGAGCGCTCGCCGGTGGGATCGTCACGGCTACCTGCGTCTATCTCCTCGCCTATCGCCGCGGTGTGCAGGGCTTCCGGCTGATTGTCATCGGTATCGGCATGTCCGCCATGCTCGGCGCCTTCAATGCGTGGATGATCCGGCAGGCCGATCTTCCGATCGCCATGTCGGCCGCGATCTGGGGGGGCGGTTCCCTGACCGGCCTTTCGTTCGAACAGGTGCTTCCCGTCCTTGCAATGCTGGTCTTCATCACTCCCATTCTTGCAGCCCTGTCGCGACCGCTGCGCCAGCTCGAACTTGGCGACGATGCGGCAACGACGTCAGGTGTAAACGCAACGCGCCTGCGCCTTTTGCTGATGATACTCGGCGTCGCGCTGACTGCACTTGCGACGGCCGCCGCCGGGCCGATTTCCTTCATATCGTTGGCTGCTCCGCAGATCGCGCGGCGCATCACGCGCACGGCAGGCGTTGCCCTCATTCCATCGGCGCTGATGGGCGCGCTGTTGCTCGCCGTGGCCGATTGGGTGGCCCAGCATGCTTTCGGCGTTCAACTGCCCGTCGGCGTCATGACGGTCAGCATCGGCGGCTTCTATTTCCTTTGGTTGCTGATCCGCGAGGCAAGACGATGACGGAATGCAAGGTCAATGGACCGGCAAGGCTTCGCGTTGAGAATGCGACGCTGTGTTATGACGAGCGGATCATTTCCCAGGACCTGTCGGTCGCCATTCCAGACGGGTCCTTCACGGTCATCGTCGGGCCGAATGCCAGCGGCAAATCGACCTTGTTGCGCGCCATGGCACGCGTGCTTGCTCCATCGGCAGGCGCGGTTGTTCTCGACGGCAAGGCGTTGGCGCAATACCAGGGTAAACAACTGGCTCGCACCCTTGGCCTGCTGCCGCAGGCCTCGATTGCACCTGACGGCATCACGGTCGCCGATCTCGTCGCCCGAGGTCGCTACCCACATCAATCGCTGTTCCGGCAATGGTCCTGTGCCGACGAAGAAGCCGTTGAAGCAGCGCTCGCCGCGACAGGAACGGCCGGGCTTTCGGGCCGCCCTGTCGACGAGCTTTCCGGCGGCCAACGGCAACGGGTATGGGTGGCGATGGTGTTGGCCCAGCAAACCCCGATCCTCCTGCTTGACGAGCCGACGACCTTCCTCGACATCGCTCACCAGATCGAACTTCTCGATCTTTGCCAGGATCTCAATGCCAAGGGGCGCACGGTCGTCGCCGTGCTGCACGATCTCAACCATGCCTGCCGCTATGCCACCCACATCATTGCCATGAAGGACGGCACCGTCGTCGCGGAAGGTGCGCCGAAAGACGTCGTCACCGAGAAAATGGTCGAAAATGTCTTTGGCCTGCCCTGTCTCATCATCCCCGATCCGGTTTCAGATACGCCCTTGATCGTGCCGAGGGGCAGGGGATGAGGCAGAGGTCTGTCACCGGTTGCGGCCTGCGCGCCGTTCGAGGTTGACCCGTGCTATTGGTTCTTGCTCAGCCCGCGCATGGCCCGATGCCCCGCGGTCGACTGGCCTTTGCGGCGAGGTGCGAATCTTTAGTCGCCTGTCGAGGTGGCGGTGAAAATGGCCAATTGCGCGTCGAAAGCACTCCGGTAGGCGGGTCGCGCCTGGCCGCGGGCAATGTAGGCGGAAAGGTTCGGGTAGTCGTTCAGCAGACCCGATCCTTCCAACCTGCGCAGGACGGTCACCATCAGGAGATCGCCGGCGCTGAACGCGCCGTCGAGCCACTCGGCATCGCCCAGCCGGAAGGACAGTTCGTTCAGTCGTTTACGGATGCGTTCCTCAACGGCAGGGAGGCGCTCCTCATACCAGGTCTTGTCGCTCTCCAGATATCTGGCGACTTCGCGCTCAACGATGGGCGGCTCCAACGTGCTGAGCGCGGCGAACATCCATGCGATCGCGCGTGACCGGGCATTCGCATCGTCCGGCAGCAGGCCCGAATGGCGCTCGGCGATATGGAACACGATCGCCCCCGACTCGAACAGGACAAGGTCGCCTTCTTCATAGCTCGGGATCTGCCCGAAAGGCTGAAGCGCGATATGGGCGGGTTCCTTCAGCGCCTTGAACGACACAAGACGAACGTCGTATGGCTGGCCCACTTCTTCGAGCGCCCAACGAACACGCATGTCACGCGCCATCCCCTTGCCGCGATCGGGGGATCGTTCAAAAGCGGTAATCGTGATCGTCATCGCTGTTCTCCATGGCTTGCCAGTCTTAAAGACGGCTGGCGGGATGCGGTTCCGACAGGTCCTCCGCTAGATAATCCTAGCGGTCATTTTACATGGTACTCGAAGGATGCTGCGGCGACCCGTTTCCTTCCCTACGTCGTCGTGTTGCGGCCGATCTCGGTCACGAGTTACATGCTCGATGACGTCTTCATTGGCGTGATCCGGACACGCGAACTGCGCAAAAGCATGTTTGTCTCCACGATAGTCTTCCTTGCGATGGCATGCGCCTTCCAGCAAGTTTGGGGCAATTACGGGTTCTGGATCGGGATGATGGTGCTGATGCCGGTTCGTGCGGCGACCTTGGGCTTGCAGCTCAAGCGCATATTCGCGCAACTTTGAACGGGCTGCCCGACAGATCAGGTCAACGGAAGAATATCCATCGTGTTGCGCAGCGAGCGGCCTGTTCGGCCAAGGGACCTGTGCGGGGGCGATTCGCACAGGTCGGGGTCCGTTGCTTCAAACTTCGAAGACGTCTTCGAAGGATTCAGGGAAACTCTGTCGGGCGACCCGTTCGTTGATGACGAGCAGGGCTTCATAGGACACCGGATCGAAATCCTTCTCGACAGCCGTGACCTCGCGGCCGAAAAGGAGATTGAGCCGGGCGGCGTCAAGATTGCCGCGCTCGAATGGCTCGGCGCCGAAATGGTGCCAAAGGGCGTGGAGGAATGCAGCGTCGATGCGGTGCGCCCCCGAACCAGGCCGGGCATGGCGGGGCAAAGCCTTGATCGGCGTTGCCCCTTTGGGATTGGCGCGGCGGATAACGAACTGTATGCCTGTGCCTGGCATGGCGTAGGGAAAACCCCGGTGTTTCGTCATATCAGGCAGCTTGGCCATTCGTTTCTCCTTACGCTGTCTCGTTTTGGTTGATCTTGTCCTGCGTCTTCGTATCGAAGTCGGAGGCGTCGTGGCGTTCATGCAACTGCTCGGACGGATCGCCGCTCAGGCGGTTGACCATGCGGCCACGCTTGACTGCAGGTCGGGCGGCGATTTCCGCGGTCCAGCGCTGGACGTGCTTGTAACTCTGGACGTCGAGGAAAGTGCCGGCGTCGCCATAGGCCTGATTGAGTGCCAGGTTGCCGTACCAGGGCCAGATGGCCATATCGGCGATCGTGTATTCCTTGCCGGCCATGAACTGATTGACTTCGAGGTGGCGATCGAGCACGTCGAGCTGGCGCTTCACCTCCATCGCATAACGATCGATGGCGTATTTGATCTGCATCGGCGCATAGGCATAGAAATGGCCGAAGCCGCCGCCGAGGAAGGGCGCGGAGCCCATCTGCCAGAACAGCCAGTTGAAGGTTTCCGTACGAGCGCGAAGCTCGGCCGGCAGGAACGCACCGAATTTCTCCGCGAGATAGAGCAGGATGGACGCAGATTCGAACACGCGAACCGGCGCGCCGCCACCCTTGGGCGCATGGTCAAACAGCGCCGGGATCTTGGAATTCGGATTGATTTCGACGAAATCGGAACCGAACTGGTCACCATCGCCGATGCGGATCGGCCAGGCATCATATTCTGCTTGAGAATGGCCGGCCGCCAGTAGCTCTTCCAGCATGATCGTCACTTTCACGCCGTTGGGAGTGGCAAGGGAATAGAGCTGAAGCGGATGCTTGCCGACGGGCAGTGCCTTTTCGTGCGTGGGGCCGGCGATCGGGCGGTTGATACTGGCGAACGCGCCGCCGTTGCCTTTGTCCCAGGTCCAGACCTTGGGGAGTTCATAGCCGGCGGGAAAATTATCGGCCGGGGATTTCTCGCTCATAAAATCTATCCTTGTCGTTGCCAGAACACATCCGAGCTACCCGGTGTGACGTCGCTCAATATAGGTTGGCGCTCGGTCTTCACCAGCTCCCGCCACCTGCCGATATGGTGGATTTTTGAACAAAAGGTGTTCACGATGCAAAGTCTGAGGGAACCATCGAGATGGCAACGTGGACGGCCTGGAGCCGTGCTACCGGTTGAGCGATGCCGACGCAACCTTCCGCGGTGATCCAGTTCCTCGTTTTCTCTTGGTTGGCCACCGAGCATCGTCCGCGGGAGGCAGAATCCGCGGATGATGCCTCGGTCGAGGTATATCTGGCCGTGCTGAGCTTGCGCACTTTGTGGCGCAAAAAAGCTGCAGCAGGAAGCATGCTTGCCGCCTCCGCCCGGCGGAGCCAGTGGGTTGGGCATGCGCGGGATGTTGAAGCGGCGCGCATCAGCACGATGAAGCAAGCGAGAACGAAGCTACCGTCGTCTACTGGGATGGGAGGGTGGTGACGCGATCAGGGGAGCGGTCTGATTTCCTTGAAACCTATCCGGCTTAAGGTTCAAAACATGCAGCAGGTCAAAGTGCTACAGCGATATTTGTCCGCCTGATGAGACGCGCGGCGCGGTCGAAAGCCCGCGATAATCTCTCGCCGCGGGCCATGCACTCAAAACGCGTTTGGCTTAGGACGAAAGCCGAACGAGCAGACTGATGTCCTGCAGAGTTTCGGGACTTCGAAGGTCACTTCGTCTTCGTCGCGCGCAGAGCCAAATCGGGGTAGCCGCGAGTTCGATGGCTCGGAAATGGTTCTCGTCCTCGATGAAGATGATCTCCAGGACAAGAGCGTTTTTAGGCGGCCGGATTGATGGCGATGTTCAGGACGTCCCATCGGCCGTTGCGACGTCGCACCGGGTCGCAGGTTCGCCGACTATCGCGCCCCTGCGCAAGACGAGGCATGACGGCGTCTCTGTGGGACAAGGGAGGGCGGATGGTCGTTCCCCCGTCTGCGACAAGCGGAACGATGAGCAGAAAGGCGTGTTTGCACGCTGCTTTTTGCGACGGGTGTCGATGCGAGCATTGGCACCGTGGAGCACCTTCAAGGTGGAGCCGATCTGGCCCAGCTGCTTTGTGCCATTCGTCGACGTCTACCCGCACATAGCGCGGACAATCTTGCCCGTCGCCGGGTCCGTTTCGATGGTGACGCGCTCCTGCCGGAAGTCCATGGTGGCCGGATCCCCGGGCTTCAATTGCCTGACGATCGTCGCACCCGTCATTTGCTTTGCGTCCTCATCGGAAATCCTGTCTTTGCCTGCCAGGGCTTCTGCTGCATTTGGCTTGCACGACCCCGCTGTTTGGGCTGCGGTGGATTCCGGCTCCTTCTGGCAGCCGGTGGCTCCAAGCAGGAGAAGACTTGCTGCAAGTGCTGCGAAATGACGGGCGTAAATCAAGGGGATCATCCTTTCACTTCTGAAAATGCCGAACAATCAGAGCAATCAGGCGGCAGCGAGACCAATGATCCATTGCGGGAAGGTCCGGTTGTGGGCGGGCGAACCTGGGATGGCAGCCATTGGCGTGTGTCGCTTGCCTAGAAATTCACGATCAGATTTGCCCGGGCGGCGCTCGCTTGCACGCCGTCGGCGAATTCGCCCAGATAGGTCAGCGTCACCTGCGCGGCTGCGGACAGCCTCGCGGAAATGCCTGCCTCCATCACCAGAGCATCGCGGGGCATGGTGACGCCACCGATTGTGAAGAAGCTGCCGCCGGCAAATGCAAGCCGCGCCGAAGGCGTCAGGTCTCCCGCGGCATGCCGCCAACCCAACATGCCGGAGGCAGCGATTGGCAGTTCACTGCCGGGAATGTCTGCCGACCAGCGCAGGCCAACCGTCGATACCGCCACCGCGTCCGAGCCCTCGGCCGCTGAGACCGCGGCGGTGCCGCCCGTCTCGCTGAATGCGTCGGTATCGAGATCGACATAGGCGATGTTGGCGAAAGGCTGGACCTTGATATCGTCTGCCGCAAACGTCCATGACAGATCTACAAAAACCTGGCGGGTGGCGCTGTCGTAGTCCGCAGTCAGACGCTCGGAGAGGGAACCAAAGGCAACATCGCGTCGGGTCGAGGTTTCGTTGTGGGAATAGATCGCCCCAGCCATCAGATCCAGCAGTCCGATTTCGCCGGAGACATAGAGACCGGCGTGATAGGAATCCGCGCGTGCTTCCGGTTGCATGGTGAGATGGCTGTAGCCGAGAAGGCCGCCGAGGCGCCATGTGTCGGAGATCGCGGCATCCGCCCCGAACACGACGCCCGCCGTTCGACCATCGACGCCGACTGCGTTGCCGTCACCGGAGAGTTGGTTTGCGGCCGTATAAGCGGATGTCCAAAACACCACGTCGTCCGATTGCCGTAAGCCCTGGTCTTGCGCCGGGCTCTTGCGGTCGAGAACCGCCTGCCGCGGAAAACGGCTGTCCCAGAGCAGTTCGCTCTTGAGAGAAGCATGGGCTTCGCCGCTCAGTTGCGAAAAGGCGCTGCCGGCGGATTGCTCATCCAGTGACACAACGTTTAGGAACAGCGGGTTCGACGGTCCTAGCGCCTCTACGGCATTCGCTGTCGTACGGCCGTTCGCTGTCTCCGCCACATCGGCGAAACGCACGTCATTGCGATCAAGGGTGAGATCGACGCTGGTGGCGCGGTATGTCAGACTCGGCAACAGGAAGGCAAAGTTGCTGATAACGTCGTCAAACGCACCGGTGACGCTACCGCCCGTCAGGATCGTGTAGTCGGTCGTCGAGGCATAGGTGCCGCTTCCGGCCAGAACTTCGAGCGTTCCGCCTTCGATGCTGATGGCACCGGACACATCAAGGCGGTCGGAGAGGCCCGTCGTATCGACCTCCACTTGGTAAGTTGATCGAGACCGGAATATCACGTCTCCATCGACGGTGGCGGTCTGGATGCCTGGGCCGGGCGAGAACACGCCACCCGCATTGACTGCCAGTCCGCCGACGACGCCGGTGCCGGACAACAGCCCGCCATCGAAGACGTCGACGCTGCCAACGACCACGCCATCGTTGACGAGCGCGCCGCCCGTGACTGTTGCCGTGCCATTGATCGTGCCGGTGTTCGAAAACAGGCCGTCGCTCAACGCCAGTGAGGCGATGGTTCCGTCGTTCGAACCCGCGCCGGCATTTCTCACGGCACCGGCAGTGGAGCCGCTGTTGTTCGTGAATGTGCCCCCGGAGCCGACTTCGACGTCAGCGAGCGCCGCATTGTTGACGACGCTGCCGCCCGATACCGCAGTCGTGCCGGTGACAGTGCCGCCGCCGTTGTTCGTGAACGTCCCGTCGGTATTGTTCAGGGACGCGACAGTGCCCGCATTCGCGGTGTTGCCGGCATTCTCAAGCGCGCCGACCGTCGCGCCGCTGTTGTTGACGAAGGCGGCCGTGGCCGCAACGTCCGCTTGCGTCACGACGAAGTTGTTCGTCACCGTCCCGCCTGCAACCGTTGCCTTGCCTGCAATCGTGCCGCCGGAATTGTTGGTGAAGTTCCCTGATGTGTTCGTCAGGGACGCGATCGTGCCGGCATTGGAAGAAATGCCGCTGTTTGCGACCGCACCGGCGGTGGCGCCGGAGGTGTTCGTAAAGCTGCCGTCGGCGCCGACGGTGACGGTGGCAAGCGTCGCATTGTTGGTGACGTTGCCGCCCGAGACCGTCGTCTCGCCGGTCACTTCGCCGCCGAAATTGTTGGTGAAGGCTCCGTCCTTGTTGTTGACGGAGGCGATCGTGCCGGCGTTCGATACGGTGCCTGAGTTCGTGACTTTGCCCGCCATCGCGCCGTTGTTGTTGACGAACGTGGCGGCGGCTTCGACATCCGCTTCCGTGACGACGAAATTGTTCGTCACGGTGCCACCCGAAACGGTCGTTTTCCCCGTGATCGTGCCGCCGGTGTTGTTGGTGAAGTTTCCTGCCGTGTTCGTCAGCGCATCGATCGTTCCGGCGTTGGAGCCGGTGCCGGCATTGGTAATGGCGCCGGCGGTTGCGCCGCTGTTGTTGACGAATGTTCCCGCGGCAGAAACGTTCACGTCGCCGACCTGGCCGTTGTTGGAAAGGGACGTCCCCGAACCGATCGCGGCGCTGTCCAGTGTTCCGTTCACCGATACGTTGCCGTTGCTCAGCGTCAATTTTCCATTGAGGTCGCCGTCGATGGACAGGCCGCCACCGCTCAGGTCGACATCCGAGTTCAAGGCGCCGCCGGCGTTGATGCTGATGCTGCCCGAGGCAATCGTGCTGCCGCCGCTGACGGTGAGCGCACCGGTATTGGTGATCGTGACATTGCCGCCGTCCACACCGAGTTCGCGAATTGTCGACGAATTGGTGACCTGTGGCGAGCCGTCGTTGACGACCGCTGTATCGCCCGTGCCGGGCAGGGCGGGGTCCCAGTTCGCGCCGTTGCTGAATTCATTGTCCGAACTGCCGGACCAGACGGACTGGGCAAGGGAAGGCACTGTCAAAGCGAACGAGGCCAATGCGGTGAAAAAGCCGATACGCCGGGAGTGTGCCGCAAGCGGTGTCTTCTGCATGGGTGACTGCCAATGCTATCGAACGCTCGCGAGATAGCCAGCGGTATGGGTGACGATACCTAGCTAACCATGGTTAATGATTCTCTACCATAGCTGGCGCACCATAGCTGGCGCGACCGACGGAACGGAGCTCGCAATAACATCGGATGCGTGAGCCGCGCCCCGTGTCGGAGGCAAATGCCATCGTATCAACGGTGTCTATTTGGGAGCCTGCAAACACCGACGTCGGGCGCAGAACGCGCCGTTGTATGTTTCGGCCGTTCTGCTGAGCTTCGGGGCTATGGCGGCACGGCGTTTCGCGAGGATGTGCGGGAGGTCGGTGAAGCGCGATGTTGGGATCATTTCAGCCGCGAACGGCCGCTCAGCGTACAGCCGGCCGGCCAGATCCTTCAGA
>NZ_QJNR01000004.1:4281982-4400487 GCF_003355565.1 Ensifer sp. M14
CCACCGCCCAGCCGGCAAAATCATTGGCCGCCATCTTGGAAAACACCGCGCCGAAATCAACCTGGCCGTCACCGAGCGAGCGGAAGCGGCCGGCCCGGTTGACCCAGCCCTGGTAGCCGCCATAGACGCCCTGCCGCCCCGTCGGGTTGAACTCGGCATCCTTGACGTGGAACATCCGGATGCGATCCCTGTAGATGTCGATGTTGTCGAGATAGTCGAGGCACTGCAGCACATAGTGCGAGGGGTCGTAGAGCATGTTGGCGCGGGCATGGTTGCCGGTGCGCTCCAGAAACATCTCAAACGTGATGCCGTCGTGCAGGTCCTCGCCCGGATGGATCTCGTAGCAGATATCGACGCCGCAATCCTCGGCATGGTCGAGGATCGGTTTCCAGCGTTTCGCCAGTTCGTCGAACGCCGTTTCGACCAGGCCCGCAGGACGCTGCGGCCAGGGATAGACGAACGGCCAGGCGAGCGCGCCGGAAAAGCTCGCCATCGCATCGAGCCCCAAATTCTTCGAGGCCGTCAGCGCCAGCTTCACCTGCTCGACCGCCCATTGCTGCCTCGCCTTCGGGTTGCCGCGCACCTCCGGCACGGCAAAACCGTCGAACACCTCGTCATAGGCCGGATGCGTGGCGACCAGCTGGCCTTGCAGGTGGGTCGAAAGCTCGGTGATCTCCACACCGTTGTCACTCGCAATGCCGGCAAGCTCGTCGCAATAGGTTTTTGACGTCGCCGCCTTCTTCAGATCGATCAGCCTGCTATCCCAGGTCGGCACCTGCACGCCCTTGTAGCCGCAGTCGGAAGCCCACTTCGTGATGGACGCAAACGAGTTGAACGGTGCCGCATCCCCGGCAAACTGCGCCAGAAACAGGCCGGGGCCCTTGATCGTTTTCATGATTTTTCCTCGTCTAAGCTGCCGTGGCCAGGTTGGCGCCATGGTCAGGTGGCGCCGGGCACAGGGTTGGCCAGGCGCGATTTCGACCTGCAGAATGTTTGTGAAACGAAATGGCGCGCCCGACATGCGGGCGCGCCATGTTGATCAGAACGGAGAATCCGGGAAGTAGAACTGCTCGGCATTGTCCTTGGTCACCAGCGTGGCGTCGAGGATGTATTCGCCGCTCACCGGAACCTGATCATAGAACTTGGCGGCAGTCAGCTGCATGGCGGTTGCCACCATCGCCGGCGGATAGAGCACGTCGACCGGAACCATCTTGTCGCCGTCCATGACTTTCTTGATCATGTCCTTCGAGCCGGCGCCGGCGACGATATACTGGATATCCGTGCGCTTTGCCTGGCCGATAGCTTCGAGAACGCCGACGGCCATGTCGTCGTCCTGGCACCAGACCACGTCGATCTTCGGATACTTCGTCAGGTAGTCCTGCATGACGCGGAAGGCGTCGTCGCGGTTCCAGTTGCCGTATTGGCGATCGAGAACCTTGACGTTGGAGCCGGCGATACCCTTGTCGAAACCATCCTGGCGCTGCTGGTCGATCGGGATCGGCAGGCCGCGGATGACGACGACTTCGGCGTCCGGCGTCGTCTTCTTGATGTATTCGCCGGCGACCTGGCCGAGCGCCGGGTTGTTGCCGGCGACATAGAGATCGCGGATCGAACTGTCGTTGACCGACGGCGCGCGGTCGACGAGCGCGACGAAGGCGCCGGAATCCTTGACCTGCTGGATGGCGTTGACGAGCGGATCCGGATCCGACGGCAGGATGACCAGTGCATCGAGGCCCTGTACCGCGAGGTCCTGCACGGCATTTGCCTGTGTGGCGGCATCGGGCGAGGTCTTGACGATGACGTTCAGGCCCGGATGTTCCTGCATCAGCAGCTTGGCGACGCGCTCGGCGTGGAAGACGACGCCGGCCGTCCAGCCATGGTCGGCGGCCGGGATCGATACGCCGATCGTCACTTTCTTGTCTTGTGCCCAGGCGCCCGGTGCAGCGCCTGCAAATGCCGCCACGGCGGCGACGGTCAAACCGATAATTGTCCTACGCATAGTCTCCCTCCCAAGAGTTCCACGGGGCCTCGATTGCAATGAAACCGGGCTCGCCCCAATGGCCCGGTCAATTTTCAGGCGCGGCGCATCAGCGACCGCTGCACCAGCATGGCGATGATGATGATCGCACCTTGGATGGCGCCGATCAGATACTCGCTGACAAAATTCGAAAGCAGCATGATGTTGCCGACGATCTCCAGGATGAACGCGCCGCAGACCGTGCCCCAGACGCGACCGACGCCGCCCCTCAGAGCCGTGCCGCCGACGACCACCGCGGTGATTGCCTGCAATTCCCAGAGGATACCGGTGGTCGCCGACGTCGAGCCGAGACGCGGCACATAAAGAAGCACTGCAACGGCAACGCAAAGGCCCTGGATCACATAGGCGATCGTCCTGACGCGGTTGACCGAGATGCCCGAATAGCGCGCGACATCCTCGCTCGAACCGACAGCGACCACATGGCGGCCATAGCGGGTGCGATAGAGCACGAAGGCGGCAATCGCAGCGGTGGCGAAGATCACGATGATCGGCACGGGAATGCCGGCGACCGAGCCAAAGTAAACAGGCCGATAGATCTGCTGCAGCTCGCGGTCCTGCAGCGTGATCGCCCCGCCTTGCGACAGCCACGTCGTCAGCCCGCGATAGATACCCATGGTGCCGAGCGTGGCAATGAAGGGTTCGATCCTGCCGACAGTGGTGATGAGCCCGTTGACAAGTCCACAGGCAGCACCCAGTAGCAGAGTCAGCATTGCGGCGCAGATCAGCATCAGCACCGGATCGGCGATGACGCCGCTGTTCATGAACAGGATCATCAGGCTCGCGACGAAGGCGACCATCGAGCCAACGGAAAGATCGAGCCCGCCGGACGAAATCACATAGGTGGCGCCCAGCGCGATGATGGCGATGAAGGCGCTACGGGTGATGACGTTCAAAAGGTTGGCGACGGAGACAAAGTTCGGATTGGCGAAATAGCCAAGGATCAGCAGCAGTGCCAGCGCGACAAAGGGCGCAATGGCCGCCATGTCCCAGTCTCGTGACGTTCTCGGCGCCTTCTGCGTTTCGGTTGCAACATTCGTCATAGTCATGTCCCGCGCTTACGCGGCCTCCCCGGTATTGGCGCCTGTCGCAAGAACGACGATCTCGTTTTCGGTCATCCTGTCTCCCGTAACTTCGCCGACGATATGGCCCGCCCGCATGACCAGGATGCGATCGGAGATACCGATCAGTTCCGGCATTTCCGATGAGACGACGATGATCGACCGCCCCTCCTCCGCGAGCTTGGCGATGAATTTGTAGATCTGTTCCTTGTTGCCGATGTCGATGCCGCGCGTCGGCTCGTCGATGATGACGATCTCCGGATCCAGCATCATCATCTTGGCAAGCAGAAGCTTTTGCTGGTTGCCACCCGACAGCTGCCCGGCAAGGATATCCTTGCGGCCGGTTCGGATGTCGAACTCGCGGATCGCCGTGTCGAGCGCTTCGGTTTCTTGTCTGCCGTCGATCTGCAGGGTTTTGACAAACCTCGAAAGCGATGCCAGCGTCAGGTTAACCCGGAGGTCCTTGGTCAGCAACAGGCCTTTGCCCTTGCGGTCCTCGCTCAGATAGACCAGCCCGGCTTTCAGGCTTGCCTGAACGCTGGAGAAGTCGACCGGCCGGCCATGATGCCTGATCCTGCCATGGCCCGGACGAAGCCCGGTGATGCCTTCCATCAGTTCAGTGCGGCCGGCGCCGACAAGGCCGGCAAAGCCCAGGATCTCGCCCTTGCGCAGCTGAAAACTCGCATTGCGGGCAAAGCCCGGCACCGAAAAATCCTCGACCTCGAGCACGACGTCTCGTGCAGGCCCGCCATGCCGTTCGGGGTAGAGCTTTGCGACATCGCGTCCGACCATCAGCCGCGCCATGTCGGCCGGCTGCAATTCGCTGGCATCGTGGGCGGCCACGACCCGGCCGTCGCGCAGCACCGTCACCCGGTCGGCAATTTCCTTCACCTCGGGCAGGCGATGCGAAATGTAGAGCACGCCCACACCCTTGGCGCGGATATCCTTGATGACCTTGAGCAGCGCTTCGGTTTCATGTGGCGTCAGCGACGCCGTCGGTTCATCGAAGATCACCACCCGATGCGGTACCAGCAGCACCCGCGCGATCTGAACCAGTTGACGCTGGGCGATCGACAGCCGGCGCACGATGGTCTTCGGGTCGATTTCGGCACCGAGATCGCGGATCGCTCTGGCTGCGCCATCGTTCATGGCGCGGTCGTCGACGGTCAGCCCCTTGCGCAGTTCGCGACCGAGATAAATGTTCTGCGCCACCGTCAAATCCGGTGCGAGCAGGATTTCCTGGTGGACGAGGACGATGCCGGCCTCTTCGGCATCGACGGGACCGGAAAAATGCACAGACTTTCCGTCGATCGCAAGCTCGCCCCGGGTCGGCAAATGGTTGCCGGCCAGGATCTTCATCAGCGTGGATTTGCCGGCGCCGTTTTCGCCGATGATGGCGTGGACTTCGCCTGATCGCACGGACACATCGATGTCGCGTAGCACTTCGACGATACCAAACGTCTTGGAAACGCCCTTTGCCTGTAGCACAGGCGGCGCACTCTGGGATGTCGCAGCCGTCATATGGCGACCGCAATGGTCAAGCCATGCCACATGGGCTCGGCCGCCACGCCCCGTGCGCGGGCACGAACGCAACGAAATAATGTCATAAGAACTCCTCCGAAATCACTGCTAGCCCATTTTCTGAGGTACGTAAATCAGAATTTGTTTTGATCGATGCAGATTTGAAGCGCCAGCGGCGTGGCAGCCTCGAAGCGGAGCGCGAAACGAAGGAACAGCCCGGCCGGTTCAGGCCCGGACACCGAGACGAATGATCGATTTTCTTGGGAGTGATTCCCGCCCGCCTGGCACCGAACAGCCTGCAAATGGCTTGAGCCTTTGCGCATATTTCATGCTATCGCAGTGCGCTATGAATGAGAGTCCGTTTGCATCATGAGCACGAAGACCAGCGGTTACCTGTTCGCTTTCCTGGCGATCTGCATCTTTGCCGGCCAGGATGCGATTACCAAGTATCTTGGCGATCGTTACCCCGCACTCTTCATCACCATGATCCGGTTCTGGGCATTCGCGCTTTTCGTGTTTTGCTTCGCCGCAACGTCACCGGGCGGGATTCGTGGGGCCATTCAGACGCGCCGCCCCTGGCTGCAGATCGTCCGCGGTCTGTTGCTGGTTGCGGAAATCGTCATCATCGTCTTTTCCTATGTGCATGCCGGGCTCGCCATGAGTCAGTCGATCTTCCAGGCAACGCCGCTGATCATTACCGTCCTTTCGATACCGCTTCTCGGAGAGGCGGTCGGCTGGAGACGGGGGATGGCGGTCATGGTCGGCCTGATCGGCGTTCTGGTGATCATAAATCCGATCGACGTTCACTTCGACCTGTCGCTGCTGCTACCGCTTGCGGCAGCCGTGCTGTTTGCCCTCTACAGCATCGCCACCCGCGCCGTCAGTCACGAGGATTCGGCCGTCACGAGCCTGTTTTATGCCGGCGTCGCAGGCGCAGTCGCGATCTCATTGATTGGCCCATTCTATTGGACCGAAGTGCAGCCGTCCGACTGGTTCGCCCTTGCCGCGCTGTGCGTCTGCGGCACGCTTAGCCACTATTTTCTCATCAGAGCCTATGGGCTGCTACCGGCCGCAGAGGTGCAACCCGTCACCTATTTCCAACTGGTCCTCAATGTCATCATCGCTGTCGTCCTGTTCAACGAGATCGTGACGCTGAACATGGTGGCCGGTGCAGCCATCGTTGTCGGTGCTGGCCTTTTCACCATCTGGCGCGAGCATCAGTTGGCGAAGCGATCTTAAACTCTGACGAGTTGCACGCCCGACACGCGCTCGTCCTTTAAGGCTCCTCGACGGGGCGTGCTTCCGTCAGCCATTCAACGAGATCGGCAACCTTCCTGCGCGTCTCCACGCGGGCCGGATAGAGAGCGTAATAGCCGTAGCCGCTGTCGATGATGCGCGGGAACGGCGTCACCAGCTCGCCGTTTTGCAGGTCCTGCCTTGCAAGATAGAGGTCGCCCATCGTGACGCCGTAACCGCTTGCGGCAGCCGTCATCGCAAAATCCTGCGTGTCGAAGATCTGGTTGCGGGCGGCGCGAAAGTCATAGGCCCCTTCCGCCTGCAGCCACAATGTCCAGTCGCTTTGTCGCGGATTGGAGTGCAACAACACGCAAGCCGACAGGTTCTCGAGCGCCGCCGGATCGCCGAGCGTTTCGGCAACGGCCGGCGAGCACATCGGCGTCAGCTTTTCCGGAAGCAGCAGGAAAACATCCATGCCCGGCCAATGGCCGTTGCCGTAGGTGATCAGGAGATCGATGTCGCCGACGGTGAAGGTCGGGCGGGCAAACCATGCCGTGTCGATCGTAATGTTCAGGTCTTCGTGACGGCTCTGGAGTTCGGGCAACCGGGGCAACAACCAGCGCCGCGCGAAGGTCGGTGGCATTCTGATGGTGAGAGACCGGCTCTTCGTTCGCGTCGCCTCGAAGGAGTTGCGCAGCGAGACGAGCAATCCATTGACGATCGGCATGATCGCCGCGCCCTGCTCGGTGATCACCACCTTGCGGGTGTGGCGCTCAAAAAGACTGCAGCCGAAATAGTGTTCCAGTTGCTGGATCTGGCGGCTGATCGCACTCTGGCTGAGGTTGAGTTCCGTGGCTGCGGCCGTGAAGCTGCCGGTTTCCGCAACGATCGAGAATGTCTGGAGCGTCTGCAAGGGCGGCAAGCGATTCTGCTCGAATACCGGCTTCAAAGGGCTCCTCCGCGATGGCGACTGCGGCATTTAAACAGTCGCCATCGCGTTGGTAAAGCGCAGACTGGCGCGATCAGGCAAGAAGCGTGCGGAGCTCGGCGATGGCGCTTCTGACCTGTTGCGGAGCCGTTCCGCCCGGATGGTTGCGGCTGCCAACGGAGCCTTCCACGCTCAGCACCTCATAGACATCCTCACCGAGGGCCGGCGCGAAGGCCTGCATCTCGGCCAGAGGCATTTCGGAGAGCGTCGCCAGACCCTTCTCTCGCGCCAAGCCGACGATCGCCGCTACAGCGTGATGGGCATCGCGGAAAGGCCGGCCGGCGCGCACCAGATAGTCTGCCAGATCCGTCGCCGTGGAATACCCCTGTTCGGCAGCGGCCAGCATCTTCGGGGCACGCACCTTGATCGTCGGCAGCATCTGAGTGGTCACCGTGACGGCACCGCGCACATTCTCCAGCGTATCGGTGAGGGGAGGCTTAGATTCCTGCTGGTCCTTGTTGAAGGCCAGCGGCTGTGCCTTCATCAGCGCTGCCGATGTCGCCAGATTGCCGATGATGCGCGCCGCCTTGCCGCGCACCAGTTCGGCGAGATCGGGGTTGCGCTTCTGCGGCATGATCGAGGAACCGGTGCAGAACTGGTCGCCGACCTCGATGAAATCGAACATCGGGGTGCACCACAGGATGACTTCCTCGGAGAAGCGCGAGAGATGCCCCATGATGATGGCCCCGGCCGCGCAGATATCGACGACGTAGTCCCGATCGGATACGGCGTCGAGCGAGTTGCGAAACGCCCGGCTAAAACCGAGTTCCGCCGCACTATAGGCCGGGTCGATGGGGTAGCCAGTGCCGGCCAGTGCGGCCGCCCCGAGCGGCGAGACGTTCAGCCGCTCGCGCGCCTGCCTTACGCGTTCAAGGTCACGCAGGAACATCTCGGCATAGGCCATCATGTGATGGCCGAAGGTGACGGGTTGGGCGACCTGCAGATGGGTGAAGCCCGGCATGATGGTCTCGGCGTGGCGATCGGCGAGATCGACGAAAGCCAGCACCAGTGCCTTTAGCTCGGACGCGAGCGCATCCAGTTCGGCGCGGGCGTAAAGGCGGATGTCCGTTGCCACCTGGTCGTTGCGTGAACGCGCCGTATGCAATTTCTTGCCGGCGTCGCCGACGAGCGCCGTCAGGCGGCTTTCGACGTTCATGTGAACGTCCTCGAGCTCCTTCTTCCACACAAACGTGTCGGCGCGCATTTCGTCGGCGATCTGATCGAGGCCAACCTGGATCTGCTCGTTTTCCTCCGTGGTCAGGATGCCGGCTCGCGCCAGCATGTGCGCGTGGACCTTGGAGCCGGCGACATCATAAAGCGCGATGCGCTTGTCCTGGTCGAGGCATTCGTGGAAATCGCGGAAGTCTGTGGATACCGCTTCCTTAAAGAGCGGCGACCAGGTCGTCTCAGCCATCGTAGTCATCTTATCCTCTCGGCATTCTTGCGGTTGTTGTTACGCGGCCTGGCCGATCCAGCGTCAATGCAGCCACTGCAAAAGCTCCCGCGCATCGGTGCATGTGTCGAGCGTGAGGACGCGATCGCGCAGGCCATCAGCCTTCGCCCGCGGCAACACGGAGCTGGCCAGGTCGTCATATTTTCCGATCAGGCGGTCGTCGCTCAGCGGGTTCGCGGGGCTTCCAAGCGGGAAATCGATCGTCGTCCTCACATGTCGGCCGTCGCTCGTGGCGAGCGCGACCGCCGGTTCCGCCTCGTCAAGCATGGTCGGATCGACCCGGACGTCCATGCGCTGGAGCCACCGGTCAATGCCCGGGTCGCGCCAGGCGCGTTCCTCAAGTTCCGCGAGCGATACCTTGCCGTACTGAAGCCGCGCGGCGATCGCATAGGGAAGGCTCATCTGCGCCTGCGCGCGCGATGTCAGCACCTTGCCGCCGCACATGCCAAACTGGAAGCCGCTCATGTCGACAGTAATTGCGGCGACGTTTTCGCTTGCGAGTTCCAGATCGCCCATCAGCTTGTCGACCGCGTCGATCGCCGCATGAGTGCCGCGGCAGGTGGCATGCGGTTTGATCGAGCAACGCTCGATGCGCCAGTTTTCGCCGAAGCCGTGGACGAGCATCGCCGGATCCCCCTCGCCCCGACAAAAGGCCTGGAAGAAACTCCCCCAGGCGTCCACATCGAAAACATCGCCCGGCCCGACAAAGCCGCTGGCGGCGAGGCGCGCGGCGAGAAACCCGCCTTCCGCGGCCCGACCGGCATGAAGCTTCTTGGCCGGGCTGCCGTCGTGGATGAACGCCCATGTGCCACCGGCAAAGGAACAGGCAAGGCCGAGCGCCGAGTCGATGCGCTGCGCGTCAAAGCCGAGCAAGGTTCCGGCGGCGGCCGCCGCCCCGAAGGCGCCGCAGGTGCCGGTCGAATGCCATCCGAGGCCGTTATGCGTCTCGTAGCCGCCGGCGGCTTCCAGAACACGCCGGCCGACCTCGTACCCGATCAGCACGCTTTTCAGAAACTCCCTGCCATGAACGGGGCGCGTCATCTCGCCCAAGGCGGCGACAGCCGCCGGCAGCACGACTGCGCCGGAGTGATCGCATCCACCGCTGTCATCAAGTTCGAGGGCGTGGGCCGAAATGCCGTTGACGAGCGCGGCGGTGCGCGCATCGGTAAAAAGCGGCGTCCCCCAGATGAGTGAAGAACCGTTCGCCGCGCTCACCCCTGTTGCAGCAAGCGCCATGCGCGTCTCGGCCGACGCGGAGCCGGCGACTGCGACGCCGAAGGTATCGAGCACATGCTGCTTCGCTTTGCGGACGGTTGCTTGTGGAAAGTCGTCGAACGCCGTGGCTGCGATCTTGAGCGCCAGCGACTGAAGGATCGTGTCAGCCATTGGATTGCTGCTCCTGCAGGTAGGCATCGTAAACATGAAGGGGATGGGTTAGCGGCGGCGCGACACCGTTTTTGCGATGCCAGTCTGCGATCATGGCGCCGGTGGCGATCCAGACGTCGTCGAAGCCGCGGATATGGGCCAACAGGTCTTCGACGATGGAGATCCGTCCGGGCGTACCTGACCACTCCGGCCGGAGTTGCAGCACGTAGCAAAGGCCGAAGCGACGATAGGCATCGAACTCCGCGATCCAGTTGTGAAGGACACCGTCGTAAGACGGGATCCGGCTCTGCCCTTTCGGAAAGGCCGGGGTGAAATTGAACTGGAAGTAGGGCCGATCCTCCAGCTCAACGTGCACAGGGATCTCGACCAGGCGGGAGGGGTGCAGATAGGGAACGTCGTCGCCGTTGAGGGAGGCCGACCAATGGTACCCCGCCTCCAGCAACGATTGATCGAAGCCTCGTGGCCAGTTCCCGGCCGGGAGCCGGAACCCGGTGGGCGCTTTCCCCGAGAGCTGGCCGAGTGTTTCCCGTGACCGTTTCAGCAGATCCACCGACTGCGACGCCGACATGCGATCATGGCGTTCGAAGGCCCAGCCATGGCTTTCAAGATCGTGACCGGCGCCGGCGACTGCCTTCAGCAAACCGGTATGCTCTTCGGCGACCTGCCCCGGCGCAAACCAGCTGGCGGCGATATCGAAGGATGCGAAGGTCCGGCACAAGCGTTCCACGCCGCGCGCTGCACCGTACTTCCAGACGGAAAAACTCTTGCTGCGCTGGAGAAGGTCCGGGGCGGCCGCCACCGCATCCATCCCGTCGTCAAACAGCACCGAGATCAGTACCGCGCAGCGCTTGCCCTCGGGCCACATCGTTGTCGCCTGTTCGTTCATGCCGGCGTCCTTCCGATGTCTTGGCTGTGGCGATCGATCCACCAGCGCGCGATGTCGCCGCAACGGGCGGTCCAGACCGTATCGCCATGCGCGACAATCGCCCTGAAAAGCCCGTCGAGAATCGCGAGACGACCCGGCTTGGCGCAAACCTTGGGGTGGAGGATCGTGGTCCAGCACAGGCCTTCGCGGTGGTATCCTTCGAACTCCGCACGCCAGTTCTGCTCGACGGTCCGGTAGTCGGAGATCCGGTCGAGACCAACAGGGAAATCAGGCTCTTCCGTGTAGGCGAGCGCCGTATAATCATCGATGTCCCAGCGACCGGGAATTTCGACGAGACCCGGTTTCGCTGCTGCGCCAGGATGGAAATAGGGACGGTCGTCGCCGCGCATCGAGCTCGAATACAGAACACCGAAGGCGCGCAGCAGATCCGCAGTCTCGGCGCTCCAGTCGCCGGAGGGGGTGCGGAAGCCGATCGGCGTCACGCCCAGCCGCTCCTGAAAGATGGCACGCGAGCGCTCCATGATCGCGAGCTGCTGCTCACGAGTAAGATCGATGAAAACCTCGTGGCGATGGCCATGATAGGCGACTTCGTGCCCCTCGCGGACGATCCGCTCGCAGTGAGCGCCCCAATGCAAAACAACCCATGTAGGAATGAAGAAGGTGGCCTTGAGCTCGTAGGCCGATAGCAGATCGAGCAAGCGCGGCAGGGCCTTCCATGGCCCATAGGCGCCCTGCGAGAAATAGCGCGGGTTTAGAAGCAGCGAACCGTCGAGCATCGCGTCGCCCGTCGGACCGTCGACATCGAAGGCAAGCGCGACCGCGGATTGTTTTCCTGGCGGCCACAACGGGGCCAGACGATCGGCAGCAAAGTTAGTTTCGGTCAGCATGGTCTTTGTCCGGTTTTTGCCACCCCCGGCGGAAGCGCCGGGAGCGGTTTTCGCAAGACAAAGCTCTCCCGTTCCGGCGCTGGGGCCGGTTGAAAAGAAAAGAGCTTTGAAGGGTTTACTTCCCGCTTATCTCGGAGAGATCAGGTGCGCGAGCGGGAGATGACGGCTTACTTGACGCCGTTGATCACGGCCTTCGGCACGGCATTGTGCACAAGACCCCACTTCGTCAGCAGTTCGTTGTAGGTGCCATCCTTGATCAATTCGTCCAGAGCACCGGCGATAGCGTCGCGCAGCGCCGAATTGTCTTTCTTGAAGCCCATGCCGAACGTGTCGTTGCTCAGGAGCGGGTCGCCGACGAGCGTGAACGTGTCCGGCTCGACGCGCATCTGGTAGGCGATGGTTTCGATGCCCTGCACGACCGCATCGTAGCGACCCTGCTTCATGCCGAGGCGGGCGGCGTTGGAATCGGCCGTGCCTTCGAACTTGATCGCCGGCTTGCCCTTGCCCACGCAATTGGCCTCGCTCCAGCCGGTGACGTTTTCGCCGAAGCTGGTGCTGCGGCTGCCGGCCACCGTCTTGCCGCAGAGATCCTCCGGCTGCTTGTACTGCTCGGCACCGGCCTTCGTCGTGAACAGGATCGGGCCGCTCGTCAGGTAGTCGACGAAATCCATGCTCTCCTGACGTTTGACGTTGTCGCTCATGCCGGAGATGATCACGTCGCCGCGGCCGGTCTGAAGCCCGCTCTGCAATTCCTGGAAGGCAGAGGTGACGAACAGCGGGTTCAGCTTGAGCTTGGCCGCGATCGCCGTCGCCAGATCGACATCGAAACCGTCAAGCGTGCCCTTCTCCGGGTTGACGAATTCCATCGGCGGATAGATCGGATTGGTCAGGATGCGAAGCTCGCCGTCGTTGACCAGGTTGAGCTTGGTCTCGGCCGAAGCGACGCCTGCGGAAAGAAGCGCCAGCGCAGACACGGCCACTCTTAGAAATTTCATGTCATTCTCCTCTTGAGGTTATTTTTCGTTGTCAAAGCACCGCAGAGATGAAGCTCTTCACTCTGGGATTGGTCGGATTCTCCAGGATCTCCGCGGGCGTTCCGGTTTCGATGATCCGGCCTGCGTCCATGAACACCACCCGGTCCGCCACCTCGCGGCAGAAGCCGAGTTCGTGAGTAACGACGATCATCGTCGTGCCCGTGGCAGCCAGTTCCTTCATGACGCCAAGCACTTCGCCGACCAGTTCGGGATCGAGCGCCGACGTCGGCTCGTCGAACAGCATCGCCTTCGGCTTCATCGCCAGCGCCCGAGCAATTGCCACACGCTGCTGCTGGCCGCCGGACAGTTCGCCCGGATAGGCGTCCGCCTTTTGGGCCAGGCCGACGCGCTTCAACAGGGCACGCGCTTCCTCGGCGCATTGCTGCTTCGGGCGTCTCTGGACGCCAACCGGGCCTTCGATGATGTTTTCGAGCACGGTGCGGTGCGGGAAGAGATGAAAACGCTGGAAGACCATGCCAACGGACTGGCGCTGGCGCGCGACGTCGCGGTCGGACAGCGGATAGAGGTGATTTCCGTCACGGCGGTAGCCCGCAATCTCGCCATCGACGCTCACATAGCCGCCTTCGATGCTTTCGAGCTGATTGATGCAGCGCAGGAACGTGCTCTTGCCGGAGCCGGACGGACCGATGATGCAGACGACTTCGCCCTTGCGGATGCTGAAATCGATGTCCTGGAGCACATGGAAGGTGCCGAAGTATTTCTGGAGGCCATGGGCTACGATAAGCGCTTCCATCAGACGGCCTCCTCGATGGTGGCCGGCGGAGCCGGGGCGGTTTCTTTGCGACCGGTAGCTCCCCATCCCTTGGAGAAATAGCGCTCGATATACATCTGCCCGATGCTGAGGACCGTGACCACGGCCATGTACCAGATGGCGGCAACGATCAGCAGCTCGATGACGCGCGAATTGACATAGTAAATGTCCTCCACGCTGCGCAGCATCTCGGAATACTGGATGACGCTGGCAAGCGAGGTCAGCTTGACCATGCCGATCGTCTCGTTGCCGATCGGCGGCACGATGACACGCATCGCCTGCGGCAGCACGATCTTCAGTGTCGCACGTAGCTTGGTCATGCCGATCGACAGGGCCGCCTCAGTCTGCCCCTTGTCGATGGAGAGAATGCCGGCGCGCACGACTTCGGCCGTATAGGCACCCTGCTGGATCCCCAGGCCGAGAAAGGCAGCGACGAAAGGCGTCATCACGTCGACGGTGCGCAGCGAAAACAGACCGGGGATGCCGATGGTCGGGAAGATCAGCGCCAGATTGAACCACAGGAGCAATTGTAGCAGCGCCGGCGTACCGCGAAACAGCCAGATATAGCCGACGGAAACACTTCTCAGAACCGGATTGTCGGACATGCGCATGACCGCGGCGAGCACGCCGAGCAGAATGCCAAGCGCCATGGCGCAGAATGTCATGATGATCGTGTTGACCACGCCGGCCATCACGGCCTTCGAGAACAGGTTTTCTCCGACATAGCTCCAGGCGATATCGCCGAGCCAAAAGGCCCTCACAAGCAGGACCAGCATTGTGATGAATACGAGGGCCAGTATCTTCGTGCCGATCTTGTGCCGCGGCACGACGACAAACTGGCCCGGGTCGGCAAGTCTGGTATCGCTCATGGAGGTTCCCCGAAGCTTCGCGCTTCACTGTTGTTCTGGATTGGGGGCAGCCTAGTCCTGACGGCTCGCCCTGTGCAAACGAGATATCGACATGCAATTCATGCGTTGAATGCATAAATCGCCACCCGGTACTGCCGCCGGACGGATTTCCTTGGAAACCTGCCAGGAGCAAGGCAGGGCTGATCTCCCGCTTCCTTGCCGATAGCCGTGTGTTTCCTTGAGAACAACCTGTCGCTTGGTTATAACGGCGCCGTTTTAGAGCTTGCGGCCAGACATTGGTTGATCCCGCCCTGAGGGGCAGTAAAACTTTACTAAAATCGATTTCGGAACTTGGGCGGATGTGACATAGTCGCCCGATGACAACAATGGAATGACGGCATGGTCACTATCAAGGAAATCGCCAAGAGCGTTGGCGTGTCGTCGGCCACGGTGTCGAGGGTACTCAACTACGACCCGGCCCTGTCCATCTCGCCCGCCAAGCGCCAGGCGATCATCGAGACGGCCGAGGCACTGAACTACGAGACCCCGCGCAATCGCAACAAGGCCAACGGACAGGCTGCCCCCAGCCTTCTGACCAAGCTTGTCATCGTGCATTTTCTCGAGCCGTCGGATGAGATTGCCGATCCCTATTATGTCGGTGTGCGACTTGGCATCGAAAGCCGCTGCCGCGACCTGAGAACGGAGATCGTCAAGGTCTTCCACTCCGATGCTCTCCCCGAAGCGTCCCTGCTTGAAAGCGCATCGGGCGTGATCGTCATCGGCAAGCACTCGGACAACGAGATTGCATGGCTGAACGAGCATGCCCGCCACGTCGTTTTTGCCGATTTCGACCCCCGGAGCGACCGGCTGGACAGCGTGTTCTCCGACGTCGGCCTCGCCACCCGGAAGATCCTCGACGCCTTGAAATCCAGCGGATACAGGCGCATCGGCTTTATCGGCAGCCACGAAAATCTGAATGGCGCTGTCCAGCATTTCGCCGAGCGCAGATGTGCGGCCTATATCGACTGGCAGACGAAGAACGGCACCTTCGCGCCTGAGCTGCTGGCGCTCTCCGATTGCTCGTCGGGTCAGAGCCTTCGGCTCGACACCGGCTACCGTCTCGCACGCGAACTGCTTTCGCTCTCCGACCGGCCGGATGTGATCGTGACATCCAACGACAACATGGCGATAGGCACCTACAGGGCGATCCAGGAATTCGGCCTTTCGATCCCGGACGACATTGGCGTCATCTCCTTCAACGATATCCCGGTCGCGCAGTTCCTGACGCCATCGCTGACGACGGTGCGCATCCATGGCGAGCATATCGGCGAGACGGCCGTCGATCTGTTGCTCGAACGCCTTTCCGGCCGCAGCTACGGCAAGCAGGTGCGCATCTCCACCGAACTCGTTTGGCGCGACAGCTGCCGCAAACCGCAGGAATCCTAGGCATCGAGAAGCGGTTTCGCGGCGGTGATAAATATTTACTAAATCTTCCTTGCGTGTTGCCTGAATTTCGGTAACTGTTGCGTGGACGGCAGGAGAGGAGAACCTGCCCTCAGCAAGTTTCTAGGGAGGAAACGATGTACCGCAAAACGATACTGTCGCGCGTTTCGGCTGGCGCGTTCGCCGCAGCAAGCCTGCTTGCGTCCACCGCCGCCTTTGCCGGTGAGGTCACGGTCTGGTGTTGGGATCCCAACTTCAACGTTGCGATCATGAAGGAAGCCGCGGCGCGCTATAGCGCAAAGCATCCCGAAACGACCTTCAACATCGTCGACTTCGCCAAGGCCGATGTCGAGCAGAAGCTGCAGACGGCGCTGTCGTCGGGCACAACCGACGCCCTGCCCGACATCGTGCTGATCGAGGACTATGGCGCGCAGAAATACCTTCAGTCTTTCCCCGGCGCCTTCGCCGAGCTTTCCAGCAAGGTCGATTTCTCCGGCTTCGCGCCTTACAAGGTTCAGCTGATGACGATGGACGGCGCCGTTTACGGCATGCCGTTCGATTCCGGCGTCACCGGCCTCTACTACCGCAAGGATTATCTGGAGCAGGCCGGCTTCAAGCCCGAGGATATGCAGGACCTGACCTGGGACCGTTTCATCGAGATCGGCAAGCAGGTCGAAGCCAAGACCGGCAAGAAGATGCTCGGTCTCGACATCAACGACGCTGGCTTCATCCGCATCCTGATGCAGTCTGCCGGCGGCTGGTATTTCGACAAGGACGGCACGCTGTCGATCGAAAACAATGCGGCCCTGAAGGCAGCGCTTCAGACCGAGCAGAAGATCCTGCAGGCCAATATTCACAAGCCCGCTGCCGGTTGGACCGAATGGGTGGCGTCCTTCACCTCTGGCGATGTGGCCACCGTGACGACGGGCGTGTGGATTACCGGCACCGTCAAGGCCCAGGCCGATCAATCCGGCAAATGGGGCGTGGCCCCCATTCCGAAGCTTGATGTCGAGGGTGCATCCCATGCTTCCAACCTTGGCGGCTCCAGCTGGTACGTGACCGCAAGCTCCGCCGAGAAAGACGAAGCCATCGATTTCCTCAACGAGGTCTATGCCAAGGATGTCGACTTCTATCAGAAGATCCTGACGGAACGTGGTGCCGTCGGCTCGTTGATGGCAGCGCGCAACGGCCCGGCCTATTCCGAAGCCGACGCTTTCTTCGGCGGCGAGAAGGTCTGGCAGAACTTCTCCGACTGGCTGGCGAAGGTTCCGGCGGTCAACTACGGCGTCTTCACCAACGAGGTGGACACGGCAGTAACGGCGCATCTGCCGTCGCTTGGCCAGGGTGCGCCCATCGACGACGTCTTGAAAGCCGTCGACAGCCAGGCCCAGGGCCAGATCCAGTAGCGATCCAAAGGCAGGCGGCATCCGCCTGCCCTCTTCGCTGGAGCGGCATGCGACCAATGCGTCGCATGCCTTCCGCACCGTCATCCCATTTATCGAGGGCATCCCATGGCTGCCGGCAAAACAGGCGGTTTGAAGCGCTATTACGACCTGAACGGCTGGCTGTTCGTCGCTCCGTCCTTGCTTCTCATCGCGATCTTCCTCGTCTACCCGATCTTGCGCTCCCTTTATCTGTCCTTCTTCTCGGGCAAGGGCATGATGATGAAGTTTGCCGGCTTCGGAAACGTGGTGCGGCTATGGAACGATCCCGTCTTCTTTCAGGCGCTGACGAATACCGTCACCTTCTTTATCGTTCAGGTGCCGATCATGATCACGCTGGCGCTGATGCTCGCCTCGGTCCTGAACAACGACAAGCTGAAGTTCATCGGCTTTTTCCGCACCGCCATTTTCCTGCCCTGCGTCGCCTCGCTGGTGGCCTATTCCGTGCTGTTCAAAAGCATGTTCTCCGTTGACGGCGTCGTGAACTCAGCGCTTCTGGCGATCGGTCTGATCTCGACCCCGATCGGCTGGCTGACGGAGCCTTTCTGGGCCAAGGTGCTCGTCATCCTCGCCATCACCTGGCGCTGGACCGGCTACAACATGATCTTCTACCTGGCCGCGCTGCAGAACGTCGACAAGTCGATCTACGAGGCCGCGAAGATAGATGGCGTGCCCGCCTGGGCCCGCTTCGTCTACATCACCGTTCCGATGTTGAAGCCGGTGATCCTGTTTACGACGATCATCTCGACCATCGGCACGATCCAGCTGTTCGACGAGGTCTACAACCTGACCGAGGGGCGCGGCGGCCCGGCCAATGCGACGCTGACCCTCTCGCTCTATATCTACAACCTCACCTTCCGCTTCATGCCGAGCTTCGGTTACGCGGCAACCATTTCCTACGTCATCGTCATCATGGTGGCGCTTCTGTCCTTCCTCCAGTTCTACGCTGCGAGGGACCGGTCATGAACGTCTCGCGCCTTGCAACAACCGCGCTGCAATACGTCTTCCTGGGGACGGCAGCCTTCCTGTCGATTTTCCCGTTTATCTGGATGGTGATCAGCTCGACCAACAGGTCTATCGACATCATTGGCGGCCGAACCGGCATCGGCGATGCCTTCGGCACCAATGTCGCCAATTTCTTCGCACAGGTCGACGTGCCGCTGGTTTTCTGGAACTCAACCAAGCTTGCTGTGCTTGCGACGCTGTTGACGATCGTCGTGTCGTCGCTTGCCGGCTACGGTTTCGAGATGTTCAGGTCAAAGGCACGCGATCGCATCTACGCGCTTGTGCTTCTGACGCTGATGGTGCCGTTTGCAGCGCTGATGATCCCGCTGTTCATGATGATGGCGAGAAGCGGCCTCATCAACACGCACATTGCGATCATGCTGCCGACGATCGCATCCGCCTTCATCATCTTCTACTTCCGCCAGTCCACCAAGGCCTTTCAGACGGAGCTTCGCGACGCGGCCAAGGTCGATGGCCTCAAGGAATGGCAGATCTTTCTCTACATATACATTCCGGTGATGCGCTCCACCTACGCGGCCGCCTTCGTCATCGTCTTCATGACCAACTGGAACAACTACCTCTGGCCGCTCATCGTCCTCCAGTCGAACGAGACGAAGACGATCACCCTCGTCGTCTCCTCGCTCGCGTCCGCCTATTACCCCGACTACGGCGTGGTCATGATCGGCACGATCCTCGCCACCCTCCCCACCCTTCTCGTCTTCTTCGTCATGCAGCGCCAGTTCGTGCAGGGCATGCTCGGTTCAGTGAAATAGGAACGTCGTCAATGCGCATTACTGAAAACTTCAACGCCAATTGGGTCTTTCGCGACGGCTTCGAGCTGGCGCATGTTCACGCGCTTCAGACGGGCGAAACCGTGCGCCTGCCGCATAGCGCCGTCGAGCTGCCCTATAACTATTTCGACGAGACGGACTACCAGAAGCCGTTCACCTATCAGAAGCGCTTCGACTGGCGTGCCGAGTTCGAAGGTCGCGAAGTGTCGCTCGTCTTCGATGCCGCCATGGCCGACAGCGTCGTCTATCTGAACGGCAAGCAAATCATTGCGCACAAGGATGGCTACACTCCCTTCGAGGCGCGTTTGACGCCGCATCTGGTGCGTGGCGAAAACCTGATCACAGTCAAGATCGACGGCTCCGAGAACCCCGAAATACCGCCGTTCGGCGGCCAGATCGACTATCTCTGCTATGCCGGAATCTACCGTGACGTCTGGCTGAAAGTAACAAGCCCGATCTCGATCGCCAATGTGAAGATAGAGACGCCGGATGCGCTTGCCGAGACGAAGTCCGTCACCGCGCGCGTCTTCCTTGCCAATCCGCAGCAGCACGCCTTGACCGGCACGCTTGCTGCCAAGATCCGCCGCAAGGGTGGTGGTGACGTTGCGGCCGCCTCGATCAAGGTCGATGGCAACGAGGTGATGTTCACTTTCCCCGATCTCACGGACATCGAACTCTGGGATATCGACAATCCGGTGCTCTATGCCCTGTCGCTCAAGCTCGAGACCGAACACGGCGAAGATGTGCTGACCCAGCGCTTCGGGTTCCGCACGGCGCTCTTCACGCCGGAGGGCTTCCAGCTGAACGGCAGGCCGTTGAAGCTGCGCGGATTGAACCGTCACCAGGCTTTCCCGCACACCGGCTACGCGATGGGTCGGCGCGCACAGGAGAAAGATGCTGACATCCTGAAGCATGAGCTCGCCTGCAATATCGTGCGCACGTCGCACTATCCGCAGTCGAAGTGGTTTATCGAGCGCTGCGACGAGATCGGCCTGCTCGTGTTCGAGGAAATCCCCGGATGGCAGCATATCGGCGGTGAAGCCTGGCAAAAGGAATCGATCAAAAACGTGCGCCGCATGATCGAGCGCGACTGGAATCATCCCTCGATCATCATCTGGGGCGTTCGCATCAACGAAAGCCAGGACAACCACGCTTTCTACGCTGAGACGAACCGTCTCGCCCGTAAGCTTGACCCCACCCGCCAGACCGGCGGCGTGCGCTTCATCACCAATTCGGAACTGCTCGAAGACGTCTACACGATGAACGACTTCATTCTCGGCAACGAAGAGCTGCCGGGCAACAATCGTGGGCGTGTGGTGTTGCGCGATCGCGTCGAGACGACGGGCATTACCCGGCCCATTCCCTACATGATCACCGAATACAACGGCCACATGTATCCGACCAAGCGTTTCGACCAGGAACAGCGCCAGGCAGAGCACGTGACGCGCCACCTGCTGATCCTCAACGCCGTTGCCGGCGACCCGGACATCTCCGGCTCCACCGGCTGGTGCATGTTCGATTACAACACCCACAAGGACTTCGGCGCCGGTGACCGCATCTGCTACCACGGCGTGCTCGACATGTACCGGATCCCGAAACTCGCCGCCTATGCCTATAGCTCGCAAGGGGACCCCAAGGACAATGTCGTGCTTCAGCCGGTCACCTTCTGGGCGCGCGGCGAACGCAATATCGGCGGTGTGCTGCCGCTGATCGTGCTGACGAACTGCGACTATGTCGAAGTGAAGTTTGGCGAATGGCCGGCAAAGCGCATTTATCCGGACAGGGAAAATTACCCGCATCTGCCGCACCCCCCCGTCGTGCTCGATCTGCGCAGCGTGACACCGGAAGAATTCGGCACCTGGGGCCGGGTCTGGCGCGAGGGGTCCTTTACCGGCTATGTCGACGGAAAGCCCGTGAAGACGCTGACGCTGCCGGCCGATCCCGTCCCGGCAACGCTCGAAGTCATCGCCGACGACACGGAGCTTCGCGCTGGCGAAAATGATGCCGTACGTGTGGTGGTGCGCGCCCTCGACCAATGCGGCAACCTGCTCCCCTATTTCGAGGAGCCGGTCATGCTGTCACTCGAAGGTCAGGGCAGGATCATCGGTCCGTCCGAGCACACGCTGAAGGGCGGCGCCACAGGCTTCTGGGTCGAGGCCGGTGAGGCCAAGGGCAAGCTTGAGTTGACGGTGAAGAGCCGCCGCTTCGACACCCAGTCCATCACCTTTACCGTCAACTGAGTAGTCATCATGGCCGAAGTCCGTCTCACCGACATTCGCAAGCGCTTCGGCGCGCTCGAAATCATCAAGGGCGTCGATCTGTCGATCGAGGCCGGGGAGTTCGTCGTCTTCGTCGGACCTTCGGGCTGTGGAAAGTCGACGCTGCTGCGCATGATCGCCGGGCTGGAGGATATCTCTTCCGGCGAGCTCACGATCGGCGGCACGGTGATGAACGATGTCGATCCGTCCAAGCGCGGCATCGCCATGGTGTTTCAGTCCTATGCGCTTTATCCGCACATGACCGTGCGCGAGAACATGGGTTTCGCGCTCAAATTCGCCGGCATGGCGAGAGAGGAGATCGACGCCCGAGTCAACGATGCGGCGCGCATCCTCGAGCTTGAGCCGCTTCTGGACCGCAAACCGAAGGCGCTCTCGGGCGGTCAGAGGCAGCGTGTCGCGATCGGCCGAGCCATCGTGCGCAATCCGCTCGTCTTCCTGTTTGACGAACCGCTGTCGAACCTCGACGCCGAATTGCGCGTGCATATGCGCGTCGAGATCGCCAAGCTTCACAAGGAACTGAAGTCGACGATCATCTACGTGACGCACGATCAGGTGGAGGCGATGACACTTGCCGACAAGATCGTCGTCTTGCGGTCGGGTGTGGTCGAACAGGTGGGCGCGCCGCTCGCACTTTACGACGACCCGGCAAATACCTTTGTCGCCGGTTTTATCGGCTCGCCGCGCATGAACTTTCTCAAGGCAAGGGTTGCCGCAGTGGGCGGCGGGCAGGCGACCGTGACGCTCACAAGCCAGCCCGACGTCCAGCTGACCCTTCCCATTGCCGCGCCATCCGTCGCGGTCGGGGATGCCGTTACGCTCGGTGTCCGGCCGGAGCATTTTCTCGGCCAGGGGAAAGGCGACGCGGATGTCAAAGTCAAGGTCGATGTTGCCGAGCATCTCGGCAACACCAGCTATGTCTACGCCCACGTCTCCGCCGATGAGCGGATCATCATAGAGCACGTTGACGTCCGCGACATCGCCAGCCGCGAGACCCTGACCGTTGCCATCGCCGCGTCCCGGTCCTTCCTCTTCGACAAGGACGGCCAACGACTGCGCTGACGCCGGGTCAAAGCAGGAAGAGTGTGAGCCTCGCCCATCGCCGATGGCACTTGCCTGCCATCGGCTGCCTTGGATTTCTGGCGCCGCGACTGGTTTGCCTGTGCCACCCACGTCCTGATTTTCTTCAAGCACGCCTGACGCCCTGACGGCCAATGGAAAACCCCGGAACTGGGAGGTTCCGGGGCTTTCCTGCCACGCGACCGGGAGAAAAGCTACGCGGCGTGAACCTTTCTGGCACTTCTCGCCCATTCCGGGATCCAGTTGCCGTGGGCGGCGAGAAGGTCGTCGGTCAGCGACCAGATCTGGTCGAGATCGAGTTCGGCGGCCGTGTGCGGATCCATCATCGCCGCGTGGTAGAGATGCTCGCGGTTCTCGGTCATCAGGGCAGCGACCGTCAGTTCCTGCACGTTGATGTTGGTGCGGATCAGCGCCGTCAGTTGCGGTGGCAGATCGCCGACAAAGGTCGGCTGGATGCCGTTCTCGTCCACAAGGCACGGCACTTCGGCGGCGCAATTGTCGGGTAGCGAGGTGATGCAGCCATTGTTGCGCAGGTTGCCGTAGATGACCGAGGGCTCGCCCGTCCAGACGGAGTTCATGATCGAGGAAGCATATTCCTTCGACGGCTTGATCTCGATCGTGTCAGCGGAGCGATAGGCGGCCGCCTGCCCCTTCCAGCGTTCGACCTGCTCGATGCAACGCTTGGGATATTCATCGAGCGGGATGCCGAACTTTTCAATCAGATCGTCGCGGCCTTCCTTGATGAAATAGGGCGTATACTCGGCAAAGTGCTCCGAGCTTTCGGTGACGAAATAGCCGAGCCGGGTCATCATCTCATAGCGCACCTTGTTGGGGCAGCGCGGGTTCCAGCCGGGCTTGGGCGCGCGACCCTCACGGTAGGCGCGTAGCAGATCGGGATAGAGGTTGCGGTAGGAGCCATCCGGCTGGCGGTGCTCGAATTTGAGGAAGAAGGCCATGTGGTTGATGCCGGCCGAGCGGTAGCGGATCTCCTCGTAGGGAATGTTCAGATCCTCGGCGAGTTCCATCGCCGTGCCCTGGACGGAGTGGCAAAGGCCGACCTGTCTGATGTGAGGATATTTTTCAGCGATCGCCCAGGTGTTGATCGCCATCGGGTTGACGTATTGCAACAGGATCGCATTGGGGCAGACCTCGGTCATGTCGGCGCAGATGCTCCAGAGATGCGGTACGGTGCGCAGTCCACGCATGATGCCGCCAACGCCAAGCGTGTCAGCGATCGTCTGACGCAGGCCATACTTCTTCGGCACTTCGAAATCCGTGACCGTGCAGGGCTCATAACCGCCGATCTGGAATGCGACGACGACAAAGTCGGCACCTTCGAGGGCCTTGCGCTGGTTGGCGTGCAACTCGATGGTGGCTTTGGCGCCGAGCGTTGAAATCAGCTTGCGAACGACGACTTCGCTTTCCTCGAGCCGCTGCGGATTGATGTCCATCAGAGCGATCTTTGCGCCCGACAGCGCCGGACGCTGCAGCACGTCGCCGATAATGTTCTTCATGAACACGGTCGATCCGGCGCCGATGAAGGTGATCTTGGGTTGTCTCGTCATGAAATGCCTCTTTTCTGCTAGGCGGCCACTTCGAACGCGGCTCTGACGAGCCGTTCCGTGTAGGCGGTCTTGGGATGGGAAAGAACGTCTTCGACCGGCCCCTCTTCGACGATCTTGCCATGCTGCATCACCACCACCCGGTGGCAGAGTGCGCGCACGACCTTGAGATCATGGGAGATGAAGAGGTAGCTCAGTCCCTTCTCGTCCTGCAGCTTGCGCAGCAGTTCGATGATCTGTGCCTGAACCGAGAGATCGAGCGCCGAAGTCGGCTCGTCGAGCAGGATAAACTCGGGCTCCAAGGCGATCGCCCGGGCAATCGCGATGCGCTGCCGCTGGCCGCCGGAAAATTCATGCGGGAAACGTGACAGGATGTTGCTCGGCAGGCCGGCGCTGTTCAGCGCGTCGCGCACACGCTCCAGCCGCTCGTTGCGGGTGGCACCGAGTTTGTTGACAACAAGCCCTTCCTCGATGATCTGGCCGACCGACATGCGCGGATTGAGCGAGGAGAAAGGGTCCTGAAAGACGATCTGCATGCGCGAGCGCAGCGGCCGCATCTCGTCGCGCGTCTTGTCCTGGATCGGCTCGCCGTCAAACAGGATTTCGCCCCCTTCGGCTCGCAGCAGCTTGACCAGAGCCTGGCCGAACGTCGTTTTGCCTGATCCGGATTCGCCCACCAGACCCAATGTCTCGTGACGATGGAGCTTCAGGCTGAGGTTGTCGACCGCGACCAGTTCCTTGAGTTGCGGCTTGAAGAAGCCGCCCGCCCTGAGCATGAAGGAAACGCGCACCGAGCGACCTTCCAGGATGGCGGCCGAATCCGGCGGCATCGGGTTGGCGTTGCCCTTCGGCTCGGAGTTGAGCAGATGCCGGGTATACGGGTGCTGCGGGTTTTCAAACAGTGCCGCCGTCGTGTTGTGCTCCTTCACCTCTCCGTTCTGCATGACGTAGACATAGTCGGAGAATTGCCTGACGACGGTCAGATCATGGGTGATCAGGATCACCGCCATGCCCAGCCTCTTCTGCAGATCGCGGATGAGGTTGAGGATCTGCGCTTGCACCGTGACGTCGAGCGCCGTCGTCGGTTCATCGGCAATCAGCACGTCCGGGTTGTTGGCAAGCGCCATGGCGATCATGATGCGCTGCCGCTGGCCGCCCGACAGCTGGTGCGGATACTGGTTGAGACGGGATTCCGGATCGGGGATCTGGACCTGGCGCAAGAGTTCCAGCGTGCGTTCAGTTGCTTGCTTGCGGCTCAGCTTCTGATGCACCCGGATCGCCTCGATGATCTGGGCGCCGATCGTGTAGACCGGATTGAGTGAACTCATCGGCTCCTGGAAGATCATCGAGATGCGGTTGCCGCGCAGCGCCCGGCGCTGGCGATCGGAGAGCTTCAGCACGTTCCGGCCGTCATAGTCGATGCTGGAACGCTCCGACACCGTGGCGCGCTTGGTCAAAAGCCCCATCACCGTGCGGGCTGTCACCGATTTTCCCGAGCCGGATTCCCCGACCACGGCGATCGTCTCGCCGCGATAGAGCTGGAAGGAAACATCCTTGACGGCATCGACCAGGCCGCCCTCGACCTTGAATTTCACCGCCACATGGCGCGCGTCGATGATCGGAGAGCCGATGGCGGCGGCATGATCGTGCCGCTGTTCGGGCGCAAGCAGGTTTAACTCAACGAGTGCCATGGGCGCCTCCTCAATACGGGTCGACGGCGTCGCGCAGGCCATCGCCAAGCGCGTTGAACGCAAAGACGGTGATCAGCACGAAAGCGACGGGCGACAGGATCCAGGGATAGGACCCGATGACGGAATAGGTGGCCGTATCCTGCAACATCAGCCCCCAGGACATCAAAGGCGGCTTGACCGCAAACCCGAGGAAGCCGAGGAACGACTCCAGCAGCACCACGTTCGGGATCGCCAGCGTCACCGCGACGATGACGTGGCTCATGACGTTTGGAAAGATGTGCTGGAAGATGATGCGCCGGTCCGTGGCGCCGATCGCCATGGCTGCCCGCACATAGTCTATTCTCGCCAGTGCCAGCGTCTTGCCGCGCACTTCGCGCGACATCTGCGCCCAGCCCAGCGCCGACATGACGAAGATGACGAAGGCGAGGAAGACATTGGTCGGCGCCGTCACGGGGATCAGCGACGTCAGTGCCAGGTAGAGCGGCAGTTGCGGGAAGGCGAGCACCAGCTCGACGAAACGCTGCATCCAGATGTCAAAGCGTCCACCAAAGTACCCCGACACCATGCCGATCGTGGTGCCGACAACCGTGACGATGAACACCACCGTCAATGCGATCATCAGCGACACGCGAGAGCCGTGGAAGATGCGTGACAGCACATCGCGGCCAAACTTGTCGGTACCGAGGAAATTGACCGGCGTTCCATCGACGGCGCCGAAGAAATGCCGGTCCATCGGCACGAGCCCGAGCAGCCGGTAGCTGAAACCCTTGACGAAGAAACCGAGGTCCTTCGGATTGGCATAGTCCGGGCCGACGATCGGCTGGAAGGTGATCGGGTCGAGTTCAGTGCCCTCGCCGACCTGGTAGGTGCGCGGCCAGACGGGCTTGCCGTTCTGGTCGGTGACGCTTATCGTCTGCGGTGGCGCGAAGGCGACGCCGGTCAGCTTCGGATCGACGGGCGAGAAGAATTCCGCAAAAATCGTCATGAGCATCAGCAGGCAGACGAGAACGAGGCCGGCCATGCCGGTCCAGGAACGCTTGAGACGGCGCCAGACGAGCGCCAGGTAGGTTTCGTTGCCGTGGTGCGCTGACGGCATCGGAGCGACGATGATCTCTTGAACGTCGGCCTTCATGCGTGGGCACCTCCGCCAAGACGCACCCGCGGGTCAAGCATCGCCAGCAGCATGTCGGCGATGATGTTGCCGATGATGAGCGTGGCCGACAACACCAACATGAAGGTGGCGGTGACATAGACGTCGCCGACCCACATGGAGCCGACAATGGCCGGTCCGACGGTCGGCAGGGCGAAGATGATCGCGGTCTCGATTTCGCCCGTCAGCATATAGGGCAGAACGACGCCCTGATACATGACCAGCGGATGAAGCGCATTCGGCACCGCATGGCGCATGATGACGGCACCTTCCGAAAGCCCTTTGGCGCGGGCGGTTTCGACATATTGGGCGTTCAGCGTATCGAGCAGATTGCCGCGCATAACGCGCATGTTGTAGGCGAGCCCGCCGAAGGTGGCGATGGCGATCACCGGCCAGACATGTTTCAGCAGATCGACAAATTTGTCGAAGGACCAGGGCGCACCGCCGTAGCGGGCGGAATGGAAGCTGTTGATCTCCGTCACGTTGAAATGGAAGACCAGGATGTAGACGATGATCAGCGCCATCAGGAAGCGCGGCACCGTCATGCCCAGGAAGGAAATGCCCGACAGCAGGCTGTCGACCCAGGAGTATTGCCGCGTGGCGGCAAGGATGCCGAAGGTGATGCCGATGATCGACGCGAGGATGTGGCATACCAGCGCCAACGCCAGCGTGCGCGGCAGCCTCTCGCCGACCACGTCCGCCACCGGCTTGTTGTAGAACAGGCTGTGGCCGAAATCGCCGCGGGTCAGGATGCCGGTGATCCAGTTGACGTACTGCACGGCCATCGGCTTATCGAGGCCGTTGGCGACCTTGTAGGCCTGCGCCTGGGCATCGGCTTCCTCGAAGGAGGCGCCGCCCTGATTGATCAGCTGCGAGCGGATATAGTCACTGTAGTCGCCCGGCGGCGCCTGAATGATCGCGAACGTGACAACGCTCAACACGAAGAGCACGGGTATGGCGGATGCGATGCGCACAAGCAGAAATCGGAACATGGCTGTTAGGTTCTCTTGTGTTGTTGAAGGATCGTTCCGGCCGCGATCGGCTGCGGCCGGAACGAACGCTGTGAGTGATCAGTTGATCGGGCCGCCCTCACCCGGCTTGCCCGGCAGCTGCTCGGGGAACAATTCGTAATCCCCCTGCTTGTCGGCAGCGACAAAGACCCTTTCCCGGATGATCGTGTCTTCCGCCCAGTTGAACATGAAGATCGGCGCGCCGCTCGGAATGTTGGAAAAGCGCTTGTTGATGACCAGCGCACCCGGATATTCCGTCAGGCCGACGGTATCGACATTGCTCGTCGAGACCTTCTGATACTTCTTCATCAGATCGGTCCGCTCGTCATTGTCGTTGCTGGCGATAAACTTGTTGACGATGTCGACGAGTTCCTTTTCGAACGGCATCAGATCAAGCTCGCCGCTCTCCGGCACGCGGTGATGCCAACTGGTGCGAGGGCCGGTGGCGGCCAGCTGCGGCGTGTTCTGCACGACGGACGACAATTCGGCGCCGTTGCGATGCACCATCCAGTCGAAGCGTCCGGCATAGTTGGTGGCGTCGCGCTGCTTGCCATCGAGCGAGTTGAGGACGATGCGCAGCCCGAGTTTTTCCATCTGGCCGACCACGCCTTCGGCGAGGTTCTTGTCGGTATTGTACTCGGAGGTGACGAGTAGCACGATCTCGACATCCTTACCGCCCAGCGTATCGGCGGGATAGTTGACGAAGCCGTTGCCATCCGTGTCCTTCAGGCCGACCGTTTCAAGCAGCGCCTTCGCTCCGTCGAGATCGAAGGGATAATAGACCGTCGACTGGCGATCATAAAAGCTGGTGCCTGACGACAGTCCGCCGGGATAGATTGCGGTGAAGGGGCCTTTCACGAGCGACTCCCCGAGCTTCTTTCGGTCGATCGCCATCGTGACGGCCTTGCGGAAGTCGGCGTTGCGATTGAGCTGGCGCACGGCCTTGGCGCGTTCATCCGGATCGCCCCAGCCATTGCCCGAAAAATTCATGTGCAGATTGTAGCCGATCAGGCGGGCGCCGAAGGCAAGGCGCGCCGGTGCCGTCTCCGATGCGGCGCGCTTCAGGGATTCGACGAAGTTCTCCGGTTGCTCGAGGTTGGAGAAATCGCCTGAGCCGGCGATCGCCTGCACATCCCGGTCGGCCCAGGTCGACAGCTTGTAGTGCATCTCGTTGAGATAGGGCAGCTGGTTGCCGGCCTCGTCGACCTTCCAGTAGTACGGATTCCGCCGCAGCACGATGATGTCGTCCGATCGGTAGTCGACCGGCACCCAGGCACCCATGACCGGCATGTTCATGTACTCGGGCGGAAAGCCGTTCTTGTACTGATCGTAGGTCATGTCCTTGTTGTATTTGGGATGCTTGGTCTTGAGGATATGCGCCGGTCCCGGGCAGAAAGTGCCATAGGCCATCGAATAGAGATGCTGGCGCGGGAACGCTTCCTTGAAGGTCCATTCGACGGTGTTGGCGTCGATGGCCTTCAGCGTCGTGCCTTCGCCAAACGTTTCCGGCGTCGCTCCGTTGAGCGGCGAGACGTTCGGATCGACGACATTGTCCTGCCAGTAGAACATCACGTCATCAGACGAGAACGGAACGCCATCAGACCATTTGGCACCCTCGATCAGGTGCATGGTCAGCTTGTGACCGTCAGCCGACCACTCCCAGCTTTTCGCAAGATTCGGCAAGGGTTCCATATCCTTTGCCTCGACCTGATAGAGCGGCGCGGTACGGGTCAGGCATTCGAACATCTCGATATCGATGCCGCCCCAGCCCTGCGTCTGTCCGGCCGAATAGTTCCACCCCTCCGGACGTCCGCCGACCACGTGACGCATCGTGTCGCCATAGACGCCGACGCCGTCAGGCATGTTGCCCGTCTTGAAGACAAGCGGTTCCTTCGGCAGGCGTTCGGCCACCGGCGGCAGCTTGCCGGTTTTCACGAATTTCTCCGTGACCCAGTCGGGCTCGCGATACTCCGGCAGAGCCTTGTATTCGAGGATGGAATCGCGCGGAACGTAGGTGATCTTGCCCTGTGCCGGGAATGGCGGCTGTTCGGGCACGACAGTCGGCTCGGAAGCCCAGGCCTGCACGGCAAAGGTCGATACGCCGACCATCAGGGCGGTTCGCAGTCTAAAATGGCGCATTGCGTTCATCGTTTCTCTCTCCCTCATGCTTCACGCCGGACCGAGGCGGTACGGCTTGCTCCTCAAGCATTTTCCTTCAGTCATGGCGCATGGGAGGCGTAGCGGCGCCCCTCCCAGGTTGCCGCTCGCCTCCGCCGTTGCCTCGGCGTATCAGCCGGCCGCGCGCAATCTCGTTGCTTCCTTCTCGGCGCGCAGTTCCTCGATCGACCGGATGTCGCGGCGGGCAGACCCCTTCCATTCGCGGGTCCTGACCGTTGCCTTGCTCAGGCGCTCGCGTGCGGCAGGCACGGCATCGGCATATTGGGGAAGCCACTGCGCCTGGGCGACGACCATTTCGTCGACCATCTGCCAGACCTCCTCGGGCGTGCAGATGGCGCCAACCAGGGGGTCGTGCAGCACCGCAAGCTTCAGCAGATCGATATCGCCGGATATCGCCGCGTGGACCGACATGCGCTGGACGTTGATCGATGAGATGCAGGTGGCTGCACAAGCCTCGGGAAGCGTGATGCCCGCGACCATGTTGATGCCGAAGCGGTCCACGAAGCCCGGCGATTCGATGATTGCGTCCGCCGGCAGGTTGGTGATCACGCCGTTGTTCTTCACATTGAAGTGGCCGCGGTAGACGCGCCCGGTCTCAAGCGCTTCGAGGATGTGGCTCGCATGCTCGTTGGAACGGCGCGCCGGATCGATCGGCTTGGCGGCGGCTTCGAGGAACTGCGGGAACTCGGTCTCGAACCAGTTGCGGGTCTCGGTCGAGTGGCGCAGATAGCCGCCGGTCTCGCCATGGATCCAGTCCGACATGTCGATCCAGCGCGCCACTTCGTCTGGCCGCTTGCGGTACCAGGGCAGGTACTCCGACAGGTGACCGTTGCTCTCGGTGGAGTAGACGCCGAACCGCTTGAGGACGTCGATCCGCAGCTTCTCCTGCTTCGAAAAGACCGGATGCGCCTCGAAGGCGGCAACCAGTTCGTCCTTGCCGATCTTGCGCCCGCGCACCCTCACGTCGACGAACCACGTCTGGTGATTGATGCCGGAGCAGATGAAGTCGAGTTCGCCGTCCTTGGCGCCGAGGATTTCGGCGATCTGTTCGCCGCCGTGCTGGACACCGTGGCAAAGCCCGATCGCGTCGACCTTGCCGTATTCGATCGCAGCCCAGGTGTTCATCGCCATGGGGTTGGCATAGTTGAGGAACTTCGCGCCGGGCTCGGCCAGTTCGCGGATATCCCTGCAGAAATCCAGGATGACCGGGATGTTGCGCTGGCCATAGAGAATGCCGCCGGCGCAGATCGTATCGCCGACGCACTGGTCGACGCCGTATTTCAGCGGGATCTGGATATCATCCGCATAGGCATTGAGCCCACCGACCCGCACGCAGCTGATGATATAGCGCGCCCCTGCGATCGCCTCGCGGCGGTCGGTCGACGCGGTGACCTTGGTCGGCAGGTTGTTGGCCTCGACGATCCTGTCGAGGATCGACTTGATCATCTCGAGATTGTGCGCGCTGACGTCGGTGAGCGCGAACTCGACATCATGGAACTCCGGCACGCATAGGATGTCGGTGAAGAGTTTCTTGGTGAACCCGACGCTGCCGGCGCCGATGATGGCAATCTTGAAGTGGCTCATGCTGTCCTCGTCGCTGTTCGGTCGGCTGATTGTGATGCTTTGGGTAAAATTGGTGCGCCGTGGAGATCGCCCTGGAGCGCGGTGCCTTTGCCGATCTTCGCCTACCATCCCATCGAAATCAGTCATCTTGCTTTGCTGTGAGGCATTATGCGTATAATGATGGGTGTCACCAGAGAGGTATTGTGCTTTCATGGGTAATTCTGTGCTGAAAAGATTGGTCGAGAACGGACCGGCCATGAAGACGGTCTCGCTGCCGCGCGGACGTCATAGCCTGCACACGATGCCGACCAGCACGGGCTATGAGATCCGCACCGATGCAAGTTACGATTGGGATGGCCGCAAACGGGGGCAGACACCGTTTACAGTGCTGCAGCACACACTCTCGGGCGCTGGAAACCTGCGCTACGAGACCCGCAACCACCGTGTGCGCGAAGGCGAGACGCTACTCCTGATGGTGCCACACAATCACCGCTACTGGCTCGAACCGGGCGGCCGGTGGGAGTTTTTCTGGATCTCGATGAACGGCGAAGAGGCGTTGCGCATCCACAAGGCCATCCTTTCGACAACCGGGCCGATCCTGAGCCTGAAGCCCGAGACGATCGAGCATCTGGCGGACTGCAGCCTGCGACTGATTCCAGGTGGCGGCGAAGCGTCCGGCAGTGCATCGGCCATCGCCTATGAGGCAGCGATGGCCCTCTACGACGACGTCTTCGGCGCCCATCCGGTTTTCAGCCAGGAGTACCGGACGATGCAACACGTCATCCAGCATATCATGGCGAACCTTGAGCATCCCCTGCCCGTCGAGAAACTGGCCGACGTCTCGGGGCTCAGCCGTGCACATTTCTCGCGCGTCTTTGCCGCCAGCGAGGGCATGCCGCCCGCGGAATTCGTGCTGCGCAAAAGGCTGCAGAGAGCGGCAAAGCTGCTGACCAAGGCGGCGCATCTGTCCGTCAAGGAAGTATCGATCATGTCCGGCTTCGAGGATCCGAACTATTTCGCCAAAGTCTTCCGACGCCATTTTGGGGCGAGCCCCACCGAGTTCCGCACGACCGGAATGTATTCGAGCGTCGCCGCCAAAAACCAGGAGGCGATGAATTCGGCAAAGCGGAACTGAGTGGCGGCGCTGCATCCATAAGGGCCGACGTCGCCAAGGGCGGCGCGCAAACAAGCACCGACCTGCACGGCGGGGATCGAGGTGCAGTGCAACGCACGCATAGCTGCATTGCACAAAAAATGTTTTCCAAGTGATCAAAAAACGAGCATAACGCCTGCAGCTGATGCACATGGCGGTCTCCTCCCAGTTCCGCCGCAGCAGCTGTTCCCCTCTGGAGGTTTATTGACCTTCACACTTAAGGGCCGCGGTTTTCCGACGGCCCCTTTTTTTGGCCTTTTTCCGCAAGTCCGCGCCTTCGGCAATGCCATCTGGCGCCAGCTGCAGCCCTTGGCGGACTCACCGATGATGCCAGCCCGCGTCAGTTGCCAGGTTCGTATTGGCATGTTGTGGCCTCGCTCCCAAGGAATTCCAGAAGCACGGCGTTGAACGAAGAGGCGGATTCAATATTGACGATATGCCGCCCCGGCAACGACACGTGACGACCACGCCGAACTCTGGCCGCGATATCGTCCAGATCCGCCGGCGGGCAAACCGGATCCTGCTCGCCGGAGATGGCAAGCAGCGGGTTTTCGATCTGCGCAAGCGCATCCCGCAGGTCGGCCTTTGCCAGAGCCGCGCAACACCCTACATATCCATCGGGCGATGTGGCGGCGAAACTGTCGAGCACCATGGCGACAGCGCGCGCTTCGCAAGCGCGGAACTTCGGTGTGAACCAACGCTCTGCCGTCGCGGGCACCAGTGCCTCCAGCCCGCCGGTTTGCACAGCGTCGATGCGAGCCGACCAGCTTTGCGCAGTGCCGATCTTCGCAGCGGTCGCGCACAGGACGAGCTTCCTCAAGCGCTCCCCGGCATGAATGCCCAACCACTGTCCTGTAAGACCGCCGATCGAAAGGCCGCAGAAATGCGTCCACTCGATGCCCAGCGCATCCAGCAGCGCAAGCACATCTCCACCGAGATCATCAAGAGAATAGGGCGAAGGCGGCGCGGACGACCGGCCGTGCCCCCGGCAATCGTAGCGCAAGATACGGTACTGCGCCGATAGGGCATCCACCTGAGCGTCCCACATATGCATGTCGGTGCCGAGGGAGTTGCAGAACACGAGCCAGGGTTTGTCGTCACCAGCGCCTCCATCGATGCGGTAATGCAGACGGTGATTGGAAAGCTTGAGATAGGCCAAAGCTCAATTGCTCCAGTGGTTGCGGTGAGGGATTGGTGTCCGGATTGCCGATAGCCCCGCGCCCATTAAGCACTGGCCAGAATGGGCGGAGGAACCATCCCCTACGAGCTATCGGCTTTGCCATGTTCGCCGGATAGCCTCAGGCGGTCGCAAGCCGGGCGACGTCGGATCGGCGGGCATTGCTGATCGCAAACACCAGCATGGCAAGCGCGGCGACTGCCGCCGGGATCGAGAAGATCAGGAAGCTCTGTTGAAGCGGAAACTCCTTTGCCAGAAGCACGCCGCCGAGCGTCGGGCCGACGATAGCGCCGATCCGACCCACGCCCGATGCCCAGCCAAGCCCGGTGGAGCGGACCGAGAGATTGTAGAGTTGCGCGACGCTGGCATAGAGCAGGATCTGCGTGCCGATGGTGGTGGCGCCGGCGACGAAGACCATGAGGAAAAGGATCCCCGCCGACGGGTTCAGGCCGATCAGCGCGATGGATGCGGTGGCCGCAACGAAAAAGCCGACCACGACTTTCGGCAGACCGAAGCGGTCGCCCAGCCGGCCGCCGACGATCGCGCCGGCCATACCACCGAAATTGAGCGAGAAGAGGCTGAGCAGGCTCGCCTTCTCGGCATAGCCGGCTTCCTGCAGCACCTTCGGCAACCAGGACGACAGCAGGTAGACGAGCAGCAGGCAGCAGAAAAAGGCGGTCCACAACATGAGCGTGCGCAACGCGCGCTGGTGACGGAACAGTTCCGCGATCGATGCGGACGCGCCCTTCGCCTCGGAAAAGACCAGCCTGTCATTGGCGCCCCTGTCATTGGCGCCAAGGGCTGATGCAGGCGCGAGCTTCGCGTAGATCCGTTTCGCCTTCTCCTGTTCGCCCTGACGAATGAGGAAACCGAGCGATTCCGGCAGCTTCCACAAGATGACCGGAAAGAGCAGCAATGGCAGCGCCGCGACGAAGAACATCGGCTTCCAGCCGAATTGTGGAATGATACCGATACCGAGACCTGCTGCGACCATGCCGCCGACCGAGTAGCCGGAGAACATGATGGCCACCATGGTGCCGCGAAGGCGCTTGGGCGCATATTCGTTCATCAGCGCCACCGCATTCGGCATTAGCCCGCCGCAACCAAGACCGGCAAAGAACCGAAAGATCTTGAACTGCTCGGGCGAGTTGGCAAAGCCGGTGAGCAGTGTCGACACGGTGAACAGCAGGAAGCTGATCGCTATGCCCTTCTTGCGGCCGATCCTGTCGGCCAGCGACCCGAAGAAGAGGGCGCCAAACATCATGCCGAACAGTGCCCAGGCCTGGAGCGCACCAGCCTGCGGCTTGCTCAGGCCCCACTCGGCTATCAGCGTCGGCAGCACGGTGCCGGCGACGAAGACGTCGTAGCCGTCGACGATCAGCAGCAGGGCGCAAAGTGCGACCACCAACCACTGGAATCTCCCGAACGGATTGTTGTCTATCGCTTCATTCACATCGATGGTGCGCATGATCACTCCTCCCCGAAGCCTACGCGTGGATGTCTTGTGTGTTCAGCCGAGGTCGCCCCCGGCGACGGGAAGCACGCTTCCCGTGATGTAGGACGCCTCATCCGAGGCCAGAAACAGGATCGGCGCCACCTGCTCCTCGATGGTCCCATACCGCTTCATGAAGGTGGATTGCTTCACCTGCTCCACGACCTCGCCCATCCAGCCCCTCTCGGCCTCGCTGTCGCCCGCGGCATTGCGTGGGATGCGGCGCGGCGGCGCCTCGGTGCCTCCCGGTGCCGTGGCGACCACGCGGATGTTGCGATCGGCGAGTTCCATGGCGAGCGATTGCGTCAGGGCGTTCACCCCGCCCTTCGCCGCCGAATAGGGCACACGGTGGATGCCCCGCGTTGCATTCGACGAGACGTTGACGATCGTGCCGCCCCCACGCGCAAACAGATGCGGCAATACGGCGTGACAGCAGTAGAGCGTCGGCATCAGCGAGCGGCGGATTTCCGCATCGATCTGCTGCGGCTCGAATTCGCCGTAGGGGCGCATGCGGATTGCCCCACCGACCGTGTTGATCAGCACATCGATGCCGCCGAAGGTCTCCGCTGCGAAGTGCATTGCGGCTGCAGCCCCTTCATAGGTTTCGAGGTCGGCGATGAAAGCCGCGGTTTCAGCGTCCCGGGCCTCGGCCGCAACATCGGCGACGAAGCCGGCGCGGTCGACGAACAGGACCCGCCCGCCCTCCTCTGCCGCGCGGATCGCCACCGCACGACCGATACCCTGCGCCGCGCCGGTCACCACCAGCACCTTGCCGGAAAATCGATCTTTAAAGCGCTGCGCACTCATGCGGCCACCTTCGCAACCGCATTCGGCGTGAACTTCTCGTAGTGGAAGCTGTTCGGCGTCACGCCGTTTTCGTCGAAATGCCCACGGACCGCATCGACCATCGGCGGCGGGCCGCAGAGATAGACGTCGACGTCACCATCGTTGAGCATTTCGGCCGGCATGTGCTGCGTGACCCAGCCCTTGCGGGGGTGGCTGGAGGTTTCCTCGGCCACGACGGTCGTAAAGCTGAAGTTGGCAAGCAGCTTTGTATAGGCCTCGATCTCGTCGACGAGGACCAGATCGAGATCGCGCGTGACGCCATAGATCAGGTGGATGCGTTGCGTGGAATTTTCGCGGGCGAGCACTTCCAGCATCGACAGAAACGGCGCAAGCCCGGTACCGCCGGCGATGAACAAAAGCGGCCTCTGAACCTCACGGAGATAGAAGCTGCCAAGCGGCCCGGTCAGTTGCAGCGTCGTTCCGATCTCGGCGTGCTCCAGCCAATTGCTCATCAGCCCACCGGGGATCTTCTTGATGAGGAAGCCGATGCGCCCTTGCCCTGGCGCCGTGCTGAACGAGTAGGAGCGGCTCTGGCCGCTTCCCGGCACGTCGATGTTGGCGTATTGGCCAGCCAGGAAGGCGGGGGCTGCGTCGACGTCGAGCTCGAGAACAATCGCCGCGTCATTGTGCGGGTTCACCCGAGAAACCGTCGCGGCGAAACTCTGTTGTCCGGTTTTGCACGCCGCTGATGTCGTTGGAACTGCGACCACGCAATCCGACGTCGGCTTCATCTGGCAGGTCAGCACGAGGCCGCTCTCGGCCTCATCCGAGGTCAACGCATCGTCGATGAAGTCGTCGCCCAAGTCGTAGCTGCCGCTCTCGGCCCGGCACTTGCAGGTGCCGCACACGCCATCGGAACAGTCCATCGGCAGGTTGATCTTGTTGCGGAAGGCGGCGTCGAGTACTTTCTCGCCGGCCTTGCATTCGATGAAACGGGTGACCCCGTCCTCGAAGTTCAATGCGATCTTGTAGCAGCTCATGGAACCCTCCTCTTCAGTCCCTGTTCCGACCGCCGACGCGCGTCACAGGTGGTAGACGTCGACGACCTGGCGGATGTAATCGTTCTTCAGCACGATCTTCTTGCTGGCGATCAGCAGCCTGTCGCCGTGCTTTTGCAGCGTGACGAACATGGTTCCGAAGAACTGGTCGGTGACCTTGTAGCGATGGTTCAAGGTCTGGAAGTTGTAGCGCAGATCGACCTCATCGCCCCGATCCTCCAGCACCTCGACATTCGTCACATTGTGACTGGTGCGCGGCTCCGGCGTGGAGGCGCCGGAGCGCTCGGTCTTGATGCGAAACACCCGGTCTTCGAGCCCGTCGCGGCTTGGGTAATAGATCAGCGAAATCTCGGAATGCGGATCCTCGGTGAGTTGGTCATCATCGTCCCAGGCCGGCATCCAGTAGGTCACGTCCGGGGCATAGCAGGTCAGCCACTCGTCCCATTGGCGATCGTCCAGAAGGCGCGCTTCGCGATAGAGAAAGGTGCAGATGGCGTCGTAGGAAATGCTCATGCCACCACTCCGCTCTTTTCGGCTGTCAGCGCGTCACGCATCACCTTGGCCCAGTATTCATGCTGGCGGACGAAGAGCCCCTCGTCCTCGCTGCGCTCTCCTGACAACAACGGCTCGATGCCCATGCGCTTGGCGTTTTCGTCGGGGCCATCGATCCACAACGGCGCGCCGCGCGACAGGTCGTTCCAGAGCGCTGTCGTTCCGGCATAGCCTTGCTGGCAGGCCCGGAATTCCTCCAGGTCGTCGGACGTGCCCATGCCGGAGACGTTGAAGAAATCCTCGTATTGGCGGATGCGCAACGCGCGGTCGGCGGCGCTCTCACCTTTCGGCGCGAAGCAGAAGATGCTGATCTCGGTCTTGTCGACACTGATCGGCCGTGTGACGCGGATCTGGGTGCTGAACTGATCCATCAGGAAGACATTCGGGTAGAGGCAGAGATTGCGCGTCTGGTTGACGATGAAATCGGCCTTGTCCTCACCAACCCGCGCCGTGATCTCCTCCCGCCGGCTGTAGACCGGCCGGACCTCGGGATTCATGGTGTTGGTCCACAACAGGATATGGCCGTTTTCGAACCCGTAGACGCCTGCGACCGAGCGGCTCCAGCTGTTGGCGTCAACCGCCTTCGTGCCCTCCTCGTTGCGCCGCCCCATGGTGGCGGCATAGTTCCAGTGCACGGAGCTGACGTGATAGCCGTCGCAGCCGTTCTCCATCTGCAGTTTCCAGTTGCCGTCATAGACGTAGGACGAGTTGCCCCGCAGAACTTCCAGGCCATCAGGCGCCTGGTCGACGATCTGGTCGATGATCACCTTGGTTTCGCCGAGATAGTCCTCGAGCGCTGGCACATCCTGCTTGAGGCTGCCGAACAGGAAGCCGCGATAGCTTTCGAACCGGGCGACGCGCTTCAGGTCGTGCGAGCCATCCTTGGCAAACTGCGGCGGGTATTGCGTCGACTTCTCGTCCTTGACCTTCAAAAGCTTACCGTTGTTGGAAAAAGTCCAGCCATGGAACGGACAGGTAAAGCTGCCCTTGTTGCCGTGCTTGCGACGGCACAACATCGCGCCGCGATGGGCGCAGGCATTGATGACCGCGTGCAACTCGCCGTGCTTGTCGCGCGTGACGACCACCGGCTGCCGACCGATAGTGGTCGTGTAGTAGTCGTTGTTGTCAGGGATCTGGCTCTCATGGGCGAGATAGACCCAGTTGCTTTCGAAGATGTGCTTCATCTCCAGCTCGAACAGGTGTTCGTTGGTGAAGATATCGCGGCGGCAACGGAATATGCCGGCCTCCTTGTCGTCCTGCACGGCGGTGGCCAGCAGATGATTGAGGTCCCGGGCTTTGTCGATGATCGCAGACATGATCTATCTCCCGCAAAGCGCGCACCATCGGGCGCAGCCTTTGCAACACAGTCGTCGATGACGATGATTGTTGGGGGGGCGGCCCATCCGGGCCGCCGGTTTTGCCGCTCAGGCGGCTGCGCGCTTGCGCTGTTCGTTGACCTGGTTGTCGATGCCGTCGACCAGGGCCGTCAGGTGGATGTCGAACCTGATCTCCGCAAAGGGGCCGGCCAGACCGTTGGCCTTGATGCTGGCCTCGTCGGTCCGTTCGGTGACGGCCGGAACCAGGCCGTCTCGCGTCGCATAGGCGAAATCGTCGTCAACCAGCGGATCGCCTTCGATATTGATCTGGGTCGTCAACTTGCGATGGTCGCCGGCGCTGATGAACAGGTGGATATGCGCCGGGCGCTGGCCATGACGGCCGAGTGCCGACAACAGCCGCTCGGTGGGGCTGCCGGGTGGCACGCCATAGCCATGCGGCACGATGCTCTGGAACTTGTAACAGCCGTTTTCATCCGCGACGATCGTGCGGCGCATGTTGAACGGCGCCTGTTTTCCCGTCGGGTCGAAATGGGAATAGAAGCCGCGCGTATCACAGTGCCAGACTTCGACGGTGGCGCCCGGCAAAGGCTTGCCGCCGGCGCCAAATACGGTGCCATGCATGATCAGGGTGTGGCCGTTTTCGTCGGTGCCGTCGTCGAGGCGGGCAAAGCCGTGCGATACCGGCGCGCCTGCCACATAGAGCGGGCCTTCGATGGTGCGTGGGGTTGGGTTCTCGATGCCGAGAGCCTCATCGATCGCGTCGAGGCGCTCGTCGAGGAAATGGTCGAGGCCGAGACCGGGCGAGATCAGCCCCGCCTGGCCGGTGGCGCCGATCTCGTTGAGCCAGGCAATGCCGGTCCAGTATTCATCGGGGGTGATATCGAGATCGTCGATCGCCTTGAACAGGTCCGACATGATCCGATGGACGATCTGCTTGACGCGTGGGTTGCCGTTGCTGTTGCTGAGGCCGCTCAGAACCTTGAGAAAGTCCTGTGTCTCCGGCCTGTCGAAGATCTGCACGTTCATTTTCATCCTCCTCTTGGATTGTTCAATAAATTCGCGCCATTCGCGTCCTCCCGGGCGCGGCGCCAGAGATGGTCTAGCTATCGTCGTCGCGAACCGCCGAGGGATGCCGCACGAGCGGCGTCACCTCGATATCCATGAATTTGAACAGCGGAAGGCCGGAAAGGATCTCGTGCAGTTCCGCATTGTCCTTGACGTCGAAGACGCTGTAGTTGGCGTACTGGCCGACGATGCGCCAGATGTGGCGCCATTTGCCGCTCTTCTGCAGGTCCTGCGAATAGGCCTTTTCCCGGGCGATGACGTCCGCCAGCTCGGTCTGAGGGAGATCGCCTGGAATGTTCACGTCCATGCGCACATGAAAGAGCATGTTCAGCCTCCTTGCCCGGCAACGCTGATTGTCTTGCGCAGTTCATCGCGCGTGAAGAAGGCCAGACGCTCTTCATCGAGTTCGATGCCGAGCCCAGGTCCGGAGGGAACCGTCAGCTCAAACTCGCTGTAGATGAGCGGTGTCGCCAGGATCTCTTCCGTCAGCAGCAGCGGCCCGAACAGCTCGGTGCCCCATTGAAGGTTCGGAAAGGTGGAGAACACCTGCGCCGATGCCACCGTGCCGAAGGCTCCTTCGAGCATCGTGCCGCCATAAAGGCCGATGCCGGCAGCGTCGGCGATCGCCGCCACCCGCTGGGCATTGAACAGCCCGCCGCTTTGTTCGATCTTGACGGCGAACACGTCCGCACCGCTGACTTTCGCGATCTCGAACGCGCTTTCGGGGCCGTGCAGCGATTCATCGGCCATCAGCGCGACGGGAAAGCGACGCACGAGCCGCGCCAGTGCCGCAGCCGAGGCGACCGGCTGTTCGATCAGGTCGCAACCGGCGTCCGCCAGGGCGGCCATACCGAAGGCAGCATCTATCTCGCTCCACGCCATGTTCACATCGACCCGCACCGAGGCACGCTCGCCCAGCGCCCGCTTGATTGCCGCAACATGGGCGATGTCCTGGCGCAGCGGTCGTGCGCCGATCTTCAGCTTGAAAATCCGGTGCCGGCGCAGGTCGAGCATCTTCTCGGCCTCGGCGATATCGGTCTTCGTATCACCGGACGCCAGGGTCCAGGCGACAGGCAGACGGCTTCGCATGCGCCCACCCAGCAGCTCGCTGACGGGCAGGCCGAGCCGCTTGCCATGCGCATCGAGCAGCGCGGTTTCAACCGCACATTTGGCGAAGCGGTTCTCCTTGACCATCTTGCCGATGCGCGCCATCAGCGCCCGAACAGCGGTTGCGTCCTGACCGACCATGACCGGCCGAAAATAGGTATCGACCGCGAGCTTCATGCTCTCCGGGCTTTCGCCGCCATAGGCCAGCCCCGCGATCGTGGTGCCCTCGCCGATGCCGACGATGCCGTCGCTGCAATAGACTTTGACCAGCATCAGGGTCTGACCGTTCATGGTCGCCACCGAGAGCTTGTGCGGCCGGATGGTCGGCAGATCGACGAGCAGGGTCTCGATGCGTTCCACGACGGGGAACGCTGCTGCGGTCGGGCCAACGGATGTCAAGGTCGTGTTCATGAGGCGACTTTGCGCCGGGCGCGAAGTCCCGTCCAACATCAATTGCGTCTGCTACGATACCTTTCTGGTATCATAGGCGAAAAAGTGTCACGCTATCTGCACTTCCCGCGGTGCAGCATATCCTCGACACCTGCGAAATCGGTATAAGGGGTGCAAGCAAATGATGGATCTTCGCCAGCTTCGCTATTTCGTCGCCGTCGCACGCGAGCGAAATTTTACCCGCGCAGCCCAGATGCTGCACATCGCCCAACCGCCCCTGAGCCGGCAGATCCAGTTGCTTGAGGAGGACCTCGGCGTCCCGCTCATCATCCGCAAGAGCCGCCCGGTCCGGCTGACTGAGGCGGGACGCCTGTTTTACGAACAGGCGCTGCAGGTGCTCGGCCGGGTCGAACAGATGCAGGCGGCAACCCGCCGCGTCGGCTTGAACCAGAACAGCGTCGTGTCCATCGGCTTCGTTGCCTCGACCTTGTACGGCGGTTTGCCGTCGCTGGTGCGAAAACTGCGCCAGCACGCCCCGGAAGTGGACATCCAGCTGTTGGAAATGGTCTCCGTCCAGCAGATCCCGGCGCTCAAGGAGGGCCGCATCGACATCGGCTTCGGTCGTCTGCGGCACAGCGACCCGAACGTGGTCGGCATGGTGTTGCGCGAGGAACGTCTTGTCGTGGCAATACCGAAGGATACCGCCCTTGCGGAAGACGCTTCGCCGCTTGCGGTCGCCGCCCTTGCCGGTCAGAAGGTCATTGTCTACCCCAAGGAACCCCGCCCCGGCTATGCCGACCATGTGCTGAACCTGCTGCAGAGCCATGACGCGCGTCCGGCCGAGGTTCAGGAAGTGCGGGAAATCCAGACCGCCCTCGGACTTGTGGCCGCCGAAGCCGGCGTGTGCATCATCCCCTCCTCCGCACGGCAGATGCGGTCAGACGTGCACTACCGTCTGCTTGAGGGAGAGGGCGCAACCTCGCCGGTCATCCTCAGCCATCGCGTCGGCGACAGTTCCCGGTACATCGAACTTGTCAAACGGCTGATCGAGGAAATGTACGCGGAAAACCCGCCCTGGCTGGATCCGGCATACAACTTTGTTCCCAACCATGGCTCGGACGGCAGCCCAGCCGCGCACCTTGAGACGTTCTAACAGGCACCATACCCGGCCTGGCAAGACGGTCGCTTCGACTTCGAGCCATCGCCGGAGCGACGTGCGTCCCGGCCTGACAGCCGCGCACGGCAATCGGCCATCTCTGCCGGCCGGAGTTTCGCGACCAGCCGAACCATTTTCATGACCAGCGCGCTTCGAACGCAGCGACTGTGGCAAGGTCCCGCTTAAAATGGGCCATCTCGACCTCTCGGCGCGCGGCATCCGGAATGCGCAGCAGGAAGGATGGATGAACTGTGACGAACACGGCCGGACCATGGTCTGAGCGCCGTATCGATCCCCTGACATCGGCCATCTTCGGGCGCTCGCCGGTGAGCGCGAACAGCGCTGTCGCCCCCAGCGCCACGACCAGCTTCGGCTTGACCAATGCCAGCTCCAGATCGAGCCACCATCTGCAATGTTCGACCTCGCCGGCATCGGGTCTTTGGTGCAGGCGCCGCTTGCCACGCATCTCGTATTTGAAATGCTTGACGGCATTGGTGACATAGAGGGAACGGCGATCGAGCCCGGCTTCGTGCGCCGCCGCGTCAAAAAGCTTGCCGGCCGGTCCGACAAAGGGTCGCCCTGCCAGATCCTCCTGGTCTCCGGGCTGTTCGCCGACGATCATGATTGGGGCATCGGTCGGCCCTTCTCCGAACACCGTCTGCGTGGCGCTGCAATGGAGCGGGCACCGCGTACAGCCGGCAGCCTCGGCACGAAGGCCCTCCCATGTCCCGCGCAACGGCGGCGGCTCATCTCGCGGCGCGTTTGCTGCGGCCTCAATGCGCGCATGAAAGGCCGGCGGGTCTCTAGCTATTCGCTCGCCCATGGCAACGACGCTCGCCTCCGCACCTGCGATCATCGCGGGTATGAGCGAGGCCTCCGGCAGATTTTTCCAATACTTCTTCGGCATTTCCGCCTGCATCGCCTTCACCTTCAGTCGCGCAGGATTGAAAATGCTGGAAAAATAGGTGCGCCAGAGTTCTTCGGTGTCGTCCGACAACGAGGTCTTTTGGCCCGGAGTTGACGACACCTCCAGCACCTTGCCGTCCCAAGCGGCGATGCCGCGCGGGGTTGCGATCATCCAATCCATGTCGAAAAACCGCCTGTGAAAGAACGGTGCGACCCGAGCGACGATGTAATGATCCGGTTCGAACCATGCGACGAACCGGCGGCGGACGGCCTCTCCACACGGACCGACCTCCTTGAAACGAACAAAGGCCGTCATCTTGTGGCTGTCGCGCCGGACCGATTTCGCCAATCCGTGCAGAGCCGCGACATCGCCATCCGTTGCGATACCCAGCAGGTTTCGATCCCGTTGCAGCCGATGGAGAACGCGGTAGAGAACGCCGAAACGAACCGGATCGGCATGACAAATGGCAGCGACCGCAAGGTCAAGGAACAGCCTGGGCACAGTCAACGCCGGTGAGGCATGCTCCAACGGCGCTTGCTTCTCCGGATCACCGCGCTCCCGATCAAACAGATCGGCGCTTGCACCGGCCCCTTGATGCCATTCAACCGCCTCTGGCGGCACACCCGCCAGCAGCAGCCTGCGCGCCGCATCGCGCCATTCGCCCAGCTCTCCACGTCCTTCCAGGGCAACGACCCGCATCAAAACAGATCCAGCTGTTCGGGCCTGGGCTCGAACATCGAGCGCAAATCCGATCGGTCGATCAACTTGTGCGGCGTCCAGCCCTCCGTCGACAGGAATGGACGCACCTTCTTGACCGAGACGTGCAGGCGGGCGAGATCCTCCAACCTCAGACGACGCAAACGACGTGCAGAAAGAATGGCCCTCACGGCCTTCGTGCCAAGGCCTGGAACGCGCAACAGCGCCTCTCTCGACGCGGCATTGACGTCGAGCGGGAAAAAATGCCGATTGGCCAGCGCCCACGAAAGCTTGGGGTCAAGCTTGAGATCGAGCATGCCATCCGGCTGGTTGGCGGTAATCTCATCGATGTCGAACCCATAGAAACGATAGAGCCAGTCCGCCTGATAAAGCCTGTGCTCGCGCATCATCGGTGGCTTGATCAGCGGCAGCTTGCGGGACGCATCGGGAATGGGACTGAAGGCCGAATAGTACACCCGGCGCAATCCGTAGCTGCCATAGAGCCTGGCGCTCGTGGCAAGGACCACTCGGTCATTTGCCTCGTCGGCTCCGACGATCATCTGTGTGCTTTGACCCGCCGGCACGAAGCGTTTCCTTCGCTTGGTCTGCAGTGTCGCGTCATTGGCCTCATCGATCTTCAGCCGCAACTCCCCCATCGATCTGCGGATATTACCCGGCCGCTTTTCCGGCGCGTAGGCCGCAAGGCCCGCATCGGTCGGAAGTTCGATGTTGATGGAAAGCCGGTCGGCATAAAGACCGGCTTGCTCGACCAGAAGCGGCGACGCCTCGGGGATGGATTTCAGATGAATGTATCCTGAGAAATTGTGGTCAACGCGCAAAGCCCGGGCGATGCGGACCATCTCTTCCATCGTGTAATCCGATGACCGAATGATACCGGATGAGAGAAACAGCCCTTCGATATAGTTGCGCCGGTAGAATTCCATCGTCAGCCAGACGACTTCTTCGACCGTAAACCTGGCCCGCTCGACATTGCTTGACGACCGGTTGATGCAATAGGCGCAGTCGTAGATGCAGAAGTTCGTCAGCAGTATCTTGAGGAGCGAAATGCATCTGCCATCGGGAGCGTAGGCATGACAAATGCCGGAGCCTTCCGTCGACCCCAACCCGCCGGTGTCCGCCGAGCTTCGCTTGACGGTTCCACTCGAAGCGCACGAGGCGTCGTACTTTGCCGCATCCGAGAGGATTGCGAGCCGTTCTTTGAGTGACTTCTTCATGTTTGTTCACTATATGTTCCATTCGCACTTGCGTCAACATTCAAGCTGCTGCAATCCGGCTCGTGCGCGGCTTTGCGATTTTGCAGGCTGGCCGAAGACCGTTGGGGATAGCGACGGCCGCGGGCCGGGCGATATCGATGGCACCTTCGAGCGAGGCGGTTGGAGCCACTCGTTCCGGCGGGCCAGCGATGGGCATGGGGCCGCAACGGCGAGGGTATCCGACGTTCCAGCTTTCGAGCCGGAACGCCTTCCACCGTTGCCAGGCAGGCTGCAGCCTAGGCGGCCGCCTCCCGCTTGGGCAGCACCCAATTCGCCCGCGGAAAGTGGCAAGTGTAGCCGTTCGGATAACGCTTCAGGTAGTCCTGGTGCTCCGGCTCCGCTTCCCAGAAGTCGCCAGCCGGCTCGACCGATGTCACGGCTTTTCCTGGCCAAAGGCCCGACGCGTCCACATCCGCGATGGTATCTTCGGCTATTCGCCGCTGCTCATCCCCAAGAACGTAAATCGCCGATCGGTAGGAGGTGCCGATATCGTTGCCCTGCCGGTCGAGCGTGGTTGGATCGTGAATCTGGAAGAAGTACTCCAGAATCCGGCGATAGCTGATCATCTCGGGATTGAAAACGATCTCAATGGCTTCAGCGTGTGTACCATGGTTGCGATAGGTGGCATTGGCCACATCGCCGCCGGTATAGCCCACGCGGGTCTCGATGACACCGGGCAGCGCTCGGATCAGATCCTGCATGCCCCAGAAGCAGCCACCAGCCAAAACAGCTTTCTCGGTCATTTGTTAGTCTCCACTTGCTTGAGATAGGCACCATAGCGCCCGGCGTCCATTTCGCCGAGCGGAATGAACCGCAGTGCCGCGGAGTTGATCCAAGAACGCAGCCCGGCGCAGGCAAAGACTTCAGACCCGGCGCAACGCAAGTCAGGGATGGTGGCGTGCAGGCGGGAGAGTTGCCCGCACACCACCCCACGCCGTAAGGAAGTCGCGTTGAGGCGCGAGCCCGAGGCGGCTTCCTTGCGCGGCAGGATCGCTACTTGCTCGACCCGGCCTTCGGCAGAGCCGCCCATTCCGCGAGGAATGCATCGCGGCTGCGGGCGGCCTCTTCCTCGTCGATCTTGAAGACCTTGATCGAGGCGAGTTCCGGCAGCTTCACGAAGTCGGAAACCTGGATGTCCGTGCGGCTCGGACGGCGAAAGGCGACCTTCAGCAGCTCGATCTGCGCTTCCTTGGAGAGCAGCGTATCGATTGTCTTCTTGGCGTTGTCGCCAGCCGGCGCACCCTTGACCAGCGCGGCGAATTCCGGCGTCGTGAAGGTTCCCGAGGACGGGTAGACGATGCTGATCTCCGTCTGGCCGCCGTCGACATAGCTGTAGCTGTTCGTCTCGAAGGTGAAGCCGACGGCATATTCGCCCATGGCCACGCCCTTCGGCACGGCCGAAGACGAACTGCTGACGACGAGGTTGGCAACCAGCGCCTTGTAGGTCGTCTCATCGAGCAGCTTCGACAGACCCCAGACGATCGTGTAGCCGGTCGAGCTGTTGGCCGGATCGGGCAGGACGATACGACCCTTCCAGGTCGGATCGGCGAGGTCCTTCCAGTCGGCCGGCGCTGCGGCGCCGTTCAGCTGTTCGGTGTTCACCATCACGGTAACGACATGGACGTTGGCGGGCTGGAAGTAATCTTCGGGAACACGCAGGTCCGCAGGCATCGCGGCCAATTCCGGCGAGGTGTAGGGTTCGAGCACATCCTTGAAAGCGCCCATGGTGTTGGCCGAGGACGACCAGAAGACGTCGCCCTGGGGGGCGGCCTTCTCCGCCTCGATGCGGCGCAGCAAGACACCGCTGCCGCCGGTAATGATGCCGGTCGTCACCCCCGTCTTCTCCTTGATGACGGCCTGCACGGCCTCGACGGCCGGGACCGGGTTGGTGGTGTAGATTACGGGATCGGCGGCCTCGGCGCCCGCGGCGGCAAAGCCGGCGAGAAGCATGGTCGTTGCGGCAAGTTTCATCATGGCAGTTCCTCCTGGTTGGTCTGAGATCGGCCGCGTCCCTCACGCGGCCGGATGGTCGTTGATCTTCACTTCGAACCGAACAGGTCCACCTTGAACACGGTCGTGGCGATCACGACCGGCAGCAGGATCACGGCGACCAGCACCAGGCCATAGGCCGAGGCATAGGCCATCAGGCCCGAGTCGATCAGCCGGAAGATCTGGATCGGCAAGGTTTCGCGGCCGCCGGAATAGACGAGCAGCGAGGCCGAGAGTTCGGAAACGGTGGTCGTCCAGGTCAGGATCGCGGCCGAGGCGACGGCGGGCAGCATCATCGGCAGCACCACGCGCAGGAACGTCCTGAACGGCGGCGAGCCGAGGCTGATCGAGGCTTCTTCGATGGAGTTCGGGATGTTGTGCAGGATCGCCTGACCGTTGCGCATGCCGAAGGGCATGCGGCGGATGACATAGGCGAGCACGATGATCGTCGAGGTGCCGGTCAGCGAAAGGAAGCCATCGTTGAAGGAGGCGAGAAGCCCGACGCCGAGAACGGTGCCCGAGAGCGCCAGCGGAATGGCCGAGACATAGTCGATCAGCGGCGTCACCAGGTTCGGTTTCTTGACGACGAGGTAGCTGACCAGCGTGCTGAAGGCGACCGAAATGAGCGTTGCGATGCCGGCGTAGAGGATCGAGTTGACCAACGGACCGGGCGCCGTGATGAAGACGCGGGCCACGTTGTCGAGCGTCCATTCGCCCCAGCGCATGACGGGGCCGCGCGAAACCGTGAAGGCGCCGACGGCAATGGTGACGAGCGGCAAGAGCGAGATGGCAACGACGACGCCGGCCGCAGCGCTGACGAGCACGCCCTGGCCACCCTTCAGCGGCTGGGGCTTGGCGCCCCTGCCCTGCACGATCTCGTAGCGGCCCCCGGCGATGATGCGGCGGTTGACGAAGAGCAGACCCATGACGATCAACACGGAGGTGCTGGCAAGCGTGCTCTGCATGGTGAGGTTGCTTGCCCCCTCCGCCACGGCCGCCTGGTAGATCGCGACCGAGAGCAGCGGCACGTTATGGCCAAGGATGGTCGAGATCGCAAAATTGCCGACGACCATGGTGAAGACAAGCAGCGCCGAGGCAAGGATCGCCGGGCGAATGACCGGCAACATGACATGGAAGCGCGAGCGCACCGGCGCCGTTCCGAGGCTTTGGGCGGCTTCCTCGAGCTGCGCATCGAATTTGCCGATGGCCGCCACCGTACCGATGTAGACATAGGTGTAGTAGATGAAGCTCATCGAGGTGATGAGGCCGAACCAGCCGTAGAAACTCGGAAGGAAGATCCCGTGGCCCTTCAGGAAGCGGGTGATGACGCCGTTGTTACCAAGGATCATCAGCCAGGTCTGCGCCGTCACGACTTCCGGAATGACCAAGGTGATAAGCGGCAGCAGCGTGATCAGCAGCTTGCCGCGGAAACGGAAGCGCGCCGAGACATAGGCAAGGGGCACGCCGATCAGCGTCGAACACAAGGTGACGACGCAGGCGAGCACCAGCGTATTGCCGATGGCCGCTAGGCTGCGCCCATCATGCATGAGCTGGACCCAACCCGAGCCGCCGTCTCCGAAGAAGCTCGCGGTAAAGATGTAAAGCAGCGGATAGACGACGAAGACGCCGAGAAGAGCAAGCGCCAGCGCGGAAAACCAGGGCCAGGGGGAGCGCAGAGCGGACGGGTTCATGACCGGATCACCCTTGCCGCGGCGGGATCGAAGCCGAGGTGGACAGCGGCACCCGGCAGGAAGGCGTCGTGCCCTGCGCCGTGCATTTCGGCATTGAGGACGAGGCCGCCTGCGCATTCGACGCTGTAGCTGGTGCGGGCGCCGAGATATTGCCGGCCACGGATGGTCGCCGGCAACGACTGCAGACCGGCTACCGGTGCTGAAGAAATCTTCAGATCCTCCGGTCGAAGAACGAGGAGGCCGTGCTCGGCGGGGCCTTCCAGCGCGTCGGTTGCCAGCAGGCGGCTGCCGGCGACATCGACCTCGACGCGGCCGGGAGCGGTCGGGCGCACGGCAACTTCGGTGCGGTTCGCCGCTCCGACGAAATCGGCGACGTAGCCGGTGCGCGGCGTCGCATAGATCTGCTGCGGCGTGCCCAGCTGCTCGACCTTGCCCTTGTTCATCACACCGATCAGATCGGACATGGACAGGGCTTCTTCCTGGTCGTGCGTCACGAAGACCGTGGTGATGTTCGCCTCGCGCTGCAATTCGATGATCGTCTCGCGGATCTGGACGCGGAGTTTCGCATCGAGATTGGAAAGCGGCTCGTCCATCAGCAGGACAGTCGGCTTGATGACCAGCGCGCGGGCGAGCGCCACGCGCTGGCGCTGGCCGCCGGAAAGCGCTGCCGGATGGCGCGAAAGCAGATGGCCAAGGCCGACCCGCTCGAGTGCGGCCTTCACCTTGCGCTCGACACCCCCGCCCTTTTCGCCGCGGGCGCGCAGGCCGTAGGCGACGTTGTCGGCCACCGTCTTGTCGGGGAAGAGCGCATAGTCCTGGAACACCATGCCGATCGCGCGCTTGTGGGGCGGGAGTTCGGTGACATCGCGGCCGCCGAAACGGATCTGGCCGCCGCTTGCCGGCGCAAAGCCGGCAATGGTGCGCAGCAGTGTGGTCTTGCCGCAACCGGAGGGGCCGAGCAGCGTGAAGAAGCAGCCTTGCGGAATATCCAGCGACAAGCCGGAAATGACGGTCTCGGCGCCGTATCGCACCGACAGGTTGGAGATCGCTATGCCCATGAGTTCCCTCTTCTTTGTCTTCAGGCTTATGCGTTGGCCGAAACGGCAGAGCCGGATTTCATGTCCTTGACGAGATCGAGCGCCTGGGCGTGCACCCTGGCGTCGCCCGCCCCCAGCAGCTGGCCGGAGCTTTCCAGCGTCAGCGGCGCGCCGGACCAGTCCGTGACGATACCGCCGGCGCCTTCGACGATGGGCCGGAAGGGCGCGAAATCAAAAACCTTCTGGCCCCCGTCGAGCGCCAGATCGGTGCGCCCATCGGCAAGAAGGCCATAGTTGAGGCTCGCCCCGCCATAGACCCGCGCGCTGGTGGCCGCGCGCAGCCGGTCGAGCGCCGGACGTTCGTTCTGTGCCAGATAATCCTGGTTGCTGTTGGTCATGATCGCCTCGGCAAGCGAGGGGCAGGAACGCACGCTGACCTTCTGACCATTGCGCGTCGTGCGCCGGCCTTCAGCGCCGATCCAGCGGGAATCGATTGCCGGAATGTCGATAACGCCGAGATGCGGCACGCCGCCGATGGCAAGCGCGATCAACGTGCCGTAGACCGGCATGCCGGCGATGAAGGCGGTCGTACCGTCGATCGGATCGAGCACCCAGACATGCTCGCTGCCGGGGCGCACCCAGTCGCGCTCCTCGCCGATGATGCCGTGGGAGGGATACCGCGCTGCAATCATGCTGCGCAGCCGGTCCTCGATGAGGATGTCCATGGCCGTCACAAGGCTGCGGTCCGCCTTGACCGAGACGTCGACCCGCGCCAGGCGGTTTTCCCTGAGCACGGCCCGAGCGACATCCGCCAGTTCCACGGCGAATGCCACATGCTTGTCTTCGATGAGGGCGGCGCTGGTCATTCTCTGTTTTACGCTTTCCCGTTTGTCGGCAGCCGCCATCGCTCCCGCAGTGCATGCAGGATGGGCGCCGGCTCTGGCTTCCGACTGATTGAAGAAATTGTTCGGGCCGTCTGCGACCTCTGCGATCTACCTACAGGCAATTTGCGTATGTGGCAATATGTGTTTTTAGTGGCAATATGTGTTTTTATGCGGCGATCCACATGTCACTTGTGGCAATGCGAGGCGTCGCATATCAAGAAGCGGCAAGGGAGGCTTCGCGATGTGGCAAGAAGAGCGTCAGCAGAAAATCCGTTCGCTGCTTGCGGCCTATGGCCAGGTATCGATCGACCGCATCGTCGATGATTTCGGCGTGTCGCGCGAAACGATCCGCCGCGATCTCATGGAAATGGAGATGGCCGGGGAGTTGCGTCGGGTGCGCGGCGGCGCTGTGCCGGTAACGCGGGAAGACACGACCTTCGGCGTGCGCATCTCGCAGCGTTTGCAAGAGAAGCGCGCGATCTGCGCGGCCGCCCTCGCCTTCCTCGAAAGCGGGCAGACCATCTTCATGGATGCGGGCTCGACCAGCTCGACCATGGCCGAGGCACTCGCCGGCCCGAGCGGCCTCAGCAACCTCACCATCCTCACCAATTCCATCGACGTGGCCAGCCAGCTGACGGAACGGGCGGGCGAGCTTTCGCGCGGCACGCGCGTCATCCTGCTCGCTGGAAACGTCAAGCAGGACCCGATGGAGACGTATGGCGAGGCAACCATCAACGACATCCAGCGCTACCGCGCGGACATTGCACTGCTTGCCCCCTGGGGGGTCGACGCCACGATGGGCGCGATGAACTATTTCCTCCATGGCGCCGAGATCGCGCGTGCCATGGTGCGCAACTCCGGCCGCGCGATCATCCTGGCCGACCATTCCAAGGTCGGTGTCGTCAGCCGTTCAGTCTTCTGTGAGACCGGCGAGATGGCCCACCTCATCACCGATGCCAAAGCCCGCCAGAAACCCGGCTTCGAAGCGCTTGCAGCGGCCGTGCCGGGGCTCGTCGTCGCGGGCGAGTAGGCCGTTTTTCATCGCGCGGAACCGGTCATCCCGGTTGCAGGACCGAAAGGGTTTCGCACGAAGCCGTACCCTCTTCACCGTGAGGACATCGTGTTTCGCTCCGTCTCATGCGGGCTTGCGCCCTCGCAGCCGATTGCGCGAACTTCGGGGTGCACGCGATAACCGTGCCAATGCTTCAGGGCATCGATATTGACAGCCGATCACCGACCCGCGCCTCGGCAGCAATGCCAACATTGCCGGATCCAACGCACAACGGTCATGCAACGATTGCGCCAAGGTCGGTCTCCAGGTCGTGGCCACGATCCTCGCACCCTTTTCCGTCGTGCGATCTACCGATGGCAAGATCTTGCATCAGACTTTGGTCTTGCAGGGCGGGCACCTACGTCGAAAACCTCGCGGAACCTAAGTCTGTGTCACGCCTTCCCTGAAAGCCCTACCATACGAGGGCTCGAGATCGACCATTCCGGACAGATCGAGCCAACAGCACGGGCAACCGCACTGAGGAGGGGGCAATGGACTACGGTGTCTTTTTTACCAACGCCCTGGAGGGACTGCGCCAGGAAGGGCGATATCGCGTCTTTGCCGATATCGAGCGCATGGCCGGCGCCTTTCCGCACGCCAGACTCCACGAGGGAGATCGTGTTCGCGAGGTCATGGTCTGGTGTTCCAACGACTACCTCGGGATGGGACAGCACGAAAAAGTCCGAAATGCCATGCACCAGTCGCTGGACCTGTCCGGCGCCGGAGCCGGCGGCACGCGCAACATCGCGGGCACCAACCACGCGCATGTGCTGCTCGAGCGCGAACTGGCCGATCTTCACCACAAGGAAGCAGCACTGCTGTTTACATCCGGCTACGTGTCGAACTGGGCGGCGCTGTCGACGCTTGCAGCCAAGTTGCCGGGATGCGTGGTTCTATCGGATGCTGGCAATCACGCCTCGATGATCGAGGGTATCCGCCATTCGCGCGCCGACTACCGGATCTTCAAGCACAACAGTCCGGAGGATCTCGCCCGCTGTCTGGCCCAAGTCGAGCCGGATCTGCCGAAGCTCGTCGCCTTCGAATCCGTCTACTCGATGGACGGCGATATCGCCCCCATCAAGGAGCTTTGCGACGTTGCCGACCGCTACAAGGCCATGACCTATCTGGATGAAGTCCATGCGGTCGGGCTTTATGGTCGCCGTGGCGCGGGCGTCGCCGAGCGCGACGGCGTCATGGATCGCCTGACGATCGTACAGGGCACGCTTGGAAAGGCGTTCGGCGTAGTCGGGGGCTATATTGCCTCGACGGGACCAGTTGTCGATTTCGTACGCTCCTTCGCCTCCGGCTTCATCTTTACAACCGCACTGCCGCCGATGCTCGCAGCCGGTGCGCTTGCCTCCGTCCGGCATCTGAAGACCAGCCAGGGCGAGCGCAGGGCGCAGCAGGACAGGGTGCGCATGCTGCGCGACAAGCTCGACGCCGCCGGCATCCCGCATATGCACAATCCGAGCCATATCGTTCCGGTCGTCGTCGGCGACGCGGCCAAGTGCCGGGCCGTTTCCGACCGGCTGCTCGATGGCTTCGATATCTACATTCAGCCGATCAACTACCCGACCGTGCCGCGCGGCACAGAGAGGCTGAGGATCACCCCGTCGCCGCTGCACAGTCACGAAGACATCGACTATCTCGTCGACGCGCTCGATGTGGTCTGGTCGGAGCATCACCTCGCCCGCACCCGGCCGATCGGACCGACGATGCCTCGCTGGCGCGTGGCAAACAGGCTGTCTCTGCCCGACCCCGCGCAATGCCAGGGCTGTCGAAAAGTGATGGCATTGATGCCCGCGACGGTGGGCGACGATGTCCCCGTCCACGAGATGCACTCATAGGCGCAAGAGGTGTCGTCATGATCCACAGACGACCGACATGTTTCGATGCATCACCAGCACCCGGAGAACCCGAGGCCGAGCCGGAAACGAAACGCGGGCGGAGGCGAATGGTCGGTTCGGTCGCACTCGTTGCCGTTGCGGCCCTGCTTGCGGCAGCTTACCCGATGGTTGTCGGCAACCTCTTCCCGTCCGCAGGGTCGGCACTGGCGGTCGCCACCTCTGCCCAGGATGCCGTCGTGATGAGTGTATCGGTCGTCAACGCTTCACCCGGCGCCCTCACGACCACAAGCACCGTCTCCGGGTCGATCGTCGCCCGGGAGGATGTGCTTGTGGGGACGGAGAGCGAAGGCGCCGGCATTCTCTCCATCCTGGTCGAGGAAGGCGATACGGTGCAAGAGGGCCAGGTTCTGGCCGTCTTGACATCCGACCTCGACCAGATCGCGCTCGCCATGAACGACGTCGAGATCGAGCGCGCCGATGCCCTTTTGACCCAGAGTGAGAGCAACATAGCCCTTGCGCAAACGAACCTCGATCTCGCCAGCAAGGCCCTGGCTCGCGCCGACCCGCTCTCGAAATCCGGAGTAACGTCGCTCGACGTTCTCGAGCAGCGTCAGGCCGATGTCCTTGTCGCCGAGGCCAAGCGCGCGACCGCGCAACAGGCGAAACGCGTCGCCCTGGCGGAGCGAGCCATAGCGCTGGTCAAGCGTCGTGAACTGACTGCCCATCTCGAGCGAACACGCGTGCGTGCCCCCGCCTCCGGTATCATCGTCGAGCGTTTCGCGCGTGTGGGCGACATCGCCACGGGCAAGACGCCGTTGTTTCGCATCGCCAGGGGCGGACTTTTCGAGCTTGAGGCTCTGGTCCCCATGCGCATGATGGATCGGATCGGACCTGCCACGACGGCGTCGATCTACATCTCGGGCATGGGGCCGCTTGCCGGCACCGTCCGGCATCTATCGCCGCGGATCGAACAATCGACCAGAATGGCGCGCGTCCGCATTGCCCTTCCGCCGACCGCCACGCCCAGGCTCGGCGCTTTTGCGCGGGCGGAAATCCGCACGACGGAGCAGATGCAGATTGTCCTTCCACTCAGCGCCGTCCAGCCCACGGCCGATGGCAGCCAGGTGCAGCTGGTGGCGAACGGAACCGTCGAAACGCGCGCCGTCGTCACCGGTCGCAAGACCGCCGAGGCTGTTCAGATCGTGTCCGGGATATCGGCCGGCGAGCAGGTCGTCTTGCGCGCGGGCGGTCTGGTGCGCGCCGGCATGCGCGTCACGCCGGTTCTGCCCGCCGCCGTCGTCGCTTCCAACCTGTGAGGCATCCGATGGCCATCAACGTCTCGAAATGGTCGATCGAGCGTCCTGCCGTTGGTGTTGCGTTGTTTCTCGTCTTGACGGCGATGGGGTGGCTGTCCTTGACCTCGCTGCCGGTCAACCGCTTCCCGGAAATGGAGTTTCCAGTCGTCACAGTCATGCTGCGCCAGCAGGCGGCATCGCCGAGTGACCTGGAAATGCAGGTGGCGCAAAAGGTCGAAGATGCCTTCGAGGACATCGAAGGGCTTGATCGGCTGGACGCCACGATCGGCGACGGCAGCGTCGTGTTGAATGCAGAATTCGCCGCCCACGTTCCGCCTGAAGTCGCCCTGGATCGGATACAGGCCGCGATGCGGGTGATCCGGAGCCAATTGCCGGTCAATCTCGATGAGCCTTCGATCGAGCTTTCCAACATACGGCGGCTCGCAATCGCCACCTATGCTCTGCGCTCCGACCAGTTGTCGCTGCCGGCGATCTCCCGGCGCGTCGACGACCGCATCCGCCCCGCCCTGGAAAAAGTGCCCGGCGTCGGCAGGATTGCCCGGGTTGGCGGCAGCGAACGGGAGATCAGGGTCTGGCTGCAGCGGGATGAAATGGTCGCCCGTGGCCTGGCGCCACAGGATGTCAGTCGGGCGCTGCGTACGGTCGGCGACAACCGGGCTTCCGGTGCGGTGAAGACCGGCGGTTTCGATGAGCCGATCCGCACCGTGTCGACACCGATGTCGGTCGAGGATCTCGGCACGCTTCCTGTCAGAACCAGTGCCGGATCCAGCGACCGGCTTTCCGACATTGCCAGGATCGAGGATGCCTGGAGCGACCCTTCGAGTTTCGCAACGCTCGATGCCGTTCCGATCGTCGCCCTGACGATCTTTGCCGAAAAGCGGGCCAACGAGGTTGAGACGTTCGAGCAGATAAAATCTGCAGTTCAGAGTCTCGACGATGCCGAAACCATGGTGCAATTCACGCTGCTCGACGAGAACGCCAGCTATATCAGCAACAATTTTACCGGCACGATGCGGACCATGGCCGAGGGCGCGCTGTGCACCATCGCAGTCGTCTTTCTGTTCCTGCGGGATCGTCGCTCGACGCTCATCGCTGCCATCGGTCTGCCGCTGGCCGTGATCCCGACCTTTCTTGCCATGGAAGCGCTCGGCTTCTCTCTCAATCTCGTTTCCCTGTTGGGCTTGACGCTGGCAATAGGCCTTCTGGTCGACGACACCATCGTGGAGATCGAGAACGTGGCGCGTCACCGCGAGATGGGAAAGACGATCTGGCGCGCGGTCATCGATGCGACGGAAGAAATAGGCGGCTCGGTCACCGCGATATCGCTGACCGTTGCCGCGGTTTTCCTGCCGCTTGCGCTGATCGAGGGCTTGCCCGGTCGATATTTTCGGGAATTCGGACTGACCGTTGCCGTCGCGACGCTTCTGTCGCTGCTGGTCGCACGCGTGATCACGCCGTTGCTGGCAGTGGCGCTGTTGAAGCCCGAGCCAGCCGGCAAGCCCAGCAAATCCGGAAGTAGCCATGGTTTTTACACGCGACTGCTTCGGCTATCGATCGGCCGGCAGACAGTGTCGCTCGGCGGGCGAAGCCTCCGCCTCGACATGACCCTCGTGACGGTAACGCTCGGCCTGCTTTCCGTCGTGGTGCCTTTCCTGACGGTGCTGCCGACCTTGCCACGCGGGTTCATTCCGACGGAAGACGGGACCCGCCTGGCTTTCGCAATCGACATGGCCGACGGCGCCAGCGCCTCGTCGATGATGCAGAAATCCGTCGAGATTGCGCGCTCCCTGAAGAAGGACCCGGATGTCCAGCACATCTACGCCTACCGCGGCGACCTCAATTTCGGTCCGCCGAACCAGCAGTCCTTCACCGTTCAATTGATGCTGACGGCGCCGGGCGAACGCAGCCGGACACGCCAGCAGGTCGCCGCCGATGTCACCAGACAACTGGCAGCAATTGCGGATATCCGCAGCAGCGAACTGGGGTTGACCGGCAGCCGCCAATTCGCACTCACTCTTCTCAGCGATGACCCCGGCCGCCTGGAACTGGCAAGCGACAGCCTGTCGTCGGCGATGGCACAGATGCCTGAGTTCCGAACCGTGATGTCTCTGCGCCCCGCCCTTCGCAGCGAGCTGCAGATCGTCCCCGACCGGGATCTCGTTTCCGAACTCGGTATCAGTCTCGACGCGCTATCGGATGCCGTGCGCGTGGCCACTGTCGGAGATATCAGTCGCGAGCTTGCCCACATCGATCTGCAGGGCCGTCGGGTCCCGGTAAGGGTACAGGTGGAGGCTGGCGATGAGGTCGATATTTCGCTGATCGAAGGCATGCCACTGAGGACGGCCGATGGAAACGTCGTGCCGCTGGCGGCAATCGCCGAAGTCGTGGCAGGTTCCGGCCCGGCCGAGATCATAAGGCGCGACGGGGTGCGGCGCATCGATATCACCGCCGATCTCCACGGGGCAGTCACATCAGGCGCCGCCCTGTCGGCGGTGATGACGTGGATTGCAGCCAACCCCTTGCCGGACGGCGTCAGCCTGCAGCCCGCAGGCGAGACCCAGTCGATGCAGGACTTCTTTTCAAGCTTCTCCCGCGCAATTCTGCTGGCACTTGCCGCCGTGTTCGCGATCCTGCTGATCCTCTTCGGCAACCCGTTCCAACCGCTGACGATCCTGTTGTCGCTGCCTCTGGCCCTGTCCGGCGGCATCCTGGCACTCGCTTTCACCGGAAACGCCGTGACAATGCCGGTTCTGATCGGCGCACTGATGTTGATGGGCATCGTCGCCAAGAATGCGATCCTGATCGTCGACCTCTCTGGCCAGCTGATCAAGCAGGGTCACGCCCCCCGCGAGGCCGTGGTCACCGCCGCAGAACAGCGGGCACGGCCGGTGATCATGACCACCGCGGCGATGATCGCCGGCATGGTTCCCGTGTCCCTTGGTCTTGGCGATGGCGGAGCCTTCCGCGCACCGATGGCGATTGTCGTCATCGGCGGGCTGCTCGCCTCCACCGCCCTTTCGCTGCTTTTCGTGCCGGCATTGTTCCTGCGCGTTCACGCGCTGCAGGTCCTGTGCGCGAGGCTTGTCGGCGCCACGCCGCGCACGTCCGCAACACAGCCGCACGGTTGACGTCTCGTCCTCACACCTCCACGCGCGCCCGGCAGACGACCGCGTGCATTCCTTCATCCGCTCGGGAACCCGGAAGGCTCAGGGCCGTTAGTTGGGATCGACAAAACGAGGACAGGGATATGGGCTTCGATCAACTCGTTCCGGCGCCGGATCTCGCAGCTAAGGGCAAGTCGCCTTTTCCCGGCGAAACGGCGGAATATAGAAAAGCGCGGCAGGCCCTGCTGCGCGAAGAAATCGAGTTCCGACGGCAAATGACGCGGCTGGTCGAGCTGCGGCGGTCTCTGCCGGATGGGCCGGTGATCGAAAAGGATTACCGCTTCAAGGATGCCAACGGCAACGAAGTCGGCCTGGTCGAACTCTTCGGCGACAAGCAGACGCTTGTCACCTATTTCTGGATGTACGGGCCAGAGCGCGCCCGTCCCTGCCCGATGTGCACGAACTGGCTCGGTGCGGTGAACGGCAACGCCGCCGACATCAAGCAGCGGGTGGCGCTGAAGATCCTCGGCCGCAGCCCGGTCGAACGCCAACTGGCATTCGCGCAGGAACGAGGTTGGCGAGACCTCGATTTTGTCCAGACCGTCGGCGACGGCTATGCCCGTGATCTCGGCCTCATCAATGCGGATGGAAGCGAAAACCCGGCACTTGGCGTCTTCAAACGTGATGGCGAGACCGTCAGGCTTTTCTGGGCCAGCGAGATAACGATGGAGATGGCCGACCCAGGCCAGGACCCGAGGGATGCACCTGACATCGCGTCGCTTTGGTCGATCCTGGACCTGACGCCGGAAGGCCGTGGCACGGACTGGTATCCCAAGCTCAGCTACTGACGGCCATCATCCCGTCGCCAATGGATGTCGTGGACGGGCCGCGACGCTGGCGGCGCGCGTTCGGGAGACGAATAATGGCGTTAGCATCGGCAAGATCTTCAAATCCGCAAGATTTGCCGGTGCATCTTGTGCAAATCTCTTCGTGGTTTGGAGAGCCGTGGGGACAACGATGCGCAAGGCACTGACGCAGGCGAGCTACGATGCACGGATGAACAGGGTCATCGATCATGTCTATGCGCATCTGGAAGAGGACATCTCCTTCGACGAACTGGCCGACGTCGCCTGCCTCTCCCCCTATCACTGGAGCCGGATCTACTCGGCCATGCGCGGCGAGACCATCGCGGCGACCATTCGCAGGCTCCGGCTGCAGCGCGCTGCCGACCGGCTGGCCAATTCGGATGTCGATATCGCCACCGTTGCCGATCGCGCCGGATATGGTTCAACCGACACATTCGGGCGCGCGTTCAGGGAAACCTTTGGCACGACGCCCGCCGCCTATCGGCATAATGGTCCGCATGCCGCCTTCAGGGCGGCCAATGCTTCTGGGGACACAAACGGCTTTCCGGTGAGCGTCGTTACCCTGCCCGAGCGACGGTGTGCGTCGATCGACCATCGGGGCTCCTACATGGAAATCGACCGGGCGATGGCGCGGCTCTTTGGCGAACTTGCGGCCCGTGCGGCATTGCCGGACCGACCGGAGATGATCGGGGTATTCTTCAGCGATCCCGAGCTCGGTCCTGAAGAGGACTTGCGCTCTCGCGCCAGCATGCCGGTTGCCGGTCCAATCACGTTCGCCCCGCCAATGACCGAAACGGTCCTGCGTGGAGGCTCCTACGCAAAGCTGAGCTACACCGGTCCCTATGCGGCAATGCGCGGCGCCTATCGCTGGTTCCTCGGCGTATGGCTGCCCGGATCAGGCCATGAGCCGGACGATGCGCCGGTCTTCGAAGCCTATCTCGACGATCCACGCATGGTGCCCCAGAGCGAATTGCGGACCGACATCCATCTGCCGCTGAAAAGCACGCCATTACGATCCCACCCGTTCCATCTGCTGTCGCCGAGGTGCTTTCGCAACATGCGGCGACTGTACGGACGCGCCTCCTCGAGGTTCGCGATCTCATCTATATCGTTGCCGCCGAGACGCAAGGCGTAGGACCGCTGACGGAAACGCTGAAATGGGGCGAGCCTGCCTATCTGACGCAGGCAAGCAAAAGCGGAACGACGATCCGGTTGGGCGTCGTCAAATCCGCGCCTGGACAAGGCGCTGTGTTCTTCAACTGCAAGACCACGCTTGTCGAAAACTTCCGCGTTCACTTCGGCAACAGTTTTGTCTTCGAGGGCAACCGCGCCCTCTTGTTGCCGACCACAGGCGATCTGCCGACAGAACCGCTATCGCTCTGCCTGCGGGCGGCTCTGACCTATCACCGCCGCACGGCGGGGAGCGATGCAACGTCGCGCCCGCCGCCCGCGGCCCTGCTCAGACGATGAAGCGGATGGCACGCTGGATTTCGAAGAAGTCACTGGCCTCGAAGCGCAGCGTGCGGGCAGCGACATGCTCGACGCCGGGGTACCAGCTACCGCGATAGGCCTCGATCGGTGTCGTGTATTCGACGACCAGCTCGAACCGGTCGGCAAGTTTCGGCAGGCAGGTCTTCAGATCGCTCGAAAGCGCCTTCTCCACGCCCTCGCGAATGGCGGCAACCGCAGCCTTTGGCGTCAGCGACCGGGTCGCCGGACCAAAACCCTCACTGGTGGCAACGGTGCCGATACCTGAAGCGATCGCCTTGGCCTCGGCGCACATGCCGGCGTCACCAGAAAGAAACGCCGACGGCACGCCGTAGCGCGCAGCACATAGCGCGTTCAGGGTGAATTCCGACGCCACTTCGCCATTGATCAGGAGCCGCGAGACCGTGCCGGTCAGCGTGTGGGCGAGCGGGTTGGTATCGGTGCCGGCCTTGTTGTGATAGCCGGTGTAGAGCGCTGCCGAAAAGCTCTTGTCGATGCCGAACATCATCAGATCGGGGTGGCCGCTCCAGCCCCTGACGATGCTGACATAGGCCGGCAGTTTCGACAGGATCAGGTTGCGAGCGGTCGAATGCGCGTCCTTGACCACGATCTCCTTGGCACCGGCAGCCTTTGCGCCTTCGCAGGCGGCCACCAGCTCGTCGGTCATGTATTCGCGGAATTCCTCGTATTCCGGATGGCCCTTCTTGGCCTCGTCCCAGGCGGTGATCCCCGCCGTGCCCTCGATATCAGCGCTGATGAAAACCTTCATGATCGTTCTCTCATCTCTCAAAGAAGCTCGGCCATCGACTGCAGCAGCAGATCGATCTGAGCCGGGGAATGTTCGGAAAACACCGCGAGCCGCAGGCTCGGCACATCGGGCGCATCGGAATAGCCGCCCGCCTGCTGCACCCGGACGATGATGTCGCGTTCGGCGAGACGGTCGCGCAGGTGTTCCAGATCGGTCACGCCCTTGACGGTGACGATCGGCACCGGCGTGTCGGCGACCTCGAAGCCGAGCGCCCTGAGGCCACTGCGTACATGCTTGATGTTGCGGGTGAGGTTGGCGCGCTTTTCCGGTGTCGTTTGCAGCACCCGCAACGATGCGGCGGCGGCCGCAGCAAGGCCGGGCGGTGCCGGCGAGGCGCCGCGCATGATCATCGCGTTGCGGGCAATTTTTTCGGCAAGGGCGGCATCGCCAGGAACGACGCCACCGAGCGCGCCAAACGCCTTACTCAAGGTGCCGGCGAGATAGTTTCCCTCGCCTTCGAGCCCGGCATGCTGCAACGAGCCGCGGCCGGTCGCGCCGAGAACGCCGACACCATGGGAATCGTCGATGCAGAGAAGTGCCCCTTCATAGGGCGCCATCGCCTGGCGATAGTCGACAAGCGGCGCGAGCTTGCCCGAGGACGGGAAGACGCCATCGGTCAGAACGGCCGGCCGCTCGCCCGGTTTCACATGCTGTGACAGCTGTGCTGCGAGATCCTCCGGGTCGGCATGGCGAAACTCGTGGATCCGTTTGCCGAGCGTCGGGATCGCATCGCGGGTGCTGTAATGCGTGGCGGAATCCATCAGGATGACGTCGAAATCGTCGCGCAGCCCCTGCAGCAGCACCATCGGGCTGGTGTAGCCGGAGATCATGTAGACGACCTCCTCCGTGCCGAACCAGTCGCGCAGCCGCTCCTGCAGGTCGGCATAGACCTGCATATGGGCGAGCGTGCCCGGCCCCATGCCGTACTGCCGCGTGGCGTCGCAGGCCGCCTCGATCACCTCGGGGTGGCCGTGCAGGCAGAAATAGGACGTGCCGCAATAGTAGTCGACCTCGCGCCCGCCGATGAACATGCGGGCGCCGAGGGGTGACTCCATCCTGATCGGAGCGGCCATGGTCCGGCTCACGCCGCTGCCGCCTGGGAGGGGCTCCGCCGCTCCAGGAACATCGGCCCGACGCGGATGCCGCGCTTGCCGTTGTCATCGACGGCATCGAGCTCGAGGATCTCGTCTTCATAAAGCCGCCCATGCATGCGGAAACGCCCTTCCTCGACCGGCTCGCAGGTATGGGTGCAGAAGTATTCGATCAGGCACTTCAACCCGCCATGGCTGTAGGTCAGGTAGGTGATGTTGAAATCCGGACCGTATTCACCGAGATGCGGCGCGATCGCGTCGGGCACGGTCTCGTCATCGGGCGCATCGATGCGGGTCCAGGTCGCGTCCTTCCAGACGAGCTTGCCGGCGTCGGGGAAGGCGAGGTTCATATGGGCATAGTCTGCGCCGCGTCCGTAAATGCGGCCATCGATGACGAAGTCGTTGCCGGCGACCGGCCGGATCTGGTGCGGCACGCCCTCGCCCATCAGGTAGATCTTGCCGTCCTTCGACTTGACCTCGACGATCTCCTGCGTGGCGTCGTCGCGGTAGTAGCCGGGCAGCGCCTTGAATTGCGCCTCTGAGATCTCCGGCGGACGCTGGGTGCGCTCCGGCATATTGCCCATCTTGCGCTCGGCAAGAACGATGCGCACGCCGTCGACGCCGAGCCGAGAGGCGATCTGGTTGGCGAAGTCGAGTGTCGCGAAGATCAGCACACCGACGCCGGCGGCCGGCAGAAGCATCATCTGCGAGGCGTAGCCGTAGACCGCGCCACCGTGACCGACAGAGGTCCAGCCGTCGACTTCGCCGGCGCCGAAGCACAGGCCATAACCGTTAAGCGTCTTGTCGTGGCCGCCCGGACGCTTGCCGAACGGCGTCCACATTTCGCGCAGCGACGCCGGCGAGATGATGGAATTGCCCTCAGCATCAAAGCCGCCACGCAGCAGGCATTGGGCGTAGCGCGCCATGTCGCCGGTGGTGGAGAAAATGTTGCCGGCCGGCGACCCGCCGAGGCTGAACACCGGCGCCGGCGTGTCGCCATCGAGCGTCCACATGTCGGCAGGCGCAAGCCGCTCGCGAATGCCGGGCGCCATGCCGCAGGACGAGCCGTCCATGCCGAGCGGCTTCAGGATGTTGGCGGCGACATAGTCGGAATAACTCTGGCCGGTGACCGTCTCGATCACCCGGCCGACGACGGCGATGCCGGCATTGGAATAGTGCATTATCCCGAGGCTCGGATCCTGCTTCAGAACAGAGCTTGCCAGCTCGTTGACCGTATCTTCGAGCGGCGGCCGGGTGGCGTCGAGATAGTGGCCGCTCTTCGGTTCGCGCACGAGACCCGCCGTATGGGTCATCAGCTTGCGCAGGCTGATCACCGAGCCGTAAGGCCCACCCTCGGCGCCGGCGAACGGGTTCTCCGGCTTGAAGCCGGGCAGATAGGTCGAGACATCGACATCGATATCGACAAGGCCCTTCTCGACCAGCTGCATGATCGCCAGCGACGTGAAGGTCTTGGTGATCGAGCCGATGCGGAAGCAGGTGTCCTTGCCCATGGCGAAATGGCGATCGTGACGCTGGACATGGCCTTCGGCAAGTACGCCGTCGCGGTCGACGAGGGCGTAGGAGATCGAGGGGATCGCCTTGTCTTCAACCTCATGGCGGATGAGATCCTCGAAAAGCTCGATCGAGGCGGCAGACAGAGAGGACATCGGAAATGCTCCTTGAACCTTAATGCGGAGTGGGGGTCTTAAAGGGATTGGATCTCAATGGGCGTGGCGGGGGTCGAGCATGTCGCGCAACGCATCACCCACAAGGTTCCACGACAACACGAAAAGGAAGACGGCAGCGCCCGGGAAGGCCAGCGTGTACCAGAACTGGAAGGGATTGCCGGGCTGGCCGACGATCCAGTTGCGCGAATAGGCGATGAACTGGCCCCAGTCGGCATAGCCCTCTTCGGTGCCGACACCGAGGAAGCTGAGCGCCGAGGCCGACAGCACCATCGAGCCTGTCGCCATCGTCGCCAGCACGAGCACCGGGAACATGGCGTTGGGCAGGATATGCAGCACGATCAGCCGGAGATCGCTGGCGCCGTAGCTGCGGGCGGCATGGATATAGTCCATCTCGCGGATCCTCAGGATCTCGCTTCGAACGATACGGGCATAACTCATCCACCCGAATGTCGTGAGCGCAATGGTGATCGGCACGATGCCCTTGCCGAGCAGCGCCGTCAGCACCATCGCCGCAATCAGGAACGGCACCGCCATGAAGACATCGACGATGCGCATCAGCACTTCCTCGATGACACCGCCGTAGTAGGCGGCAACGGCGCCGACGACCGTGCCGATCAAGACCGAGATCGCCACAACCCCCAGCCCGATCTTGAACGCAGTGCGCGTGCCCCAGACGACGCCGTAGAAGATGTCGTACTGGCCCTGCGTGGTGCCGAAAACGGCTTCGGGCGAAGGCGGCTGCGGCGTTGCCAGGAAGCCGGCACGCGGCGTGTCGTAGGGTGAAAGCTGGAAGCTTTGCGGTGGCGCCAGGACGGGTGCGAAGACGGCGATCAGCACGAAGGCGAGGAGGATCACGACGCCGAACAGCGAGACCGGATTTCTTGCGAGGTAACGAAGAAACTTCATTGCGTCTTCACCCTCGGATCGAGCAATGGATAGATGAGGTCGACGATCAGGTTCATGACCACCAGAACGACCGCGAAATAGAGGCCGAAGCCAAGGACAGCCGGGAAGTCGAGATTGGCAGCGGTCTTGGCGGCGAACTGGCCGAGCCCGGCATAATCGAAGATGGTCTCGGTGATGACGACGCCGCCCATCATGACAGCCAGCTCCATGCCGGCGATGGTCGCAAGCGGCAGAAGCGCGTTGCGCCGGGCATGACGCAGCTCGACCACGCGGCGCGGCAGACCCTTGGCGCGGGCGGTGCGAACATAATCCTGGCGCAGCGTTTCCAGCATCGAGGTGCGCATCACCCGCGTCATGCTGGCGACGTTGACATAGGTCAGCGTGATGACGGGTGCCGCGAGATGGCGAAGCGCATCGCCGAAGATCGCCAGATTGCCGTTGAGCAGCGCGTCGATGGTGTTGGCGCCGGTGTAGCGGACGAAGTCGCTGGAGCTGACCACGGTCTGCGCCCACTGGCTGAGCCGGCCGGGCGGGAACCAGTCGAGCGCCGAATAGAAGATCAGCAGCATCAAGAGGCCGAAGACGTAGACCGGGAACGACCAGCCGAGAATGGTGAAGATACGGATGACGTGGTCGGGCCAGCGGTTAAGATAGATGCCGGCGCGCGAGCCGAGGAAGACGGCGAGCAGCAGGCAGGGGACGAACGCCAGCACCACCAGTTCCAGCGTTGCTGGAAACAGCGACATCAACGCCGTCGACACTGGCTGGCGGGCCGTCTCCGACCAGCCGAGATTGCCGGTCAGGATACCGCCGATCCAGCGACCGTACTGGATATAGAAGGGATCGTTCAGCCCGTACTGCTCGATCATCCGGCGGATGCTTTCCTGGCCGCCCTTGAGATAGTCAGGCGACGGCGCATAGGCCGCCAGCCTCTGGGTCGGCGAAAGCGACATCTGCAGCGCGAAGATCATCAACGACAGGGCGAAGAGAACGATCGGCAGCATCATCAGTCGTCTGAGTGCATAGTTCAGCACGGTTCACACGTTCCGATTTCAGGGAAAATGAAGAAAAGGCATGTCGAGCGGATTCTCGCCCGACATGCCGATCGCCAATCAGTCGTTGGCCTTGGTCACCGGGTAGAAGTCCCAGGCGCCGTAGAGGATCATGTTGTCGACATAACCATCGATGTTGCTGCGGGTGACGACGTAGCCGAAGTCTTCCCAGAGGAACTGGGTCGTGGCGTATTCGTAGGACATTTCCTGCAGCTTGGCGTAGATCGGTTCGCGCACCGCTGGATCGACCGAGGCCCAGGCTTCGTCGAGCAACGGCTTGAACTTCTCCGCCATCAGGTCGCGGTAGCCCTGGCCGACCATGCCGCCGACGAGGCCCGTGGGCGAGAGGTAGTAGCTGGCGGCACCGAGCGGACCGCCCGGGTCAGAATAGTCAGGACCCCAGCCCATCACCGTCAAGGGTGCTGCTGGCTTTTCGCGGTTGTTGAGCTTGTCCGAAACGGAGGCCCATGGCAGCGCCTGGATCTGCATCTTGAACTTGGGATTGATGCGCGACAGGCCCTGCTGCAGCGCCGAGAGTGCCGCGGTCAGCTGCGGGTTGCCTTCGGTCACATAGGCGGTGAAGGCAAAGCCGGTATCCCAGAGCTTGCCGTCGAACGCCTTCTTGAAGTGTTCCTCGGCCTTGGCGGGATCGTAGCTGTACACAGGCGAATCCGGGCGATAGCCCATGATGCCGCGCACTGTCGGCCCGCGCGACTGCACTGTCTTGTTGAGCAGCACCTGGGTCAGCAGCGCATCGTAGTTCTGGGCATAGTTGAAGCCCTTGCGCACGTCGATGTCGGCAAAAAAGTCCGGCGGAATGCCGGCACCGTCAAGCTTGCCGCTGCCGATGGCTGGATTGTCGTTGTCGTCGAGCGGCCAGGCAAAGAAGACGCCGCGCGAAAACACCTTCTGCAGGCCGTCGATGACCTTGACGCCCTCGGTCTTGCTGAGCTCGTCGATGAACTCGACCGGTGCCGTGACGAAATCGGCGTCGCCGGACAGAAGCTGCAGACGCCGCGTCGTCCATTCGGGAACGGTGCGCATGACCACGCGCTCGAGCTTGGCGGGACCCATGAAATAGTTGTCGAAGCGCTTCAGCGTGATGCGCCGATCGGTGCGGTCCCATTCCTCGAGCATGAAGGGCCCGGTGCCGTTTTCTTCGGCAAACAGCGGATTGGCGCCGAGTTCCGGACGGTAGTGGGCCTTCCAGGTGTCACCCGAGCCATCCCAGCCGCCAACCGAGGCGACCCATTCCTTGTCGAGGACCGAGGTGCCGAAAGGCAGCGCGATCACGCCGAGCGTGGCCGGAAACGACTTCGGCAGTTTCAGCGTGAGATTGTCGCCATCGACGACGATCTGCGAGGCGAGCTGGTCGTAGACCTTGCGCAGGACCTCGGGGCTGGCATCATTGATGGATTTGACTTCGCCTTCGGTCTCGACCCACTTGGCGATATCGGTGTATTTGCCGGCGGTGATCACCTCGGTGATCGCATTCGACATCCACGACTGGCCCTGGAGAATGGCGCGCAGCAGCGAATAGCGCACGTCTTCGGGCGTGATCTGGCCGTAACCCGGCTCGATCGTTGCCTTCTGGGCGTCGGTCAGCTTGTCGTAGTATTCCCAGGTGACCTTGCCGTCGGCGCCCTTGACGCCGACCTTGTGGGCGAAAACGCCCTTACGGATCGGGAACGTATAGCTCACCGAGCCATCGTCGGCCTGCTTGATCAGGCCGTTTTCGAGCGAGGGCACCTCGGTCGAAAGCGACGGCACGAACTCGGAGATCTTCGAGCCGTTGAAGTTCAGCAACCGGCTGTAGATGTTGAGTGAGCCGTAGGAGCTCGGCGTGTTGGCGATATAGGCCGGATCGAACGACTGGATGTCATCGGTCCACATGAAGACGAAGGTGCCGGGGTTCTTGGTCTCGGCCATAGCGGGCGCAGCCGCGATGCCGAGCCCCAGGCAGAGGGCTAGGGCTAAGGTGCGTTTCATCGTTGTTCCCATTTGGTGGAGGCGGAAGTTTTCTTCTCGTTACAGGGGAGGCTAGAAGAGCGCTTGCGGGTCTGTCCAATGTGTAGTTAGGATAGACTATGCAAAACACGCATGAGGGCCGGCATGGAACTGCAATGGCTTGAAGATTTCCTGGAAATTGCCGCCACTCGGAATTTCTCGACGGCGGCGACGGCGCGCAACATCTCCCAACCGGCCTTCAGCCGGCGGATCAAATCGCTGGAGAACTGGATCGGCGCGGATCTCATAGACCGCAGCACCTATCCCGTGCAGCTGACGCGGGCAGGCACGATGTTCCTGCCGGGCTGCCAGCGGCTCGTGCGCGAAGCCTACCGCCTGCGCACCGACTGCCGCAATGTCGCCGGAGAAAGCTCGGCCATGCTGACCTTCACCTCGCTGCATACGCTGGCGATGTATTTCTTTCCGAAATGGATCGGCTCGCCGCTGATCTCGCGTATGCCGCTTCGCACCAGCATGCATGCGGCCGACTTTCTTGAGAGCATCGATCACCTGTGTTCCGGCCAGTGCGACTTCGCCATCACCTATGTGCATCCTGATGGACCGCCGGTGCTGGAGGGCGGCCCGTTCGAATCCCTGCAGATTGGCAAGGATCGGCTCATCCTCGTCTCGGGAACCGACGACAGCGGCCGGCCGCTGTTCGACATCGACGTACCCGAAACCACAGAAATTCCGTATCTCGCTTACTCGTGGAGCGACGGCTATATCGGCAAGCTGGCGACGCTGATCCAATCGCGTTGGCGGCGCCCGCTGAACCTCAGCACCGTTTACCAGTCAGGCCTTGCCGACGGCCTGAAGCACATGGCCGTTGCCGGTCGTGGTGTCGCCTGGCTGCCGCAGATCTGCGTGGCGGAAGCGATGCGGCAAGGGCGCCTTGCCCAGATCGGCGGCCAGCAGATGTCGCTGGAGCTGGAGATCCGGATCTTCCGGCGCGCCGGCTCCGGCAGCCATGACAGCGACGCCCTGTGGCAGCATCTCAGGCAATGTACCGCCCTGCCACAATATCAGAGCGGTTTCGAAGCAAGCACCGACGCGGCCTGAGGTATCGAACCATCCGAAAATTGCGGGCGCGGTGCGATATGCGAAGACAGGCGATACAATGCGCAATGCGCATAGTTTTGCTTGCCACAATCGTGACACATTGATTTCACTCGCTTTTGCGGCACGACGGAGCGGCGGCGACCGCGGTGCCAGCGCCAATGGGCCGGCCAGCCGAGGTGGCCGCCCCTTCCTCCCGTATTGACAGGATGCGACCTCGTTGCGAGACCTGAGAGCACAACGTCCCCTCCAACTCGGGTCCCTGTGCTGATGCTCTTGTCCAAATCCGCCACGCCTGAACTGCCTGAGGATGTCATCCTTTCCGTGGAAGACCTCGAAGTCTCCTTTGCTGCCGGCACCAAGGCGCAGTTGCGCGCGGTGCGCGGCGTCTCGTTCCAAATCGCCCGCGGCGAGACGGTCGCGCTGGTTGGAGAATCCGGGTCCGGCAAGTCGGTGACGGCGATGACCATCATGCGGCTGACCGAGTATGACGGCGCGACCATCACCGGCGGACGGGTGCTGATGCGCCTCAAGGACGGCAAGGTCGCCGACCTCGCCAAGCTCTCCGACAAGCGTGTCGAAGCTCTTCGCGGCGCGGATATCTCGATCGTGTTCCAGGATCCGATGTCGAGCCTGAACCCGGTTTTCACCGTCGGCGACCAGATCGCCGAGGCGGTGATCCATCACCAGGACAAGACGCCGGAACAGGCGCGCCAGATCGCGCTCAACACCCTGAAACTGGTCCGCGTGCCCGACGCCGAGCGCCGGCTCGACCAGTATCCGCACCAGCTTTCCGGCGGCATGCGCCAGCGCGTGATGATCGCCATTGCCCTTGCCTGCCGCCCGTCGCTGATGATCCTCGATGAGCCGACGACCGCGCTCGACGTGACCATCCAGGCACAGATCCTCGATCTGGTCCGTGCCCTGCAGCACGAGATCGGCATGTCGGTGCTGTTCATCACCCATGACATGGGCGTGGTCGCCGAGGTCGCCGACCGGGTCTGCGTCATGCTCAAGGGCGAGATCGTCGAGGAAGGTTCGGTCTACGACATCTTCGCCCAGCCGAAACATGCCTATACCCAGGCCCTGATTTCCGCCGTGCCGCGCCTTGGCAGCATGGCCAACAAGGACGCGCCGGAGAAATTCCCCTTGCTGGTGTTCGAACCCGAGCATGCGCTCGCCGAGGTAACAGAATGAACGCGTCCGCCCCGGTGAAGGAAACCCGCCAGCCGCTCGTCTCGGTGCGTAACCTGGTGACCCGCTTCGATCTCAAGGCTGGGCTGTTCGGCCACGTCTCTGGCCGGGTACACGCGGTCGAGAACGTCTCTTTCGACATCTTTCCCGGCGAAACCCTGGCATTGGTCGGCGAATCCGGCTGCGGCAAGTCGACGGTCGCCCGCTCGATCATGCAGCTCGACCGGCCGCGCTCGGGCTCGATCCGCTTTGACGGCACCGAACTGATCGGAGCGCCGCGCGCGGTGCTCGCGCGGTTCCGCCGCGACGCCCAGATGGTTTTCCAGGATCCGTTCTCCTCGCTCAACCCGCGCATGACAATCGAGCAATCGCTGATGGACCCGATGCGGGTTCACAAGCTGGGCTCGACCGAAATGATGCGGGCCCGCGCCGCCGAGCTTCTGGCCAAGGTCGAGCTTTCGCCCGAGCACCTCGAGCGCTATCCGCATGCCTTTTCCGGCGGCCAGCGACAGCGCATCTGCATTGCCCGCGCGCTGGCACTCAGCCCCCGCCTGATCGTCGCCGACGAGGCCGTCGCCTCGCTCGACGTGACAATCCAGGCGCAAGTCATCAACCTCCTGATGGACCTGCAGCGCGAGATGCAGATCGCGCTGCTGTTCATCAGCCACGACATGGCCGTGGTCGAGCGCATCGCCCATCGTGTTGCCGTCATGTATCTCGGCGAGATCGTCGAAATCGGCGACCGCCGCTCGGTGTTCGGCAACCCGCAGCATCCCTATACCCGCAAACTCCTGTCGACCGTTCCGATCGCCGACCCGACACGCCGCCCGGAAGGGCGTCAGCCGATGTCCGACGAAATCCCGAGTGCCGTGCGCGCGCCGGACTTCGTGCCACGCGAACTGCCGATGCATCAGATCTCATCGACCCATTTCGTACGGCAGGTCGCAACGGGCTGACGAACCCGGCAATTCCCTCATCAAATCAGAGCACTCCAAAATGACGACTTCCAAAGTGACGGTGGCGGCCGCGACCGCGGCCGGCAACGCGCCCGCTGACATAGACAACGGTTCAACCGAGACGAAGGCATCGGGCTACTGGCGCCCGACGGCTGCGGAGCGGCCAACGCCTTATATCGAAGTCGATGAGGCGCGCCTTGTGCGCAACATAGAGGCCATGCAACGGCGCGCCGACGCCGCTGGCGTCTTGATGTTTCCCCACGTGAAGACCCACAAGAGCCTCTATATCGCGCGACAACAGCTGGCACGCGGCGCCCGCGGCATCACCGCATCCAAGCCGAGCGAGGCGCTGGTCTTTGCCGAAGCGGGCATTCCTTCGATCATCCTCGCCTACCCCATCGTCACGGCCCAGTCGCTCGACCGCCTGCTGCCCGTGGTGAAGGCGCGCGGCACGCAATTGCGCGCGATCGCGGCGAGCAAGCCGGGCGTCGACGCGCTATCGGAAGCTGCGGCGCAGCACGCCGTCGAGATCGGTGTCTTCCTCAAGGTCGATGTCGGCCTCGGCCGCGTCGGCATCAAGCCGAACGATCCGGCAGCACTCGAATTGTGTGCTCGGATTGCGGCGTCCGCTGGTCTGCACTTTGCCGGCCTGCTTTCCCATGCCGGTCATTCCTACGCGACCAACGGCCCGCAATCGCTCGCCAAGGTCGCCCACGATGAAGCCGCGGATCTCGCCGGGCTCGCCGGCCAGCTTCGGGAACGCGGCATCGCCGTCGACTGCCTTTCGGTCGGTGCGACGCCGACCTGCCTGGGGGCGCCGCTGCCAAACGAAGTCGACTGCATCCGGCCCGGAAACTACGTCTTTCTCGATGGCACGGCGCTCAGGCTCGGCATATGCACCGCCGACGATCTGGCGCTTTGCGTGGTTGCCCGCGTCGTTGCGTCCAATGACACCCACTTCATCCTCGATGCCGGCTCGAAATCCATGAGCTCCGATCGCGGGGCACACGGTATGGGCGGCGCCGGATTCGGCACGGTCGTCAGCGCCGAGGGCGATGGCGAAAAGGGTACCTGGACTTTAGAGCGACTATCCGAGGAACATGGCTTCGTTCCCTTCTCGGGCCGTCCCTTGGCACTGGGCAGCCGGGTGCGGGTCTTCCCCAACCACTCCTGTGCCTCGATCGCCAATTTCGACCATTTCGCGCTGCGTCACGCCAATGGCGAAGCGACCGTGCTGCCTGTCGATGCCCGCAGTTGCCAGACATAGTGAGGTTCGGGCACGGCGACTCGAACCGGGAGGTACTCGACAGACATGCCGCCCCGGCTCGCGGGAGCCGGCCTGTCGTCGACGCGGCAAGCTAGAGCCGTCGCCCCAGCGTGATCAGAAACATCGTCAGTAGGAAGCACAGCACTCCGAGAGACGATGGCAGCCCCTGAGGTCCGATCAGTTGCATCGCCAGTCCTGTCGCGGGAGAGCCCGCGATGCCGCCGATGCCCCATACGGCCGCGAAGGCCGCATTACCGGCAATCAGGGCCTGGCCGCTGAAACGCTCGCCGAGCCGGATCAGCGCCATGGTATAGATCCCGAACGAGACCCCGCCCCAGACGAAAACGAGCGGCCAGATGAACCATGAGGTGAAGACCCACGGTAGCAGCAGGCAGCCGAGCAGCGAAACGAGCGCGCAGAGCAGCATGGCCCGCGTCGAACCGAACGTCTCGGCTACGCGGCCGAGCAAGACTTGCAGCACGGCGTTGCCGGCGATGAAACAAGTGATGAGCGAAGCAACGCATTCCTCGGCACTGCCGAACGCGGCGCCATAGACCGCAAACAGGGAAAGCATGATCTGCTCGAAAGCGGCAGCGACGAAAACCGCAAACAAGAGCAGCGGTGCCAGCGCGAAGAAGCCGCCGACGGATGTTGCCTCGCCGTCATGCTGCATGTCAGGCAACCGCGGCACGACCGCAAGCACGATCAGGCCGCAGACAATAAAGGCCAGCATGCCGACCATGAAGGGTGGCCAACCCTGCGTCCCGACCAGACCGAGGGTCAAAGGGCCCATGGCGAAGCCGCCCGAAACGATCGAGGAATAGAGGCCCATGATACGCCCCCGGCTGGATGCGGGCGTGATCGACATCAGCCAGGTTTCGCTGATCACGTAAAGCGGATTGGCGAAGATGCCGAGCAGGAAGCGCAGGGGCATCCAGGCCCAGACGTTTTGTGCACAGGCAATCGCGAAGAGGGCCACCACCGCGAAAAGCGAGCACAGGATCGCGAGCCGCGCTCCGCCCACGCGCCGCGCCAGCGCCGGAAGGAAGGGCGCCGAGACGATGAAACCCAGCGGCGTCATCGCCGCCGACAAGCCGATCAGCCCGGGCGTCGTCCCCTGCCGCTCAAGGATGAAGCTGAGCAGCGGATAGGTCAGCCCCTGCGCCATTGCGAACACCGTGACGGTCGCGATGATGCCCGCCATCGCGGACCATGGGATCCGATCCTCTCGCGGTGTTGTCGGACGCCGCCGATGACGGCTCATCACCTCGGCAGGCGGAAACTGGCGATCCCTCGTCATTGCCGCATTCGCCTTACAACACTTGCCAGAAGGGTTTTGCGAGCTCTTCCTGGATCTGCCGCCTCGACAGGCCGACATCATCGATCAAATGCGGATCGTCCAGCAGTTTTCGCTCGATCTCCGAACGAAAACGGTCTCGCGCGCGCGATCTCGCGATCAGCCTTTGCAGCCCCCTCAAAATGAAGAGCCCGTGCGACCGGGCGGCAGGTTCCCCGCCCGTTTCGGGCTGTACTCCTGGGTACGTGGCTGGGTCAAGAGTGGGGACGTCAGTCATGGCAACCTCCATATGGGCTTGAGGGTCCGATGCCCCTCGATCCGAACGAGGCCGAATTCTGCAGCCAGCGCGCGGCGGCGTCATTAAGCGCGCCCAAAGAGTTCCAAAAACTTCCAAACCGGCTATAGATGCGCCGTATGCAGGGATCGCGGGTCGCCTTTGGTCCATTCGTGCTTGATCCGGGTGCGGGAACGCTCCTTCGGAACGGAGAGCCCATTGCCGTTGGCTACCGCGCCCTAAGGCTGCTTGCTGCACTCGTTGCACGTCCCGGCGAGGTCCTCGGAAAGGCCGAGTTGATGGACGCGGGCTGGCCGGGCATGGCCGTCGAAGAAGGCAACCTCACCGTCCAGATTTCGCAACTGCGCAAGCTGCTGGGTCCGACCGCCGGCGGCGGTGAATGGATCGCCACGATTGCGCGCGTCGGCTATCGCTTCACGGGGACCATCGATGAGCGCGGCGGCGTCATGCGAAAGCCTTTGCCCCTACCCGACAAACCATCGATAGCCGTGCTGCCTTTCGTCAATCTCAGCAAGGATCCCGAGCAGGAAAGCTTCGCGGACGGGTTGACCGAAGACCTGATCACGGACCTGTCGAGGATCTCCGGCCTGTTCGTCATCGCCCGCAACTCCTCCTTCGCATACAAGGGGAAGGTGATGGACGTGGACGGGATCGCCGACGACCTCGGCGTGCGCTACCTGCTGGAGGGCAGCGCAAGGCGGGCCGCAGGACGCGTGCGGATCAACGTCCAGCTGGTCGACGCGGCGAGTGGCGATCATCTATGGGCAGAGCGCTTCGACCGCGACCTGGAAGATATCTTTGCCGTTCAGGATGAGGTCACGGGCAAGATCGTGGAAGCGTTGCTCGGCCAGCTGCGCGCTTTGCCCGCGCGCAACCGGCCCAAAAACCTCGAGGCCTACGATCTCTGCGTGCGGGCGCGAAAACTGATGGATGATACACCGCAGGCAGCGCAGGAAGCGCATCTGATGCTCACCCGCGCGGTTTCGCTCGATCCGGATTATGCCGAAGCCCACCGCTGGCTTGCCATGAACCACTGGATGGGCTGGGTCCATTCCGACGGACCCACCGACGCTAGCCGTACCGTTGCTCTGGAACTGGCGCGCAAAGCTGTGGCGATTGATCCGAACGATGCCGGCTGTCGTTGGATCCTGGCTTACCTGCTTGCCTATGAGCGCACCTTCGCCGAGGCTGACCGGGAGTTCGCCAAGGCGATCGAACTCGACCCGAACGAGGCTGACACCTGGGCGGCATTATCAGACATCACCATCCTGGCCGGCCGGATCGAGGAAGGCCTCGAGCACATCGGCAAGGCTTTTCGGCTGAACCCATACCCGGCAAGCTGGTACTATCTGACGCTCGGGCAGGCGCAGTATGCGGCCGGCGAATATGAAGCGGCAGTCGGGACACTGCGCAGGGACGAGACTTTCCGGACAAGCTCACGCCGTTTCCTGGCCGCAAGTCTTGCCCAATTGGGCAGGCTCGACGAAGCGCGCGCGGAGGCCGAACTGTTCCTTGTCGGCAATCCGCATTTCACAACCCGCCACTGGGCCGCGACCGAGCCATTTCGCGACGCTGCGACGCTTGAGCATTTCGTCGATGGTTTCCGCAAGGCCGGGTTTCCGGAGTGACCCACCGGCGCGACCGGCCAACATGGGTCGCCCGTCGGTGATCCCCATCGCTTCATCCACGGCGCAAACACCCTGCGTGTCGTTGCTTTGCGACCGTCCGACGGCCGACATTCGCCTGGACGTTTCTGCAAGGTCATCCGCGTGAATTCCTTGGCCGCAACTTCTGGGAAACGGTTTCCCGATAAAACAACCGTCCTGGGACGGACCGGCGGATGACGTGCCTCCGGTGTTTGGAGAGGGCCAATGCACGAAGACAAAATCCGCCAGGCTCTGATCGAGCTTCTGTATCGAAATTCCTATGGCGTGGTTATCTCCAACATCGTCATTTCTCTCGCCGCCGTGTCCGTCCTTCGGCATGCGGTATCGGTGAGTTGGCTGGCAGGATGGGTCGGCGCGCTTTACCTGCTCATAATCTGCCGTGTCCTTGCCTCCCGTCGGTTCTTCAGCCGGGCAAGAGACCCCCGGTCCATCATGCGATGGGCCTGGCTTGCAGCAGCGTTCACCTGGATCTCCGGCCTGTTGTGGGGCACGCTCGGCTGGGTCGGGTTCCTTCCGGACGAGCCTATTGTGCTTTCCTTCACGGTCATCGTGCTGACTGGCCTCGTTTGCGGCACGGTCCCCTCTCTTTCCGCTTTTCCGCCCGCGCTCACTGGCTCGATCCTGGTCACTGTCCTGCCAATTGCCGTGCGCTGCATCCTCACCGACAGCGATATTTCCGGCGCTTTCCTGTTCCTGCTCGCCTCGCTCGTGGCAATCAATTTCTATTACTGCCGCATCACCTACCGGATGCTGCGTGAAACCGTCAGTCTGCGACTGGAAAACGAAAGCCTCGTCGGTAACTTGCAGGAGGAACGCGATCGGGCGCAGGCAGCCGATCGCGCCAAGACCCGCTTTCTGGCAGCCGCCAGTCACGATCTGCGCCAGCCGATCCATGCGTTGAGCCTGCTCGTCTCCACACTTGCGATTTTGGGGCAGCGCGGATCCGTCGCCTCCGGCGACGCCCGCGATCTGGCAACCAGGGCGAAATCCGCGGTCGGCAATCTCAGCGGATTGCTGAACGCGCTGCTCGACATCTCCCGGCTTGATGCCGGCATCGTCACCATTGCCAACGAGACGGTGTCGTTGCGCGAGCTTTTTCGCGATCTGCGCGACGAATTCACCGCGGAAGCAATCGGTCGTGGCTTGGAATTTCGGGTCGTCGACTGCGACCTTCTGGTCGACAGTGATCCCATGATGCTCCGGCGGATCCTGAACAACCTGCTGTCCAACGCCTTCCGCTACACGAAAACGGGCGGCATCCTGCTGGGTTGCCGCAGGCGCGGCAATTCGGTCGAAATCCAGGTCTGGGATACGGGCTGCGGCATCCCTGCCGATCAGCAGGCGATGGTTTTCGAGGAATTCGTACAATTGCAGAACCCGGCAAGGGACCGCACGCAGGGCCTGGGCCTGGGTCTTGCCATCGTTCGCCGCACCGCCGAGCTGCTGCAACACCCCTTGAGACTGGTTTCCGTTCCCGGGCGCGGTTCGATGTTCTCGATCACGGTTCCCAAAGCCCCCCCGATGAGGTCTCCGCTGCAACTCGTCCGGTCCGCGCCCACAGCGGGGATTGCAGCCGGCATCATGCTGGTGGAGGACGAAAAGGACGTCCTGGATGCCATGGTTGGGCTACTGACCCTGGAAGGGCATCGCGTCTATGCCGGCCGGTCGGTTGTCGATGTGCTGCGCACCCACGCGGAAGCCCTGAAGATCGGCGACGCGCCGGTCGATCTTGTCGTTGCCGACTACCGCCTCGAGCATGGCGCCAACGGTCTGGAAGCGATCGAAGGCCTTTGCTCCCACATCGGTCGTCGTGTTCCGGCCATCATCGTGACAGGCGACACCTCGCCATCCCGCCTCAAGGAAGTCAGCGCAAGCAGCGTTCGTATTCTGCACAAACCGGTCACCGGAGAGGAGCTGAGCGAAGCGATCCGTGCCGCCTTGAGCGAAGACGACGCTGTGGTCCCAACGCGAAAGCCCGCCGTGGGCACAACGGAGGGCCTGAGCCTTCGATAGCGTCAATACGCCGGGCGATGACGCGCCAGGCCCAGACCGGCCGTGTTTCTCATAGGCGCGGCGCGTCTCGACACGAAAAGGAAGATATCTTATCGCTTCTTCAGACGAGGAAGACGGAACGGGCGGAGCGACGATATGAACGCCGGAGCAAAGCGGAAATCGGTTCCGCCCAAGGCCGCACTCAGCGCGAAGCCGGCATCCATGGCGGCGAACTCCCCGACGTTCGAGCATATCGTTACCGACGTCAACGAGACGTTTCTCTGGCGTCTGGACGATTACCCCTGGGAGCGCAACGTCTGGAACTTCCATCCCGAGATCGAGATCCATCTGCTGCGGAAATCCACCGGCATGGCCTTCGTCGGCGACCATATCGGCGAGTTCTCGCCAGGCTACTTGACGGTCATCGGCAGCAACCTGCCGCATGACTGGGTTACGTCAACGGCGCCCGGGGAGATCATCGAGGGCCGCGATATCGTCATCCAGTTCCATCCGGATCGGATCCGGCAGATCACCGGCACCCTGCCCGAATTCGCGCAGCTCGATGTTTTTTTCACCCGGGCGGAGCGTGGCCTCGTGTTTCATGGCGAGGCTCGCGCCAGGGGTGGCGAATTGATCGAGCGGATGGGCACGGTGAAGGGGCTTTCGCGGCTTTCGCTGTTCGTTCAGCTTCTGGATCTGCTCGTCAACAGTGGGGAACACGAGGTGCTGTCCTCGCCCGAATTCGCGCCGAAACTGGACGCGGAATCGCTCGACGTGCTTCGTCGATCCCTCGCCTATATCTACGAGAACATCGCCACCGATATCCACCTTAACGACGTGGCGTCCGCGGCCGGCATGAGCGATACGGCCTTCTCGCGGTTCTTCAAGAAAAACACCGGCAACAGCTTTACCGACCACGTCAACAAGCTGAGGATCTGGCAGGCCTGCAAGCTGCTGGCAGAAGGCGAAATGCCGATAACCGACATCTGCTTTGAAGTCGGGTATCTCAACATCTCCAATTTCAACCGTACGTTCCTGCGCCACCACCGGATGACACCCTCGGCCTACCGCCGCCTCACGGGACAGCGCCGCACCTCGCGCAGCTGAGATTCTCACTGCTGCACGTATCCGCGAGCAATGAACCCATGCTCGAACGGTGGCGCGCGGAAGGCATATCCGGGCCATACTCCGCATTAAAGTACAGAACAGGCGCATCGCGGGCGCTAGTTCACGTCCCGATAGCGCCTATGATGACCGGCAGCGAAACGGTTCGCTATCAAAGAGACACGCACCCGATCTGAGGAGTTTCCGGCGCGTGTCGTTACGACCTTGGGGAGGTCCATCACATGAGAAAAGCCAGAACGCTCGTTTCGAGCATCGCCTTCGCATGCCTTCTTTCCAGCACGGTGTCGACCGTTGCACTTGCCGCCGAGTGCACCAGCACAATCAAGGTACTCGCCCAGCCACGTGACGGTCTCACATTGCTCGAGGACTATAAGGCCGAGTTCGAGAAGCTCAGCGGCGGCGCGTCGTTCGAGATCGACTACCTCAATGAAAACGATCGCCGGGCCAAAACCAAGGCCGACGCGTCGACGATCGGCAAGTACAATGTCTACTACATCGACGAAGCCAACGTCGCCTTGTTCGCCTCAGCCGGCTGGGTCGCACCGCTTCTGGACTACTATCCCGCGGACTACGACTACGCCGACTTCGATCCGGGTCGCCAGAAAGTCGCGACCTATGACGGCAAGGTCTGGTTTGCACCGATTACCGGCGGCGGCGACCTCATGGTCTACCGGAAAGACCTGCTCGAAGCGGCGGGCATAACGCCGCCGAAGACGCTTGATGAATACATCGCCGCGGTGAAGAAGCTCAACCAGCCCGACCAGGGCATCTACGGCACCGCCCTTCGCGGTCAGCGAGGCTCGGGCGCGAACGTCTGGCGCTGGATGCCCTTCTTCAAAGGTTTCGGCGGCAACTGGTTTGACGGCAAGACGCCGGTCTTTGCCGGCGAACAGGCGGTAAAGGCAACCGAAACCTATCTCGAACTCTTCAAATACTCCGCGCCCGGCAGCCAGACCGGCGGTTGGGACGAGGCCGTTGGCGCGTTCACGTCGGGCCAGGTGGCGATGCTGATCGAATCCACCCCGCTTGTCGGCATGGCAATCGATCCGAAATCGTCGAAGGTCGCCGGCAAGGTCGGCTATCTGCCGCCGCCGGCACCGCTGACGGGTGGTGGATACGGACATGGCCTGGCGATCGGTGCCAAGGCCAACAAGGACGAGGCATCCAAGGCCTGCGCCGGCCTGTTCATCGCCTGGGCGACATCCAAGGAAAACGAGAACCGGCGGCTGGAGGCCAATCAGTTCAGCGAACTCAATCGCACCAGCATCATGACCAGCAAGAAGTTCGCCGAACTCTACGGGCCGGATCTCGGTCAGGCGCTGGCCGATACCGGCAAGGTGACCGCCGTCAACTTCTGGCAGAACCCGCAATGGCCCGATCTCGGAGACCGCTGGGGCATCATCCTGGAGGAGCTGATCACCGGCACCCGCACCGACATCAAGGATGGCCTCGACGAACTCGACGGGTTCGCCAAGGAGCTCGTGGCCCGCAGCCAATAGGCGGGCAGCCCCGACTGATCGCTCCGGCAAGACGTCCTCTTGCCGGAGCTGGTTCAGCTCGCCGGAAGCTCGCTCGTCCCTTTCCGTAGGATGTCTATCCCATGAAACAGAAAAGCAGTTTGCCGGCGGTCTTCCTCACCCCGGCGATGATGATCCTGGCCGTGCTCGCATTCGTGCCGACTGTCTACGCGATCTATATTTCCTTGCAGAACCGCGAACTCAGCCGCCCCGTCGGCGACTTCGTCGGGCTCGCCAACTACATCGATCTCTTCTCCGACCGCCGCTTCATCAACGCCATCGGCGTGTCATTGACATGGGAGGCTGTGACGGTCGGCATGACGCTGATCGTTGCCGTCGGCCTCGGCATATTGCTGTTCGAATGTGCCTCACCGCGCATGCGAAGCATGCTGGCCTTGCTCTTTCTCATGCCGGTGATCCTGCCGCGCGTCTCGGCGGCTTTCGTCTGGAAGTTTGCATTCCATCCGCTCTACGGCATCGCCACCTACCCCTACAAGGCGATCACCGGCCAGCCGCTCGACCTGTTGTCCAACCCGGCAACGGCACTTGCGACCGTGGCGCTGGTCGACGTCTGGCAATGGGGCCTGTTCTTCTCGGTCATCGTGCTCAAGCTTCTGGAGACCTTGCCGCCGCAACCGTTTGAGGCGGCCCGTCTCGATCATGCCCGCACCTGGGAGATCTACACCCACATCGCCATCCCCATGCTGAAGGCGCCGCTGATTTCGCTCGCTTTCGTCAAGATGATCGAGTCGCTGCGCGCCTTCGACCTGATCTACGTCATGACGCGTGGCGGACCCGGCATCACGACGGAAACGCTCGACATGTACGCCTTCTCGCAAGGGTTCATCGAGTCCGGACGGATTTCCTACGCGTCGAGCATGGCGGTGTTGATGATGATTGCCACCTCGATCGCCTTTACCTTCATCTGGAAGAGGGTCCAGTGATGACCGCGCACAAGCTCGGCCGCCTGATCGGCCGCACCTTTCTCCTCCTGGCAGCGTTCTCCGCCGTCTTCCCCGTCTTCTGGACCTTGCTCAATGCCTTCAAGAACCGGGTCGATATCGTCACTCCGACACCGCTGTTCATCTTCACGCCGACGCTCGACAACTTCGCCTATGTGCTTGGCCGCGACAGCGTCTTTGCCGGACTGATCAACTCGCTGATCATCTCGGGGACCTCCGTTCTGATCGGTGCGCTTCTGGGGCTTCCTGCCGCTTATGCGATTGCGCGTTATCCAAATCGCTGGTCCGGCGATATCCAGTTCTTCGTGCTTTCGCTGCGCTTCCTGCCGCCGGTGGCGATCGCCATCCCGCTGATGGTCATCTGGCTCGATTTCGGCCTCTACGACACGCGCCTGTCGATGATCGTCACCTACACGCTGCTGACGCTCGCAACCGTCATCTGGCTCAGTGTGCCGGCCTTCGCGAGGGTGCCGAAAGAGGTCGAGGAGGCGGCGCGTGTCGATGGCTACGGCCCCTATGCGATCTTCTTTCTGATCGCGCTGCCGATCGCGCTGAGATCGCTGATTGGCGCCGTTGCTTTCGCCTTCGTGCTGGTCTGGAACGAGTTCCTGATCGCTCTGATGCTGACGACGTCCGATGCCAAGACCTTGCCGATCGTCGCCTCGGAACTGACACAGCTCGGCCGCGACGTGCCCTGGGGCATTCTCAATGCCTCCGTCGTTCTTCTCTCGATACCACCGCTGCTCTTCATCGGAGTGCTCAGCGGCATGCTCAACAGCGCCTTCAAGCGCAAGACATCATGACAACAAGGAAAGCATTCATGGAAGCGTTGGTCCTCGAGCAGAAGGGCGTCCTGTCGCTGAGGGAGATCGATCTCCCCCTCGAACTCGGCCCGGATGACGTCAAGATCGCCATTCATACCGTCGGCGTCTGCGGCAGCGACGTGCACTACTACACCCATGGCGCGATCGGCCCCTATGTCGTGCGCGAGCCGATGGTGCTCGGACATGAGGCTGCGGGAACCGTCATCGAAATCGGCAGCAATGTCGGCGATCTGCAGGTCGGCGACCGGGTCTGCATGGAGCCGGGCGTGCCAGACCTGTCGTCCCGCGCCTCGAAACTCGGTCTCTACAATGTCGATCCGAAGGTGCGCTTCTGGGCGACTCCGCCGATCCACGGCGTGCTGACGCCTGAGGTCGTGCACCCGGCCGCCTTCACGTATCGGCTGCCCGAGAATGTCTCTTTTGCCGAAGGCGCCATGGTCGAGCCCTTTGCCATCGGCATGCAGGCGGCCGCCCGAGCCCGCATCGCGCCGGGCGACGTGGCCGCAGTCATCGGCTGCGGGCCGATCGGCATCATGGTCGCACTCGCCGCCCTCGCAGGCGGATGCAGCCGCGTCTTCATCTCCGACTTCAGCGCCGAGAAACTTGCGATCGCCGGGCAATACCCCGGGATTACGCCGGTCAACATCGCCGAGCGGTCTTTTGCCGGAACGATCGCTGCGGAAACCGGTGGCTGGGGTGCGGACGTCGTCTTCGAGGCAAGCGGTAGTGCCAAGGCATTTGCCGGCATCTTCGAGCTGGTCCGACCCGGCGGAGCCCTCGTTCTCGTCGGCCTGCCAGTTGAGCCGGTCACCTTCGATGTACCGGGCGCGATCTCGAAGGAGGTCAGGATCGAGACCGTGTTTCGCTACGCCAACATCTTCGATCGCGCGCTGCAGCTGATTGCGTCGGGGAAGGTGGACCTCAAGCCGCTGATTACCGAGACGTTCCGCTTCAAGGACAGCATCAGCGCGTTCGAGCGGGCCGCCGCTGCGCGTCCGTCCGACGTCAAGCTTCAGATTCTCATCGGCCGCGGGGAGGAATAGGTCATGGCGAACATCGTCTGCTCAAATGTCGACAAGCAATATGGTGCTGTCAACGTCATCAAGGACTTCAACCTCGACGTGGCTGACCATGAGTTCATCGTCTTTCTCGGCCCGTCGGGCTGCGGCAAGTCCACGCTTCTCAGGATGATCGCAGGGCTTGAGGACATCTCCGGTGGAAAGGTGACGATCGGCGGAAAGACCGTCAACGATCTGCCGCCGCGCGACCGCGGTGTGGCGATGGTGTTCCAGAACTACGCGCTTTATCCGCACATGACGATCTACGACAACATCGCCTTCGGGCTGAAGCGGATGAAGGTGCCAAAGCTGGAGATCGACCAGCGCATTCGCGCGGTTGCTGCGACGCTCGGTCTTGATCCCTATTTGCAACGCAAGCCGACCGAGCTTTCCGGCGGTCAGCAACAGCGCGTGGCGATTGCCCGCGCCATGATCAAGACGCCACGGGTGTTTCTCTTCGACGAGCCGCTTTCCAATCTCGATGCGAAGCTTCGCAACCACATGCGGGTCGAGATCGCACGGCTGCATCAGAAGCTGAAGACGACGACGATCTACGTCACCCACGACCAGCTGGAAGCAATGACGCTCGCCGACCGGATCGTGCTGATGAAAGGCGGCGCAATCGAGCAGGTCGGAACGCCGGCCGAGATCTACGACCGACCGAGAACGCTGTTCGTTGCGGGCTTCATCGGCACACCAAACATGAACTTCATCGACGTGTCCGCAGACAAGGTGGAAGACGGATGGACGCTGCGCAGTGCCGGTGCGGATTTCCGTGTTTCCGGCAAAAGGTTTGCGCTGGCACCGGGCCAGAAGGTCGTTCTCGGCTTTCGCCCCGCTGACCTGCAGATGCAAGAACCGTCGGCAGCCCGCACAAACGTCGTAGCCGGCATCGCCGATCTCGTCGAATTTCATGGCAACGACGCACTGGTGACATTTGTCTTTGCCGGTTGCGAAATCGGTGCGCTCGTCAAGGCCAATGGCTGCCCGAAGCCGGGTGATCCCGTTTCGTTTGCCCTCGAGGAGGGCAGCATCCATCTGTTCGATCAAGCAACGGGACTGTCGCTTTTGAAGATGTGACCGATAGGGCGCCGGTCCGTCAGCGGTGTTTTTGTGCCGGGCGACTGCATCTATTCGGTCGAACCATCATGCTCGCCGCAGCGCTGTCCGAGATGGACGATAGTCCGGGACTGTCGTAGACTGCCGGTCGGCTGTGGCGACGGTCCCTTGGGGAGCGAACGAATGCCTATCTTCATGGACCGGCACGATCTTGCAGGCGCTTCGGCCGAGGATGTCGCCGAAGCGCACCTTAAAGATCTCAGCATACAGGACCAGTATGGCGTCAAATTCCTGACTTACTGGTTTGACCACAGGCGCGGAACGACGTTCTGCCTCATCGATGCGCCGGATGCGGAAACCGCGCAATGCGTGCACCGGGAGGCGCACGGGTTCATCGCGGGAGAAGTCGTGGAGGTAGCCCTGTCTGCCGTCGAGGCATTTCTCGGACGAATACAGGATCCAGAGGCGGCGGGTGCGATCTCGAAAGACATGGACCCCGGCCACCGGGCAATCCTTTTCACCGACATCGTTGGATCCACCGAAATGACATCGCGTCTCGGCGATCTCATGGCCACCGAACTCATCAGAGCGCATGACGCCCTCGTACGTGGTTGCCTGGGACGGCTATCCGGTCGCGAGGTCAAGCATACCGGGGACGGAATAATGGCGGCTTTCTCCTCCGCAGCGTCTGCAGTCGACTGCGCAATTGAAATCCAACGCCAGTTCCATCGCTACAACGCAGGCAATGCCGAGCCGATCCACATCCGCATAGGACTGGATTGTGGCGAACCTGTCGAAGACAGCAACGATCTCTTCGGCACCACGGTGCAGCTGGCAGCAAGGCTTTGCGCGACCGCTCATAGCGATCAAATCCTGATATCGGAAAACATATACCAGGAGTATGGCAAGGCCGAAGTCTTCACTCATGGCGGTCGCCACAAACTGAAAGGGTTCACAAAGCCGGTCATGGCCTACCGGTGCGAATGGCTGGGTTAGCTGCCGCCCGCCCCCACCCGTGAGGTGATCAGGCACGCAAATCTCGCAAGCGCTGCCGCGATTGGTCGGTCGTTTCGCCGAAGCGGATCTGGCATGCGATGCGCCCTTGTCATGGCAAGCCCGGACCGGGCTCGTTCAGTCTCGCCGAGAGGGCTGCGATCCGCCGGCCGCTGCGCCTCGTGCACGATACCCTGCTTGAAGGACTCGCCCCTGCTTCCGCCTCGGCCGGAAAGAAACGTCGGCGGTTGCATCGACCATCGACCCGGACGACGAGAGATCGGATCGGCAGGGTTTCGGACGGGGAGCGGGACACCAAGGCGGTCAATCTCACTATTCGTCGCCGCAATACCCGGGACGACATCGGCCAGGATGCCGCAGTTGCGCAACCGGACGATCTCTTCGCCGGTGCGTTCGCAGGTCATCGGGTCGCCGGACGTCAGGCGGACGACGCGCTTGCCGGCGCGCGCCAGCGACACCATCGTGTCGTTGACGTCTTCCTGCCCATGGCGCGTGCGGCCGCTGCGTTTATCGACGGGAAGGCGGTGAGCCTCGCGCCGCGCAAGTTCGAGCACCTCATCGGAAATGCCGCCGTCGAAAAGGATAATATCGGCCGCCTGCAGGGCACGCACCGCCTTCAGCGTCAGATGCTCCGCTTCGCCTGGGCCGGCGCCGACGAGCGTGACGCGGCCGGTGTCGGTCCGGTTCGCCGAGAGGCGATCCATTTCCGTCACCAGCCGCATCTCGACACCCTCCTCCGGTGTCTCCTGAAAGGCCCGATCGACAAAACGTTCCCAGAAGGCGCGCCGCGCGGCCCCCGGCTTCAGCCGCGCATTGACCGTTTCGCGGAGCGCCTGGGCCAGAGAGGCCCAATCCTTCAAAGCCGGCGGCAGCAGCGTCTCGATGCGCCTGCGGATCGCCTGGGCGAGGATCGGCGCCGCACCGTCCGTCGAGATCGAGACGACGACCGGGGAACGATTGACGATCGATCCGAACTGGAACTGGCAGTAAGCCGGCTTGTCGATGACATTGGCAGGAACGCCCGCATCCCGCGCGGCCTGACAAAACGCCTGCGCCTCCTCCTCCGTTTCGCAGTCGGCAATCGCGAGCGCCGCACCGGTGAGCGCCTCGGGCGTCCAGGCCTCGTTATGATGCACGAAGCTGCCCTGCGGGTGCGGGGCTTGCCCCGCCATCAGGCGCGCACAGACCTCTCCCAGATCCTCGATCGGCGCATAGACGTGAACCTCCGCGCCGCAAGCCGCCAACAGTTCGGCCTTCCAGGCGGCAGCGTCGGATCCCCCAACAACCGTGACACGGCAGCCCTCGAGCGCAAAGAACACCGGCAGCTTTGCCAGAGGCATCATGCGCGGCCGCTCGGCGCGCAAGGGTTTTTCATTCCGCGGCAGCAGCAAGGCATCCATCGACGATCCCCCTGATCTCGGCGCGGCAGGAGCCGCAATTGGTTCCGGCATTGAGTGTCTGACCGACAGCTTCGACCGTACGGCAGTCGTTGCGCACGGCGGCGACGATCTGGTTGACGCCGACATTGAAGCAGGAGCAGACGGTTGCTCCGGGATCGGGCGTGTCCGCGCCCGGCCGGCCGGCCACGAGCGCGAAGCGCAGGCGCAGATCTCCATGCGAAATGCTGAGCTGCTCGACCGCCCAGTTGCGGGCAACGGCGACGGGCTCCGGCGCGAGATAAAGTGCCAGCAGAAGCCGGTCGCCATCGAAAAAGGCAAGCCGGCGATTGCCGGACAGTCCGTCGGAATAGCCGATAGGCTCTATATCGTCTGGCAGTTCGAAGATGCGCCGGCACCAGGCGACCCAATCTTCGGGCGCCTGCTCCACGGCCATCTCCAACCGCCACCCGTTTTTTGCCTTTGCCAGCGCCCAATAGGTGCAATCGAGCCCTTGAGGCTTTCCGACACTCACCGCAAAACCATAGGCGGAGGCGGAAAAACGCCGAGCCGAAACAGCAACGTTCTTGGAGGCGGGCTGGCCCGAAACGGGATCGGTGATCGGCGGCACCAAGGCGTCGATGCGCGCCTTGGCCGCGAACTGATCGCTCCAATGCATGGGCACGAACAGGTTGCCCCGCGCCTGGCGTTCGGTAATCAGCGCCCGAACGATCGCCGCGCCATAGGGGCTTTCCAACACTACGAGATCGGCGGGCGACAGACCCAGTTCCATCGCGTCCCGCGGATGGATCTCGACGAAGGGTTCGCCGATATGGGCCGAAAGCCGCGGACTTTTTCCCGTCCGGGTCATCGTGTGCCAGTGGTCGCGCACGCGGCCGGTGTTGAGAGTGAAGGGGAAGGCAGCGCTGAGATGATCGGCGACACCGCTTGCGGCCGCGATGAAGCGCGCGCGACCATCCGGATGGTAGAAGCCGCCGTCGGCGAAGAAGCGCGTCGTCGCGCTTTCCGTGCCGCGCGGCTGCGGCCATTGGAATGGCGTCAACGCATCATAGCCGGCAGTATCGATCGAGGCATGGGCGCCGATATCGAAATCGCGCCGCCCGTTGTTTTCGAAGCCGGACAGGCCGGCATGTTCGGCAAAGATTTCGGACGGCGATGCGTAGGCAAACGCGCCCGAAAAACCCATGCGGTGCCCGACCTCGGCCAGTTGCCACCAGTCGGCACGCGCCTCGCCGGGAGATGGCAGGAAGCCGCGCTGGCGGGAAATGCGGCGCTCGGAGTTCGTCACCGTTCCGTCTTTCTCGCCCCAGCCGAGCGAGGGCAGAAGCACATGGGCGTGACGCGTGGTATCGGTCAGTTTCAGGACATCGGAGACGACGACGAAAGGACAGGCCTTGAGCGCCGCCTCAACCGCATCGGCATCCGGCATGGAGACAACGGGATTGGTCGCCATGATCCAGATTGCCTTGATGCGCCCGTCGGCAACAGCGCGAAACATGTCGACGGCCTTGAGTCCCGGTTTCGACGCCAACGCGGGTGCGCCCCAGAAACGCCTGACCTGATCGCGATCTCCAGCCTTCTCGATATCCATGTGTGCCGCGAGCATGTTGGCAAGACCGCCAACCTCGCGGCCGCCCATGGCATTGGGCTGGCCGGTCAGCGAGAACGGCCCCATGCCGGGCCGGCCGATGCGGCCGGTCGCCAGATGGCAGTTGATGACGGCATTGACCTTGTCGGTCCCGGCCACCGACTGGTTGACCCCCTGGCTGTAGCAGGTGACGACCTTCTCCGTCGCTTCGAACAGCCGGAAGAAGGCCGCTATTTCCGATCTGGCGAGCCCGGTCGCCTCGACGAGTTGGGTCTCGTCGAGCGTACCTGCCGCCGACAAAGCTTCGGCGAAGCCGCTGGTGTGGGCGGCGATGTAATCCTGATCGACGGCCCGGCTTGTGGCCAGATGCGCGAACAAACCATTGAACAGCGCGACATCGCCGTCCGGCCGGATCGCCAAATGCAGATCGGCAATGTCGGCAGTCATCGTGCGGCGCGGATCGATGACGACGACCCGCATTTGCGGCCGTGCGGCCTTGGCGGCGACCAGGCGCTGATAGAGGACCGGATGGCACCAGGCGAGGTTGGAGCCGGTCAGGACCACGAGATCGGCCAGCCCCAGATCCTCGTAGCAGCCAGGCACCGTGTCCGCCCCGAAGGCACGGCGATGGCCGGCAACCGACGACGACATGCAGAGGCGCGAGTTGGTGTCGATGTTGCCCGAGCCGATGAAGCCCTTCATCAGCTTGTTGGCGACATAGTAGTCTTCCGTCAGCAATTGCCCGGAGACGTAGAAGGCAACCGAATCCGGCCCATGCTCGGCAATCGTCCGTGAAAAGCGCTCGGCAACGCGGTCGAGCGCCTCATCCCACTCCACCGGCCTGCCATCGATCTCGGGGTAGAGCAGCCGATCATGGAGATCGAGTGTTTCGGCAAGCGCCGAGCCCTTGGAGCAGAGCCTGCCGAAGTTGGCGGGATGATCAGGATCACCTTTCACGCCGACATTGCCGTCATCGCCAACCGTCGCGATCACGCCGCAGCCGACACCGCAATAGGGACAGGTGGTTTTGACTTCGGTTGCCATTCGACTACTCCGCCGCGATCATCAGGCTTTCGAGCGCGATGAAGAGTGCACCGCCGTCGTTGCGCACGGGGATCGTGCGCACAGCCCCCTCGTCTGCACCAAGCGCCTTGCCGGTTTCGAGTGAAATCACCCAGTTGTGCAACGGGCAGGTGACGGCCGTGCCGTGCACGATACCCTGCGACAGCGGCCCGCCCTTGTGCGGGCAATGATCCTCGATGGCGAAAACCTCGTTGTCGGCCGTGCGGAAGACGGCGATCTTGCCTTGTGGAGTACGCACGCAGCGTGCGCCCCTCAACGGAATGTCGGAAATGTCGCCGATCGAATGCCAGTTTTCTGTTGGCCAGTTCATGTCCATCACCTCACTCCGCGGCTTGAGAAAAGCCGACCGTCGCCATCGGCCGGAACTCGTGTTTGTCCTTGCCTGAGACGCGCTCCGACCAGGGATCGACCTGGGCGAATGCCTGGCTGAAGACGAAGCGCTCGTAGAACGCCTTGCGCCGTTCGGCATCGCCCATGATCTGGCGGCGGATCTCCTCGACACCGATGCGCTTGGCCCATTTGTAGATGCGCTCGAGATAGCGGGCCTGCTCGCGGTACATCTGCGTCAGCGCGACGATATGCTCGAGCGCCTCGTCTTCGGTCTTCACCAGGCCGAGAACCTCCGTGCCCTTGATGTCGAGCCCGGCGGCACCGGCAAAGTGGATCTCGAAACCGCTGTCGACGCAGATGACGCCGATATCCTTGCAGGTGGCTTCTGCGCAATTTCTCGGACAGCCGGAGACGGCCAGTTTCAGCTTGGCCGGCGTCCACGACCCCCACATGAATTTTTCGATGCGGATGCCGAGGCCGGTGGAATCCTGGGTGCCGAACCGGCACCAGTCGGAACCGACACAGGTCTTCACCGTTCGCAGGCCCTTGGCATAGGCTTGCCCGGAGACGAAGCCGGCCTTGCCGAGGTCGGCCCAGACGGCGGGCAAGTCTTCCTTCTCGATGCCGAGCAGATCGATGCGCTGGCCGCCGGTGACCTTGACCATCGGGATCTCGAACTTGTCGACGACGTCGGCAATCGCGCGCAGTTCCCCCGAATTTGTGACGCCGCCCCACATGCGCGGAACGACCGAATAGGTGCCGTCCTTCTGGATATTGGCGTGCACACGCTCGTTGATGTAGCGCGACTGATAATCGTCGGCATATTCGTCCGGCCAATCGCTGACGAGATAATAGTTGAGCGCCGGGCGGCATTTGGCGCAGCCGCAGGATGTCTTCCACTCCAGTTCCTGCATGACGGCGGGAATGGTCTTCAGGCCCTTGGCCTTGATCAGGCGGCGGACATCGTCGTGCCCAAGCTCGGTGCAAGTGCACATCGGCTGGACGGCGGCGGGATTATAGGCTTCACCCAATGTCAGCGACATCACCTGCTCGACGAGCCCGGTGCAGGAGCCGCAGGAAGCGGACGCCTTGGTATGGGCACGCACCTCGTCAAGCGACGTCAGTCCCTTGCCGGTGATCGTCGACACGATCTTGCCCTTGCATACGCCGTTGCAGCCGCAGATTTCCGCATCATCCGGCAAGGCTGCAACGGCCGCCGTAGGGTCCAGCGGGGACCCTCCCTGATAGCCCTGGCCGAAAATCAGGGTTTCGCGCATGGCGGTGATATCCGCGCCCTTTTTCATCAGATCGAAGAACCAGGATCCGTCCGACGTCTCGCCGTAAAGGACGGCGCCGATGATGCGGTTTTCCCTCAGCACGAGGCGCTTGTAGACGCCGGCGGTCGCATCGCGCAGGACGATCTCCTCGCGCCCCTCGCCATCGGCAAAATCGCCGGCGGAGAAGAGGTTGATGCCGGTGACCTTCAGCTTCGTATTGGTGACGGAGCCATGGTATTCCGCCTCGCCGCCGGCGAGCCGATCGGCAAGCACCCGGGCGCTCTCATAGAGCGGCGCCACCAGGCCGTAGCAGGTGCCGCGATGCTCGGCGCATTCGCCAAGCGCATAGACCGCCGCATCCGACGTCATCATGCCGTCGTCGACGACGATGCCGCGGTTGACGGCGATGCCGGCCTCCTTCGCCAGATTTGACGCCGGACGAATGCCGACGGCCATGACGACCATCGACCCCTCGATGATCCGGCCGTCTTCGAGTTCGATGCCCTCGACCTTCGTTTCGCCCAGAATGCGCTTGGTGTTGGCCTTGGTGATGATGTCGATGCCGCGCTCGGTGAGCGCCTTTTCGAGCAGATAGGCCGCGGCCGGATCGAGCTGGCGCTCCATGATCGTCGGCATCAGGTGGATGACGGTAACATCCATGCCCTGACGCTTGAGCCCGTAGGCGGCCTCGAGACCGAGAAGACCGGCGCCGATGACGATTGCGCGGCCACCATCCCTGCTGCCGGCAAGCATTTTCTCGACATCGTCGAGGTCGCGGTAGGCAAGCACGCCGGGCAGCTGGTGGCCGGGCACGGGAATGATGAAGGGGCTGGAGCCGGTCGCGATCACCAGCTTGTCGTAGGTGACGGTGATGCCGTTTTCCGCCGTGACCGTGCGGGCCGTCCGGTCGATCTGCGTGACCTTGGCGCCCTTGTGCAAGGTGATGCCATTTGCGGCATACCAGGCGTCGTCGTGGATGACGATATCGGTATAGGCCTTTTCGCCTGACAGCACCGGCGACAGCATGATCCGGTCATAGTTGACGCGCGGCTCGGCGTTGAAGATCGTGACCTCGTAACGACCGGGCGCCTTTTCGAACAGTTCTTCGAGCATGCGGCCCGGCGCCATGCCGTTGCCGACGATCACGAGTTTCTCGGGATTTTGGTGAGCCATGGGAAATCACTCCGCAGCTTCGACGAAACGATGGCGCTCGTAGAGGAACTTGAGCACCGCTTCGCGGCATTTGAGATAGGTTCGGTCGGCGGCAAGCTCGATGCGCCGGCGCGGACGGGCAAGCGGCACGGCGAGGACTTCGCCGATGCGCGCCGAGGGACCGTTGGTCATCATGACGATACGGTCGGAAAGCAGCACGGCTTCATCGACATCATGGGTGATCATCAGCACCGTATTGCCGAGCTCGGCATGGATCTGCATTACCTGATCCTGCAGGTGGGCGCGGGTCAGTGCATCAAGCGCACCGAACGGCTCGTCGAGCAGCAGCACCTTCGGTTCCATGGCCAACGCCCGGGCGATGCCGACGCGCTGCTTCATGCCGCCCGACACCTCGGACGGACGCTTGTCGGCAGCATGCGCCATCTGCACCAGCTCGAGGTTGCGCATGGTCCACTCATGGCGCTCCGCCTTCGACTTGGTCGAACCGAAGACCTTGTCGACGCCGAGGCGGACGTTCTCGTAGACCGTCAGCCAGGGCAGCAACGAGTGGTTCTGGAAGACGACGGCGCGGTCCGGTCCCGGCTCATCGGCAACGCGGCCGTCGAGCAGCACCACGCCGGTGGTGGCCTGTGTGAGACCGGCGACGATGTTGAGCAGCGTCGATTTTCCGCAGCCGGAATGGCCGATGATCGAGATGAATTCGCCCTTGTCGACGGAAAGCGAGACCTGCTTCAGAACTTCCGTCCTGACGCCGCCGCGTTCAAAACTCTTGTCGATCAGTTCAAGCGAGAGATAGCTCTTGGTCATGATCTTTGCCTTTCTCACGCGGTGGCAGTGCCGCGGGTGACGACGCGGCCGACGAGGGCGATGAGACGATCGAGGAAGAAGCCGACGATCCCGACGTAGATCAGCGCAACGATGATGTCGCTGATCAGCGACGAGTTCCACGCATCCCAGATGAAGAAGCCGATGCCGACGCCGCCGATCAGCATTTCGGCAGCGACGATGGCGAGCCAGGACAGGCCGATGCCGATGCGAAGGCCGGTGAAGATATAGGGGGCCGCCGCCGGCAACATGATCTTGCCGAAGTATTCGAAGGCATTGAGCCGCAGCACCTTGGCGACGTTCTGATAGTCCTGCGGAATGTTGCGGATACCGACGGCGGTGTTGATGATGATCGGCCAGATCGCGGTGATGAAGATCACGAAGATCGCCGACGGCGTACCATCCTGGAAGGCAGCCAGCGACAAGGGTAGCCATGCAAGCGGCGGCACCGTGCGCAGCACCTGGAAGATCGGATCGAGGCCGCGCATGGCAAGCTGGCTCTGACCGACCAGCGCACCGAGCGCGATGCCGACCACGGCAGCGAGCGCATAGCCGATGGCCACCCGCTGCAGGCTCGCCGCAATGTGCCAGAACAGGCCCTGGTCGACGCCCTGGCCGACATAGAAGGGATGAGCGATCAGCTCCCAGCTTTCCTCAAGCACCCGCGTCGGAGACGGCAGGCTGGAATCGGGCGCCGAACAGACGATCTGCCAGGCGATAAGGATCAGCGAAAGCGTGACGATGAGCGGTGCGACATTTGCGGCCCCGGCGGAGAGCCGTGCCAGCAGCGGACGGCCGCTTGCCCGCTTCACCGAGCGGGTAAAGGCAATCACGGGGGCGGCAGGCCGCGGCGCCGACTGATCCTTGAGTTTGAGGTTGGTGACGGACATACCGTTCTCCTTGGAATTCGAAACCGGATGCTGGCGAGCGACGCCCGCCAGCACCGCGATGGCTCAGGCGACGCGCGAGATCGAAAGGCTCTTGAGATAGGCCTGCGGGTCCGCCGGATCGAAAACCTTGCCGTCGAAGAATTTTTCGATGCCGCGCGATGTCGAGGACGGGATGTCGGCAACGCCGAGCTCCTTGGCCGCCTCGCGCCAGATGTCCTCGCGATTGACCTTGGTAACGAGCGCCTTGATGTCGGTATCAGGCGCGAACTTGCCCCAACGGATGTTCTCGGTCAGGAACCATGAATCGTGACTCCGGTAGGGATAGGAGGCGTGGTCGCGCCAGAATTTCATGAAATGCGGGCTGTCCTCAACGATCTTGCCGTTGCCGTAGTCGTATTCGCCCTTCAGCCGGTCGACGATGTCCTTCGGCGGAACGTTGAACCAGCTGCGCTTGCCGACGATCTTCGCCAGCTCTTCCTTGTTGGCCATGTCGTCGCACCATTGCGCCGCTTCCTGGATTGCCATGGTCAGCGCCTTGGCGGCGCGCGGGTTCTTCTCCACCCAGTCGGCGCGCATGGCGAAGGATTTTTCCGGGTGCTCGTTCCAGATCTCGGCGGTGTTGACGGCGGTGTAGCCGATCTTCTGGTTGACGAGCTGCTCGTTCCACGGTTCACCGACACAGAAACAGTCCATCGTGCCGACCTTCATGTTGGCGACCATCTGCGGCGGCGGGACGACGATGGTTTCGACATCCGAGTCCGGGTCGATGCCGCCGGCGGCGAGCCAGTAGCGCAGCCACAGATCATGCGTGCCGCCGGGGAAGGTCATCGCCACCTTGGCCGCAGCGCCTTCCGCCTTCTTCCGGGCAAAGGCTTCCTTCAGCGCGGATGCGTCCAGACCGACCTTGAGATCGGCATAGGCACCACCGACAGAGATCGCCTGCGCATCGAGGTTGAGGCGGGCGAGGATCGCCATCGGCAGCGGCTGGTTGTTCTGCGTCACCTTGCCGGTCGAAATGAGATAGGGCATCGGCGTCAGGATGTGTGCGCCATCGATGCCGGCACCGGCCGAACCGAGCACCAGGTTGTCACGGGTCGTGCCCCAGGACGCCTGCTTGACCACGTCGACTTCGGTCATGCCGTGTTTGTCGAAGAACCCTTTCTCCTTGGCGATGATCAACGGCGCTGAGTCTGTCAGAGCAATGAAGCCGAGAACGGCCTTGGTGGTCTCGGGACCGGCCGACTGTGCAAAGGCGCCGGTCGGGAAGGCCGTCTTGACGGCACCGAGTAGGGCGGCCGTCGCTGTGGTTTTCAGCAGGCCGCGGCGGGTCAGTCCGCCAGTCGAAAACTTGATCATGCGCAGGTTCCTCTGCTGCTGCCGGGCAAAACCGGACATAAAAAAACGCCGCTTGGTGATTGCGTCCGGGATCAGGAGGAATCCTCGGGAAACAAAAACCGTGCGACGTCAGTGTCTCTGGCAAACGCGATCTGGCGTTTGTACTCGCCTCAATCGCCGTTGACCGAAGCAATTTCTAAAATGCAAAGGCCGTGCCAGTTCGAACGAAACCAGCTTATGTCATTGATATGAAAGGAGAAAAAATCGAGCGACACAAATGCACAACAAAATAGCTATTATAGACTCTGCTGAATTATTGTGCGCCGCACACAACAGGTCTGGCGACTCTGCCCAAACAAGCAGCGCCCGGCGGCATCAACTATCGGCGTCAAATGCCGCCGCACTGCCTGTGGCGCGGACTGGAAACGCCTCGACATAGGCCTCGATGGCAGCCGGGTCGAAGACATGTCCGTCCATGAAACGATCGTCGGCAGATGCGCCCTCGATCGCAATGTCCGGCCCCGCTGGCGCAGCGCCATTCCCGAGCGCGAGACGATAAAGATCCGGGCGATAGGCAGACGCCGCCGCCGTCATCCCGTCCGGGTTGATCCTCGCCTGCCCCCAACGCGCCATCTGGCTGTAGATCCAGAGCGCATGGCTGGAGCGGGGATAGTTGGCGAAACCGCGATGGAAAACGAAGTAGTCATCGATGACCCGACGCTGCCCTTCAGCGTCGATGGTGAACTCGCCGGAAAGAACCCGACGGATAATTTCGACCGGGGCGCCGACATAGCGCTGGTCGGCGAGCACGTCGGACAACGTATCGCGATTTTGCGGATCGTCGCACCACTGCGCGGCGGCATCCAGCGCCACGATCAACCGCGAAACGGTCTCCGGATTGGCCTCGGCCCATTCGGGGCGCATGCCGATCACTTTTTCCGGTGCCGACGGCCAGATATCCTGCTTGGCGGCAACAATCCGCCCGACGCCGCGCTCGGACGCGACCATGTTCCAGGGCGCACCGACGCAGAAACCATCGATCGCGCCGGCGGCGAGCGCATCCGAAGTCATCGGCGGCGGTACGACCACGAGCTTGACGTCACGATCCGGATCGATGCCGCCGGCAGCCAGCCAATAGCGGAATTCGTAATTGTGCGACGAAAAGGGGTAGGTGACGCCCAGGGTCGGCGGCGCTTCGCCATGCGACGTCATGCGCGCAAGCACGGCGGCAAGCGCTTGGGCATTGGCAAGCGCGTCCCCAGCGCCTTCAAGCCCTCCCTCCTCGGCCATCCGGGCATAGAGCCGGTTGGACAGCGTGATGGCGTTGCCCCCGCGCCCGAGCGAAAAAGGCGCGATCGCCGGCGACGGGTTGGAGCCGAGACCGAGCATCGCCGCGACCGGCATGGGCGAAAGCATATGGGCAATATCGAACTGGCGGAAAGCCAGCCGATCACGAACATTGGCCCAGGACACGTCCTTGACCAGATCGAGTGTCAGGCCCTCCTTCTGGGCAAAGCCGAATTCGCTGGCGGCGACGAGTACCGATGCATCGACAAGCGGAATGAAACCGGCACGCAGCGTGCGGGCGCCTTCGCCGCTTACCTTTTGCGGCGCCGGCAAGCCGCGGCCGGTCGAGGCCTGAGCACTGCCGATACCGCCGAAATTGGCCATGATGTTCACTCCATTCACTCCTTGCAGCAAGCCGATGCGCGGCGCGCCCTTGCCATCACATCAACAGGCCGGCCGCCGTCACCACGCTTTGCGCGATTTCCGACATCTTCTTCTTTTCGTTCATCGCCGTCTGGCGCAGCAGGGCGAAGGCTTCCTCTTCCGACAGACCGCGGATTTTCATCAGGATCCCCTTGGCGCGCTCGACGACCTTGCGCTCCTCGAGCGCGGATCGGGCGTCGGCCAGCTCCCTCTGCAGCCGGCTGAAGGCATTGAAGCGGCTGACCGCCATGTCGAGAATAGGCTTGACGCGCTCCTTCTTAAGGCCGTCGACGATATAGGCCGATACGCCCGCCTCCACCGCCGCTTCGATCGAAGCCGTGTCGGAGCGATCGACGAACATCGCGATCGGCCGCCCGACCGTGCGCGTCAGCTGGAAGAGATGCTCCATCATGTCGCGATTGGGATTTTCGATATCGATGACGATGACATCGGGCCTGAGGCTGTCGATGATACGCGCGACGCCCTGCACCTCATGGATGACGGTGACCTTGCGATGCCCGGCCTCATGCAATCCTTCCTCAATGATCGAGGCACGGATGGCGTTCTCGTCGATGACGAGAATGGTGAGGTCGCGGTTTGTCATGGCGCAATCATGATGCAGCGCAGCAATTTGCGCAACAGATTTGCCTATTTTCTTGACAGATTTATCATCGCCTATTTTTTAGGCGGGTTGCGCATCCTGTTGGCGTCAGGCGGGGTCATCGGGAACCCGCGCCAACGGATGGGCGCACTGACGCCACGTCGCCGACCGGGGGAAACGGACCTGCAGATGCAAGGATTGCATGCCAAGCGCCCAGACACCCGAGCGAAGCGCCACGATCACCAAAGCGGCAAAGCTAGTTTTTCTCGACCTGCTCGGCCAGCCGACGCAGCCCGACCAAGTCACAGAGCAACAGCTTCTGCCGCCCGCCCTGAACCAGGCCCCGCCCCTCCCAGGCGCTGAGAATGCGCGAGACCGTATGAAGGGTGGTGCCGGTCATCTCGGCAATATCCTGACGGGAGATCGGAAAATCGATACGCACACCCAGCTCTTCACGTTTGCCCGCCTGTTCGGCGAGACGCAGGACCGCGTGCGCGACGCGGCGCTCGACTTCCTCCGTCGACATCTCGCGAATGCGGGTATGGGCCTCGTCGAGCCGTTGGCCGATCGTGTGCATCGCATTGATGGCGAGATGCGGATTGCTCTCGACGAACACGTTCCAGAGCTCGGTCGGCCAGGCAAGAACCAGGCTTTCCGTTGCCGTCATCGCGGTGCCGGGATAGTCGCTGCGCTGCAGCGCACGGGCAAAGCCGAACAGATCGCCCGGATTGACGACACGCACGATGATCTGCTGGCCATCACGGGTGACTTGGGTGACCTTCAGGCGCCCGTGCAGAAGCAGGTAGAACGAGTCCGCCGCGGCTCCCTGTTCGAACACGGCCTCGTTCTGAGGCACGCGCCGGACGGTTGCATGCGCAAGAAGCTTGTCCAGCTCCTGATCGCTCATCTTCTGAAACAGCGGCAGCGATTTTACGAGTGTTCGGTCCAGTGCAGCCACGTCGTTTCCTGTCTCCTGCGCATCGGTTATGCGGGCTGCTATATCACGTGCGATCGGATGGCAGAAGCGGACAGCGCTCCGTCATGGCCCGGCGGAGGCTATAATGAAGGCCTGCGCTGTTACACCGCACCGGGGAAACGGCGTTCGAAGGCGTAGAGCATCTTCGCATACCAGCGATCGTCGCGAACCAGGCGGAAGCCGAGATTGTCCGGCGGCACGCCGACGGCGCAACCGCCGCTCTTCGGATCGCGAATGAAGAAGCTCATCGACGCGCGATGCTTGCCGTCGACGACGTAGATGCCGCAGGCCGGTGCCTCTTTCAGCACGTCACCATTCTCGCCGATCGTCACCCGGCGGTGGCAGGTTTGGGTCCACTCCCAGACATTGCCGTCGAGATCGGCAACGCCGAATTCGTTCTCGCCGAACGTACCCGACGGCTGCGGCATCGGGTTCTTCGACTTCTGCCGGCTGGATTCGCGCTCGTAGTCGGCGAGCCACCGGAGCGCCGGATTGTCCTTGCTGCCGTCGATGCCGAGCGCGTCATCAGGAAACTTCTTGCCGGCTGCAAAGGCCCATTGCCGATCGGTCGGCAGCCGCCAGACCTGGCCGGTTTTTTCGGTCATCCAGACGGCATAATTGCTGGCGTCCGTATAGTTGACACCGGTCATCGGCGTATCATTGCCAAGGCTTGCCGCCGGTTCACCCTTTTCGCAGGCGCCGTCTTCGACGCAGCGTTGGTAGTCCGTGCGGCTAACCTGGTACTTCATGATCCTGAACGGTTTCGCAAGCGTCGCATCGACAAGCGGCGCATCGACGGCAAAGCCATTCTTGATGAAGTGGCCCTCGGCCCGATACTCCATGCTGCGCGGCTCAATCGTCACCGTCACCGGCGCCTCGATGCGGTTATCGACCGATGCGTCGAGATCATCCAGCAACCCGACCTTGGCGGAAAGCACCCCGCCGATGGCAACCAGCAGCAAAGCCGGAACGGCAACGGAAAACACCGAGACCGAATTCCTGTGACGTCTATCGCGCATGATCTTCCCCTTTTTTGCTGGCAAGCGCCGATGGATCCAGCGCATGCCCTTGTTGCTGGCTCGTCGTGTCCCAAGACATCTTCGGACAACGTGGCCGATGATCATTCCGGCGCTACATCGAGGCCGGCTTGACGACCGAGGTCATCAGATCGTCGTTCCACTCGCCGGTGACCTTGAAGTGTCCGGCTGCTCCGAGTTCGAAGGCCTCGATCAGGTTGTGGTTGACGTAGGCATAGATGCCCGGCTGGCGGAATGTGTAGAACGCGGCGCCGGCCGTCCCGCCCGGAATGAACCAGGTTTCCTGGTCGAGTTCCGGCGGGTTGCGGAACTTGCCGGTTGCCCAGACATAATCGCCGTGTCCGCCGATCAGGTGTGGCCGCGTATCGCGGTTGGCCTGCGAATGGATGACGAGAACGTGCTCGCCCACGGCCGCCGTCAGCGCCTTCTCGCCGGTGAGGGCTCCGACCGCGCCGTTGAAGACGACGTGGGTCGGCGTCAGCGTACGCATGGCCTTGACGGTGTCTTCGTAGGCTTCGCCGGGCGTTTCGTATTTCTTGTAGTTGCCGGCCTCGTCGCGGGGGATGTAGAAGTCCTGCTCGCCCACATAGTAGACCTTGTCATAGGTCAGCGGCTGCCCCTTCTCGTCCTTCAGCCCGTCGCGCGGCAGCACCATGATGGCGCCGTTCATGCCCGAGGTAACGTGCCAAGGCACCATGCCTTCCGGCGCGCAATGATAGACGAAGACGCCTTGCTTGGTCGCCTTGAAGCGCAGGGTCGTCTCCTCGCCGGGATTGACCTGCGTCAGGCCGCCACCGCCGAGCGCGCCCGTGGCCGCGTGAAAGTCGATGTTGTGCAGCAGTGTGTTGGTGGCGGGGTTGATCAATCTGAGTTCGACATAGTCGTTCTCGTGGACGACCATCAGCGGGCCTGGAACCGAACCGTTGAAGGTCATGGCGTGCACCTCGGTGCCCTCGCCGTCGATCACAAGCTTCTTTTCCTCGATGGTCATGGTGAACTCGACCACGCGCGGGCCGGTCTTGGCGACCTGGTCGTGAGCGTGAACGAAGGGCGGTGCAACGAGGTCGACCTTGACCCGCTCCAGTGTCGCAATGTCGACCGGTGCCGCGCCCGTTGCCGCGGGAACGGCGGCCGTTGCGGCCTGGGTCGAGGTCGCCGTCAGGATCGGCGTCAACGCGCCGGCGAAGGCGGCGCCGGCCAGCATCGTCCGGCGGGTCATCTGCAGCTGTTCTGTCATCATTGCTCTCCTTGGGCATGACCGCGCGACCGGAGTGGTCGTCCGAAAATCATGCCGATATTCAGCGTGTTACGGCGGCCTCTGCCGTCTCAGGCGGGCCCACCTCAGGTTTTGACCACCGGTTTTCCAGCAGTCATGTCTCAAGTAGAACCGGGAGCGAATGGCGTCTTTGTCATGGAACAAATCGGCCGAGGAAGGAGACGTTTTTCTGCAAATCGTCGCGCGGGAACGCGTTGGCCGGGCTCTATAATTGCGTTTTCGCAAAGAGGCCTCGGCAAGCCCCGGATACATCGATCCCATCCACCCGTCCGCTCGGCGAAAGAACAGGATCGAACAATGTTTAGTCTCCTCAGCAAACCCAGGCCCAGCGGAGGAATCCCGCGCGGGATCGCCACCACTGGTCCCGTTCTCTTTTCCTATGGCTTCAGGCCATTTTTTCTCGGCGCCAGCCTTTGGGCGATCTTCGCCATGGCCGCATGGATCGCCGCCCTGACCACGGGCATCGACCTTGCCGGCGCCTACGGGCCTGCCCATTGGCACGCGCATGAGATGCTCTTCGGATTTTCGTCCGCGGTACTCGCCGGCTTCCTTCTGACGGCGGTTCCGAACTGGACCGGCCGATTGCCTGTTTCCGGGAAGCCGCTCGCCTATCTGTTCGGCCTATGGGTTGCCGGCCGCCTGGCGCTGCTGGCAACGGATGTCATCGGGCTGACACCGGCTGTCATCATCGAAGCCGTGTTCATGCCGGCATTGCTCACGATCTGCGCGCGCGAAATCATCGTCGGCCGGAAGTGGAAGGATCTGAAGGTCGTCGGTGGATTGGTTCTGCTTTCAGCCGCCAATCTCTGGTTCCACATCGCCGTCGTCCGTCAACTCGACGTCGATGCGGCGGCACGGCTGGCGATCGGCGCTTATGTCATGCTGATCATGATCGTCGGCGGCAGAATTCTGCCGAGCTTCACCCGCAACTGGCTGAACAAGTTCGGCCGGACCGACTTTCCAGTTCCTTACAATCGCTTCGACGCTGCGAGCATTCTCGTCAGCGTGACGGCTCTCGCCTGCTGGACCTTCGCGCCCCAGCATATCGTCACGGCCGCCATCGCTGCCGCAGCCTCCGTGATGCAGGCGGTTCGGCTTATCCGCTGGCGCGGCTGGACCACCTGGCCGGACAAAATCGTGTTCATCCTGCACGCGGCCTATGCCTTCGTCCCACTCGGCTTTGCCGCTGTTGCCGCCGGTGCAATGGGTGCGCTCGACACTTACCCGGTCATGCATGTGATGACTGTCGGCGTCATGGCCTCGATGATGCTGGCCGTCATGACGCGCGCCAGCCGCGGACACACGGGCCGACCGCTTGCTGCCTCGAACCTCAGCTGCGCCTCTTACGTCGCCATCATCGGTGCGGCTTTGGCACGGCCCTTCGCCGAAGTCCTGCCGACCCACTACCATCATCTCCTCGCCCTGTCCGGCGCTCTCTGGATCGCGGCCTTCGGGCTGTTCTGCATCGAATACGGTCCGATGCTGGTTCGCGATCGCCGCTCGCCACGTGAGGCCGCATAGCGACCGCAGGAAACTCACCCTGCACAAATGAAAAGGAGGTTGGCGCAGATGCGGCAACCTCCTCGAGACGTTTTCCGGTTACTGCGCGATCGATGCCTCGATCATCATCTCCGGGGCCCACGGCGGTTCGTAGGTGAGCCGCACTTCGGCATATTCGACGCCCGGCACATACCAAACGCAGTTCTGCACGGCCTCCTTGAGAAAAGTGGTCGCCGGGCATCCCTTTATCGTCGTCGTCATCGTCACCCGGACAAGGCCGCCCTCCTGGACGGCGATGTCGTAGATCAGACCGAGATCGACGATATTGGACCCCATCTCCGGATCAACGATCGTGCGCAGTGTGTCGCGGATCCTGTCGACCAGTTCTTCGCTTTCAGCCGGCTGCATTTTCGCGCCCCTTGCGGCCGCCGACGCGGATCAGGATGCGATAAGTCTCTCCGGCCGCATCGAAGTTCCCGGCCCATTTGTGGCCGCGCTTGGCAAGCTCCGGGTAGAGAAACAGCGGCTCGCGCGCCAGCAATGCGAAAAGCACCTCGCCGGCCAGCATCTTTTCGACGACGGCGAGGACACGGACCATCGGCTCGGGCGGATCCAGATCCGTCAGGTCGAGCTGGCGCGCGGGATCCGGCCAGGTATCGAGATCCGTATCACCGGCCGAAACCCTGATCTCGTCCACCTGTTCCTCCGGCGTGAACAGGACTTCCCAATCGCCGTTACCGAGCGGCTGATCCAGGTAGGCAAAGCCGCGGCCGGCCATGACGCTGAAGAGCGGCACCGGCCGGAACGTCGCGATTAATTTCAGCGGCTGGCCGGGTGCGAGACCGTCGACGGCGCTCATGATGGCCTGGAACGGATCGCTGCCGCTCTTCAGAAGCGGCCTGACGTCGAGCTCGTAGGGATCTTTGGTCATGGTTGTCTCCGTGACTGAAACGATGGGAAGAAGAGATGCGGACCGGTGACGCCGCCGGGAAGTCGAAGATTGCTCGGCACGTTGCTGAGCCGTCGTGTTGCCACGAACTCGAAGACCAGCGCATTGACCGCAATCAACTGGCCAAGGCTGCCGACTCGAAACAGCCATGCGCTGTCGAGATAAAGCGCGATCGAGGCAACGGCCACGGTGAGATAGAAGAGCCGGAACCAGAACGCCGCACGCGTCTCGACGACCAGATCCTGAACCCGCGGCGTCGGCATGCGTCCGAGCAGAGGGCCGTAGCATTCGAGCCAGGTGATAAAAGGCACGATCTTGTAGAGCTGCGCCAGCCCCATGCCGGTCAACCAGCCGAAGGTGACGAGATAGACGAGCGGCCCCACATCTTCCTCGATCTGGCCGCTGATGAGCGAAGCCACGAAGATGGCGGTCGCGACAATCAGTGCGGCGAACGCGCCGATGCCGGCGCGGCTGTTGAGCTCGATCAGCTTGCGCTTTCGCTCGCGGTAAATCCTTACGATGTCGGCCATATAAATTCCGATGGCGGTCACGCCGGCGAGCGCGGCAACGGCGAGCAGTGTTGCCCGCCCCGCGACGCCGGCAAGGATCATCGGCACGATGCAGACGATCATGCCGAGGGCCGCAGCGCCCAGTACCCAGACGGTCCGACTGCTGCGTCGTTCGCGGTCGGGGGACAGCATGAACATGGTCAGGAGCCGATAGCTGACCCCCATGGTGGTAAAGCTCAGCCAACCACCCAGCCCCAGCGCGGCATGAAGCGAAACCCCTTCGAGCGTCAGATCGATCGCGCCCGGCGCATCAGCCAATCCGGAAAGAACGAAGGCGTAGGTGCCACCAAGCAAACAAGCGATGACGAGCGACCCGAGTCCGACAGCGACGAAACGCGCAGGCAACGGCAGCGGACGCGCCTGCCACAGCGTCGTTGCAAAGACGATGACGAGCAGGCCGAAACCGCCAATCGTCACCGTCGCACCCGCCGGCAGCAGGAGCGGCGAAAGGCCGTCGGTGCCTGCGAGGCTGGCAAAGCCTAGGACCAGGCTGGTGATACCGACAACCAGCAGCACCAAAGCTGGAAAAGCCAGATGCGGAAACGAAAGCGGCCGACCAACGAGAACAGGCACGAATTGCAACAGGGCCCCCGCCATCAGCAGGCTGAGCCAGCCAAGCGCAATGGTATGAACGAGTGCCAGGGTTTCAGGGGCTTCGATGGAAGAAACCGGATATCCGAAGCCGAGAACCATCATCATCTCGCCGATGGCGAGAAAAATCAGCGCCGCCGCGAAATAGGACATCGTCCAGCGGGATAGCGTGGCTCCGAACATCGCGGTTCATCCTGAACGATAAGCATTTCCAGGAAATGTGAGAAGCGGTCTTCCGCCGGGAAATGCGTAAAAACAAAGAAATGGCGCGTCTGCGGCCCCGCCCGAACCGCAAACGCTTTGGCTGTGGGCGCCCTTTCAGTGACCGCTGCTGCTACCGCAGCAGCAATCGCAGCCGGAAGCCTGTTGTCGACCGATCTCCACCCGCCAGACGTCGGGTCCGCTTTCAAGGTATTCCCAGGTGAATTCACCGGGATAACGGCTTTCCAGCTGGTAGTGCAGCGGGCGCGGATCATGGTCGTTGACGATAATGAAAGAGCCGCCTTCGGCCAGCGCGTTGAGCATGCCGAAGATCTTCGGATGGCGCTCGACGGGCGGAATGGTGCGCACGTCGATGAAGGGCTTGGTCTCTGTTTCTGCAGTGGTCATTTCAGTCCGTTCAGGGCGCCGTTGTTGCCTCGGATTCCGGGAAACGCCGACGCAAACGGCCCGGATTTGCAAAGCCTAGTGCCAGCGACAACGCGACATTTTGTCGAAGCGCAAACAAATTCCGCTTTGCCGCCTGTTGCCCGCTTACTTGGCTTTTCGCAAAGAACTGACGTGGCCACCGGCCTAGAACGGATCGATTGTTTCGACATGCCGATAGGAAAAGCCATGCAATCCACCGCCCTCATGAAATATGCCGAGATGCGCTTGCCGCGTTACACCAGCTATCCGACCGCACCGCGCTTTTCCGCCGGCATCGATCGGGACACCTACGCCGATTGGCTCGGCGCGGTCCCGACGGACAGAGATGTTTCTCTCTATCTGCACATCCCCTTCTGTCGGTCGATGTGCTGGTACTGCGGTTGTCACACCACGATTACCCGACAGGACGAGCCGATCCTCGATTACCTCAATGTGCTGAGGCAGGAGATCGGCATGGTGGCAGATCACGCGTCGGCGGCGCTGCCGATCGGCGAGGTTCATTTCGGAGGCGGGACGCCGACGATCATCGAACCGGAAGAGTTCCTCGCCTTGATGGCGCTCCTGCGTCAACGCTATCGTTTTGGTGCCGAAACGGGCGTGGCTGTCGAAATCGATCCTCGCCGCCTGACCGTTGCCATGGCGCAGGCACTTGGCGAAGGCGGCGTCAGGCGCGCCAGCCTCGGCGTGCAGAGCTTCGACCCGGTCGTGCAGAAGGCCATCAACCGGATCCAGAGCGAGCAGCAGACAGCCGATGCCGTGGCGCATCTTCGCAACGCCGGTGTCGGCGGCATCAATTTCGACCTGATCTACGGATTGCCGCACCAGACGGTCCGCTCCTGCGTCGAGACGGTCCAGGCTGCGACCGCGATGCGGCCGGAGCGCTTTGCCGTCTTCGGTTACGCGCATGTTCCGTCGTTCAAAAAGCACCAGCGCATGATCGACGAGGACGTGTTGCCCGACGCTTCGGCGCGCACCGATCAGGCGCTCGCTATCAGTGAAGCGCTTTGCCAAGCGGGTTACCGGCAGATCGGGCTCGACCACTTCGCCCTGCCCGACGACGATCTGGTGCTCGCACAATCCTCAGGCATGCTCCGGCGGAATTTTCAGGGCTATACCACAGACAATTGCGAAACGCTGATCGGCTTCGGCGCCTCCGCAATCGGTCGCTCGCGAGATGGCTATGTGCAGAACGAGGTTCCTCCAGGGCTTTATGCCAGCCATATCGCCTCCGGCCGACTGGCAACCACGAAGGGTTATCGGCTGACCGAGGAAGACCGCCTGCGCGCCGAAATCATCGAGCGGTTGATGTGCGACTTCACCGCCGACATCAAGGCAATCGCCACCGCACACGGGCGGAATCCGGACTTCCTTCTCGGCGACAATGTGCGGCTGGCGACGATGGTCGATGATGGCGTGCTCGATATCGCCGATGGCGTCATCACGGTCAGGCAGGATCATCGCTTCGTGATCCGCGCTGTCGCCGCGGCATTCGATGCCTATATCGACGACGGACAACGCACGCACAGCAAAGCCGCCTGAACCGCGGCCAACACCCAACACGAAAAGGCCCGGTCGCGACCGGGCCTTTTCGTGTTTCAAATGAACGCTCTATCCCGCCAGGCTTCGGTAAATCGCCGGCAATGCCGCCGGCAGCCGGGCGATATTGCCGACCAACGCGTAGCCGTTATGGCCGAACATGGCAGGCACATAGGATTGCGCCTCGCGGTCGACGGTAACCGCAAAAGTGCTGATGCCGCTGCGGCGCGCTTCCATGACGGACTTGCGGCTGTCCTCCAGCGCGAAGCGCCCTTCGTAATGATCTATGTCGTTCGGCTTGCCGTCGGTCAGGACCAGCAACAGCTTCTTACGGTTGGGCTGTTTCTGCAGTTCGGCCGTTGCATGGCGGATGGCGGCCCCGATGCGGGTATAATATCCCGGCTTCAAGGCGGCGATGCGACTTTCGACGAGCGGGCTCATCGGCTCATCGAAAGCCTTGACGCTCTCCACCTTCACCCAGTCGCGCCGCCGCGAGGTGAAGGTGAGGATCGAATGATTGTCGCCGCAGGCTGACAGGCCATGGGCGAGAATGAGCAATGCCTCTTTTTCGACGTCGAGCACCCGGCGATTGTCGGACCAGGCATCGGTCGAGAGCGAGACGTCGACCAGGATCGTCACGGCGAGGTCATGGACCTGCGGGCGGCTCATCAGGTGGATGCGATCGCTCCCCTGCCCGCCGGCAGCCAGATCGGTGCGGGCGCGCACCACGGCATCGAGATCGAGATCGGCGCCGTCGATCTGCGCGCGCAGGATTTCGTTGCGCGGCCGAAGCACCTCGAACTGGCGCCGGACCCGCCGGATCAGGCTCCTGGTTTCCGCCGTGAGTTCGGCCCGGTCTTCAATGCCCGAGGCCGGTCCGGCCAAGACGCGGCAATGATCCTTGAGATAGCTCGACGTCCTGTAGTTCCACTCGGGATAGGTGAGGTCTGACGTCAACGGCGTCGGATCGACGGCTTCCGGCGGCAGGTCGAGATCGAAGCGAAAGCGTGCAGACGGTCGACCCTTCCGCTCGCCAAGCGTCATTTCGTCCAGATCCTGGGCAGCCTTGTTGTCGTGTTCGTCGCTATCGTCGGACGGTCTGTCGACATTGACCATCTCCGCCATCGCCAGGATTTTCTCGAAGCGGTTGAGGATGAAGGGGCTGCGATCGCCCTTGCGGTTTTCGGGGTTTTCCCTGACGGCCACGTGGCGTTCGGCCTCGGCGATCTGGCTGGCGGCGGCACCTGTTGCCGCAATATCGTCATCGCGGTCTGTCGCCGTTTCCGACCGCAGCAAGGTATCCGGCCACAGCGGAACCGGCAGCAGCGGCAGATACCCGGGTGGAGCACGGTGCGGAAAGATCACCGGCAAAGTCGTATCCAGCTGGCCGGCCGCCTTACGCAGCAACCGCAGCACACGGTTTTCGACGTGCTGCTCCACCGACGGAAGGGAGCCGCGCTGGCGCTCGACGAGAACGGCTTCCGCCAGACGGCAGTATTTGTGGCGCATGCCCGGGAAGCGCTGGAAGACCTCGGCCACGGTCTCCTGCGCCCGGGACAGATATGCCAGATCCGCCTGCAACGGATCCGCTTCATCCCGCGGGACGAGCGGCATGGTCGCCATGTAGGCAACCAGCCAAAAATAGAGGTCGACGTTGAGGTTCCGGTCGGGAAAGATGTCGATCTCGCCAGGCAGCATCAGGGATGCATGATCCCGGCCGGGCTGGACGAGCTTTTCCTCGCCGAGGCCCATCTTCTGTCGCCACTTCAGCCGATGGCCCGACGTGCGGCCGCGCGCCGGTACGATCTGGACCGCGGTTTCGCCGCCGTGTCCGCGAAAGCAGATCGCCAGCATCGGCATCGTGTCCGCCAGCTTGACGGCCTGTTCGGGATAACGCCGCCAAGTGCCGGTGTTGCCAATGAAGCGGTGCCAGGCGCGCCCGACGGTTTCTTCGAGTTCGAGGAAATCCAGCATGGCGCAGTCCTCAGGCAATCAGCGAGGCGGCAACCTCGAGAAGGGCTGCCCGCACATCCGGCTCATCGGTCAGCGGCTCGATCATCGCGGCTCGCACCGCGTCCCGGACCGGCATTCCCGCATCGATCAGGCAGGCGCAATAGACCAGCAGGCGCGTCGACACCCCCTCCTCGAGATCGTGCCCTTTGAGGGCGCGCAGGCGGTGAGCGAGGTTGACGAGCGGCGCCACCTGGCTTGCGGAGAGTCCGCTTTCGCGGGAGACCACCTCGATCTCCTCGTTGCGTGGCAGGAAATCGAACTCGATGGCAACGAAGCGTTGCCGCATGCTCGGCTTCAAGCTCTTGAGCAGGTTCTGGTAGCCGGGATTGTAGGAGACGACCAACATGAAGGCGGAAGGCGCTTCGATCAGCTCGCCGGTCCGCTCCAGCGGCAGCATCCGGCGGTCGTCGGTCAGCGGGTGCAGCACCACGGTCACGTCCTTGCGTGCCTCGACGATCTCGTCGAGATAGCAGATCCCGCCTTCGCGCACGGCGCGCGTCAGGGGACCGTCGACCCAGACCGTATCGCCACCTTTCAACAGGTAGCGCCCGGTCAGGTCCGCCGCAGCCAGATCGTCGTGGCAGGAAACAGTCGAAAGCGGCAGGCCGAGCTTTGCCGCCATATGGCTGACGAAACGGGTCTTGCCGCAACCGGTCGGCCCCTTGAGAAGCAGCGGCAGCTGGCGAACCCAGGCATTCTCGAACAGCGCGCACTCATTGCCAGAGGGACTATAGGCCGGAATGTCGATCGATACCGGAACCAGACTTGGTTGAACAATGCTCATGGCATGTCTCCGTGGAAAAGGAAGGGGATTGGCCGGTCCGGGCAACCCGGACCGGCGCATTCGTTCATTCTGCAGGTTGCATCGATGCGCTCAGCTTCTCGCTGCGCTCCCGGCCGGGGACGAAGATCGCCCAGACGAACATCAGCGCCGAGATCAGCACAAACACGCCGGAGCCGAGCCGGATCCAATAGAACAGCGCGAGCTGGTCCTGAACATCCATGTAACTCTCGCCCAGAACCCGCTGCAGATGGGACTGAAGGACGCCGGCAAAAGTCAGCGCGAAGGTCATGACCGACATCGCCGTGCACATGATCCAGAAGCTGACCATGGAGAGCATCTGGTTGTAGGGCGCCCGGCCGCGGATCTCGGGGATCGCATAGGCCATGACCGCAAGGTTGAGCATCACATAGGCGCCGAAGAAGGCGAGGTGCCCGTGTGCAGCAGTCACCTGGGTGCCGTGGGTATAGTAGTTCACCGACGACAGCGTGTGCAGGAAGCCCCAGACGCCGGCACCGAAGAAGGCCATCACCGAGCAGCCGATCGACCACAGCAGTGCTGCCCTGTTCGGATGCTTGCGCCCGGCCTTCCAGGTCATCACGAAGGTGAAGATCACCATGGTGAAGAAGGGAGCGACCTCAAGCGTCGAGAACAGCGAGCCGATCCACTGCCAGTAACCCGGCGCGCCGATCCAGTAGTAGTGGTGGCCCGTGCCGAGGATGCCCGAAAACAGCGCCAGGCCGACGATGACATAGAGCCACTTCTCGACGACTTCCCGGTCAATGCCGTTGAGCTTGATCATCAGGAAGGCGAGCACGGAGGCCATGATCAGTTCCCAGACGCCTTCGACCCAGAGGTGGACGACGTACCACCAGTACATCTTGTCGAGCGCGAGATTGATCGGGTTGTAGAAGGCGAAAAGGAAGAAGATCGCCACGCCCCAGAGCCCGAAGATCAGGATGTTGGTGACGGTGGTCTTGCGGCCTTTGAGCACCGTCAGCGTGATGTTGTAGAGGAACATCAGCGCGACGATGACGATGCCGACCTTGATCGCGAAGGGTTGTTCGAGAAACTCGCGGCCTTCGTGGATGCGCAGGAGATAACCGACGACGGCGATGGCAGCGGCGATCAGGAAGATCCAGAACTGCGCGATGGCGATCTTGGTGCTGTAGAGTTCGGTCTCGGCCTCTTCCGGCAGGAGATAATAGGTGGCGCCCATGAAGCCCATCAGCAGCCAGACGATGAGCGCGTTGGTGTGCACCATGCGAACGATGTTGAACGGCAGCAGTTCGGACAAGGTATTGGGAAGGACATAGATGGTGCCGGCAAGCACGCCGAACAGCACCTGGGCGAGAAACAGGCCGATCGCTCCGTAGAAATAGAGCATTGCGACCTTCTGGGTCTGGTATTTCATGATTTCACACTCCAATCGCGGCGCAGAGCGTCCCGCCAAACGGCGGATAAGATGCTCTGGGTTCAATGGGTCAGGGCGCCCTTTGCGCATTCTTGCGAACGCGCGGCGCCCTAGCCGGCCTCGTTCGGCGGCCAGTTCTGGGTCTTGATGCGGCTCGTCCACTCCAGGAAATCGGCGAGGTCGTTGAGTTCCTGTTCGGTCAGGTTGAACTGCGGCATCTGGCGGCGCCCTTCGATGCCGCTCGGCTGCGCGGCCATCCAGGCCTTCATCGTTTCACGCGCGCCATCCGGATCGGTCTCGCCGCCCCAGCGCTTCCAGACATTGCCGAGCTCGGGCGCAAAATAGGCACCTTCACCGAGAAGCGTGTGGCAGTTGATACAGGCGTTCTTCTCCCAGACGTGCTTGCCCCGGGCGACAGCGTCGGTCAGGGTCGACTCATCGGTCGAGACGGTCCGCATGTAGTAGTGGCTGTGGGCGGTGAGCCCGACAAAGATTGCAAAAAAGAAAAAGGACCCGCCGTAAAAGACGTTTCGGGCCCCGGTCTTGGTGAGGCGTTCTGCCATCACGTCATCCTTTCGACTTCGGCCAGCCGCAATGACCGTGGCCGGCTTATCTGATCCCCTCCCCGCCTGGGGCCGCGACGTGCGGCGCCGAACTATCGGGGCGCGAACCATGTCTAGGGATTTCCGAAGGGCCTTCTTTGCGTTTTGGCAAACAAGACGGAGAGTGGTTTCAAGGCGATAGCACCACGCCCATCGCAAGCTTTGCCAAGGCCAGCAGGACAAGGAGTGCCGGCCAGGCAAAGAGGCCGAACCGCAGGCCGGCCGGCGCCTGACGCAGGCCCATGAAATCGAGGGCAACCAGGCGGCATTTGACGACCGCCAGCGCCAGCAATGCCACGATCACGACAGCCGTGCCGCCCCAGAGTGTCATGATGATCATGCCCGAAAGCACGATCGCGATCAGCAGTGCCCAAATGTTGCGAAGTCGGCGCGCATCGTGATGGGTCATGGCGATCACACGAGATAGATGATCGGAAACATCACGATCCAGACAAGGTCGATAACATGCCAAAGCGTGGTGATCAGCGTGATGTTGCCTGGGCTCGGACGCCAGGCGACCAACAGCAGGATGCCACTGCCGAAGGCGACGTGCAGCAGGTGGAAGCCGGTGATGAGGAAATAAAGCTCGAAGAAGGCGCCGAACTGCGGCGACCCGGCGACATCGAATTCGGTCGAGTATTCGAAAAACTTGATGGCGACGAAGGCGAGGCCGAAGAGCGCGGCCAGACCGAGCGCACGCCGGCGCGTGGCCATCGAAGCGACCGGACGCGTGGCCAAAGCCGCCTGCCAGCCGCTGGTCAGGAGAACGAGCGTATTGATGCCCGCAAGCAGCGGATTGAGATGCGAACGGGCTGCGGCAAAGGCGTCCGCCTGGATGAACCCGACCACGAGAAAACCGACGAGCAGAATGCCGAAGGCGGCGAGCTCGCTCCACACGAGGACCCAGAGCAGCAGGTCGTCGGCGGATGCATGCTCATCTGCTTCGCCCACAGAAAGGACCCGTCCGTCCATGCGTCAACTCCTTTGCCGGAACGACGGTCAGCTAGGCAGGTAGGCACTTTCTGTCTTTGCGATTGCGCAAAGAGGCGGGGCAACCGGACTGATAGCTGCAGGGTCATTCCAGGAGTTTTCCGATGACAGATGCACAAATCGGCCTTTCCGTCGCAACCCCGATTATCGTCGGGTTCGCCATTCTTCTCTACCGCATGGGGGTCCTGCAGCGTGCGGCCACGCTCTCGGCTGTCCTGTTCTCCATCGCGATCGCCGTCGTGCTGTTTGTCGACCCCTCGCAATAGCGGCGCCACGGCGCGGATGCGTCGTTACCAAGCGGTCGTCTTCCATTTTGCGAAATGTCAAAGATCGCCCTACCGATTGCGCCTAGACGGTTGAGGGATGAAAAATCTCACTCACGGAGCTGCCGATGTCTGGAGAAGATGCCTTGGAAGAAGGCTATCAGCGCCTTCTCGAACTGTGCGACCGCCTCGAGGCGATTGCCGATTCCCTGCCGCGCCGCATCGATCCGGCCGGTTGCCGCGAGGTTGCGGACAGACTGCCTTCGACACTCATGGCCGTGCACAGGCTGGAGGATGAGATCCTGTTTCCAGCCATTTTGGCAGCACGATGCCCCGACGACGGCCAGCTCCTGATCGATCGCTTGCGCGACGAACATCGGCATGACGGGGGCTCGGCCGAGCACGTTGCCCGCGTTCTCAATGAACTGCTTCACGGTCGCACTCCGCACAGCTGGGAGACGATCGGCTACATGCTGCGCGCCTTTTTCGAAACCGTCCGACGCCATGTTGCGACCGAACGGTTGCTTCTTTCGGACAGGATTTGAGACCGGTCTATGTATCATTTTCTCGCGGCATTTGCAGTTTTCCTTGCCCTTCATATGGTCCCGGCCTGGCCGACGCTGCGTCAGCGGCTGATCACGATGCTAGGGCGGCGCGCCTATTTCGGCCTCTACTCGCTGCTGTCGATCGTCGCGCTGATCTGGGTTTTCCAGGCAGCGCTTGCGCTCGATTTCATTCCGCTCTGGGAGCCGGCCCCGTGGCAGGCCTGGACGACATTCATCCTTGCGCCATCAGGCGTCTTCCTCGTTCTCGCCGGCCTGTTCAGCGAAAATCCGCTGTCGATCTCCATTTTTCAGGGCAACGCGCGGAAGGGGGCGATCGTCAGCGTGACCCGCCATCCGGTGCTCTGGGGCTTCCTGTTTTGGGCCGTCGGCCATGTCGTCGCCAATGGCGACCTGCGTTCCCTGGTGCTTTTCGGCGGCTTCGCACTGTTTGCACTCGGTGGGTTCTTCATGGTGGAAAAACGGGCACGGCGTCGCCTTGGAGACACCTGGTCGATTGCCCGACAAGGCACCTCGATTATTCCCCTCGCCGCGATGTTGAAAGGTCAGGCGCACCTGCGCCTCGATCCCGTGATGATCCTTTCGGCCTTCGCCACCGCTGCGATTACCTTCTGGCTGCTGGCCGGCGGCCACTACGCGATGTTCGGTGCAGATCCGTTGTTGCAGGCATTGCCTTTCGGTTGACCCTCTCCCTGCCAGGCGACCGCAAGCGGCGCGATCGGCAAAGCCAGAAGATCAATCGCTCTCGCGGCGAGATGATCGACGATCGCTTCGACGCTCTCCGGCCTGTGATAGAAGGCCGGGACCGGCGGCATGACGATCGCACCCATCTCCGTCACCGCGCACATGTTGCGCAGGTGCCCGAGATGGAGCGGCGTCTCGCGCGCCATCAGCACCAGGCGCCGGCGCTCCTTCAGGTGAACGTCCGCGGCGCGAACGATGAGATTGTCGGCAAGCCCACCGGCGATCGCCGCGAGCGTACGCATCGAACAGGGCGCGACAATCATGGCGGCAGTCGGAAACGACCCACTTGCGATTGCAGCGCCGATATCGTCATGCTCGTAGGTCCGGTCCGCGGTCTCCAGCAGCCGCAGCAGCGCATGTGCGCCAACCTCATGAGCAAGTGTGCGACAGGCGGACGGCGACACCACCAAATGGGTCTCCACCTCTTCGAGCCGTGCGAGCCGCTCGGCAATACGCAGCGGAATGGCGGCACCCGACGCACCGGTGATACCGACGACAACGCGATGCCTGCTCATGATGCTTTCCTTTCAAGCCCGAGTTCGGCCCAGATGGCGTCGACCTGGCTGATGACATCGGGCGTCATGTCGAGCACCCGCCCCCATTCGCGATCGGTCTCCGAACCGATCTTCGTCGTTGCATCCAGCCCGAGCTTGCCGCCGAGGCCGGAGCGTGGTGACGCGAAATCGAGATAGTCGATCGGCGTGTCGGCAATGATGGTGACATCCCGGCTGGCATCGAAGCGTGTCGCCAGTGCCCACATCACATCGGGCCAGTGACGGACATTGATATCCGGGTCGACGGCGATGATCAGCTTGGTGTAGCTGAACTGCGGCAGCATCGACCAGAGCCCCATCATCAGGCGTTTCGCCTGTCCGGGGTAACGCTTGTCGATCGCGACCACCATGGCGCGGTAGGAACAGGCTTCCGGCGGCAGCCAGAGATCGGTGATCTCCGGGAACTGTTTTCTGGCAAGAGGAACGAACAGCGTGTTCATCGCCTCACCCAACCGCGAGGGCTCATCCGGCGGGCGGCCGGTGTAGGTGGAGAGATAGTAGGGTTTGCGGCGGGTGGTTACGGCGGAAAGCGTCATGACCGGAAACGGCTCGACCGAATTGTAGTAGCCCGTGTGGTCGCCATAAGGTCCCTCGTCGGTGGTCTCGGTTGCCGATACCGTTCCTTCCAGCACGATCTCGGCATGCGCCGGAACGGCCAGCGGCACCGACGTCGCGGCCACGAGTTGCGTTCGGCTTCGACGTAGCAGCCCAGCGAAGTTGAGTTCGCTCATCCCCTCCGGCAGCGGCATGACCGAGGCAAGAATCGTTGCGGGATCGGCGCCGATCGCCACGGCAACCGGCATGTCGCGCCCCTGGCGCTGCCACAGCCGGTGGTGTCGCGCGCCGCCGCGATGGGCAAGCCAACGCAAGATGACTCGGTTCCGGCCAAGCACCTGCATGCGATAGATGCCGACATTGACATCGAGCGGGTCGTCGGGCGCACGTGTGATGACCAGCGGCCAGGTAATCAGCGGCGCCGGTTCGCCCGGCCAACACCATTGGATCGGCAAGCGGCCAAGATCGATATCCGCGCCGCGCCAGACGATGTCCTGGCACGGTGCGGACGGCACGTGCTTTGGCCGCATGAAGAGTGCCGAGCGCAACAGCGGCAACCGGTCCCAGGCATCGCGTAGCGACCCCGGCGCTCGTGGATCGCGCAGTGCTGCCAGTTCATCGGCAAGTGCGCACAGACCGCCCTCCTTGAGGCCGAAACCGCGCTCGATCCGGCGTTCGGTGCCGAAGAGATTGGCCAAGAGCGGGATGTCATGGACACGCCCGGAGGCATCGACCGGCCGCTCGAAGAGCAAGGCCGGGCCGTGATCGGCCAGAACGCGTCGGTGGATCTCCGTCACCTCGTGCACCAGGGATACGGGACGGGAGATACGCTTCAGCTCCCCTTCACGCTCCAGCGCACCGGCAAAATCCTGAAGCGAGACGAAACCCTTGGCTGGACGGAAGCGCTTGTTCATGTCGCCTCTTACGGGCTGCAAATGCCCGCTGTCTTTGACGTGGGACAAACAGCAGCAGCGCCACGCCGACTAGCATGCGGCCATTCTTTGCTCCGTTTCATGCAGGCAGCCCATGACCCTACCCTTTGCGATGACCGCGCCGTTGCGGATCGCGCCACTCCCCCTCATTGAGCACGCCACGCGGCTCGTCTTTGCCCAGGTCATACAGCAGCACCCGGATCTCTTCGACCGGCTTGGGGAGCACGCCGACAAACGCTATGCCTTCGTACCTACGGACCTTCCATTGGGCTTTCTGATAGAGCCGTCGGTTCGACGCATCTCCGTTCACCGCAAGCCGCACCTGCCGTCCGCTGACGCCTGCATGGCCGGCACATTCGTGCTGCTCCTGGCACTGCTCGAGGGTCAGATCGACGGCGATGCCGTGTTCTTCTCCAGAAGCCTGACGATAACGGGCGACATGGAAGCGATGCTGGCACTGCGCAACGCGCTCGATGACTGCAACATCGATCTGCCGGCGGATATTGCCCGCATGAGCGGGCCGTTCGCGCCCCTGGTTCGGCGCGCAGCCACCGAAATCAGAACACGCGCATTGTCGGGGGAGGCAGCGAGATGGAACTGATCTGTCCCGCAGGCACGCCGGCCGCCTTTCGCGAGGCCGTGGATGCTGGTGCCGATGCCGTCTATTGCGGCTTTCGCGACGAGACCAATGCCCGCAATTTTCCCGGCCTGAACTTTTCCCGCGAGGAGCTGAAGACGGCGATTGCCTATGCCCGCCGGCACAAGGTGATGACCTTCGTCGCCATTAACACCTTCATGCGGGCGGGCCAGGAAAAGCTCTGGCATGACGCCGTCGATGATGCCGTGCGCCTTGGCGCCGATGCCGTGATCCTCGCCGACTTCGGGTTGATGGCCTATACCGCCGAGCGCCATCCGCAGCAACGCTTGCATGTTTCGGTGCAAGCCTCAGCCTCCAACGCCGATGCGGTTAAATTCCTGGTCGAAACCTTCGGTGCAAAGCGCGTCGTGCTTCCGCGCATCCTCACCATTCCCGATATCGCCCGCCTTGCCCGCCAGATCAGTTGCGAAATCGAAGTCTTCGTTTTCGGCGGGCTTTGCGTGATGGCCGAGGGGCGCTGCTCGCTGTCATCCTACGCCACCGGAAAATCCCCCAACATGAACGGCGTCTGCTCGCCGGCAAGCCACGTGCGCTACCGCGAGGATGGCAGCGAACTGGTGTCGGAACTGGGCGACTACACGATCAACCGCTTTCCGGCCGGCGAAGCTGCCGGTTACCCCACTCTCTGCAAGGGCCGCTTCGATATTGCCGAGGAGCGAGGGTATGCCTTCGAGGATCCGGTTTCGCTTGATGTCATGGACCATATTGATGCCCTGCGCGAAGCCGGCGTCGGAGCGTTGAAGATCGAGGGACGCCAGCGCGGCAAGGCCTATGTCGCCGAGGTCGTTTCCGTCATGCGCCGTGCCGTCTCTGCCGATGCGAGCGAGAGGCCCGCCTTGCTGTCGCGCCTCAGGCGGCTCAGCGAAGGACAGAAGACGACGTCGGGCGCCTATGAAAAGCGGTGGAGATAACGACATGTCTGCAACAACCCACCTCTCGCTCAGTCTCGGACCCGTGCTCTATCTCTGGGACGGACCCAAGTGGCGCGACTTCTACTTCCGCATCGCCGACGAAGCTCCGATAGAGCATGTCACCCTCGGCGAGGCGGTCTGCTCCAAGCGCCTGCATTTCATCGAGCCGCATGTCGCCGAGGTGATCGAACGCCTGGAGGCCGCCGGCAAGAAAGTCAGCCTTGCTTCGCTTGCACTTGTCACCCTGGAGCGCGAGAGCCAACTTGTGCGCGGCCTGGTGCGCGACAGCATCCATCCGATCGAGGCCAATGATCTGTCCGCACTCGGATTGCTTACCGGCAAACCGCACTCGATCGGCCCTCTGATCAACGTCTATAACGCAGCCACCGCCAGGCTGCTGGCGTCGCGCGGCGCGACCAGCATTTGCCTGCCACCGGAGTTGCCCATGGCGTCGGTCAGGGAGATCGTGCGTGACGCGCCTGGCGTCGCGTTTGAAATCTTCGGCTTTGGTCGCGTGCCGTTGGCGATCTCGGCGCGTTGCGCTCACGCCCGCTCCAAGGGCCTGGTGAAAGACAATTGCCAGTTCATCTGCGGCGATGACAGCGATGGCCTCATCGTCGAGACGCTTGATCGCCAGCCGTTCCTCGTCCTCAACGGGGTCCAGACCATGTCCCACAC
>NZ_QJNR01000040.1:0-856 GCF_003355565.1 Ensifer sp. M14
CTGCCTTGTTGGGGTGGACGGCTCCCCACGGCATCGCAATGTGCCAGAATGAGTTCGTTGAAAGCTCAATCGAGGGAGACCGTCCGTGGAACAGATTATTCGAGTTGGTATGGATACGTCAAAGAGCGTTTTCCAATTGCATGGCGTGAACGCTGCCGAGCAACCAATCTTGCGCAAGAAGCTTTCGCGTAGAGAGATGGTGAAGTTCTTCGAGAAAACGCCCCCGACCATTATCGCGCTAGAATCCTGTGGTGGGTCTCATCACTGGGCGAGGCTGCTAAGTTCGTTTGGCCATGAAGTGAAGCTGATCGCACCTCAGCTGGCGAAGCCTTATGTGAAGCGTGGCAAGAACGATGCGGCAGACGCGGAAGCTTTGTGCGAAGCAATGAGTCGACCCACCATGCGCTTCGTACCGGTGAAGAGCGCGGACCAGCAGGCGGCGTTAATGCTGGTCGGTGTGCGAGAGAGGCTCATTCGCAATCGAACGCAGCTTGCCAATGCCATCCGCGGTTTTGCCATGGAGTTCGGCATCGTCGCAGCCAAAGGCATGTGCCGGGTCGAACCGTTGCTGGAGCGCATTGCGGCTGATCAATCTCTGCCAGAACTGGCGCGCGAACTCTTCGCCATGCACGGCGAGGAGTATCGCAACCTGCTTGCCGAAACGAGAGCGATCGAGGAGAAACTGATGGCCTTGCATCGCTCTGATGAGTGCAGCAAGCGCCTGGCCGAGATTCCAGGTGTCGGACCGGTCGGTGCATCACTTTTGATGATGAAGACGCCAGATCCCGGAATGTTTAAGTCGGGTCGCGATTTTGCCGCCTGGATAGGGCTTACACCTAAGGATCACTCGACCGCA
>NZ_QJNR01000041.1:0-252 GCF_003355565.1 Ensifer sp. M14
TGGTGTTGCCGTAGCAAAGCGCCGGCGCGATCTTCCAGGCGGGAATGGCGATCGGAAAATTCCACGGCGTGATGATGCCGACGACGCCCACCGGCTCGCGGGTGATCTCGACGCCAATGTTCGGGCGCACCGAGGGGATGACCTCGCCGGCCAGCCGCAGCGCTTCGCCGGCGAAGAAGTCGAAGATCTGGCCGGCGCGCACGGTCTCGCCGATGCCTTCTGCCAGCGTCTTGCCCTCTTCGCGCGACAGAA
>NZ_QJNR01000042.1:0-276 GCF_003355565.1 Ensifer sp. M14
TCACGCGGATCACCGATGCGACCGGTCCGAAGATCTCTTCTTGGCTGATGCGCATCTGGTTGGTCGCCTCGGTAAACAGCGCTGGCTGCAGATAGAAGCCGGGCGTATCGCGCTTCAGGAGTTCGCCGCCGAAGGCGAGCTTGGCGCCTTCCTGCTTGCCGATGGCGATGTAGTCGGTGTCCTGCTTGAGCTGGCTCTGGTCGACCACCGGACCGATATGGGTGCCGGCCTTCAAGGCATCGTCGATGACCAGACCCTTCATGCGCTCGCCCATCG
>NZ_QJNR01000043.1:0-226 GCF_003355565.1 Ensifer sp. M14
AGATTCGTCGGCTTTTGGGAATCATGAGAGTCAGACTCAGTGACGATTGGTATAAGGGGCCGTATGGGTCTGCCTGATGATGAAGCCTACTTGCGGGACCGGCCCCCCGCGCAGGTCCACGCGATCACGACCTGGGTCAATGACATTCGCATTTTCCTGGCTCCGGAACGACAAAAAGCCCGCCGGTTTTCACCATGCGGGCTTTTTTTGATTTGGTTGCGGGGGC
>NZ_QJNR01000044.1:0-1486 GCF_003355565.1 Ensifer sp. M14
CGGGTTTTGTTTTTGATCTTGTGCTTGCGCTGAGGTTTCCTGGTTGATTGGCCGGGACCGGGTCAGGCGGGGACTTGTTTTGGTGCTTTGGTCAGCGCCATTGCGATCTTCTTGATGTTTTGTGCTGCGGCTGCCAGCAGGCACTGGCATGCGACGCGGATTTGACTTCGGAAGCGGGCATAGCGATGGCCGTGAAGCTGCTTGGCATCAGCGAAGGAGCGTTCGACCGTCTCCTTGCGGCGTTTGTAGATCGCCTTGCCCCAAGGGGTCAGGCGATGGGCATCAGTGCGCTCGCGGGCGTCTTGCCAGACATGACGGGTGATGGTGCGTGTCGCCACGGCGTTGGTGGTGCAGGAGGCCAGCAGCGGGCAGTCGCGGCAGATCGATGGGTCGGAGCGATAATGGCGATAGCCGTTGCGGTCGGTGGTGGCGTAGGCGAGCAGTTGGCCTTGCGGGCAGCGATAGCCGTCGGTCTCAGCCTCATAGACGAACTTCGACTTGCGCATCATGCCGGGTTTGGGTGGGGTCGGAGTGCGATAGCCGGTAACGCCGAGGATGTCGCGCTGCTCAAGTCCCTTCGCAATGCCGGATGTGGCATAACCGGCATCCAGACCAACGGCTTTGACGTCGAATGCGAACCGCTGGCGCTGGCGGTCCAGTCGGTCGAGATAGACGATCGAGTCATGCACATTGGCCGGGGTGACATGGGTATCGGTGATGATGGCGTGTCGGCCGTCCACCGTGCGGTGGTCAAGATAGAAGAAGCCCTTCGGCTTGCCGTCGCGCACCATATAACCGCTGTCGGGATCGCTGCGCGACACCTTGGTCGCCTTCACCTCCGGCGCGCGCTCTTTCTCCTTCAACGGTTTCTGACCATGCAGCGTCCGCTCGGCCTCGATCGCCCGATCGAGATCGGCCCAGTAGTCGGACCGTGACTTCTCGATCATTTGCAGATCGTATTTGCCCTTGTTGGCATTCGCCTTCAGATGGGTGGAGTCGGTATAGAGCACCGTACCGTCGACCAGCCCATGGCCGATCGCCTGTTCGACGATATGATCGAAGATGGCTTGAGCCACGTCCGTGTCGTTGAAGCGGCGACGCCGGTTCTGGGAAAGCGTCGAGGCGTCGAACACACCATCCGTCAGCTTCAGCCGCAGAAACCAGCGATAGGCGACATTGACCTCGATCTCGCGCACCAACTGGCGCTCCGAGCGGATACCGAACAGGTAGCCGATGAACAGCGCCTTGAACATCAAGGTCGGATCGAGCGGCGGTCGGCCGTTGTCGGCGCAGTAAAGACCGGCAACACGATCGTGGATGAAGGAAAAGTCGATCACCGCGTCTATTCTGCGAAGCAGGTGATCCTTCGGAACCAGGCTATCGAGCGTCACCATCTCGAGAGCAGTCTGTTCGGGAGCGGGTTTCTTCAACATATCCCAGTGAATCACAAACCCCCAGCTCTCGCCAGGGGTTTGTCAGCAGTCTG
>NZ_QJNR01000045.1:0-435 GCF_003355565.1 Ensifer sp. M14
GTCGAGGCTAGATTCGTTGCGAGTGTCGAAGAGTGCTTTTGCCGCGTCCCGATAATCTTTGGCTGCCGCGTGAACTGGATCGTTTGGATTGAAAGCCGTCATTCGCCGCCTCTTTTCCTCTTTGTTGTGGCTCAGGAGAAAGTCGCTCTCCTCGCCGCCAAGATCACGCATGGCCTTGCCGACCATGTGGGCTCCCATTTATGCTGGGACTTGGGATCACCGGGCACACCTGATCTGTTTTGCGAGCTCTGGTTATCCGCATGCCAAAGCCGCCAGTCTGTGCTTCCAAGGCAATGCAGTAGCTGTCTCCTCCGCGCTCTGGCGATTGATTCCTCAGTCTTTTCATTCTCCCGCATGGTATTAATGTGCGTCTGGATTAAGCCGATCAATCCGAATGTGGCCTCTTGTTGGCTCCAGCCAGCGGCAGCAGCACGC
>NZ_QJNR01000005.1:0-11246 GCF_003355565.1 Ensifer sp. M14
CTATCCCGTGGCGCTTGAACACATGGCGAGTAGGAGTGGTCTGAAAACTTGGCGGAGTAGTTGCAAATCGAACAGTCGGCGGTTCGGTTCCTCTCAAGGCGCACCTTGAATTTAGCCAACTCATTTCATCGGGAAGGCTTTGGGCTTCGGTTGATACAACCGCCTTTTGGCATTCGAGCGCAGAGCATTGCGAACATCCTTGTCCACGATCGACAGGTCGAACCATTCCGGATCAAAGTAGCCGCCGCACCACCGAATGGTTTCGGCGTATTCAGGATCCTCCCGGTCGGCGATGGTGTCCAGGAACCGCTCATATCCTGAAACCCCACCAACATCTTCGGGCGGTCGCGCTCTTTCGCCGGCGACGCAGCTCCCGTGTTTGGGCGTAGAAGAGAGCATCAGGAACTCCTCAACCGCGACGGTGTGCCACCATCCGTCCCCGAAATCATAATTATAGCTGAATACGGCACCTTGCTCGAAGTCCTGCAAGCGAACCTCGCTCTGATCGAAGACCCGGGGATCGTCATCGGTCGCATCCTCTGTCAGGATCTCGACTTCCCCGTACCGCAGGCCACCAATCCGGAACTCATAGAGATGATAGTTCCACCAGTTGAATGCGGCCTGAATTCCGAAATGCAGCTGCTCCAGGTTCCAATGGACTGGCAGGACCAGACGACGCCAGACGTCTGGCTGGATCTCGTCGATAGAAACTCTGATCTGCACAGCGTTTGCGGCTTTAAACATTGCCCAAATGAACAAGGTTGGCGGCGATCGTCAAGATGTATGCCGCGCCGCATGCCGGGATACTTTGCAGTGCCGCGCCTTCGATTCTCACCAAGACCTTGTAGAAGCCGGAGCTTGCAGACCAATCTGCGTCAACGCGATCGAATGTTGGGTCGCGTCCGGTAGCTCGGCCACATCAAGTTCAAGCTCTATTTCATGATTCCGCGAAGAAGGCCGCGATCTGGTCGACAACGTCATTAGGGGCTTCTTCGGCCATGTGATGGCCGCTTTCGATACCGCGCCGCAGCACAATCCGGTCGCTCCACTCCGACCAAGGATTAACCGGGTCGCCGTAAAGGTTTTCCATGTCGTCCCGCAGTGACCAAAGAACTCCTAAAGGACATTGTAGACGTCGCCCTGCATCCTTGTCGCGTTTGTCATCATCGTAGTCGAACTCAAGCCCTGCGCGATAATCAGCAAGCATGCCCCGCACCACGTCAGGATTTCGGGTGGCAGCGAGATAATCCAGCTTATTTTCGGCACCAACGGCTGCTTCCGCGGGATACCACAGGTCAGGACTGCCCTGGATCGCAGCTTCTGCCTTGTCGCTTTGCGCAAAGAAGAACCAGTGCCACCAACCCTTCGCGAAGCGCCAGTCTGCGCGGCTGAGTGCCTCGTAGATCGGAACACCGTCCATAACGACGAGGCCGGAGACGCTTTCGGGAAAGTCCATCGCCAGTCGGAACGCGCGATATGAGCCACGGTCGTGGCCAGCGACACCAAACCTGTCATGGCCGAGCATAGCCATACACTCGTGTAATGCCGCCGCCTTCGCCTTTCCCGAACTATTCGCCAGAGTTACGGGCTGATAGCTCCGCCCAAACCCAGGTAAGTCCGCACAGACGACGGAAAAATGAGGCGCAAGTTGCGGAGCGACCTTGAACCAGGTGGTGCCTGTTCTCGGATACCCGTGCAGAAGGAGGATGGGAAAGCCGGACCCGCCATGCCGCACACGGATCTCGCCATGCGAGGTAGGTACGAGCCGTTCAGTGAAGTCATTGAAGAAATCGACCACAGGCTTTTCCTCGTCATGTGGCTGCGGATGTTCACCTTGGTTCTGGTGCTTTTCATGCGTCAACGGACAGAAACAACACAGCTATAGCCGCCGGATCGGGATCGCTCGAACGACAATTTCGCTCTGATGGAACCGCCTCTCGAGTTCGATCTTGTATGCGGTCCACCAGTCTTCATCTAGATCAGCTACCATAATTTCGGCGAGGACGATCTCATCATGTTCGGTGTTGGAGCTTGCCTGCCATGTTCCCTCGGCTGGAGCGTGTCGATAGAAGGTCATTCCCCCAAACTTCTGCGTTAGGCGGTGGCGAACTTGTTCATAGACATTGGCCTCGAACGGCGCCCCAGCATCATCTAGTTGGGGCAGCAAAATCTGGATAAGCCAGCAGTCGCTGCGAGTGTCAGAGAACCCACCCTGTGGGTTGTCATTGATGAACGGCATTTGGCTTCCTATGCACCAAGTGGTTGAGCCAGCCATCCAGGCCGGAGTGCTCGACATCACAAGGCTATTATCGTTTGGCTTGGTCGGAACTTACTGCAGGCTCAGGGGATAGATCTGTTATGCCGCACAACTAGGTGTTGACGGCGGCCGCCGACCCAGTTGGCCGCCGGCCAGGTGCGTATTAGATCATGATCTCGCCGCCGGTTACCGGAATGACGGCTCCCGTCATGTAGCTTCCCAGATCAGAAGCGAGCAGGACGTAAGCACCCGCCAGTTCTGCTGGCTGTCCGGCCCGGCCGATAAGGGTATTTTCCCCAAACTTCGCGGCTTTCTCGCGCGGCATGGTCGAGGGAATGAGGGGTGTCCAAATCGGCCCCGGCGCGACCGCATTTACGCGAATGCCTTTTTCCGCAAGCGTCTCGGCGAGACCCGCAGTGAAGTTTGAAATCGCGCCTTTCGTGGACGCGTATGCGAGAAGCTGAGGCGACGGCTGCCGCGACTGGATCGAGGTCGTGTTAATGATCGAGCTACCTGGCTTCATGTGAGGAGCAGCGGCCTTCGAGAGGAAGAATGGTGCGTAGATATTGGTGCGGAAGGTTTCGTCCCATTCCTCGGCCGTGATCTCGGCAATGTCGCCATAGGTCCGCTGGAACGCTGCATTGTTGACGAGGATGTCTATGCCACCGAGCTCGTCTACGGCGCGCTGCACCAGCTCCTTGCAGTGTGCTTCGTTCTTAATGTCGCCCGGAACGACAAGAGCCTTGCGTCCCGCTTCCTCGATCCACTTTGCGGTATCGTGGGCGTCGTCATCCTCGTTGAGGTAGGAAATGACGATGTCGGCGCCTTCGCGGGCAAACGCGATAGCGACGGCCTTGCCAATCCCGGAGTCGGCTCCGGTAATGAGGGCGACTTTGCCTGTGAGCTTGCCGTCACCCTTGTAGGACTTCTCACCATGATCTGGGACAGGTTTCATCTCGACTGTCTTGCCCGGTGGTTCCTGCTGCTGTTCCGGATAGGGCGGAATAGGATGTCGAGTGTCTTCCATCATACAATCTCCTTTTTTGGGGACTGCGCGATAAACCCTGAAGGGCGCTCTGGGTTCCGCAAGTACGATTCTCAGCGCAGCTAGGAACAACAGATTTAACCTGTTGATGCTCACGGGGCTGCGGCGGTCGCTATGTCGGCCGAGGCTTTCAGCGAGTCGGCGATCTTCTTGGCGCTGCGCTGTTTGAAGACGCCGCCTTTCAGATCCATCGCATCGCCGTTGTCAGTGACATCCTGCGCCCATTTCTGTTTGGATTTCTTCTTCGGCATGAACGTTCCTCCATAGAAGAAACGGCGCCACTGTCGTGACGCCGTGTCCCATTAATGATGCGCATGCTGCTCGTTGCGCTTGCGCGTGGCTGCAGCTTTCTTGGCTGAGGCCGAGCGCTCTTCCTTGGTGCGCGACGCGGCTGCTGCGCCGCCTTTGCGTCCGCCCTTTTCCGAGGAGGCGTGGTTTTCGGCATGGCCCCGGCCGGACCCTGACTTCTTGCCACCGCCACTTTCCTTGTTGACGGTGGCCCAGGCGCGGCGTTCGGCTTCCTTCTCGGAAACACCACGGTCCTCGTAGCCTTCCTCAATATGCTCGGCCTTGCGCTTCTGCTTGTCTGAGTATGCGGATTTGTCACCCTGAGGCATGGAACATCTCCTCTTGCTTTGATGAAGCAAAGAAAACGACCTCTCGACAGTCAAAGTTCCTTCCGCCATGCCCGCAGGTCGGGTCTTTTGCGAGAATTGTGGTCTTCCGTGCGCTTCGGTACAGGCCACATCGTCAAGGAACAAATTTAATCACCTGTCGTTTGCAGCCAAGACGCTCGTAAAAAGAAGACACGACCTTGGAGCAAATAGATGAAAAGCACTGACCTGGCATGGCAAGCATGACATCCGCTGCGAAAGCGTCCCCGACCCCCAGATTGAGGACGGTCGCGATGCCATCATCAAGGTCACGGCCTGCGCGATCTGCGGATCGGACCTTCATCTCTACAATGGCGTCATGCCCGACATGCACAGTGGTGACATCATGGGTCACGAAACCATGGGCGAGGTCGTCGAAGTCGGCAAGGACAACAAGAAGCTGAAGGTCGGCGACCGGGTGGTCGTGCCCTTTACGATCGCCTGCGGCGAGTGCTTCTTCTGCAAACGCGGTTTTTTCTCCGGCTGCGAACGCTCGAATCCAAAACCGGAGAAGGTCACCAAGATGTGGGGCAATTCGCCCGCTGGCCTGTTCGGTTATACCCATCTATTGGGCGGGTTCAGCGGCGGCCAGGCGGAATACCTGCGCGTGCCCTATGCAGATGTCGGGCCGATCAAGGTTCCGGAAAGCCTTACCGATGAGCAGGTGCTCTTCCTCTCCGATATTTTCCCGACCGGTTATATGGCCGCCGATTTCTGCAATATTCAGCCGGGCGACACGATCGCCATCTGGGGCTGTGGACCCGTTGGCCAGATGGCGATCAAGTCCGCATTCATTCTGGGCGCGGAGCGGGTCATTGCGATCGACACAGTCCCGGAGCGGCTGGCGCTTGCTGAAAAGTCAGGAGCCATCACCCTCGATTATATGGACAAGGATATTTATGATCGGATCATGGAACTGACCAATGGCCGCGGGGCTGATGCCTGCATTGATGCCGTTGGAACCGAATCTGATCCATCCGCAAGCTGGGATGCCCGGATCGACCGCATCAAAGTCGCAACCTTCATGGGCACGGACCGCCCGCATGTCCTGCGTCAGGCAATTCATTGCTGCCGCAACTTCGGCACGGTCTCAATCGTCGGCGTCTACGGCGGGTTCCTGGACAAGATCCCGATGGGCTCAGCGATTAATCGTGGCCTAACCTTCAAGATGGCCCAGACGCCTGTCCAGCACTACCTGCCGATCCTGATGGAGCGCATTCAGAACGGCGAGATCGATCCGTCCTTCATCATCACTCACACGGGCGGCCTCGAAGACGGGCCGGATCTCTACAAGACCTTTCTTGAGAAGAAGGATGGTTGCGTCAAGGTCGTCCTCAAACCACAGGGAGAATGAACATGGCAATCGAAGCTGGAAAAGGCCTTGCCGTCGTCACCGGCGCCTCGACGGGCATCGGCTATGAACTGGCCAAATGCGCCGCCCAGGACGGCTACGATCTGATCATCGCAGCCGATGAAACTCGCATCAATCAGGCTGCGGTCAGCCTGAAGGAGTTCGGAGTCTCGGTGGATGCAATCGAAGCCGATCTCTCAACCACAGACGGGGTAGACCGGCTTCTTGAGACCATCGAGCCGTCCGGCCGCTCCGTCGATCTGCTGATGGCCAACGCCGGCAGGGGGCTGGGAAAGGGTTTTCTCGACCAGGACTTCGCCGAGGCCCGCAAGGTCATCGATACCAATATCGTCGGGACCGTCTATCTGGTGCAGCAGGTCGGAAATCTGATGCGCAGTCGCGGCGAGGGCCGAATTCTGCTGACCGGTTCGATTGCCGGCTTCATGCCTGGCTCCTACCAAGCGGTTTATAATGGCACAAAAGCTTTCATCAACAGCTTCTCCTTCGCCCTTCGGGAAGAATTGAAAGACACAGGCGTCACGATGAGCTGCCTGATGCCGGGCGCCACCGAGACCGAATTCTTCAAGCGTGCTGACCTGGTGGACACGTCGATCGGACAGGCCAAGAAGGACGATCCGGCCGACGTCGCAAGGATCGGCTACGACGCGATGATGGATGGCGAAGGCGACGTCGTCAGTGGTTGGAAAAATAAGCTGCAGGCCGCGGTCGCCAACGTCACGCCCGCGAGCGTGCTGGCGCATCAACATGCCAAGATGGCCGAACCTGGATCCGGTCGGAACTAGGCTCAGGACCTATTAATTTCGTTTGAGATGTGATTCACGGTTTCCGACAGGAGGCCGTGATGGATGATTTGTTTTTGTTGAGCGAGCGCCAGATGGCGCGGATCGAACCGCACTTCCCTTTGGCGCATGGCATTCCGCGGGTGGACTGAACTCCAAGCTGCATACGGTCTGCGATGATGAGGGCCGCCAATCGTCATGCTGCTCAGTGAAGGCCAGATGAGCGACCACAGCGAGCGGATCGACGATCAGATTGCAAGGGAAGAATGGCACCGCTTCCCGGTGATCGACGCAGAGAGTTCGTCATCAGCATCGACACGGCCCATGTCCGTAGCGCCGAGCCCAATTCAGCGCGCAACTTCGAGCTTGTTGTGGCCCGATGCGGTCGCGGCGGTAGGGGGGATGCCGGCGGCCGCTATTTCGCAACCGCCAGCACAGAGCAGAAGGCGATCCGGGATCGAACTCTGCATGCGCTTCGACGGGAGGGGTATTGCGGTTATGGCGACGTCACCGTGCTCTCCGATGGCGCTGAAATCCTCAAGCGCCTGCCGCGCGCCATGCCGAAACCGACAGCCCATATTATCGACTGGTTCCACATTGCCATGCGGGTCCAACCCATGCAGCAGATCGCGGACTGCATGGTACGATCCCAATCCGGTCTCTCCGAGACTCTATCGTCCGTCGACTGGGAGATCAAAGCCGTGAAGTGGCGCCTATGGCACGGACGTGTTGATCGCGCCATCTGTCCTTGAGGGGCTATTGGCACGGCTGAAGCCCTCACAAGTAGAAGGCGCCTTCTCCATCGCAACGCTTCACAGCCTCGGTTCGCAACTCCTGACCTATATTCGTTCGAACCGTGGCGCGATCGTCAACTATGGAAAGCGCTACACCGATGCGCAGGCCGCCATGCTCGCGCGCGCCACCATACCAGCGGTCTTGACCGCATGGTCGAGTTGGTCGAGGCAGGCCGCACGTATGGCGCTCGAACAGCAGGATACCTAGTTTCTTCTTTAACGACTTCCCCCGCGTGCTGAGGCTGGACTGGCTCACGCCAAGCATGTTCGCTGCGTGGCGAAAGGTCAGTTACTCGCAACGGCTAAGGTCTGAACGAGTGACGTCATTGGAATGCGTCCACCCAACAGTGATGGGATGGGCAAGGTCTCACACTCCTCCTTCAAATTCCGACGACGCATCGGCTACTCCTCGCCTGACCGTTCTGGCGAATGTCCGAGCGCTCCGACATGCCGCAGCGCCACGGCAGCGAGAATGGCCAGGATCACTACGCTGACGGCGCTAAAGATGGCAGCACCGTTGAAGCCTGCCGTGAATGCGGCTTGTGCTTCTTCAATCAGGCCAGCGGGTAATTCTGACGCCACCGCAGAAGCGGCCCATAAGCTGTCGGTAACTGCGGAGCGCGCTTCTTCGGCAAGGTTATCGGGTATGCGATTGGACATCGTGGTGCGATAGACGGCGGTGGACAGACTTCCGAGCACGGCGATGCCGAGCGACACGCCCAAGTCCTGCACCGTCTCAGACATGGCCGAAGCCGATCCTGCCTTCTCGGCCGGCGCCGATCCAACCACCAGGTCGGTGCCAAGCGCGGCGATGGTGCCAAGCCCCAGATAGGCAAGCGAGAAACCGGTGACGGCAACACCCACTTCCGTCTCCCCGACACCCAATCTTGTGAGCATCAGATAGCCCACGACAGACAGGGCGAGCGCCCCCGCCACCACGAAACCAGGCCGGACGCGCCGTGCGAGAAGGGGCGCGCCAATGCCGGCAGCGACCATCGCCAGCGCAGGCGGTCCCATCCAGAGACCCGCCACGAACGGGGAATAGCCGGCAACCAGCTGCAGATATTGGGTTACGAGCAACATGGTGCCGCCCACCGGTACAAGACCGAAGAGCAGCACTATCAGCGCCACGCTGAAGGCTCTGTTGGCAAAGAGGCTCAAGTCGAGCAGCGGGTGTGCAAGCCGGCGCTGGCGCTGGACGAACAGAATGGCGAAGACGAGGCCCACGTTGATCGCTCCGACTGCGCCGGGACCGAAGCCGTCCTTGGCGACCTGCTTGATGCCGTAGATCACGGGCAACATGGCAGCGAGCGACAGACCGACGCTGATAAGGTCGAGTCTCCCATTCTGCGGAGCGCTGTATTCGGGCAGTAGGACGGGCGCGAGCAAAAGCAGCAGCCCGACGATGGGCAAGGCGATGAGGAAGGCCGCCCCCCACCAGAAATGCTCAACCAGCAGACCGCCGACGACAGGCCCTATCGCCATGCCGAGCGCGAACATGGTCGCCCACACGCCGAAACCAAGGGCGCGCTGCCGCGGATCGGCAAACATGTTGCTGATGAGCGCCAGCGTCGAAGGCATCAATGTCGCACCAGCCACCCCGAGCGCGCCGCGCGCCGCGATCAGCATGACGGCGCTGGTCGAGAAAGCCGCGAACACCGAGGCAACGGCGAAGACCGTCGCGCCGATCATCAGCAGCTTGCGCCGGCCGATGCGGTCGCCAAGCGTACCCATGGTGATGAGGAAGCCGGCGATAAGGAAGCCATAGGCATCCATGATCCAGAGCGCCTCGGTGCTCGTCGGTTGCAGGTCAGCGGCCAATGCCGGCAATGCCAGATGCAAAAGCGTGAGGTCGAGCCCGAGTAGCATGGTCGGCAGGGCCAGCAGCGCCAGCCCCAGCCATTCGCGCGCTCCCGCCTTTGCAGTTGTGGTTTTTACGCCGGCCGCCGCGTCGGGAAGAGAAACGTCGAGATTGCCCTGAGAAGTCATTTTGCCTCCTTGTCGGAGGCAGATCCTTGCCTCCTTGTCGGACGCAGATTTTTGGAGCAGAATAATACTGTTACAATATAGGAATTTATCCTATTACAAAGAGCAACGCCATGTCCAGCCGAACTCTCGCGCGTACGCGAAGCGAACTCTCCGACTTCCTGATGCGTCACAGAACAAAGCTCGCGCCCGCCGATGTCGGCCTGGCCACCACGGCACACCGCCGCACGCCAGGCCTGCGGCGTGAGGAAGTGGCGGCGCTGGCGGGCATCGGGCTCACTTGGTATACATGGTTCGAGCAGGGCCGTGACATACAGGTGTCGGAGAGCTTTCTGCTCAAGGTAGCGAAAGCCCTGAAACTGGACGACGCCGAGTGCAGCCATCTCTTTCTGCTGGCCCATCGTCGCCCACCTCCGCCCGAAGCCTATCAATGGCCATCAGTCGGCGCGCTAATCCAGCAATTGCTGGAGGATCTCGTCACGCGACCCGCCTATGTCATCAATCTGCGCTGGGATGTGATTGCGTGGAATGTGGCGGCTAACAGCCTGTTCGGTTTTTCCAGCCGAGAGCAAACGGAGCGCAACGTCATGCGACTGGTCTTTGCCGACCCCGAACTGCGCCGTCGCCTGCCGGAATGGCGTGAGGATGCGCCCAAGCTCCTCGCGCAGTTCCGCAGCGATCTGGCAACCGCCCCCGACGATCCCACTATGCTTGCACTGATCGATGATCTGAAAAAGCTGTCACCTGATTTCCGACGGTGGTTCGAGCTACCTGGCATGGACAGCTACAGTAGGGGCATTGGCGCTATCCTCGATCTAAATGGCGCGCGGCTCGATTTCGCCCACGAGACGCTCATTGCTGATGAGCACCGCCACCTCAGGATGATTGTCTACTTTTCGCACTGAAGCTTGCTTCTAGCTTTAGGAGAGATTCCCGAAAGGTCGGGCCTCGATCACCATCGCATCGACACCAGTAAGGTGGGGCGGCACCAGTGGCCATTCACTCGCACGAAGGGCAGCAGAGGAGCGCCGGAAAAGAGACCGGTAATTTATCTGGGGCGCGCACGAATTTTTAGTGCCGGCTGGTCCATCTCGGTTGCCTCAATGAGGGAGGCGACGATGGCAGTGGAATGGACGATCACTATCGAGGGCAAGAATGAGTTCGGTGATATTTGCCGAAAGGAGGTCGCCTGGGCTTTCAATACATCCGTCTCACGCGCCACAACCGGACCAGATTTCTCAGGGTCCGCACCAGGAGATCGACCTGGCGCATGTATTGTTCACGGGCCATCCGGGGCCTCCTTTGGTATCAAGTCGGCCGGGACTGTGATGCGATAGATCGGGTGCAGCCGGCCGCCCGGCGTCAGCGCCCGGTCGCCCTTGCCGAGATCGACGGATGCGATGTCGATGTGCCGACGCCAGGCATGATTGTGCTTGTCGGCAAACACGAAGAAGAGGCGCTTGGTTTTGACGCTCCGGCAGAGGGTGAGGAGCGTCGTCAGCAGTCTCGGGCGCAGATTGGCGAGGCTCTCGAACGCCACGTCCACCTTGTGGAAGCTTTCTCCCTTTGGGACCTCGTCGAGCATTTCGAGGATCGCGCGTTCGGGAGAGGACATCGGCATCGGCCAGCGCCACGGACTCTGTGCCAGCTCCGGATCCTCGTCGTTGGATACGTCGAAATCTGCGTTTTCGACGCCGACCACTCTTTCGCCAAACAGGACGTTGCTCCTGGTCTTCACCTCGGCGTCCGTCTGCAGCTTCGATAGCCATGGCGGGATATCAGATCCGTACAGATAGAGGGCGAATTCGCCGCCGAACGACAGGTAATGAGCATGTCCCCGCAAGGATAGCGAGCTCGCCCCGCCGACATGAAATTCATGCCGCATGAGCCAGACGGCCGAGAGCAGGGGTATTTTCCAGCCTCCGACGGCTTCTGGATTGGTGTCCGAGGAAAACGGGCGGCGGTACACACCCGACATGACCGGCTCGAGCCAGCCCTGTTTGACATAGCCTGAGACGGACTGCCGCGAGATGGCATGACGCGCCATCCACCCCGAATCCACCAGGAAGCCAGGGGGGACTTGCTGGAGAAGCTGCTTTAGCTTTGTCTCTGATTGTCCACTCATGTTTGACATCATGGCATAAAGTTAAAGTTCGTGCGACTCCAACTTTACAGGGCGCCAAATTTGTCAATTCAGGATTGACCGCATGCGTCGGAATCAAAGTAGAAGTCGGGTGAGCGTCCCCTGCGGACCGGTCTGTCGGCAGAACTGAAGCCCCTGTCGACTCTTCACCCATCCGGGCAGCTATCCCGTGGCGCTTGAACACATGGCGAGTAGGAGTGGTCTGAAAACTTGGCGG
>NZ_QJNR01000006.1:0-103930 GCF_003355565.1 Ensifer sp. M14
CATAAGAATCTCATCCAGATTGTCGCCGCCGTCTCATCCTGATCGTCGCGCTATATACTGCGCTATTCATCACCGATCCCGTAACGCTCGACGATGTTCGCGCCACCGATGACATTGATCTCATCGTTGATCTGACAGGCCAAGCGGCATGGGCACACCTCCAGGAAGAGCTTCGACAGCGCGGTTTTATAGAGGCGGCTGACGAGGAGGTGATATGCCGGATGCGTCTTGGACGACCTTCTTCACCGCCCCCGCATGAATTGTAGCATGCCAAAAGCCGCGGCGTGACGGCAGGAAGTGGCTAATCCTTAGAACATGCTTTGCGACGAGCCAGCTTTGACGGCGGATCGTTGCGGGCACGCACGAATGGCAAAGACGAGCGCGGGGTCGGCTACTTCAAGAAGAACGCAATCGCCGGTCGTCGCTTCGATAGCTGGGCCGCGCTGGAAGCGCACTTGGATCGCTAGACACCTGAAGTTGCCGACCAGCGCGACCACGGCACCACCGGCGTCAAACCGGCGGAACTGAGGTTGCCCTCCAAGGGATCAGGCAAATTGAGCATCAAGAACCTCCCGTGAATTTGCCGGCGCTCGGTTCCCTTCGCAGTCCCTGGCCGCCGGCGCCGGGCGACTGCAGAAGCCCCGGTTTAATTTAAGGCAAATTCGCGATCAGACAAACTGTTCCACGCCTTTCGCAACACCAGTCCGCCCGCTGAGTAATCAGCGTCGACGGTCCACGGCCGCAGTGCGCGGGACAAAAGGTTGTCGGCTGTATTCTGCGCGAAGTCGAAGGTTTCGAGGAACACAGATTCCATTGCGAGCGCCATCGGCGTGGGAAGCTCCAGCGCAAGAACGCCAAATCCACCTGTCGTTGCCGCACCGTCGGGTAATCCGGAGTAAAGCTCGCCGATCTTTCCGAACCGAACATGCTCGCCCAATCTCGTTTGTATCGGCCGCGAGGTAAATCCGACATAGGTCGGAACGTATTTGTTTTCGTGGAATGAAGACTTCAACCAAAGGGAGTATATCCCGGGCCCGTCCAACCGCAGGCGGGGTATATTCTGCGGGACTGTCTGCAGATCGCCCTGAAGCAAATAGGATCTCGCACCGACGTAACCCCATACATATTGGATGACTTGCGCATAGTTCTCGGCATACATCGGAACGCTCCATGAGTTAAACAAATTCAATTATTACAAAATGTTAGGCGAAGTGATGCCAGCGCATTGCCGAATGGCTTTGCGTAGCTCGATGGCATCCCAACGGGTCCGGTATTGCGCTCAAAGACAACCCGGCAACGATGGCGCCCATAAATTGATTTAGCAATACAATTTACAAGTTATAATTGTTTTTTGAGTTTGTGACGCGCCAAAACAGAACGTTACGAACTGAACCACTTTGACGGGCTCGCAATGCCGCCGAGGGTGGCGTCGATCCCAACCGACAGGACAATGGGTTTAAGGATGTCGGCGCCAATTTTTGGAGGCTTTAAAACTGCTGAACTGAACAATTCTTAACGAGCTTACCAGGCGCCGGCAGCAACGCCGCCAGAGCCCGTTCGCGCGCGGCTTGACCGGTTAAAAGCCTCGTCTCGGAGGATCAGCATGAGCGACGGCCAACGGCCGGGATCCGGGAAGCCTAGGCCCGGCAAGCCGCTCCGGTTGGTCGAGGGGTCGCAAAGGAGCGACCGCCGGTACCCGCGCCCTCACCTCACCTGCCTGCCCTGACCAGCGACCGCGCAATGTCGATGATGGGTGTTGTCACATAAATCTGCTGTCAGTGAGTGGGGCGTAGAGATGGTGACCGGTTGTCGTTCATGCGGTTTCTCGGGCTCGGCCTTTCCGACAAGGTTCCGGATGCCAAGACGATCTGGCTGTTTCGTGAAAGCTTGGTGCGGGCCGGTGCCATCGACAATCTGTTCGCCCGTTTCGACAAGCATCTCTCGCGATCGGGCTATCTGGCCAAGGGTGGTCAGATCGTTGATGCAACGATCATCCAGGCTCCCAGGCAGCACAACAGCCAGGACGAGAAAGACGCGCTCAAGGCTGGCGAGATCCCGGGCGAGTGGAAGGACGACGTGGCCGGGATCGCGAGCAGCGCGGTTAAGCGCAAGCGTCAGCGGTCCGCCCGATCTGCGAGCGGACGTTTCTTTCCTTCCAGTCCCCTATTTGGCCTTCCATTCCCTTATTTTGATTGAATGCCGAACATATTGACGCTATATTGCGTCATAATAATTGGCACTCAAGAATGGAAGCAAATGTGATGGGACTTGCCCAATATGCTGACGGCGGACTTTTCTCGCCGCGCAAGATTGCCGACGCCTTTCGCACGACCAGCGAGGAAATCGCCCGCACGGCGGGCCTCGGGAAAGATGCTATCCAGCGCAAGGACCGCATCCGTTCGGACAGGACGCAGCGGCGCCTGCGCGAGATGACCGAAGTCGTCAACAAGGTGGAGCCGCGTTTCGGCTCGGCACTGATGGCCTACGCCTGGTATCGCTCCGAACCGCTGCCCGGCTTTTCCGGCCAGACGGCGATGCAATTGGTCCGCGAAGGCCGCGCCGACGATGTGCTCGACTATATCGATGCGGTCGATGCGGGCGTTCACGCATAGTCGCCCATGCTCCATTATCAGGGAAAACTATACAGGGCGCTGAACCCGATCTATGCGCGCGAACCGTTGTCAGGTCGTGGCGCTGAGCTTTATGGCGGTCGGTTCAACCCGAAGGGCATGCCTGCGCTCTATACATCGTTGTCGATCATGACAGCGCTGCGGGAAGCCAATCGGGTCGGCAACCTGCAGCCGACGACGCTCGTCTCCTACGATGCGGACATAGAGCGCGTTTTCGACAGCCGGGATGATGCCGCTCTGCGGGCGGAGGGCATGGATGCGGCGATGTTCGCCGATACGACATGGCGCGATCAGATGAAAGCGAACGGGGAAGCAGAAACGCAAGCCTTCGCCCGAAGGCTCGCTGCGGCCGGCTATCATGGATTGCTGGTCACAAGCTTCGCTCCCGGTGCGACCAGCGACGATCTCAACCTTGTTCTGTGGAAATGGAGCGATGCGGCTCCCTGCCGTCTCACCTTGAACGACGACGAAGATCGCCTGTCACGGTAGCGACGGGAGGAGGCAGTCGGTCATTAACGACACAAGTCATGACCTCCACCAGAGGTGGAGGTTTGAAACGCTGCGCTTGAACCGCTAGAATCGGTTTTGTTATAAGTTAGTAGCTACGGTTAAAGAGGTCGGCAAAGTCGGAAGCTTTGTCGGCCTTTCCTTGATTACGGATATACCGTCTGACGACCTGCTCATCATAGCGAGCCGCGGGAGTTGTCACGTTATCGAGCGTTGAGCGGTCTTTGTCGCAGGCAGCCTGCTATCAAGCAGCCGCGCCGGTGACGGCCTTCCAGTGCGCGATTGCGCGGAGGCGATGAATATGGTTCGCCCGCTCCGGCAGCGCCTCCATGCTTCTGCGGCCTTCACAGTTGCTCTTTCAACAGGTACCCGTCCTCGCGCGTGTGAATCGTTTGCGGCACGCCCCACGAGGACAGGTCGCCGAGGGTAGATCCTCCCGTGACGTTTCTGCCGCGAGCGCTTGGTGGACGGCAGGTCCGTACGATCCGAAATAGAGCGAGGTGAGGACCGGCGAAAGGCTTTGACGGCCCATGTATCATCCAACCCGCGGGGTGGCCTTTCGAGCCCATTGCCGGATCGACTGCCGTCTTGGCGAGAAGCCAGATGGATGCGTGTGGCGCTTCCTCTGTTCTCCGCAAGCTTAACGGCTGGCTGGCGCACGACCATAGAGCAGGAGCATGAGTATGATCATCACGCCGTAGATGATCTGGCGCCCGGCCTCTGGCATCTGCGTGACGGAGAGGATTGACTGCAGGAGTGTGATTAGGATGACGCCGGCGACAGTGCCGAGATAGGATCCCCGGCCGCCTAGGATCGAGGTTCCGCCAAGAACAACAGCCGCTATGGCAGGAAGCAGATAGGCATCGCCCATCGATTGCGAGGCCTTGGAAGCATAGCCTGCCAGCAGGACGCCGCCGAAGGCCGAGAGCCCGCCCGAGGCGGCGAAGGCAATCAACACGATGCGGCGGGTATTGATCCCTGAAAGATAGGCCGCCCGTTCGCGATTGCCTATGCCGTAGACGGCCCGCCCGAAGCCCGACCGGCGCAGCAGGAAGACCATCGCCGTGCCGACCAGCCCCCAGATGAAGACGACATTCGGGATGCCGGGGATCAAGGCGCCGGTGGAGAGATAGCGCATGGCTGCGGTGGCGGAATCCTGCGGCGAGAACCCGCCTGTGTAGACCACCATCACCCCTTGAGCGACGGCATTCGTCGCCAGCGTCACGATCATCGAGGGTATGCGCAGATATGCCACCCCAACGCCGTTGACGAGCCCGATGCCGATCCCGCAAAGGATTCCGAAGGGGATGGCAAGAGCAGTGCCGACCGGACCGTAGGCGGCAGCCGCGCAGGCCATCATGGCGCCCGTTGCAACGGTCCACGGTACGGAAAGGTCGATCTGCCCGAGCAGGATGACAAGCATCATGCCGGTGGCGATGATGCCGAGGAAGGATGCCACCTTCAATTGCTGCAGCAGATATTCCGGTGACAGGAAGCTGCGCGAATAGAAGCTGCCAAGGACAAGCAGCAGCAGGATGCAGCCGAACGCGGTGACCACCGCCGGATCGAGTTTGCGCAGGAAGTTCGGCTTGCGTCCGTTTACGTGCGTCATCGCCGTCTCGCTCACAGGAACCACTCCAATCTGTTGCGCACCCGGAAAAGGGCCAGAGCGCCGAGGCTGATGGCCGCAAGCAGGATCAGCCCTTGGAACAGCGGTTGCCAGAGCGGGTCGAGATCGAAAACGAACAAAAGGTCACCGATCGTGCGGAACGCCAGCGCACCAAAGACGGCACCGATGGCGCTGCCCTTGCCGCCGAACAGCGAAACGCCCCCCAGCACCACTGCGGCAATCGAGAACAGCGTGTAGGCGTTACCGCTGGCGAAAGCCGCGTCACCGGTATACGTGAAAAAAGTGAGAAACAGCCCGCCGAGGGCGGCCACCAGGCCCGAAAGCGTATAGGCAAGCAGCTTGCCGCGCCGGATCGGCATGCCAGACATGTAGGCCGCCGTTTCGGAAGAACCGACGGCATAGGCCGCCCGGCCATAGACCGACCGGCTGAAGGGCACCCATATCAGCACAACCACCGCCGCGAGTGCCGCGAGGCTTGCCGGGACGACTCCGAATATCCGTCCCGTCAGGGCGTCCGCCAGACCCTCGTTAACGGAACCTCCCGGAAAGGGTCGCAGCGACAAGGCGACACCGAAATAGATCGCCCCCGTCGCAATCGTCGCCACGATCGGCTGCAGCCGCCCATATATGACGATGGCTCCATTGATCGCGCCGCACACAGCCCCGACGGCCAGGACGATAACGACGCCGAAGGTCGTTTCGAGCGGCGAGCCCACGACCAACCATGAGGCCAGGCAGTTGGTGAGAAGGAAGATCATGCCGACGGAGAGGTCAATGCCCGCGGTAATCACCACCATGGTTTGGGCCATCGCGACAAAGGCGAGCAGCACCCCCTTGTTGGCAGCCGTCTGAATAACGTTGGCTGTGAAACCAGCCGGATGGTTCGCCGTGTAGATGATGAACATCACCACGAAGATCGCAACCGCAGTCAGCGTGCCCCGGTGCTCGGCCAGTCGATACTGCCAGTCGTTCATTGGGCGGGCTCCTGATGGAGTGGTTCTGCGGACGGGATGTTAAGCGCGCTCGCGATCAGGGCGCGCTCCGTTATCTCAGCCCCCACCAGTTCCCGCTTCACTGCCCCGTCATAAAGCACGAGGACCCGGTCGCAGCAGCCGATGAGCTCGGCATAGTCGGTCGAATAGAACAGGATTGCCGCGCCCGCGTCAGCCAGGCGCCGCAAGAGCAGATAGATCTCCTGCTTGGTTCCAACGTCGATGCCGCGTGTCGGATCGTTGAGGAGGACGATGCGTGGCTGCCGCATCAGCCATTTCGCGATGACGACCTTCTGCTGGTTGCCGCCCGAAAGGGCGCCGACGGGCGCGTCAATGTTCCCCGCCTTGATGGCGAGCAGCGTCATCATCTGATTGATGGCGCTGTCCTCTTTCGCGCTGTCGATGATCCCGCCGCGCGTCAGCCGGTCGAGCGACGCAAGCGAGAGATTGTCGCGCACCGTCATCGGCAGCATCAGCCCCTCGGTCTTACGGTCCTCCGGGATGAGCGCCATGCCGACACCGTGCCGGCGCGCCTGCGTAGGGCTGCTGATGCTGATCGGGCTGCCGTCGACGAGGACCGTGCCGCGCAGCCCGCGCAGGACGCCGAACAGCGCTAGAAGGAGATCACGCTGCCCCTGCCCGTCCAACCCGCCAAGACCGACGATTTCGCCCGAGCGGAGCGAAAACGAAATGTCGTGGAGCCGGTCCGACCAGGACAGATTTCGTGTTTCAAGCACTGGCGCAGTTTGTGCAAGCCGGCCCGGCTTAGGAGGGTAGACGCTGTGATACTCACGGCCGATCATCATCTCGATGACTTCGCCGTCACTCTTGGAGCCCGCCACGTAGCTCGCGACCTTGCTGCCGTTGCGAAACACCGTGCAGTCGTCCGCAAGTTCCGCGATCTCGTTCATTCGATGCGAGATGTAGACAAGCGCCAGCCCTTCCGCACGCAATCGCTTCAGCACTGCAAAAACCTTCGAAACGTCGGCCGCAGTCAGCGCCGATGTCGCCTCGTCGAGGATGAGGATGCGCGGCTTGCGGGCCAGCGCCTTGGCAATCTCGACGATCTGCTTGCGCGACAGCGGCAGATCCTTGACCAGAGCCAGAGGATGGATGTCGACGGCACCGGCGCGCGCCAGCGCCTCCTCTGCCAGGCGCCTCTGGGCCTTGCGGTCGATCATGCCGAACCGCGTCGGCGGATTGGAAATGACGATATTGTCAGCAACGCTGAGTTCTGGGATCAATGACAACTCCTGGAAGACGCAGGCGATCCCGGCGGCGTTGGCGGCAGCCGGCGAAGCGAATTTCACCGGCTGTCCGTCGAGCGTCATCTGGCCCTCGTCCGCAGCCACGACGCCGGCCATGATCTTGATGAGCGTCGACTTTCCGGCGCCGTTTTCGCCGAGTACGGCGTGGATGCCCCCTGCCCTGACCGACAGCGCGGCATTTTCAAGCGCGCGAACCCCACCATAGCGCTTCGATATCCCCTCCATGCAAAAGAGCGGTCCGCCATTTTCCATTGCGCTCTCCGGGAAACCGTTACGGACGACGGGCACCGCACGGCTGGCTGTGCGATGCCCGTTCCTGATCGACCTACTGGTTTTCCTTGCTCTGCTTCATAATCTCCTGGGCGGAGAAATTGATCCCGCAGGTAGGGAAGGAATTACCGACGAAGAAATTGTCGGATTCGGACTGGAAATAATCCTGGCCCTCCTTGAAATTCGGATCTTCGACAATGGCCAACGGCAACTTGATCGACTGCGGCACCACCTGTCCCTCGAGCGCGGCGATCGCCGTCTTGATGGCAACGGCCACCTGTGCGGGTCCGGTTCCAGCCGACGAGCATTTCAGGCCGTCGGCGGCATGTGCTGCGCAGAACTTGCGAAACCCGTTTTCGGTTTCGCCGCCAAATGGCACGAACGGATGTTTGGCGTCGATCATCGCCTGGACGATGCCGGTATCGCCGCCCTGACCGGTAATGCCGTCAAAGGGACCGCTGGTGGCGATCGCATCCGCCGTCACCTTCTGGGCCACCCCGTCATCCCACTTGCCCATGACCTCGACGACCTCGAAGTTCTTGCCCGACGCCTGGAGTTTCTCATGGATCCCATCGTGCCGGTCGGTGTCGACCGAAGTTCCGGCTACACCGCGCACCTCGAGTACCTTGCCGCCATTCGGCAGATGTTTGACGAGCCATTCGCCCCACAGTCCGCCGAGCCCCTTCTGGTCGACGTTCACGTTGATCGCGTCCTCGGTGTCGAGGATGTTGTCGAAGGCAACCAGCACCACGCCGGCTTCCTTCGCCCGCTTGATGACAGGCGCGAATGCCGTCGGGTTCTGGGCGTTGACGACGATGGCGTCATAGCCGGAATCGATGAAGTTGTTGATCGCCGAGATCTGGGCGGGCACGTCCTCACCCGTCGATACGACCTTGAACTCCTTCAGCTTGGCCGCGACGTCGGGCTGAGCGGCATAGGCCTTGGCTGTCTGCACCATCTGGATACGCCAGGTGTTGGCAATGTAGCCGTTCGCAAGAGCGATGCGGTATGGGCCGTCCTTTTTCGGAAACTTGAAGAATTTGGTGTCTGCCGACCAGGGCGCGAAACATTCCGGCTCCGCCGAGGGCCCTGAAACCACTTCCGGCTCTGCGTAGGCGGACGATCCCAACATGAAAAAGGCAGTGGCAGCAACGATGCCGCCAGCGAGTGACTTCACCATCGACATTTCCTCCCATTGGCGCACCACTGATTTTGTTCTCCGGTTCGAGAGGGAACTCCTTCCCCCGGAACGGCACGAACTTCTCTGGCACCGGCACGCTGGATGCCTGCTTTCACCATTGACGAGGCGCTCTGGTCTCCTCCCGAAAACACCGCTGTCTCTTAATTAGGTAGCGCTACCATAGAAAATTGTAAAGTAACATTTGCGGATTACCGAGAACCGAACTTCCCAATTTTCAAGTGAAATTCGGCGACGTCGAGACCGATGCAGGAAGGCTATTCCCTTCCGTGATGATAGCGCTATCATGCGATCAACGGTCAGAGCGCGATCGTTGCCGCATGAGGGTACCCATGGCCGAGGATTTCGAGATCGTAGACCAGCGCTTTGCCAGCCTGGTCAACTACAGCGCCCGAGTGGAACAGCTCTATACGGGGTGTCGCTGGGCCGAAGGGCCGGCCTATTTCGCCGCCGGGCGCTACCTGGTCTGGTCGGATATCCCCAATGACCGGATGCTGCGTTATGACGAAACCGACGGGCATGTGAGCATCTTTCGCCAACCGTCGAACTTCGCGAACGGCAATACCACCGACCGGCATGGCCGTCTGGTGACCTGTGAGCACGGTGGCCGCCGTGTCAGCCGCACCGAACATGACGGGAGCATCACCACCGTCGCCGATCGCTGGAACGGCAAGCGGCTCAACTCGCCGAACGACGTCGTCGTGCGATCAGACGGGTCGATCTGGTTCACCGATCCCGCCTACGGCATCGAGTCCGATTACGAGGGCCACAAGGCCGAAAGCGAAATCGGCGCCTGCCAAGTCTATCGTGTCGACCCGGCGACGGGCGCAGTTGCGGCCGTCATTACTGACATGGTGCGGCCGAATGGCCTCGCCTTTTCGCTTGACGAAAAAAAGCTCTACGTCGTCGACACCGGCCGGACGCATGGGCCCGACCTTCCTGCGCATATGCGCGTCTTCGATGTGAACGAGGCGGCCGCGATATCGGGCGGGAAGGTCTTTGCCGATTGCACGGTAGGCCTCTTTGACGGGTTCCGCCTGGACGACGAAGGGCGGATCTGGACAAGCGCCCGCGACGGCATCCATTGCTACTACCCGGACGGCACCTTGCTCGGCAAAGTGAGAGTGCCGGAAAACACCGCCAATTGCGTGTTCGGCGGGCCTAAGCGAAATATCCTCTACATCTGCGCGACCAGCTCGCTTTATGCCGTTCGGCTGATGGTCAACGGCGCAAAACTCGACTGAGGCAGGAGGCCAACCATGCCGTTCGTGCGGATCACAATCGTGCGCGAGACCCTTGCCGACGATCCTGCGGCCAAGAAGGCGGCAATCAGCAGCCAGGTCATTGCGGCGAATGCCGAGGCAACCGGATTGTCCGAGCGCGAAATCTCCGTCGTCTTCGATGAGGTGGACGCAAGGAACTGGTATGTCGGCCGCACCGATGTCGGGACCCTGCGCTCACGCAGCCAGAAGGAGTCGACGTGAAGGACGACATCACTTCCAAAGACCAGAGCCGGAAGGCAAGCCGACGCGGCAGTGGGAGACCGACCATAGCCGACGTCGCAAAGCTGGCAGGGGTCGCCGCGATTACCGTGTCGCGCGCGCTACGCGATCCCTCGTTGGTTTCGGCCGAACTGCGCGCGGGGATCGATACGGCGGTGGTCCAGCTCGGCTATGCGCCCGACCCCAATGCGCGCGCGCTCGCCTCCTCCCGAGCCGATGTGATCGGTGTTCTCGTGCCGTCACTGACAAACATCGTCTTCGCCGACACGGTGAGAGGCATCTATGACGAGCTCGGCGACGGTCCGTTGCAGATACAGATGGGCAACACCCACTATTCGCCCCGGGAAGAGGAACGGCTGATCCGGATGTTTTTGAGCCAGCGGCCATCGGCGCTGATCGTGTCCGGCATCGACCAGACCGAAACGACCCGCAAACTGCTCGAGAGCGCAGATTGCCCTATCGTGCAGATTATGGAGTATGGCGACGATCCGGTCGACATGCTGGTCGGGTTCTCACACTTCGCTGGCGGCAAGACGGCGACCAACCATCTGATCGAGGCTGGATATCGTCGTATAGGCTTCATCGGCGCGCGAATGGATCCCCGCTCGCAGCGTCGCCTCGCCGGTTACCGCTCGGCTCTGGAGACCGCTCAGCTCTTTGATCCCAAACTGGTAACCACCACGCTGACGCCTTCACGCGTATCGCTCGGCGGGCCGCTCCTGGCCGATGCGCTTGCCAAGGTCGCCGATCTTGACGCGGTCTTCTGCAACAATGATGACCTTGCCATGGGCGTGCTGTTCGAATGCCAGCGGGCGGGCATCGCCGTGCCGCACAGCATGGCAATCTGTGGCTTCAACGATCTCGACATGATGCACATCGCCTATCCGTCGCTCACCAGCGTACGCACGCCGCGCTATGAAATCGGCCGGCGCTCGGTGCAGATGGTGCTGGATCGACTTGCCGGCCGGCCAATTGAATCGCCGATCGTCGACTTGGGCTTCGAGCTTCAGGTTCGCGAAAGTACGGCGCGATGAAACGGCACATTCTCAAGGATCGGCCGCAGCGCACAATCCAGACGATACATTATGCGATCTTCTGTAACGGGCCGGTACATTCTATTTTCAAGCCTGCACTTGAGCACGCAAACGTCGACCTACAGGAGTTGTAAGTTCAATTAGGATTGCCTTGCAGATTGCAAACGTTCTTCCTACTCTGTCGGTAGGAGGACAGTGTATGGCCGAAGTCGCCTCGCCGAAACGCCCGATGAATCATCCTGATCGACTACTCGATTGCGAGGAAGCGATGGGGGCGGCGTTCCAGGTAATCATCAGCGGCGCCGCCGCCCTCGTTCAGTGATCGGGCTTATAGACCCCGCACCTCAGACACGTCAACAGACAATTTCAAAAAACTGACAAGATCGAACAAGTGACTGAAAAAACACAGGAAATTCACCAAGGAGTTATCAACAGGGCGGTGAAGGGCGCATGCGTTCGGCCGAAAAGACGGAGCGTCAGGGATTTGGCTGCAACCGGAGCGAAATCGCCCCCCACTCATACAACGCCAGTGGCATCAGCGCCCGAGACGAACACGCTCGCGGTTGCCAGCGCGCGCGCCGGCGACCGCCGCCAGGGCGCAAATACGACGTGAAATGCGGTAGTGTCTGCAATCTTGGCCGATACTGTTCGATGACAGCGATCCCGGCATGCGTCTGGATACAAGTCACCGGCCAACACGTCATCAACGATTCACATCGCCACGCGCTGAAAGGGTTCGAAGATGACGAAGGGTTCCGACCGACTATTCCGAAAACATGCGCGTCCTCGGGCTATCTCCTAGTAGGGCCAGCAGGCGACGGCACCATCAGCTTTATCGGCGTGGCCGGTGGGCGAGGATCACTGTGCGCAAGGTCGCAAGGTCGCCGCTCCCCAACGACCCTGATGTCGCCAATCGAGGCGACGCCATGGCCGCAGTTGCCAACGGGCCTTGCGCTGCCATCTTTTGGACTTATATTGCACTGCACTCAGCGCCTCCTTTCTGGGCCGAGTTTTCATGGCTGCATGCCGCCTTCACGCGAAGAGCCTCTCTTCGCGCAAAACCGAAGGACCACTTCATGACTGTTTCGATAAACAATTTTGATGCCTCTACCGTGGGCGCTTCGGCCCATGTCGATATCGGCGATGCCGTCAGACGCTCCCGTCAGGCCATCGGCTATAGTGTCGACGACCTTGCGCTTACCTGCGGGCTGACCGACGTCGAAATTACCAACATCGAGGCTGGCGCCGACGCCGATCCGGGCAAGCTTCGGCGGATCGCCGCCGCGCTTCAGTTGCCCGTAACCGCCTTCCTGCTCAGCTAGCGTTTCCGGGCTTGGGCAGGGTCGATCATGACGCATTTCCTACCGACCCACTTCACACTTCTCCCGGACATGTTCTAGGCCCAATGGGCATCGCGTTCACACACGACGCGATGCCCGCTTACAGGCAGTTCCCGTCGCAGAGCCGACGTCCCTTCCCGAAACGACCGTCCCTCAACCGGTAAACCCCTGTGATAAAATCTGCGTCAAGAGGGCCAGCGGCGTTGGCCGGCTTGGCACGCTTTGATGCAGGAAGACGATCCTGCGTTCATAGGCGGCGGCATCGGGCACCTCGGTCAGGTGAAAGCCATTCCGCTGCAGCCCTTGCCAGGCCGGGACCACCGAGTTTCCCATTCCATTGGCAACGAGCATGGCGATGGTTTCCAGAGCGTCCATGTCGCAACGGATGTCCGGATCCAGCCCGGCGTCGGCGAGATATTGCGACGACAATCGTCCGCCCCACGATCCCGGATCGTAGCGGATGAACGGTGCCTGCCGGATCTGCTCGGCAATATCGGCAGGTCCAGCCCCATCCCTGCAGATGAAAACAAGCGGTTCGCGGCGGATGACACGGGCGGTCAACCCTTTGGGCAATGCGAAGGGAGGCTCGACCAGCACGGCGGCATCCAGCTCGCCAGAGAGAAGTTGTTCGTAGAGCTGCGACGACGAACCGGGGCGCAGCATCAACTTCAACCTCGGCGCTTGACGCGAGAGTTCGTCCAGAACCTCGGGGAAGATGCCCGTCAGCGCCGTCGAGATCGCCCCGATCTTCATCTCGGCGGCAAGTCCGCCACCCGCAGCGTCATATCTGAGGTTTTCTGCTTCCCGTATCAGCAAGCGCGCCCGCGGCAACAGCGAGAGACAGGCCTCCGTGGGTTGGGCGGAATGGGCGCCGCGGGCGAGCAAGAGACATCCGAGCGCACGTTCCAGCGATTGAATGCGCTGGCTGACAGCGGCGGGCGTCAACTTCTCGCGCCGCGCAGCCGCTGCAATGGAGCCTGTTTCCACCGTGGCGACAAGGCTTTGCAGGAAACGAATATCCAATGGGATCCCTTATTCTCAGAGAAAGTATTACATAGTTTTTCTTAGCCTCTCAAGGCGATATCCCTGTGTCAACTGGAGACACAGGAGTTACGGATGAAGTCGCTTTTCCATCTTGCCTACCACGTGAAAAATCTCGACGACGCCCGCAGGTTCTACGGCGACGTGCTCGGCTGCGAGGAAGGGCGCAGCACGGACACCTGGGTCGATTTCGATTTCTTCGGGCACCAGCTTTCGCTGCATCTCGGTGAGCCCTTTGCGGTCACGCGGACCGGCAAGGTTGGCAATCATCTCGTGCTGATGCCGCATATGGGCGTGGTGTTGCGTCTTGCGGATTGGTTCGCTCTGGCCGAACGTCTCGAACAAAAGGGCGTCAACTTCGATATTCCGCCGGTGGTGCGTTTCGAAGGCGAGCCCGGCGAACAGCGGACAATGTTTTTCCTCGATCCAAGCGGCAATCCGATCGAGGTCAAGGGGTTTGCCGATTTCGACAGCCTGTTTGCGCGCTGACGCTGGCGCCGGATGTGAAGAAGCGGGTCGCTCTGGCGACACTGCATCGACAATGCCGATGAGCGGAGCTGACATCCGGCTGGCCTGCTGCCGGAAAACGAGACGGTGTCCTTCCGGGATGGCCGCCGAACAGCACACCGCCATCGATATCAAGTGCGGGTGTTCGGCGGCATGGCGCACCGGTCCAGGTTAGCCACGCCGTAGCGCCTCCAGCCCTGCCTTCAGCACGCCGTCATCGTCATGCTTCAGGCCGAAAAGGACGTCCAGCAGCGGGAACGTGCTACGATAGAAGCGGATCCGATCCTGCATGGCGTCTATCCCAGGAAGAGACGGCCGCATGAGCGCGAGCAAATCGTCACCCAGGCCGGCCGAAAGGCTGGCAAGGTCATAGGCCGGATCGCCAATCGCGCATCCCGCAAAGTCGATGACGCCGGATACCTGTCCGTCTTCGACCAGAATGTTTCCCGCGCCGAAGTCACCGTGAATGATCGCCCGGGCGCGCGGATGGCCGTCGCCGACAAGAAACTGCTCGAACCGGCCTCGGATCGCGGCGGCGATGTCGATCGGCAGTAACGGCAGAACCTTTTCATCGACGTCGGCAAGAAGCTCGTGCCATTCCGCTTGGGGGTCCACCGCCGCGTCCGGCTCGCCGAGCGTATCGAGCGGCAGCGTATGCAGCACCCGCAGGAAGCCTGCGAGTGTGTCTGCCAGCTGTTGGCGACGGGTATCATCCATGCCTGCGAGGTCCAGCAGCGGTGTTCCCGGCAATTTCCGGTGCATGGCGACAGTGCCGGAGACAAGCGTGATGACGTTTACGCTTGGGATGGGCAATGGCAGCCTGCCTGCAAGGGCGGCAAGCACCTTCGTTTCCCGCTCGAGATCGAGACATGCGCCGTCGTATCGGGGGATGCGAATGATCAGATCACCGGTGTCAAACACCAGATTGTTCTGTCCGGTATCGATGATCACCGCCGACAGGATTTCCGGGCGCCCGAGGGCGGAGGCGATTTCATCTAGGCTCGGACGCATCGCCTCCCCTTCGAAGTGGCGCGACCAACACGGCAGCATCTGCCTGTTTTCCCGCGTCGGCTGCTTCACGCCGCATAGCAGAAACGGCGCGCCTCGCCAAAGCCGTCGCGCGAACAGCACATGACCGTGCCGGACAAGGTTCGGCACGGCCGCTCTTAAATCGCCCACTCGATGAAAGATCAGAACTCGGCCTTCAACGAAGCGTAGAATGTGCGTCCAGGGCCTGGCTGCTGCACGAGGCTCAAGGGGTCGACATAATAGGCATCGGTGAGGTTCTCGATCCGCAAGGAGGCCGTCAGGCCGTCGTTGATCTTGTATTCGGCGAATGCATCCACCAGCGTATACGGCCTCCAGTCGATCAGCGAGATGAACTGCGAAGCGCCCTGCGCCGTCACGTCGCCATGGCCGATGGCGCGCGACCCCGTGCGCGAGACCCGTCCGCCGACCGTCAGCGCGTCGTCGAGGAAGGTCTGAGACAGCGTCAACGCGACCGTATACTCCGGCGGCACCTGGTTGGTCGCATAGTCGGCATAGAGCGACTTGTTTCCGCACGTCGTGGCCGTGCGGCAAAACTCGACATCGGTGTAGTAGTTGGCGGCGAGTTCAGCGGTAAAGCCGTTGCGCTCGTAGCGCCCCGAGAGTTCGATGCCCTGGAAATGGGCGCCGGCGATGTTATGGATCCGCATTCCGGAGAAGCCCCGCGGATCGGTGTACCATTCGCGCGCGATATAGTGGTCGACGTTCCAGTCGAAGAAGCCGAGCTTCATCATTGCCTGGTCGTCGGCGGCAAAGAGACCCTCGCGGCGCAGGTTCGTGCCCACTTCCCAGTTGCTGGAGCGTTCGGGCCGCAGGTTGGAATTGACGTTCATGGTGAAGGCAGAAACAGCTTCCATGATGCTCGGCGAGCGCAGGGCATTCGAGTAATTCACATAGAACTGCGTGCCTTCGAACGGCTCCACCGTGACGCCGAGCGAAGGGCTGAAGCCGCCGTCATTCAGCGATGTGTCGTAGATGTAATCCAGCCGGGGCTGTTCGGGCGCATTTCTATCCTTGGACCAATAGTGCTGATAGCGCAGCCCGCCGTTGACCGTCAGCCAGTCGGTTGGCTTCCAGGCCGCCTTGGCGAAACCTGCTGCCTCCTCCCGGCTGCCGTCACGAAGGTCGAGCCAGGTCTCGAGCTCCGGCGTAAAGGCGCTCGGCCTGGTGTCCTCGCTCTGGAACGACAGGCCATAGGTCAGGTCGAGCGCGCCATAGTCGGTGGTCAGCGCCGATGTATTGGAAACGTCCGCGCCCCACATGATCGTATCGGATCCGGTGCGGAAATTGGCCGGAAGGCCGAAGTCTTCAGGCCGGGGAAACGGCAGGCCGGTGCGCCGCGGATTGCGCAGCTCCAGCCGTGTCGCCCAAAGATTGGCCTTCAGGTCGATCAGTTCGTTATCATCGGGCTTCCAGCCATAACGCAGCGTGCCGGCGTCGACCTTCGTTCCGACCGTCTGTCCCTGCTGTATGGCCTGGCCGCGGTCCGATGTCAGGCGCGAGGCGAGCAGATCGCCTGCTTCACTGCGGAAACCGTTATAGCCGAACTGCAGGCTGTGACCGTTCTCGAGACGAACCGTGCCTTTGGCAAGAAAGGATTTCGTCTGGAGCTGGGTGTTGAGCACCTCCTCGCCGGCGCGATAGTTGGCGATACCGGCATTGTCGATGTAGTCCTTCCAGATCAGGCCCGGCGGGCAAATGCCGCTTGTATAGCAATAGGGCTGCGGCCCCTTGCTGACAGGTTTGGCTGCCGGGCCGTTGCTGCCGGCGTGATAGTTGCCCTGCCGGCGATAGGCGTAGCCGGCGATGAAGTCGACATTTTCTTCCTGCATCGCACCGACGATGCTCCCCGAACCACTCGTCGGATCGAAGAAGGACGGCCGATCCATGCCATCGCTTTTTGCCGTGGCGACAGGCGGAGCCCAGGTGCCGCCCGGCCATGCATAGCCGGCCGTGGTTCCGGCCGGCGGCGGGCTCGACGTGTTGGTGCCGAAGCCGCCCTTGACCCGCAGACCGAAGGTACGCCCCTCCTTCACGATGTCGCTGGCATTCAGCGTGCGCATCGCCACCGTGCCGGCAATGCCGTTCGAGGCCGCATCGGAGCCCTTGGTGATGTCCACGCCACCCAGAAAATCCGGATCGACGAAGGTGCGGTTGGAGATGCCCTGGTAGCCCTGGTAGACCGTCGCCGCGTTGCTTGCGCCATCGACGGTGACGGCAACGCGGCCCATGCCCTGCATACCGCGGATATTGACGTCGATGGCACCCGCCCCGTTGCGCGCCTCGCCGGACAGGACGCCGGGCGTGCCGCGGAAGATGTCCGCCGGGCTCGAACCGCGGAAGCGATCAATATTTTCCTCGGAGATGAATGCCGTCGGCGCGGCCGTTTCATAGGGCGCATCGGCCGGGTGGATACCCGCGCCGCGAATGGTGATCGGCTCGAGCATCGTTCCGCCGTCGCCTGGGTTGATCGCATGTGCGCCAGCGACGCGACCGGTAATCGCGACGGTACCGCCGTTCAGACTATAGGAAAGGCCGCTTCCCGACAGAAGTTGGGAAAGCGCCTGCGACGGCGAGATCGAACCGCTGACGGCAGGCGCGGGTTTGCCTGCGGTCAGCGACGCGGAATAGGCGAGTTTCAGGCCGGACTGACGCGCGAACGCCGTCAGCGCCGACGTCAGCGATTGTGCCGGAATGTTGAAAGCGACAACGCCGGTGCGCGCAGATGTTGCCTGCTGCGCCGAAACCGGCTTTGCCGCTTGAATTGATCCGACTGCCGTGGCTGCGACCACAAGTGCGTTGAGAAGACTGCTTCGCCCCGATTGACTGGACATATGACCCCTATTCCCATGCTATCGACGAGGGATCAGCGTTCCTGGTGGCAAGACACGTCCCTCATTAGCCGAGACGAGGCGTCGCCCAAAAATCCGCAATGAAGACCGAAAGAAAAATGACGGATCGTCTAAATGGCCGAAATCAAGGTCATGAAGCGCGTCATGCGGGTGACGCGGATCGGCAGTCCCGCTGCGAGTGCCGCGAGCGAAGCGTCGGGTGTACGGAGGTCCAGCACCGCACTGACCTGCCTGGATTTCAAACTGTCGTGGCTGAAGACGATCCAGCCCTGATGGTACCGGCCGAGAGCGGCCACGACTTCACCGAGCCTGCGGTTCTCCGCGACATACATGCCCGACTGCCACGCGAGCGCGACCGCCGGGTCCTCGGTCATTGGCGTACCGATGACGCCGTCGCGATCGATCGAAACACGCTGCCCCTCCGAGAGCGTGAGATCGGCGGGCAAGCCGCTCACCGAGGATCGGACCCGAACGGAATGACTGGTGACGGTGACCGCCAGCGAGCCGCCGGTCGCATTGGCATCGACATCGAATGCCGTTCCGAGCGCCGTCACTTCGGTATTGCCGACCGATACGATGAAGGGCCGCGCTTCTGCCGCAACGTCGAAGAACGCCTGTCCTTCCTTCAAAACCAGCCGTCGCGCCTCTCCATCAAAGTGAACATCCAGCGCCGAAAGAGCATTGAGCATGACGCGCGAGCCATCGGGCAGATTGATCGCGCGTGTTTCTGCCGTCGCAGTCGTATAATCCGAGCTCAGGGTGCGAAGGTAGGGGCGCGAGACGGCCAGCCCGCCGCCTGCAATACCGAGCCCGACGATGCCCGTGAGAAGCCGTCGGCGGGAAAGACCCTCCCTGTTCCTGCCCGGGTAGACGAGACCGGTTTGACCATCCTGGCGCAGATGCGCGGCATCTCTCCAGAGCGCCTCCGCTTCGGCGGCTGCCGCCTCGTGTTCGGCGCTTTGCGCGCGCCACTGGCCATACTCTCGCCGATCCTGACTGGACGCCTCGCCGGAATGAAGGCGCACAATCCAGGCCAATGCCTCGTCCGAAATATCCTTGGCGGGACAGTGCGATGGTGATGGTGTCTGTTTCAATGGAGCCTCAGCTTTGCGGCCGTCATGCGGCTCTATTCTCACAGGCGCTGCGCGGCCCGAAAATCCGCAAAAGGAAATCCGGAAACATCAGAGATAGTCGATTTCGCGCCTCACATCGCGGCAATGCGAGAAGGCGCGCAGGATATGCTTCTCGACCATGCTGATGGAGATGCCGAGTTTTTCGGCTATCTCCCGATGGGAATAGCCTTCCACCTTGTTCATGATGAAGGCCGTTCGGCACGCCTGCGGCAGTTCGTTCATGAGCACCGAAAGCGTGGCGACCTTGTCGCGGAACTCCAGCCTCTGTGAGAAATCCTCGGGCGATGACAGGCTGTCAGCCTGATCGAGTTCGACGCGACGGGACCATTCCCTCTCAAGCTTGATGCGAAAATCAATCGCCGCATTCCGTGCGGCCTTGAACAGGTAGGATCTCGGATGATCGACGGTCCGGCGGTCCACCCGCACCATGCGCAGGTAGGCATTCTGAACCACTTCTTCGCCATCGTCGCGGTTGCCGATCAGCCGCGCCGCATAGCGCACCACCTCTTTGTGATGACGCCTGAACAATGCGCCCAGCCAGTGATTGAGGGAGTTTGCCACCATGCAATCCTCTTCAGAGACCTGCAATACGGTGGCTATGGCCGTGCGTTTTCGGAGGCATACTGCATAACTTCGTGGAGTGCCGACCGGTCGGTCGATTGCCGTGCGTTAATACTTGTCTTTTATAATCAAGTTTAAGCGCACGGCAAGCGTGTTTCTGTGAAAGCATCGCGCACCCGACGCATCGACGTGCGGCGGCACCAATCCGCAGATCTCGAACAGGCCCTCCGCCCAAGAGTGAGGGGTGCTGACCCCACTTTGAATGCGGCGGTGCGAACCACGCTATTTTGCGTCGTGAAAGATGATGCCGGCGGTGTGGCGCAGGCCGGATCGGATACGGCTGACGCCGTGGCGAAGGTTGACGCGGTAGTTGCCTTTCGTGCCCTGCACCGGACGGTTATGAACCGCAAAGGCAACGGCATCGCCCTGGCGAAGGGGAACGACCTCGACCCGGCTTTGCATGCGCGGCCGCTGCTCCGTCAGCACGAATTCGCCGCCGGTAAAATCCTCCCCCGGCTCCGACAGCAGGATCGCCACCTGGATCGGAAAGGCAAGATCGCCGTAGAGATCCTGATGCAGACAATTGAAATCACCGGGGACATATTGCAGCAACAGCGGCGTCGGCCGCGTCTGGCCGGCGTCATGACACTGGCGGAGGAAGTCCGCGTGCTTAGCAGGGTATCGTTCTTCAATTCCCATGCGGCCGTTCCATTGATTGGCGACCTCGGCTAGACGCGGATAGAGTGCGGTGCGAAGACCGCTGAGCAGGTCCGGCAGTGGGTATTTGAAGTAGCGATATTCGCCTTTGCCGAAACCGTGCCGGGCCATGTGGATATGGCTGCGGAAGTGCTGTTCCTGGCTATAAAGCGCTGAAATCCGCCGGCACTCCTCCACGGACAGAAGCTTTTCCAGAACGCCGCAACCAAACCCGTCCAACTCGCTCGAAATCGCCTGCCAATCATAGGCTGCGACGCGTGCTTCCAAAGGATGCTCAGCCGCATCCGAAAGGACCGTCATGGCACGCGGGTTCATGGCGTCACCTCCTTCATGCCGATTGGCGCGGCGTGGCGTCCCACATCCCGGCAGTGTCCATTGATCACGTTCATCCGGCTAACTCCTTTGCTGGCCGGCCCAAGGAGGCGAGCGATCTTGCGCCCTGGCCGGGCTCTGGTTCTTGCATTCAATTCGACGGCGTTTTTCTTCAACAGAAGCATCATCATCCCGGCGGGGCGGGCCTGAGTATCCTCAGAGAGCGCGCCGGAAGGTCAGGTTGATGCGCATTCGCCCCAGGATCTCATGGTCGCCGTCCTTGAGCTCGGTGATCCCGTGATAGAACAGGCGCGACTGCCCGCCCCAGACCACTGCATCGCCGTGGCGCAGAGCGTATTTGCGAATAGGATCAATGCGGTTCGGCCCGCCGAACTGGAACGTGGCGGGAAGACCGAGCGACACCGAGACGATCGGGTGGGCGTAATCGCGCTCATCCTTGTCCTGATGGAGCGAAAGCTTTGCGCCCGGTTCGTACCGATTGATCAGGCAAACATCAGGCCGGAAATCGGCGTAGCCCGCCTCCTTCGCCGCAGCGATGGCAAGGTCGAGAAAGGACGACGGCAGGGCCGGCCAAGGCCTGGCGGTTTCCGGGTCGTGCCTGTCGTAGCGATATCCGCTTCGATCGGTGACCCAACCCGCGGCACCGCAATTGGTCATGGCGACTGACATCGTGTACCCGCCCGGTGTCACCATGTGCCGGAACGGCGCCTGCTCGATGACCGAACGCAGTGCCGGCAGAACCCGATCTTCGAAGGACAGCGCGAAGCCGCGGAGCAAGATCGCTCCTTCGGCCACGGCTTCGCGCGATGGATCGACAACGAGCCTTGTGAAAAGGTCGGTCATGATGGCGATCCGGAGAGAAATTTGGCGATATCGGGATGCAGGACCGGGCGATACCCGGCCCGAAGCGCATTGACGGTAGAGGGTGGCGTCAGCACGCCTTCGGCGACAATGTCTGGTTCCGGCTCGAGATAGCCGGTTTCGGTCCAACGGAAGTAGCGCCCGGAGGCGACCGTAAATGCGGCACCCGCTGCCACCGCCACCGTTCCGTCGGGCAGATCGGCGGCGGGCAGATCGGCGGCGGGCGACGGCAGAGGATGGACGCGTTTCTGTCCGCGAGACTGCCTCTCATCGTGCAGCACCGCATCGAGTTCTCCCGCCGATGGTACCGTCTTTGAGCCGCCGGCCCAGGCGGCCCGGAAGCCAAGGGCCGCCTCGCGCCTGCAGAAGAAGCAGGGACGATGGCCGGCCGCCAGCGCCACGGCCTCATCGAGAAAGAAGAGCTCGGTCCAGCTTCGCCCGGCCATGACATCTCGTCGGCGAACCCCATAGTCGCAGGCGCAGATCAGCCACGCCTTCGACGACCATCGTCGCCTCAACAGGGTCTTCGTCGCGGGGTCGTGGATGATACCTCGATTGCCGGTGAACAGGCCGCGCTGCGCCATGGCGACAATCTCGCCGAATGGTGTCACACGGTTCTGAAGCGGGCGATGATTGGTTTGCATGCCGGAAGAGTTCCCCGGATCGCGTCTGCGTCCGAAAGCGAGACCATGGTGCGGCCGGATCACGCAGAGCGCGACACGATCGCCGTGACGACCGCCGCTCTCACGAGTGGCGGCATCAGGTCAGCTTGAGCGAGAACCAGGAAATGCACCACCCGTTTCCTGCGCGTGGAGGAACGCACGGCCATCCTGGTCGCCGGCATGCACATGGTGCCGGGCAGAAAACGCACCGTAGACGGGGGTCTCAACACGAGCCTTCGACTGCGACTGATCGCCCCAAGCGCGTACACTTCCGGCTCGCCGTACTGGCACGGGTATGGGCCGCTTTCACCCCGGTGCGCAGCCCTTCGGTAAAAACCGGCTCAGGCGCGCGCGATCAGCCGAACGCTGTGATCCTCGCGCAGCGCAACCAGTTGCGAGGCAGGCGGCAGGCTGTAGACGTCGTGCTTCCCGAACTCTCTGGGATAATAGTCATAGCCGGCCGGCGGTTCCGGCGTCTCGCGCGTATCCACCGGGCTCTGGCCCGCCAATTCTGTGACGGGATCGAGAATGGCGCCGATCAGCCGGCGGGTATAGGGATGCTGAGGGTCGGTGAAGACCCGGTCCCAGCTGCCGGTCTCGACGATCTGGCCGAAATACATCACCGCCACGCGGTCGCTCATATGTTCGACGACGCTGAGGTCGTGGCTGATCATGATGTAGGACAGATCGAGCCGCTCCTTGAGTTCCAGCAGCAGGTTGATGATCTGGGCGCGGATCGAGACGTCGAGCGCCGACACCGGTTCGTCCAGCACCACAACCTTGGGGTTGAGGATCAGCGCGCGGGCAATGCCGATGCGCTGGCGCTGGCCGCCGGAAAATTCATGCGGGAAGCGCTTCGCCTGCTCCGGTTTCAATCCGACGAGTTGCATCATCGTCTCGATGCGCCGATTGATCTCCTTGCGATCCTTGATCCCGTGCAACTTCAGCGGCGCTGCCAGCGAGGTGTAGATCGTCTGGCGCGGATTGAGCGACGCGTAAGGGTCCTGAAACACCATCTGCGCCATGCCGGCGCGCTCGAGCCGGGACGGCTGCGCAATGCCGGTGATCGATCGTCCTTCGAAGAGGATCTCTCCCGCGGTCGGCTCCTGCAGCCCCAGGATCGAAAGCGCGAGCGTCGACTTGCCACAGCCGGACTCGCCGACGATCGACAGGCACTCGCCCTTGTTCAAGGTCAGGCTCAGGTCGTTGACCGCGCGCAGGGTTCGCTTGGTGCGGCCGAAGATGCCGTTGCGCACCGGGAAGTGCACGCTCAGATTATCGACCCGGACCAATGGTTCGTTGTTATCGCTCATGGTTGAAACACTTCACGAAGCCATCATGGCTGAGGGCAGATGCAGAAGGAATTTCGGCGGAACAGACAGACGTTGCCCTGTGGCAGCGCGGCTGAAAGCGACAGCCCAGAGGAAAGCTGGCAATCGAGGGAACAGTGCCTTCGATCTCCCGCAGACGCTTTCGCCCTTCCAGCCGACGGGAACCGAGCTGTGGCAGCGATTTGAGCAGACCGTCGGTGTAGGGATGGGCCGGATGGAGAAACAGGTCCGCGACCGGCCGCTCTTCCACCAGGCGCCCGGCATACATGATGCCGACCCTGTTGCACATGTTGGCAATCACGCCCAGGTCATGGCTGATCATCAGGACGGATGTGCCACGCGCGGTGCAAAGTTCCTTCACCAGCTTGAGGATCTCGGCCTGGACCGTCACATCAAGCGCCGTCGTCGGTTCGTCGGCGATCAAAAGGTCCGGGTTGCAGGCAAGCGCAATGGCGATCATCACCCGCTGCCGCATGCCGCCGGACATCTGGTGCGGATAGGCCTTCACCCGCTCTTCCGGCGCCGGCACCTGGACGTTGCCGAGCGCCTCGATCGCCAGCTTTTCGGCTTCCTTCCAGGTTGCACCCTTGTGCAGCACGAACATCTCGGCGATCTGCCGGCCGACCGGCGACAGGGGGTTCAGTGCCGTCATCGGCTCCTGGAAGATCATGGCGATCTTCTCGCCGCGAAGCCGCCGCAGCTCGCGTTTCGAAAGCTCCCGCAGATCGCGGCCGTTGAACATCAACGCGCCGCCGGTCACGGCGAGCGGTTTGCGCAGGAGGCCGATGATAGAAAGCGCGGTGATGCTCTTGCCGCAACCCGATTCACCCACCAGCCCATAGGCTTCACCGCGTCCGATCGAGAACGACACATTGTCGACGACGTTGTGGCTGACTTTGCCCGACACGATATCGAGCCGCAGATCCCTGACTTCAAGCAAATTGTCCGTCATAGCTGGCGCGCCCTCATATGCGGGTCCAGCCAGTCGCGCAGGCCGTCGCCGAAAAGATTGAGCCCGAGGACGGTGACGAAGATCGCCAGCCCCGGAAAAATTGCTGCCCAGGGCGCGATCACGATGAGTTCGCGGGCGTCTGTCAACATGTTTCCCCAGCTCGGGAACGGCGGCTTGATGCCGAGACCGAGATAGGAAAGTGCTGCTTCCGCAAGGATCGCATCGCCCATGCCGAGCGTCCCGATCACCAGGATCGGGCCGATCATGTTGGGCAGGATCTGCGTGATCATGATGCGGATGTCGCCGTAACCGAGCGTCTTGGCCGCCTGGACATAGCCCTGCTTCTTCAAGGACAGCGCCGAGCTTCGCGCGATGCGACAGGTCCATGACCAGTTGGTAAGACCGAGCGCAATCAGCAGGCTGGAAAGGCCGGGACCGAGGATCGCCATGATGGCGAGCGCGAAGATCAGGCTGGGGATCGCCAGCATTAGGTTGGTCAACCCGGTGACGAAATCATCCCACCAGCCGCCGAAATAGCCGGCCGAAATGCCGAGCGCCAGACCGATTAGCGTGTTGATAACCTGCGAGCCGATGCCGACGGCAAGCGAGATGCGGGCGCCATAGAGAATGCGGCTGAGAACGTCACGGCCTTGCGCGTCGGTGCCGAACCAGAACTGCGCGTCCGGCGGCAGTTCTGCATTCATCAGGTCAGCGTCGAGCACGGGATCGGTCGGTGCGAGCCAAGGCGCCAACAGCGCCGCCGAGATGATGACGATGCAGAGGACGCCACCGATGAGGAGATTGAGCCTTAGTCTCATGGATCTATCCGTGGCTGATACGCGGATCGATGACCGCGTAAAGAATATCGACGATGGTGTTGATCAGCAGGAACCAGAGAACGATGACGAGGATCGCGCCCTGAACCACCGGGATGTCGCGCAGGCTGACACTGTCGACCAGCAATGACCCCAGTCCCGGCCAGGAGAACAACTTCTCGACCACCACAGCCTGGCCCATCATCGAGCCGAACTGCAGGCCGATCGTGGTGATGATCAGCACGAGCACGTTGCGAACGACGTGCCAGGTGACGAGGCGAAAACCGTTCATGCCCTTGGCACGGGCGGTCCGGATGAAGTCGGCGTTCATCACGTCGAGCACGGCGGCGCGCGTGGTACGCGCCAACAGTGCCATCGGCGCGACGCCGAGCGTCAACGCCGGCAGGATCAGGTTCGTCATGCCGCCATCACCGTAGCCGAAGCTCGGCAACCAGCCGAGCGTCAGCGCGAACAGATACATGCCGAGCAAACCCAGCCAGAACTGCGGCAACGACAGGCCCGAGATAGCCCCGATCATCGTCAGCGTGTCGATGACGCTGCCCGGCTTCAAGGCGGCGATGAAGCCGAGCGGCACGCCGACGAACATCGCGATCGCCATCGCCGCGAAGGCAAGCTTCAAGGTCGGCCACATACGCTCGCCGATCAGATGCGCGACCGGCTGGCGGCTGCGGAACGACGTCCCGAGGTCGAACCTCGCAAGATCGGACAGATACGAACCGAACCGCACGTAGAGCGGCTGGTCGAGACCGAATTCGCGCGTCATCTTCTCGACGATCTTCGGGTCGCCGCCGCCCTTGCCATTTGCCGTCAGACTGGTGGCGATGCTGCCCGGGACAACGCTGAAGATCACGAAGATCAACAGGGATACTGCGATGATGGTCGGGATCACCTGCAAGGTGCGGCGCACGACGAATTGAAGCATTCATTTCCCCCCTCGCCGCGCCCATCCACGGATGCGCGGGCGATAACTCTCCGGTGCGGCCGGTAGTGCCTTTCCCGCCAGCTTATCTCGGCCGGTCGAAACATCGTAAGTTTTTACTTACGCAAACGGCCGCAACATGTGCCAGATGCCAATGGAAAGAGCCCCGATACCGCAGACGGTATCGGGGCGTCTCCATCAACGTCCGGCTGGAACGGTTTCGTCCACCCAGAGCTTTTCATAGGACTGGATTGCCAGTTCGGCGGAGTTCGGCTGCAGACCGTGCAGCCAGGGTTGGTAGGCCATGACAGCCTTGTTGTAGTTGAAGAACCAGACCGGCGCTTCTTCCTGAACGAGGTTGTTGGCCTTGCGCAGCAGGTCGTTCTTTTCTTCCGGCGTCTTGGCGACCTTGGCGGCCTCGAACAGCTTGTCGAAGTCGGCGTTTGCGAACTTCTGGTAGTTGCACGCCGCCTGCGATGTCTTGGAATAGAAGCACTGCATCGCCGTCAAGGCATCAGGACCGCTTTCCGACGACCACATGAAGGACTGGAAATCACCAGCCGGCACGACTTCGGACAGCACCGAAGCTTCGACCGGCTTTGCTTTCACCCGGATACCGACTTTTTCCAGCATCGGGATGATCGCTTCGACGATCGTCAGACCCCAGCTTTCGTTCTGGGTCGCCGTCAGCTCGACATCGAAGCCATCGGCGTAGCCTGCCTCGGCGAGCAGCGCCTTGGCCTTCTCCGGATCGTAGGCATAGGGCTGGGCGTCCTTGTCATAGGCCGGCGACGAGGTCGGCAACCAGCCGCTTGCCCGATAGGCCTTGTCCTTGGCCAGCCGCTTGATGATCAGGTCGGCATTGATGGCATAGTTGAAGGCCTGGCGGACGCGCTTGTCCTTGAACGGTTCGAAATCGAGGTTGAAGCCGACATAGCGGGTGTAGACTTCGGCGACTTCAAGCAGGCCCTTCGACAGTTCCGGATCGGCCTGATAGGCGACGTATTGCGACGGCCCGAGGACGGAGACGTCGATCTCCTTGTTGCGGAAGGCAACGTCGCGCGCCGAAGCGTCGCCCATGATCAGGATGTTGATCTTGTCGGCGTAAGGCTTGTCCTTCTCGTAGTATTTCTCCCATTTCTCGACCGTCAGCCGGGAGCCGGGCACGTATTCGGCGAACTTGTAGGGCCCAAGACCGATCGGGTGGCTGGCGAAACCTTCCTTGTCGGCCTCGCCTGCCGGGTAGATTGCGGTGTTGTTGCGCATGAACAGGAAGGCCGGATCGACGGGATCGGTCAGCGTTACTTCCAGCGTGAAATCGTCGACCTTCTTTAGGCCGGAAATCGCCTCGGCCTTGCCGCCCATATAGTCGGCGCCGCCCTTGATGTTGGCGATGTAGCGCGAGGGCGGATAGGCCTTGGCCGGGTCGGCCATGCGAGTGAAACTCGCGATGATGTCATCCGCCGTCATCTGCTTGCCGTTGTGGAAGAAAGCGTCCTGGCGCAGCTTGTAGGTATAGACAAGCTTGTCGGCCGAGATGTCGACGTCGGTCGCAAGCGCCAGCACTGGCACGTTCTTGTCCGCGTCCCAATCGTAAAGCGTGCGATGGATCGCCTTGGCGTAGAATTCGTCCTGGGTCTGTGGCGACGCCTGGATGTCGAGCGTCGAGAAGCTATCGCCATAGGGCGCCACGAAGTTGACCGTTCCGCCGGCCCGCGGCGCGTCGGCCGCATGGACGGACGCCACGCCGGCCAGCAACGCCGCCGTCAGTGTCGAAAGCAATGCTATTTTCTTCATCATTCCCGTATTCCTCCCCACGTGTTGTTCTGCTCATGGATGAACAAGATCGCGATCTTACCCGACCTCCCGGATCGGCTGAGATGCATGGAGCCGCACACCGCGGCCCGGTCCGCCATTGTCAGGCGTTCAGTCGCTCGAAGACCACCTCGCCGCCCCGGATCGCCAGGGTGCAGCGCGTGTCGTTGAGGATGTCTTCGGGGCTCGCCGTCAGCATGTTCCTGGAGAACACCGCGATATCGGCAAGCTGTCCGGGCACGAGCCGTCCCTTGACCGTTTCGAGTTTCTGTGAGAACGCGCCAAATTCGGTGTAGACCTGCAGAGCCTCCTCGATGCTGACGCATTCGCGCGCATCCATCACCGTGCCCTTGGCAGTCTTGCGCGTCAGCATGCTGTAGATGTTGGGGAACGGATTGGGGTGACAGACCGGCGCATCGCTGCCGGTTGCAGGCTTCAAGCCCAGTTCCTTCCAGGTCTTCAAGGGATAGCTCGACAGCGCCCGCTCCTCGCCGAGCACGGAGACGTATGCGTCACCGAAGTCGTAGATGAACACCTGTTGCGGACAGGGATAGATGCCGGCCTCCACCATGCGGCGGTGCTGCGCGTCGCTGGAAAAGCCGCAATGCTCGATCCGGTGACGGCGATCGGCATCCGGGATCGCGTCGAGCGCCTTCTCGTAGGCCGTGATCAGCTGATCGATCGCTGCGTCGCCGATGGCATGGCAGGCCAGTTGGTAGCCCTTGGCGTGGGCGTCGAGCACCATCGCCTCGAGTTCCGCATCGGAAAGGATCTGGACGCCGGTGTTGTGGTCTTCGCCGAGATAAGGGCTGCTCATCCAGGCAGTGCGACCACCGGCCGAACCGTCGAGGAAAATCTTGACGGCGCCGACTTTCAGCATGTCGTCGCCAACACCGGAAACGAGACCGGCCTCGTAGCTCTGCGGCACGATCGAGACCTTGGGATCGCCGAGAAGCACCAGCCAGGTGCGCACCGGCAGCCTGTTGTGGAGCTTAGCCAGGTTGTAGGCCTTGATCTCGTCGAAGCCCGCGACCTGGCCGACGGCCGCATCCATGATGCTGGTGATGCCGTACGACAGAAGCAGATTGCCGCCGCTCTCGATCGCATCGATCATCTCGTCGGTCGAGGCTTTCGGGATCGCGGCGCGCACCAGCCCTTGCGCATTCTCCGCAACAAGACCGGTCAGTGCGCCGGCGACCTGTTCGATCAGGCCACCTTCCGGCACGGCCGTGGTCTCGTCGACGCCGGCAAGACGAAATGCTTCCGAATTGAAGATCGACACATGCCCGCAGGCGCGCACCACCATGACGGGATGGTTCGGCGCAACCGCATCGAGTTCGGCGCGACGCGGGTGGCGACCGGTGTCGAGCTTGGTCTGGTCGTAACCGCGTGCCCTGATCCAGGTGCCGGGTGGCGTGCTTTCGGCCTGCTGCTTGATTACCGCCAGCAGGCTTTCGAGAGTGGGGGCAGCCTGCGGCGTCGCATCGACCCAGTTCAACGTCAGACCGACGGAAATCAGGTGCAGATGTGCGTCGTTGAGGCCCGGGGTCGCGAATTGCCCCTTAAGGTCGAGAAGCTCGGTCCGCTCGCCCCGATAGGCTTCCATTTCCTGTCTGGTGCCGGTTGCCAGGATCTTGCCCTGCCAGATCGCCAGGGCCTCGACGACGCCCTCGGCGAGGCCGCACCAGATCACACCATTGTGCACGATCCTGTCGGCATGAAAACTCTGTCCCGCTGGCATTAAAGGCTCCTCCCCTCGGCCGTCGCTGCAATGCAAAGCAAGGCCCATTACAAACCTCGCTTTCGGCACAAACCCGTGTCTCCCGCCCGCACCAGGTGCGCGCCGAAACCGGATCTTCATCCATTCCGGTGCGCCGCTTTGATCGGCCACAAGTTGTGCAACTGGGGATGCTAGAGAAAAGGCAAGCGGCTCGCCAATGCATAGAATTTCAGGGGCTATGAAATAATTGCATAACGGCTTGAGGTCGATCTGTTGACCTTCACGGGGCTGCACCGCGTCGAGAAACGTATGCCTATGGAGACCTTGAGCGTCGGGGGCTACACGCAAACGGCGATGCCGGCGACCGGAACGACACAGGTGACACGCGGTCCGCGGCAACGGCACCAGCGGTAATGCCGCAAGAAAACGGCGCGCGCCAGGAATGACGCACGCCGTTGTTTCGTACCTCAGTCGCAATCAGGCGCGCTTTTGCACCGTTGCATAGACCACGTTGCGGTTCTCCCCGAACGTTACATGCGTTTCGAAGCTCGAGCCATCGACGCTTTCGTTGACGATGCGCCACATGTCGGATTGCGAACGAAGCAGCAGCGCCCAGTTCATGAATGTCTCCATGTAGCCGTCGACGCCGATATCCGTTGCGAAATTGGCGAAGAGAAAGACGCCGTTGGGCTTCAGCATCTGCAGGCAGCGGCGGGTGAGCTTCACCGCCACGTTGTGAGGCAGGTAATCATAAAGTCCGGCCGCATAGACGAAGTCGAATTTGCCGAGCTTATGCGCACGGGTGAGTATCCCGCGGACGGAGCCGTCGATTGCCTCGACCTTCGTTCCCCGGAAATCCCTGGTGATTGCTCCGACGCTGAGCGGATCCTGGTCGAGCGCGACCCAGCGCTTGATGCGCCCTTCCTTCAGGGCAACCGAACGGTTTGCCTCGCGCAGATGCCCGGCCGCAATCGTCAGGATCTCCGCCTCGCCACCATGTGTGGCAGCGATGTCATCGACGTGCTGCGTCAAGAGGTCCCGCCGCTCGCGCACTGCAACCGACGATGAGGCGTCCTTGGTGTAATCATAGAGCGCCTTGCCGACCGGTGATGCCTTGGCGATCTCACCGGCAACGCTCGGGTGAGCGTAGATAAAATCGAGCAATTGCGCGTCGCCGGAGTAACCCCGCGGCTTTTCGAAGGACCACCGGGTAAATGGGTCCTGGAGGAAGAATTCCGACACCGGATGATTCTGCGCGATCGGAATCAGTTCCTGCCAGACACTGGGATGAAACTTCGCGCGCGTCTCGTGAAGCGCACCCGCCAATCGATGTATTATTTTCTTCGGGTCCAGTTCCTGGGCAAATTGCTGCTGTGCAATTTGGAGAATCAGGGCGAGTTCGGCCTTTCCTGTTGCAAACTGCTCATCATAAAACTCACTTCTTGACGAAGTGAACTCGGTTGCGATTGACTGGGGAGTAATAAGACTTTCGCCATCGAATACGATTTGAAGCTGACTCACGCAAAACCCATCCGTTTAATGATCTGTTAACGTTATGGGTAACAATGCGCGAACTGCTTCTCGAATTGCAAGTTTTTGTAGAGTATATGGTAAATTCTGGCGGATCCGTATCCATTCGGATACACCCATGTGCCGGCCGTCAGTCTCGGCTAATTTATCAAAATTTAATGGGCGTCTTCTACGATGTCGGTGAGGCTTGCTCGTCCTTGTTGTGGTGCCATTCGGATGGCAAGCATAGAGTGTGCAGAGCAACGCCAGAGTGGAAAAGCGAGAGCATGTTTCCGTTGAGCGCGACGTAACTCTCTGGACCGGTGCATGAAGCAAACCTTGGCCGACGTCGTTGAGATAGATTTGCATAAGCAGCCGCATAGGCCGCTGCCGGCGGAGCTACGCTCACTTTATCGCCAGGAAGGCGAAACGGCGCGCCGGGAAGCGACGAGAAAAGGCCTATGGATCGCCGTCGCGGTCTATCTCCTGTTTTCGATTACCGACTTTCTGCTCATCTCCGACGTCGCTCACTACACGATCGCCTCGCGCTTCGTGGTCGGCGCGGTCGCACTTGCCGTCCTGGAGGTTCAGATCCACTTCAGCGTCAAGACGGACTGGCTGGATAGAACATGCTCCGGCGCGCTTGTTTTCGGCTATCTCGGCTGGCTGATACCGGCAATGATGACGGCGTACACGCAGAACATGTCCTACTACATGATCTTCGGCGCCATCTTCATGATGGGCGCGAACCTGTTCTTCATCTTCCAGTTCCGCCTATCGGTGATCTCGTCGAGCATAATTCTGGGCGCGTTCTTTGTCGACCTCATCTACTTCTCGCCGCAGAACCCTTACTACCAGTTGGCCTTCGGGACCTTCTACGTCTCATGTTTCATGTTCACCTCCTACGTCAACTGGAAGCTCAACCGCGAGCGCTACAAGGTCTTCCTCAATGCCTTCGAGGCAAAGGTCCAGCAACGGGAGGCGGCCGAGCGCGGAAAGGCGCTGCTCAGGCTTTCCAACACCGACTCCCTGACCGGGCTCGACAATCGCCGGGCGGTCGATCAGAAACTGCGTGAATACTGGAGCGACTGGCAGAGGTTCAGTGACAGTTTCGCCGCGATCCTGATCGACGTCGACTTCTTCAAAAAATACAATGACTGCTACGGCCACCAGGAAGGCGACCGCTGCCTCATTCTCGTGGCCAACACATTGAAAGAATCGATCGGGCAGCTCGATGCATCCATCGGTCGTTACGGCGGCGAGGAATTCATCATCCTTGCGCGCGTGGATACGCGCGAAGAGGCAGCCGATCTCGCCGACGCCATCTGCCGCACGGTGCAGAGCCTGGGATTGGTGCACGGACAACGCCGGGACGGCACGTCCATAGTCACAGTGAGCGTCGGTGCCGCCTTCACCAGGCATCAGACGGGTTCAAAGCTCGAGCGGATCATCCACGAGGCCGATAGGGCGCTTTACGCCGCCAAGGCAAGCGGCCGCAACTGCGCCAAGGTCTTTGACCCGAACGACCCGCAAACCAGCGACGAGAGCGAGAACATTGCCGCGCTCTTGAAGATCGCAACCAATGAAGATCTCGTCTCCCTCGTCTACCAGCCGATCAAGAATGTCGCGACCGGTCGCATCGAGGCTGTCGAAGCGCTGATGCGGCTGAGGATGCTGGATGGGACCGCGGTTCCCCCGAGCCTTTTCATCCCCATTGCCGAGCGCACCGGCGCCATCATCGATCTCGGCCGCTGGGCGATCCGCACGGTCTGCCGCGAGCTTCTGGCGCACGACCACGTGCCCGTTGTCAGCGTCAATGTCTCGCCTATCCAGCTGAAGACGCCGGGTTTTGCCACATCCGTTGCCGCTATCCTTGGTGAAACGGGCGTTGCCGGCGGCCGGCTCGCCTTCGAAATCACCGAAGGTCTCGAGATGGAGATGCACTCGGACGTGCTGCGCTGCATCAGCGACCTCGAGACGCTCGGCATCCGCATCTGGCTCGACGATTTCGGTACCGGCTTTGCCGGTCTGTCCTGGCTCCGGCTGATCGATTTCGATACGGTCAAGATCGACCGGTCGTTCCTGCACGATTGCAGCACGCCAAAGGGCAAGGCGATGCTGAAGGATATCATCGGGTTGGTCAGGAATCGCGGCCACAAGATCCTGGTGGAAGGTGTCGAAACCGAGGAGCAAATGGCGCTGATGCGGGAATTCCGCATCGACCATGTCCAGGGCTTCCACGTCGGCCGTCCTGTGCCAGCAGAAAACTATCGCGTGACAGTTGATGTCGCGCAGCGCCCGGCCGGTCTGGGCGGCTTCTGATCTTTCGACGCGCATCTTTGCGCAGCATATTCCCGAAACGGTTGAAAGCGTCAGCCTTGGCTAACGAAACCCGATGGGCTGCTTACGTCTCCTGCATCGCTCGGCCCATCCGAGACAGCATCGAATGTCAGCGGCTCAGTTCAAGAAACGCGGCAACCCGCTCAGCACACAGGCACGTTCAATGTAAACCTGGTTTCCTCCGACGTTGAGGAAACGCTGATCCGCCCGCCATGAGCCTGTGCGATCTCGGCTGCGATGTAGAGCCCCAGGCCGAGGCCTTGCAGCTTTCCCTTTCCTTCGCGCCGCTTGAACGGCTGGAACAGTCGAGGCAGGTCTATCTCCGCGATCGGCTCGCCCGCATTGGCGATCCAAAGCTCCAGCATGCCGCCGCTTTGCGCGGCACCGATGCGGATCGGCTTGTCCGGGGCACCATGGGTCAAGGCATTGCTGAGCAGATTGGAAAAGAGCTGACCGATGCGCTGATGGTCCAGCGCCAGCGGCCCGTCGAGAGCCAGATCCGTATCGATCTGCCTGTCGGGATAAGTGCTTCTATGTTCCGCCAGAATCTGCAGGAGGATGGGAGTGAGCGGCCGGTTGGTGCGGTTGAGGCCGATGCCGCCGCCGAGCCTGCCCCGGGCGAAATCCATGACATTGTCGATCAGATTGGCCATCCGGTCGACACTCTCCTGCATCAGCGCGATCACCGCCTTCGACTTCGGTGCGTGCTCCTCACGGGCCAGGATGCGCGTGCCGGCCGAGATCGAAGCAAGCGGATTGCGCAGGTCATGCCCGAGGACCGCGATGAACTGGTCCCGGAGTTCGGAGGTCTCCAGTTCCCGATCAAGCTTCAGCCTGGCATCGGCGATATCGGCCCGTGCGTCGAGGTGTCGGGCAATCAGGTCGGCGAACAGCCGGAACATGCCGACCGTCACAGGACCGCCGAGCTTGGCCGGGTTTGGATCGATGGCGCAAAGCGTGCCGAAGAATACATTGCCGCGCAGATAGATCGGCACCGAAATGTAGCTCTTGAAGCCATATTGCAGCGGCGTGTGGTGGTTCGCATAGGCTTCGTTGGCCGAGACGTCGTCGATGACCACCAGCTCGCCACTCTGGCGGATTTCGTGACAGATGGTCGTCTCGACCTGCAATTCGCCGCCGGCGCCCAGTCCGAAGTCGATCATATCGAGCGTCTGGCACGCCACCCACCGATCTTCAGTCACCCGGGCAATCGCGACAAACCCCATGCCCGTCGATTGCTGAATCACGTCGAGAATCGTCGGGGCGACCGAGATGCTGGCAACGGCATCCAAGTCTGCCTGAAAATCATGCGCCACTGCCTGATGTCTCCCGAGGTCGCTTTTCGATCCCCTGTATAGGCGATCGACCGGGTTTGGCAAACCGCCGCGGTGACGTTGTCCGTGCGACGATGCGGCCGGTCCCCACAGCTACCGGGTCTTCGGCATCCCATCCCCAGCTGGCGCGCTTTGAGACGCGGCGGGCCAAGGCCGCCGCCCTACGCACGAGTGCATCTTCCGCCCGAAATGTTGCATGACGATTGCGCCATGCGGATCCACGCTTGTAGGCACTGCCATGCACAACAGCCGGTCGCGAAAGCGGCAGCCGGCAGCCGGGGTTAACGGGCAAAGGGGCTATGTGGGATCCTTCCGGATGGCCGCGGCTAAGCGCGCTGAGGCAACCCGCTCAAAACAACGATTGCTGGGCAGGCTCCGGCGGCCCGAGATGCACGCCTTCGAGTTCCAGCATGCGGATCTTCGATGTCGAACCGCCCGGAGCCGAGAAGCCGCCGACCTTGCCGCCTGCGGCCAGCACCCTATGGCAGGGAATGATCAGCGCCACCGGGTTCTTCGCCATCGCCTGGCCGACATCGCGCGCGGCTTCGGGGCCAACGCCGAGTTCCTTTGCCAGGGCGCCATAGGTGGTGGTCTCTCCCCACCCGAGCCTGCGTGCCGCTGCATAGATCCGCTGGAAGAACGGATCCTGCCCTTCGAGGTCGAGCTTGATATCTGAGAAATCGACCTCTTCGCCGTTGAAGTATCGTCGAACCGCGGCAACCGCCTCGGCAACTTCGAGCGTCGGCGTACCCGGTTCGCCGCCAGCAAGCCGGCGCAGCAGCAGCCGTTCGGTGTCTTCGGCCTTTTTGGTCGGCAGCTGGAAACGGGTGATGCCGACGGTGTTCCAGGCGATGCCGCAAAATCCGGCCTCGGTTTCGAAGATTAGATAGCTGTGAACTGCCTGCGCCATCGCACCGTCCTCACGTTTCATACCCAATGAAAATCGTGCGGACGGCCGGCGAATTCAACCCGATTCCTGCGTCCATGTGCCGTCGCCAACAGGCAACCTACCGAACTGCCCGGCAGAGCAGCGCCATCACGCTCCGATCGCGGACAGCCCAACACCGGAGCGACAGCGGGTACTACTTTGCTTCGATCATCTTCGCCCAGCCCGCGGCACGCTCGGCGGACCCGATCAGCACAGCCTTCGGCGCCTTGTACCATTCGTTTTCCGGTAGGCCGCGACGGTCGCGCACGAAGGCGATCGCCGCATCCAGCGTCGGGAACTCCGCCGGCAAGGTCAGGTGCAGGAACAGCGACACGACGATGACGGAACGCGACCGCCCGCCACGGCAGTTGATCAGGATGTTGCCCATCTCGCGGCGCGGATAGGACGGTTTTTCCGGCAGCACCTGCTCCAGCGCGGCGCGCAGGATGTAGTGGGCCGCCAGCATCTGCGTGTCGGGATTGCCGCCACCGTCGATCAGTCCGATCTTGTAGTAGCGGATTTCGCCCGGTCCGTAGACACTGCCCTCATGGTCCGACACCAGTTGCGCCTGCCGGACGAAATTGAAGTCAAGATTGACCGCGCAATTGACGACCGTGGTGATGCCGTTCTGCCTCAAGAGATCGAGATCACTCGTGCCCTCCTTGCCCGCAATATAGAAATCGACGCCATAGAGCGGATGCTTTTCATAGACGAGGCTGAGTTTGGCGAGTTCGGCCGACGCCGGCACCTTCGTCTCGGTCTCCTGGATCATGTCCAATATCTTCTCCTCGTGTCTTTTCAAAGCGCCGCTGCAGCAATGCGTTTGGCCGAGATTCCTCGCGCGACACGCTGCAATGTCGGATAATTGGCGCCGGCGCCGGTGGCGATATAGCCGGGACACATGAAGTCGGGCGCATCAGTCGGCACCTTGCCAAGCGTCAGCGGCTCGTACCGACCGCCGGCATTTTTCAGGATCAAGGTCGCGGCCGCCACATCCCAGGAGTTGACGCCGAAGCCGGTCGCCGCATCCGCCCATCCCGCCGCCACATGGGCGAGACTGAGGGCAGCACTCCCCGGCCGCCGAAGCGTTGAAAACGTCTCCACGAACTCCCCGAGATTAGCGAGCGCTGCGTCCCGGCCGTCGAGGCGAAAGTCCCGCGACACCGGATAGCCGGTGATCAGGGTTGCGCGGTTCTCGTCCTCGACCGCTTGCGAAGAGATAACCTCTTCATTGAGATAGCTGTGTTCGAGATCGGCGGAAAACATCAGGTCGGCGACCGGGTCATAGACCACGCCGGCAACGACCTCACCCTGTTCGACGGCAGCGATCGAGATGCACCAGAATGCCAGTCCGCTGGCGAAATTCGAGGTGCCATCGATCGGGTCGACATACCACTGGATGTCGCCGTCGCCCACTTGTCCGCCTTCTTCGCCGAGCATGGCGGAATTGGGCTCCTGCGCAAAAATGAAATCGCGAATGGTGGCTTCGGCGCGCTTGTCATGGATCGTCACGACATCATGCAGGTCACGCTTGTAGTCGATCACCATGTCGGAGCGGAACGCCTTCAACAGGGGATCACGCACTTCCTTCGCCGCCCCACGGGCAATCTCGACGAGGCGCTTCGACCGCTCCAGCCGTTGTTCGGTTTCGGCTAGCGGCGGCACCGCCGGGGAAAGGCGCTTTTCCATGTCGTTCCATTCCTTATCGAGAAAGTGCCGGCGCGCCATCCGATGGCGCGCCGGCCTTGTTTCACTTGGTGTAATTCACACGCCAGAAATCCTGCCACTCCTCGCGTCGGTCGAAATCGTCGAGACCGGTCGAGGAGTTGTAGCCGAACAGGCGATCGGCCACCGTCATAAGCCCCGAGGGCTCGTCGGCCGGCATCTTGATGTCGATGTTGGTCGGCAATTTGCCGTCCTTCATCTGGGGAGCGATGCCTTCCTCGGTCAGGATGTAGTGGATGAAGAGCTTTGCCGCGTTCGGGCTCTGCGTCTTCGTCGCGATCAGGCCGAGCTTGACGTAGCTCCAGCCGACCCAGGGATTGAGATCCTTGCAGATGCCGAGCTTGTAACCCTTGCCTTCGTTGTCGCGGAATTTCGCCGAGCTCAACAGCCCGAAGAAAGGCTCCTTCTGCCCTGCGGCCCCGACAGCTTCTGCCACCGGATCGTCACCGTCGGTGACCAGCGGCGCGTTCTGCGCCAGCGCCTTGATCCAGGCAGCCGAAGCGCTCTTCTCTTCGGTCGCAAGGTCCTTGCCGAAATGAGCCTTATAGGCACCAGCGACCTTGTCGTCGGCGTGTTTCTCCATCTGGTTGAACCAGTCGGTATAGGTGCCCTTGGTCAGGGGATCGACCAGCGCGACCTTGCCCTTCCACTTCGGCTCCGTCAGCTCCCAGATATTGGCGACCGGGCACTTGTCGTAGGCTTCGGTGTTGTAGGCCCAGACGTTGGCGTTGGTCGAAATCGCCAGCGGGTTCTGGAACTCCGCCGGGATTTTCTCGACCATGTCGGCCGGCAGGTAGCTTTCGACGAATTCCTGCGGCAGAAGCTGCGCGAGCGCCGCCGGCGCGTCGGTGATCAGCGCGACATCGCCCTGCACGTTGCCCGCCTGGCTCTCCCGGATGATCATTTCCAGCTGGCTGTTGGCCGACACTTTGACGCCCGTCGCCTTGACGCCATACTTCGCCGTAAAGCCCTCGGCCATTTCGACGATCTTGCCGGTGCTGTCATAGACGTTGATCGGCTTTTCCGTCTTTGCCGCCGCAATCAGCGCGTCCAGATCGAGGCCGTCAGCCGCGCGGGCCTGCGTCGAAAGCAGGCCGGCTGCGAGTGCCGCGGCCGTCATCGTCAGGTCACGCACTCTCTTCTTTTCCGTTGTCATCGCTTCCCCTCCCAAGGAAACAGCGCTCGGTGATCGGCACCGCCCGTCACGTCATTTTCGGTAGTTTATTCGCCAGAGGTCCTGCCAGGCTTCCCGTTTGTCGAGGTCGTCGCTGGCGGTGGCAGCATCGAATGCCATCAATTGATCGAGATACTTTGCGATGCCCGAGGGCTCATCCGTCGGCAGGCCGATGGTCGAATTGCCGGAAATCTTTCCGTCTTCCGTCTGGGGCGCGATGCCCTCTTGCGTCATCAGGTAGCGGACAAACAGCTTGGCGGCATTGGGGCTCTTGGTCTGGCCTGCGATCAAGCCGAAGCCCGGATAGAGAAATCCGGAGAACGGCTCGACGCCGGCGCAGATGCCGAGCTTCAGGCCCTTCGTCAGGTTGTCGCGATACTTTGCCGTCGAGGTGATGACGAAGAACGGCTCCGCCTGCCCCGGCGCACCGGCCGCATTGGCGACCGTGGTGGAATCGGCAAGCAACGGGCCGTTTTCGGCAAAGGCCTTGACCCAGGCGGCCGTGGCACTTTGCCCGTTCGTCTCCAGCTTCTTGCCGTACAGGCTTTCGTAGGCGCGGGCGACATCGGCGTCACGATGCGTCTCGATCTGATTGAACCAGTCCGCATAGAGCGGCTTGTCGAAGAGATCGAGCATCGCCAGCTTGCCGCGCCATTGCGGTTCGGTCAGCTGCCAGATGTTGGTCACCGGGCACTTGTCGTATTTCTCGGTATTGTAGGTCCAGACATGCGGGTCCGAGACCACCACCAGCGGGTTGCGAAGGGCCTCCGAAATATCCCTGGCGAGATCCGGCGGCGTCCAGCTGGTGGCAATGCCTTCAGGCAGAAGCTGCCCGATCGCCGAAGCCACGTCGGTTGCCACGCTGACATCACCGAGGATGTTGCCTGCCTGGTGCTCGCGGATCATCAACTCCACCTGCGTGGCTTCGTTGACCTTTTTGCCCGTGGCCTGCACGCCGTATTTTTCCGAGAACGCCTTGGCCGTATCGACGATCTTGCCGGTCACGGCATAGACGGTGATCGGCGGCTCCTTCTTTGCCGCTTCGATCAGGGCGTCGAGATCGAAAGCTTCTTCGGCTTTCGCGGCGCCAGGGGCCAGTGTCAGCATGGCAGCAAGGCTGCCTGCGACCGCCCAGGCCATGGGGCGGTCGCGCAATGCGCTGCGTTTCATTTCCATCATGTCGTCACTCTCTCCGGCCGCACCGTCACTTCTGGTAGTTCACCCGCCAAAAATCCTGCCAGGTTTCGCGTGCATCCCAATCGTCGAGGCTCGTGTCCATCTGATAGGGCAGAACCTGATCGAGAACCTTGCCGATGCCCGAGGGTTCGTCGGCCGGAAGTGCCACGTCGCTGTTAGTGGACATCTTGCCGTCGGCCGCCTGCGGCGCGATGCCTTCCTCGGTCATGACATAGTGAATGAAGAGCTTGGCGGCGTTCGGGCTGTTGGTGCCCTTAGTGATCAGGCCGACGCCCGGATACATCCAGCCGAGCCATGGCTTCAGATCCTTGCAGAGCCCGAGCTTCATGCCCTTCTCCGCATTGTCGCGGAATTTCGCCGAGCTCATCAGCCCCATGAACGGCTGTGACTGGCCTGGTGCACCGACGGCATCGGCTGCCGCGGCGTCCGCATCGGTCAGGAGCGGGGCATTGGCGGCAAGCGCCTTCACCCAGGCCGCGGTGGCACTGCCGTCGTCGAGCTCCAGTTCCTTGCCGTACAGCTCCTTATACGCAGCGGCGACCTTGTCATCGCCATGTTTTGCCATCTGGTTGAACCAGTCGACATAGGACGCCTTGCCGAGCGGGTCCTGCATGGCGACCTTGCCCTTCCACTCAGGGCCGGTCAGCTGCCAGATGTTGGTGACCGGGCACTTGTCGTAGAGCTCGGTGTTGTAGGCCCAGACGTTGGCGCTGGTGACCACCGTCAGCGGGTTCTGGTACTGCTCCGGGATTTTCGAGGCAAGATCCGGCGGCAGCCAGCTCTCGGCAAAGCCCTGCGGAATGAGCTGTGCCATGGCGGCCGGCGCATCGCTGATGATCGAAACGTCGCCCTGGATGTTGTTGGCCCGCGCCTCGCGGATGATCATTTCCAACTGCGCCGTCGCCTTGACCTTGGAGCCCTCGGCGGCGACGCCGTATTTCGCCGAAAAGGCCTTGGCCATCTCGACAATCTTGCCGGTGCTGTCATAGACGGTGATCGGCGCTTCCTTCTTGGCCGCTTCGATCAGAGCGTTCAGGTCGAAGGCCTCTTGCGCCATAGCCTGCCCGGCCATGAGGCCGGCACAGGCCGTCGTCCACAACAGGCAGCGCCTGGTATTGTCTGTTCTTCCATTCTTCCGAAAATGCATCGACTGCTCCTCCTCAGTAAGCGGTGTTCGTCTTTCGGTTGATGCGATGAGTAATGTCGTCAGTTGAGTTTCGCGCTGCGCAGCAGCTTGTCGGCCTCGGTTATGCGCTGGCCGTCCTTGTCGAAGACGTGCAGCGCTTCCGGCGGCGCGAAGAAGCGGACCTTTTCGCCAAGCTCCAGCCGCGGCAGCGCATGCGTTGTGAGAAACAGCGTGTGGCTGTCGCTCTTCAGCTCCAGGATCCAGCTGCCGCCGGTCGGCAGGATACCGGTGACGACCATCTTGCCGCTGAAGTTGCCCTGCGGAACGTCTTCCTTCCTCGTGGCGTAGCTGAGCGCTTCCGGGCGGATGCCGACGGAGCCGATGCCGCGCAGGCTGGGGTAGCGGCTAGACAGGTAAGCTTCCGCCTCCTTGGCCACATCCGACGTGCCCTTCTTGTCGAAGGACAGGATGTTGATCGGCGGGCTGCCGACGAACTCGGCGACGAAGCGGTTGGCCGGACGATCGTAGATGTCGTTCGGCGTGCCCATCTGCTGCAGTGTGCCCTCGTTCATCACCGCGATCGTTGTCGCAAGCGTCATCGCTTCCCACTGATCGTGGGTGACGAAGACGATCGTCGTCTTGAATTCCTTGTGCAGGCGCTTCAGTTCGGCACGCATTTCGAGCCGCAGCCGCGCATCGAGGTTCGACAGCGGTTCGTCGAGCAGCAGCACACCAGGATTGACGGCGAGCATGCGGGCAAGCGCCACGCGCTGCTGCTGGCCGCCCGAAAGCTGCGACGGATAGCGGTCGCGGTACTTGGCGATATCGAGCGCCTGCATGACTTTGTCGACACGGGCCTCGCGCTCGGCCTTGGGCAGTTTGCGCAAGCGCAAGCCGAAGTCGGTGTTGCGCTCGATGGTCAGGTGCGGCCAGAGCGCGTAGCTCTGGAAGACCAGGCCCATTTCCCGCTTCTCCGGCGGCACGAAGACGCCGTCGAAGATGGAATCCACCACCCGGTCGCCGATGCGGATTTCGCCGCCCGACAGGTTTTCAAGGCCCGCGATCATGCGCAATGTCGTGGTCTTGCCGCAGCCGGACGGGCCGAGAAGGCACATGAACTCTCCGTCGCGGATTTCCAGATCGAGGTTGGAGACGGCATTGGCGGAGTTGACGCCGTAATTCTTCTGGGCGCCGCGCAGATTGATAGTGGGCATCAGCTTCCGAGTCCTTCTGCAAGATTGGTCTTGGTCAGCTTCTGGGCTGCCAGTGTTCCGAGATAGGCTATTGCCGCGATGATCAGCACGACCGCGTTTGCCGCCTGGGTGTAGTGGTAGTCGACGAGCCGCAGCGAATAGGTCGTCAGAACGTCGGTGCTGGGCACGGCGAGGATGACGAACAGGCTGAGACCCTTGATGCCCGAGATGAACGGCAGCAGCACGCCGGTGACGAGCGAGCCTTTCTGGATCGGGATGACGATCGACATCATCCGGCGAAACCAGCCGGCGCCGGCGATCTGGGCCGCCTCTTCCGGATCCTTGCCGAGCTGGGTCATGGCCGAGATCCCGGCCCGCGAGGCATAGGGCATTTGGTCCGCCATCAGCGCCAGCACCAGGATGGTGACGGTGCCATAGAGCGCGGGCATCGGCCCCCGGGGAACCGCAAAGAGCGAGAGGTAAGCGGCAGCAAAGGCAATGCCCGGCACCAGATAGGGCAGGAACGTCACCTGGCGCAGATAGACCGACAGCGCCCGGACGGGGGTGCGGATGACGACGTAGCCGACGAGCAGGCCGAGAATGCCGGAGGCAACCGAGGCGAGACCGACAATCATCAGCGTGTTCTTCGCCGCGCCCCAGAGATCGGGGCTCAGAAGCACACCTGTCTGCAGCGCCACGGTATGAAGATCCTGGCCGATCCAGTAGTCGAGCGTGAAGTTGTCGAGCGTGAACTGGGCCGGCAGCTTCATGACCGTCGACAGGAACAGGGTGAGGAGCGGCAGGCCGACGCTCAGCATGAAGATCGTCGCGGCGAAACCGGTGGCCGGAAGCCTGAGTTTGCCGAGGCGGCTTTGCCGGTTCATCGACCCCTTGGAACCGATGGTGACGAAGCGGCGCGCTTCACGCACCAGCCGCGCATCGATCATCAGGGTGATGATGCCGATCAGCATGATGGAGGCGGCAACGACACCGGCGACACCCGTCTGGCGGGAAGCGATGCTGCGGAAGAGCGAGGTGGAGAGCACTTCGAACTTGACCGGCAGGCCGAGAACGTAGGGCACGCCGAACTCGCCAAGGCACTTTGCGAAGATCAGGATCATCGACGACATCAGCGCCGGGCGCATCAGCGGCAGGATGATCTGCATCGCCACCTGGTAGCGCTTGGCACCGAGAATGCGGGCGGAATCTTCCAGCTGGGAATCGAAGCGCCGGAGCGCCGAGCCGAACAGCAGGATGACGAAGGGGGTGTAGTGCAAAGCGAGAATAATGGTGATCGGAAACCGGCCATAGGCGACCCAGTCGGGCGGCGTCCACCCGAGCGCCTCGAACCAGCCCGGCTGACCGCCAACCGTGCGGTTCTTGAACAGAGTCGTCCAGGCGAGCGCGAAGGTCCAGGCCGGCAACATGTAGGGCACGATCAGCGCGGTCGCGAACCAGCGGCGTCCGAACATGTCGGTGCGGCTGATCAGCCAGGCGAGAATGGTCCCGATCAACAGCGACAACAGGATCGCGCCGACGGCAACCGACAGCGTGTTGAACAGCGGCCGCCAGAAGAGATCGACGGAGACAGGCGAGGTGAACGTCCGGTCGAGATAGTAGAGCGTCAGGTCGCCGAAATCCTTGCCGAGCCGGCGCTCATGGCCGAACTGGACACGCACGGCATCGAGCACGATTGAGATGATCGGCACGACGATCAGATAGGTAAAGAGCAGTGCCGTCAGCACGCCGATCAATGTCGTCGGCTCTCGAGAGGCGACCTTCAACCGGTATCGCCAGACCTGCCAGGACGAAGGCGCGGCGGACGCCTCGCCGCCCGCTGTCGGCGACGCCTTCGCTGAATCACTTAGAAAAGCCATGCTCTGTCCCCTTGAGATCTCGCCTCGCTACACGATCCGGCGATGTGCCGGGCGCGTCGCGGCCGAGCCAACATGCGAACGGGGAGATCTGGCAGAGCCGCACGGGCACTCGCCCCCGCTCCAATTCGAGCTGGGCAACCTGCCGCGAAAACGCGATGCGTCGTCATCGATCCAATCCTCCCTGTTCGCGACCGACCCCGTTCAAACGATCCTGTCCGGATCAGGTCCGACAGCCACCAGCCGCTCCTCAGAAGCCGGCGCCATCATCACGAACATAGACGGAACAAAAATTCCATTTCGCAACCGCCTATGGAATGCATGATCCATTGAGAGGCTTCGCTTGTCAACAAAAAAATGCACACGTGCGCAATGATTTATCGTGTTGTTTTTATTGCCTAATTTTTTGGTCATGCACGACTTTGTTCGAACACGTGATCACTGCCGCGTGACCACCAGCCGAGGCTGCACCAGCGACAGGTGGAACGTCGAGGCAATCAGCCGGATTTCCAGCGCGCGTGGGGCGCTCGGCTGACAGCACCAACCAAAGCCAATGATACTTTTTCGTTGGAATGAACCGGCTTTTGTGGCCCAGATGGCCACAAACTGATTCTTGAGGAAAACCATGGCACGAGGGTTCGTCACGGCGGAGGAAGTCGCAAAGCGCGCAGGTGTTTCGCGCTCGGCCGTCTCGCGAACATTCACTCCGGGCGCCAGCGTTTCCCAGGCCGTGCGGCGCAAGGTGCTGAAAGCGGCGCGCGAGCTCGGTTATCGGGTCAACCGGCTGGCTCAAGGGTTGAACAACGACCGCTCCAACCTGATCGGCGTCGTCGGCACCAATCTCAGTGCACCCTTCATTTCCAAGCAGCTCGACCTCTTGAGCATCGGCCTGCTCCGGCGCGGGCTGCAGTGCCTGCTGCTCAATGCCGCCGATGCGCGCAAGGATATCGCGCCGCTGATCGAGCTGCTGTTCGAGTTCCGTGCCCAGGCGATCGTCGTGCTTTCCGGCGAGCCTCCGTCCTCGATTGTCGACGAATGCATCGCCAATGGCGTGCGGCTGATACTGGTCAATCAACGGCTCGACCGCACCGATACCAACATGGTGCTGAGCGATGATTCGCACGGTGCCGATCTTGCCGCGCTCCGGCTGATTGCCGCCAAATGCCAGAAGGTTGCGGTTGTCTCCAGCGCCAGCCAGACGCCCGCCCAGGTCCGTAGGGCAACGGCGTTTACACAAAGAATGCAGACGGCCGGCGTCGAAGTGGTCGCTTGGTCCGACGGGCCGACCGGCTACGAAAGCGGCTACCAGGCCGGTTGCGATCTCCTGCGCGACAAGAAGATCGACGGGGCGTTTTGCGTCACCGACCTTCTGGCGCTCGGTTTCCTCGATGCGGCCCGCATCGAGATGCATCGCCGCGTGCCGCAGGATGTCTCGGTCATCGGCTTCGACGACATTCCGCAAGCCGGCTGGAAGAGCTACGAACTGACGACCATCGTCCAGTCCCTGTCGACGTTGACGGAGAATGTGCTGACGGCGCTCGAAACCGACGAACCCGCAACGCGACTGCAGGTCGTGCCTGTGTCAATGGTCGAGCGAAAGACCGTGCGGTAGCAGACGTTACCCGGCCTGTCGGATGCGGCTTTCGATCAGCAACCCGCTGTCGTCGAGGATCGGATGCGCAACCGATGCGATATGGGCGTTGATGCGCTTGAGATCGCGCAGCATGTCGAGATGCAGTGAGCTGGTCTCGATGCTTTCCGCGCGGCCATCGCGCAGGCGCTGCAGATGACGCTCGGCCGATTGCCGCTCGAGACGCCGCACGTCTTCCTTTACCTCCACAAGCCGCCGCGCCAGGGCCGCATCGCGGGTGGCAAACACGGTCTGCGCCATGCGCAGATTGTCGAGCGTAATGGCGAAGAGCCGCGTCAGCTCCTGATGGCCATCTCTCGAAAAAGTCAGGCCCAGCGCGATCTTCTTGGCCAGTTCGGCGAGCAGGCCCTTTTCGATGATGTCGCCGATATGTTCGAGATTGATGGCGTAGTCGACGACATCCATCGCCCGCCGGCGGTTGTCTTCGCCGATCTCCGCCTGGCCGAGGCGCGAGACATAGACCTTGATCTGATGCTGCAGCCGATCGACCCGGCCTTCGAGCGCGCTGATGCCCGCGAGCTTGCTCGGGTCTGCATGCTGCAGCGCGTCGCTTGCCTTGGCCAGCATGCTTTCGATCAGATCGCCGACGGCCAGAACCTCGCGGCTCGCGCCGGCCAGGGCTGCAACCGGCGTCGAGAGCTTGTCCTCGTCGAGATAGCTCGGCGCGTCCGGCATCTGCCTGGGTTCCGGCAACAGCCTTGCGGTCAGCACTGAGAGCGGTCGAGACAGCGGCCAGGCAAGCATCGCCAGCGCCAGATTGAAGATGAGATGGGCATCGACAGGCAGCTTGTCATGCGAAAGCGGCAGGATATCGAGCAATTGCGCCGAGTAACCGGCAAGCGGCAACGCGACGAAGCAGCCGATGGCCCGCACGATGAGATTACCGATCGTCACGCGTCTGGCGCTGATCGGCGCCCGCAGCGTCGCCAGGACCGGTGGGACGGCACCGCCGAGATTGGCACCCAGCACCAGGACGACGATAAGCCCGGTGGAGATGCCGCCCGTTGAGGCAAGCGACAGGATGAGGACGACGATGGCAAGGCTCGAGGACGCCAGGACCGCCAGCATGGCCGAGAAGATGAGCGCGACCGGCCAGGCATTGTCCAGCATCGCCAGGAAGGCCGAAAGCGCCGCGGAGGCGCGCAATGGTTCCGTCGCAAGACCGATCAGATGCAGCGACAACAGCATGAGCCCAACGCCGACCAGGGCAGCACCGCCACCCTTTCGTGCGTTCGAGGTTCCCCGCGAAAGGATGACGCCGACAAGGATCAGAAGCGGCGAGAGCCAGCCGATGCCGAGCGACACGATCCATGCCGTCATCGCGGTGCCGACATTGGCGCCCAATAGCACGATCTGCGCCATACGCGGCGCAACGAGATTGCGCTCGGCAAAGGATGCGATCATCAGTGCCGTCGCGGTTGAACTCTGCAGCGCGATCGTCGCGATCAAGCCAGCGAGAAACGATCGAACCCCGTCGCGCGTACCGGCGGCCAACCCGGTCTTCAGCTTGGCGCCGAATGCGCGCTGGACGCCATTCTTGACCTGCGACAGCCCGAACAGCAGCAGCGCCACGGCACCGAAGAGATTGATGCTGATGATGGTCGAGTCCATGAGCGCGCTCCGGTCGGATGATCTTTCAGGCCCGTTGCCGCGACGGGCGTCGCTTCACTGCCTGCCGCGCCGCAGTTCCTCGCGGAACAACTGCTGGAAGGCGGCGTATTTCTCGAAGCCGAGATCGTTGATCAGCCGCATGACGGTGGAGGTGGAAACGCCGGCCCGCGCAGCCACTTCCCGTGCGCTGGCAAAGGCGATGTCATAGGGGTGAGACAGGGCGAACTTGGCGACCTTGAGCCGCCCGCCCTTGAGCCGACGGGCACCAAGGCGAAACGCCTCCTTCAACTCCGGGACGCTTGCCGGCGGTTTCAGCCTCCAGCCGGGCAATTCAAACGACTGCTCGTTCATGGGCAAGCAACCTCCTTCGCTTCTCGCTGCAGGGTGATCTCGATCTGCCGCGCACCGTTTTCCGCCCGGTCGATAAAGGCGGCAAAAGCGCCGAGGAAGATCGACAGGAAACCGGCGATGGAGCCGTCCCATCCCTCTTGCGGTTCCCGGCCGAACCGCTCGGCAAGGGCACGGTAAAGACCGAGCCGCTCCGGCGCGATGGCAGGCAAGGCCAGGTGGGCTGCCTGGCGCAAACAGTACCAGTCGGCGATGATGTCGATCATGCGGCAAGCAGCAAGCTGCTCCGTTGCGATTCCAGAGGTTTTTGCAAGCGCGTGCAATACCGCTACCGCCACTTCGGCGTCGACCAGCTCCGCGCTGACGTCAGCAATTGTGGCGCCCGAAACCCGGCTCACCACGTCTTGCGGCCACTCCTTCGGGAAGTAGCGGTGGCGAACCAGGGCCACCTTATGGGCGCGCAGAAACGCGCCATAATCCTCGGCATCAAAGGCGGCATCGTCGGGCTCTTCAAGCCGCGCCGTTTCACGGCGATAGGCCTGCGGCAGGCGCGGATCCACCGCCATCGTCTGCAGTTCGACGGTATCGACTGTTATGCCGTCCTCTGTCGGCTCGATGACCTTGAAGGCCGGGGGATAGGCGACCAGCGACGGCACCGCCACGTTGGTGAGTTGGCGCCCGCCGCGCCCCCGCCGCGTCACGCCCTCGACATGGAGGTGGCCGCTGAAATGCACGGCGAGCCCGGCACCGAGCAGGGCATCGGTAACGGTCTGGCGCGGTGTGCGGCGGGCAATATTGGTTTCACCAAACAGCACGCGCTCGGCCCCGGTCGCGCCATCGAAGGGATCGAGCGCCGGATAGTGCGAGAAGGCGAGCACGGTCTTGCCCAGCACCTTTGCCCGCGCGCAGACGTCGGCGATCCACGTGACGATAAAGGGCTTCAGGCGCAGCATGGCGTTCCAGCCGGCGGCAGTGCTGTCAATGAAGGCCGCTTCTTCGCCGCTTTCGAACGTGCCGTCCCGCGGCTCGAAGACATTGGCGTCCATCATCAGCAGCCAGAGCCCAGGCTCTGGCTCGACGAGGTACGACGCGTCCATCAACGCATAGCGGTTGCGTCCATCTGGAGAAGCCACTTCGTAACGTCGGCTTTCGACATCGTCGGAAAGGCCGAACGGCGTCTCCCAATGGAGATATTCGGACTTGCGAAAATAGCCGTAGGCAGCCATCGGCCCAAGACCCGAAGGATAGCCCTCGCAATACATGCGCGGGGTCACGATTGCGCCCTCAGTGGTCGATGCCGGATCACTCGCCACCCAGACGCCGGCACCCTCCTGGTCCAGGAACTCCTTGGTGTGGTTGCGCCCCGATGGGCCAAAGATGTCGTGATTTCCGGGGAGAGCGTAGAAGGCGGTGCCATACTCGCTCGCATGCCGGTCGAGGATGCGGCGCAAGCTCGCGGTCGTCTGCCGCTGGCCGTCGTCGGTATAATCGCCCAGGAGAACGACGTGCCGGATGCCGCGATCGCGCACCTCATCCAGCGCCACGGAAAGCGCCTTGGCGCTCTCGTTGAAGACACGGGTCGACTGGCGCGTTTCCGCCCAGCTGCGAACCATCATCCGCTGGCCGTCGATGGTCATCCCCGGAAAATCGAAATCGCCTTCAAGATCATGAAAATGCGCGTCGGCGATAACGGCGATGCTGGGTTGGCGGCGCTTCAACATCAGTCCTGCCCGGATGCCTTGCCGGCGATCATGTCGACCCACTGGGATGCCCGGCGGGCCGCCTCGTAAAGCATCGGCTTCGGCGTTTCGAACCATTCGTCCGGACGCAGTTCGCGATGTTCGCGAATATGGGCGACGGCGGCATCGAGCGTCGGAAACAGCTCCGGTTGCTGCTTGTGCAGGAAAAGCGCGACCAGAGATACCGAGCGGCTGCGTCCGCCGCGGCAATTGACCAGCACATTGCCGCCATCGGCAAAGGGATAGGTCTCGCGCTTCGGCATCGCCTGGCGCAGCGCGCCATCGAGGATATAGTAGGCGCCGAGCATCATCGTATCAGGGCTGCCCTCGCCGTCGATCAGGCCAAGCTTGTAATAGCGGATATCGGCGTAGCCGCTCGGCCGCAGGTCGCCGCCATCATCGACGGCAGCGCGCACCCAGTTGATATCGAGATTGACCGCGCAGTTGACGACAATCGAAATGCCATGTCGCTTGAGCAGGTCGAGATCGCGGGCACCGTCGCTGCCGCCAATATAGATATCGGATTTGTGTGGGCCGACGTCCCTTGCGATCAGACTGATCGCCGGGCGCGCATAAACAGGAGCATCCATGCCGTTTCCTTTCCAGATCAGGCGATAGCGAAAGGCAACCGCCCGTAATTCTCACCGTTCGCGCCGTCGGCGCAGGCGCTCACGCGAGCTGCGGTTCGGCAACGGCCGCATCGGCTGACGCGATCGGTATTCGAGACGCCTGACTGATCCCACCGGCAATGCCGGGGGCGGATGCGAGAACCGGTCCACCGCCGCGAAGACTGCCGATTTCCATGAAGGGGCAGACATCGCCGCCGGCTTCAGCAACCAGCAGCAAGCCGGCAACACAATCCCAGGAGTTCATATGCAGTTCGATATAGGCATCCGAACGACCGTCAGCGACATAGGCGAGCGCCAGCGCTCCGGAGCCTGCCCTGCGGACATTGGTGCCGAGCGCCAAGAGATCGCGGATGGTTTCGAGGTAGATTTCATTGGACACGCGCCCGGACCAGCCCATCTCGACCGACGCCGTCTCGAATGCCGTGGTGGTGGAGACTGCGATCGGCTGCCCGTTGCGGGTCGCGCCTGCGCCGCGCTCAGCGAAATAGAGTTCGTCCAAAGCGGGATTGTAGATGGCGCCGATCTCCGCCCGGCCGTTCTCGATATAGGCGATCGAAATGCAGAAATGTGGGATGCTGCGGGCGAAATTGGCAGTGCCGTCGACGGGATCGACCACCCAGAGACGATTGCTGATCGAGCCGCCGCCTTCCTCACCGAAGAAGCCGTCATCAGGAAAGTGCTCGGCAATAGCCTTGCGAATGTGCGCCTCGGATGCCGCATCCGTCTCGGTCAGAAAGTCCTGCGGACCCTTCATCGAGAACCCGCGGCTCGCACTGTCTTCGAAACCGCGCAGCACCAGCGCACCGGCCGACAGGATGACGTCCCGACAGAGCTTCGCCCGACCCTGCAGATCGTTCGGATAGAATGGTCGTTCCAGGTTCATTCGGGCACAGCTCCTTTGCACACGCGAGCATCTTTGCACACGCGTTCATTGGTGACAAGCCCCATTCCCTGTTTCAAGCCCAGGGATGCTGAACGGAAGGGCTAAGCCGCTCGACCGTCGCGGATCATCGAGAAGTAGTCGTCATGGCCGATCTGTCCGCCCTTGAGCGAGATTTCGAGGCCATCGACAGCGGGATCGCGGCTATGCGCAGTGCAAAGCGGCGAGCCTGGAGATTGCGGCAGCGGCAACCGCAGCGTCAGGGCCTCGACGGAAAGCTTGCCGAGCGCATGGCTGGACGTGTCGCCGCCTGCAATGACGGCGCGACGAAGGCCCGCGCGCGTGACCAGCTGCTGCAATAGTACTCCCAACCGCTCTCCAAGTCGGTGGCGGGAGCCATCTTCGAGCGACAGGGCGGCGCCACGATCGGCCGCCGGCCCGAGCGCCGTGTAGAAGATGACGCTGCGACCGGATGCGAGACCCTGCAAGCCGCGCGCAACTGCGGTCTCAAGTGCCGCAGTTGCGTCCGCGGCGGCAAAATCCACCGCGTCGAGCGCGATCCCTTCGAAACCATTGTCGACCGCATGACGGATCTGCCGCTCGGTCGTCGGCGATACGCTGCCGGATACGACGGCGATCTGATCGACGCGCGCGGCTGCAGAGAAGGCGGGTGCAGCGCACAGCAGGCCAAGCCGTTGCCATTCCCTCACCAGCGCATACTCCACCCCCGAGGATCCGCAGATGAACTGGCCGGACGGCGCCTTCAGTCGCCAAAGCTGCCTCCCGACGACCGCCTGGCTGTCTTCATCGGCCACGTCGAACAGAACGATATCGCTTCCGGCTGCAAGAGCCCGATCGATCGCCGCATCCACATCGGCCGCCTTGAGCGCGGCAAGGTCGACAAGGCCGCAGCGAAGTGCCGTCTGTGGCGCCAGGTGAAGGCGAACATCCGCCTCGCTCATCGGCGTTACCGGGTGCCGGCTCATGACGGGATGGCGATCGATCCGGTAGGTCTCGCCGCGATAGGCGGCAAACAGATTGCCGAACGCCGTGTATCGCCGGATCTGCGGCGCGCCGACGACGAGCGGCACCGGCGCCGCCCCGAAGATGTCGCGGCCGATTTCGATGGCCTTGCCGATGCTGCCGAGCTGCGGGCTGGAATCGAAGGTCGAACACACCTTGTAGTGCGTGATCGCGGCACCGAGGGATTTCAGCCAGGAAAAGGCGGGAGCGAGATTGTCGTCCATCCAGCCCGGCGTCTGGCTGCGGCTTGTGCCGGCAAGGCCGAAGGCACCGCAATGGGAAAAGCGATCAAGGAGCGACGCATCCGGGATTTTCAGGAACAGCGCCGTGTCGACGCCCTGAGACGCAAGCGCCTCCATGACATCGGTCGAACCGGTCAGGTCATCGCCGTAATAGCTGAGCAAAGGTGTCTGCATGAAGGTCTCGCTGCGAATTGCGTTCGGTCAGGCGCCCTTGCCGTCGGCGAACTTTTCAATGGACTGGGCAAGTTCGAGATGGTCGCGGGCATAATCGGTCAGCGAGATGCCGGCAACGGCCGCCTCCCAGGCCTGACGAACCGCCCTGACGCCCGCTCCGGCACCGCCCGGGTGGCTGACGATGCCACCGCCGCAGAGATAGAGAAGGTCGGTGGATCCGCCGGTCCGCATATAGGTGTCGGGGGCCTGGCCGCCCCATTGCCCGGAGCCGACGACCGGCAGCGGGCAATCCTGCGGCGCAAACAGCGGCGTACTGATGGCCTTGAATGATTTCACGAAACTGTCGTCCGGCTCCCAGTATTTGACGCGGATGCCGTTGATCTGGAACTGGTCGACACCGAGCAGACGCCAGAACTGCTGCCACACGGAAAATTCCATTCCCAGTCCCCCGTGGCGGGTCAGGACATCCCAGCCATTGCGGTGGGCGTGCAGGACGAGCCTGGACCGTTTGCGCAGGAAAGCGATGCCGCCCATGCCGATGGAATTGATGTTGACGACGGCTGCGTTGCCGCCGGCAGCCGCGACCAGATCGTGATTGCGCATCATCTCGTCAGGGTCGGCGTGAGAGATGCCGAAGGCATACATCACCTTCCTGCCGGTCTTCTGCTCGTGATCGAGGATTTTCGGCATGATCGCCGCAACCCGGTCCTTAAGCGGCGAGTAGGCTGGGCTCATCAGCTTTTCATCATCCTTGATGAAATCGACCCCTGAAGACAGCAGTTCGCCGACCAGCTCTGCCGTCTCCTGCGGCCGCAACCCGAGTGCCGGCTTGACGATCGTGCCGATGATCGGCCGTCCCTCGACACCGGTCAGCCTCCGGCTGCCGCCAACACCGAACTGCGGCCCTGGATGGGCGCCTGCGAACTCTGGCGGCAGCTCCATGTCGACGACCCGGATGCCGGTCATGCCCTTGATCGAATAGACGCCGCCGATGGCAATCGTCATCAGCGCCGAAAGATCCGTCCCGACGGCGTCGAGCGGAAAACAGACATCGACATCCGCCCGGTTGAAGTGCTTCGCCTCCCCGGCCTCATCAGGCAGCGATGGCCGCTCTGTCGGCTCAAGATGCCGGATGGCGACGACGCGCGCAGCTACCCGGGCTTTCAGTTCCTCGGTTTCTCCGGGGACCGCGACGAAGGTCCCGGTCGACTGGTCGCTGGCGATCTTCGCGGCGAGCGCCTCTACGTCGCCAGCGCTCTCTATCCGGTAGGTCATGCGTATCACGGGCGGCTCGCTCTTCGGCTCGAAAGGAGTGGCTCTTGCTATCAAACTGGTATAATGAGTATCTCAGTTGCGCAAGAAGAATCTCTGAACGAGCGCCGCCATGCGAACCATTCCTTATCCGCAGGAATCGTGCATATAGGACACACGCTCAGGCACCGGTGGAGTTCACATGATCAGCCAGCCAGAACCCATTGTTCGCAGGAAACTCTCTGACGAGGTTTTCGCCCGCTTGAAGACCTTGATCGAAAGCGGCGAATTGCAGCCGGGCGACGAAATGCCGTCGGAACGTATGCTGATGGAGCGGTTTCAGGTCGGCCGACCGGCGATCCGCGAAGCGATGCAGGCGCTTGCGAACATGGGCCTTGTCGAGATCTCGCACGGCGAGCGCGCCAAGGTGCTCAAGCTCACACCCAAGTCCCTCTTCCGCCAGATGGACGTGGCCGCCAAGATCATGTTGTCGGGCTCTTCGGATTCGCTCGAACATCTGAAAAGCGCGCGCATCTTCTTCGAGCGCGGCATGGTGCGCGAGGCTGCGAGCCGCGCGACAGCCGCGGATGTCGCCGCACTGAAAGACACGCTCGCCCGCCAGCGCGACGCGCTTGGCGATTCCGAAACGTTCATCGCCGCCGACATGGCCTTCCATAGCTGCATCGCGCAGATTTCCGGCAACCCCATCTATACCGCCGTCAGCGAAGCGATGCTGGGCTGGCTGAAGGAATACCACACGGAAATGCTGATCTGGACCGGTCGTGAGAACCACACGCTCGCCGAGCACGAAGAGATTATCGACTGCATCAGCCGCGGCAATCCTGATGATGCCGAACAGGCGATGATCAAGCATCTCGAGCGCTCACGCGCGCTCTACGCCTTGAAGGGCAAGACCGAAGGCGCCAACGGCTAGCGGGGAATTTCGATCCGGGCGACGGCATAGGCCGGTAACCGGACGCTTTCTCCGCGAAGGTCGACGGCCTTCGGCTCATCGGTGCGCGATCGCATCCAGTTTTCGTCGACAATGGTAATCCTTGCCTTACCGACAAAGCCGAGGGCCGCAACCCGCATCTGCGGACTGATGTTGGCCAGAAGCACCGTTCTGCCGCTATCGGTGGCGGCGCCGACCCCAACAAGCGCGTCCGAAGCGCTGGTTTCGACCGACACGCCTGCGCGCCCCGCCAATTCCGCCAGCCACTTCAGCACGTGAAAGAGCGGACGCTTTCCGCCGTCCTCCATCGGTTCGCCGGCGGCGGCAATCAGACCGAACGGGCCGCAGAGCGTCGAAAGCGTCAGCACCTCCAGCCCGGCCTCGGCCACAGTCGCCGCGTAGGCAAGCGTCCATGCGACGCCGAAAAGGGCATTGTGCCGCGGGTCTCTGTTCGCCATGGCAATCCGCCTGCCAAGCGGGTTGTCCTTCGTGGCGCTGCCATAGGGGTTCTGACGCATCGCGATCGTCGATGGCCCGATGCGGTAGGGCCGGTCTCCATAGATTGCCCGAACCGAACGCGTCACGTGACGCAAGGCTTCGAACGTCTGCATGACACTCAGATCGTCTGCCGCATGGACGATCGGATTGGTGCAATGGGTCAGATAGGACAACGATCCGGCCGGCACGCGTTTGCGATTGAGCTCGGTGAAGTAGCTGAACATGCCGCCGCCAAGCGGCAGTCCGGGAAACGCACGCTGCGCCGCCGCGTAGACCGCTTCGAGTGGCGGGCAATCCGGCCAGGTACTTCCAGGCGGCGTCGATTGACGGTCGACCGAAGGCGAAACGGCAATGCTCGAAAGCGTGAGGCCGGCCGTTTCGACGTCGGCCGCAACCGCCTTCAATTCCTCGTCGAGCGCCTGCCGGCAGGCAAGGAAACACTCGAGAGTCACCTTCGCGCCGCTCGCTTGCGCGATTCTACGGAAGCCTGAAAGCGCCTCGACCCCATGACCGGCGCCCGGATCGAAGTGGCAGATCAAGTGCCGGGCGCCCAGCTCCGCAACGAGATCCGCATGCCTCAGCTCCTCAGTCAGATCCTCCGGGCGCAGGCCAAGGCCGATCTCGGGAAGTGTCTGGCTGATGTCGGCGAGAGAAATCTCGATCGCTTCGGGCGTCCGGCCATCCGCGGCGACCGGCGGAGCGGACGGTGTGATCGTCAGCAAAATCGACTGACGAAGCGTTTCTCCCGCCTTCAGGATGTAGGGCCACGGCAGTGCCAGCGGGCGCACATAAGTCTTGTATGAACCGTCCGTCCAATTGCGCTGGTCTTCCATTTCGAAGACATCGCCGGTCATCCGACACTCAGCCGTGACCCCGGGCATGGCCTCATGGGTGATGGCCGAAATACTCTTGAACGGCTGCCAAGGCTCGATGAAATCTGGAAAGACGGCGCGTTCGATCGTGCCGTCGCCATGCTCCACCGCAACAGGTCTGCCGGCGACGCCAACGACCGGATGAAGGACGACGAATCCGGCGCGCGCCGTCTCAAAATCGCGATCGGGTGTGAAGTTCGCGGCAAAAGTGACGGATTGCGGGTCAAGCGCGATCGTCGCATTGCACCGAAGAATAGCCCCATCCGGCGCCGCGAACCGGGCGGAGTAGCGGACCGTAGCGCGTTCGGCACCTACCTCGATTTGCACGCCGTCGAGCGCCGCTTCGCAAGTGCCCCAATCGCGATCGCGAACAAGAAACGAAATGCCGCGCAGAACCTCGCGTTCGGCAAACCGGATCGTGCGCAGATTGCCGCCGTCCAGGTCGACGCTCAGTTGTCCCGCTTGCAGACGCTGAACGGTCGGTTCGCGTTCGTCGGAACCGAACAGGAGAAACGCGCGCGATAGCGTCATCCCAGGAATTCCGAGAGCGGCACGGTGCGATTTTCCGCCGCGCTCAGATAGGACGCCTCGACCAGCGCAAAGGTCTGCAGGTTGTCGCGACCGGACGTGTCGGGTTCGCGCCCCTCGCGCAAACACTCGACCCAGTGGCGCTGGATAAGACCGACGCTTTCCTGAATGTTGTGCCACGGCTGCGTGGCCCAGGGCAGAAGACGTGGCTGCACGTCGCTCACTTCCGTACCGTCCGGCGAATGAACGGACAGGCGGTAGCTCTGCGACAGGCGAAGCGTGCCCATGCTGCCATCGACTTCGAGCAAGGTCTCCGGGAAAGGCTCGACCGGAAGCCGGGTCGCATAGCTGCAATCGACAATGGAGGTGATGCCGGCCGCATGGTCGAGCATCATCGTTGCGACGTCCTCTCCGGCAATCGCGGGATTGACCCGTCGCGTGCGCGCCGTCACCGCAGTCGCGTTGCCGAAGAGGAAGCGAGCGATATCCAGGGCGTGGATGCCGAGATCCTCGACGATGAACCGTTTTCCGGTGGCAAGGTAAGGTTGGCCGGTGAAAACGTCATAGGCAGAGCGGAAGCTGACCCGTCCCCAGAAGACCTCGCCGATTGCGCCGCTTTCGATTGCGGCCTTCGCCGCACGGATCGGCGATTGCCAGCGAAAGTTCTCATGGATCATGAAGGCGACGCCGGCCCGGCCACAGGCGGCGACCATTGCGGCAGCGTCTTCCATCGTCGGCGCGAATGGCTTCTGGCAGATCGTCGCCACGCCGTTTGCCGCCGCCATCTCGACCAGCGGGCGATGGCTGGCAACCGTCGTCGCGATGTCGACGAAATCGAACCCGCCATCGGCAAACAATGCTTCTGCCGAGCTGTAGCGTCGCTCGACACCGAACGTGTCGCCGACGATCTGCAGCCGCGCCGGGTCCCGGTCGCAGATCGCGACGATGCGCACGCCCGCAGCGTCATTCCAGCCGTGCATCTGGTTGACCGCGAAGAAGCCGCAACCGATCAGCGCACCTTTCAATTCCGTCATTCTTCAACCCTTCTTGGCAAGCTGCATCAAGGTCACCTGCTGCTGCAGCCGGCGCTGGGCCTGGTCGACGACAACAGCGACGATGATCACGATGCCCTTGATCACCATCTGCCAGAAAGACGAGATCCCCATCATCACGAGCCCGTCAGACAGAATGCCGATGACGAAGGCGCCGATGATCGTGCCGCCGATGGTGCCGCGCCCGCCGGACATCGACGTCCCGCCGAGAACAGCCGCCGCGATTGCATTCAGCTCGAACGAGTTGCCGGTCGCGGGATGCGACGCCATCAACTCCGACGAGATCACCAGGCCGACGATCGCCGCGCAGAAGCCCGAGAACATGTAGACGAACATCTTCACCCGGTCGACCCGGATGCCCGACATGCGTGCGGCGCGCTCGTTGCCGCCAACGGCAAAGATGTGGCGACCGATCGGCGTGTATTTGGCGACATAGGCAGCTGCCAGCGCTACGACGATCAGGATCCAGATCGAAACCGGCAACCCGAGCACACGCCCCGATCCGAGGAAGGCAAAGCCCGTGGTCGCAAGCTCCGGCTTGCCGACGAGGTTGGGGAACGTCTGGCCGTCGGACGACAGCAGCGCGAACCCGCGCGCGACATAGAGCGTGCCGAGCGTGGCGATGAACGGCGCCACGTTGAGCTTGGTGATCAACAGACCGTTGATCGCCCCGATTACGACGCCGACGGCAAGGGTGATCAGGCACACCTCGACGATGTTGAAGTAGACGGTAAAGCCGAACTGCAGGTCGATGCCGTTGAGGATGAGACCGCCGGCAACCATGCCGCAGAGCCCGACGATCGACCCGACGGACAGGTCGATGCCGCCGGTGATGATGACGAACGTCATGCCCATGGCCAGGAACGCGTTCAGCGCCACGTGCTTGGACATCAGGATGATGTTGGCCGTCGACAGGAAGTTCGGCGCGAAGATCGAGAAGAACGCGATCACCGCGAACAAGGCGATGAAGGTTCTGAGCTTCATCAGGGTCAGCAGGACCGATCCGCTGGAAACGTCCGTCGCGTCGGGGGTCGTGGTTGCCGTCGTCATTGGGCGAGTTCCCTTGTCGTTTTGTGTCCTTCGGCCGAAGCCTTGACGATCATTTCTTCGGTCGCGTCCTTGCGGTCGATCACGGCGACGAGGCGGCCGTTGCTCATGACCGCGATGCGGTCGGACAGCGCCATCACCTCCTCGAGGTCCGAGGTAGAAAAGAGGATGGCGAGCCCCTCGCCGGCCAACCGCCGCATCGTGCGAAACACGTCCGCCTTTGCGCCGACGTCGATGCCGCGGCTCGGCTCGTCCATCAGCAGAACCTTCGGCTCCGTCATCAGCGCCTTGCCGATCACCACCTTCTGCTGGTTGCCACCCGACATCGAGGTCACTTCAAAGTCGGGGTTCGGGGCCTTGATGGAGAGATCGCGGATCGCCGATTGGATTGCCGACTGTTCGCGTTCGCCGGCAATGTGAAACCCGAAGCGCACGAACCGATCGAGGCTTGCCAGCGTCAGGTTGCTGGCGATCGAGAGCGCCTGTACCAGACCTTCGCGCTGCCGGTCCTCCGGGATGAGCGCCAGGCCCTCCCGGATCCGGCGCGACGTATCACGATCCGCCACCTCGACGCCGCCGACACGAATGCTGCCGGTGGAGTGGGCATGCTGGCCCATCACGCATTCGAAGAATTCGCTGCGCCCTGCCCCCATCAATCCGTAGATGCCGAGCACTTCGCCCGCCCGCACCGAGATCGAGACGTGGTCGACGGCGAGTCCGCCTGTTTTCCGCGGCAGGCAGATATCCTCCACCCGGAACATTTCCTCACCGAGGCGATGATCGATGGACTTGGCAAAATCCTTGGCGTCGGAGCCGATCATCGAGCGGACGATCCACTTGGTATCGATATCGCGCACCATCGCGTGCCCGGTAATCTGGCCATCGCGCAGGACGGTAATATAGTCGCCGATGCGCATCAGTTCTTCGAGGCGGTGGGAGATATAGACGATCGCCACCCCTTGTGCCTTCAACTCGCCGATGACCTTGAAAAGCACATCGACTTCGGCCGCCGACAATGCCGATGTCGGTTCGTCGAGAATGAGGATGCGGGTGTCGAGCGAGATCGCCTTGGCGATCTCGACCAGTTGCTGCTGACCGATCGGCAGGTCTTCAACCAGCGTCTCGGCGTTGATGCCGGCGTCGAGCTTGTCGAGGAAATGATTGGCTTTTTCGACCTGTGCGCGATGATCGATGCCGCGGACGCCGCGCATGATCTCGCGCGTGGCAAAGATGTTTTCGGCCACCGACAGGTTGCCGAAGAGATTGAGTTCCTGAAAGACCATGCCGATGCCGTGACGCTGGGCGTCGGCCGGCGAAAGAAATTCGACCTCCCTGCCGTCGATGAGGATCCGTCCGAGCGAAGGTTTCTCCACCCCGGCAATGATCCGCATCAGCGTCGACTTGCCGGCGCCGTTCTCGCCGACAAGCACGTTCACGGCACCGCGCCGGAGCGCCAGATTGGCATGACGCACGGCGACGATGCCGGAATAGACCTTGGTCACATCCTCCAGGCGCAGCACGCAGGTTTCGTCTTCTATCGGATGCATGGTCATTCGCTCACCGTCAACTGAACGGGTACGAACAGCGGCAGCTGCCCCTTGGCAGGCAGCGGGAAGGCGCCCAGCGCCTCGAGCTTCTTGCCGGCAAGACCTTCACGCGAGAGCTTTTCCAGAATGAGGCCGTTGACATGGGTGTTGAACGACTTGCCGTACTGCGCCCACTCGATCTGGTTCTTGAATTCGTTGAAATTGACGAAGTCGAGGCTGTCGCGGATTGCCGTGCCGCGGATCGCCGGCCCGATCTGCACGCGGGCATCCGCCTTGCCGTCACCGTCCGCGTCGACATCCACATAGGCCGATCGCGATTTCGTTTCGGCGGCGACGATGGTCCCGGTGAGGCGTGCCGCAAACGTCCAGGGCGCGCTCCCCTGCTTTTCCTTGTGACCGTATTTCGCGCCGGCCGCATCGGCATTTTCTGAAGCAAGCGCCGCCACCTCCTGAAAACCACCAGCCTTTTTGCCGAGATAGGGCACCACTTTCGTGTCCCATATTTCGGCGACCATGCGGTCGGGATTGAACCCGCCGGACGCGGCTTCCGCAGCCTCCTCCGCCGTGGGCGTCTTGATGATCTTGCAACCCGACAGAGCGATCGCACAGACAAGTGCAAGCGCAGCCGCGGCCTTCAACTTCGGCATCGAGAACTACTCCGTGACAGGACAATGGCGCGCGACGGCGGTCCCCGTCGTCGCGCGCCTGGAGGATCGTTGAGGATCAGTCGGCGAGAGCGAAGGTCTCGAGCTGGCCGGCGTTCTCGCTGTTGATCAGCACGCAATCCATCAACTGCTTTTCTTCAGCCGGGCCTTTGCCTGTCTTGATGTAGTCGTGGGCCTGCTGGACGGCCATCTGCGCCTGCGCGTAGGCCGGTTGCAGAACGGTCGCCTTGATGCCGCCCGACTTGATCGAGTCGCGAACGTCGTTGGAGCCGTCGAAGCCGACGACGATGACATCCTTGCGCCCGGCGGCCTGAAGGGCTGCGATCGCGCCCATGGCCATGGTGTCGTTGCCGGAGATCACGCCCTTGATATCGGGATTGGCCTGCAAGATGGTTTCCATCTTGCTGTAGCCCTCGGTCTGGCTCCAGTTGGCCGACTGCTGCGCGACCATCTTCATCTCGGGATATTCGTCGATGACGTCGTGATAGCCCTTCGAGCGAATGCCGGCATTGAGATCGGCCTCACGACCGAGCAGCTCTACATAATTGCCGCTCTCACCCATCAGGCGGACGAACTCTTCAGCGCCAAGCTGGGCGCCCTGGTAGTTGTTGGAGACGATCTGCGAGACCGCAACACCGGTGGCGTTGATCTCACGGTCGATGAGGAAGGAGGGAACGCCGGCATCCTTTGCCTTCTGGACCGCTGCGATCGAGGCCTCGGATCCGGCATTGTCGAGGATGATCGCCTTGGCGCCACGACCGATAGCGGTGTCGATGAGCTGTGACTGTTTGTTGGCGTCGTCGTCATGAACGAGCACCAGGGTCTCGTAGCCCAGCTCCTTGGCCTTGGCCTCGGCGCCGACGGCTTCCGCCTTGAAGAACGGGTTGTCATGCGATGGCGTGATGATGGCAATGAGATCGGCCGCATAGGCCGGAATGGCCGAACCGGCGGCCAGAAATGCCGCGAAGGCGGCGATGGTCATTCTGCGTGTCAGTTTCATCAGTTTTCTCCTCCCAGGTTGAATGGTGACCGAAACCGCCTCACCGGCTCCGGTATCGCGTGCGCACCTTCAGGTGATGCGGCGAATGCTGTCGGTGATTTCCTGCGGCTCGAAGACACGCTTCCAGTCGTCGCGCATCAGCATCGGCTTGCCGAACTCGATCGCCTTGTTGCAGGCATCTGAAAAGACACCCTCGACCTCGTCAAAGATCACGGCGCCGAGCACGTTCATGTGGCCGAGCAGAAAATCCCGCGCCGCTTCGCGCGGCACGCCGCGGGCGATGCATTCGTCCATCGCTTCGCGCATGACGACCAGCAGCGACGCGCATACGGTTTCCGACAGGCCGGGCTCAAGCAAGGCCATCTGCTCGACGGTGACGCGGTGTGAGCGCATCACCGGCGCCCAGATGAGCTTGGCGATCTCTTCGCCCTTGGCATAGTCCGCCTCAGGCCCCTGCATCAGTGCGGAAACGATATGCTGCTTGGCGGCGATGCCGCCGAAATGATCCTTGCGTGCGGCAAGTTCGGTCTCGTCGTTGAAGATCGGCGGATGGCAGGGATGCGTGACGAAATAGGTAAGATCGCCGCGCTCCGGCAGGTGGCCGGCGAAGGGCGCTGCGGCGTCGAGGACGACGACCATCGTGCCAGGCGCCAACTGATCGACGATGCCGGCCGCAACCTTGCCGATCGCGGTATCCGGCACCGCGAGAATGATGACATCCGCGCCGTCGAGCGCCTGGTCGGCGCTCACCGCGCTGAGACCCAGTTCCTTTGCCAGACGCGCGCGGCCAAGCTCGCTGACCTCGACATGGCGCACGTCGAAGCGTGAGCCCTTGAGGTTCTTGGCCAGTCGGCAGCCCATCTTGCCGCCAGCACCGAACAAAGCAATCGAGGTCATGTCGTCTCTCCCAAACAGATCGTGTGGTCGCAGTCATACGCGCAACTGGTATAATGAGTCAATAAGCATGTCATCATCCTCACCAATCTGCCGCCGGACGGGCGGGGACCCGCCTGCGCTCCCTTTTGCACGTTCCGGTGCATCTGGTTGGAGCTTGTCTTCAAACGTGAGTTTACAAAAGTAATATTATATGATTTTTTGCAATTGCTGCGAGGAGAGCAGCTTTCTTTGGGAGGAAACCATGAAATTCGCCAAAGCACTCGCGAGTGCAACGATCCTTGCTGCCTGCACGTTCGGCAGCGCATCTGCCGCAGATCTCGTCGTCGGCTTCTCGCAGATCGGCTCGGAGTCCGGCTGGCGCGCGGCGGAAACCACGCTGACGAAGCAGCAGGCTCAAGAGCGCGGCATCGACCTGAAATTCGCCGATGCCCAACAGAAACAGGAAAACCAGATCAAGGCGCTGCGCTCCTTCATCGCGCAGGGCGTCAATGCCATCCTGCTTGCACCAGTTGTCGCGACCGGTTGGGACGAAGTCCTTCAGGAAGCCAAGGATGCGGAAATCCCGGTCATCCTGCTCGACCGGACCGTTGACGCTTCCGACGACCTCTATATGACCGCCGTCACGTCGGACCTCGTGCATGAAGGCAACGTCGCGGGCAAGTGGCTCGCCGACACCGTTGCCGGCAAACCGTGCAACATCGTCGAACTCCAGGGCACGACCGGCTCTTCGCCGGCAATCGACCGCAAGAAGGGCTTCGAGCAGGCCCTGTCAGGTCACGACAACCTGAAGATCGTGCGCAGCCAGACCGGCGACTTCACCCGCACCAAGGGCAAGGAAGTCATGGAAAGCTTCCTGAAAGCCGAGGACGGCGGCAAGAACATCTGTGCACTTTACGCCCATAACGACGACATGGCCGTCGGCGCCATCCAGGCGATCAAGGAAGCCGGCCTGAAGCCGGGCAGTGACATCCTCGTCGTTTCGATCGATGCCGTGCCGGATATCTTCCAGGCGATGGCGGCAGGCGAAGCCAACGCCACCGTCGAGCTGACACCGAACATGGCCGGCCCTGCCTTCGACGCGCTCGCTGCGTTCCAGAAGGACGGAACGAAGCCGCCGAAGTGGATCCAGACGGAATCGAAGCTCTACACCCAGGCTGATGATCCGATGAAGATCTACGAAGCGAAGAAGGGGCTCGGTTACTGATCCCAGACACGACAGGCGCCGGCGCAAACCGTCGGCACCTGTTGTCGCAAGCCGGACGATCGGCACCGCGGGGTTGAGCGATGGAACGGGCACGCCCACCTCGTTCTCACCGCGGGTTGACGTCGGGCCGGCATGCTTTGCTCGAGTACGAGGATCGATGCGAAGCAGGACCGGTGCTTCGGCACGCTGAAGCGATGCGGTGCGCCCGATAGGGCGTTCCGCGTTCCAGTCAGAGAGGGATCATGCAGACCATTGGCGACAACCTGCTTTCAGCGACCCGGATCGACAAGATCTTTCCCGGCGCAAAGGCACTGGACAAGGTCGACTTTCATTTGCGCCGCGGCGAGGTTCATGCGCTTCTCGGCGAGAACGGCGCCGGCAAGTCGACGCTCGTCAAATGTCTCACCGGCGCCTATCGGCGCGATGGCGGGACGATCTTGCTCGATGGCGTCGAGGTCGATCCGCGCGACACCTTCAATGCGCAGAAGCTCGGCATCGGGACCGTCTATCAGGAGGTCAACCTGCTGCCCAATCTGACGGTCGCGGAAAACCTCTTTCTCGGCCGGCAACCGCGTCGGCTGGGATTCGTCGATGTCGCTGCCATGAACCGCCAGGCGCGCGCGCTGCTTGAAAACTACGAGCTCGATCTCGACGTCACCCGCACGCTCGACAGCTACTCCGTCGCCATTCAGCAGGTGGTGGCGATCGCCCGTGCCGTCGACCTCTCAGGCAAGGTGCTGATCCTCGACGAGCCGACGGCAAGTCTCGACGCCCACGAGGTCGAGATGTTGTTTCGCATCGTCCGGCGGCTGAAGGCGCGCGGGCTCGGCATCGTCTTCATCACTCACTTCCTCGAGCAGGTGTACGAAATATCCGACCGCATCACCGTGCTTCGCAACGGCCAGCTGGTCGGCACCCGCGACACGGCGACGCTCGAGCGGCGCGACCTGATCTCGATGATGATCGGCCGCGAGCTTGCAGCGGAGATCCGCGCAGCGCGCGAAGAGCCCGATGTCACCGGACCGGTGCGCTATCGCTTCAAGGATTACGGCCGCAAGGGCCACATCTCCCCCTTCGATCTCGACGTGAGGGCCGGTGAGGTCGTCGGCATTGCCGGACTTCTCGGCTCAGGCCGCACGGAGACCGCCGAGATCCTCTTCGGTGCGCATCGCGCCGACAGCGGCGCGGCGGAAGTGGACGGCAAGACCGTCCAGCTCTCGTCGCCGCGCCGGGCGATCGCGCAACGGTTCGGCTTCTGCCCCGAAGATCGCAAGACCGACGGCATCGTCGGCGACCTCTCGGTGCGCGAAAACATCGTCTTGGCGTTGCAGGCACGACGCGGATGGACCCGACCGATCTCCCGCACCGAACAGAACCGCCTCGCCGACCACTATATCCGCGCGCTCGACATCCGTACGGCCGATCGTGAAATGCCGATCCGGCTCTTGTCCGGCGGCAACCAGCAGAAGGCTATCCTCGCCCGCTGGCTGGCGACCGAGCCTGAGTTCCTGATCCTCGACGAGCCGACGCGCGGTATCGATGTCGGCGCGCATGCCGAGATCGTCCGGCTGATCGAGGGCCTGCGCGAGAAAGGCATGTCGCTGCTGGTCATCTCGTCGGAGATCGAGGAACTCGTCGCCTACTCGACGCGCATCCTCGTGCTTCGCGACCGCCAGCACGTTGCCGCACTCGAAGGCAACAGGATCACCGCGGACCAGATCATCGAAGCCATCGCATCGGCGAATGAACGGGGAGCGGCATGACAGCAACACTCAAGGGCTATGCGCTCCGGCTTCTGCCGCAGATCATAGCGCTGGCGGCAATCCTCCTGATGGTATCCTTCGTGTTCCCAGGCTTCTTCCGCCTCGAAATTCAGAACGGCCGTCTCTATGGCAGCCTCATCGACATCCTCAACCGCGGTGCACCCGTGGTCCTTCTCGCGATCGGCATGACCGTCGTCATCGCCACCAAGGGCATCGATCTTTCCGTCGGCGCCGTCATGGCTATCTGCGGCGCCGTCGCCGCCTCGTCGATCACGTCGGGCCACTCGCTGGCGATGACGCTCGTCATCACGCTTGGAACTGGGATTCTCTGCGGCCTATGGAACGGCGTCCTGGTCGCCATTCTCGACATCCAGCCGATCATCGCGACGCTTGTGCTGATGGTTGCCGGACGCGGCATCGCCCAGCTCGTTACCGAAGGCGCCATTCTCACCTTCAACGATCAGGGACTGATCTTCCTTGGCAGCGGTTCCTTCGCATGGCTGCCCCTGCCCGTGATCATCTGGCTGGTCTTCGGCATTCTGGTAGCGCTGATCGTGCGCAAGACGGCACTCGGCATGCTGATCGAGGCGATCGGCATCAACCGCCAGGCAAGCACGCTCTCGGGCGTTCTGACCCCGGTGCTGCTGATCGCCGCCTATATGCTGTCAGGCCTTTGTGCCGCGATTGCCGGCATCATCGCTGCCGCCGACATCAAGGGCGCCGACGCCAACAATGCCGGGCTCTGGCTCGAACTAGACGCCATTCTCGCCGTAGTCATCGGCGGCACCTCGCTTCTTGGCGGTCGCTTCAGCATCGCCGCCTCCGTGCTCGGCGCCATCATCATCCAGTCGATCAACACCGGCATCCTGCTTTCCGGCTTCCCGCCGGAGTTCAACCTGATCATCAAAGCGGCGATCATCGTCTTCATTCTCGTCTTGCAGTCGCCGCCGGTGCGCAACGCCTTCACCTTCCTCGCGCTCCTGCGCGCCAGCAGAAAACCGACGGAGCGGCAAGCGCGATGAAACCGAAATACCTGCCGCTGACCGCAACCATCGTCATTTTCGTCTTGAGTTACGCGCTTTGCGCGGCGCAGTACCCCAACATCCTGTCGACACGGGTGATCGGCAATCTCCTGACCGACAACGCCTTTCTCGGCATCGCTGCCGTCGGCATGACTTTCGTGATCCTGTCCGGCGGCATCGACCTGTCGATCGGCTCGGTCATCGCCTTCACCGGCGTGTTCCTGGCCGTCGTCCTGGAGAACACCGGCATCCATCCGCTTGCCGCCTTCGCCATGGTGCTTTTGATCGCCACGCTTTTCGGTGCATTGATGGGCGCCATCATCCATTATCTGGAGATGCCCGCCTTCATCGTCACGCTCGCCGGCATGTTTCTGGCGCGCGGCATGGCCTTCGTGCTGTCGATCGACAGCATCGCCATCAAACACCCCTTCTACGGCACGATGAAAGCCCTCTACTACAAGCTTCCCGGCGGCGGCAGGATCACGCTCATCGGCGGGTTGATGCTGCTCGTCTTCGCTATCGGCATCGTCATTGCCCATCGCACCCGCTTCGGCACCGACGTCTACGCGCTTGGCGGCGGCTCCGCGACCGCCAAGCTGATGGGCGTCCCGGTCGGGCGCACCACCATCATGATCTACGCGTTGTCGGGCCTGCTCGCGGGTCTCTCCGGCATCGTGTTCTCGCTCTATACGTCGGCCGGCTACTCGCTTGCGGCAGTCGGCGTCGAGCTCGACGCAATCACCGCGGTGGTGATCGGCGGAACGCTTCTGACCGGCGGCTCCGGTTTCGTCGCGGGCACCTTCATCGGCATTCTCATCCAGGGCCTGATCCAGACCTACATCACCTTTGACGGCTCCCTCTCCAGCTGGTGGACGAAGATCCTGATCGGCCTGCTGCTGTTCGTCTTCATCCTGATGCAAAAGGGCATCGTCTACGTGTCGCGCAGTGAACGGCGACATGCCTAGGAAAGGGTTCGGTTGCACCTCATGCTGTCAGGAAGCTTCGCAACACGACCGGTGAAACGCTCGAGCCATGGCCATGTGGTCGACGAACTCGGGCGTGCAGTGATCGGCGGCGAGTTCGCGGCCGGTGATATTCTGCCGGGGGATGTCGAGTTGGCGGCACGCTTCAAGGTGTCGCGCACAGTGCTGCGCGAGGCGATGAAGACGCTTGCGGCCAAGGGCCTGGTGTTCCCGCGCGCGCGCATCGGAACGCGGGTGATGCCGCGGGCGCATTGGAACCTGTTCGACAGTGACGTGCTCTCCTGGCATTTCAGCGTCGGCGTCGACGAAGTCTTCCTGAATCACCTGAGCGAAATCAGGCTAGCGCTCGAACCCTATGCGGCAGCGCTTGCGGCCGAGCGTGCCACCGACGCCGACATTGCCCAGATGATGCGGCTCGCCGTTGCCATGGGCAACGACGACCACAGCGCAGAAACACTCGCCCGTGCCGACCTCGAATTCCACCTGCATCTGCTCGAGGCGTCACTCAACCCGTTCATGCGCACGGTCGGCAGCCTGATCGAGGCGGCGCTGATCGGCGTCTTCAAGCTCACCAACCCGACCGCCGACCGCAGCGAAATCGACCGCGTCGCCGTGACCCACATCCGCATCGTCGAAGAAATTCGCCGCGGCGACGCCGAGGGCGCCCGGCAGGCGATGGAAGACGTGATCCGGGCCGGCCAGCAGCGACTGATGTCAGACCTGACGGTGCGGATGGCCCGACCATCGTAAGGGACTGAAAACCGATCGCACAGATCGGCAAGGTGCATCCGAAACGCTGGAAGGGCCGACGCCCCTGCATGCGAATAGTTGCAGCCACCATTTGTGAAACCTTTAAGATTCTGGCGCATAAATCTCCGGCAGAATCCAGGAGCTGATGGTGGAAGCGCTACACACCCCGACAATCATGATTAGCTCCTTTGCGACGCTGGTCGTTTTTGCCGTCTTTTTCGCGCTCGCCTCGCGGCAGGAGCGCAACAGTCTGGAACTGCGGCTGTGGTCTTGCGCATTTCTGGTCGGAGCCCTTGGATTTACCCTGCTTGCCTTGCGAGGCCCAGGCTATTCCTTCGTGCCTGTCTCCCTGGGCAACGCTCTGGCGGTTCTCGGGCTGGCGCTCATCTGGCTTGGTTTGCGGGCCTTCGACAATCAGCCGCTGAAGATCGCCTCCGCATTGGCCGGACCCATGCTATGGCTATTGATCACCAGCTTCTCCGACTATGTCCAGAGCAGCGTCACCAGCAGGATCGTGCTGTTTTCCGCGTTGATCTTTGTCTATTCGGCCATGATCGCGGTCGAGATCTTCCGCTCCGACAATTTCCGCAAGCTTCCAAGTTCCTACATCGTTGCGTTTCTCTTCGCGACGCATGGGCTGTTTTATCTGGTGCGCATCCCGCTGATCTTCGTCTGGCCGCTTTTCGGCAATACCGCGTCCGGCGCCGAGCAGCCGGTGTGGTACCAGCTCATGACGTTCGAGTTGTTCCTTCATAGCCTGGCGGGCGGCTTCTCGTTCTTCGCACTGATCAAGGAGCGGACGCAGCACAGATACAAGCTGGCGTCGGAAACCGATGCCCTGACAGGTGTACCGAACCGACGCGCCTTCATGGCGAAACTCGACGCCTATCTTGCGACAAAGCCCGCTGAAGGCGCGTTGATGTACATGGACATCGACCACTTCAAGGCCGTCAACGACCGCTATGGCCACGCTACCGGTGACAAGGTGCTCATCGAATGCGCCGCCGTCATATCGCAAGCCGCAGGCGGCCGGGCCTTCCTCGCGCGCATGGGCGGTGAAGAGTTTTCTGCCTGCTTCCCCGGGGTCTACCGGTCGCAGGCCGCGGTGATCGCCGAAGATATCCGAGTTGCCTTCGAGCAGGCGATCGTCAGGGCAGGAAACACCACGCTTTCGGCAACGGTCAGCATCGGCGTCGCCTTTGTCGGCAGCGAGCAGGAAGCAGGCGAGCTTCTGTCGTCCGCCGACCGCGCACTCTATGCGGCAAAGGCTGCCGGGAGAAACTCCGTCTGGGCCACCGGCAAGGACGGCGCCCCCCGGTTTGTATCGGGGCTGGCGGCCAAACCGGCCGAGCCGGCGCCTTCCTCGGGGAGGACTGAGAGAGGTTCGATGGCGCACTGCGCCTAAATGTGTCGCACCTGCATCAATCGTTGCGCCGATGTGATCGAAGGGCTGCTCTCTTTTCGACCCCTCCGGCAGAAGAGTTGCGACACGATATCAATCTGCCGGTATCCGGATACCCTTCGGCGCGCCATGGTCGGGCGATGGAGGTCGGTCGCCATAACCAGCCGGCTACTCCTCCGTGAAGATCGGGTCCCGTGTGAACATGCCGCCCTGATAGACAGCAAGCGGCGACGATGCCTCCGGCCGGCCGGGGGAAAGCTCGAGTTCGGCGCGAAAACGTTCGGCATTGTCGCGCGGCCGCCAGCCGAGATAGGCGGCGTGGCTGTTATCCCACCAGCGGCTGTCGTTGTCCGAGATGCCCCAGACGATCGGGCAGCCGAGCATCGGTGCCCGGAACACGCAGGCAATCAGTGCGGCAAAATCGTCGTGGGACATCCACGTCGACAGCATCCGGTGATTGGTCGGCTTCTCCATACAGCTGCCGATCCGCACAAGCGCCGTCTCCTGGCCGAATTTTTCGAAATACATCCGGGCGAGCGCCTCGCCGAAGCACTTCGAGACGCCATAGAGACCGTCGGGGCGCATGGGAGCATCAGCCTCCACATGCTCATCCTGCCGGTAGAAGCCAACCGTATGATTGGAGCTGGCAAAGAGAATGCGTGGCTGGCCATGTGCCCGCGCCGCTTCATAGAGATTGTAGAGACCCAGGAGATTGGCATTGAGGATCTTGGAAAACTTATCCTCGACTGAAATGCCGCCGAGATGAAGAATGGCGTCACAGCCGTCGACCAGCCGATCGACGGCCGTGGCATCGCCGAGATCGCAGGTCATGATCTCCTCGTGCGGCGCCGCGGTGCCGAGATCGGCAATATCCGAGACACGTACGACCTCGGCCAGATGGGCAACGCGCGACCGCATGGCGCGACCCAGCGCCCCCGCCGCCCCGGTGATCAACAATCGCTTCAAGTCAGGTCCTCCGCCGCCGGCACGCCCTTGGGCCGGGTATCGATACATTGCGCTTACGCCAAACTCATCATACAGGTTGACGTAACGACGTCAATAAATCGCGTCGGTGATGTCACGGGCCGCATAATCTGGCATACCGGTGTCACATGATGAGATGGCGCGCAGGCCGACGGCCGCGAAAAGGAGACGAGATGAGCGTTCAAACGAAGCTGGAGCCGGGCACCGGAACAGGAACGTTGACCTCGAGGCTCGGCGACATTCTGCGCCGGGCGATCGCCGCCGGCAACTTTCCACCGGGCAGCAAGCTGCCGAGCGAGGCACAGCTCTCCGAGACCCATGGCGTCAGCCGCACGGTCGTGCGTGAGGCAGTCGCAGCACTTCGTGCGGACCGGCTGGTCGAGGCGCGCCAGGGTGCCGGCGTCTTCGTTCTCGAGACCCCGCCCGCCGCAGGCATCGCGTCGCTGTCCCTCCAGGATATCGACCCGGCGCGCGTCTCCTTGATGATCGAACTCCTGGAGCTGCGAACGGCCGTGGAGGTCGAAGCCGCAGGGCTTGCAGCCCTTCGCCGGTCGCCGGCACAGGAAGAGGTGATCATCGAGCAGCACTATGCGGTGCGCGCCTGCCTCAACGCCGGCGTGTCCAGTGTCGAAGCCGACTTCGCCCTGCATCTCGCCATAGCCGAAGCCACCAACAACCCGCGTTTCCGCGAGTTCCTGGCGATGATCGGCCGAAACGTCATCCCGCGGGGAGCCTTGCGCAACGACGACAGCGAACAGGATCAGTCCGCCTACATCGCCATGCTCGATAACGAGCATAACGACATCGTCGTTGCCATATCAAACGGCGACGAGGAGGGCGCGCGCGAGGCGATGCGTCGGCATCTGCGTGGCAGCCAGGCACGCTACCGGACACTGCTTCGCGAACAGCGAGTACCTGTACGATAACTTATTGACACGATCTTATCATACACGTATGACAACTCTACCGGAGGAGGCAGGCAGAGGAAATCCAGCATGACGCCGCAAGAAATCAAGGCCGCGCTTGGCGCCGGCCTGTTGTCATTTCCCGTGACGCATTTTGATGCCGAGCGAAAGTTCCACCCCGAAAGCTACCGCCGGCATATCGAATGGCTGTCCGGCTTCGACGCTCCGGTGCTGTTTGCCGCCGGCGGAACCGGTGAGTTCTTTTCGCTTTCGCCGAAGGAGATCCCCGGCATCGTCGCCGCCGCGAAAGAGGCCGCGGGTAAGACCGCGATCGTTTCGGGATGCGGCTTCGGCACAGAGATCGGCGTCGAGCTGGCGCGCGCGGTCGAAAAATCAGGCGCCGACGGCATACTGCTTCTGCCGCATTACCTGATCGACGCGCCACAGGAGGGGCTCTTCGTTCATGTGAGAGAGATCTGCCAGTCGGTCGGTATCGGCGTCATGGTCTATAACCGTGACAACTCGGTGTTGGCGGTCGATACACTGAAGCGCCTATGCGACGAATGCCCGAACCTCATCGGCTTCAAGGATGGAACCGGCGATATCGGCCTCATCCGCCAGATCACCGCGACGATGGGCGACCGGCTCACCTATCTCGGCGGCATGCCGACGGCCGAGCTCTTCGCCGAAGCCTATCTCGGAGCGGGCTTTACCACCTATTCCTCGGCCGTCTTCAATTTCGTACCGGGGCTCGCGGTCGAATTCTACAAGGCGTTGCGCGCCGGACATCGGGCGCGGTGCGAAGAAATCCTGCGCGATTTCTTCTACCCCTTCATGGCCATTCGCAACCGCCGCAAGGGCTATGCCGTTGCCGCGATCAAGGCTGGTGTCCGGCTGCAGGGGTTTGATGCGGGCCGTGTTCGGCCGCCGCTCGACGACCTGACGGCGCAGGAAGAAGACATGCTCGCAACGCTTATCGCGCCCTGGAAACGCTAGGATGAAGATCGCAGCCGTCCGCACGCATCTCTTGGAACACCGCCTTGCGGTGCCGTTTCAAAGCGCATCGATGCGCTTCGACCGACGCGCCCATGTGCTGTTAGAGATCGTCTGCGACGATGGCACCACTGGTTGGGGCGAATGCCTCGGCCCGGCCAGGCCGAACGCGGCGGTCGTCGCGGCCTACACACCCTGGCTTGTCGGTGCCGATCCTCTCGAAACCGAAAAGATCTGGGCGCGGCTCTACAATGCGCTGCGTGACCAGGGCCAACGTGGCCTGGCGTTGACTGCCCTTTCAGGCATCGACATCGCGCTTTGGGACATCAAGGGCAAACATTTCGGCGTGCCGGTCTCCACCCTTCTTGGCGGGCGTTTCCGCGAAACGGTCAAGGCCTATGCGACCGGCAGCTTCAAACGTGACGGCGTTGACCGGATCGAGGACAATGCCGCGGAGGTCGCGCGCTATCGCGCCGAGGGCTTTCACGCCAGCAAGATCAAGATCGGTTTTGGCGTGAAGGAAGACCTCGGCGTCGTGCGCGCCGTTCGCGAGGCCGTCGGGCCTGATATGCGGCTGATGGTCGATGCCAATCACGGCTATGACGTGCTCGAAGCGCTCGAATTCGGGCGCAAGGCTGCCGAACTCGATATCGACTGGTTCGAGGAGCCTGTCGTGCCGGAGCAGCTCGGTGCTTACCGCGAAGTCCGCGCCGGCCAGCCGATAGCAGTCGCCGGCGGCGAAACCTGGCACAGCCGCTGGGGCATGCGCGAGCCGGTCGAAACCCGCGCCATCGACATCCTCCAGCCCGACCTTGCCGGCGTCGGCGGCTTCACCGAGGCACGCCGCGTCGCCGACATGGCCGCACTTCACGGTATCCGCATCGTGCCGCATGTCTGGGGCACGGCTGTTCATATCGCAGCCGCCCTTCAGTTCATGGCGGCGATGGTGCCCAATCCGGTGCGCGTCAATCCGATCGAGCCGATCCTCGAATTCGACCGCACCGACAACCCGTTCCGGCAGGCGGTGATCAAAACGCCGATCGAGCATGACCAGGGGGTCGTAAAAATCCCCTCAGGTCCGGGACTTGGCATCGAGATCGACCGCGATGCGCTTGCCGAGTTCCGGATGAGGAATGATTGAGATGCTGGTCAGAACGCTCTCCGGTCGCCCGCCCAAAATCCCGCTGCCAAAAGGCGCGGTCGATACGCAGATGCACATGTATCTGCCCGGCTTTCCCGCCCTTGCCGGCGGGCCTGCACTTCCCGCCGGCGCGTTGCCCGATGCGGACCAGTACAGACAATTCATGCGTTGGCTCGGCATAGACCGGGTCATCATCACCCAGGGCAACGCCCATCAGCGCGACAATGCCAACCTGATTGCCTGCCTGAATGCGATGGGGACCGTCGCCCGCGGCGTCGCCGCCTTCGGCGCGGAAACCTCTGAACGCGAGCTGGACGCCTTGTCGGCAGCCGGTGTCATCGGTGCAAGGATCATGGATCTGCCCGGCGGGGCGGTCGGCCTCGGCGAACTCGAAGCCGTGGATGACCGCGCGGCAGCCCGCGGCTGGATGGTCGCGATCCAGTTCGACGGCAGCAACATCCTCGAGCACGAGCCAAGACTGCAGAAACTGAAATCCCGCTGGGTTTTCGACCATCACGGCAAGTTCTTCTCCGGCGCGGCACCGGATGGCCCCGAGGTCGCCGCGGTCAAGCGGCTGATCGACGGCGGGAATTGCTGGTTCAAGTTTGCCGGCGCCTACGAATCCTCGAAGGCCGGCGGTCCCGATTTTGCCGACGTGGCCGCGATTTCGCGCGCGATTGCCGAGCATGCGCCCGCGCGCATCGTCTGGGGCAGCAACTGGCCACACAACCTTGCAAAGACCAATGCCGACTATCCCGACGACGCCGAACTGACAGACACGGTTCTGGGCTGGCTGCCCGATGCCGATGCCCGTCATCGCGCACTCGTGGAAAATCCTGAACGGCTCTTTGGCTTGAAGCCGTTCGCGGACGGAGGTGCTTGAAGCCACCCGCATGCGTCCGGAGCGAGGAGGCTTCGGCGTTTCAAGAAGGAGGAGGACACAATGAACATATCAAAAACGCTTTGCCTGGCCTTGGGCATTGCCCTTGGCGCCGGCACCCTGCAGGCACAGGAAATCACCCTGCGCTCGGCCGACATCCACCCGGACGGCTATCCGACCGTCGATGCGGTGAAATACATGGGCGAACTGGTCGCCAAGCGCACCAACGGCCGCATCAAGATCGACGTCACCAACAACGCCGCCCTTGGCAGCGAGAAGGACACGATTGAGCAGACCCGCTTCGGCGTCATCGACATGAACCGCGTCAACGCAGCACCGTTCAACAATCTGGTGCCGCAGACCGTCGTGCTCGGGCTTCCCTTCCTGTTCCGCTCGACCGAGCATATGCACAAGACCGTCGACGGGCCGATCGGCGACGAAGTGCTGGCCGCCTTCGAACCGCATGGGCTGATCGGCCTTGCCTTCTACGATTCCGGCGCGCGCTCGTTCTACTCGACCAAGAAGCCGATCGAGAAACTCACCGATCTCAAAGGCATGAAGGTTCGTGTCCAGCAGTCGGATCTCTGGATCGCCATGATGGAAGCCTTCGGCGCCAACGCCACGCCGATGCCTTTCGGCGAGGTCTATTCGTCGCTCGAGACCGGCGTCGTCGACGCGGCGGAAAACAACTGGCCGTCCTACGAATCTTCCAGGCATTTCGAGGTCGCCAAGAACTACACGCTCACCGAACACTCCCTCAATCCCGAGATCCTGGTGATCTCGAAGCTGAGCTGGGACAAGCTTTCGCCCGACGACCAGAAGGTCCTGAAGGAGGCGGCGAAGGAGTCGGTGGTGAAGATGCGTGAACTCTGGACGGCACGGGAAAAGGCGTCTGAAGAAAAGGTTCGTGCCGCCGGCGCCAACGTCATCACCGTCGACAAGGCCGAGTTCTCCGCGGCGATGAAGCCCGTCTACGATCGTTTCGTCACCGACCCGCAGATGAAGGACCTGCTCGAGCGCATCCGCGCCATCAACTAGCGCCCCGACAACGGAGTGTCCGACCTGATCGGCCGGACGCTCCCCTCGTCTGCAGCTTATGGAGGATAAGGCAATGTGGCGCTTCATGCAGGCCGTCAGGCCTGCGCTTACCCGGCTCAGCCGGCTCTCGCTTTACATTTCAGGCCTGGGTCTCGTCACCATGACGGCGATCGTCGGCTGGCAGGTCTTCGCCCGCTACGTCCTCAACGACACGCCCAGTTGGTCGGAACCGCTGTCGCTGCACCTGATGTCCTGGTTCATCCTGCTGGGTGCTGCCGTCGGCGTGCGCGAGAGCGTGCATCTCGGTCTCGATTTCGTCCGCCATTCGGCACCGCCTGCCGTGCAGCGCCTGATGGATCTCGCCAGCCTTTCCCTGATCGTGCTCTTTGGCCTCGCCATGAGCTTCTATTCGACCCTGCTTGCCGCCGGCACCTGGGCGGCGACCATCCCCGTGCTCGGCTGGCCGGGCGGCGTCGATTTCTTCCCGATGATCGCAGGCGGCCTGCTGATCGCACTGTTTGCGGCAGAGCGGCTCGCCGACGTTGTGCTGGGCGAAGCAACCGCTGCGGATGTCGTCATTCAGGAGGCAGCATAGTGGCCTACAGCATTCTCTTCGGCACCTTCACGCTCCTGATGATGATCGGCATGCCGATCGCCTTTTGCCTCGGCATCGCCTCGCTTGCGACCGTGATCTACATGGGCCTGCCGCCGATCGTCGTCTTCCAGCAGATGAACTCCGGCATGAACGTCTTTGCGATGATGGCGATCCCGTTCTTCATCTTCGCCGGAGACCTGATGGTGCGCGGCGGCATCGCCGACCGCCTGATCCGGTTTGCCGCCGGCATTGTCGGGCATCTGCGCGGCGGCCTCGGCCAGGTCAATATCGTCGCCTCGACGCTGTTCGGGGGTATTTCCGGCTCCGCCGTTGCCGACGCGTCGGCCGTTGGCGGATTGATGATCCCGCAGATGGCGGCGCGCGGCTATGACCGCAGCTATGCCGTCAACGTCACGGTCAACGCGGCGATCATCGCGCTGATGATCCCGCCGTCGCACAACATGATCCTCTATTCGATTGCCGCCGGCGGCAACGTCTCGGTCGCCGATCTCTTTACCGCCGGCATCCTGCCTGGCCTGCTTCTGGCCGCTGCCCTGATGGTCACGGCCTATGTGGTGGCGCGGAGAAAGGGATATCCGTCGGAGCCGTTCCCGGGCCTGCGCCGCCTCGGCTTCTACTTTCTCGCCTCGCTCCCAGGGCTGCTGCTGATCGGCATCATCTTCGGCGGCGTGCGCTCGGGTATTTTCACGGCGACGGAAAGCTCGTGCATCGCTGTGTTCTACGCCCTGCTGGTCGCACTGCTCGTCTACCGTGAACTCGACTGGAGCGGCTTCGTCGAGGCCGTGCTGCAGGCGGTGCGCACCACCGCAATGGTGCTGCTGGTCATCGGCACCGCCGCTTCTTTCGGCTGGCTGATGGCATTCCTGCACGTCCAGCAGGGCATGGTCGCCGCGATCAGCGCGATCTCCGACAACCCGATCATCGTGCTTTTGCTGATCAACATCATCCTGCTACTGCTCGGCACCTTCATGGACATGGCGCCGCTGGTCATCATCAGCACGCCGGTGCTGCTTCCGGTGGTCAAGGCCTTCGGCATCGACCCCGTGCATTTCGGCGTGGTGATGATCCTCAACGCCGGCATAGGCCTCAACACGCCACCGGTCGGCACCGTGCTTTTCGTCGGTTGCGCCGTCGGCGGCATTTCTATCCGCGAGGCGATGCGAACGATCTGGCCGTTCTTCGGCGCCAGCATCGCCGTGCTGATGCTGGTCACCTACATCCCCGGCCTGTCCCTCTGGCTGCCGAGCCTGTTCCGCTAGCCGACGGCCCGAGCCCTCAGGCTCGGGCCGATCCACAATTCGACCGCATTGCCCCTCCATCGCACCAGCGACACAGACATGGAGGCGAATCGCGTGGCGCAGCGATCGGACGACAAACGTTTCACATCGCTCGAAGCGCGTATCGATGCAGCCGCCCACCAGCTGCTCGACCGGCTTCCACGCCATGGTTTGCTTGGCGGCCTGACGGAGTTTCTCGTCTTCGGCATCAAGCAGGCCTTCGCATGCCTGTTCGGTGGCGCCCTGCTGGCGCTGATGATCGCCACCAAGCTGTGGTGGCCGGTCGAGATCGGCCTCGCCCGCTACGATTTTCTCTTCCTGGCAGCACTGGCGATCCAGCTTCTGATGCTCGCCTTCAAGCTCGAGACCATTGCCGAAGCCAAGGTCATCCTGATCTTCCACATCGTCGGCACGCTGATGGAAATCTTCAAGACCGCGGTCGGATCGTGGATCTATCCTGAACCCAGCTTCTTTCGCATCGGCGGCGTGCCATTGTTTTCCGGGTTCATGTATGCGGCCGTCGGCTCGTACCTGGCGCGCGTGACCCGCATTCTCGATTTGCACTACACCCACTATCCGCCGCGCTGGGCAACCCTGCTCGTCGCCCTCGCCATCTATGCCAATTTCTTCACCCATCACTTCGTCATCGATGTGCGCTATCTGCTGTTTGGCGTCATCGCGATGCTGTTCTTTCGCACGACCGTGCACTACCGCGTCTTCCGCTTCCGCCACCGCATGCCGCTGCTGGTCGGCTTTCTGCTCATCGCCCTGTTCATCTGGTTTGCCGAAAACATCGGCACCTGGTCACGCGCCTGGATCTACCCCTCCCAACATACCGGCTGGACACCGGTATCGCTGCAGAAGCTGGGTGCGTGGTATCTGTTGATGATCCTGTCCTTCGTGCTGGTCACGCTCGTCCACCGACCGCGCTCCTTGCAACCGATGCATCAGCATCGGCCGGCCGTTGCTCCACACGGAGTGACCGCTGATGGCGTCACCGTCGGCGAGGCATCGCAGATCAGCCGGTAGTGCCAGGATAGAATCCGTTGCGGGACGCTCCGATTGCCGTCACTTCAGTACCGCCCGGAGCCGAGGGGCCGCGAAATCGACGAAAGCTCTGAGTTTCATCGGCACGTGGCCTTGCGGCGGATAAACCAACTGGACGGCAAGCGCCTCGTGCTCGAACGTCTCCAGCAGGGGAACGAGCAGCCCTTGCGAAACGGGTTGCGCCACCTGGTAGGAAAGCACCCGCGTCAGACCAAGGCCGGAGATGGCGGCATCGACAGCCGCTTCCGCCGTGTTGACGATCAACCGCGACCGGATCGGCGCAGTCAACTCCCGCCCCTCTTCGAGAAAGCGCCAGACATGGGCGGCGGTGACGTTTTCGAAGGTGATGCAATCATGGGCGGCGAGTTCGCTTGGATGTGTGGGCGCGCTACGCCGCGCGATGTAGTCGGGGCTCGCATAGACCACCCGACGCACTTTACCGATCTTCGTCGCCACGAGATTGCTGTCCGGCAGGTTGCCGATCCTGAGCGCGAGGTCGATATGGTCGTCGACCAGGTTGGTGAACCGATCGCCCAGTGTCAGCCGCAGGTCGATCTGGGGATGAACTTTCAGAAAATCGACGACGACGGGCAACACGTGCAGCCGCCCGAAGACGATAGGTGCCGAGACTGTCAGATCGCCCTTCACGGCACTGTACTCGCCAGCGGCGACCCTCTCCGCCTCCTCGACCCGCGCCAGGATTTCCTTGGCGGCCTCGACATAGGAGCGACCGGCTTCGGTCAAGAGGACCTTGCGGTTCGTCCTGGTGATGAGCTGAGCGCTCAGATGTGCTTCGAGCTCCGAAACCTTCCGGCTGACGGTGGCAAGCGGCATCTTGAGCTGCCGTGAGGCAGCGGACAGGCTGCCGCTCTCAATGACGGCAAGCAGAACGCCCATGGCGTCGAGACGATCCATCGTCCTTCCAAAAAATGAGAACTGTAATATCAGAATCGCATTCTACTGCGAAAAACTGGAAAGTCATAGATTGCTCTCGAAGGCGGTTCATCCCGAACCGTCGCAGGGCCACAACGGCTCTCACGTGTTCGAGGGTAATCTCCCATGAAACTCTATCGCCATCCGCTGTCCGGCCACTCGCACCGTGTCCAGCTCTTCTTAGCTCTGCTTGGCGTGCCACATGAACTCGTCGACGTCGACCTCCTGGCAAAGGCCCACAAGGCACCGGACTTCCTCAAGCTTAATTCCTTCGGGCAGGTTCCGGTGCTCGACGACGACGGCACGATCGTGGCCGACTCAAACGCCATCCTCGTCTATCTCGCCAAGAAGCTCGGCCGGGCCGACTGGCTACCGGAAGATCCCGCCGGTGCTGCGAAAGTGCAGAAATGGCTGTCGGTCGCCGCCGGCGACATTGCCTTCGGTCCGGCGGCAGCCCGGCTCGTGACCGTTTTCGGCGCAAGTCTGCGAGCCGAAGAGGTTATCGCGAGAGCGCATCGGGTCCTGACGCTGATCGATGCGGAGCTGGCCGACCGCGACTTCCTGCTCGGCGCCCGGCCAACCATCGCCGACGTTTCCCTCTACAGCTACGTTTCCGCCGCTCCCGAGGGCAATGTCGACCTTTCCGAGTACGCCCACGTCCGGGCCTGGCTTTCCCGTATCGAGGGCCAGCCCGGATTCGTCGGCTTTCAGAAGACGGCCGTCGGCCTCGCCGCCTGACCCCACGTCCCGGGGCGGCCGCCCTGCCCCGGGCTTCGTCTCAACGAGGATCGCGATCATGCCGGACAATGCACAACCGAAGCGCCCCGACTCTCCCTGGCACGCAGGCGAGCTCGCCATTCAGCGAAGCTTGGGCGTGGTCGAGCGCATGGATGCGACGGGACGCAACTTCGTGCGAACCTTCATGCCCGAACAGCACCAGCAATTCTTCCCGATGCTGCCCTTCGCCGCCTTCGGCGCCGTCGATGCGAACGGCGATGTCTGGGCGACGATGCGCGCCGCCGAGCCCGGCTTCATGCAGGCGCCCGATGCCTGGACCCTCGAGGTGCGGCTGCCGCGCGAGCCTGACGATCCCGCCGACGCAGGCATGGGCGACGCACACGCCATCGGCATGCTGGGCATCCAGCTCGAAACCCGGCGCAGGAACCGGCTCAATGGCGCGATCCGCCGCAACAGTGACGATGGCTTCGCCATTCGCGTCCGCCAGAGCTTCGGCAACTGCCCGCAATACATCCAGCTTCGGCAGTTCTCCTTCGTCCGCCCACCGCATCAACCGGCGTCCGTGCGGCCGGTCCGTCACGCCGGGCTCGACGATCGCGCCCGGGCGATTATCGCCAATGCCGATACCTTTTTCGTCGCCTCCTATGTCGACCTCGACACCGGCGAACGGCAGGTCGACGTTTCCCATCGCGGCGGCAAGGCCGGTTTCGTGCGGATCGGTGAAGAGGACGTCCTGACAATCCCCGATTTCTCCGGCAATCTGTTCTTCAACACGCTCGGCAACTTCATGGTCAATCCGCGTGCCGGTCTGCTGTTCGTCGACTTTGCGACCGGCAACATGCTGCAGATGACCGGGAGCGCCGAGGTCATCCTGTCTTCGCCCGAAGTTGCCGCTTTCCAGGGCGCGGAACGCCTGTGGCGCTTCCGGCCCGAACAGGTCGTCTACCGTGAGGACGGATTGCCGCTTCGCTGGGTGTTGGAGGACGGCGGCTGGTCGCCCAGCCTGCTGCCAACAGGTGATTGGGGGCAAGCGAAGGTTCGCCTGCAGGCGGCAGCGCTTGCCGAAGCGTGGCGGCCGTTTCGGATCGCCCGCGTCGAAGCCGAGAGTACGACGATCCGCTCGCTTTACCTGGAACCGGATGACGGGGTCGGCCTCATGGCGCACCGTGCCGGCCAGCATCTGCCGATCCGGGTCAGGACCGGAGCGGACGATAAGCCGCTGGTCAGAAGTTACACGCTGTCCTCCGCCCCAACCGACGACCTTTACCGCATCAGCGTCAAAGAGGACGGCGAAGTCTCCCGCTACCTGCATGGGTTGAAGCCGGGCGACCGCATCGAGGCCCGTGCTCCGGCGGGCAGCTTCATCATCGATGGCACGGAGCGTCGCCCCGCCGTGCTGATCGGCGCCGGCGTCGGTATCACGCCGATGATCGCCATGCTGCAGCACATCGTTTCCGAGGGACGCCGCAAGCGCCGCACGCGTCCGACCTGGCTTTTCCAGGCTGCCCGTTCGCCAGAGGAACGCGCCTTCGATCGCGAGATTGCCGCCTTGGTCAATGCAGGCGAGGGAAACATCCACCTGGTGCGCGCACTCAGCCAACCGGGAGCCGCAACCGAAGGCCAAGATTACGAGGTCGCCGGCCGTATCGACCTCACCCACCTCAAGGCGACGCTGCCCTTCGACGACTACGACTTCTACCTCTGCGGCCCGGCGGCTTTCACCCAGTCGCTCTACAGTGGCCTGCGTGCGCTGAACGTCGCCGACGCCCGCATTCATGCGGAGACCTTCGGCCTGTCTTCGCTGACGCGCAGCCCCGATGTCGGATTGCAAGTAGCGTCGAAGCCGCCTGCAAGCACATCGGTTCGCGTCATCTTTGCCGCCTCCGGCAAGGAAGCCCGCTGGCAGCCGGGCGAAGGCACTCTGCTCGATCTGGCCGAGGCCCGCGGCCTTGCGCCCGAATACGGCTGCCGAAACGGCAGCTGCGGCAGTTGCAGCACGCGGGTTCTCGAAGGCGAAGTCACCTACCCGCAGCAGCCATCGTTCGAGGTCGGCCAAGGCGAGGCGCTGATCTGCTGCGCCGTGCCGGCGGAAAATGACGGGCACGCGTTGCATCTGGCCGTTTAGCGCAGCGGCGCCACGGCCCGGCGGCGCGCCGGGCCGCGTCGTCGCGCGGCCGCAGGCAGCGCCTTCCTTCCTGCCCGAGGCCTGGAACGCACGGGACGCACAGGAACCTTGCGGAGGTTTGAAGGGTTGCTTGTTCTCATGCCGGACTCGGCTATTGATAGTGTGCCCGGCGCGCGCCAGCGCAAACCACCGGCAGCTCAAAAGCGGGACCCGCAATGAACAACGAACAGATCCGCGACATCGTTCTCTGGCTGTCCGAAGAGGGACTGAAAGGCCTGGAAGAGCCCGAGATGCTTGCCGGCTTCTGTGAGAAATGCCGTGCCGCCGGTCTCGACCTCGCCCGGGCACAAGGCCTGATCGACACGCTGCATCCGGAGTTCGAAGGACGCGCGTTCCAATGGAACAGCGAGAGCGACGTAACGCCGGAGGTCGTGCAATATTCCGCGACCACGGGGGGAGAAGCGCAGGCGAACTGGCATCGCTCGATCTTCTACCACATGCTGACGGCGCGCGAGCCGGAGCGGCGCGTGCGCCTCGCCCACGAGCCTTCAGTGCCGTACCAGGTCCTCGACCGCCTGAAGGAAGAGGGCCATACCGACTGCCTCAACATGATACACCATTTCACCGACCGAGGCCGCGTCGGCGAGATGGACTGTTTCTATTCCTATTGGACCACGCGTCGGCAAAGCGGTTTTACCGACGAGGAGATCGCTGCCCTTCGCATCCTACTGCCTACCCTTGCGCTCGCGGTGAAGACCACGTCTTGCGTCCGCATCATCGGCACGCTTGCCGACGTCTATCTCGGTGCCGACGCCGGCCGGCGCGTGGTCGAAGGCAGTATCGTGCGCGGCGAGGCCGAACGCATCGAAACCGTCATGTGGTTTTCCGACCTGCGCAACTACACACGGATCTCCGACACCGCCGCCCCGGAAGACATCATCCCCTTCCTCAACGACTATTCGGGCATGGTCATCTCCGCCATCCACGATCACGGCGGCAGCGTCCTCAAATTGATCGGTGATGGCGTGCTGGGCATCTTCAATGCCGAGGAGCCGACAACCGCCTGCACCAATGCCATTGCCGCCGAGCGGCAATTGCGGCGCATGCTGGTGGCGTTGAACGCGCGCCGGGAAGAAGAGGGAAAGCCGACGACTGATGTCTATCTCGGCCTGCATATCGGCGAGGTCTTCTACGGCAATATCGGCAGCCAGAACCGTCTCGATTTCACCGTCGTTGGCCCGGCGGTCAACGAAGTCAGCCGCATCGCCTCGATGTGCCGCTCGATCGAGCGGCAGGTGATCATGTCGGCGGATTTCGTCGCGGCCTGCCCGCCGCCGCTTCAGGCGGACGCTGTTTCATTGGGGCGCTTCGCCCTGCGCGGGATTGCCCGCGCCAAGGAACTGTTCACCTGGGATCCGGAACTGTTGACGGATTGACGCCCCGGATCAACCGCCGCCCTTGGCAAACACGCCGGCCAGCCAGTCGATGAAGACCCGCACGCGCGGCGAAAGCTGGCGGTTGCGCGGATAAAGCAGGAAAACCGGTGTCGGCGTCGGACGGCAGCTCTCAAGCACCTCGACCAACGTCCCCTCACGCAGGTCTCGCTCGACATGGTAGCGCGGCACCTGAATGAGCCCGAGCCCCAGCCTTGCGGCGGCAACGAAGCTTTCGGCGGCATTGACCGCGACCGCCACCGGCAGCGTGACATGTTCGATCTTGTCCCCAACCTGGAATTCGAGCGGTATCGGAGCGCCTGAAGTCGACGAACGAAAGCCGACCATACGATGCCCTTCCAGCGCGTCGAACCGTTCGGGCCTGCCGTATCGGGCGAAGTAGCCGGGTGCCGCGCAGGTGATCTCGTCCAGCATCGTCATCCGCCGCCCGATCATGTCGCTGTCCTGAGGCTCGCCGACCCGCAGCACGCAATCGATGCCTTCCCGCACAAGGTCGACGAGCCGGTCGCCCTCGCTCATGTAAAGCTCGATCTCCGGGTAGGCCGCAAGAAAAGCAGGCAGGCTTGGTAGCACGAAGTGTCGCGCCAGGGTGCCGTGCACGTCGATGCGCAACAGGCCCTTGGGCCTGGCGCCGGCAAAGGCACCTTCCGCATCCTCGATATCATCGAGAATGGAGATGCAGCGTTGGTGGTAGGCGGCACCATCCAGCGTCGGGCTGACATGCCGCGTCGTGCGCTGCAGCAGGCGTACGCCCAGTCGTGCTTCCAGTTGCTTGACCGCATCTGTCACCGTCGAGCGAGGCAGGCCGAGATCATCAGCAGCCTGCGTGAAACTGCGTCTCTCAACGACGCGTGAAAACACGCGCATGGCATCGAACCTGTCCATTTGTTCGCGATCTCCGGATTATGTTGCTGAACAATGCATGATTATCCGAATTATGAAAGTCGTCATTCTTCTCTCAGCAACGAAGCCAATTCGCTTCGCAACCAAGGAGAAGCATCATGCAAGACCAACCCAACAGGGTCGCCCTCGTGACCGGCGCCTCGCGCGGTATCGGAGCGGCGATTGCCGAACGCCTGGCCGCCGACGGCTTTACCGTCGTCATCAACTATGCCGGCGACACCGCCTCCGCCGAGAACCTGGCGCGCAGAATTGGAGAAAAAGGCGGTAGCGCCCTGACCGCCAGGGCCGACGTTGCCGATCCCGAAGCGGTCAAGCGCATGTTCGACGCAACCGAGGCCGCCTTCGGCGGTATCGACGTGCTGATCAACAATGCCGGTATCCTCAAGACTGCCGCGCTTACCGAAACCAGCGACGAGGAATTCGACCGTCATTTCGCCATCAACACCAAGGGCACCTTCAACACGCTTCGCGAAGCGGCAAAACGCATGCGCAACGGCGGCCGGATCGTCAACTTCTCCTCCACGACGCTTGCCCTCAACCTGCCGGGCTATGCCGTCTACAACGCCACCAAGGCGGCCGTCGAAGCGCTGACGCATGTCTTTGCCAAGGAGCTGCGCGGCCGCGACATCACCGTCAACGCCGTGGCGCCTGGCCCGATCGCGACCGACCTGTTCCTGTCGGGCAAGAGCGAAGAGCTTGTCGCGCAATTTGCCAAGATGCCGCCGCTGGAGCGGCTCGGCCAACCGGGGGATATCGCCAGCGTCGTGGCTTTCCTGGTGGGGCCTGATGCCGGCTGGGTCAACGGCCAGATCCTGCGCGCCAATGGCGGCGTTGCCTGACATCAGCACCCGTCCTCTCTCCGATCCCCTTACCGAACCAAGGAATTGAACCATGTCCTCCGTCATTCTCGTCACCGGCGCCGGCTCCGGCATTGGCAAGCTTTCTGCCGAAGCGCTCGCCCGCGCCGGGCACACCGTCTACGCCTCGATGCGCGGCATCGATGGCCGCAACAGCGACCGCGCCTCAGAGATGCGCACTGCCGCCGAACTCGGCGGATATGATTTGAGGCCGCTTGAACTCGACGTCTTGTCCCAGTCCTCTGCGGATGCCGCCGTCGCGACGGTCGTTGCCGAGCAGGGCCGCATCGATGTTATCATGCACAATGTCGGTCATCTCGTCATCGGCCCGACCGAGGCCTTCACGCCGGACGAACTGGTCAAGGTCTTCGACACCAATCTCTTCGGCGTGCAGCGGGTCAACCGCGCCGTGCTGCCCGAAATGCGCAAGCGTGAACATGGGCTCGTCCTGTGGATCAGCAGCACCACCACCAAAGGCGGCTTCCCGCCCTTCCTGGGTCCCTATGCCGCTGCCAAGGCGGCGATGGATTCCCTTGCCGTCACCATGTCCTACGAACTGACGCGCTTCGGCATCGAGACCTCCATTGTCGTGCCCGGCGCCTTTACCCGAGGCACCAACCATTTTCCGACCGCCGGGCGCCCGGCGGACGAGAAGACCGTCGTGGCCTATTCCCGCTACGACGGCCTGCTGGACAGGGTCGGCGAACGTCTCAGCGAACTGACGCCGGATCATGCCGACCCGCAGGCCGTGGCCGACGAGGTCGTGCGCATCGTCGGCCTGCCGGAAGGATCGCGCCCCGCCCGGTCGGTCGTCGATTTCGTCGGCGACGGTGCTGCGGAAGTGATCGAGATCGCCGAGCGCATGCGCATCGACTTCGCCCGGCGCATCGGCATTGCCGATCTGCTGTCGATCGAAAAGCCCCGAGCCTGACCTTAGCTGTCCGGTGACAGCGCCTATTCAATCCAAATTCGAGGATATGTCATGACCGTGCAAACAGAACCAACGGGCCGAGCGCCCTTCGCCTGGAAATTCAATCTGCTGACGCTGGTGGCGGCAACCACCGCCGCCCTGGCCGCCGCCACATCCGCAAGCATCGGCTGGCCCGTCTGGGCGATGTTCATGGGATGGGTTGGGCGCATCTCGAGCCGGGATGGCTCGCATTCTGCGAACTTTCAGGCGTCGCCGCTCTTGGCTGTGCGGCTGCATGGCTGGCGCACCGTCTGCAGGGCGCCATTGGTCGCTGACAATGATGGCTCCGGCGGGAATGCCGGGCCGTCTCCTGCCAAAGGTCCGGCCAAAGCGGAGGCGGTGCCGCCGATTTACTGGCTCACCGCGCCGGTAGAACCCCGGGACTGGTGGCGCTGCCAGAGTTCGGCCTGCACCTCAGCCTGAAACGCCATGACCTGCTCACGCATGTCTTCTTCGGAGCAACCGAGCGCAAGCAATTCGTCGGCAAGCTTCCGGCATTCGCGCCGCCAGTATTTTACGGCGTCGTCACCATGGAGATCTTCCAGGTCGGCAGCGCAGATGCGAATGGTGCTCAGTCTTCTTGCCATCGGAAACGGAACGACCTCGCGTCCGCCAAACACCGCCGCTTCATCTGATCTATCGCCTACCATTGCTTCATTTTCTCCCCTGGTGATTCCCTCTTCTACGAAGCTTATGGTTAACGTTTTCTTCCTCCCGCCCCGCCTTGCGCCTCATCGGGGGATCACACGCCCGGGTTGGTGTGATTTGTGACGGCGTGTCATCGCTTTTCGGTCGCATTTCTGTTGGCTTCCGGCTAAAAACATGACATTTGAGCTCAGATTTTACGGCCGTTCCCAAGCGGCTGCCCATGTGAGTGCGGTTGTCATGTTGAAGCGCTTCTTCGCGTTCTATCGGCCCTATCGCGGCCTCTTCATTCTCGATTTCACCTGCGCGGTGCTGTCCGGCCTGCTGGAGCTTGGCTTCCCGGTCGCGGTCAAACTGTTCGTCGACCAGCTGCTGCCGAGCCAAGAATGGACGCTGATCCTGCTGGCCTCCGTCGGTCTTCTCATCGTCTATCTCGTCAACACCGGCCTGATGGCGACTGTCACCTATTGGGGACACATGCTCGGCATCAACATCGAGACCGACATGCGCCGCCTGGCTTTCGACCATTTGCAGAAGCTCTCCTTCAGCTTCTTCGACAATCAGAAGACCGGCCATCTCGTCGGCCGGCTGACGAAGGATCTCGAAGAAATCGGCGAAGTCGCCCATCACGGCCCCGAGGATCTGTTCATCGCGATCATGACCTTCATCGGCGCGCTGCTGTTGATGATGACCGTGCACTGGCAATTGGCGCTGATTACCGCGGCCGTCGTCCCGATCACCGCCTGGGTCACCAGCCGTTACGGCGGCCGCATGGCCAACAACTTCCGCAACCTTTACGGCCGTGTCGGAGACTTCAACGCCCGCATCGAGGAAAATGTCGGCGGCATCCGCGTGGTCCAGGCCTTTGCCAACGAAGAGCACGAGCGCAGCCTGTTCGAGACGGACAACCAGAACTACCGCCAGACGAAGCTCGAGGCTTATCGCATAATGGCTGCCAGCACGTCGCTGAGCTACATGAGCATGCGGCTGACGCAATTGATCGTGATGATCACCGGCAGTTACTTCGTGCTGACCGGTCAGTTGACCAATGGCGGCTTCATCGGCTTCCTGCTCCTCGTCGGCGTGTTCTTCCGCCCGGTCGAGAAGATCAACTCCGTCATCGAGACATATCCCAAGGGCATCGCCGGCTTCAGGCGCTTCATCGAACTGATGGAGACCGAGCCCGATATCGAGGATCGCCCTGACGCGGTCGACGTGAAGGGCCTGCGCGGCGACATCGCCTATCGCAACGTCTCCTTCGGCTACAGCGCCGACAAGCCGACAATCTCCAACATCGACCTGACGATCAAGGCCGGAGAAACCGTCGCCTTCGTCGGCCCATCGGGCGCCGGCAAGACGACGATCTGCTCGCTGCTGCCACGCTTTTACGAAGTCGCCGAAGGCAGCATCACAGTCGACGGCATCGACATTCGCGACATCAAACTCGCCTCGCTTCGCGGACAGATCGGCATCGTGCAGCAGGACGTCTTCCTGTTCGCAGGCACCATCCGCGACAACATCGGCTATGGGCGGCTGGGTGCAAGCGAAGCCGATATCCTCGACGCCGCCCGCCGGGCAAAGCTCGACGGCATGATCTCAGGCCTGCCCGAGGGTATGGACACTGTTATCGGCGAGCGCGGCGTCAAGCTTTCCGGCGGTCAGAAGCAGCGTCTGGCGATCGCCCGGATGTTCCTGAAAAACCCTTCGATCCTCATCCTCGACGAGGCAACCTCGGCGCTCGACACCGAAACCGAAAAGGCGATCCAGCAATCGCTTGCCGAGCTTTCGAAGGGCCGAACCACGCTGGTTATCGCCCACCGTCTGGCGACGATCCGCGACGCCGACCGCATCATCGTCGTCGATGCCAACGGCATCAGCGAACAGGGACCGCACGATACCCTGCTCGCCGCCAAGGGCACCTATAGCCGGCTTTATCACGCCCAGGCGGGTTTGCGCTGAGGAGACACGGAGCGCGGTTGCAACTGCATTGACGGAGCGGTAGGTACGAAACCGATCCGCCCGTCCGGGCGGCAGATTTCCTCACCCACCGACTGGCATTGCGCACCATGACCACCCTGGATCTTCCCGCCCTCGAACGAGCCGTCCTTGCCTTGCCACAGCAGTACCGGGGGCCGGGCGGTGTCGTGGGTGTCGTCAGGGATGGTGAGGTCATCCTGAAGCACGTCTGGGGTTATGCCGATCTCGCCGCGCGCAAGCCGATGTCACCCGGCACGCTGCTGCCGATCTGCTCGATCAGCAAACACTTCACTTGCGCCGTGCTGCTCGACACGGTCGGCGACCCCGCCAGGCTCGACCGCGCGCTCGATGCTTACCTGCCACTCATCGAAGGCAAACGCCCGAGCGCTGCCCATCTCTGCCACAACCAGTCGGGCCTGCGCGACTACTGGGCGCTGACCGTGCTGCAGGGCGCCATGGCAGATGGCGTCTTTGGTCGCGAGGACGCCCGGCCGCTGCTGTCGCGCGCACGCTCGACCCATTTCGAGCCGGGCACGCGCTATTCCTATTCGAACGGCAACTACCGCATCCTTGCCGACCTGATCGAGGACCATACGGGCCGGTCGCTTGCCGAACTCTACGATCGCTCGACCTTCGGTCCGGCCGGCATGACGACAGCGGCGCTTACCCCCGACACCAGCGTGTCACCGAACGGCGTGATCGGGTACGAGGGCAATGAGACCACAGGGTATTTCGAGGCGACGAACCGGATCTATTGGGCGGGGGACGCCGGCATTTCGGCGACGCTTGACGACATGCTCGCCTGGGAATGCTTCATCGACCGGACGCGCGACGACGACGATGGTCTCTACCGCAGACTGTCCGCCCCGCAGACCTATGCGGATGGGACCGCGGCAACCTACGGCTTTGGCCTTGCGCATGAAACGATCGGCGACGTCGCGATCACCGGCCATGGCGGCGCTCTGCGCGGCTTTCGCTGCCGCCGCCTGCACGCGGCCAGTGAACGTCTGTCGATCGTCGTGATGTTCAACCATGAGGCCGACGCCCATGCCGCTGCTACGGCGCTTATGAAGGTGGCGCTTGGCCATCGGGATGCCGAGGCGGCGGTCGGTAACTGGGAAAGCCAGCAATTCGGCACCTATCTCGAGCCGGAGACCGGTCTTGCGCTGTCGACCCGGCCCCTGGCAACCGGACGACTTGAGCTGCGTTTTGCAACCGCTGGAGACGTTCTGCAGATCGGAGCGGATGGTGTCGCCCGCTCCAGCGCGGTCTCGCTGACGGCAAACGGCACCGGCCTGCAGATGGGGCGCGAACGCGAAAACCTTGCAACGACGGCCCAAAGGGTCGCCGGCAGAGCGAAGCCCGACATCGCCGGGCGCTACCACTCCGCCGAACTCGACGCCGATATCGAGATCGTCTCGACCAACGGCGTCTTCTTTGCCGGCTTCAACGGTTTGCTCGGCAAGGGCGCTATGCATGCGATGCATCCGTTTGCCGACGATATCTGGCTTCTCAGCTGCAAGCGCTCAATGGATGCCCCGGCACCCGGCGACTGGACCGTGCGGATCCACCGCGACGGACGGGGCGCCGTTTCCGGACTGACGATCGGCTGTTGGCTTGCCCGGCAGATCAGCTATATCAAGGTCGACTGAACCACAGTTCCGAGGCGTGACGAGACGCGTCGGCAGCAGAGATGGACGGAGACGACCCGAAGTGCGGCAGAAGCGGCCGATATCAGCACGAAGCGAAGGCGGTGGCCGCATGACCGGCGATGTCGGCAAGCGCGTCACCATCGCCCGCGCCCTTTCCAAGCTCGGCTACTGCTCGCGGACGCAGGCGGAAAAGCTGGTGCTCGAGGGTCGCGTCAGCATCGGTGGCCGCAGGACAACGGATCTCGCCCAATGGGTCGATATCGAAAAGGACCGCGTCGCCGTCGATGGCAAGGCCGTTCAGGCGGAAGACAAGATCTACCTGATGCTCAATAAGCCACGCGGGCTGGTGACGACCCGTCACGACCCGGAGGGACGCCCGACGGTCTTCGATTGCCTGAGCGATCACGATGCGCAGTTCCTTTCGCCGGTCGGCCGGCTGGACAAGGCAAGCGAGGGCCTGCTGCTTTTCACCAACGATACCGTGCTTGCCCAGCGCCTGCTCGACCCGGAAACCCATCTCGGCAAGGTCTATCACGTGCAGATCTCCGGCGAGATCGACAACGCCAAGCTCAGGGCGATGGTCGATGGCGTTGACGAGGGTGGCGAGCATCTGCGCGCCGCGCGTGCCGAACACTTGAGAGGCGGCGAAAAGAACAGCTGGATCGAGGTGGAGCTGAACGAAGGCCGCAACCGTCAGATCCGGCGCATGCTCGATGTCCTCGGTTTCGAGGTCTTGCGGCTCGTGCGCGTCTCGATCGGCGACATCGTGCTTGGGGCGCTTGCCAAGGGCGCCACCCGCCCGCTGACAACGGACGAAGTGCGGTATTTGAGGCACCGTACCGGACAACAATAGCGGCCCGCTTGTCCGGCCGGAGGCGGCGCCGCAATGTCCCGTCGAACCGCCCGGCCCACAATGGGTGGAAATCCACCCACTGAACGAGCCTGTTGTTTCCAATTCTACCCAAACTCCGACAACCGGCGGCAGAAATGCGCGAAGGCGCACAGCAAAGCCGTTGTCTGTGCTAAAATTACGCCCGCAAATGGGTCAACCAGAATCGGCATGGGAGGAGCCTTGCCGGCTGGTCGATATTTCATCCGGGAGGAAAAGATGAAAACCCTGAATGCGCTTCTTGGCGCCGTTGCCGCCCTGTCACTGTTTGCCGCTTCCGCCAATGCGCAGACCTATCCCGAACGCTCGATCACCATGGTCGTTCCGTTCTCGGCCGGCGGCCCGACGGATACTGTCGCGCGCCTCGTCGCGGAATCCATGTCGAAGGATCTCGGCCAGCAGATCATCGTCGAGAACGTCGGCGGCGCCGGCGGCACCCTGGGTGCCGGTCGCGTTGCCCAGGCCGATCCGGATGGCTACACCGTTCTGCTCCACCATATCGGCATGGCGACCAGCGCCACGCTTTACCGCAAGCTCGCCTATGACACCCTGAACGCCTTCGAATATGTCGGTCTCGTCACCGAAGTGCCGATGACGATCGTCGCGCGCAAGGATCTCGAGCCGACCGATCTCAAGAGCCTCGTCGAATACGCCAAGGCCAACAAGGACACGGTTACCGTTGCCAATGCCGGCATCGGTGCTGCCTCTCACCTTTGCGGCATGATGTTCATGAGCGCCATCGAAACGCCGCTGACGACCGTTCCCTACAAGGGCACCGGCCCGGCAATGACCGATCTGCTCGGCGGCCAGGTCGACATCATGTGCGACCAGACCACCAACACCACCAAGCAGATCCAGGGCGGCACCATCAAGGCCTATGCCGTGACCTCGCCCGAGCGTCTCAAGGTCTTCCCGGACCTGCCGACGACGACGGAAGGCGGCCTTTCCGGCCTGCAGGTCGGCATCTGGCATGGCGTTTACACGCCGAAGGGCACGCCGGCCGAAGTGACCGAACGCCTGTCGAAGTCGCTGCAGGTGGCGCTGAAGGACCCGAACGTCGTTGCCCGCTTCGGCGAACTCGGCACGATACCGTCGAGCGAAGCCGATGCCACCCCGGCAGCGCTGAAGGCGAAGCTTGAAAGCGAAATCACCCGCTGGAAGCCGGTGATCGAAGCCGCCGGCCAGTACGCCGACTGATTTAAGACCGCTGCCCGCCACGATCCTTCGGCCGACGTGCCTCGATCGTGGCGGCCTTTGCCGCTTCAGGCATAGCATCCGGCTCGGACGAAACGGCATTCATCCGGTGGCCTTCTACGTTGGACGTCCGCAAAGCGCCCTCCAGGCACCGCCGCGCCGCTGACAACAGGCAGTTCGGATTTTGGTTGCGGCTCTTTCCGCTCGACGACCGGCTCCGGTAACCAAATGGGGACACGATGAAATCAATCTCCTTCGACAGCACCAATGCGCTTTGTGGCGGCATTCTCACGGCCGTCGGGCTGTTCTTCGCCTGGCAGGCCTTCAACCTCGAACTCGGCACTGCGTTCCGCATGGGACCGGGCTATTTTCCGCTGGTTCTGGCTGTCATTCTGACACTGCTCGGTATCGTCGTCCTCGTGCAGTCGACCCGGGTCCAGGGAGAGCCGATTGGCCCCATCGCCGTGCGCGGCATGCTCTTCATCCTGCCGGCACCGGTCTTCTTCGGCCTGACCGTGCGCGGGCTCGGCTTCGTCCCGTCGCTGTTTTTCACGGCACTCATTGCCTGCTTTGCCTCCGGCCGGATGAAGCCGTTGACCGCCATCGCGCTGTCGCTGGCGCTGACGGCCTTCTCGGTCGCAGTCTTCAGCTACGGCCTCGGCCTACCCTTCCAGCGCTTCGGCCCCTGGACCCAGTTCTAGGAGACGGATGATGGAACTCTTCAGCAATCTCGCCCTCGGTTTCGCCACGGCCGCCTCGCCGGAAAACCTGTTCTTCTGTCTGATCGGCGTTCTGCTCGGGACGCTGATCGGCGTGCTTCCCGGCATCGGCGCGACGGCAACCATCGCCATGCTGTTGCCGATCACCTTTCAGCTGGAGCCGGTCTCCTCGCTGATCATGCTCGCCGGCATCTATTACGGCGCGCAGTATGGCGGCTCGACCACGGCCATCCTCATCAACATGCCGGGCGAATCCTCGTCAGCCGTCACCGCGATCGACGGCTACCAGATGGCCCGCAAAGGCCGCGCCGGTGCAGCACTCGCGATCGCCGCGCTCGGCTCGTTCTTTGCCGGCACGGTCTCGACATTCCTCGTCGCCGTCTTCGCCCCGCCCCTGACCGTCATTGCACTTAAGTTCGGCGCGGCTGAGTATTTCTCGCTGATGATCGTCGGCCTGGTGTCCTCGATCGCGCTGGCGCACGGCTCGATCGTCAAGGCTTTGGCAATGGTAGCGCTCGGGCTGTTGCTCGGCCTCGTTGGCACCGACATCTACACCGGCACGCCGCGCTTCACGCTGGGGATCCGCGAGTATTCGGACGGCTTGAATTTCGTTGCCCTCGCGGTCGGCGTCTTCGGTATCGCCGAAATCCTGCGCAATCTTGAGAACGAACGCACGCGCGAAGTGCTGATGGCCAAGGTCACCGACCTGATGCCGACGCGCGACGACTTCAAGCGCATGGTCGGCCCCGTCCTGCGCGGCACGGCGATCGGCTCGGCGCTTGGCATCCTGCCCGGCGGCGGCGCCATCCTTGCGGCCTTCGCCTCCTATACCGTCGAGAAACGCGTCTCAGATCGGCCGGAAGAATTCGGTCACGGCGCCATCGCCGGTGTGGCCGGCCCGGAAAGTGCCAACAATGCCGGTGCCCAGACCTCCTTCATCCCGCTGTTGACACTCGGCATTCCCGCAAACCCGGTCATGGCGCTGATGATCGGCGCGATGATCATCCAAGGCATCGTGCCCGGCCCGAACGTCGCGTCCGAACAGCCGGCGCTGTTCTGGGGCATCATTGCCTCGATGTGGATCGGCAATCTGATGCTGGTGGTCTTGAATCTGCCCCTGATCGGGCTGTGGGTGCGGCTGTTGAAGATACCGTACTACGTACTCTTCCCGATCATCATGGCGTTCTGCTCGATCGGCGTCTACAGCGTCAACTCCAACGTCTACGATCTCTATGCCGTCGCCTTCTTCGGCCTCGTCGGCTATCTCTTGTTGAAGCTGCGCTGCGAGCCGGCCCCGCTCCTGCTCGGCTTCGTCCTCGGTCCGCTGCTTGAAGAAAACCTGCGGCGGGCGATGATCCTGTCGCGCGGCGACCCGACCACCTTCGTCACCCGCCCGATCAGCGCGATCCTGCTTTTCATCGCAGCCATGGTGCTGGTGGTGGTGTTCCTGCCGAGCGTCAAGGCCAAGCGCGAGCAGGTCTTTGTCGAGGAAGACTGATCCAACGGCATGCGGCATTCTGCCCCTGCGCGGTTTGCCACATTGAGCTTTGTCAATACCATCGCCTATCCCTGAGCCAACAGATCGGCATAGGGATAGGCAGAGAGAATGAAGCCTCGCACGAAGATCAGAATGCAGCAGGCCATGCGCATGTTTTGCGCATTGGCCGTGCTGCTTCTCGGCTTCGCGCACCAGGCGCCCGCAGCCGCCGCGGCTTTGTCGCCTGCAGAGCGCGCGCAGTTCGTGCTCCCCGACGGGTCCCTGCCCGACCTCTGCCTGCCCGCATCCGGCGACGACGGCAGCGGCAAGCAACTCTCCCACAGCCACTTCTGCGGTGCCTGTCGTATCTTCTGGGCCCTCCTGCCCGCACCGACCAACGCCACGGACACGATCGTTCGCAAGACCGAAAAGGCCCTGCCACCGGCACAGCCGGTCGCATCCGCCCGATCGCAGCTTCCACCCAATGCGAGCCCGCGCGGGCCACCCACGTCAAAATCCAATCGCCTGAGCCGCTAGTCACGGTCGATCGTGACGGAACGCTGATGCCTGATCTGCGGCGCGTCGCATAGCGACGATCCCGACGAGATCGCAATACGGATCGCCCACCCATGCCCGATACCATCACCTTTGCGGAAACAACGCTTCCGCCCCCACTTTCCGCCGCCTTCTCGACGGCAAAACTCTCCCCCAACCGCCAGCGTCTGGTCGGCGAACACGCGACATTGCTGTTCCAGGGCGGGCGAAACCGCCATCTTTACCGGGTCGTCGACGGCTGTGTCGCGCTGTCGCAACTACTCGACGACGGACGCCGCCAGATCACCGACGTGATTGGCCCTGGGCGCCTGTTCGGCTTCACCCATGACGGCCGCAACATCGCAACTGCCGAGACGCTGACCTTCGCGCGCATCGAGACGCTCGCCAGCGGCCAGGTCGACGACGGCGACCAGGGGCCAGATGTCGCCGCCGAACTGAAGGCGACGCTACACCGGATGCAGGCACACGCAACCCTGCTCGGCCGCAAGACCGCGACGGAAAAGGTCGCAACGGCGCTCATCGATCTCGCGGATCAATTCGCATGGCGCGGCAGGGCCGCCGGCCGGAACCTGTTCAGCTTCAATCTCTATCTCTCGCGCGCCGATCTTGCCGATTGGCTGGGCCTGACGGTCGAGACCGTCAGCCGCTGTCTCAACCGTTTCAAGCGTGACGGCCTGATCGACTTCAACCACCCCAAGACGGTGCGCATCCTCGACGAACAGCAATTGCGGGCGCTGGCTGGCCTTGCGCGCAGGGACTGATCTCTCCGCACAGGGCCAGCCAACCCAACAGATCATGGTGGGCTCAGGGTCCACCCGGAAGAAAGGCTTGAAAACAATGATTGCAAAAATGGTTTATCACGTGCCGGTGTTCGGCTGGATGCTCAAGGAAGCGGTGCGGGGCTCCGGCACCGCCAAGGTGCTGTTCCTCGTCAACTGCGTGCTGATCTGGCTGCTGGCGATCGTCACCTTCGGTTACCCCGCCATCATCATACCCGCGCTCGCCATGGTGCTGGTGGTCTTCGTTCTGCTGATCCTGATCACCACGGGCTAGCGGTCCCGGGCCACTCGACCACGTGAACCTATAGCTGCTGCGAGCTAAAGACGCGACATGGTCGTGGATTGCGGCCACTTCGGCGCTCCGACAGTATGGGCGTGGAATTCACGGCTCGACACGCACCTGGCGGGCGTAATCAGCGAGACCATACTTTCGGCTCATGTGCATGCATCCGCAAACGAACGCCACGCCGAAGCGATGAATTATCTCCCTTTTGGCGACAGCCACAGTTGCTCGAGCGCGGATTCTTGCCATTATGGCTGAGAGACATGTCATTGGTCCGGGAGGAAAAAATATCAGAGACGTTTCCCACGAACCCGGGGCATAGCCCTTTCGTCGAGGGCACGTCCACGGCCGGCTTGGCCGCTTACGGCCGCCCCTTCATGTCAAAAGCTGCACGTCTGCTCGCAGCCCCAAAGGCCGACACCGGATCATCGCCTTGACTTTTGCTCGGCGATTTCGCCAGCCAGAGTGATCAGATGGTTTTCGCACACCGTTTTTACCAGTGCGTGAAGAACCTGCGTACGCTCGATCAGGAAGGAAAGCGCTTCTTCGCTTATCTGGTAATGCTTGGAATACCGCGCCTTCACATAGGCCTCATTGATTGTATTGAACCAGGCCGAGTAGCGCTGGCGGTCTTGTGGCCAAGCGTCGGCGAGTCGACGGTCCAGATCTTCGGCAAACCCGCGCAGGGAACGCAGGTTGTGGGTTGGTGGACCATAATTCTTTAGAACAAGAAGCACGGTTGAGTAGGCGTGCTCGATCGCTTGATGGAGCTGGAACGCAGCGAGGGCGGCGTCGCCTTCGGATATGCAAAACCGCGCTACCTTGAGGAAGCCTATGGCATGCGGAAGTCGGCTTTCGTAATGTTCGCGCGCGATCTTGAACTGCTGTTCAAGATTGATCGGCCTCGGTTCCACCAGCAGCTCGTTATCGAGCTCGTAAAGCACAATGCCTTGCTCGCGAATGTCGCAGAAGAAGTCCTTTCCGCGCCTGAGCTCCTCGTTCACCTCACGGCGAGAATGCACGATGAAGGACACCTGCATGCCCTTCAGGATGCGGTCGTTCAGAAGCCGGTCAGCAGCGTTGTTCCAGTATGCGGTGAAATCCGTCAGCTTTCGATTGTTGACGATCACCAGCAGGTCATAATCGGAGCGATAGCCCTTGCCAATGTGCTCTTCATCCACCCAATCTCCACGTGCATAGGAGCCAAACAGGATAACCTTGAGGATCCGGCCTTTCTTCTTGAAGTCTGCCTCGCCTCCCGCCAGGGCATCCGCGAACTCCTCACGCAGGATTTCGACCGCACGCGCGAGTTCCCGCCTCTTGGCATCAGGCAGGTGTTCGAGGCTGGATTTCATCATTTTCGGAAAGGACTTTCGCTTCGCGGGGGGACAGGCCCACCGGATTTTAGTCGGTCAAACGTAGTGCGCAACCCAGACGGGTCGAGTTCTCCCCTTCATCATCAAACAGTCAGTCCTTCGCGCGGGAATCGGTCGGCCGAGTCGGTGATAACTTGCCCAAAGGTGCCGGCTAATACAACGAAGTAACCGCAATGATTTCTCCAAATTAGCTTCACAATCGGCAGTCAGCACTTATGCTCGGCCCCGTGTTCCGATCGATACATTATGCGATCTTGGTCTCCCGGAAGGATATGCCGGATGCGTCTTGGTGCTCTCAAAGTCGATTTCATTCCCGACGACGAAAAGATCCTCGGCTTCAGCAATCGCTGGTACGCAAAGGCATCGAAACGGCGACGAAGCATCAGCTTTCACAAGACCTATCCATTCAGGTGCTGACGCCGGCGCTGTTTCTTGCGACGAAGCTCGAAGCCTTTGCCGGGCGCGGAACTGCTCGCCTTGAGAGGAATTGAACCGAGCTCCATGACCTCCAAATATGTACGAGCCAGCGATTGCAAATCCGTATCGCGCGATGATACGTTTTGTGTTGACTTTCACTCGTATCACCGTATGATACACTTATGAAGAGCCAGACGTGATCAGGTCATTTAAGGACGCCAAAACCGAGGCCGTTGCATGCGGCAAGACACCAAAAGGCTTTCCTTCAGATATCGTGAGGTCGGCAATTCGCAAATTGACGATTCTGAACGGTGCTGCTGTTCTCGACGACTTGCGTTCGCCCCCGGGAAATCGACTTGAAGCGCTGAAGGGCGACAGGGAAGGCCAGCACTCGATCCGGATCAATGATCAGTGGCGCATATGTTTCGTTTGGACAGATGCAGGCATCGAAGACGTCGAAATTGTTGACTACCATTGAGAGCCAATCGTGGCACACAGGGAGCTTGAAATGATCCATATTCTTCCACCGGTCCATCCGGGCGAAATCCTCCGCGAGGAGTACCTACGTCCTCTGAACATGAGTGCCGGTGCATTGGCGAAAAAGCTCAATGTTCCTCGCACCCGCATCGAACGCATAGCGGCCGAGCAAACACCGATAACCACAGATACCGCCCTGCGCCTTGCTAAGTACTTCCGCACAACGCCCGAATTTTGGATGAACATTCAGACCAGCTTCAACCTCAAGACAGAGGAAATAGCGCTCCATGGCGAACTGGAGTTGATCCCAGAAATCGATAGAGCGGCGTAATCGGTCCTGCGCAGTACACCGCCTTCCAAACGATACATTATGCGATCTTGAACGCAGAACGGGGACGGCGGAATTCTGTTCTCATCCCACGATAGTTCGCATATCCCATGAGCATTGCTAGCCGTGTGGTGCCGATACGCAACGTGATCTTGCGGTCGATCGCACCGCGCCGAACGCGACGGTATCGGAGTTGCGTCCTGCCGGCAGTGTAGCCAGCAAACGTGACAGAAGTGGACTCACCCGGCCGAAGAGGTCCAATCCTCCACACGCAGGCCGGGTACGCGATCAAATTCGCGGCGATTGTTTGTTACGACTATTAGGCCTCGGGAGCGCGCGTGCCCGGCTATCAACTGATCATATGGACCAATCGGCGTGCCACTCCGAGCGAGTTCGGCGCGCAACTGCCCTGTATGACTTGCGGCTACCTCGTCATAGTGGAGTATCTCAAGGCGTGCGGCAAAACCCTCTACGACAGAAAGGTTCCTTTCAGGCATTGCGGATTTTTCTGCGCCACAGATAAGCTCCATCAAGCTGATTGAGCTCATGCACAGTTGACCATGATGGCGGTTGAACGCGTCGCGTACCTGTTGGGGACGGTTCTTCACCGTGAATATACAGATGTTCGTGTCGAGCATATATTTCAGCATTATAGAGGCTCACGCTCCTGTAAAGCCGGCTGATCTCGCTCTGTCATGAAGTCGATCGATACAGCCTCGCCATCGAACCAACTATCCCAAGCCTCGCCGGCAGGCGTTATGATCCGCGTGCGACCGACCGCAACAATATCGACGCGCTTCACATCTTCAGGTAGCGCTACGGCCTTTGGAAGCCTGACCGCCTGACTGCGATTGCTTTGAAACACTGATCCTTGTTCCATGATCGACACCTTTTTTGGATTTACGCCAGACGTATCCATATCGACCCAACGACGGGATATGTCAATGGGATATACATAAAATTGTCACAACCGGGTAATGCTGAGGGAACGTCACGATCACGCTCCAGTTCACGTCAGACCCCTTCACCACGAACCCGATCCGGCGGCTCGCCTCCGCAAAGCTGACGTCGAGTGCGTGCCCGAAGGCACACTTCACGATTGTGCTGTGGAAACTGTCGGTATTTCGGCCGCGCTCACTTGGAAGCCAGATGACAAAGGGGATCTCGTCGGACGACAATTCCCACGTCATCAAGAGGGGAAAAAACAATGACAACGACCAATGAGATTGCAGAAAAGATCGCGACCGAACATGGCTTGACGAAAGCCCAGAGCAAGGCGGTTGTCGAGGCGGTCTTCGCCGCAGTGACCGCCGCTGCCACATCCGGCGCCGAAACATCGATCCCGGGCTTTGGTAAATTCAAGGTCAAGCACACGCCAGAGCGCGAAGCTCGCAATCCGGCAACCGGTGCGACCATCAAGGTTGCTGCTGCGAAGAAGTTGTCCTTCGCGCCGGCCAAAGCTCTCAAGGACGCGCTGAACGGCTGAAGCGAATGAGGTCCGGATCGACCTTGGAGCGTGCCATCCTGGAAAGAGGTGGCCGTTCTCACTCGGATCGGGCCTCGATTTCCCAGCCAGCGGCACAAAACGTCAACGCGTTGTGTCCCGCAGCGAACCTTTGCTCTCACGTCGGTGGAAAGCTCCCCCAGATTGATCGCGCAAGAGAACGGCCGCGTGCGCCTATCCTGCCGGTGGACGATACCGAATGGACTTCGCCTTTCCCAGGGCCTCAATTGTATCCTCGACGGTGAGGAGGACAGTGGTCTCAACAGAGTTGAGCGCACCTCCAGCGCCGACAGCAAGCACGACCGCCGCCATCGAAATGTTATCTGGCGCCTCCCACAGAGTCCAACCATCATGCTCGCCAAAGGCGTACCAGAAACCATGGAGGTTTCCGCCGACGGATTCAATATAAGTACGTGCCGCCTTGCGGCGATCCTCGGGGTTCTCGATCATGCGTGCCCATGTCTCGGGCGTGTAATTGAAGCGCGTGAGATACATGGCCATAGTTGCCTCCTTTGTCTGCACAGTGCGGTTGGGCACAACTCGGGGACAGCGCGGCCAATCTTAAAGGGCGCACTGCAAACTCCCCGATCAGCGCGCGCTCGCAGCTCATGCTCCCGCATTGCGAGCACGCCGAGTAAGCGTAGCATGATTGATCGCTAATATTCCCTTGGTTTTGCACCTAGAGTGTGCAATCGGACGAGGTTAGCGGGACCTGATGCACGAGCGGGAAACACGCCAAAGTGCAGCTCGTCATTCGCGATCATGTAGAGCGCCGCGTCTAGACAGACCAAACCGCTCGCGGCGCTCAGGTACGACTGACGCGGATGAGAGTTAGGGTCGAAGTTGAGGTCGCGTATTTTCTCAAGCTTGATCACGATTACACCGTCCCTCCCCGCGTCGACGGACTATGCATCTGCCGAAGAACATCGCGTGGCATGAAGTGGCTGTTCCGGGCATGAAACCCAAAGCTCTGATCGAAGCGGTCAGGGGCCGGCATCCGGATGCTTCCAAGAAAGACATTGCGCGCGCGGCGTTTCTCACTGTCATTCTTTCGGCTGCGCATACCCCGGAGGATGTCCAGGCGTTCCACGACGTTGCGAGCGACCCTTGATGGTCCCGGGCTCCGGCAAGAACTCATCCCAAGCTTAAAAGTTAGGGCGCGCTAATATCTATTGACTGCAGCGCCGAGGTCATTAGCCCCTCATCATCGTCTCTGGACAACTGTTCCGATGGCTTGAACAGGTCGAGCGCGGGCGCCGCAGGGGAACTCTCGACATGGAAATGTCGAACGGAAAGCGGCCCGTTGGACAGCAAAAACAGCAGGACGTCCGCTAAGGCGTTCGTGGCGAAATACCGCGAGGGCATGGCGGCGGCCCGTTTCTACCGGCCTACAGTTCCCGGCGATACATTATCTGATCTTTGCATTCGATCTGGAATCACCAGGCTACTTGGCAATGCCACAGTCTCGCCCCTCAACGTTCTGGTCAATGCCAGCGTTGGGAGCAAGGATGACGAGCTTCAGCCTGGTCCAGACCAAGAGCGGTCGGGTTGTCACGTCCTGCCCGCTCAATAGTACGGAGAAATACACTCCTGGCGCCGCCCGTAATAGGGCTGAAAAGTGTTGTCGGAAGGCCTATAGGAACGATACCGGTCAAGACACCATTCTACATGGGCTGAACCGGCGCTCGAATAGACACCCCGGGGCTGCGCAGCGACTGCGCCACCTATCGCGAGCCCTGCTCCGAATGCCGCGAGTGGATACCACCAGCCATCACTATGACGACGGTAGCCATAGCGTTGGTAGCGATAACCCTGGTGACCGTTGTAATAGCCATATCGTGGACCTGAATTGTATCGATAACCGCCATACCCACGAGAGTGCGGAGGACCGCCATAGTGACCGGGCTTGTGATGGATCAGATCTGCCCCCGGGGTGTTCGTAAGTTTGACTCGATACAAGGACAAAGCCTCTGCCGGCACCGCCGTGACGGCCAGAGCAACTGCCACGATCACTGCACCTATGTTCTTCATGACATCATCCCAAAGCTGGCAAATTCGATAAGCACGACGAGAGCAAGTCGCAACCCGATGGACACTTGCGCAGGGCGGAGCTCCCAAAGGTTTCTAATCCCGACCTGGACGGTCCAGACGCAGATTAACCTGCGACAAGATCGAAAGTTCCGCCATGGGACTTCAGTCCTACGCGCTACCGGTAAAGGTCTGAGTTCGATTGCCACGTCAACGGCCGGCTCCATATTTGCTGTAAGCCCATGGCGCTGAGGGCCCTGGACCAGGTCATGGGCGGGTACTGGCATCAGAGCGGTTCTAGAGACCCTTTTGGACGGCTCTGATGCTTACTGCGCGGCCCGTAAGATGATGGGCGATTTCCCGGATGTATGAACGACATGGCTATGGTCGGCGTGAAAGAAAGACATCAACCGGACTGCCGATCGGTATGCTGGTTCTCTCGGTATCAGCGATTGTCGTTTACCTAGTCGTTGGCGGTAAACCTTTTGACGGCAACAGTCGGGATGTCACGGTTTTTCTTCCTCAACTTCAGCAACCGTAGGCTTGCTGAGCTACCGCGAAACCTGGATCCTGGCACACTCAGATGTTTCACAACGGCAAAGACGTGACGTTTGAAAGCCAAACCATTGTGGACACGATGTGGGCTCGCCCATAAGCTGCATCTCAACATGGGGCTACCTGTGCCGAATAGGTCTGGCGACTGGCAGATAATGATCGAGTATCGCCGCCGGCAGATTTCTAACCTTATGGGGCATGGGTCGATGCCGGCATGGTCACGACGCTTCGGTAATATTCCAAGCCGGACTTCGCCAGTGCGTTCTTCGACATGAGTGGCGAAAAGTCAGTATCGATAGGCCGAGACCGAGTGTCATCCGCCGGTCAACCGCTTTCAAAAGACAGCGCAGCAATAAATGCTTCTCTTTACACCGAAAGAGCCTTGAACTCGGTAAGGATGGCTTCGCCCATTTCGACGGTTCCGAC
>NZ_QJNR01000007.1:0-405421 GCF_003355565.1 Ensifer sp. M14
AGGCACCGATCTTCCAGGTCGCCGACTACGGCCTCGTCGCCGACCTGTTCGAAGCTCTGCCGGAAATGGAACGGGCCTCCTGAGCAAGGATAAGATCGGCGGCTGAGCGGATAGAATTCAGCCGTCGACCTTGATCGTTCGTGCGCCGACATGCAGTGCCCGGCCGGCACCAAGGCCCATGGTCGCTGCGCCGAGGCCGAGTGCCACGAACAGGATCGCGGCGGCATCAAAGCTTCCCGTCCAGTCGCGGATCAGGCCGACGAGCAGCGGGCCGATGGCGGCCAGCACGTAGCCAACCCCTTGCGCCATGCCCGAGAGATGGGCGGCGACGTGAGAATCGGGCGATCGCAGCACGATCAGCGTCATTGCGACGGCAATCAGACCGCCCTGTCCGAATCCTTGCAGAATGGCCCAGAAGATCACGGTCGACGGCGGCGCGAAGAGAATGCCGAGGAGCGCGATGACCGCCGCAAGCACGAGCGCGACGTTGATGCCGCGCTGGTCTTTGCGCCTGATGGCAAAGGACGGAACCAGCAGGCAGGTGACGACCTGGGTCATGATCGAGACCGAAACGATGGCACCTGCCGTCGCCGGGTCGAAGCCGCGCTCACGGAGGATCGGGGCGAGCCAGCCGAAGATGCAGTAGGCGAGCGCCGACTGCAGGCCCATGAACAGCGTGACCTGCCAGGCCAGCCGGTCGCGCAAGAGGCCGACGACACGGAAACCGGTGTGCCGGACCTGCGCCTTGCTACCGAGCGCTTGCGGCGCCCAGATCAACAAGACGATGAAAGCCGGGAGCGCCCAGATGGCGAGCGCGCCGGCCCAGGAGCCGGTGACGCCGTGTTCGAGCGGCAGGGTGAGGCCCGCCGCGCCGGCGGCCCCGGCGCAGAGCGCCATGGTATAGAGCCCGGTCATGATCGCCGCCTTGTCGGCAAAGTCGCGCTTGACGAGGCCGGGAAGCAGAACGTTGCCGATGGCAATCGCCCCCCCGGCGGCGAATGTCGAAAGGAAGAGCACCGGCACGGATCCGAATCCGCGCAGCACTGTCCCGAGAGCCAGCAGTGCCAAGGCGCCGAGCAAGGTGCGTTCGGCGCCAAAGCGCTGGGCGAGCTTCGGGGCGAGCGGCGCAAACAGCCCGAGGCAGAGCACCGGCAGCGTCGTCAGCAGGCTGGCGCCTGATGTCGACAGGCCGGTGTCGCGCATTACCTCAGGCAGCAGCACCGAGAGGCTGGAAAACAGCGGGCGCAGGTTGAAGGCGATCAGGACGAGGCTGGCGCCGAGCACGAAGCGCGCCGCACCCCGCGGTAAAACCGGCGGCTGCGGTTCGGGCACGCTGTCGGCTTCGGCGTCGATGAGCTGGTCTTCGAGGCCGTTGATGGCTGCGATCTGATGAGCCGAGGAATTGGGGTCACGGAAAGTCTGGTTCATTGGGAAAGCAGCCTGTCGAGTTCGCGCAACACCGGCGCCATGAAGGCGCGGACCGAGGCGGCGGCACGGTCGGGATCGCCGGTGGCGATGGCCGCGACGATTGCTGCATGGGCCTCTTCATCCGGTTCCGGGACGTCGCCTTGTAGCGTCGAATGAATGGTTTCGAGGATCGATGAGGTGAAAAAATCGTAGAGGCCGACGATGGCGCGGTTGCCGGAGGCCTCGACGATCGATTTGTGAAAGGCGATGTCGCGCTGGCCGAAGGCCTCATGGCCGCCATCGGCAATCGTGCCGCGTGCCTTGAGCAGCCGGGTCATGCGTTCGAGGTCGGCAGGCGTATGGCGGATAGCGGCAAGCCTTGCAGCTTCGACATCGAGGGCAGCGCGTGCCTCCCACTGGTCGCGCAGTCCGGCGCGTTTGACACGGTCGAGCGCGCCTGCCGGATCGACCGTCGAGCGCACGTAGGTGCCAGAGCCTTGGCGGGTGTCGAGCAGGCCTTGCGAGACCAGTACGCGCACAGCCTCACGCACTGTGCCGCGGCTGACGGACAGCAGCTCGGTCAGAGCGGCTTCGTTGGGGATGCGGTCGCCGATGCCCCAACGGCCGCCGACGATTTCGGCGCGCAGGCTTTCGGCCGCACTCTCGGCAAGATTGGTTCGGTTGACGGGCTGCATGCTAAACTCATCAAGTCATCAGATGATTTGATGAGTACGCTTGGATGTTGATGCTGTCAACCGGTCGTGCCAGGGGTCAGCACGATCGGCGTTGCCGGTGCGGGAGAGTGTCGGGCACTGGCCGCACGTCCTGGAGCGCGCCATTTTTCGTGAAGACGCTGTGCCGAACGGCGCAAGGCGCCAGCGGCGGCTGGCGCAAGGCGCCAGCGGCGGCTCACGCCGGAAGGGCCAAAATGCCGGCGGGTAGAAACTGACAAGTGGCACCCGTCGAGAAACCTCCGGTCCGGTCGTGGAAACGCGTTAGGACCCAGCCCGAAAGCAGAAAGTCCGATGTGGCAGGAGGGGCGGCCCGTGCTTATCCGTCACTCTGACCAGGGCGGCGCTTGGCTGATGCTCAATCTCACTTTTGCGGAATGCCGCCTCAAGCTATTCTGGACACCCGGCGTTGGAGATTTTGCAGCATGGCGAAGCTCGTCTTTGGAATGAACCAGTCTCTGGATGGTTTCGTCGATCACACGGAAATGCAGACAGGCCCGGCGCTCTTTCGTCACTGGATAGAACATGTGGGCGGGCTGACGGGCAGTGTGTACGGCCGCCGCATGTACGATACCATGCGTTATTGGGACGAAGATCGCCCGGAGTGGAGCGCGGAGCTGCGCGAATTTGCGACGGTGTGGCGGCGCCAACCGAAGTGGGTCGTGTCGCGCTCCTTGAAGTCGGTCGGTCCCAACGCCACGCTTGTCGTGGGGGATGTCGGGGCGGTGATCCGTGAGCTGAAGGCACGGCTCGCCGGGGAGATTGCGGTTTCCGGGCCAGAGCTGGCAAGAAGCCTGACCGATCTCGGCCTTATCGATGAGTATCGGCTGTACTTCCATCCCGTCGTGCTTGGTCACGGCAAGCCATTCTTCGCCGGGCCGCGGCCGCCACTCCGCCATGTTGCCACCGATCGCGTTGGCGAGGACGTGGTGAGGTTGACGTACGTTCCCGCTTGATCGCGCGCCGTCGCGGACAGACTGCGCGACGGGTGAGGTCGCGCCAAGCTTTGGCTTCCGTCACTGGCCGAAGATCGGATATCCGGCGCGGTGATAGCCCAGCGCATCGACAGGTCCAAAGGCGGTCGGATCGAATTGCGCAAGTGGCGGCGGCAGGCGGTCGCGCGAAAGCGGCAAACAGGGCGGTCCGCACCATGCCGCGTTTAGGGACCGGTCATGGTCAAGGCCTGCCACTCGACAGACGCAGACCCGACGGTCCGCGATCGGGCGTGACGAGGTGGACGGCGATGCCGGTGCGTCTCCTGACGGTCCTGCACGCCGGCAAATGTGTGAGAACCCGACGGCGGCTCCGATGTCGCTATCAATCTGCTAGCGATCGGTGGCCTGGCCATCGGTAATGCTGAGCAGGGTCTTTTCCATGTCCGGCTCGTCGCCGGAGCAGACACACAGCATTTCCGCCTCGCCTTCACCGACCGAGAGATAGGCGTGGCCCATGGTCGAATCGATGTAAACGCTCTCACCGGCCTTCAGCCGCACCGGGGCATATTGATCCGTATGCAGTTCGATCTCGCCTTTGAGCACGATCAGGAACTCTTCGCCGGCGTGCCGTGTCATCGGGCCGAACTCCTCCAAAGTGTGCGCCCGGGCATGGGCGAGGATCGGCACCATGCGCTTTCGCACCAGATCGGTGGCGAGATAGTGATAATCGTAGTTGCGCGTCAGTTGCCGCAGCGTCGTGGTTGCCGAGGTTACAGAGCGGCGCGTGCGGGCGGCCGGCTGCTTGCTGTCGCCGCTGAGCAGTTCGGTGACATGCACGCCGAGGCCGGCGCAGATCTGCAGCAGCTTGTCGTAGGTCAGCGACATCTGGTCGTTCTCGACCTTGGATAGTGTGGAGACGGCGACGCCGGTGAGGTGGTTGACATCCTGAAGTGTCCAGCCGTGATGTTTCCTCAGGTTTCGAAGGCAATCGCCGAGGTTTGGCTGTTCCGACATGGTTTTCTCCCGCAAGCGACCTTTCACTAGCTAGTTAAACTCCGGTCGCCTCGCAACAAGAATTTTCCTATACACTAAATATTGACCGTATAGGAAAATGATTTTACCAATGGCTATGCACTCAGGATCTTCTTCTCCCAAAGTGATTGTCATTGGCGGCGGTATCGCCGGCCTCTCGGCGGCGGCGGCCATCCAAAAATGGGCTTCGGTCACGCTCATCGAGCGCGAAGCGCATCTCGGCTATCATGCGAGCGGCCGCTCGGCGGCGCTGTTTGCCGAAACCTACGGCAACACGGTGGTCCGGGCGCTTTCCGTTGCCAGCCGCCCGGCCATTGTCGACGGCGGCTTTGCCGAGCATGTGCGCGGCGCCTTGCATTTCGGTGGGCGCGATGACGATGCGATGGTCGATGAGCTGGCGCAGAAGTATCAGGCGCTCGTGCCCAGCGTCCGGAGGATTTCGGCAGACGAAGTCAATGGCTTTATCCCCGTCATCCGCACTGATACCACCTGCGGCGGGGTCTACGAGCCCGGCGCTCTCGATATCGACACCGGCAAGATGGTGCAAGCCTCGGCCGCCGCGCTGAAGGTGCTTGGCGGGACTATCATTTCGGGCGAGGAAGTGCTGGAGATCGCCGGTATTTCCGGCGGTTTTCAAGTGGTGACTTCGTCGGGCTCCCACGTGGCCGATATGGTCGTCAACGCGGCGGGCGCCTGGGTCGATGTGATCGCCGAGCGGGCAGGGCTGGCGGGGCTCGGCTTCGCGCCCAAGCGACGCACTGCGTTCATGTTCGATCCGCCCGTGGGGCTCGACGCGCGTCAGTGGCCGCTGGCTGTCGATTTGCACGAGCGCTTCTATTTCAAGCCGGATGCGGGAAAACTGATCGGCTCGCTGGCGGACGAAACGGACTCGCCACCTTGCGACGCATATCCTGAGGATATCGACGTTGCCATCGCCGTCGACCGGATCGAGCAGGCGACGGCGCTTCGCATCGGCCGTCCGCAGCGACCCTGGGCCGGCTTGCGCACCTTCTCGCCCGATCGCACGCCCGTCGTCGGCTTCGATCCGCGTCTGCCGGGCTTCTTCTGGCTCGGCGGCCAGGGCGGCTATGGTTTCCAGGTGTCGCTAACCCTGGCGCGGATCGCCTCGGCGCTGCTGCGCGGTGCCGCGATGCCGGAGGATGTCGCCTCCCTCGGTGTCGATTTCGGTGCGCTTACGCCCGAGCGGTTCATAGAGAAGGCCCGCACGCCATCACTTTCCCCGGTCGCTCAATGAACGGGCAGACCATCAAGATCGAAACGTCGTCGATGCGGTAAGGAGAACCGCGCGGCGACGTCAACACCAAGGCAATCAGGAGCGTTTGCTATGAAATCAACCCGTCTGATCCTGCGCACCGCGCTCGTCGCGTCGACAATTCTGCTTGGCGGGCAGGCCTATGCCAAGACGCTGGTCTACTGCTCGGAGGCGAGCCCTGAGACGTTCAATCCGATGATCGGAACGGCCGATTCCACCATGGATGCGGCTGCCAAGCCGATCTTCAACCGGCTGGTGGAATTCAAACCGGGCACGACGGAAGTGGGACCGGCGCTCGCCGAAAGCTGGGACGTGTCCGAGGACGGCAAGGTCTACACCTTCCATCTGCGACACGGCGTCAAGTTTCATGCCAATGCGCAGTTCACGCCGACGCGCGAGTTCAATGCCGACGACGTGCTCTACACCTTCGACCGCCAGCGCAATACAGACAACCCGTACCACAAGCTGTCGAACGCCTCTTACGAATATTTCAGCGCGCTTGGGCTCGGGCCGCTGATCGAGAAGATCGAGAAGCTGGACGACCATACGGTGCGCTTTACCCTGACCTCGGCAAACGTCACGTTCCTGCCGAGCATTGCGCTCGACTATCTCTCGGTTCTGTCTCTGGAGCAGACCGAGAAGATGGTGGCGGCCGGCACGCCGGAACTGATCGACCAGGCGCCTGTCGGCACCGGGCCGTTCGTGCTCGAAGCCTATGCGCAGGATAGCCAGATCCGCTACTCGGCTAACAAGGACTACTGGAACGGCGCGCCGAAGATCGACACCCTGGTCTTCGCGATCACGCCTGAGCCGACCGTGCGCGTGGCTCGCCTCAAGGCGAACGAATGCCAGGTCGCAGCACCGCCACCTCCGGGCACCGTCGCCGAACTCCGCAACGATCCCGAAGTGACGGTCTACAATCTCGAGGGCCAGAACATCGGCGTTCTCGGCTTCAACGTCGAGCACAAGCCGCTTGGCGATGCGCGTATCCGGCTGGCGCTTGCCAAGGCAGTCAACCGGCAGGCGATCGTGGAAGCGGTGTATCAGGGTGCCGGCAGCGTGGCTGGCAGCGTCGTGCCGCCGGCCCAGCTCGGTGCCGCCAAAGACGCGGGTATCGATTACGATCCGGAGGGCGCCAAGGCGCTGCTGAAGGAGGCGGGCCACGAGGGTGACATTTCGGTCGCGCTCTGGGCGATGCCGGTGTCGCGCCCATACAATCCGAATGCCCGCCGCATGGCGGAGATGATCCAGGCCGACTGGAACGCCATCGGCGTCAAATCCGAGATCGTCAGCTTCGAATGGGCAGAGTATCTGAGCCGCACCGCCAAGGGCGAGCATGACGTATTCCTGCTCGGCGGCAGCAGCGACAACGGCGACCCTGACAATATGCTCAGCTATCTGCTGAGCTGCGACGGTGTGCAGGGCGGCTCCAACCGGGCGCGCTGGTGCAACGCCGATTTCGAGAAGCTGCTTCAGGATGCACGTGTTGCCGCCGACCCCAAGGAGCGCGCCGCGCTTTATGGAAAGGCGCAGGCGATCCTCAAGGCCGAAGTTCCGGTTGCGCCTATCGCCCATTCCGTGGTGTCGATCCCGGTGCGCAAGAGCGTCACGAACTATGTGCTCGACGCATTTGGCCGCCAGAATTTCGCCAGCGTTGATATCACGGAGTGATCAGGATGGATGGGATGACAGGTCACGATGGCAATAGGGTTGACGATCTCAGTCGGCTGCTTGGAGGCTACATCAACGATGGCGCCGTCGGCGTTTCCCTTGCTTTTTCGCAGCGCGATGGCGAAACCGTCGCCGTGACGTCGGGGCTCTCCGATCGGGCGCGGGGTTTGCCGGTTTCGCCGACGCAGCTGTTCAAGATCGGCAGTTGTACCAAGACGTTCACCGTCGCAGCTTTGCTGAAGCTCGCCGAAAAAGGAGCGGTGGATCTTGGCGCGCCGATCTCGCGCTGGTTTCCGGATTTGCCCGGAGCAACCGCAATTTCCGTGCGTCAGCTCATCAACCACCGCGGCGGACTGCCGGAGTTCGAGTACGACATTCCGATGACGCCGGATCGTATCTGGACGCCGGCGGAACTCGTGGATCTCGCCTTTCAGGTCGGCGGACAGACGGTGCCCGGCGGTCCTGCCGTTTACAACAACACCGGCTATGTGCTGGCCGGTATGCTGATCGAACAACTGACCGGCCAGTCGCTTGGTGCCTATGTCCGCCGCGAAGTGCTCGAACCGCTCGCCCTCGAAAACACTTGGTCGCCCGCGACTGAAAGCTTCCCGGAAGAGCGCATGGTGCGCGGCTATTACCATCGGCCGCCACCGGCGGCCGATGCCGGGGCGTGCATCGCTGCCGGCGCCGAGATGTGGCGCATGGACGGCGTGCTTCCCTATTCCGACGCGCTTCAGGATTCCTCGGATTCGTTTCCTTTCACCGCCGCCTATGCCTGTGGCGACATGGTCTCGACGCCCAGTGACATGGTCGCCTTCATGCGGGCACTGTTCGGCGGCAGGCTTTTGGCGGACGGTATGTTCAGGGAGATGAGCGAAGGCCGCGTCACCGTCAGCTTTCCCGGCACGCGGATGCGCGAAACGGGCGCTGGCCTGTTCCAGAGCAGCTATGCCGGTCGGCTCGTCTATGGCCACCAGGGCAGCATTCCCGGCTATGTCACCGTCATGCAGCACGAGCCGATTTCGGGCCTGACGATCGCGATGACCAGCAATGTCGGTTCGGGCTACCGCATGTCATTCTACGCCAGCGGTCTGCATGAGGTCCTCGACCGGGCGATCGGTATCATCCTGGACGACTAGGCTTGCCGAGAACCTGCCGGCAGCATGTTTCGACCTCTAATCTCGACCGCCCGTCCGGGCGGTCGAGTGTTTTGGCTGGGATGGCTACGAAATGACGACGTCGACCTTCTCGAAGGTTCGCACATCGATCAGCCCCTTGTCGGAGATGCGCAGTTCGGGAATGACGACGAGCGCCAGCAGCGAGTGCTGCATGTAGGCGTTGTTCAGTCGGCAGCCGCAGGTGCGCATCGCCTCGACGAGTGCCGCGGCCTTGTCGGCGACGATCTCGGCGCGCTGGTCTGACATCAGCCCCGCCACCGGCAGCTCGACCAGAGCAAGCTCCTTGCCGTCCTTGATCACGACGATGCCACCGCCGACGTCGTTCAGGCGGTTTGCCGCCTGCGCCATGTCGGCCTTACTGGTGCCGACGACGATCATGTGGTGGCTGTCATGGGCGACGGTGCTGGCAACGGCGCAATCGCTGTCGTAGCCGAAACCGGAAACGAAGGCATTGACGACGTCGCCGGTGCCGCGATGGCGTTCCACCAGTGCGATCTGGCAGACGTCCTGGGCGCGGTCCATCTCGATGATGCCGCCTGCGGCGGAAAGTTCCGCTTCCAGCGCCCGTGTCGGCGCCTGGTTCTCGACGACGCCGATCACCCGGACGCGCGCGCGATTTTCGGTGGAGTTGAGGCCGATGTCGAAATCGCCGGCCTGGAGCGTCTTGCCGAGATGCACGGTGTTGCGGGCGCTTTCCGGATAGACGAACGGTGGGATGTCACGCACCAAAGCGCCGGATTCCGCCAGCAGCTCGCCGTGCGCAAACACCATCTCGATCGGCAGGGCGGCAAGATCAGAGGTGATGATCAGGTCGGCGCGACGGCCGGGCGCGATCGAGCCGAGTTCGCGCTCGACGCCGAAGTGTTGCGCGGTGTTGAGTGTCGCCATCTGGATGGCGGTGATCGGCTTCAGCCCTTGGGCAATGGCGTGGCGAACCACCCGGTTCATATGGCCGTCATGCACAAGCGTGCCGGAGTGGCTGTCGTCGGTGCAGAGCAGGAAATTGCGCGGATCGACGCCTGCCTCGGTGATCGCCTTGACCTGGGCCGCAACGTCGAACCAGGCGGAGCCGAGCCGGAGCATGGCGCGCATGCCCTGCCGGACGCGGGCGATCGCGTCCTCGACCGTCGTACCCTCATGGTCGTCGGCCGGGCCGCCGGCCGCATAGGCGTGAAACTCGCGGCCGAGATGCGGCGAGGCATAGTGCCCGCCGACGGTGAGCCCAGCGTCCTGCGTTGCCGCGATCTCGGCGACCATCTTTTGATCGTTGAAGGCGACACCCGGGAAATTCATCATCTCGCCAAGCCCGATGATATTCGGCCAGCTCAAGGCTTCGGCTACATCCTTGGCCGAGAGTTCGGCGCCGGCGGTTTCGAGCCCAGGGGCGCTCGGCACGCAGCTCGGCACCTGCACATAGACGTTGATCGGCAGGCTCTGCGCCTCGTCGTTCATCAACTTGACGCCGGCAAGACCGAGTACGTTGGCGATTTCGTGCGGGTCGATGAACATCGTCGTCGTGCCGTGCGGGATGACGGCACGGGCAAATTCGGTGACGGTGACGAGGCCGCTTTCCACATGCATGTGCGCATCGCAGAGCCCCGGCACGAGATAGCGGCCGCCAGCATCGACAACCCTGGTACCTTCGCCGATCGCATGGCTGGCGTCGGCGCCGACATAGGCGAAGCGCCCGGCTTTGACGGCGATGTCGGTGTGCGGGATGATCTCGCCGGAATAGACGTTGACCCACTTGCCGTTGCGGATCACGAGGTCCGCCGGTGTGCGGCCCATGGCGACGTCGACGAGCTCGGGTGCAGTCCTCGACCATGATTGAAGCATGACAGGTTCCTTCGAATGGAGACGATGCCGGCGCCCTTTTTCCCGTCCGGAGAAAAGGGGCGCCGGGAGACGTTACTGGGTCTGAGCGACGAGCGCTGCCGCGAGCAAGGCGACGAACCACATGACCGGCTTTACATCACCCGCCCGCCCGCAGACCAGCTTGATCAGCACATAGGCGATGATGGCAAGCGACAGGCCGAGCGTGATCGAGAATGTCAGCGGGATCAGCACGATGGCGAGGAAGGCGGGGATCGCCTCGTCGAGGTCGGTCCAGCGGATCTTGCTCATCGGCTCGGACATGAAGAGGCCGGTAAGGATCAGCACCGGCGCGGTTGCCACGGCCGGCACCAGCGACAGGAGCGGCGACAGGAACAGGAACGGCACGAACAGCAGGCCGGCCACAAGGGCGACAAGCCCGGTTCGACCACCCTGGGCAATGCCGGCACCCGATTCCAGATAGACGGTGGCGGGGCTGGTGCCGAGCGGGGCCGAGATCAGCGCAGCGACGGCATCGACATGCATCGACTGCTTGATGTTGCGCGGCAATCCCTGCTCGTCCTTGAGGTCGGCGGCTTCGGCAAGGCCGAGGAAGGTCGAGAGCGCCTCGATGAAGTTGGTGAACAGGAAGACGAAGATGAACGGCACGTAGATCAGGCTCAGGGCACCGACGAGATCGATCTGGCCGACGAAGCTGAAGTCGGGTGCGGCGGAAAAGCCGCTCCAGTTGACCAGCGTGTGCACGTCGGGCGTCTCCGGCCAAAACGCGCTGCCGTCGCCCCACCAGCGACCGATCGGGATCGACAGGATGGTGGTGAGGATCATGCCGGCCATCATCGCACCAGGGACCCTGCGAACCACCAGGCCAACGGTCAGGATGAAGCCGGCAATGAAGGTAAGGGTAACAGGGTTGAACGTCGTCAACCCGACGATCGTGTCCGGATTGGCGACGATGAACTTGGCGTTTTCGAAGCCGATCAGCGCGATGAACAGGCCGATGCCGCAGGCGATGCCGTAGCGCAGATCGACCGGGATCGCCTCGATGATCGTCTGGCGCAGGTTGAAGAAGGCCATGACAGTGAAGAGCACGCCGGCCCAGAAGACGCAGCCCAGCGCAATTTCGAGCGGTACCTTGGCACCGACCACCATCGTGTAGGCAAAGAGCGCATTGATGCCCATGCCCGGCGCGACGAGGATCGGGCTTCGCGCATAGAGCCCCATGGCGCAGCTGCCGATGAAACTGACGAGCACGGTCGCCGTGACGCCCGCCGAAAACGGAATGCCGGCATGGGACAGGATCGAAGGATTGACGACGATCACGTAGGAGGCGGCAAGAAAGGTCGTCAGCCCGGCAAGGATTTCGGTGCGGATGGTCGAACCGAATTTCGAAATCTGGAAATAGCGATCGAGCAGGCTGGCGAGCCAGGAGGCTTGCGCTGTGCCGGAGGCCGGCTCCACGGCCTTGGGTTGGTAGTTCATTTTGTTCCCCTTTTTTTGAAGTGAGGAAGGGGCCGGCGATGCCGACCCCTTCCAAGGCTTTATTCCGCTGCTGCGGCGCGCTCTTCCTCGCCACCGTTCCCATGAAGCGGCGAGATGACTTTCAACCGAACGCAATCGACGACCCCGAGATCGGTGATGGCATATTCCGGGATCGCCGTGATTTGAAGCACGAACATATACATGAACGGCCATGGCAGCGTGCAGCCGAGCGCCCGTGCCGCGTCGTCCAGTTCCTCCTCCAGCGCCGCCATTTCCGATGGTTCGATGTCAGAGACGATGCCGCCGATCGGAAGATGCAGGAAGGAGACGACCTTGCCGTCCCTCACCACCACCTGGCCGCCATGGTTGGCGATGAGGTGGTTGATGGCGACCTGCATGTCTTCAGGGTTGGCGCCGATGCAGATGATGTTGTTGTCGTCGGGCGCGGTCGAGCTGGCGATGGCGCCTTCGCGCAATCCAAAGCCAGAGGTGAAGGCAACCGGGCGGTTTTTCGTCTTGCCGTAGCGCTCGACCACGGTGACGTATTGGATGTCCTGGGCCAGGTCGGCGAGCACGCAGCCGTCTTTCACCGGCAGGGTGACATCGCGGCGTGTGCGCACGAAGATCTTCTCCGGCGTGACGGCGATCGCCATGGCTGCAGCACTGTCACCAGCTCCATCATAACGCACTTTCAGATCGTCGAGCTCGATCGGTGCGACCTTCATCGAGGTGAGCAGCGCGGCGCTGCGCGGCGGCGGCACGAGTTCGATCGCCATGCGACCATCGCGCGCGACTTCCTCGCCCTTGGCGATGACGGCAACGATCCGGAACTCGCGCAGGTCGTTGACGAGCAGGATGTCGGCGGCGCGACCCGGCGAGATCGAGCCGACCTTGTCGTCGATGCGAAGCGCGTCGGCGCCGTTGATCGTCGCCATCTGGATGGCGGCCATCGGCGAGATGCCCATGGCGATCGCCATCCGCACCATGTTGTCGAGGTGCCCGCGCTTGAGGATGTCGCTGGCAACGACGTCGTCGGTGCAGAAGCTGATGCGGCGCAGGGCCTTGACGCCCATTTCGGTGACGATGCGCAGATTGTCGGAGAGGAAATGGGAGATCGAGGATTCGCGCACGACGACATGCATGCCGGCCCTGAGCTTCTCCAGCATTTCCTCCGGCGAATAGCTTTCGTGGTCGGCGCGCACGCCGGACTGCTGGTATCCGTTGAGCCGCGCGCCGCGCGTCATCGGGCAGCAGCCGAGCACCGGCAGCCGGCTCTTTTCGGCAAGCTCCAGTGCTGCCAGCACGTCGGGGTCTTCCTCCTGGATGAACTCGCGCACGGTTTCCCAGATACCGACGCATTCCGGCCAGTGATGGGTGGCCTGATGATCGGCCGGGCTGAAGTAGTGCCCGACGGTGGAGCGTGGCATGGTGTAGGGCGTCTTGCACGGTGCGCCCCAGAACACCTTGAGCGGCGTCTCCTTGGCCTCGTCGAGGAATTCGCGTGCGGCGGCCGGCCCGCCGACGACGATGATCTGGTCGAGGCCGGTGACGATCGACGTCGTGCCGAGCGGAACCACTGCCTTGGCAAAGCTGGTCAAGGACATCTTTGAGCATTCGACGTGCAAATGGCCGTCGATCATGCCCGGCGCCAGGTATTTGCCGGTGGCGTTGATGATCTTCGTGTCCGGTCCGACATAGTCGGAGATGTCGCCGACGGCGATGATCCGCTCGCCATAAATCGCGACATCGGCCTGATAGATCTCTTCCGAAACGACGTTGACCAAGCGGCCGCCGCGGATCGCCAAAGTGGCCTTGTTGCCGGTGCCCGAGGCTGCCCGGATGAATTCTCTGATATTGCTCACTGAAACCACTCCCTTAGCGTCGATAAAGTGTCCCAGTTTGGTTTCGTTTGTACAATGGGCCGAAATGGCGTATTTCTCGGACATATCATCCAAGATTTTGGACGAAACATGGACCTTTCGCTTCTCGACTGCTTCGTAAAAGTTGCCGATTCCCGTTCGATTTCAGCGGCTTCGCGCCTGCACAGGCTGCCGAAGTCCACACTCAGCCACAAGATCCGCCAGCTGGAGGACGAGTTCGGCATCGAGCTTTTCGTTCGCGAGGGCCATCAGCTGCATGTGACCGACGCCGGAGCCGAGTTCCTGCGCTACGCCCGTCTCATCCAGTCGAATTGCGAGGATGCGGCAACGGCGATGGCCGAGATGCGGCAGGAGGTGGCGGGCACATTGCGTGTCGGCTCGACCGGAGAGTTCGGCACGACGATCACGTCTGAACTGCTCTACGCCTTTCGGCAGCAATACCCGCAGGTCAATCTGGATGTCGTCTTCTTGAGTTCGCGCCAGCCGTTCTCCGACGTCACCGAACAGGCGCTCGACGGCATCTTTCACTGGGGGGAACCGTCTGATGTCGACTACATCAGCCGGCGGCTTTCGGTCTCGTCCTATGGCCTCTTTGCCAGCGCCGATTACATTGACCGGCACGGCCAGCCCTCGACGCCCGACGAACTCGCCGGCCACCGCGGCCTCGTCTTTCGCCAGCCGACGCGGCTGCAGTCCTGGTATCTGACGCGTGAGGGAGCTGCCGAGATCGACCTGCTGCCGGCGGCGACCTGCACCACCAACGACTACTGGACGATCAAATATTTCGCGGTTGCCGGCGAGGGGATCGCCTACCTGCCGGAATTCTTCGTGGAGACGGAGCGGCAGGCGGGATTGCTGCAGCCGGTGCTGGCCGAGTGGTCTTCGCCGAAAACGGCGATCAACCTCATCTATTCGCGTCGCCGGCACGTTTCGAAGCGCTTCCGGGCGTTTGTCGAATTCTGCATCGACTTTTATCGCGATCGCGAGCGCACCGGTATTCCGCGCTACTATGTCGAGAAGGTCAGCATGCCATCGAATGGCGCAATCCGCTGAAGCGGTGCCCCATCTTGATCAACTGGCGGCCGCTAACGCCAAGTGGACATAGGCTGCGATATGCTTCTCCGCGATATCGGACAGAGATTGCATCTTGATGTGGCGGCGCCCCTTGCCTTTACCCATCAGCAGACCATGCGCGTCCGGCAGTGCGGCGCCTTCGCTGAACTCCAGAGTGACATGCGCAGAATAGGGAAAGATGCCGCAGAAAGGCCGGCCAGCGGCAAACAGCAGGCCGCCATATTTGATCTCTTCCGAAATATCAGGGCCGGAGGCCAGCACGATCTCGCGCAGCGCTGAAACGATCGCGAGCTGATTATCGCCACGTTCGCGGATATCGGCCAGAAACGCTTCGATACGCTTTTCCATCGTGGCCGCCTCACGCCTTGTAGAATGATTTGAATTCCGGCGCCGGTTCCCGGTCGGAATAGATGTAGAGGGTGATGCCATTCGGATCCTGAATGGCAAAGCCGCGGTCGCCCCACGGATGATCCTCGATGGCAGCACTCGGTTGCAGTCCCGATGCCGTGATCTCGGCATAATCCGTGTCGACATCGGCGACGCGAAAATTGTAGGTCAGGCCGGCTGGATCGCACAAAGCCTGCCCCTGCTGCGGCTCCATGAACTGCAGGGACTGCCCGCCCTCGAATTCAAGGCTGATGTACCAGTCACAGTCAAAGACAACCTTCGCGCCGAGGTGGTTCGTGTAGAAGTGTCTTGTTTCGTCGATCCGCTGCGTCGTGATGCAGGGGGAGGCGGTCATGGGGCGCATCGTTTCTCCAATTCGTCGTGGCTCATGAAGCGTCTGCGTTCCAGTAAACGGCTCAGGCGGTTACGGCCGAGGCGATTTCGATCAGGCAGCCATTGATGTCGCGGACATATCCGACGATCTGGCGCCAGGGCTTTTCTTCCGGTGGCTTCAACGGGCTCGCGCCCGCAGCGACGGCCCTGCGATAGGCGTCATGAGGATCAGCGAAGATCAGTGCCAACTCAAATCCGGCAGCCAGATCGGTCCTGCGGTTGGCACGAATGGCGAACCCGTTCATCTCGGCCATCGCCTCGCCGGCAAAGGCGAGCGTCGTCTGACCGGTCTCCATCTCGGCATAAAGATTGCTGTCGTGGACGAACTTGCGCCTGAGACCAAACGCGGCCTCATAGAAGGAAACGGTCGCCACCACATCGGCGACGTAGACAATCGAGTACCCAAAGCTTGGCGTCATATCTGTTCCCTCGATGGACTGCACCGCCACGGAAGGGGGGCAGGGATCAGATAGGTGTTCTCCTGAGTTCAATCTTGGACAATTCGGACATTACTCGCCGAGCGTCACGAGTGTGACGTCGGGGAGACGGGCCGGCGAGAAGCCGCCCATTCGGCGAAAGACGCGGTTCATGTGTGCCTGATCCGCATAGCCGGCCTCCAGTGCCGCATCTGCCGGGCTCAGCCGGTGGTCACGCAGGAGACGCAAGGCGCGGTGGAACTGCAGGATGCTTGCGAAAGCCTTGGGTTTGAGACCGATCGCCTTGATGAGAACGCGTTGAACGGTGCGCTCGCTGATGCCATGCATGGCCGCCACCTCGCCGACGCGCAGACGGCCTCCGGCCGCATGGAAGGCGCTGATTACGCTCGCGCTGATCGGGGCGGGAGCGAAGCGGCTGGAGAGACTACGCTGGCGGACGAATGCGGCAAGACGTGCCGCCAATTCGTCATGATCGAGGGCTGGCGCACAAAGCGTTTCGAAATCGGGCAGGGCTGCGAGCGCATCGCCTCCGGTCAAGTTGCCGTCGGCCAACCCGCTCGGCTCGAAACCGAGAATTTTTTCGAAGAAACCGGGGCGCATGCGAATGCCGACAAATCCCATGCCTGGCTGCAGCGCGATGTCATAAAACCGTGTCGTCGGCCCGGTCACCACGACCGTGATTGCCGTGATCGGCGTCAGTCTGGCATCAAACCTGAGAATGATGTCGCAACGCCCATCAGGCAAAACACGGTACGGACCGTTGCGATCGCTGGTCGAAACCCACACGGCTTCGAACCCGCTCGCATGGTCGGCAAGTTCGGGAAGTTCCGTGTAGCGAGCAGATGCCGTCATTCGAAAGCCAAGGTCAGAGTTTTCGCACCGTCTCGCCCGGGTGGCCAGCCGGGCGACAGACAACCGTGCCGCGCCGGAACCCGGCGAAATCCGTCCGCGATCGTAGCACTTCGATACACGTTAAGAGGGTGGACATAAAGGCATCTGAGCACGGCCGGCTGCGCCGCGCGAGGGCGTCGGTCCTGCACTGTACCGATGGCCGGTTTCGCTTCAGGTCATGCGATGAGGTCATTGGGCAGCACGATCCTTGCGGACAGTCCTCCCTCGGCTCGATTTTGCAACGCCAACCCCGCACCGGCGTGTTCGAGCGCGAGCTCGGCGATGCTGAGGCCGAGGCCGCTGCCGACTGCGGCCTTGAACCGGCCGCGGAAGAAGCGCTCGGTGACGTGGGGCAATTCTTCCGGCGGGATGCCAGGACCATCGTCATCGATAGTGATCGTTACGGTGCCGTCATTCCGGACAAGCCGGCAATGGACCGTGCCGCCAGCCGGTGAATGATGCAGTGCGTTTTCCATCAGATTGCGGGCGGCAAGCCGCAGCAGATCCGCATTGATCCTGACCTGAAGCTGGTCGAGGCCGGGATCGATCACAACGGTGGCAGCACTGCGCGTGTGACCGAGCAGTTCGTTTCTGAGCGATGCCAGCACATCGCCGGGATTGACCTCGACAGCGCCACGCGCCGTTTCCGAGGCTTCGACCGAGGCGATGTCGAGCAATTGCCTGACGAGCCGTCCCGTTCGGTCGACGCCAGCTACGATCTGACCAAGGGCCTTTTCGCGGATCTCGGCGTTGCTGCTCGCCAGCGCCACCTGGGCCTGGGTCTTCAGCCCGGCCAGCGGCGTTCTCAGTTCATGGGCGGCAAAGGCAATAAAATTCTGCTCGCGCTGGCGCGCGCCGGCGACGCGGCCAAAAAGGCCGTTGAGTGCGCGAAGCACCGGGCTGATCTCGCTTGGCGTCGCAGTCTCTGCGATCGGATGCAGGTCGGAGGCGTCGCGGGCAGTGAGATCGCCCGCCAGTTTTCTGAGCGGCGCCAGCCCACGCCCGACGCTCAGCCAGATCAGGCTTGCCAGCAGCGGTATGATCAGCAGGGCCGGAACGAGCAGGCCCTTGACCACATCGTTGACCAGCCTGTCGCGGATGCGCAAGTTGTCGCCGACCAGCACGCGCACGCCAAGCTCGGCGTTTTCGACCGCATAAACCCGCCAGGTTTCGCCGTTGATCACCGTCTCGGAAAGCCCGGTCGCATGCGCCGACAGCGTCGTCTCCGGCGCACTTTCCGACTTGCCGATCAGCGTGCCGTCCAGCGACCAGATCTGGCAGGAGAGCTGCCGGTCGTAATGCGGATGGTCGAGCACCGGGATCTTCGCCTTCGTCTGCGCCGGTCTGTCCGGGTCGATCTCCTGGTTGACCACCAGCGAGCTTACCATCTTCGCCGCCTCCATCAGCCGGGCGTCGAGCACCTGTTCGACCTCGGCGCGGGTGCTGAAGAAGATCCACAGCGTGGCCGAAAGCCACATGAGCCCGGTGGTGAGAAGCAGGATGAAGAAGAGGCGCGCGCGGATCGATCGCATCAGCTGTCGCCGCCGAGACGGTAACCGATGCCCCTGACGGTTTCGATCAGGCCGGGGCCGAGCTTGTTGCGCAAATGGTGGATATGCACTTCGACGGCGTTGCTTTCCACCTCTTCCTGCCAGCCGTAGAGCTTGTCCTCCAGCGTCGCCTTGGAAAAGATCGCGCCCGGCTGCGACATCAGCGCATGCAGGATCGAGTATTCACGGCGTGAGAGCCGTACCGGGATGCCGGCCTTTTCGACGGATTGCCGGGCCGGATCGAGCCGGATCGTCGCCCATTCGATAACGGCGGTCGAGCGGCCGGCGGAACGGCGGGCAAGCGCCCGCAGCCGTGCGGCCACTTCATCGAGATCGAAGGGCTTGCCGAGATAGTCGTCGGCGCCCATGTCGAGCCCGCTGACGCGATCGGCGACCGTATCGCGGGCCGTCAGCAGCAGCACCGGCGTATCGTTGCGCGCGTCGCGCAGTTTTTTCAAGACGTCTGTGCCGGAACCATCCGGCAGCATGAGATCAAGCACGACCGCGTCGAAGCTGCCGGCGGCCAGCGCCGCATCGGCGCTCTCGCGCGTGGCGACGGCATCGGTGGTAAAACCTGAAAGTGCCAGCCCGACCTTCAGCCCGTCACGCAAAATGTCATCGTCTTCGACAATCAGTACCCGCACTCAGATCTCCACCAAACGATTGGCCGAGGTTGTTTATCACCTCCCTTAAGGCAGCCTTAAGGTAGCGCCTCCCTTTGGGGCTATTGCAACAAGTCCCCGAGTCGATGAATGCCCGTTAGAGATGAACCGAACCAACTGCCATCTGCCTTACCCGATTTGCGGGCCGGCGGTACACTGACGCGCCGCAGTCTTTTCGTCGGCGCAACCGCGATCCTGCTGTCCGGTTGCGCGGCGACTGTGCGCCCGACACCAAAGCCGGCGGTGGTCGAGATGACGCCACCGCCCAAGGGCGCCGTTCCGCCGATGTACTCAGCGATGCCGAACGAGCCGTTTCCCATTCCGGAGGTGAATATCTCCGAGGTCGATCCTAAGTTCTGGCGCCAGGAGGTCGACTATCCGACGCAGGAGCGCCCGGGCACGATCATCGTCGATACGCCGGCGAAGTACCTCTATCACGTGCTGCCCGGCCAGCGCGCCATGCGCTATGGCATCGGCGTCGGCCGCGAGGGCTTCGCCTGGTCAGGGCGGGCCATCGTCGCCTACAAACGCAAATGGCCGCGCTGGACGCCGCCCGACGAAATGGTTGCGCGGCAACCGAAGCTCGAGCCTTACAGCATCAAGAATGGCGGCATGGGGCCGGGCCTGAAGAACCCGCTCGGCGCACGGGCGCTCTATATCCACCAGGGCGGCAAGGACACGCTTTACCGCATCCACGGCAGTCCCGAGGCGCGCTCGATCGGCAAGGCTGTGTCGTCCGGCTGTATCCGCATGCTCAACCAGGATGTGGTCTATCTGCATGATCAGGTCCGCGACGGCAGCCCGATCGTCGTTATCCCCGATCCTTCGAAGGCGCATCTCGCCACGAGCTGATTGCAACTCATCCGAGTGCCACTCAAGTGAACGCGTGCATCTCTGGTCCGCTTCGTCAGGGCCGGAGATGCACACGGATATCGCGAATGCGCCCAGCCCGAAAGAGGGGCCGCAGGAGCAACTGTCGACGGCGGCAAGAACGGCTGGTCGCGGTCAAGGCGGAGGCTGAAGATGGAAGCTAGCGATAGTTTTGCCAGCCTGCGAGATAGTAATCGAGCAAGACTGGACGATCGAGCGTATTCACCCCGACGTCGCCAGCCGCAGTATCCTTGTCCAGCGAGAAGTGCTTCCCGATGTTTTTCTCATCGAGATAGCGCGTTTCAACTGCAAGGATCGGCTTTGTCATGTTGAGCTTGGCATCGCTGGCCAGGACAAAGCCCCAATCGCCGAACGACGGCACATTGACATGATACGGGTAGAGGTTGGCGAATCCCGAAGCCCCGACGGTCTTCTCTATGCTCTTGTAGGCCTGTGGGGCAAAGTAAGGGCTTGTCGCCTGCGTCACGAAGAGACCACCGGGCAGGAGATTGTCGCGCACCAGGCTGTAAAACTGCTTGCTGTAGAGCCGAGCCAACCCGCTGTTGTTCGGATCGGGCAGATCGGCAATGATGAGGTCGAAGGCTTGCTTGTTGGCTTGCAGAATGTCGCCTCAGCGGCGCGATCGCTTTCCGAGGATCGCAATTGCCGCATACGAATATATCGAGCGCCGCATAGCCGCTTTCTGGCCACGTATGAATGCTGATGTGTGATTCCGCGAGCAGCGCAACTCCTGTCACGCCGCCCCTATCACCGAACTGGTGCAGCTTGGTTTCGATCAGTGTCGCGCCACATGCCTGGGCGGCTTCCCGAAGGGCTTCATCGATGCCTTTCTGATCGGCCAGCTCTTTGGCTCCCCAGAAGTCGAGCAGCAGATGCGTTCCCGCCGGGCGAAAGGTTTGCGTGATTTCGGTCATGGGTGAAGACGTGAAAATATGAAAACTTGAAGGAACGGCGAGCTTGCACAGTCTTGCCGTGTGGCATGTGCAAGTCGCGGGCACCTGGCGCGATCAGTGCTTTGCGGGTCTCAGGCGGCTCCAGATCGGGCCGACGATGTTGCCCATGACGGCAATGGTCACGGCACCGACGACGATAGCAAGCAGTGCCTGCTGCGCCGATGTGGCGAACCAGCCGACAAGGCCCGGGGCAACAGCCACTGCGTGGGTCACGACTTCGGAAATGTCGTGGATGACGTGTTCCGGGCCGGCATATCCCATCTGGGCAAGGCCATGGACGAGAATGCTGCCGCCGACCCAGAGCATTGCCGCAGTGCCGATGGCCGCAAGAATTTTCAGAAAGACCGGCATGCCGATGACCAGGCCGCGACCGATGGCGCGTAGCGCCGAAACGGAGGTTTTGGCGAGCGCGACCCCCGCATCGTCGGCTTTGACGATCAGACCGACGACGCCATAGACGGCAAACGTGATAGCGATGCCGACCGCGGCAAGCACGGCACCCTGCATGTAGATGCCCGCATCGGCGACGGTTGAAAGCGTCAGCGCCATGATCTCGGCCGACAGGATGAAATCGGTGCGCACGGCGCCGGCGACCTTCTCGTTTTCGAGCGCGACCGGGTCGGTCTTGTGCCCGAGCACGGCATTTTCGTGTTCGTGGGCAGCGTGCGGAAAGAAGACGCCATAGAGTTTCTCGGCGCCCTCGTAACACAGATAGATGCCGCCCAGCATCAGCAAGGGCGTGATCGCCCAGGGGGCGAAATAGCCGAGCAGCAGCGCGCCGGGCAAAAGGAACAGGAGCTTGTTCTTCAGCGAGCCGAGCGCAATGCGGCCGATGATCGGCAGTTCGCGTTCCGGCGTCAGCCCGACGACATAGCGCGGCGTCACTGCGGCATCGTCGATCACTACGCCCGCCGCCTTGGCGCCAGCCTTTGCGGTCTGCGCGGCGACGTCGTCGAGCGAGGCAGCCGCCATTTTGGCGATGGCCGCGATATCGTCGAGCAGGGCAATGAGACCAGTGGCCATGGAACGCTAAGCCTTTGTGCTGAAATTCGGTTCGAGCGGTTGCTCCTCAAGCGTTCGGCAGTAACCACCGTAGCGTGTCGAGTCAACGACATGCCCAGACCGCCGGTTTCGAACACCACTTCGTGAGGTGAAACGGGCATCTCCTTCATTGACGTTTGACGAATTTCGATTTACGACTGACGAAATACGAAAATCGTCAGTCGTAAATCGAAAGCAAAACTCTATGGACGACAGCATCGATCATTTGAATGTCGCGCATCAGGAAAACGTCTCTCGGATCCTGGAAGCGGCCGAGCGGCTGTTTCGACATTTCGGATATTCCAAGACCAATGTGGCCGATATCGCCCGCGATCTCGGCATGTCGCCGGCCAATATCTACCGCTTCTTCGCCTCCAAGGCCGAGATCCATCAGGCGATCTGCGGACGCCTGCTGGATGCGAGCTACCAGCAGGCTCAGGACATCTGTGGTTTGCCGCTGAGTGCAACAGAGCGTTTGCGGCAATATCTGCGTGCGCAATACCAGCTGACGGTCGAGGTCATGCTCGACGACCAGAAGGTGCACGAAATGGTCGTGATCGCCATGGAGCGCGACTGGCACGTGATCGACATGCACATCGATCGTCTGCATGCCCTTTTCGCCGCGGTGATCCGCGAGGGGATTGCGGCGGGTGAATTCCCGGAGCAGGACGCGGACATCGCCTCCAGATGTTTCGGGGCAGCGACAGTGACCCTCTGTCACCCGCAGATGGTGGCGCAATGTCTCTCGAAGGCCAATCGGGCGACGCCCGAGCAATTGATCGAGTTTGCGATCAAGGCACTGAAAAACTGACGAAACTGCGTACGGCCCTGATGTGACCCGTATGGCTGCTGCCACCCTAGGAGTGCGGAAATGCCTTTGCCCGTTCAAACCCATCGCCGTTTCGCATGGAGCGGAAGGATCGTCCTTCTTGCCGCGATCTCCCTCGTGCTTGCGGCCTGCTCCGAGGAAGCTGAAGAAGCCAAGCCGGTCGTGCGTCCGGTCAAGGTGCTCGAAATCGGCGATGCCGGTCAATCGCGCCAGATGAGCTATTCCGGTATTGTACGCGCTCGTACAGAGATGAATCTCGGCTTTCGCGTCAACGGCAAGATCACCGAGCGGTTGGTCAATGTCGGCGATCGGGTGAAATCAGGCGATCCGCTCGCCCGCATTGATGCGACGGACTATGACCTTTCGGTCAAGAGCGCGGCCGCAAACCTCGAGGCCGCCGAGCGTCAGGTCGAGACGACTGCATTGGTCCGCGCGCGCGCCGAACAGCTCTTTGCCAGGAATGTCGCCTCCAAGGCACAACTGGACCAGGCGACACTCGGCCATAACCAGGCGGTTGCCACGCGTGACGCCGCAAGCTCGGCGCTCTCGCAGGCGAAAAACCAGGTGACCTATACCGAGCTGGTGGCCGATCGCGGCGGCATCGTCGCGTCCATCGCCGCCGATGTCGGCCAGGTGGTCGGCTCCGGCACGCCTGTCGCCACCGTCGCCGTCGATGGCGAAAAGGAAGTGCTGATCGCCGTCCCGGAGATCGATGTTGCCAATTTCAAGCCGGGCATGGCGGTCAAGGCTGGCTTCTGGTCGGACCAGGGCTTGATACTCGGTGGCAAGGTGCGCGAGGTGGCCGGCAGTGCCGAACAGCCGTCGCGAACCTTTGCGGTGCGTGTTAGCCTGCCCAACGATCCGCGCGTCCTGCTCGGCATGACCGCAACGATCCTGGCCTCGGCTGACGACGCCGACCGCCGCATGTCTGTGCCCCTGAGCGCTCTGGCTCAAAAGGATAGCGGGACAACCGTGTGGGTCGTCGATCGCGACAGCCAGACCGTGAAGAGCCGGACGATCACAGTCGCGGACTTTACCGGCGAGGGCGTACGCGTGATTGACGGGCTGCAGCCCGGCGACCTCGTCGTGGCAGCCGGCACGCAGTTCATGACCGAAAACCTCAAGGTCGCGATTTCGGGCGATGTCGTCCGCCAGTCCGCCGAAAACGACAAGACCGCAGCCGCCGAAATCGCGCGCTGAACCAACCCAACCGCGGAATGAAGCCGATGTCCCAGTCCACCGAAGAAAAGCGGCCTTTCAATCTTTCGCGCTGGGCGATCGCCCATCCCAGCATCGCGCGGTTCCTGTTCGGCCTGATCATCATCACCGGTGTGCTCGGTCTGATGCGCATGGGGCAGAAGGAGGACCCCGACTTCACCTTCCGCGTCATGGTGGTGCAGGCTTTCTGGCCGGGCGCCTCTATCCAGGAGATGGAGGACCAGGTCGTCAACAAGATCGAACGCAAGCTGCAGGAGACCCCGCATCTTGATTTCGTCCGCTCCTACACGCGCGCCGGAAGCGCGATCATCACGCTGCAGGTGGAGGGCGACACCGATGCCCAAGAGGTGGCCGACGCGTTCTATCAGGTCCGCAAGAAAGTCGGCGATATCGCCAACGAATTGCCGGAAGGGCTCCTTGGGCCATATTTCAATGACGAGTTCGGCGACACCTTCATCACGCTCAACTCGCTGAGCGGCGACGGTTACAGCTATCCCGAACTGAAGAAGTTCGCGATCCAGGCGCGCGACATGCTCTTGACGACGCCAGGCGTCGAGAAGGCGGTCATTCTCGGCGACCAGCCCGAGAAGATCTACATCGACGTCTCCTCGAACGTGCTGGCCGCGCGTGGGCTGACGCTCAACGATCTCAGAAACACCATCGCCGGCCAGAACAATGTCGATCCGGCAGGTTCGGTCGACACCGGCTCGCGCTCGGTGCGCATTGCCGTCGAGGGGGGCCTCGACAAGGTCGAAGATCTCAGGAACCTGAGCCTTTCGGCCGGCGGGCAGGTGACCCGCCTTGGCGATATCGCCACCGTTTCTTCTGGGCTGGAAGAACCCTATTCACGCAAGTTCCGCTTCAACGGCCAGGACAGCGTGCAGATCGGCGTAGTGATGGCCAAGGGCTTCAATGTCACCGACGTCGGCGCGGCCGTCGAGGAAACCTACAAGCGTTTCGAAGCGGCTCTGCCCTATGGCGTTACCGTGGACCAGATCGCCAACCAGCCTGAAGTCGTCACCGAAGCCGTCGGCGAATTCATGAAGGCACTCGGCGAGGCGCTGGTGATCGTGCTTGTCGTCTCGTTCCTGTCGATCGGCTGGCGCTCCGGCCTGGTGATTGCCATCACCATTCCGCTCGTGCTGGCTGCCACCTTTGCCATCATGTACGAACTTGGCATCGACCTGCAGCGCATCTCGCTTGGCGCGCTCATCATCGCGCTCGGGCTTCTGGTCGACGACGCGATGATCGTTGTCGAAATGATGGAGCGCAAGCTGGAGGAGGGGCTCGTCAAGGTCGAGGCTGCCAGCTTTGCCTATTCTTCGACGGCCTTCCCGATGCTGACGGGCACGCTCATCACCACCGCCGGCTTCATTCCGGTCGGTTTCGCCGCCTCGACGGCGGGCGAATATGTGCGCTCGCTGTTTTATGTCGTTGGCATTGCCCTGGTGGTTTCGTGGTTCGTTGCCGTCTACTTCACGCCGTGGCTCGGCAACATGATCCTGAAGCAGCGCGCCCACGCAGGCGGTCATCACGATGTCTTCGACACCCGCTTCTACCGCCGCCTGCGCTCGACGGTGTCCTGGGCGGTCCATCACCGCGTCATCGTGCTGTCGATGACGCTCGTCGCCTTCTTCATCAGCCTGTGGGCGTTCCAGTTCATTCCGAAGAACTTCTTCCCACAGTCGTCCCGCCCGGAAATCCTCGTCGATCTGTGGCTGCCGGAAGGCACGAGCATCAAGGAGGTCGAGACCCAAGCCAAGGCGCTCGAGGCGCGGATGATGGACGATGCGGACAAGCGCTTTATCGCAACCTATATCGGGGAAGGCGCGCCACGCTTCTTCCTGCCGCTCGACCAGCAGTTGCGCAATCCGAACTTCGCCCAGCTGCTGATCATGGCCAATGACGAGCCGGCGCGCGAGCGGCTGATCGTCAAGCTGCGCAAGATCCTGGCCGAGGATTTTCCCTCGATCCGCTCCAAGGTCGATCGTCTCTTCCTCGGCCCTCCGACCGGCTGGCCGGTGCAGATGCGCGTCATGGGACCGGACCGCCAGGAGGTGCGCCGCATCGCCGACCAGGTGAAGGCGAAGTTCGCGGAAAACCCGCAACTCGGTGCGGTGCATGACGACTGGCTGGAGCCGGTGACGGCGATGAAGCTGGTGATCGACCAGGATCGCGCCCGCGCGCTCGGCGTCACCTCGCAACGCGTCCGGCAGATGCTGCAGGCGACCATGTCCGGGGTGCCGCTCGACAATTTCCGCGATGGCGAAGAAACCGTGTCGATCGTCGCCCGCGAGCCGGATGCGACCCGCGCGCTGCTGTCGTCGGTGGAATCCATCTACATTCCGACCGATTTCGGCAGCTTCGTTCCGCTGTCGCAGGTGGCCAAGGTCGTGCCCGTGCTCGAGCAGGGCATCGAATGGCGCAGGGATCGCCTGCCGACGATCACCGTTCGCGGCACCTTGCCCGATGGTGTTCAGCCGAATGACGTGGCGTTGAAGATGTATGGCGAGATGCAGACGCTGCGCGACAGCCTTGCCCCCGGCTATAGCGTCAACATCCAGGGTGGGGCGGAAGATGCCGCCGAAAGCCAGGGCTCGATCGCTGCCAAGGCGCCGATCATGCTGGCGGTCATCGTCGTGCTGCTGATGATCCAGCTCCAGCATTTCGGCAAGGCGATGCTGGTTCTGGCAACCGGTCCGCTTGGCATTATCGGGGCTGCGGCAGCCTTGTTGATCAGCGGCGCGCCCTTCGGGTTCGTTGCCATTCTCGGGGTTATCGCGCTGCTCGGCATCATCATGCGCAACTCGATCATCCTCGTGGACCAGATCGACCAGGACATTGCCGCCGGCATGGATCGCTCCGAAGCCATCATCGGCTCGGCCGTGCGCAGGTTCCGTCCGATCATGCTGACGGCACTGACCGCGGTTCTGGCGTTGATCCCGATCTCGCGCGGCGTCTTCTGGGGGCCTTTGGCCTATGCGATGATGGGCGGCATCCTTGTCGCCACCGTTCTGACGATCCTGGTGCTGCCGGCCGGCTACGCACTGTTCTTCGGCCGGGAGCCGAAGCGGCAGGAAACCGAGCTGGAAACCATTGAAGCGGACGATGCCGAACCCGCAGCGGTGATGATCTATCCGCCAGCCGTTGCGGCCGAATAGCGATGACTATGTCTTAAGGAGCTGGTCGCTGTGGCCAGCCCGAGGTGCCCGAGGGCGATGGGACGACAGTGACCGGCGAGGAGGTCGGCCGGATGCCGCGCAAGCCCGGCCGCCCTGCAAGATGCCGGTCGAAGGAGGTGGCTTGCAACGCGCGACGCCGGCATACCCTTTTCTCCTTAAGCCGATGCCGATCAGTGAATTATGCAGTAGGGTCGCCCGAATTGAAGTGCCTTCCGGGGGATTCGGGTGAAATTAGACGTTCTCTTGTGTAGCATGATGCTCTGCACATTCTTGTTGCCATCCATGGCGCATGCGGAGTGGCAGGCGGTGGAAAAGACCCGCACCTATGCGATCTCCGGCCAGACCGGGGCTGAGCTCTACGCATCGATCGGCGAGCGGGGCCCAAAGGTCGGCGGACTGGTTCGCGCCATCGCCCACACGGATTTCAAGCTGACCTGGACCAGGAAATACGAGCCGCAAGCCAACAACGCCTGCACGCTTGTTACGGCCAAGCCGAAACTCATCATCACCTACACGCTGCCGAAGCCGTCGAAGCCGCTGCAAGGCGCCATGGCGCAGAACTGGGAAACCTTTATCTCAGGCGTTCGCAGCCACGAACTGGTGCACGGCGATTTCATCAAGGATCTGGTGAAGGCAATCGAAATGACATCGGTGGGGCTCTCGGTTGACGCTGATCCCAACTGCCGCAAGATCAGGGCCGAACTGACAAGGCGGCTCGGCGAACTGTCCGTAGCCCAGCGCCAGAGAAGCCGGGACTTCGACCGCGTCGAACTCAGCGATGGTGGCAATATTCACCAGCTCATCCTCAAACTCGTCAATGGTGCCGGAAGCCGTTGACGGAGGCTTGCGCATAACGGACCACGCCGCGCCCTTGGCAAGGCACGTCCAAGCGGAATGCGCCGGTGCGTGTGCCGCAACGGAGCCTCCCCGACACGTTCCTGCCGAGGCGGATAAGACGCACGATGGCGGCATCGCCATACAGCTGATGTCGTCCCATACCGGCCGAATTGCCGGATACAGGAGACATGTCAGCCGATCTCGTTCCTATTCAGCGGGCAGCCATCAAGACACACCTGCCGGCGTGTCTGCTGTCGCCAGCCTACTTCATGAATTCGCGGATCTTGTAGGCAACCTCGGTGCGGTTGGTCGCGTTCAGCTTCTTCATGATGTTTCTGATGTGAACCTTCACGGTGCTTTCACACAGATCCATCTCGTAGGCGATGATCTTGTTGGCCTTTCCACGGCGCAAGGCTTCGGCAACCTCGATTTCCCTGGGCGTGAACAGGCTGTCAGAGCATCGGGCGCCGTTCACGACCGAGTTGATTGCCTCCCTCATCGTCAGGATGCTGCTCGCCGGAACGAAGACGCCGCCGGCGCGCGCAAGCGCGATCGCTTCGGCAGCGACATTGATCCCGACATTGCTTGGAATGTAGCCACGGGCACCGCATTCCAGCGCTTTGAGAATCTGGCCGAGTTCGTCCGTTTCGGCGACCACGATCACCGGGCTGTATTTGAACTTCTCAACCAGCGTTTCGATTTTTTCGCAGACTGCAAGGTCACCCACTTTGCCGCCGCCGACGATCAGAAGAACCGCCGAGGGGTCGGTCTGCAACTTTCGGCTGCGCCACTCGTCAAAGGATCCGACGGTAACGATCGTCAGCCCTGGATCGTATCCGGTCAGGCTTTTCGACAGGCATTCCCGGTCGAGGGCGCGAGGGTCGATGAGCAGGATGTAGTCGAAATCCTCTTCCTGATCCGTCATGTCCGAACCGCTCAAGCCTTGGGGGAGGGGCTGTTCCAATGCGCTTGGGAAGGATGTCGGTCGCGTCGTGGAGTTTCTTGCAATTGTCGCTGTACGAATATCCATTGAAATTTCTCCTTTTTATTCTTATTTTGTCAGGTGTAAATATTCTAGATACAAGTATAAGTATTAATATACCTTCGGGTTCCTCTCATGATTTTGTTGTTATATATTGCTAATCAGATCACATATATTGTTGCTCTGCATTAACGTAGGTTAACGTATTCGCAATCAATCAACCGAGGTCCGTGCGGAGATAGCCGGGGTCGAAATCAACCAATTCCGCCAATCGTCGGCGATCGAGAAATTCGACGATGCCATTCCTGAAAGATAACAACCCCTTCAACCTCATCTCCTTCAAAACGCGGTTGATATGTACGGACGAAAGCCCGACAGCGTCGCCGATGTCTGACTGCGTCAGGGGGCATTCGAAACCGTCGAATCCTGATCTGCTCGGTTTGCCGGCTCGCACCGCCAGCTCGAGCAGCAGATGGCCGGTGCGCTCCAGCGCGTCGCGCCGCGCGATGCTTGCCAGCCGCTCGGTCATTCGCACCTGGCGCTTGAGCATCTCGTGCACGAAATTCTCTTGGATCCTCGTCGAAAGATTGGGGCCACTGGCGCCGGGGGGCACGGCAAATTCATAGACGGTCACGTCCGAGAGTGCCTGGATGGTTTCTTGCGTCAACTCGGAAGACAAGGTCCAAACCATGTCTCCGCGCAGCATGAATTCGACGACGATCCGCGTGCCGTTCGCCAGAATCTTGCGACTGACACTCCAGCCGGAGATGAAGAACAGAACGCACGACCTCCCCTCGGGCTCGAACAGAATGGAGCCCGCCGGGAACACCCGCTTTCGCGCAACGGTGAGTTCCGGCCTGTGTTGGTTTGTGTCGAAACTCGACGTTTCACCGCGCTGTTGCGACCCTATAAATGCCCCAAGTTGCCCCACCATAAAGGCGCACTCTCTCTTCGGTCTTTTCGATTGTACTTAAGTATATAGCAAACAACCGGTGGTTAGGAATATCACCCAAGATGGTTAGTAATGGTGGGAAATCACATCGATATCAGCTTAATCCGGCCGGGTGGGTAGGACGGTAAGGGGCTGAAACGCCTGGGCTTTGGGTGTGGGTAGTACCAATTGCCTCACGCCGGGGAGTACGTAACCCCCAACCGTCAGAGACCGTTCGACCAGGCGTAGCCGGCTAAGCCTTGTTCATTCGACACAACCGCAGGATGGGGCTTCCGGTTCGCGCCGTGGTTCTGGTGCTTCTCCAGGCATTCTCGCAGCTGCGAGATGCCGTCGCGGGCCTGATTGAGGATGGAGGCGTGGGTCTCGGGATCGATGCCCCGGCGGGCCGCTTCCTCAAGCAAGGAGGCGACGTGTTGTGCGGAGACGTCGGCTACACCGGCAAAATACTCCGACCGGCCGACGAACTGGAAGAAGCCGTCGACCTTCGGATCCCAACCGAGTCCGACCTGCGGCACGCCGAGGGAATAGGCGGCGATACAGGCGTGCAGACGATGCGCCAGGATAACCTGCGTCGATGCGATAATGTGGATCAGTTCCTCGGGCGTTTTTGGGCGGGGGGCGAGATAGAGATTGCCGCTGTCAATCTGCCCCGCGAGACCGTCACCGCTGAGAATGCGCCGCGCAAAGGTCTGGTCTTCCTGCGCGCCATTGGTGAAGAGACAGATCCTGTATCCGGCTTCGAGCATCATGCTCAGCAATCGATGATAGTCTTCGATATGCCGAAACGGAATTCCTTGCGACCCGTGGCCCGAATGACGCCGCAGGATCAGCGGGTCGGTGACACAGATGCCGATCGCCCGGTCCTCTGCCTTCAGTGGCTCGAGCGCGTGGCTCGAAACGATCTCCCGAACGAGCAATCCGGGGTCGGGCAGTATCCGGGCGTGCGGGCCGGCTGGAAAATGGCCGAACCAGTTGCGGCTGGCGATCGTATCGCGGACCGAGACATGGACCAGTTGGCTTTCCTCGAGCCTGCCGAAGAGCTGTCTTGCCTGTGGCGACCAGTCCCGGCTGGTGCCGACGGCATAGATAGCGAGCGGCTTGCCGCTGCGTTTGACGCAATCGAGCGCGGCTCCCACCTTCAGCGGGAAGTTCAGGTCGTCGTCCTGAAACAGGTTTCCCCCGCCGATCACGACGGCATCGGCAGCCTCGATCTCTTTTTGCCATTCGATCTGCAATCGGCGCAGTGTCGGGGCGAGCGCCTGCTTGACGACCCGCCGGCGCGCGAACGCGGGCAGCGCCTGCAGCACCTTCAGCAATTGCCGGCGACGCCCGCCACCGCCTGTGCCGAAAGCCGTCCGGCCGGCGAGATCGATCGTCTTGACCTCCAGCCCTTTCGTCCCGCGCGAGAGCGCGGTCTCAAGGCACTGCGCAAGAATGCCGTCACCGAGGTTCTCGCTGTATTTGACGTTGAAGACGACGACCTTCATCAGGAGCCTCCCATGCGGCGTGGGCTAGCCGCACCGACAAGTCGTGGTCGGCGTGCTGCCGCCTCGGTGATCTGCAGGCATGTCAGCGCCGACACGCTACCGGCAAGGATGTAGAAAAGCAGGCCCAGGTCATAGACGGTGCCGGAAACGAGAGACGTGCTGAGCGCGGCGACAAATCCGGCTTTCGCTGCCCGTAGCGCTGCAAGACCTTCCACACGCTGCTGAGCGGCCGACGGCACGCGAGCGCAAAGGATGGTTGCGACAAAGATGCAGAAGATGACCAGCCCCAGGACACCGACATTCGACAGGAGGACCAGCAGATAGCTGGATGCGCGCGCGCTTCCCAGACCCGCGCCCATGCCGAAAGTGTTGACGAAGGCCTCATAGGCGGCCGCGTTCCACATTGCGCGCTCGCGGCCAGACTGGCTGTCGACCTTTGACAGGAGCATCTCATCGAGAAAGTCGTAAACGGTCGACACCAGCTCCGGAAACATGTTGACGACCGTGAGCAGGACGAGCGGCACGATCAGGAAAAGGGCGGCGAGAAACACGGGGCGTCCGGGATTTTTCCGTTGGAAGACCGTCACGATCGACCGTATCCAGAGAAACGGGAAGACGGCGGCCAACCCGAGCAGCGCTGTCGCAGACGTCGAAAACACCAGGCCGGCGAGCGAGGCAAGGGCCAACGCTGCCGTCACGCGCGAGCGCACCCGGTCGAGCCAGAGGCTGGCCGTCGCGGCGAACAGGACCAGGGTGTAGTCGGCAAAGGCCGATGCTTCGGGGAACGATCCAGAAATCCGTTTCAGCCCGCCTTTTTCCGCCGCTGTCAGAAGGGCGTAGTTTGCCGTTCGCACCACGCTCAGAAGATACTCGGTGCCGGAGAAGTAGGTGACGATGTCGGCGGCGGCGAAGGCGAGATTGACCGCTGCCGCAATGAGGATGGCGCTGACGAGGTGCGACGGAGCCGCCGGGCGACGCAGATAGGCGTGGCAGAATCCGAAACAGGCAAGCCCCCCGAGCGCGTAGACGGCCTGCGTTATGTTGTTGGATGAAGACCTGAGCGGCGACAGCGCTATGAAACTTCTCGCACCGACCGATCGTTCGACCGTCATCACATCGACGGCTCCCTGGAACACGCGAGGCGACAGGATCGCGGTCAGCACGCCGAAAAGCGTGAGCACCATCAGCCAGAAGCCGGAGCCGGCCGGCGCGAAGGCCGCCAGCACCGGACCTTCGCCATAAGCCATCAGGATCCTGACGCCGAAAAACAGCAGGAAGACATTGGGAACAAGGATGGATGCGCCGCCAAGGGCCGGAAGGTCGATTGCAGCCGCCGAGCCGAGCGTGGTGGATACGACCATGAACGTCAAAGCCCAATGGATGGGCGCCATGAGCACGCCCAACCCCACAAGTACGGTAACGAAGCCGATCAGTTCAAAGCTCATGCCACCATTTCCAGTTCATGAAACGATCCTATCAAAGGGGGCATGCCGCGTATTTACGCCTGCGGCTAAGCCTTTCGCATAGCGCCCCGGCCTGAATCGGTAATGGACCCCGGACGGGCTGCCGCGTTAGTTTCCCGCCATGACCCCATCTGTTCGCGAACCGCGCCGTTGCTTGGCCCGCCGCTCTTCAGTTCGGCGCTTCGTCCGGCCTGTCATCGGTTGTCTGTGGATCTTGATGCTCGCATCTGGCGCCTCGGCTGACGGATACACAGGCGGGGACACAGGCGACGCGCTCCCCGTCGACGATATGCGTCTGACCTTCGACGAGAACTTTGACGATCTGAGCGTATCGGCCTGGGGGCCCGGCACCCGATGGATCGCGCACACGCCGTGGTCCGGGGATTTCGGAGGTGCCCGCTTCGCCAATCCCGGCGAGCGCACACCATTCAAGACCGAGAACGGCATCTTGAGGATCGAAGCAAAGCGTGATCCGGAGGGGGACTGGCAGTCCGGGCTGCTTGCGTCGGTGGATACGAAGGGCAACGGCTTTGCCCAGCAATACGGCTATTTCGAAATGCGTGCCCAGCTGCCGGTCGGCCCTGGGGTATGGCCCGCCTTCTGGTTGATCGGCAAGGATCGCTCGACGTCGACGGCGGAAATAGACGTGATGGAATTTTACGGCGACAAGCCGGACGGTTACTCCTCGGTCATCCATGTCTGGCATCGCGACGACAAGAACGATTCCCAATTCAGCCGGATCGAGGTGTTTGACGATGCCGATCCCCGGGACTTTCACACCTATGGGGTGAAGATCGATTCCGAGTTCATCCGGATGTATTTCGACCGGAAACTCGTCTGGAAGGCAGAGACGCGGCCCGAGCACCGGCAGCCGATGTATGTGCTGCTCAACCTCGCTCTGGTCGAAAAGACGGCGGACCAGGCGCCTGATCCCTCCCACATGTTCATCGATTATGTCCGGGCCTACGACCTTCCATAGGTCGTGCGGGGACTGCATGTTTCCTCAAATTCCATCCGGTTCAAGGATGAGAGCATCCCGCAATTCGAGGTGCTGCAGCTGCCTTTGTCCGTCTGACAGGACGCGCGGCGCGGTCGATCGTCTTAGCCCCGCCCGATCCTCAAGGTCCAGTGCCGCGGGCGCATCTGGAAGCGCATGAAAACAAAGCGAAAACAAACGGTTCTGTCTGCATGGCATGACGGGTTGTCCGCATATCTCCCCGGGTCGCATCCCCCTAAGGACTAAGGGGAGCTAACCCTTTTGATCGCCGGGTATCGATGCGGCTATCCCAATGATCAGCTGTTCATTTTTCGCCACCATGGAATTCTGGCAGACGACGGCATTGCAGCAAATTTCGCCGGCCGTCTGTTGCCGGGAGGACGTCTGGGTCTTTCCGCCAGGCGGTGAAGCGAGAGGAACAGGAGGCGAAGTATGGCTGAGTTCCAATTTTCCGGAGGCGACGGTTCGGCGGCGATGTCCGGGCGCGCGACGGGTCGCTCCCAGGAAACCGTGTCCTACGATCCGGAGCGCTCGGTTCATGCCATCGTTCATCAGCAGGCCCAGGCGGCGCCGCAGGCAACGGCAATCATCTTCGACGATTACTCGATCACCTATGGCGAACTTGACACTCTGTCCGATGCGCTCGCCGCTTACCTGACCGACCAGGGCGTGACAAAGGGCGACATCGTCTGTCTTTTCGTTCCGCGGTCCCTTGAGACGATCGTCGCCATGCTGGCCATCCTGAAGGCAGGCGCTGCCTATCTGCCGCTGGACACGACCTTTCCTGTCGACCACCTCGACTACGTCGTCGGCGACTGCGAGCCGAAGGTGGTCTTTGTCGATACCTGCACCCTTGTTACGATGCGCCAGGTTCCGAGCGTCAAAGGCACGATCGCCGACCTCCATGCCCTCGTTGCCGATCTCTCCCGCGCTCAGGCGAAGCCGTTCGAACCCGTGGCTGTCGCCGGCGGCGACATGGCCTACGTCATGTACACGTCGGGTTCGACCGGCCGACCGAAGGGCGTCGCCATTCCGCATCGCGGCATCACCCGGCTCGCGCTCGATCAGAACTATGTCGAGCTCGGCAGCGGCGATGTCGTGCTGCATGCGGCCACCATCGCGTTCGACATCGCCACCTTCGAGGTCTGGGGCACGTTGACGAATGGCGGCACCATTGCCGGTTTGCCGGACGGAAATTTCTCCATCGGCCGGCTTCGGGACGTCATCCGCGACAATGGCGTCACCGTCTCCCTGATCACCACGGGTCTGTTCAACCTGCTCGCCGATTTCTCCTGCGGCGAGCTGCCGACGCTGCGGCACCTGATGTTCGGCGGCGAAGTCGCCTCGGCCGAACATGTCAAACGTTTTCAGAAGGCGCATCCGGAGTGCCGCCTGACCAACGGCTACGGCCCGACGGAAATCACTGTCATCGCCACCGCCTTCGACATCCCCGCCGCGTTCGACGGCAAGGATGTGCCGATTGGCCGCGCCGTCAGCCACACCGGAATATTGATTGTCGACGAGGACCATCGCCCGGTCGGGCGCGGCATGGAGGGGGAGCTTGTTCTCACCGGCGAAGGGGTCGCCATCGGTTACTTCCGGCGTCCCGAACTGACGGCGGAGCGGTTCGTGACGATCCGCACCGATGAGGGCGATGTGCGCGGCTATCTGACGGGCGATCTCTCCGTGCTCGGCAACGACGGCATCCTCCTCTTTCGGGGCCGGCGGGACCGGCAGATCAAGTTGAATGGAAAACGCATCGAGCTTGACGAGATCGAAGCCGCCTTGCGGCGCGATCCCCGGCTCGCCGATGGCGTCGTCATCTGCCAGCATCTGGATCAGTCGCACAAGCGCATCGTCGGTTACCTGTGCCCGCGCGAGGGCACGCGGGCAGATGATGCCGAGCTGATCCGTGGCGTGATGGAGAGGCTGCGCAACAGTCTTCCCGCCTACATGATCCCGAGTGCAGTGATCGTGCTCGATCAATTGCCGCTGCACCAGTCGGGCAAGGTCGACCGTGCCAGGCTGCCGCTGCCGGTGGATGCGTTGCCCGCCGAAAACGCGCCCGTCGCCAGCCGAACCGAGGCGGTCTTGCAAAAACTCTGGTGCAGCGTCCTTGGCCTTCAGGCCGTGGAGTTTGATCGCAACTTCTTCGATTTCGGCGGCACATCGCTGCAGCTGATGCGGGTGCACGCGGCGCTGGAGGCAAAGCTTGCCCGACCGATCGATGTGGTCGCGCTGTTCAAGCATACGACCGTTCGCGAACTGGCTGATTTTCTTGACGGAAAGTCGTCTGCCAGTGCCCGCGCGATGACGGCGGCCGAACGTGCGGCGCGCCAGAAAAAGAACATGTCCCACTTCCGCAGGAGCGCCTCATGACGGTTTTCAATGGTGCGGACGACGCGCGCGGTTCCGATCGCAACGACCAGGACGTGACCGGCATTGCGATCATCGGCATGTCCGGTCGTTTTCCGGGCGCCCCGTCGGTCGAGGCTCTCTGGGATCTGGTGTGCGAGGGGCGGCACGCATTTTCGAAACTGAGACCGGACGAAATCGAGGACGCCTTTACTGACGAGGAACGCGCTGCGGCGAACTATGTCCCGGCGCGACCGCAGCTTCCTGATATCGACATGTTCGACGCCGAGTTCTTCGGCATGTTCCCGCGCGAGGCGGCGGTGACCGACCCGCAGCACAGGGTCTTCCTCGAGGTCTGCTGGGAAGCGCTGGAGCGGGCCGGGTATGATCCCCACCGTTATCCGGGTCTGATCGGCGTTTTCGCCGGCGCGTCGATGCCGACCTATCTCATCAACAATGTCCTGGGCGAACGGGCAAAAGCCGAGGAGTTCACCTCCAACTACCAGATCGGCTGCTTTCAGCAGATCGTCGGTTCACTGACGGACGTGCTGGCGACAAGGATCGCCTACAAGTTCAATCTGCGCGGACCGGCAATCGCGATCCAGTCAGCCTGCTCGACGTCGCTTCTGGCGGTGTCCCAGGCCTGCCAGAACCTTCTGACCTATAGCTGCGATATGGCGCTTGCGGGCGGGGTGTCGATCACCATTCCGCAGCGGCGTGGCTACATCTACCAGGAGGGCGGCATGGTCTCGCCCGATGGCATCTGCCGGCCGTTCGACGAGCAGGCGGCCGGAACCGTTTTCGGCAGCGGTGCCGGCATCGTGCTGCTGAAACGGCTGGAAGACGCCCTTGAGGATGGAGACCGGATCTTCGCGGTCATCCGCGGCTACGGCATCAACAACGACGGTTCGGACAAGATCGGGTTTACGGCGCCGAGCGTCGAGGGGCAGGCGGATGCGATATCGTCGGCGTTGGCAAATTCCGGCGTCGATCCCCAGACGATCGGTTATGTCGAATGCCACGGCACCGCGACCCCGCTCGGCGACCCCATCGAGTTCGGCGGATTGCGCGCCGCCTTTGCCGATGTTGGCGACATGCGGCAGCATTGCGCATTGGGCTCGGTCAAGGGCAATGTCGGTCACCTCGATGCCGCCGCCGGTGTCTGCGGGTTGATCAAGACGACGCTGGCGCTCTATCACGCCAAAATACCGGGAATGGCGAATTATCAACGGCCAAACCCGCGCATCAATCTCGATGACAGTCCTTTCTACATTCCTGCCAGCACCACCGACTGGCCGGTTACCGAGGGTCCGCGCCGCGCCGGCATCAGCTCGTTCGGCGTCGGAGGTACCAATGTGCACCTCGTGCTGGAGCAGGCGCCGGCATCGCGGGGTGATGCAGACCCTCAGGCGCGGGGACCGTTTATCCTGCCATTGTCCGCCCGCAACGAGGCAGCACTTGCAGCCATGCGGGCGAACCTGCGCGATCACCTGCAGGCCAACCCGGCATTGCCGCTGGCGCAGGTCGCGCACACGCTGCAAACCGGAAGGCGCGCCTTCAGCCATCGCACCGCGATTGCCGTCAACGATATCGAGCAGGCGATCGAGCGCCTCGGGGATGAACGGGTGGCGAGCGCCGTTGTGACCGACCGTCCGCCGCTCGCCTTCATGTTCCCCGGCCAGGGCTCGCAATATGTCGGCATGGGAGCAGCGCTCTACAGCCGCGAACCGGAATTCACCCGCTGGATCGATCGGGGCGCCGATCTGCTCCGGGCACCGCTGAAGACGGACCTGCGCGATTTCATCTGCCACAGTGGCACCGTCAGCCAGGCCATGGCCGACGAGCAGCGCGAAACCCGCATCGCCCAGCCTTGCCTCTACCTCGTCGAATTCGCGCTGGCGCGCCTGTGGATGAGCCGCGGCTTGAAACCCGACGCGATGATCGGCCACAGCGTTGGCGAATTCGTCGCCGCGACATTGGCCAATGTCATCTCGTTCGAGGACGGATTGCGGCTCGTCGCTGCGCGCGGACGTTTGATGCAGTCGCAGCCTCAGGGCGCGATGGTATCCGTGCGTGCCGATGTGCAGACCGTCTCAGCTTATCTCGGCGACGGGGTCGAGGTCGCCGCAGTGAACGCGCCGAAACTCTGCGTGATTTCCGGAACTTTCGATGCCGTCGATGCGACGTGCGCTGCGATGGAGCGCGCAGGTGTCGCCTTCAGCCGGCTTCACACCTCGCATGCATTTCATTCGGCAATGATGGACGGCGTCACCGATGCCCTGCGCGAGGAGACGGCAAAGGTCACCTACGGCACGGCGATTACGCCTTACATCTCCTGCGTCACCGGCGCCTGGCAGACGGGCGAGCAAGGCATGTCGCCCGACTATTGGGCGAAACATTGCCGTGCCGCCGTCCGGTTTTCCGATGGACTGGCGACCCTTTGCGATGGGCGGAAACCTGTCTTGCTGGAGGTTGGGCCGGGCCGCACCCTGTCGGTCTTCGCCGCACAGACGCTCGGCCGCGATGCGGTCAGCGCCGTCGTCCAGTCGCTGCCGGAACATGACCGTGCGCATGCCGCCGGCAACACGCTCGCCGAAGCCCATGGCAAGCTCTGGATGGCGGGCTGCGACCTCAACTGGCCGGCGTCGGCGGCAGCCCGCAGCGCGCCCCTCATTCTGCCCACCTATCCGTTCCAGCGGCAGCGCCACTGGATCGACGCGCCTGCCTCGGCGCGGCGCGGCGAAAGCCGGCCGGCATCGTCGATCGAGCAGCTCCCTGCCGCCGAGCCGTCTTCCACCGACACTCAAGCGCAACCGTTTGACGGGATGAAAATCATGAATGTTGCTACACCAGCCGTTGCCGCAAGCCGTATCCCTGCATTGCAAACCTCGCTCATCACCTTGCTCAGCGACATGTCGGGAGAGGCGCTTGGACCGGGCGAAGCGGGTGCGACGTTCCTCGAACTCGGCTTCGACTCGCTCTTCATCGGCCAGTTCGCCCAGAGGATCGAGAAGGATTACAAGATCAAGCTCTCGTTCCGGGAACTGCTCAGCAACATTCCGACCATCCAGGATCTGGCTGCACACCTCGATCGGCAGCTGCCGCCTGAGCCGCAGCCGGCGCCGGCGTCAGTGGCTGCCGCAGCTGAAGTCACCCTGCCGCTCCCGACCGCAGCCGCCCCGCCCGTCGCCGCACAGGTTCTCCCGCTTCTTCCGGTTGCCCCCGTCACAATGGCCGCGCCTGCAGCCGGCATCGAGGCCGTCCTGCAGTCGCAACTGCAGATGCTGCAGGCGGTCGTTTCGCAGCAGCTCCAGGTGCTTCAGGCAACGGGCTCCGTCGCCGCGCCGTCCACTACGACCACAGTTGCGACGGCGACCGTTGCGGCGGCAGCGATAGCCAATCCGACGGCGACGAGCGCGCCCCAGCAGGTGCCGAAGGATGCGGCCGATCCCACGGCCGGCGGCGAAATCGGAGCGGGCCGTATCAAGCTCTATCGTCCGGGCGCCAAGAGCCTCGCGCCCGAGATGACCCCGGAAAAACAGACGTTCGTCGCCAACCTGATTGCAGCCTACGAGGCACGGAACGGAAAGTCGAAGAGCTTCACCGGCCAGAACCGGAAGTGGCTCGCCGATCCGCGCACTGCTGCCGGCTTCCGTCAAGACTGGAAGGAGATCGTCTTCCCCGTCGTTTCCGATCGGTCGAAGGGGTCGCGCATCTGGGATGTCGATGGCAACGAGTATATCGATCTCGTCAATGGCATGGGCCAGACGGCCTTCGGACATGCGCCGGACTTCGTCGTGGAGGCGGTGAAGGCGCAGGCGGACGCCGGCTTTGCCATCGGCCCGCAAACGCCGCTTGCCGGCGAGGTCGCGGAAATGATCGCGGAGATGACCGGCCACGAGCGCGTGACCTTCTGCAACACCGGTTCAGAAGCGGTGATGGCGGCTATGCGCGTGGCGCGCACGGTCACCGGCCGGGACCGGATCGTGATTTTCGGCAATGATTACCACGGACAGTTCGACGAGGTTCTGGTCAAGGGCCGGAACCGGGCAGGCGCGCCGGTGGCGATACCCGTTGCCGCAGGGATTCCATCCGCCTCCGTCGCCAACATGACGGTGCTTCGCTACGGCGATCCCGAGAGCCTTGACTGGATCAAAGCCAATGCCGGCGATATCGCCGCTGTTATCATCGAGCCGGTTCAGAGCCGTCATCCGGAGTTGCGGCCGGTCGAGTTCGTGCGCGCGCTGCGTGATATCGCAACGAAGTCCGAGTTCGCTCTGGTCTTCGACGAGGTCGTCACCGGCTTCCGCGTCGATCCCGGCGGCATGCAGGCGATCTGGGGCATCAAGGGCGATATGGCGACCTATGGCAAGGTCATCGGCGGCGGCATGCCGATCGGCGTCCTGGTTGGCGACAGCCGCTTCATGGACGCGCTCGACGGCGGCTGCTGGAACTACGGCGACGATAGCGTTCCGATGACGGCGCCGACCTTCTTTGCCGGGACATTCGTGCGCCATCCGCTGGTGCTGGCTGCGGCGCGTGCCGTTCTCCAACACATCAAGGGTGAGGGGGCGGCGCTCTACGGCGCGGTCGCCGAGCGCACGCAGGCTCTGGTCGCCGAGATCAACGCGGATCTCGCCCGGCGCGGGATCGCCAGGTCCGTCAACGGCTACAAGAGCTGGTTCTTCACCGAGTTTGGCAGCGACGATCCGCTTGGCTCACTTCTCTATGCCAAGATGCGCATGCAAGGCGTCCATATTCAGGACGGCTATCCCTGCTTCCTGACGACCGCCCACAGCGAAGCGGATTTCCAGGCGATTGCCGCCGCCTTCCGCACCAGCCTCGATGCACTTCAATCTGTCGGAATTCTCGGCACGCAAAGCCAGCCAGAGGAAATCGCGCCAGCGTCCGCCGGCGTAAAATTTGCCCGGCCGTCGACGGCGCCGCTGACGGAAGCGCAAAAGGAGATCTGGCTTGCCGCCCAGGCTGGCGATGAAGCCTCTTGCTCCTTCAATGAGTCCTTCACGATGGTCTTGGAAGGGCCGCTCGATCGGGAGCGCCTTGGCCGGGCACTCGATGCCGTCGTTGCGAGGCACGACGCATTGCAGATCCGGTTCGGCCGGGCAGGCGATCATTTCGAATTCATTGCCGATTTCGAACTCGATGTCGCCGATATCGACCTTGCCGGCGAGAGCGATGGCGAGGCGTTGTTCCGGCAGTTGATCGATGAGGATGCGCGGAGCCCCTTCGACCTTGCCAACGGGCCGCTCGTCAGGGCTTCCATCATCAGGATGGCTCCCGACAGCCACCGCCTGGTCTTCACGGCGCACCACATCATCTGCGATGGCTGGTCGGTGAATGTCGTGATCGAAGAGCTCGCCGCGATCTATTCGGCCTATGCACGTAACGCCGAGGTCGACCTTGCGTCACCACTGTCCTTTGCCACCTACGCGACCGATCTGGCGCCCAATGCGGAGATATCGGGCGCGACCGAACAGTTCTGGCTCGACCAATACAAGGATGTTCCCGATTTGCCGGAAATGCCGCTGGATCGACCGAGGTCGGAACGTCGCAGCTTTGCCGGCGGAACCGTGACCGGAAACATCGAGGCGGAAACCTACAAAGCGCTGAAGAAGGCGGGTGCAAAGTCCGGCGCGACGTTGTTCTCCACCTTGCTGGCGGCACTGCAGATCATGATCTCACGCCTCTCCGGCCAGGATGACATCGTCGTTGCCGTGCCTTCGGCCGGGCAGAGCCTGCTCGACGGACAGACGCTCGTTGGCCACTGCGTCAATCTCTTGCCGCTTCGCCAGACGGTTGCGTCTGACAGACGCTTTGACGAGCATCTCAAGGCCACGCAGCAGCTCGTGCTCGGCGCTTTCGAGCACCAGGACTACACGTACGGCACGCTGGTGCGCAAACTGGGCGTCAAGCGCGACACGCATCGCCTGCCGCTGACCGAGATCCAGTTCAACCTGGAGCGGGTGCCGGACAATCTGGATTTCGGCGGCTTGCAGACCAGAATTTCCTCGAACGCCAAGGCCTTCTCCAACTTCGACATGTTCTTCAACCTGACCGAAAGCCCTGCGGGCGTTCGCATCGACGTCGACTACAATGCGGAAGTCTTCGAACGCAGCACGATCGAACGCTGGATTGGCCACTTCGCGACACTGGTCGCGGCGCTGGCCGCCGATATAACCCGACCGATCCACGATCTGCCGCTTCTGTCTGCAGCCGAACAGACCTGGCTTGCAGAGGAACTGAACGACACGACCGCCGACTACGATCGCGACGCGTTCGTCTTCTCGCTGTTTAGCCGCAAGGCTTCCGAGCAGCCGACGGCGATTGCCGTCGAACTCGACGGCCAGACGATGACCTATGCCGCGCTCGAGACACGATCCAATCAGCTGGCCTGCCGGATCCAGAAGGCCGTCCCGGAACCAGGGCAGCGCATCGCCCTTCTGGTCGAACGGTCGCTTGAAATGGTGGTCGCTCTTCTGGCGATCATGAAATCGGGACACGCCTACGTGCCGCTCGACCCGGCCCACCCGGAGACGCGGCTGTCCCAGACACTGGCGGTTGCAAGCGTTGCCGGCATGATCTGCGACAGCGACGGTGCAGAAGCTCTGGCCGGCAAGGACGTCGCCATCATCCGCATCGACGGCGAACAGGGTGCGGCCGGCCCGGCAACGGCGCTACCGAAAGTGCCGACGGACGCGGCGACGCCCGCCTATATCATCTTCACCTCGGGATCGACCGGAGCACCGAAGGGGGTCGAGGTTTCTCATCGTGCGCTCGTCAACTTCCTCACGTCGATGGCGCGGGAGCCCGGGCTCACCGATCGCGACACCATCGTCGCGGTAACGACGATCTCCTTCGACATCGCTGGCCTCGAACTCTACCTGCCGCTGGTCACAGGCGCGAAGGTCGTGCTTGCCGGCCGGCACACGGTGCGCGACGGTTTCGCCCTCGTCAGGCTCATCGAAAGCTGCGGTGCGACGGTGCTTCAGGCGACGCCGACACTCTGGCAGATGCTGGTCGAGGCTGGTCTCAGCCGCCCGGGCCTCAAGATGCTGTGCGGTGGCGAGCCGCTCCCCAAGGCACTCGCATCTTCGTTGCTCGGCCTCGGCGGCGAGTTGTGGAACATGTATGGCCCGACCGAGACGACGATCTGGTCGTCCGTCCAGCGGATCGAGGATGGCGAAAAGCCGATCACCATCGGCCATCCCATCGCCAACACGCAACTTCTCATCCTCGATAGGGCCAACCGCGTTGCCGCCATCGGCGTCACCGGTGAGCTGCATATCGGTGGCGAGGGTCTCGCCAACGGCTATTTCGCCAGGCCTGACCTGACCGAGAACGCCTTCGTCGATCTCGACATCGGCACGGGAGCGGTTCAGCGTCTCTACAAGACCGGCGACGTCGGCCGGCGGCTCGCCGATGGTTCGCTGCAATTGCTCGGCCGGCGCGATCAGCAGATCAAGCTGCGTGGCTTCCGCATCGAGCTTGGCGACATCGAGGCTGCGATCTCCAGCGCAGAAGGCGTTCGCCAATGTGCCGTCGTCGCTGCCGAAAACAGCAACGGCGACAAACAGCTCGTCTGCTACGTGATCCCGGAAAACGAGAACAGCAAGCCGACGACATCCATGCTCGCGGCCCATGCTGAGGCCAACCTGCCGGCGCATATGGTTCCCAGTTTCTGGGTGCTGGAAGAGGCTCTTCCCCAGACGGCCAACGGCAAGCTGGACCGCAAGACCCTCGAACAGCGTGGCCTGCCGCAACGGGAGGTCGCGGCCATCCGGGTGCCGCCGCGCACTGCCATGGAAACACGGCTCTGCGAGATCTGGCGCGACGTGCTGAACGCGCAGGAGATCGGCGTCGAGGACAATCTCTACGCGCTTGGTGCAGATTCTTTGATCATCTTCCGCATCGCTGCCCGCATGCTGGACAGTGGCCTGCAGCTGGAGGCCAAACACCTGATGATGCATCCCTCCATCGCGGAACTCGCCACCTTTGCCGAGACCCGCGACGACGGCGAACTGAATGGCACCCAGCCGCAAGTTCCTTCGCTGAGAGATTTCCGCAATGGCGCGCGGCGCCGGTTTGAGCAGGTATCAAGAGCATGAAAGAGACCAACAACACTGCACCTGCCGCCGAACCCACCGTGATTGCGGAGTTCCCCTGTTCCCAGACCCAGTTGCGCTGCTGGATCCTCGACCAATTGAAGCCGGGCAATCCGGCGCTCAACGTCGCGGTCCGCTGGGAGATCCGTGGCGCCTTCCGATCTTCGACACTGGAGGCTGCGTTTCGCACGGTGATCCAGCGCCATGAGATCCTGCGCACCCGGTTCGTCGAGGTGGGCGGCAGGCCCTGCCAGCAGGTCGTCGATCAGGTCGACTTCAGGATGTCGGTGATCGACCTGCGCAATGTGCCCGTCGATCAGCGCGATCAGCGCATCCTGTCGATTGGCGAGGAAACCGCGCGCGCGCCGTTCGACCTCAGCAGCCCCTATCTCTTCCGCGTCTCGCTGCTGATGGTGGAGAACGAGCGGGGCTTTCTGCTGATCACCGCCCACCAGAGCTGCTTCGACGGTTGGTCGATCCGCGTGCTGGGCCGCGAGGTCGGTGAGATCGCATCGGCGCTTGATGCCGGACGGCAGCCGACCGTACCCGAACTGCCGTTGCAATACGGCGACTTCTCGCTGTGGCAGCAGGAGTATCTGGGCAGCTATGGTTTCGAGACCGAGAAGTCGTTCTGGCGCGAGCAGTTGACCGGCGCACCATATTTCGAGGTTGTTCCGGATACGCCGCGAGGGCCGGTCAAGACCAGTCGCGGCAACATCCTCTCTGTCAACAACACAGGCGATTTCAGCGAGCGGATCGATGCTGCGGCACGCGCTCACCGGGTGTCGCTCTACAGCTTCGGTGCCGCCGTCGTCAGCGCCTTGCTGCAGCGTTACACCGGGAAGAATACCGTCATGTTCGGCTCGCAGGTCGCCGGGCGTGACGAGACGGACCTGGAGAACCTCATCGGAGTCTTCATCAACAATGTCGTTCTGCGCTTCGACATGGGCAGCGACATCACCTTTGCCGAGCATGTGCGATCGGCAGGCGCAACGGTGACCGCTGCGCTCAACCACCACAGAATGCCGTTCAACAAGCTGGTGGAACTGGTCAATCCGGTCCGCGACCCCTCGCGCAATCCGCTGATCTCAGTGAACTTCAACCTGCAGAAGGCCTTCCTGGAAGACCATCAGTACGGCGGTTTCGAGTTGCTCAGCGCGCCGTCGCAATCCCCTGGCGTCATCTACGATCTGAGCTTCATCATGATCGGCAGGCCGAGCGGATGGCGCATGTCCATCGAATACAATGCCGACCTGTTCGAAAAGGCGACGATCGAATCCCTGCTGCGGCTCTGGCAGGAAGCCTATGAAATGGCGCTGGAGCAGCCCACGGCTGCGCTCTCTGCCCTGACCATCCCCCCGCGGGAGATCAAGACGCAGCCGGTCGAGACGGGGCGTGCGACGGCGATCGAACAGATGCTAGCCGCCAATCCATCTGTTGGTTCGGCTGTGGTCCTGCTCGAAGAGGATGGAAAACGCGCCCATGCCTTCGTCACACCGGCCCCGACGACCACGGAACCGCTCGATCGCCTGCCGGAGCATCTGATGGACTATCTGGGCAGGCAACTGTCCCAATCCGCCATGCCCGGCGGCATCAGCGTACTCCTCAATTTCCCGCGCGATGCCAGCGGTACCGTCGATCGCACCGCGTTGCGCATTCCCGTACCGCCGACCGCTGTTGCCACGGTGGTCGCCGACCGCCTCGATCCGGCGAACACTCCGGTGCCGGCCCCGGCGCAACCCGACCAGACCAAGGCTCTTGCGGCGATCTGGGCAGAGGTGCTCGGCGTCCCGACGATCGCGCCGGACGATAACTTCTTCGCGCTGGGCGGCCACTCGCTTCTGGCATTGCGCATGCTCTCCGGCGCCCGATCGAAGCTTGGTGCGAAGGCCGACCTGGAGCTGCTCTTCAAGGAGCCGACATTTGGCGGCTTTGCCAAGGCGCTGTTCGGCGAAACGGAACCGAGAGGGACGGAACTGGAAGGCCCGAGTGCAAGCCCCTGGTCCGTCAGTGCCTGCGGGCGCACCGATGCGCCCTATACGCTCTACACCCTCAACCATCCGTTCCTCTACTACAGACTTGCCACCGACCTCGGCGATACCGTGTCGGTCTACAACGCCAACATGTTCCATGCGGACCTCACCGGCGATCTCGCCTCGATGTCACTTGAGGAGATCGCCGGGCACGCCGTCGACAGCATGGGCGCAGACATTCTTAAAGGGCCGGTTGGCGTCATGGGGCTTTGCGTCAACGGCGTGCTGGCGGTCGAAATTGCCCGTCAGCTGCGCCAGCGCGGTGCAGATCTTCGTTTCACGGCCGTCATCGATGCCTGGGCGCCGGGCTATGTCAGGTCGCAGTCCCGGCTGCGGCGCCTGCGTTGGAACGGTGAGCGCCGCCTGAAGCGCATCGGCTACTTCACCCGCAAGCTCTTTTCCGGCCGCCTCGGTTTTGTCGACTATCTCAGGGAGTTCAGCTTCACGCTTGCCTTCCTCCAGCGCCTGGGGCTACCGGCCGGCACCCATTCTCCCGAAGAAGCCGTCAATGCCGATGTTACCGATCTGCTGGTCAACGCAGCCCGTCGCTACCGCCCGGCAGCGACGAACGATAAGTCCGTTCTGCTGTTTAGAAGCGAAGCCACCCACCGCCGGGCCCGCAAGCTGCTCTTCGGCTGGGGTGGTGCAATCGCTGAAGACAGCGAGGTCTTCGACCTTGAGGGCTGGCATGAGGATAGCCTGAACAGCAACAGCATTCAGGCCCTGGCGACGATTGTCATCAACAGATTCCGCTCTCATCAAGAGAGCTGAACGCGGCGTACGAAGGCAACATCCATGCGTGTCACAAGCCTCCCATTGCGTATCGGCATCCTGGTCGAGCAGAACGAGAGCTTCGAGAATTGGCAACTGATGGTCTTTGACCGGATCGTTGCGGATCCAAGATATGCCCTGACTGCCTTGCTCGTTCATCCCGCGCCCTATGGGGCCGGTCGGAGTTCCGTGTTCTTCAAGCTTGCTCATCGGCTGGAGCAGACGGCGTTCGGCCGCCAGGCGGCGTACAATCCGTGCAACTTCGATGCGCATAAGCAACGCATCGTGCCATTGGCATCGGCGGAACCTGGTGCGGCGCAGGCGCAAGTGGCGGAGCTTGGTCTCGATCTGGTGATCCGCATGACGCCGAATGGTCTGCCTGACGACGCCGTGCGCGAGTTGCCCTATGGCGAATGGGCACTGTCCTTCTCCGATCAGAAATCGGGAGCTGGTGAGTGGTTCAGCTACCTCGAGGTGGCAACCGGCGCGCCGTCCGTCGACCTGGCGCTCTATGTTCGGCTCGGCGTGTCTGCCTCGTCCGTTGCGATTGCGTCGTCGTCCTTCAACATCAAGTTCAGCGCGGTCAGGAACATCAACTTCGTCAAGGAGCGTGCGGCTACCCTTCTATTGCGCGAACTCTCGCGGTTGGCCGATACAGGCGAGCTGATCACCACGCCACTGCCGGCGCGCAGCCAAGCCTCGCCGCCGTCGATCGACGAATTGGCTCGATATCTCGGCATCCTGAGTGGTCACCTTGTCGCACGGGTGAAGAAGGCCGTGCAGCACAAGGCCGGGACAGGGGCTGCCGTCTGGACACTCTTTACCGGCAGCGGCCGGATCGACGATTTCGAGCCGGGCGGTTCCGTCGAGATCCCACCGACGGCGACGGATATCAAGGCGGACCCGTTTCTGCTCCAGCATGAGGACCAATGCTACCTGTTCTACGAAGCTTATGCCGATGGCGACCGCAAGGCGCATATCGCGGTCGGTCGTTTTGACGGCGACCGGCTCGAGCCGGTGGGCGTGGCGCTGAATTGCGACTACCATCTGTCCTATCCGTTCGTTTTTCGCGATGGCGACGACATCTTCATGATGCCCGAGACGCATCAATCCAAGCGCATCGAGATCTGGCGCTGCGTCGAATTTCCGTTGAAGTGGGAGCTGCACGCAACGGCACTCAACGGTTTGTCCGCCGCTGACAGCATACTGACACGTCACGAGGGGCGGTGGTGGCTGTTTACGAACCTGTCGGAGTTTCACGCCTACGAGGACCATTGCAGCGAACTCCACGTCTTTGAAGTCGATGGCCCGGGGCTCGCACGCATCACACCGCACAAGCGCAATCCGGTGGTCCTCGGGAGCACGGTTGCACGCAATGCCGGCCGTATTTTCGCGCGGGAAGGACGTGTCTTCCGCCCGTCTCAGCACAATGCGCACGGGATCTACGGCTATGGGCTGAACATCATGGAGATCGAGCAACTGGACCTGGAGAACTACCGCGAACGGTGCATCAGGACGATCAAGCCCGATTTCAAGCCGGGCTTGCTCGGTTGCCACCACTTTGACGCGGCCGGGGATCGTTATGTGCTGGATGCGCGACTGACGCTTTGAGCGCAAGCACATCGTCATTCCAATATCGAAGATGCACGGCGTTGCCGAGGGTGAGCGCCGCCAACGTGCCGGCGAAACTGGGCGGCGTCGCGAGGTCGAACAGACTCCAGTTCAGCGGCGCGTCCCGATCTCCATCGAGCGATTCGAGCTTTGGACGGGAGGCCGCGTCGACGGTGACGTCGAAGGACGCGAGTGGTAGCGACAACCCTGCGCCATGGGCCTTCACGAAGGCTTCCTTGCGCGTCCAGCAGCGATAAAACGCGTGCATATAGTCGTCGCCGTCAAATGCGGCCAGAGCGTCGCACTCGCGCTTCGAGAAGAAATGCCCGGCAATATCCTCCTTCAGTGGCTTGATCGCTTCGACATCGATGCCGACAGGGTAATGGTCGGAAATCGCCAGCATCGCCACGTCGGCGCTGTGGCTGAGATTGAACTGCAGCAATTCCGATGCGCCGGCGATGCGCGGCTTGCCGAAGACGTTGCAGGCGAGACCGATGCGGTGCGGCGGAAGGTGGAGGTAGTGGCCGAGCACCAGGCGCAGGCCGGCGCGGCCGGCAATGAAGCGTTGTCGATGTTGCGGATAGACGAAACGCGAGGCTCGCGCCCTTTCCTCGCCGCTCAATATCGGGAACAGGCGATCGATTTCCCGCTCGGTCTGGTCGAGGTCCCAGCGCCAGATATCGATGAAGTTGGGGCCGATCCGGTCCAGACTAGGTCGCATAGACGAGGCTCCCTTTGGCGGCCGGTCGCTGGCGCGCCATGCGTCGGGCGAAATAGGTCATGAGCGGCAGGGGATAGTTCTCGCCGAGCCCGATGCGGCATGTCCTCTTGAGAATATCGAGCGACCGCGGGCACATATCCGGCGCGTATTCGATCTTGCGGGAGGTCCAGGCATAAGGGTTCATCTTGGGATTTGCCGTGCGCTGTTCGAGCACCGGCAGCCAGTTGCTGTAGACGTGGCGGCTGGAATCGTAGAGGCGGTAGACGCCGCGCTTGTTCTCGGCGGAAAAGGCCTGCGCCTCCTCGGCCGTGTCGAAGATGACATGCAGGCCGGCGGCATTGTCCTGATCGTTGTGCGGACCGATGCGCATCGCGTTGCTGGACGACAGGATTTCGGCAATCGCGTCGTAGCGACGACGCATGCGGCGGATCATCGGATCCAGCTTCTTCAGCTGCACGTTGAGCATGGCGCCCTGGATCTGGCTGGCCTTGAGATTGATGCCGAGCATGGGCGGCTCGTTGGCATTGTCGAGGTGGCCGCGAAACAGCGCGCCGATATCGTGATACATGCGCGCCCTGGCAAAGAGCCTGGCATCGTTGGTCACGACTGCGCCGCCTTCGCCGATGTTGATGTTCTTGAACTGGTTGAAGCTGAAGGCGCCGGCGTCGCCGATCGTGCCGACGCGCACGCCCTTGTAAGGTAGGCCGACCGCCTGGCAGGCGTCCTCGACGACGATGAGCCCGTGGTCGCGGGCGATCTGCATGATGCGCTCCATGTCGCACACCATGTTGGCCATGTGCACGGGAACGATGGCGCGCGTATAGGGGGTTATCTTTCGCAGGATATCTGCCGGATCCATCGTCAGGGTCTCGTCGATGTCGACGATGATGGGGACCGCACCGACGGCAAGTGCCGCGCCCGCCGTTGCAATCCAGGTGTAGGCGGGCACCAGCACCTCATCGCCCGGTCCGACGCCGGCTGCCGCAAGCGCTGCTATGAGCGCGCCTGTGCCACTGCTGACCGTCAGGACATGTTCGACGCCGAACTTGGCGGAAAAATCCGCTTCGAAACGCGTGAGTGGCCCGTTGCCGTCGCTGCTGAAGCGGGCCAGCTTGCCCGATGCAAATACAGGAGCAAGTGCCAGCCATTCTCTCATACCTACACGCGCCATGCCTCAGTCTCCGATCCTTGCCGGCTCTCCGCGCTCGCCGACCATCGGCGTCCGGGGATAAGGACAAATCGCCTGCTGGGTACCGGCCCCAATGATTAAGCCTAGTCGCCTCGCGGCACCGTTTCAAAATGGACATCCGGCCAGCTGCTGAACAAAGTGTGCAGGCTGCAACTAGCCGAAATCAGTAGTTGCCCTACTCCCCTATGCATATTGGGAGATTTCGGTGCGAAAGCGCTGGTGCTACGACCGGTATGTAGCACGCGGGAGTTCTTTTCATGCCGATCCGTGATCTCCGATCAGCCCCCACGGGCACCGAGTTTCGTCCTGATGTGGCCATCGTCGGCGGCGGTCCCGTCGGCCTGACGATCGCGCGCGAGCTGGCCAACAGCCGCTGCCGGGTGCTCGTTATCGAAAGCGGCAGTGCCGACTTCGAGGCAGCGCAGCAGACCTTGAATGCCGTTGAAAATGTCGGCGAGCCGATTGCCCGAGATGGCGTCGAAAGCCCGGGCAGGGGATATAACGGCAGCCTCTCATGGCTGAATGATATAGCGCCCTTCGAGTTGCGCAATCGGGGGCTCGGCGGCAGCACACATACCTGGATCGGCAAATGCGCAAGTTTCGACGAAATCGACTTTGAGCGCCGGTCCTGGCTGCCGGTCTCCGGTTGGCCGATGACCCGCGAAAGTCTGGCGCCGGCGCTCGATCGCGCGGCACGCCTGCTCAATCTCGGCCCCAATCTCTACGATGAGAGGCTCTTTGGCCGGTTGCATTCGCCTCCGGACGAACTCGGCTTCGACCGTGATCTGCTTCGCCCTTTCTTCTGGCAGTTCAGCCATGAACGTGATCAGCACGGCGAACCCATGCGCTTTGCCCATGTGGCAGCCGAGCTGGTCGCCCCGAACATCGATATCCTGACGCATGCCACGGTCACGCAGATTCAACTCGATACGAGCGGCAGGCGCGTCGCGTCGCTCGATCTGCGCAGCGTTGACGGTGGTTGCGCAACGGTATGGCCCGAAACGGTCGTCCTCTGCGCCGGGGGCATCGAAAACGCCCGCCTCCTGCTGGCTTCCAGATCGCTGATGGCGGGCGGCGTCGGCAACGCCAGGGGTGTCGTTGGACGCTACCTTGCCGATCACCCGCGCTCGACACTTCTGCGCTTCGACTGGCAGGGTATCGATGCCGTTGCGAGGCACTTCAATTTCTACGGTCTCGTGGATCACGGCAGGACCCAGTTCTATCTTCACGGCCTGCGCCTCGGTCCAACCGTGCAAAGACGGGAAGAGCTCGTCAATTGCGCGGCCTATCCCGTGCAGATCCATTCGCCCGGCGACCCCTGGGCCGCGCTCAAACGGCTGATGCGGGGCGATCACACGCGGCTGGCTGGCGATCTTGCCGTCGTCGCGCGGTCTCCCGGCTTTCTGGCAAAGGGCGCTTTCCGGCGGATGATACAAAAACGAGGGATGATGCACAGATCCGACGAGCTGCGGTTCGATGTCATGGTCGAGCAGAAGCTCGATGCGGAGAGCCGCGTGACCCTGTCGGATCGGCTTGACCGGTACGGTGTGCCGATGCCCCGCGTCGCCTGGAAAATTGGCTCGACGGAGGTCCGGAGCGTCAAGCGATTGGCGCGTGCACTCGTCTCCGAATTCGGACGCAATGCGCTTCCCCAACCGCACCTGGTTGACTGGATTGCCTGGGACGAAGACGACAGAGCTGCGTTCACAGACATGGCGCACCCGTCCTGCACCACACGCATGGGCAGCGATCCGGCCACAAGCGTCGTCGATCCGGATGCGATGGTGCATGGTGTCGATGGGCTCTTTGTTGCCGGAAGCTCTGTCTTTTCCACGCCAGGTCACGCCAACCCGACCTTGATGATGCTTGGCCTGGCGATGCGTCTTGCCGACCATCTGAAGACGCGATTGGAAAGGCGTTCGGTTCCTGCCGCGACGCCGCGTGTGGTTACTGAGGAAGCAGCTGCCGCCTCCGGAGCGTGACGCCAGACCCCTTCGGCGACAGTGCCGCTCGGAATATATGACGCGAAGCGCTGTAACGCGTTAAATTTGCTGCATAATTCGTTAAATCGAATCCAGCTTGAGGACTTCGGCAGCAAAGCTGCCCGATCGTCATTGCAGCCGGAAATAGAAGCCGGCGCTTTCGCTCGGCCCCAACTCGGGATGTGTCTCGATCACATGTGCGAGTGACGGGATCGACCAGCGGTCGACAAGGCGATAGCCGAGCCTTTCGACGTCACTGCAAAAGACATCTTCGTTGCGCATCTGGTAGGGCACGATCGCCTTGCCGATGCGCTCCAGCGTCACGACGGGGCTCCCCTTTCGCAGCGCCACCTTGTTGAGCAGGAGGTGGCGGGGCAGGGCGGGCATCCGCCCCAGGAGGTCTGACAGCTGAATATCGAGATATTGCAGCAGTCCGGAGCCCAGAAACAACGGCACAGGGCCGGCATCGGCGATACGGTCAACGAAATGCAGATTGTCGAGCTTGTCCTGCTCGGCCCTGCGCCGGCCCGCTTGCACGATGGCCGGTAGATCGTAGACCACCCAGCGGAAAGACCCTTCGAGGGAGAGAAGGTCGCGGAACGCCCGGTATTTCGTGCCCATATGTCCGCCGGCATCGACGAGACCGTCAACCTCACCCATCACCTGCCGCATCCAGAAGAGCACCGGGTAGTCCCAGGGCGCCACCTGGCACATCTTTTCGAAGGCGACCTCAGCGATTTCTTCGTGGTCATAGCCGGCCAGCCCATTGGAGCGGGCCACAGCGATTGCGTCTTCGAACGATCCATAGGCGCCGGTAAAGCGCTGCGGAAAAGGTGAGAGATAGCGCAGCCGCCCGCTCGCCGCCTTCAACGGCGTCAGAGACTTGTTGAGGCTGCGCACGGCGCTGCGCAAAAGTGGATACGCGGTGTTCTTGATGTCGCTGGTCAGCACGATGCATCTCCCCTGATTGTCGCGCTTGTGTTGTTTGGTTTGTCCCTCATCCGTGACGGCCGAACGCGAAGATGGGCCGCAAGGCATCGCTCCATCGCTGCAGGATGGCGAGTGCCGCCACATAGATTGCCGCGCCGGCGAACACTTGCAGGGCGATCGTCGACATCTGCCTCAGCGACGACGCTTCGGCTATCCGGCCGAACAGAAAGACGGCGGCCGCCATGGCGCAGACGGCGATTGCTACCAGGCCGCAGTCGCGAAGGACGCGGTTCCAGGCAAGCCCACCCTCGCGTGACTGCAGCCGCATCGAAATGTTGAACGAGAACACCGCGGCGACGCATTGCCCCAGCGCTGTCGCAACCGCGCCGAACGGCGTCAGCAGAATGATCAGCCCGACGGAGATCGCGCCGTTCAACATGACGGCTTTCGGCATCCTGTGAATGTTGCCGCTCAGCGACAACAACGGCTCGGTCACATAGCCCGGGATCAGAAGTGTCTGTTTTGCGGCGAGAATTGCGACGAGGATCGCTGCAGGCGCCCATTTGTCGCCCAGGACGACGTCGATGAGTTCTGCCGAAATCAGCGCGAGACCGAGGTAGATCGGCGTCGAGATCGCCATCAGCACCGTCATGAAGGTCGTGGCCGTCGTCCCGATCGCCGCCCGGTCGGCATCGCCCTTGTCCTTGTCCTTGCCCGCGGCGCGGCCGAAGAGGATCCAGGCGAGCATCCGGGCCGGTTCGCCCATGAGCTCTGAGAAGGCGGCAACGATCCGTTCGGCGGCGCGGTAGTAGCCCGCCTCGGCCAGGCCGAGGAAGCTGCCGACCACCAGCGTGCCGGCGTAGGAGCGAAAGAACACCACAAGCCGGTTGGCGACGATATGGCGGGAAAACTCCAGCACTTGTGCGGCATATGCGCGGTGCAGGCGCAGGCGTGGCAGCCACCGTAGCATGATCATCGAGGCGGCAAGGATCGTCAGTTGTTGCGCCAATCGCCCGCAGATGAGCGCCACGATGTTCCACCCCAGCGAAAGCCCGCCGATCGCCACGAACAGCCCGATGATCTCGGCCGCAATCCGGATGATGGATTGGCTCTTCAGGCGCCCTTGCGAAATGAGAATGCCGTCGTAAACCGTCGACAGCGACGCCGGCAGGTACCAGGAACTGAAGAGGGCGACCAGCAGCGCGTTCCAACCGTGCCCCAGCATGAACATGGCTGCAGCGGTGGAAAGGCCGAGGATCGTGGCTAAAAGCCCGGATAGCAGCGACAGGGTTGCAAGCTGATCGACGTCCGTCTTGTCGGCGCCGCCCTTCATGATGAACTCTCCCCATCCACCCTCGGCGACGACAAGAACGAAAATGGCGAAGGAGGATGCGAAGGCAAAGAAGCCGAATTCGGCGGCCGCAAGCACATGCGCCGCAACGATGAAGATCGATAGTTGTGCGGCCTGTGAGATGACTTTGGCGCACAGGGCGGCAAAGCCGTCGCCGATCAGATGCGGTAAGCGCAATGAACTGGGGAAGGCGGAGGACACCCGTCGCAATGGGAGGGTTGCGGTCTCGAACCAGCGGGGCATCATTGCACCACGACTGGGGGTAAGCGACATTGAGGAGGAGGTGCGGGCGTGGGCGGTCCGATCGGGCGGGCGAATGTTTGCCTGCCGACTTTCGGGAAAAAACCCCGGTTGGCTGAAAATTCGAAACTCGTACGGTATGGTGTGCGTTGAAACCGTGATTCGGGTTTTGCCCGGTTTTTACGGTAGGGTGCGCTATGGCACGGACTTTGGCGCCCGCCGTTCGCCTGAATTCGACGGCGTGTTGCAGACGCGGATAAGTCGGGGGTACGTGCGGGAAAGGGGGGCTCGCAGTCGATGTTAAGACGGATCTCGTTGGACAAAGAGGGCGCCATGACCAATCGGTCTTCATGGAACACGAAGCTGGCCATTCGCTGGTCCGTGGTCGTGCTGTGCCTTGTCTTCTGGGCGACCGTGATCTTTTTCATCTGGTAAACGCCCCCGTCAGATCTCGTTTGTTGCAAAGAGGACGACGCCCACCGTTTTTACGATGATCACGATGTCGAGGTAGATGGACCGGGACTGATAGTAGTCGATGTCGAACTGAACCCGCTCGTCATAGGTGGTCTCCGGCCGTCTTCGCACCTGCCACATGCCGGTGATGCCCGGCTTCAGGCTGGTGTAGTAGTGCAGGTTCGGGCCGTATTTTTCCGTTTCTTCCAGCGAGATCGGGCGAGGTCCGACAAGGCTCATGTCGCCGCGCAGCACGTTGTAGAACTGCGGCAACTCGTCGAGACAGGTCATCCTGAGGATCTTGCCGAGCCAATGGACGCGCGGGTCGCCGACGAGTTTGCGTTTTTCCATCCACTCCCGGTTTCGTTCGGGATCGGTGGCCAGAAGTTCGGCAAGCCTTTCCGCCGCATCGCGGCGCATGGTTCTGAACTTGAGGCACTCGAACATTTTGCCCTGCGCACCGACGCGGGCTTGTCGGAAAATGATCGGCCGGCCATCGACCATGACAAGGGCTATCGCTATCAATGCGAGTGCCGGCCCAAGGAAGACGAGCGCCAGGACCGATACGGTCACGTCGATCAATCGCTTGGACCTGCTGCCGCGTCGTGCTGCGATGGTTCCGCGCGCGGGGTGTCCTTGGCGTGCAGCGCCATCGGAAACAGACAGCATATCTCTCACCCCTCCCAACACCGTTTGCCTCTAACAGGCTGCCAGTGGGCGCTCGGATTTACAATCGATCCTGATGGGCAAGGCCTAGTCCAATGGAGGTACGCGCCGGGCAGGATTAAAGCGCAGCCGGGTAAACCTGCTAATCGCGGGACCGTATGCCCGCCGGTATCACCGGCTGAGCGTGTCCCTTGCCGACCGATGGTTTGCAGTGACGACCGATGCCGTTTCATCGAACGCCTCCATCGTGCAGATCGTGTGCGGTCCCAACTGTTGCCAGGCGCCGTCGCACGACATCGCTCGGGCTCCGGTTGGCGCGTTGCAGCACGCGGCCATAGAGAGCGATCAGTTCGTCCGCCCAGCTTTCCGGTGAATGCGCTAGCCCGGCTGCCTCTCTCAGGCAGTTGTCGCTCATCCTGTGCACCAATGCGTCGTCGGCGGCGATGGACCGCATCGCGGTTGCGAGATGCTCCACATCGGCGATCCGGAACTTGAGCCCACACCCCAGCGCGACGATCTCGTCGGCGAGCAATGCCGCGTCAGGCAGGATGACCGGTATTCCGCATGAAACGGCTTCGAGCGCAGCGAGCCCGAACGGTTCCGGCACACGCGAGGAAACCACGACGGCGCGTGCGCTGCGAATGATATCCCGCATCTCGTCCTTGGTCTTCCAACCGTGAACCGTTGCGTCGGGAAACCGTGTTTCGATGAGCGCGCGCCCGGCACCGTCGCCGACGAAGTGAAGTGGCAACCCGGCCAGCTTCGCCGCCTTCGCCGCATCCTCGAAGCCCTTTTCGGGTTCCAGCCGGCCGACGAACACGAAGTTGCGGTTGGTCCAGGGCTGGAGCCCTGGGGCGACAAAGGGAAGGACTGGATTGCGGATCGTTTCGATCCGGGTGCCGTCTATGCCGGCACGCTCGAAGTAAGTCCGCATCCTCTCGTGCACGACGACGATGTTTGCCGCCATTCGCTTGGTTGGAAAGAACTGCTCCCGCAGCATGTGCCGCGCGGTGCGCCAGGCCTTCTCGTGCAGGCCGCGTTTGTCGCATTGAGTCGTCAGGCAACGACCCGACATCGGCTTCAACTCGCAGACACGATGGGTCTGGAAATTGACGAAACCACCATTGGGGCAGGCCAGGAAGTAATCGTGAGCGTGGAGAACGACGCGATCCCGCACGGGCGCGAGCGCCCGAAAGATCGCCGGCGACAGGATCTTCGACCAGCCATGGACATGGTAGATCGTCGACGGCGTGTCACGGCTGGAGATTAACCCGCTCAGTCTCTCATAGACGGGCGGGTCGTAAAGGCCGAGCCGCAGCGCGTCGCTTCGCCGCCGCTCCAGCAGGGGAACGGCGCCGAGGTTGATCGTATCGGCTGCCGGCTTGTTGGCTGGCGCGCCGTCGCCGGCAAAGAATGTCACCGGTATACCGCGCTGCTGAAGCAGTTCTGCCGACAGGATGGCGATATTCGTGGCGCCACCGACCTTGGTGGAGCGATCGTTGATGACGACGACGCGGTCTGGCGGCAGAGAAGCCATGATGTTACTCGAGCCTTTCGACGTTCTGCGGGGCGAGCCGACCGGTCAGCAGATCCACGACCGCGCGGGCATTGCCGCGCAGACGTCCTTTTCGATCGACCCAGGGCTCCGGGTTCCAGACCTTGACCATGTTCGCGATCAGGTTTCGCCCCATCTGGACGGTGGCGTGACGGATGCTCATCGTGTGCTTGCGCATCAGGTAGATGGGGTTGGCGATCTGCGAGTAGCCGAACTTGACGCCAGGGGTGCGGGCCTTCTTCGTTCCAAGGTGGACACCCAGCAGCCGGCTCGACCGAACGACACGGCCATGCTCGGCAACCAGGCGGCTAAAATCGACATCTTCGAGCCAGCCGTAGAGCGGCAGATTTTCGTCAAAGCGCAACCCTGAGCGCCGGATCGCGGCAGTCCTAACAGCCATGTTGCACCCGTAGGCGCTGTAAATCGGCGCGAAGGTCACCGGCAGATCCGGACGAGCCAATCTGGCCTCGATCATCTCAAGGCCATCATCGACTGCGATGCCGGGGCCGATGATGCCATCGGCGATGACAGTGCCGGTGCACATGGCGACGTCGGGCTGGCTGGCGAACAGCGCCACGAGTTCGTTGACATAGGACGGCGCCATCAGGAAATCGTCGTCAAGGAACAGAATGATATCGGTGCTTACTTCCGCCAGTATCCGGTTGCGCTGGCGGCAGAGGCCCCGTTCGGACAGGATCACGGTGACAGGGCAGGCGAGCCCCTCGACACAGCGAGGGTCCATATCCTCCGGCGACGACAGGCAGACATAGATCGCGTCCGGTTGCCGGGACTGCCGGGCGATGAGCGGCAGGACAGCGGAGAGAATGTCGCTTCGCCCGCAACTCGGTATGCCGATGGCAACCGTTGCCGGGCGATCGCCTGGATGCTCGTGCGTTGCCGGCATCATTTCTTGAACTTGCGCCATTGTTTTCGGTCCCAGCGAATGTTGGTCCGGCGAGGGCCGTCGCTTCTGTTGGAAATCACACCGAGCAACGCGACACGCGATTTGCCGAATGTCGACAGGGCCTCGCCGAGCCGTTCGACAGTCATCTTGTCGGATTGTCCGAGAACCACGACGATGCCGTCGAGATAGGTGCAGATCACGCGCGTGTCGGCTGAATCTTCAAAGCCGGACATGTCGACGATGATCACCTTGTAGCGTTGTCTCAGCAGTTCCAGTTCCGATTTCAGCGCCGGCAGGTGGCCGTAGCGTTGATGTCCGACCGCGGCCTTGCGCGTCTGTTCGACGGTCAGAACCGGAACGCAGCGCACCGCCTTGCCGTCGAATTCCTCGACGTGCTGTTGTCCCTCACTCGACCTGCGCCTCGAATATTGGCCGGGAATGCCCAGGATCCGCAGGCTCTCCATGCCGAAGCCCGCGCCGTCTTCAGTGGCGACGCGGCTGAGGCGAGAGCCGATGAAATCCGCGTCGACGAGCAGGACCGATGTGCCTTCGTTCATGTAGAGTTGGGCGAGATTGGCCGCGATCGTGGTTTTGCCTTCCCCGGGGCCGACCGAGGTCACCCCGATGACTGCCGATGCATTGGCGGGGAACGCGGAATCGACCGAATTCTTCACGCCGCGCAAGGCCTCGGAGAACCGCGAATAGGGCATGTCCAGGACCGATCTGAGCGGCAGCATTGTGGAGGCGATCGGAGGCTGATGGGGGCGGGGGCTGCTTCTGAACATCGGTACGTGGCCGAGTGAGGTAATGCCGAGTTCGGCGCGCAGGCGTTCGCTGGAGCTGACGCGGCGGTCGAGGCCGTCACGCAGCACCGACAGCATCAGCCCGGTCGCCAATCCGAACATCAGGGAGAACGGCATGATCGTCGAGGGTTTCGGCCAGGTCTTTCCCAGCGGCGCCGTTGCCGCAGTCACGATACGTGCCTTGCCGAGCGGAAAGGACTGCTTTTGCAGCGCGCCGATGAGCTGCTGAAGAATACCCTCGTACATATTGCGATAGGTCGTCGCGCGGCTTTCCATCTCGGACAGTTCGACGCGAGCAACGTTCTTGCCCGCACCCGTCGCGGTCAGATTTGCAAGCTCGCTTTCGAGCAGCTTTTCGCGGGTCTTGGCGATCTCGACATTCGACTTGTAGAACTGTTCGATGCGCAGGAATTCGTTGCGAAGAGAGGCATCCAGCCGCGCAATGTCGGCCTCGGCCGCAACAATTGCCGGGTTTCCGCTATCGTATCGCGTCTTGAGATTGTCGAGCTTGGCTTTCGCCAGGCGCATTTCTTCGTTGAGTTTCTGGATTTGCGGGTTGTCGAGGCTATCGTTGACACTGCCGATCATCGTGTCCTTCGACATGAGCTGCTGCAGCGTCATCAGCTTGGCCGTATCCGCCGCTGATGCAGCGCGCGCTGCGAGCATCTGGCTGCTGAGTTCGGAAAGCTGCTGCTGGTCGAGCGTCGACGCGGTACCGACCGTCGTGATGTCGTTCTTGGCGCGAAATTCTTCCACGGTCATGGCGGCCGCGCGGGCCTGCGCGCCGACTTCGATCAGGCGACTTTCGAGCCACTTGGCGCCACTTCTTGCGGCGTCAGATCGCTCGTTCATGCCCGTGCGGATGTAGGCGCCGGCAATGGCGTTGGCAGTCTTTGCCGCCTTCTGTGGATCCGTGGACGAATAGCCGATCTCGAGCACGTAGGATTGGCCGACGCGTCGCACGGTAACGCGCGAGAGAAACGCGGCCATGGTGCGCCGCATCAGATATTCGTCGTCGGTTTTATCACTGTCGGAATTCTTGGTGCCCGAGGAGAACAGCGAGCCGATCATGCCGCGGATCGAGACGCCGCCGCCGACAATCTCCGGATCGTTGGTCAGGTCGAGCTGTTCGATGACGGCGCGGGCAATCGCTTCGGATTTGACGATCTCGACCTCGCTGGCGATCTCGGCCGCTTCGATGATGATCGTTCCGGTCGAGGCATCCTGCGAGGCGATGCGGCCCTGTTCGGGGTCGATCACCAGGCGGACGGTCGCAGTAAAGGTCGGTGCCGTGTTGAGGATGTAGAAGGCGCCGAGCGCCATTCCGATGATGCCACAGATCCCGATGCGAACGAGGTGGCGTCGCAGGAAGTCGGAAACATCGCGGAAGGATATACTCTCCTGGCCACCCGAACGCTTGGCCTCGAAATTCTCATCCATCACGATTTTTGAGATGTCATGCACGACCATTGCTGTTCCCCACGAAATACATTGCACTGCAGTCGATCTGCCGATGCTACTGGGACTGTTCGATGCCCACGGATGTCAGAAGCTTGTTGTCGAGCGCTGCCGTCAGCGCCGAGCGCACGTCGAGCACGTCGCCCGGAACCAGCAATGTCGCATCCGTGACCTTCACGGCTGGGTCGGTGCCGCCGTGCGTTATCCAGTACTCCAGCGGCTCCAGATCCATCGCCTTCATGTCGGCAAAGCGGGAGAGGGACGCACCGTTGATCTGCAGCAGTTGCAGCGTCGTGCTGCGCTTCAGCTTCAGATCCTCGATCGCGGCTTCCGTCGTCTGCAGATCGCGGCCGGCCTCCGTGCGGCGCTGCCCCTGCAAGGTCACCGCATCGCGTTCGGTTTCGCTCAGCTTCTGTTTGGCGCGCATGGCGGCAACCTGAAGGTCGAGCTTGTCGCTTTGCAGCTCGGCGACAATGCGCTCGAGCGACGTCTGTCGGGACTTCGTCACGGTCTGGTCATTCACCAGCTTCGAGATGCCCTTGAGCTCATCCTGGGCTATCTCGATCTGACGTTGCTGCACCGCCGTCTTTTCGTCGAGCACGTCGATCTCGTTCTTCAAAAGCGTACCGAGTTCGGCAAGGGAATCGAGCTGGCGGCGCATCGCCTCGACGCGGGCGTCGAAGAGAGTGCTCTCGTCGCGCACGATCTGCTGGATCGCGGCGCCATCGGCAGCTTTGAGCGCCTGGGGAAACTCGACCTTGGTGCTGTCGGTGAACTCTGCCCTCAGCCGAGCCCGGCGGGCGGCGAGCTGCATCATCTCTAGTTCCATCCGGTTCAATTCGCCGGTGTAGCGGATCTGCTCCATGTCCGAGTAGCCGCCGGCAGGGTTCGTGCGGCGTTCGCGTCCGCCGGCCATCGCCACCGCCTGCATCACGGTCATGCCGGGCCGAAATTCGAGTTCGCTCGGCCGATCGACGAGCCCCGTGACGTAGATCATCGGGTAACGGACAACTTCGACGGATGTCTCGGGCGCCTTGCTGAGGCCAGTACGCTCCTTCAGGAGATCGGCGATGGCGGCCGCCAGTTCCGCGGGCGTTCTATCCCTGGCCTTGACTTCGCCGACCAGCGGAACCGAGATCGTGCCGGCGGGGGAGACGACATACTCGCCGTTGAGCGCGGTCCACTCCTTGTATTCTCCTGTCGAGGCGACCCACTCGACAATCGCGACCTTGACCCTCGTTTGAGGTTGCAGGCGGAACACCGGCTCGGCTTGTGCCTGATGGAGTGGAGCAAGCGCGCTCAAGCCGATTGCAAGACACAGGGTCGAGGCACGGCCAAGGCACGACAGGCGATAGGAAAGACTATGGTCGGCATGGGGCATGGGGCCTCGCAGATGTTCCTGCGCGCCGCGGTGCTGGACTTGTCAGCTTGGCGTGGCGCGTCGGATTGATTGTCGGCCCAAAACGTTCGAGGTAAATTCCCTGCGGTCTAATCGCGGCTAATCCCTTTAGGGGAGCAATTCTAAACCGGCGGCACCATCGGATAGGGTTGCCGCGGCCGATGGTTAAACACCGGTCGGCCGGCACCGACCCCTAAACCTTTCGAGTAAGACGATCGTTCCTTCGGATGCACTGCCGGACCGATCTTGGCGCTGTGCACGCGAGGTCCGTCTGCTCCATGCTGCGGCAGGATCGTTGCATTAGGGGAGCGCCATGCGCGTCGCAATCGTTCATTACTGGCTGGTATCGATGCGGGGCGGGGAGAAGGTGATCGAGGCGCTATGCGATCTCTATCCCGAGGCCGACATCTTCACTTTGGTTTATGATGCGGGCCGCGTGTCGGACAAGATCAAGAAGCATAAGGTCACTTCGTCGTTCCTGCAGCGCATTCCCGGTGCTATCGGGCATTATCAGTCGCTGTTGCCGCTGATGCCCTTCGCGCTCGAAAGTCTTGATCTCAGCGGTTACGACCTGATCATTTCGAGCGAATCCGGGCCGGCGAAGGGGATCATTCCGCCACCGCATGCGGCCCATATCTGCTATTGCCACTCGCCCATGCGCTACCTCTGGGATCACTATCACGCCTATCGGTCGAGCGCTGGCCTCCTGTCGCGGATGATGATGCCGGTTCTGGCGCCGATGCTGCGTACCTGGGACGTCAACACCAGCATGCGGGTGGACCGCTTTGTCGCCAACTCGCATCACGTGGCAGCACGCATCAGCAAATACTATCGGCGCCCGGCCACCGTGGTCTATCCGCCCGTCAGCACCGAGGACTTTGCGCCCTCGACCCAGATCGAGGACTTTTACCTCTGTGCCGGCCAGATCGTTCCCTACAAGCGGATCGACCTGGCTGTGGAAGCCTTCACGAAAATGGGCAAGAACCTGGTCGTGATCGGCGACGGCAAGGAACAGGATATCGCCAGGCTCAAGCGCATGGCCGGCCCGACCGTCACGTTCCTAGGTCGCGCACCCTTTGCTGTGCTGAAGGAAAAGCTGGCCCGCTGTCGCGCGCTGGTTTTTCCCGGCGAGGAAGACTTCGGCATCGTGCCTGTCGAAGCTATGGCAAGCGGCCGCCCGGTCATCGCCTTCGGCGCCGGCGGGGCGCTCGAGACCGTCGTGCCCAATCTGACGGGCATGCTTTTCGAACAGCAGAGCGTCGAAGCGCTGATCAAGGCGATCTACGCCTTCGAGGCGCGGGAAGACGCGTTCCGACCCGACGTCATCAGGGCGCACACGGCGCAGTTCAGCGTCAGGAAATTCAAGGCCGGCATGCAGACGGTCATTGACGACGAGCTTCGCCTGCGCCGTGCGCTGCCGTTCGGTGACGGAAAGTTGGCGATCGGCGGATTCCAGATGCGTGAGCCCGAAAGTGCCACGCCGTTGCATTGAGCCCGCGCGGCACCACGCATTGGCTGCCAGCCGGCACGAACGACTGGCGTGCGACGTTCAAACGGGAGTTGCCGACGCGCCGCATGGGCTCGCTGTCGGCCGGAAGAGGTGAGCATGCGTTTCCTTGTTCGTCGATTGGAGGCCTTCAATCGGGATGAGTTGTCCGCGTGGCGTGGCGCTCAGTCGCTGCTGACCAAGGTCGTGCTTTTCGTGCCGCGCCTCATCGAACTCCTGATGATGTATGCCATTGGCTTGGTCGCCCTTGCCGCGATCGTCCTGCTGATGGCGATCGGGTGGGTGGCGGGCCTCGACCGCAAGACCCCCTCGCGCCCTGGCTTTTGAAACGCGGGGGGAATAACCGCTCATTCCTTTGTCGAGGTCACCGTGCGGTGAGGTTTTCTCGCCGCGCTGGTCCTGCGCATCAGCAATCCTATGTCAACTCTGCCGCAGATGCCTTTGGGCAGGCGTCAATCGCCGGCAGGTGTTCTCCCGGAGCAACAGTCCACTGCAAAATTCCATTGGGTGCCCGGCGTTCGGCGCGGTGCCTTCGAAATGTCCGATCGGCGCTCAACTGTGACGTCTCTGCAGCTCGATTCCTTTGCCGGAAGACCGAATGCTGTTGATCAATAACGACCCGAAAAGGAGCGAACATATGAAAAAGACTCTTGCGATGGCGCTTGCCGCCGCCTCCCTGGCGTCTGCCGGTGCGTGGGCTGTCAATGCTGCCGACCTGCCGACCTACAAGGAAACCTATAGGGAGCCGGACGCGCGCAACGGCGTGAAGATCGGCTACCTCGATTGCAACATTTCCGGCGGTGCCGGCTATGTGCTGGGATCTGCCAAGGAAGTCGAGTGCGTCTTCCGTTCGACCGTCGGTGCCGAAGCCTCCGATCACTATGCGGGCGCGATCCGCAAGCTTGGCGTGGATGTCGGCTTCACCACGCGCAGCCGGCTGATCTGGGCGGTGTTTGCACCGACGGCCGGCTACCACAAGGGTTCGCTCACCGGCATCTACCAGGGTGCGACGGCCGAAGCGACGCTCGGCGCCGGCGTCGGGGCCAACATCCTCATCGGCGGTACGGCTGGTGCCATCCACCTGCAGACGGTCAGCGTGACGGGCCAGCTCGGCCTCAATGTTGCCGCTACCGGCACATCCATGACGCTCACTTCGGTGAACTGATTTTGTTTTTGATTGGCGCGCGGCTCTGCTGCGCGCCGATGCCTGCTCGGCGTCCTTGCATTTCCAGACGGTAACACCCTGGTGCGGCCGGCCTTGAGCGCTGGTCCTCCCATGTACCAAGACATCCCACCCCTTTTGCCAATTTGCGAGCCCTCGGCACTACGAGCGCCTTTGCTGACACAGATCGCGCGTGGCATTCGGTACTTTCGATTGCACGGCGAGGTTGGAAGCGTGGGCGGGTTTTTCTCTCAAGCCGGTGCGAAATAGAAATGCATTTCTTATAATGCATATTATCTATGTGTTTTATAGATTAATGGCGACCGACGGCGGCGCCGAGACAATCTGGAACACGTGGCATGTCTTATCTTCTCAGCCTTCTCGACAAGAGCCCCATCGATCCCGGCAGTACCGCCACCGACGCCCTGCAGGCGACCGCCCGGCTGGCAGCGAAAGCGGAGGAGTGGGGCTATCACCGTTTCTGGCTGGCAGAGCATCACAACATGGCGGGCCTCGCAAGCTCGTCCCCCGAGACGCTGATCGCCTATCTCCTGGCGCGTACGTCCAAGATCCGCATCGGCTCCGGCGGTGTCATGCTGCAGCATTACAGCGCCTACAAGGTCGCCGAAACATTCAACCTCTTGGCGTCGCTTGCACCGGGGCGGGTCGATCTCGGCGTCGGCAAGGCGCCGGGTGGCTTTCCGCTCTCGACGCGGGCGCTGCAGATCGGGAGCGATCCCGAGCGCAAGCCGGGTTTTGCCGAGCAACTGAGCGATCTCAACCACTACCTCGCGCCCGGTAAGATTGACGAGTCGACACTCCTGGCAACACCGTTGCCGGCGCATCCGCCGGAACGCTTCCTGCTCGGCGCCAGTGTCGAAAGCGCCGAACTCGCAGCAGCCAAAGGCTGGCAGCTGGTCTTTGCCGCGCATCTCAACGGCGATCCGGAGAACCTCGAGCGAACGGTTGCAGCTTACGAGCGTGCGACGGGCGGCGGACGCCCGATCCTGGCGGTCGCAGCACTGGCGGCCGAAAGCGAAGAGCGCGCCCGCGAGCGCGTCGCCGGCCTTCGCATCTTCAAGGTTTTCCTCGGCAATGGTCAGAGCGTCAATGTCGGCAGCGAGGAGCAGGCGGCCGAATTCGCCCGTCAGGCCGGTGTCAGCGACTACCGGGTCGAGGAGAAAAGCCCGAGCGTGCTGCACGGGACGCCACGTCAGGTGCGCCAGGAGCTCGATGCGCTTCATCGCCGCTACGGCGTCAAGGAATTCGTGATCGACACGCCGGCCCTTCCGGCCGCCGAACGTTTCGCCTCGATCGAGCTCATCGCCAGAGAGCGGCTGTCGCTCGTCGCCTGAACATCCGCAGAAGGAAATCGTCCATGACCCGCAAAAACGTCACCTTCGGTATCATGCTGCAAGGGCCTGGCGGCCACATGAATGCCTGGAAGCATCCGAGCGGTCCCGCCGATGCCAGCGTCAATTTCGGCTTCTTCGTCGACACAGCACGCAAGGCGGAAGCCGCCGGCATCGCCTTCGCCTTCGTCGCCGACGGCCTCTACATCAACGAACAATCGATCCCGCACTTTCTCAACCGCTTCGAGCCGCTAACCATTCTGTCGGCGCTGGCCGCGTCGACCTCGAAGATCGGGCTGGTCGGGACCGTCTCGACCTCCTACAGCGACCCCTTCACCATCGCCCGGCAATTCGCCTCGCTCGACCTCATCAGCGGCGGACGGGCCGGCTGGAATGCGGTGACGTCGCCGCTTGAGGGGTCCGGCCGCAACTACGGGCGTGAGCATCCCGAACACGAGCTGCGCTACGAAATCGCCGACGAATATCTGGATGCGGCCAAGGGGCTGTGGGACTCCTGGGACGACGATGCCTTCGTACGCGATCGCCAGGCGGGCGTTTATGTCGACAAGGCCAAGATGCGCCGGTTGAACCACAAGGGCCGTTTCTTCCGCATAGAGGGGCCGCTCAATATCAGCCGCTCGCGCCAAGGGCAGCCGGTCGTTTTCCAGGCTGGAGCGTCTGATTCCGGCATTCGCCTTGCCGGCAAACACGCTGATGCCGTTTTCACCAATGGCGGCCCGGTCGAAGACGCCCGAACCTTCTACAAGCAGATCAAGCAGAGCGCGATCGCGCAGGGGCGAAGAGCGGCCGATATCGGCCTCTTCCCCGGCATCGCTCCGATCGTCGGCGCGACCGCCGAGGAGGCAGAAGCCAAATACCAGGCGATCCGTGCACTGGTCACGGTCGAGGAGGCGCTGCTCTATCTCGGCCGGTTCTTCGATCATCACGATTTCAGCGTCTATCCGCTGGATGAGCCTTTCCCGGATATCGGCGACATCGGCAAGAACAGCTTCCGCGCAACGACGGACCGCATCAAGAAGACGGCGCGCGAGACCGGCCAGACACTGCGCGAGATCGCGCTCGATGTGGCGACGCCGCGAACCGCCTTCATCGGCACCGCCGAGCACATTGCCGACGAGATCATCCGTTGGGTCGATACCGATGCGGCAGATGGTTTCATCCTCGGCTTCCCGGTCATTGCCGAAGGCCTGCAGGACTTTGCCGCCCATGTGCTGCCGATCCTCGAGCAGCGTGGCTATTTCGACCCGTACCTGAAGGGCGAGACGCTGCGCGACCATCTGGGGCTGCCTTATCGCGAAAGCCGCTATGCGGCCCCGGAGGAAGACATCGAGCAGGGAAGGGCCGTCGGCGCCTGAGGCGCCGATGGAGCCGCCTATGAACATCAACGTCAAGGACGCACAGCCAGGGGATGCCGTCGAGCGAGGCATTGGCGCCTATCTCGATGAGATCGTCGCGCTGCGGCATGACCTGCACCAGCACCCGGAGCTTTCGTTTCACGAACATCGCACCAGCGACATCGTTGCCACGCGGCTCAAATCCTGGGGCTACGAGGTGGAAACGGGAATTGCCGGGACCGGCGTCGTGGCCACGTTGAACCGGGGCGAGGGATCGCCCCGGGGCGAGGGATCGCGTCAGATCGGCATTCGCGCCGACATGGATGCGCTTCCGATCGAGGAGGCGACGGGCCTTGCCCATGCCAGCACCAATCGCGGCGTCATGCATGCCTGCGGGCACGACGGCCATACGGCGATCCTGCTGGCCGCCGCGCGCTACCTGGCCGAGGCCGGCCGTTTCGATGGCACCCTGCGACTGATCTTCCAGCCGGCCGAGGAGATCGGTGCGGGCGCGCGCAAGATGCTGTCGGAGGGCCTGTTCGAGCGTTTTCCCGTCGATGCCGTCTTCGGCCTGCACAACTGGCCGGGTGTTCCATCAGGGCAGTTCGGCTTTGTCGCCGGCTCGGCCATGGCTTCGGTCGATCAGTGCAACATCAAGATTGTCGGCAAGGGCGGCCATGGCGCGGAACCGCAACGGACCGTCGACCCGGTGCTCGCCACAGCCTCGCTGATCACGGCGCTGCAAAGCGTGGTGTCGCGCAATGTCGATCCGCAGGAAATGGCTGTCGTCACCGTTGGCTCTATCCACGGCGGTTCTGCCTCCAACGTCATTCCCGAAAGCGTGGCGCTGAAGCTGACCCTGCGGGCCTTCAACGAAACCGTTCGCGGATTGTTGGGCGAGCGCGTTCCGGCGCTGGCCCGCGCGCAGGCCGAAAGCTTCGGCGCCACCGCGGAGGTGGATTACCGGCGCGGCTTCCCGGCGCTGATCAATCACCGCGCCGAGACGGATCTTGCCCGCAGCGTTGCGCTCGAAGCCTTCGGCGCGGGCCAGGTCGTCAGCGACTTCAAACCGCGCACGGCGAGCGAGGACTTCGCCTTCATGCTGGAGCAGAAGGCTGGCAGCTATCTCTTCGTCGGCAATGGCGACAGCGCGCCGCTTCACAGCGCCAACTACGACTTCAACGACGCAATCATCGCGCCGGCCGCCCGCTACTGGGTGCGGCTGGTCGAAACCTTCCTCGCAAGATGACGACAACGGGATTGGCGAAACCCATGAGCGATACGTTTTTCTACACCAGCCCCCTCGACCCGCGTGCCAAGCCGCTGATCGATGAGCTGATCATCGAATATGACAGCCGTTACGGCAACTACTTCAGCGACGAGGGCGCGGCGGCAGAACTCAACCGCTATCCGCCGGAGGCTTTCGCGCCGCCGCACGGCAACTTCGTGCTGCTGGTGCGCAATGGCGAGACGATCGGCGGCGGCGCCTTCAAGCACTATGACGACTGCACCGCCGAGTTCAAACGCATCTGGACGCGTTCCGATCTGCGCCGTCAGGGGTTGGCGCGCAAGGTTCTGCTCGAACTCGAAGCGCAGGCCGCGCGTCAAGGCTATTCCCGCATCTACCTGACGACCGGTTTCCGGCAGCCAGAGGCTGTCGGCCTCTATCTCGTCAATGGTTACACGGCGCTATTCGACGTCGACGCCGATCCGGAGATCTACAAGACGCTGCCGTTCGAGAAGGACATCACCCATCTCGTCGCATCGCTGGCACTTCTCGGAGACCCGCATCCATCGCATCTGCAGGCTGCCCATCACCCCTAGCGCCAGCGTACCACGGGCGCACGAACCACTTCCAGAGAGGATGCATCATGGCCATTCTGACCGATTATGCCGGCGTTGCCGGCGCCGGGCGAACGAGCGAACCCAATCCGGGCTATGCCCATTATCGCGTCGTGCCCGCACGCCATCCCGGCCGCGCACTCGGTACGCTGTTTGCTGCACTCGTCATTACAGGCGTGCTCTATTCTGTGCTGACCAACCCGCGCTGGGGCTGGCCGGTCTTTGCCGAATGGTTCTTTGCCGAACCGGTGCTCGCGGGCCTCGGACGGACATTGCTGCTGACGGCGCTGGCGACGGTTTCCGGCTCGCTGCTTGGAACGGCGCTGGCGCTCGCCCGGGTTTCGAAGTCGCCGCTGTTGGGTGGCCTTTCCTTCGGTTACATCTGGCTGCTGCGCTCGATTCCGCTGATCGTGCTGCTGCTCGTGCTCAACAATCTCGGCTATCTCTACGAGACGATCTCGGTCGGCATTCCCTTCACCGACACCACCTTCTTCAACTATCCGACCACGCAACTGCTGACGCCGTTTGCGGCCGCCTTCCTGGGGCTCACGCTCAACCAATCGGCCTTCTTCGCCGAGATCGTGCGCGGCGGCATTCTTTCCGTCGATCATGGGCAGCACGAGGCGGCGGCCGCACTTGGCCTGCCGCGTCATCGTCAGGCGTTCAGGATCGTGCTGCCGCAGGCGATGCGCTCGATCTTGCCGACCGGCTTCAACGAGATCATCGGTCTCGCCAAGAGCACGTCCATGGTCTACGTGCTGGCGCTACCGGAGCTCTTCTATACCGTTCAGGTCATCTACCGCCGCAATCTCGAAGTCATTCCGCTCCTGATGGTTGCGACCGTCTGGTACCTGGTGATCATGACCGGCCTTTCGATCGCCCAGTATTATATCGAGCGGCATTTTTCCAAGGGTGCGGTCCGCAATCCGGTGCCGCTGCCGTTCCAGGCCTTCTTCTCGCGGTTTCGACGTCCGCTGAGCGAGATTGCGGGCAATGGCGCTGTCGTCCGCAAGGCCGGCTTTCATGACGCAACGGCCTTTCGCGCCGGTGGTGCCGTCCGCATCCACGGCATCTCCAAGAGCTTCGGTTCGCTGAAAGTGCTTGACGATGTCGAGCTGAACCTGCCGGCGGGCAGCGTGACGGCGATCCTCGGGCCATCAGGCTCGGGCAAGTCGACGCTGCTGCGTGCCATCAACCATCTGGAACGGGTCGACGATGGCTTCATCTCGATCGACGGCGATCTCGTCGGCTACAGCCAGAAGGGCAACACGCTTTATGAGCTGAAGGAGAAGGACATCCTGAAGCGCCGCGCCGACATCGGCATGGTGTTCCAGAATTTCAATCTCTTCCCGCATCTGACGGTCCTGGAAAACCTCATCGAGGCGCCGGTCCAGGTTCGCGGCCTGAAGCGCGACGACGCCGTGCGGCTGGCGCAGGATCTGCTGGCGCGGGTGGGCTTGAGCGACAAGATCAACGCCTATCCCCGACAGCTCTCGGGCGGCCAGCAGCAGCGCGTGGCGATTGCTCGGGCTCTGGCACTCCGGCCGAAGGTCCTGCTCTTCGACGAGCCGACCTCGGCGCTTGATCCGGAACTGGTCGGCGAAGTGCTCGATGTCATCAAGGAACTGGCGCGCACCGGCACGACGCTGGTGATCGTCACCCACGAGACCGGTTTTGCCCGCGAGGTCGCCGACACCGTCGTCTTCATGGAAGCGGGCCGCATCCTTGAGGCCGGCCCGCCGTCCCGCATCTTCACCGCCGCGGAACATCCTCGCACCCGCGAATTCCTCGCCAAGGTCCTCTGAAAATTCGACGCGTGCATGGGCACCGCGGACACGATCGATAGTAACTACAACCTTAAGATGAGATGGAGATTAAGCACATGGCATTCTTCGACAGAGCAAAACTGCTTTTGGCAGGGGCGGTCGCCATCGCGACGCTCGGTACAGCCTCGGTTCAGGCTGAGGAAAAGTTCGATCTCAGCCCGGACACGTCCAACCGAGTGCGCGCGGAGCGCAACGAAGCGGCGATCAAGGCGATCGCGCCCGACTTCAAGTTCGTCAATCCCGGCAAGTTTACCGTGGCCGTCAACCCGTGGGATCCGCCGATCGCTACCTACGCCTCGGACTCGAAGACCGTCGTCGGCGCCGATCCCGATCTCGCCTCGCTGGTTGCCGACAGCCTCGGCCTTGAACTGGATCTCGTGGCGGTTGCCTGGGCCGACTGGCCGCTCGGGGTTGCCTCGGGCAAGTACGACGCGGTGATCAGCAACGTCACCGTCACCGAGGAGCGCAAGGAGAAGTTCGATTTCTCGACCTACCGACGCGACGTGCTCGGTTTCTTCGTCAAGTCCGACAGCCCGATTACCTCGATCAAGGAGCCCAAGGACGTGGCCGGCCTGAAGGTGATCACCGGCGCTGGCACCAACCAGGAAAAGATCATTCTGGAATGGGACCGGCAGAACGTTGCCGCCGGGCTGAAGCCGATCGAGGTCCAGTATTATGACGACCGCGCGGCTGGTGATCTGGCGCTGCAATCCGGCCGGGCCGATGTCGAATTCAACCCGAACGCAACACGCGCCTATGCTGCCTCGATCCGCAACGACACCAAGGTTGTCGGCATTGCCAGCGGCGGCTGGCCGCTGACCGCCGAAATCGCCGTGACGACCCGCAAGGGCGGCGGGCTTGCCGATGCCATCACTCTGGCCGTCAACGACCTGATCAAGAACGGCAAATACGGCGAGGTGCTGAAGCGCTGGAGCCTGACCGACGAGGCCGTCGACGCGTCGCAGACCAATCCTCCCGGCCTGCCGAAGAGCGGCTCGTAACGCTCGCGGAATTGTGGGCCGGCGTGTCGCCGGCCCGCTCCTTCATCATCCCCTCCGGAGACGACAGACATGTTCGGTCCAGCCGCTTTACGCCCAGCAATTTTCGCCGCTTTTGCGGCAGCGCTCCTTCATCTCGGCCCAGGTGCGGCCGCCGACGGCTTCGATTTCAGCCCGGAACAGCCGGGGCGCATCCGCGCCGAACGCAACGATGCGGCAGTTGCGGCGATAGCGCCGGGTTTCAAGTTCGTCACGCCAGGCAAATTCACCGTCGCCGTCAGCCCCGGCGGACCACCGCTTGCGACCTACGCGACCGACGCAAAAACCGTGATCGGCGCGGATCCGGACTATGCGCTTGCGGTCGCCGACAGTCTCGGCTTGACGCTGGAACTCGTGCCGATCGCCTGGATCGACTGGCCTCTCGGCCTGACATCGGGCAAATACGATGCGGTCATCTCCAATGTCGGCGTCACCGAGCAGCGCAAGGAGAAGTTCGATTTTTCGAGCTACCGCCAGGGACTGCACGGCTTCTTCGTCAAGGCGGACAGCGCTGTCACCTCGATCAAGGAACCGAAGGATGCGGCGGGTCTCAGGATCATCGTCGGTGCGGGCACCAACCAGGAGCGCATTCTTCTGAAATGGAACGACGAGAACGTCGCCGCCGGCCTGAAGCCGCTTGAACTGCAATACTATGACGACGAGGCGACGAGCCTTGTGGCGCTGGCGTCCGGCCGCGCCGATGTGATCGTCCAGCCGCATGCGCAGCTTGTTTTCATCGCCGCCCGCGACCGGAACATCAAACGCGTCGGCACCTTGAGCGCCGGCTGGCCGGAACGCTCCGATGTTGCGATCACCACCCGCAAGGGCAGCGGCCTTGCCGATGCGCTGACCACCGCCACCAACGGCCTCATCGAAAATGGCACCTATGCCAGGATCCTCGATCGCTGGCATCTGGCGGAAGAGGCGCTGCCGAAGTCTGAGACCAATCCTCCCGGTCTGCCGAAAACTTAAGGGCGCGCGACGATGACAGACCACAAGATCGCGATCGACCATATCGGCTTTTTGACGCCGGGAAACTATGCGAGCGACGATCCGCTGGCCGGCCTGGAGCAAACGCTGCGCTTGCTCGAATACGGCGAGAGTCTCGGTTTCGCCAGCGCCTGGGTGAGGCAGCGCCACCTCGAACCCGGCATCTCGTCGGCGGCCGCCTTCCTGGCGGCGGCGACCCAGAGGACCGACCGCATTCAACTCGGCACGGCGGTCATCCCGATCGGCTATGAAAATCCCTACCGGCTCGCCGAGGACCTTTCGACGGTTGACGTGCTATCGCGCGGCCGTCTGAACGTGGGGCTGAGTGCGGGGCGCCCGCCGCATGTCGACCTGATCGGGCCACTCGCTTTTGATGGAGACTGGTCAGCGTACGATTTCTCGCATCAGCGGGTCTTACGTTTCGCCGACAATCTGCGCAGCGCGTATCTGGGTGACGAACAGACGGTGATCAAGACGCCGTTTGGTCCACAGCGCCCGCGATTGCAGCCTCATGCCAAGGGGCTTTCCGACAGGCTCTGGTACGGAGGCGGCTCCATGCGCTCGGCCCGATGGGCTGGCGAGAATGGTTTCAATCTGCTGATCGGCAACGTCACGACCGGCGAGCAGACCGACGACTTATTCGAGGCGCAGGCACGCCAGCTCGAAACCTATCGGCAGGCGGGCGGAGCAGGGAAACGCGTCGCACTTGGCCGCGTCATCGTTCCGCTGGATGGCGCGGATGCCGGCACAAGGCGCCGTTACCTCGATTACGCCGCCGGCCGGCACGAGCGCACGCTGACCCCGCAGGGCGAGCGGCGCACGCTCTTTGCCCGCGACCTTGTCGGTACGTCCGAACAGATCCTCGAGCGGTTGCTCGCCGATCCGATCCTGCCGCATGTGCGCGAGCTTCGGCTCGAGCTGCCCTACGAGTTCGAGCACGACGAGTATCGCCAAATCCTCGATAACGTCGTTTCGCGCATCGCCCCGCAGCTTGGCTGGTCGCAGACAAACGACGTGATCGGCGAGGCACCCTCCACAAACCCGGCGGCGGCTTGACGCGCTCGCCCACAATCTCAGACCCCAACTCCATCAAGGCAGTTCAGCAGTGACGAAAAGCATCGACTACTTCTTCTCTATCGGCTCTCCCTGGTCGTTCATCGGGCTTGAAGCCTTCGCTGCTCTTGCACGCCGCCACGAAGCGGAAATCACGCCGTACCTCGCAACCGTGGTCGAGGAGAATGGCGGCATTCTCTCCCGCAACAAGCCGCAGGTGCGACGCGCCTATGGCACGCGCGACCTCAAACGCTGGAGCCGGACGCGGGGCAAGGCCCTTTTTCTCGATGGCCGTCCACCGCTCGCCGATCCGACGCCTGCGTCGCGGCTGGTGATTGCAGCCTATCTCGACGGCAAGGACTGGCTCGCGTTGACGCAGGTGCTGCAGGAAGCCTACTGGGTCCGTGCCGAGGATATCGGCCAGCCTGACGTGCGCGAGGCGGTGGCCATCCGAGCGGGTTTCGACGGCGCCGCCCTGCGCGCGCGGGAAAATGATGAAGACGTCGCCGGGAAATGGGCCTCCGATCGGGATCATGCCGTCCGGAGCGGCGTTTTCGGCATCCCGACTTTCGGCTACGACGGCGAGATCTATTGGGGCCAGGACAATCTGGCGTTCCTGGAGCAGCACCTGAAAGGCGACAGGCTGTAGCCATGGGGCAAGCCACGACTGAGTGCTCGCGGCACGCCGCCGGATCACTTTTCCAAGCCTGGCACGATCTTTGGGCCGCGGTTCCTTTAATCTACTGTTTAACTCGATAATTTTTGGAATGCTTGAAGCCGAGCAATCGAACGAAACCTTTTCCGTTGTTTGCGCATTTCTAAACAACGATGGCTTTTGACGAGGTGTGTCATGAGTGTCCTGCGACAATATGAACGCTTGAGCGCGATCCGGGATGTCTTGCAAGGCAAGCTTGAGCTCTACGAAGCAAGGGACTGTTTCGGCATCGACGATTTCGAGGACGGAACAACGAACGACCTTCGTAATCGCATCGCCGAGCTTTCGGACGAGATTTCCAATCTCAAGCTCCGACCGGAGCGTTACGAAGCCTGGTGACGGCGATTGCGGCTGAGAGCAGATACCGAAGCCAACACACAGGAAAACCATGACCATCGAAATCAATTCGCGGATCGCCGGCCACCCGATCAATCCGCTCTTTCTCGAACGCTGGTCGCCACGCGCCTATGCCGGAGCGGACATCGCTGAAGCCGAATTGTTCGGCATTCTGGAGGCGGCGCGCTGGGCACCTTCGGCCTACAATGCCCAGCCCTGGCATTTCATCTATGCCCGTCGCGGCACGGAACATTGGGACAAGCTGTTCGGCATTCTCAACGCCTTCAATCAGAGTTGGGCGAAGGACGCTTCGGCACTGATTTTCGTGCTGTCGAAAACATCGCTGCTGCCGCCGGGCGCGACGGACGAAGTGCCATCCTACACGCATTCGTTCGACACCGGCGCCGCTTGGGGTGCGCTGGCGCTGCAGGCGGCCTATTCCGGCTGGCAGGCGCACGGCATGGCTGGTCTCGACTATGACCGGGCGCGGATCGACCTTGGCGTCCCGTCTGACTACCGCGTCGAGGCCGCGGTCGCGATCGGCAGGATCGGCGACAAGGCGCAACTGCCGGACGGGCTGAGGGAGCGCGAAGTCCCAAGTCCGCGAAAGGCTCTTGCCGAGATCGTCTCCGAAGGCCGGTTCGAACAGGCTTGACGTCAGTCGGCCGGCACGCCTTTGGCAACGGGCGAGCCGGCCGAGTCCCCCTGAAAACGGCCAAGGCCTCATGGCCGCCAGCGCCTTGGCGCTCCTGAGAACTCTGCGCCCCCGCAAGTGATGGCGTGACGACGGCTGCTGCACTTCGTTCAGGCTTGCGCCGCCGGGCCCGCACTTCCGATGTTTTCAGTCTTCATGAATTCGACCGCCGCCGGTGATCCGAGGCGAGCGATGCCGCGTACCTCACAGGGAAGAACCTGATCCGTCCCCCGATGCGGTATGGAGGAGCGTATGCGTCTGCTGCCCGTTTTGCTGTTCATGCTCGTTGCCCAATCAAGTCATGCGGCATCGGATCGCTTCTCGGCCGAAGATATCCGCGACCGGATCGTCGGCAGGACCGTGTTTCTTGCGGTCCCGTTCGGCGGGGAGTTCCCCTTGAACTATCGCCGCGATGGTCGCGTCGATGGTACTGGCGAAGCCTTGGGGCTGGGAAAATTCACCCGCCCACGCGATAGCGGCACCTGGTGGATAGACGGTGACCGGCTCTGCCAGAAGTTCAGCACCTGGTATGACGGTTCGCAGCTCTGTTTTGAACTCTACCGCCTCGATGAAACGCGTATCCGCTGGATCCAGAACAACGGCGACAAGGGAACCGCGCGCATCGGACCGGCGCTATGACGCGGCGCACCGCCTTTCGAGCCAAACCGACTTCAATTCTTGCGACAACCGTCGATCACGGGAGGTTCTTCATGCGTACTGTTGCCATTGCCTTCTTGGCTTCAATCTTCGCATTCCCGATCTTCGCTCAGGCGCGAGACCCCGTCTTCTCGCTTGAACGCTACTTCGTGGGCAGAGCGCAGGCGACGGGCAGCTTCACGGCGATCAATGGTGTGTCGCGACGGTTCTCGGTCGCCTTGCAGGGGCGCTGGAACGGAGAGACGCTGACGCTTCGCGAAGACTTCACATTCGATGATGGTGCGCGGGATACAAAGACCTGGCGGTTTCGCAGGACGGGGCCGGGGGAATATCTCGGCTCGCGCGAGGATGTGGTCGGCAACGTGCCAGTCAGGATCGAAGGCCGCAAGGCGCGGTTCTCATATGTCGTCTATCTCGACGCTGCCCGGAAGAACAAAGTCCGGTTCCACGACCTCATGGTGCTCGGCGATGACGGCGAGGTCAGAAACACGGCGCTTGTGACGAAGTATGGTCTGCCCGTGGCATGGACGAATGTCACGTTTCGGCGTTCCCGGCGATGACGTTTCGTTCCGGCCAGCAGCCGCTGACAAGCCGCTTGTTGCTTGGCTACGCGTTGCCCGCCGTTGTCCTGGCGGCGCTCGCCCTGCCACTCTACATCGTCGTTCCGACCTTTTATGTGAGCGCGCTCGGTTTGCCGCTCGGGGCAGTCGGCTTGGTTCTGCTTGCAATCCGTATGGTCGATGCGGTCGCTGATCCCGCCATCGGCTGGTTGTCGGACCGGATCAGTGCGCGGGCCGGGCGCAGGCGCACACTGTTTCTGGCCTCGGCCGCCCCCACCGCGCTTGGCGCCTTCATGCTGTTTTGGCCGCCGGACGATGCCGGGCTTGCCTATCTCGCTCTTTGGGCGGCCGTTCTGTCGCTTGGATACACGGGCACGCTGCTGCCCTATTCCGCCTGGGGAGCGGAACTGGCGAACGACTATACCGGGCGTCTGCGCGTATCCGCCTGGAGAGAGGGCGCAACGCTGATCGGCACGTTATGCGCGATTGGTCTGCCGTTCGCGGTCGGCGATGGGGCCTTGTCGAGCCCAGCCGGCCTTCAGCCGCTCGCTGTTTTTGTCGCGGTGTTTCTGCCATTTGCGGCCTGCGTCGCATTCCTTTGCGTGCCCGAACCACAGGACAGATCGAGGCATCGTCTCTCGCTTGGAGATGCTGGGCGGTTTCTTGCTGCAAACAGGCCCTTCAGGCGGCTGATCCTTGCCTTTGTCTTGAACGGTTTTGCAAATGCCATTCCGGCAACGCTGTTCCTCTATTTCGTTGGCCAACGACTGGAGGCGCCGCAATGGAGCGGGCCGTTGCTGCTTGCCTACTTCGTCAGCGGACTTGTCGGCGTTCCGCTTGCGCTTTTCTCGGCCCGTCTGCTCGGCAAGCACCGGGCCTGGTGTATTGCAATGGCCGTCGCTTGCGCCATCTTCGCCGGGGCCGGCTTTCTTGGGACGGGCGATGTTTACCCGTTTGCCGCCATCTGCGTTGCCACGGGCTTGATGCTCGGTTTCGACCTCGTTCTGCCGCCTGCCATCCAGGCGGATGTCATCGATGAGGATACCGCCTCTTCGGGCGAACAGCGATCCGGCGTCTATTTCGCGGCCTGGAGCCTTGCGACGAAACTGTCGCTTGCCGCGGCAGTCGGCATCGTCTTTCCGCTGCTTGCCCTTGCCGGGTTCTCAGGTGAGGACAACAATTCCGCCGGAGCGCTCGATGCGCTTTCGATGCTTTACGCCTGGCTGCCGATCCCTACCAAGCTCGCGGCGATCGCGCTGATGTGGAATTTTCCGATCGGAGAGGCCGAGCAGCGCGCCTTGAGGCAAAAAATCGAGGCGGTGTGAACCAACTGCCGCGCCGCACCGTATCTGCATATGTTGAAACATCTTTCGGATGCTGAAATTGGATATGGAGACAACGAGGCGCAAGACTTCCGGAACGGCCGGGACCGCCTGGGTCACCGGCGCCAGCAGCGGTATCGGGCGCGCGCTGGCCGTGGCGCTGGCACGCGAAGGTTGGGCGGTCGCCATCAGCGCGCGCAGCAGGGACGAATTGCTGGCGCTTGAGGGCGTCGTTCCCGGCCAGATTTTTGCGTTTCCCCTCGACGTCACCAACGCTGCGGCTGTCGCCAAAACCTTCGGCCTGATCGAGGACGGCCTCGGGCCGGTGGATCTCGCGGTGTTTTCGGCCGGCACCTATGCGCGCGATGGTGTCCGGGATTTCAATGCCGCTCGCTTCTCATCGATCGTCAATCTGAACCTTCTCGGCACGGTCCATTGCCTGGAAGCCGCCATGGCGCAGATGCTCGCCCGCGGCAGCGGACACATCGCCGTCGTCGCCTCCACCGCCGGCCTCGTCGGCTTGCCGGGTGCGGCGGCCTACGGCGCGAGCAAGGCAGCACTGATTGCCACGTGCGAGGCGCTGTATCCCGACCTCAGGGCGCAAGGAATCTATCTCAGCCTGATCAATCCCGGTTTCGTCGACACGCCTCTGACGAAGAAGAACGACTTTCCGATGCCGTTTCTGGTCCCGGCGGACAAGGCGGCTGCGATCATCGTGCGCGGACTGAAGGCGCGCCGCTACGAGATCATCTTTCCCTGGCAGATGGCCATAGCGATGAAGGCACTGAGGCTGATGCCCGCCCGCCTGAGATTTGCGATAACGCGACGAATGCTGCGCGATTGAGGTGAGGGACTAACTGGCCCGCGCTTTCGCATGGCTCGACTGAGAGGCGTCTTCCTCGACCACGATGGTGGTGGCGCGCGGCATGTTTGCCGCCGAATGCGGATGAACGGGGACGCCCTTGAGCCACAACCGAAACGCCTCCACATGGATCGCGCCCATGACTTTCAGGGTCATCAGGGGATAGGCGAGCAGCAGCTTCAGCAGCGCCCTGTCGGAAAAGGCAAGGTATTTTCCGGCAAAGCTCGCCGCCAGAAGCGGACCATCGTCGTCCGACTGATTGATGCCGACGAAGACGCGCTCGTGCGGCGGCTCGACGCGAAAGTCATATCGGCTCGTCATGGGTGTGAATGGCGACACGTAGAGCGCCTTGTCGCAACGCTGTCTGATCGATGCGCCGGACGGTTCGCCGACCGGGATGACATAGGTGTGGCGCTCGTGGAAGGTGTTGCAGACTTCATACAGGACTGCGCACAGGCTATCGTCGGGGAGGTAGCAGAAGTAGACCGTCAGCGGGTTGAAGACGTAGCCGAAAATTCGGGGATAGCAGAGCACGCGGACACGCAGGTCTTCCGCCGGCAGTCCGGCTTCCTCCAGCTGTCGCCCGACCCAGTTCCTCAAGCCGCCCCTGCTGCCATCGCCGTGATCCTCGTCGCGAAAACCGAAGATGGCTGGACGATTATAGCCGAACAATCGGCTGCTTCTGTCAACGTGCGGCAGTTCGTCGAGATCGAGCAGCAACGAAAACACACGATAGCGCAGCCGGTGTGAGCGGGGCCGATGGCGGGCATGGGCGACATGCCCGGTATATATCGATGATTTCAGTCTCATTCGGCTGCCAACAATGCTTGCGTGCGGAAAATTCTGCCTGACGGCTCTTGAACCGCCCAGGGTCGATCGACGCCGCCGAGTTCTTCCGCGACCGCGAGACCCGATTGTAGTCCGTCCTCATGAAAGCCGCTGCCGAAATAGGCACCGCAGAACCACGTGTTGCGGCGTCCCTGCAACTGCCAGAGCTGACGCTGCGCAACGAGGGCGACCTGATCGAAGAGCGGATGGGTGTAAGCGAAAGTTCCGAGCGTGCGCTCCGCTGCAACCGGACGGCAGGGGTTCAGGGTCACGAACAGCGGCGCCGACGGATTGATCCCCTGCAGGCGGTTCATCCAATAGGTCACGCAGAGCGGTTTCACCCCTTCGTGCGCGCTGTCGCCGATATAGTTCCAACTCGCCCAGACTTGCTTGCGCCGGGGCATCAGGGCCTCGTCGCAATGGAGCACCGCATCATTGGCCGTGTATTTGAAGGCGGACAGCAAATGGCGCTCCTGGCCGTCGGGATCGTCGAGCATCGCAAGTGCCTGGTCCGCATGGGTGGCGATGACCACATCCGAGAAACGGTCGAGATGACCGCGCCGATCGACGACCTCGACCTCACCTGCGATACGCCGGACGCTGCGCACGGCGCTCGCGAGCCGCACGGAACCGGAAAAGTCCGACATCAGCCGTTGGATGTATTGGCGGCTTCCCCCCTCGACGGTTCGCCAGCGCGGCCGGTTCGAGAGTGAAAGCAGACCATGGCTTTCGAAGAACCGGATGAAGGCGTGCAGCGGATAGGCGCGCATCTCGCTGGCCGTCGTCGACCAGATGGCGGCACCCATCGGCAGCAGGTGATCGTCGACGAATGAGCGGGCGTAGCCGCCGCGGTCGAGATAGTCGCCGAGGCAAACCGCTTCGAACTCCGGTTGCCGAAGCAGGGGCGGCGCCTCGCGGTAGAACCGGACGATCTCCGAAAGCATGCGCCAGAAGCGCGGACGCACCGCATTGCGTCTCTGGCCGAGAAGCCCGCGCAAGCCGGACCCGGAATATTCGAAGGATCCGCCATCCAGAGAGGCTGAGAACGACATATCGGAACCAAGGGTCGGCACATCGAGATGGTCGAAAAGCGCCACGAGATTGGGGTAGTTGCGATCGTTATAGACGATGAAGCCGGTATCGACCGGCACTGGACCGATCGGGGTGGGCACGGTCACGGTGTTGGCATGCCCTCCGAGGCGGTCGGCTTCTTCATAGAGGACGACGTCCATGCTCTTGCTGAGCAGCCATGCTGCGGAAAGGCCCGATATGCCGGTTCCGATGACCGCAACGCGCCGTTGCTGCCGTTTCTCTCCGTCCCAGACACCCATTCACAAACCTCTCACGTTTTTGCCTGCCCTTCACTACGAAGTCGGGTCGCGATTGGATCGATTGCCCGAAGAATTTTTCGGCGCGGTGATCTGCCCGTTCCGACGATCCGTATCGATCTGCATGACAATCGCTGTTTCCATCCTCGCGCCACCATGCGAAAACGACCGGAAGCCATGTCCGGATCGTCTTGCCAGGGCTTTGCCGAAAAGCGGGAGCAGGCGCGCGCGCATGGATGAAAACGATCAGGAACAGCCCACGGACGAGATGTCTGGCTTGCTTGTTTTGGTCGGGCTGAACCGGGATGTCGAGGCTTTCGAGGTGCTGTTTCGCCACTATGCGCCACGGGTGAAGGCTTACATGGCGCGCCTCTGCAGGGATGGGACTGCCGCCGAGGAACTGATGCAGGAAACGATGATGGTCGTCTGGAACAAGGCAGCCCAGTTCGAGCCTTCGCGTGGCACTGTCTCGACCTGGATCTATACGATCGCCCGCAACGTGCGGATCGATGTCTACCGCCGGACGAAGCGACCGGAGTTCGACCTGAATGATCCCACCTTCGTCCAGGACGACGCGGCGCCGGCAGACAAGGCGTTTGAGGCGTTTCAGGAGGCCGAGCGGCTGCACCGTGCGATGGCGGCACTGCCGACCGAGCAACTCGAGCTGTTGAAACGTTCCTTCTACGAGGACGCCTCCCACAGTGCCATTGCCGAGGCGCTCTCGATCCCGCTCGGCACGGTGAAGTCGCGTATCCGTCTCGCCTTTGCCAAGCTGCGCGCAGCATTGGAGGAGCGATGATGTCGATCAATCATCACGTCAGTGACGAGTTGCTGCTACGCTATGCTTCCGGCGAACTGGCGGAAGGCTGGAGCCTAGCCGTTGCGACGCATCTTGCGCTTTGCCCGTCCTGTCGCCAACGCCTGGCGAAGATGGAGACGATCGGCGGTGCACTTCTCGAAAACATTTCCATGGGCACGGCATCCGATGATGCCTGGGCACGCATGCGCAGCCGGATCGACAAGATGGAGGCGCCGGTGTCGCGGCCAAAGGAAGACCACCCACAGGTACCGGGCGCCATGCCCATTTTGCCGGAGCCGCTGCGTTCTTATCTCGGCGGCGATATCGACAGCCTCAAATGGCGCTCGCTCGGGATGGGGGCTTACCAGATTCCGATCCGATTGGCCGATGCCAGCACCATCGCAAGGCTGCTGAGGATACCGGCGGGCAAGCCTGTACCTGAGCATGGCCACGCGGGGCAGGAGCTGACCCTTGTGCTCGCCGGAAGTTTCCGCGATGGCAGCGATGTCTTTGCGCGCGGTGATCTGGAGGAGGCGGATGCGAGCCTCACGCATCAGCCGCTGGCAAGCGAAGGCGAGGACTGCATTTGCCTTGCCGTCACCGATGCGCCCTTGAAGTTCAAGAGCTGGTTGGTCCGGCTCATTCAGCCGGTGCTCGGCATATGAGCCGCTGGCCCACCAGAAAGGAGCAGGTTTGATGCTGGTGCATGTCGTCGCCTACCTCTCCACCGCCTTCGTGTTCCTGGTGCTGGATTTTCTGTGGCTCACACGTGTCGCATCCGGGTTCTATCGCGAGAGATTGGGCGGGCTGCTGCTTGATCAGCCCAATTTCGCCGCCGCAGGCGCCTTTTACGTGGTTTACGTGGCCGGCATCGTCTACTTCGCCGTATCTCCAGCACTTCAGGCGGGAAGCTGGACGACTGCGATGATGGCAGGGGCCATTCTCGGGCTCGTCGCCTATGGCACATATGATCTCAGCAACCTGGCGACGCTTCGCAACTGGTCGCTGACGCTGACGATCGTCGACATGATCTGGGGCGCGGCCTTGACCGCCACTGCCGCGACCGCCGGATATTGCGCGGCAGCGCGCATCTCTGCCTCCTGAGCGGTTCGGTCGGCTACAAGGGGGTGCCCAATGGCGTTGCCGGGTCTGAGTGCTCTCCCCGGTTCGGCCCGGAGAACAGCTCTGAGCCATAGGCATCCTGTGCCGCAATCGACGGAAATGTGACGTCGCGAACCTCGAATGTCGGCATCAGGTTCATCATCGGCAGAATACGCTCGAACACCGCACCACCGAGCGGCGCCGCGTTCCAGCCGGACGTGCGAAAGCCATAGGTTTCTGGAAGGCCCTTGGGCTCGTCCAGAATGGTCAGGAGCAGATAGCGCGGGTTGTCTGCCGGGACGACGCCCATGAAGGATGTCAGATTGAGATCCTTGGCATAGCGCCCACCGACGACCTTTTCTGCCGTGCCGGTCTTGCCGCCGATGAAGTAGCCCTTGACCTCGGCCTTTCGTGCCGATCCGGTCCTGGCATTGAGGCGAAGCAGAAAGCGCATCGCCTCTCCGGTTTCGGGCTTGATGAGATCAGTGGCAAGCACCCGCTCCTCGACATCGGAACCCTTGATCAGCGTCGGCCTGATCAGGTGGCCGCCGTTGACGAGGGCTGCAACGGCGATGCTTGCCTGCAGTGGCGTTACCGCAATGCCGTGGCCGTAGGATGCGGTTGCTGTGTCGATCTGACCCCAGGAACGCGGCAGCTGCGGATGAGCGCTTTCCGGCAACTCGGTCGTCAGCCGCGACATCTGGCCGAAACGGGAGAGAAAGGCGCGGACGTTTTCAGGACCGAGCGCGATTGCCATCTTCGCCATAGAGATGTTGGAGGAATAGATGAAGGCTTCCGGCAGACTGAGTGGTCGGTATTTGCCGAGATAGTCGCGGATACGAAACCGACCGAAGGCGAGCGGCTTGCTGGCATCGATGACCGAGCGGATGTTGAACTGGCCGGAATCGAGCGCCATCGCCGTGGTCAGCGCCTTGAAGGTGGAGCCCATCTCGAAGGTAGCGGCGGCAATGCGGTTGATGCGGTCGGGCTTGAGCGCATCGGCGGGATTGTTCGGGTCGAAGTCCGGAGCGGAGGCAAGCGCCAGCACTTCACCATTGGTGATATCGAGCACCAGCCCGGCGCCGGCCTTCGCCCCGAACTTTTCGATTGCCTTGGCAAGCTCGATCTGCAGAGCGTGCTGGATGCGGATGTCGAGCGTGAGGGTGACGGGTTGCAGGTTCTGATGGGAAAGGTCCATGCCCGTCTGGCGCAGCACGTCGAGCCCTTGCGTCTCGATCCATTTCTCGATGCCGGCAATGCCGATATTGTCGATATCGACGGTGCCGAGCACGTGGGCGGCAAGCGAACCGTTCGGGTAGACGCGCCGCTTTTCCCGCTGGAAGCCGACCGCCGGAATGCCGGCGTCCCAGAGCGCCTGCTCTTGTGCCGGCGTCACCTGCCGTTTGATCCAGGCAAAGGGCGCCTTGCTTTTCAGGCGCTGATGCAGTTCGCGGGCATCGAGATCCGGGAAAATCGTTGTCAGCTTTTCGACCGCTTCGTCGGCGTCGACGATGAAGCGAGGCTCGGCATAGACGCCGGAGCTCGGCACGTCGATCGCCAGGAGGTTGCCATTGCGATCGAGGATCGAGGGGCGGCCGACCGATGGGCGCTTCGGCACGTAGCCGGTGGTCTCGATCTCGGCCGTGCCCAGCTGGATCAAGCGCCCGAGCATCGTCAGGAATACGACGACAAAGGCGGTGATCAGGAAGGCGATGCGCTTGCGGCGATCCGCGCGCGATGACATGCGTTGAGCCATATCAGTAGAGCCCGCCGGTGTTGTTGAGCAGTTTTTCCCGCAGTTCGGGAGAGAGGCCCGCGTCCGCATCATCGCCAGGCAGTTCGGCCATTTCCCTGTCGTCGATGATGGCGCAACTGCCGTCGCAGGGACCCGTCCCCGGTTTGAAGGCTTCGATGATGGCACCCGGAGCGCCTTCCTCAGCCGGCCGTCCCGTCTTGCGATCGACCGGCTGGAAGGTCATGCCGGCCGGCGGGTGGAAGTCGGCCACAGGCCTTCCCTGAAGCGCCACCTTCATGAAGTCGATGAAGATCGGGGCGGCAAGCCCGCCGCCGGTCTCGCCGTAGCCCATCGGTTTCGGCGTGTCGTAGCCGAGGAAGACACCGGTGACGATACCGGGCGTAAAGCCGACGAACCAGACATCCTTCTCGTCGTTGGTGGTCCCGGTCTTGCCGGCGATCGGGACGCCGAGCGTGGCGACATTGCGGGCGGTGCCTCGCTCCACGACGCCGCGCATCATCGACGTAATCTGGTAGGCCGTCATCGGGTCGAGCACATAGTCCCGGTTGTCGACAAGCACCGGCTCCTCCTGGTTTTCCCAGGTGAGTGCGTTGCAGTCCGTGCAATGGCGACTGTCCTGCCGGTAGATCGTCCGGCCATAGCGATCCTGGATACGGTCGATCATCGACGGGGTTACGGCCTTGCCGCCATTGGCGATGACGGCATAGGCGGAAACGAGCCTGAGCAGCGTGGTTTCTCCGGCACCGAGTGCCATCGGCAGATAGCTGCGCAACTCGTCGTAGATGCCGAAGCGCTTGCCGTAGTCGGCGACCAGATCCATGCCCAGATGGCGGGCCAAGCGAACCGTCATCAGGTTACGGCTGTTCTCAAGGCCCGTGCGCAGGGTTGACGGGCCGCTGAACCGCCCGTCGTAGTTCTTCGGCTGCCATGTCTTGCCGGTGCCGTCGGGAATGGCGATCGGCGCATCCATGACAAGCGTGGTCGGCGCGTAGCCGGTATCGAGCGCTGCGGCGTAGACGAACGGCTTGAACGACGAGCCGGGCTGGCGATAGGCTTGGGTCGCGCGGTTGAATTCGGATTGGGCGTAGGAAAATCCGCCGGCCACTGCAAGCACCCGCCCGGTGTTCGGATCCATCGAGACCAGCGCGCCTTGCACCTGCGGCGGCTGGCGCAGCACGTAACCGATCTCGAGTTTCTCGACATAGACGATGTCGCCGGGCGACAGCACACCGTCGAGCGAAGGGGTGCAACGGCGCCTGCCTTCGGTGAGGCGGCACAAGGCCCAGCCATTGTCGTCGCGGTCAATCGCAACGGTGTCGGCGGGGGCCGTCGCCTGCGCTTCTGTTCCCGAAGGCCTGAGGCCGAGTTCGGCCGTGTCCTTGGCGGCGGAAAGGACGACGGCCAGCCGCCATTCCGGCACGTCCAAAAGCGGCTGACGCTTGGCGAGCGCCCGTTGCCACCCATCAAGGGAGGGCAGGCGGGCGATCGGTCCCCTGTAGCCTTTTGCCTGATCGTAGGCGACCAGTCCGTTTCGCAACGCTTGCATGGCCGCTTGCTGCAGCCGCGGATCGAGCGTCGTGCGCACCGAAAGTCCGGCGGTATAGAGGGCAGCTTCGCCATAGCGGCTGCCGAGTTGACGGCGCACCTCCTCGGCAAAATAGTCTGCCTTTTCGGCGGATGCCTCCTGTCGCTTCGGCTTGATGCCGAGCGGCAAGGCGGTCGCTGCGGCCGCAACGTCCCTGTCGATGACGCCGTTGCGGCGCATCTGTTCGATGACCCAGTCGCGCCGGGTAACGGCGCGATCCGGGTGGCGGTACGGGTCATAGTTGTTCGGAGCCTTCGGAAGGGCGGCAAGGTAGGCCGCTTCGGCCACCGTCAGCTGATCGACCGACTTGTCGAAATAGGTCAGCGCTGCCTGCGCGATCCCGTAGGCGCCAAGACCCAGATAGATATCGTTGAGATAAAGCTCGAGAATCCGGTCCTTGGAATAGGTCTGGTCGATGCGGATCGACAGGATTGCTTCGCGCAGCTTGCGCTCAAAGGTGCGGTCCGATGACAGGAGAAAATTCTTGGCGATCTGCTGCGTGATCGTCGATCCGCCGATCATGCGCCGGCCGGAGCCGTAGTTGGCGACGTTCGACCAGAGCGCGGTGGCTAGGCTCGACAGGTCGATGCCGGGATGAAGGTAGAAGTTCTTGTCTTCAGCCGAGAGGAACGCCTGCTTGACCCGCGCCGGCACGGCGCCGATCGGCAGGAACAGCCGGCGTTCGCGCGCATATTGCGCGATCATCGCGCCATCGCCGGCGTAAAGCCGGGTCGAGACCGCCGGTTCCCAGGTCGCCAGCGCCCGATGGTCCGGCAGGTCACGTGTCAGGGCCGCAACGCAAAATGCGAGCCCGACGCCGAGAAGCGTAGCTAGGTTGATCAGCGTCGCGAGCAGGTTTGCAATGAATTTCATGATGGAGATCGGCGACTTTCGGGGGTCGAAAGACATGGCTTCGCCATCCGCTGCAGATGGGAGCGGTTGGCGTGCGCAGGTCTGTTGCGTGAATATGATGCGCCGTGGCGGGCCGGGCTCAGGAGCCCGATGTTTCGCCTATCCCGTCACGGCTGCCTCGGTTTCGCCACCAAAGGCTGTGACATGCGCATTGGCTCGCGGCGGCTGTGGGCCCAGATGCGAAGGGGGCAAAATGTGTGGGGCGTGCCCAAAGGAGGTTCAGCTGAGACGACACATGGTTGGATCCTTCACAAGACGTTTGATTGAGGGGCCAAAACCTCGATGTGTTGGCGGCCACGTCCCGTCGAAACGGGGTGCCGAAGTGAGTTCACCGTAAAGGGGTTGTGCCGAAGCGGCAAACCACGTTTATTTGCAGGACCCATAAGTTGAATTAGGGCATTCATGGTCAGGCCGCATCTCCCTCTCAATGCACTGCGTGCTTTCGAGGCATCCGCACGACATCTGAGTTTCACCCGCGCGGCGATCGAACTGTGCGTGACGCAGGCGGCTGTCAGCCACCAGGTCAAGCTGCTCGAAAGCCGGCTGAACGTGACGCTCTTCAAGCGCCTGCCGCGCGGCCTGATGATCACCGCCGAGGGCGAGGCGCTGCTGCCGGTGCTGCAGGATTCCTTTGACCGTATGGCCGATATGCTGGAGCGCTTCGAGGGCGGCCACCTGCGCGAAGTCCTGATGATCGGCGCCGTCGGCACCTTTGCCGTCGGCTGGCTATTGCCCCGGCTTGCGGATTTTCAGGAAAAATACCCCTTCATCGATATCAGGTTGTCGACGAACAACAATCGTGTCGACATGGCGGCCGAGGGCCTCGATTACGCCATACGCTTCGGCAGCGGTTCCTGGCACAATATCGAGGCGACGCGGCTGTTCGAGGCACCGCTTTCGGTGCTGTGCGTGCCGGAGATTGCCGACACGCTTCGTCGGCCCGCTGACCTTCTGAACCACACGCTGCTCAGGTCTTACCGGGCCGATGAATGGGTGAACTGGTTTGCCGCCGCCGGCATCACGTATCCGGCACCGCTTCTCAAGGGTGTTGTCTTCGATTCGTCGCTTGCCATGATGGAGGCGGCGGCCCAGGGCATCGGCGTGGCCCTTGCGCCGCCACTCATGTTTTCCCGACTGCTGTCGAACGGCACGGTGCGTCAGCCCTTCGACGTCTATACGTCGATGGGAAGCTACTGGCTGACGCGGTTGCGGTCGCGCGCACCGACGCTGGCGATGTCGGCCTTTAACGATTGGCTGATGGCGGCGATGGAAGACAGCTCCCTGCAATCCGATGGACCGGCGGCAAGCAGCTCGGCGTAGGCGGCGTCGCATTTGGGCGGGCGTTCCGCCAGTCGAAGACGGTGTCTCGGCGTCGGTGCGCTGGAGTGGTCAGGTCGGCATCGGCAGCGGGTGGCTATTCGCCGTAAGTGACGATCCATTCCGGCGGCTCTCTTTCAAGGCTGCCATCAACCTGCATGTTCCTGTCCTTCGCCCAACGATAACCCCACATCGGTCCGTATTTCGTCGCATGGGAGAGGGGTCGCCGATAGGCGGCGTCGGCCAGCGCCTTCTCAAGCGTTATGAAACCGTAGCCGCTCTCTTCGAACAGCGACAGGATCGCCTTCATCGCGTCTGCGTTCAACCGGTTGACATGCAGCAGCATGATCGCTGGCGGTTCGTAGCCAAGGGCCTGCTCGTTGAGACCGGCGTAGTAGGCGATCTGTTGCTGGGTGTGCATCAGATAGGCGGTCCTGATGCGATGGGCCGCTTCCGTGTCGTTCTCGGCAAGGGCGCGTTCATAGGCCCGATCGAAGACATAGTCCGAGGTGTCGATGGTGGAGGCTGCGATCGTGTAGCCGTGCTTGGCGGCAAGCGCTGCGATCGCCTTCTGTTTCTCCTCGGTGTCGCCGGTGTGGTTGTAGGGAAACCGCAGGAACCGCAGATCCTTGCCGGCTGCCTTGAGCACTTGCCGCGTGGTTTTCTCGCCGTCGACGATTTCGCGCTTGATGCCGGCGATGTCGAGCGTATTGGTGTCCGCGTGCGAGAAGGTATGATTGCCGAGCGTCAGGCGCGGTCCGGTCCAATCCTTCAGGATGTTTTTTGCGCGCGGCCCGACAGCGCGAACCTTGCTTTCCACGACAAAGCCGATGGCCGGCGCCTTGTGGGCCTTGAGGGCCGCGAGAATGCGGGCGTTCGCCGCCTCGATGCTTTCGGTGGAGGGGTGATCCGTCCCGTCCTCCCCGGCATTTGCGTGGGGCAGGTCGTCGAAAGTAATGGCGACGGATTTCTCGCGCGCGCCGCCTTTGGTTTCGGCATGGGCCTCGACGAGGAAGAAGGCAATGGCGAGCCAGGGCGTGAAAGCAAGCAGCAGGAAACGCCCGATCGTGCGAACCCTTCGCACGCAAGCCCTAGTCACGCTTTGCCGCGTGCCGCCGTCGCCGTGAAGCCCGGTTCCCTTCACCATCGTCCCTCTTCTGCTGGTGGCAGTGAGAGCGACACTCGGTCTCAAGGGTTGCATGAGCATTGCGTGGTCGAAGTTTTCTCGCTGCCGCAATCGTCAGCGGCACGGCGGCCGATGGTGATCGCAGTCGATAGCCGAAATCCAAATTATTCTAATGACTGCCGCAAATTATCGTCGTTTGTCGACACCGTCGCGGCTGCTTAGGCAAGACGCATCCAAAGTTCACGGAAACCAAATTCGAGATGCGGAGGCATGCATGAGAACGTTGATGCGGCGCTGTCTGGCGACGGTGGTCGCCACCTTTTGCCTGGCCAGTGCGGCCATGGCCGACAACGCCGACTGGTCCCGACCGACAAAGCCGTTTCGCGTCGTCGGCAACATTTACTACGTCGGCACCAAGGGGCTGTCGGCCTATCTGATCACCTCGGGGAGAGAGGCCATTCTGCTCGACGGCACGCTGAAGAGCACCGCATCGCTTGTCGAGGACAATATCGCAGCGCTCGGCTTCAAGCTCTCCGATGTCAAGATCATCGTCACGAGCCATGCGCACTACGATCATGTTGCCGGTGTGGCCCAGATCAAGCGCGACAGCGGCGCCAGGCTGCATGCGGTCGCGGCCGATCGCTGGGCGCTGGAAAACGGTCTGCATGACGGTGAGACCAGCTACAGGCGTGGAACGTTTCCGCCTGTCAAGGTCGACCATGTTCTTGCCGACGGCGACGTCGTGACGCTCGGAGATGTCAGCATGCAGGCGACGCTGACATCAGGGCACACGCCGGGATGCACCACCTGGTCGACATCGGCGTTCGAGGACGGACGCGCGCTCAAAGTGGTCTTTCCCTGCAGCGTCACCGTTGCCGGCAACAAGCTCTTCGGCAACAAGCGCTATCCCGGCATCGTCGGCGATTTCGAGGTGAGCTTCGACCGGCTTGCCGCCATGAAGGCGGATGTGGTGCTGCCGGCGCATCCGGAATTCGCGGATGTTCTCGGAAGGGCGGCCCGGCGAGACGCAGGCGACAAGAATGCCTTCGTCGATCCGGATCTGCTCGGCCAGATCGTCGAAAAATCCCGCGCCGCCTTCAAGAAGGAACTCGCAAGGCAGAAGGCCAGACAATGACAGAGAGATAGGGCCGCCATGTGCGCTGCCCTTTGTGTCTGCCCAATCAGTCGGAAACGAGGCCGTCAAAAACTTCGAGCATGGCCTCGCTGATGGCCTTGCCGAGTGCTGCCGCAGCGGCACTCAAGGCCGCGTCGTCCATATCGCGGGCTGCCATCGCGAAAGACGCGCCTTCGGTTACGACGATTTCCTGGGCGCGCTGGATTGCCCAGAGGGCAAACTCGCTGCGGTCGGCGATTTCAACGGTTTCCATCGTGATCTCCTGATTTGTTCATGGAAGGCCTTATAGCCCGATCGACCACCTTGGGGACTGTCCGCGTGGTCCTTTGGTGTGGACTGCGTGAAATAGTCGTGCGGTCAGAGGGTTTTGTGCTTCGGCCCTCTGGGCTGTGCCCATCGAAAAGCCGCCACCGGGGACTTTCGTAGCGGTTTAAAGGTGAGTAATAGGGGAAGGAATAAAGCAAACGAAAACCCCACCTTCCCGAAGACGGGCAACGCGATAATGACGTTTCAGCCGCAGATGCAGAACAAGATTACCGGTTTCAAAGTCCTGGGCGAGTTGCATCGTCGGGAGTGGAACGGGATTATCGCCGATGTGTGGGATGTCGAGTGCGAACCGCATGCAGGCGGCTATTACGTTTCGAATGATCCGCGGATGTTCATCGTGCTGGATGCGCAGGGTGGGAGCCGCTGCAACGTCAAACTCTCATCCCAGGCGAACGGCACCGTCCAAAGCTACCGAGAACAGGCGATCTCCTACATCCCGGCCGGCATGGAGATATGGGCCGATGTGGTTGACGTCAAATTTATCCGCCATCTCGATCTGCACTTCAACATCGACATCCTCAGCCGACGGCTGATGGAGGACCTCGATGCCGGTCAGTGCGACGTGCCGCGGCTGATGTTTGAGGACGAGCGGTTTCTTCAGCTCGCCCGGCTGATCGCGTCGGAATGCCTGAACCCGCAGCCGCTTCACGATCTCTATGGCGACGGACTGACGGTCGCTCTTTTCATCGATCTGATGAAGCTCAACCGCAGCAGCGCCCGCAAGCGCAGCCAGCTAGCGTCCTGGCAGCTGCGCCGGGTGATGGACTACATCGAGGAAAACAGCGTTCGCAACATCAGGCTGGAGGAACTGGCCGGTCTTGCCGGCCTTTCGCAATCTCATTTCAGCCACGCCTTCAAGGCCTCGACCGGCGTTGCGCCCCACCAGTGGCAGACAAACGCTCGGATCGAGCGCGCAAAGCAACTGCTCCTGAAAAACGAAGCGTCGCTGACCGAGATCGCTGCCGAAACCGGCTTCTCCGACCAGGCCCATTTCACCCGTGCCTTCCGCAAGGCGGTCGGAGCCACGCCGGCGCTGTGGAAAAGAAGCCGTCTTGTGTGAGCAAATGCCGTCGGTGTTGAACGGTTGCTCGTACATATTTGCCCAAAAGCGTTCAACTTTCAGGAATCGAAACAAGCCGCGCCCAAATACTTGATATAAACGGTCATCTTATCAGCAGTCAGAAAGCCGGGCCCTACGCTGTGGGGATAGCAGGCCGGGCAACCAGGGGCGACGATACGATGCAGCATGACGGTAAGGGTGTGCGTTTGAAGGAACTGCTTGCAAGCGGCGTTGCTGGCGTCGCGTTGCTTATGTCGACGGTGGCTGCGGCCCAGGACGGTAGCGCCACGAAGCTCGAAAAAATCGAAGTACAGGCACAGGGCGGGCGCGACGACGCCACCGGCCCCGTCGAGGGGTACGTCGCCAAGGCCTCGACGACCGGCTCGAAATCGGCCAGGCCGATCAGCGAAATACCGCAATCCGTCTCCGTTATCGGTCGCGAGGAACTCGACGATCGCGGCGTCGTCAACAAGATCGACGAGGCACTGCGCTACACGCCCGGCGTCACCACCGAGCCTTTCGGCGTCGATGCCGATACGGACTGGTACTACATTCGCGGTTTCGACGCGGCGCAGACAGGCGTATTCCTCGACGGCCTGTCACTCTTCAGCTTCGGCTTCGGCGGTTTCCAGATCGACCCCTTCATGCTTGAGCGCGTTGAAGTGCTCAAAGGGCCGGCTTCGGTGCTCTATGGTGGTGCCAACCCTGGCGGCATCATCAGCCTGATCAGCAAGCGACCACGCGATGAGCCGCTCTATTACACAGAGATCGGCATCAACAGCGACGGCAACGCCTTCACCGGCTTCGACGTCAACGACAAACTGACGGACGACGGCACCATCCGGTATCGCGTCACCGGCAAGGTGTCGGGCGGCGACACCTACACCGACTTCTCAAACGATCTGCGTGGCCTGATCGTTCCGCAGATCACCTACGCTCCTGACGATGCGACCAGCCTGACGGTCTATGGCGTTCTGCAGGGCCTCGATCAGGTGCATGTCGGCAACGGCTTCCTTCCCTATGTCGGCACCGTCGTCGACGCACCTTTTGGCAAGATCGATCGCGACGCATTCTTTGGCGAACCCGATCTGGACGAGGGCACCTATGTCCAGCAGATGGTTGGCTATGAATTCAAGCATGAGTTCGAGGGGGGATGGCAATTCAGCCAGAACCTGCGCTACGGCCATCTCTACAAGCATGAGAACGGCCCCTATCCCTACGGATATTACGATCCGAGCCTGCCGTTTCCGTCGTCGACGGTGCCCGCCACCCCGGACAATCTTCTCTATCGTCTAGGATTTGAGGCGACGTCGAAGGTCGATACCTTCGCCGTCGACAACCGCGTCGAAGGAGAATCCGAGACCGGGGCTCTGGACCACACGCTGCTCGTCGGCCTCGACTACAAGTACTACCGGCTGGACCACGTCCAGGCTTCATCGCCTGCAACGCCCATCAGCGCAACGGATCCGATCTATGGGGCGCCGCAGCCCGCCAACGCCACCTATATCAATCAGGTGGTTACGCAGCAGCAACTGGGCGTTTACGCGCAGGATCAGATCCGGTTCGGTAACGGCTGGCTCGTCACGCTCAACGGTCGCTACGACTACGTGGACACCAACACCCGGAACGGCCCGACCTTCTGGGCGCCGACGCAAGACAATACTTTCAGCTACAACGAAGGTGCTTTCAGCGGCCGCGCTGGCCTTGCCTATGAGTTCGACAACGGCGTGACGCCTTATGTCAGCGTTGCGACTTTCTTCAACCCGATCGTGGCGGTGACGGCAACGGGAAATACCAAGCCCCAGGAAGGCGAACAGTTCGAGGTCGGGCTGAAGTACGAGCCGACGTTCTTCGACGGCGTGTTGACGGCATCCCTCTACCAACTGACCAAACGCAATGCTCTCGTGACCAACCCGTTGACGAGCATTTCGACCCAGACGGGTGAAGTGCGGTCCCGCGGCATCGAGCTTGAGGGCAAGGCCAACATCAACGAAGACTGGAAGCTGATCGCCGGCGTTGATTTCATCGATCTAGAGGTGACCGAAGACGCCAACCCGGCGTTGGTGGGAACGACGCCGTACCTTGTTCCCAATGCTCAGGCATCGCTGTGGCTCGACTACACGGTGCCATCCGGAGCGCTCGAGGGTATCAGCCTTGGCGCAGGCGTCAGGTACCAGGGGGAATCCTGGGCGGATGCGGAGAACACGCGCAAGGTCCACTCGGCTGCATTGGTCGACGCGGCAATCCGTTATGAGAAGAATGATTGGGCGGCATCGCTGAATGTCTCCAACCTCTTCGACAAGGAATATGTGAAGGGATGCCAGGGCCTTTCGGTCTGCGGCTATGGCGAAAGCCGGACGTTCACCCTGAAGCTCAGCAAGGAATGGTAACGACGACATCCGTGCCCTAGTTTGTGCGTAAACGACGTCGGCACCGGCTACAGCCGGCTGCCGACGTCGGCTATAGATGATCCTATGAGAATCAACGCAATTACAAACTGGGCCTATGGCGTCACGGTGCTTCTGACCGGATTGTCCGGCGTGGCGTTCATCCTGTCGACGAACAGTGCGATCGAGGAGCGGCAGGCGGCCGAGCAGCATCTTGTGCTCGACACGCTTGGCGAGGATCTCGCACTTGGCGCGGAAGAGCGAAGCGATGCCGCGCGCCTCTATGTGATGCGGGGGGACCTGCGCCATCTCGAACGCTTCCATCGCAAGGAAGAGGAGGAGCGCACCCACGAGGCGGCCATCCGGAATGTGCGCCAACTCGGCGCGTCGCCGGAGGAGCTGGCCGCGCTTCAGGAGGTCGAGCGTGAGGCAGAGGCTCTCGACAAGATCGAGGTGGCCGCAATCGACGCCTATCAGAAGGGCGATCAGGCGGCCGCCCAACAGATGCTTTTTGGCCCCGAGCACGACCGGCTCCAGACCGCCTTGCTTGAAACGGTGGTCCGCTTCCGCGAGCTGACCAAGGCCAGAACCGGTGCGATGCTGGAACAGGCGAAGGAACGGAGCGACTGGTTCGGCCTTGCCGCAAGGACGATGCTTGCGATCACGGCAGCACTTTTTCTCAGCGTTCTCTATTTCGTGCTCAAACGGCGCGTGGCCATGCCGCTCGTGCGCATGACGGGTATCGTCACGCGGCTCGCCAAGCAGGATTACGAAGTGGAAGTGCCGCTCGATCGCCGTCGCGACGAGATCGGCGAGATGAACGAGGCGATCCATATCTTCCGCACCAACGGGCTGGAGCGCGATCGGCTGGATGCCGAACGGCGGCTCGATCAGCAGACCAAGGACCTGATCCTGCAGATGATGCACCGGCTGCAGGCCTGCCAGATCCAGGAGGAGCTGGCAGAAGTCGTGGCGCGGTTCGCGCCGCAGATCTTCCCCAATCTTGCCGGCCATCTCTATGTGCTGAACGATAACCGGACGTCCCTGACGCGTGTCGGCACCTGGCTCGACCCGCAGCATTCGGCAGACAGCTTTCCGTCGAGCGCCTGCTGGGGCCTGCGGCGCGGCAGGCCTCATGTCAGCAATGGCGGCCAGAGCGATATCGCCTGCCAGCATCTGGACGAGAGCGATGTCGCCGGCCTCTGCGTACCGCTGACGGCGCAAGGCGATACGATCGGCCTGCTCTATTTCGAGGAGCGCTCGCCCGAGCAGCCGGCCGTCGAAACGTCGCGACTCTATCTCGAACTCATCGCGGAAAACATCGGCCTCGCCGTCGCCAACCTGCAGCTGCGCGAGAAGCTGACCAACCTCGCGGTCCGCGATGCCTTGACGGGATTGCTCAACCGGCGCTGCCTCGATGAAGCGCTGAACAAGCAATTGCGCGAGCGGGCCGGCCGACCACTCGTCTGCCTGATGATCGATATCGACCACTTCAAGCGCTTCAACGACGAGTTCGGCCATGATGCCGGTGACGTGGTGATGCAATACGTTGCCCAGATCATGCTCGATGCGGCAGCCGAGCTCGGAACGACCTATCGTTTCGGCGGCGAAGAGTTCACCATGCTTTTGCCTGAGATGAGCGAGACGGCCGGCTTCGAATTCGCCGAGCGCCTGCGCGACAAGATCGGCACGACGCCGCTTTCCCATCGGGGACGCATCCTCGGTTCCGTGTCGGTGTCGATCGGCATCGCCTCGTCGCCGCGCGAGGGCACGGTGGCAACACTTCTGACGCGGGCGGATGCCGCCTTGCTCGACGCCAAGGCGCGGGGACAGAACATGACGGTCTGCTCTTCGGGCCTGGTCGTCGTCTAAATCGTGTTGTGCCAAGGCGGCGAGTGGTGAATGACCACGCCGTGCTTTGCAGCAGGGCGACGATGCTCCCGTCCGGTAGGCTGTCGGTCAGCTGCTTGCCACTGCAAACGCGTTGCTCAGGAACAAGACTGTCTTCAAACCATTCTGACAATACAGGTGCCAGCGACCTGGCGACCGCAAGGTCAAAATACCCTTCGGTCCAAGCAACCGGGCTGGCTGGTTTCCTGTGACAGGCACGGGAACGAGGGCGATTTTGGCCGACCCCGAGCCTGCCGCAGCCAGCAAACTGTCAGGAACGGCCTTGTCAGCAGTCTGACAAACCCCGTCGTGACGGCGGGGCTTGTCTGCATAGAGTATGCGGTTCGCGTTCAGATCCAGACGGTCCGGCCTTCGCCTTCGCAGCCGAGTGCGCGCAGAATGCTGAGCGGAATGCCGATCGTGGTTTCACTGCCGGCAGACAGCAGGAAGGATGCCGTCTGCGGTTCGCGATAAGCAAGGATCTCCGCGCGGGAGGCTTTGGTGTAGATGCCGCGCAGGGCGCGCACGCAGCCGCTATGGGTGACCACGACGTGCGTGTTGTCGCGGTCGAGCGTCGTGAGCCAGGCGATAAGGCGGCTGTCGAGGGTGGTCCGGCTTTCGCCGCCGGGCATGGCGTAATCCCATGGCTCTGCGCTCTGCGCTTCGTATTCATGTGGCAGATCCCGTTCGATCTCGTCGTGAGCAAGGCCCTCCCAGGAACCATAGGACCGCTCCACCAACGCTTCGTCATGGGTGAACCGTTCGAAGGGAACCGACCAGGTGTCGGCCAGGATCGACGCGGTCTGGCGCGCGCGTCCGAGCGGACTGACCCAGAACTTGAGTTTCGTCTCGCCGGCTATTCTTTCCGAAAGCCTGAGGCCGACGGCGAGCGCCTGTCGGACACCGTTTGCCGTCAGCGGCGTGTCCTTTCGGCCTTGCAGCCGGCCGGCGACGTTCCATTGGGTTTCGCCGTGGCGGATGAGGATGATGTTTGGCAGTGGGGAGGTCATGGCATGCTCGGAGTTCGCCGGTGCGGTGTCCCGACCGGAAATGAGAAGAGGGGGATACCCGCCGACCATTGGCCGGCGGGTGTCCGCTTGTTTACTCGGCCAGCCACAGCGCCGAGGACGGCTTGAGGCCGAGCGTGGTCGTGGCACCCGTCTCCAGCAGGGCGTCGCCCGAGTGGAACGGCGCGTCGATCAGCACTGTCGCCGTGCCGACCTGAACGCCGTAACGCACGGTGGCGCCCAGGAACTCGCGGTGGGCGATCGTCCCCGTCAGGGCGACGGCACCCGGTTCAAGCGTGCCCAGCGTCGCGTATTGCGGACGGAAGACGAGCTTGGCGCCTGTCGGCACCGTCACGCCGGCCGGGATCGGGATCGAGCCGGCACCCGCCACCTCGAAGGTGCGCTGCGTGCCTGTGCCCTTGACCGCGCCGTCGAGGATGTTGGCCGTGCCGAGGAAGTTGGCGACGAACAGGTTGGCCGGCTTCTCGTAGAGCCCCATCGGCGTGCCCACCTGCTGGATGCGCCCTTCGTTGAAGACGGCGATACGGTCACAGACCGTGTTGGCTTCTTCCTGGTCGTGGGTGACGAAGATCGTCGTCAGCTTCAGCCGCTGCTGCAGGTCGCGCAACTCGCGCCGCACTTCGACGCGCATCTTGGCGTCGAGGTTGGAGAGCGGCTCGTCGAGCAGAAGCACCTTCGGCTCGATGGCGATCGTGCGGGCAAGTGCGACACGCTGCTGCTGTCCGCCGGAAAGCTGCGACGGGCGGCGATCGGCAAGGTGTTTCAGGCCGACGAGTTCGAGGGCGGCCTGTACCCGGCGCTCGACCTCGGCGCGCGGCAGGCGCCGCTCTTCCAGGCCGAAGGCGACATTGGCGGCCACCGTCATATGCGGCCAGAGCGCATAGGACTGAAACACCATGCCGATGTCCCGCTTCCATGGCGGCATGTCGAGCACGTCCTGGCCGCCGATGACGACCTTGCCCTGCCGGGCGTTGTTGAAGCCGGCGATCAGCCGGAGAAGCGTGGTCTTGCCGCAGCCGGACGGGCCGAGAAAGGCGAAGAATTCGCCTGGCTGGATCTCGAGGTTGATGTCCTTCAGCACGTGAAGTGCACCGTAGTAGAGATTGACGTCGCTGATGCTGATCGCCTTGGCGGGGCTCACCGCAAGTGCAGCGCTGTTGATGTTGACAGTCATAATGTTCCTCCCGAATTTCTATTTCGTCATGCCAAGCGCCTTTTGGCGGCGCTCGATGACGTAGTGCGAGAGCAGGGTGCAGAGTGCGACCATGATCACGGCGATGACGCCGAGGGCAGCACCCGGGCCACGACCCGCCGGCGATTGCATGAAGACGTAGAGCCCGTAGGCGATCGGTGCGTCCGAGTTGCTCTGGATCAGCATCAGCGTCGCCGACAGTTCGACGGCAGCCGTCGAGAAGCTGGTGACGAAGCCGGCGAGCAGACCGCCTGTCATCAGCGGCAACACGATGCGCCGGATCGTCCGCTGCTTGGTGGCGCCGAGGTTCTCGGCGGCTTCCTCCAACGATTCCGACACCTGCTGCAGTGCCGCGTAGCAGGCCCGGAGCGCATAGGGCAGCCGGCGGATGGCGAGCGCCAGCACCACCATGACCCAGAGGGTCGCAAGCGGCGTGCCGTCCGGCAGCGTTACGCCGTAGAAGGTGCGGAGATAGCCGATGCCGAGCACGACGCCGGGGATCGCAAGAGCGGATGTTGCCGCCCAGTCGAGCCAGCGACGGCCGACGACCTTGGTGCGCAGCACCAGATAGGCAATGGCGCCGCCGATGACGACGTCGATCAGGCCGGCGAGGCTGGCGTAGATCAGCGTGTTCTTGATGTAGAGCGAGCTTTCGCCGAAGACGCGGCCGTAATGCGCCATGGTGAAACCATCAGGCATCGGGCTGTAGGACCAGACGGTTGCAAGCGACAGCAAGAGCAGGCCGATATGCGGCGACAGCACAAGCAGCAGGATCAGGCCGACGACGCCGTAGGCAATGACGCTTTCGCCGCGGCTGAGCTTGCGCCGGGAAAGACCGCCGCCGCCGCGCTGCGTCGTCGAGTAGTCCTTGCCGCGCATGGCAACGGCGGAGAGCCACATGGCGAAGATCGAGACGGCGATCAGGATGACCGAGATGACATAGCCCATCGGATCGGTGAGGCCGACCGAGGTGACGCGCAGGTAAGCCTGGGGCGCAAGCATGTCCTTGACGTTGAGAAGCAGCGGCGTTGCCAGATCGTCGAACACCTTGACGAAGACCAGCGACGCGCCGGCGAGATAGCCGGGCATCGCCAGCGGGAAGACGATGCGGCGGAACAGTCGGACGCCGGACGAACCGAGGTTCTGGGCAGCCTCTTCCATCGAGCGGTCGATGTTGCGCAGGCTTGTCGACAGATTGATGAGGATGAAGGGGAAATAGTGCAGCGACTGCACGAAGATGACGCCGTTCAGCCCTTCCATGAAGGGAATGCGGATGCCGAACCAGTCGTTAAGGATCAGGTTGACGGTGCCATTGCGGCCGAAGAGCAGCTGCATGGCGACCGCGCCGACGAACGGCGGCATGATCAGCGGTATGAAACCGAGCGTCTGGATGATCAGCGAGCCGCGGAAGTCGAAACGCGTGGTTAAAACCGCTAGCGGCAAGGCGATGGCACTTGCCCAGACGACCGACATGCCGGAGACGTAGACGGAGTTGAAGAACGACCGCCGGAACAGATCGGTGTTGAAGAAATCGACGAAGTTGACGATCGTCAGCGCGCCGGTGCCCTTTTCGGTGAACGCCGTGTAGATGACCGTCCCGGCCGGGATGATCAGAAAGATGGCAAGGAAGAGTGCGATCAGCGAGATCGCAAAGATCTGTCCGGGCTTGGCCGAAACGCGTCTTATGGGAATGGATTGAACGAGCGCCATGGGGCAGACTCCGGATTTTGGTCGACAAGCCTGACGCGCTTGCAGCACCCTCGCGCCTCTGGATCGCTAGGGTCACTGCAACGTCTTCGACTGCCGCGCAGCCGCTCCAGGATCTGTTCGGATCTCTAGAGACTGGCTGGCGGGCGCGTCAGGCTTGGCGATGGCATAAGTTTTCAGGGATGGCCGCCCGCGGGTAGCAGGCGGCCTCTTGGATCCGTGTCAGTCGACGAGAGCCAGCGCTTCTTCGGCCTTCGCCTTGGCAGCGGCGTACTTCTCACTCGCAAAAGCGGCCCATTTCTGCTCGAGTTCCGCCTGGCGGGCGGTCTTTTCCTCGCCGCCGGTGAAGGCGTCGCGGATCTGCTGGCTGGCAGCTTCTTCGGCCGTGATCGGCATGGCGGCGATCAGCGCGTGGGCTTCCGTCAGCAGTGCGCGTGCGGGCGCCTGTTCGTTGGCGGCAACTGCCTTTTCGGCTTCGTGGATCGCTTTGGTGGCGCCCTTGATGTTGTCGAGCTGGAACGAGATCAGCTGGTCGTAAAGCGTGTCGACGACGTCGGTGCGCTTCTTCGATACGTCTGAATCAAACGTGATCATCGACTGGAAGCGCGGATCCTTAAAGGGGTTCGGGAAGCCTTCCGGTGCCTTCTCGTAGAGAGCAGGGTTGATCGGCAGGCGACGGATCGCCGGCTCGAGCAGAACGGCCTGGCCCTTCTCCGACAGCAGGTAGTTGACGAAGGCTTCGGCGCCCGCCTGGTTCGGCGCATTGGCGACGATGCCGATGTTGGCCGGAACGACCGTCGTCACCGACGGATAGGCGAAGGAGACCGGGAAGCCGCTTGCCTGTGCCGAGAAGGCGAAGAAGTCGATGACGATACCGATACCGGTCTGGCCGGAGTTGACGGCGTCAGGAACGCCGAACGAACGCTCGGTGACCTGCTGCAGATTGCCGCCGATCCCCTTCAACGTCGCCCAGCCCTTGTCCCAGCCTTCGCCCTGCAGGATCGTTTCGATCGTCAGGTGGGTCGTTCCCGAACGCGAGGGTGCGGCAATCGCGATGTGGTCGTGGTATTCCGGCTTGGTCAGGTCGCTCCATTCGACCGGCTTCGGCAGGTCGTTGGCTTCAAGGTAGCGGTCATTCGACATGATGCCGTAACCCGAGGCGGCAAAGCCGAAATAGTAGCCGTCCTTGTCGTTGACCGGATAGGAGCCGACCTTCTCGGGAAGGCCCGTGACCGAAGGGGTGAATTTGGCCAGCAGCTCGCGGCTCTTGAGGCTGTCGAACGCGTCCGGAGCCGATGCCCAGAACAGGTCGACCTGGTTGTTCACCTTGGTCTCATCGATGTATTTGACGCCCGAGCTGGTGCTCTTGTTCTGGACGTCGAGGGTAAAGCCGGGGTTTGCGGCCTCAAAACCGGCCTTGAACGGATCGGTCACGTCCTTGGAAAACGACGTCACGATCGTGACTTTTCCGCCGTCCTGGGCGTGAACCGTCACAACGAAGGCGGCCGACATCAGCATCGCCGCAGCAATGGTCTTCAACATAGGTATCTCCTCCCAATAGGGACACCGATTGTTTGGTGTCCGCTCTATTGAGAGCAAGCGCCGTGCCAGATTGAGAAGGGCCGAAAATCAAGGGTTCTGGCGGCCCTATGGGTAAAAACGGTAACATCCCCACAAAACGACGGGGTCAAACCGGTAACATCAACCGGGCTCGCCATCACTTTGCGCTGCGATGTCGAATTTACGCATCTTGAGGTAGAGCGTCTTGCGGGAAATGCCGAGCGCATCGGCGGTCGCGCCGACGCGGCCGTCGTTTCTCGCAAGGCTATCGAGCAGGATGGCGCGCTCCAACCGGTCCATCTGCACCTCCAGCGTCTCGCCGCCTGCTGCCGCCCGATCCACATCGGCGCGATCATCGAGCCCGAGCACGAAGCGCTCCGCGACGTTGCGCAGCTCGCGGACGTTGCCCGGCCATGACCGGCCATCGAGTTCGGCCAGAAGCTCCGCACTCACGCGCGGCGGTGTGCGGCCCTGCCGCTTAGCGGCGAGGCCGAGGAAGTGCTGGAACAGGAGGCCGACGTCGCCCTTGCGTTGGGCCAGTGGCGGCAGCTCCACACGCGCGATGTCGAGGCGGTAGGCAAGGTCCTCGCGGAAATCGCCTTTCTTCGCCGCCGCGTGCAGATCCGCCTTGGTCGCCGCCACGACACGCATGTCGACCGGCAGTTCGACGTTGGAGCCGAGCCGTTCGATGACACGCTCCTGCAGCACGCGCAGCAGCCGCACTTGGGCGGCAAGCGGCATCGATTCGATCTCGTCGAGAAACAATGTGCCGCCGTCGGCATATTCGATCTTGCCGATGCGCTTTTCGCGCGCGCCGGTGAAGGCGCCGGCCTCATGGCCGAAGAGCTCGGATTCCAGCATCGTTTCGGGAATGGCGCCGCAATTGACGGCGACGAAGCGACCCTTGCGCCCGCTGAAATCGTGGATCGCGCGTGCCGTCACTTCCTTGCCGGTACCGGTTTCGCCAAGGATGAGAGCGTCGGTCGCCGCAGCCGCAATGCGCTTCAACTTTTCGCGTAGCGCAACCATGGGCGCGGAATGCCCGATCAGGCGCGTTTCCCAGCCATCGTCGTCGACCGATAGCCGCAGCCGGCGGTTTTCGAGAAGCAGGCGGCGATGGTCGCGGGCGCGGCGAACGGTTTCGATGAGATGCACGGGATCGGCGGGCTTCTCCAGAAAATCCCACGCACCATCGCGCATGGCGCGAAGGGCCATCGGGATGTCGCCATGGCCCGACATCAGGATGATCGGGATGTCCTGGTCGATCTTGCGCACCGCGGCAACCAGATCGAAGCCGTCATGATCCGGCATACGCACGTCGGAAACGATGACGGCTCGGCTGTCGGCGCGAAGGCCGATGAGCGCCGAAGTCACCGATCCGTGCGGCGACACTTTGAAGTCTTCCAGTTCGAGCACCTGACAGCAGGCTTCGAGTACGCTGGCATCGTCGTCGATCAGGATGATATCCGGGTCCAACGTCATTGCGGGCCTTTCAGGGATACGAGGAATTGCGTGCCATGCGCACTGGTCTCAAGGATCGAGATCTCGCCACCGAAGTCCTTGACGATGTTGTAGGAAATGGAAAGCCCGAGCCCGAGGCCGGAACCAACCGGCTTGGTGGTGAAGAACGGGTCGAAGACGGCGGCGACGTCATCAGCGGCAATGCCGCTGCCGGTATCGCCGACGACCAGCCGCGCATCGGCGCCGACCTGCTCGATTGTTGCATGTACCCGGCGCTTGGGCCTGCCTTTGACGGCGTCCAAGGCGTTGCCGATGAGATTGACTGCCACCTGTTCGAGCCGCACCGGCTCGGCCATGACAAGGACAGAGGCATCCTCCGGCAGGCGCAATTGCATTTCGACGGCCTCTTCCTCGAACCTATGTTCAAGTAGACTGAACGCGTCGCGGACGGCAGCGGTCAGATCGACCGGCCGCAACTGCGCGTCGGGCCGGCGGGCAAAGCGGCGGATATGGCTGATCTGGTCGGCCATGCGCCCGGTCAATCCCTTCATCTTATCGAGATTGGTGACCGCCTGCTCCCCCTTGCCGCGTCCGATCAGCGTCGTGGCGCTATGAATATGTGCCCGAAGGGCTGCCAGTGGCTGGTTGAGTTCGTGGCCGATTCCCGCCGCCATCTGTCCGAGAGCGGCGAGCTTTGCCGACTGGATCAATTCGTCGCGGGTCTGGCGGAAGAGCACCAGGGCATGGGCAAGATCGCCGAGTTCGTCTGCCTCTGGTGCGGGGATGGCGGTTGCGGGGCGCCCGCTGCTGATCGCGCCGGCGGCGGCCGAAAGCAGCCGGATGCGCGCCAGCAGATTGCGGTAGACATAGAAGAAGCCGATCGCTGTCGCCAGCAACACCGAGAGAATGGCGATTGCCAGCAGCAGGCTGCGGCCGGTTTCGATTGCCGTGGCGGCGCGCTGCGCGGCGGCGGCGGCGCTCGCCTCGATCGCAACGACTTTGGTTTCGATCCTGCGTCCGAGGTCGTCGACCAGGCGGCCGTTCTGGGCGGCAAGCTCGGAGAGCTTTGCCGCCTCGATCATTTCCGAGCGCTTGCGATTGGGGATTCCTGTCGAGACGTCCGACTGGTCGAGAATGCGGCGTGCCAGCTGGCGGACGGTGATGCTATCCGGCCAGTTTTCGAGGCTGGCGATGCGGCTTGCAAGGTCGTCGGCGCTGTCGCCGAGAAAGGCGTTGGTTTCTTGAATTTCCTCTTGCGTGGTGGCGTTGACGAGGCGGCCGATCAGCCCGGTGGCGAGGTTTGCCTGCGACACCGCCGTCAACAGGGCCTCGCTCTTTTGCTGTTCCGCAAGCGCTGCAGCGCCGTGGCCGTTGCGGGTCTCGGCTTCAATGTTGAAGCGAATATCGTCTACGAGCGGATCAGCCTCCTCGAGCAGGTCCGCCTGAACCCAACGCAACTCGTCGATATCGGAGCGCATCGCCTCTCTGAGCGTGAAGCGCTTGCCGGCCGCAAGGTCGATCTTGTCGAGGTTTTCGCCGATCGCTTCGGCCAGCGGTAAGAGGTCGGTCGCATCCGATTTCGTGCCGCTTTCCTTGAGCAGCGCGCGCAACGTGGTAAGGCGTGCGGCGTAGCTGCTGCGGATCTCGTTATATTCGGCGCGTGTTTCGGCTCCAGCGAGAACCGTCGTCACCGAACCGATGTCGGCGCCCGCCTTCGACAGCCGAGAGGCGAAGGCGAGCTGCGGCATCTGGTCTTCGGCAATTCGAGACAGTTCACCCGACAGGCGCTCGTAGGAAAGCCAGCCGACGAGGCACGCGCCAACGGCAAGGCCAACGATGGCAACGAAGGCGAGGATAAGGCGCGCACCGATGCCGAAACGCCAGGGCGATGCGCCGGCGTCGTGATCGATCGATTGTCCCATTATTGCCGCCATGGCGTGAGGTCTGTCGCCGGGCGCCCGACGGAGGCAAGCAGCAATTCGGCCGTTGCCAGATTCCGCTCGATGGTGGCGCGCACTCTTTGCGTCAGCGCGGTATGTGCCGGCGAGCGGGCGATGCTGCGCGGCCAATCGGCCTTCAGCGTTTCGTCGGCGTTTTCGACGTCGTTTGCCGAAAGCGGCGGCGTGGCCAGCAGGCGCTTGGCTCTCGCAAGCACGCTACGCTGCTGCGCGTCGTCGATCTCTAGTGCTTCCAGGTCCGCCACCCTTTTCCAGAGCCGGGCAAGCGTCGCCCGGCGGCGCACGATATAGTCGTCGAAGATCAGGTTGACGAGACCGTATCTTCGCGCCGAAAGCGCCGCGTCGAAGCCGCTGTACTTCAGCAGGCCGTCACCGCTTTCCTGTGGCAGCAGGCCCTTGTTGAGCGCTGGGTTGAGAGGAATGCGAGCGACGGCCGGCAGCAACAGGACCTTCTGGCCGTCCTCTGACAGGACGAAATCGATGAAGCGCTCGGCGGCGGACACATTGCGCGCTCGTGACAGGATCGCGATGCTTGCCGGCACGAACACAGTATCGGGCGGCAGGATGAACACATTGCCGGCGTCCGCGAACTCTGGCGCATTGGCAAGGAAATCGATGGTGATGCCGATACTGAAGCGCCTCTGGGCGACACCGGATGCAACGCCGAAACTGCGGGCGGTAACCGTCGACAGATTGCCGCCGAGCTGGGAGAGCATCGCCCAGCCTTTTTCCCATCCGTAGGTCTGAAGCAACGCTTCGACGATCAGATGAGTGGTGCCTGAGCGCGACGGCGTCGTGATGCCGATCTGGCCGGAATAGACAGGGTTCAAAAGATCTTGCCAGTCTCGGGGCACCGGCAGCTTGTTCTGGGCGAGGTAGGACTGATTGTAGACGAAGCCGTATCCGGACAGCGCAAAGCCCAGGTAATAGCCCGCGGGATCGTTGACGGGGTAGCCGAAGACCTTCTCCGCGGCGCCTGTCTGGCGCGGTGCAATGGGCCGCAGTTCGCCGCTGCGCTTCAACAGTTCGAAAGCATCGGTCGCCGAGGCCCAGAAGATGTCGGCCGGCACATCGGCCTTCTCCATGACGAAGCGCGTGGCACTTGCCGTGTTGCGCTGGATGATCGACAGGCGGATATCAGGGTTTGCAGTCTCGAATGCACGTCGAAACGGCTCGAAGAAGGATGGCGGGTAGGAGGTGACGATCACCAGATCCTGTTTTTCGGCGGCACGCGCGGCGGTCGCGAACATGGCGAGGCCGGCAAAAGCCAGCAGCTGCAACGCCGCAAGAATGACGAACCGAAACTTCAGCACTTTACGTCACCACGACCGACGCCAGCTCTTTCTGGAAAAAGCCCGCGCGGTCCCTCCCTCTTTGTCGGCGTCCCGGCGGGTTGATCCCGCCATCGGTCGGCGGTCTACTTTTCTACCAAGACCGTCCCGCCGTAAACCCCGACAGGCCTCCATACACTGTTGCAATCGGGCCGCACCGGTTGCACTTTGGCAGCATGGCTAGATTTCCTCGCTTGGCGGTTGCGGGCGGATCGCCTATAACCCGACTTCCGGCAACAGATCAGGGAGGTTTCAGATGCCAGCTTATTCTTTCTCCCTACGGGGCGGCGTACAGTTCTGACATAGGCGCTGGAGAGCCTCGCTCTTTGGTCGTTTCAAGTCAGGGCCCGTTTCGCTGACTTTGGTCTTCCCTCTATGCGGAAGCTACCAATCCATTGGTGCCGATCGGAAAACAGTTTCCCTTTCTCGGCATGTTTCATTGACTAGAATTTTGAGGCCAATGCTCAAGGCATTGGGCAATCGTTATGGCTTTTACTCGTTTCGCCTTGCGCGGCGGTGCGTTCCGCAGCGTTCTCGGTTTCACCTGGGTTCATTGGAAGCGCCAGCCGCTTCGCCTTTCCTTCATCCTCGGCGCCGTCATGTTGTCGACGGTCGCGGATGTGCTGACGCCGCTTTACTCCGGTCGGCTGGTCGACGCTGTCGTCACTGGGGCTGCCTCCGATCAGGTGGCCTGGGATGCGGCGCTTGCGGCCTTCTGGACGATGACGGCGCTGTCGCTCGGCGCCATCATCTTCCGGCATTTCACCTTCATGGGCGTCGTCGATCTGACGCTCAAGATGATGTCCGACATCGCCTCAGCCGCCTTCTTCCGCATCCAGCGGTTCTCGTCCGACTGGCACGCCAACAGCTTTGCCGGCTCGACGGTGCGCAAGGTGACGCGCGGCATGTGGGCGCTCGACCTGCTCAACGACACGTTGCTGATCGCGCTGTTTCCATCGGTCATCATGCTGGTCGGTTCCACCGCGCTGATGGCGTGGTACTGGCCGATGATGGGTGTCATCATCGGGGTGGGCTCGCTCGTCTTCATCGCCGCGACGGTCGTGTTGTCGCTCGGCTATGTCGCGCCGATGGCGCGCCTGGCCAACAGCTGGGATACCAAGCTCGGCGGCTCGCTTGCCGATGCCGTCAGCTGCAACAATGTCGTCAAGGGCTTCGGCGCGGAGGCGCGCGAGGACGCGCGGCTGGTCAAGGTGATCACCAAATGGCGCGACCGCACGAGCCGCACCTGGGTGCGCGGGACGGTGAACGGCACGACTCAAGGTGCGTTGCTGCTCATCCTCAGGGCAGCTGTCATCGGTTTTGCCTTGTTTCTCTGGTCTAAGGGACAGGCAACGGCCGGCGATATCACCTTCGTGCTGACCTCCTTCTTCATCCTGCAGGGCTACCTGCGTGAAGTCGGCATGCACATCCGCAACCTGCAGCGTTCGGTCAACGATATGGAAGAGCTGGTGGACATCCACGCCCAGCCGCTCGGTATCGAAGACAAGGCCGATGCAAAGCCGATCCGCATCACCGATGGCCGCATTGAATTCAACGATGTGACCTTCCACTACGGTGCCCATCGCAAGCCGCTCTATGACCGGTTCTCGGTGACGATCCCGGCGGGCGAACGTGTCGGCCTTGTCGGGCACTCCGGCTCGGGCAAGACGACCTTCGTCAAGCTGATCCAGCGCCTGCATGACCTGAAGTCCGGCCAGATCCGGATCGACGGCCAGGATATCGCAGGCGTTGCCCAGGCGTCGCTGCGCCAGCAGATCGCAATCGTCCAGCAGGAGCCGATCCTGTTCCACCGCTCGCTGGCGGAGAACATCGCCTATGCGAGGCCGACGGCCACGCAAGCGGAGATCGAGAAGGCGGCAAAGCTTGCGAGCGCCCACGACTTCATCACCGGCCTGCCAAAAGGCTATGGCACGCTGGTGGGTGAACGCGGCGTCAAGCTGTCGGGTGGCGAGCGCCAGCGCATCGCGATTGCCCGGGCCTTCCTGGCGGATGCACCGATCCTCATTCTGGACGAGGCGACGTCGAGCCTCGATTCGGAATCGGAAGTGCTGATCCAGCAGGCGATGGAGCGGCTGATGCTCGGGCGCACCACCCTGGTGATCGCACACCGGCTGTCGACGGTGCGCGCGCTCGATCGGTTGCTGGTGTTCAGCCACGGCCGGATCGCGGAGGAAGGCACGCACGAGGCACTCATCCGCCTTGACGGCGGCATCTACCGCGGCCTGTTCGAGCGGCAAGCGCTGGAACTGACCAAGGGGCTGGTGCTCAACGACAGTTGAGGCTTGCCGCCCGGCGGCCAGACAAACGTCGGAACGCCGCTATCTCCAGGTAGCGGCGTTGTCGTTTCCGATTGCCCCGGTATTGCCTGGTGCAAGGCGCAGGCCTCGATGGCGCTACGGTCGCTTCAGCCAAACGTCGATACCGTGCGCTGCGGCGCGGCCGACGGCAAAGCAGGCGGTCAGCAGGTAGCCGCCGGTCGGCGCTTCCCAATCGATCATCTCGCCGGCGACGAAAATGCCCGGCAGCGCCTTCAGCATGTAGGCGCCATCCATGGCGGTCCAACGCACGCCGCCTGCCGATGAAATCGCCTCGACGATCGGGCGGGGCCGCACGATAGTGATCGGCAACGCCTTGATGCGTTCCGCAAGGAAGCTCGCGTCGCTGCGCGCCACCTCGGGAACAATTTCACGCAGCAGCGCCGATTTGACACCCTCCAACCCCGCGCCTTTGCGCAGGCGATTGGAAAAACTCATCTTGCCGTCCTGGCGCGCCAGGTCCTTGGCCAACCGGTCCATCGTTCGCCCTGGAGTAAGATCGATCGTCAAGGTCGCAGAGCCCTGGGTGTGCAGGCGGTCGCGCAACTGTGCCGCATGCGCATAGACCAGGCTGCCTTCGATGCCGTGGCGAGTGATGACGAATTCGCCCGGGATTGTGCCGGCTTCAGAACGCGCAGTCACTGATTTTAGCGCTTCGCCGGCGAAACGCGCACGAAACGGATCGCTCCAGTCGACATCGAAACCGCAGTTGGCGGGGCGGAAATCGGCGATATCGACACCCTTGTCTTTGAGTGTCGCCACCCAGCCGGCATCGGATCCGAGCCTTGGATAGCTGGCGCCACCGAGCGCCAGCAACGCGGCGTCGCAATGGACAATCTTGCGCCCGTCGGGCGTGTCGAAGGTCAGGGACTGCCCGTCAAAACCTGTCCATCGGTGCCGTGTCAGGATCCGCACCCCCTGCGTCTCGAGCCTCCTGATCCAGGCGCGCAGCAGCGGCGAAGCCTTCATCGCCTTCGGAAAAACACGACCCGACGAGCCGATAAAGGTTTCGGTCCCGAGATCAGCTGCCCAGGTTCGGACATCCGTCGGGGTGAACGCGTCGAGCGCAGTTCGCAAGCGCTTCGATGAGGCGCCGTAACGACCGGAAAAGCGTTCATAATCTTCGGAATGGGTGATGTTCAGCCCGGATTTGCCGGCGAGCAGAAACTTGCGGGCAACGGTCGGCATGCTGTCGTAGACCGTCACCGAATGGTCCTGCCGAGACAGGATCTCAGCCGCCATCAGCCCGCTCGGCCCGCCGCCGATGATCGCGATTTCGCTTCGTTTCATGCACCCGTCCGGCATCCGATTCCGTTGCCGCCACTCTTGGCCCGTCGGCGCCTCGCGCGCAAGGTGGAGTGAAGGGCCGCCTCAATGCCGGACGGCGGCGCCAAGGCGTTTCTCAAACCAGATGCTGTAGCGTGAGCCGGTAAAGCAGATGGCGAAATAGACCAAGGCAGCAAAGACATAGACCTCCGTGTAGAAGCCGAGCCAGGTCGGATCCGTGGCCGAGGTCCGCGCCGCATTCAGGAGGTCGTAGATGCCGATCACCGCCAGCAGCGACGTGTTGAGGACGATGCCGATCGAAAGATTGACGATCGCCGGGATGACGGCGCGAAGCGCCTGGGGAAGGACGACGAGCCGGATGGTCTGGATATAACCAAGGCCAAGCGAGAGCGCCGCTTCCCGCTGTCCCCACGGCACGACCTGCAGCCCGGCGCGGATGACTTCGGCGAGGTAGGCCGAGAAGAACAGCGTGACGCCGATCTGCGCGCGCAAAAGCTTGTCGATGGCTGCGCCGCTCGACAGCGCGAGTGGCACGATCAGCATCGCCACATAAAGCACCGCGATCATCGGCACGCCACGCAGTGTCTCGATGAAGGCGATTGCGAGTGTGCGGACGATGCCCATGCTCGACTGCCGGGCAAGCGCCAGCAGGAGCGCAATCGGAAACGCAAGAGCCAGGCCGGCAATCGAGACCACCAATGTGATCGGCAGCCCGCCCCAATTGTTGGTCGACACCTGAGGAGGCGTCAGCGTTCCTGCCATCAGCAGCCAGCTCAAGACGAGCGCAGCAATCCATAACGGGACGAGCCGGAAACGCCAGAAACGCGGCAATGCCGACAGAACCAGCAAGGCGATCACCAGCGCGACGACAAGAGCGGGGCGCCATTGCAGGTCCGGCGGATAGAACGCGAACAGGATGAAACGCAGCTTGGCGCCGATGAAAGCCCAGCAGGCGCCGGCGCCGTCAACCGCGCACTCCTTGGCCGTACCCGTCCACACCGCGTCGAAGATTGACCAGCGGAGGAACGGTTGCAGGAGCCAGACGAAGACGCCGAGCGCGGCTAGCGTAACGAGACTGTTGCCCCAGCCGCCGAAAAGGCCGCTTCGCCAGCGATGCCAGTCCGGGGCCGTCGGTGGCGGCAGTTCGATATGGCTCATCGCCGTGTCTCCCCGCGAAGCACGACGCGCCGGTTATAGAGGTTCATCAGCGCGGACACCGAAAGGCTGAGTGTGAGATAGACCGCGGCGATGATGCAGATCGCTTCGAGCGCCTGGCCGGTGGTGTTGGCAGTGGTATTGGCGACGCTGACGATGTCGGGATAGCCGATGGCGACGGCGAGGCTCGAATTCTTCGTCAGGTCGAGAAAGCTCGAGATCATCAGTGGCGTGATGACGCGCAGCGCCTGCGGCAGGACGACGAGGCGCAGGATTTGCGCGGGGCTCAGCCCAAGCGCGCGAGCGGCTTCCCATTGGCCCGATTTCACCGACTGTATGCCGCTGCGCACGATTTCGGAAATCGAAGCCGAGGCGTTGACGACAAGACCGATCAGAAGCGCGAAGAACTCCGGCGTCAGCGAAAGGCCTCCCTTGATGTTGAAGCCACCCTTGGCCGGCAGATCGATCGTGGCGGCAAGACCGAAGGAGGTGAGGGCGAGCGTGCAGACGGTGAGCGAGCCGAGGACAGTCATGGTGGCCTTCGGCATGTAGAAGGTGGTGCCTGTCAGCAAGCGGCGTGCGAGCGACAACGAGGCATAGCCAGTCAGCAGGATCGCCGGCAGCCAGATCGCCCAGGAAAGCCCCTGCAGCGAAACGGAGGGGACATAGACGCCGCGATTGCTGAGATAGATGCTGCCAAGGAAGGCAGAAGCGCCGCGCGGCGGCGGAAGCGCATGGATGATCGCGCTCCAGAGAAAGAGCTGTAGCAAGAGCGGCGTGTTGCGCAGCAGTTCCACATAACCGTGCACGAAGGTCGCCAGCAACAGGTTGCCGGACAGTCGGGCGATGCCAAGCGCAACGCCGAGCACAGTCGCAAGCACGCAGCCGACAGCGGCGACCTTGATGGTGTTGGCAAGGCCCGCCGCAAGCGCGCGGGCATAGGTGTCACCGGCCGAATAGGGGAGCACACTCTCACCGATTTCGAAATTCGCCTGATGAAAGAGAAAGTCGAAGCCCGGCGTCAGCCCCATGCGGTGCATGCTGTCGGCGGTGTTGGAGCCGAAGAGTGCAAAGATCGCGAGCACGCCGGCAAACAGCAGAACCTGTTGTAGCGGCAGCGGGCCGAGCCATGTGCGCAGGCGGGAGGGAAATCCGGGCCCTTGCGGGCCCGGTTGAAGAGTGGATGTCATCGCAGATACCGGCAAAGGCTCAACGGAACGGCGGCGAATAGAGCAGGCCGCCGGCGGTCCAGGGCTGGTTGTAGCCGCGGTCGAAGTTGAGCGGGGTGCCCTTGCCGACATTGCGGTCGAAGATCTCTCCGTAGTTTCCGACGGCCTTGACGATGTTGTAGGCAAACTTCGGATCAAGCCCGATGGCTTCGCCGAGCGACGGATCGACGCCGAGGAAGCGCTTGATGCCCGGGTCTTCGCTGGTCAGGAAGCTGTCGACATTCTTCTGGGTGATGCCGAATTCTTCGGCCTGGATCGTGGCGTAAACGGTCCAGTTGACGATTTCGAGCCATTGGTCGTCGCCGGCGCGGATGGCCGGTGCCAGCGGTTCCTTCGACAGGCGCTCGGGCAGGAGAACGTAGTCGTCCGGCTTGGAGAGCTGGGTGCGCTTGGCGGCAAGGTCGGTGGCGTCCTGAGTGAGCGCATCGACGCGACCGGAATCGAGCGCCTTCAGGAATTCGCCGGTTTCCTCGATCGTCACAGGTGTGAAGGTTTTGCCGGTCTTGCGGAAGAAATCGGCGATGTTGAGTTCGCCGGTCGTGCCGCTCTGGACCCCGATCGTCGCACCGTCGAGCTCCTCGCCCTTGCCGACGCCGAGATCCTTGCGCACCAGCAGGCCCTGGCCGTCATAAAAGACCACCGGGCCGAAATGGAAGCCGAGCTTGAATGCCCTGGTAACGGTCTGGGTCACGCCAGAGAGCAGAATGTCGAATTCGCCCGACTGCAAAGCGGGAAGCCGCTGCTGCGGCGAGGAGTTGGTGAACTCAACCTTCTCGGCATCGTTGAAGACAGTGACGGCGAGTGCGCGGCCGAAATCGACAAAGAAACCCTGCCAGCGGCCGCTGCTGTCGGGCGTGAAGAAGCCAGGCGTGGTGCCGACGCCGACCTTGATGAGGCCGCGTGCCTTGATCTTGTCGAGGGTTTCGCCTGCGAGCGCGGAGGAGGCGACCAGCGCGGCCGTCAGGGCCGCCGTCGCGGCAAATGCCTTTGTGAAAAATCGGCTTCGGATAGAATTTCGCTGCATGAAGAGGCTCCTGGCCATGATGTACGTCCGTCGCGCCGCCCGTCACATTCAGGGCCGCAACTGTTTTATGTTTTAAATCTATAGAGAATATAGAATAGGGATGGTTGTGCGGAATCTCCGCCGTTGCGGGAAGAAATTTCTGATCTGAAAGAAAAATGGCGGTGACGTCGGCTCCGGCGCGAAACTGACGCCAGCTCGCACAATGGACGCTAAGGGCGCAGAGGCGGCGCCGGTTTCGCTTTTCGCAGCCTTTTCGAGAGGGGCTTCCTCGACCCTTTGGTCGCGGCGACGCAGGCGAAGATGCCCGGAACGAAGAGCAAGAGAACAGGAGCTTCTCCGTAGCAATACGTCGCACCGACGATCGTCATTCCGACAATTCCGAGAAGCGGACGCTTTACGACGCAGATCAGCCACAGAATGCCAAACAAGGCGAGCGCGATGACCGGAACGCCCACGAGCAAAACAAAAAACAGCTGTCCCGTTTCCACCTTGGCCTCCCGCCCACTACACGCGGGCATTTGCTACATTCCAATGCATGGGCAAATGCACGGGCCGACCATGCAATAATTCCGTCAGATTTTGCAGGCACCTAGCTTCCGTCCCTGAGGTCCATTATCTCGTAGGCAATGCAGCTGTTTTCCGAAGAATGGTGGGAGAAGATCAGATGGGGCACACCGATCTCGGTGGGCTTGCACCTGCTTGTCATCGCCCTGCTTCTGATCCAGCTGCCGCAGGAGACGCCGAAGCCTGAGGGCGAGCAGAGCGTCAACGTCGAACTCGTCCCTCCACCGCAGCCAAAGCAGCAGGAAAAACCCAAGCAGCAAGCCCAACAGAAGAAGGAACAACCGAAGAAGGAGCAGCCGAAGCCCCAGCCGGCACCTGCCCGTCGGCAGCCTCAGGCCTTCGAATCGGCCGCTGCCAAGACAAAACAGGACGCCAAGGTTGCGCAGCTTCCGCCCACGGCAAAGGCTGAGAAGAAGGACGTGGTGAACCAGCCGAAGAAGGCAGAAGCGACGACTGCCGCGACGGAGAAGGTGGAAAAGAAAGAGGAGCCGAAGGCGCAGGAGCAACCGGAGACGGAAAAGCCGGCTCAGCAGCAAGTTGCCGTCCTGTCGAGCACTGCCAGCGGCGACAAAAGTGCTGCGGAGGAAAAAGCGGCTGCCACGACCGAGGCGGCAAAGGCGGTGGCCAAAACGGACCCGGTGCCCGTGCGCAAATCCGACGCCGACAAGGAGAAGAGCGACGCAACGGACGGCAAGGCCGAAGCGACGGCGAAGCTGCTGTCCGACCGGTTCGTCAAGGCCGAGGAGCTGTTCTCGGCAAAGTCGATCGCGGATCCGCGCGTCAAGCAGGCGATGGGCCAGCTGCCGGTCAAGAAGCGAATCCTCCAGCTCTGCAACATCGAAGCCCTGGAGCAGATCCGCCATCAGCGACCGGAAGACTTTCCCGATATGCTCGTGCCCTTCGGGCCATCCGGCGGGTTTATCGGCAAGGAGCAGATCGACGCGAGCGGTGGTGCCTATCGCAGCAAGGGCAACTGGTACGATGTCGACTTCAAGTGCAAGGTCAATCTCGAAACGGTTGCGGTCACGTCCTTCAGCTTCGCCATCGGCGCGATCATTCCGCAAACGGCTTGGAAAAGCCGCCGCCTGCCGCCCAACTGAGCCGGTTCCCGCGAACCGCTCTTCTCCGGGGAGACGAGCCGTCCGGTCGTCTTGCGGAGTTCTCATAGAACTATTCCATTTTTGCGATGCCGTTTTGTCGCGGGGAAGAGTAGCTTCCAGCCAAACAAGGCGACGGTCGTTAGCGGCGGATCGCCCTCTGGCAGATGGGGAAAAGGCTACATGTCAGCAATCACGCGTCAAAGACTCCGCGATCTCGGTTTCTGCCCGGGCGTCCATGAAACCGGGCCTTTGAACGCGATCACCGACGTCGCCGGTGTGGCAGTCGGCCATGCGACGGTCGTCGAGGGCGACAGGATCCGCACTGGCGCCACCGCCATCCTTCCCCACCACGGCAATCTGTTCCAGGACAAGGTGCCGGCAGCGTTGGCGGTGCTCAACGGCTTCGGCAAGTTCGTCGGTTCCACCCAGATCGCCGAGCTCGGCGAACTTGAAACACCCATCGTTCTGACAAACACACTTGCGACCGGGCGGGCGATCGAGGCGATCATCGGATGGACACTCGCCCAGCCGGGCAACGAAAAGGTGGTGTCGCTCAATGCCGTTGTCGGTGAGACCAATGATTCCAGGCTGAACGATATCCGCGCCGGCCGCCCGACCATCGACGAGATCGGCACGGCGCTTGCTACGGCAAAGCCCGGCCCGGTCGAAGAGGGCGCCATCGGCGCCGGCACCGGCACGGTCGCCTTCGGTCTCAAGGGCGGGATCGGTACCAGTTCGCGTCGCGTCAAGGCGGCGGGTGAGATCTTCACCGTCGGCGTGCTGGTTCAGTCCAATTATGGCGGCCGCCTGATGATCTGCGGCCAGCCTTATGATGCGCCTTCCGGCCATGATCGCGACGGCTCGATCGTCATCGTCGTTGCCACCGACGCGCCGTTGTCGGCGCGCAACCTCAAGCGCCTGGCCGAGCGCGCCTTTGGCGGCCTTGCCCGCACCGGTGCTGCCCTCAGCAACGGCTCCGGCGATTATGCCCTGGCATTTTCGACAGCCGAATCCCTCCGCCGCACGCGCGAAAGACGCGCGGGGATCGCCAGCTATCCCGATCTGCCGAACGACCTGATCTCGCCGCTGTTCGAAGCGACGATCGAGGCGAGCGAAGAGGCGATCCTCAATTCGCTGCTCACGGCGCAATCCACGACCGGTTTCAACGCCGCTACCGGCAAAGCGAGTTCGGTCGAGGCGATCTCGCTCGACCGGCTTGAAGCCCTCAAGGCCTAATTCACTTCCCTCAGACGGAGTTACCATGTCCAACCCGACCGGCCGTATCGTTTATCTGAACGGCGAGTTCGTTTCCGAGCACGCGGCGCATCTTTCGGTCTTCGACCGCGGCTTCCTGTTCGGCGACGGCATTTATGAAGTGACCGCGGTGCTGGAAGGCAAGCTGATCGACAGCGCCCTGCATATGGCGCGGCTCGAACGCTCCGCCCGCGAAATCGATGTTCCGCTCCCGGTGTCCGTTGCCGAGATCGTCGAGATCGAGCGGCGGCTGGTGCGCGACAACAACCTGGTCGAGGGCGTCGTCTACCTGCAGCTGACGCGTGGTGCCGAGGATCGCAACTTCCTGTTCTCAGGTGAAATCAAGCCGACGCTGCTGCTCTTCACCCAGATCAAGACGCTTGAGCACGTGGCGGCTGTCGACAAGGGCGTTTCCGTCAAGTCGGTTGCCGACCAGCGCTGGGCGCGACGCGATATCAAGAGCGTTTGTCTGCTGCCGCAGGTGATGGCCAAGCGCATCGCCAAGGCTGAAGGATGCGACGAAGCCTGGATGATCGAGGACGGGTTCGTGACCGAAGGCGCATCTTCGACGGCCTATATCGTCACGGATGACGGCAGGATCGTGACCCGCGGCAACAGCAACGCGACGCTGCCCGGCTGCACCCGGCTTGCCGCACTGGAACTGGCGCGCGAACAGGGACTGACGGTCGAAGAGCGGCCGTTCTCGCTGGAGGAGGCGCTCTCCGCCCGCGAGGCCTGCCTGACGAGCGCGTCGAATTTCGTCGTGCCGGTGACGCGCATCGACGGCAAGCCGGTCGGCGACGGCACGCCCGGGCCGATGGTCAAGCGGTTGCGTGAACTTTATCTGGAAAATGCCCGCCGGACGGCGATCTAACGGTCGGCGAGAGGGGTAACCTTTAAGACGACGGTATGAAGTGCTTCCTGACAGGAGCCCTTCATACCTCCTTCAAGCGGCAACTGTCTCCTGCGACTGCCAGATGCGTCCGACGATCGGGCGCCGGTTGTCCTTAGCGCGGTAGAGCCGGATTTCGACGCTGATATCCCAGCGCGGATCGGCGGCGCGCACCAGAGCGCCGGAGGCAAGCTCGGCCACCATCAGGCTTTCCGGCACCCAGGCGATGCCCCATCCGGCCTGCGCCATCGCCTTCAGACCGACCGACATGCTGCCCTCATGCACCCGTTGGAACGGCGGCAAGTCGGCGCCGACCAGTTCCCCCAGCAACTGCCCGAAGAACGAAGACTTCTCATAGCTGATATGGGGAAAGGGCTTGGTACCGCCTTCCAAAAGGTGGGCGGCGGATCCGGCCTCGTTGGGCGCCGAGACCGGAATGATCTTTTCGTGGCCGAGCGAGCGGTGTTCGAACGCTTGCGGGTCGAGGAGCAGCGGCACCTGGGTATGGGCATAGGTCAGGAGGAAATCGCAGGAACCGTCGACCAGCGAGTTGAGGTTTTCCTCCATGCTGCCGGAGTCCGGGCGCAGCCGCGAGAACACCGGGCCGGCCTTCTTGTTGATCCGGTTCATCCAGTCGGGAAAGAAGGTGAAGGAGAGCGTGTGGAGGGCCGTCACCTTGATCGTCTTGGCGTCCGAGCCCTCTTCCTTTTGCAGGTTGCGCCGGGACTGGTAGAGGTGCTGAAGGGTCTCCTGCGCCACTGGCACGAATTTCTGGCCCGCTTCGGTCAACCGCGAAGGGTAGGTGGCGCGGTCGACGAGACTGGCGCCGACCCATGCTTCGAGCTGCTTGATCCGGCGGCTGAAGGCGGATTGGGTGACGTGCCGTTCGTCGGCCGCCTTTGAAAAATTGAGCGTGCTCGCCAGCGCCAGAAAGTCTTCGAGCCACTTGATTTCCAAAGCATGCACTCCTGAAAAGACGTCACTTCCCGCCTTGCAGCGGGAGCATGACCCCTTTTAGGCACTGTTCGACGGGCTTCAACAAAAATCAGCCCCGACGGTGGTATTCCATCATCCGGGCGCGGTTGAGCACGAGTTCCACCCTGTCGTCGTCCAGGACATGCAGGCAGACGCGCTTCGTCCACGGACCATCGTGAAGCGTGAAAAGGAAGCGGCCGTTACCAAGCGCCGTCAGCGGCATGACGTGGCGCACCGGACCGACGCCCATCACCACCGCACCATCGCGGACTTCGAACTCGGCCCCTTCCATCGACCGCCACGTTGCGGCAAGCGATAGCGGCACCCTTTGCTCGGCGGCAACAGGCAGGAAGCGCCTCGCCGCATGGCCCGCCTCGCCGACAAGCGCCGATCCCTCCAGCCGCAACCGCATCGGGGAAGAGGCCGAGCGCGACGATGCCCAACCGTCGCCGTCGTCGTAAAGCGTGTCGTCGGCATCGAGATAGGTGCAGACGCTGCCCTTGATCTCAAGCCACCACGGACCCTGTTCCGTCACATAGAGGCCGTCGGGTATACCCGTTGCCGGCGTTGGCAGTGGCAGGCCGGTCAGTGCCGCCATGCTTTCGAGCGCGGTCTTGTTGCCGTTGGTGTCTTCGCGATTGGAGACGACGGCGAAGCCCGAACGGCTTTCCGGGTCGAGGAGGAAATAGGTCTTGTAGCCGGGATGCGATCCGCCATGACCGACGAAGCTGCGATCGCCGAGCGTCGACAGGCGTAGGCCTAGGCTATAGCCGCTCGCCCGTCCGTTTGCCAGGAAGCGTGTCGCTTGCAACTTTTCCAGCACGCCTTCGAAATGTCCCTGGCCACGCATCAATGCCTGAAGCCAGGCGGTCAACGCATTGGCGCTCCCCGTCAGACTGCCGGAGGCGGAGATATGCAGACCGGCGGCGGAAAGCTGCCAGCGTTTACCGTTGTGCCAATAGCCCGGCACCAGGGCCGCGACGGGATCGTTCCAGACGTCGGGCGCCTTGAACGTGACGCCGAGCGGTCCGGCAACGGCGCTCTGGATGAAGTCGTCGAAAGCAAAACCGTTGCGCTCCAGCGCCGCCTCGACGAGGCGATAGCCAGTGTTGGAATAGGAGACTTCGCTGCCGGCGTCGAAATTCAGCCGTTGCAACCGAGCCAGAAACTCAAGAAGCGGTGCGGCCTCGGTTTCGGTGTAGACGGAAAGGCCAAGCAGCGACAGGCATTCGCGCGTGTCCGGCAAGCCGCCGCTCATGTCGAGCGCCTGACCGACCGTCACGTCAGCAAGCGGCGGGGCGAGTTCAGGCAGATGCTGGCCAAGCCGGTCGTCGAGCTTGATGATGTCCTCATGTTGAAGAACCATGGCGCAGAAGAAGTGCTTGGTGACCGAGGCATAGCGCACGACGCTTTCAGCCGAAAACGGCGTGAGCGTCGACAGGCTCTCGACGCCGTGCGCATGCGAAAAGCGGATGCCGCTGTCGTCGAAGCCGATGATCGCGCCGCCCGGTTCGTTTTCTGCCCACTGCGCGGCAAATGCCTTTGCGGTGGAGGATGCTGCGTGCCAATCGAGATGTGCCGGCATGGTGTCTTCCATTGTGCTTGTTGCCACGACAGGGCCGAGGTCAGGCGGGCTCTTCCAGCCCGACGCTCAGCATGCGCAGTTCCGTCGTATGGGCATGGCTCGTCTTGCCCGTTCGCAGATCCTGCGCGCTCAGTTGTTCCACCATTTCACCGTTCAGCATGACGCCGACCTGGCCGCAGAGATGGGCGATGACGGCGAGGTTATGGCTGACGAGAATGTAGGTGAGACCGCGCGCTTCGCGAAGGTCGCACAGGAGGTTGAGGATTTCTGCCTGCACCGAGACGTCAAGCGCGCTCGTCGGCTCGTCGAGCAGGAGCACCTGCGGGTCGGCAATCAGTGCGCGAGCGATCGCCACACGCTGGCGCTGGCCGCCGGACAGCTGGTGTGGAAAGCGGAAGCGGGCGGCCTGCGGCAAGGCGACGTCGGACAATGCCTGGACGATGCGCTTGTCGATGTTTTCCATGCCGTGGACGAGCGGCAATTCGCTGAGAATACGGTCGATCGTCTGGCGCGGGTGCAGCGAGCCGTAAGGGTCCTGGAACACCATCTGCACTCTGCGGAAGAAGGCCGGCGGACGCTTCAGCTGGGCTGGCTCTCCGCCGAAGGCGATGCGGCCTTCCCAGCTTTCATTGAGCCCGGCCATCGCCCTGAGGATGGTGGACTTGCCCGAGCCGCTTTCACCGACGATGCCGAAGCTGTCGCCCTTCTTCACCGAAAACGAGACACCTTTGACGACCTCGCGGTCGCCGAACCTGATGCGGAGATTTTCAACGTCGATCATGCGGTAAGCCACGAAGCATCGCGGTTGAGAACAGGCAGCCGGTCCCTGGGATGCGTAAGGGAGGGCATGCAGTTGAGGAGCCCCTTGGTATAGGGATGGCGCGCATTCAGCAGTTCCGAGGCTTTCAGTTCCTCCATGACCCGTCCCGAATACATCACCGCGACGCGGTCGCAGAAATGCGAGACGAGCGGCAGGTCGTGGCTGATGAGAATGAGGCCCATGTTGCGCTCCGACACCAGTTCCTCGATCAACCGCAGGATTTCCGCCTGTACGGTCGCATCGAGCGCGCTCGTCGGTTCGTCGGCAATCAGCAGCTCCGGATCGGGTGCCAGCATCATCGCGATCATCACCCGCTGGCCCATGCCGCCCGAGACCTCATGCGGATAGGAGGCGGCAACTTCGCGCGGGTTGCGGATCTTGACCTGGTCGAGAAGGTGGATCGCTGCCTCCAGTGCCTGCTTCTTGCTGCCGCCCTTGTGGGTGCGCCAGGCTTCAGACACTTGCCGGCCGATGTTCATCACCGGGTTCAGCGAGTATTTCGGATCCTGAAGGATGAAGCCCGCCCGCTTGCCGCGGATCTGGCGCATCTGCTTTTCCGAGGCAGAGAGTACATCGATGCCGTCGAAGGAGAGGCGGTCGGCGGTGATGGCGGCATTGGAGGGTAGCAGCTTCATCAGCGCGCGGGCCGTCAGGCTCTTGCCCGAGCCGGACTCGCCGACGATGCCGAGCTTCTCCGCGCCGAGCGAGAGCGAGATGCCGCGCACTGCCTCGAAGCGCGAGGAGCGGCTTTCGAAGGCAATGCGGAGGTTCTGGATATCAACGAGCATGCTCAGTCTCCCTTCGGATCGAGCACGTCGCGCAATCCATCACCGAGGAAGTTGAAGGCGAGCGACACGAGGAAGATCGCGATGCCGGGCACGGTTGCAACCCACCATTGATCAAAGATGAAGCGCTTGGCGGTGGCGATCATCGCGCCCCATTCCGGCGACGGCGGCTGCGCCCCCATGCCGAGGAAGCCGAGGCTTGCGGCGGTGATGATGATCGAGCTCATGTCGAGCGTGATGCGCACGATCAGGCTCGGCACGCACAGCGGTGCGGCATGACGCATGATGATGCGCCAGGGTGAAGCGCCGGTCAGCCGGCAGGCGGCGATGAAATCGCTGCGGCGCACTGTCATGGTTTCGGCGCGGGCAAGACGCGCATAGGGCGGCCAGGCGGTGAGCGCGATGGCGAGAACGGCGCTTTCGACGCCGGGCTTCAGGGCCGCGACGAAGGCCAGCGCCAGAATGAGGCGCGGGAAGGCGAGGAAGACGTCGGTAACACGCATCAGCACTGTATCGACGATGCCGCCGAAATAGCCGGCGATGCAGCCGACGGCAAGGCCGATCGGCGCCACCAGAACGACCACGGAAACGACCATGCCGAGGGTCACCCGGCCGCCAAAAAGGATGCGTGAGAAGATGTCACGTCCGAGCTCGTCGGTGCCGAGCCAATGGGCGGCACTTGGAGCGGCGAGCCGGTTGGCCAGGTTCTGGATCGCCGGGTCGTGCGGCGCCAGAACCGGAGCAAGCAAAGCAAGCAGCGAAAAGACGAGGATGATCGCAAGCCCGATCATCGCCAGCGGGTTGGACCTGAGCTTCAGCCAGATGCGATAGCGATGGCCCCAGGAGGCCTGGGTGCGGGAGGCGGGCGTTTCATCCAGCGCCCAGTTTCGAAAGGTCGTAAGCATCATCGGACGCGGGGATCCAGTACACGATAGAGAAGGTCGGCTATGAGGTTGAGGCCGACATAGATGAGGCCGATCAGCAAGGTCGCTCCGACCACCGGGTTCATGTCGGCGTTCATCAGCGACACTGTCAGATATTGGCCGAGGCCCGGCCAGCTGAACACCGTTTCGGTGACGACGGCGCCCTCGAGAAGGCCGGCATAGGTGAGCGCCAGCACCGTCACCAGCTGCACGGCAACCGTCGGGAAGGCATGGCTCCAGATAACGGTCGAGGCGGACAGTCCCTTGGCGCGCGCCGTGATGACGAACTCGCCCTTCAGCGCATCGACCATGAAGGCCCGGGTCATGCGGGTGATATAGGCCATGCTGAAATAGGCGAGAATGCAGACCGGCTGCGCCATGTGGGCGACGGCATCACGGAAGGCATCCCAGTCACCGGCAATCAGCGTGTCGATCGTCAACAGGCCGGTGACCGGATCGATCATGCCGTCGAAGATGACGTCCTGGCGGCCGGGTCCCGGCGCGAGGCCAAGCGTCGCGTAGAATATCAGCAGCGAGATCAGCGACAACATGAAGACGGGAACGGAGTGACCGGCGAGGCACACGACCCGGATCGCCTGGTCGACGAACTTGCCCTGACGGACGGCCGCCCAGACGCCGAGCGGAATGCCGATTGCCGCCGACAGAAGCAGTGCTGCCGTTGCCAGCTCCAGCGTTGCCGGGAAGAACCGGGCGATATCGGTGGAAACCGGGTTGCGGGTCAGGATCGACATGCCGAGATCGCCATGCAGCAACTGCCAGAGATAGCGGAAGAACTGCACGATCAACGGCTGGTCGAGCCCCATCTCGATGCGGGCCTGGGCGATCACTGACTCGGACGCGTTGTCGCCGACCGCGGCGATCACCGGGTCGACCGGCATGACACGCCCGATCATGAAGGTGACGATCGTCAGGCCGAGCAGCGTCAGGAAGACGCTGCTCAACGTTGCGGAAAAGCTTCGAATACGCTTGTTCAAGCCTTGGACGCCTCTGCATAGGAGTGGGCGTCAGAGAGCGTGCCGAGCCGGATGCCGGCAACCGACTTGCGGCAGGCGGCAGTGGTCGTCGTCTGCAGCATGAAGATGAAGGGGCTGTGCTCCATGTGGGCGCGCTGCAGCTCCTCGTAAAGCGCGATGCGCTTTGCCGGATCCTTCTCGTCGCGGGCGGCCTCGGCCTTCTTCGCCATCTCGGCATCCTGCCACGACGAGCGCCACAGGAAGGGGCGCGACTTGGCATCATCCGAATTGTCGGGGTTGATGTTGAACACGTCGGCATTGGCGTGCGGGTCGAAGTAGTCCGAACCCCAGGCCGAAAGCGCCATCTGGTGCTCGCGGGCGCGCATCTTCGTCAGAACCTGGCGGTTTTCGGCCGCCTGCAACTGGACGCGAATGCCGATCTCGGCGAGATTTGCCTGGATCGCCTGCGCCAGATCCGGATAGGGCTGTGCCGAATAGTGATCCATGACGATGTCGAAACCGGCTTCGAGGCCAGCCTCGGCCATGAGTGCCTTGGCCTTGGCCACGTCCTTCACGAACGGCGTATCGTTGACGACGCCGGGATAGCCCTCCGGCAGGAAGCTCTGGTGGATCTTGTGGGTGAGGGGCACGATGTTTTCCTGCATGCCCTTGTAGTCGAGCGCGTGCTTGACCGCTTGCCAGACTTCAGGCTTTGCCAGGTTCGTCTGCTTCTGGTTGAGCGAGATCAGCACGAGCGAGGCCACACCCTTGCGAACGAGCGTGTAGTTCTCGTCGCCCTGCAGGGTGCGCAGCTGCTCGGAGCTGAGGTTGCGGGCGATATCGGCGTCACCCTTCTGCAGCATCAGGAGCTGCGACGATGGGTCGGCGACATGGCGCAGGATGATGCGCTTGATATTGCCCTTGTAGGGGCCGTTCGGATTGACCGTCAGCGCGACGCTCTCGCTCGGCTTCCAGGACTGCAGCGCGAATTCGCCCGAACCGGCGGTGTTCTTCTGCAGCCAGGCATTGCCCAGGTCGCCGTCGACTTCGTTTTCGAGCGCGACCTTCTTTTCCAGGATGCTGCCGACGTTGGCCGACAGGCAATAGAGCAGGAAGGCGAGCGAGGCCGGCTGCTCGAGCGTGAGGCGAAGGGTCGAGCCGTCGACGGCGACGATGCGCTCTTCGACATTCTCCGGCGTGAAGCCGAACTGGGCGATGATGAAGGCCGGGCCCTTGTTCATCTTGATCGCGCGCTGCAGCGAGAAGGCTGCATCTTCGGCCGTTACCGGCGCGCCGCTGGCAAAGGTGGCGCCGGCGCGAAGCTTGAAGGTGAAGACCTTGCTGTCGGCGTCCGTTTCCCAGGATTCGGCGAGCGTCGGGTCGACCTTGTTGGCATCGTCGAGGTTGGGGTGAACCAGCTTCTGGTAGATATTGCCGCAGATTTCGCTGCCGACCGCTTCGAAGCTCTCGTGCGGATCGAGGCTCGTCATATTGTCGAGCTGCTGGGCGACAACCAGGATGTCTTTCGGGGTTTCGGCAAAGGCCGGCACCAGGCTGACATAGGACAGAAACGGCACAGCAGCGCCGCCGATCAACAGGTTGCGTCTGGAAATCATCGGAAATATCCCCTTCTCGGACTTGACGTCATGCGAACGGCTGGCGTGAGGTTTTTGCAGATAACCTCGATGTCAGCCGTTTGCCCTTGTTAGGTGGCGGATTAAGCACAACATGGCTGGGGGCGACCAATTCCAATTTCGGCAAGGCCTATGCATGGTTTGCATTTGCGCCGATGGATGGCTTTCCCCTAGGGCTGGCGGATGATTATGCTCGCGCACGACGATGCGATGAGTCACGCGCAACCGGCCGGCGTGGCCGGCAAACAGGTTGAAAGGCGATCCCCAATTGGCAACACAGGCGAAAATCCCGGTCTTCGATGGACATAACGATGTGCTGTCGCGCTTGTGGCACTCGCAGCAGCCAGGCGCTGAGGCCCGCTTTATAGACGGCGGCAGCTCCGGCCACATTGACCTCATCAAGGCCGAGAACGGCGGGCTCGCCGGCGGTCTTTGCGCCGTTTATGTCTCTTCTCCCAGCATGCAGAAGGACCCCAATGGCGACTTCGCAACGCCGGAGCAAGGGGATGCGCTGAAGAGCACGCTCGGTATGGCGAGCCTGCTGATGCGTCTTGAGCGCCAGGCTGGCGGCCGTCTGAAGATCTGCCGGTCGGCAGCCGACATCCGCCAGGCCATCGCCGACGGCGTGTTTGCGTCGGTGCTCCACATTGAAGGCGTCGAAGCCTTCGACGCTGGTCTCGATGCGCTTTATGTGCTGCACGCTGCCGGCCTGCGCACGCTTGGGCCTGTCTGGAGCCGGCCGAACATCTTTGCCTATGGCGTTCCGTTCCGTTTCCCGTCGTCGCCGGATATCGGTCCGGGCTTGACGGAGAGCGGCAAGGACCTGATCCGGGCCTGTAACGAGTTGAAGATCATGGTCGACCTGTCGCACATGAACGAGCAGGGTTTCTGGGACATCGCCGCGCTTTCAAACGCGCCGCTGGTCGCCTCCCATTCCAACGTGCATGCGCTCTGCCCGCACAGCCGTAACCTCACGGATCGCCAGCTCGACGCCATCAAGGGCACGGGCGGCCTTGCCGGCATCAATTTCGGTGTCCTGTTCCTGCGGTCCGATGGCATCAGGAACCCGGACACCAGCCTCGACCTTTTGGCCGATCACATCGACTATATCGCCAACCGTATCGGCCTCGACCATGTCGCGCTCGGCTCTGATTTCGACGGCACCACGATCCCCGCGGCGCTGCGGGACGCGGCCGATCTGCAGCTGCTCGTCGACCTCTTGCGCAAGCGCGGTTACGACGAAGCAGCGCTGGCGAAAATCTGCCACGGCAACTGGATCCGGGTGCTGGAAACGACCTGGGGCGCGTGAGACAAGTCGCACAGCGAGCCCTATCGGCTCGCTGCGATCACCTTGCCAGCGTCGTCAAACAGGGGTGATCTGGCTGCATCGATCCGGATGTTCACGGCCTCGCCGAGACGGTAGGGCGTGTTGGCAGGTGCGCTGTATCGAACACCTGATTACAGAGGGAAGGATCGAGATTGTGCTGTAGGAGTTCGAGCCTGCGCCTGTCCCGATCCACATCCTGTGGCGCGAGGGTAGGGCACCCACGGCCAAGGTTCAGACCTTCATCGACCTCTTGAGCAAAAGGCTCAAGAGGTCGATCACCTCTGACGACGGCGGCTTGGCTGCTGCTTATTTCGCGAACTTCTTGGCCCCGGCGACGCAAAGCACGATGGCGCCGGTCACGGCCAGCATCGCTCCGCTCACCGGTTCATGGAGTAGGACTGCCGCCAGCGCCAGGCCGAAGAACGGCTGCAGCAGTTGCAATTGCCCGACGCCCGCGACGCCGCCGAGGGCCAGCCCGCGATACCAGAAGACGAAGCCGATCAGCATGCTGAAGACGGAGACATAGGCAAGTCCTGCCCATGCAGGGCCATTCACCATCTCAACGGCTGGTGCGTTGGTGAAAAGACCGATGCCGATCATGACGGGCAGCGACAGCACCAGGGCCCAGCAGATCACCTGCCAGCCGCCGAGCTTGCGCGACAGGGCAGCACCTTCGGCATATCCAAGGCCGCAGACGATGATGGCCGCGAGCATCAGGAGGTCGCCGACCGGCGAGGCGGAAAAGCCCTGCGTCAGCGCAAAACCGGCAACAAGCGCGCTGCCGAGGCAGGAAAACAGCCAGAAGGCAGGATGCGGCCGTTCGCCGCCGCGAAGCACCCCGAAGAGGGCGGTGGCCAAGGGCAGCAAGCCGACGAAGACGATCGAGTGGGCCGATGTCACATGCTCAAGCGCCAGTGCGGTCAAAAGCGGGAAGCCAAGGACGACGCCAAAGGCGACGATTGCCAGTGACATGAGATCGGCGCGCGTCGGCTTGGGTTGGCGAAAGACGAGGAGCAGGCAGAGCGCAAGGGCGCCGGCGATCGCCGCGCGTGCGACGGTCAGGAATACCGGGTCGAAGTCCATGACGGCAGCGCGTGTGGCCGGCAGCGAGCCGCTGAAAATCAATACTCCGAGGAAGCCGTTTAACCAGCCTGTGGTCGCTCTGTCCATTGTCGTCTCCTTTTCTACATGTATCGGTTGGAGACAGTGGCTCTTCCAGAGACAATGCGGTACAGTTTCGCCAAACTGTGCTGCATTAAGGTCCAATACAGATGGCATTTCAGCAAACGGCGTCCGGTAGCGAGACGCTGCTCGAGGGCGTCATGGGTACGATCCGGCAACGCATTGCCGGGCGATCGTTGACGCCGGGTGCCAAGCTTCCTTCCATTCGGGCGCTCGCGACGACGATGCGGGTTTCCAAGTCGACGGTCGTGGAAGCCTATGAGCGTCTTGCCGCCGAGGGCACGATCCGCTCGCGGCCCGGTTCCGGTTTTTTCGTGTCTGCACCCCTGGCGCCGCTGTCGCTGACCGAGGTCGGTCCGCGGGTCGATCGCGCGATTGATCCGCTCTGGGTTTCGCGTCAGGCGCTTGAAACAGATGCCGAGGTGCTGAAGCCCGGCTGCGGCTGGCTGCCGGCGTCGTGGATGCCAGAGGCAGCACTCAGGCGGGCGCTGCGCTCGATCGCGCGCGCGGAGACGGCGAGCCTGACGGAATACGGCACGCCGCTCGGCTTGCTGCCCTTGCGGCAGCTGCTGGCGCGGCGCCTCGCCGAACATGGAGTCGAGGCATCGCCCGATCAGATCATCCTGACAGAGTCAGGCACCCAGGCGATCGATCTGCTTTGCCGGTTCCTGCTCGAACCCGGCGACACCGTCATGGTCGACGATCCCTGCTACTTCAATTTCCAGGCGCTGCTGCGAGCGCACCGCGTCAATGTCGTCAGCGTGCCCTACACGCCTGTCGGTCCCGATCTCGATCGGTTCTCTGAAGTGCTGGAAGCCCATCGCCCCCGCCTCTACATCACCAATTCCGCCGTCCACAATCCGACCGGCGCCACGCTCTCTCCCGTGGTTGCGCATCGCCTGTTACGGCTGGCCGAACAGGCGGGCTTGACCATCGTCGAGGACGATATCTTTGCCGATTTCGAGCATGAGCCGGCACCGCGGCTGGCCGCTTTCGATGGCCTCGACCGTGTGGTGCAGATTGGCAGTTTTTCCAAGACGTTGTCCGCATCCATGCGCTGCGGCTACATCGCAGCTCCCCGGAGTTGGATCGAGGGGCTGATCGACCTCAAGATCGCCACCACATTCGGCGGCCCGAACCTCGCCGCCGAGTTGGTGCTGACCTTGTTGCGGGATGGCAGCTATCGAAAGCATATGGAGGCGCTGCGTCTGCGCCTGACGCGGACGATGACCGAGACGGCCATGCGGCTGGCTGCAGTTGGGATCACGCCCTGGATCGAGCCGCAGGCCGGCATGTTCCTCTGGTGCAGGCTGCCGGACGGCCTCGATGCGTCGGAACTGGCGCAGAAGGCGCTGGCGCACGATGTCGTGCTGGCACCCGGCAATGCCTTCAGCCATTCCGGCGCGGCATCAGGATTTCTGCGCTTCAACGTCGCCCAGTCGACCGACGAGCGGCTCTATCGCGTGCTGACGATGATTACCCGGTAGCCACGCGTCTGGCGGCGTCGTTTCTGTCTGGCTTGCGACGGGCGCTTGTTTTTCGAGCAGTGTCTTTGACGGCCCTTGTCGACGGGGCGGTAACGCCCCGGCGGCCGCCTTGCCGCCCCACGGCTTCTTTGGCAGCGGTTTGCTCGCGGCCGTGCCTCAAAGCGTGGCTGATGGTGCCTATTTTCTGTGCAGTCCGCTTCATCCTTAGTCTTGCGCCGCCGCTCGCGCTGTGACGGCGGATGCCGCGGGCATTGATTTTTCGTGTTTTGGCCAGGCAAAGCGAACTGGCACGATTAATGCTTTCTTATGTCTAACGGTCGTCGGGCAGCCATCTGGATTGCCCAGCCGCTTCGGAACCAAGCCATTCCTGGCGTCATGTGAGAGAAAGAAATGACAAAGTTTAAGCTCGAATACATCTGGCTCGACGGTTACCAGCCGACCCCCAACCTACGCGGCAAGACCCTGGTCAAGGAATTCGACGCTTTTCCGCAGCTTGAACAGCTTCCACTCTGGGGCTTCGACGGTTCCTCGACGATGCAGGCCGAAGGCAGCAGCTCCGACTGCGTGCTGAAGCCGGTTGCCGTCTATCCGGACCCGGAGCGCAAGAACGGCGTGCTCGTTCTCTGCGAAGTCATGATGCCCGATGCCAAGACGCCGCATCCGTCGAACACCCGCGCTTCGATCGCTGATGACGATGGCGCCTGGTTCGGCTTCGAGCAGGAATATTTCTTCTATCAGAACGGCCGTCCGCTCGGCTTCCCGGATGCCGGCTTCCCTGCGCCGCAAGGCCCCTACTACTGCGGCGTCGGCTACAGCAATGTCGGCGACATCGGCCGCAAAATCGTCGAAGAGCACCTGGACATCTGCCTGGCCGCCGGCATCAACCATGAAGGCATCAACGCCGAAGTCGCCAAGGGCCAGTGGGAATTCCAGGTCTTCGGCAAGGGCTCGCGCAAGGCCGCCGACGAAATCTGGCTTGCCCGCTACCTCTTGCAGCGCCTGACCGAAAAATACGGCATCGACGTCGAATACCACTGCAAGCCGCTCGGCGACACCGACTGGAACGGTTCGGGCATGCACGCCAACTTCTCGACCACCTACATGCGCGAAGTCGGCGGCAAGGCGTATTTCGAAACCCTGATGGCGGCCTTCGCCGAAGCCCGCGCCGACCACATCGCCGTCTATGGTCCCGACAACCACATGCGCCTGACCGGCAAGCACGAAACCGCCTCGATCCACCAGTTCAGCTACGGCATTGCTGACCGCGGTGCCTCGATCCGCGTTCCGCACAGCTTCGTCAACAACGACTACAAGGGCTATCTTGAGGACCGCCGCCCGAACTCCAAGGGTGACCCCTACCAGATCGCTGCGCAGATCCTGAAGACGATCTCCACGGTTCCGACCGACGTCGAAAAGCAGATGAAGGCGGCCTGAGCATGGCTTGTGGCGTGCCCAAGCGGCACGCCACAACCGGCTTAGCTGCCAGGAATGCGCGATCGGCAACGATTGCCCAAACACAACGCCCCGCTCTAAAGCGGGGCGTTGTGTTTTTAAGTCCTGGGAGGAAGCCCGGTCGGCAGGCTGGAAGTCGGAGCTGCTTCAGGCGGCGCGGACAAAATGATCGGTGTCGACCTCGACAATCCTATCCTGGGTCATGGCCGATTGGCGGCGGATGTCTTCCACATCCTCCGGGCGCAGCCGCACGCTCGGGTCGTCGAAGCGGATGTCCGGGTCGGGGACCGCGGAAAGCAGGAGCTTGGTATAGGGGTGGGCGGGGCTGTCGATCACCTTGCCGACATTGCCCCACTCGACGATCTGGCCGGCATACATGACTGCGATTTCCTCGGCGACATAGCGGGCAGTGGCGATGTCATGAGTGATGTAGAGCAGGCCAAGCTTCATCTCCTGCTTCATCTCACTCAGAAGATTGAGCACGCCGAGGCGAACGGAGACGTCGAGCATCGACGTCGGCTCGTCGGCGACGATCACTTCCGGCTTGGCGGCGAGCGCACGGGCGATGTTGACACGCTGGCGCTGGCCGCCGGAAAGCTCGTGCGGGTATTTCGGCGCGACAAGGTCGGGATCTAGCTTCACCTGCTGCAGCAGCGCACGCACCGTCGCGTCGATCTCTGACCGCTTGACGTCAGGGCGGTGCAGCAGCAGCGGCCGCTTCAGATGATAGGCGATGGTGTGGGCGGGATTGAGCGAGGCGAACGGATCCTGGAAAATCATCTGCACCGCGCGTCGGTAGTGGGCCGCCTCTGCGGCGTTGGCGGCTTCGACCGCCTTGCCCTTGAACAGGATTTTTCCGTCCGTTGGCAGGTATTCGCGCATCGCCATGCGGGCGCACGTGGTCTTGCCGCTACCGGACTCGCCGACAAGTGCCAGCGCCCGGCCGGCATGCAGGGAGAACGAGATCGAACGCGCCGCATGAACAGCGCCCGGCCCATTGCCGAATGTCTTGGTGACCCTGTCGAGGGCAAGGATAGGCTGGCCGGTCATAGCAGGACGCCTCCATGGAGCGACGGGAAAGAAGCCCAGAGTTGCTTGGTGTAGTCGTGCTCAGGCGATCCGTAGATCGCTTCCGCCGTGTTCTGCTCGACGAGTTTGCCGGCGAGCATGATGCCGATGCGGTCGCAGAACTGCACCATCAGGCCGAGATCGTGGGTGATGAACAGCACGGCAAAGCCGAGGCTGCGGCGCAGCTCGTTGATCCGCTGCAGGATTTCTCGCTGGACGACGACGTCGAGCGCCGTTGTCGGCTCGTCCATGACCACCAGCCGCGGGTCGAGCGCCAGGCAGATGGCGATGACGATGCGCTGGCGCATGCCGCCGGAAAACTGATGCGGGTAGTCGCGCATGCGATCCGGCGCGATGTCGACGAGCTTCAGCATTTCGGCGGTGCGGTCGCGCGCCTGTGCCCGGCTCATGTTCTTGTGGGTCTTCAGCACGTCATAGAACTGCTGCTCGATCCGCAATACCGGATTGAGCGAGTTCATCGCGCTCTGGAACACCATGGCGACCTCGCGCCAGCGGAAATCGCGCAAGGCTCTGTCATGGAGGTCGAGCACGTCGCGGCCGTTCAGCAGGATGGTGCTTTCGCGCCGGATCAGTGCCGGTGGCTTGTGCAGTCGGCTGATGGCAAAGGCGATGGTGCTCTTGCCGCAGCCGGATTCGCCGGCAAGGCCGAAGACTTCGCCCGGCGCAACGTCGAAGGAGACATTGTCGACGGCGCGAAAGTCCTTCTCCTCGCCGATATAATCGATCGTCAGGTTCTTCACCGATAGCAGTGGCGCGGTCACAGGCGGCCCTCCCCGGAGCGAATGAGCGCGGACCAGCGCCCGAGACGGTTGCCGGTCCGCAGCCGCGGATTGGCGATTTCGTCGACGGCGAAGTTCAGAAGCGACAGGCCGATGCCGAGGAAGGCAAGCGCGAAGCAGGGCGTGAGAATGTCCCACCAGGCGCCGACCGAAAGCGCAGACGCTTTCTGCGCGGCATAGAGCATGGTGCCCCAGGAGACGACCTTCGGATCGCCAAGGCCGAGAAACTCCAGCGTCGCTTGAGTGATGATCGCGAAAATGACGCTTCCGATGAAGTTGATGCCGACGATCGAGATCAGGTTGGGAAAGATCTCGAAGGTCATGATGCGCCAGCGCGGCTCGCCCATCATCTCCGCCGATTTGACGTAGTCCTTCTGCTTGACGGAAAGCGTCTCGGCGCGGGTGACGCGCGCGCCCCAGGCCCAGGACGTTCCGCCAAGGATCAGCGCGATGACCCAGGGGCTGGCCTGGCCGATGAAGGCCGCGAGCACCAGGAGCAGCGGCAGGTTGGGAACCACCAGCACCATGTTGGTGAAGAAGCTGATGACCTCGTCGACCTTGCCGCCGCGATAGCCGGCGAGAATGCCGAGTGCCGTGCCGACGATGGTGATGAGCAGGCCTGCGCCGAAGCCGACGGCAAGCGAGGTACGGGCGCCATAGATCAGCCGCGTGAACACATCCTGGCCGATGCGGGTGGTGCCGAGCCAGTGGGCAAGCGAGGGCGCCTGATGCGGCCGTCCGACGCGCGCGCCCGGATCGTAGGGGGTGAGGAGCGGTGCGGCGATCGCCACGAGAAGGATGAAGGCGATGATGCCGACGCCGACCAGAGCCTTGCGATTGCGGATCAATCCGAAGGGGTTGGTCTTCATCTCAAGCCTTCTTCAGTCGGGGGTCGAGCAGCACATAGCTGACGTCGACGATGAAATTGGCAACCAGCATAGTCGCGGTCATGATCAAGAGCTGTCCCTGGATAACCGGGTAGTCGCGGGCAAGGATCGCCTGGTAGAGGATGTTGCCGAGGCCCGGATAGTTGAACACGACTTCGGTCACCAGCGAGCCGCCGAGAACAGTGCCGATGGCGATGGCCAGGCTCGACACGGTCGGCAGCAGCGCGTTGCGCGCCGCGTACCAGAGCATCACGTGGCCGTCCGAAAGGCCCTTCGCCCGGGCCATGACGATATAGTCCTCGCCGAGCAGGTTGATCATGTTGTTGCGCATGGTGACGGCGAAGCCGCCGGTCAGCACCGTGCAGAGCGTCAGCATCGGCAGGAGGCCGTGGTAGAGCACGCTGCCGATATATTGCAGCGTGAAGGCCGGATCGAGCGCCGGGTCGGCGGCATAACCCGTCGGGAACCAGTTCAGCGTAAAGCCGAAGAAGAACACAACGATCAGCGAGGTGACGACGGCTGGAACCGAGGTCGCGAAGATCGCACCCACCGAAACGATGACGTCGAAAAGGCTGCCGCGGCGCCAGGCGGCGAGGATGCCGAGGAAGGTGCCGAGCGTGAAGCTGATGATCGTCGCCGTGCCCATCAGGCCAACAGTCCAGACCAGCGCATTGCCCAGAACCGTCGACACCGGCAGCGGGAAATACTTGATCGAGCGGCCGAGATCGCCGCTGAAGATGCTGCCGAGATAGGTCAGGTATTGCTGCCACAGCGGGCCGTCGACGAAGCCGAAGGTCAGTTTCAGCGCTTGCAGGCTTTCAGGCGGAAGTTCCGCGCCTGCGCTCGAAAACATGATCTGCACTGGGTCACCGGGCATCAGCCGCGGCAGGAAAAAGTTGATCGTCGCCGCCGCGACGAAGGCTGCCAGATAGAAGCATAGGCGGCGAAGCAGGAAAGCCATGGGGACTCCATCGACTGCGCCTTGATCCTGTTACCGGCAGGATAGGCGGCAGAAACGCTTTGAAACGGCGCAGGCCCTTGATCGCGGAGCGGGTCTGCTCTCGAGGCCGGCGCGGAGGCGGGAGCAGCCCGATCGTGAGCCGCTCCCGCCAGTCCTGGGATGTTTAGTTGACCGGCTTAAGTGCCAGCAAGTGCAGCAGTCGCGCCGGGTTGTTACGGGTGATCGACGGGTTGACGAAGGGGGTCTCCGCCGTCACCCAGCCTTCGAAGCGCTTGGTGTTGTACTGGTACCAGTTCGGATTGTTGAACACCGGCATCATCGGCATGTTTTCGGCAACGATGCGCTGGGCCTTGTTCATGGCTTCCTTCTGCTTGGCGAGGTCGGCCGTGTGGGTGAACTCGGTCACGAGCTTTTCCACGTCGGCGTTGAACCAGCGCTGCGCGGTAAAGCGCGTCTTGCCCTTGTCCGAGGCGCTGAAGGCGCGCTTGTAGGGGTAATAGGGCGAGGCGGATGCCGGCAGGCTGTTGATCGCGGCGTCGAACGTGCCGTTGATGAGGTTGCCGGTCCAGACAGCTTCTTCCGGCGTTTCGATCTTGGCATCGAGGCCGACGGCCTGTAGGCCTTCGACAGCGATCGTCACCGTGTCGATCCAGTCGGTCCAGGAGCTCGGCACGATGATCGAGAAGGCGATCTTGCTGCCGTCCGGATTGTCCCGGAAACCGTCGCCGTCCTTGTCGACATAACCGGCTTCGTCAAGCAGCGCCTTGGAGGCATCGGCGTCATACTTGCCGTAGGTGCCGAAATCGGTTGCGACCGAGGGATCGGCCCAGGTCTTGTAGAGTTCGCCCATGCCGGCCGGATCTTCGTTCAGCGTCGGATAGCCGTAGCCTGCAACGTCGACCATGGTGCCGCGGTCGAGCGCCATCGAGGCCGCGCGACGGAACTTTACGTCGTTGAAGGCCTTGCGGTTGTTCTCGTTGGCGGTTTCCTGGTTGAAGAGGAATGCCACCATGCTGCTCGGCGAGTACCAGAAATGGAAGTGCTCCGGATCCTTGGCAACGTAGACGTTCTCGATATCCGGGATGAAGGAAACACCCCAGTCGAGCGTGCCCGACGCGGTCGCAGTCAGGATCTGGTTGTTGTCGGCGAGCTGTGGGAAGCGCATGCAGTCGACCTTCAGGGTCGCTGCATCCCAGTAATGCGGGTTGCGGCACTGGTCATAGGTCTGTCCGGTGAAGCGCGGGATTTCCGTCATCGGGCCGCTGCCGACAGGTGTCTCGTTGGCGAAGGTCACCGGCTCGGCGATATCCTTCCAGACATGCTCCGGCACGATCGGCAGCTGAGCCAGCTGCTCGGCGGCAAGCGAACTCGGATTGGCGAGCGTGAAGCGCACGGTCTGGCCGTCGACGGCCTCGACACCGGTGATGAACGTCCAGATGCTGACGAAATCGAGCGCCGGGAATTTCTTCAGGTAATCGTAGGTGAACTTGACGTCGGCAGCCGTCAGCGGCTTGCCGTCAGACCATTTCAGGTTCGGGCGCAGCTTGAAGTCGATCGACTTCAGGTCGTCGGACAGCGTGAAGCTTTCCGCAAGGCGGAACACCGGCTTGTTGTCGTCGAAGCGATTGAAGACGATCAGCGGCTCATAGATGAAGTCGAGTGTGCTCTGGCGCGCCGATGTCTGGTTGAACGGGTTGAAGTTGCGAACCCAGGTGGTGGCCGGCTCGATGTTGACGGTCAGGACCGACTGCGCCGTCGCCGGTGCAGCGAAAAGGGTCAGCGCGGTGGCTGCCCAGAGAATGGATTTTTTCATGGTTTCTCCCCCCTTGATTGGTGAAAGGCGTTCCCGTCAGGCGACGAGAACGCTGTTGAACATGTCTTCGACTTCGGCATGCGCCGTGCGAACATCGACCTTGAGCTTGCCGAGCCGGCTCTGCCCGGCGGCGATCCGCTTCTGGGCAGCCTCCGTCAGCGGGCGGGCGGCCCTGGCGGCAGCCTCGCTCTCGGCCAGGTCGCCGTGGCTGTGGAGTGCGATGTCGGAGCCTGCGTCGAGCACCTGCTTCACGCGCTCCGGCAAGGTGCCGCGCAGCGATTCCATGAAGATGCAGTCGGAGACCAGCACGCCCTCATAGCCCATGTCCTTGCGGATCACGTCGTGCATGGTCGGCGAGATCGAGGCCGGCAGCTCGCTGTCATAGGCGGAGTAGACGACGTGGGCGACCATCGCCCAGGGCGTATCCTTGAGGGCAACGAAAGGCTTGAAATCAGTCGCTTCGAGCGTTTCGCGCGATGCGTCGACGACAGGGCGCTCCTTGTGGGAATCGCGCGTCGCGCGGCCATGGCCGGGGATGTGCTTCATCACGGGCATGTTGCCGGTCTCGAGCAGGCCGTCGACCACTTCGCGGCCAAGGGCTGCGATGAAATCGGGATCCGAACCGAAGGAGCGCGCACCGATGACGGAGCTGGTCGTTTCGAAGACGAGGTCGAGAACCGGCGAGCAGCCGCTGGTAAGCCCGAGTTCGGTCATCATCGTGCCCATGGCCTGCGATGACAGGCGAAGCGCCCTGCGGCCGAGGTCAAGGTCATGGCGGGCCAATTCGGCAAACTGGCCGAAGCTGCGGAACAGCGGCCAGGGGCCGGCGTCGAGGTGCTGGACGCGGCCGCCTTCCTGGTCGGTAAAGACAGGCGCGTCTTCACGGCCGACAGCCTCGCGGAAGCGCTCGATCAGGACCTTGACCTGGCCGGGCTCGCGCAGGTTGCGGCGGCCGACGAAGAGGCCGAGCGGATTGGTTTCGCGAAACAGCGCGAACTCGTCGTCCGAGAGTGTGGGATTCGGAAGTCCGACGAAAAGGGCAAGCGGCGTCGATGCCATGGGAAAGCTCCGATGTTCAGATGATTATTTGGATGGGCTACGAAGCATGCCTTCGTAGATGCCCTTGTCGGTGGCGGGGATGGCGACCGCGCCGATGGTTTTGGCGTAGAAATCGACAGGACCGGCATCGCCGATGAAGGCATAGGCGTGTCCGAGCGTCTTCATGGTCTCGAGCGACGCGGCCAGCAGATCGACGCCGATACCGCGGCCACGACTTTCGCTCGACACCCCGGTCGGGCCGAAGAAGCCGCGTGCCGTCGTGTCGTAACAGGCAAAGCCGAGCAGCTTTCCGCCTTCCACCGCAATCAGGCAGGCAATCGGCTGGCGGGAAAACGCGACGGAAACCTCGCTCGCCCAATTGTCACTGAAGTTTTGCCTTACCCATTCGACGACAACTTGCATTTCGGGCGGAAGCGCCGGGCGAATGCGAATGCCTGTCGTGTCGGTTTTCCGCTTGAGATTGGCGAGCGTCGGCGAATACAAGCTCACAAGCAAGTCCGGCACCCCTAGTCCTCCGTATATTCCCTTATTAAGGAATTGATCCCTTTGTAATGCAATATGTGTCCTGATCTCATGCGGGTTGTCAACCGGCAATCGCGGGGAAGGTGGCACGGCCGACGTGTCGTTCGGGGAGGAAGAAAAACCGCTGGGCGGCGCACAGTATTGTCGTGCGACAACCTGTTCGCTACGGCAAATCTACGATCGGTGAACCGGCGAATCGCCAAGTTCTCTTCAAAATCCAATGCCTTCGACGTCACCAAGCTGCGCACGGCTGACGCTTTCACCGATGCCCTGCGGTGGGCTGTCGTTCTTTCATTGTTCCCTTCATATGGTGATTTACGAAAATACGAAGTGTGGTTCTTGCTCCTGATTTGCAAAGAACCACTGGAATTGCTGGGGTAAATATCCCTTTGAATTGACAGATGTTATTTTTGTACATGAATATAATTGTATAGTTTGTTCCGCTTTATTTTCCGTCACGGGTTGTTACTATGCTTCCGGATCAACGAGCCCGGGAGCCTGACGTGTCAGAAGTACCTCCACAGCACTTGACCGAGCAGGAGCCGCGCTCGCGCCGGCGCCAGGAGCTCCTGACGTTTCTCGTGCTGGCTTTCGGCATCTGGCCGATCGTTGCCGTTGGCACGGTCGCCGGTTACGGTTTCCTGGTCTGGTTCTATCAAATGATCTTTGGCCCTCCGGGCCCGCTCGGGCATTGAGGTAATCGATGGGGGCGGTGACAACCAGACGTGGATTGTTTCTCGGTCGGCAGGCAGTGCGAAAACGCGTTCTGCCGCCGGGCGTCACGCTTGAAAGCCTGACGGCGTGCACGGGGTGCGGCCGGTGCGTGGAACACTGTCCCACCCACATCATTTCATTACGGGACGAACGTCCGACGCTCGACTTTTCCGGCGGCGAATGCACGTTCTGCGGCGATTGTGCGCGGGTCTGTCCGGAGCCGGTATTCGCCGTGTTGGGCTCGACGCGGCTCGCCCATGTCGTTGCCATCGGCGATGGCTGTCTCGCACGCAACAATGTCGCCTGCCAATCCTGCCGCGATGCCTGCCCTGAGGAGGCGATCCGCTTCCGCCCTCGGGCCGGCGGCCCATTCCTGCCTGATGTGAACGTCGACAGCTGCAGTGGATGCGGCGCCTGTATCGGCGTCTGTCCGGTGAGCGCCATCGGCATCGTCGAGCGGCACGAGGAGGACATCCATGCCTGATCGTTCCCGGCAATATCATGTCTCAAGCGCTGTCGTCGTCGCTCTTCCGGCGATGGCGGACGCAGTCCTTGCCGCGCTGGCGCGCATGGAAAATGTCGAGGTTTACGGACACGAGGGCGGCAAGATTGTCGTCGTCATCGAGGGAACGAGTACCGGCATGCTTGGCGAAGCCCTGTCGACGATCTCCACGCTTGACGGCGTGGTGGCCGCCAACATGGTTTTCGAACATGTCGAAACGGAAGGAGTGACGGACGATGACCACCGAACTGACGCGGCGTGACATCTTGAAGGCACACGCGGCCGGCATCGCCGCCGCCACCGCCGGCATTGCGCTGCCTGCCGCCGCCCAACCCGTGCCCGGCGGCATCAGCGCGCTCGAAATCAAATGGTCGAAGGCGCCCTGTCGCTTCTGCGGCACCGGCTGCGGCGTGATGGTCGGCGTCAAGGAAGGGCAGGTCGTCGCCACCCACGGCGACATGCAGGCCGAGGTCAATCGCGGCCTCAACTGCATCAAGGGCTATTTCCTCTCCAAGATCATGTATGGCACCGACCGGCTGAAGACGCCGATGCTGCGCAAGCTGAACGGCGCGTATAGCAAGGACGGCGAGTTCGAGGCGGTGAGCTGGGACGAAGCCTTCGACGTCATGGCCGAACAGTGCAAGAAGGTGCTGAAGGAGAAAGGGCCGACTGCCGTCGGCATGTTCGGCTCCGGCCAGTGGACGATCTTCGAAGGCTATGCGGCGACCAAGCTAATGCGCGCCGGCTTCCGCTCCAACAACCTCGACCCCAATGCCCGCCATTGCATGGCCTCGGCTGCCTACGCCTTCATGCGCACCTTCGGCATGGACGAGCCGATGGGCTGCTACGACGACTTCGAGCATGCGGACGCCTTCGTGCTCTGGGGCTCGAACATGGCGGAGATGCATCCGATCCTGTGGACCCGGCTTGCCGATCGCCGGCTTGGCCAGCCGCATGTGAAGGTGGCGGTGCTGTCGACCTTCACCCATCGCAGCATGGACCTCGCCGACATCCCGATGGTGTTCAAACCCGGCACCGATCTGGCGATCCTCAACTACATCGCCAATTACATCATCGAGAAGGGCCGGGTGAACGAGGACTTCGTCCAGAAGCACACGACCTTCATGCGCGGCGTCACCGATATCGGCTACGGCCTGCGGCCGGACAACCCGGTCGAGGTGAAGGCCGCCAATTCGTCCGACCCCGGCAAGATGGAGCCGATGGACTACGAGGCGTTCAAAACCTTCGTGTCGGAATACACCTTGAAGAAGACCGCCGAACTAACCGGCGTCGATCCGGCTTTCCTTGAGGAACTGGCCGAGCTTTACGCCGACCCGCAGCGCAAGGTGATGTCGCTGTGGACCATGGGCTTCAACCAGCATGTGCGCGGCGTCTGGGCCAACCAGATGGTCTACAACATCCACCTCCTGACCGGAAAGATCTCGGAGCCCGGCAACAGCCCGTTCTCGCTGACCGGCCAGCCTTCCGCCTGCGGCACGGCGCGCGAGGTCGGCACGTTTGCCCATCGCCTGCCTGCCGACATGACCGTGACCAATCCGGAACATCGCAAGCACGCCGAGGAGATCTGGCGCATTCCGCACGGGATCATCCCGGAAAAGCCTGGTTATCACGCTGTCGAGCAGGATCGGATGCTGAAAGACGGCAAGCTCAGCTTCTACTGGGTCCAGGTCAACAACAACATCCAGGCCGCTCCCAACACCAGCAATGAAACCTGGCAGGGCTACCGAAACCCGGAGAATTTCATCGTCGTCTCCGATGCCTATCCGACGATCACGGCGATGAGCGCCGACCTGATCCTGCCGGCTGCCATGTGGGTGGAAAAGGAAGGCGCCTACGGCAATGCCGAGCGCCGCACCCATGTCTGGCACCAGCTGGTGCAGGCACCGGGCGAGGCGCGCTCGGACCTCTGGCAGCTGGTCGAGTTCTCCAAGCGCTTCATCACCGACGAAGTCTGGCCGGCCGAAATCCTTGCGGCCAATCCGGAGTTCAAGGGCAAGACCCTGCATGACGTCCTGTTCCAGAACGGCGAGGTCAATCGCTTCCCCTTGAGCGAAGTCAGCGGAGACTATGCCAACAACGAGGCCCAAGCCTTCGGCTTCTACCTCCAGAAGGGACTGTTCGAGGAGTATGCCACCTTCGGTCGCGGTCATGGCCACGATCTGGCGCCCTATGACCGCTACCACGAGGAGCGCGGGTTGCGCTGGCCGGTGGTCGACGGCAAGGAGACACGTTGGCGCTACCGTGAGGGCTACGATCCCTATGTGAAGGCCGGTGAAGGCGTCAAATTCTACGGTCGCCCGGATGGTAAGGCGGTCATTCTCGCGGTGCCTTATGAGCCGCCGGCAGAATCGCCCGACGAGGAGTTCGATCTCTGGCTGGTGACGGGCCGCGTGCTCGAACACTGGCACTCGGGCTCGATGACCATGCGCGTTCCGGAGCTTTACCGCGCGTTCCCTGGTGCCCGCTGCTTCATGAACGCGGACGACGCCCGCAAACGCGGCATCAACCAGGGCGCGGAAGTGCGGATCCTGTCGCGGCGCGGCGAGATCCGCTCGCGCATCGACACGCGCGGCCGCAACCGCATGCCGCCCGGCGTGATCTTCGTGCCCTGGTTCGATGCGAGCCAGCTGATCAACAAGGTGACACTCGACGCAACGGATCCCATCTCCAAACAGACGGATTTCAAAAAATGCGCAGTCAAGATCGTCTCCGTCGCTTGAAGCGACCCGAATGGATGGTCGTTGCCATCGGCCTCGCCCTGTTTGCAGCGACGACGGCGATTGCCCAGGTCGTCCAGCAAATGGTGCCACAGCTTGAAGGCCCGACGCCGCAGATGGAAACCGGGGCGGCCGCGACCTTGCCGAAATGGGTGGTCGACGACAAACGCAAGATGCGCGCCTATCCGGACCAGCCGCCGATCATCCCGCATTCGATCGAGGGTTATCAGCTCTCGGTCAATACGAATCGCTGCCTCTCCTGCCACAAGCGCGAGTTCACGCAGGATAGCGGCGCGCCGATGATCAGCGTGACGCATTACATGACCCGCGATGGGCAGATGATCGCTGACGTTTCGCCGCGGCGCTATTTCTGTACTGCATGCCATGTGCCGCAGGCGGATGTTCGCCCGCTGGTCGACAATGGTTTCAAGGACATGAGCGAACTCGGCGTCAAGCCGGCCGGAAGCGAGTGAGCCCATGGAGCGGATTAAGAGACTTATCCTGTGGGCGTGGCGGCTTGTCAGCACGCCGGCGGGCACGCTGAGCCTCGGGTTTCTGACGCTCGGCGGCTTCGTCGGTGGCGTGATGTTCTGGGGGGCCTTCAATACGGCACTCGAGATCACCAACACCGAAAAATTCTGCACCTCCTGTCACGAGATGAAGGACAACGTCTATGAGGAGCTGACGCGCACGATCCACTTCTCCAATCGTTCCGGCGTGCGTGCGTCTTGTCCAGACTGTCATGTACCGCACCAGTGGACCGACAAGATCGCCCGCAAGATGCAGGCGTCGAAGGAGGTCTGGGGCAAGATCTTCGGGACCATCAGCACGCGGCCCAAATTTCTCGAAAAGCGCCTCGAACTCGCCCAGCACGAATGGGCGCGCCTGAAGGCCAATGACAGCCTGGAATGCCGCAACTGCCATTCGTCCGTGGCCATGGACCTGCAGAAACAGACGGAACGCGCCGCCACCATTCACACGCGCTACCTGCTGTCCGGCAAGGCAACCTGTATCGATTGCCACAAGGGCATCGCCCATGAATTGCCCAACATGCAGGGCATAGATCCCGGCTGGAAGATGCCGAAGGAGCTGGAAGGCACAACGACATCGGGCATGACGCCGATCGACGACCTCCGCCGCGCGATGATGGAGCTTCACGCCAGCAACTTTTGATGGGGCCTAAGCGCCAAGGGTCAGAGATCGGATCGACGCAGCGAGTGGCCGTGGCCGCCTTTCAATGTTTGCGAACCGACAAAGATTGGTGCCCCATAGCCTGCTAGCGTCTCGATGGTCGGCGGCGGGTGACCGTTGCCGGGCGTCGTGATGGCTGACAGGATCAGGGAAGCAACGATATGGGATCTTTTAGCATCTGGCATTGGGTGATCGTGCTGGCAGTCGCGCTGTTGTTGTTCGGCCGCGGCAAGATCCCGGAGTTGATGGGTGACGTCGCCAAAGGCATTCGCAGTTTCAAGAGCGGCTTGAACGACGACACCACTGATCCGGGTGACAAGAGGATTGAAGCTGGACCCGGCGAATAATCGGTTGCGTCAGGCCGACGACCTCTTTGTGTTTGCGTGCCTGTCGCCAGCCCGAGCCCTCAGGCGCTCGGCCGAGTGATGATGAATAGGGCCGGTAGCAGCATCGCACCTGCTACGGCGGCCGCGAGGAGCAGGCTCGGCTTGCTGACAGCGTAGAAGAAGACGAAGCTTACCGCCATCAGGGCGAGGGCTATCTTTTTTGCTCGCGCGGGTATCGCGCCGCTTTCGCGCCAGAGGCGCAACGAAGGGCCGAATGTCGGATGCTCCAGCAGCCAGCGCTCGAGCCGTGGCGAGGCGCGGGCAAACAGGCCCGCCGCCAGCAACAGAAACGGCGTGGTTGGCAGGATCGGCAGGAAGATGCCGGCGACGGCGAAGCCGACCATCAGCCAGCCGAGGCCAAGACAGAGCAGCCGAAGGGGAAGGTTCATCTGTGCTCTCCGCGCCAGTTCAGTCTTCGGACGCTGTTGCCATTGTCTCGGTCTCTGACGTGCCCGAAACAGGACCTTGCGGCCAGCGCCGAAGCGCTTCCGCTCCGACTTCAGTGAGCGCATAGACACCGCGATCGACCCGTTCGAACCAGCCATAGACATTGCCTTGCAGGATCTTGGCGGCGTCAGGGGCGGCTTCGCGCAGATCGCGCGGACGCAGCTGTCCGCTCTGCAAGGCGGCGGCGCAGGCAAGCGCCTGCTGGCGGTAGGCCGTCATGATCGGGGAGCGCGTGCTGCCGCCGAGCGTCGGATCGCCCTTGCGACGGTGGTGCTCCTTGATGAGACGCGCCCGCTTCTTCAGGTTCTTGCGCGGCATGGCCGCAGAGGCTGCGACGATCACATCGACCGTGCCGTTGTCGGCAACCGCGAGCATGCCGAGCCCGATCCGGCGGCAGAGATCGCGAAAGCGCCGGTCGCTCTCGCGCCCCTTGCCCTTGGCCGAGACGCGTGCTGCGATCCAGACCTCGTCACCGGCATTGGCCCGATCCACCGCCTGCAAGACCAACTCCAGATTGAACGTCAGCTTCAATTCGCAGATCACGACGAGCGGTGGCTCGTCGTCGCTGAGCGCAAGGATATCGCAGCCGCCGATCTCGCCCTTGACGGAATATCCGGCCTTTTCGAGGAAGCGCTTGATCGGCAGATAGAGTGTTGTCTCCAAGCGGGCGGGTTTCCTCTAGAGGTCGAAGGCGGCTCGTGTCGGCAAGCACGCCATGGCGTTCATTTCTGCGAAGCAATGCGGTTGTCCTGACATGCAGATAGCCCCGATGCGGGACTTTGTCATCCTGCTCACCGTCCGGAGAGCGGTGGTGTGTTGTGCTTCGTCTTAACTTTATGGTGTGCTAATATTGCCTCCGCGGGACGTCTTCGCCGAAGGCGCCCGCAATACGAGGCTTTGACGACGGATGTTGCGAATCCTCAGCCTGTTGCTTGCCCTGATATCGACATGCGTGTTTCCAGCAGCGTCCGCGCCAGAAACCGAGCGGGTTGCCTTGGTGCTCAATCTGAAGGGGGCAATCGGTCCGGCAACGGCTGAATACGTCAAACGCGGTTTGCAGCGGGCCAACGACCGGCTCCTGCCGCTTGTCGTTTTGCAAATGGACACGCCCGGTGGTCTCGATACGTCGATGCGCGAGATCATCCAGGCGATCCTCGCCTCGTCGGTTCCCGTTGCCAGTTTCGTCGCGCCGAGCGGAGCGCGGGCTGCCAGTGCCGGCACCTATATCCTCTATGCAAGCCATATCGCCGCCATGGCGCCGGGAACCAATCTCGGGGCGGCAACGCCGATCGCCATTGGTGGAGACATGTTTGGCCGACAAGAGGATGAGCATCCAGGCGAAAACGACAAGGACACCGCAGGCCAACCGCAGCAAACCCAGTCGGCAAGTGAGGCAAAGCTGGTGAACGATGCCGTCGCCTATATCCGCGGATTGGCCGAGTTGCGTGGGCGCAATGCCGATTGGGCCGAGCGGGCGGTACGCGAGGCTGCGAGCCTGTCGGCAGTGGCGGCCGTTCAACAGAAAGTCGTCGATTTCACTGCCGTTTCCATCGACGACCTGCTGAAGCAGGCGCAGGGGCGGACTGTCCGTGTCGGGCAGGCGGATATCACGCTTGAAACGTCACGGCTTGGCGTGGAGGCTTTTGTACCCGACTGGCGCACGCGTCTGCTTGCGGTCATCACCGACCCGAACATCGCGATCATTCTGATGATGATCGGCATTTATGGACTGATCTTCGAGTTCCTGACGCCCGGATCCGTCGTGCCGGGTACGGTCGGCGGGATCAGTCTGCTGCTTGGCCTCTACGCATTGGCCGTTCTGCCGGTCAGCTATGCCGGCGTCGGCCTGATCCTGCTCGGCATCGGCCTGCTGGTTGCAGAGGCACATTCGCCTTCGTTCGGCGTGCTCGGGACGGGCGGTGCCCTGGCGATCGTTCTTGGCGCCGCGATCCTTTTCGATACGGACACGCCGGGGCTGGGGGTATCCTGGCAGTTGCTTGCCGGTGTCGGCATCGCCAGCCTCGGCTTCAGTCTGCTCGTCGGGCGCCTCGCCTTCGGTTCCCGCCGCCGTGCCGTCGCCACGGGAGCTGAGCAGATGATCGGGATCGCCGGCAAGGTCGATAGTTGGGCCGGTGCCAAGGGCTATGTCATTGCCCACGGCGAGCGCTGGCAGGCCGTCAGCAGCGAGGCGCTTACAACCGGAGAGAACGTGAAGGTGGTTGGCCGCAACGGGCTGACGCTTGAGGTCGCGCGCGACCAGGCGAAGGCCTGACGCCTGCGGTAGAAGGAGTAGAGATCATGAACATGCTTGGGAGCCTCGCTCCCTATCTGGCGATCCTGTTTTTTGTCCTGATCGTGATCGCCTATGCGATCAGGATCCTGCGCGAATATGAACGCGGCGTCGTCTTCACCCTCGGTCGCTTCACCGGCGTGAAAGGGCCGGGACTGATCCTGCTCTTTCCCTATGTTCAGCAGATGGTGCGGGTCGATCTCAGAACCCGTGTGCTCGACGTTCCAAGCCAGGATGTCATCTCGCACGACAATGTGTCGGTCCGTGTCAGCGCGGTCCTCTACTTCAGGGTGATCGATGCCGAAAAATCGACGATCCAGGTCGAGGATTTCATGATGGCGACGAGCCAGCTCGCCCAGACGACATTGCGCTCGGTGCTTGGCAAGCATGATCTCGACGAAATGCTGGCGGAGCGCGACCGGTTGAACGAGGATATCCAGAAGATTCTCGACAGCCAGACAGATGCCTGGGGCATCAAGGTTGCGACCGTCGAGATCAAGCATGTCGACATCAACGAAAGCATGGTCCGTGCCATCGCCCGCCAGGCCGAGGCTGAGCGCGAACGCCGCGCCAAGGTCATCAATGCCGAGGGCGAACAGCAAGCGGCGGCAAAACTGCTCGAGGCTGCCGAGATCCTTGCCCGGCAGCCTGAAGCCATGCAGTTGCGCTATTTGAGCACCTTGAACGTGATCGCCGGCGAAAAGAACTCGACGATCGTCTTTCCGTTCCCGATGGAGCTCGTCAACCTGCTGGCGGCCAAGACCGACAAGCAGGCGCGCTGATCGCGTTCGGCGTCGTAAAGCTTTAGGCTGCCTTGCGTTCCAGCTGCGCGACCTTGAGCAGGTCGTCGATCGCGCCAGGTGCTGCGACCAGAACGGCGCTTCCCCGGGTCAAGGCGTCGCCCTGTGTCGGGAAAGGCAGCGACCAGCCGCCCGCCTCGTTGACAAGGCAATAGCCGGCCAGGCAATCCCAGGCGTGCATGTAGGGCTCATAGTAGCCGACGAGCCTGCCAGCGGCCACATAGGCGATCATCAGCGCGCCCGAACCGTTGCGCATGAAGTTGCCGCCGGCCTCAAGAAGGCGCTCGACGATCCCGGCGACTTCGGCCGGTGTCACGTGATTGTTGGCGCCAAGACCGGTCACCGCATCGCGGATCGTCCGCGTCGCATCGAGCCGCAGGGTCTTGCCGTTGAGCGTCGCACCGTGACCGGCCGCAGCCGCATAGAGCTCGTCGTGGCAGGGCGACTGGATCACGCCGATCACCGGTTTGTCCGCATGAAGCACGGCGATCGAGATGCACCAGTTGGGCATGCCGTTGACGAAGGGCGTCGTGCCGTCAATCGGGTCGATCACCCAGGTGAAGCCCGACGTGCCACTGACAAGGCCGTGTTCCTCGCCAAGCGCGCCATCGTCAGGAAATGCGGCACTGATGCGGTCGCGGATCAGTGTCTCGACGTTGCGGTCAGCGATCGAGACGACGTCATGGGCGTCAGCCTTGGTCTCGATCACCAGTGTTTCGCGCTGGACGAAGTAGTCATGGGCAAGCCGTCCGGCTTCACCGGCAACGGTCTTGGTGAGCGCGAAGCGGGCTTCAAGGCCCGCGATTGGCGAAGTCATGCGAAAAGTCCTTCCTGTGTCGGTCTCGAAAATTATGCCGTAATCAAAGCAAGGCCGCGATCGCGGAAGCCGATGGCGACTTCGGTCGCAGGAGATAGCATCTGCTCGATCGCATCATCAACCACGAATAGCAATCCATTCTGAGTTTCAACTTCATACTCGATATGACCGCCGAGGTAGGCAGCCGTGCTGATGGTCCCCGGAAGTGCCGCGCCGGTCGCTGGCGTCAGCGTCACGGCATTTGGCCGCACGGCGAGTTTCGACGGGCCCGGCTGGGCGTTGCGCGACGGCAACCGATGTTCGAGCCCGCCGACACGGATGGTGGCAAGGCCGGCATCGGACGCAGTGATTTCGCAGGGCAGCACATTGGCTTCGCCCATGAAGTCGGCGATGAAGGCGGATGCCGGTGCCTCGTAGAGTTCGCGGGGCGCGCCTTCCTGGGCAATCTCGCCATCCTTCATCACGATGATCCGGTCGGAGACCGCAAGCGCCTCGTCCTGGTCGTGGGTGACGTAGACCGCGGTAAAGCCAAGCCGCTGCTGCAGCTCGCGGATTTCCGTTCGCACCCGCCGGCGCAGCCGCGCGTCGAGGTTGGAGAGCGGTTCGTCGAGCAGCAGCACCTGCGGCTCGAGCACCAGCGCGCGCGCCACGGCGACGCGCTGCTGCTGACCGCCGGAGAGTTCGGCCGGGAGCCGTTGGCCCAGGCCGCCGAGGCCGACGAGCTTAAGCCCTTCCTCGGCCCGGTCGCGCGCCTCCTTCTTCTTCATGCCGGAGGATTCGAGACCATAGGCGACGTTGTCGAGCGAGGTCATATGCGGGAACAGCGCGTAGGACTGGAACACCATCGACACGTCGCGTTCGTTTGCTGGCAGCATGGTGACGTCCTTGCCGCCGATCAGGATCCGGCCGGCGGACGGGTGTTCCAGGCCCGCGAGCATGCGCAGCGTGGTGGTCTTCCCGCAACCGGATGGGCCGAGCAGGGTGACGAGGGTGCCGGGTTCGATGGTGAGCGAAAGGTCGTGGATGGCGGTGAAGGCGCCGAACTGCTTGCGCACGTTCTGGAAGACGACCGAGCCGGTGCGTGGGGTGCTCATGCGGGGTTCTCCTGGGAAAGGGTCTTGGCGGCGGCGCGGGCCGGAGCCGCGCCGAAGACGCGGTTCTCCCGTCGGAGCTTGCGCTCGCCGACAAGCAGTTGCAGGCCGGTGATGACGGTGATCATCACCACGATGAGGGCCGATGAGTAGGCGATCGCCACGCCGAACTCGCCGTTTTCAACAAGGCCGACGATGTAGGACGTTGCCATGTTGTATTCGGCACTGACGAGGAAGACGACGGCGCTGATCGACGTGATCGCCCGGACGAAGGAATACACGAGGGCAGCGACGATGGCCGGCCGCAACAACGGCAGGATCACCTTGCGCAGCGTGCGGAAGCTGGTTGCCCTGAGCGTCAGAGAAGCTTCGTCAAGGCTCTTGTCGAGCTGGCTCATCGCCGCGATGCCGCCGCGAACGCCGACGGGCATGTTGCGGAACACGAAGCAGGCAACCAGGATCAGCGCCGTGCCGGTCATTTCGAGCGGCGGCAGGTTGAAGGCGATGATGTAGCTGATGCCGATGACGGTGCCGGGAATGGCGAAACTCAGCATAAGCGCGAATTCGAACACATCCCGTCCGGCAAATCGCTGCCGAACGATCAGGTAGGCGGTCAGCAGCCCGACAAGGGCCGTCAAGGGCGCCGAGATCAGCGCGATCTCCATCGTCGTCCAGAACGAGTTCCAGGCAACGCCGGTCCACGCGATCACGCCGTCGGTCACCGAGATCGAGAAGGCCTTGATATAGTGCTCGAACGTCAGCGAGTTATCGAGACCCCAGGTCTTCACGAAGCCACCGAACAGGATCATGCCGTAGACGACGACCGTGAAGATCATCCAGGGGATCACCACCGCGTGCACGCCGATCGACAGCGAGCGGGGCAAGGCGATATGCGAGCCGCTGTCGCCCTTGCCGGTGACGGTCGAATAATTCTTGCCCGCCAGCCAGTAGCGTTGGGCAAGGAAGGCCGACAGGGTGAAGCACAACAGGATGATGGCGAGCACTGCGGCGCGCGACGGATCGTTTTGCGCCCCGACGACGGCAAAGAAGATTTCCGTCGACAGCACGCCATGGCTGCCGCCAAGCACGAGCGGATTGCCGAAATCGGCCATGCTCTCGATGAAGCCAATCAGGAAGGCGTTGGCGAGGCCCGGCTTCATCAGTGGCAGCGAGACGTGCCAGAATGTCCGCCAGCGGTCGGCGCGAAGCGTCTGCGACGCTTCCTCCATCGACGGGCTGACGCCCTCGACGACACCGATCAGCACCAGGAATGAGATCGGGGTGAAGGACAGGACCTGGGCGATCCAGATGCCGGTGAGGCCATAGAGCCAGCGTCCGGGCTCGATGCCAAAGGCGTCGGACAGAAACTCGGTTATGACGCCGGCGCGACCGAAGAGCAGGGTCAGCGCGAGGCCGATGACGAAGGGCGGCGTGATGATCGGCAGGACCGTCAACAGGCGCATGCCTTTCTTGAAAGGAAATCGGGTCCGGGTTGCGACCAGCGCAAAAGCAAGACCGAGCAACGTCGAGCCGGACGCAGTCATCAGCGCCAGCCACAGCGTGCGCCAGGCGACACCGCAACGCTCGCCGCCGGTGACGCAGCCGAGGCTCCAGATCGAACCGTCCTGAATGTTGCGCAGGAAGCCATCCGGCTTGAACGAGCCGTCGAAATCCTGAACGGAGGCCGCAAACATGCTGCCGACGGGATAGAACACGAAGACGACGACGAGGCAGACGAGCAGCGAAATTGACGCGACGATGAAGGCATCGCCCTTCATGACGCCGCGCTCGGCCAGCCCGAATGCAAAGATCAGGATGAAGGCGAGGGCAGCGAGCACGGCGCCGGCGCCCATAGAAGGTTGGCCGTCGGCAAGCGGGCCGAAGAGGGTCTCGCTGATGGTCCAGGTCCAGCCGGTAAAGCCGATCGCCAGACCTTGGAGAGCAATGAACAGGAGGCCGGTTGCACCGGCCACCGCCAGCACCAGACCGCGGCGATCCGGGTCGCGGACAAACCGGGCGGCGGCGCAGGCGCCGAGAAGCAGGAGCGCGACGGCGAGCCACGAATGTCCGTGGGCAAAGATCTGCGCAAGGCCGGGTGCCACGGCAGCATCGGAGGGAAAGCTGGAAAGCCAGCCAAGGCCGAAGAAGCCTCCCTCGATGCGGTACCAGGGCACAGCCAAAAATGCGGCCAGCCCAAGCCCGAGCGTGAGGTCGAGCCTACGGTTGCGATGTTCCATCACGGTCCTCGCGTCTCTTCACTATTGGAATGTCGATCATGGTGCAGGGCCGGCTGGCGAGAGCCGGAGGCACCTGCGGTCTTTCGAGGTGCGGTCGACCGGATCCTTCGATCCGGCCGCTCGCAAACCGAAGTGCGTCAGTTGGCGTTGGCGCCAACCTCGCGGTCCCAGCGCTCGAGCAGAGCCTTACGCTTTTCGGAATCGCCGTAGGTGGCGAAGTCGTAGTCGATCAGCTTGATATCCTCGAACTTCGGTGCTTCCTTCGGCACTTCCGCGCTCTTGTTGGATGGCAGCTGGAAGGACTTGGCATCCTTCATCCGCGACTGCACCTCAGGCTTCAGCGCCCAGTCGTACCAGGCCTTGGCATTGTCGAGGTTCTTGGCGCCGCGGATGATCGACATCGAGCCGATCTCGTAGCCGGTGCCTTCGCACGGCGCGATTGCCTTGATCGGGAAGCCTTCGGCTGTCTGCGCGACGGCGTCGTGCATGAAGACGATGCCGAGGCCGGCCTCGCCGCGGGCGGCCGATTTGACCGGTGCCGAGCCCGATTTGGTATACTGCGCGACGTTGGCGTTGAGTTTCTTCAGGTAGTCGAACGCCTGATCTTCACCCATGATCTGCACCAGCGAGGCGAGCGCCGTATAGGCCGTGCCCGACGAGTTCGGGTTTGCCATCTGGATCTCGCCCTTGAGCGAGGCGTCCAGCAGGTCGGCCCAGCATTTCGGCTCCTTGAAGCCTTTCTTCTGGAAGATCTCGGTGTTGTAGCCCCAGCCGAGCGCGCCGGCATAGACGCCGACGGTGCGGTAGCCCGAGCCTTCGGCCTGCTTCTTCGCCCAATCCTGCAGCTGATCCAGCATCGGCGACTTGTATTCGAGCGTCAGGCCGTCGGATGCAGCCTGCAGATGCGGGTCGCCGGTGCCGGCCCACCAGATATCGGTCTTGGGGTTGCGCGCTTCTGCGCGCACTTTGGCATAGGTCTCGCCCGAAGACAGGCGAACCATGTTGACCTTGATCCCGCTTTCCTTCTCGAAATCGGCGGTCATCTGCTCGCATATGACGACGTCCGCCGAGCAAATCAGATTGAGACTGCCTGCCGCCTGCGCCTGAGACGCTGCGAATGCTAGGCCGGTTGCGGCAAGCGCAACCGAAATGGATACAGCTTTCATAATTTCCTCCCAATGGTGCGATGCCTCCACATCGCAGTAATGCAAGCGCGTGCAAAGTGTCACAGGGATCGGAATGTTGTCAATCCGACTTCGGCCGAAAGTGGAAAGTTTAATCGGTTGGGTTTGTGCAAGCTTGCACAGGCCTGATATTTGTTGCAAGAAGTTTGCAAAGCCGTGCAATGGTGGGTCACGATGAGCGACAAGATATTCGTCAGTGCAGAGGAAGTGGCAAGGAAGGCCGGCGTTTCCCGCTCCGCCGTTTCGCGCGCGTTCACAGCGGGCGCCAGCATCGCGCCGGAGACGCGCCGCAAGGTCATGGAGGCGGCCGAAGCGCTTGGTTATCACGTCAACCATCTGGCCCGCGGATTGATGCGCAACGAAAGCGGCATTGTCTGCCTCGTCGTGTCCGACATGGGCACGCCCTACCGTTCGGCGCTGATCAAGGCGCTGACGCAGCAGCTGCAGAATGCCGGCAAAATCGCGATGATCGTCAACACGGATCGATCCGACGAACGCGTCGACATGGCGTTGCGCCAGGCGATCCGGTACCGCGCCGACGCCTCGATCGTGCTATCGGGCATGCCCGACAAGTCGCTCGTCGATCTCTGCGTCAGAAACGGCCAGCGGCTGGTTCTGATCAATCGCGACGACGAGCACCAAGGCCCGCTCAGAATTAACCTTGACGACGATGATACGGCGCAAAGTGTCGTGACAGCGTTCCTGCGGGCCGGCTGTCGCCGGCTTGCCTTTGCCAATTCGGAGGCCGGGACACCGAGCCTCATGACGCGAGAAGCGGGTTTTGTCGCAGCGGCGCGGGACCAGGGGCTCGATGTGACCGTCGAGCGCTTCGGCCCGACGGGTTATGAAAGCGGCAAGGTCCTGGCGCAGCGGCTGATGACCCGTCGCGAGCGCCCGGATGCTGTCTTTTGCGTTACCGATCTTGTCGCGCTCGGTTTCATGGATGCGGCCCGGCATCAGTTTTCGCTGTCGATCCCGGAGGATCTCTGTGTCGTCGGCTTCGACGACATTCCGCAGGCCGCCTGGAGTTCCTACGACCTGACCACGTTCTCCCAGCCGATCGAGGAGATCGCGGCGGCGGCGGTTGCGTGGCTGATGAGCGAGGACGTCGGGCAATCGCAATCCTTGCGGCTTAACGCCCCCTTCGTCTGGCGCCGGTCGGTGCGCAGCGCCTGATCAAAAGCCAAGCGGCCGGCGGCAAGGTCGGCGTCGATGTCAGGCTGCAATGGGGTATCGGCCACGCGTCAGCGCGGCATCGATGCGTGCGCCATTGCCTGCAAACACGGACCAAAGCCAGAGCATGATCCAGAGCATCAGCAGCCAGGCGAGCACGACATCCGAGAGGAAATGCGCGCCGAAGACGATGCGGTTGAGCGAGAAGACGAGCACGACAGGCACCAGGGCGACGACCGCCTTCCAACGCCAAGCCAGGGGCAGGAAGAATACCAAGGCGATCAAGGCAATCGCCGTCGCCGATTCGCCAGACGCAAACGAACAACTGCGCGAGCACGCGCCGGAAACCTGCCAGGCGGGCGTAAACGGCAGGGTTCCGCCGAACTCGACGATCTCGGAAGGGCGGGCGCGGCCAACCAACCTTTTCAGAAGCTGGATGACAAGCCCTGGGCCTAGCGCATAGAAAGTCAGGAAAAACAATATTTTATGCGGACGTGGCAGCCATGCGCGCGGCCTGGCCATCTGCACGGCAAGCACGACCGCAAGCGCGGGCAGGAGCAAGATCGGGATCACGCGGTTGAAATCACGCAGCAGACGCAGCGCGTGCTCCCGCGACAACGGAAAGTCCGCGTTGCCTGCGGCCGCCCAGCGTGACACGGCCAGATCGATGCCGGGAAAAGCCATGACCACGAAGCCTGCAAACATCGTTGCCGAGGCGGCCGCCTGGACAGGGTGGTGGTAGATCTGGGCCTGCAGTCGGGCGGGCCATGTCCGGGGATTGGCAAGCCGCCACCAATGGCCGGCAGCAGGTGTCGTGGTGGGTTGCAGGATGCTGGACATTCCGAATGCTCGCGATAGGGAAGATAGGAGGAGGGCGAGCGCGAGAATTGCTGGTGACTGTCAAGGATGGACGGGCAACTGGAGAAGGCTCGGAGCGGAAGACGCATCAGCATTCGCTGTGCGGCGCCAGGCTGCCGGGCAGAGTTTTCCGCCCGGTCATCGTTGTGGGCCCGGAAACGAAGGAGGCGCGATGCGGCACCTTTCGCGGAGGAGAAGAGCGGATGACTGTTCGGATCGCTGCCTGCCGCGGGCAATGAACGTCAAGCTGCGGCGTCGGGCCGCTATTTCTCCGTCTCGAGGTATGCCGAGATCTCGGCCTGCGCAATGCATGCGCCATCGACGCGTGCCTCGGCGCGATAGCGCCAGACATTGCGGCGATAGGCCAGCTTCGTCAGGTGATACTCGATGACGTCACCCGGGCGAACGGGCTTGCGAAACCGCGCCTTGTCCACCGTCAGCATGTAGATGATCTTTGGCGTCAAGCCCTCGGCAAGTTTTGCGGCGGCGCACATGACACCGGCAGTTTGCGCCATGCCCTCGATGATGAGCACTCCCGGAAAGACCGGATTGCCAGGGAAGTGCCCCTGGAATTGCGGTTCGTTCATCGAAACGTTCTTGATCCCGATGCAGCCTTCTTCGCCGCGGATCGAAACGAGCCTGTCGACCAGCAGAAAGGGATAACGATGCGGGATACATTGCAAGATCTTGCCGATGTCGGCTGACGTCAGTTCGCTCGTTTCAACAGGCATGAGAATTCCCCCTTGGGTTTGGTGGTGGCCCTGAGCGAGCCTTCGAGCGGGAAGCGGCAGCGCCGCTCGCTTGGCCGGGATCCCTAGGGCTCCGGGGCTTTTGTTACGTGGGTCGGTGGAACGGGATGAGGCCGCAAAATCGGCATTCGTGGGCACGTTCACCGTGCGTGCGACACTGGATCCGACGGTGCCAGGGGGACACTCGGCGTGATTTGTCAAGAAATGGCGGAGAAACGAAGAACGCTTGATGCGGAACGCCCGGCGACGGTGTCGAGCGCTGCCAGGATGAATTGCAAGCCGGATTTTTTCATCCCATAAGCTCGTTGCTACAACACATGCGCGAGGAGTTTGCAGATGGTCGACAAGGGTCTCATCCTTTTGGTCGAGGACGAGCCGGAGATCGCGCAGATCCTCGATGCTTACCTCGTGCGTGATGGCTTCAGGACGGTGCGGGCGGCGGACGGCGAAACCGCGCTCACCCATCATTCCGTGCTTTCGCCTGATCTCGTTTTGCTCGATGTGCGCATCCCCAGGCTCGACGGTTTCGAGGTGTTGGCGCGCATCCGCCGGGAGAGCAACACGCCGACGATCATGGTCACAGCCCTTGCCGAGGATCTGGATCGGCTGGCGGGGCTGAGGCTCGGTGCGGACGACTATGTCGTCAAGCCGTTCAACCCGCAGGAGGTGGTGGCGCGCGTCAATGCGGTGCTGCGGCGGACCAGAAACGGCGCCGGTGCCACGGTACTGCGCTTCGAAAATGTCGAGGTCGACCTTGATGCCCACGCTGCCTTTGTCGAAAACAGCGGCAAACGCCAGTCCTTGCCGCTGACGTTGAGTGAGTTCCGAATCCTCGCGCACATGATCCGCCGCCCGACGCACGCGTTTGACCGGGCCGACATTCTCGACGCCTGCCTTCCCGACAGCGATGCGCTGGCGCGCACGGTCGATACCCATGTCGCCAATCTGCGTCGCAAACTCGAGGATCTCGGTGCCTGTGGCTTCTTCTCAGCGGTTCGCGGCGTCGGCTACCGATTCGTGGAGCCGAGATGAAAATCAGAATGTCGCGAATGCCGCTCGGCGTGCTTACGGCCATGCTGCAGGCTGTCCTGCTCGTGGTCAGTGTTTGTATCGTCTACTTCGGCGTCATTTGGAGCGAGTCGGACCTCGAGGAGCGGATGCTCGCGAGAATGCCGCCCGGCGCTGCTCAAGCCTATACCGATATCAACGCCGGCCGCATGCCTCAGGAGGAACACCTTCGAGCGCTCGTCGCGGACATCCCGCAAATCGATGAATGGGGCAATAGCCAGATCGATCTGTCGATTATCACCTTCGGCGCCATCGCTGCGGCAACCTGCAGCCTCATCGGCTATTGGCTTGCCCGCAAAATCAGCCGGCCGCTGGAATTGCTCGCCAAGGCAACCGAGGATCTGCGTGCCGGCGATTTCGCAGTCCGTGTCGGCTCCGTGCGCAAGGGGGCGAAAGAAGTGGCGACGTTGATGAGAACGTTCGATGAACTGGCGGCAGAGCTTGAAAGCATGGAAAGCCGCCTGCGCTTCAACACGATGGCGGTAGCCCATGAGCTGCGTACGCCGTTGACGATCCTGCAAGGCAACCTGCAGGGCATGGCTGACGGTGTCTTCCCGCTCGAACAGGAGCGCGTGCGGCAGTTGCTCGTGCAGGTCGAAGGGCTGTCCGCGCTGGTTGAGGACCTGCGCACGCTCTCGCTCGCCGCTGGCCAGAAGCTCGTAACACAGCGCGGCGCCGTCGATCTCGCTGCCGAGGCGACGCAGGTGCTCGGCGCATCCCGTACCATCCTTGCGTCCGCCGGTCTCTCGCTGGAGGTGGCGCTTGTCCCGGCTGTCGTGTCGGGTGATTCCCAGCGTCTGCGCCAGGCGTTGCTGGCGCTCGTCGAAAATGCTTGCCGCTATGCGGCGTCCGGCGGCGTGCTGCGCTGCGAAACCGGCGCACGTGGCGCGGATGAGGCTTTCATTCGCGTGCTCGATCGTGGACCGGGCCTGCCGGACGATGTCTCGACACACTCGATCGACCTGTTCTGGCGCGGGGACGCGTCCCGCTCACGGGCAACCGGTGGGACGGGGCTTGGGCTTTCCGTGGTGCAGGCCATTGCCAAGGCGCATGGTGGCCGGCTGGAATTTGGAGCACGCCCGGGTGGCGGGGCGATGATCACCATCATGTTGCCGCGCGAGAGCCTCGCCTGAACACCATCGGCATCCCCTTGAACAGGGCCTGATTGCCATTCGTTCCGCGTTCGGCGTAAGCCGCGTGCCGGCCTGGCGCATGCCGATGGCTAGCCCCGCCAACAGGCGCTCGATTCCCGATCACTTCTCCGCATTCCCTTGACAAACAGCAGGCAAACCCAGCGGCGCCGGATATCCCGGCGATGCTTGGACAAGCATTTGCTTTCAAGGAATTACATCATGTCCCTGGAAGGTCGTTTGCAGGAATGTAACGCTCGATCGGACTTGCCATCGCCCTCAGACGTCAGCGATGGCAGGGCGGAAACCCAGTCATCCTCCGTCGGCTTTGTCGCCGCCGCCAATATGCCTGAACGCGGTCGGTCGGGCCGGCAGATCCTATGGCAGGTTCTCAAACTCGGCGGGCGGCTGACATTGAAGCGTGCGGTCGTCTTCTCGATGCGCCTTGCCCGCCATCCGGTGCTGACGACACGTTGGCTCGGCTTTCTCGGCGCGTTCGGCGATCGCTACAAATTGGGCCTTCCGCACGACGATCTCATCCGAAAGTCTGTGCCGACATTTCTGTTGCACGGTGCGCGTTCAAGCCAGCGTCTTGAGCTGTTGATGAACCACTTCGATGTCGCGAGCGAAGTTCTGTCGCGCCGATCGTTGATGGCGCTGTGGCGTGGCACATCGATGGAGATGGGAACGGTCGGCGGACGTGGCGAAAATTACCGCGTCCAGTTGCTGCTCGCCGATCATTGCGGCGGCCGCCACGAGGGTGCCTTTGCGATCAGGCTCAGCCGGCAAAGTGATCGCTACGCGCTTTGTACCGTCAGTTTTGCCTTCGTGCGCTGTGGGGACGATGCCTATAGCCTGGTGATCGGCGGCATGCAGGGGCCGCGCGGCGGCGACGGAAAACGGGCGCTGATTACCGCGACCCGCGACCTCGGTGGCTTACGGCCAAAGGATGCCGTTCTGCTCACGCTCCAGGGGCTCGCCTCCGAGGGCAACGCTTCGCACCTCTATGCCGTCTCCAACGAAAGGCACGTGATCAATCGCCGGCGGCGCAAACGTCGGCGGATGATGGTCGCCGATCTCGATGCCTACTGGGCAGACAGGGGTGGCGAACCGTCCGAGCCCTTCGGCTTCAGCCTGCCAATCGGCGATGGCCACTCGGGGCGGGACGGGAACAGGCGCGACCAGAGCAAACGTGCATTTCGCGACATCGGTGCATGGTTTTATTGACCGCCGGTGCGTGAGCGGGGTTCCTGCGAGATCAGGAACTTTGGGTCACCGCAAGATGCATAGCGCATGACCGTTGCCGCTAAAATCATGCGCATGGATAACCTCATGGCGTGTGTCGCAACGGAGTTACACCAAGCCGCTTGTACAAGTTATGCTGCGGCCGATTCAAACTGCAACTGGAGGTGACGCGTGACAAGAGCGGTGACCAAGAAGATCAAGCCCTACACCGGTGGGTGCATATGCGGAGCAATTCGCTTTGAGGCGAACGGGCGTGCTGGAAAGCCGCACACTTGCTCCTGCAAGCTGTGCCAAAAGCATTCCGGCGCGCTGACCGTTGCCTGGGTCGAATTCCCAAGCGAAGCCGTGACCTGGACCGGGCCTGGGGGAGCGCCCGCAACCTACCGCTCCTCCGATTACTCCAGCCGGGCCTTCTGCGGCACCTGCGGCAGCACGATCGGAGCGATCGACGATGCGCCCGTCGTCGCATTGATGCTGGGCTGTTTCGACAAGACCAACGCGGTCGACCTCATCCCGGTCTCGCACAGCTATCGAGGCGGGCGCCCGAAATGGTGGCATGTCGAATGCGCCAGGCCTGGGCCTGAATAGCCACCGGCGGCGCGGCCTCCTTCGGGTGTTGCCTTAGAAGAGGCTTACCACGACCGAGCCGATGGCGATTGCGCCGAAGGCAATCAACACCAAGCCTGAAAGGCGCGAGACCCAGGTGACGAAACTGTCGGGCAGGCGGGTTCGGGCTAGGGAAATCCCGCCGCTCAAGAGCATCCACCAGGCGAGCGAGCCGAGGAAGACGCCGGCAACGACGACGGTGGCGTTTGCAAGTCCACCGGCTTTCGCCAGACCAAGGACCGCAAAGAACGCGGCAAAAGACAGGATCGTCAGCGGATTGGCGATCGTCAGCAGGAAGGTCGCTGCGGTCGTCTGGATGAGATCGCGCGCTCCGACCTTGGCTGTGGCTACGACCGGGCTCGGTTGCAGCCCTCGCCAGCCGAGCCAGATCATGAACGCGCCACCGGCAAGGCTGAGCGGCGTCGACACCGTGGCGAGAAAGGTCGCGAATGCGGCAAAGCCGGCGGCTGCCAGCAGCGCGTAGCTGGCGTCGGCAAGCGCTGTTCCCAATCCACCGGCGACACCGGCCCAGAAGCCGCGTTCGAGCGTGCGGTTGATGCACAAGACGCCGATCGGGCCGAGGGGAGCGGCAATGGCGAGGCCGAGCAGCAGGCCTTTTGCGAACAACAATGCAGACATCGCTCAGCGCTCCGGGCTGGTGAACTGGGTTTCCCTGACGGTCGAAAGAGCAATCACGGTCTCGCTGCGGGCGAGAAACCGGCGACGCTTGAGCTCGGCCAGGAAAGGCTCGATATCGCCAAGCGACGGCATGCGTACCTTGACGCAATAGGACCAGGCGCCGGTGACGTGGTGACATTCCGCAACGGAAGGGTGGTCGGCCATGAAGGTGCGAAACGCTTCCTCATCCGCATCCGGGGACAGCCCGACCCAGACGAAGGCGAGCACGTCAAGCCCGAGCGCGCGGTGGTCGGCGTCGATGGTGAAACGGCGGACAACTCCGCTGGTGACGAGCCGGCGGATGCGCTCATTGACCGAGGAGGGCGACAACTCCACGGCCGCACCGATATCGGTCAGCGACCTGCGGGAGTCCTGCGCGAGAATTCCAATGATTTTTCTGTCAATCTCATCCATTTCCAATGAATACGTGGCTTTGTGACGTATGTACAGATGAATCGATGGAAAATATGCGTATTTGCCGAAAGTTCAGTGGTGCACAGTGTCAGCCGATATCCTTGAGCGCGTCGAGCGGTCCGGTCAGCGCGGTGCGCGGCTGGACGAGCTCGGGACTGATCAGGTGAATACGCGGCTGTGGCCGCCCTTCCTCGATCACCTCGAATGCCTTGGTGATCATGCCCTCGACATCCTGGCGGATCATGATGACGGGGAAGGGCAGGAACGAGGCGAAGGGGTCGTAGTCGTAGCAGCCGACGGTCAGGTCGGCGAAGTTCTCGTGCGGGTGGCCCGCCATGAAGCGCAATAGGCCCTCGAAGTTGATCGAGGAGTTGATGAACACGCCGCGCGGCAGCTTGCCGTGTTTTTCGTAGAAGGCTTCGAAGGCGAGTCTGGCGTTGTTGGGGGCGTAGCCGGTAGGCTGGATGCAGCCGTCCGGATCGTCACCCAATAGTTCGCGCTTCACCGCGCGGAACCCGCGGATACGCTCGCGGCTGGCGTGGTCGTCGCGACCGCCGAAGAGGTAGAGTTCGTCCGGGCGAAGCGGCTGATCCGCTGGGAAGTGGCGGATGATCGCCTCCGTCAGCATGCGCCCGCCTTGGTAGTTGTCGCTGATGACGGATGGAACCTTGGTACCGGGCAGGTCGATGTTGATGTGCCTCAGGCCCACGGTTTCGCAGACTTCGTGCACGCCATCCGGGTCGGTCGCGCCGCAGATGAACAGTTCGTCGATCGAGTAGGAGATCAGCGTTTCGGCCGTCTTGCGTTCCTCTTCCGGGTCACGGCTGGCGCTGACGACGATCGGGCATTGCCCCTTGCTTCTGACATGCGCTTCGAAGGTCTGCGCCATCGAGGAAAAGTAGCGGTTGTCATGGACGGGCAGCAGGAGGCCGATGAGGCCGGAGCGCGAACTGCGCAAGCCGCGTGCCTGGCGGTTGGCGGTATATTGGTGGGTCTCCGCCAGATCCCGGATCAGTGCCGCCGTGCTCTCCTTGATCCGCCGCTTCTGCCAGGTTCCGTTCAGAACCGCACTCACGGTTGAAGGTGAGCTGCCTGACAGCACCGATAAGTCGTAGATCGTCGCCTTCTTCTTGCTGGTCTTCGTCATCGTGGGCCTCCCTCATCGTCTTAGTGCCGATTTCCTCTTGACGAAAGATTAAGTCTGCACAATAGTCTTTGCACCATCGATTGTGCAAACAAGAAATATCGATTGTGCAAGATGATGGGCCGTCTGAGGAGGCGGCGATCCGGGAGGCGGGAATTCGTTCCCAGCCAGTTGCGATTTGAAACTGGAGGCCGGCGCTTTTGCAGCCGGGCGTGTTCCCCATGGGGAACGGTGGAGGAGAGACATGATCAAGAAAATTCTGGTCGCCGCTCTGGCGACATCGCTTTCGCTTGCCGGTGCGGCTGCCGCATTCGCCCAGGAGGCCGGCAAGGTCGGCGTCGTGGTCAAGATCGGCGGCATCCCGTGGTTCAACGCCATGGAGGCCGGTATCAAGGAACGGGGCCAAAAGCTCGGTATCGACGCCTTCATGGTCGGCCCGACCAGCGCCGACCCGGCGCTGCAGGTGCGCGCCATCGAGGATCTGATCGCCCAGGGCGTGAAGGTCATCGGCGTGGTGCCCAACGACGCCAAGGTTCTGGAGCCGGTTCTGACCAAGGCCAAGGAAAAGGGCATCATCGTCATTACCCATGAATCGCCGAGCCAGAAGGGCGCCGACTGGGATTTCGAGCTGGCATCCTCGACCGGTTTCGGTGAGGCGCACGGCAAGCTGCTCGCCGAGAAGATGGGCGGCAAGGGCGAATATGCCGTCTTCGTCGGTTCGTTGACCGTGCCGCTGCACAATGCCTGGGCCGACGCTGCCATCGCCTATATCAAGAAGAACCATCCTGACATGACGTTGGTCGGCGAACGCTACGGCGTGGCGGAGGACGTCGACAAGAGCCGCTCGACCGCACTCGATCTGATCTCGGCCCACCCGAACCTTAAAGGCTTCCTCGCCTTCGGCAGCCAGGGACCGATCGGGGCAGGCCGTGCCGTCGAAGAGCGCCGCAAGGTCGGTGAGATCTTCGTGTTCGGCCCGTTCTCGCCAGGCCAGGGTCAGAAACTGGTGAAATCGGATGCGATCTCCGGCGGCTTCATGTGGAATCCGAAGCAGGCGGGCGAGGTGTTCGTGACGCTCGCCGACAAGCTGATGAAGGGTGAAGAGGTCAAGGACGGCGACGAGATCGAAGGTCTCGGCAAGGTCAAGCCGGACTTCGAAAACCGCAACATCATCGTCGATCAGCTCGTGCCGATCAACAAGGATACGGTCGCCGACCTCGCGGCGATGGGGCTCTGATCTGCCCCAGTGGCCGGCCCGCATCAGACGCGCACCGGCCGCTGCCGCACCTTGAATTGTTGCATGTCTTAATCCCCGGGGCGACCAAGCCTCAGCGAAGCATGCACCGGGTTCTCCCGGCTGCTGGGCCGGCTTCGGCCGGCCTGGCACGTCCTTCAAAAACGGTCCTTAGGGCACACGTTCATGCAACAGCTTGCGATCACGGGAGGCAGCGAAAAGCCGCTTCTGTCCCTCAACGACATCAACATGACCTTCGGTGGCGTCAAGGCGCTCAAGAATGTGAGCTTCGACGTTCGCCCGGGCGAGGTCCATTGCCTTGCCGGCGAAAACGGCTGCGGCAAGAGCACCCTGATCAAGATCATCACCGGTGTTTATCGTCCGGCCGACGGCGCCTCGATCGACTATGACGGCGAAACCTACTCGCACATGTCGCCGGTGACTGCCCAGGATCGCGGCATTCAGGTGATCTGGCAGGATCTGGCACTTTTCCCCGAAATGAGCGTTGCCGAAAACATCGCCTTCCAGACCGTTCTCGGCCGCTGGCCGAAGCTTGTCGACTACGGCCGCATGCGCAAGATCGCGACGGACGCACTTGAGCGTCTCGGCATCACGCTCGACGTCGATCTGCCGCTCAAGGAGTATGCCATTGCCCAGCGCCAGATCGTGGCCATTGCCCGCGCGCTCGTCGGCGAAGCGAAGCTGGTCTTCATGGACGAGCCGACCGCATCGCTGACGCAATCGGAAACCGACCACCTGCTCGACATCGTGCGCGGCCTTTCGGCCTCCGGCGTCGCCGTCGTCTTCGTCAGCCACCGCCTGGCGGAAGTGCTGGAAATTTCAAGCCGCATTACCGTGTTGCGCGATGGCGCGCTGGTCGGCGTTTATCCCGCCGCCGGCATGACGCAGTCGCGCATCACCGAGCTGATGACCGGCAAGACGTTCGACCAGCAGGTTCGCGCCAAATCCAGGCCGGATCAGCCGGTCGTCCTCGAAGTAAAGGGCCTGAGCCGCCCGGGCCAGTTCGACGACATATCGCTGACGGTCCAGCGCGGCGAGACGCTGGGTATCACCGGCCTTCTCGGCGCCGGGCGAACCGAGCTTGCGCAAACACTGTTCGGCATGCTGCAGCCGGCCACGGGTACAATCACCCTTGAGGGCAAGTCGGTCCATTTCTCCTCCAACCGCGATGCGATCAAGGCGGGTGTCGCCTATCTCTCGGAGGATCGCCTGTCACTCGGCCTCATCCAACCGCAGTCGATCGCCGACAATCTCGTCATCAGTTCGCTTGGCAAGATCGTTTCCGGCGGCTTCCTGTCGAATGAGCGCAAGCGCAAGCTCGTTGCCGGCTGGATCGCCGATCTCGGCGTGAAGATCGGCCTGCAAAGCGATGCGATCTCGACGCTATCAGGCGGCAACCAGCAGCGCATCGCCATTGCCAAGTGGCTGGCAACCGATCCGAAGCTGTTGATCCTCGACGCGCCCACGGTCGGTGTCGATGTCGGCGCGCGCGCCGGAATCTTCGACATCGTCGCCAAACTTGCCGAAACGGGTCTCGCGATCATTCTGATTTCTGACGAGGTCCCCGAAGTCTATTTCAACGCCGACCGCGTCCTGCATATGGCGCAGGGGCGCATCGTCGGCAGTTATGATCCGCGCAGCGTTCCGCTCGCCGAAATCGAAGGGGCGGTCTATGCATAGTTTCGCCCGCACCCATGCGACCGAGGTCGCGCTCATCGCCGTGATTGCCGTCATCTGCACGGTGCTGTCGTTTGCCACGACGAATTTCTTCTCGATCGGCAACGCCTTCGATCTCCTGAACACCAGTTCGGTCAACATCATCTTCGCCGTCGGCCTGCTGGTCGTGCTGATCGCCGGCGGCATCGACATCTCCTTCGCGGTCGCCGCCTCGGTTGTGCAGTACGGCACGGCGATCGCGCTCGGCTGGATCGGAGGCGGGGGTTGGATCTCCGGTCTTGTAATTGCCGGATCGATCGGCATCTGCCTCGGCGCCATCAACGCTCTGTTGATCCATCGCTTCCGCATCATCTCGATCGTCGCGACGATATCGACCTTCAACATCTACTTCGGCCTCCTGATGTTCTTCACCAAGGGCGTGTCGATCTACGACCTGCCGGAATGGCTGACGGATCGCGTCGTGCTGTTCGAGCATGAAACGGCCGACGGCAGCTGGATCGAGATCACGCTTCCGGTGCTGGTGATGGTGCTGTGCGTCATTGCCACCTGGGTGCTGATCACCCGCACGACCACCGGCCGGCAGCTCTACGCCTTCGGCGATAATCCGGAGGGTGCGCGCCGCTTCGGCATCAACATCGGCGCCATGCAGTTCATTGCCTTCGGCTGGCTCGGGCTGATGGCCGGTATCGGCGGCCTGGTGCAGGCACATTACGCGCAGGAAGTGGTCCCGAACGCACTCTACGGGCGCGAGCTGGACGTGCTGGCCGCCGTCGTTCTCGGCGGCGCCAGGCTTGGAGGCGGCAAGGGCTCGGTGCTCGGCTGCGTGCTCGGCGTGCTGCTCATCGCGATCACCCAGAACGGTTTGAACCTGATGGGCGTTTCTCCCTTCGCCTTCAAGATGATCGTCGGCGCCATCATCCTGATCGCCATCACCCTTTCCAACACCAGCATCGAACGGCTTCTGCCCTTCGCCAGCCAGAAAGGTGCACGCCGATGACATCCTTTTCGGATCGCCTGAAGGCATGGTTCGGACCGGAGATGGCGGGTCCCGGCCTGGCGCTGGTCGCGGTCATCCTGGTGTTCGGCCTTGCCTCGCCGCAGTTCCTGAGCGCTGCGACCTTCGGCTCGGTCGCGTTCCAGCTTCCGGAGCTCGGGCTTCTGACACTGGCGATGCTGCTGCCGATCCTCACCGGCGGCCTGAACCTTGCCGTGACCTTCACCGCCAATATCGCCGGGCTGACACTCGCCTGGGTGCTTCAGGCAAATGGCGGGGCGGATGCCGGTGCCGGCGCCTTCGCGCTTGGTTGCATCCTTGCCGTCATGGTCGGTGCCGCAAGCGGCGTTGTCATGGGCCTGGTGATCGCGTTTACCCGCGCGCATCCGATCCTCGTCTCGCTGTCGATGATGATCTTCCTGCGCGGTCTCGGCGAGTTTTTGACGCGCGGCGGCGACGTATCGGGTTTCCCGGCTTTCATCGGGCCGTTGGGGCACGGTTCTATCGCCGGCATACCGATACCGCTGATCGTCTTCATTGGCTGCGTGCTGGCCTGGCATCTGCTTCTGACCCGCACCAAGCTCGGCTTCAACACCTATATGATCGGCTCCAATCTCGAGGCGACACGCTACTCCGGCATCAACACCCGCAAGGTGATCGTGCTCGTTTACACGCTCTCCGGGGCGATGTGTGCCGTTGCCGGTATCATCATGCTGGCGCGGTTCAACTCGGTGCGCATTGGCCACGGCGAATCCTACCTGCTGATCACGGTGCTCGCCTGCTTCCTCGGCGGCGTCAATCCGTTCGGCGGCTTCGGCCGGGTGATCCCGGTGTTCGTGGCGCTCGTCGTGCTGCAGTTGCTGTCGTCAGGGCTCAACCTGATCGGCGCCAACCAGCATCTCGCCACCGCGGTCTGGGGCCTGTTGCTCGTCGGCGTCATGGTGCTGCGCTTCGCCGCCTCCAAGTTCAAAATTTCATTTGTCAGAAAAGGAACGTGATCATGCAGGGTTTTGGCGTCCATACGAGCATGTGGACCATGAATTGGGATCGGCCGGGTGCCGAGCGTGCGGTCGCAGCCGCGGTCAAGTACAAGGTCGATTTCATCGAAATTCCGATGCTCAATCCGCCGGCGGTCGACACCGCCCACACCAAGGCGCTCCTGGAAAAGAACAAGCTGCGCGCCGTCTGCTCGCTCGGTCTTCCCGAGCGCGCCTGGGCGTCGGTCCGGCCCGACGCGGCGATCGAGCACCTGAAGATCGCGATCGACAAGACGGCCGATCTCGGCGGCGAAGCTTTGTCCGGCGTCATCTATGGCGGCATCGGCGAGCGCACCGGCGTTCCGCCGACCGAGGCCGAATACGACAACATCGCCCGCGTGCTGCAGGCCGCGGCAAAACACGCGAAGTCGCGCGGCATCGAGCTCGGCGTCGAGGCGGTCAACCGCTACGAAAACCATCTCATCAACACCGGCTGGCAGGCCGTCGACATGATCAGGCGCGTCGGCGCCGACAATGTGTTCGTGCATCTCGACACCTACCACATGAACATCGAGGAAAAGGGCATCGGCACCGGCATTCTCGATGCGCGCGAGCATATCAAATACATCCATCTTTCGGAGAGCGACCGCGGCACGCCGGGCTACGGCAACTGCGCCTGGGACGAGATCTTCGCGACGCTTTCGGCGATCGGCTTCAAGGGCGGGCTTGCCATGGAGAGCTTCATCAACATGCCGCCGGAAGTGGCTTACGGCCTCGCTGTCTGGCGGCCGGTCGCCAAGGACGAGGAGGAAGTGATGGGCAACGGCCTGCCATTCCTGCGCAACAAGGCCAGGCAATACGGGCTGATCTAGACGGCGGGCAAGTCTTTGGCAGCTCGGACGGTGAGGGAGGTGCGGCGTCATGCCAACGCCATCACGCAACGGTGAGGGCACGATCGCCGTGCTCGACGTCGGCAAGACCAACGTCAAGCTCAATGTGGTCACGGCGGATGGTGTCGTGCTTGAGACGCTCAGCATCCCCAATCCGCTGCTGCCTGGGCCGCCCTGGCGTCATCATGATCTTGGTGCGATCGGCGAGTGGGTCTTTTCCGGCCTCGCACAGCTTGCCCGGCGCCACCCGCTTTCGACCTTCGTCGCCTCCGGACATGGTTCCGGCGGCCTGCTGGTCGGAGACGATCCGGATAGCGGTGACGGCGCGGCCCTGCCGATGATCGATTATGAACAGGCGCCGCCCGAGGTTATCCGGGCGGGCTATGCTCCGCTCTCCGGTTCTTTCTTCGATCGCGGCAGTGCAACGATGCATGCCGCGACCCATCAGGCCCGGCAGCTCTACTGGATGCAGGAGTGTGAACCGCAGGCGTTTTCGCGGGCGCGATGGTATCTCGGCCTGCCGCAATACTGGGCGTGGCGTCTCTCCGGTGTGGCGAGCGCGGAGACAAGCCTGCTCGGCGCCCAGTCCCATCTCTGGAACGTGGCGGAGAGGCATTTCGCGCCGATCGTCGATCAGCGCGGCTGGGGCCGGCTGATGCCACCGTTTGCCGACGCCTGGCAGGATCTCGGGCCGGTACGCGTGGAATTGGCACGCCGTCATGGCTTGCCGCAGGATCTTCGTATCCTTACCGGCGCGCACGACAGCAGCCTCAATCACTACCGCTACCATGCTGCGGGACTGCGCGATTTCACCGTCATTTCCACCGGCACCTGGATTGTCGGTTTCTGCGGGCAGACGCCCCTCGACCGGCTCGATGAAGACAGGGGCATGACGCTCAACAGCGACGTTTTCGGCAATGCGCTCGGCGGCGTGCTGACCATGGGCGGGCGTGAATTCTCGCATGTGGCGGGGCAGGACCCGCCGGACGGGCCGGTATCCGAACAAATTGTCCGGCGCCTGATCGCCGGCAAGACCATGGCGTTGCCTTCCTTCGGCGACGACAGTGGTCTGTTCCCCGGCAGTGCCGGACATGGGCACGTGATCGGTCCCAAGCCGGAGACGCCGATGGAGCGCAAGGCGCTGGCGCTGATCTACTGCGCGCTGTTGACTGCCGAATGCGTCGAGGCGCTGGGGGCGGGACCGCTCGTCGTTCTCGACGGCAGCTTCCTGCGCGACCCGCTTTACGTGCGTCTCGTCGCAGCATTGCTGCCGGGCCGGCAGGTCCGGTTCAATCTCGATGCTTACGGCGTTGCGTCCGGTGCTGCTCTGCTAGCCGGTCAACGCACTCGGACACGGCCGGCACCGCTATACCTGGCCGAGCCCCCGGATGTCCCGCCCCTCACGGCCGCCATTTCCGATTACGCCGCAGAGTGGCGCGCCGTTGCGCGCCTTCAAACCGAACCCGTTTTTCAATGACACTTCGAAAGGAAACACCGATGAGCCAGCCCGATATTCTTTCCCTCCGTCGCGAGATGGTGGACATCTGCCGCCGGATGAATTCGAGCGGCATCAACCAGGGCACGGCCGGCAACCTTTCGGTACGCACCCCCGACGGTTTCCTCGTCACGCCGTCCTCGCTCGCCTATGACACGATGCAGCCGGAAGATCTGGTCGAGATGGATTTTCAGGGCAACTACACCGGCCCCCGGCCATCGTCCGAATGGCGCTTTCACCGCGACATCCTGCGCGAGCGCACGGATATCAACGTGGTTCTTCATTGCCATTCGATCTATGCGACCACGCTTGCCTGTCATCACAGGACCATTCCCAGCTTCCACTACATGACCGGCATTGCCGGCGGGACGACGATCCGCTGCGCCGAATATGCGACCTTCGGCACCCAGGCGCTCTCCAACAATGCGCTCGTGGCGCTCAGGGATCGCACGGCCTGCCTGCTCGGCCAGCACGGGCAGATCTCGCTTGGCAAGACGCTGGAATCGGCGTTGTGGATGGCGATCGAGATCGAGACGCTCTCGCGCATGTATGTCCAGGCCCTGACGCTCGGCGAGCCGCCGGTTCTGCCCGATGACGAGATGGAGCGGGTGATCGCCCAGATGCGACGGATGAGCTACGGCCAGGCGCCGGACGACGAGGGCGTCAACGACATCGCCCGGCCGCGTGTCGCGAGCTAAGATATTCCAAGGAAAGCTGCGAACCGGTTTCTCTGAGGAAATGCAAAAAGCCGGAGCGCTCTTGTCTGAGGCGGAAGCGGTTTCGCGGCAAGTCGGCTTGTCTCGATACCGGGGCGGCGCTATCAGCAAATGGCGTCGCAATCACGAGCCGGAGAGACGAACGATCCATGGCGAGCCCCGACACATCCCCCCTTGGCAACGTGGACAAATTCCCCGGTTCGATCGTCGTCATGGGCGTCTCCGGCAGCGGCAAGACCTCCGTCGGCGAGGCGGTGGCGCGGGCTTTTGGTTATGCTTTCATCGAGGGTGATGCCCTGCATCCGCAAACCAATATCGCCAAGATGTCGGCCGGCATCCCGCTCACCGATGAGGACCGATGGCCCTGGCTTGGCGAGATCGGCCGGCAGCTTTCCGGACGTACCGACCCGCTTGTCGTTTCCTGTTCTGCGTTGAAGCGGAGCTATCGCGCCTTGTTGCGTGAGGGTGCCGGTGGCGGTCTGGTCTTTGTCTATCTCCAAGGCAGCCGCGACGTCCTCGCCGGCCGAATGCAACACCGCGAAGGCCATTTCATGCCGGCATCGCTGCTCGACACGCAGTTGGCGACACTGGAGGAGCCGATCGGCGAGCCCCGGACGGTCGTCGTCGATGTCAATCAATCCGCAGCCGATGTGATCAAGGCAACACTTGCAGCACTCCGCGGCCTGGGTTTGTCGGGCAAGGCGGCGCCGCGGGATGCCGGTTTAGGCGCGCGTTAGGGCGCTTTTGCCATTGCGGCCCTGATCGCCGACAATTGCTGCGTCAGTCCCGGCCGCGATGCCGGAAAGAGGCCGTCGAGTGCAGCGGTGCCGACCGTAAAGCCGGCAGCTTCGCTGCCGAGAACGGCCCGGATTCGGGCGGCACTGTCGATCGATCCGGCAACGATCACCGGTTTGTTCACGGAGGCGCGAACGGACTTGATCAGCGCCGGCACGTCGGTTTGAGAGCGATAGGCAAGCAGGTCCAGTCCATGGACGCCGTCGTGGCTTGCCAGATCGATGGCGCTGGCCGTGATGTCGGCGATCGACCCTCCCAAGACGCTTGGGTGGCCGATGATCCTGCCGGCGAAGGGATAGTATTTGATGCCGGTTCCTTGAAGAAGCGGAAGCACGTCGGTAACACGGGTGCCGCCCAACAGATAATCGACGCCCAACTTGACCGCTGCCCGGACGGAGACGATTTCGCTGTCGCCATCAAGCGACACCACTTCGAGGTAACTGCGGGCGCCACCGTCCTTGATCGTTCGGTTGAGCGCGGCGAGTTCGGCAAAGGGCAGCCCGATATCCTTGAAGCCGATGTGCCTCACGCCTGCTGCAAGCGCCGTCTGCACGTGGACGGCGGCATCCGGAACGGTGCGATCATTGCGCGTCAGCATGAAGATGAAGTCGGGTTCGGACATGTTATCTTTCCTGTTCGGGTGCAGCGTCCGCAAGGCGGAGGGCATAGTCGATTGCGGTTTCGAGGCTTGCCGGGTCTGCGATCCCGCGCCCGGCAATGTCGAACGCGGTTCCATGGTCGGGGCTCGTGCGGACGAACGGCAGACCCAACGTAATGTTCACGCCTTTCTCCAGTCCCAGGTACTTCACGGGGATGAGCCCCTGGTCGTGATATTGCGCCACCACCACATCGAACCGACCGTGTCGCGCCTGCATGAAAACGGTATCGCCCGGCCATGGGCCGCTGGCATCGATGCCCTCTCGCCGCGCCGCCTCGATTGCCGGTGCAATGACGGTGATCTCCTCGACGCCGAACAGGCCACCTTCGCCGGCATGCGGGTTGAGGCCAGCGACCGCGATCCGCGGCGCTTCTATGCCGAGCGCGCGGCCACCTGCATGTGCGAGCCGGATGGCCGATAGCTCGGCATCGAAATCCACACGTCGTATCGCTTCCAGCAGGGAGCAATGGATGGTGACGAGAACCGTTCGAATATCCTCGTTGGCAAGCATCATCGCGACACGCGACACTCCCGTTCGCTCTGCGAGGATTTCCGTATGCCCGGGATGGCAAACGCCGGCGGCTGCAAGAGCCTCCTTGTGGATCGGCGCCGTGACGATGCCAGCCACTGCGCCCACAAGGGCAAGATCAATTGCCGTCGTGATCGCGTCAAAGCCGGCCTTGCCGCTGGCTGGGTCGATGACCCCGACCGGTGGCAGAACGTCGAGTGAAGACGATGCGATCAGGTTTACGGATCCGCCCGCCAATCGGGATGCCTTGATGTCCCGGATCGTATTGACGCGGACCGCGGCGTCGATCTGCGAGAAGGCGTGCTGCACGACGACCGGGTCGCCGATGACGACGCATCGTCGACGGATCTGCCTGTCGAGCATTGCCTTGGCAACGATTTCCGGGCCGATGCCTGAAGGGTCGCCCATGGTGATGGCGATGGGGCGCTCTGGGTCAATCATGGGTGGTTTATCCGTTCTGTGCCGAAACAAGGTGCCGCGTAGCGTTCAGGAGCGTCGTCGGTGCACCGAAGCCTCCGGCTTTCAATGCGATGACGAGTGATTGCCCCGTTTCGCGCGTGGCGTATCCCATGGGAAATCCGGGTTCGAGTTCCCCGATCAGAGCGAAGCTTTTGACCGAAAGCCGCTGTAACAGAGCGTCCATGGTTTCTCCGCCGGTTGCGATCACGGCGTCGAAGCGTTGTTGCTGGAGCACCGCACAGGCCTCGTCGACGAGCGTCGAAAGCACGTTCGTGGCATCGGGCTCGCGTGATGCTGGCGCACTGAGGCAGGCGATCTGAGTTTCATCGGTTATGTCGGAGGCTCGATTGGCGACGGCGGCGCCAGCCGAACAAAGCGCTCGGCTTTGCTCGTGGCTGACCCTGTTGGCGCTGCCCACGACGACAAGAACGCGTCGGACCGAAAGCGCCGGCGTTGCGGGTCCGCTGCAAGTGGCGGGCGCCGTCAGCGTGGCGAGCGCCTGGGCCATGCCGGGTGAGCCGACCCACAGCGCCGGCCCCATCTGCGCAAGACATGCCACTCTGTCGTTCAGCTTTTCCTGGCTGTCCGCATCGACAATGACGATGCGGTTGCTTGAGGCAACCGTGCGAACCTCAGCGTCGCTCATCGCGATCGTGACGAGCGCAGGGACGCCTAGGCTCGGATCGACGAGGTCACGGATGTCGGATGTGCGTGTAGCGTGAACCGGATCCTGCGCGTAGAGAGTGTCGGCAACAGGCCTTCCATCAAGCCACTGGATAGCGTTGATCGTCGTGCGCCCTGCAGCGGGGAAGGCCGGTGCGATCACCAGACGCTGTCGTCGGCTTGCCTGGAATGCTGCAAGAATCTCTGCCCTGACATGGCCGCGCAAGGTCGAGTCCATGGTTTTGTAGAGGGTATGATCTCTGGCGAACGCCGAGACGGCTGTCCTCGCCGCCTCCACCGCGTCCGTCTCCGGCATGCCGCGGCTGCCGGTATCGACCGATACGATCGCCGTTTCGGCATCCGCCACAGTCCGGCGATGGATGCAGGGTCTGTGGCCCCGTGCCAGGAAGGGGCCAGCCCCGTCCGCCGCACTCGTAAGGTCGTCGGCAACGATGCCGATGCGATTGAATATGTCACCAATGTTTTCCATGACAGTGAAAATACCGCCCGGAGAAGTCGACAAAAAGCGATATGATCTGCCCTATATTGGTGATATGTAATCACCAATGAGACGTTCGGATATTCCCTCTCTTGACGACCTGCGCGCGTTCGAAGTCGTGGCGAGGCTGGGCTCGGTGCGCGCGGCCGCCACAGAGCTGAACCTTACCCACGGCGCTGTCAGTCGCCGTGTGTCCAAGCTTGCCGGTGATATTGGTCTTGAGCTTCTCGAAGCGCATGGCCGAGGATTGCGCCTGACCGCAGATGGCGAGAAGCTGGCCCAGGCGACGACCAGGGCGTTGGCCGTCGTTTCCACGACCCTTGATGAACTGCGTAGCGCAACGTCGGCGCAGCCGGTTCTGGTCTCCTGCGAACGATCGCTGGCGATGCGCTGGCTGATCCCGCGGTTGGCAGCGTTTCAGGACCGGTATCCCGACGTCGATCTGCACCTTGCTGTCGGTGGCGGAGCATTCGACTTCACCCGTGACCGCGTGACCCTTGCCATCCGGCGGCTGGATTTTGCCATCGACTCGCGTTGTGCGATCACGACCCTCACGAGGGAGGAGATGGGGCCTGTGATGCAGGCCTGTATGGTCCAGAGGTTTTGGGCCGGTGATTATGTCGCATTGGCGTCAAAGACGAGGCCCGATGCCTGGGATAACTGGCAGCGGACAAACCCAGGCGCGCCAATGCCACGCGCCACGCGCTACATGGATCATCATTTCCTCATGGCCGAAGCCGCTGCCGCTGGCCTCGGTGTGGCGATGTGCCCAAGGATCATCGCTTTGGATGATATCCGCAACCAACGGCTGGTCGCTCCGATGGGGTTCGCGCCCGACGGCTCCGAATACGGCCTCATCCAATCGGCGTTGAAACCCGAGACGCCGCATGCCTTGCTGTTCAAGACCTGGCTGCAGACGCAGGTCGCATAAGCAAAGCTCCTGCTTGCGCCCTCGGGAAGCTCACGGACATCGCGGCCAACGCCGGAGCGTCCTTGGTGCGTGCTTCTGAACGGGCCGCGATCTAAAGAATGCGGCCGAACAAGGAGCCATAGGCGATGATGGCGATCGCAAGCGTGAACCCGGCGCCCACGAAAAAGGGGCTGAAATCGTAATCCTGGAAACGGGCAGGAAGTAGGCTTCTCATAACGAGCTCCAATTTCACTCTGCTTGCGACGGCAGCCAACCATGGCTGACAGTACGCTGCGATGACGAGACGGTCTCAAAGGAACCCGCTGGCAGAGGCTTTGGCTCGTTCAAGAATTCGATCAGGCAGATCGAATCTATCTCCAGCCTAAAGCTCAATGCGGCCCGCTCTTCTGCGAAAAAGGTCGTAAAAATTCTTTGGCTAGAAAGTTTTTCTATTCTGCGCGCCGGATTTTGAGAAGTAAATGCACAGACAAGATAAATCTATCTTGGTGAAAACATTTAACCGTTAATCATGGAGACGGCATGAAATATTAGCATGCCGAAGTCGTATAGGGCAGACATATTTCCTGTGACCGAATTTGTTCTCTATCTGATGGAGTCGCGGCTTCCGTTGGTGCCTCGGTGGTGGTCGCAGCAGAACTGCCTCGCATCCAACGACGAAAGCGCCACCTGGTGCCAGGACGGGCAGGAATTCTTCCAACGGGTCGCGACGCTTACTGGCGCTTTCGTCGCTGCGCCAGATGTCTAGCCAGCCCCCTGCATGACCCGCGATAGGCAGCAGGTGGATGCCGAAGCGTGATTGCAACGCCTCCTCTTGCGTTCTCGATGAGCCATGAGAACGCGGATGGTCGGACGTGGCGGTATCCCAGCCAGACCGGCCCTGGCGTTGTCGTGTTCGTACCGTCCAAGTCCTGTCGGACGATGAAGGCAACCGGTCAAGGCAGGGCGGCCGCCGGCACGTTTTGCAGCTTGTTGAAAATTGCCGTCGTCACGGAGCCACCCAAGGGGCGGTGGTCGTCATCCAAGGTATTGAGCACTGCCGTGGCAGGGCCGGCGCGCGCCTTGCCAGGATCGGCACCCATCAGGGACTTCACCAATGATGCGCCAAACCGAGGCCCGAGAGATGTCGCCCATGTGTCGTAAGCAGAGGCTGTCTCTGCGTGTCGTGCCACGCCGTTCCTTTCGGCAATGAGCAGGCCGCGGCGAATGTGAAGCAAGCGCCCGTATTGGCGCGGCAGCACGAAGGGGGCAAGCCATCTGCGAACCTTGAACTTGAAGCCCCTTTCGACACGCCACAACTCGATGAAGAGGCTTTGAAAATCTCTTTGGTTTTCTCCGAGCCATGCGCGCAGGTTCGTGGCGAAGCTCGCCCTGCTCCATTCCTTCACGCACACATTCATGTGAAGTATGCCGCCGCTTTTGAGGTGCTTGCTCAGCGCGCTGAAGAACCGGATCAAGATCTGCTCCCCGGACTCCAGCGCGTTGCGCGGCAGGAGTTCCATGCCAACCGGCGCATTGAAAACGATCCGATCGAAGGTCGCTCCCTCCACAGCCGAGAAGAGGTCGGACTCCAGGACTTCGACATTGTCGACACCGTTCAGCGCCATGTTGAAACGCGCGAGCATGAGCGCCCGCGGGTTCATGTCCAGCGCCACGACCCTCCTGCAATAGGTGGACATCGCCAGGGCGATGACGCCGCAGCCACATCCCATGTCCAGGCCACTTTCCGCGGGTTCCCTCACGAGCAGGTTGGAAAGGGTTGGCCCCTCCCACATCGGATCGACGTAGGCGTTCCGCTCCTCCGTCTTGCGCACCACGCGCATGGACTGGCGCAGGTCCGAGAAGACGAGATGCGGACCTATAAGTTGCGCCTGAAATCGTGGGCGTAGAAGGTCCTCCGTCTGCTCGGCAACGCCGAAGCGCAAGAGGTCATCGACCTCAGTCGGTTCCAGGTCTCGCTCGATTGCCCGGCGAGGCTGCGGGTCGCCATTCAGAAACGATCTCAATGGGCTCTTCTCGTCTGCGAGCGCGGTCTTCAAGGCCTGACCCAAGTGCGCAATCGCGACGCGATCCTCCGGTTTCGATGTGACAGCAGGCAGCGCCATTTCGTCCCTCTTCCACTCGACTGGTGTAAAAGGGAAAGTCTAAGTGGCAGCTTCATCGTCCGTCGATCTGCAAAAATGGCGTACATCAAGGAGCAAAGGGAGTAGCGATACCTCTGGCGGCCTGTTTTTCGGTCCAGGCGCCGCTGGCGGTCCGACGACCATTGGCCGGATGCGCAATGGCGATCCGGTTCAGCCACGTGCGATAGCGTCCGGCATCAGATCTGTCCCCGGGGTGAACGTCGAAATGTTATCCCCTATCCTTCACGGGTTTGCGAATTTACCTGAATCAACTAATGCTCCGGTATGGCAGGACGATTTTTCAGCAAGCGATTCGGCGCACAGAGCGAACGTCCCGCGGCCGCTGTATGGCTGCGAGGCATGGTCTCGATCGCGGCTGCGTTCGCCGCAGGCGCCCTGGTTTCCGGCTGCGCGACGCATAACGACGTCGGCACGCCGACCAATGCAACGATAGTTCCAGCCGAGAATGCACTGATCCTTCCGCCGCCCGGCGGCCCTGCCGTTCTGAATGTGGTCGAACGCCGAAGGACCAACGCCATCGAGCAGGATATCTACCTCTACACATCCGCTTCGACGCCGGGTCAGAATTTCCTGCGCGCGCAATTCTTCGGGCCGATGGAGACTAGGTTCGACCAGCAGAAGTCCAGCGGCTATGTCGCGGTCAGAAGCTCCGAGATGATGCGGCAGGCGCGACGCGCTCTCCCTGGCGTGTCATTGGCACAGTCGTCGGATTTTCTGCAGAACAACTACGGCCCGTTCGGCTACGCCTTTGGTCCGGGTCGCGGCGGCGATGCCTGTATCTTCGCCTGGCAGCAGATCCGTGGGGCAGAGAACCATCGCTCGCCGCTCAGGGGCTACGGCACCATTCAGATCCGCCTGCGCTATTGCGCTGTCGGCGCGAGCGAAAGCGAGCTCCTGGCGCCCGTCTATGGATATACGATTACCGGTACGTTCGGCGATCCCGCCTGGAATCCTTTCGGCGCGCCGCCGCCGCTGGAGGCAGGCATCGGCAGGGTTGGAAACCCGATTTACCGCAGGGAACCGGCGCCATCCGACACTCGGCCTGCAAGCGTGATGACGGCACCTGCGCCGGTCAGGCGCGCGGTCCGCGTCGAGCAACCGGTGCTTCAGCAGCCAGTCGCCGTGCCGGCGACGGCGAACTCGGTCCGGCTGCCGGAACCGGGTGGAGCGGCAAAGGCTGGAGCGACCGTGATTGTGCCATTGCCGGCTTGTGACGGGCAGGCGGGGGGCAATTGCCCTTAATCAGCTCCTAACCATCATTTGGTATGGGCTGATATCGGGCTTGCAGAAGCCCAGGTGAAATCAGGTCAAGCGATACCAGTGGCATGATGCCGAATGCTGGAAGGCAGAATGAATGAGCAAGATCGGTCCCGTTGCGGCATGGGCGTTTTTCTCCCTTTGCGTCATCGCAGTCATCACGTTGCCGGTCAATCTTCAGACCCAGCTGATCGTGAGCGTGCTGGTCGTCACATTCATGGCGATCCTGAAGCTCATCAAGGCCGAAGGTCGCTGGCGCCTGATCGCGCTCGCCTTCGGTACGGCCATCGTGCTGCGCTATGTCTATTGGCGCACCACCAGCACGCTGCCGCCGCTGAACCAGCTTGAGAACTTCATCCCCGGCTTCCTGCTCTATCTCGCCGAAATGTACAGCGTCATGATGCTGTCGCTGAGCTTGTTCGTCGTTGCGATGCCGCTGCCGCCGCGCAAGGCAAAGGCCGTTTCACCCGGCGCGTTTCCGAAGGTCGACGTCTTCGTGCCATCCTACAACGAGGATGCGGGGCTGCTGGCCAACACGCTTGCCGCGGCCAAGGGCATGGACTACCCGGCTGACAAGTTGACGGTCTGGCTGCTCGATGATGGCGGCACGCAGCAAAAGCGCTACTCGATGAATCTGGTTGAGGCGCAGCGTGCCTCTGCCCGGCATGTCGAGCTGCAGGCGCTCTGCGACGATCTTGGCGTGCGCTATCTGACCCGAGAGCGCAATGAGCACGCCAAGGCCGGCAACCTCAACAACGGCATGCTGCATTCGGATGGCGAACTGATCGCGGTCTTTGACGCCGACCACGCGCCGGCGCGCGATTTCCTGCTGGAAACGGTCGGCTATTTCGAGAGCGACCCGAAGCTTTTCCTGGTGCAGACACCGCACTTCTTCCTCAACCCCGATCCGCTTGAGCGCAACCTGCGGACCTTCGAGAAGATGCCGAGCGAGAACGAGATGTTCTACGGCATCATCCAGCGCGGCCTCGACAAATGGAACGCGGCCTTTTTCTGTGGTTCGGCAGCGGTGCTGCGGCGCAAGGCGCTTGAGGATACCGAAGGCTTCAGCGGCATGAGCATCACCGAGGACTGTGAAACGGCACTCGCGCTGCACGGCCGCGGCTGGAACAGCATCTATGTCGACCGGCCATTGATTGCCGGACTGCAGCCGGCAACCTTTGCCAGCTTCATCGGCCAGCGCAGCCGCTGGGCCCAGGGCATGATGCAGATCCTCCTGTTCCGGTTTCCGCTGTTCAAGCGCGGACTGTCGATCCCGCAGCGGCTTTGCTACATGTCATCGACGCTGTTCTGGCTCTTTCCGGTGTCGCGCACGATCTTCCTGTTTGCGCCGCTTTTCTACCTGTTCTTCGATCTGGAAATTTTCACCGCATCCGGCGGCGAGTTCCTCGCCTATACGCTCGCCTATATGATGGTGAACCTGATGATGCAGAACTATCTCTACGGCGCCTTCCGCTGGCCGTGGATATCGGAGCTGTACGAATATGCCCAGACCGTGCACCTGCTGCCGGCGGTCATCTCGGTGCTGATGCGCCCGAGCCGGCCGACGTTCAAGGTGACTGCCAAGGACGAGTCGATCCAGGAAAGCCGCCTGTCGGAAATCAGCCGACCGTTCTTCGTCATCTTCGCGGTGCTTTTTGTCGCGCTTCTGATGACGGTCTACCGGGTCTATACCGAGCCCTACAAGGCCGACGTCACCCTGGTCGTGGGGGGATGGAACCTGCTCAACCTGATCATGGCAGGCTGCGCGCTCGGCGTCGTTTCCGAGCGTGGGGAAAAGGCGGCCTCACGGCGCGTAAAGGTCAGCCGGCGTTGCGAATTCGGCGTCGCGGACCAATGGTACCCGGCGACCATCGAAGACGTATCGGCCAACGGCGCCCGCGTTCAGGTCTATGGCGTCGATGCAGCGACGCTTCCCGTTGACACGGACGGTCTCATCCGCTTCGAGCCCTATAGCGGCGACGGCACCTCCGAGACCTTGCCGGTCGCGGTCAAGAACAAGGAAATCGCCGGCGACATCACCACGCTCGGTTGCCGCTATCTGCCGGAGGTGGCGCGCCACCACAGCCTGGTGGCGGATCTGATCTTTGCGAACTCCCAGCAATGGAGCGAATTCCAGAAGGCGCGGCGCGGAAATCCGGGTCTGGTCGGCGGCACGGTCTGGTTCCTGTGGCTGGCTCTCTATCAGATGAGCCGCGGCCTGATCTATTTCGCCCGCAGCTTACGCTCGTCCGACCAAGCGGAGGCGACGCGATGAACCGGACGCTTGCCGCCCTTCTTGTCGTGCTTCTTGCCGCGACCACGCAAACCTTCGCTCAATCGAACCCGTTCGACATGTCGGGCGAACGTCCGGCGACGGAGCCGCCGGTCGACATGCCAAAGCAAGAGGAGGGTGGGGGCCAGCCGGCCAGCCAGCCAGACGCCGGCGCAGACACGCTCGGTGGCGGCGAGCGCGACGATTTCAGGCGGTATATCGTGCCCTTTGACGCGCTGTCGCTCAGCGGCGAAGTCGATGAACGCACCTGGTCGATGTACTTGACGCCGGCCCAGGCGCAATCGCCCGCAACGCTGAATTTCGGTTATCAGAATGCGATCGTGATTGCACCGGAGGTCTCGTCCCTTTCGGTTTTTGTCAATGGAGAGCTGGTTGGCGAAGGGCCGATCAAGGCGTCGGATACCCCCGAGCAACGGAGCTACGAGCTGCGTGCCGGTTTGCTGCGCCCCGGTTCCAATGACATCCGGTTCCGGGTGCAACAACGCCACCGCACCGACTGTACCATCGAATCCACCTATGAATTGTGGACCGAAATTGCGCCGGACACGGCTTTCATCAGTTTTGCCGATGCCGAGAGCGCTGTCTTTGCGAGCGTCGACGACATCCGTGCCGTTGGCGTCGACGGCAAGGGTCGCACGCGGTTCAATCTCGTCGTTCCGGGAATGGCGCAGCCGAGCCGGGCTGCCGATATGATGCGGCTTGCCCAGGGGTTGGCGCTGCGCGGTCACATGCCGGCGCAGAGGGTCATCCTCAGCCAGGGCCTGCCGGCGTTGGGAAAGCCCGGCGAATTGACCGTGGTTGCGGGTACCGTCGACGAGGTGTCACCGCTGCTTGCCGCGCTGCCCGATGGCGCCGCCGGCGGATCGGTCGCCGCTTTTGTCCGCGACGATAAGACAAATGCACCGGTTCTGGTTCTGAGTGGTCCTGACTGGCCGGCCGTGCGGGCCGCTATCGAGGCTGTTGCCGAACCGATGGACCGACCGAGCGATGTTCCCCGCGACGTCATCAATACGGAGCGCTGGCTCTTGCCCGAAACGCCGGTGGTCGCAGGCAACACGCGCCTGCGTTTCTCGGAACTGGGTGTCGCAACAAGTGAATTTACCGGGCGCCGTTTCCGGTCGAAGTTTTCGGTGGCTGTGCCGTCGGACTTCTATGCGGACGCCTATGGCGAGGCGACGATCCTGCTGGACGCCGCCTATACCGAGACGGTTCTCCCAGGCAGCCGGATCGACATTTACGTCAACGGCAACATCGCATCGACCGTACCGTTCGATTCGGCGACCGGCGGCATTCTGCGCCATCTGCCGATCAACGTGACGATGCGCCATTTCCGGCCCGGACCGAACCTGATCGAGCTTGAGGCAGTGCTCTTGACGGAACAGGACAAGGTTTGCGCACCGGGCGCACCAGCGTCGACGGATTCGCGTTTTGCACTGTTCGATACGTCCGAGCTCCATATGCCCAACTTTGCACGGATCGGTCTTCGGCCCAATCTTGCTGCGTTGTCCGGCGCGGCGGCACCCTATCGCAACAGTGCCGGAACGATCCCGCTCTTCATCGACCGGTCGGACGCCGACACGCTGTCGGCCGCAGCGACGTTCCTTGCACGGCTTGCGGTTGCCGGCGGGCGGCCGATCGCCGTGGAGATGATCGCTTCGCCGTTGGCCGCGGGCACGCGCAACGCACTCTTCGTTGGTACCTTGCCTGAATTGCCGAAGACGGTACTCACCCAGGTCGGCATCGATCCAGGCCGCCAGATGTCCTGGGGCAGTGCACAGACCACCGGTCGCAGCGAGGATACGCAGAAGGCGATCGATGAATGGCAGACGCGCTTGAGCGGTGGCGCCTGGCGCACCCAGATCACGGCGCTTCAGAACTGGGTGAAGCAGGAGTTCGACATCTCACTCAGTTCGCTGCGTATCCTGCCACAGGAACAGGCCGAGTTCGCGCCGCCGGAAACGGCAACGTTGCTCATCGCCCAGGGGGCAAATCCGACGGATGACGCCACATGGACATTGGTCGCCGCGCCGACTGCCAAGCTGTTGAACGATGGCGTGTCGGCGGTTTCCGACATCCATCAATGGCAACGGATTGCTGGGCACATCTCGACCTACGAGCCGGCCAGTAGCGCCATCAACGTGGTGCCGGTGACCAATTTCGAGTTCGTGGAGACAAGGCCCGCATCGATCGGCAACTATCGACTGATCATCGCCAACTGGCTTTCGAGCAACATCCTCTTTTATGCCGTGGCGCTGGTTGCATTGTCGGTGCTGCTCGGGCTTGCCACGTCATCCATGCTCAGTCGGCTCGGGCGCCGACCATGAGCTTGCGCACGGTTCTCATGCTCGCCCTGGCTCTTGTCGCCGCTCTACCGCAGGCGCCCGCGATAGCCCAGGGCCGGAGCGGAACCGTGAGTGCCGAGGATTGGCAGACGTACAAGACCAAGTTCGTCGACACCGGCGGGCGCATCATCGACGACGGCAACGGCGGCATCAGCCACAGCGAGGGTCAAGGCTACGGCCTTTTGCTGGCGGTGCTTGCGGACAACGCTGCCGATTTCGAGCTGATCTGGTCCTTCACGCTACGGGAACTGCTCCTTCGCGACGACGGACTTGCCGCCTGGAAATGGAGCCCGGCTGAAAAACCCCATGTGATCGATGTCAACAATGCGACCGATGGCGATATCCTGATCGCCTATGCGCTGACACTGGCCGGCGAACGCTGGAAACGGCAGGACTATCTCGCGGCGGCGGCCAAGATCGCCCAGGCAGTCCTCGACAGGGCCGTGATCGACTATGGCGGTCGGACGTTGTTGCTGCCGGGCGTTGCCGGGTTTTCTGCCGCCGATCGAGACGATGGCCCTGTCATAAACCCCTCCTATTGGATCTTCGAGGCTTTCCCCGTCCTCAACCGTGTGGCACCTTCGCCGAAATGGGAATCCCTGCGAGACGATGGTGAGAGCATGCTCGACGCATTGCAGCTCGGGCCGCGCAAGTTGCCGGCCGATTGGGTCAGTGCCAGGACGCGCCTCAAGGCGGCGCAGGGCTTTCCGGCGGAGTTCGGCTACAACGCGCTGCGCATCCCTCTCTATCTCGTTCGCGCAGGCAGCGATGATGCCGAACTGCTTTCAAGATTGCGGCGGGGCATGGCTGGCGACAATGGTGATTTACTCATCAGTGACGTCGCTACGGGGACCGTCCGGTCGGCCTTGACGGACCCTGGTTATCAATTTGTTAACCATATTCTGGCCTGTGTCTTGGAGCGGGTACCGTTGCCCGACAGCGTCAAGGTGTTCAGCCCGACGCAATACTATCCTTCGACACTGCACCTTCTCGGGTTGTCTTATGCGAAGGAGAAGCGTCCGGAGTGTCTATGAAGTCCTCAACCGTTGTCATCGCCGGCATTATGTTCACGGCGGCCGGGATTGCCGGTTTTGCCGACGACGGGCTTCTGCGTAAGAATTGGAGCGGCGTCGCCGGTGCGCCGATCAACGGCGAGCAGGGAAGCGGGCTTCCCGACGAGGCGTCGTTCGGCGTAGTCGACAAAGCGTCGAGACGGGCCGCGCCTGAGTTTCGTCAGGTGGCGCAGAACACGCAGCCTGTCGCGGAGGCAACGCGGCCACAGGCGACGGCGCCGGTGGTCGACGAGTCGGCGCTGCGCTATTTCGCAAGCAAGGGCGATACGGCCCGGCTGCAGGCCGAGATATCACGGCTGAGGGCGCTTTATCCCGATTGGACGCCTCCCGAGGATCCACTTGCCGTTCCGCGCAACAAGGACATCCAGCTCGAAACGATGTGGCAGCTCTATTCGGAGGGGCGCTATGCGGAGGTTCGAAAGGCGATCGCCGAGCGACAGGCAGGCGAGGCCGCGTGGAAGCCGCCGGCGGATCTGCTCGAGCGGCTGAATGTTGCCGAAGCCCGAGCGCGGTTGGTGAACGCCTCCGATCTCAAGCAGTACGAGACCGTCATCGAAGTGGCGGCGAGTACGCCGAGCCTGCTGACGTGTTCTGAAGTGGACGTGCTCTGGCGGGTGGCTGACGCGTTCGCGCAAACCAAGCGGCCGGATCGGGCTCGAGACGCCTATCTCTACGTGCTGAAGAATTGCGACAGCGCCCCGGAACGGCTGGCGACCGTGCAGAAGGCGGTATCCGGACTGCCCTACGACATTGCCCAGGAACTGCTGTCTTTTGAGCGAACCGCACCCGGCGGCGTTGCCGAGTTTGAAAGCATTGGCGACGATCTGGCCCGACGCTTCGTCGCCGAAGGCGATGCGGATGGTAAGCTGGCCGTCGACCCGAAATATATCCTGCGCCTCGAACGTCTGGTTGAAACCGATGGCTTGGCGAGCGACGCCCTCCTGCTCGGCTGGTACCAGCTGCGCCGCGACAACATGAGCGCGGCCGAGCAATGGTTCCGTCGTGCCCATGACAAGGAGAATTCCGCTTCTGCTTCGCAAGGACTGGCGCTGACGTTGATTGCGCGCAAGGCGCACGAAGACGCGGAGAAGGTGCTCTATCCCTGGCGCGACGCGTCGGAGGATGCCAAGGCCACCTATTTTGCCGCAACGGCAAACCTGCTGGCGATCGAGCCACCGGTGACGCTCAGCGAAGAAGTCCTGAGCCGCATCGCGCAGGAGACGACAAAGGGGCGTGATCCGGCCACCGCCCAGCAGTTCGGCTGGTATGCCCGTGCCATGGAACAGCCGGCGACGGCTGCACAATGGTTCACAACAGCGCTTCGCTGGAAGCCGGATGATGAGCCTTCGGCCTATGGCCTGGCGCTGAGCCGCAACCAGCTCGGTGATACCGCCGGCGTCGCGGAGATCCAGAGGCTTTGGGCGGGGCGCTCCGAGCGCGTCGCGCGGCTGGGTGAGACCGAGGAGGAACGGCGCGACGCCGTTGCCCGGCAACAACAGCCGCTGGCGCGAGAGCAGGCACCCATATCCGCTGGGCAACAAAGGTCACCTGCGGTCGTGACACAGGCAGCGCCGCGAACGGCGACGCGCTATGTGGTCGAGCAGCCTGTTGCGGTTGCGCGGCAAACACAAACGGCCGGAAGGAATGCAACGGGATGCCGGACAACCATCAACCCGGTGCGGCTTTCGCCGCAGGCGGCGCTGACGCGCGGCTGGTGCCTGATGGACCTCAACCGTCCACTTGAAGCAGCCGAGGCCTTCGAGGTTGCCTTGCGGGCACCGGCATCGCAGATGCGCGAAGATGCTGCCTATGGCCAAAGCCTAGCCTATCTCAGGGCAGGGCTGACCAACAGGGCTGCGGTGGCCGCGACGCAATCAACCCAGAGCCGTCGCCGCGCCGAAGAATTGCAGAGCGCCATTCTCTCCGACAGGGCGATTGCCGCCTTCGATGCGAAACGGTATCGCGAGGCGTTGCTTTTCCTCGATCAGCTTGGGCAGATCTCGACGCAGCGATCAGACCTGATGGTGCTGCGCGGCTACGCCTATCTCAATCTCAAGCGCTACGCCGATGCACGGCGTATCTTTGAGGCGGTTGCTGCCACCGGCAATCGTGACGCGCAGCGCGGCCTCGCCGATGTCGGCAAGGCGCAGGAAATCTGGCCGAACAAGTAAACGTTTCGAAAGCGATTCCATGGCGACGCCACTGTTGTCGCCAGCCTGATTGGCTGAAGCGCGCTTCGCGCAGCGGATGCATCGCCAAACGCTCCTAAACTTTGCAGATCGTGCTTCGCGGATTTCCTCTTTGGAAGGAAATTAGCGGGACGCGGTGTTATCGTCGCTCGACATCGCGGCGTTGATATCATTGCAATCGCCGCGTTGCGCGTAGAGGATGGAGCGCAGACGACCCTTTTGGTGGTGAGGAGATCGCCGACAGGGCCGAGGGGAGGAGACGAGAGATGTTTCAGGGCGGATTGAGCTTCGCGCTCGGCGAGGACATTGACGCGCTACGCGACAGCGTGCGCCGTTTCGCGGCCGAGCGTATCGCGCCGCTGGCGGCAGAAACCGATCGCAGCAACGCTTTCCCGACGCCGCTCTGGCGCGAGATGGGCGATCTCGGCCTGCTCGGCATTACCGCCGACGAGGCCTATGGCGGTGCGGGCATGGGCTATGTCGCTCATTGCGTCGCCATGGAAGAAATCAGCCGTGCATCCGCTTCCGTCGGCCTGAGCTACGGCGCCCATTCCAATCTCTGCGTCAACCAGATCAGCCGCAATGGCAGCGAAGCGCAGAAAGCGCGCTACCTGCCGAAGCTGATCTCCGGCGAACATGTGGGCGCACTCGCCATGTCCGAACCGGGTGCTGGCTCCGATGTCGTTTCCATGACACTTCGGGCCGAAAAACGCGGCGACGCTTATGTCCTCAACGGCGGCAAGATGTGGATCACCAACGGGCCGGATGCGGATGTGCTGGTGGTCTACGCCAAGACAGACCCGAGTGCCGGTCCGCGCGGGATTACCGCCTTCCTGGTCGAAAAGGGTTTCGCCGGCTTTTCCACCGGTCAGAAGCTCGACAAGCTTGGTATGCGCGGCTCCAACACCTGCGAGCTGATTTTTCGCGATTGCGAGGTGCCGGCGGAAAACATTCTTGGCAACGAGGGCGGCGGCGTGCGTGTGCTGATGTCCGGTCTCGACTATGAACGTGTCGTCTTGTCCGCCGGACCGCTCGGCATCATGTCAGCTTGCCTTGATGTCGTCGTCCCCTATCTCCACGAGCGCAAGCAGTTCGGTCAGGCGATCGGCGAGTTCCAGCTGATGCAGGGCAAGCTTGCCGACATGTATGTGACGGCGAACGCGGCGCGCGCCTATGTCTATGCGGTGGCGGCGGCCTGCGACCGCGGCGAGACCACCCGCAAGGATGCGGCCGGCTGCATTCTCTATGCTGCCGAGAAGGCAACGGTGCTGGCGCTGGAGGCGATCCAGGCGCTTGGCGGCAATGGCTACACCAACGACTATCCGGCGGGGCGGCTGCTGCGTGACGCCAAACTCTACGAGATCGGCGCGGGAACCAGCGAAATCCGCCGCATGCTGATCGGCCGAGAGCTGTTCACCGAGACCAGATAGACGCCCCATACGGACTGACGAAGCCGCAATCAGCCTCGATCCAATGAGGACTTCATGACTGTTCTGAAATCCCACATCTCCCCCTCGTCCGACGTGTTCAAGGCCAATCAGGTTGCAATGGCGGAGGCGATTGCGACCGTGGAAGAGGCCGTCAAGATTGCGGCCGGTGGTGGTGGCGACACGGCCCGTGAGCGCCACGTCAGCCGCGGCAAGCTTCTGCCGCGCGACCGGGTCGCGACGCTGATAGACACGGCGACGCCCTTCCTCGAAATCGGCTCGACGGCCGCCCACGGAATGTACAACGGCGATGCGCCGTCAGCAGGGTTGATCACTGGCATCGGCCGGGTGTCCGGCCGTGAATGCATGATCGTCTGCAACGACCCGACCGTCAAAGGCGGGACCTACTATCCGATGACGGTCAAGAAGCATCTGCGTGCGCAGGAGATCGCCGCCGAAAACCAGCTGCCGTGTATCTACCTGGTTGATTCCGGCGGTGCCAACCTGCCGAACCAGGACGAGGTCTTTCCCGACAGGGAGCATTTCGGCCGGATCTTCTACAACCAGGCCAACATGTCGGCGGCCGGAATTCCGCAGATCGCCGTGGTCATGGGATCATGCACGGCGGGCGGCGCCTATGTGCCGGCAATGTCGGATGAAACCATCATCGTCGAAGGCCAGGGCACGATTTTCCTGGCCGGCCCACCGCTGGTGCGTGCTGCGACCGGCGAAGTGGTCTCGGCGGAGGATCTTGGCGGCGCCGATGTGCACACGCGCCTCTCCGGTGTCGCTGACCATATGGCGCGCGACGATGCCCACGCGCTGGCGCTTGCCCGTCGTGCGGTCGCTGCCCTTAACCGTCGCAAACCGGCGTCGGTGGAATTGCAGAGCCCGGAGCCGCCGCTTTACGACCCGCAGGAGATCGCCGGCATTGTCCCGGCCGACCTGCGCACGCCTTACGATATCCGCGAAGTCATCGCGCGCCTGGTCGACGGCTCGCGCTTCGACGAGTTCAAGGCGCGCTACGGCACCACGCTCGTCTGCGGTTTCGCGCATGTCTACGGCGTCCCCGTCGGCATCATCGCCAACAATGGTGTGCTGTTTTCGGAATCGGCCTTGAAGGGAGCGCACTTTGTCGAGCTTTGCGCCCAGCGCAAGATCCCGCTGGTGTTCCTGCAAAACATCACCGGCTTCATGGTCGGCCGCAAATATGAAACCGAAGGTATCGCCAAGCACGGCGCCAAGCTGGTGACAGCGGTGGCGACGGCGCAGGTGCCGAAGATCACCATGCTCGTCGGCGGATCGTTCGGTGCCGGCAACTATGGCATGTGCGGCCGGGCTTTTTCGCCACGGTTCCTGTGGACCTGGCCCAACAGCCGGATTTCGGTGATGGGCGGCGAACAGGCGGCAGGCGTGCTTTCGACGGTGCGCGGCGAGGCGCTGAAGCGCGCGGGCACGCCCTGGAACGAGGAGGAGGAGGCCAAGTTCCGGCAGCCGGTTCTCGATCTCTTCGAGCGTCAGAGCCATCCGCTCTATGCCTCGGCCCGGCTCTGGGACGACGGCGTGGTCGACCCGCGCAAGAGCCGCGACGTGCTGGCATTATCGCTATCGGCGGCGCTCAATGCGCCGATCGAAGAGACGCGTTTCGGCCTGTTCAGAATGTAGGAGATCGCGATGAAGCGCGAAAACGTCAACGCCAAGAATGCGCCGCAACCGCGCGGTGGCTACTCGCAAGCCGTGAGGCTCGAAAATTTCGAGCGTCTGGTCTTTGTCAGCGGCCAGGTGCCGCTGAATTCGGACGACGAACTGCCAGACAGTTTCGAGGCGCAGGCCCGCCAGGTCTGGCTGAACATCGACGCGCAATTGAAGGCGGCCGGCATGAGCAAGGCGGATATCGTCAAGGTGACGGCCTTTCTCGCCGATCGCAATCACACCATGGCCAATCGTGCTGCCCGGGCGGAATATCTCGGTCCGCTTGCGCCGGCGATGACGGTGGTGATCGCCGGTATCTTCGACGCCGGTTGGTTGCTCGAAGTCGAAGTCATAGCAGCGCAATAGGGCGGGCCATATGCCGATGTTTTCCAAGATTCTGATTGCCAATCGCGGTGAAATCGCCTGCCGTGTTATCCGCACGGCCCGACGCCTCGGCGTCCGCACCGTCGCCGTTTACTCCGACGCCGATGTCGATGCCTTGCATGTGACGTTGGCCGACGAGGCGATCCGCATCGGACCGGCGACGGCATCCGAAAGCTATCTGTCGATCGAGCGGATCATCGCCGCGGCGAGAAGCGTCGGCGCCGATGCTATTCACCCGGGCTACGGCTTCCTGTCGGAAAACGCCAATTTTGCCGAGGCTGTCGAAGCGGCCGGCATGACCTTCATCGGTCCGTCGCCGACGGCCATTCGCGCCATGGGGCTGAAGGATGCGGCCAAGGCGCTGATGGAACAGGCGGGCGTTCCCGTCGTGCCCGGTTATCACGGCGATGAGCAGGAGCCGACCTTTCTGGCGGAACGGGCAGCGGAGGTCGGCTTTCCCGTACTGATCAAGGCGCGCGCCGGCGGTGGCGGCAAGGGCATGCGCAAGGTCGAGCAACCGCACGAATTCGGCGCTGCCCTTGAAGCGGCGCGCCGTGAAGCCGAAGCGGCCTTCGGCGACGGCGCGGTGCTGATCGAGAAATACCTGACCAAGCCGCGTCATATCGAAGTCCAGGTCTTCGGCGACCGCCACGGCAACATCCTGCATCTGTTCGAACGCGACTGCTCGCTGCAGCGCCGTCACCAGAAGGTGATCGAAGAGGCGCCGGCCCCAGGCATGACGGCAGAGGTTCGCCGCGCGATGGGCGATGCCGCCGTCAAGGCGGCGCGCGCCATCGGCTATGTCGGTGCCGGCACGGTCGAGTTCATTGCCGATGTCACCAACGGGCTCTGGCCGGACCAGTTCTATTTCATGGAGATGAACACCCGGCTTCAGGTGGAGCATCCGGTGACCGAAGCGATCACCGGCATCGACCTCGTCGAATGGCAATTGCGCGCCGCCGTCGGCGAGGCACTGCCCAAACGACAGAATGAAATCGCCATCGACGGCTGGGCGTTCGAGGCGCGCATCTATGCGGAGGATCCGGCGCGCGGTTTTCTGCCGGCAACCGGGCGGCTCGTGACACTCGATTTTCCAACCGAAGGCGTGCGCGTCGATGCCGGCGTCCGGCAGGGCGATGTCATCGTTCCCTACTACGATCCACTGATCGCCAAGCTGATCGTGCATGGGCCAAGCCGCTCGTCAGCGCTGGCGCGGCTGGAGAGTGCGCTCAAGGCCTGCCGCATCGGCGGCACGATCACCAACCTCGATTTCCTCGCCCGGCTCGCCGCCGAGCCGGAGTTTCGCGCCGGCCGGCCGGATACCGGACTTATCGACCGGGCGATCGACCAACTGACCACGCCCGCCGTGCCGGGAGACGAGGCATTGGCGCTGGCCGCCATCGCCGCCACCGGCGTGCTGCGACCGATGAAATCCGACGATCCCTGGTCGGCGCTCGGTCATTGGCAGATCTGGGGGGATGCGCATAGAAGCGTCGCCGTCGAGCATGCCGGCGGGCGATCGATCGTCACGCTTGCTGCCCGCGGGCGCGATCAGTTTGCGGTGCGGGCGGGCGAAAGCACCTTTCCGGTGCTGGTGCTTGATCGGTTTGATGATGGCGCCCGAGTGGAGATCTCAGGCGAGCAACGGGTCTTCCGCTTTCTGCGCGAAGGGGAAACCATTACCCTTTTTGTCGGAGGTGAGACGTTCGTTCTTCGCCTTCCCGATCCACTCGCCGCGGCCCATTCGGGCGAGGCGGCGGCGGACGAACTCGCGGCCCCGATGCCGGGTATCGTCAAACTCATCCATGTTCGCGTCGGCGACACGGTCGCAAAAGGCCAGCCGCTCGTGGTGATGGAGGCGATGAAGATGGAGCTGACGTTGGCAGCGTCGCGCGATGGCATCATCGAGACTGTGCTGATCACGTCTGGCGAGCAAGTCAGCGCCGGGGCGATCCTCGTCGCGCTGAAGCCGGAGAGCGGCGAATGAGCCAGTCGGCGCCCGAGCATGTGACGCTTGTCGAAATGGCGCCGCGCGACGGCCTCCAGAACGAAAAGCAGCTTGTCGATACGACCGACAAGGTCCGCCTTGTCGATCTCCTGTCGGACTGCGGCTATCAGCGCATCGAGGTCACGAGCTTCGTCAGCCCGAAATGGGTGCCGCAGATGGCGGACGCCGCGGCTGTCATGGCCGGAATCCGGCGTCGGGCGGGCACGCGCTACACAGTACTGACACCGAACATGCAGGGCTTCGTGGCGGCCCTTGCGGCGAAGGCCGACGAGATGGCGATCTTCGCCTCGGCATCGGAGACGTTTTCGCAGAAGAACATCAATTGCTCGATTGCTGAAAGCATCAAACGTTTTCGTCCGGTCGCCGAAGCCTGCCGCACGAACGCGGTGCCGCTGCGGGGCTATGTCAGCTGCGTTGTCGAGTGCCCCTTTGAGGGCGCGATTGCCCCGGAGAGTGTTGCTCAAGTCGCCGCCGCCTTGATGGCGCTTGGCTGTTACGAGATTAGCCTTGGCGATACGATCGGACGCGGCACGCCGGATGCGGTCGACGCGATGCTTGTAAGCGTGCTGGCGGATGTGTCGGCCGGACAATTGGCTGGCCATTTTCACGACACATCCGGACGGGCACTCTGCAATATCGGCGTCGCGCTCGATCGTGGCTTGCGCGTCTTCGACGCCTCGGCTGGCGGTCTTGGGGGGTGCCCCTATGCGCCGGGTGCTGCCGGCAATGTCGATACGCTTGCGGTCAACGCCTTTGTCACCGGCCGTGGGTTTTCGACGGGGCTGAATGCGGAAAGGCTTGAAGAGGCCGCCGCCTTCGCGAGATCGTTGAGGAGTACCGGCTGATGTTCGAGACGATCCGATACGCCGTCGATGCGAAAGGCGTCGCCGGCCTGACGCTGGCGCAGCCGCAGAAACACAATGCCCTTTCTGCGGTGATGATCGGCGAACTGACCGAGGCGGCGGAACGATTGTCAGCCGATGCCGCGGTGCGCGTCGTGGTTCTCGATGCCGAAGGCCGCAGCTTCTGCGCTGGCGGCGATCTGGGTTGGATGCGCGAGCAGTTCGATGCGGATCGGCCGACGCGTATTGCCGAAGCGACGCGGCTGGCGCTGATGTTCAAGGCGCTGAACGAAATAGCCAAACCGGTCATTGCCCGTGTGCACGGCAATGCCTTCGGTGGTGGCGTCGGCCTCATGAGCGTCTGCGATGCCGTCATTGCATCGTCCGATGCGCGCTTCGGCCTCACCGAAACCCGGCTGGGTCTCATTCCGGCGACCATCAGCCCCTATGTCGTGGCCCGCATCGGTGAGGGCAGGGCGCGACCTCTGTTCATGTCGGCGCGCCTTTTTGGCGCCGAAGAGGCAAGGGATGCCGGCCTGGTGACGGCAATTGCCGCGCCCGATGCGCTGGACGCGGCGATAGCGGACGAAATCGAGCCCTATCTCCAGGCGGCGCCGGGCGCGACAGGACGGGCGAAGCGACTTGCCCGTTCGCTCGGCCAGCCGATCACGGAGGCAACTATCGCCGCGACCATCGAGCAGCTCGCCGATTGCTGGGAAAGCGACGAGGCGCGCGAAGGCGTTGCCGCCTTCTTCGAGCGCCGCGAACCCTCCTGGCGACATCAACCGCTTCCTTGATCGGAGCGAATTTAGAACCCGGTGCCCGTTGCTCCCATCTGGAGGCGGAGGCAGTCGGCGGCAGTTTCCGTGGCCTGGTCCATCGGTCCTTCTTGCCCCGCGGCAAGCTGCGTCGTGGTTCAACGATGGAATGCCGGCGAAATGGAGCTGACGGTAGCCGATCGCGAAAGCCGCCCGGCAGAATACACCGGATTGTTGGCCGGGATGCCGGCGTCAGATCACCTTGCCGGGGTTGAGGATACCCTTGGGGTCGAGCGCGTGCTTGATCCGGCGCATTACATCAAGTTCGGCAGCACTTCGGGAGTGGCCGAGGAACTCCCGCTTCAAGGTGCCGATGCCGTGTTCGGCGGAGATCGAGCCGCGATAGCGGCGAACGATGTCATAGACGATGTCATCGACCACATGCTGGGTGTGTTGGTCGCTTCCCGGCGTTGAAAAGGCGATGTGCAGATTGCTGTCGGCAACATGGCCGAAGAAGGAGATGTGCGCCTGCGGGAAACGCGCGGCGAGCGCCACGCCGCACTCCGCCGCGAAACGTCCGATTTCGCCGATCGGCAGGCTGACGTCGAGATTGATCAGTCCCGGCAGCAGGCGGTCCATCGCATGTCCCTCGCGCACCTGCCAGAACAGCCGGCTTTCCTTCTCCGACTGCGCGATCAACGCGTTGGCGATCACATCGTCTTCGAGAGCGGCGCCGAGAAAATTCTCGAAATCCTCGCCTTCTTCGTCATGGCCCTGCACATCCTGCTCGACGATCACTGCAAAGGCGGGGGGCGTCTCGAAGAAGCGCTGTCCTTCCGCTTCGCAATTGAAGCGGAAGTAGCCATCCCACATGGCCTCGAAGGCCGAGAGGCCGGGCAGTCCCCTTTGCGTCCGCGCCAGGAAAGCGACGACCTGATCATAACTGTCGAGCGCACAAAGCGCCGTCAAGCGGCCTGCAGGGCGCGGTTTCAATCGCAGGACGGCGCGGGTGATGACACCGAGCGTGCCTTCGGAGCCGATGAAATACTGGCGCAGGTCGTAGCCGGTGTTGTTCTTGATCATCTTGCTGAGCGACGAGAGGATCGTGCCGTCGGCAAGCACGGCTTCCAGCCCAAGCACATTGTCGCGGGTGACGCCGTGAGCGATGACGCGGATGCCGCCGGCATTGGTGGCGAGATTGCCGCCGATCTGGCAGGAGCCGCGCGCACCGAGATCGATCGGCAGCAGGAAGCCTGCATCGTCGGCGGCGCGCTGGGCGACTTCGAGCGGCGTGCCGGCAAGGACGGTCATGGTGGCGGAAAGCGGGTCGGTTTCCTCGATGCCCACGAGAAGCTCAAGCGAGAGGGAAATAGCGTCGTCATCCGGGTTGGCGCCGCCAGCAAGGCCGGTCAGGCCGCCCTGGACCACGACCGCCTGTCCATGGGCGTCGCAGATGCGAAGCACGGTTGAGACCTCGTCCGTATTCGCGGGGCGAATGACGGCCTTGGGCAGGGCGCGGCCGGTGAGGCTGGCGTCGCTGCGATAACGCTCGCCGATCTCTGTGCCCGTCAGCACGGCATCGCCGAGTGCCTGTTTCAGATCGTCAATGACGGACATGTGCCTGGTCTCCCGCTTATCTCACCGCATATGACGCTGTAGCGCATCTCGGCAGAAACGGGAATTGGCTGGACCGGGCCGTGGAGAAGCGATCAGGTCCCCGTGCGTGCCAGTTCAAATGGCTGCGCCTGCGCGTCGACCTCGGCCCCCGGTCCTTCCACTTGGGCGACGGCGGCGTGATCCCTGAACAGTTTCCACTTTGTCGGACGGAATGCGACCCTTGCGCGGTCCTGTGTGGTGGTGCGTTCGGGCGGCAGTTCGATTTCGGCATGCGGGTGGTTGCGGCCGAGGTCGAGTTCGAGATGGCGGGTGCCAGCGACGCGGCGGCTGGCGGTGACGAGGCCGGCAAGACAGCCGCCGCAGCCGTCGATCAGTTCGATGTCATGCGGGCGGAAGTAGAGCGTGGCCGCACCGTCGGGCTCGGTCGGGGCACGCAAGCCGATCGGCCGGTCCTCGAACCAGATTTCGCCGTTTTGAAGGGTGACGGAGAGCGCGTTCGACTGGCCGATGAAGCCGTAGACGAAGGGCGAGACCGGATGATCGTAGATCTCGTCGGGGGTGCCGACCTGCTTAGACGAAGGGCGAGACCGGATGATCGTAGATCTCGTCGGGGGTGCCGACCTGCTCGATCGCGCCCTTGCTCATCACCACGACCCGGTCGGCCAGTTCGAGTGCCTCTTCCTGGTCGTGGGTGACGAAGATGGTGGTGTGGCCGGTGCGGTCGTGGATCTCGCGCAGCCAGCGCCGTAGTTCTTTTCTGACCTGCGCATCGAGCGCGCCAAAAGGTTCGTCGAGCAGAAGCACGTTGGGCTCGACCGCCATGGCGCGGGCGAGCGCCACGCGCTGGCGCTGGCCGCCCGACAGCTGCGCCGGATAGCGCTTCTCAAGCCCTGAGAGCTGGACGAGATCGAGCAGATCGAGCGCGCGCTTTCGGATCTCGGCAGCCGGCGGCCGGCGATTGGCCGGGCGAACCTTCAGGCCGAAGGAGACATTGTCGAGCACCGTCATGTGACGGAACAGGGCATAGTGCTGGAAGACGAAGCCGATGTTGCGCTGCTGCACCGTCTTTTGCGAGGCATCCTCGTCGCCGAAGAAGATCATGCCGTCGGTCGGGCTTTCGAGACCGGCAACCAGCCTGAGCAGCGTCGTCTTGCCCGAGCCGGAGGGACCGAGCAGGGCGATCAGCTCGCCCGAGCGGATGTCGAGCGAGACGTTGTCGAGCGCCGGAAAGCGGCCGAATTCCTTGCGTATGTTCTGAACGCGGACTTCCATGACGATCCGGACCTTTCAATGCCTGCGGCTGGCGGCGATCTCGGCGCTGTAGCGAAGCTCGAGCGCCGATTTCAAGACGAGGGTGACCAGCGCCAGCAGCGCCAGCAACGTCGCAACCGCAAAGGCGGCGACGAAGTTATATTCATTATAGAGGATTTCCACCTGCAACGGCATGGTGTTGGTCTGGCCGCGAATATGGCCTGATACCACCGACACCGCGCCGAACTCGCCCATGGCACGGGCGTTGCACAGCAGCACGCCGTAAAGCAGCCCCCATTTGATGTTGGGCAGCGTCACATGCCAGAAGGTCTGCCAGCCCGATGCCCCCAGAGACAAGGCCGCCTCCTCGTCGCTGGTGCCTTGTTCCTGCATCAGCGGGATCAGCTCGCGGGCAACGAAGGGAAAGGTGACGAAGACGGTCGCCAGCACCAGGCCCGGCACGGCAAACAGGATCTGGATGCCATGGCTCTGCAGCCAGGGGCCGATGAGACTGTGCGAGCCGAACAGCAGCACGAAGACGAGGCCGGAGATGACGGGCGAGACCGAGAACGGCAGGTCGATCAGCGTCGTCAAAAAAGCCTTGCCCTTGAACTCGAACTTGGCGATCGCCCAGGCGGCGGCAACACCGAAGACGAGATTGAGCGGCACGGCGATGGCAGCGACGATCAGCGTCAGGCGGATGGCGGAAAAGGTCTCGGCATCGCCAAGGGCCGAGAAGAACTCGGCCGGCCCCTTGCGCAGCGCCTCGGTAAAGACGGCGGCCAGCGGCAGAAGCAGAAACAGGCCGACGAAGGCGAGCGCTGCGACAATCAGGCTCAGCCGAGCAAAGCGGCTTTCCGAGGTGGCGGCGCGTACGTGCTGGGAGTTGGCTGCGAGATCAGGCGACATAGACATATCTCCGCCGGCTCCAGGCCTGGATCGAGTTGATGACGAGCAGCATGGCAAAGGAGATGATCAGCATCACCGCGGCAATGGCGGTGGCGGCGGGATAGTTGAACTCCTCCAGCCTGATGACGATCAGAAGCGGGGCGATCTCGGAAACGTAGGGCAGGTTGCCGGCGATGAAGATCACCGAGCCGTATTCGCCGACGCCGCGGGCAAAGGCCAGCGCAAAGCCGGTGAGGCCGGCCGGCAGCAAACCCGGCAACAAGACCCGGCTGATCGTCTGGAAACGGCTGGCGCCGAGCGTGGCTGCGGCCTCTTCCACTTCCTTGTCGATCTCTTCCATGATCGGCTGCACGGTCCTGACGACGAAGGGCAGGCCGACGAAGATCAGGGCGATGACGATGCCGGCCGGCGTGAAGGCGATCTTGATGCCGAGCGGGGCCAAGAGCGAGCCGATCCAGCCGTTGGGGGCATAAAGCGTGGCGAGCGCAATGCCGGCGACCGCCGTCGGCAGCGCAAACGGCAGGTCGACCATGGCGTCGATCACCCGCTTGCCGGGGAAACGATAGCGCACCAGCACCCAGGCGAGGATGACGCCGAAGATCAGATTGACGATCGCTGCGATAAAGGCCGTGCCGAAACTGATCTTCAGCGCGTTCAACGTGCGGGTATCGAGCGCCAACGTCATGAACTGCGACCAGCCGAGGCTGCTCGAGCGCCAGATCAATCCCGACAGCGGGATGAGGATGATCAGCACCAGCCAGAAAAGCGTGACGCCGAGCGCCAGACCGAACCCGGGAAGCACACTCGGTTGGCGAAACCGCCAGCGCCTGTTGTGGCCATGCTCTCTCAAATCCAGCTCACCTCTTCCATGCGCCTGAGGAAAACCCAGGCGCTCCCATTATCAAATCCAGCTCACCTCTTCCATGCGCCTGAGGAAAACCCAGGCGCTCCCATTATACCCGCAATCCCCATGCGGGCCTGACAAAACAATCGGCCGGATCGGATGGTCCGGCCGATTGCATCATTGCTTCAACAGGGTCGATTATTGGCCCGGCTTGTAGATCTGGTCGAACAGACCACCGTCGCCGAAGAACTTCGGTTGCGCTTCCTTCCAGCCGCCAAAGTCCTCGATGGTCACGAGCTTGAGGTCACCGAATCGCGCGACGTCCTTGGGGTCGGCAGCTGCCGGCTTGAACGGGCGATAGTAGTGCTTGGCCGCGATCTTCTGGCCGGCATCGCTGTAGAGGTAACCGAGATAGGCCTCGGCGACCTTGCGTGTGCCCTTGGCATCGACATTGCCATCGACAAGTGCCACCGGCGGCTCGGCCTTGATCGAGATCGACGGCGTGACGATATCGAAATTATCCGGGCCCAGCTCCTCCAGCGAAAGATAGGCTTCGTTTTCCCAGGCGAGCAACACGTCGCCAAGGCCGCGCTGCACGAATGTCGTGGTCGAGCCACGCGCACCGGTATCGAGCACCGGCACATGCTTGAACAGCTCGGTGACGAATTCCTGTGCCTTGCCGTCGTCGCCGCCATTGGCAGCACGAGCGTAGGCCCAGGCTGCCAGGAAGTTCCAGCGCGCGCCACCCGAGGTCTTCGGGTTCGGCGTGATCACCTGGATATCATCCTTGACGAGATCGCCCCAGTCCTTGATGCCTTTCGGATTGCCCTTGCGCACCAGGAAGACGATCGTCGACGTATAGGGTGCGCTGTTGTTTTCGAACTTGGTCTTCCAGTCCGCCGGGATCTTTCCGGTTTCCTTGACGATCGCGTCGATATCTGCCTCAAGCGCGAGGGTTACGACATCAGCCTGCAGACCGTCGATCACGGAGCGGGCCTGCTTGCCGGAGCCGCCATGCGATGTCTGGATCGTCACGGTTTCGCCGGTGTCCGCCTTCCACTTTTCAGCGAAAGCGGCGTTGAAGTCCTTGTAAAGTTCACGTGTCGGGTCATAGGACACGTTCAGGATCGTCGTGTCGGCAAAAGCCACACTTGCAGCACCAAGCTGCAGGCCTCCGACTACAATTGCCAGTCCCACAATTCCGGTAATTCGTCCAAAGCCCATCTCGACCTCCATCGGTTACCAGATAAACTATCAATTTAATCGACTGCAGCAACGCAAACTGATCATGCCGGAAGTGACTATCGGGAAATGTCCTATCGTAATTTAGCGTTTTTTAGGAACGGTTTGCCCGAGGCCTGTTTGACGCCCCGATCTCCTGCTTGGAGAGCCGGCCGGAGAATAGCATGGCGCTTTCTGACGCGGGCATCAAAATTGCGGGTTGATGATTGAAGGCCTGCCGTCCGCTCGCGGCTTCGACGACGCGATCGACAGAGACGACGATCCCGCAGACGCGCGGTGAGCCTTGGAAAGGTCAGCTGGACAGCGGTTGCGACGGTTAAGGCAACATCCTAGAGCACGTGGCCGCGGGCGACGATCGGCCAAATGGCCTTCGGCTCATCGCCTTCGACGATATGCACGGCGTCGACCATGTTGGTGACGACGCAGGCGTGGTTGGGAACGATGCGCAACTGCTGCCCAACGGTCAGACCGATCGGCCCGTCGCTCACCAGCCGGCCGTGTTCTTCCGAAAGCTGGTCTATCCGGATGTCGTCGCGGCCAAGCACATTGCCATAGCCCGTCAGACCCAGGAGGTCGGCGGTCAGCACCTTGCTCCCGGCATCGATGATCGCGCGGTGTTCCGATGGCACCGAGACGACGGTGGCAAGCACCGTGAGGGCACAGTCGTCCCAGGTGGCGACCCCGCGCGAAACGAGGGAGCGGTCGTTGTAGATGTAGGTGCCGGGCCGGTATTCGGTCGCGACCGGCGCGCCGGCGGCATGCATCATGCTGGGCGTGCCACCGGAAGTGATTGCGGGTACGGCGATGCCGTCCGCCTCGATCAGGCACTTGGCTTCGCTCATGAAAGCTTGGACTTTTGCCTCGCCGGCAATCGGCGGATAGGTCATCAGGCCGGCGAAGTCGATGCCCTCGCCATCGTTGATCCGGCGGGCCAGACGCGCGGCCTCCACGGGCGACGCCACCCCACAACGGTCCGCACCGGTGTTGCATTCGACGAAGACCCTGAGCGGCTTCTCCTTGCCAGCGAAATGCCCGGAAAGCCCGTCGATGACGGTCACGTTGTCGGCGACGACCGCAAGCGCAATGCGCTGGTTGAGACGTTCCAGCCGGGCAAGCTTGGGTTTGCCCAGGATGTTGTAGGTGATGAGCACATCGGCGATCCGCTCACTGCCGTCCACCATCGCCTCGGCCTCGGTCACCTTCTGGCAGGTGATGCCAACAGCGCCGGCGTCCAGCTGTAGCTCGGCCATCTGTGGCAGCTTGTGCGTCTTGATATGCGGTCGGACGCGGATGCCGTGCGCATCCGCATAGGCTTGGAACGTGCGGATGTTCCGCTTGGCAATCTCGATATCCACCAGCACGGCGGGGGTTTCGATCGGCACGGTCATCGCTCACCAATTCCTTCTGTCGGGCGCTCCATAAGACGAAGCTACATCATTCGCCCTTGACAAGTTATGACCGTCGACTTTCCGAACGTCAATCCGCTATTCGGGACTTAGGTACAGTATAATGGAATATTTTTAGAGGAAAAAATGGGAGAATACAGGTGATCAGGCGGCTGGCGGACGTCGGAAAAAGCATGCTGATTGCCACGCACGAGATGGTTTACGCCAAGAGGTTTCCTCCCGGCTGATCTTCATGAACTCGCGGGAGTGTCGGCGAGGAGCCTCCGCCCTCTTTTGCTAAGCGCCGGCCTTGGCAGGGGAGGCCGCGGGTGTGGGGCCGACTTCGCCGATCGCCCGGAAGATATGGTTGCTCTCGGTGTCACGAGGCGAGCAGCGATCTCCCGGTTTCCGGATCGAACAGATGCAAGGCGCCTTCGTCGAAGGCAAATGTCCGCTCGGCATCGATTGCAAGCTGGGTGCGCGGCGGCAGGCATGCGGTGATGCGCTCGCCGCCGATGCGCGCCGTCACCACCAGTTCCGGGCCGGTCAGCTCGACCACTTCCACGCGCGCCGTCAGCCGCGGCGCATTTGCCTCGTCGGTTGAAAGACGCAGCGCTTCCGGGCGGATGCCAACCTTGACCTGCTGGCCATTCGATACCTTGCCGTGAAAGCGCGCGGGAATTGCGATCGGTGCATTGCCGTCTCCCACGCGCAAGCCGCCTTCCGCGACGTCCGCATCGAAAATGTTCATGGGCGGCGAGCCGACAAAACCGGCGACGTAGAGTGTCGTCGGTCGGTCATAGATCTCTTCCGGCGTCCCGAGCTGTTCGATGCGGCCATCGCGCATGACGGCGATGCGGGTGGCGAGCGTCATCGCCTCGATCTGGTCGTGGGTGACATAGACCACGGTCGTCTTCAGCAATTGGTGCAGCCGCTTCAGTTCCGTGCGCATCTCCATGCGCAGCTTGGCGTCGAGGTTCGACAGCGGTTCGTCGAACAGGAAAACCTGCGGGTTGCGCACCAGCGCCCGCCCGATGGCGACACGCTGGCGCTGGCCGCCGGAGAGCTGGCTCGGCTTGCGCTGAAGCAGGTTTTCGATCTGCAGCAGCTTTGCCGTTTCGCTGACCGCCTTTTCGCGCTCGGGCGCCGGAACCTTGCGCATTTCCAGGCCAAAGCCGATGTTGCGGGCGACGCTCATGTTCGGGTAGAGGGCGTAGGATTGAAACACCATGGCGATGTCGCGATCCTTGGGGTGCACCCCGACGATGGAGCGGGTTCCAATGCGGATGTCGCCGCCACTCGGCTCGGCAAGGCCGGCGATGATGTTGAGCAGGGTGGACTTGCCGCAACCCGACGAGCCGAGCAGCACCAGGAATTCGCCGCTTTCCAGCGCGATGTCGATGCCCTTCAGCGTCTCGACTTCGCCGTAGCGCTTGTGAATGTTGCGGATCTCAAGCGCGCTCATGCGGTCGTCTCCTGAAGAAAGGCGGATAAGGGGTTTCCATAAGCGCGCGGCAGCGTCGAGATCGCCTCGGAAGCAATGGTGACGCCGGTTCGCAGGCAGTCCTTGAGCGGCACGCCGGCGGCAAGGGCTGCGAGAAAGCCGGCGTTGAACACGTCGCCCGCGCCGATCGTGTCGATGACTTTGACCGCAGGCGCGGCGACGGAGACGATGTCTCCTGTCGAGCCAAGTGCCAGTGCCCCGTTTGGCCCGCGCTTGACGACGACGATCGCGTCGTCGGGCATATGTGTCTTCAGCGCGCGGGCGGCGTCCGCTGGATCGGCAAGGCCGGTCAGCGTCGTCGTTTCGACCTCGTTGAAGAGCGCAAGCCGGCAGCGTTTCAGCCAGCCGATCGTCGCGGTACAGTTGGCGTCCGTCCAGCCATCGAGCGGCCAGCCGGTGTCGAGCGCGACGGCAATGTCGTGCGCCTCGGCCCAGTCGAAGACATCGTCATAGGCAGCGGTCAACGCATCGGTCAGGAACGAACCGGCAAGCAGCGCAAGGCCGCCACGCAGGCGCTCACCGTCGAGCATGCCGCGGACTTCTTCGAAGCTGAAGAGCGGTAGGTGCCCGCGGGTGGTGAAGAAGGTGCGTTCGCCGTCCGGATGGGTGATGCCGACCGACAGTGTCGTGCCGACGTTTTCTACCGGCCAGCCGCTGGCCCGCTCGGCAAAGGCGCCCTTCAGCCAGGTGCCGAACTGGTCGTTGCCGATGTTCGCGGCAATCGCATAGTCGACGCCAAGCGAGTCCCAGGCCAGCGCGCTGTTGCCGGCACAACCGCCGACGCGCAGTTCGTCATGATCGACGATGATTTCGGTGCCGGCCTTCGGCCAGGGGGCGGCCGGCCCGAGGATCAGATCGACGTTGACGTTGCCGATGACGACAAGAGGACGCATGCTTCATTCGCTCCGGGTAATCTTGGTCGACCGGACCGGGGTTCCGGCATCGGCGACGCGCGCCGCGGCAAAGGCGATCATGAAGGATTGCGCCACCGGCAGCATCGCAAAGATCGCCGCCAGGCCGGCAGCAGGTTCGAAGGAAAGGGTAGTCACGCCGGGGATCGGTGTCTCGCCGGACGCATCGAAGACGACAACAGGCGAGCCGGCTTCTGCTGCCGAAACCGCCATGGCGCTGACGAGACCGGCGGTGGCATCCGCGGCGCGAAACAGGACGACGCCGACCGACGGGCCGAGCATCTCCATCGGCCCATGCCGCAACTGCCCGCCTTCGAGGGAGAAGCAGGGCAGCCGCGACAGCTCGGTCAACCCGAGCCCGATTGCTTCGGACAATCCCTGAAGTCGGCGGCCCGAGGTGACGACGGAGCGGACGTCTGCCAGTGCTGCGAGCGCGGGCGTCGTGTGGGGTGCTTGCGGGCTCTCGATCGCCTGTAGTGCCGATGACGGGTCGTCACCAAGGGCGGCGAGGATCGACAGGTGCAGGGCAAAGCTGATCGTCAGGCTGCGCGTGGCGGCGAATGCTTTCTCCGTACCGCCAACGCCGACCAGGGAGAGGGCGCTTCGGGCGAGAAAGGAACTCCCCTCGAGGGTCAGCCCGAAGGTGTCGCCAGTCGCGCCGTTCGTTTCCGCAAACCAGCGCAATACCTCCGCACTTTCCCCGGATTGGGAGGTGACGAGGATCGTCTTGCCCGAGATCGACAGGGGCTGCCCCAACTGTTCCGACAACGGCAGCGCGATCGCATCGATGCCATGGGCCCGGTAGAGCGGTTCGAGTGCGCGGCCAACCGCATGCGAGCCGCCCATGCCGAGCAGCAGCAGTTTGCCGGTCGATCTGAGCGATGCGGCGATCTTGCCGGCCAACGCCTGTGCCGCCTGGAATGAAGCGACGGCGTCCGCGGCCTGGCGGGCCATCTCGCGGTCGATTGCAATGAGCCCGGCCGGGCGGGGGGGTGTGTCGCTCATGGTCATCCCTTGACGCCGCCGCTGGTGAGCCCGGAAATCAGGGCTTTTTGCATGATAAGGCCGATCAGCACCGGCGGCAGGGCGGCAAGCACGCCGGCGGTTGCGATCAGTCCGTAATCGGAAACCCGGCCGCCGGCGAGATCGGCGATGGCGACCGTCAGGGTTTTTGCGCGCAGGTCCGATGTGAACAGCAGCGCATAGAAGAATTCGTCCCAGGCAAGCAGGAAGGCAAAGAGCGCCGAGGTCGCCATGACGGGGGCTGCAAGCGGCAGGGTGATGATCCTCAGGATCTGGTCGAGCCTGGCGCCGTCGATCATCGCAGCGCTCTCGATTTCCTTCGGAATGGAATCGAAGCCGGATTTCAGTAGCCAAGTGGTGAAGGGCGCAAGGATGGTGAGATACACCAGCGCAAGGCCGAAGACGGAATTCAACAGGCCGAGTGTGGCAAGACCCATGTAGAGCGGCACAGCCAACGCCACCGGCGGCAGCATGTAGGTGGCGATCACCGCGTAGAGCGACCAGGAGACTGCAGGCGTTCGCGACACGGCCCAGGCCGAGGGTATGGCAACGGCGATGGCTGCAAGCGTCGCCATGCCGGCCACCTTCAGGCTGTTGAGGAGCGAGGCGACGAAGGCCGCACCGGCGCTGTTTTCCAGCGTGGTCATGAGCACGCCGTAACGGGACAGGTCGATCTCATCGGGCCACCAGTTGAGCGGCTTTGCTGAGAGGTCGGCGGTAGACGAGATGCTCATGATGAAGAGCCAGAGCACGGGCGCAAGGATGACGGCGGCGAGCAACAGGGCTGAAGCGTAGATGAAGGCGGTAAAGAGCGGGCTCTGGCGTTCCATCAGGTGGCTCCCGCTGCTTTGCGTACGAGCGCAGCATAGGCGACCGCGAGCACCGTCACCAGCAAGGTGACGATCAACGCGAGAGAGGCGCCGGATCCCGCCCGCTGAAACGAGAAGGCTTCCTGATAGACGAGGATCGACAGCGTGCGCGTGCTGTTGGCCGGGCCGCCGCGTGTCATCACCCAGACAAGGTCGAACACCTTGAAGGCCTCGATCGTGCGCAGCACCAGTGCCACCAGCAGCGGGCCTGCGAGGTAGGGCATAATGACATAACGGAAGCGGTTGAACGGCCCGGCGCCGTCGACGAGCGAGGCGGCCGTGATGTCGCGCGGCACGGCCTGAAGGGCGGCAAGCGCGATCAGGGCGACAAGCGGAAAGTTCTTCCAGCAGTCGGCGACGATCAGCGCGGTCAGCGCCGAGCCGGGTTCGCCGAGCCAGGAGCGATAGCTGTCGATCAGTCCGATCTGCGTCAGGGCCGCGTTCAGTGCGCCATATTCCGGATTGTAGATCAACCGCCACAGCGTTGCGTTGACGACGGTCGGCAGAGCCCAGGGCAGGATCATCAGGGCGCGCAGCGCCGTGCGTCCACGGAATTGCGGTTGAGCAACAGAGCGGCCAGCACCCCGATCACCATTTCGGCAGTTACGGAAACAACTGCGAACCATGTGGTTGTGACCAGGGCGCGCTGGAAATTCGAGCCGCCGAGCACCTTAGCATAGTTGGCGAGGCCGACGAACGTGCCTTCGGTGCCGACGAGCTTTGCGTCGGTGAACGAAAGCCTGACCGTGTCGATCAGCGGCCAGCCAATGACAGAGATCATGACTACGAGCAGCGGCAGCATCAGAAGCCACGCGCGCGTTGTTATCCAGGTACCGGACATGGGATGGAAACCTTTTAGGCCATTTTGGCCAGGGTGCTATTGCCGGTCAAACCGTCCCGGCAAGTCCCGGGCGGCAGAGCCACCCGGGAGGTCGAAGACCGTGGGGATCAGAGACCGCTGTTTTCGGCGGCGGTCTTCAGCGCGTCCTCGGCGGAGGCCTGACCAAGCAGCGCCTCTTGGATTGCCTGTTGCAGGGCTGTCGAAAGCTCCTGGTACTTCGGCGTCGTCGGGCGCGGATACATGGCGGCAAGGCCGAGCTTAGCAGCGGCGATCAGCTCTTCCTGGCCCTTGGTGACATTGGCATCTTCATAGGAAGACGCCCAGATCGGCAGGCTCAGCTTGGCATAGGCATTCTGCGTCTGCTGCGAGGTCATGTGGACGATGTACTTCCAGGCTTCGTCCGGATGCTTGCTGGTCGAGGTGATGCCGAGGCCCATCGAACCATTGACGGCCGAAACCTCGCTCTTGCCCGCAACACCCGGTGCCGGCACGACGCCGACCTTGCCGGCGACCTTGCTTTCCTTGGGGTCGTTGGCGAGGTTGTACATGTAGGTCCAGTTGAGCGCGAAGGCCGCTTCGCCGTTCTGGAAGACCTTGCGAACGTCCTCTTCGAGGAATTCCTTCGAGTTCGGATTGGTGAGCCCCGATGAATAGCTCGTGACCATATAGTTGAGCGCGTCGAGACCGCCGCCCGAAGTGAAAGCGGGCTTGCCGCCGTCGATGAACTTGCCGCCATAGGCGCTGACGAGCGTGGTGTAGTCGCAGATCGCGGCTTCCGCCTGCGACCAGCTCCACGCGATCGGGGCTGCGGCCAGTCCCTTGTCCTTGATGATCTTGGCCTGTTCCGTCAGTTCGTCCCAGGTCTTCGGCGGCGCCTTGATGCCTGCCTTTTCAAGGATCTCCTTGTTGTAGAACAGATATTTGGTGTCGAGGATCCACGGCATCCCGTAGCGCTTGGCGTCATATTCGACGGTTGTCCAGGCGCCCGGCAGGACGCCGGATTTCATTTCGTCGGTCACGCGGTCGGAGACATCGACCAGCACCTTGTTGGCGGCGTATTCGGCCGGCCAGATCACGTCGAAGAGCACGACGTCGTAGCCGCCGCCAGAGCCCTGTGCCAGCACGGTCTTGTCGTGCAGGCCTTCGTAGGGGACGAATTCAAGGTTGACCTTCACGTCCGGATTGGCCTTGGTGAAGGCCTCGGTCATGGCGCGCACGTCGGTTTCGCTATAGGCCGCCTGCGCCATGAAGAGCGCGTTGAGCGTGGTTTCGGCATAGGCGTGGCCGGCAAAGGACGAGCCGAGCAAGGTTGCGCTGAGCAACGTGGTTTTAATGGATTTCAACATTCCTGCCTCCAATAACTGAGCGTTTCAGTTTTGCCGGCACACCTCCCCGGTGGGCCGAATATGAGAAATCCGCCCACTTGCGGGCGGCCGTCGACATATCTATCGGAGCGCTTGCGACGACCTGTGGCCGTGGCCTTCGTTCCCCCGGAGCTCTTGCTGGCTCTCAATTAAGTCAATTGTCTTGACTTATTTCTTGTTCAATATTCTAACGGTGTCAAGTGGGGTTTTCGGGATGAACGATTTACGGCCGATCCGGGCAAAGAGCGGCACCAACCAGGAAGGGACGAGCGCCCACAACCGGCGCGTCATGATCGACGCATTGCGGTTGAACGGGCAATTGTCCCGTGCCGACCTTGCTCGTGCGACCGCGCTGACGAAGCAGACGGTTTCCAACATCATCGAGGATTTGGAACGCGACGGGCTGGTTCAGTCGCTGACGGCGGTGCGAAACGGCCGGGGGCAACCGTCGACGCCCTATCGTCTGGTCGCCGAGGGTGCCTTTGCCATCGGCCTGCAGATCGATCGGCACGTCACGCGCACCATCGCAGTGGATCTCGAGGGTACGGTTCTGGCGCGCGCAGAGGCCAACCTTCCGGCGGGAGGACCGGCGACCGGTGTCAAGACCATTCTGGATCTCATCGAGAAGACCCGGCGTGACCTGGCGTCGATCGCGCCGCAATCGGAGCAACGCCTGGTCGGACTTGGCGCGGCGATGCCCGGCCCCTTCGGTGTCGAAGCCGCCGACGACGATCCCTGGATGATGGCGGCCTGGCAGAACTTCCCCCTGCTTGAAACGCTTGCCGCCGGCACCGGCCTCGACGTCGCCTTGCAGAACGATTCGGCGGCGGCCGCCACGGCCGAGCGTCTGGTCGGCGCAGCGCATGGCGTCGATCACGCCATCTGCATCTATCTCGGCTACGGCCTTGGCGCCGGGCTGATCCTCAATGGCGAGCTTTATCGTGGTGCCAACGGCAATGGCGGCGAGATCGGCATGATCCTGAGCCTGCCGCGAGGGGCTGCCGAGCACGAGCGCACACCGCTTGAGTACCGCGCCTCGATCGCTTCCCTCTGCAAGCTGCTCGAGCTCGATCCGGCCGACCCGGACCTCTATGCCCGCCTCGATGCGGCTGTCACAGACGGGGACATCAGGTTGCGCAATTGGCTGGATGTGGCCGTCTATGAATTGCGTGGCGCCGTCCAGGTGCTCGAAACCATCTTCGACCCGCAAACGGTGATCCTGTGTGGCGGACTGCCGCCGGGCCTGGCACAGCTGATCACGGACACGATGCAGCCGCTGCTTCCGTCACTCGCCGATCGGCGCGATCGCAGCCTGCCGCGCCTGCAGGTCGGCTTCACTGATCCCTGGGCGGTTGCCATCGGCGCCGCCGCCGAGCCGATCAGCCGCACCTTCGATCCGCGCTTTTCGGCGATCCTGAAGACACGCTCCGCCGACGGTTCTTGAGGCGTGGGCGGCCAGCGAGATGCTGCCCGATCACGTTCCCGGCTCGTCCAGCCTCGCAAGTTCGGCATATTCGTTCGCGAGGAAATCAAGCAATGCCCTGACCGAGGGAAGCAGCCCGCGCCGTGATGGAAAGGCGGCGTGAATGATGCCGGCCCGGGGTGCCCATTGGGGCAGAACGTCGACTAGTGTTCCATCCTTCAGGTCCTGCCTCACGACCATGGTCGGCAATTGTGTGACGCCGACGCCTTTCAGGGCGGCGAGGCGCAGGGCGACCATGTCTTCGGTCACGAGCCGCGGGTTGTGGCGCACGATGGCGTTGGCGCCGTCCGGTCCGTCCAGGCACCAATCATGCTCCTGCCGGTTCGAATTCCATGCCAGGCTCGGAAGGGCGGCGAGATCGGCGGGCGTCAGCGGCCGTGCGTCAGGCCCGAGCAGTCGAGGGCTGGCGACCAGGCGCTGCGCGCTTTCTGTCAACCTCTTGATCACAAGGTCGCTCTCCTCGAGCGGCGGGAAGCGGACGCGGATGGCGATGTCGATGCCTTCGCGCAACACGTCCACCCGTCTGTTGGTGCTTTCGAGCACCACCTCGACCTTCGGGCAGCCGGACATGAAGCGGGCAATCATCTCTCCCACCTGGAAATAGAGCACCGAGGAGGGGCAACTGACATGCACGACGCCCTGGGGTTCGGAGCGCGTGCGATCGATCACCTCCTGTGCTGCCTCCGCCTCCACCAGCATGGCGACGCAATGGCGGTAATATTCCCTGCCGATCTCGGTGACGACGAAGTGACGCGTCGAACGCTGGACAAGCCGGACGCCGAGCCGCTCCTCCAGCAAGCCGATGCGCCGGCTCAGCCGCGAACGCGGCATATCGAGTTTGCGCGCGGCAGCAGCAAAACCGTTCTGCTCGACGACGTCGACGAAAAGCTTAAGATCGTTCAAGTCCTGCATGGTCAATTATTGTCCTATCCATGGGACACTGTAGCCCGATTTGACTGTCTACTGCCAGATTTGTCGCTGGAATATGTTCCTCTCAACGTCATCGCTTGCAAGGCGATGCACAAGGAGAAACAGACATGCGCAAGATACTCGGCATTTTTGGGAACGCCCGACAGCACTGGGTCGGCGACGGTTTTCCTGTTCGCTCGCTGCTTTCCCATGACGCCGTCGGTGAACATGCAAGCCCGTTCCTGTTGCTCGACTATGCGGGGCCGACCGAATTTGCACCGACCAGCCGGCCGCGCGGCGTCGGTGTGCATCCGCATCGCGGCTTCGAGACGGTGACCATCGTCTATCGTGGCGAAGTGGATCATCGGGATTCGGCCGGCAATGGCGGCCATATCGGCCCGGGCGACGTGCAATGGATGACGGCAGCCGGCGGTATCCTGCACGAGGAGTACCATTCGGACGCCTTCACCAGGCAGGGCGGGACGCTGGAAATGGTCCAGCTCTGGGTCAACCTGCCGGCCAGAGCCAAATCCGCAAAGCCGGGATACCAGACACTCCTTAGCCGTGACATCCCCACCGTGCCGCTGCCGGAGGATGCCGGCACGCTCAGGGTGATCGCCGGCGCGTTCGACGGCCGCAACGGACCGGCGAAGACGTTTACGCCGATCAATCTCTGGGATGTCAGGCTGAAACAGGGAGGTTCGCTCGCGCTCGATCTGCCAGAGGGCCATTCGATCGGTCTGGCAGTGCTGCACGGCACCGTGCTGGTCAACGGCAGCGACCTGATCGGTGAAGCCCAGTTCGGCCTCCTCGGCCGCGAAGGCGGCGCCATTACGCTCGATGCCAGCTCGGATGCTACCGTCCTCGTCTTGAGCGGTGAGCCGATCGACGAACCCGTGGTCATGCATGGCCCCTTCGTGATGAACACGGCGGACGAAATCCGCCAGGCCTTCGCCGACTTCCAGAACGGCAGCTTCGGCGCCGTTTCAGCACCGGCACTTTGAGTTCTCGTGGGCTCGGAACTCCGCGCCGAACCCACGACGGCCGATCAACGGCCAGAGCACGCGGATATGACTAGAGATGAAGGAGTCTTCACTATGGCAAAAACCTACAAGCGTCTCGACAAGGATCAGGCTGCGGTTCTGCTCGTCGACCACCAGGCCGGTCTGCTCTCGCTGGTCCGGGATATCGATCCCGACAAATTCAAGAACAACGTTCTGGCACTCGCGGACCTCGCGAAATACTTCAAGCTGCCGACGATCCTGACAACCAGCTTCGAGGATGGTCCGAACGGCCCGATCGTGCCGGAACTGAAGGAAATGTTCCCGGATGCGCCGTTCATTCCGCGCCCCGGCCAGATCAACGCCTGGGACAATGAAGACTTCGTCAAGGCGGTCAAGGCCACCGGCAAGAAGCAACTGATCATTGCCGGCGTCGTCACGGAGGTCTGCGTGGCATTCCCGGCCCTGTCAGCCCTCGAGGAGGGATTTGAAGTCTTCGTCGTTACTGACGCGTCGGGCACTTTCAACGAGATCACCCGCCATTCGGCCTGGGATCGCATGTCGCAGTCCGGCGCACAGCTGATGACCTGGTTCGGTCTTGCCTGCGAACTGCATCGCGATTGGCGCAACGACGTCGAGGGGCTTGGAACGCTGTTCTCCAACCACATCCCCGACTACCGCAACCTGATAAGCAGCTACACGACCACCAAGGCTTCCCGTTAATTACGGGCCAGTCATAGGAGAAGAGCCATGACGAATGTCAACAACGTCGCCAACTTCAACGGCGCCCGCCCGGTCATCGATCCCGATGATGCGGTCATGCTTCTGATCGACCATCAGAGCGGCCTGTTTCAGACCGTCAACGACATGCCGATGCCGAAGCTACGCGCCCATGCGGCAGCCCTTGCCAGCATGGCGACGCTGACAAAGATGCCCGTCATCACAACGGCTTCGGTGCCGCAGGGACCGAACGGTCCGTTGATCCCGGAAATCCACGCGAATGCGCCGCATGCCACATATGTCGCCCGTCGCGGCGAGATCAACGCCTGGGACAATCCGGACTTCGTGGCCGCCGTCAAGGCGACGGGCCGCAAGACGCTGATCATTGCCGGCACGATCACCAGCGTCTGCATGGCATTTCCGGCCATCAGCGCCGTCCACGAGGGCTACAAGGTCTTCGCCGTCGTCGACGCGTCGGGTACCTATTCGAAAATGGCGCAGGAGATCACGCTTGCCCGCGTTGTCCAGGCGGGTGTTGTCCCGATGGACACGGCGGCCGTCGCCTCCGAACTGCAGCGGACCTGGCATCGTGACGACGCGCAGCAATGGGCGGAGATCTACACCAAGATCTTCCCGGAGTATCAGCTGCTGATCGAAAGCTACCTGAAGGCCCAACAGGTGGAAAAGGAACACGAGACGCTCGATTCGGCCCGCGGCTGAACCAGCATTTGTTGAAAACGGCGTCGCCGGCGGGAAATCCCGCCGGCAACGTTTGTCGTTATTTCAGGTCGATCTGCAGCACCGTCTGCAGCAGGACGTCGGCGCCACGGGCGCATTCCTCCGGCGAGGAGTATTCGGCTTCGTTGTGCGACAGCCCGTCCTTGGAGGGCACGAAGATCATGGCCGTCGGGCAGTTGCCGGCGATGTGGGCGGCATCGTGACCGGCGCCGGAGACGACCTCGGTGGCGGAATAGCCGAGTGCGGCGGCGCTGGCGCGCACGACATCGACAATGCCGGGATCGAATATGACGGGTTGCTTCGACCAGATGTGACTGAGCGCGATCCTGGCGTCGATCGCGCCGATCGCCTGCTCAAGCGCCGCCTGCATCTGATCGAGCCCCGCTTCAGAGGGGTGGCGCATGTCGATCTGCAACTGCACCGAGCCCGGCACGACATTGCGCGAATTGGGGCCGATTGCGGCAAACCCTGTGGTGCCGACGCCAGGTGGGTGACGGCGCGCGATATCGCGCACGGCAAGCACGATCTGGGAGGCGGCGACCAACGCGTCGTCACGCTGCGCCATCGGGGTGCTGCCGGCATGGGCTTCCGTCCCGGCGATCGTCACATCGAACCAGCGCACCCCTTGCACGCCGGTGACGATACCGATCTCGGTCGCCGCCGCTTCCAGCAATGGGCCTTGCTCGATATGGAGCTCGACATAGGCGGTAAAGCCGACATGGCCGAGAGCGGTTTCGCCGCGATAGCCGATGGCTTCGAGCGCTGCCAATACGGTCTTTCCGTCCCGGTCGATCAAAGCCTCGATTGCTTCCAGGCGCGATGCGCCGGCAAAGACGCCTGAACCCATCATCGCCGGCGAGAAGCGCGAGCCTTCCTCGTTCGTCCAGTTGACGACTGTCAGGCCATGCCGCAGCACTGTGCCGCTCCCCTTCAGCGTGCGGATCAGTTCCACCCCGGCCAAAACACCGAGAATGCCGTCGAACCGGCCACCCTGCGGCTGGGTATCGAGATGGCTGCCGACGGCGATCGGCGGCAGAGACGGGTCTTCGCCGGGATAGGTGGCGAAGATGTTGCCGATCCGATCGATTTCAATTGCGCAGCCCAGCGAGCGGCATTCGGCGACGAACCAGTCTCGAACCTGCCGGTCCTCTTCCGTCAGCGTCAGCCGGGTGACGCCGCCCCTGTCGGTGCCGCCGAAGCGCGCCGTGGAAACGATATCGGCCCATAGCCGGTCGCCGTTGATTGCAGGCATGTTGGTGCCTGTGGCCAGGTTTTTGCGTGCTTGTCCCATGGCGGTCATTTCTGTTCTTCGGCCGCTTCGGCATTCAGGCGGTAGCGGAAGTCGCAATGGGACGCGCCCTGCATCACCGTCTGCGTGCGCTCAAGCGTGATGCGCGGGTCGTAACCGGTACAAAACACGCCATCACGGTTGCAGGAGAGCAGGTGCCCGATATGGCCGAGTCCCATCTCGCGATAGGTCTCGGCGTATCGACAGCGCTTGACGTTGTAGTGGAACTCGTCGTCGGTCGCTTTCGTCACCTCGATCGTCAGGGCATCGTCCTGCGTCCAGAGATCCTGCAGCTCCTGGAATGTCCGCAGATTGGTGCCACCGGGGGTCTTCGCCGCAAACGCCTTGCCGGCCTCGATGGCAGCCTGGCTGACAGCCTTGTCGAGGATCGCCTGGGCACGTTCCTCGCCGATCTCTTCGCGCATCGCCTCATAGATCGGTGCGATGATGCCGGCCTCAATGCGTCGCCGCGCGAGAATGCCCAGCTCGCCTTCCATCGCCGCCCGCGATGTCGCAGGGCCCGCTGAATTGTCGTTGTCCGTCATGAAATCTTCTACCTCCCTGCCCAACAAATGGTTGGGTTGAATGGCGACAGGATACACCGTGATTACGGATGCCGGGTTGCAATCCCGTGCCCTTCATAGGGGTCGTTGCGCAAATATTTCGCGCCTGGCTGCCTTTCCAGCGAAAATATTCTTGGTCGGCAGCGGTTATCCGCGCGGCTTGAGCAGCTCGTTCGGAAGCCAAAGCGCGGGTGTCAACGACATCCGTCAACCCGTCATCGCTGACTGCTTGAAACGAACCATTTGTAATAGGGATTGGCCGGTTCGACGCGCATCAGCACTTCCATGTCGCGCGCCCATTCGGCACGGTAGCCGGCATAGGCATTGAGCGAGGCCTGGTAGAAGAGCAGCAGCCTGTTATGCGCTTCGGCGATTGCCGTTTTCGTTACGGGGTCTGCGGTTACCAGCGGAAGATCTGTTCTGAGGGCGATGAGAGCCGGAAGCGTGCGCTGCAGCTCGTCGGGTCGCGCCCAACTTGCATATTCGATCCGCGGCTGATCGTCCGTTACAGGAAGGGCGTCGCCGGCGTAGCGCTCCAGCCCCGAACGATCCATCATCCAGGTCGCCAGCAGATCGGCCGGGCTGGAAATTCCGACCTCGCCGAGCGCTGTCGCAAGCGGCCGTTCCTTCATCCGCTCCGCAATCCGCGTGGCGTCGATATCTTGGCGTGCGAGAGAGCCGACCAGAAGCATCTCGTGCAGTTCCGTCGACCAGAGCGTGACCTCAGGGAAAGTGTCGAGAAAGCTTCTGACGAGGGAACGGGTGTCCTCGTCGTTCTGGGTGGCGATCGGCAGCCATTGGGCCACCATGCCATTGTCTGCCAGACGCGCGCGCGCCAGCCGGTAGAAATCGGACGAATAGAGATTGACGACACCGGCCGCCGACGGCGGCGGTGGCTCGAGCGTGATCAGGTCGTAGCGCTCCTCGCTTCGCAACAGTTCTCGCCGACCGTCGCGCAGGCGGACCTCCAGTCGGGGATCATGGGGGGCATCGTAATTGCCCTTGAACAGAGCGGACGCGCGGGCGACCGAAGGCAAAAGTTCAGCAGCGACGCGGCGCTCCAGCCCTGGATAGGCGAGCAGCGACCCGGCGGTGATGCCGGTTCCAAGCCCTATCACCAGCGCCGACTTCGGTTCGCCCTTTTGGATCAGGAGCGGCAACAAAGCCTGCAGCCGCATGTAACGCAGCGACGGCATGGCATCGCCGGTGTTGGAAACGCCCTGGATATAAAGCCGGCGGAAGCGACGGTCGGCCTGTCCCTGTTCGATCACCGCGACGGTCGCGCCGAGGCCTTCTTCATAAGAGACGATCGTGCCGTCGCTACGCGACTTCGTCAGCAGATTGGCGAGCCGGTCCGACGGTACGAAGAACGCTAGCAGCAGGGTGAGGGCGCCGAGCATGGGCACGGCAAGACGAGGGCCAACCAACGCGCTGCCCTTGCCCCTGAAGATCGCGACAAGGCCGATCATGGCGGCGATGACCGCCAGGATGGCAAAGCTGCGGACGATGCCGAGCGTCGGGATCAGTAGAAAGCCTGTGGCAAGCGTGCCGGCGATGCCGCCGAGCGTATTGAAGGCCAGCACGCGGCCGGTATCGCGCCCGACATGGGCAGGATTGACCGCAAGGCGCAAGGCGACGGGAAAGGCGGCGCCGAGGATCAGCGTCGGGATGAAGACGATGGTGAGCGCCGCCACAAGGAAACGCGCGCACATGCCGGCGAAGATGCTGCCTGTCATCGCTGCGACCGTCGCTTCCGCATTCGTCTGCCAAACGGTGAGCCAGGTGCCGAGCACCGCCAGCTCGAAAAGCGCGACGAGGCCGGCAGCTGTAATGAGCAGGCCGAACGTGGTCCAGGGATCGGTCAGCTTGTCGGTTCGCCGCGAAAAGATCGCAGCGCCAAGCGCAAGGCCTGCGAGATAAGTCGCAAGCACGACCGAGAAGGCGAAGGAGCGGGTCGAGATGAATTGCACGATCGCCTGCGACCAGGCGACCTCATAGCCGAGCGCGACGCCGCCGGCGAGCGCGTAGAGAGCAAGCGCCAGCCGGGACCCGCCTTCGCCGATGGATGGTGTCGGAGATGCCTCGGGAGCTGAGGTGGCGGAAGCCGCGCCGCGAGAAACCGCGGTGGCAGCAGCGGTCAGGCCGAGAGCGGCGGCAGCAACACCGGTTGCCTGTACCCCGAGTGCGGGAATGATCACGAAGGAGACGGCGAGGCAGCCGACGATCGCGCCGAGCGTATTGGCAGCGTAAAGGCGTCCGCCCTTGGCACTGATGCCGCCGGGCGCCGCTTGCAGGGAGCGCAAGAGCACAGGAAGAGTGCCGCCCATCAAAAAGGCCGGCGCGGCCACGAGCAGGATCAGCATCCCCCAGGCGACAACGGGCAGGTCCATCTCGATCGAGACGAAGAGCGGCGCAATCCGCGCCAGTGCGAAGGTAACAACAACGCCAAGCAGCGCGACGCCGGTCTCAAGCAGCGCATAGAGACGCAAGGGGCGGGCGGTACGGTCACTGGCGCGACCGAGGGCGAAGCTGCCGAGGGCAAGGCCGAGGAAGAAGGCGCTGACGCCGGCGCTGACCGCATGGACGTCGACACCGGTGACGAGCGAGAGTTGCTTGATCCAGAGGACCTGAAAGATCAGCGCCGCTGCGCCGGACAAGAAAAGCATGAAGCCGGCCATTGCGGGGCTGAAGGCATAGGCCTGTTGCTGCATGCCCTGTCTCTCGTCGGGCCCGTCGACATCGACCGAGCGTACGGGCGCAGAAGTCTTTGCGGTCAATCCGGGTCACCATAGGTTCTAAATGCTAGGAATGAAAAGGCGGCACTCGCAAGAGCGCCGCCTTCTTCAGCTTATTGGGCCGCCGGGGCCTTCTTCATGATCTCGTCGATCTTGGCATGCACGCCTTCCTCGACCTGGTCGACCGAGAAGCTCGCGGGCTTCTGGCTCGGCGGGTACTCGATGAAGGTTTCGAGGAACGCCGCGGCCTTCATGGTGGCGATGCCGGCGAGATAAACGTTCTTCGTCCTCCAGTCGTTGTACTGGTCGGAGACAATGTCGGCCCGCTCATAGGGATCCATGCGCAGATTGAACATCTTCGGCACGCGCAGGCAGGTGAAAGGGTCCTGCCAGACGTCGAAGCCGCCAGGCTTGCGCATTTCGCAGAAAACCGCCTTCCAGTTGTCAAAGCGAATGGCGACCAGCTTGGCGTCGTCGTTGAAGTAGAAGAACTCGTTGCGCGCGCCCTTTGGCTGCTCGCCCAGAAGGTAGGGGAGCTGGTTGTAGCCATCGAGGTGAACCTTGAAGTCCTTGTCGCCGAGCTTGGTTCCCTTCAGCAGCCGGTCCTTTACGTCCTTGTCACCGGCAGCGGCAAGCAAGGTCGGGAACCAGTCGAGGCCGGAGACCATTTCGTTGGAAACACCCGGCTTGATCTTGCCCGGCCACCGCACGATGGCGGGAACGCGGAAGGCGCCTTCCCAGTTGGTGTCCTTCTCGCTGCGGAATGGCGTCGTTGCGGCGTCCGGCCAGGAGAACTGATTGGGGCCATTGTCGGTGGCGTAAACGACGATCGTGTTGTCGGCGATCTTCAGGTCGTCGATCGCCTTCAGAAGTTTGCCGACGTCGTTGTCGTGTTCGACCATACCGTCGGCATAATCGTTGCCCGGCATGCCGCTCTGGCCCTTGTATTCGGGCCGGATGTGGGTGAACAGATGCATGCGCGTCGTGTTCATCCAGGTGAAGAAGGGCTTGCCTTCCTTGACCTGCTTTTCCATGAAACCTATGGCTGCCGCCGTCGTCTCGTCGTCGATCGTCTCCATGCGCTTGGTGTTGAGCGCGCCGGTATCCTCGATCTTGCCATCGGCAAACGAATGCAGCACGCCGCGCGGCGTGGCCGCCTTGACGAAGGGATCGTTGGGATCCTTCGGCCAGTAGGGCCGTTCCGGTTCTTCCTCGGCATTGAGATGGTAGAGGTTTCCAAAGAATTCGTCGAAACCATGGGCTGTCGGCAGGAATCGGTCCTGGTCGCCCAGATGGTTCTTGCCGAACTGGCCTGTTGCATAGCCGAGCGGCTTCAGCGCCTGGGCAATCGTGACGTCGCGATCCTGCAGGCCGACGGGCGCTCCGGGAACCCCGACCTTGGACATGCCGGTGCGAAGCACCGACTGGCCGGTAATGAAGGTGGAGCGGCCGGCCGTGCAGCTGTTTTCTGCGTAGTAGTCCGTGAACATCATGCCTTCAGAGGCAAGCCGATCGATATTGGGTGTTTTGTAACCCATCACGCCGAAGGAATAGGCGCTGATATTGGTCTGGCCGATATCGTCGCCGAAGATGACGAGGATGTTGGGCTTGGCCGCATCCTGGGCCAATGCTGGCAAGGCCGACGCAGAGATCGTCGACATCAGCACGGTGCCGGCAAGCGCAAGCGCTTTCGGCTTGATGGACCTGTGGACTGCTGAAGCAGCCAGCAGGCCGAAGGCACTCTTCATATCAATGGGCATCTCATGTCTCCCTGAGGCACGATGGATTGCTTTCGGACGGGCAGGCAAAGTCCTGGATCGTACCGGTGAACTGTGAGTTGAAGCCGGTGTTAGCGGCAAGTACGTAACAGTTACGAAGGGCTGTATCGCGTCGCAAAGTCCCGGCGGCCAAGCGCTAGCGATTGTTCGGCGCGTCAGCTTAAAAGGCCGGATTGAGATCGGGCAGTTCGTTGCCCGAAGGCATATCGATGTCGGAGGTCTGTTCGAGCCAGCGCCGCCTTGCCGTGTTGAGGCCGGCCCTTAGCGCCACGAGATCTGGCGTCGGCATCGCTTCGGCAAGCCGGTAAAGCGACTGCTGGTGCTCGGCGAAGGCTGTCTTCGTATCGGGGTCGGCGAAGCGATCGAGCCATTGCGTCAATGGCACATTCCCCGTCTTACGCGACCATGCGTCGATCGCCGTTTCAAAACGTTGGGCGTCGCCGCTGCGACATCCCTCGTCGACGCGACGGAAAGCCGAGGGCTCGGATTGCGCGCGGCGCGCCTGCGTTTCGTCAAACCAGATCTGGATACGGCCTGCCACATCGGCCGCAATCCGGATCAGAAGCGCAAGCGCTGCGACGGCCAGCGCGGCCGCGACCCACCATAGCCAGTCGAACGGGGCTTTCTCTGGCGGTGAGGATGGTGGAGCAAGATCTGTCGCATGGGCAGGCGCTGCGGCAACCGACACCTTGGCGCCTGGCGCCTCGGCCGTTTGGGTTCTGCCGAGTGCCGGATCGAACCACTGCAAGGGGATTGCAGGGATCGTGAAGTCCCCGGCCTTCGCGAAGACATAGGTGGCGGTGTCCTTGCGAACACCACCGCGGAACTCGCCCCGGTCCGATCTGTCCTCGGAGAGAACGGGGTCGTGAACATAGACTTGCACGCCTTCGGGCGCATCGAAGGATGGCTCCGGGATCATCATCGCGGCCAGCCCGCGCGCGTTGACGGTGACGGTGCGAACCAGGGCATCGCCGGCGCTGAGGCTCACCAGATCGCGATCGAAGGTCTGGGTGATCGTCACTTTCGCCGCGGTGACGCCTGGGTTGCCATCAGCGCCGCCGGGCACCGCCGTGACGGTCAGCCGCAGCGACGGCATTTTCACTTGGCCCTGCGTGGTCTCGCCCGGAACGGCGGCATAGCCGAATGGGATATCGACCGACGGCAATGTGTAGTCGCCGGCTGACTGCGGGGTGATGACGTAGGTCTTGCGGATCCCGGAAAAGTCAACGCCGTCGATGGTTTCGTTGAGGTTCAGGCCGCGATCGTCGGGCATCGTCACGACGGTGCCGGGCAGATCGAACAGCGGAAACTGCGGCGGCGACAGAAAGTAGTTGGGGGCGAAGACGTCGACGTCGATTTCTACTTGCTGCCCGGCATAGATCGTTCCCTTGGTGGCGAGCGTCGCTCGAGCGAAGGGATCGGCCGCGCGCGCGGTGGTAGTCATCGACAGCCAGAGGGCGGCCAATGCAAGGAGAATAAGCGAAATGCGAACGTTCATGGCTTCGCATCCTCCGCTTCGATCGCAAATTTGCGCGCCAGCAGGTCGGCGGGCGAGACCTGGATGTTGCGCATCCACATCTCGGCGGTCTGTGCCGCTCCCTGGACCGTCCCTTGCTCGCCCTTCTTGCCCTTGTCGTCGAACTGGACCTTGTCCGGGTCGAGCCCGGCGGCTTCCTGCTGGGCGTCCTGATCCTGCTTGTCCTTGTCTGCCTTGCGTTTTTCGGCGGCCGCCAGATTCTGTTTGGCTTCGGGCCAGTCCGGTCGCCGCTTGAGCGCCTGCTGGTAGGCGGCAATCGCCTCCTCGGCCTTGTCGAGGTGCATCAGGGCGTTGCCCTGATTGTAGTAGCTTTCGGCGGTATCGCCTTGGGCGAAGGCATCAATCGCATCCTGGTAACGACCGATGCGATAGAGCGCCACGCCCTGCCAGGCCGGATCGGTGAAATCGCCGGCGGCACCCTGGAAATCACCGCGCTCGATGGCGCGTTGTCCCTGCTGATCCGGGGTGAACCAGAGATCGGCAAAGCTTCGATCGGCTGCTTCGGCCTTTGCGCCCGGCAACACCGTCCCGATGGCAACCAGATAGACCGCCCAGCGCACCGACCAACCACGACGGAACCAGAGCGCGGCCAGGATCGCGATCGGGATGGTCAGCCACCAGCCGGCATCGTACCAGCGTGTCAGACCTTCCGCCGTCTTCTGCGCGAAGCTCGTCTGGATTCGCCTGACGATCCAGCGCACATCTGTGTCGTCGGGCGTGACCGTCGCGACCTGGGCCTTCGACGCTGACTGCAATGCCTTCAGCGCATCGACGTCGAGTTTGGCGCGGACCCGCGCGCCCGTTGCATCCGTCAGGAACTGACCGTCTGCCGTCTTCACCGGGCCGCCGTCGGCAGTGCCGATGCCGAGCACCATGAGGTCGTTGCGGCCCTTGTACTGCGCAAAGGCGTCGAACGCTGTGCGCTCGACGCCATCGGTCATGAACAGGATCGTGCCCGGCACGGTCTCGCCGGAAAGGGCGTCTTCCACCAGCTGCAGCGCCTTGCCGGTATTTCTGCCCTCAACCGGCATGATGCCTGGCGAAAGTGCCGCCAGATAGGTTTTGATCAGGTTTGCATCGTCGGTGAGCGGCAGGACCATGTGGGCGGTGCCGGCATAGGCAAAGAGCGCCGTGCGGGCACCCTTTCGCAGCGAGAGGATGTCCTGCACCTTCAGTTTGGTCCGCTCAAGCCGCGTGGGCGAGATATCGGTGGCATTCATCGTCGCTGTCAGGTCGATGGCGATCGCCAGCGGAGCGGTGTCCTCGACAAAGGGCGGCTTTTCGCGCTGCCATGTGGGGCCGGCTGCGGCGATCGCGGCGATTGCGATCAGGGCAGCCGTCAGATGAACGGGATGGAACCGGCGCGCTCCGCCCTTCTCGATCAGAAGGTGATCGAGAAGATGCGGCGCGATCATGCCCTGCCATTGCGAGCGCACGTCGGTGCGCCGGCCGATCAACATCACAAGCAAGGGCGCCGCAAGCAGCGCCAGAAGCCAGAGGGGTCTGAGGAAATGGAAGTCGGCAATCATGCTCCGGCCTCCTGTTCGCGCCTGCGGTCGGCGCGCGCCGATAGCAGCCACATGATCGCGTGATAGACCAGCACGAGGATCAACGCGGCGCCGAGCGGATAGTGGAAGAGTTCGATGCGCGGCCGCCAGGAGAGCGTCTTCTGGTTGGCCGGCGTCAACTGGTCGAGAAGCTCGTAGATGTTCTGCAACGAGGCCTGGTCCTGGCCGAAGAAATATCGTCCGTGCGTCGTGGTCGCGATCCCCTGCAGCACCGCCGTGTCGAGCTTCTGCTCGCCTTGTGCATTGGGGTCGCCGATGCCGACCGTGTGGATGACGATATGTTTTTCGGCGGCAATGCCAGCGGCCTTGTCTGGCGGCATCTTGCTTGCGGTGTCATTGCCATCGGTTAGCAGGATCAGGACCTTGTCCGGCGCCGTGCTCTGGTCGAACATCTTGATCGCAAGGCCGACCGCGTCGCCGATCGCCGTTCGCGGGCCGGCCATGCCCGGCAGGCTATCGGCAAGCATCGCCTGGACCGTCTTGTGGTCGAGCGTGAACGGCACGAGGGGATAGGGCGCGTCGCCAAAGGCGATAAGGCCGAGGCGATCTTCCGGACGCTTGTCGATGAAATCGGCGACGACCGCGTGCACGGCGTCGACACGGGCCTGAAGATTGCCGGCCGGATCGTGAAAGTCGCGCGTGTCCATCGATTGCGACAGGTCGATTGCCAGCATCAGGTCGCGCTGCGGTTCCGTCTTTTCGATCGGCGGCTCGATATATTGCGGCCGTGCCAGTGCCAGAACGATCAGGATCCAGCAGATCGGCGCAATCAGCTTTTGCCCGAGATTGGTCTTCGGCACCACCGACCCTTCGGTTGCCCCGATGCCTGCCGCCGCGGTGATGTCCTTGAAGAATGGGATGCGGACCGCCGCCGATTGTTCGCGATAGGCCGGCAACAGCCACCAGATGATGACAGGAAGCGGCAGAAGGACGAGCAGCCAGGAATGATCAAGGACGTACATGATGCGCCTCGATCCAATGGCGTGCCGCCGCGAGGTGGGCCTTCGCCTCGGCTTCCGGCACGGAGGCCAGTGCCGCCGGCCCGCGGTACTCCGCTTCCTCGAAGAAATGTGCCGCCGCTGCCGGAAAGACCGGGCCACCGGAATGGGCGTTGAGGAAGTCGATCCAGCCGCTGCCGCTCAGATTGGCAACTGCCTCACGCGGCCAGACGGCGAGCGCGGTGCGCTTGAGAAGGGCGGGCAGTGCAGCGAGCGCATGGCCACGTGTTTGCGCCGCGCCGATGCGCCCTTCGATCTCGCGCAGCTCGCCAAGCGCCTCGCGACGGTAACGATTGAGCTGACGGTAGCGATACCAGCGCCAGAGCGCAAAGGCGAGTGCCAGCGTAAGAAGAGCGCCGAGAACAGCCCAGGCCCAGGTCTGCGGCAGCATCGAGACGTGCGGCGGCAAGGCGATGTCGGCGAGGCCGCGGAGTGCTGCAGCAAGCCCGGGATCGACCGCTGGCGTGGTGCCTTCCATCGCTACCGTCTCCGCTGACGCCAGGCCAGTTGGCCGAGCATGGTGCGCAATTGCGGTGCTATCTCTTCTGCCGAGGAAATGGGCAGCATCGGCAGGCCCAAGTCCTCCTGCCAGGCCTTCAGCGCACGCCCGCGCTTGCGGGCGAACCTGTCGATCGCTTCGCGAACATTTCCATGGCCGAACTGAAGTTCGGCCTGCTCAGCACCGCCGCTGACGACGATGTCACCCTTGCGCGGCAGATCCAGCATGAAAGGATCGTAGATCAGGATGGCGATCACATCGTTATGGGCAGACAGCTTGAGCAGCATGTCGCGCGTCTCCAGGCCGTGCCCGTCGAAATCGCTGATGACGATAATCAGATGATCGTGCTTGGCAATATTGGCGACGGTCGAAAGCACCAAATCCAGTTGCTCGTCGCCCCTTGCAACCTGAGAGGTGGCGGTAAGCGCGGTGTTATGGCGAACGATGACGTCGGCAAAACGGATGACGGCCTCGCGGCTGCGATGGGGCCTGATCTCGTCGACGGTCTCGTCACTGAACACGAAGCCGCCGACCCGGTCGCCGAGCGCGGTGATGCGCCAGGCGCAGAGAGCCGCCACTTCCGCCGCCGCCACCGCCTTCATCGCACGCCGGCTACCGAAGAACATGTTGATGCGCTGGTCGACGATCACCAGTGCCGGTCGATCCTTCTCCTCGTCATAGACCCGCACGACCGGCTTGCCGGTTCGCGCCGTCACCCTCCAGTCGATGGTGCGGATGTCATCGCCGGGCAGGTATTCCCGCAGTTCCTCGAACGAAAGCCCGCGGCCACGCATGCGTGATTCATGACGTCCGGCCATCAATCGCCGGACCGGCGCCTTGCGCAGGAAGGTCAGGTCGCAGGCTATCGCCTCGAGGGCGACCAGTTCGTCGACGGAGGTGTAGGCACCTGATATCTCCGTCTTCCCAGGACGGGAGATGCCCTTCGACCTTGCGAACGCGGACAGGGATATTGCCATCGGACCTCCTCCATCTCTCAGGCGACAGCAACCTGCTGCACGATCCTGTCGATGACCTGGCTGGCTGTCGTGCCGCCGGCATGGGCTTCATAGGAAAGGACGAGCCGGTGGCGGAAGACATCGTGCACGGTGGCCTGCACGTCATCGGGCGTCACGAAATCTCGGCCCTTCAGCCATGCATGGGCGCGAGAAACCTTGTCGAGGCCGATGACGCCGCGCGGGCTGATGCCCACCTGGATCCACTTGGAGAGATCCTTGTCGAGCTTGTCCGGATAGCGCGTCGCCATGACGAGGGCGACGATGTAGTCCTCGATCGCGCTCGATACGGTTACTGCCGAGATCTCCTTGCGCGCGGTAAACACGGCGTCCTGCGCCAGCTTTTCGTCGGACTTGGCCTTTGATGTCGTCGCCGTTTCTTCCGATCGCACCAAACGCATGATCTCGGCCTCCGACTTGGCGTCGGGATAATCGACCTGGATATGCATGAGGAAACGGTCGAGTTGCGCCTCGGGCAGCGGGTAGGTGCCTTCCTGCTCGATCGGGTTTTGCGTCGCCATGACCATGAAGAGGTCAGGCAGTTCGTGACTGTCACCACCGACCGTGACCTGTCGCTCCTCCATCGCCTCGAGCAGTGCCGACTGCACTTTCGCCGGAGCGCGGTTCACTTCGTCGGCAAGGATGAGGTTGGCGAAGATCGGGCCTTGCTGAAAGCGGAACTCGCCTTTGCCGCTTTCGGTAAAATAGACTTCGGAGCCGGTGATATCAGATGGCAAAAGGTCAGGAGTGAACTGGATGCGCGACAGTTCGGCATCGAGGTTTTTCGCCATGCTCTTGATCGCTCGCGTCTTGGCGAGCCCGGGCAGGCCTTCGACCAGCAGATGGCCGTTGCTCAGGAGGCCGAGCAACAGGCGCTCGATCATGCCCTCCTGGCCGACAATGGCTTGGCCGATGCGCTTGCCGAGCTGCTCGATGTCGTCACGTGTACCCATGAGATTTAGCCCTTCCCGCCGGCCCGGCGGCGCCAGCCCTTGTGAACTCGCGACAGAGATTAAGGTTACATGTGGTCAGAAGGAAAGAACGTAACAGTAACGAAGGCAACGATTGCTGCGTTGCCCCGGGCGCCGGCGAGGAGAAATTCCGCAATCGTGAAAATCGTCCGTCTTCGTAACCGTTACGTACTTTGGACGCCGCAGAATTGCATTTAGGCTTCAGTCGACTAGGATGACCGGGACGTCCCAAAGGGAGATTGATGCCTGATGCAAGTCTTATCGACAAGACAGGTCCCTGACGAAACGCCGATGGCTATCAGCGCGCACGAGCCGATCTGGATCGAGGGCGGCACCTTCGTCATGGGGTCTAACAATCATTACCCCGAAGAGGCGCCGGCCCATCCGGTCAAGGTCGACGGTTTCTGGATCGATGTCACGCCGGTCACGAACAGACAGTTCGCCGCTTTCGTGGACGCGACCGGTTATGTCACCGTCGCCGAGAAGGCTCCCGACCCCAAGGACTATCCAGGTGCAAAGCCAGAAATGATGCGGGCGGGTTCGGTCATTTTCGATCCTCCCAAACGGGTCGTCAGCCGGGATTCTTCGCAATGGTGGGACTTCAAGTTCGGCGCCGATTGGCGACGCCCCTATGGCCGGCAAAGCAATATCCGCGGCAAGCTCGACCATCCCGTCGTGCACATCTCCTATGTCGATGCCATGGCCTATGCCAAGTGGGCCGGCAAGGACCTGCCGACGGAGGCGGAGTGGGAATTTGCCGCCAAGGGAGGCCTGGAGGGCGCGGAATTTGCCTGGGGCGATGAACTCGTGCCGGATGGCCGCTTCATGGCCAACACCTGGCACGGCGCTTTCCCGACGGAAAATTTGCGACCTGACGGCTTCGAGCGGACCTCTCCGGTCGCCAGCTTTCCTGCCAATGGCTATGGCCTCTACGACATGATCGGCAATGTCTGGGAATGGACGAGCGACTACTGGTCGAGCAATCATCCCGAGCCCGCGCAAAAAAGCTGTTGCATCCCCTCCAACCCGCGCGGCGGCGGGCTTGAGGCGAGCTTCGATCCGAGACAACCGGAAATCCTGATAGCGCGGCGGGTCGTAAAGGGTGGGTCCCACCTCTGCGCGCCAAACTATTGCCGTCGCTATCGACCGGCAGCTCGCCATGCACACGAGGAGAATGCGGCAACGACCCATATCGGCTTCCGCTGCATCCGGCGGGCTTAAGCGTTTTCGCGAGAACAGTCTTGTTTCAGCTAAGGAGAAAAAACGATGATTTCGATGGCAGGACGATCCGCGTCAACTGAGATGAAATCCCCAGGTAAAGGCTGGCGGCGGCGGACCTTTATGGCGGCGGCAGCATCGCTTGCAATGATGCTGGCGGCTCCCACGCTTGCGGTGGCCGCCGATGCGCCTCCAATCGGCCTTCCCTCCTGGAATGACGGCGCGGCGAAATCGGCGATCATCGATTTCGTGACGCGGGTGACAACGGAGGGCGGCCCTGATTATGTCGCTGAGGTCGACCGCATCGCCGTGTTCGACAACGACGGTACGCTCTGGACAGAGCAGCCGATGTATTTCCAGGGCATGTTCATCAATGACCGCATCAAGGCCATGGCCCCAGACCATCCGGAATGGAAGGACAAGGAGCCGTTTGCATCGCTGCTGAAGGGCGATATGGCCGGCGTTGCCGCGGCGGGTGAAAAGGGCCTTGTCGAGCTTGCCATGGCGACCCACGCAGGCATGACGACGGAGGATTTCACGAAGATCGTCAAGGATTGGTTCGCAAGCGCGAAGCACCCCCGTTTCGACCGGCCCTACAACGAGATTACCTTTCAACCGATGAGGGAGGTTTTGGACTATCTCCGGGAAAACGGTTTCAAGACCTACATCGTTTCGGGTGGCGGCATCGAGTTCATGCGGCCGATGACCGAGCAGATGTACGGAATTCCTCCGGAGCAGGTGGTCGGCAGCACCATAACAACCAAGTATGAGCTTCAGGGCGACACGCCGGTGCTCATGCGCGAGCCGAAGGTGGATTTCATTGACGATGGTCCCGGCAAGCCCGTGGGTATCAACAAGTTCATCGGTCGCCGCCCGATCTTTGCCGCCGGAAACTCCGATGGCGACTACGAAATGCTGCGCTGGGTTACTTCCGGTTCAGGGCCGAGCTTCGGGATGATCGTGCATCACACCGACGGCGAGCGGGAATGGGCCTATGACCGCCAGTCGCATGTCGGAAAGTTGGACAAGGCGATGAACGAGGCAGAGCAGCGAAAGTGGCTGCTTGTCGACATGAAGGCAGATTGGAACAAGGTCTACGCTTTCGATAAGTAGAATGCGTCACGGGCAGATTGCTCGCTGCCGGAGCGGTGGCGAGCAACGTCTATCTGCCAACTATTTCGTTGTAACCTGTGTGAAGGCGATGCCGTCGATGTGACCGTTTTTCAGACGGTAGACGAGCGATTGCAAGACCATCATATTCTGTTCGCCTTGCTGCTGGTGGGCATAGCGCACCATTTCTTGCATCGGTGCCGCGCCGAAGCGCTTCTCCAGATCGGCCGCGCTGTCCTTCAAGGTCGGAACCGGGAGCAGCAGCGGCGCAAGCGCCACGGTTGGCGTGTCGCATTTGTCGGCATCGCCGGACACTTCCTCGGTCGAGATGAACGTCACCGGCTTCTGGGCGGGCGTCGTTGCGTCTGATCTGCCGTTTGCAACGAACCATATCCGTCGCGGCAGATCGCCGGTGGAAAGTTCGTAGCACAGCCAGCCGACTGACAAGCCCTCCACCGTCCGGCTGCGGATGTTGCCGCCGAACGTTGCCTTGACCTCGTCGAGTGTCGTCTTTTCGAGCGTTATCGCAAGCGAGCCGGCATTGATGAGGTTGTTGAACGGCGTTTCGAACTGGAACGTCTGCGCTGTCGCCGTCTGTCCGCCAAGGACGAGGGAAGGCAGGCCGCTCAATTTGTCGTCGCTTGCCGCAAGCTCGGTGCTCAGCAGCGTCAGAACGGTCGCAGCGATCCCGGCGGAAAGGAACGCCACAACACGTCGGTCACGAGAAATCTTGTCCAAGGATCGCATGGAACTCTCTCCGTTGTACTCAGCGCGAAATACGGCTGTCGCAGCGGGTATTCTAGCCGCCGCAGCCTTCCGCATTGAAGTACGTAACAGTTACAATCGGCGGCGACGGAAGGCCGAGGAACGCCGCAGCCCAAGCGTAACACCTGGCAGCGCCAACTGTAGCGCACTGCCCAAGCCGGGCAAGCCGCACCGGTTGCGGTCAGTCGCGCGCTGGCGGTTCATGAAAACGCGGCCGCGGCGAAAATCCTTTGTCCCGGTCAGCGACGCCTGATCCGATGTGTGCCAGCGGTGCATTTCCGCGCCTGCATGCAGCCCCCGTCAAGCGGTAGGCACCAATGTAACTGTTACGTACTTCCGCACGGACCGGGTTCCTGCAAATTTGCAGCGCAGGAGAGAGGTGCAGGCGGAAGTTGGTCATCTGCCTGCCCGAGAGTGTATCCGTCAGACAGGCAAATCTCAACGAGACGCTGGCAGTCAGAGTGGCGGTGGCACCTCTGGATCTGTGCAAGATGCGCGCGAAAGACGTCTTCGCGCGCAGGCGTGGCATGAAGCATCGATCATCGTTCAATCGGGTAGAGCACAATGCCCAACGAAGCCAAACAACGGGGACTTTTGAAGCTGATGCTGAAGCTTCCGGCGTTGCGCGGCCAGTTGCAGCTTCTGAGCGGCAAGAACATGCCGCTCGTCAGTCTTTGCGAAGCCTATGACGAGGCGGCTTCCATGCTCGATCGCCAGCGCCGGCGTGATCCGCAGGATGCGTCGATGGTGTCGGAGTACGAACTGATCTGTCTGGAGATCGAAGAGGAAGTGATTTCGATCTGTCTTGCCAATGCAGATAACAAATCTAATCCCATGTGATTAGTTATTCATTCGTACGGCATCGCCCTTTTCTATCGGTTTGCCCCTGCAAACTCAGTGGTTTTCAAGTCTGTCCATTGTTTCATTTTGAACCTGCGGCGTTTCTTTGAAAATGTTTTGTGACGGGTCAATATTTCTCTTCCCGCTGCCCGGTGTGTGATCTAGAGTTCACCTCGCATTGGCACTCTCTTTCGGGTTGTAGGTAGATGGGGGCGCGGTATGAAAGCAGGAGAAGACGCGGACCGAGCGGTTTATTGCCCTGTTGCCGAACGCCCGGCCAGAGCCGAACTCGATCGCATGCTAAGCGATCCGCGCTTTCACGGCACCGAGCGCCACCGAAAACTGTTGCGATACCTGGTTGAAGAGTTTTTCGCCGGGCGGTCAGCGTCGGTGAAAGCCTATACGATCGCGATCGACGTCTTCGCCCGGCCGAGTTCGTTCGATCCGGCAACCGACCCCATCGTTCGGGTTGAAGCGTCGCGGCTTCGCGCTGCATTGGCACAGTACTATGAGGCGCTTGGCGATGAAGCCACACTGCGCATCGAGCTGCCCAAGGGCAATTACGTGCCACTCTTTGTCAGGTCTGACGGCAAACCGTCGCAGGTTCTGCTCGCTCCGCCGCCGATATCCTCTTATGTGCCGGAGCCACCCGAACAATTGTCTTCGACGGCTGTTGTCGGTCGTCGCCTATCCATGGCGAACGTTGCCCTTGCCGGCGCGGGGGTTTTGGCGGTTGCCTTTGCCCTTTATGCTTTGACGGCCGATCAATTTCCCTGGAAGCCGATCCTGTCGGAAAAACCGACCATCATCGTCGATGTTGAACCGCAAGAATTGAAGGGCAGCGAAGAGCGGCGGAGGGTCGGGGGCTATCTGGTCCACGCGCTGTCGCAGTTCTCGTCGGTGCGGACGCTGGCGCAGGAGCCGCCTGAGGGCGTCGACGTCGCATCGGTTACCGGCTGGGTTGCGCCCAGATCCGCTGTCCGCCTTGCCGGCAGCAAGGAATATAAACTGTCGATCAGCTACAATATGGCAAACGATGCTCACGAGCTTGCCTGGCAGGTGGTCGACCCGCAGAGCAACGAGGTCTTGCGCTCCGGTGTCTCGAAACTGACGCTCGAAGACGGCGGCAACGCCGAGGAAATCCAACAGGCCATTCTGGTGCGACTTGCGCGCGCGCTTGCGGGTGAAGACGGTTTGGTCACCAGGCTGGAGGCCGCACGCCAGATTGCAGCGCCTTCGCTGGGATATGGTTGCGTGTTGCAGGCCGATATGGCCCTCGCGCGGAACGATGCTGAAAATTTCGCAAATGCGCTCGCTTGCCTGGAGCGATCCCTCGCCTACAAGGCAAATGATGCCGATGTATCGGCCAGCCTGGCGATGGTCCTGGTGGCGACGGGCGAGGCAGGCGCTTCGCCGACCGTTCGCGACAGAGCGCTGAAGCTTGCCGACAGAGCTGTCGCGCTTGCGCCCCAGGCGAGCCAGAGCTACGTGGCTCAGATGATGGCGCGCTTTGCTGCCGGCGACCGGGAAGCGGCCTTTCTGTCGGGACAGCGCGCCAGCGCACTCAATCCGCTGGATGAGGCTATCCCAGCCAGAATGGGTCTGTTGCAGTACATCTCCGGCCATTGGTCCGAAGGCCTGAGGCTGGCGCGATTGGCTGAGGAGAATGGGGAGTATACGCATCACGATGCGGCTTTGACGCTGGCCCTCGATGCCTATCGAGGGCGCCGCTACGAAGAGGCCCTGCTTCGCGTGCGACAGCTTGCAAACTCGTCGGACCGGGCCGTCAATATGCTGCGACTGGCCGTCGCCGGTCAGCTCGGATTGACGCAGGAGGCGACCAGCGCTCTTGGCGAAGTGCGTTCGCCGGAAGGTCCACAGCAAATCTCGCTGACGGCTGAACCGGCTATGAGGAGTTATGCACCGGAACTGGCGGCGGTTATCGAAGACGGCCTCGGCAAGGCCAACCTCCAAATTGCCGGAAATCCTTAGGCTTGGAGCGGCGGCACCGCGCGCCGCCGCTCCGGCTTTCACGCCTCGTCGGCAACGCGGATGACAAGCTTGCCGAAGTTGCGGCCTTCCAGCAGGCCGATGAAAGCGGTCGGCGCGTTTTCGAGACCGTCGACGATATCTTCCTGATAGCGAACCTCGCCCGCGGAAATCCATGCGGCCATTTCTCGATAGAAGTCGGGGCGCTGGTCGACGAATTCCCTTTGGATGAAGCCGCGTATTGACAGGCTCTTGCTCAGAACGTCGCGCATGACGGCGGGAAGGCGGTCGCCACTCGTCTGTTCGCCGGGGCGGCTGTTGTACTGCGCGATCAAGCCGCAGACGGGAATGCGGGCGAAGTCGTTGAGTAGCGGAAACACCGCATCCCAGACATGCCCGCCGACATTCTCGAAATAGACGTCGATCCCGCCGGGGCAGGCCGCTGCCAGTTGCTCGGCAAAGTCGGCTGCATGGTGATCGACGACCGCGTCGAAGCCGAGCTCGTCGCGAACGAATGCACACTTCGCCGCACCCCCGGCAATCCCGACGGCACGTGCGCCCTTGATGCGGGCGATCTGGCCCACGGCCGATCCCACGGCGCCACTGGCCGCAGCAACCACGACCGTTTCGCCCGACTTCGGCTTGCCGATCGTCAAGAGGCCGGAATAGGCCGTAAAGCCCGGCATGCCGAGGACGCCGAGCGCGGTTGTGAGTGGTGCTGCCTGCGGGTCGAGTTTGCGCACGCCCGCACCATCGGAGAGCGCGTAGCTTTGCCAACCGGAATGGGACAGCACGAAATCGCCCTCGGCGAAATCAGGATGGCGTGAAAGCACGACGCGAGCCACCGTTCCGCCCTCCATGACGCTGCCGATCTCGACGGGCTTGGCGTAGGATTTTCCGGCATTCATGCGCCCGCGCATATAGGGATCGAGCGACAGGTAAAGGATCTTCAGCAGGATCTGGCCATCGCCCGGTTCCGGTATCGCGGAATGGCCGATCTTGAAATCATCCGGTTTTGGCTTGCCGTCGGGACGGGAAGCAAGAAGGATCTGGGTGTTTTCGGACGTCATGAGGCTTCCTTCTACCGCCGGCGATGCGTCTGGCGGCAGCGCGGCGGGTCTGGTGTTTCTGGTCGGGCTTACCTTCGCGGGCGTCGTGCAAGACGGCAAGCCGCGACTTCTGACCCTCGGGCGGATGCTCGAACTGCCCAAGCATTGAGCCGGTCACCCATTATGCCAAAAGCCCAACGGCTGCTGACGGTTGGGCCAAAGAGCAGATTGTGGACGTCGCCGGTTCAGGCGGCGTCAATGGCCTGTTTCAGGTCGGCGATGATGTCATCGGGATGCTCGATGCCGATCGACAGCCTGACATAGCCAGGCGTGACACCAGTTCTCAGCTGGTCTGCCTCGGAGAGTTGCGAGTGGGTCGTCGTTGCCGGATGGATCGCAAGCGACCGCGCGTCACCGATATTGGCGACGTGATAGAGCAGCTGCAGCCCGTCGATAAAGCGACGGCCAGCCTCGCGTCCGTCTTTCAGCTCGAAACCGACCAATGCGCCAAAATGGCCGTTGCGCAGGTATTTTGCACCGCGCGCCTTGGCTGCGCCCTCCTGGAATTTCGGGAAGATAACCCGCGCTACCTTGGGATGGGCGCGCAGGAAGTCCGCGACCTTGATGGCGTTTTCGCTGTGCTGGCGGATGCGCAGCGGTAATGTCTCCAGCCCCTGGATGAATTGGAAGACATTCTGCGGGCTGACGGCAGCCCCGAGGTCGCGCAACAGGACGGCGCGAGCGCGCAGGATGTAGGGATGAAAGGCGATCGTGGCGGCCTTCTCCAGCCAGGTCTTTCCCTGATAACTCGCGTCCGGCTCGTGCAGATTGGGATGGCGCTCGGCATGCTCGTGCCAGGGGAAGGTGCCACTATCGATGATGGCGCCGCCAATAGAGGTGCCGTGCCCGCCGATATATTTCGTTGTGGAATAGACGACGATCGCAGCACCATGATCGAACGGCCGAATGGTCAACGGCGCCGCGGTGTTGTCGATAACAAGCGGAATGCCGAACCGGCGGCCGATCTCGGCGACCTCGCCGATCGGAAAGACCTCAAGGCTTGGATTGGGAAGGGATTCCGCATAGTAGGCCCGCGTCCTGTCATCGGTTGCCTTGGCAAATGCGTCCGGATCGGACGCGTCGACGAAGCGCACTTCGATGCCGAAGCTTTTCAGCGTCGAGGCGAAGAGCGCCCAAGTGCCGCCGTAGAGCCCGGCGGCGCTGACGATATTGTCGCCGGAGCGGGCGAGGTTGAGTACGGCATAGGCCGAGGCCGCCTGACCCGACCCGAGCGCCAACGCTACCGCGCCGCCTTCGATTTCGGCAAGGCGCTGTTCGAATGCATCCTGCGTCGGGTTGGAGACACGGGTGTAGAGATGCCCGGCCGCCTCAAGGGCAAACAGTTTGTCGGCGCCTTCGGTCCCCGGCAACTGGTAGGAGGTCGTCTGGTAGATCGGCACAGCGACGGCGCCGGTGACCGGATCGAAACGATAGCTGCCGCCATGAAGCGCCAGCGTCTCGGGCTGAAGCGGCCGCGACCTATCGCGCAGCCCGCTCGGCGCTTTGACTTCGACTGCAGCTTCCTCAGGCTTTTGATGGATTGTCATCGATTGCTTCCTTCAGCGTTTGAGTGGATGCAGTAGGATTTTTCAGGCTGGGACCGGCACCTTCAACTGCTCGACCAGATCGGCGTGGTGGGCAGCGGCGACGTCAGGGTGTGATCTCAGGCGCGATTTCAGGACATTGCGCCCGACCTCGTGGAACAGCGGGTTGAGCGGGTCCTGCGTCACACCGCGAACTTCGGCGCCAAGCTCGGGCGGTAGATCGAGAACCGGAATGGTGGAAGCAAGGTTGGCGCCGAGGAAGAAGGCGACCGAGCGGCGATCGCCGCCAGCGGGCGGCGTGACCACGCGATGAATATTGGCAAGCAGGTAGCCGTTCGATGCCAGCTCCAAAAGTTCGCCGACATTGATGACGAAGGTGCCGCGCTTCGGCGGCGCATCGATCCAGCCGCCCTTGCCGTCGTCGACTTGCAGGCCGCCGACTTCATCCTGAAGCAGGATGGTGACGAAACCGCCATCCTTGTGGGCGCCGACACCCTGGTCGCTTTCGGTCTTGTCGCGGCCGGGATAGCGGATGATCTTCAACAACTGATTGGGACCGTCGCGGTAAATCGGCTCAAAGACGTCGGCGCGCTGTCCGAGTGCCTCGGCGAAGACCTCGATCAGGCGGATGCCAAGCCGGGTGACCGCTTCGATCCAGGCGAGGATCGCCGGCTTCAGGTCGGGCAGGGCGTCGGGAAACTGGTTGGGACCGACCAGCCGTTTCCACGGCGCATCGCCGGCCTTGAGCTCGATGCGCTCACGCTCTGGCCCAAAATCGACCTGCTCGCGCCAGTCTTGCGTGCCCCGGGTATATTCGAGGCCGGCGCGATTGTAGCCGCGGAAGTGCGACGACTTGCGCATTTCGATCGCCAGCTTGTCCTGTTCCGGCAGGGCAAAGAAACGGCGTGAGAGATCAAGGACGCCATCGATCTGCTCCTGCGGGATGCCATGCCCCTCCAGATAGAAGAAGCCCACCGAGCGGGCGACGCTGCGCAATTCGTCAAGCGCCGCCGCCCGCTCGGGATGGCCCGCTGCAAAGCGTTGCAAATCGAGAATGGGCAGGGATGAGTTGGCGTTGGTCAATGGAGGCTCCTTCACTGTCTGTGCTGCGGCGCTGCCGTCTTCACCTGGGTGTGCCGACACCCTTCTGCAGTGGCTGGCAGCAAATGCTATGAGAAGCCTACCTGTTGTTTGCGTCCATTCAACATTGTCTATTGAATGTATAGACTAAATATCGCGACGTTGGCGCAAGAGCCGTGCGGACAACGAGTGAGCTGCGAGAATTTTCAACCTTTGGGGTTTTGCCGAGGGATTTTCCGCCCGCGCTGGACACCAACGCCTTACCGGCGACGGACATTGAGCGGCTGCCTTCAGTCGTCTTTGACCAACAAAAGCAACGGAAATTGGCCGCTCTTGATCGAGTGATACGGCGCCGCGGCCCCGCCCATTCCCGATGCTACGGGAATGGTGTTGACGTGACGGGAGCGGTCAATCACCGCCGTTCGGCTCAACGCAATGCGAAGCCCCCGTCAGGGTAAAGCGTCGAGCCGTTCATGAAGCCATTCTCCATGAGGTAGATGACAGTGTGCGCAACCTCATCGGTGGTGCCGACGCGCTTGAGCAGCGCGGCCTCCCCATAACTGGAGAATGAAGCCTCCCGGATGGCGTCCGGCTGACGGCGCCACAGGTCGCTGTCGATCGTGCCGGGCGAAATGACATTCACCCTTATCGGCGCCAGTTCGACGGCGAGCGCTCGCCCAAGGCCTTCAATCGCGGCATTGCAGGCACCATAGGCGGCACCTTCTGCCGCCGGCCTGACGCTGTAGGCGCCCGCCATCAGGGTGATGGATCCGTTCTTGTCCAGATATGGCAGCGCATGCTTCACGGCATAATACTGCCCCCAGAACTTCGATCGGAAGGAGCTTTCTGCGACCTCGTCGGAGGCCTGGTCCATCCGTCCGCGCGCGTAGGATGCGCCGGGCGTGAAGAGGTGGTTGATCGGCCCGGACTGTTCGAAGAAAAGACGCAAGGACTCTTGATCGACATTGTCGACGGCAATGGCGCGGCTGGCCGGGCCAAGCTTGACGCCGGCGCGCTGCAGCCGTTCCGGGTCGCGGCCGCCAATGATGACTTCTGCACCAAGATCGATAGCGCGCTCCGCAACGCGCAAACCGATGCCGGAGCTGCCGCCGATGATTGCTACTCTCTGCTTTCTCATTCTTTCGGATCCTTGGGATGTGAATGCCAGGCGGCACTATATCCGCGATCTGAAATCGTTTATGAGAACACTTATCGCGAAACCTGCGATATGAAATCTGGAGTGTGCCTTGCTTCCCGGCGATCATCTCAGCGCCATCCGTGCGTTCATGCAAGCTTCGCGGTCATCCAGTTTTTCCGAAGCCGCCGAACGGCTCGGCCTTTCCACGTCGACAGTGGGCAAGGCGGTTTCCCGGCTCGAGGGGCGGTTAGGCGTGCGCCTGTTCCAGCGCAGCACACGCCACTTGGCGTTGACCGAGGAGGGCAGGGTGTTCCTTGATGGCTGTGAACGTGCCGTCGCGGAACTGGCAGCCGTGGAGGCGGCGCTCGCATCGCGGATGGCGGATCCGGCCGGCCGGCTCAGGGTGAGCCTGCCGGAACTGCTCGGCAGGCGTATTGCCGGACCAAGCCTGATCGCGCTCGCGGCCGACTACCCGAAGCTTGAACTGGACATTGCCTTTACCAACCGGCTGGTCGACCTGGTCGAGGAGAACATCGACCTCTGTGTGCGTGTCGGCGAGCTTGCCGGCGGCAGTGATCTGATGGTCAGGAAGCTCGGCGTGCAGCGCCTGACGGTTTGCGGTGCGCCGGATTATCTGACAAAGCACGGGACGCCGTCGCGCCCCGCGGAGCTTGTTGCGCATCACTGCGTGACGCAATCGCGTGGACCTGCGGCAGAGACCTGGCGGTTTACCGAATTCGGACAGACGAAGCACATCACGGTGCGCAGCGCGCTCAGCATTGCGGATCACGCTTTGATGGCGGACGCCGCCTGTCGTGGACATGGGCTCGTGCAATTGCCGGGCTGGATTGTCGACAATGCGATCGCGGAGGGTCGCCTCGTTCCTGTTCTGGAGGCCTTTGCGCCTGTGCCGCTTCCCATCTATGCACTCTGGCCGCATCGGCTCGGCACGACCCCGCGCGTGCGCATCGCGGTCGACGCACTGGTCGATCGTTTTCGCGATTTCTAGCCGGGGGCAGCGACAAATTGCGAGCGAGGCATGTCGGCCAGCCTATTGCGCCTTTGCCAACCCGAGCGTCCTTGTCTAGGTTTCGACGGCAACCGCGCTTCGCCCCATTGGGCAGAGAATGAATGGCTGATACGTTCCACAAAGCGATCGACATCTGGCGAGACGAACTTCTGCGACGCATCGTGACGGCGAGCGAACCTATCGTGGTTCTGGACGCCGTTGCGGGCATGGGAAAGTCGACGCTGCTGTCGCAACTGGCGTCCCACCTTCAATGCCGCATATGGCGATCGGCGCGTCCTCCCGGCGAGGAAGACACCTGCGACGACGTGCTGCTCTGGGACGTGCCGACGGACACGCAGGAAGTCGAAATGCCTGCAATCTGGCAGGACGAGGGACGACGCGTCGTGATCGCGAAGCGGCCGCGAACCCGGCTCTTCGGTCTCGATCGTGCGATTGCCTACGGCAAGGCACTCTGCCTTGGTGCGGCCGATATCTGCTTTTCACGCGGAGAGTTGGAGGCTTCCTACGGCAGGACTGAGGCGCCGCGGCTCCTGACCGAGACTGGAGGGTGGCCGTTTTTGGTTGGGCTGCACTCGCGATCGTCGCGAGACGAGGCGACGCTCACGCGTTTTCTGGCAAACGATGTCCTGAATGAAACGGCAGATTTCGAGCTCGTCCAGCTCAGCCTTGCCCAGCAGGCGGCAAGGTCGCCGGCCAAAGGGAAGGAAGCGGTGCCTGTCTATCTGCAGGCGAGTCGCATCGCCGGTGCGCTTGCCGCAGCGGTTGACATGGTGCTGGCCGGGCGTCTCGGAGACAGCGCTCGCGTCCCGGCGATATCGACCGCCTATGCCGCGCACGGCATGCAAACGGAAGCGATCCTCGTCTTGCAGCGGGCGGGGCTTCACGAACTGGCGGTCCGCGCTTTCGTTGCGAACTTCGGCCGGTACTACATCTTCTTCCACGGCTCGGAAGCGTTCGACCGGGTTCTCGCCGGGTTTCCGGCCGAGCTGGCGACGCAGCATGAAGGCATCGTCACGGCGCTTGCGATGCAGGCGCTGAAGCGCGGCGAGGTGCTGCGCGCGCAACGGCTGCTTGCCGATTGTTACGGCTCGCGCGCCAACAATGTGCTGAAGGTGTTGAGCGACCGTGCGGCGTTCTCGGCCGCCTTCCGCTCTTTCCGTCTGGTGATGTTGATCTACGAGGACGTGGTGCTCGGCGATGATCTGCTGGAGCAATCCACGACGCTTCTGTCGGAGTTTCCGCTCGACGCCGATCTGGAACGCGGCAGCATCTACAATTCGATCCTGGAATTCTACATTCGCCGGCGGCGGTTTGCCGTTGCCCAGGATATCGCCGATCGAGCGTTGTTCCACTATGAGCGCGCCGGGGTGCCGCTTCTGTGTTTCTACATCAACCTGCACCAGGCAATGATGCACCTGATGAGCGGCGACGCGGTGCGTGCCCGCAAGAATTCGACCGACGCTGCCGAGCAACTTTCGCGCGTGCCGTTCGATAGTCCGATGGATGCGCGGCTGCTCGCCTTGTTGCAAGCATGCGTTGAATATGAGGACGGCAAGCCGGAGCCGCTGGCACGCTTTCTGACCTCTGAGATGGACGATTTCTCGCATGGCGAGATCTGGCCGAGCCTGATCGAGTTCGCGCTGCAATACGGCAGCCAGGCGCTGAGCGAGCATTTTTCCATGATTGCCGCACGCGGATTCCTCGATCGCTGGCGCGCCTATCAGGTCTATAACAGGCAGTTCCGCCTGATGATCGAGGTCCGGGACGCCGTCATTCTCCAGAACGGCAACCGCTGGCAGGAAGCGGCAGAAAAGCTTGCGGCGGTGCAGGCTCGTATCAACAGAACCTGGGTGGAGGCGGCCGTTGACGAACTGACCCGCCTGCAGGACCGCGACGAGATCGCATTGGCTGTCGTCTGGCTGCGCCATATCGTCTTCGAGATGCCGGGGCGCGTGCATCTGGACCGGCAGCTTGCGGCACTGGCGAGCAACCTCAACCTGACGGGCCGCCAGCGATTGTGCATCGAGGTCTGGCAGGCCTATGTCGCCCGCCGCCGGCACAACCTCACCAGCGCGCGCGCTATCCTGCAGAAAACCTTCGAGAATGCGGCGCGGCTCGGCACCATTGCGCCGCTGTCGGAAGAGCGGCAATTTTTGCGGGAGCTGACGGGAGACCGGCGCATCAGCGACTTCCTGCAGACCACGCCGACGTCGCAACAGATCCTGCGCCGCCTGCGCGATACCGGTCTGCCCAACACGACGCTCGGCGAAAAGAACGGCCTGACCCGGCGCGAAACCCGCCTGCTGCTGATGATTGCCGAGGGCGCGTCGAACAAGTTCATCGCCCATGCTCTGGGCTTGAGCGAGGCCACGGTGAAATTCCACCTCGGCAATCTCTATCGCAAGCTTGGCTGCAGCCGTCGACGGGAGGCGATCATCGCGGCAAAGGCGCTCGGCGTCATTTCCTGATCAGGTTGCGGTCCGCGCGGTATGCGCCGTTCTTCCGTTTGGTCGATACAAGAACCTATACCTTTCTTATAAAAACCTATCCTTTCTAGCCGTTGTGCAAATGACCCTTTCGGCATGAAACTGCCCTCGACCGCAAAAAGCGGCAGACAGGCCGGACGATAACCGGCCGAGGGGAAAGGGTTGCCAATGGGCAATTATTACGTCGCATTGTTTGCGCGGCGCGCGGTCGGCTTCCTCATGGTGCTGTTCGTGTTGTCGCTGATGATTTTCGTGCTCGCCCGCATCGTGCCGGGCGACCCGGCGCGCATGGCCCTCGGTCCGAGCGCAACGCAGGAGCAGGTCGACCAGCTGCGCCAGCGCATGGGGCTCGATGAGCCGCTGATCACCCAGTATGTCAGCTATGTCAGCCATGCGGTGACCGGCGATCTCGGGCGCTCGATCGTGTCCGACCGGGAGGTCAGCGCCGATATCGCCACCTTCCTGCCGGCGACGCTCGAGCTTGTCATCGTCACCATCGCCATCATTTTTGCGGTGGCCGTGCCGCTCGGCGTTTTGACGGCGCGCTACAGGAACAGCTGGATCGACAATAGCGGCCGTTTCTTCTCGCTGATCGGCGTCACCATTCCGAGCTTTCTCTTCGCGGTGACCCTGCAGATCCTCGCGGCGGACCATTTCCCCTCATGGCCGACGCTCGGCCGTGTCGACTTCCAGCTCGGCGCACCAGCAGGCCCCACGGGCTTCCTGCTGGTCGACAGCTTGGCTGCCGGCCGCCTCGACGTGTTCCTGAGCGCCCTCCAGCATCTCGTCTTTCCGGCGCTGGCGCTGGCAATGGCCGGCATCGGACAGATTACTCGCATCACCCGCTCGGCAATGATCGACCATCAGCGTCGCGATCATGTGCTGACGCTGAAATCCTTCGGTGTGCCGGACCGCGTCATCGTGTTTCGTTATCTGCTGAAGCTGTCTTCGATCGCCCCATTGACGATCATGGGGCTCGAATTCGCCTCGCTGATCGGCAACGCCTTCGTCGTCGAAATGGTGTTCTCCTGGGGCGGCTTTGCCTCCTACGGCCTCGACGCAATCCTGCAGAAGGACCTCAACGCCGTCATGGCCGTGGTCCTCGTCTCGGGCATTTTCTTCATCGCCGCCAACCTCGTCATCGACCTGATCATCAGCTTCCTTGACCCGCGGCTTCGCTTCAAGGAGGCCCGCTGATGCAGGATGCAACCCGCCTGTCCGCCGGCTACATGACCTGGTACCGGTTCAGCCGGAACCCGGCCGCCGTCATCGGCGCACTGATCGTGCTTTCGGTCATCGCCATGGCCGTCTTTGCGCCGTTGATCGCGCGCTTTCCCGAGCATGTCGGCGCCGTCGTCGACTTCCGCAACCGCCACATGCCGCCGGATGTCGACAACTGGTTCGGCACCGACAAGGCTGGACGCGACATCTTCTCGCGCACGGTCTTCGGTTTTCGCGTGTCGCTGCTGCTCGTCATCGGCGTGCTTGGCGTAGCGGTGCCGATCGGCTCGGCGCTGGGCATGATCGCCGGTTATGCCGGCGGCCTGACCGAGCGGCTCCTGACCGGTTTCACTGACATCATGCTGGCGATCCCGCCGCTGGTGATGGCGCTCGCCATCGGTAACGTGCTCGAGCCCAATCTGGTCAACGCCATGCTGGCGATCACGCTGCTCTGGTGGACCTGGCATGCACGCCTCGTCTATCGCGTGACAAAATCGATCGCGGCGGAAGACTATATCGAGGCAGCGCGGCTCGCCGGCGCCAGCCACCTGCATATCCTTGCCAAGGAGATCCTGCCGAACTGCATCTCGGTCATCTCGGTCAAGACGACGCTCGACGCCGCCTTCGTCATCCTCTTCGGCGCGACGCTCTCCTTCCTCGGGCTCGGTGTGAAGCCGCCGACACCGGACCTCGGCTCGATGGTCGCCGACGGCCGGCAGTTCCTGCCGGAGAAATGGTGGGAGGTTCTGGCACCCGGCTTTGCGATCTTCTACGCCACGCTCGGCTTCAACCTGCTCGGTGACGGTCTGCGCGACATGTTCGATGTGGAGGCCTGAGACGATGAGCACTCCTCTCCTCAAGGTCGAAGACCTCAACATTGCCTTCACCACCTATGGCCGCCGCCAGCATATCCTGAAGGACGTCTCGTTCGAGATCAGCCGGGGCGAGCGCGTGGCGCTGATTGGCGAGACCGGATCGGGCAAATCGGTCACCTCGAAGGCGATCCTCGGCACGCTTCCTGACAACGCCCGCATCGAAAGCGGCAACATCGAATATGACGGCAGGCGGGTGCTCGATATGCCCGGCCGCGAGCGCGAGGCGTTGAAGGGCACTGCGTTCTCGATCATCATGCAGGACCCGCTGTCGTCGTTCAATCCAGTCTTCCGGATCGGCCGGCACCTCGATGACGTGATGTTCTATGCCGATCGACGCGACGGCGTCAGAACCACGGCGATAGACCGCAAGCAACGCATCTTCGATGTGCTGCGCCGTGTACAGCTCCAGGACCCGGAACGGGTCTTCGATGCCTATCCTTCGCAGCTTTCCGGCGGCATGCGCCAGCGCGTGCTGATCGGCCTTGCGCTTCTGCACCAGCCGCAACTGCTGATCGCCGATGAGCCGGGCACGGCGCTTGACGTCACCACGCAGGACGAGATCCTGAAGCTGATCAACCGCCTGGTCGACAGCGAGGGGCTTTCCCTGCTGATGATCACGCACAATCTCGGCGTGGTGCGGCAGACGGCCGATCGCGTCTTCGTCATGCGTCATGGCGAGATCGTCGAAAGCGGCAATCTGCGCCAGATCTTCCAGACGCCGCGGCAGCCCTACACGATCGATCTGATCGACGCGATCCCACCGCTGTACGGTCCGAAGGTGGTTGACCAGCCGGTTTCGTCGAATGCGCCGATCATCACGCTCGAGGGGGCCGGCAAGGTCTATGTCGAAAAGCCCTTCCTCGGCCGAATGAAACGCCACGAGGCGGTCAAGCCGGTGACGCTGTCTGTGCCTGAGGGTGAGATCTTCGGCCTTGCGGGCGAGTCCGGCTCCGGCAAGACGACGATTGCCCGCATGGTGATGGGGCTGATTGCGCCGAGTTCCGGCACGATCCGCGTCGGCTCGCCCACGCAAGCGATGGCGTCGCAGCGGCTGACCCAGATCGTCTACCAGAATCCCGGTACGTCCTTAAACCCCAAGCGCACGGTGACGCAGACCTTGGCAGTCCCGCTCAGCCATGTCGGCCTTCGCGGCAAGGCGGCGACGGTGCGGATGGAGGAGCTGATGGCGCTCGTCAACCTGCCGTCCGCCTACCTTTCGAAGTATCCGCACGAGCTTTCGGGCGGGCAGAAGCAACGGGTGGCAATCGCCCGGGCGCTTGCGGCCGAGCCGAAGATCATCGTGCTCGACGAACCGACCTCGGCGCTCGACGTCTCGGTGCAGAAGCAGGTCATCGCCTTGTTGCAGCGCCTCAGGGACGAGCTTGGGCTGACGTACTTCTTCATCTCTCACGATCTTTCGCTGATGCGCAATTTCTGCAGCCGCATCGCCATCATGCTGAAGGGCGAGATCGTCGAGGAGGGGAGAACGGCGGATGTCTTCGCCGATCCCCGGCACCCCTACACCCGCGCGCTCATCTCGGCGATCCCGGTGATGAGCGACGAGGAGGAAGCATTGAAGCCCACGGTAAGCGTCGAGGAGAGAGCGTGCTTCCTGGTGAGATCAACGGCCTAGAGGCCGAACGAGGAAACAGGGCCGAAGGCCCATCAACAAGGAGACTGTCCGTGTATCGATTGGGAATAGATGTCGGGGGCACGAACACCGACGCCGTGATCATGGAGGGGCGGCACGTTCTGTCGGGCGTTAAGGCGTCGACGACGGAAGACGTGACGACAGGCGTCATCGAGGCACTGGAGGGCGCAATCGCCAAGGCCGGTATCGACCGGTCCAAGATCGGCACCGTGATGATCGGCACGACGCATTTCACCAATGCGGTGATCGAGCGCAAGCACATCAATCATGTTGCCGCCATTCGCCTCGGCTTGCCGGCGACCGCCTGCCTGCCGCCGATGGTCGACTGGCCGAACGATCTCGCCGAAGCTGTCGGTCATCACGCCTACCTGGTGCGTGGCGGCTATGAATTCGACGGCCGTGCCATCGCGCCTCTCGATGAAGAAGAGCTGATCCGGATCGCTGCCGACATCCGCCTCAAGAACGTCAAGGCGGCAGCCATCACCTGCGTCTTCAGCCCCATCAATGCCGAGATGGAGCAGCGCGCCAAGACCGTGATCGAAAAGCATTGCCCGGGCCTTCCGGTCGTCGTCTCCGGCGACATCGGCCGCATCGGCCTGCTGGAGCGCGAAAGTGCTGCCATCATGAATGCCAGCCTGCTTTCGCTTGCGGCCAAGACGGTCGACGCCTTCGCCAAGGCGCTGAAGGATGCCGGGCTTTCTTGCCCGTTCTTCATCACCCAGAACGACGGCACGCTGATGGCGGCTGCGACAGTCAGAAGCTTCCCGGTTCTGACCTTTGCCTCCGGCCCGACCAACTCGATGCGCGGTGCGGCGTTCCTGACCGGCCGCAAGGAGGCGATCGTCGTCGATATCGGCGGCACCACCTCCGACGTTGGTGCGCTTCACCACGGCTTTCCCCGCCAGGCGGCGACCATCGTCGACGTCGGCGGCGTGCGCACCAATTTCCGCATGCCCGACGTGTTCTCGATCGGTCTTGGCGGCGGATCGCTGGTACGCGAACTCGCCAATGGTGAAGTGACGGTCGGCCCGCAGTCGGTCGGTTATCGCATCGCCAAGGATGCTTTGGTCTTCGGAGGCCAGACCCTGACGACGACGGATATCGCCGTCGCCCTCGGCAAGGCCGATATCGGGGACGCGTCCAAGGTCGCGCATCTCGACCGGGCGCTGGCCGAAAAGGCCCATGTAAGGATCGTGCAGATGCTGGAAAACTCGGTCGAACGCAGCCGCGTCTCGGCCGATCCGATCCCGGTCATCGCCGTCGGTGGCGGCTCGATCCTGATGCCGGACAGGCTCGGGGATCTGGACGTCATCCGCCCGGAGAATTTCGCCGTCGCCAACGCCGTCGGTGCAGCGATCGCCCAGATCAGCGGCGAAGTCGACCGCGTCTTTGCACTCGAAAAGGGTCTGACGCGCGAGATCTGCCTGAAGCAGGCAGAGCAGGAAGCGACGGAGCGTGCGCTTTCGGCCGGTGCGATTGCCGAAACCATCCAGGTCATCGAGCGGGAGGACGTGCCGCTTGCCTATCTGCCGGGGAACGCTACCCGCATCCACGTCAAGGTTGTCGGCGAAATGGGAGGCTTCCATGGCTGAGCGTGCATTGAAAGCTTTGAACTACGATCCGTCCGATCTCTGGGTGCTCGACGAAGAGGATCTGGAGGCGCTGGAAATCGGTGCCGGCATTCTCGGCACCGGCGGCGGCGGCAACCCCTATATCGGCAAGCTACGGGCGCGGCTGGCGATGCGCAGCGGCTACAACCTGTCGATCCTGCCGCTCGACCGGCTGGCGGACGATGCGCGCTGCATCTCGCTCGGCGGCATTGGCGCACCGGTCGTTGCCTATGAGCGGCTGAAGGAAGGGCGCGAAGGGCTGCGGTGCGTTCGCGCACTCGAAGAGCATCTCGGCATCGCCATCGACGCCATCGTCTGCGAGGAAATCGGCGGCGCCAATTCGATGGAGCCGCTGATTGCGGCCGCCTTTGCGGGCCTGCCCGTTGTCGATTGTGACGGCATGGGGCGCGCCTTCCCGGAAATGCAGATGACCACCTTCTCGATCTACGGTCATCGCTCGACCCCAAGCGTCATGTGCGACCTGCACGGCAATGTCGTGCTGTTCCAGCATGCGGCATCGGAACTGTGGCACGAGCGCATGGCGCGCGCCTGCGTCGTCTCGCAAGGCGGTGCCTCGACGCTTGCATCGGCGCCGATGACGGGAGCTTTCCTCAAGAAGTACTCGATCCCGCATTCGTACACCCAGGCGGTCTCGCTCGGGCGGGCCGTGCTGAAGGCGCGGCGCGAGCACGCTGATCCGATCGCAGCGATCTGCGCCCAGGAAAACGGCCGCCAGGTCTTTTCCGGCAAGATCGTCGATCTCGAACGCCATCTGCGTGGCGGCTTCGTCATCGGCGAAGCGAAGCTTGCCGGCATCGATGCCTTCAACGGCGACACCGCCTCGGTGATGATCCAGAACGAAAACCTCGTCTTCAGCCGCAACGGCGAAGTCGAAGTGTCGGTGCCGGATCTGATCATCGTGCTCGATGTCGACAGCGGCAACGCGATCACCACGGAAATGCTGCGATACGGCCAGCGCGTCGCGATCGTAGCGTTGCCCTGCCATTCCTTGCTGCGCTCGACCGCCGCACTGGAGGTTGTCGGCCCGAAAGCCTTCGGCTTCGACGATGTCACCTTCCGGCCGATCGAGGAGATGCAGCCATGACCGAGCAGCTGATTACGGCTGCCGACATGGAGGCGATCGCCATCGGCGGTGCCTATCTCGGCACCGGCGGCGGCGGGGATCCCTACATCGGCAAGTTGATGGCCCGGACCGCAATCGAGGCGAACGGTCCGGTCCGCGTGGTTCAGCCGGAAACCGTTGCCGATGACGCGCTTTGTGTTCCCGTCTTCATGATGGGCGCACCGACCGTAATGGTGGAGAAACTGCCGCGCGGCGACGAAGCGCTGGAGGCGCTGCGCCAGCTCGAAAGGTTCCTCGGACGCAAGGCCGATGCGTTGATCTGCGTGGAAGCCGGCGGGTTGAACTCGACCATCCCCTTCGCCGTGGCCGCTGCAACAGGTCTGCCGCTGATCGACGGCGACGGAATGGGCCGCGCCTTTCCCGAGCTGCAGATGGTGAGTTTCACCATGCATGACATTAGCGCCACGCCGCTGGTTCATGCCGACGACAAGGGCAACAGCGCGATCATCAATGCAGTCTCGAACCTTTGGACCGAACGTCTCGCCCGCGTCCAGGCCATCCAGATGGGTGGCGCCAGCCTTGTCGCCGCCTATCCGATGACCGGGGCGCAGATGAAGGCCGGAATCCTTCGCGGCACGCTCAGTCTCATCAAGGGTATCGGCGAGACGATTGCCGCCGAGCGCGTCGCCAAGCGTCATCCCGGCATCGCCCTTCGCGAGCAGTTCGACGGGCGGCACCTGTTTACCGGACGCGTCGTCGATGTCGAACGGGCGACGACCGGCGGTTTTGCGCGCGGCAGGGCCGTGCTCAAGGGCATCGACGGTTTTGCGGGCCGCACGTTCGAAGTCGCGTTCCAGAACGAGTTCCTGGTTGCGCGTGGCGATGGCGGACAGGTCATCGCCTCGACGCCGGATCTCATCTGCGCGCTCGACGCCGATGGCGGGCTGCCGGTCACGACGGAGCAGTTGCGTTACGGCCTGACGGTCGAATTCACCGGACTTCCCTGTGATCGGCAATGGCGAACGGCCAAGGGGCTCGAACTCGCCGGTCCCGGCTACTTTGGCTACGACCACGCCTATGAGCCGGTCGAGGCGCTCAATCCGGCCGCCTGACTGCGACCGGACCGAAAAACAACGACAATCAACAAGAAGGGAACTGAGACATGAAGAGAACACTCATCACAGGGCTGCTTCTGGGGCTGGTGCAGACAACGGCACTCACCGCCCCGGCCGCGGCTCAGGAGAAGGTGTCGATCGTCGTCAACGCGACGCAGGAATTCGGCACCATCGATCCCGGCAAGATCAACGACTATACGGAATACATGGCCGCCGTGAACCTCTATTCAGGCCTGACGACGGTCAATCCTGATGGCTCCGTGGTGCCGGAGCTTGCCGAAAGCTGGAGCGTCTCCGACGACGACAAGACCTATACCTTCAAGCTGAAGGAGAACGCAAAATTCCAGGATGGCACCCCGGTCAAGGCGTCCGATGTTGTCTACACCGTCAAGCGCCTGCTCGCGATCAACGAAGGTCCGTCCTACCTCTTCACCGATATCGTCGATCCGGACAAGCTGAAGGTTGTCGACGACCGGACCGTGGAGATCGGGCTGAAGAAGATCTACGCGCCGTTCATCAGCAACACGCCGCTGATCCTCGTTCTCAACGAAAAGCTGATCAGGGAAAACAGCAAGGAGGAGTGGGGCACGGACTACCTGACCGATCATCCGGCCGGCGCCGGACCTTACATGCTGTCATCCTGGCAGCGCGCCTCGCAGATGGTCGTCAACCGTTTCGAGGGCTATCACGGCGGCTGGAGCAAGGGGAAGCCGATCGATGAGATCCGTTTCGTCATCACCCATGACGAAGCGACGGTGAAGGCGCTTGCGGCCAAGGGCGAACTTGGCATGTCGGCGCGCGCCCAGGCAAACGAGACCTTCGAGGCGATCGAGAAGATGCCGGGCTACAAGATCCTGCGCGGCACGACGGCGACCGGTTTCTACATCAAGATGAACACCCAGGTCCCGCCGACCGACGATATCCACGTCCGGCGCGCGATAGCGCTCGCAACCGACTACGAAACGGTGCGCAACGTCATCCATCCCGGCGAACCGATGAACGGGCCATTGGCATCCGTGTTCAAGGATGCCTATCTCAACGACTTGTCCGCCCCGGAATACAGCCTGGAGAAGGCGAAGGAAGAGCTTGCCAAGTCGAAATATGCCGGCAAGGGGCCTATCAAGCTCAGCCACACCTATGTCACGGGCCTAGCCTTCGAAGAGGACATCGCGCTGCTGATGCAGGCCAATCTCGAGCAGATCGGTATCGAGCTCGACATCAAGCCGGAGCCCTGGAACCGCATCACCGAGCTGGCCGCCAAGGTGGAGACGACCCCGGCGACCACCCAGGTCTTCTATGGCCCGACCTATCCGTCGCCCGACAGCGTCTTCTATGTGCAGTATCACTCAAAGGCGAAAGGCACCTGGGCCTCGATGGAATGGCTGCAGGATCCGGAAGTCGACGCCCTGATCGACAAGTCGCGCGAGACGGTCGATCCGGCCGCGCAGAACGATCTCTACAAGCAGATACAGCGCAAGGTCACCGATGCGCAGGCTGATGTGTTCCTGACGGTGGAGTCGCAGCGTTACGCAGCAAGCAAATGCCTGCAGGGCTATGCCTATATCCCGATGCAGAGCTGGGATCTGAACTTCTCGCGCTTCTGGTGGGATTGCCAGGCCGATTGAAATGGAAAGCCCTGCTTTGCGGGAGCGCGAAGCAGGGCCTTTTTCTATGCCACCAGCGAATTTGACGTCAACCTCGCCTGCTCAGCAGTTTCCGAGGCTGGCGCGGCTCATGAGTTCGTTGGTCAGCAGTGCGGTCTTGTCGCCGCATTCCTCGACTTCCTTGAGCAGTGCAGCGAGCGCCAGCTCGAGGCAATATTGAACCCCTTCGACATTCAGTGTGCGCGACGAATCGCGCGCATAGGTGACAAGGCGGGCCAGCGCCAGCAGCTCCCTCTCCTTGTCTTCAGGTTCAAAGGACATGGCGATCGAAGATTGCATGATTTTCCCCGGTTCCCTGCGGATCAGCCCGATCCGCTTCAACATGGCAAATCATAGCGTGACTTTTTATCGATGCGCGTGACACGAGCGTGACACACGTTGCATGGGAAATTGGTGTGCTTAAGATGAAGCGACAAGTTGATTGAGCAAGCGCTTCCAAAGACTTGTGGAATTGAATGTCCACCCTTCAGGCGCTGTCGACCTTAGGGCGGGGGCAGAGCGCAGGATGTCGAGCAGTTGCAGGGCGTCGAGGCGCTTCTGATTTATCGTACCCCTCGCCAGACACGCTTCGATGCGTTTCAGATCCGTGCCGGGTGGAAGGTTGGCACGTGCCACAATCGCGCGCCAGTTGCGGTGCTTGTAGAAGATCTTGGTGGCGGCCAGCCGAAGTTGCGCGGCAGGCGCAGGATTTATCTGTCGCCGCGCGCACAAATCCTCAAGCGTCGCCACGACGTTCACCAACGGCAGGGTCAATGGCATGTAGTCCAGTTCCGCCGGTCCATGCAGCAGGGCAACATCGGCATCGTCTTCGAGTTCGCCTGCGGCGTATTGTTGGAAGATCCTGCCAACTCCGACCATGCCGAAGGCTGCACATTCGGCGGCGCGAAGCGCGCCCATGCTGGCAGCGCCGTAAACGCGGACACCCTGGGAAAGCGCAAACAGGATCTCCTTGTGCCAGACCGGCGCGACCTGTTCGAAGTGGCCGTCGACGAGCCCGATGACCGTTGCGTCGTCCTGCGTGGCGCGCAAGATGTCGCCTTGCACGGCTGGCGGGCGCAGCACGATGTCCGTGCCAATCAGTGCCGGCGCATCGGGCAAGGTGGGGCCGCAAAAGAGGATCTTCATGCGATCTCCAGGGCGCGCGACAGAGCCCGCGCGCCGAAACGGCGCTTGCGTGCTCCATCCGGATTTTCGAGTTCCGGCACAAAGACCTTGATCACGGAAAACGGCAAGGGTTCGGCGAGCAACGGAACGGCAACGGCGGTGCCGATGCCGGCGCGCTTCAAGGCTTCGAGCACATATTCGAGCAACGAGTTTGCTGTGTTGCCGGCAACCGGGGCAACCCGGTTTTGTGGGCGCGGTTCTGCCTCAAACAGTTGCTGCGTCTCACGCGGCAGCCTGCGGGTGAACGTCTTCGGGAAGACATCGTCACGTGCGCCGCTGATATAGGTGAGGCGGGATTGTGCAGCCTCGGTGACGGCCCGGATCGCGGCGCGTCGCGGATCGGGATGGGCGCCATGCCCGATGGTCACGTCATGGTAGCGCGGTTCTTTCGCCTCGAGGATGCCGGCATCCGCTATGACCGCCGTCAGACACGGGATGTCAATGTCGCTGGTCATATCGAAAAGGCGGAACGTAAGGCCGGCTGCGGCAATCCGGCCTGCCATGTCATCGAGAATGGGGTCGTGGAACGAGCCGGCGTCGATGCACGTGCGCTGACGCGCGGTCAGTGGCAGCAGCCGCCACAAGGTTTCGGCATCGCGCTCGATCCGTTCCAGCAGGCCGTGCAGGATTGCTTCGTCTTCGGTGTTGCCGGAGGCAAGCCCGTCCGACGACTGCCAGTAGCGGCACCCCTCGAGCGTGCGGTCGAGCAATGCGGCATGAAACGGCACGAAAGTCGTGTGCTGGCCGATGAGATCGAAACCGCGCAGCCATGACACCGGTTCATCATCGTCGAGATCGCTCTCGCCTGCCGCCACGAGGCCGGGCAGGTTGAGCGCTCTTTCGCCGCTTTCCAGAAGGGCTCGTCTTGTCGCGTCCAGTACCGGAGCTGACGGGTTGCAGGCGACCGAACGCTCCAGTGCTTCCATCGCTGCCGATACCTTGGCGTCGATATCGGTGATGCCTTTACCCTGGTTGATGACGATCGATTTTGCATTCGGCGAGACAGCATTCCAGACGGGAATTCCGATGCTGTCGAGCCCGGTCAGGCGTGCAAGTCTGCTGATGCCGAAAGAGGGCAACAGCAATGCGATGCGCGCAAAGGTTTCTTCGGGCGCACAGACGCGGTCGGAGTATCTGTCCGCAATGCCGGAGTTGTCTGAGATCGGGCGAATTTCGTTCGCCCGATCCGTTTTGATAACCATCGTCATGCGCAGGCGCGTCGAGGCTTAGCCGTCCATGAACCCGCCGGAGACGGAGCCGGCCGAATTGGCCCTGACGGCGAAGTTCACGCCCTTGACCACAGTGGCACCGGCATTTCTGTGCTCGTTTGCCGAGGCCAAGGCGCCGGTGAGCGGATCTACGATGCGTGTGACAGTTCCCGCCGCGAGATCGGCAAGCCATAGGCCATCGTCACCCTCAACGCCAAATACAACTACCTGTGTCGTTTGTGCCGTCATCGATTTTCCCCTTATCCCTCATGTGATTGCGCGAGAGCGCCGTGCGTAAGAACGCACGGAGGACGCTCCGTGCGCTTTGATTCTAAAGCATCTTATCCGTCTTGAGTGAAGCCACTTGAAAGCGGGATGCTCCAGTTTAGAAACCAGCCTTGCGCAGACCTTCGCCGTAATGGGTTTTCTGCCATTCCTCACGGAACGGCACGATCGCCATCCATTTCTCCAGGTTGAAGTCCGGATGGACTTCAAACGTCTTGCGCACGTATTGGCTTGCCTTTTTGCGATTGCCGAGCATTCCCCAGCTCGCTGCGGCGAGCCGATCGGCGGGAGTGGGGTCTCGCATTCGCTCGATATAGTCAACGGCCTGATCGTATTGACCAAGCGAATAGCAGGCGCCCGCAGCGGTCCAGAAATACTCGTCCGGAGCGATTGGATTGAGATTGATCGCCGCTTCGATTTTTCGCAGGCCGCCATCCGGCCGGGAGGCCTGCACGAGCGTATCGGCGTAGCTGGCAATCACATTGGCGTGCTGCGGGCTGAGCGCTTCGGCCCTTTCGTGAAACTCGATGCTCTCGTCGAATTGTCGGCTGTAAAGTTTGACGACGCCCAGTTCGCGATAACCGGCCGCAAGCGTGTCGTCGATGGCAATCGCATCTCGGGCGTGCTGTTCGGCAAGAGCCAGGAGCTCGCTGTCGCCGCGGGCGGTCAAAAGCCATTCGACGAAGTAACTGCGCGCAAGCCCGCTCATAGCCGGAGCCAGGTCGGCATTCTGGTTGAGCGCCTCGCGGAAACTCTTCCGGGCGCGCCGCACCTCCGGCAGATTGAGTTGCTTGAGGTAGCGCTGGCCAAGCAGGTAACTGCGATAGGAGCCACCATTGCCTTCGTAGGTCTTGCGCATCGTCTCGTTGCGCTCGACCTGACTGGCGATGGCGAATGCGATCTGTCGCGCGATCTCCTGGCGCGACTTCATCAAGCCGCGGTCATCGAGCGTGAAGCGGTCGGCCCAGATCACTTCGTCGTTCGCAAAGAAGATGAGCTGCGTAAACAATGTCTGGCGGCTGCCCTCATTGGTCAGGCGGGTATCGAGGATGTAGCTGATGGCGTGTTGTTCGTAGGTGCTGGCCTTGTCTGCCTGCAGGCTGATCTGGGCGGCAGTGTAGGGTGCGATCACCGAGACCGAGCGAAGTGCGCAAAGACCGATGGTGACGTCCTCGATCAAGGAATGAGCAAACAATGTTGCCGTCGCGTCGGCATTGCCGGCGCCTGGCGGCAGCAACACCACGCGCGGCGGGCGCATCTCGCCCATGGTCTCCAGCAGCGGTTCAATGGCGGCGGCCGGCAATGGCGCCGCCTTGGCAGGCACGGGCAGCGGCCCCCCCCTCGAAAGCAGCCGCGCATCATATTGCCGCCCCTCCAATGCGAGCGCAGTCTCGAGGATCTTGCGAACCTCGTCGTCTTCGGGGTTTCTCTCCAGAAGCTTGACGGCAGTCGATCTGACGAGCCTTCGATCCGGACCGGTCGCATTCTCGGCCGCGTTGATGAGGCTTTCGCGCAGGAGAGCGGCATGATCGGAGCGTTGCTGGGCGATCCAGTCGCGGAGCGCTTGGCCTTGCGATTTCAGGTCCTTGAGGAAGTCGTCGCGGAATTTTTCTGCTGCCCACCGGAAACGCGATAACGCATCCTGATCGTCGTTCCCGACGATATCGTCGAGGTCGCTCTCAATCGCATCGGGCTCCATCCGGACGGTTGATGGCGAAAAACTGAGGAACGTGTGGCCGAGTTCCTCCTGCCGCGAGGTGACGCGGGATATCGTCTTGCGCAGATTGACGAAGGCCTGACTTGGAACGACTTCGTTCCACAAGAGCTTGGCGACGTCGTTTCGGGATTGCTCGCGATGGCCGCCGGCGATCGCCTGCGCGAGAATGAGCAGACCCTTTTCGGGGAAGGCGACGTCGCACTCGTCTTCATCGACGAGACGTAACCGTCCGAGGGTCTGCAAACGAAATTTCATCTGGCTATCTCATCGGCAACCGGTTGTGCCTATCCGTGGAGGTCAGGGGCGTGCGTCGCGCCGCCATGGGCTGCGACAGCTTCTGCCTCGGGCGTCTGTGCGACAGCCGCGACCAACGAGATGATCTTCTTGCGCAGGACCGGGTCGGTAATCTTCAGGAAGGCCCGGTTGAGCGCAATGCCCTCTTTCGACGACACGAAGGACGAGATCTCGTTGGGTTCGCGCACATCGCCAAGGCCCGCCCGCGGGGTTGCGCCCTCTTCGCCTTCCTGGAAGAAGAAGCTTGGGTGAACGCCGAGAACGTCGGCAATGGCCTGTAGCCGGCTGGCGCCGATGCGATTCGTGCCTTTTTCGTATTTCTGGACCTGCTGGAAGGTGATTCCGAGTCCATCCGCCAGTTTTTCCTGGCTCAACCCGGCCATCAACCGACGCATCCTGACGCGGGAACCGACAAAGACATCAATCTGGCTGGGTGCTTTCGTGTTCACGTGTGTTTCCTCCGCATGTAGGGCGTCACCAAATCATACATATGAGTTTGCTCGAATAAATGACTCGATGCAATCACTAGGCGCCAATACACGCATAATTGCTCCGGAACGAGCTGCTACGCGCCCAGGCAGGCCCGAAGTTACGGCTGTTGTTACTGTTACGTACTTGCGCCGGATCGGGCCGGAGCGATGGTATTGAAGAATGTGGGCCCGACCCGCGTATAAACCCGCGGGCAATAAGACAGTTTCGACCACGTCGGAGATGCGAGATGCGCGCAATAAGTTTCACCCTGACCCTGCTCGCCATTGCTTCCGCTCCAGCGTGGGCAGGTCCGGCCACGACCACGGCGTCGGTCAACTTTCGGGCCGGTCCTGGCACCGGGTTCGACAGCATGGGAACGATAGACGAGGGCGGGCAGGTCGACGTCAAGGAATGTGACGATGCCGGCACATGGTGCGCCGTCAGCTTCGAGGGAAAGGATGGCTTCGTCAGCGGCAAATACCTGAGCGATGCAGATCCGAAAGGTCTCGGATGGCCGCGCGCCTACAAGACCGACAAGGGGGCGACGATCACGCTCCACCAACCCCAGGTTAATGCCTGGAAGGATTTTACCGATCTCGATGCCCTGATCGCTGCCGAGTACAAGCAGTCCGACGATGCCAAGCCGATCTTCGGTGTCATCGGGGTGACGGGCAAGACCGTGACGGATAGTGCCTCGAACGAGGTGATCGTCTCCGACATCAAGGTCGACGAAATCAATTTCTCGGTTCTCGATCGGCAGGAACTCGCCGACCTGGCATTGGACGTCGGCAAGTTGATGCCTGTCGGCACGATAACGCTGTCGGAGGACAAGCTGACCGCGAGCCTTGCCGACTATGAACGGCTCGGCAACGTCGAGGGGCTGAAAGCCGATCCGCCACCGATCTATGTCAGCAAGGCGCCGGCGCTGCTTGTCCAGACGAATGGCAAGGCGGTGTTCGCGCCGGTCAAAGGCGTTCAAGGCCTTTCTTTTGCCGTCAACACCAATTGGGATCTGTTCAAGCTCGACGCCGACAGCACCTACTACCTGCGCAACGAGAAGGCGTGGCTACAATCGAAAGACCTGTCGAATGGCTGGCAGCCAGCAATCGCGCTGCCCGATCTCTTCGTTAAGTTGCCCGACGACGACAACTGGAAGGATGCGAAGGCGGCGATCCCTCTGGTTGCCGGGGAGGGCACGGCGCCAAAGATCGTCTATTCCGACAAACCGTCGGAGTTGATCGTCTTCAACGGTGAGCCGAAGCTTGAACCGGTGCCGGGGACCGCGCTGAAGATTGCGACGAATACCGAAAGCGACGTTTTCTATTTGCCTGCGGATTCGAACTGGTATGTGCTCGTTTCGGGCCGCTGGTTCTCTGCTGCGTCGCTTGATGGCCCCTGGATTTTCGCGACCCCCAACCTTCCGCGGGATTTCCAGAATATTCCGGAAAGTGCCTCCTATTACACGGTCCGCTCGTCGGTTCCGGGTACCTCGGAGAATGCCGAAGCCCGGCTGAAGGCGAGCATCCCCGAGAAGGCCCGCGTCTCGCTCGACGGTTCGGTGAAGGTGGACGTCGCCTACAGTGGCGACCCGAAATTCGAGGCGATCCATGGAACGTCGCTCACCTACGCCGTCAACACCAACGAGACGGTGATCAAGGTCGCCGACAAGTACTTCGTGTTGAAAGACGGGGTCTGGTTCGTCGGCGATACACCGACGGGGCCGTTTAGCGTGGCAAAGGCCGTTCCCGACGATATCTATACGATCCCGCCGTCGTCGCCGGTTTACAACGCTACCTATGTCCGAGTCTACGAGACCGAGCCGGACGCGGTCTGGTTCGGATATACCATGGGATATCTCGGGGCATATCTCGCGTGGGACACGTTCGTCTATGGCACCGGCTGGTACTATGACGATTACTGGGACTATGGCTGGGCCGGGGGCTACTATCCTTATTACCCGCGGCCGGTAACCTATGGCGTCGGCGCATTCTATAACCCGGCGGTCGGTTCATTTGGACGCTACGGTTATGCCTACGGGCCTTATCGCGGTATTGCGGCAGGTGCCGCCTACAACCCGCGGACCGGCACCTACATCCGCGGTGCGGCAGGCTATGGGCCTGCCGGCGAACGCGGTTTCGTTGCCGCCTACAATCCTCGCACTGGCAACGCGGCGATCGCGCGGGGCGGGCACAATGTCTATGGCAGCTGGGGGACGGCTGCGGTCAAGAACGGTTCGGACTTTGCGCGCATCAGCGGCGGCTCAACGGCCGGCGGTGCCGCTGCCCGTTGGCACACCTCCGACGGCAATCATGGCTTTGTCGCCGGCGGCAAGGGCGGTGACGTCTACGCCGGACGCGATGGCAACGTCTATCGCCGCGATGACGGCCAATGGCAGAAGCACACGCCGGATGGATGGCAGCCGGTGCAAAAGCCATCGATCCAGGATGCGAAGAAGGCAGGTCAGCAGTTCGCAACCCAGCACCCGGACGCAGCGCAGAACCTGAACAGGCGTAGCGACAATCGTCTTGCCACGGGCGGTGGGAACGCGATCGGCAATCGCGCGCCCGACCATCTGGCGATCGACCGTGCCGGGCGTCAGATCGGCAATCAGCGTTCATTCGAGCATCAGTCATACAACCAGCGTCCGTTGAATCTCCCGAGCGGTGGCGGCTACGGCGGCGGTGGCTTTGATCGGCCCGGCGGATTTGGTGGCGGCGGTGGCGGATTTGGCGGCGGTGGTTTTCATGGCGGAGGCGGGCTCTCCGGCGGTGGTGGTTTTCACGGAGGCGGAGGCGGATTTCATGGCGGTGGTGGTGGCGGTTTCCGCCGCCGTTGATCGGAAATGGTGCACTGAAAACGGAAGTTGGCATAAACGCCGGGGACTGTGTTAGCGTTTGTGCGGATGAGGACAGGAATCGATCGGCACTGCGCCGATCGCTGGGGGTAAGATCAGTATGGCCGGTGTCGGTTCGTCGCGTGGTTTCCGGGGTGTGGTGGCCCGTTCTTTTATCTTTTTGACAGTATTCTTGGGACTTGTATCTGCGAGCCAGGCTCAGACCCCAGCGTCCACGCCGGCCACCGAGCCGGCCAAAGTTCAGCAACTGATCGAATTGCTTAACGATCCGGAGGTTCGGCAGTGGCTGGCCACGAAACAGCCGGATACGCCTGAAGGTACTGGGCCCGCGGCAGCGACGCCCGAGGCGGCGGCATCTGCCGATTCTGCTCCGGCGGCCGGGTTTGCGGCGCGCTGGACGGCTGTGCTCCGCCGCCATATGACCGGCATCACCAACGCGGTTCCGCGCATTGGTCCCGAATTCGATGCGGCGCGCGTCCGCCTCCAGGGCGAGATGGAAAACCACGGCACCGCGCCGATCCTCAAAGGTTTCTTCTTCATCCTGTTGATCGGCTACGGCGCCGAATACCTGTTGCGCTACCTGCTGAGACGAACATTGAGTTCGACCCAGTTGACCGGCCCCGCCCGCTCTATGCTCGTCAAAGTGTTGCCGCTGCTCGTGTTCGCGGTTACCGCGACCACCGTGCTTGCCGTGGCCGACTGGCCGTTGCGGCTTGAAAAGACGATCGCGCCGCTCCTTGTTGCCTGGATCGGGGCTCGTCTGTTGATCACCATTGCATCCGCCGTGCTGTCGGGTGGACCGGTCGATGCGACGGATTCGTCCGGCCGAACCGGCTATTTTTCGCTGACGGCTGAGGGTGCACGGTTCTGGTACCGCTCGTCAGCGGCGATAATTTGCATGGCGGTCGGCATATGGGGCATCGGCGACGCCATGACCGCCCTTTCGGTCTCCCCGGACGTTCGCAATTTTATTGCTGCCATTCTCGGTCTTATCGTGCTTGCGCTTGCGATCCTTACCGTGCTGCGGCGACCTGCGGGCGCTACCACGGGCTCGCGCCGTGTGGTCGGCAATATCATGATGGTCGCATTTCTCGTGCTGTTGTGGCTGCTGTGGGTGGCGGACTTGCGGGTTCTGTTCTGGATCGGCCTCTACATCATCGGCCTGCCGCCGCTTCTGCGTTTCACCAGCGCCTTTGCCAAGACGATGCTGGACACGTCGGCCGACGACGACATGCGCGTGATGCGCAACGTGTTGATCGAACGCGGCGCCAGACTTGTGATCATTGCCCTGGCGGCGGGTTGGCTTGCGCTTGTCTTCCGCGTCAACGCATCGATGATGATCCAGGACGACGCCTTCAACCGGATTTTCCGTGGTGTCCTTGCTGGTATCGTCATACTGCTGGCGGCTGATCTGATCTGGCAGCTGACGAAGAGCCTGATCAGCCTGCGCGTCAAGCATGCGGCCTTCGAAACGACTGACCCCGCCCAACGTGCCCGCAACACTCGTTTGCTGACGCTTATGCCGATCCTGCGCAACTTCCTTGCAGCCTTCATTCTGGTCGTGGCCGTGTTGATGGTGCTTTCGGGCCTTGGCGTGCAGATCGGTCCGCTGATCGCCGGCGCCGGTGTTTTCGGCGTCGCCATAGGCTTTGGCTCACAGACCCTGGTCAAGGATGTGATCAGCGGCATCTTCTACATGACGGATGACGCCTTTCGCATTGGGGAATATATCCAAAGCGGCAGCTACAAGGGCACTGTCGAATCCTTCAGCATCCGCTCGGTGAGGCTCCGGCATCACCGCGGACCGGTCTTCACCGTGCCATTCGGCTCTCTCGGGGCCGTCCAGAACATGAGCCGCGACTGGGTGATCGACAAGTTCCTGATCAACGTGTCCTACGAGGCCGACATTGCCAAGGTGAAGAAGGTGGTGAAGGGTATAGGCGCGGAGCTCCTCGCGGATCCGGAGCTGGGGCCGATGATTATCGAGACGGTAAAGATGAAGGGTGTCGAGACCTTCGGTGATTACGGTATCTCCTTGAGCTTCGCGATGACGACGAAGCCGGGACATCAGACGCAGATCAGGCGCCGGGCCCAGGCGATGATCAAGGAGGCCTTCGACAAGAACGGCATTTCCTTTGCCTCGCCGACGGTGCAGGTGGCTGGCGACGAGCAGAATGCGGCCGCAGCGGCGGCAACGCGCGATGCAATCGCCAAGAAGAATGCCGCGGTCGCGCTCGGCGAGGGCGCACCGCAGGAGTAGGTTCTCTCGGGCTGGGGAGGCCAAGATGAGACGGCTGGCATTACTTGTCCTGCTCTTCGCAATGGCGGGGATCGGACCTTCGTGGGCACAATCGGACGAAAGCACATTCCAGGCGATCACCGCCCCGCATCTGGGCGATCTCGACGTCATGGAGAAACGACGCCTCATTCGCATTCTCGTTCCATTCAGCAAGACCATCTACTTCATCGACCGCGGCCGGCAGTTCGGCACGGCCGTGGAGTTCGGGACGTCACTGGAGAAGGAGCTCAATGCGGCCCGGAAGAAGGAGATCGAGAAAATTCGCATCGCCTTCGTGCCCGTACCGCGAGCGCATCTCCTGACGGCGCTGGAAGACGGGCGCGGCGATATCGTGATGGGCAACCTCACGATAACCGAGGCAAGGCTCGCCAAGGTCGATTTTACCGACCCCTTGTTCAACGAGGCCAAGGAAGTGCTGGTAACGGGGCCATCGGCGCCGGCGATTGCCAGCCTGGACGATCTCAGTGGGCAGGAGATCCGCGTCCGGAAATCAAGCAGCTACTATGAACATCTGGCTGCCTTGAGTGAAGGCTTCGTCAAAGCCGGCCGTGCGCCGATATCGATCAAGGATATGGATGAAAACCTCGAGGACGAAGACGTGCTCGAGATGGTCAACGCCGGCCTGCTGCCGTGGACGGTTGTCGATAAGTACAAGGCCGACATCTGGGCGACGGTCTTTGCGGATATCAAGGCGCGGGAAGACATCCTGGTGTCGGACCACGGACAGATCGCCTGGGCAATCCGCAAGGATAGTCCCAGGCTGAAGGCCACGCTGGATGCCTTCGTCAAGACGCATCGCGTCGGCACGACATTCGGCAACATCCTGAAGAACACGTACTACAAGAGCGACAAGATGCTGAAGCGCGCCTATGCGCCGGCGGACGTGGAGCGCTTCCAGAAGCTAGTAGAGATCTTCCGCAAGCATGGGGGCACATACTCCTTCGACTATCTCATGCTGATGGCGCAAGGTTATCAGGAGTCACAGCTCGATCAGTCCAGGCGAAGCCCGCGCGGCGCCGTTGGCGTCATGCAGCTGCTGCCATCGACCGCGGCCGACAAGTCCGTCGGGATCAAGGGGATCGACAAGGATCAGGATCGCAACGTCGAGGCAGGATCGAAATATCTAAGACATCTTGTCGATGTCTACATCAATGACCCGCAGATCACGCCGCAGAACCAACTCCTTTTTGCATTTGCGGCCTATAACGCCGGTCCGGGAAACCTGCACAAGTTTCGGGCGAAGGCAAAAGACATGGGGCTTGATCCTGACCTGTGGTTCGGCAATGTCGAGAATGCTGCCGCCGAGATCGTCGGGCGCGAGACGGTGCAATATGTCAGCAATATCTACAAGTACTATGTCGCCTACGAACTTTTGGCGGAACACGCCCAGGAAACGTCTGCGGCCAAATCGCCGGCTGCGTCAGACGCCAGTGCACAGTAGAATGGCATCACGTCTGCTTGAGTGGCCGGCGCCGTTCTTGACGATAAGGGTAAGAGAGCTAGATGGATGATATGGCGGCAACGCCATGGGCCCTATGCGCCTCGTTGGGGCCGGCCGCAAGGAGGCACTGGTCATGGCTGAAGCCAAGCGCATGTCACGTTCAGGCAGATTTCTGCTGCTGTTTGCCGCCATCAGCCTTAGTCTCGCCAGTTGCACGACGCCAGATCTGGAGCCGATACCGGGCAGCATCACCTATGGTGGGCAACCGCGCACCAAGCTGACGAAGGCACCGGTCGGCAGCATCGTGCCGCACACCTTCATGAGCGGAAGCAGTTTCGTCAAAGAAAGCTATATCATCCAGCCCGACCGATCGCTGAGGCTCGTTCGAAGGGATTACTTCGACATCCCCGTCAATTGACGCGAGCAAAGGTTGCGCCTGCACGACCCGCCGCCGTTGACACCATACCAGGAAGACGAGATAGCTCCGCCTGCATGAAAATCGCCTTCTACGCACCGCTGAAATCGCCCAGCCACCCTGTTCCGTCCGGCGACCGGTTGATGGCGCGCATGCTGATCGATGCGCTGGGACGAGCCGGGCACGAAGTGTCGATCGCAAGCGAACTGCGCAGCTTCATGGCCGACGGTTCCGAGACGCAGTTTGCGTTGACGATGGCAGCGGCCGCGGGCGAAACAGAGCGTCTTCGCAAGCTTTGGCTGGCAGGAGCGTCGCCCGATGCCTGGTTCTGCTACCACCCCTACTACAAGGCGCCGGATCTGATCGGGCCGGGACTTGCGGCCGAGTTTTCCATCCCCTACGTCACTGCCGAAGCCTCCTACTCGTTGCGGCGAAACGAAGGTATCCGCGCCGTCGCGCAACGCCATGTGCTTGCCGCCATCGAGCAGGCCGCGGTCAATATCTGCCTGACGCAGCGGGATCGCGATGGCCTGGTTGAGGCGGCGCCCGCATGTCGGCATGCGATGCTGGCCCCCTTTATCGATACGACGCGGTTCCCATCGGTATCCCCCGGTGCCGTCGACGAATGCCGTCTTGTCACCGTGGCGATGATGCGTAGCGGCGACAAAATGCACAGCTATCAGATGCTTGCCCGTTCCCTTTCCATGGTTGCCGATCGCCCTTGGACCATGACCATTGTCGGCGATGGGCCGTGCCGGCCGGATGTCCGCGATGCTTTTGCCGCGTTGCCGGCGGGTCGGCTGGCATGGCTCGGCGAAAAAGACGCGAGCGAGATCCCGGGCATCCTCGGCGAAAGTGCGCTCTACCTTTGGCCTGGCTGCGGCGAAGCCTACGGATTGGCCTATCTCGAGGCGCAGGCGGCGGGACTTCCGGTCATCGCGCAAAGGACGGCTGGCGTGCCGGAGGTGGTGCGGGATGGCGTGACCGGGCTGCTGACGCCGGAAGGCGATATCAATTCCTATGCAGCCGCGATCCGCCACATGATCGATCAGCCGGAGACTCGCCGACAGTTTGGCGAAAACGCCCGCCGCTTTGTTCACGAAGAGCGATCCTTTGCCGCCGCGGCAAGACGATTGGACGAGATTTTCAGTCAATTCCTGGAGTAGATTTCGTGACCGTTGATGCGAATTGGCAATTGCTCGTCGATGAACTCGATCGCGTCCATGCGCGGGGGCGGCAAATCGACTTCTGGTTGAGAGACGACGACGCCGTCGAGCCGACCACGCCACTCGACCGACTTCTGTCGCTTGCAGCAAGCCATGCGGTGCCCTTGACACTCGCCGTGCCGCCTGCGCCGGCAACCGAAGCGCTGGCGCGGCATCTCTCGGGCCGTGCCGATATCGGAGTGGCGGCGCATGGCTGGGCACACCGGAACCATGCGCCGAGAGAGGAAAAGAAGCAGGAACTCGGTGCGCATCGCCCCCCGGCGGTGGTCCTCGATGAACTGCGATGCGGCGTAGAGCGCCTGAAGGCGCTTTTTCCCGAACACTTCGTCCCGATGCTCGTGCCGCCATGGAACCGGATCGACGCGGCTCTATCGCCACGGTTGCCCGAGATCGGGTTTTCGGTCCTTTCGGTTTTCGGTCCGGAGAAGCCATCGCCGTTCCCGCTCGTCAATACCCACGTCGACGTCATGGACTGGCGCGGCACGCGGGGATGCAGAGACCACACGTTGATCATTGCCGATATCGTCGAGCGCATACGGCAGGTCTGCGGCGACGTGGAGGGCAGGGAGGATCAGTCGGGCGGCACGCTCGGGCTTTTAACCCATCACCTCGTGCACGATGCAGCCGTGTGGGATTTTCTTGAAAAACTCTTCACCGCCACATCAGGACATCCCGCGTGCCGTTGGCGCCGGACAAGAGACCTTACAGGTCTATAGTCTGGCCGTCGCGGGCGGCAAATGCGCCGGCGAAGAGGGATCGCACGTCGATTTCCATGGCGTCCAACTGTGCATCCGTTCGCGCCGGGTCGTGATGGAACATCGCCAGGTGCTTGACGCCGGCGGCCATCGCAAGGCGTGCACCATGGACCCCGGTCGAATGCCCAAAGCCCCGATAATACGTCATCTCGCTTTCGAGATAGGTGCAGTCGTAAATCATCATATCGGCGCCGGCGATAAGTTCCAGCACCGCAGGGTCGAGGATGCCGGGTTCGTGTTCCGTGTCGTAGACAAGCGCTACGGCGCGACCATTCCATTCGACGCGATAGCCAACGCATCCGCCGGGATGGGTGAGGCTCGTTGTGCGGATCGTCACGCCGTCGCGCGGCGTCAGGACGTCACCCGGCTTGAAGTCTATGCCTTCGAGGCTCGCCTGACAGATGTCCGGATCGACCGGGAACCACGGGGGCCGCATGAAGTCGCGGATCATTTCCTTTGTGGTCATCAGACCGTGCAGATGCCCTGACCAGAACCGCACCGACGACTGGCATTTGTAGATCGGCTTGAAATAGGGCAGGCCGATGATGTGATCGTAATGGCTGTGGGTGAAGAACAGATCGTAGTTGTCGACGCCTTCGGCGATCAGCGAAGCGCCGGCTTCTCGCAATCCGGATCCGGCATCAAAGAGCAACACTTCCTTGCCGCACCGAATTTCGATGCAGGATGTATTTCCCCCATAGCGAAGGAACTGCTCGCCGGAGACCGGCAAACTCCCTCTTACGCCCCAGAACCGCACTCGAAAGTTGTCTTCTTGCATTCCTGTTTCGGCTTTACGCTGCCCACGCAGACCTGGTTGCCTGCGCTTGCCCAATAGACAAGCACATATGCCCCCCCCCTGCAATGCCATGGGTTATTGTTTAGACATTAACCTTATCGATGCTCACACATGCGCCGCTGTGCCCGAGGTAACAGCGGCACGGTGGAGCGCCGCGATAAGTGGCAGACCTGGCCTGTCTAGCGATAGCGCGGTCCGTTCACCGCCTGTGTTGCCGTGCCGTAACGGACAAGCCACATGAAACTTTTTCTTGCGGTCTCGCGTGGAACATCTATCGACATAGCCGACGGTCAGCAGGTCGGAGGACCCATGGCACAGACAGGCGAAACAGGATTCTACGACAGCGTGCCGCTCTTCGATGTCTTCGAAGGCGTGGCAGACGAGGCGAATTATCGGGCCTTGCCTGATGACTGGGTGCTGGCCCTTGCGGACATCGTCAATTCCACCGGGGCGATCGCCGAAGGTCGATACAAGTCCGTGAACATGGCTGGCGCGAGCGTCATCTCGGCGCTGATGAACGCGTTCGACGTGAAGTCGATGCCGTTCGTCTTTGGCGGCGACGGAGCGTTGGCGGTCCTGCCGGCATCGATGTCTGGGCGCGCGAAGGATACGCTTTCTGCCGTCAAGACCTGGGTGCTCGAAGAACTCGGTCTGGAACTGCGCGCCGCACTGGTTCCGGTCAGCGATGTCAGGGCCGCCGGCCTCGACATGCGTGTCGCGCGCTTCAAGGCGAGCGAGGATGTTTCCTATGCGATGTTTGCCGGTGGCGGAGCAAGCTGGGCGGAAGCGGCAATGAAGGCGGGTCGATACCAGGTGGAGGCCGCACCGCCGGGCACGCGACCAGATCTCACTGGTCTTTCCTGCCGTTGGAACCCGATCCAGTCGCGTCACGGTTCGATCGCGTCCATCATCGCGGTGCCAGGCGAAAAGGGCAGTGGACCCGAGTTTCAGGCGTTGATCGCCGATATTGTCGCCCTCGCCGACGAGGAGGAACGACACGCGCACCCTGTACCCGAACTCGGACCCGAACCGCGGTTCTCCATCCAGGGCATCGAAGCCGAATCGCGCGCGCGGTCACCCCGAGGAGGGCGCCTTCTGGCGCGCCTGTGGATCACGCTGCAGACATTGGCGCTGTTCGTCTGTTTTCGCATGGGTTGGAATCTGGGAACGTTTGATACCAACCGCTACAGACGGGACCTCGCCAACAACACCGATTTTCGCAAGTTCGACGACGGTCTCAAGATGACCATCGACATTAGCGCCGCGCGCCTCGCCCTGATCGAAGCTCGGTTGCGCCAGGCCGTAGCGGCCGGTGTCAGTCGCTACGGCCTGCATCAGCAGGATTCCGCACTGATGACCTGCATCGTCCCCACGCCAATGAGCCGGGACCATATGCATTTCGTCGACGGAGCCTCTGGTGGCTATGCGGTTGCCGCTGCCAAGTTGAAGGCGGCCTTGGCTAGGCCTTGACGATGTGCGTGCCGGTCAGTCCTTGGCGGTGAAATACGTTGCGGGTATCGACGATGAGCGGTGAGGCTGCGGCAAGCGCGGCGTAGTCGACCTGGTCGTGGTCGGTCGCCACCAGCACGGCATCGAACTGGCGTATCGATTGTTCGTCGAGTGCTACGGATCTCCTGCCCTTCAGGGCGCTGTATTCGCGCGTCGACGGAATCTCGGCAACATAGGGATCGTGGTATTCGCAATGACCGCCGCGTTCCTCGATCAGTTCGATCAATTTCAATGAAGGGCTTTCGCGAATGTCCGGCACGTTCTTCTTGTAGGCGAGGCCGATGACGAGGACTGTCGATCGGCTGAGCGCCTTGCCCTGGTGGCGATCGAGCGCCTCGGCGAGCCGGCTGACCACGTGCCGCGGCATCGCCGAATTGATCTCCCCCGCCAGCTCGATGAACCGGGTCGGCAATTCGTACTCGCGCGACTTCCAGGTGAGGTAGAAGGGGTCGATCGGGATGCAGTGACCGCCGAGGCCGGGGCCCGGATAGAAGGGCATGTAGCCGAACGGCTTAGTCTTGGCCGCCTCGATCACTTCCCAGACGTCGATGCCCATGGCCTCGAAAACAATCTTCAACTCGTTGACGAGGGCGATATTGACCGAGCGGAAGATGTTCTCCGTCAACTTGACCGCTTCAGCGGTAGCATTGGACGATACCGGAACGACCGTCTTGACGACGGCACCATAGAAAGCCTCCATCAGGCTTGCGGCGAGCGGTCCGTCGCCGGCGACGACCTTCGGGATGCTCGTCGTCTCGTAGACTGGATTGCCGGGGTCTTCGCGTTCGGGCGAAAAGCCGACAAAGAAGTCGAGGCCGGATTTCAGGCCTGTTTCTTCGAGAATGGTGCGCACGACGTCATCGGTCGTTCCTGGATATGTCGTCGACTCGAGAACGATGAGTTGACCGGCCCTCAACGTCGCAGCGATCGCGCGCGCCGTCTTTTCGACGAAGGAAAGGTCGGGGTCGCGGTGTTTGGTCAGCGGCGTCGGCACGCAGATTACAATGACGTCGCAGCCGCCAAGCCTTTCGAAATCCGTTGTCGAGCGAAACCGTCCGGCCGTCGCTTGCTCGGCAAGGACCGTGTCCGGGACGGCAGCGATATACGATTTGTGCGCATCAAGCGTTGTGATCTTTGCCGGGTCGATGTCGAATCCAGTGACGGAAAAGCCCGCGCGCGCCGCTGCGATCGCCAGCGGCAAGCCGACATAACCGAGTCCAATGACGCCGACATGGGCGGCGCGGGCCGAAATCGACGCCAGCAGCCTTTCGTGGTGGGATGAGGTCAAAGTTCGGTTCCAGCTCTCGTGAATGGGAAGCGCCAACTTGGCGACATGCCGTGGTTTGTTGGATAGAAACAGGCCGCAAGTCAAGCGCGGCACCTCTGCCCGGCAGTGACCACGCTTGGTGAGCCAGCCATCAAATCTTCGTCTGGCCGGATGAACGAATAAAACTTGTCGCACCTCTGGAAATTGCAGAGGGCCATCAATATCTGCAGCATAGAACGGCCGCATTCCGGGTGCCTGCACGTCATCGACGCTGGAATCGGTTGGAGCATTTTTCTTAACGGGCACGTATCATCATCACCCGCCGCGAGCGAACGCCGACACATCGTCGGGCTGTTCGACCATCGCAAGGGGCATGGTGCTGGACTGTCTGTCACGGTGAGGACGCGAAATGGGCCCGGTAAACGACAACGTATCCGAAATTCTGATCGACAAGGTCGCGGACTGGCTCATGCGAACGTCGCTCAGCGACGAGTCGCTGGAGACGATCGTCAAGGGCTTTTGCGAGCGGCTGGCTGCAGCCGGCCTGCCCTTGATGCGCGTGCACCTGTCCTTTTCGATGCTGCACCCGCTTTACGACGCGCTCGGTTTCACCTGGGTGCGGGGCAAGGGCGTCGAGGTCAGCGGCCTTCGACATGAGGAGCTAGCGCTCAACCCCGAGCGGTTCCTGCGCAGTCCCTACTATTACCTGCTCAACAACAATCTCGAGCATGTGCGGCGGCGCCTCTACAAGGATACGCCGTCCGAGTTCCCGATCTTCGACGAACTGAAGGAGCAGGGGGCGACCGACTATATCGCCTTCATGCAGTCGCTCGGTGCTGATTCCGGCCACGGGATGGTCGGCTCCTGGACGACGGACCGGCATGGCGGTTTCACCGATGATGTGATCGGTGCGTTGCTGCGACTGCAGAACCATTTGGCGGTTGCGGCCAAGATGGCCGTTCTCGGCAAGCTCGCCGACAACATGTTGACCACCTATCTCGGATCGAGTGCCGGCCGTCGGGTGATGAGCGGGCAGGTTCGGCGCGGGGACGGCGAGACGGTGCGCGCCATCCTTGTCATGGCCGACATGCGCCGCTCGACGATGCTTGCGGAAAAGGAGGGGCGCCAGTCCTATATCGAAACGCTGAATGGCTACTTCGATGCGATTGCCGCACCGTTCAACCGCAATGGCGGCCACATTTTGAGCTTTGTCGGCGATGGGTTCCTTGCGGTCTATCCCTGTGGCCGGCACAAGGAGCCTTCCGAGTTTGCTGCCCGCGAAGCGTTCGGCGCGGTGCGCGCCGCAACGGCCCGTATGGAGCTGCTCAACTCCGAGCGGCGCAAGCAGGGGCGCGATCCGATCGGTTACGGCGTCGGCCTGCATGTGGGCAATGTGATGTTCGGCAATGTCGGTCTTCGCGATCGGTTGACCTTCTCGGCCTTCGGTTCGGCGGTCAACGAGGTGCAGCGGCTGCAGAACCTCACGAAGAAATACGCCCATAGCATCGTCGCCAGTGAGGCCTTCGTCAATTATTGCGGCGGCGACTGGACGGCGCTGGGTCAGGAAAAGCTGCGCGGTGTCCGCCAGAAGTTCACCATTCTCTACCCGAACGAGGCAGCACTTCTACCGAAGACGGACGAGCGCCTCGACGATGTTTTGCAGGATGGACTTTCGGAGGCCGAACATGTCATGCTGCTTCATCGCAACACCCGTCCGTTGCAGCCGCCGCGCGGCCTCATCGACAAGATGCTTCAGTAAGGACCGCAATGTTCCGAACAGCCCTCATCATCGCGAGCTTCTTCATCACTGGCGTTGCGGCTGCGCAACCGTGGGAAACCAAGCTTTACGACGGTTTCGAGGGAAAGGGCTTCTCGCCGGATGGCGGGCTTTACTACCGGGAGAATTTCGAGCAGAGCGCGGGCACTGTCGAATTTCAGAGCGCCGTCAAACGCAATGGCAATGGCGGGCTCAAGCTGAGTGTCGTGCCGAACTGCCCGGATTCACTTGATGGCTGCAGCGAGAGAGCGGAGATCTGGGAGAAGACGGATCTTCGGGTGCCCTATGACCAGGGTATCTGGTACGGCTTCTCGGTGAAGTTTGCCGACCCGGTGCCATCAGGCGACCACCGCTATCTCGTTGCGCAATGGAAGCGCGAAATTGACCCGGGGGCGGAAGGCGATTTCAGTCCGTTCCTGGCATTGCGTATGAATTTCGGCAAGCTGTTTGCGACGGTGGAGACCAACTACATCGCGCCGGCGTCTTCGGGGCCAGACGGCGTTGCAGCCGTATGCCGGCCGGGTGAAGTGCCGGTTTGGGGGCGCCCGGGCGGCAACCAGATGCGCATGCTCGTGGCGACCGATCCCGCGTGGAGGGTGGACGACGGCAATCTGTTCAATGCCTGCACCGACGCCATCGCCGTGACGCACCACGGCAATGCGTTGCCAGATCCGAAATCGGGCTGGATCGATTTCGCGATTTACACGAAGCCGGGCGCCGACGGCACCGGCCATATCGAACTCTATGCCAATGGTAAGCCGATCATCACCGTCAAGGGTCATGTCGGACACGCGGACAAGGGGCTCGGCCACAACCAGTATTTCAAGTTCGGGCCATATCGTGCGGCCGACGTGACGGACTGGACGCTCTATTACGACGATTTCCGTCGGTCGCCGAGCTGCGCCGACGTGCTTGCCAAGGAGGCTTGCCCCTTTCCCTGACGATTGCGACGCGACCGTGAACTATGCTGTGGTTGCAAGGCCTAAGCTGGACAGCCTCCTGAAGCTGCGATAGTCTTTTTTAGAGGCGACGGATACACGGGCAATGAGGGAAGCGTGCTGCGATGACATCAGGGGCGGACCTGCTTCGAGTTGAAGGTCTGCGGATCACATTCTCGGTGCTCGGCGGCAAGGTTGAAGCCGTCAAGGAAGCGAATTTCAGAATCTTGCCAGGAAAGGTGACCGCCCTCGTCGGCGAGTCCGGTTCCGGAAAGTCGGCCATCAGCCAGGCCGTCATGGGCATTCTTCCGAATGTCGCGCGGGTTGGCGGACAGATCCTGTTCAACGATCCCGATGCCAAGGGCAAGCCGATCGATCTGCTTTCGCTGGAGCGCGAAGGTGAGGAAATCCGTGCTTTGCGCGGTACGCGAATCAGCAAGATCTTCCAGGAGCCGATGACATCGCTGTCGCCGCTCCATACGATCGGCAACCAGATCTCCGAAGTTCTGAAGATTCATACGGATGCGGAGAAGTCCGAGAGGCGCGCACGAACGGAAGAACTGCTCGGTTACGTCGGGTTTGCCAACCCGAAGCGCGCCTATGACATGTATCCTTTCGAGCTTTCCGGCGGCATGCGGCAGCGCGCAATGATCGCCATGGCCCTGATTTGCAAGCCGGCCCTGTTGATTGCCGACGAGCCGACGACGGCGCTCGACGTAACGGTTCAGGCGCAGATCCTGCAGTTGCTGCGTGAGCTGCAAGTCAAGCTCAACATGGCGATGCTGTTGATCACCCACGACCTTGGCGTGGTCGCCAATATGGCTGACGAAGTCGTGGTGATCTACCACGGCCAGATCGTCGAAGCAGGTCCGGTCGATGCGATCTTCCGCAACCCGCAGCACCCCTATCTCAAGGGTCTGATGGCCGCCGTTCCGCATTTCGACATGAAGCCCGGCGAACGGCTGAAGGCGCTGCGGGAAGTACCCGTCAAGGCAGGCACGTTGCTCGGGGCAAAGGCTTCCGAAAAGGCGGCTGGCCCCGACGTCCTTCTGTCGGTGCGCAACCTTTCCAAGACCTATGGGACGCGCAAAACCTCATGGTTCGGCAAGAAGGACCCGTCGCGGCATCGCGCGGTGGACAATGTGAGCTTCGATATCCGTCGCGGCGAATGCCTGGGGCTGGTCGGCGAAAGCGGCTGCGGCAAGACCACGGTCAGCAAGATCCTGATGCGTGCCATCACCCCGGACAGCGGCAGCGTCAGCTTCGACGACGGCGAGGGGCCGATTGATGTCCTCAAGGCCGAAGGTGACGAGCTGAAGACGCTGCGCTCGAAGATCCAGATGGTCTTTCAGGATCCAGTGTCGTCGCTTTCTCCCCGCATGACCGTCAAGAATATTCTGAGCGAACCGCTTGAGATCCACGGGCGTGGTACGGCGAAGTCGCGCGTCGAAACCGTCCGCTTGCTGCTGCAGGCCGTTGGCCTCGATCAGCGGTTCGTCAACCGTTATCCGCACAGTTTTTCCGGTGGCCAGCGCCAGCGCATCGGTATCGCCAGGGCGCTTGCCCTGGTGCCGCAACTGTTGATCTGCGACGAACCGGTGTCGGCGCTCGACGTTTCCGTTCAGGCCCAGATTCTCAATCTGCTCAAGGATCTGCAGAAGGAGCTCGGGCTGACATGCCTGTTCATCTCGCACAACCTCGCGGTGGTCGACTACATGGCCGATCGGATTGCGGTGATGTGTGCAGGGCGCATCGTCGAACTCGCCCCGCGCGAAGTTCTGATGCGCAATCCGGTGCATCCCTATACGAAATCGCTGCTCGCTGCCGTTCCGTATCCGGATCTCGATCGTCCGCTGGATTTCGATCTGCTCAAGGCAGTTGAGGGATCGGATATGCGACGGTGGGGGCCGCAGTTCAATGACGACGGCGAGGAGGATGCGCTTTTTCCTGCTGACCTCGGCGGCGACCACTACGTGCTGGCGCGCAAGTCAGTGGATGCAAGGGAGTTACGGCCATGATCACTCGCCGAACTGCGCTCGCCCTACTCGCTACAGTGGCGTTTCCCAAATATCTGCTTGCGGCGGCAAGCGAGCCGAAGTTTTTCGAGGCGCTCGTGGCCGAGGGAAAGCTGCCGCCCGTCAATGAGCGGGTGCCGAAGACCCCGCGCATCATCAATGTTGCCGGCATGGGCCGCCAGCCGGGCAAGCATGGCGGCACCGTTCAAAGCCTGATCGGCAGCGCGAAGGACATACGGTTGATGACCGTCTATGGCTATTCGCGCCTCGTCGGCTACGACGAAAAACTCGAGATGCACGCAGATGTGCTGGAAAGCTACGAGACGGTCGAGGATCGGATCTTCACGTTCCATTTGCGCGAGGGACACAAGTGGTCAGACGGCAGTCCGCTGACGACGGAAGACTTCCGCTATTGTTGGGAAGATGTGCTGCTCAATGAGAAGCTCAGTCCGGCAGGCTTGTCGACTGCGCTGGTGATGGATGGCGAAGCCGGGAAATTCGAGCTCATCGACGCGCGGACCGTGCGCTATTCCTGGTCCACACCCAATCCAGATTTCCTGCAGAAGCTCGCGGCGCCGCAGCCTTTGGTGCTGGCAATGCCGGCCGCCTACCTCAAGCAGTTCCACGAAAAGTACCAGGATGAGGACAAGCTCAAGGCGATCATGAAGGAACAAAGGGTCAAGAAATGGAGCCAGCTGCATATGCGCATGGCCCGTTCCTATCGCCCGGAAAATCCCGATCTGCCGACGCTTGATCCCTGGCGCAACACGACGTCGATGCCGGCCGAACAGTTCGTTTTCGAGCGTAATGCCTATTATCACCGGGTCGACGAGCGCGGTCTGCAGCTGCCTTACATCGATAAGTTTGTCCTCAATGTCAGTTCGCCGGCGCTGATCCCCGCGAAAGCGGGTACCGGTGAAAGCGACCTGCAAGCGACGAATATCGACTTCATCGACTACACCTTCCTGAAGGATGCCGAGAAGCGCTATCCCGTAACGGTCAAATTGTGGAAGAAGACGCAAGGCTCACGGCTTGCGCTGCTTCCCAACCTCAACTGCTCCGATCCGGTCTGGCGCCCGCTGCTGCGGGATGTGCGTGTCCGGCGAGCGTTGTCGTTGGCGATCGACCGTTCGGAGATCAACAAGGCCGTCTTCTACGGGCTGACCAAGGAAAGCGCCGACACGGTTCTACCCGACAGCCCGCTGTTCCGGCCGGAATACGCAGCAGCCTGGATCGCTCACGACCCTGTGCAGGCCAACGCGCTGTTGGATGAAGCCGGCCTGACAGACCGCGGCAGCGATGGTATTCGTATTCTTCCGGACGGCCGCGCCGCGCAGATCGTCGTCGAGACGGCGGGCGAAAGCACGCTTGAGACCGATGTCTTGCAACTGATCACCGACTACTGGCAGAAAGTCGGCATTTCCCTGTTCATCCGGACGTCGCAACGCGACACGTTCCGTAGCCGCGCCGTCGGCGGCGAGATCACCATGTCCATGTGGTTCGGGCTCGACAACGGCGTTCCGACGGCGGACATGAACCCCGGACAGCTGGCGCCGACCGCCGACGATCAGCTGCAATGGCCGGTCTGGGGGCTCAACTATCTCTCGCATGGTGAGATGGGACAGGCGCCCGATCTGCCGGCCGCAGTCGAGCTGACGGAGCTGCTGGAGCGCTGGCGGCGCTCGGCCGAGGATACGGAGCGCGCGGAAATCTGGGGGCGGATGCTATCGATCTACACCGATCAGGTTTTCTCGATCGGCCTCGTGAACTCCTCGCAGCAACCGATCCTCGTCGCCAACAAGATAAAGAACGTCCCTGAATCCGCGCTCTACGGTTTCGATCCGACGAGTTACTTCGGCGTCTACAAACCCGATACGTTCTGGATCGAGCAGGAAGGCTGACATGCTGCGATATATTCTCTGGCGTATCGCGGCGATGGTTCCGACCTTGCTCATCATTTCGGCGCTTGTCTTCACGATCATCGAGTTGCCGCCCGGCGACTACTTCGAGAGCTACGTCGCCGAGATCAGGGCGCAGGGCGAAGGCGTCAACATGGAGCAGATCGAGGCGCTCCGGAAGGAATATGGCTTCGATCAACCGCCGCTGCTGAGATATATCCACTGGCTCGGCGGCATGCTGCAGGGCGATTTCGGCTATTCGTTCGAATACGAGTTGCCGGTCAGCGATGTCGTCGGCGACAGGTTATGGTTGACGATCCTCGTCTCCTTCTTGACGATCATCTTCACCTGGCTGATCGCATTCCCGATCGGTATTTACTCGGCTACGCATCAATACAGCTGGGGCGATTACGGCCTGTCGCTGGTGGGGTTGATTGGTATAGCCATCCCCAACTTCATGTTGGCGCTGATCATGATGTATTTCGCCAATATCTGGTTCGGCATTTCGATCGGTCACCTCATGGATCAGAAATACATGGCCGAACCCATGAGTTGGGCGAAGGCGAAATCGATCCTTGAACATATCTGGATACCGGTCATCATCGTCGGTGCGGCAGGGACCGCCGGCATGATCCGGCGCCTGCGGGCCAATTTGCTCGATGAATTGCAGAAGCAGTATGTCGTGACCGCACGCGCAAAAGGGCTTTCGCCCATGCGTACGCTCGTCAAGTATCCGCTGCGCATGGCGCTGAACTTCTTCATCTCGGATATCGGTTCCATCCTGCCTGCAATCATTTCCGGTGCGGAAATCACGGCGATCGTGCTTTCGCTCGAAACCACCGGCCCGATGTTGATCAAGGCGCTGCAGAGCCAGGATATGTATCTGGCGGGATCCTTCCTGATGTTCCTCGCATTTCTGACCGTCATCGGCGTGCTGATTTCCGATCTCGCGCTGGCCATTCTTGATCCTCGGATACGGCTGCAAGGCAGGAGCACCAAGTGACGTCATTCCTTCCGGCGCCCGGCGAACCGTTGCCGCACTACGTATCGACTGCACCATTCGATCCCTATTCCGTCGAAGCGATGACGGAAGAGCAGGTGCGGGTTAATCAGGCGTCGCAACTGCGGCTCATGTGGTGGAAATTCCGCCGGCACAAGCTGGCGCTGATCTCCGGCATCTTCCTGGTCGCCCTCTACCTGATGATCCTCATCTGCGAGTTCCTGGCGCCCTACAATCTGCACACGCGCAATGTGGACTTTATTTATGCGCCTCCGCAGTCCGTACGGCTGTTTCACGAGGGCCAGTTCATCGGGCCGTTCGTCTACGGGCGGACGATGGAACTCGACATGGAGACGCTGAGGCGCACCTACACCGACAACCCGGAGCAAATCGAACGGATCCGCTTCTTCTGCCGCGGTGACGGCTATAAGTTCTGGGGGCTGTTTGAAAGCAACTTGCACCTTGTGTGCCCTGCAAAGGATGGGCAGCTCTTCCTGCTCGGTACCGACAGGCTTGGCCGTGATGTGCTGTCGCGAATCATCTATGGCGCCCGCATTTCGCTGACGATCGGTCTCCTCGGCATTACCGTCAGCTTCGTTCTCGGCATCGTTATCGGTGGTCTCGCCGGCTATCACGGCGGTGTTTTCGACCTGATCGTCCAACGCGTCATCGAAGTGCTGCAGTCGATCCCAAGCATTCCGCTGTGGCTGTCGCTGGCTGCAATCATGCCGGCGACCTGGAGCCCGATCCTGATTTATCTGGGCATCACGATCATCCTGGGACTTCTGGACTGGACCGGTCTTGCCCGAGCGGTGCGTTCGAAATTGCTGGCGTTGCGCGAGGAGGACTATGTTCTTGCCGCGCAATTGATGGGCGCCAAGAGCGGCCGCATCATCGGCCGCCACCTCGTTCCGGGCTTCATGTCTCACTTGATCGCCACCGCGACGATCTCCATCCCCGGCATGATCCTCGGCGAAACGGCGCTGAGCTTCCTTGGATTGGGGCTGCGTCCCCCGATCACCAGCTGGGGCATCCTGCTGACGGAGGCGAAAAGCGTAAGCGTCATTGCCTTCTACCCCTGGCTGCTATTCCCAACGATCCCGGTCATTTTTGTGATTTTGGCGTTCAACTTCTTGGGAGATGGCTTGCGCGATGCCGCCGATCCCTACAAATGAGGTTCGTTTCGACGCCGGCCTCAAGCCGGCGTCGCGTTTTTTGGTACGTTTTTTCCTGAGCGAAAGGTTTCTGGCATGATGCGGCGCTTAGAAGATGCCCGAATTCTCATGTACAGCCACGACACTTTCGGGCTCGGCCACCTGCGCCGATGCCGTACGATTGCGCATTCGCTGGTGGAAGACTATCGGGGTTTGAACATCCTGATCATTTCGGGCGCAACGATTGCCGGCGCCTTCGACTATCGCGCACGCGTCGATTTCGTGAAGATTCCGAGCGTAATCAAGCTGCATAACGGCGAATACACGTCCCTCGATCGCCATATCGAGCTGGACGAGACTTTGAAGATGCGCCAGTCGATCATCCGGCACACGGCAGAAACCTTCAAGCCGGACATCTTCATCGTCGATAAGGAGCCGATGGGGTTGCGCGGCGAGGTCGAAGAGACGCTTACCTACCTCAAGGCGCATGGCACCACGCTTGTGCTGGGCCTGCGCGAGGTCATGGATGCGCCGCATCTGCTCGAGGCGGAGTGGAAGCGCCGCGACACCATGCGCAAGATCGAGCAGTATTACGATACGATCTGGGTCTATGGGCCGCCGGATTTCTACGATCCGCTCACGGAACTCGAAGTACCGCCTGCTGTGCGCGAGCGCATGAATTTCGTCGGCTTCCTGCAGAGGAGCGTGCCGCGCGAAGAATTGCCCGGCCACAAGCCGGAAGGTGACTACATTCTCGTGACGACCGGCGGCGGCGGCGATGGCGCCGACCTGATCCACGATTTCATTCATGCCTACCAGCAGGATCCGGAGCTGACCCATAAGGCGCTGGTGGTCCTCGGCCCCTATATGCCGGTGAAGAAGCGTGAAAAGCTGATCAGGAAGGGAAGCAAGATCCCCTACATCCAGATCATCGAATTCGACAACCGCATGGAAGAGCTGATCGCTGGAGCCAAGGGCGTCGTGGCGATGGGCGGATACAACACCTATTGCGAAATCCTCTCGTTCGACAAGCCGGCGCTGATCGTGCCCCGTATCCAGCCGCGTGAAGAGCAATTGATCCGCGCGCGTCGCGCCTCGGAATTGGGTCTCATCGACATGTTGCTGCCCGAGGAGGCCGAAGACCCGTTGCGTTTCGCCGCTGCGTTGAAGGCGCTGCCGCAACGTGCGCCGCCGTCTAAAAGCTGTGCCAACGGGCTGCGGCTCGAGGGGCTCGTCCATATCTCGGAGATTGTCGGTGGGTGGCTCGGCGAGCAGTCGAGCGAGCATCTGAGCATCGTCAAGAAATCGAGCTGAAGCATTGCCAACAGACCGCAAGATTGCCGTTGTTCTGAAAGGATACCCGCGCCTTTCGGAAACCTTCATTGCGCAGGAATTGCTCGGGCTTGAGAAGGCCGGGCATGATCTCGTCTTGATCGCGCTGAGACGTCCGACCGATGGCAAGCGCCATCCGGTGCATGACGAAATCCGTGCCGATGTCCACTATCTGCCGGAGTATCTGCACGAGGAGCCGCTGCGGGTCCTTAAGGCGCTGGTGCGTTCGCTGCCGAAACCGGGTTTCTGGCCGGCGCTTGGGCAATTTTCGAAGGACCTTGCACGGGATCCGACCCGCAATCGCTTCCGTCGTTTCGGGCAGGCGTTGGTGCTTGCCTCGGAGTGGCCGGGTGATCCAGGCTGGCTGCATGCGCACTTCATCCATACGCCCGCTTCGGTCACGGCATATGCGAGCGTGATCGCCGGCACGCCATGGACCTGTTCGGCGCATGCAAAGGACATCTGGACATCGCCTGACTGGGAGCTTACCGAAAAGCTCGCCCGAGCGCGCTGGACGGTGACGTGCACGCGCACCGGATATGAACACCTGCAGAGCCTGACATCGCAGAAGGCAAGGGTGAAACTGAGCTATCATGGCCTCGACCTTCAGCGCTTCCCACATTTCGACGGCGAACATTCGATCCGCGATGGCTCCGACAGGGCAGAACCGGTCCGCATCGTCAGCGTCGGCAGGGCAGTCGGCAAGAAGGGGTACGATGTCCTCCTGAAGGCGCTCGCCCTGCTGCCACCCGAGCTGCACTGGCGCTTCGAGCACATCGGCGCCGGAGAACTGACGGGGAAGCTCAAGGTTTTGGGCGACGAGCTCGGCATTTCCGACAGAATTGCCTGGAAGGGCGCGCTCGACCAGACGGACGTGCTCGCACACTATCGAACCAGTGATATCTTTGCGCTCGCCTGCCGTGTGACGGCCGACGGTGATCGCGATGGCCTGCCGAATGTGCTCGTCGAAGCGTCGAGCCAGCGGCTTGCTTGCGTATCTACGGCAATCTCAGGCGTGCCCGAGCTCCTGACTGACGGTGAAAACGGCCGGGTCGTTCCTTCGGAAGATCCTCAGGCGCTGTCGCTCGCCCTGGAAGAGTTGATCCGCAGCCCTGCGCGCCGCAGCCAGCTGGGGGCCGCTGCTGAACGGCGGGTGAGGACACAGTTTGACCATCACTCCAGCATCGACCAGCTGACGAACCTGTTTGCGAACGAGTGGAAATCGGCATGACACGGCAGCTGCGGGTCTTCTTCTATGTCCAGCATCTGCTGGGGATCGGCCATCTGGCAAGGGCAAGCCGCATTTGCAGTGCGCTCGCTGTCGATGGTTTCGACGTCACGGTGGTCACCGGCGGTACACCCGTTCCCGGCTTTCCAACGTCCGATTTGAAGCATGTAGCGCTACCGCCGGTCGTTGCCGGCGACAAGGGGTTTTCGGGCCTCGCCGACGAAACCGGAAAGCCGGTGGATGATGATTTCAAGGAACGTCGGCGGAACATGCTGCTGGATGCATTCCGCACCTGTGACCCGGATGTTGTGATTTTCGAGGCGTTTCCGTTCGGACGCCGCCAGATGCGGTTCGAACTGATGCCGTTGCTCGACCTGATCGAGGCGTCAAACCTGCGCCCGCTGGTGGCAACATCTTTGCGCGATATCCTGCAGGAGCGGAACAAGCCGGGCCGGGCGGAGGAAATGCTGGCGCTGGTGCAGGCGCATTTCGACCTCGTGCTCGTCCATGGCGATCCCGCCTTTGCCCGGCTTGAAGAGACGTTTCCCTACGCGGGGGAGATCGCCGACAAGGTCGCCTATACCGGCCTCGTCGCGGGCAGCGCGCCTGCGCTGCCGCTGGAGCGGTTCGATGTGGTCGTTTCGGCCGGCGGCGGCGCGGTCGGTAAGGAGTTGATCGGCGCCGGCCTGGAGGCCGCGAAACTTCTGCCGCCGGAGCTTAAATGGTGCCTGGTGACAGGGCCCAATCTGCCGCAGGTCGACTACGACGCATTCGAAGCCGCCGCTCCGGGGAATGTGAAGCTGTTCCGGTTTCGCCAGGATTTCGCCAGCCTGCTTTCAGGCGCGCGGCTTTCCGTCTCACAGGCCGGTTACAATACCGTCTGCGACATCATTCGAGCGGGTTGTGCATCTCTGTTGATCCCGTTCACGGCTGGCGGCGAGACGGAGCAATCGACGCGGGCAGCGCGACTGGAAAAGCTCGGGCTCGCCGGCGTCCTGCCGGAGGACGACGTAACGCCTGCTCGCCTGGCGCGCGATGTTGAAACGCAGCTTGCCCGCGCGAAGCCGTTAATGCCGCCGCTTGACCTCGAAGGCGCCGCCCAGACGGCGGCGATCCTGCGTGCGTGGCTTTTGAAGGCGCCTGTCAGACCGTCCCGATCAGCATGAACCGTGTATATTTCTTCGTCGGCAAGGCGCCGGCGAAATCGAGTGTTGCAAGTTTCGCCTGGTCGGCGAATGCTTCGACGGACGCAACACAGTTGATGTGTGTCGGTTCGCTAAAATAATCGTTGGACTGCAGGAGGACACGTGTGCCCGCCGGTATCAGCTCAAGCCAGCTGCGAAGATCGGCGATGTGTTCGCAGCTTGTGTTGACGATCAGATCGGCGCCCAGTTGAGCGTAGTCGACCGCGTACATATCGGCGGTGACGGCGCGAAAGCGGTCGGCATGGGTTGCGTTGAGCGTGCGCGCCACAGTCTCTACCGAGGGGTCGATGTCGTAGCTTTCAGCCACGGCGATCTCGAAGCGGCGGTCCTCCAGCAACATTGCCGGAAGGATCCCGTACCAACCGCCCAGAACCACGATCCGCTGATAGGATTTTCCTGCTGCTTGCAGCAGCGTATCGCGCGCCCAGATCTTGCAGGCGACCTGCTTGTGGTTGAAGGCGTTAGCGATATCGGCGTCGGGATGTTTGGCGATAACCTTGGCGATACCGTCGATCAGCGGACTTCTGGTGTAAGCGGCAATTCCGCGCGTCAGGTCGAAAGCATTTTCGTACCAGTCGCTCGCAGGAGTAGGGTGGTGGCTGGCGTGTTTCATGCTGCCGTTGTAAGCTGGCGGGCATTCGAGTGCAATAAGGGCGCTCTTCTCCCTTCGTACCAGTTCCATCTCTTGCCATGGAATTCGATCTCGGGTCTCAAAGGTGAAGGCAGGTGTCCATTGCGGATTTCTCTTGCACCTGCATAATCTAATAAACCGGATTCGAAACCGGATTAGATTTTGCCGAAACGCGTTCGCGGCCAAAGGCCGGGCGGTTCAGTCGAAATGCGCGGTAAGCAAGCATATCGTGGCCGGGTATGGTGGCAGCCCTCGCCGCACACATCGTAGTGTTCAATAAGGTCCCGTTGCCAGAAACATGGAAGCACGCCTCTCCCGCTACATTTGGACCCATACGCGCAAGGACCAGCTCTGGATTCTGGTGGTCGTCGCGTTTTCCATGATCCCGTATTTCCTGTCCTTCGATCTGCCCAAGCAGATCGTCAACGGACCCATTCAAGGTGACGGCTTCGACAGTCCGGAAGCGACGCAGGCGTTCCTGGCGATCTCCTTTGACCTGCCCTATCTGGGGACGATCAACCTGTTCGACGGGTTCCAGCTCGGCCGCGAAGGTATGCTTCTGGCACTGAGCCTCGTCTTCCTGCTGCTTGTGGTGGTGAACGGCCTTTTCAAGTTCTACATCAACACCTTCAAGGGGCGGCTCGGCGAGCGTCTCTTGCGGCGCATCCGCTTCGAACTCGTCGATCGGGTGCTGCGGTTTCCACCGACCCATTTCAAGCGGGTGAAGCCGGCCGAAATCTCGACGATGATCAAGGATGAAGTCGAGCCCCTCGGCGGCTTCACAGGTGATGCCTTCGTGTCGCCGGCGCTGCTTGGCGGCCAGGCAATGACGGCCTTGATCTTCATCCTGCTTCAGAGCTTCTGGCTGGGGCTGATTGCCAGCGTCATCGTCGCCGTGCAGGCAATCATCATTCCACGCATGCGCAAGCGGTTGCTCGTCCTTGGGCGGGAACGCCAGCTGACCGCGCGAGAATTGTCCGGCCGGGTGAGTGAGATCGTCGACGGCATCGGCACGATCCGGGGTTACGACACCTCCAATTTCGAGCGCGCCGACATCGCATCGCGGCTCGCCCGGATCTTCAAGATCCGTTACGACCTTTACCAGTGGAAGTTTCTGGTCAAGTTCATCAACAACTTCCTCGCCCAGGTGACGCCCTTCCTGTTCTACTCGATCGGTGGCTATTTCGCGCTTCAGGGCCGGCTTGACATAGGCCAGCTCGTTGCCGTCATCGGCGCCTACAAGGATCTGCCCGGGCCGCTGAAGGAGCTGATCGACTGGGATCAGGCGCGCCAGGACGTGCAGGTCAAATATGCGCAGGTCGTCGAGCAATTCAGCGTCGATCCGTTGCTCGATCCCAAGGTTCACGCCATCGCAGCGACAACTCCCGAGCCTTTGAGTGGCGCGCTTGCAGCGGTCAACCTGACGGTGACTGATGATGGCGGCGTGACGCTTCTCGATCACGTTTCGCTGCAGGTGCAGCCCGGCGAGGCGGTCGCACTCAAGCCCGGCGGCGAGGTGTTGGCCGAAGCTTTCGCCCGACTGATCTGGCCGGCGAGCGGTCGAATTCTCATCGGCAGCCAGGATATTCTGGAGATGCCGGAATCGGTTTCCGGCAGGCGCATCTCCTACGCTTCCTCGGATGTCTACGTGTTTCAGGGCAGCCTTGGTGACAACCTGCTCTACGGGTTGAAGCACGCGCCGTTGACGGAAGTGCGTTATGAAGGTGAAAGTGCGGTCCATCGCAAGTGGGAGCTAGTCGAAGCCAAGCTCGCCGGGAACCCGCACTTTGACGTCAATAGCGATTGGATCGACTATCGGGCCGCTGGCGCAACCGGGCCCGAGGATCTTTTGGTCAAGATCAGGCCGGTCCTCGATGCCGTTCTTCTCACCAACGACGTGATGGCGCTCGCGGTCCGCTCTACCATAGATCCGAACCGCAATGCAGCTTTTGCCGCTGGTATCGTCGAGATGCGTGGTGCGCTCCGGCAGCGCCTCGAAAAGGAAAAGCTCAGCGATCTCGTGGTGTTCTTCGAGCCCGGCTCGTACAACATCGAAGCGACCATCGGCGAAAACCTGCTCTTCGGCACGATCACCGATCAGGTGATGTGGGACGGTGCGCTCGAGGGGCATCCGTTTTTCAAGACAGTGCTGCAGCGGGTCGGCCTGCGTGACGTCTTCTACGAAATGGGTCTGGAGATTGCCGAGAACGTTGTCGAACTGTTCCGCGACCTGCCGCCGGATCACCCGTTCTTCCAGCAGCTGACCTTCATGACAGCGGAAGAAATCCCTGTCTATGAGGCGTTGCTGCAGAAGGTTCGCGGCCGAGCGCGCGCCGATGTTGCCGAGGACGATCAGGTCAAGATCATTCGGCTGTGTTTCGGTTACATCGAACCTCGCCACCGTTTCGGTCTCCTGACCGACGAGCTCATGGCAAAGATCGTCGCAGCAAGACGCGAGTTCGACGAAGGGCTGCCGGCGGACCTCGCAGGCATGATCGAACACTATCGTCCGAACCGCTACATCGCTTCCGGCAGCATCATCGACAACGTGCTTTTCGGGCGCATTGGCCACAAGCACGCCGACGGATCGGAGAAGATCCGGGCGATCGTGCGCGATCTTTTCGAGGCTGTCGGTCTCTACAACGATGTGCTCGCCTTCGGCTTCGATTTTAACGTCGGTGCGGGGGGGAAGCGATTGACGGCGGGTCAGCGGCAGAAGCTGGATCTGGCTCGCGCGCTCATCCGCATCTGCGATTTCTACATCTTCAACCAGCCGCTGCTGGCGCTCGATCAACGCGTTCAGGAACAGGTGATCCGCAACGTCTTTGCGCTTCTGCGCCAGGATGGTCGCAACCCGGCAATCGTCTGGGTGGTTGCCAATCCGGCAGTGATGGAACTGTTCGACCGCGTCGCTGTTTTCGAGAATGGCCGGCTGCTTCGCGACGACGATACGGAAGTGGGGGCTAACGAAGGACCCGACTATAAGGAAATGGCATCTTGATGTAATATTAATGTCAGGGCACGAGCATAAGGTCCCGCCGCGAAGCGGGACACAGGTTGCCCCCGACCGAATACTGGGAGAAACGGATTGTGATGTTGCTCAAGGATGAAGTGGAAATGCTGCGCCGGATAACCCTGTTTTCGGGATTGCCCCCTGCAAAATTGAAACTTCTTGCCTTTACCTCCGATCGGGTCATGTACAGCGCTGGAGAGGCCCTTTTCTACCAGGGTGATATCGGTGACGCAGCCTATGTCATCCTCTCCGGGAAGGCCGACGTGCTGGTGACGACCGCAGGCGGACCGCTGAAGCTGGCGGAGGTCGAGCAGAACTCGATCGTCGGCGAAATCGCCATTCTCTGTAATACCCCACGTACGGCGACAGTGCGCACCACCACACCGCTCGAGGCCCTGCGCATCCGCAAGGACGATTTCCTCAAGCTCCTGGCCGACTTCCCCGAAATGGCGGTGGAGATCATGCGCGTGCTGGCGGACCGCCTGAGCCAGACGACCGCAGAACTCACGGAAGCGCGCAGCCGCAACGAGCGCATGGAAGCGTGAAACCAGCCCGGCGGCGCGTGTCGTTGACATGTCCTGGCCGCATGGAAGACCTTCGCAAAAACGATTCCGCTTCGCCGGGATATGGGCTAGAGAAGCGCCATGCGTCCGATCACCTACTTCTGTAAAACAGTCCATTTCCCCGACAAGCCCGAGAAGAAGCGTTTCTTTACGCGCCTTCAGAGCGGCGAGTGGGAGCCTTGCACTTTCCAGAACATCGAGCGCCTCGTCGACGGTAAAACGACCTTTGTCGATATCGGCGGCTGGATCGGCGTGACGCCCTATTGGGCGGCTCAGATTGCCGACAATGTCATTACTGTTGAGCCCGACCCCGTCTGCTTCGGCATACTGAAGGAAATGGAGCCGCAGAATGAGGGCGATGTTACGTTGATCAATGCCGCACTCTCCGAGGACGAGGTGCTGGTGCTGAACTCGGTGGGCGGCGGCTTTGGCAGTTCGGAAACCTCGGCTTTGATCGCGGACGAGACAGGGCAGGCAATCAAGGCGAAAACGATCACGATTGCCGAATTGCAGTTGATGGCGCGAACCGACAAGTTGTGCTTCAAGATCGATATCGAGGGGTATGAATACCGGTCTCTGGCTCAGTTCGAGGATATCGATCGGGCGCGGACGGCGGGCGTCCTGCTCGCTGTGCACCCGCAAATCCTGTTCGCCTCGCTGAGTGGCCCCGTCATCATCAGGGCGTTTCGCACCGTCATGGCGACCTTCGGCCTGGTGCGCAGCTTCAGCGGCTTTCGCCTCGACAATCCCCAGGCGATATGGACTGCCCTCAAGAAGTCCGTCGCCCGGCGTGAATTCCGCGGTTTCGACCTGCTCTTCGTTGCCAAAGTCAGCGGACGGTAACCTCACCACTCCCAGGTGGAAAAGTCTCTGGTTTTCCAGCACACCGCAACCGACATCCCGTCCGGCCCGACGACATACTTCCTGCCGGAGTTGAAATAGCCACGTCCGGTGAATACGTCGGCTGCGCGGATCAATGATTGGCCACGATCTTCGTCTATCGTCACTCCTCCAAACCGTAGGAGGATGCGATGAGAACTTGGGAAGCCATGCACCCCGGCGCGCGCTGGATAGCCCCTGAAACGGATTTGCGCACCGTCGCAAGGATCATGCGCGATGAGGATATCGGCGCCCTGCCGGTCGGCGAAAACGATCGCCTCATCGGCATGGTGACGGACAGGGACATCGCGGTTCGGGCCTGGGCAAATGGGCACGATGCTGCGTCGCTGACCGCGCGCGATGTCATGACAAAGGACATCGTCTATTGCCGCACCAGCGAGACGGTCGAAGAGGCTGTCCGCCTTATGGAGGCAAGGAAGATACGGCGTTTACCGGTCATCGATGACGAAAAGCGCATGGTCGGCATGCTGTCGCTCGGTGACATCTCCCATGCGAGCAGCCGTGAACTGACGACCGGATTGGTAAAAGCCGTAACCGCACACCACGCATGACAGGCGACTGACGGCTTGGATGCGCCTTCGCCACTGAACGGTGACGAAGGCGCACAGTCGTTCGGGTGGCATCGATCCTATGGAGCGACCGCTTCGCGCTGGCTGAGAACGTCAGAAGCGGTAGGTGATGCCTGTGCCGATCAGCCACGGGTCGAGCTTCACCTTGCCCGTCACCGTGCCGGCCCCCGGCAGTGTCGCGTTGACCTCTGGTTCGAGGAACAGTTTCTTGACGTCGAAGTTGATCCCCCAGTGATCGTCGAGCTTGATGTCGACGCCGGCCTGCAAGGCAACGCCGAAGGTGTTCTTGAGATTGAAGCTGGAGAAGTCGCCCTTCGCCTTTTCGTTGTAGAAGATGGTGTAGTTCACGCCGGCGCCGACATAGGGCTTGATCGTGTCGGTCAGATTGACGTGGTACTGTAGCGTCAGCGTCGGCGGCAGCAGCCACGCCTTGCCGATCTCGCCGAGGCCGGCGATCGAGCCGCTGCCCCTGGCCGTGTGCGGGGTCGTGCCCAGGATCAGTTCCGCCGCGATATTGTCGGTGAAGAAGTAGGTGATATCGAGCTCGGGTACGACCGAATTGCTGACGCCGATCTTTTCGCCGTCAAGCGACGTGCCGTTCAGCTGCAGTGACGCCTTGTCTTCGGGCAGCACGGCGAGCGCGCGGGCGCGGATCATCCATGGGCTCTGCTCGCTCGCGGCCGGCAACTCAGGGGCAGGCTCGCTCGGTGCAGTCAGGTCCGCGGCGCGAGCCGTAGTGACCGAGGCCGCCAGCAAAAGAAGTGCGGCGGCAGTTGGCAGGATGGAGCGAGTAGACATGATTCCGGACCCCCAGAAGAGTTTCAAATTTGCCATTTAGGGCAGGTGGCTGCAGGGAATCTGCGGCCAGCGGCACTATGGGCAACTCCGCTCGACGAGGGGTTGTTCTAGATCAAGGTCATCCGTCGATTGGCGCGGTGGTCGCTGCCGGCAGATTCGTTAAGGGTGGAGACGGCTGTCGGAGCGAAACGCTCAAGCCGGCATGCGCGGAATGCTGGCGAGCAGACGCTGGGTGTAGGGATGCTGCGGCGCGGCCAGGATATCGCGCGTCTTGCCGCTCTCGACCACCTGTCCCTTTTCGAGGATAACCATCTCCTCGCACAGCGAGGCGACGACGCCGAGGTCGTGCGACACGAACACCAGCGTCAGCGTTGCCGAGAGGGTCTTGAACAGATCGACGATCCGGATGCGGGTCGACAGATCGAGTGCGCTGACGGCTTCGTCGGCCAGAATGATCTGTGGACGGGCGACGATGGCGCGTGCGATCGCGATGCGCTGGCGCTGGCCGCCGGAAAATTCGTGCGGATAGCGCTGCATGGCGTCGAGCGGCAGGCCGACGGACTCCAGCGCTTGCGCCACCGCATCCTTGCGCGGGCCGGCGATGCGTAGCGATTGCAGCGGCTCGGCGATGATGTCGAGCACTTTCTGGCGCGGATCGAGCGACGAATAGGGATCCTGGAACACCGGTTGCACCGCGCGCCGGTAACGACGCATGAACGCGTTATCGGCCGGATCGAGCGTTTCGTCGCCGAAGCGAATGGTGCCGCTGGTGGGCCGTTCGAGCCCGAGCAGCAATCGCAGCAGCGTTGTCTTGCCCGAGCCGGACTCACCCACGAGTCCGACACTGGCACCGGCGCGCACGCTGAACGACACGTCGGTCAAAACCTTGCGGTGGCGGGCGTAGCCGAAGTTCACATTCTGCAGGTCGAGCATCATGATCCCGTCCGTCCAAGCGCTTCATCGAACATCCGTGCGGCGTCGACGAGGGTCTGCGTATAGTCGTGCGCCGGGTTGGCGAACATGTCGCCAACCGTGCCTTCCTCGAGGGCTACGCCGTCACGCAGCACCATGACGCGCTCGACCACCTGCGCGACGACAGGCAGGTCATGGCTGATGAAGAGCAGCGCCATTCCCGTTTCGCGCACCAGTCCGTCGAGCAACTTGAGGATTTCGGCCTGTGTGGTGACGTCTAGCGCCGTTGTCGGTTCGTCGGCGATGAGAAGCTTCGGGCGGCAAGCGAGCGCCATGGCAATCGCGACGCGCTGGCGCTGGCCGCCCGACACTTCATGCGGATAGGCGTTGGCAATGCGCTCCGGTTGCGGCAGGGCAACCTTGTCGAGGAGATCAAGCACTTCGCGCTCGACCGTACCTCGCGGCGCATGCGCCTGTTCGCGCGCGAGCCTGCGGCGGACGGGTTCGCCAATCTGCTTGCCGATTTTCATCAGGGGATCGAGCGCCGTCAGCGGCTCCTGGAAGACGACGGCGGTTGCCACTCCGCGCAACCGGTTCAAGTGCTTGTCATCTGTGCCGACCACTTCCTGGCCGTCGAGCACGATCGAGCCGGCGACCGAAATGTTGGCCGGCAACAGGCCGGTGACGGCCATTGCGGTCATGGATTTGCCTGAGCCGGATTCGCCAATCAGTCCCATGCGCTCGCCGGAGCCGATGGAGAAAGACAGGTCCGAAACCAGTGTCTTGCCACCGGTGCTTACGGTCAGACCTTGAACGGAAAGCAAGGCGCTCATCTTGATCTCCCGCGTGTCGGGTCGCCGACATCCCGTAAGCCGTCGGCGAGCAGGTTCATGCCGATGACCAGTGCGACAAGCGCAATGCCCGGCGCGATAGCGCCGACGGGGGCGGTATAGACTGTGCCCTGCGCCTCCTGCAGCAGCCGGCCCCAGGATGCGTTCGGTGGTGGCGCACCAAGCCCGAGATAGGAGAGCGACGCTTCCGCGATCACCGCCAGGCCGAACTGCAGGGCAAAGTTGACCGAGAGCGTCGGCCAGATGTTGGGCAGCACATGGCGCACGACGACGCCCGGCCATGAGGTGCCGGAGGTTCGGGATGCGATGATATAGTCCTGGCGCAGCACGCGTTTTGCCAGGATGCGGGTCAACCGGGCAACGATCGCGGAGATCGCCAGGCCGAGTGCCAGGATCGCCGACCACAGGCTGGCGCTGTCGCTGGCGGCAACGACCAGCATCGCCAAAAGCAGCGTCGGGAAGGCGATCAGGATATCGAGGGTCGCGGCCATGACATCGTCGAGCAGGCGCGTCGCAAAGGCGGCAAGAATCCCGAGCGTCACGCCGATCGAGGCGCCGATCGCCACCGCGCCGGTCCCGACGATCAGCGCGGTGCGCGCACCGATCATGATTTGCGTCAGGTAATCGCGCCCGAGCCGATCCGTTCCGACCCAATGCAGCAACGACGGCGCTTCGAGCCGTCCGCCGGATGCATTGAGCGGATCGTAAGGCGTCCAGAACAAAGTGAGGATCGCGACCGCGACGTTGAGGCCGACGAGGGCAAGCCCGATCGAAAGCGCCAGCGAATGTCTGCGGCTGGGGCGGTCGGCTGAAAGGTCTAACGCGGTCATGCTGCGGCTCCAGTCGCCCGTTCGCGCAAACGGGGATCGATGACGCGCTGAAGGAGGTCGGCGGCAAAGCCGATCAGCAGCACCAGCAGGGTCGAAATGAACAGCACGCCCTGGACATTGGGGTAGTCGCGCTGCTCGATCGCCAGGAGCAGCATCGAGCCGAGGCCGGGCAGCGCGAACACACGTTCGACCACGACGGCACCCAGCAGGGTCGTTGCAAGCTCGATGCCGAGGATCGAGACGATCGGCACGGCGCCGTTGCGGATGCCATGGCGGATCAAGGCTTGGGAGTAGCTGGCCCCGAGCGCGCGGGCGGTTCGCAGATAGTCGCTACCGAGAACGTCCTGTGTCGCGGATCGGATGTAGCGGATCAGCGAGGCGGCCATCACAAGGCCGATCGTCAGCACCGGCAGCGCCAGCGCATAGAGCACCTGGCCTTCGTTCTGCCAGCCCCGGCGCGGGTAGCCGCCTGAGGGAAAGAGCCGAAGATTGACCGCAAAGACAGTGACGAGCAGGATTCCGACCCAGAAGACGGGAATGGCAATGCCGAGCTGAGAGATCGTCGAAATGGCTGCGCCATACCAGCGGTTGGCCTTGACGGCCGACAGGATGCCAAGCGGAATGGCGATGGCGACCGCGAGCGCAAAGCCCAGCAGCGCCAGCGGCACCGTCACGGTCAGGCGGGTGGCAATCTCTTCGACAACGGGCTTGCCGCTGACGAAGGACGTTCCGAGATCGAAGCGGGCGAGGCTGCCGACGAAGCGCAGGAACTGCTCCCAGAGCGGCAGGTTGGAGCCGACCTGTTCGCGCGCCGCCTCGATCTGCTGCTGATCGGCACCGACGGAGAGCAGCGCGTTCGCAGGGTCGCCCGGCAGCAGACGCAAAAGCACGAACAGCACCACCGCGGCGATCAGCAGCGACAGGATCAAGATGGCGAATCGGCGCAGGATATAGGCGAGAATGGCAGGATTCCTTTCGTCCGACGGACGTGACGCCCGAGGCCGGTAGTGCTGGCTTTTGCACAAAAACAACCGTGACGCTACTGCATTGTCCCTGAAAGGAGCATCGATATCCGCGGAAATTATCCGGCGGGTTCAAACACTGCGCTGCACTTCAGGCATCCGAGCCGGAGCGGGGAGCAGTCGCAAATGCGGGTGAAAATGATCTGACCTTGCGTTGCCGTTGCCGACGCGATGAAGCCGACTGACGTGCAACGCAAAGGAGCCCCAAATCGCTTGGGGCTCCTTCATCAGCGTGTCGTTACAACGGATAGCTTGGAGCGCTTCCGACGTAGGCGGGTCCGCCGAGCGGCTTTGTCTCTTTGTTTTTACGCATATCCTGATGGAAAATCGCGTCGCACTTTTCCTGGAAATGCTCTTGAAAACGAGAGATCAGTTACCGCTCTTCTTGATGTTGTGGGCGAAGAACTGCGAGTTCAGGCCGTTGACGGGATAGCCGGTAACGGCCGAGGTCGAGACCACGATCTGCGGATAGAGGTAGAGCCAGTTGCTGGCTGCGTCCTCGGCAATGACGCGATTTGCCTCGGTCAACTTTGCCGTCTGTTCGCCGGTGTTGGCGGCTGCTTCCGACTGCTTGATCAGGTCGACGACTTCAGGGTTGTTGTAGCCCCAGTAGAAGTCGGGGTTGCCGTAGAAGACGATGTCGCGATGGTTGACGTGTTCCTGCAGCGTCGCCTGGAAATCGTGTGCCTTGTAGACCTTGGTGTACCATTCATTGGCGGTGATGATGTTGATCTCGACCTTGATGCCGACCTTGGCCAGTTCGCTCTGCAGGAACTGGGCAACGATGGGATGCGGATCGTAATTCGGCGTGTCGAGCTTGAACGAGAAGCCATCGGCAAAGCCGGCTTCTTTCAAAAGTGCCTTGGCGCTTTCGACGTCATAGGCATCGACGGCGGTCAGGTCGACATACCAAGGATCGGTCGGCGGCACGAAGGAGCCGATCAGTGTCCCGTACTCCCCCCAGATCGACTCCAGCAGCTTCTTGTCGTCGATCGCGCGGGCGATGGCTTTGCGAACCTTGACGTTGTTGAAGGGCTCGACCCTGTCGTTGAACGCCAGCAATTCCTTGGTGGTCGACTGGCCGGCAGTCACCGTGAAGTCCGGATTGTCCTTGAACTGGGCAATCGAATCCGGGCTCTGGACGCTGGTGATGACGTCGACCGCGCCGGTCAGAAGCGCATTGTTGAGCGCCGTGGCGTCGGTGAAATACTGGAAGACGACTTCGCCATTGGTCGGCGCGGTGCCCCAGTACTTGTCGTTGCGGGTCAGCGCCAGCGACGAGCCGCGACGCCATTCGTCCAGGCGGTAGGGGCCCGTGCCGTCTTCGCTGGCGTTCAGATCCTTGGCTGCGTCGTTGACGATCCAGACGTAGCTGAGGTTATAGGGCAGCGAGATGGAGCGGGCGGAAAGCTTGACCACCACCGTCTGGTCGTCGGGGGTCTGGATCTCGCTGATCGTCGCCAGGCTCTTTTTGCGCGAGCTCTTGGAGTCGGGCGCGACGACGCGCTCGATGCTGTGCTTCACATCCTTGGCCGTGAGCGGGTCGCCTGAGTGGAAGGTTACGTTCGGCCGGAGCTTGAAGGTGTAGGTCAGGCCGTCTTCGCTGACCGTTTGTTCGGCCACGAGACCGGGTACGACATCGCCCGCGTCGGTCAGCGTGAACAGCGCTTCGTAGACATTGCCGTTGAAGGCTTCGTTGATGCCCTGGCCGGCGCCGGCAGTGTTGTCCAGGTTTTGCGGCTCATAGAGCGAACCGACGACGATGGAGGCATCCGGATTGAAACCTGCGTCCTGCGCGAGCGCTGCCGTGCTCGTCGACAGAACCAAGGCCAAGGCTGCGGAGGTAAGGATCGAACGCCCGCCTTTCCGGCCATGCCCTGAAAGTCCGCCCAAATCGATCGTGTTGCCAGTCATTTCCCTAACTCCTGCATAAATGCTCATGACGCGATGTCGCGCTTGCCATCCGAATGTACACATCGGGCGGTTGCGGTGCATCATACAAATTCCCTAGTAATTTAGTGGGAATTTTTGGTTCGTTTTCGCGCACGAAGTTGGAATTTGCACCCGCCGTTGGTGCCGACAAGCGAAGGGCGTTTCTAAAACAAAGCGCAGTGCCTTCCGGTTCAACGCTGGGCATATCGTTGCGACCATCGCTTCGGAATTATTAAGACCAGCATGAGCAGCAGACCCGACAGTACCGTCGGCGCCCAGAGCGCGAGCTGCCCGAAGCGGTATTCGAGCATGGCGCCGACGATCGCGCCGCTGAGCATCCCCAGCCAGGGCACGATCTGGATCGTCCATTGCATGTTGCCCGTGCCGATGATCCATCGGCCAAGGCCACGGCCGAAGCGGGACAGCGCCCCGGTAACATAGGTGAGGCCGATCGGCATTCCCTCGATATGCTCCACGGACGCGTTCACGATGCCCATGGCAAGGACGATTAAATAGAAGCGAAGCTCGTTCGTCAGGTGGTCGCCGCCGGCAGCGGCGAGGGCGAGGGTTGCTGTGACGCAGAAAAGAACGCCGCCTGCGCGAAGCCGGCTTGAAACGATCGTTCCAAGCGCATTGCCGACGACGAAGACGGCGAGTGAGCCGATGAGGACGAGGGACCGCAGAAGATTGCCGTCGGCAACGGCCGTCGCGGCCCTTGTCGTGTTGCCGCTCATGAAGGAGACGAAGTCGCCGACCGTCAAAAGGCCGATCGCATCCGTCATTCCGGCCAGGAAGGCGATGAGCGCGACCACGAGAAGCGCGGTCCCGGTTCGCTGACGCCGCACGATCCGGCGCCTCCGCTGAAAAGTCATGATGGTATCCCGTAGCGTTTATCTAGGACTAATCTGCGCCGCTTGGGAAGGAAAGAGCTTGTGCCGAGTTCCCCGGGGGTGTGTTCGCAGACAGGAAGAGCGGATATGCGCGAAGACTGCAGGAATAGAATGTAAGCGACACCTCTGGAAAACCGTGAGACAAAGTTTCAGAGTTGGCCAAAGGGTGCTGTCGCGCGCATCCAAAAATTTCCATCCGCGCGGTCAATCGATCCGCCACGGACTTTGCCAGGGCATCACTGTCCCAACGACAGCACGCTCTGTCATCTACAAACAGGAAGAAATACATGCGGCATTCAGCGCTGAAAATCCTTTCCGCCATTTCGATCCTCAGCTTTTACGGCTGCGAATCCGCGAGTACTTCGACACCGGCGCCAGCGCCGACACCCGTGCCTGCGGCGACCGTGCTCGTCGGGAGCGGCGCGCCGATAACCGCCGGCAACATGCCGGCTTTTTGTCGGGGCGAAGTGGCCGGCCAATACGCGACGAAGCCTGCCTATGTGAAAACCGGCGCGCCGATGAAACAGGCTGATGGCAGCACGATGATCGACGGAACGGTCGACAAGGGCAGTGAAGGCGTCAAGGCGTTCCGGTGCCGGTTCGATACCAAAGGCGCCTTCGTCGACGTGATGGCGATGACTTCCGACGGAGCCCTTTGAGGCCGCGCACCGCTCAACCAAGCCCGACAAATTGCCATGAGCGAGGTCACGCGGGGATCTTTCGAAGGCGCCGCGCTCGTGCACGCTGCGTCCAACGACAGGGCCACGTCGCGGCGGGCTTGAATTGCTGACGATCGGGGGCTGAGTGCCCGGTGGGTGCCGCAGCACCTTTCGGCCCTTCCTGCTTGAGTTCCGGAGAGGCGCTGGCCTGCACTTCCTGATTGGGGGGCGCGGGAAAACGGGACCCCTTTCCACAAGCGATGCCAAGGAATGTGGCAAAAATCATCCTGAGCCGGCAAAAGGATTCGACAGTGAAGAGATTCTGATATATCGCATGATTAATCGTTTAATCATCGATAACGGAAACCACGGCCTTGGCACGTTCCGGACCAAAACTGACGAGGATTGCCAGAACACTGGGCGTCTCCGCGGCGACGGTCTCCAACGCGCTTTCCGGTAAGGGGCGCGTCTCCGCCGAACTCGCCGAGAAGATCCGCGCTACGGCCGCCGAACTCGGTTATGTCCCGAGCCTTGCGGGCAGGGCGCTTCGCACCGGCCGCACCGCCGTCCTCGGCCTCGTGCTTCCCGATATCGCCAACCCGCTCTTCCCGCAGATCGCGCAGGCAATCGAGCTGGCCGCGTCTTCGGCCGGCTATGGCGTGCTGATTGCCGACTCCCGTGGCGACGTTACCACTCAGACCAAGGCCATCGAACGGTTGATCGACCGCGACGTCGACGGCATGGTGATCGTGCCGAGGCGCGGAACGCGCATCGCCGATGTCGGCTGTCCCGTCGCCGTCATCGATACGCCGTCGACACCCGGCAACACGGTTGCCGCCGACCATTGGGGCGGTGGCAGGCAGATCGCCGAACACCTGAGGGCGCTCGGCCACCGGCGCGTCCTTGTCATCGGCAACAATCCGGCCTCCAACGTGCAGAACGATCGCATCGGCGGCATTCGCTCGGCCTTTGGCGATGGCGCATTCGTAGAAATCCTGTGGATCGAACCGCTTGAGCGCGAACAGGGAAAGGGCTGTCCGCTCGGCCTTGCCGCGAAGGTCGCCGAGGGCTTCACCGCCTTTGCCTGCGTCTCCGATCTGCATGCGCTCCGGGCGCTGACCGAGTTGCAGCGCGCCGGCATCAACGTGCCGGAAAGGGCGAGCGTTACCGGCTTCGACGATCTTATCTGGTCACCGGTGGTTACGCCGGCGCTGACCACGGCGCGAATGGACATGACGCGCATCGCTGCGATCGCCGTCGAAGCGCTGGTTAAAGCGATCGGAGAGCGTGACCCGGCCGACGCCGGCATCGGCGCGCCGGTTACCGCCGAAAACGCCGAAGTGCCGATGCAACTGGTCGTGCGGCAATCGAGCGCCGCGCCGCCCGCAACACAGTTTCAGCCTGCCCAGACGATTGCCAACGCCAGAACCACGACCACAGCCAAAAACATAGCCCCAGAAGGAGAACACCAGCCATGAAGAAGATCCTGCTCGCTTCCAGCGCGCTTTTGCTCGTCGGCGCCAATGCCGCTTCCGCTCAGGAAAAGACGCTGACCATTTCCGTCTACGGTTTCGCCCAGGACGCCTTCAAGGAACTGGTCTACACGCCCTTCGAAGCCAAGTGCGGCTGCAAGCTCGTGGTCGAGACCGGCAACAGCGTCGAGCGCCTGGCGAAGATGGAAGCCAACAAGGCTAGCCCCGTGGTCGACATGGCCGTCGTCTCCATGGCTGATGCGCTTTCGGCCTCGCGTGCCGGCCTGATCGAGAAGATCGACAACACGAAGCTGTCGAACTTCAACAAGCTCTATGACATCGCCAAGGATCCGAACGGCGACGGCATGAGCGTCGGCTACACCTTCTACGCAACCTCGATCGTCTATCGCTCCGACAAGATGGAAGTGAACTCCTGGGCAGACCTGCTCGACGAGAAGAACGCCAGCCATGTCGCCTTCCCGAACGTCACGACCAACCAGGGCCCGCCGGCGCTGTACATGGTCGGCGAAGCGATCGGCAAGAATACGCCGGATCTGAAGGAAGCCATCGCCGCCGTCGGCGCCAAGAAGGACGAGATCGTCACATTCTACGTCAAGTCTTCGCAGCTCGTGCAGCTGATGCAGCAGGAAGAAATCTGGGCCGCTCCGATCGGCCGCTTCTCCTGGGAAGGTTTCACCAAGCTCGGCCTGCCGATCAAGTGGGCGACCCCGAAGGAAGGCCAGACCGGCGGCATGAACGTCATGGTTCTGACCAAGGGCGGCAAGAACCAGGACCTGGCGCTGGAATTCATGGACTTCTGGCTCTCGACCGAAATCCAGACAGCACTTGCTGAAAAGCTGGTCGACAGCCCCTCCAACAAGGAGGTGAAGGTCGCACCGGAGATCGCCGAAAACCTCACCTATGGCGAGGAAACCGTGAAGAGCCTCAAGCTCATTCCGTCTGCTGTCGCCCTCGACAACCGCGAAGCCTGGCTTTCCGAGTGGAACGCTCAGGTCGGCCAGTAACATCATCTAGAGAAGCCCCCGTCCGCAAGGGTGGGGGCGATTTCGCGGGTGCTTCCGGCGAACTGAGCCGACCCCGCAATGAATGCACGCGACGAAAGGAAGACAAGGGATGTTTCAGAACCGCGCCGAGGCATTGGCGCTCGCTTTGCCGGCGGCGGTCTTTGCGGCGATCGTCTTTCTGGCGCCCGTCGTCATTCTGCTCGCCGAAGGTTTTCGCAGCGCCGACAGCTGGTCGCTGACCGCCTATGTCGATTTCTTCACCGACCCGCTGAACCGCACCGTCTTCGTGCGCACGTTCCGGCTCGGCCTGATGGTGACGGCCGTTTCCGCCGTGATCGGCTATGCGGCAGCCTTTGCGATCGTCAATCTTTCGCCGCGCAGCAAGGGGCAGATGATCGGCCTTATCGTGCTGCCGCTGATGATTTCGTCGGTGGCGCGAACCTATGCCTGGATCGTCATTCTCGGCCGCACCGGCATCGTCAACCAGGCGCTGCAGTTGATCGGCCTTTCGGATGAACCGATCCGCTTTCTCTTTACCGAGACGGCGGTGTTCATCGGCCTGTTGCAGCTATTCCTGCCGCTGATGATCCTGTCGCTGATCAGCGCGCTCGAGAACATGCCGAAGGATGCGATCCCGGCGGCGCGCGTGCTGGGCGCCAACTGGTTCCAGGTGTTCTGGAAGGTCATTCTTCCGCTCACCAAGGAAGGTCTGGTCATCGGCGGAACGCTAGTCTTCACCGGCTCGCTGACGGCCTACATCACCCCTGCGATCCTCGGCGGCTCCAAGGTGCTGATGCTCGAGACGCTGCTCTACCAGCGCGTTACCGTCGCCAATGACTTCGTCTCGGCTAGCGTCATTGCCTTCATCCTGATCGTCATGAGCTTTGCTGCCAATCTCCTCCTGAAACGGCTCGCCACTGCGAGGAACAAGCGATGACCCCTCGCATCTTTTCACCCCTCGTCCTGTTTCTGGTCGTCGCCTTCCTGATCGGGCCGTTCTTCATCATCGTCGCGGCATCGCTGTCAGCAGGCGAGACGCTCGCCTTTCCGCCGCAGGGCTTCTCGCTGAAGTGGGTCGCCAAGGTCTTCACCGTCGAAAGCTTCCGGGAGAGCTTCGCGGTTTCGATGTTCCTCGCCATCGGCGGCACCGCCATGGCGCTGGTGCTCGGCATTCCCGCGTCCTACGCCCTGTCGCGCTACAAGCTGCCCTTCGGCGAAACCATCCGTACGATCGTGTCGCTACCGATCATCGTGCCCGGTATCATCGTTGGCCTGGCGCTGCTGCGCTACATCGTCGTGCCGTTCGGCTTCAACATCACGCTGGCGCTGTTCCTGGCGCATACGGCGCTGGTGCTGCCCTATGCGGTGCGGGTCGTCTCGGCGAGCCTCAACAACCTGCGCTCCGACATCGAGGAGGCGGCGGTGCTGCTCGGCTCTTCGCGGGCCGGCGCCTTCTTCCGGGTGGTGATGCCGAACATCCGCAGCGGCATTCTCGCCGCCTTCATCCTCGGCTTCGTGACGAGCTTCAACCAGGTGCCGGTCTCGCTTTTCCTGTCCGGCCCTGGCGTGCGCACGCTGCCGATCGACATGCTCTCCTACATGGAGATCACCTATGACCCGTCGGTTGCGGCCCTTTCTGCGCTGCTCGCCTTCATGTCCATCGGCATCGTCTTCCTTGCCGAACGCTTCCTAGGATTTTCCCGCTATGTCTGACGCTTCCTTCCTCAGCCTCGAAAAACTCACGCTCGCCTATGGCGATACCGTTGCGGTGAAGGACCTCGACCTGTCGATCCGCAAAGGCGAACTGGTGGCGTTCCTCGGACCGTCCGGTTGCGGCAAGACGACGACGATGCGTTCGATCGCCGGGCTGCTGACGCCGGCTTCGGGGCGCATCAGCCTCGACGGCGTCGACATCACCCGGGTCTCCGCCAACAAGCGCTCGGTCGGGCTGGTCTTCCAGTCCTATGCACTGTTTCCGCATCTGTCGGTGTTCGAAAACGTCGCCTTCGGCCTGCGTCTGAAGAAGATGCCGGCAAACGACATCGAGACGCGCGTCACCGCCGGCCTGAAATCCGTAGGCCTGTCGAAGTTCGCGGCACGCAAGCCGGCCGAACTCTCCGGCGGCCAGCAGCAGCGCGTGGCGCTTGCCCGCTCGATGGTGATGGAGCCGAAGGTTCTCTTGCTCGACGAGCCGCTGTCGAACCTCGATGCCCGTCTTCGCCTGGAGATGCGCACGGAGCTTCAGCGCGTGCAAAAGGAAACCGGCGTGACGATGATCTTCGTCACTCACGATCAGGGAGAGGCGCTGTCGCTTGCCGACCGGATCGTGGTGATGCTCAACGGCGCCATCGAGCAGATCGGCACGCCCGAGGACATCTACAACCGCCCGGTGTCCCGCTTCGTTGCCGACTTCGTCGGCTTTGAAAACATTTTCGCGGTCGAAGGCGGCAAGCTCAAAGCCGCAAACGGCCCGATCTCCGTTTCCGAATCCCTGCCGCCTGACACGGCAGGGCTAGCGTGGCGTCCGCGCATGGTGACCCTTGGTTCAGGTCCTTTCCAAGGCACTGTGCGCGGAGCCTCTTTCTCCGGCAGCACGCGCGAATACCTGCTCGACACGCCCCTCGGCGCCATCAAGGCCGAGGAGGATGCGGGCCTCGCCGCGCATCAGCCGGGCACCGAGCTCACCTTCGACCTGCCGGTCGCCAAGGCGGCGCGGCTTGAGCGGTTCGGGTAACCAGCAATGGGAATCTGGATCGATACGGACATGGGTTTCGACGACATCGCTGCGGTGCTCGTCGTTCTCCATGCCAATGAAGAGATTGACGGCGTTTCGCTGGTTTTCGGCAACACGCCGATGGAGCAGGTAAAACGCAATGCGGCCAGTGCGGCAAGCGCATTCGGCTGGTCGTTCCCCATCCATGAGGGCCGCGCCTTGCCGGTCCTCGGCAGGCTCGAAACAGCGGAGCGGATTCTTGGCGAGACCGGCATGCCGACCGCCGGCCTGTCGTTACCGGCAGCCCAGCCGCTTCCCGCGAGCGACGCTTTTGCCGCCCTCTGCCGCTGGCTCGAGGAGGAGGGCGGTCCACGCCGTATCCTGGCGCTCGGGCCCCTGACGAACCTTGCCGCACTCTGCCTTGCGCGTCCGGATCTGGCGGCGAAGATCACCGACCTGACCTGGATGGGCGGTGGCGTGACCAGCGGCAACCATACGGCATCAGCCGAATTCAACGCTTTCGCCGACCCGGAAGCGCTGGCGATCGTGCTGGCGCACGACCTGCCGCTGCGCATGGTCGACCTTGACCTTTGCCGCAAGGTCTTTGCCTATCCCGATGATATCGCGCCCATTCGTGCCGCCGGTGGCGTCAACGCCGCGCTGATCGCCGATCTCCTGTCCGGCTATGTCTCGATCGGCACCAGCCGCGGCCGGCCGGGCATGGCGATCTACGACCCTTGCGCTGCGGTTGCTTTCGTCAATCCGGGCGCGATTTCCTTCCGCAAGGCGCGCATAGACGCGGAGCTTGCCGGCGCGCTCACCCGTGGGCGCACCGTGGTCGAGACCCGAGAGAGCCACGCCGCCTTCAATGCCGAATACGCAACCGACGTGCATGCGGAAACGGCCCGCGCGCAGATTCTTGGCGCCCTGATGAAGGAAGCAGCCAAGTGAGCAATCAAGTGAGCCGTCCGCAGGAACCGATGGACCTGATGGATGCGACGCTGCGTGCACAGGCCGTTGCAGCGGCGCGCGGCGCGGCTGCGTTCGACATGCTCATCACCGGCGGCACCGTGATCGATATGGTCACCGGCGAACAGCGCGCAGCAGATGTCGGCCTCGTCGGCTCGCTGATCGCCAGCGTGCATGCCCCCGGCACCCGCAGCGATGCTGCTGCAATCGTCGATGCCTCAGGCGCCTCCCTGTCACCGGGGCTGATCGACACGCACATGCATGTCGAAAGCTCGATGATCACGCCCGCGACCTATGCCGATGCGGTGCTGCCGCGTGGCGTCACCACGATCGTCTGGGACCCGCACGAATTCGGCAATGTAAGCGGCATCGCCGGCGTGCGCTGGGCTGCGGATGCCATCGCCAACCTACCTCTGCGCTGTGTGCTGCTGTCGCCTTCGAGCGTGCCCTCGGCTCCGGGCCTGGAACTGGCGGGCGCCGACTTTGATGCCAATGCCATCGCCGCCATGCTTTCGTGGCCTGAGATCGGCGGCATCGCCGAGATGATGAACATGCGCGGCGTTATCGATGGCGATCCTCGGATGCACGCCATCGTCCAGGCGGGGCTGTTGGCGGGCAAACCGGTCAACGGCCATGCCCGCGGCCTTGCCGGATCCGACCTGCAGGCCTTCGTGACCGCAGGCGTCAGTTCGGACCACGAACTGGTTTCCGCCGACGATCTAAAGGCCAAGCTACGCGCCGGTCTTACGATCGAGCTGCGCGGCTCGCATGATCACCTGCTGCCGGAATTCGTCGAGGCGCTGAACACGCTCGGCCACCTGCCGCAGACCGTCACGCTTTGCACCGACGATGTCTTTCCTGATGATCTCGATCGTTCCGGCGGGCTCGACGACGTGGTCCGGCGGCTGGTGCGCTACGGGCTGAAACCCGAATGGGCGCTTCGCGCCGCGACGTTGAACGCCGCTCAGCGCCTTGGCCGTCCCGACCTCGGTCTCGTTGCGCCCGGACGACGGGCTGATCTGGTGATCTTCGAGGATCTCCAGGATTTTCGTGCCCGAACGGTGATCGCCGGCGGCAAGCAGGTCGCCTCGGGCGGACGTATGATAGACGCCGCGCCCAAGGCAGACGTCCAGGCGCTCGCCGGCACGATGAAGATCGAACCGTTGCACGCGACCGACTTCGCCATTGCATCGACCGGTTCGAAGGTGCGTGTCGCCACGATCGACCGCCCGCGCTTTACCCAATGGGGCGAGGTCGTCGCCGAAGTCGAGAATGGCTTTGTCGTTCCGCCGCAAGGCGCGACGCTGATTGCCGTTGCTCATCGCCATGGGCGCGCCGATAGCCGTCCGCGTGTCGGACTGCTGACCGGCTGGGGAGAATGGCGCGGCGCTTTCGCGACGACCGTTTCGCATGACAGCCACAACCTGACGGTCTTCGGCGGGAACGCCCACGACATGATGGTGGCCGCCAACGCCGTGATCGCCGCCGGCGGCGGCATGGCTGTGGCATCGGCTGGCAAGGTCGATGCGATCCTGCCGTTGCCACTGTGCGGCCTGGTCTCCGACGCGCCGTTGGCCGAGGTGTCGTCCGGCTTTGCGCGCTTGCGTGACGCGGTCGGCCGGATCGTCGATTGGCAGCCGCCCTATCTCGTCTTCAAGGCCTGCTTCGGAGCGACGCTTGCCTGCAATGCCGGGCCACACCAGACGGATCGCGGCATTGCCGATGTGGGAACGGGAAAGCTTCTGGAAAACCCGGTGCTTGAAGTGTTCTGATCGATCAAACGGGGCGGCTGCTGCTGCCCCGTCCGCACGTGCGTTCACCGGAAAAGCTAGCGCAGCGGCTGTTGAACATTCAAGGCTGTGTTGAGAAAGCCCGCGATCACCCCGGCCGTTTCCAGATGAATGGTCGCCCTATCTCTGCCGTCACCGTCGTCGCACACGATGCCATCGCCCGGCGTTTCGGCCTCGATCAACGCTCTGGCGCCTGGCTTGCAAATTTGCATGAAGCTGAAATGCGCCGCGTCCGCTATCTCGAGATAGCGAGACGTGCCCTGTGGAAGGTATTCGGCAAGGTAGCCCGATTCCAGTTTTGCGGATCTGGGGCCATCCTCGACGCCTGCACCGACAACGAATACCGGGATCTGAACCGCCGCCAGGCTAGCCGGTGTAAATCCGCGCGCAAGGCCGAGATCAAGAGAAACGACGGCTTGCACGCGCCGGTCGGCAAGATCCGCGCCGAGCAATGCTGCCGCGCCGGCGGTTCCATCGACGCCGAGTTCGTTGTAGACATTGCAGGCGATCGGGCTTGCCTTCGTCTTGCAGTCTTCCAGGAATTGTCCTTCTTCGAACCGTGCGCCGGCGGTAGCCATGACGGTCCATCCACCGAGCGAGTGGCCAACGGCAGCTATCCGCATCGGATCAATGTCGCCGGAAATTGCCGGGTCGGCCAGGAGCGCATCGATCACGCGGGTCAAGTCACGCGGGCGCTCCGAAAGCCGGGCTGCCTGACGCGGCGATCGATCGAAAGCAGTTGTCCCCGGATGGTTGGGAGCGGCGACGACGTAGCCGCGGCGTGCGAGTTCATGGGCAAGCCAGAGCTGGTTGCGCCAGGTCCCGCCGTAGCCGTGCGATACGACGACAAGCGGGTGCTGCCCCGGCAAGGGCGCCGCGTCACGTGCCAACGCAAGGCCGGTCCAGGCCGGCGTTTCTCCGACGATCTCGTTTTTTCCGTCGTTCGCAGCCGGATACAGAATGGCAATTTCCAGTGGCCGGTCGCTGTCCAAATCGGTCAGCGTCTTCTGCTTGAAGCCAACATTTCCAGCGTGTGCAACAGTTGCGGCGAACCATGTAGCGGCGACGAGGCATAGGGCGTACTTGTGCATGAAAGTCTCCAGTTGCGCGGGTGTTCGCACCGGACCGTACCGGCCTCGTTCTCTGTTGGAGACCTTAAACGCAATCAAGGTCGCCGACATCTTTTTGACGACACGCGACCTCGATCAGCGCTCTGCCGAAGCACGCAATTCCTGCTCCACCAATGTCGTCCAGAAGGTGACCCCGGGACCGATGGCGGCGTCGTTGAAATCATAGGCAGTGTTGTGGTGAAGTGCGCCGTCGACAGCGGGGCCGTTGCCGAGCCAGACGTAGCAGCCGGGAGCTTCGAGGCCGAAGAAGGCGAAGTCATCGCCTGCAGTGGAGGGCGGAAACTGCGTCCGGGTCTTTTCTCCGAAGACGACGCGGGCTGCCGACAGCGCCCGTTCGCTCGCATCTGTATCATTGACGACGGGCGGGATGCGGCGCTCGAATTCGTAGTCGACCTTGATGCCGTACATCTCGGCCGTGCCGTGCGCCAGACGGCCGATCTCTTCCTCGAGTTGGTCGCGGACATGAGGCGTGTAGGCGCGGGCTGTGCCGCCGATCTCGACTGTATCAGGGATGACGTTCAGCGCCTTCGGGTCGCCGGCGCGAACGGAGCATGCGCTGACGACGGCCGGCTGCAGCGGGTCAACGACACGGCCGACGATCGACTGCAGTGAGGCGAGGAAGGTACCGGCCGCCGTCACCGGGTCGCGACCGAGATGCGGCTTGGCACCGTGGGTGCCGACGCCGCGGAAGGTCAGCCGCCAGCTGTCGGAAGAGGCAAGCTGCGGCCCCGCCACCACGGCCATTTCATCCGGGTCGAGGCCGGGCATGTTATGAAGGCCGTAGACGGCGTCGCAGGGGAAAAGCTGGAAGAGGCCATCCTCGACCATACGCTTTGCCCCGCCGCGACCTTCCTCTGCCGGTTGGAAGATGAAGTGCACCGTGCCGGAAAAATTGCGCGTTTCGGCGAGATGGCGGGCGGCACCCAGAAGCATAGCGGTGTGACCGTCATGGCCGCAGGCATGCATCTTGCCGGCTTCCTTCGATTTGTAAGGCCGGTCGGCCAACTCCGGCATGGCGAGTGCATCCATATCGGCGCGAAGGCCGATCGAGCGGGTGCCGTTGCCGCTCTGCAGCGTGCCGACCACACCGGTTTTACCAAGGCCACGATGAACCTTAAGGCCGGCTTCCTCCAGCAGTCCTGCAACCAGTTCGCTGGTACGGACTTCCTCGAAGCCAAGTTCGGGGTGGGCGTGCAGATCACGACGGAATTCGGTGAGGAAGGGCAGGTCGTTGGTGATCCCATCTGGCACGCGCATTGTCTGGCAGGTCCTTGCATGTCTGTCGGAGAAGGGCTGTCGAATTCCCCAGATTTGCATCGGCCGGGGCGCCCTTTCGGTTTGATCAAAGTGGTAAACCGTATAGACGAAAACCGCCGGAACCAGAACAGTGCGCCGGTGTTTTCATCGCCTTTCGTTCGAAGCCTTGGTGGCGCAGAAGAGGACAATACCGATGCAGCCGCATGAATTCTGGCAGGATGTGTTCCCGTCGAAAAGTTTCGACACTGGAAGCGGTTATCGGGATTTCTTCCCGGCGAAGCTTGAAGACGGTCGCCAGATCCTGTTGCCGATCCGGCAGCTGGCGGATGGCAAGCACGCCCTGGCCTCGCTGATCATCAACCAGGCGAGTTTCGCCGTCGAAGAAGCCCTGGCAACAGAACTCGCCAACAAGCTGGCGCCGTTGCAGCCTGATGTCATCGCCGGCCTGCCGACGCTGGGGCTGACGCTCGCCGCTGCCGTCGCCCGCAAGCTCGGCCATGCGCGATACGTGCCGCTCGGAACGTCGCGCAAGTTCTGGTACGTCGACGATCTCTCCGTTCCGCTGTCGTCGATCACCACGCCGGACCAGAAGAAGCGGCTCTACGTCGATCCGCGTATGCTTCCGCTTCTGAAGGACAAGCGTGTCGTGCTCGTCGATGACGTCCTATCGAGTGGCAGCTCGATCGTTGCCGGACTGACCCTGATGGAAACGTGTGGCGTGGATCCGATCGCCATCGGTGCCGCCATGCTGCAGACCGAACGCTGGCGACAGCCTCTGGCAGATCTCGCGCCCTATTGGCCGGAGCGTGTCGCCGGCGTGTTCCGCACGCCGTTGCTGGCGCGTGGCGAAGACGGCGCCTGGCGCGCCGCCTAAGAGGTTGCCGCCCGCAGCATCCGGGCGCTATTGCGCCGGCCGCACCTTGTAATAGACGGTCCCGGCCGCGCCGGCGGTCTTGGCGATCGTGTAGACGTCGTATGACGCCTGCGGATCGTTGCCCATGCCGAGCGAACCCGAGGGCATGCCAGGCACGGCAATGCCGGCAATTTCAGGCTTCTCGGTTACCAGCTTCTGCACGGCTTCAAGCGGGACATGGCCTTCGACGACATAACCGTCGATGACAGCTGTGTGGCATCCTTCCATGTCGGCCGGCACGCCGAACCGGGTCTTGATCGGCGTCATGTCGGCTTCGTCTTGGATATCGACCTTAAAGCCGGCTGCCTCCATCGCGTCTGCCCATTGTTCGCAGCAGCCGCACTGCGGATCCTTGTAGACCGTCATCGGGCCTGCCGCGATCGCCACGCCGGCTGTCAGCATCGACATGCTCATGATTACACCGGCAATGAAGTGTCTACTTTTGAGGTTCAACATCGAACGCTCCTTTCCTGTCTGTTCGGCCTGGTTGCCCAAGGCCCGGAATTATACCGGGCCCTGGACACCGGATTACTTGATCTCGGTCACTGTCAGCTTGCCATCGACCCGGTCGGCGATGAATTCGATCGCGGCACCTTCCTTGAGCTTGGCTAGTATCGCATCATCCTTGACCCGGAACACCATGGTCATGGCCGGCATGTCGAGGTTCTTCAGATCCTCATGGGCGATCGTCACCTTCTTGGCGGACGTGTCCAGTTTCTTGATCGTTCCCTTGGTGAATTCCGTCGCCTGGGCGGAAGCCGCCATGGCAAGAGCGGCAAACAATGCAATAAGCGGTTTCATAGTGTCATCCTTTCAGTGGGTTATTGTCACTTTTTCACGACTTCGAGCGGTCCGTGCATGCCGGCGTCATAATGACCGGGGACCAGGCAGGCGAATTCGAACGTGCCGTTGTTGGTGAAGGTCCAGACGATCTCGCCGGACTTGCCGGCCTCGAGCCGGATGGCATTGGGATCAGCGTGTTCCATGTCGGGGAACTTCTCCATCGCCACCTTGTGCTCCTGGATTTGCGCCTTGTCGTCGAGCACGAATTCATGTTCGAGTTCGCCGACATTCTTGATGGCGAAGCGCACGGTCTGGCCGTGGCGGACCTTGATGCTTGCCGGCGTGAAGATCATCTTGCCGTCATCAGTTTCCTTCATCGTCACGCGCACGGTCTGGGTCGCCTTCTTGGCGTCGCCGGGCTCTCCGATCGACATGGCGTCGTGACCGCCGGAATGGGTGCCGCTGGCGCGCATCGGCGAGGCGAGCGAGGAAGCGGCGACGAACGCCAGCGCGAAAAGTGTCGTCTTCATCTTGGTTTCCTTGGTTGCGTTGGAAGAGGTCATTGCGGTCACCTCTTTGTTGCGGGAGGTGGGGTGATGACTGTCTTGGCGTCTGTTGCTCGGGTGGTTTCCGGCAGCGCGCCGGTCCATTCCCAGGCCTGTGTACCCGGAGGATTTTCGTACCAGCCGGGGTCGCTGTAATCGCCGGCGGAGATGCCTTCGCGCACCTTCACCACCGAGAACATGCCGCCCATCTCCAACGCCCCGTGCGGCCCCCAGCCGGTCATCATCGGGATGGTGTTGTCGGGAAGCGGCATTTCCATCTCGCCCATGTCGGCCATCCCGGCCGTACCCATGGGCATGTAGTCGGGCTTGATCCTGCGGATCTTCGCCGCGACCTGCGTCTTGTCGGTGCCGATGAAAGTCGGGACATCGTGGCCCATCGCGTTCATCGTGTGGTGCGACTTGTGGCAGTGGATCGCCCAGTCGCCCTCGTACTTGGCGGCGAACTCGTAGGCGCGCATGGCGCCGACGGGAATGTCGATCGATACCTCCGGCCATCGGGCTTCGGGGCGGACCCAGCCGCCATCGGTGCAGGTCACCTCAAAATCGTAACCGTGCATATGGACCGGATGGTTGGTCATCGTCAGGTTGCCGACGCGCACCCGCACCCGGTCGTTCTTGGCAACGACCAGCGGATCGATGTCCGGGAAGATGCGGCTGTTCCAGCACCACATGTTGAAGTCCGTCATCTCCATGATGCGCGGAACATAGGTGCCGGGGTCGATGTCATAGGCGTTGAGCAGGAAGACGAAGTCGCGGTCGACCCGCATGAAGGCCGGGTCCTTCGGATGGATGACGAAGAAGCCCATCATGCCCATGGCCATCTGCACCATTTCGTCGGCATGCGGGTGGTACATGAAGGTTCCGGACTTCACGAGATCGAACTCGTAGACGAATGTCTTTCCCGCCGGGATATGCGGTTGCGACAGTCCGCCGACGCCATCCATTCCCGAAGGCAGGATCATGCCGTGCCAATGGATCGTCGTGTGCTCCGGCAGCTTGTTGGTGACGAAGATGCGCACCCGGTCGCCTTCGACCGCTTCGATCGTCGGGCCGGGGGACTGGCCGTTATAGCCCCAGAGATAGGCAGTCATGCCTTCGGCCATCTCGCGTTCCACCGGTTCGGCAACGAGATGAAATTCCTTGACGCCGTTGTTCATCCGGTGTGGCAGCGTCCAGCCGTTGAGCGTGACGACCGGGTTGTAGTCCGGCCCGCTCGTCGGCACGAGCGGCTTCTGAGTGGCAGCATTGTTCATGCCTTCCGCCTCCGGCAATCCGGAGTTCGAGGTCTGCGCCCAGGCCGTCGTGGAAACGAGTGCCGCGCCTGCGCCGAGGATTTGTCGTCTGTTGAACATGGTCATCGTCCCTTTCAATCCGCGTCGGCTGCGGCAGGAGCGGCAACCTCTGCCGCAGCGCCCGCTTCACCGCCGCCATGGATGGCGGTGGTCAGATCGGCATCGGCAAGCCAGAAATCGCGTTTGGCGTTGATGGTGAGGATCACCGAGTCCACCTTGGACCTGTTGTCGGCGAGCAACTCGAAGGTGCTGGTGATCATGCCGTTGTAGCTGAGGGCGGCTTCGTCCTCGATCTTCGTACGCAACGGCACGACGGTGTTGCGGTAGTGCCGGGCGATGTCGTAGCGCGACCGGTAGGCCTGATAGGCCGAGCGGGCTTCTGAGCGGACATTGACTGCCTTTTCGGCAAGCAGGTTGGCGGCGCGCATGTGCGCCAGTTCCGCCGTGCGCAGACGCGCCTGGCCGGTGTCGAAGATCGGGATGGTGAACTCCAGCTCCACCTGGCCTGTGGTCTCGACCTTTGTGTCGCCGTCTTCGCGCTCACGCTCGGCCTCTGCACCGGCAACGAGCGTAAGATCGCTGACGAAGCGTGTCGCCTCGGTAAGACGATAGGATTTTGCCACCGCCTCGAGGTCGAAGCGGGCCATCTGCAGATCGACGCGGCGCTTGAGGGCTTCGGCCTCGATACTGTCACGGCGGGAAAGTCCCTTCGGCAGATCGGGCAGCCGGTTTGGCACCCGGTAGTCGGCGTCTGTGCCCCACAGTCCCATTTTCCGGGTGAGGTTCTCGTTGGCGAGCCGTGCCGCAAGACGCGCCTCGGCTACCTGGCCGGCGAGCTCGGCATTGAACACATGCTCGCGGGCCTGGTCGGCCTTGCCCATGGCTCCGCTCTCTCCGAGCTTGGCGGCAAGTTGGGAGGCTGCGTCGGCGGCGGCCTGCGCCCGGTTGAGCTGTGCCACCGTTTCCCAGGCCGATACCGCCTCGATCCAGGCGCGACGGGTTTCGGCCGCGAGCGCAAGCGTCTTCAAGGCGGCCGCAAGCTGCGCCTGACGGAAGCGGGCGTCGGCGACCGCAATGGACTTCTCCCGCGTCATCAGCGCCAGGATGTTGGTGGTGATCAGCCCTTCGATGGCACGATAGGCTTGAAGCTCCGGTGCTCCGATGCCGGTGGTGCCGATCGAAATCGTCGGGTTGAGGAGCATCGTTGCCTGCCAGGCATTCGCCGCTGCGTCGCCGAGATCGGCGTAGGCCGCCTGCAGGCCCTTGTTGTTGAGAAGCGCGATCTGCACGGCGGTATCAGCATCGACCGACTTTCGTGCGAGCAGCGACTTCACCTGTGCTTGAGCCTTTGCGGCCTGTTCGCGGTTTTGGATCCAGACGCTACGCTTTGCCGTGCCGGCGCCGACCTTGGCCGAGACGGCGGTAAAGCCGGCGTCCCTTGCCGCGTACTCCGCGTTGGTCGCGCAACCGGCAAGCGTCAGCGGCAGGCCGATGATCGCGGCGAGCCTGAACTTCTGCATGGTCATGATGCGTCTCCCTTGGCGGGAGATTGGGCGTCGTTGAGCGGTATCCAGCGCTTCGGGCCGACGGGCTCTCGGTGGACGTATCCGGCAAGAGGGCTTCGATAGGCTTGGATCGTGGTGTGCGCGGAACTCTCCGCGGGATCGGCGAGGCTTGTCACCTCTGCAGGCATCGTGGTTGCGCATCCGCCCAGAAGAATGGGCAGGAGCGCCATGGGAAACAGACGTTTCATGGTTCAACCTGAATGTGAAGAATGGATATCGGCGTCCGACCGGCAGAGCCGGGCAGGCCAAGACCTTGACCGCCTATGCGGTCAGCTGTTCACGAAATCAGGCTCTTGGAGGGCGGTGCAGGCCGGCGCGCTCGCCGGGGATCAGCTGCGATTGCAGCCCGGCATGCAACGTGGAGCGCGGCAGGCCGAAGCGGGCTTCGCCGGTATCGGCAAGCACGGCGACGGACGCACAGAAGGTCTTGCAGCAATCCTTCTTGTCGGCCTTGCCGCTGTCACTGATGGGTTTTGTCTTGTTGCTGTCGGCGCTCGGGCAATGTTCGCTTAACGTCGCGGTGTCGACCGAGGAGGCATCCGGCTGCGTTGCTGTGTGCATTTGCATTGCGGCGTGCGCGGCCACATGGGTCATGCCGGCTGCGCTGGAAAAGGGCAGCACGGCCAGCGACAGCATCGTCACCAGCTTGAGCATCGTCAGCAGACGTAGATATGCCTGTCGTGCCTTTTCCATCATCAATCCGTAGAAACGCTCTCGATTCCTGTCAATGCTGCTGACCGGGCCTTGGCTCACGAATGCGTGAGCCTTTGGTCGATGTGCTTAGGCCTGTCGGCGGTTGCGGACTGGGTCAATGCCGGCCGGGCCGAAGCGTGCAGGCTCCGGCGCCTTGCCTGGTTCGTTCGCCATGGCGGCGAGATCGTCGAGGATCGGGCAATCCGGCCGGCCGTCGCCGTGGCAATTGGCGGCCAGATGCTTGAGCGTCCTGCTCATCGCCTTCAATTCTTCGGCCTTGCGTTCGAGGATCTCGACGTGTTCGAGCGCGATCTTCTTGACCTCGCTGCTGGCACGCGAACGGTCGCGCCACAGCGTCAGGAGGTCGGACATCTGCTCGACGGTGAAACCGAGATCGCGGGAGCGGCGAATGAAGCGTAGGGTGTGGACGTCGTTATCGCCGTAATTGCGATAGCCCGCCTCGCTGCGATCGGCCGGCGGAATGAGGCCGATCGTTTCGTAATAGCGGATCATCTTCGTCGAAACGCCTGAGGCGCGTGCGACTTCGCCGATGTTCATGACTTCACCTTTCGAGCGGCGCGCGGAGCGCGGGTGTTCAGGTCGAATATAGGAAGTCTCCCCGGCGGACGCCATGCGGGCGCGACCCGCCGGGGAGAAGCTTTGTGTCATCGTGCGGCTGGCGTTTGCGCGGCGACGCCGCGAAACCTCCGCAGCCGGAGCGCATTACCGAGCACGAAGACGCTCGAGAGCGCCATCGCGCCGGCAGCGAAGATCGGCGACAGCAAGACGCCGTAGGCCGGATAGAGCGCGCCCGCTGCAACCGGGATCAGAACCGCGTTGTAGGCGAAGGCCCAGAACAGGTTCTCCTTGATGTTGCGGATCGTCGCCTTCGACAGGGCAATCGCGTTCGGCACGCCCAGGAGATCGCCTGACATCAGCACCACATCGGCACTCTCGATCGCGACATCCGTACCGGTCCCGATCGCAAGGCCGACGTCGGCTTCGGCGAGCGCCGGCGCATCGTTGATGCCGTCGCCGACGAAGGCAACGGCGCGGCCGTCGGCTTTCAGTCGCTTCAGGGCTGCGACCTTGCCGTCGGGCAGCACTTCGGCGATGACTTCATCGATTCCGAGCTTGGCAGCGATCGCTTCCGCGGTGCGGCGGTTGTCGCCGGTGATCATCGCCACCTTGAGGCCGAGGTCGTGCAGCATGCGGATCGCCTGCGGCGTGGTTTCCTTGATCGGGTCGGCAACGGCGATGATGGCGGCAAGCTTGCCGTCGATCGCGGCATAGAGCGGGCTCTTGCCCTCCGAGCCCAGACGGGCTGCCTGGTCGGCAAACATCGAGACATCGAGATTGAGCTTGGTCATCAACCGGTCGGCGCCGACATGGACGCTCCGCCCATTCACGCTGGCGCTGGCACCGAAGCCGGGCACGGCTTCGAAGTTCGAAGGCGTGGCAATGGCGATGCCTTCCGACTTTGCGGCCTCGACGATTGCTTCGGCGATCGGGTGCTCCGAGCGGGTTTCGACGGCGGCGACGAGCGCCAGCACTTCACCGCGTTCAAAACCGGCTGATGTGTCGAGATCGGTCAGTTCGGGGCGCCCCTTGGTCAGAGTGCCCGTCTTGTCGACGGCGATGATCTCGGCATTGCGCAGGGTCTGCAACGCTTCCCCCTTGCGGAAGAGCACGCCCATTTCGGCGGCCCGGCCGGTGCCGACCATGATCGAGGTCGGGGTCGCAAGGCCCATGGCGCAGGGGCAGGCGATGATCAGAACGGCGACGCCATTGACAAGCGCGAAGCTCAGCGCCGGATCCGGGCCGAAGATCAACCAGATCGCGAAGGTGATGGCGGCAATCGCTATGACGGCCGGAACGAACCAGGCTGTCACCTTGTCGACCAGCGACTGGATCGGCAGCTTGGCGCCCTGCGCCTGCTCGACCATGCGGATGATCTGGGCCAGCACCGTATCGGCACCGACCTTGGTGGCGCGGAAGGTGAAGGATCCGGTCTTGTTGATTGTGCCGCCGACGACATCGGCCCCGGCAACCTTCTCGACGGGAACCGGCTCGCCGGTGATCATCGATTCGTCGACGTAGGAATTGCCGTCGACAACGGTGCCGTCGACCGGTACGCGGTCGCCGGGACGCACAAGAACGGTATCGCCAGCGTGAACGTCGCCGAGCGCTATCTCGATCGTCTCGCCATCACGAACGACGCGCGCCGTCTTTGCCTGCAGACCCATCAGGTGCTTGATCGCTTCGGAGGTGCGGCCCTTGGCGCGGGCTTCCAGCACCCGGCCGAGCAGGATCAGCGTCACGATGACAGCGGCGGCTTCGTAATAGACGTTGGCCGTACCCTCGGGCAGCAGCCCGGATGCAAAGGTGGCAACGATCGAATAGCCCCAGGCGGCGGCCGTGCCGATGGCGACGAGAGAATTCATGTCGGGCGCGAGGCGCAGGAGCGCCGGGATGCCCTTCTGGTAGAAGCGTAAGCCCGGACCGAAGAGGACCAGCGTCGTCAATACGAACTGCAGGTACCAGCTCTCCTGCATGCCGATATTGATCATGACGAAGTCGTGCACGGCCGGAATGAAGTGCGAGCCCATTTCCAGCACGAAGATCGGCAGCGTCAGGGCCGCGGCAACCAGCAACGAACGGCTGAGGCGCCGGCTTTCGCGCTCGCGCTTTTCGGCTTCCTCGTCGGTGTTTTCATCGCCGGTGATGCGCTTGGCATCGTAACCGGCGGCGCGCACGGCCTCTTCAAGGCTGGCGGCCGTAACAACGCCCTTGGTGAGGCGCACGGAGGCGCGCTCGGTCGCGAGATTGACATTGGCCTCAGTGACACCGGGCACCGCCTTCAGCGCCTTCTCAATGCGCGCGACGCAGGAGGCGCAGGTCATGCCTTCGATTGCCAGCTCGACCGATTCTTCAGCGGCGCCATAGCCGCTGTTTTCGATGGCCTTGACGATATCGGCAGTCTTGGTCGTTCCATCGAACCGGACGTCTGCCCGCTCGGTCGCAAGGTTGACGGAGGCGGAGGTGACGCCGGGGACAGCGCGGATAGCCTTTTCGACACGCGCGACGCAGGATGCGCAGGTCATGCCTTCGACCGGTATGCTGGCCGTCAGCGCAGCACCGGGAATTGCCGTCGCGTTCTTCGTTTCGATGGTGGTCACAGATCCCATGATCGTGCTCCTTTATCCTGTTCTTTTATCGGAAGGTGGGGCTTCCAACGATGGGAAGGTCAAGGGCGGTTCGAAACATTTCCTCAGATAATGCGCACCACGATCTTCTGCCTCGATCCGGCGCCATTAAACGATAAACGCCCCGGCGCGGGGCCGAGGCGTCTAGCGGTGACCGGAGGCACCATTGTTGCTGTTCAGAGCTGGCGACTGTCGTAGCCTGCCGCCTTCAGCGCTTCAGCAATCGGGCCGGCCGCGGCGACACTCTCCACGCTGACCTCGCGCGCGCCGAGATCGACCTTGACGGTTGCCTGCGGATCGACGCTCAGGATCGCCTTCTGGACGTTGCCGGCACAGTGTCCGCAGGTCATGTTGTCGATCTTGTAGTTCTGCATCGCTTGTCTCCTTGTTTTCGATGTGAGACAAAGATGGGGCTTCCCATCGTTGGAAGGTCAAGAGACCGGTCGGCGATTTTTTTCCGCGTGCTTCGGACGCCGAAACCGGCGGCAAAAAGCTGGGAATTGGCCCGTATGTCGGCCGCAACTGCTCCGAAAAATTTGAAAGTCTTTCATCGCCGAACCCTGGAATGGACGGCTAGCGGTCGGCCGCTGGAAGACGCACAATCCGAAGGCTGTGCACAAGGGCATTCGCGTCGTCTCAAGGGGGCGGACGATCGCCCGCCCGGCGCGGGCCGCAAGCGGTCCGTGATGCGGTTGCGCCGGATCATTCGGCGATGATCGAAATGCACTGGTCGGGGACTGGAGGAGACTGTGTCCCGATCTCTGTCGTTCGGCTGCGTCGTGGCGACGCCGCCAAGGGAGGAAATATGTTTGAACGACTATTCAAGTTAAATGAGCATGGGACATCCGTGCGCACCGAGGTGATCGCCGGCGTCACGACATTCCTGACGATGTCCTACATCATCTTCGTCAATCCCGACATTCTGTCGACCACGGGCATGGACAGGGATGCCGTCTTCGTCGCGACCTGTATTGCCGCGGCCCTCGGTTCGGCCGTCATGGCGCTCGTCGCCAACTGGCCGATCGGCATGGCGCCGGGTATGGGCCTCAACGCCTTCTTCGCCTTCACAGTCGTTGCAGCCCTCGGCTTTAGCTGGCAGCAGGCACTCGGCGCCGTGTTCATCTCCGGCGTGATCTTCCTGATCCTGACCGTGACCGGGGTTCGAAGCTGGCTGATAGCCGGCATCCCACATTCGCTCAGAAGCGCAATTGCCACCGGTATCGGCCTGTTCCTCGGCATCATCGCGCTGAAGAATGCCGGCATCGTCGTCGACAATCCGGCAACGCTGGTCGGCCTCGGCGACCTGAAGCAGACCGGCCCGCTGCTGGCGATCCTCGGCTTCTTCGTCATTGCCGTGCTCGATGCGCTTAAAGTGCGCGGCTCGATCCTGATCGGGATCCTCGTCGTGACCATTCTGTCGATGCTCCTGGGCGTCAGCGAGTTCAAGGGCATCGTTTCAACGCCGCCGAGCATCGCGCCGACCTTCATGCAGCTCGACATCATGGGCGCGTTGCATGGCGGCCTGGTCCACGTGATCCTCGTCTTTGTGCTCGTCGAAGTCTTCGACGCCACGGGTACGCTGATCGGTGTGGCCAAGCGCGCCAAGCTGGTGGAGGAAGGCAAGCCAAACCGCCTCGGCCGGGCGCTTCTGGCTGACAGCACCGCCATCGTTGCCGGTTCGCTGATCGGCACGAGCAGCACCACCGCCTATGTCGAAAGCGCCTCGGGCGTGCAGGCTGGCGGTCGCACGGGCCTGACGGCACTCACCGTCAGCGTGCTCTTCCTCGCCGCGCTGTTCTTCTCGCCGCTCGCAGCCGCCGTTCCGACCTATGCGACAGCTCCGGCTCTGCTCTACGTCGCCGGCTTGATGATGCGCGAACTGACGGAAGTCGACTGGGACGACCTGACGGAAGCAGCACCGGCAGCACTGACAGCGCTCGCCATGCCCTTCACCTATTCGATCGCCAACGGCCTTGCCTTCGGCTTCGTGAGCTACGTGGTGCTCAAGGTGTTCACCGGCAGGTGGAGCGTCATCCACCCGGCGACGCAGCTGGTCGCGGCGCTGTTCGTCATCCGCTTCGCCTTCTTCGCCGAATAGAAGAAAGCCGGGGCAACAATGCCCCGGCCCGTTATCTCAGAACTTCCCCCGCGAAGCTGGCCGGACCGCAGACATTGCTGCGGCTCCGGTCTTTTTGCGTTTTTGGCAACCGGGCAGACGCCCCGATCAATATTGTCCGGCTGGCAGATGCACGACCAATCCGTCGAGCGCATCGGAGACCGTGATCTGACAGCTGAGCCTGCTTCGTTCCTCCGGATTGACGACGCATTCGAGCATGTCCTGCTCCTGATAATCGGGCGATGGCAGCTTCTCGCCCCACGCCGCGTCGATGTAACAGTGGCAGGTGCCACAGGCACAGGAGCCGCCGCATTCCGCCGCGATGGCATCGATGCCGTTCTGAACCGCTGCCGACATCACCGACTGGCCGATTTCGGCCATAACCTCGGTCGTCTTTCCCTCGGCATCCACAAAGACAATCCTGGGCATGTTTGGTCTCCACTCAAATCTGAAATCGTTCGAATTCTTTCGCGCTGCCGCGCAATGGTCGGCGTTCACACAGCCTTGATGGCGATCTGCAGCTTCTTCGGGCCACGCACCGAAAGGCCCCGCTTGTATTCGGGCTGTTCGTCGACAAGCTCGATCGTCGGGAAGCGCCGCAGCAGCGTGCTGAAGATGATGTCCATATCCAGCCGGGCGAGATGGTTGCCGAGACAGAAGTGCACGCCGCCGCCGAAGGCGAGATGTCTGTTGGGTGTGCGGCCGATGTCGAAGCTGTCGGCATTTTCGAACTGCCTGGGATCACGGTTGGCAGCGCCATAGAGCACGCCGAACTTCGTGCCGCGCGCGAAAGTTCGTCCGCCGATTTCCACGTCCTCGATACAGTGCCGATGGAAGAACGGCAAAGGCGACTCGTAGCGGAACATCTCCTGCACCGCAGTCTGGATCAAGGCCGGATCCCGGCGCAGGCGTGCCATCTGCTTGGGGAACCGCAACAGCGCATGCATGCCGCTTCCAAGCACGTCGATCGTCGAGCCGTGTCCAGCCATCAGGATCAGCATGCAGGTCGAAATGAATTCGTCGGAATTCATCGCGCCGGCGCCTTCCGCCTCGATCAGAACCGAGATCAGATCGTTCTTGGGGCTGCGCTCGCGTTCGTGTTTGAGGGCTGTCAGGTATTCGTAGAATTCGGTGGTGTTGGTTTCTGCGATGTGCTTGCGCTCATCCGAGCGGTCGACGTCGAAGAACTGGACGATGTTTTCCGACCAGATGCGCAGCTGGGGACAGTCTTCGTCGGGAACGCCGAGCAGCCGACCGATGATATGGCCGGGGACGTGGGCGGCGAGATCGTCGACGAAATCGATCTGGCCGCGATCGGCCAGGCTGTCGATCAGCCTGTCGACATAGGCCTGGATCTGGTCGCGCAGCTTGGCGATCATCGCTGGGGTGAACAGTTTGAAAACCTGCCTGCGCAGCCGATCGTGCACGGCGCCGTCGCTGTCGAGCAGGCTGAACTGCACGAAGCGCGAGTGGTGCGGCATGTCATGCCAGTTGCCGGCCCGCTGGATGCTGGCGATTTCCTCGGCCGTGGCGATATCCTCGAGTGAGCGGACCATGCGCTTGTCCATGACGATTGCCGAGACATCCTCGAAGCGCGAGGCGAGCCAGATGTCGAAATCCTCGAAATAGTGCAGACCGCCCTTGTCGCGCAGCGCCTTGTAGGTGGGATAGGGATCGCGTGCGAAATCGGGTGACAAAGGGGCGAACGTGACCTCCCTCTGGGTCTCTGTCGATAAGGTCTCTGCCATGTGCCGCACTCCCTGCAAAAGCTGCAGGATAGCGTCATAAGGTCGTCCATGGAAATGTAGCAATCTCGCGACATAATGGACAAAACTCGCATGGGTGTGCAAAGTGCCCAGTATGTTGGCTGAGCGCGAAGAGATCTATTTTCACACACCGGCACGTCTGGCGGGCGCGTTCCCCTACACGGTGTTGGTTGCCGGCACTCGGGTGGCGCTGCCGAACGAACCGCCGATCCGCAAGCGCTTCCACCAATATGTGCTCGTTCACACCACCGCCGGGCAAGGGCTGATCGAGGTGCGCGGGCAGCGGTTCGTCGCCAGGGAAGGCATGTCGATCTGGCTCGACACGTCACAGGCCTATGAACATCGTTGCGGGCCAGACGCCAGCGAATGGCGCTATCTGTGGATGGGGGTCGAGGGGCACGGGCTCGACGAGGTCTATGCCTTCCTCAACGTGCAGCAGTCGCCGCTGTTGGAGCCTTCCGATCAGGGGGCGGCGCGAGCCGCCTTCCAGGCGGTCATTGGCTATCTCGATGATCGCTCGTCGGCAACGGACGCGCTGGTCAGTGCGGCAATTGCCGGGCTGATCGCCAACCTGAGTGCACCGCGATTGGTGAGCGCGGCAACGCCCGACGATCCGGCGTCGCGCGATCGGATAACCGCTGTGCTTGTCGCAGTTCGGAAGGATCTGGCCAGGGCCTGGACGATCGATGAACTTGCGGTCCTCGCACATCTCAGCCCGTCGCAACTGTTTCGCAGATTCAAGGAGACCATCGGCACAACGCCAATGGACTGGCTACGCCACGAGCGCATCAATCGGGCGAAACGCCTGCTGGTCGAGCCGGGCGCGAAGGTCTCGGCCGTCGCTGCCCATTGCGGCTATCCCGATCCCTACCACTTCTCCCGCGATTTTCGCCGTTTGACCGGCTATACCCCGACGAAGTTCAGGCGCGACGGCGGGTATTAGGATCGTCATGAGGCAGATGACGGCGCCCACTCGAATGGAGCAGGCCCGCCCTCTGGTCCCAAACCAGCCGTCAGCGCAGCAGGAATGGCTGCTCGAAGAAATGCTCTTCCAGATTGACGCCTTCTCCGCCGCGGTCGACGACGGCGAAGTCCGAAACGTCTTCCAGCGGCGTCAGTATGCCGTGCCAGACATTGCGGGCGATGTTGACGCCCTGGCCCGGCGCTGTGCGAAAGGCGATCGGCTCGCTCGGCCCTTCGCTGGTCTCCCCCGAGACGACAACCAGGAACGGGTTGTCGGTCAGGGGAATGAAGGCCTGGCTGCCGAGCGGGTGGCGCTCGACCATCGTCAGCTTCAAGGGCAGCGGATAGGGCTCGCCGCGCACGAGGCTGATCATCGGCCGGCCCTTGTCGCCGGCGGTCTCGATCTTGGCGAGGTCATGATAGCGGGTGCATTTTCCGCCATTGATGGGAAAGCTGTGGGCGTTTTCAGTCTCGATCACGTCGCCGAACGGCGCGAATGCCTCGCGTGTCAGCGGCTTTATCTCGATCTCCTTCATGTGACGCTCCTCCGTCTTATGTTGATCGTTTACGGGGTGCCGGCCCCTGCAATGCGCCCGAAGACACGCAGCCGGCTAACGCCGCCGTCGGGGTAGATGTTGAGACGCACATGGGTGGCGTAACCGACCTGTTCGATCAGGTCGGGCCCATAGTCATGGATGCTGTCGGCGTTCAGCTTCTGGCGCGGGAGCACCTCCCGCCAGTAGAGCGAAGACGCCGTTAGTGCAGCGTCAACGGCACATTCCGCCTCGCTAAGACAGGCCGCTTGCACCGAGCAGGCGTCAGGGTAGTTGCCTTTGAAATGCGCGGTATCGACAGTGATGCGCTCGATCGACGTGCACGCGGCAAGTTTGACGATGATCCAGTCGTTGCCGGGCTCGCGCCGGCGGCGCGTTTCCCAGCCATCGCCCATGTTGATCCCGCGACCCGGCGCCAACAGCCGTTGATGGCCGTAATGACCGTTGGAAAAGACGACGATCCGGCCGCCAAGCAGCGAGGATGCGAGATCGACGGCCTGGTCGCCTATCCATTTCCGGTCAAGCTCGGGCGTGCCATAGACCCGTAACCGGGCAATGCCGCCGTCCGGATAGATGCGCAGCCTGACATGGCTCCAAACCCCTTCGACCCGCGCCGGGAAGAAATGATGGGCGCTTGGGCCAAGCGGGCTCATGCCCAAAAGCTCGGTCCATACCGTCGTTTCGCCCGGACCCTCTGGCGCCAGACAAGCGTCGATCGCGCAGGCGCTTGGATAGTTGCCAATGAAATGCGCCGTATCGACGTCGAAACCGGCGATACGGCCAGCGGTGGCGAGTTCGACGATCGCATGGTCATGGCCAGGACCGCGCCGGCGCCGTGTTTCCCAGCCATCCATCCATTTGCCGTGGTCGTCATAGACCCCGGGATGAAAGACGGCAGGACAATCCTGCAGCATCCTTTCGAGCGGCGCGAAGAACGCGTCCGTGGCAAAGACCGGCCGCGCACCGAGGCCGGCGGAGGCGAGGTTAATCGCCTGTCGCGCAAAGTCAGGCGGGCCGGCGCCGTCGATCGTCATCGCCGTGGCTCAGCTCGGTAGCATGTCTTTGAGGCGGAGAAGCGCAATCCTTTCTACCTGCCGGCATGCCGTCTCAAGTTCGCTGTCGCGATCGTTGCCGATCCGGGTTTCGAAGGCTGCCAGGATGTCATCCTTGCTGCGGCCCCTGACGGCGATGATGAAGGGGAAGCCGAATTTTGCGACATAGGCGCTGTTGAGCTCGGTGAACCGCGCACGCTCCTGGTCCGTCAGCGCATCGAGACCGGCGGAGGCCTGCTCGCTGGTCGAGCTTTCGGTCAACCGTTTTGCCTGAGCCAGTTTGCCGGCGAGATCCGGGTGGGCATTGAGCACGCCCAGGCGCTCGTCTGCCGTCGCCTCGCGGAAGACTGCGGTCAGCGCGGCTGCAAGCCCGATCGCCGTGTCGTTGGCGGCCGACAGCTCGCCGGCAAAGGCACGCCTGGCGATCCATTCGGAATGTTCGAACACGCCACCGAAGCGGGCGACGAAATCGGCCTCCGAAAGTCGCGAGGGACGATCGTCCCAGGCCTTGAACGGATAAGCCTTTGCCCAATGCCGCGCGATATCGATGCGGCGGGCGAGCCAAACCTTTTCGTGTTCCTTTACATAATCGATAAAGCGGGCGAGCGCTGCGGCGCGACCCGGCCTGCCGACAAGGCGGCAGTGCAGGCCGATGCTGAGCATCTTCGGTGCGCCGGCGGCACCTTCCGCGTAGAGCACGTCGAAGCTGTCCTTGAGGTAGCTGAAGAACTGGTCGCCGCTGTTGAAACCCTGTGGTGTCGCAAAGCGCATGTCGTTGGTGTCGAGCGTGTAGGGGATGACGAGCTGGTGGCGACCGGCATGTTCATGCCAATAGGGCAGGTCGTCGGCGTAGCTGTCGGAGACGTAGTCGAAGCCACCGGTTTCGGTCACGAGATCGAGCGTATTGTCGGAGCAGCGGCCGGTGTACCAGCCGCGCGGCGGTTCGCCGGTTACGATCGTGTGCAGCCGGATCGCCTCGGCGATTTCCGCCCGCTCGCGCTCGGGGTTGAAATCCTTGTGCTCGATCCATTTCAGGCCATGCGAGGCGATCTCCCAGCCGGCGTCCTGCATGGCTGCCACCTGGGCCGGCGAACGCTTCAGTGCCGTCGCGACGCCATAGACCGTCGCCGGCACACCCTTTTCGGTGAACATGCGATGGAGCCGCCAGAAGCCGGCGCGTGCGCCGTATTCATAGATCGATTCCATGTTCCAGTGGCGCTGCCCGGGCCATGCCTGCGCACCAACGATTTCCGAGAGAAAAGCCTCTGATGCGGCATCGCCATGCAGCACGCAGTTCTCGCCGCCTTCCTCGTAATTGATCACGAATTGCACGGCGATCCGCGCGTCGTCGGGCCATACGGTGGTGGGGTTTTGGCCATGGCCGTGAAGATCGCGGGGGTATCTCATAGGAAGCAGTCCTCCAGACATTTGTCTCTGCGGCCTGATTCCTAACGGGATTTTTCCGACGTCATTCCCCCCAAAAAATTTGAAAGTCTCGAATGATCCGCCCGCTTCTCAATGCACTGGCTCACCTCGATACTGCCAACTGGAAAGCTGACTTCGGGAGGAGCGATACGCATGCAATCTCATGGTGGAAACGACGGCCGTCTGACGACCCATGTGCTGGATACGGCCAGTGGCAAACCGGCCAAGGACCTGCGCATCGAGCTCTACCGCATCGACGGCGAGCGCCAGACGCATCTGCGTTCGGTCAAGACGAATGACGACGGACGCTGCGACCAGCCGCTGCTCAGCGGGTCGCTCATGCAGGCCGGCACCTACGAGCTGCATTTTCACGCTGGCGATTATCTCGGGTCTGAGGCCGCGCGCGGCGCCAACCCGTTTCTCGACGTCATCCCCATCCGCTTCGGCATCGATGACCAGGCCGCGCACTATCATGTGCCGTTGCTGCTCTCGCCCTATGGCTATTCGACTTATCGCGGGAGCTGACCGGCAATGACCATCCAGATCCGCAACACCATCCGCTTTCTGCTCAACCACCGCCTCGTCGAGCTTTCCGATGTGTCGGCAGTGCAGACATTGCTCGATTTCCTGCGCATCGATCGCAACCTGCGCGGCACCAAGGAAGGTTGTGCCGAAGGCGACTGCGGCGCCTGCACGGTGCTGGTTGGCCGTCTGCTCGGCGGACAGCTCAAGTATGAATCCGTCAACGCCTGCATCCGCTTCGTCGGTTCGCTCGACGGCTGTCACGTGGTGACGGTGGATTCGCTGGCAACGCCGGGCGGTCCGCTCCATCCGGTCCAGCAGGCGATGGTTGAGACGCACGCGTCGCAATGCGGTTTCTGCACACCCGGCTTCGTCATGTCGCTCTACGGGCTCTGGATGGAGAACGCCAAGCCGTCGATCACTGAAATCGAAAAGGCGCTGCAGGGCAACCTCTGTCGCTGCACCGGCTATGCCGCGATCATTCGCGCCGCGGAAGCGATCTCGACCATCGGCGATCTCGGCAAGGATCCTTTGATTGCCGAACGCGACCGGATCGCCGGTGAACTTGCAAGCCTTCAGGACGGTCGCCGGGTGGTGATCGGCGAGGGATCCGGGCTATTCATGCTGCCGGCATCCGTCGACGACTTCGCCGATGTGCTCGAAGCCAACCCGAAGGCGACGATCGTTGCCGGCTCGACCGACGTCGGCCTCTGGGTCACGAAGTTCATGCGCGATATCGCGCCGGTCGTTCACCTGACGCACCTCGAAGAGCTGCGCCGCATCACGGTCGACGAAAGGGGCGTAACGCTCGGCGCCGGCGTCAGCTATGCCGAAGCCTACCCTGTTATCACCGAACACTTCCCGCAGCTGCGCGAGCTTTGGGACCGGATCGGCGGGCAGCAGGTGCGCAACATGGGCACCGTCGGCGGCAATATCGCCAATGGTTCCCCGATCGGCGACACACCGCCGGCTTTGATCGCTCTCGGTGCCTCGGTTGCGCTGCGCAAGGGCGCACGCCGCCGGACGGTCGCGCTCGAAGATTTCTTCATCGCCTATGGCAAGCAGGATCGCGAGCCCGGCGAATTCGTCGAGGCGGTGCACATTCCCTTCCTCGACGCCGATACGCGCTTTGCCGTCTACAAGATCACCAAGCGTCTGGATGAGGATATCACCGCGGTCTGCGGGGCGTTCCGCCTGGCGTTCGACGGTGCTGGCAATGTCACGGACGCCGTGATCGCCTTCGGCGGCATGGCTGGAACCCCGAAGCGGGCCGATCATGTCGAGGCGGCACTCAAGGGCAAGGCGTGGAGCGAGGCAACCGTCGAGCAGGCGATCTGCACCTTCGACGAGGACTTCACGCCGCTGACCGACTGGCGGGCCTCGGCGGAGTATCGCCAGCTGGTGGCGAAGAACCTGTTGCGCCGCTTCTATTTGGAAACACAGGCGACCGGAAACATCCGGCTCGACCGCACTATTGCCGTTGCCGTCTAGGAGGTGAGACCCATGAATGTGATGCAGCCCATCGACCGCATCCGCGGTGGCGTCCACGAAAACGAGCGGCACGAATCCGGCCACAAGCATGTGTCAGGAACCGCCGAATATATCGACGATATTCCCGAGCCCGCCGGCACTCTGCACGGCTATCTCGGCCTGTCGCAGCGCGCCCATGCCGATATCCTGTCGATCGATTTCGACGCAGTCAGCGCCAGCGAGGGTGTCATCGGCATCCTGACCGCCGACGACATCCCCGGTGAAAACGACATCAGCCCGGCCCACAAGCACGACGACCCGGTGTTTGCTGCCGGCAAGGTCGAATTCCACGGCCAGCCAATGTTCGCCGTCATCGCCACGTCGCGGGAAGCGGCACGGCGGGCCGCCGTCAAGGTGAAGGTCGAGTACCGCGATCTGCCGCATGTGACCGACGTGCTCGAGGCGGCTGCCGCCAATTATCCGCTGGTCATCGACCCCTTGAAGCTGGAGCGTGGCGATATCGAGGCCGGTTTTGCCAAGGCGAAGAACATCGTCGAGGGCGAAATGCGCATCGGCGGGCAGGACCACTTTTATCTTGAAGGCCAGATTTCCTTTGCCATACCCGGCGAGGATGACGAGGTGCTTGTCTATTCTTCGACCCAGCATCCGAGCGAAACCCAGCACATGGTGGCGACCGTGCTTGGCGTGCCGTCCAACGCCGTGACTGTGAATGTGCGCCGCATGGGCGGCGGCTTCGGCGGCAAGGAAACACAGGCCAACATCTTTGCAGCCGTAGCGGCACTCGCCGCAAAGAAGTACCGCTGCGCCGTCAAGGTGCGACCTGACCGGGATGACGACATGTCGGCGACCGGCAAGCGTCACGATTTCCATGTCGACTACAAGGTGGGCTTCGACGACGAAGGCCGCATCGAAGCGGTCGATGCGGTGTTTGCGGCGCGCTGCGGTTTTTCCGCCGATCTCTCCGGTCCGGTCACCGACCGGGCGCTGTTTCACGCCGACAACTGCTACTTCTATCCGAATGTGCGCCTTCGCTCGAAGCCGTTGAAGACCAACACCGTTTCCAACACCGCGTTTCGCGGTTTCGGCGGTCCGCAGGGCATGGTCGGCGGCGAGCGCATGATCGAGGACGTCGCCTATGCGGTCGGCAAGGATCCGCTCGAAATCCGCAAGCTCAACTTCTATGGCGGCGAAGGCCGCAATCTCACGCCCTATCACCAGACGGTCGAAGACAACATCATCGGGCGCATCATCGAGGAGCTCGAAACCTCGGCTGACTACGCCGCGCGTCGAAAAGCCGTGATCGCCTTCAACCGCGAAAACCACATCATCAAGCGCGGCATCGCGCTGACGCCGGTGAAGTTCGGCATCTCCTTCACCAAGACCGAGTACAACCAGGCGGGCGCGCTGGTGCATGTCTATGCCGACGGGTCGATCCATCTCAATCATGGTGGCACCGAGATGGGGCAGGGGCTATACACCAAGATCGCCCAGGTGGTGGCCGACGAGTTTCAGGTCGATCTCGACCGGATCAAGGTCACGGCGACGACGACCGCGAAAGTGCCGAACACGTCGGCGACGGCCGCATCCTCAGGCGCGGATCTCAACGGCATGGCCGCCGCCAATGGAGCGCAGCAGATCAAGGCGCGGCTGGTGCGCTTTGCCGCCGAACGTTGGAACGTAAACGAAGCCGATGTCGCCTTCGAGCCGAACACGGTGCGTGTCGGCACGGAACGCCTGCCCTTCGGCGAGTTCATCAAGCTCGCCTATGGCGCCCGCATTCAGCTTTCGGCGGCAGGTTTCTACAAGACGCCGAAGATCCACTGGAACCGCTCGGAGGGCCGCGGCCGTCCGTTCTTCTATTATGCCTATGGCGCATCCTGCTCCGAAGTCAGCGTCGATACGCTGACCGGCGAATATCAGATCGATCGCACCGATATCCTGCATGATGTCGGGCGCTCGCTGAACCCTGCACTGGACCTCGGCCAGGTGGAAGGCGCTTTCGTTCAGGGCATGGGCTGGCTGACCACGGAGGAGCTTTGGTGGGATGCCAAGGGCCGGCTGCGTACGCATGCGCCGTCGACCTACAAGATCCCGCTTGCCTCGGATCGGCCGCGCGTGTTCAACGTCCGGTTGGCAGAGTGGTCCGTCAACCGCGAGGAGACGATCCGCCGATCGAAGGCCGTCGGGGAACCGCCGTTCATGCTGGGCATTTCGGTTCTTGAGGCCTTGTCGATGGCAGCAGCGAGCGTTGCGGGGTATCGTATCGCTCCGCGCATCGACGCGCCGGCAACGCCGGAGCGGATGCTGATGGCGATCGAGCGGCTGCGGGCCGCCGCAAGGCAAGGGGCAGTGGCTTAAGGGTTGATGGCGATGGGTACGAGCCGAGAGGATATCAGGGACTTCCTGCGTCGCGAACCGGACTGCGTGCTGGTCGAGGTGACGGGGGCTGCCGGCTCGACGCCGCGCGACACCGACGCCTGGATGCTGGTGGCACCGGACGGCCTGTTCGGCACCATCGGCGGCGGCCAGCTCGAATATATGGCGATCGATCACGGTCGTCGCGCGTTAAAGCGTGGCGACCGCTCCGACACCATGACGATCCCGCTTGGCCCCGAGATCGGCCAGTGTTGCGGCGGGCGCGTCGCGCTCGCCTTTACGCGCATCGATCGGGAGAAAGCCGCCATGCTGATAGACCGCAGCGATCTGGAGATTGCCAGCCGCCCACATGTCTACGTGTTCGGCGCCGGCCATGTCGGCGACGCCTTGGCGATGGCACTGTCGCTCGTGCCTGTGCGCACCATCCTCGTCGACACACGAGAGGATGAACTTGAGGCCGCCAACATTCATGGCATCGAAACCTGCCTGACGGCGATGCCCGAAGCGGTGGTCCGCGATGCACCGCGCGGAAGCGCCTTCGTCATCCTCACCCATGACCACGCGCTCGACTTCCTGATTGCGGCCGAGGCGCTGAGGCGCGACGACGCGTCCTATGTCGGGATGATCGGCTCGAAGACCAAGCGCTCGACTTTCAAGAGCTGGCTGTCTCGGGAAATCGGCCGGCCTGATCTCTTCGACCGCCTCGTCTGCCCGATCGGCGGCACGGGGGTGAAAGACAAGAGGCCGGCGGTCATTGCGGCACTCGCTGCCGCCGAGATCATGACCGCGGCCCTCAATCACCATTTCGCTGTGCCGGCGGCTGCGTCGCCCAGGTCAGGCAAGCGCGTCGGCGCCTGACGCTCAGGCGCTTTGGCGTGGCCGGATGATGCAATCGCCGACCTGATCGAATTCACCCAGCTCTTCGGCGTGGCGTTGACCCCATTCGCATAGGGCAAGCAGGACCGGCTCGAGGCTTTGGCCCAGCGCCGTCGCCGAGTATTCCACCCTTGGCGGCACTTCGCGAAAGATCTCGCGATGGACGAGGCCGTGTTCCTCCATCTCGCGAAGCTGCTGGATCAGCACTTTCTGGCTGACGGCCGGGACGAGCCGTCGCAGCTCCGAAAGTCGTCTCGGACCGTCGAACAGGTGGTAGAGGATCACCGCCTTCCATCGCCCGGAGATCACCTTGAGGGCACGCTCGGATGGCAGTGACGGCAGTCGCTTGATGATCTCGGCCATGGTTACCAACCGGTGAGTATGGAACAAAAGGGTCTGTAGAGACGAAATGGAGAGTAAGGCTAATTGTGGACCGAAGCCACTCAAATCAGGTCAAGATCCATGAAAGCAATTGAATATCGCTCCTTCGGAGGCCCTGAAGTCCTTCAAATCATCGATCTGCCGAAACCAGCTCCCGGGCGTAACGAAGCGCTGGTGCGGATCGGGGCGGTCGGGCTCAACTTCTTCGAAGTTCTGATGCGGCAGGATCGGTATGCGGTAACGCCTGGTTTGCCGATGGTGCCGGGTGTCGAGGTCGCGGGCATTGTCGAGGCGTTGGGCGAAGGGGTTCAAACACCGGCAGTTGGCACGCGCGTCGCGGTGCCGATGTTCGCCTTCGGTCGCGGGGCGGGCGGATGCGCCGAATATGTGGCGATCGATGCGGACGCATTCGTGCCGATCCCCGACGGCGTTTCGTTCGAGGTGGCGACGGCGCTGATGATCCAGGGGTTGACGGCGCTTCATCTTGTTCGGCAAAGCAACCCCAAGGGAAAGACTGTGCTGGTGACTGCTGCGGCCGGTGGCGTCGGTTCGCTGCTCGTTCAGCTTGCAAGGGAGGCGGGTGCCAAGACGGTAATCGCGCTTGCGGGCGGCAGCGAGAAGGTTGCGTTCGCGCGCTCGCTTGGTGCGGACCGTGCGATCGACTACCGGACTGCAGACTGGCAGGAGACGCTCGGGCGGCATCTGGTGGGCGGCTCGATTGAAACGATCTACGACTTTGCGGGTGGGCACTTCACCAAACCGGTACTGGGCCTGCTGGCGCCCGGCGGCGAGCTTGTCTTTGGCGCTATGGGGCGTTTCCAACTCGCGGCAGACGATGTCGAACGGATGCTGTCGAACAATCAATCGCTGCGCGGCTTCGCGCTGTTGCCGCTCCTCACACCTTCGGGCGTGAAAATCGATCTCGCTGACCTGTTCCGGCGCGTAGAAGATGGGCGGCTGAAGGTTCATGTGGGCGGCCGGTTCCCGCTGGCGCAGGCGGCTGAGGCGCACCGCGCCATGGAAGCGCGAAGCACGATCGGCAAGATCGTGCTTGTACCGTAGTCCTGGATCAGCGCGCAGTTTTGGCTCGCCTGGGCGTCAGGCGAGCATCTTTCCGATCAGCCGCTGACAGCGCTCCGCCATGTAATCGATCATCAGCCGAACCTTCGGGTCCTGGAAGCGCTTATGCGGATAGATTGCCGCCAATTGCACGCCGAGCGGTGGCGTTGACGCCAGGATCGGCACAAGTTCGCCGCTATTGATGTGGCTCTTCACTTCGAAGAGCGGCTTGTTGATGATGCCACGCCCGTCGAGCGCCCATTGGGTCAGCACATCGCCATCGTCCGAATCGTAGGGGCCGGTCACCTCGAATTTCCGGATGCCTTCCGGTGTCTGAAGAGTCCAGAAGTATTCCTTGGAGCCAGGGTAACGCAGCAGCAGGCAGTCATGTTTGTTGGCGATGAGCTCGTCGGGCGTTTGCGGCACGCCGCGTTTCTCGAAATAGGCGGGTGCACCGCACACGACCCGCTCGCAATTCATGATGCCGCGCATGCGCAGGTTCGAATCTTCTAGGATGCCGAGCTTGAAGGCGACGTCGACGCCTTCCGACAGGATATCGACATTGTGGTCGGAGAGCCTGAGCCGCACCTCGATGTCAGGATACTTGTCGTGAAACTCAGGAATACCCGACGCAATCAGCCGGCGACCTATCCCTAACGGAGCGGTAATCTTCAGCGCGCCCTTGGGATTGTGCGACAGATCCGCGATGGCGTTTTCCGCTTCGTTCACCGCTTCGAGTATCTTGACGGCGCCGTCGTAGAACACGCGGCCGTGCTCGGTCGGGGTCAGCTTGCGCGTCGTCCGGTTGAACAGCCGAACGCCCATATGGCGCTCCAACTCCTTGATTCTATTGCTTGCAACGGCCGGTGTTACGCGCTGGTCGCGACCGGCTGCCGACAGGGTTCCAAGCTCTACGACGCGTACGAAGACGCGCACATTGTCCAGATATGACATGCCTCCCGATCTCTCCTCCGGGCGTTATGTAACGCATCCATTCCGTCGCGATTATATAGATTTTTTTGAAAGTGTTGGTGAAGCAGCGACGTTCCCGCGACCTCCAGCAATGACACATAATACGCCACGGAGAAATGGGAGAATTGCATGTACGAGTATGCCATAGCCTGGGATTGGCTCACCTTTGCCATGAGATGGCTGCACGTCATCACCGGTATCGCGTGGATCGGTTCGTCGTTTTATTTCGTCGCGCTCGACCTTGGCCTGAAGAAACGCCCCGATCTGCCTGTTGGAGCCTATGGCGAGGAGTGGCAGGTTCACGGTGGCGGTTTCTACCACATCCAGAAGTATCTGGTGGCACCGTCCAACATGCCGGAACACCTGATCTGGTTCAAATGGGAGTCCTACGTCACCTGGCTTTCCGGGTTCGGCATGCTGTGCATGGTCTACTATGCCGGCGCCGACCTTTACCTGATCGACCCGAATGTGCTCGACGTGTCGAAGACGACGGCGATCGCCATTTCGCTGGCATCGATCGGTTTCGGCTGGCTCGCCTATGACACGATCTGCAAGTCACCGGCCGGCCGCGACAACACCAAGCTGATGGTGCTTCTGTATTTCATCCTCGTCGGCATGGCCTGGGGCTATACGCAGCTCTTCACCGGCCGCGCCGCCTTCCTGCATCTCGGCGCCTTCACCGCGACGATCATGTCGGCCAACGTGTTCTTCATCATCATCCCGAACCAGAAGATCGTCGTGGCAGACCTCATTGCCGGCCGTACGCCCGACGCCAAATACGGCGTCATCGCCAAGCAGCGCTCCACGCACAACAACTACCTGACGCTGCCGGTCTTGTTCCTGATGCTGTCGAACCACTATCCGCTGGCGTTCGGCACCCAGTACAACTGGATCATTGCCTCGCTGGTGTTCCTGATGGGCGTCACCATCCGCCACTATTTCAACACCCGTCATGCCGACAAGGGCAACCCGACCTGGACCTGGCTTGCGACCGCGCTGCTGTTCATCGTCATCATGTGGCTATCGACCGTGCCGAAGATCCTGAGCGGCGAAGAGGAGGCGAAGGTTTCGGCCGCACAGCAGCCATTTGTCACGGCAGAGGCTTTTCCGAAGGTCCGCGACACCGTGCTTGGCCGCTGTTCCATGTGCCATGCCAAGGAGCCCGGCTGGGAGGGGATCGTCGTGCCGCCGAAGGGTGTGACGCTCGAGACCGATACAGAGATCGCCAATCACGCCCGTGAAATCTATCTGCAGGCCGGCCGCTCGCACGCCATGCCGCCAGCCAATGTCACCGGCATATCGGACGAGGAGCGCAAGCTCCTCGTTGCCTGGTATGAGGCGGCCTTAAAGGGAGAGAAGGTTCAATGACCGATTTGCTGATCCGCGGCCGCGTGCTGACCTTCGTCGAAAAGCCCGCTGGCATCGACGATGTCGCCTCCTATCGCTATTTCGAAGACGGCGCCGTTCTGGTGCGGGGCGGCAAGGTTGCCGATATCGGCGAGCATTCGGACGTTTCGCGTCGCGCCGGTCCCCAGGTCAAGGTCGCCGATCACCGGCCGAACCTGGTGCTCCCCGGCTTGATCGATACGCATCTGCACTTCCCGCAGACGCAGGCGATCGCCTCCTATGGCGCGCAGCTGCTCGAATGGCTGAACACCTACATCTTCGTCGAGGAGCAGAAGTTCCGTGAGCCTGAGCATGCGCAGTTCATCGCTGGTCGGTTTATGGACGAACTGCTTTCCAACGGCACCACGACGGCTGTTGCCTATTGTTCGGTGCATCCGGAAAGCGTCGATGCCTATTTCGGCGCCGCCGAAGACCGCGGCATGCTGATGATCGGCGGCAAGGTGATGATGGACCGCAATGCGCCTGATGCGCTGCGCGACACGCCGCAACTCGGCTATGACGAGACGAAACAGCTGATCGGCAAGTGGCACGGCCGCGGCCGCGCGCACTACGCCATCAGCCCGCGTTTCGCCATTACCTCGACACCCGAGCAGTTGGAAATGAGCCGCGCGCTCGTCGCCGAGCATCCTGAATGCTACGTCCAGACCCATCTTTCCGAGAACAAGGACGAGATCGCTTTTGCGACATCGCTCTACCCGGAGGCGAAGGATTATACCGACATCTATGCGCGCTATGATCTGCTGACGCGCAAGACGTTGCTTGGGCACTGCATCTATCTGAGCGACCGCGAGATTTCGGTTCTGGCCGAGACAGGTGCCGTCGGCACCTTCTGTCCGACGTCGAACCTGTTCCTGGGGTCCGGGCTGTTCGATCGCGACCGGTTTGAAAAACTCGGCGCCCGCTGGTCGGTGGCGACCGATGTCGGCGCCGGCACCAGCTTCTCGATGCTGGAAACCATGGACGAGGCCTACAAGGTGCTTCATCTGCAGCGGCAGCGGCTTTCGCCGCTCAATTCCTTCTACATGATGACGCTCGGCAACGCGCGGGCACTCGATCTCGACGACCGGATCGGTTCCCTGCATATTGGCGCCGACGCCGATATCGTCGTGCTCGACAGCCGTGCCAAGCCCTCGATGGAGCTGCGCATGCGCGTGGCCAAGACACTTGCCGAAGAACTGTTCATCCTGCAGACCATGGGGGATGATCGCTCGGTGGCAGAAACCTATGTCGCCGGCAAGCCGATGAAAAATCGGGTTGGCAATCAGCCTGCTGAGACTGAAACCGCGACCAACCGGAAACTCGAGACGGCCTGAACCCTCCGGCGGGTTGCCGGCCAAAGCGCGAAGCTGAAGATCGCGGTCTAGGCCGAAAACGAAAAGCCTCCCCGCGTGGGGAGGCGAGCGCGATCTTAGTCTCGAGAACCTCTATCTGACACGAGGCTCGTTCAACTCTCCCTCATTCCGGCCTTGTGCCGGAATCCAGCGGGCTGACATCCGTCAGATCAGAAGACTTTCAGCCCAAAGACTTGGGCTGGCTAGATTCCTGTGACAAGCACAGGAACGAGGGAGGTTTGGGCAAGCGCCGCCCTTTCACAACTCTTGCTCCCTTACAGTCTCGGCACTCTGACCTCCCCAAGCAGGGAGGCTTTCCTCGTCACAGATCTTCCGGCCGCTTGCCGCCCATGGCCCGGGTCAGGGCATCGGCGCGTTCACGCACGAGCGGTCCGAGCAGAGCCAGCCTGTCGTCGTTGACGCGCACCGATGGCCCCGAGATCGAGATCCCGGCGATGGTCTCGCCATATTCGTTGAAGATCGGTGCTGCCACGCAGCGCATGCCGAGCGTGTGTTCCTCGTCGTCGACCGACCAGCCGCGCTGGCGAATGGTCTGGATGTCCTGCAGCAGGGCCGGCAGGCTGTCGCGGGTCTTGTCTGTGAAATGCGCAAGCTCGCGCCCGGCCAGCAGATGCGCCACATCCTTGTCCGCCCAGGTCGACAGGACCGCCTTGCCGATGCCCGAAGCATGGATCGGGCCGCGGCGGCCGGGGCGGAAAAACGCCCGCATCGGGGCATGGCTTTCCACCTGCGAGATGAAGACGACATCGCCGCCTTCCTCAATGCCGATATTGGCGGTCTCGCCGCTTTCTTCCATCAGCTGCTTCAGGAACGGTCGGCTGATGGTGCCGAGCTTGCGGAAGCGCAGATATGCGTTGCCGATCTCGAAGGCCTTGAGGCCGATGGTCCAGGCGCCGGTGTCGGGATCGTTCATCACCATGCCGTGGTTGGCCAGCGACGTCAGCAACCTATGCACGGTCGATGGAGCCATGCCGGTTACATCCGACAAATGTGTCAGGGTCGAGCCATCATTTTCGGCAACGATCGCCAGCAGCGCCAGGCTGCGGTCGAGCACCTGCACGGAGCCGGTAGCCGCGTTCTCGCCAGCCTTCCGGCCGCGTTTTCCCTTGCCTGTCGCGTCCATCATTCATCCTCCAGCACCCGAGTCGTGCACATCATCCTCTAGCAGGACCGAGATCGATTGTTTCGAAATTCTTGAAGATGTTTATTTCCATATGATGGAAATGCATTCCATTTAAATCTTGTGTGTCGTTGGCAATGGGTTATCGTCTCATCAAACAGGAGGAGTTCCCATGGCTAAGATGCGTGCCGTCGATGCGGCTGTTTACGTTCTTGAGAAAGAGGGCATCGATTGTGCCTTCGGCGTACCCGGTGCGGCGATCAATCCGTTTTATTCCGCCCTGCGGGCGCGCGGCTCGGTCCGCCACATCCTCGCTCGCCACGTCGAGGGGGCCTCGCACATGGCCGAAGGCTATACCCGCGCCAAGCACGGCAACATCGGCGTCTGCATCGGCACATCGGGTCCTGCCGGCACCGACATGATCACCGGCCTTTACTCGGCGTCGGCCGACTCGATCCCAATCCTCTGCATCACCGGCCAGGCGCCGCGCGCCCGTCTCGACAAAGAGGACTTCCAGGCGGTCGACATTTCCAAGATCGCTGCACCGGTCACCAAATGGGCCGTCACCGTCATGGAGCCGGCGCTGGTGCCCTTCGTCTTCCAGAAGGCTTTCCACCTGATGCGCTCCGGTCGGCCAGGCCCTGTGCTGATCGACCTGCCGGTCGACGTTCAGCTGGCCGAGATCGAGTTCGATCCGGACACGTATGAGCCGCTCGAGCCCTACAAGCCGAAGGCGACGCGCGCCCAGGCCGAGAAGGTCATTGCGATGCTGAATGATGCCGAGCGGCCGTTGATCGTCGCCGGTGGTGGCATCATCAACGCCGACGCGTCGGACCTCCTGACCGAATTTGCCGAAATCACCGGCATTCCCGTTATCCCGACGCTGATGGGATGGGGCACGATCCCGGACGATCACCCGCTGATGGCCGGCATGTGCGGCCTGCAGACGTCGCATCGCTACGGTAATGCCAGCATGCTCGCCTCCGACTTCGTGCTCGGGGTCGGCAACCGTTGGGCAAACCGCCACACCGGCAACGTCCCGACCTACACCGAGGGTCGGAAGTTCGTGCATGTCGATATCGAACCGACGCAGATCGGCCGCGTCTTCGCGCCGGATTTCGGCGTCGTATCCGACGCCGGGGCCGCGCTGAAGCTTTTCCTCGACATCGCGACCGAGTGGAAGACTGCCGGCAAGCTGCGCGACTGGTCTGGTTGGGCGGAAGAATGCCGCGAGCGCAAGCGGACCATGCTGCGCAAGACCCATTTCGACCAGACACCGCTGAAACCCCAGCGCGTCTATGAGGAGATGAACAAGGCCTTCGGCCGCGACACCTGCTATGTCTCGACCATCGGCCTCAGCCAGATCGCCGGCGCGCAGTTCCTGCATGTCTACAAGCCACGCAACTGGATCAATTGCGGCCAGGCCGGCCCGCTCGGCTGGACATTGCCGGCAGCCCTTGGCGTGCGTGCGGCGGATCCGGACCGGACGATCGTCGCCCTTTCCGGCGACTATGACTTCCAGTTCATGATCGAGGAACTGGCGGTCGGCGCCCAGCACAAGCTGCCCTACCTGCATGTGGTCGTGAACAATTCCTATCTCGGCCTCATTCGCCAGGCGCAGCGCGGCTTCAACATGGACTTCGAGGTCAGCCTCGGCTTCGACAACATCAATGCCTCAGGCGACGCAGAGAAGGGCTATGGCGTCGACCACGTCGCTGTTGCCGAAGGTCTTGGCTGCAAGGCGATCCGGGTGCGCAGCCCCAACGAGTTCCAGGAGGCCTTCGACCGCGCACGCACGCTGATGGATGAGCATCAGGTTCCCGTGGTCATCGAGTTCATCCTCGAGCGCGTCACCAACATCTCCATGGGCGCTGACATCAATGCGGTCGTCGAATTCGAGGAGTTGGCGATCCGCGGCGAAGATGTGCCGACCGCGATCGCAGCACTGCTCGACTAATAACAATCATAAGGAGGAAACACCGCATGGCGAAGTTCGCTGCGAACCTGACAATGCTGTTTACCGAGGCGCCGTTCCTCGACCGTTTTGCCCTGGCTGCCAAGGCCGGCTTCGAAGGTGTCGAATATCTCTTCCCCTACGAATTCGAGAAGGTGAGCCTGCGTGCGGAGTTGCAGCGCCACGGCCTCAAACAGGTGCTACACAACTTGCCGGCCGGCAACTGGGCCGGCGGCGAGCGCGGCATCGCCATCCTGCCCGACCGCATCGACGAGTTTCGCAAGGGCGTGGCAAGTGCCATCGACTATGCGACCGCGCTCGACTGCAAACAGGTCAATTGCCTGGTCGGCATCGCGCCTGCAGGGATCTCGGAAGAGGTGCTGCGCAACACGCTGGTCGCCAATCTCAGGCTTGCGGCGAACGAACTCGGCAAGCAGGGCATTCGCCTCTTGATCGAGCCGATCAACGATTTCGATATTCCCGGCTTCTATCTCAACACGGTTGAGCAGGCCGCGTCGATCATCGATGAAGTCGGCAGCGACAACCTGTTCATACAGTACGATCTCTATCACCAGCAGCGCACGCAGGGCGAACTCATCGGCACCTACCGACGCTTCGCCGGCCGCATCGTCCATGTCCAGCTTGCCGACAACCCGGGCCGCAATGAGCCGGGTACCGGCGAGATCAATTACGCCTACGTCTTCGATGCGCTCGAAGAGGCAGGCTATGACGGCTGGATCGGCTGCGAATACAAGCCACGCACCACGACGGCTGAAGGCCTCGGCTGGCTCGGCGCCGAGCGCAAGCGCACCCAATCCGCAGACATCATCAAGATCAGGAGTTAAGCACAATGGCAACGATCGGCTTTATTGGACTGGGCATCATGGGCACGCCGATGGCACGCCATCTGCAGGATGCCGGGCATGCGATCATCACCTCGAAATTCGCGATCCCGCCGCGGCAGGAACTTGTCGACAACGGTCTGAAATTCGTCGAGACGCCGAAGGCGCTTGCGGAAGCCGTTGACACCATCATCCTGATGCTGCCGGATACGCCTGAAGTGAAGGACGTTCTCTTCGGCGAGAATGGCGTCGCCTACGGTCTTTCCAAGGGCAAGCTTGTTATCGACATGAGCTCGATCTCGCCGATTGAGACCAAGGAATTCGCCAAGAAGGTCCGCGAAGCCGGTGCGGAATATGTCGATGCGCCGGTCTCCGGCGGCGAGGTCGGCGCCAAGAACGCATCGCTTTCCATCATGGCTGGCGGCTCCCAGGAAAGCTTTGACCGGGCACTGCCGCTGTTCAAGCTGATGGGCAAGAACATCACGCTCGTCGGTGATTGCGGTGACGGCCAGGTAACCAAGGTTGCCAACCAGATCATCGTCGCTTTGACCATCGAAGCGGTATCCGAAGCCCTCGTCTTCGCCTCGAAGGCCGGTGCCGATCCGGCGCGGGTACGTGAAGCGCTGATGGGTGGTTTTGCCTCCTCGCGCATTCTTGAAGTGCATGGCGACCGCATGATCAAGCGCACCTTCGATCCCGGCTTCCGTATCTCGCTGCACCAGAAGGATCTGAACCTGGCGCTGCAGGGTGCAAAATCCCTCGGCATTTCGCTGCCGAATACGGCGGCGACGCAGGAACTGTTCAACAATTGCGCCGCCAATGGCGACAGCGGGCTTGACCATTCCGGCCTGGTGCGCGCGCTGGAGCGCATGGCGAACCATCAGGTCGCCTGACGCACAGACAGCCTGAAATGCGCATGATTGACCGGCGGCCCGTTCCGTCTGCCGATCATGCCTCCGGGCGGCGGAAGGAGGAGCCGCCGCCCGAGATACTCGATGAAGGGGAGAACCATGCCTGCCATTGCCGATCCGCGCTTGTTTCTGGAAACGCTGTTCACATCAGCGGTTGCCGCCGCCGACCCGGCGCTGGTAATCGCCGCCAACCTGCCGGAGCGGCCGAAAGGCCGGACCGTCGTCGTCGGCGCCGGCAAGGGTGCAGCCCAGATGGCACAGGCCTTTGAGCGTCACTGGGACGGCCCGCTTTCCGGCGTCGTCGTCACCCGCTATGGCTACGCCGCCCCGTGCCAGCGCATCGAGGTGCTGGAAGCATCGCACCCGCTACCGGACGAAAGCGGTCTGCAGGCTTCGCGTCGGTTACTCGTCGAAGTCAGCGGTCTGTCGGAAGATGACCTGGTCGTGGCTCTCGTCTGCGGTGGTGGCTCGGCCTTGCTGCCATCGCCGCCGCCTGGGCTCTCCCTTGAAGACGAAGTCGCGGTCAACCGGGCGCTGCTGGCATCGGGCGCGCCGATCAGTGCCATGAATGCGGTGCGCAAGCATGTCTCGATGATCAAGGGCGGTCGGCTCGCAGCCGCAGCCTACCCGGCCAAGGTCGTTTCCCTCATCGTCTCCGACATTCCCGGTGACGACCCGGCGCTGGTCGCCTCCGGCCCGACCTTGCCTGACGCAAGCACGCGTGCCGACGCGCTGAAGATCATCGAGCGATACGGCCTGCAATTGCCGGAAAAGGTTCTGGCGTGGCTCGCCAATCCGGCGGCCGACGCGCCGTCACCGTCGGACCCACGGTTTGCCGCCAACGAAGTCCGCCTGATCGCATCGGCTTCCGTCTCGCTCGAGGCCGCGGCCGCCAAGGCGCGGGAGGCCGGCATCGAAGCGATCATTCTCTCCGACGCGATTGAAGGCGAGGCGCGCGATGTTGGCAGTGTGCATGCGGCGATCGCCCGCGAAGTCGCGGGCCGCGGCCGGCCATTTGCCAAGCCAGTCGTTGTCCTTTCCGGCGGCGAGACCACCGTCACGATGCGCGGAGAAGGCAAGGGGGGACGCAACAGCGAGTTCCTGCTGTCGCTGGCACTCGGCATCGATGGTGCCAGAGGTGTATCGGCTCTCGCGGCTGACACCGACGGCATAGACGGTTCCGAGGACAATGCCGGTGCCTTTGCCGATGGCACGACCATCGCGCGGCTCGCCGCGCAACGGCTCGATGCCGCGACTTTCCTGCAGCGCAACGACAGTTGGAGCGCCTTCGACGCGCTTGGCGATATCTTCAAGCCGGGACCGACGGGCACAAACGTCAACGATTTCCGCGCGATCCTGGTGCAGTAGCACGCGAGGCTAGTGCCGCTAATTGGTGCTGCGCCGTCAGGCGGCCTCCGAGGCAAAGTGGCAGCTGACCGTGCCATGGTTGCCGAAATCGGCGACAAAAGTGTCGCCGCCGCGTGCCTCGACCGCGCGCACGAAGGAGCCGGAAAGCACGATCTGACCCGGCTCGATCGCATCGCCATATTGCGCCAACCGGTTGGCGAGCCAAGCGATGCCGCGGGCCGGATGATTGAGCACACCGGCGCCCAATCCGGTTTCCTCGACTTGCGCATTGCGCGAGAGGACGGCGCCCATCCAGCGCATGTCGACCGCGTCGGCCCGCATCGGTCGCCCACCGAGGATCAGCCCCGCATTGGCTGCGTTATCGGCGATCGTGTCGGCAATCCCTCTGGCTTGTTGTGTCTCAGGGTCGCGTCTGACGATGCGGGTGTCGAGGATCTCCAGGGCAGGTATGACGAAATCGGTGGCGTTGAGCACGTTGAGGACGGCGACGCGCGGCCCTTTGAGCGGTGCTTTCATCACGAACGCGATCTCAGCCTCGACTCGCGGCTGGATGAACCGGCCGGCGGGAATGGTTGCGCCGTCCTCAAACAGCATCTCGTCAAACAGCACGCCGGATTCCGGCGTGTCGATATCAAGCGCCTGCTGCATCGCCTTCGACGTCAATCCGATCTTGAAGCCGATGATCCGCCGACCGAGGTCCCGCTTGCGCCTGATCCAGGCGGATTGCACCGCATAGGCGTCATCGACGGTCATTCCGGGGTGCTTGAGCGACAACAGGCCGATCTGACAGCGATCGACTTCGGCCCGGTGAAGGTTCTCGGCGGCTTCAGAAATCTCGGCGGGGCTGAGCATGCGACCGTCTTCCTTTCGAACGGACGTCAGCCATGGCCTTGTGATGGAATCCGAAGGATTTAGAGCGTTCCGCTGACGTCCAAGGCGCCGATATCATCGCCGAAACACGAGCGATAGGAAAGGGCGCGTTCGCCGAGGAAGGAACACCGCTGGATGGCCGGCATTTGGCTGTGGATCACGCCCGTCAGACCGACTGCGTTGCCAGCATCATGCCGAGACCAATGAGGATCGAACCGCAAGCACGCGGCACCAGACGGCTCTCACTGCCGGTGAAACGGCCGAGGGTAAGCGACGCGAGCAGAACGGCGGCGACATCCGCTGCCGACAATGCCAGGTTTACGAGCATACCGAAGAGCAGGAACTGTAGCGGGGCTGGCATCGCTGCGGTCGGGTCGACGAACTGCGGCAGGAAGGTCACGAAGAACAAGGCCGTCTTCGGGTTGAGGATTTCGACGAGGATGCTGTCGCGCAGCACACCCGGCTTGGCATCCGTCTTATGCCCGTCATGCTTGCCGATGCCGAGCAGCATGGTGCCACCAAGCCAAACCAGATAGATGGCACCGGCGAGCTTGATTGCCGCATAGAGAAACGGCGCGTGAGCCAGAAGGGCGGCAAGCCCCAGCGTTGCTGCGGCGATATGCACATAGCAGCCGATATGAATGCCGAGAGCGGCCAGGAAACCGGCCTTGCGTCCATGCGCCAGGGTCTGCGCGGTCATATAGAGAATGGCAGGCCCAGGCATGCAGGCAAAGATCGCCGTGGCGACCGCAAACGAAATCCAGTGCTCGATCGACGGCATCGCAGTTCCTCCGGTTTGCCGGCTGCCCCTCCGGCAGCTTGGCATTCGGCTCGACCTCGTCAGTTCGGAATCGAGCCGAGGGAGAACTACGCTTGGTTGTACTTCTGGGACATACGGCAGGTGTCGTATTTCGGAGCGGTTGATCCGCGGCTAATTTGGTGTTGGTTAAGCGAATGTGACCGAGGTGGAGGCGCCGCCGCATGCGGGTTTCAGCCGATGGGCAGGCCGATGCGAACCGCGTAGGCGGCGATTTCGGCGGCACTGTGCAGGCTGAGCTTGCGCATCAGGTTTTCGCGGTGCTTGCGGGCGGTGAGCGGGCTGATGCCCAGACGTTCGGCGATCTCCCGGGCGGTCAGACCCTGGGCTGCGAGCGAAAGGATCTGCATCTCCCGTCGGGTGAGCGGAATGGGCGAAAGGGCTTCGTCAGTCGCCGAAGGCAGCGTCTGTCGCCCGGGATCGCTGACGGCAAAGCGGATCGCCTGTGCGAGATAGATGTCGTTGGCGCGAAGCGCATCGACGGCGTCGGCAAGTTCGGCGGGGTCGCCATTCTTCGTGAGATAACCGTTGGCGCCGGCATCGATGGCGGCACGGACTGTCCGCGGTTCGATGTTGGCGGTCAGCACCAGGATCTTCATTCGAGGCGCAAGTTCCCTGATGTCGGCAATGAACTGGATGCCCGCAACACCAGGCATGCCGAGATCGAGGATCAGTAGGTCTGCCGGCTCGCTACGAGCAAGCGTCAGCACGGCTTCGCCATCTGCGGCCTCGGCAACCACCGATATGCCCGCCATCGTCGAAAGCAGCATCTTCAAGCCTTCGCGCACGATGGCGTGGTCGTCGGCAACGATGACGGTCATGGCCTTCGACATTTCAGCGATCCTTCATTGGCATCAGCACTTGCCCGCAACCATAGACAGGTTGGCGCGTGGAGGCGACACAAACGGCGTGAGCGATTGCAACCTCTCCTGATAGAGCTACTATTTCGTCAATCTTGCGCGGTGCTGGTCGCATATTTGAGAATTCTACCGCCGGTTGCCGTCGTTCTGGTGCGGAAAGTATCGCACGCCCGGCGCAACGGGCAGCGGGGCGCCTCGCACACTTTCGGTGTCCCAGCCATGTCGGGATTCTTAGGCAAAAGTTTCAGACGAATGAGGTGATGGTCTATTCGATGAAGACGCGCACGCTGGCAGCCCGACCGACGGCGTCGATGACCGTCAAGGTGGAATAGCCGGCGCCATCAGGCTGCCACTGTGTGGTTCGCCGGCGAGTGGGATCTGGCAACGGCTTGCCATTTGCCAACCATCGGAAGGGAGCGCGCCCCCCCTGCAGCTTCAACGTCAACGGTGACAAGGTCTCATGGCCGACGCCAAGTTCAACGCGGGCACCCTCGGGTGGAAAGACGATCTGCGGCGCCGGCTCGCGCGCGGAGGCGTTGACGAGACCGCTTGCAGTCATCGAGAAACGGCGCTGGCTGATCGGCAATTCCGTCTGGGAGATGCGCACAGCACCGGACGGTGCATCCGGTAGCGGCGTGATCGGCAGGCCGGATTTGGCAAAGCCCTCAAACAGAATGGGCGCGGCGGCGCCATAGCCGGTCAGGCCGGGAACGGCGCCGTTGTCCGGCCGGCCGACCCAGACGCCGAGCACATATCGGCCGTCGTAACCGACCGACCAGGCGTCGCGGTAACCGTAGCTGGTGCCGGTCTTGTAGGCGATACCGCGCTGGCGGCTTCCCGCCGGCGGCAGAACCGCGGAAAGCACATCCGAGACATGCCAAGCGGAAACTGGAGAAAGCAGCGGTTCGCCGTCGATCAGGCCGGCTGTGCCGGTGATGCCATCGCCGAGCCGTACGGGGAAACCGCGATTGGCGAGACCGGCATAGAGCTGCACGAGATCGCGTAGCGTCAGGCCGACGCCGCCAAGGCCGATCGCCAGCCCGGGAGCTTCGCCAGCCGGCAGCACCGGCTTCACCTCGGCGCGGCGGAAGCGGACCATCAGCCGGGCAGGGCCGACGACATCGAGCAGTCGGATGGCTGGTACGTTGAGAGACAGCTGCAGCGCCTGGCGCACGCTGACATCGCCCTGGTAGCTCATGTCGAAATTGCGCGGGCGATAGCCGAAGAAGTCGGCCGGTCGATCCTCGATGATGGTTTCCTGGCTGACGAGACCTTCCTCGAAGGCGAGACCGTAGATGAAGGGTTTGAGCGTCGAGCCGGGGGAGCGGTTGATCCGCGTCATGTCGATCCAGCCCGAGCGGCCCGCGTCGAAATAGTCGGCCGAGCCGACTTCGCCGATGATCTCTCCGGTGCGCGCATCGGCCATGATCATGGCGACGGACACCCGCGGCCCCAGCTTGGTGGCGCCATCGCGGGCAACCGTTTCGAGACCGCGCTGGACATTGCGGCGCAGCGTCGTTTGATGCTTCACGGCCGCCGGCTGCTTGCGCAATGCAATCTCGGCCAGATGCGCGGCATAGGCCGGCAGTTGCAGGCGACGGTTCGGAACGGCCGTCATTGCCGCACGCTCGGCTTCGCCTTCGCCAATCACCTCGGCGACGGCCATCCGGGTCAGGACGCGTTGGCGTGCCGCTTCGGCGGCGGCGTGATTTCTGTCCGGCCTGCGCTTTTCCGGCAGTTGCGGCAGCGCCACGAGCAGGGCGGCTTCACCGACCGAAAGGCGCTTCGGCTCCTTGCCGAACCAGGCGAGGCTGGCAGCGCGGACGCCTTCAAGATTGCCGCCATAGGGCGCATGGCTGAGATAGAGGTTTAGGATCTGATCCTTCGAAAGTCGACGCTCGATCTGGATCGCGCGGGCGATCTGGAGCAGTTTGGCGGCGATGCTTCGCTGCTCGCGTGGCTCGATCAGCCGCGCGACCTGCATCGAAAGCGTGGAAGCACCGGAGACGATGCGGCCGTTGGTGACGAACTGCAGCGTTGCGCGCGCGAGCGCGAGGACGTCGGTACCGGCATGTTCGCGAAAGCGCTGATCCTCGTACGCGACCAGCATACGGAGAAACTGCGGGTCGACGTCATCGACCGTCGTCTTCAGCCGCCACAGACCGTCAGGTGTGGCAAAGGCCCTGAGCAATTGACCATCGGCGTCGAGTACCTCGCGCGATACGATACCGGCCGCCTCAATCGGCGGCGGAAAGGCCTGATCGGCCTTTTCGAGCGCAAAGGCGGACAGACCCGTCAGCCACAGGCCGACGGGGATCGCGATCAGCAATTTGTCCCTTATCGACATCACAAGGCCTATTGTGCTGCAAGCACCTCCATGCGCCCGGTCGCGGTGCGGGCCGAAAACTGCGGCCGGTACATATCCTCGACGCTTGCGGCGGGATGATCGTAGACGCCGGGGTTCACGGCGCGCACGACATAGGCGAGCGTCAGTTCGCGGCTATCGCCCGTCGCCCGGTCGAAGGCTGCGACGAAGCGGTCGTTGCGGAACTCCGTGTGCGTCGCGCTGATCTCGCCGAGCCACTCGAAATTCGTCAACTGGGCGCTGTCGACCAGGCTTGGATTGTCGATCTGGAAGCCTGCCGGCAGCAGATCCGACACGAGCACCCGTGAAGGCCAGCCGTTGGTTTCCGTCACTTTCAGCACCACGACGTAACGTTCGTTCTGCCTCGCCTGGCTGACATTGGCTTCGGCACCATCGAGCGTGTAATACGTACGCTCGATGGCAAAGCCATCGCCGCCGGCCGACAGTGGTTGGGCCGGGGCCGCCACCGTGGTCACAACCGCAGAGACGGCATCCGCCCCTTCGTTCTTGATCACGACCGGGTGCGACAGCAGTGCGTCGCCGGGCATCCGCGCGGCGTAAGCGCCGGTTTTCGAGGCGCCGTTGACGTCAAGCAGCATGTCCTCGTCGCCCCCCTGAACCGCGCGCGCGGCAAGCAGCATCCAGGCCTGCTCCTGCGTGCTGGTGTATTTCTTCTGCTCCCATTGCCGTGCCACGATCTTCGACAGTTCCGGAATGATCGGCGGGACCGGACGGCTTTCCGCAGCCAGCGCCAGGACGGCGGCATCATCGCGCAACGAAGAACCGTAGTCGGACCGCGACAGGCTGACATTGACGAGGCCGGTCGACATGTTGGCGGACGACGCAAAGATCTCCTGCGACCGCTGCGCATCGCCGTAGAGCGCAAGCGCCGCTGCGACGTGGGCCTTGGCGAGCGGCGTCGGGAAGTCGTTGATCAGCGTGTTGGCGTAGTAGCGGATGTCGTTGACTGCGGCCTTGCGGTTGCGCGCCAGCACATAGAGCGAATAGGCGATCTCGTTGCCGCGATCCTTGACGTTGGTGTCGTAGCCGAGGCCGTTCTGCAGGTTTTCAAGAGCCTGGACCATCGCTGCCTCGGGAACGTCATACTTCTGTTCGCGTGCGCGAGTCAGGAAGTCGGTGACATAGGCGTCGAGCCAGAGGTCGCCGTAACCCGGCCCCCACAGGCCAAAGCTGCCTGATGACGACTGGTAGGAGAGCACGCGGTAGATCGCCTCCTGCACGCGCTTCGTCACTTCGTCGTCATCGGGAAGGCCCGACTGTTTTGCAAGCTCGCTCATGTAGAGCAGCGGCAACGCCCGGCTCGTCGTCTGCTCGGCGCAGCCATAGGGGTAGCGGTCGAGCGACATCAGGATGGCTGGAATGTCGAAGGCGGCGGACCGGGTGACGCTCAGCGACACTGAGGCGCCTTGAAGAACGCTATCGACCAGCAACTGGCCGTCGATGGTCAGGCTGCTTCCTGCCGCGAGGTTGACCACCTGCCGCTGCGTGACCGGCAAGGTCGCCGGCCGCACGGGGATGTTGAGCGCCTGTTCAAGTGAAAGCCCGGAAGCGCCGGTGAGCTGGACGGTGACAAGCCCGTCACCCGGGTACTGGCCGACGAGCGGCAGCGTCAGGACCGACTTTCCGCCCTCATCGAGACGCAGGGTTTCGCTCGGGCCTGCCTGTTCCACCGTCACCGGTCCGTTGGTGGTCAGCTGGACCTGATAGTCGCCGGCAGGCGCATCGGTGTTGGCGATATCGAGCCGCAGTTCGGCACGATCTCCCGGAGCAAGGAACCGGGGCAGGCTCGCGGTCACGACGATCGGGTCGCGGATGACGACGTCGCGCACCGCGTTGCCGACACCGGACTTCGTCCAGGCGACGCTCATGATGCGCGCCGTGCCGTTGAATTGCGGAATATCGAAACTGACGGTTGCCTTGCCGTCGGCGTCGAGCTTCACCGGACCTTCAAAGAAGGCAACCAGCTTTTCGGTGGGCGGGCTTCCCTGCAGCGCGACCTGGCCGCCGTCGCCGCCGGTGCGCAACTTGCCGGTCGCGCCCAGCGAGCCGTCGATGAGACGGCCGTAGAGATCGCGCATTTCGAGGCCAAGCTGGCGCTGGCCGAAATACCAGGCTGCCGGATCGGGCGCTTCATAACGGGTCAGGTTCAGGATGCCGACGTCGACGGCGGCAATCGTGACATAGGCTTCCTCGTTGGCGCCGGCGCCTGCCACCTGCAGGCTGATATCGAGCGGCTTGCGCGGCTCGGTCTTTTCGGGCGCTTGGAGGGTGACGGCAAGCTTGCGCTCGGCGGGATCGACGGTGAGCCATTTGATGCCGATCGCGCGCATCGGCATACGGCTTTCCTGCGCGTCGCCGGGGCGGTAGAGGGTGGCCGTCACATAGGCGCCAGCTCCCCACTCGGCTGTGACGGGCAGATCAACCTCGCCGCCTTCTGCGGCAATCGTCGCGCTCTTGGTCGTCACCAGGTCTTCCGTTCCGACGGTTACCAGCAGTTCGCCGGCAAAACGCGGCGAGACCTTGAGCTTGGCGGTTTCGCCGACGGCGTAGTTTTCCTTGTCCAGAGCGATCTCGAGACCATCGGGTGTTTCGGTCGATGTCGATGCGACATACCAGCCGGCATCGAACTCGACGCTCGACGTCGGTCCGTCGAGGGCAGCCGTCTCGACTTCGAGACGATAGCGACCCCAGCCGACCGGAACGGCGATCTCGGCGCCATCGGCGGTTACGTCGAGCGTGCCGTTCGCCACCTGCTGTGTGGTGACGACGGGTTCGTATTTCCAGGCGGTTCCGTCACGGTACCATTGATAGTTGCGCTCGACCTTGATGAGCTTCCAGAGAGCGCCCGGCATGGCGGCCTTGCCCCCATTCGCATCGATGGCGATCACGCGGAACTTGCCGACCGAGTTTTCCTGCAGGTCGCCCGAGAACTCCGGCTTGATGCCGATTACAGGACCTTCCGGCTTCACCGGCAGCGTCAGGGAGCGCTCGACGGCACGGCCTCCGGCCTCGCGCATGCGCACCGTGACATTGGCGTTGATGAGTTGTGTCGTCGAAGGCACTTCAGCGAGGGCAACGTCGAAAGTCGACTTGCCTTCGTCATCGAGCGGCGCGAGTTCTTCCAGCGGCAGGCGCGTATCCTCGCTGGCCTCTTCGTCGGCAAGGCCGAAGAAGTATCCCTTGAAGGCAGCACTTTCGCGCGTCGGCTTCAGGATGACTTCGCCTTCGAGCTCAAGGCCCGCAGCCGGGGCGCCATAGAGATAGCGTCCATCGACTGCGACCTGCACCGGTTCGCCGATGGCGATTTCCTTGGCTTCGCTCGTCAGGTCGAACTCCGTGCGATCCGGCACGAAATCGTCCACCAGGAACTGCTTCTCGCCGATCGGTGAGGCCTTGGGGTCGGTGAAGATCTGCATCGTCCAGGTGCCGCGCATGGCGTTTGCCTGGACATCGAGGTCGAGCGTATGACCGCCGAGCTTGCCGCCGTCGCTGATCATCCGCCGGTATTCGACGCCATCAGGGCGCAGGAATACGAAGGTGAGCGGTAGGTTCTCGATCGCTTCGCCGTTGACATCGCGGGCAAGCGCTGCCGCATGCACCGTTTCGCCGACCCGGTAGATGCCGCGCTCCGTCCAGGCGAGAATGTCGATCGCGCCTGGGGCTGCACGGCCGGTGACGCCGCGATCCGAAAGGTCGAAGCCGGCCCGGGTCATGTCGAGGAAGACGAAATCGTCTTCGCCGCTCTTGGCGGTGATCACGGCCGGGGTCAGCGCCGCCGTGCCGCGGATGAGGCCGGCTGTGAAGGTGGCGCGGCCGTCGCCGTCGGTCGTTGCCGTCCCGAGGATCTCGTTGTTCTTGGCGACCAGCTGTAACTCGACGCCTTCGATCGGCTTGGCGGTTGCGAGCGACCGGGCAAAGACGTTCAGGCCGTCGGTGCCTGCATAGGTCGACACGCCGATATCGGAGACCACGAACCATTGGGTGGCGCGGGCGTCCCAGTCCTGGCTAAGGCTGGTTTCGGACGCAGCCGTCAACACGTAGACGCCGGCCTTGCGCTTAGGCAAGGCTTCATCGACGGGGAAGCTGGTGACCACTTCCTTGTTGAGGACGCTGTCAATGGCGATCGATCCTTCCCAGACCAGTTCGCCGCTTTCGTCCTGAATGCGCTGGGCGCTGTAGCCGTCGATCTGCGTCAGGAACTGCGAGTTCTGTAACACCTGCGCCAGGCTTCGGTCACCGATGCGATAGAGCTTGAGCTTGGCGCTATCCGTGTTGACGGAAACGATCGGAATGCCGCGGCGCGCCGTCGACGGCAGCACGAAGCTGTCGCCGGTGAAGCGCACCACCTGGCCGCGATCCTTGACGTAGACCTCAAGCGTGACCGGCGCTTCCAGCACTTCGTCGACCGACGAGGGAAGACCGGTGCGCAGCGTCAGCTTGTAGCGCTGGCCATGAGACAGCCCCTCGACGCAGATCTGGTCGCCCTTGGCGTCCACGGCCTTGGGCGCTGCCCCATCGACCGTAACGAAGGAGGCATAGTCGGCGCCGCTTTTCAGCAGTTGCTCGGAGAATTGCACGCAGGCGCGCGGCGAGGCGCTGTCGGCGTCGACCGTGTTTTCGATGACGCGGAAGCGCTTGCGCTCCTTGAGGTCGAGATAGGCAGTTTCGACCGTCTTCGATTGCACGAGCTCGAGGCTGGCCTTGTAGGCGTTCAGCGAGCCGCGGAAATTCTCGGCATTTTCCAGCGCCTTGGCGAGAACGGCCAACGCATGGGCGCGGCTTTCCGCGGTGCGGGTCAGCTGGTACCCGTTGATCGCGGCAAGAGCGGCTTGTGTGGCGACTTCGGTATTGCCGGTCACCCGGTTTGCCGTGCGCGCCGTCTCGAGCCACAGTTCGCTGTCCTCAGGGGTGATCGCAAGCGCGCCCTGGAATGCTTTCAAGGCAGCGTCGATGACACCCGACGCCGCCTGGGCGCGGGCCGTTTCGATCAGGCTGTTGACGCCGAAGCCCTGCTGGTCGTCGGCAAGCGCAAGGTTTGCCTTGGCGTCGCGCGCGTCCTGCAGGATCTGGTCGGAGAGGAAGGAAAGGCGGGGTGGGGCACCCAAATCGGCCTGAACCGCCTGTGCCTGGACGATCTTGCCGGCGATGGCGCCGGGGAAAGCGTTCAACTGGTTGAAGTCGGACTTCAGGAAGCACCATTTCACCTTGGGATTGTAGGTGAACGCACGGCAAGATTGATCCGCGATGCAGGCCGTCTCGCACTGATCGAGCGAGACATTCTGCTCGGTTCGCAGATCGAAGCCGAAATAGTCGGCGTCCTGGGTGATCTCGACCTGGCGGCCGGTCTCAGCCGAAAACACCGGGTACCCGGCGGCCAAAACTGAAACAAGAAGTGTGGAAAGGCCGAAAAACGCGCGCACAGACATCAAGTCCTCCCAACCCAACCGGTCTCGATAGGGCTTCACTTTTTCAAGGTTCGGGACGCCTTGTCAACCTTGGAAGTCCAAGAGTTGAAAGACGATTTGTGCAGGAACAAACAACCCGTCTCCGGATGGCTGCGACCCTTCGTAGAGGCGCTTAACCCCTCTGTTCCCTCAGGAAAACAACGAGCGAACGTCCGGCGTCGAGGATATGATCGCGGGTCAGTGCGGAGGCAAGATCGGCATCCCCCTTGGTGCAGGCCTCGAAGATCGCCTCATGCTCGCGCGCTGCGCGTTTCATGCCGTCCGTCAGCGTCAACTGGGCGCGCAGGTAGCGATCGATGCGGTCGAGCGAAGCGCGCACGATCTGCAGATAGTATGGCCGACGTGCGGCCTCATAGAGGCTGTAGTGGAAGTTGCGGTTGGTTTCGCCCCACTTGGCAGAATCGGACTCCTTGCCGAATTCGTCACAGTGCCTGCGGGCAAGGTCGAGTGTCTTTCGATCCAGATTGGGAACGGCGAGCCGGATGACCTCGGCTTCGAGAAGGGCGCGGAATTCGAAGATCTCCTCGATCTCCTCGATGGAAAGACCGGCGACGACGGCGCCCTTGTAGCGCTGCGTGGTGATCAGCCCGTGCTGCTCAAGGCGCGACAGCGCTTCGCGCACCGGGATACGGCTGGTGTTGAACATCTGGGCGATCTGGTCCTGCCGCAGATTTTCCCCTTCGGCGAGCGCGCCCTCGATGATCGCCTTGCGCAATGCCTCGTAGACGATATCGGCGGCGGAAGCAGCTTGCCTGACATCAACGGCATCGAGTTTCATCGCGTCCAGTTCCCGGTGGTTTGTGTCTCTGGCTCAGGCGGTGCGGCACCTCCCGTCTTCCCGGTCATAGGTCCATTCCCGCGGCCGGGCAACAGAGGCCGTGCTGAAAGCAACTAACTCTGCCTCACAGCGTTTTTCTGCCATTGATTTCATTAGGAAAATAGGCACTCAATTCAAAATCGGCAACGCCGAATGCCCAAAATGAACCTTCTAGTGGCCCATTTTACGCACACAAAAAAAGACCCGGCAAATGCCAGGTCATTTTTGCGCTTATCTGAACAGCCTAGATTTGGTCGATCCGGAAGAAATTCGTGCCGACGCTGTCACTCGGGATTGCGGGCTTCAGGCCTAGTTCTTTGATTTTCGCCTCGAAATCGTTTCTGAATTTCTTTGAATGCCGAAGCTCGCTTTCCGAGATGTAGATTTTTTGAAACTCAGCGACATCACGAGCCCGGATACGAAAGGATCGGTGCTTGGTGGGGACGCGGGCTTGGTAGAGGTAGCCGTCGTCAATCAGGGCTTCGACGACCGACGGCGTAACCTTCAACCTGATGTAGGCTCGTTCGAGGGTGATGAAGTCTTTGGGCTGGTACGTCGAAGTCTCCCAACCAGACTCGGCTTCCGCGAGAAATTGGCGATGCGCGGCGATCTCGCTTTCCAACCTCGGGGTCTTTCCCGGAAGGTTTTCGGCGATTTCTGCCAAGGAAGCAGCCGGGAAAACTACCCCACAGAAATCGCCGGTGGCAGCTAGCCCGGACTCTTCGACGGCCTTTCGCAGGGGGGTGTACGGCAGCCCGAATTCGCGAGCGGCCGTATGCAGTGAATGCATGCGACGCGGTAAAGAAGTGCCGAGGAAGTCATCCGATGGGCCTACCGGCACGACGTCGGCGGCGGTTTCCCGAATAAGCGACAGAGCATCCGCGTATCCGGGATGGTCCTGAAGATCGAGCAGCTCGGTCGACAGGTTGCCAAGGATCGTCTTGGCGCAGAACTCTTCCCTCGGACGATAGTTCGCCTTGATCAGAGACAACACGACGTCGCGAAAGGCGTCCTCGCCGCCGGCCAAGATCGCGAAGCCTTCCGACGCGACTTTCGCGCGCTCGGGAGCCGAGGGATCCGCGGAGAGGAACGACCGCGGGTTTTGGGCGAAGCCGACGAGCCTTGGCAGGTGAGCCGCCAGCTGAAGCGGGAAGCGGTCGAGCCAATGCCCGGAGGGACGGCCGCCTTGGAAGCGGTCGACCAGATATCGTTCGTGGTCGGTAGCCGCGAGCTCGTGGCTGGCGCGCTGGAGTTCGTCGAAGCTGCGACGACCAGTTCGCAGGCGCGCGGAAAAGTCCGCGCCCATCTGCCAATTCCAGACGCCCGTTTCGACGAGCTTGCGTCCGTGAACCGGGCAGGCGCGCACGAAGCGGGGAAGCCAGACAAGCCTCGAATACGCTCTGGTTCCAGCACGACCCGGAAGGGTTTCCTCGTCGTCGTTGATGCAGCCTGGGCAGACGCGGTTCTGGTTCCACGCCACGAACTCTTTTGAGAGTGCGTGACCGCGGACGGTGATTGACCATCGAAAGTCAAACACCGTCAGCGACGCCTGCAGCTCCGCGGTTTCCCGTCCGATGATCTTGGCGAACTTCTTGACATCGTCAGTCTGGCCGCGACACAGGCCGACGAAGTCAAACCCCAGCAGCGACGCGAAGGTCCGCGCGTCGGGAAACTCGTGAAGGGCGGCGGTGCGAGAGGCGAAACTGGCGATGGTTTCGTCGGCATGAAGGCACGGCACGAGCGACATCGCGTTCATGGGCGATCTCCGAACTTGAAGGGCTTGGATTTACGGCGCGGCTTCTTTGTGCCAGGCATTTCGCGATCGTCGGGGCGGAGCAACGCCTGCCCGGGAACGACGGCCTGCCAGGTGACGCATTCGAAGACATTCTCGTCCGGAAGGCACCCGGAGATGTTCTCGTACGTTTCGGCGAAATCGGACGCGCGGACGACGTCACGATCATCGCCCATGGCCACTTCCACCGCACCACGCACGGTTTGCAGGATCGTGCCGAACTCGTCGTCGGACGCGTGATGCAGGCGGTGCACCAAGTCTGCGTTCAGATCGTCAGCCATTTGCATGGCTGCATGTTCGACGATGATCCTCGTGAGGTAGTCGGCAGTTTTTTTCCGCGCCGCTTTTCCCCGATGCTTCTCGAAGCGCACAGGAGTCATCCGGTTGAGCAGCTGTCTGTCGCAGCTAAGGAACTCGAACAGCGGAGAGACGCCCGCGAGAACGAGGCGGACAGGCCAGTCGGGCATCTGAACCAGATGCTTCAGCGTGTTCCGGATGAGCTGGCGCTGGACCTCGTTGGAGGTCTCGAAAGCCTGTTGAGCTTCATCGATCATGACGATGTTGACGCGATGAGTGCGGAGCGCGGTCCTGAAGGCGTCCCAGGCCTCGTGCTCCTTGACGGTGTTCCGAATGGGCAACCCGAGCGCCTTGAGCCCCTCCAAGGCAAGCCGTTTTGGCGAGCAAGGCGAGGGAGCTTCGAAGCACAGAAGCGGTCTTGCTTGCACGCCGTCCTTATCGACGTAGGGCTGCAGTGCCGGGAAGTTACGGATGTGTTGCGTAATCGCCCGGGACTTACCTGCGCCGGATTCCCCGCAGATGACGACAATGCGCCGCTTGTCAGGCCTGGTGGCCTCCTCTGGCCGATGTGCAGCAACGCTACGCTGGAGGGCTTTCAGGGCCGCATTCAGCTTTACGTCGCGATCGAGGCCGAAGTACTGCCCATGCAGCTTCTCAACCCGATCGGCGAGCTGAAGCTCTTCGGGGCTCATCATTTCGCGGAATCGCGAGATGGCGTCGTTTTCCTTGTTCGTCCAGTTCATTTGACCTTGCTCCTTACTGTTGAGGTCTCGAGCTACACTCGTTTTTTGGGGATGCCGCCGCTCGTCGGCGGTCACGGTTTTGCACTTTCCATCGACCTTCCGTTCCCCGCCTGCTGTGAGACTTGCTTCAAGGCTGCAAAGCGTCATACCGAGGGCCTTCAGGCCATCGAGCGCGAGTCGGCTTGTTGTGCAGGGCTGGGGAGCCTCGAAGCTCGACAACGGCTTCGTTTCCCTACGGTCGTTCCAGAAGAAGCTCTGGCTGGCCTCGGCCGGTCGAAGTTCGGCGAAACTACGCTGGAGGGCCGCATCCAGGCGCACGTCACGAGCGAGGCTGACGTGGTGCACACGCAGTTTCGCTGCACGGTCAGTTCTATGCGGGGCCATCTCGCGCAAGCCCGAGATGGCGTCAGTTTTCTTGTTCGTCGAGGTCATCCAACTCACGCCTTGCTGTCGAAGTCTTGAGCTACGCTCGATTTCTTGCTGCGACGGGGCGGCGCGTCACCGGCGACGACCACGTTGGTTGCGACTTGCGCATCGGTCTCCACGAGGCCGTCGCCGTCGGGCTGCGTAGCCATGGGGTCGCTCCAACCGATGTTGGGGTCCGGCAGAGCTTCATCGGAGATTTCGATGCCCATCGCCACCCAGAAGTCCTCCGGCAACGACGCACCGTTGGCGAAGTCCTCCGGAACGGAACTCGTCTTTTCGGTGACTTCGATGTTCATGTTCATCTTGGATTCCCAGTATTCGTACTGGGACTCGGACGCGACCGGGTTGTCGATGCCTGCTTCGAGGCGCGCGATCTTGCCGTCTGTCCGCAGAGTTTCTTTCGCCTTCCGGATGGTCGCTCGCGCGAGCTTCGCCTTTTCGAGGTGGCGCCGGCGGAGCGCGTCGCAGAGCGCGGTCCAGACCCAGATGCTCATGCCCTGAAACTCCTCGTCGAACGCCTTTACGCTGAGCCATCCGTCGCCAGCCCAGACCGAGATCTCGCCGAGATCGTAGTGGTCGACACGAATGAGCACTTGGCTCGTGCGGTTTCGACGAAGCGCCTGGAGGGCAACCGACTGGTAGTGGATTCCCATGAACCGCACGCCGTTTTGATCGATGACGCGGTGCATGTTGATGCCGAAGATGTGACGGCGGAGGCTGCCGGTGGGGGCCGGGATGACCTTGTGCTGACGAAGAAGCCGTTTCCACGCGTCGCGGGGCGTCTCACCGTGCAAGCCCGAGTGAGGCGTGTTGTGGTAGACGTCAACGTAGAAGCGAGTCAGGGCGCCGGCGATTGCGTCGAACATGACGCTGGCCTCAGCTTCCGAATCGCGATCGCCTTTCTCCTCGACCGAGCCCCAGGTGCGTCCGGAAAAGAAGTCCAGTGCCTGGCTGCTCGACGTGCGGAAGAAGCTTTCGATCGTTCCGCGGCACGAGGCCTTTCCAGCCGGGGGCAAGAACAATGTTGCCCCAAGGTCATTGACGGTCACCCGGAATGGTTGGTTGGTGAACCACTTGGCAGAGTCGACGGCGACCATCTCGGCGGACCCGAAGAAGTCCCAAGCATCCTGGCAGCCGAACTGCCGAGCGATCTGGGTCTTGTCGATCGTGGTCATTTCAAGAGTCGCGATCGCGGTCATCGCCGAAGGGGCCTGGCGGTGGACACGCAATGCAACGAGACACTTTGACGCGACATCGATGGCCGCGGTGACCCAGAGACGGATACGCGGTACCTTATTCTGCTCCTTCTTGCTCATCTTCTGCCAGATGCCGAGGGTCGCCAGGAGAACGTGAAGGTCGAGCCGCCACTCGTCCATCTCGATGCGCTCCATGGGGCGCAGGATTTCCAGGCCCTTACTGATCGCATTCCATTTCTTGGAGGCAGCCTCTTTGCCCAGACGGCCGTAGTCGCGGTAAGCCGGCGACAGGCTATTCACGCGGTTCTGGAACGTCCGCAACGAGGGCGTGCGCAACTTGCGGGGATTGCCAGCGGCAGCGCGCTCCTCATTGAGATCGTCGATCTCGTCGCTCATGTCCCCGTGAAGATCGACCATCTTCGGCTTGTTGTCGGAGGCGTACTTCAGCGCGTAGCGTTCGAGGATCTCGGTCTCGTCGGCATCGAAGTGCGTGTTCTGGCGAGGCGCGCCATAGGAGCGGCACAGGGCCAGCGGATGGTTGTCGTTTTCGTAGATTGTCAGCCAGCGACGGACGGATCGCGGGCTGGGCTCGCGCTTTTGCGTGACATAGGTCTGCCTGCCCCCGCCCTTCGTCGCCTCCGAAGACCGCTCGTTGGCGATGTCCCGCAACGCGACAAGCATGCTCCGGTCAGAGCGGGTGACACGCTTGTCTGTGCTTTCCTTACGCAGAAAGCGTTCGCAGTAGTCGATGCGGAAAAGGAGCTTCTCCTGCTCCTCGTGGGGGAGATCACCGACGTGAGCACGCGGGCGAGCAGCGTGCTCTGCACCTTTCGCGGAATAACGGCCCTTGTAGTAGACCATCGGCGCGAGCGGCGCGTTGAGCATCTCGTGGATCTGCTCGTGGGTGAACGACACGGGCAACTGGTCGTTTACGCGCTTCAGGGTTTGGCCGCCGATGAACTCGGCCTCCCAGCAGTAATCGGTGCTGCGATACTCGAAACCGTCGCCCTCGCGGAAGTCGTAGGTCGGAACTACGGGGGCGGTGTTCTGCTTGATTGCGATCGTCATGTTACGTCTCCTTCGATGTGTTCGGTTTTGGTCTGTGGGATCAGGCAGTTTTGGTTCCGAAGCTCAGTTCAGAGTCTTCGGCACGGAGAGGCTGGGGCATCGGGATCGGCGCGTGACCGGCGACGACAGCCAGGCACTCTGGTTTGCGTGCCGAAGGCATGGAGAGCGTTTGCCCAACATCATTCACCGCCACCCGGAAGGCGCGACTGGCGAACCAATTGGCTGAGTCAACTGCTACGGTTTCGGCCGAACCGACGAAGTCCCAGCGGGTCTTCGCAACCCGCCGTGGGCGACGCATACGCACCAGGCCGCGACCGACGAGGACAACTTCGCGAGGGAGCCCTTTGACGCGGCGGTGAAAGGTCTTGAGCGAGGGGACGCGCAGCGGAGGTTCGCCGTTCGTCAAACGAGTTTCATTCCAACGCGTCATCTCGTCGACCATCTCGTGATAGAGACCAATCACAGTGGGACGATTACGCGAAACGTACATCCAGGCGTGCTTTTCAAGCATCGTCTCTTCCTCCGGGGAAAAGAACCGGTAGCGATCGCCAGAAGGCACGCCCTGGTTCATTTGTTTCTGTCGCTTGCTCTCATAGATTGTATTCGCAGCCGTCATTTCACTTGCTCCTTTCACGAGCAGATTCAGAGGTTCGAGGGGAGGTGGACTACCGGACCTATTCGGCGGTAGACTTTGCTACTTGCCGCCGGCGTCCGAGAACTTCAGCCGGACGTTGCGCGACATGCACGTACGGCGCGTCGCAAAGCTTGTTGCCGGGCTTGTTCTGTACGAGGGTGCGTTCGTAGATGAGGCACCAGATTGCGTTCATCGCCGACGGAAAATCGCCGAAGCGCTGCCCGAGGTCGTAGACGTTGATGCTGCCGTGGACACCCTGCAGGAAGTCACGCACCTCGTTGCAGTCGCTGTCATTCCGGCAGCGGCGGGCTCGGAGGATGTTTTTAGCGTTCCAGGCTCGTGCCTTCGTCAGTTGCTCGTCGGTCAGGAGGATCGCTGTGTCGGCGAACCCGTGCAAGACCGGTCGAACGCGCTTGAGCACGTCGCGGATTCCCGTCTTCTCCACCAGGTGGGACGGTTTCACGGCAATCGCCGTGGTAGCTCCGCTCCGGAGGGTTGCCCGGTAGTCGAACGTGTGTCCGTGAACCTTGCCGTCAGCACCCATGTACTCCACTTCAGGCGGCTGGTCCTCGATATCGACGACAGCACGGTTGGCAAGCAGCATCAGGGCGCAAGCCAACTCGTGCGTACTTTCGAATCCCACGGCGCGCTCCGTGCCCGGATCGACGAGATAGCCACGGCTATGCCCTTGGGTGCGCGGGGTAGGTTGACGGGTTCCCGTCGAGCGCTTGGGGGGAATCCACAAGACGTCATGTGCCGGAACGCCGTCCTCATCCAGGAAGTTGACTGTCTGATCGCGACCTGAAGTCACCTTGTCGGGTGCCAGGGCCGCGGGGACTTCCTCAAGTTTGTCTCGGTCAAAACCGAATTGCTGCTCCTTCATGAAGCGCAGTACTGCCTTCGCCTTCATTCGACGCCCCTTTTCCGTGCGCAAGCGGTCCGAGAACTCCTTTGTTCTCAGACGGTTGTAGAGAGCCGTCGGTTCCGCTTTGTGCGGGCTCGACGACTACGCCGACAGGCGTATGGGGCCCGGAAGGAATACGAAGGAGGGCATTACCCCGGCGCGTGTAGCGACGGGAAGCTCGGTGTAGAAGTTGTTTGAAAGGACGAAGGCAGCGAGTCGCGAAGTAGCGATCTCAGCCGCGCAGCAGTGTACGCGCGCCGCGGAAATCGAGGCACGTGGCGCTTCGGGGCGAGCCCAGTGGCAGAAATCAGACGATGTAGTAATGATGGTCTTCAACCGATTTCCCTCAGCGTTAACATGCGCATTCGAGGGTTGGCCGCGATCTCAAGTCGCGGTAGAGCATACCGGACTAGAGAGTCGTGTAGCGGCCAGCCCGCTTCTCTATCGTTATGCTCGTAGGTCTCATAAGAGTGCCTCTCGGTTTCAGTCTGGTCTACGTATAGATTTCTTTCGATGACGGCAAGGATATCCGGAGTTGCTTTATCCGGAATTGGCACACGATCGCGGTGTATGGTTAATTTTTGGTTTCGAAAGAAAAAGTCGGCGGGGATACAATAAAATTTACTTGCAGAGGGCAGCCGGCTGTCGAATAAGCGCCTTCAATGCTGTGTGCGAGGACCGACCTCTCCGATGGCGAAGCACATAACGGATGCGATGTCAGACTTAGTAAATAACATTAACGTTTTCGCCGATTACTGTGGTTTTCCGGCAAGGCGTATTTTCGACGACCTTTTTGCACTGCTCTACAACCACATTTGCACAGGGAAAAAAGAGTATGAGCATCTCTACCCAGCCGTCTCCTATGACCCTCGAACAGCGCAGCCTGTTGATGGCTATCGCGATGCCGACCGGGACGAATTGGTGCGACTTTTTGTAATGCTGACGGCGGAGCTTGATAACGCTGCCCCGTTTGAAGACGTTGTAACGGACAAATATGGGGCCTTGCTCCAGGGTGATCTCGGACAGTTCATGACACCGACTGCCTTGTCGAATGCAGTCAGCGGATTCCTGGGTGCTGCCGGAGAGAGGGGAAACAAGCGAGGCGAACCGACATGCGGAACCGGCGCTTTGGTGATGGGTGATTTACGGCAGACCTACGAGGTAGGCGGAAAGGACGCCGTTTCGCACGTCGACTACTCGATCAACGACCTAGATCAGCGGCTCGTGCGCATCGCCACGGTCCAAGTTATGTACCACTCGATCCGGCACGAGGTCCCGCTGAAGCGTCTGGTGGTTCACAATGCCGATTTGATCAAGAACTACGGCTCTTCACCTCCATTTTTCGTGGCCACCTCCTGGCGTGGGGTGCTTCCAGGACAGGTGATCTAGCTATCGCTAGTCGCAACTGGAGCCGTTTGGCTCAAATCTGGCTTCGCCTGAAGTCTTAGCCCCCTGATCTACGCTGGGACCAGCGGCTGCAGTCATCGGTCCGCTTGATTCCGCCACTGGCTTGTCATCCTCAGACTTCGTTCGACTCTCGTTTTGGTCGTGAACAAGTCCTCTTTGATACTCATGACCTCCCGTTCCTCTTGGGTAAGTTTGAACTCGATCATCCCCAACAAGCAGTCTCTGATATCCGCGAAGACCTTGTCGCACCGGCTCCAATAATTGTGGCTGTCGTGCTTCGCCCATTCGACTGCGCATGCCAGCAGGTGTATCGATTCAACCACCTTTCGCGTACGATAGTCGAACTGAGACGCCGACGCACGGAGTTGACGAAGCTTCCATTCCGCTGTCCGCTCGAAATATATCGGCGTGCATTCGAAGGGATGCGTCTTCTACCGCCAGTAATTCCATTGCCTCCTGCGCTTCTTCACTATCGTCGATCAGCGGACAGAACTGCGGAGAGAAAAACGCGTCGAGCACTTCGGCTTCGGCATAGGTCGGCCGGCTGCTGGGCTTCGAGATCGAGCGCTCAAAGAACTGGGCGCTCGACACGCAGCAGCGGCTTGTTTACAACCTCGCCGAACAGATCCGATATTTGCTGCAAGAGCCCCTGTGTCCGGATAATCGTGATCGACACTTATACGCCGGCTCGCTGACCTCGACTCTTTGGCCTTCCCAAAGCGCGGTGAATCTGAATCTCTGGTGCAAACCGGAGGTCTGCGATGCGATCAGGGATTTCATTACGTGACGATTTTGATGGAGAAGGTCTGCGGCGACTGGCGCGGCAGACGAAGGACGCAGCCCAGGCACGACGTCTGTTGGCACTCGCGTCGATCTACGATGGAGGCTCGCGTTCCGATGCCGCCCGCCTCGGCAACGTCACGCTCCAAATTGTCCGGGACTGGGTCATGCGGTTCAACGAACGCGGTCCCCAAGGCCTGATCAATGGCAAGGCTCCCGGCCCGCAGTCGCGCTTGAACGATCAGCAGCGTGCGGCCCTGGCGCAGACCATCGAGCGTGGGCCGACACCCTATCTCGACGGCGTTGTTCGCTGGCGTCTGTGCGACCTGGCTCAATGGCTTTGGGAAGAGTTTCGCGTTTCGGTAAGCGAGCAAACGCTGAGCCGCGAAGTACGGGCCATGGGCTATCGCAAGCTGGCTGCTCGGCCCAAACATCACGCTCAAGACCCTCAAGCCATTGAGGATTTTAAAAAAGTTTCCCCGCTGCAGTGGCACAGATTGCCGCCGGAGCAGCCCGAGGAAAACGGATAGAGATTTGGTTCGAGGATGAGGCCCGTATCGGGCAAAAGAACAAGATCACGCGCACGCAACTGCCGCGATGAAATCACTGGAGCGGACATTTGGTCACGTGATGGCTGGACGGAAGAAGCTTGCTGATCTAACGGACGGTTTCGCTGAGGCCTACGCTGCTCTCAATAAGGTTCATGCTTTCCGCGAAGGGAACGGAAGAACACTACGTGCCTTCTTTTCGGTTGTTGCGCGAAGACACGATCTTCAATTCGATTGGAAGAAGATTTCCCACGACGAGCTTATACAGGCGGCAATCAATAGCGCCAAAGGCGACCATGTCTTAATGCGGAAGCACTTTTCGGAGATCACTGGCCCCTATCGCGCGCGGAGGGTCGACCCGGCTGATGTTAGGGCCGCGCCCAAACCGATCTCGACACCAGGGCCGCGTCCTAGACGCTAGCTCGCTCGGAAAAGATGGCTGAGCGGGGTTCCGTCGGGTTAGCGGGCCATCTCCGCTTCCACCCACTTGGCGTATTCCTTTAATTGCGACAGCAATAACTCGGCGTCGTTTAGCAGCAGGATACGCGCGCCATATTGCGCTTGGTCTTTGATGCCCAGGAGCCGAACCAACCTGGTTTCTTGGGCCTTTGGGAAACGATTACCTATCGCACTACGCAGGGTCTTAACGGCTGCGGCATGATCCTGTTGGTTTACCTTGTTTGCAAAGGTCGCAGTCAACGCATCTGTGTAGGCGATCGCTGCGTTGACTATGGTGGCGACGATTGGATTGCCGAGGGTGCCTGATCCAGCAACAGCGATCTGGTCCTCAGCGGACTTCAGAAATCCTCGAGCAATTACAAGGCGACTTGCGCCATGATTAGCATCGACGGATTTGGATGAGCCACTTCTTGTCACATTGGCCTCAAATGGGTTCTAAAAAATGAACTCTGGTCGAGGTCCGGTTATAACCAACGCTTCGTTTAGGAATGCTTTCCATAGGGGGGCACCGCTATCTCGCAACCTCTTGAGATCGGTCACAGAGAAAGTGTTGATCGATGGCGAGAAGATCAACTTCTCGGCTGAAGTAGACAAGGCGTCGATCCCTCTATTTTGGATAGACGAAACGTCGTCGTCGCGGGTCGCCACGAAAGCGATATCGAAGTCGCTTGAGGCCTGATCTTCTCCCCTCGCAACACTCCCGAACACCCAAGACGCGACCAGCGCATCACCGAAAGATTCGGCGCAGTCACGAACCGCATCGATGATGCCGGCAAATCGAACCTCTTCGGCTTCGAACAGTGCCTGGATCGGTGCGAACAATGGCGCTGCTTCTTTCAGATTGTAAAGGCGAGCCCGTCCAGTTCCAACTTCAGCAACGACATTGGTATCGACGAGGCTCGAAAGGGCCGCAACGACCGATGGCAGCGCCAGTTTTGTTCTGGTGGCGAGATTAGACGGGGTGAGCTGTCCCCCATGACGCGCGAGTTCCCGAAGGAGCCGGACGTTGGTTTCCGTTCCGAAGATGGAAGAGAGTGGGAAACGCAACGCGCTTTGTGGAACAGGTCGTGCCATTGGTCACCTTAACTGAGGATATCCTTATTTTCGTAAGGTTATCCTTATACAGAAAAGGATATCCTTAGTCAACTAAGGATATCCTCAGTTCGGGAGCCAATGCGGATAGATGTGAAGTCTGCGCGACCTATTCCGGATCGGTGTGAAGTTCATTCCGGATAGAAGTTGGCTGGGAAGGCAAATTTGATAACAAAAGCAGTGTGCGGCATTCCGGTTGGACGTGACGCTCATTAATAGGTCTTCTGCCTACATGTTCGCGACGCCTTGTGCTCGGACGTCAGTGGCCCTTTTGACGGCTTGTCGACGAGCTTCTTCCACTTCCTCTGCGATCCGAGCATACCGCGTTTCTGAGAATGCCCGGTGCCCAATCGCTTTGTAGGCCAGACAGTTTTCTTGATCTTCGTAGGCGCGCGCCAAGTACCTGCCATCATCTGAAATCAGGTTTCGGCCGAGCGTCGCATCGCACGAACGTTGGTGGCCGAAGGCTTGCTTCCCCGATCTCTACCAGACCTATGTGGACGGCTTAAACACGTTCGACGGAATGGCGCGAAAGGCTCGGCAATCGAACGATCTGCTAGATCTGACACGCGGTCTCATGGCGCTCGTCGTGGCTACCAACACGGTTGCGCTACAGGGTTGGGACGTGAACTGGAGGCAAAATGTTCAGTGGGCGCTCCGCGGGTCACGATACGGGATTTCGGGGTGTTCGCTCGTCGAGCGCTACGAAAACCTGACGGACCGTACAACGCTATCCGAGCGACTCGAAATCATCGGCGGTCCGATTTTTTACACACAGATAAGGAAGAACGAAAAGCTCTGCAAAATCACGCCCGTCTTATTCGCCGGCCAGGCGGAAAAGGCCTCCGGCGCCGCATTCCTGTCGCTCAACAGGGGCGTAGGACGCCGCTACAGGAGCGACTGGATCGTTGACAAGCGCGGCGCGTGCTACCGACTGCTTTCGGACTAAGTGCTACGGCAACCGGAGCATGATTGTCGAGCACGGAGAAACGCGGTGGAAGCCTTGGAACCAGTGGGTTCGGTTTGGTCGCCGCCTTTCGACGAATGTACCACAAGTCTGCGCATCTTGATGCAGTTTGCGCCTTCGAATGAACGGATGATGAGGTCCGCATTCACGAGTTTCGAACCCCCAAAAAAAATGGCGCCGGTAATCCTAAATGGCGGTAACGCACGTTGCTTGCGCCGATCCGCCGGTCGTCTCACAATTGAACAATCAAGGCGGGGAGGCATGCAGATGCAGTGCAAAGATGGGGTCGCGGAGGAGTTGGAGCGACACGCAAGCCTCGATCGTCAGTGGGATTGTCGCCTCGGCACCGTGGCGATCGAAACGGTTGATTGTGCGTGGGCAATTCTCGCAACGGAAATCCGGCGTCTCGGGTACCATGCTGAGAGGCCAGTTCGTGAGGATGAAACTCCGTACTCCTACTTCAACGCCATAAAGTGGGATGCGCTTGAAATGTCAGATTCCATTTATTGGTCCCTCCCCAATGAAGAAAAAGAGAAGGACGATCGGGACCTCGAAGAATTTGAGGCGACCGACATGCTCCGGGAGGATTGCTCTCCGCGCGTCAAAGCCCTCGCATTCTTGACGATTGGCAAGAACCTTGTCTGTCCCGAATACTGACGATCCGTACCTGCGTCCGTGAAGCGCACGCGTTCGGTGCGCCTAAGCGCGGGCATCGTGTCGGTCCACCTAATGTCTTTTATTTAATTGATTCAATATTTTACCGAAGAGCAAAAGTTCGTTAGCGTCAGCGAAACCTGCGCCACTGCTGACCGAGTGTTCAGGTTTCGATTGATACAATCCCGTAGGAGAGCGACGCTGATGACGACATTCGAGGCAGACCTCAACAGCCATAATGGCTCACTGTTGAATGAGGAGCTGCTTAGCATCGCCAATGCCACTCGGCAGATTTCGGACCGGCTTAGAACAATCAGGTGACGTCCAAGCGCGTTCACCGTGCTGTTCGGGATCCAGGTAATTCCCAGACTCGAGCACGCCGAAGCCATCATTCACAAAAAGCACTACGTGCCTCCACGGTGGTCACAATCCAGTGCGCAAAAGCAGCGGTAAGATGACCATTCTACGGAGGCGGGCGACCCGTCTATTGAGGACAGCAAGCCCCGGGGCGGTTATTGGGCAACGTCTGCGGTTCCTATGCCGAAGTTACATAGATACGCGGGCCGCTGCTAGGTGCTGATCTGAAGGCGTCGAGGGTTCGCATCCCGTGGCAGCGGTTTCAAAGCACATTCTGTTCAGACTGCGCGGCCGATGTAAACCAGTTTGACTGTGAGGAACCAACCGCGATAAGGCAATGATGTTCAACCGCCTGCGACGAACGGAGAATAGGACTTATGAGCGGCACCGCTGAAAACAAAGGAGGGCCGTCACCCGTGAGTGCGGCCCCCATATCTGTGTCTACTGGGGATCTACCTCGAGAGGCAGTGATTAAAAAGCCCAATAGCGCATGCACTTCATATACCGCACTCGATTCCGTTCTACAAGACGAAACCAAAATAAATGTAAGGTCCTTCGAGGTCAGTCGAAAAGCAATATCTCCTGCGAGGTTGTCGCGGTACCTGAGGATTGCGGAAGGAGACTTACGAGTCGCCATCCGACTTCACGCTTGGAACGCGGCAGTTGCTGCTTCGTTGTTGCCCACCGTTCACCATGCGGAGGTTGCTATCCGCAATTTCGCGGTCAGCAGACTTAGGGCAAAATATGGAGCACAGTGGTATCGTAATCCTGCTCTGCTTCAATATAGGCTATCCAAGTCACTTTCCCAACAGTTGGCCGATGTCTACCAGCGTGAGATCGATATTGGACGGCGGGGCGAGCTCACCAATTATATTACAAGTGAATTGACGTTCGGATTTTGGGTGAACGTCTTCACAAAGACCTTTCATCTCGACCTCTGGCAGCCGGCAATCTACACGATGCTCGTCGACTTCCCGCGCGGCAAAACCATAACCGACCTACATGACGGTGTCGAATTCGTTCGGAGCTTTCGAAACAACATCGCGCACCATAAGAATATCGTCTGCAAGCCGGCTGAAGCGAACTATGAGCGCACTTTGGAGGTCCTCGGAATGATCTGCAAGCACACTAGGAATGTTGCAGAGAAGACTTCGAACTTTCGCGCCGTTTGGGAATGTTCACCCGTACCCCACGAGAAACTGTCGATCATCTGACGCCGCTTGTTGTCAGCCCGCGGGAACTTGGCCGTTCACGGAAGGAATGCGGTTTTGCTGCCGAGGCGAAGTCCACCGTGATTTTTGCTGTTACTGCCGGTCACACAACTGCAGAATGTGCTCTGATTCTGAATTGGCAATGTAAAGCGCCTGTTATGACAGCTGTTGCTGTGCTTGCTGTCAACTCTTCCCAGGTCGCCATCAGGAGCTTCTTGAAGAGAGCTTTCTGGAGTGGAAGACGGTGCCAGATGTCACCGAGAAATCGCGCATGCACTCGCTCTCCGAACAGTGGAAGCGGCGGCGACGGATACCGTACGGTTCGTTGTTTCCACACTTGGGGCAGAACGGCTGGCCGCCGTCCGCTGACCAGCGGAACGAGCAAGACTGGCCATAGGGTTCCCTCGCCAAGCGCCCAGACGACCGACGGATTGACGTCGCGGGTCTTCTTCTTCAGCAGGAAATTGGGGGGTGGTCTATATAGCAGCTTCACCGAGCTTGAGATGGCACGACGCTCTATCGTTAAAGGCGGAGCGATAACTTCAGATGGCTACCGGCGAACTAGATCCAGGCACGAAACACCGGAACGACCTTGGACGGTGAGGCTCGGCGCAGCCACCCGGCGGTGCGGAGCCATTCGGCAAGCTGGAACACGTGGGATGTGTTAAGCCAAGGCCGATCGCGCGTGCGGGGAAGACACCTTGTTCGGAAAGCGTCGCGATGACTACAGATTAGTTTTCCTAACAACTGCACGCAGCACTTGCAACATTCTGCCCTGACATGCATCTATCGCCCTAGCTGGGGTTCGATTCACATGTTCTCATTGAGGAAGTCGCTATCTGTCGGGTTTGCCGTCTGCGCGGGGATGGCCGCAGACCCTACGGAAGCTCGTCTCGCTTATTCGGCGCATCTTACAGACGGAGGCATCAGATTCGTCATAGTCCGTGGCTCCTTCGAGTTCAGTGACAATCTCGCCGACTTTCGAGCCATCGTCATCCGAGAGCAACCTGCCGCTATAGGCTTCGACAGCCCTGGCGGAAATGTCGCAAAGGCGATGGAGTTGGGGCGCATCATCCGAGCCCTCGGACTATCCACGTTTCAGGTGCGCGACGCCGAATGTGCTTCTGCTTGTTCGCTCGCTTTTCTAGGCGGTGTCAGCCGGGCCGCGCAACCGGGTTCGATTGGGGTACATAAGTCTTCCTTCAGCGATACGAGCGGAATTCCAACGCATGACGCTGTCTCGGCCGTGCAACAGCTAACTGCCGAGGTCATCGGCTACATGATGGAGATGGGCACCGATCCGGCCTTGCTTCAGCTTTCTTTGAGTTACGACAGTGACGACATCCGCTATCTATCGGGAAGCGAGATGGCAAAATACAAGGTGACGACCGGCGCCTCCGCGCAGACACTCTCCATCGATGTTCCCGCAGAAAGCGCGGAGCGACGAGCGAGCAGTTCCAATAGCCAACAGGCCAATACACTGCAGTCTCTCGAAATACCCTTGGCAAGCAGTGGATCCATTTTACATCCGAGGGGCAGTGCTCCGATCAAGCTGGCGGAAGATGCCGCTGCAAAGAGCGTTGCCAGCGCGCCCAACGGTACGGCGGTGAAAATCCTGGCGACGAGCAGGGATTGGTATCGCGTGTCGACGGCTGGTCACATCGGCTACATGCATTCTTCTTGGATTAGGGTCGACCAATTCGAGGAGAGGTCCGGCGATCGTCGGTTCGTACAAGTCAAGAGTTTTAGCTCCCTTCCGGAAGCAGAGGCCTTCGTGAAGCAATCCTCTGTGCCGCTTGTCGTCCATCTCGCGGCCAACGGCTGGTTAGCGGTTACTTTGAAGGACATCTATGCCGCGCAGGAAGCAAAGGACGTCTTAAACGCGCTGAAGAGCAACGGATTGATAGCCGAGGATTCTATGGTCACGCTTGGAAACACATATGTCCGCAGGGTCTGCTGCGAATGATGTGCCGAACCCACTTCTTTCTCGCCGGCTGATCACGAATGTACATCCGCTTATGTCTCGTTTTGCTGGCTACGACAGCCATGAATGTGGGCGATGCCGGGGCGGTGAACACTCCCTGCAGTGGTAGCAAGGGAGGTGTTGCCAGATGCCAAGGTGAGACCTTCATATGCAATGACGGCTCTGTCAGCGGCAGCAAGCGATCCTGTTCGGCATACATGGGCGGCGGTGCGCTTGGTCTGGTCGGAGGTGGAGGCTCGAACATGGCTCCGACTGAGGACGGCCAGTGTTTGTGTCGGGCTGGGAAATACTGCACGGGTCCCCGCGGAGGACGCTTCTGCGTGACCGATAGCGGCGGCAAGAGCTACTTGAGAAACTAGAGCGACCTGTCGGGTCGGCCGCATTTTCGCGGCTGCCACGGCGTGCCGGTGTGGTGCGTCGGACGACGAGCGCTAGTTCACGTTCTAGTGACCCTCTTTGCAAACGCCGAGTTCACATGATCCGGAAGTGTCTCGTGTCGCCGATCGAGGGCAGCGCAGGAATCGCAGCAGTAGCGAAAGCGCCGAGGAGTGGCTTCCTTGCTGAAGGCCCAGTTCAGGATCTTCATGCCAAGGCCTAAGCGCGAAGGAACCTTCGGTCCTTCGAAGTATTCGATGAGCCCCTTGCGGAAGCAGTCTTTCGAGTCGAGGAGGGCCGTCAGATCTTCGATCTGCGAGAACCGCTGCCGCAGCATGGAGCGTGCCGCCGATTCGTCCAGCCCCGAGCCAGTGGACGTCTTCTCCGCCATGAACCTCAAGAGGCCCACATCCCGTCCAGTGCCGCGCTCACCTTCGGTGAACGTGACGGCGACGGACTGCTTGCCGTCACGTCCGGCCCGACCGAACTCCTGGAGGTAGTCTTCGACCGAGGCGGGCTGCTGCCAGTGGACGACCAGCCGGACATCGGGGACATCCAGTCCCATCCCGAAAGCATTCGTGCAGATGATATGTTTCACGACCGGACGGCTTTCTCCCTGGAATCGCTTCAGAAGTTCCTGCCTCTCCCATTCGTTGCCTAGCTTCGAATGGTAGAATGGGATTTCGAGGCCGTTGTTGCGAAGATCAGTTTGCAGTTCCTGGCCGATCCGCGCCGTCGGGACGAAGATCATGGCCTTCCGTGCGGAAAACAAAGGAAGTCGAAGTAGCGACGCGATCTCATGGTGGCGGGCTATGGGATGCGCGTTCCAACGAATCAAGGCGATATTCGGTCGGTCAACGCCGCGAACGAACACTTCGGCATCTTCGATCCCGAGCGAGGAGAGGATCCGCTTCTGCATCGCTTGGCCCGCAGTTGCTGTGAAGGCCAGGACGGGCGGCGAGCCAAGCTTCTTCCGGACCTCGCCGAGACGACCGTACTCCGGGCGGAAGTCGCGGCCCCACGCATCCACGCAGTGGGCTTCGTCAACGACGAGGTATTCAGGATGTTTCTCGGTCAAAGCCTTTCGTTCATCCTGGCTCCGAACGAAAAAGCGTTCAGGGGCCAGGTACAGGAATTTGACCGCGTTTACCCCGACCATCGAGTAGCGGATTTCTTTCTCCTCGGAGCTGAGAGCGCTGTTCACAAAGGTCGCTGGGATCTTCTTCCAGAGCAGACCGGACACCTGATCGCTCATCAATGTCTTCAAGGGACTAATGACGAACGTGCAGCCACGACGCAGGAGGGCAGGGATCTGGAAGCATAGCGACTTCCCGGATCCCGTCGGGCTGACCACGAGCACGGACTTCCCGGCGAGGGCGGCAAGAACGATGGGAAGCTGGTCGCCACGGAAGTGGGAGACGCCGAAAAGACGCAGGACGGGACCAAAGTTCGTGTCGGATCCAAGAGTACGGACATTGCTGTCGAGCCAGCGAGCAAGGCGGATGGCCCAGCGCTCGATCGCTCTCCGTGCTAGCCCTCCGGCGAGATTGGGATGGTGGGCAGCATGGCAGCCGTCGCACAGAGTGACGAGGTTCGAGAGCTCGTCGGACCCGCCCATCGATTTAGGAAGGAGATGGTGCACGTCGGCATCGCGCGACTTTACCTTCGCCGCGCACGAAACGCATTTGTATTCATCCCTCGCCAGAACAAGGCGACGGGTGTCTTCCCAATTTCTCACAGAATGCGGCTCTTCATCAGTTGTCTTTCCGATAGTTTGGAGGAAAGTCGCTGAGAAAGCGTAACTGCACGAGGACGAAATGAGATCAGTTCTGGGGATCGACGCAGCTTGGACCGAACGCGAGCCTAGCGGGGTCGCGTTGATCGCCGACGATGGCTCCGGCTGGCAGTTGGTCGAGGTTGCAGCTTCTTATTCAGCCTTCCTGCAGCGCGACCTTAGCGGCGTTCCGATCCTGCGGCATCGGGGATCAATGCCTGATGCGACGGCCATTATTGAGGTCGCCAGCGGCAAGGTCGGCACCCCAGTCGATCTCGTGGCAATCGACATGCCGTTATCAATGACACCGATCACCGGACGGAGAGCATCGGACAATATGATTTCGTCCTTGTACGGCGCGAGACATGCGAGCACTCACACTCCGAGCGTCACCCGCCCGGGCAAGCTCAGCGACGAACTCCGGATCGGGTTCAATGACATCGGATATCCGCTGGCTGTCGAGCATCCTGCCGGGCGCGTCCTCATCGAGGTCTACCCGCATCCCGCGCTTATCGAATTGGCAGACGCGGAGCGTAGGCTGCCCTACAAGGCTTCGAAGATAAGCAAATACTGGCCGGAAGTGGCTCCAGGCGCGCGACTGGAGAAGCTTATCGAGGTCTGGAGCCAAATCGTCGATCTTTTGGATGCTCGGATACGAGGCGTTGCGGCGGCATTAACATTGCCCTCGGTCACTGCTCGGAGATACGAGATGAAGGCCTTCGAGGATTCGTTGGATGCTGTCGTATGCGCGTGGGTAGGGGCATGCGTGATGGACGGGACGGCAAGTGCGTACGGGGACGAGGAGTCGGCGATATGGGTGCCGCGACGTGGGGCCTGAAAACAGGTCTATGACGGGTCCAGCTCTGCTTTGTGTTTCCAACCGGCAAGAAGGCGGAGCTCGCTCTTCAGTTGCTCTTGAAGTAGTGAAAACCAGGGTAACACGCGGGCATTCGTCGACTTCTCATAAAGTCGCAAGAGCTACATGGAAGAAGCCGAAGGCGGTGTAGCGGCTTCACTGTCGCAGAGTACACCATCCGAGTGAGCGTTTCGCGCTTTAAATGTTTGCGACTTGACAAAGATCGGTGCCTCTTAGTCCGCTAGCTTCCCGAATGTCGCCGCGGCGTCATCGCCGCGCGACATTGTAACGCTAGAATGAAGGAGACAACGATATGGGATCTTTTAGCGTCTGGCATTGGATGATCGTGCTGGCAGTCGTGTTGCTCCTGTTCGGGCGCGGCAAGATTCCGGAGTTGATGGGCGATGTCGCCAAAGGCATTCGCAGCTTCAAGAACGGTCTGAGCGACGATACTGCCGGGTCTGCCGAAAAGAAGAGCTAAGCTGGATCGGGAGAACACTAACCGGTCGTCCGAGCTGACGACCAAGCTGCGCGAGCAATTGATCGTTTTCCTTGCGGCACATTCAACCGCGCACGGCGTCGTCGATCAGGCGGCAAATGCTGCCGACCATGTCAGCGGGGTCGGCGTCGGCAGTCGGCCCTTTGGCATCGCTGATCAACTCGTTCGCCATTGCTTGCCTCCCTCGTGTGCGCCAACGGGTGCTGCGATCCACGACGCGCCGGTCTGGCCATAATGAAAGCCGTTTGACAGCGGCACGCCGGGATAGGCGAGCACCAGACGCTCGAGGCCTTCGGCCGTAGATGTTCGTCCGGCGGCAACGGCTTCGTAGATACGGGCGACCGCCACCATGTCGCAGTCCTGCGGCGAGAGCCGGATCCGGAGGTCGGCAAGTTCCTGCAGCAGGCTTTGGCATGTGTGGGACATGGTCTGGACCCCGTTGAGGACGAGGAACGGCTGGCGATCAAGCGTCTCGACGATGAGGCCATCGCTGTCATCGCCGCAGATGAACTGGCAATTGTCCTTCACCAGGCCCTTGGAGCGGGCGTGAGCGCAGCGCGCCGAGATTGCCAACGGCACGCGGCCAAAGCCGAAGATTTCGAACGCGACGTCAGGCGCGTCACGCACGGTCTCCCTCACCGACGCCATGGCCAGCATCTGGCGCGGAATGACGAGGCAGAGATGCTCATGATCGATTGTGGATGCAGCGAGCGGTTGCGCCATGTCGATCACATAGAGGCCCCCGGGTCGGGCAATGCTGCTGGAGCTGCCGCGGCTGCCGTTTTGGCCGCTGAGATAGAACTGCACGAGGTACCCGTCCATGCCATCCCGGGCGATCTTGGAGCCGCACCGATCGAAATCCTGGCCGTTCGAACGGGTGCGTGCAACCCCGACACCGCCGATCAGGGCCGCATCGACGCTGGCAAAGAACGGTTCGTCGGCCGGGCCGCGAAGGCGGGTATCGAAAAAAACGCCGGTTGACTCGCGCCACATCAGGTGGCGTATTGCTGCCGCATGGCTGTTCTGTTGAATCGAGAACGCGGCTATGGGATGTGATTGGTATCCGTTACCTGGAAGCCTGCAAGTGCTTCAAATGACATGTTCATAGGCTAACCAGCTGCATAGTTGTCCCGCCATCTGCTATCGGACTGCCCAGGCCATCGAAGTCATTTAGCGTCCGCTCGTAGGCGACGGCAATGGCACGGAACTTGATGGCTTGCCACCGAACATAATCTTGGAGCAGAGTTTGGGAGACGAATAAGTCGCCGCGATTGCCAGGAAGGCTCCAGACTAGGAGCCCTTCTGATTTTGCCCGGGCAAACACCCTTTGCAGGTGACCCCTCGACAAGGTGTGCCGGTTCGAGACGTCACCAGCGGGGAGTGGTCCGAGGCACACCGGGCGATCAAAGCGTTCAAGACCGGCCGGTACCCGGCAGATGAGTTCGTGCAGGATATTACTTCCGGTTTCCGTTCGCACGAACAGTTCCACGCTCGCTGGCGGCTGCGACCAACGCGGATCGAACACAAGAGAGCGAATAACCAGCGAGTGGATGCGCGCAAGCAGAGGCTGGTTGCCATCGAAGCTGAGCGCGCGGTCACCTCCATCGACCCGGTCGAGAGCAGCAAGATGACTTGCCAGCCATTCACCAATCATGCTTTCGCCGTAGGCACTCAACCGCAATGGCCTGATGCGCCTGTCCCGGCTTTGCAATGGAACAAGCAAGCCGTAGGCAACCATTTCTGCCAGATGGGCCGTGAGAGTGTTCTTGCTGAAGGGCAGCTGCGGCGCAAAGAACTCGATGAGTGCTGCAGCCGTCAAAGGCGGGCGCGTCTCGTCGTGCTTGTGCTCAAAATGAAGGGCGATGATGGCTTGCGTTATCATCCACTTCTGCATGCTGGCGACATAGCGCACCACCCTCGGCGCGACATCGTGCATCGCGAGCAGTTCTTTCGCTGCATCCCGTAGGACGGCAAAGAATGCCGGTCCGCCACTCCACGTGTTGGGACTGAAAGCGTCTTGCGTTCCCAAGGGCATAGTTGTGTCTGTCGCACCGCGGCTGTTGGTATTTCCGGCAATACTACCCATCCCATATTGCATCACTGTGTCGCGTCGTCACCCCTGTGACTCAATTTTGGGTGCACTCGCCCACAGACTGCTTCTTTAGTTGATCCTGTTCCCTCTCTCTCGCTATGAGTGGCCAGCTTCTGGGGGAAACATCATGAAATCAATTCTTTGTCGCCTGTGCGCAGGTTGAGCCATCGTCTTGAGGTCGGCTCTCGGTGCGCCGAGAAGACTTTCAGCTGCCCGCCCGAATAGTTCCACCCAGGCTCCAGGCGCCTCTCGCAAGGCGTGCCACGGGGCAGGGCTTGTCACATCCTTCGTCCGGTTTCTGCAACAACTCCCCCTTAGGCCAAATCCTATGCTCAACAGCCTGACGCGCGCTCCAATGTTCTCGTCGTTTGTCCTGCCAGCGTTAATTCTGAGATCGTTGCAACTCAGTTTGCACATTCCACGGGCACTTTGGATGTTCGTCGTTGGGCTGGCCCTGTTGTGCTCCTCGGCAGATGGGGCGACTGCCGCCCCTTGCACGCCGAGCATTTCCTTTTCGAGCGTGGGCTTGGCGGTCGCGCAAAACGTCAACTCCTGTGATGTCTTATTCCCCGGCGCTCCTTCGACCTGGGGTGGACTCTACCAGGCCTATGGCGCCTCGCTGGAAAATCAGGCTCCGATCGGGATTGTAGGCGGTGGTTCATTCACCACTCCCAAAACTGACGACCCGGTTGAGACAGCCAATGCTCGCTACGGCTTCACCTTCAACTCTGCTTCCGGCACCTACACGATAAGGCTGCTTTCCCTCCGAAACCCGGCCGCGACGTCGGATACGATCGTACTTTACAGTCATGACAAAGGCGGGGCTCCCTATGGTGGCGAGCGCGCTGAAGCCACCCAGGCCAATAGGATCTCAGTCACGCTGCCCAACGGCTTTCCCGCGATAGGTAGTGTCAGCCCCACAACCGGTTCGCCAATGGGCGGAACCTCGGTGGTCATTACAGGAACCGGACTTTCCGGCGTCACATCCGTCAAATTTGGTGGCACCCCTGCGGCAGGCTTCACGATCGACAGCGCAACCCAGATTACGGCTGTCACGCCGGCAGGCGCGATTGGTCCCGCGGACATCGTGGTCACGGCGGGTGGTGACTCAAGTCTGGCAAACTTCAGGTACGCGGCAAGCCTGCCCGGCGCGCCGACGATCGGCGCGGTAATGACGCTCGACCCGGATGGGGCCCATGTCGAATTCACGCCACCCACCGACGATGGCGGCGCCGCGATCACCGAGTATGTCGTCACGTCCAGTCCGCATGGGAAGACCGGTGTCGGTAGCCAAAGCCCGATCGCGGTCCACGGGCTCTGGAGCGGTATCTCCTACACTTTCACAGTGACGGCGAAGAATGCCGTGGGAATCGGTCCGGCGTCGGCGGCGTCGCAGGCGGTTGTGCCGAGAAACTATCAGTTCATCACCTTCAATCCGGGGCCCCAGACTTTTGGTACGCCACCGACACTGTCGGCGATGAGCAATTCGGGAAGGCCCGTGGCCTTCAGTTCCACGACACTTGCTATATGCACGGTGACGCCGTATGGCGATCTGACGTTCCATTCCGCAGGCACCTGCACGATCAATGCTGATGCTGCGGGCGATCAGGCCTATTATCCCGCGCCAACGGTCACGCGATCATTCACTGTCAACCCGGCCTTGCCCAGCGCGCCGACCATCGGCACGGCAACCGCGCTCGATCCGGAAGGGGCCCATGTCACTTTCACACCACCGGCCGACAATGGCGGTGGGGCGATCACCGAGTACGTCGTAACGTCCAGCCCGCACGGTAAGACCGGCGTCGGCACCCAAAGCCCGATCGCGGTCCATGGCCTTTGGAGCGGCGTCTCCTACACCTTCACGGTGACGGCAAAGAACGCGTCGGGGGCTGGTCCGGCATCGGCGGCGTCGCAGGCGGTTGTGCCGAGAAACTATCAGTTCATCACCTTCAATCCGGGGCCCCAGACTTTTGGTACGCCACCGACACTGTCGGCGATGAGCAATTCGGGAAGGCCCGTGGCCTTCAGTTCCACGACACTTGCTATATGCACGGTGACGCCGTATGGCGATCTGACGTTCCATTCCGCAGGCACCTGCACGATCAATGCTGATGCTGCGGGCGATCAGGCCTATTATCCAGCGCCGACGGTCACGCGATCGTTCAACGTCAATCCGGCCTTGCCCAGCGCGCCGACCATCGGCACAGCGACGGCGGGAGACGCACAGGCCGACGTCACCTTCGGAGTGCCAGCCTCCACCGGCGGTGCGCCGGTAACCTATACGGTAACGGCGAACCCAGGCGGGGCGACCGGCTCTGGCGCATCCAGCCCCGTCACTGTCGCCGGACTGACAAATGGAGCCGCCTACACCTTTACCGTGACAGCGACCAACGCAGCAGGGACGGGCGGTGCATCGGCCGTTTCCAATTCGATCACGCCGGCGGCGAGCCAGACCATTGCCTTCGCCAATCCCGGTGCGCAGAATTTTGGCACCTCCCCGACCCTGACGGCGACGTCAGATTCGGGGCTGCTACCGACCTTTACGTCCAGCACGATCGACGTCTGTACGATCACGAGCAGTGGTGAATTGACCTTCGCTTCCGCTGGCACTTGCACGATCCATGCCCTTCAAGCGGGGAACGCGGCCTATCTTCCGGCGGCCGAGGTCAGCCATTCATTCGCAGTCAATGCGGTAGTACCGAGCACGCCCCTCATTGGCAGTGCGACGGCTGGAGACAGGCAGGCCACGATCACTTTCACTGCACCCGCATCTAATGGCGGGGCAGCGGTCGTCGACTACATCGTGACGGTCAATCCGGGTGGCGCAACCTTCGCCGCCTCGTCCAGCCCCATCACCGCCACCGCATTGACCAACGGCACTGCCTACACCTTCACCGTCGCGGCGACCAACGCAGCCGGCACGGGTGCGCCTTCCGCGGCGTCGAACGCGATAACACCGGTGGCGGCGCAGTTCATCACCTTCGCAAATCCCGGTTCGCAGGCGGTGGGAACTGTCTCAACATTGGCGGCAACGACCAGTTCCGGCCTCACGCCGGTGTTCATCTCGCGCACACCGAGCATATGCGCCATCACCGGGAGTGCGACGTTGACGCCGGTTACCATCGGCACCTGCACGATCAGCGTCGATCAGCCCGGCAACGCTGCCTACATGGCCGCGCCAACAGTTACCCAGTCCTTTGCCATCAATCCGCAGCTTCCAGTTAGCGGCAACGTTTCCGCGACGGTGGCGGCAAACTCGACAGCCAATCCGATCACGCTTTCGCTTTCCGGTGGTGTGGCCGACAATGTCGCGGTCGCCGCCGCGCCGTCGCATGGCAACGTTACGGTCTCGGGCACCGCGATCAGCTATACGCCGGATCCTGGCTATTCCGGCGCGGATAGCTTCAGTTACACAGCGACGAACGCGACGGGAACCTCTGCTCCGGCGACCGTTACCGTCACAGTGAGCGCGCCGACCTTCTCCTTCACACCCGCCGCCGGCGCACTGAATGCTGGAACGCGGGGGCGGCCCTATACCCAGTCGATCAGCGTGGGGCACGGCACAGCACCCTACCACCACGCCGTTTCGGCCGGCGTGCTGCCAGCGGGCTTGCTTATCGACGCCTCGTCCGGGGCGATCACGGGAACGCCGTCGGTGGAGGGAAGTCACAGCTTCACGATCGCGGCAACCGACGCGAACGGGGCCACCGGCTCGGCCGCCTATACGATTGCCATCGGCCGGCAGATCCCTGTCGCCGGCAACGTCTCCGCGACGGTCGCGGCAAACTCGACAGTCAATCCGGTCACGCTCTCGCTCTCAGGTGGCCCGGCCGACAGTGTCTCGGTCGCCGTCGTTCCGTCGCATGGGACGGCGACCGCCTCCGGCGCGTCGATCCGCTATACGCCGGATCCTGGCTATTCCGGTGCGGACAGCTTTACCTATACGGCGACCAACGGGACCGGCACCTCGGCTCCGGCGACGGTAAACACCACCGTCGTGGCGTCGAAGCTCGTTTTTTCGCCAGCGGGCGGCGACCTGCCTGACGCTATGGCGGGAGAAGCCTATTCGGCGATGGTGATCGCCAAGGGCGGTCGAGGCGGCATTCTCTACAGCCATTCGCACGGGGAACTCCCGAAGGGCATGGTCCTGAACGTCTCCACGGGCGAACTAACCGGTCCGCTGTCCGCTGACGCAGACGGCAGAAGTTACAGTTTCACGATCGCGGCGGTCGACGCGATCGGCAATACCGGAGAGGCGAGTTATCGTCTGGCCGTCAAGACGCGGGGAGTGACTGTGATAAGCCGGTCCTACACGCTGGAGGAAGGCGACACGCCCCGGAACGTCTATCTGAATGCTGGCGCCACGGGCGGGCCGTTCACCGGCGCCAGGATCGCATTTGTCATGCCCTCCAACGCCGGCAAGGCCGAGATCATCGAAGGCGAACTTGCGGCAAGCGGGGACTTCGTACCAGTCGGCTACTACTTGAAGTTCACGCCCAATCCCGGCTTCTTCGGCACGGCGGTCGTGGGATACAGGTTGGAAAGCGCGCTCGGCGCATCCGATACGGGCACGATCAGCTATGTGATCGGGCGCGATAGCGAAAAGGTCGCGGCCGAGATCGACGGGCTGGTGCGGGACTTCGTGCGCACGAGGCAGAATCTCCTGTCGACAGCGATTGAAGTGCCCGGCCTGATCGAGCGTCGCAAGATGGGCCGCGCCGGCGGGGACCCGATCTCGACCACCATGTCGCCATCGGAAGACGGAATGACGCTCGGTTTTTCGACCAGTCTGACTCGGCTTCGGTCCGCCGAAGAGGTGGGAGAGGGAGGCGAAGGCATGGCGGCGGCATCACCGTTCAATGCCTGGATCGACGGCACAGTTTCCGTGCACAAACGTGATGAGAATGGCGGACGTTGGGGAGCCTTCGGTCTCATCTCTGCCGGCGCCGACTATCTGCTGTCGGAGAAGGCCCTGATCGGCCTGTCGTTCCACTTCGACAGCATGACTGACCCCACCGACGCCGATGCCGAACTGACAGGTAACGGCTGGCTGACCGGCCCCTATGCTTCGTTCGAGCTCGGCTCCGGCGTGTTCCTCGACACCAGCCTGCTTTACGGCGGTTCCTGGAACGACGTCGACACGGAACATTTCGACGGCTCGTTCGATACGCACCGGGTGATGTGGGACTCGAAACTGCAGGGGCAGTGGCAACTCGGGGACGCAACCGTACTCACTCCTGCGCTACGTGCCGTCCTCCTCAACGAGACCGTTGACGACTACAGCGTCTCGAACGGCGACGGTACCAAAGTCGATCTCAAAGGGTTCGCACAGGAGCAACTGCGGTTCAGCGTCGGCGCTGAACTGGAGCGTGCTTATCGCCTCGAAAGCGGCCTGCTGCTGACGCCCCGCTTAGGCGGCACAGCGGGATTTGCGACGCTGGACAACAGCGGCGCTTTCGGCGCAGTCAGCGCCGGGCTGAACCTCTCCAACGACCTCAACTGGGATTTCGACTTCTCGCTGCTCTATGGAATCGAAAGTGACGGCGAGCAGGCGGTTGGAGCGAAGGCAGGTGCTCATCTGCGTTTCTGATTGATGTTTGGTCACGTTCGGTCGCCGTCGCTTGTCGCGGAGCGCGGTGGCTGCGTTGGCGCTCTACAAGGTGATCGGTTTATCTCATTCCTTCCAACCGGAGAGGCGGGTAACCCTGCTCGGCAAAACAAGCTATTTTATGCCCACGAGCAGGGACATCCGAACCAACTCCGGAAGACTGTGCGCCTTCATTTTCGCCATAACGTTCGCTCGATGAACTTCCACGGTTCGAGGGCTGATTTCAAGGTTGAAGGCGATTGCTTTGTTGGGCTGCCCAGTGATCACGCACGTCAGTACCTGCCGTTCACGCTCGCTCAACGTCTCAAGTCGCCCCCTTATTTCTTCTGTAGTCTCCGCTCTGGCGCCGTCATCAGTCAGCAGCTCGGCGGCACGTCGGACGGCGTCCATCATCGTCTTGTCGTCAAATGGCTTTTCAATGAAATCGATCGCGCCAGCCTTCATCGCATCGACGGCCATCGGCACGTCGCCGTGTCCGGTTATCACGATGGAAGGCATTTGAGAGCCGGTGGCTCGAATTCTCCTGATCAGATCGACGCCGCTCATATCGGGCATCCTTAAGTCTGTGACCAGGATGGCTTGTCGGAGGTTCAAGGCGATACCGAGGAAAGCAGTGGCCGATTCGTGTACTCGCACTGCAAGACCGTTCATTGTCAGCATGAATGCCAGCGACTTTCTGACCGCCTCCTCGTCGTCGACGATATGTATCGTGTAGTCATCAATCGGCATTTTGGTCCTCATCGTGCGCGGGCAATGTGAAACTGAAATTAGCGCCACCAAGCGTACTGCGTGATACGATCATTTTGCCTCCATGTGCTTCGATTATTCGCTTGGAGATGGACAGGCCGATTCCCATTCCTCCGGCCTTTGTCGTTGTGAACGGCTTGAAAAGCTGGGGGGCGATCTCTTCTGGAATGCCGGGACCCGAATCCTCGACCACCACGGAAACTTCATCGGGTCCGGACGGGCGAACGCGCACGAGAAGTTCCTTATTCGCCGTATCCTTCATGGCCTCTACAGCGTTGCGCATCAGGTTGGTCAGGACCTGCTGTATCTGGATGCGGTCGACCATGACCAGGTTTGCACCCATCTCGAAATCGAATACCGATCTGACGCCTTTCTCCCGAGAGCCAACCAACGCGAGCGCGCCAGACTCCTCGACGAGTTGTCGAATGTTGTGGGGAGCCTTCTCGGTCTCGCCCTTGGTAACAAATTCTCGGAGGTGCTTGATGATCTGCCCCGCCCGCAAGCTTTGCTCACCGGCTTCCCGCAAGGCCTCCCGGAGTGTCTCGGCGTTCTGCCCCTCCACATCCTGCAAAAGCCGTGCGCAACCGTGGACATAGTTTGCAATGGCGGAGAGCGGCTGATTCAATTCGTGAGCGAGGGTCGAGGCCATTTCGCCCATTTCGTTCAACCTTGCCAACCGCGCTAGCTCCGCCTGCACTTCTTGGAGCCGGGCTGCAGATTCTTCTCGTTCCGTCAGATCACGTACAAATCCGGTGAAGAACCGCTTTCCACCCGAGCGCATTTCACCCACGGCGAGCTTCATCGGAAAAGTTGATCCGTCTTTCCGTTGTCCAACCACTACGCGATCGGTTCCGATGATGCGCTTCTCTCCTGTTGCGAGATAACGATGCAGATAGCCGTCGTGCTCCCGTCGGTACGGTTGGGGCATAAGCATGCGCAGGTTCTGACCTACGGCTTCTTCTTCAGAGTATCCGAACTGCCGGACGGCCGCGGCGTTGAATGACACGATAGTGCCATCCTGCTCGCTCACAATCGTCGCATCAAGAACTGTATCCAAAATCGATTTGAGGTGAGCTTCGCGCCTGTCGAGCGCTTCCTCGGCTGACACAACACCTCTTCGCGCCGCATGCAGCAGTTCCCCCATCACAGTGATGGCGAGCCCGACGAAGATGAATACGAGCAACTCGAGTGGATAAACGCCTACTGGCGTTTGGGACTTCAAATAGAAAGCGAAGGCTGACGCAAGCAGGGTTGCAAACGCACCAGGACCAAGGCCGCCGATTATGGCGGCTAAGAGGATTGATGGAACAAATATGATGAAAGTGGCACGTTCGTCGAGGAGACTCTGAAGTTCGGACCGCACGGCGAAAGCCAAGAACACGGCGAATGCGGCGAGAGCGTACTGCAAGCCGACAGGTACGTGGCGGCGCAGAACCAGCCTTGAAACCGCCTTCGCAGACTTACCCGGACCACTTGAGAGCATTTTTCCGTACCGACCCTCAATTGCCTTTGGGATAGGCTCGAGTGTTAGCATGCGGAAAGAAAGGGTGTCCACGGGGAGAGGCGTAGGCCAGGGCGCGATCAACAGGCTCATGTGAACCCCCCACGTTCCGGGAACGTGGGGGGCTGGTGGCCGCGGCGTTGTTACAACGCTCCCGCTGCTATGTCTGCGTCGATACGATCCCGTGCCTTCTTCGGGAGCTTAGCAGTCTTCACGGTTTCGAGGTTTGCCGGAGCGTCTCCCACAACAATGAGGGCGACCATTCCCATGCTCATGTGAGGAGCGCATTTGATTGCGTACGCGCCGTTCACATCGAAAGTGATTTTCACCGTTTCGTTCATCTTCCCTTTAAAAGGCTGCGCACCTTCCGGGATGAGGTTGGCGATTGTTTCGGCATTGTGAGACTTGTCGGTCGGTATGAATGTTACGGTGTCTCCCGGAGCCACTCGCGTAAGCCCCGGCTCGAACACCATCACACCGTCTTTGCCCTTGTTCAACATGTGCACTTCGTGGTCGGCGGCCTGCGATGCGGTAGCCATCACCGCCAAAGCCATTGCAGTTCCGATCGTTAGATTCGCCAGTCGTTTCATTGCTCTTCTCCTGTTCGTGAAGCCGCTTGGCTCCGTTGACGTTGATTTACCGGAGAAGACGCCGTGAACTTTGACGAAACGCAAATAACTCGACCTTTGGGAAAATCGCTCACGCAACGCGTTGCCGTAGTCGCTCTCCTATCCTCGACAGGGAGTTGCCCTCGCGCGAAGGCTCTTCGACAAGCCGTAAAGTCCCGGACCGAGTGGCTTCCATACTTCCGAGGGAAAACCGTTCCACAAGTCTGCGGAGGTGGTTTGTCTCTGCGGCCAAAGTCGCGCTTGCGCCATTGGTCTCCTCCACCATTGCGGCGTTCTGTTGGGTAACCTGATCCATTTGATTGATAGCCGCGTTGACCTGCAGGAGCCCAGTGGATTGCTCATTGGTCGAGGTGGCAATGGCATCCATGTTCAGGTTAATGGCATTAACCTGGCCTTCGATACTCCTGAGGGCTTCCCCTGTGTCCTTGACGAGTTGGACACCACTTTCGACGTCGATACGAGAGCTCTGGATGAGGTTTTTGATTTCTCGAGCAGCTCCTGCAGATCGCTGCGCAAGTTCACGCACTTCTTGCGCGACCACAGCAAAACCCTTGCCAGCTTCGCCCGCCCGGGCCGCTTCCACCCCGGCGTTCAATGCAAGAAGATTGGTCTGAAATGCTATTTCGTCGATCACGGCAATGATGCCGGCAATCTGGTTCGACGACTGTTCAATCTTGACCATCGCTACAATCGCTTCGTTGACGATCGTGCCACTCCTGTCGGTGCTTAAGGCAGCCTGCTTGGCAGTATTGCGCGCTTCGTCGGCCCGTTTCGCCGATTGGGCAACATTCGCGGTGATCTCGTCGAGAGCTGCGGCCGTCTCTTCGAGGGCGGCTGCCTGCTGCTCAGTTCGCTTCGATAGATTGTCGACGCTTCGGCTTATTTCCGAGGAGCCACCGTCTATAGAGCCAGTCGTGCGTATGACTTCGAACAGCGTATTCCTCAACGTCTCCGCTGCCGAATTGAAATCCGCTCGTAGCGGCTCAAAGTCAGTCGCGAATGCTTCCGTCAGGCGGAACTCGAGATCTCCTCCAGCAAGATGTCGGAGGCCATCGCCCAAGCCTTGCGTTGCTTGCTCCAGCGCTTCCGCATGGTGCGCCTGATCGCGGGCATGTCGATCGCGATCTCGCTCTTTTTCGGACCTGCTGTCAGCAGTTTCCTTTTCGAGGCGCCTATTCTCCACTGCGTTCATTCGAAAAATTTCTACGGCGCGAGACATGTCGCCGATCTCGTCGTTTCGGTCCGCGAAAGGTACCGTAATTCCGAGGTCGCCATCGGTCAGCCCGCGCATCGCTAGCGTAATTCTCTCGATCGGGCGCGCGACATTGGTCGCGACAAAGTAGACCGCGCCCGCGACTACGACTAGAAGGACGGCGACTGAACCAATCGCGACAGTGAAGGTGGCGGAAAAATCGCGCTCGACTTCGATATATGCGTTCTCAGATGCAGTTTTGGTAATTTTGGACAATTGAGCTGAGGCATTTCTCAGGCCTTCCGCACGCTCCATCATGACTTCCCTGAGCCATTTCGCAGCTTTGTCCTCCTGCCCGGATGCTGAGAGGACCAAGACCTCTCTACCCTTTGATACGTACTCCCCGAAACTCTCCTTGATCTTCCGCAGAAGGATGCGTTGTGCGTCGCTGGTCGAGAAGCCTTGCAACGCCAACATGTCATTCTCCAGCAATTCAACGGACTGCTCAATGAGTTCTACCGCGGCACGCTTTCCGGCGTCTTCGGGTTGCAAGATGTGATTACGATACGCCGTCCGAATGTCGCCCAACCGCACTTCGATGTCCTTGACCTTTTCCAGGGTGGGCATCCAGACATTTGCGACTTCGCCAACCTTGTCATCGACGGCGCGCAGCCGATCCAGGGTGTAGGCGGCGAATGTCCCGACCATGAGGGCGATGCCGACAAAGATAGCAGAAAGGGTGGTCTTGATTTTAAACCGCCTCATAGGGCTCTCCATAGCGAGGATCGAAAATTCCGATTTTCAAATTCGAGAGCTGGAGACTGATGGCGGTTCTGTCAGAGCTATAGTTGAATACCGTGCAATTGCAGTGCCAAATATTTGTTTACCGGGGGTTAATTTGAGGAACGCGTTCAGATGAATATTATGAGGAGCAGGACTATGGTCAATTTATATCGGAAACTCTATTGATGATGATCAAATTATAACTATAGATATGGAGGAGATAGTGATGGATATTAATAGGTTGTGGTGATCAGCTCTTGTTGAGCTTGATTAATACGATTGGCCCGTTCCGGGCGCTAAACGTTTTACCACCAAGTGTGGCGCGGCCCAGCGGGAAGTCCAGGGAGGCTTGTGGAGCTTAACCCGTGACGTGTAGCGGAGGATGGCATCCGCCAATGCGCATCCCCCGCACGCTCTTCGTTGGGAAGAACGGACCAACAGATAGAATGCTCGAGCAACTTTCCTCTTTGTCGTAGATCAATCTGAACGAAAACTGCGTCGCCCTTAAAGCTCGCTTTCCTTGACGCAAATCAAAGTTGCCGGGAGCACTCAAGTCTATTTGCTTTTTTAGCGTCGCGGGTGGCGATGTCGAAACAATCGGACCGAGTCCCCTGGAATGACAGCGGTCACAAAGTGAAAGGACCTAAGAGATGTCCCTCTTCAAGACTTCGTTGGCCGCCATCTTGCTGGCGGCCGGAACGGTGTTTCCTGCCATGGCGCACATAACCCTCGACAACGGCAGCGCAAAGGTCGGATCAACCTACAAAGCCATTCTGCGGGTCGGGCACGGTTGTGACGGCAAGGCCACGGTTGCTCTCAGGGTGCGGCTTCCGGAAGGCGTAATTTCAGTGAAGCCCATGCCTAAGCCCGGTTGGAAGGTCGAGAAGACGCATGGCGAATATGCGAAAGCGTACGAACTGCACGGTCAGCAACAGACAAGCGGCGTCCGCGAACTCATCTGGTCAGGTGGCAACCTGGCGGACGACGAATACGACGAGTTTGTGTTCCGCGCTTACATCACCGACGCCTTCAAGCCTGGTGCAACTGTCGCGTTTCCCGTCGTTCAGGAATGCGTGGGCGGCGCTACGACAAGGTGGATCGAGGTCCCGACTGAAGGAAAGAGCGCTGACGATTACGAACATCCCGCGCCGACTTTGACCGTCATCGAAAAGTGACGACGCTGGCGGGGGCATAGGCATGATCCGTACTTTCGAACTTGCCCGCCCCCGCAACGCTTCTGTGTTGGTGTTTCTGGTCACCCTTGCGCTCTGCCTGGTTATGCCTTGGCAGCACGCCTTTGCACACGCAGTCTTGGTCTCCTCCACTCCGGCACAAGGAGAACGTCTGACCTCCCGGCCACTTCAATTGTCCCTTCGGTTTTCGGAAGCTGTAACCCACGTCGACCTCACGCTCGTCGACCGCAATGCGAAACCAGCCAATCTGCCAGCGACGATTTCCGGCAACGACGTCGTAGTCGAGCTCGCCGAGCCGCTTGGGGAGGGCGCTTACGCTCTAAATTGGCGGATCCTTTCCGAAGATGGCCACCCCGTCGCGGCCTCCGTCGTCTTTGCTGTTGGCGCTAGCTACGACATGAGCGAGTTGAAGGGTGACACCGGAGGCGCGGCGCGGGTTGCGTTGTTAACACTCGGAACGAAGTTTCTATTTTACCTGGCTTGCCTGTTCGGCATCGGCGGAACTTTCTTCTCGTTCTGGATCGCGCATAGAACGCCGACGAGATCCACAATCACTCTTCTATATACCGCGGCGGTATGTGCTGTGTTTCTGATCGGGCTCCTCGCAGTTGAAAACAGCGCGTCATGGGCGGCGTTGTTTGAAGCGAAGGCTTGGGCCGACGCACTCGATAGCAGCCTGGCGCGTTCGATACTCTTGGTGGGACTCACGCTCCTATTGGCAGTTTGTGCAAGGCCGCAAGCGATGGGCGGTAAGGCGCTGACGTTTGCATCGTTGGCTTTGATTGGCCCCGCTTTTGCTTTGACGGGACATGCGTCCGGAGCTGCCATTAAATGGCTCTCATTTGCCGCGGTATCACTTCATGTGACGGCGGTCTGCTTCTGGGCGGGCTCGTTGCCGGGGTTGTGGCATGTTCTAGGGCCCCGCCATCAAGGGCAACGTGACAGTTTACTGAGGTTCTCGGCCGCAATTCCCTACTCGATCGCTGTCATGCTGGTCGCCGGAGGGTATCTAGCCTATGTCCAGGTTGGCTGGCCCCCCGCGATCTTGGGTTTTGATTACGGCAAGGTTCTGGTCGCGAAAGTGACATTGGTGAGCGGCGCACTTGTACTCGGCGCATGGAATCGCCTCGTTCTAACGCCACGTGTCGCGTCGGGCTGCCTTCGTGCGGCCAAAAGCATGAAAAACCTAGTCTCGGTCGAAGTTTTCCTGGTCGTGCTGGTATTGGCAGTCACTTCATTGTGGCGGTTCACCCCGCCGCCGCGTGCGCTCGCGCTAAAGCAGCCAATCGCCACATCCGTTCACCTCCAGGATGCCGAAACAATGGCAATGCTGGCGTTCGAAACGACGCCCGATCTGATCTTCAATGCAGAGATATCTCTGTCGACTGCCGAATTAGGCGGCTTGGATCCTCGTGAAGTCACACTTGAGATGTCGTCGGTTGACGGCTCGGTTTCAAAATTCAAGGTGCCTATCCGTCGAGTGTCGCCGGGTTTCTGGAGCGTGCAGCACGTCCCGGTACCCTGCGATTGCGAATGGAACGTCCGCCTCGATCTGCTCATCTCGGATTTTGATCTGGTTAGCTTGCAAAGCCGAGTCAAATTGCTTTCCGGCGGTTGAGCCTCTCCAACCATTTACGATCAGCATCGCGAAAAGCGCACTCGGACCGTTCTTTGTGCAAGCACAAAGAACGCCGCGGTGTTTTGTAGCACCAGTGCATAAAGTGGAGATTTCGAGTTCATGGCAGTTGAACTGGCGCAAAGCGACGAACCGAGTGATGATCTGGTCCTCTGGATTCTCGTTTGGAGCGAATTGTTTGCGTTCGGCGTCTTGCTTGGCGGGTTCATGGTGATGTCGTACCTTCACCCGGACAGCTTTTCGCTTGCCAAAATTCATTTGAATGGGCGGCTCGCTAGTCTCAACACGCTCGTATTGATCGCAAGTGGATGGTTGGCGGCGGAGGCGGTGCGTGCGGCGACATACCAAAAGCGAAGGTTCGCCTTGGTCGCATCAGCGATGCTTGGATTTTTGTTCGCAGCGACCAAGGTCGTTGAATACCAAGGCGAGTTACGGTTCATCGGTGACGCGACATTCAATGCCTTCTTCGAACTCTACTTCATGATCACAGGTTTCCATCTCGCGCATGTCGTATTCCTGAGCCTGCTCATGTTGCTGATCGCACGACGGATGGAGCGATCCAATGTGGTGTTGGTTACGACTGTCTGGCACGTGATTGACATCGTCTGGCTGGTAATTTTTCCAGTCATCTATCTGGGGTAGACGATGCAAATGAACAATTCCATATGGCTGCTTGGTCGTGCCGCAAAACTACTGTTGCTTGCAATCATCGCCGCTCTTATCTCGGCTCAATGGAAGCACGAAGCCGTTCCCTTCACGGCTTTCGGCGTCATTCTGATCCTAACCGTCATCAAATCGCGCTGGGTGGTGGTCTACTTTATGGGGCTGCGTGATCTACGCCCTCGATTATCGATGGCACTTGTCGGATGGTCCGCATTCTTCGCGGTCGCCGCAGGCACAAAGGCGCTGATCGCGACATACGGCTCCTGAATAGCGGCCATGGGACGGGTGAGAGAAGTTGGAATCACGCCGTTCCAGGCATACCCAGGAAGGGCGGTCCGCATCAGTGGCCAAGTCGAGGGTGGGCACTCCGTGCCCGAATCCCGATCGATTTCTGGTGCATAGTTGGCTAGCCTGGCTGGCAAACAGGACTGTTACAGTAGCGGGAAACTGCCTGCATCGGCCGGAGGCTCGTAAAGGGCTTTGCCAAATGCCCAACGGCTGTGCTTGGCGTTTAGAACTTTCTGCGGCCCAGGCGACAGTCTCAAATAGTTGGCGAGACCGCATCTCAAGTCGAGGGATTGAGCATGGCATTCGATTACAAGGAATTCGATGTCAGGCCGATACTAGCGGACGGCCGCGAGCCGTTCCAAGCAATAATGGCGGCTGTCGACAGTCTGGGCACCGGTCAGGGCCTCATCCTTCTTGCTCCCTTTCGACCATCCCCACTCTTTTCCGTCATGGAACGAAAGGGATTCTCGCATCAGGTTTTCGAACTCGAGGGCGGCGACTTCAAGATCCAATTCACGCCACGTGCTACCGAGGTGCTCGCTTCCGGCGACGTACGGAACGCCGAAGAGTGGCCCCAACCGGTCCGCGCACTTGACCTTACTGATCTCAATCCCACGAAGTCGCAGGCGCGCGTTCTCTCCGAACTCGTGACATTGACTCCCGGCGACGTGTTGTTTGCAGTCTTCGCTGAGGAGCCTTTGCGACTTTTTCCCGAACTGTCGGATCGCGGACATCAGTGGGTGGGTAATTTCGACAAGAATGGAGCGTCTTTTCGCATCATGGTGAAGCGCGGAATGCGAAAACACTCCGGAGAATAAGCACATTCTCTGATCCGGGAAAGGTTTCTTTACGTCAGCCAAGCGCTTTATGACAGCGTTATTTCCTGTTGTCTCAGACGCTCGATCCGTTCGGAAACAACAATGTACACCTTTCGATAGGTAAGCAGGACCTGATCACGTTTGATCCGCAAACGCCTAGCGGTCTTTCCCGACAGGGCTAGTAGCGCCCGAGCGGCATCCGTTTGTCTTTCAAACTCAACCGGAAATCTGCACTCAGCGCGAACGTATTCTAGTTGCTCTTCTATGGAGGCAATCAACGTGCTCGTGTGCAAACGAAACACATCTGCGGAGCCCGACATGGCAGTCAATTTTGCCATGTCTATGACTGTGTCTATTCGATTGGTCGCTTCCACACTCCATCGCACTGCGCATTCGCTCAAGTTTTCCATTGAAGCCTCGAACTCAACGATGTTCGAACCAGTCAACGTGGGCATATGGAAAATCAAGGGACGGGGAGCCAGAGGTAAACTGGAAACGAGCTCGAGCATCCGTTGTTCGAAGGTCCTCTCAGTCACGGCCGCTCCATCAGGATGTCCTATTCGCATGCCGGAGCAGTAGTTCAACGGCAAAGCCGCTGGAGATAGGCCGGCTTTAGAACCTCAATTGATCGCATGCCGGCGAGCTGAATAACACCTTCGGATCGAAGCTTTGTCATCGTCCGGGACACCGTTTCGATCGTTAAACCAAGATAGTCGGCCATATCCTGCCGCGACATTGGTAAATCCACCTGAGCTACACCGCCCTGACGCTCCATCATATCAACCAAAAAAGTGGCTACACGTTCAAATGAGGATTGCCCTGCAAGCAGGAGCGAATGCTCTTGCGCGCGTATCATGCTTCGCATTGTGAGCTTAAGCAACTCCAACGACGCCTCGCCGGAGGAGGCTTGGCGAAAGCTCCGCAGAGCCGTATGTGAAACGGCTTCGGCATAGAAATGATGGATGTCGTCCGGTTCAAACCCGAAAACCTCACCTGGCAGATGAAAGGCGACGATCTGGCGGCGTCCATCCTCTCGTAGACGGCAGATCCGAACTGCACCAAATTCTATCTGATAGCAGGTTCCTGATGTTTCACCCTGTCCATAGATTTCCGACCCGACGGCGTAAACAGTGATCGGTGCGACGCGCCCGAATGCTCGGTCGGCCGTTCTGCCTTCTGTGAGGCGGATGAGTTGGGGATGAGATGTGTTGGATACCGCCAGCATTGTGTGTCTCCCGAGTTGTTTTCGCTACCTTTTTGCGAAAAGCGGTCGACCGCGGCAATTCGGTTATTCCACTACGTAGTTTTACGGAGTCGCGTATGATAGGCGGTGGTGCACACGACAATTTGCGCCCAGCCGCACCCGCGGCGGCGGCGAACTTTAGTGGTGTGAGGCGAGGTTGATTTCTGGTTCACGATGACGTTTGATATACGTCTCCGGGCCAAACAGCAGTGCGGAATTATGTAATTCCGCAACTGCGCGCGCTATATGTTTCGCACGCGTGCGAGCGTGGATATCGCTTCTAGCAGGTCAGTCATCGAGAATGGTGTGAACACGGTAGCTGCTGGCGGTGGGTTGGACACAACCGTCGCGCCTTGGCTCAAAAGAATTATTCGACTGCTGTCGACACCTACTGAAGACCACAAAGCCGATTCTCCCGCAAGCAATTCTTCATCGAGCAGCATGCAAACGAACGACGATAAACGGGGTATCGCCAGCGAAAGCTTCTCGGCAAGATCAACCTGATACCCTTCAATTTGCAGGGCAAATGCAAGGGAGCGCCGAAGGCTTCCGTCGGAAGCCACGATCAGAATTTTCCGCGATGAACCGTCCACCTGTAGGGATACCCCTTCTTCAAGGTGTGCTCCTTTGCACTACCGTCAGAGCACAGAGTATCCTCATGCTCCAGACGCGGCATTGCGCGAAATCAAAACTCGCCCGAGGCATGTCACCGGTAGAGATTTTCTGCCAGAGCTTCATCCGTGCTCGTGTATGGTTTTCTGTTTCAGCTTGCTTCCGTAGCGGGCGCGCGGCCTTGGCTATCTTTCATTAGAAAATCAGCAAGCAGGTTGCGCGAGCCATAGAGCAGCGTGATCATGCCTGCCGCGACGCCCGCTTCGCGCGCAACGCCGGGTTACAGCGCAGCTCTTCCCGGTAGCGTGCTTCGAATTCAGGCCTGTAGCGCCAGTGAAAATCGCAGCCCGCATGTGGTGCGAGATGCGGTGCCGCATGGCCATTCCTACAGCAGTCTACTGCTTGGGAGCAGCCGCGACCGCATAGCCGGCGTCCTGCCATTCTGGAAATCCGCCAGCGCAATGGAAGATGTGCGTGTATCCCCAAGCAATCGCCTTGGCGGATGCATATGCTGAATAGGGACAATCTATTTGAGTGACGACAAAGAACGCGCCTGCTGCTGATGCACATATGGGCACATATTGGCGGAAAGGGCGCATGAATGGAATCGGCAACGGGAGAGGCCTCCAACCAGCACAAGTGTCCTATGGAGGCCGTCTCCGATTGGGATCCTCGCAGTCGCGAGGTTCTAGCCAATCAGATCCAAGCCTACGACCAGATGCGCGAGGCGTGCCCGGTGGCCCATAGCGACTACCTCGGATGGTCGCTTTTCCGCCATGCGGATGTCTTGCAGGTACTGAATGATCACGAAACCTTCAGCAACGTTGTTTCGCGCCACCCGTCAGTTCCCAACGGAATGGATCCGCCTGAACATTCACACTACCGGCAGATGATCGAGCCCTACTTCGCGGTGGAACGGATTGAAGCCTTCGAGCCGGCATGCCGCCGGATTGCTCGCGATCTGGTCGCCTCACTCAAGAAGGATCCGTCCAGCGAATTCATGATGGGATTTGCTGAACCATATGCCATACGAATCCAGTGTGGCTTCTTGGGCTGGCCCCGATCATTGCACGAACCACTACGGCAATGGGTCCGCAAGAACCGCGAGGCGACGCTGGCGCGCGATACGAATGCCCTTGCGTCCATAGCGCTCGAATTCGATGGCTATATCCGATCACAGCTGGAAATACGCCAGCAGGCCGGCGCTGCTGCACCGGACGATATCACCACCAGCTTGGTGCGGCAGGCCGTTGATGGACGGCTGCTCCGACATGCGGAGATCGTTAGCATCCTGCGCAACTGGACCGTGGGCGAACTGGGTACCATCTCTGCCTGCGTCGGTATCATTGTCCATTTCCTTGCGGAACATCCCGAAGTCCAATCACAGCTACGCCGTGACAGGACTTTCCTTCCGCAAGCCGTGGACGAAATACTTCGTCTCCATGGACCGTTGATTTCCAATCGGCGCGTTGCGTCTCGATCCGTGACAATCGGTGAGCGGACGATCAACGCAGGGGAAAGGATGACAGTAATTTGGGCATCAGCAAACCGCGACGGTGCAGTGTTCGAGGATGCAGATCAGTTTCGTCCCGATCGGGATCAGTCGCAAAATCTGCTCTATGGTGCGGGGATCCATATCTGCCCCGGCGCAGAATTGGCGAGGATGCAACTGAGGGTCGTCTTGGACGAACTGCTTAGCGGCATCGGGAACTTTGTCCTCCCTCTCGGTACCGAGGCTATCCGTGCGGTCTACCCAGCAGGCGGGTACGCATCATTTAACCTGCAAATCCGTTGATGCTCGATAGGTATGATCGCGACCATATTGCCGGGTGCCACGCTATTCCTGTCACCGCGATGCGTTTGCATTGCGATCTATCGACGACGGTGCCAGTCAGCTGACGGTCGGGTGATGCATATGCAGCTTGTGAACGCGGACCTGCTTGCGCGCTTCGGAGCTCAATCCAAGACAGGAATTTGATTTCAGCGGTGATCAATTCGAAATCCATTTGGCGGGCACCATATCGGCCGCTGTTTTTTCTCGCCGGACTTTGGGCGCTCGTCGTACCCCTTGTCTGGATCCTCCCGGAAGAAATCGCGCTGGAGAGAGTCAGTTGGCATAGTAGCGAGCTTTTGTTCGGCATGGCCGGTGCTGCGGTAGGGGGCTATCTCCTTACGGTCTTGCCCGCGTGGACGAAGAGAGGTCCCGTCCCACCCGCGGTCACAACAATTGCTTCTTCCCTTTGGTGTATTGCCCGGCTCACGGCCGCATTTTCTACGCATTTGTCGCATCTCGCGTCTGTCATCGGGGCATCTGCATATTTCGTGTTCTTGGCGGCTGTCCTAGCGGTTGCGTTGCTAAAGGCCGGGGCTCGGCATCGCCTGTGGGCACCACTCGGAGCGGCCGTGCTTGGAATTAGTGCGGTGCTCTCCACCTTTGATGGCTTGAACTCGATGGGTGCGCCGTGGGGGATATATAGCCTGTTGATTATCGTGATTGGTGGACGCGCCGTGCCTGCCTTCACGCGGCATTGGCTGGTCCGGACGGGGACACAGACCCGCTTTCGCGATCGGCCGGCATTTTCGTACCTGGCGATCCTGGGTATTCTGGCCGCCATTTGTCTTCGAGGCGCCAGCCAAAACATATCCGGCTACCTGTTGATGCTTTCAGGCGCTGTGTTGTTGTTGCAAATGGCGAGTTGGCAAAGCGTCAAGGCCGTGCGGTATCCGGCACTGTTTATCCTGCATATCGCCTTCGCCTGGATGCCGGCGGCACTCATCCTGAACGGTCTTGCCGTTATTGTTCCCGCTCAGTTTCCATCGATCGCCGCCCTGCATGCAATGACGATGGGAGCGATGGGAACGATGATCGCCGCCTTCATGATGCGGTCGGCCTCGGTACGCGACGGCGAGAGGCTGATCCTCAGCAGGCCCACGGCCTGCGCGTTCTCGCTTCTATCTGTCTCCGCCTTGCTGCGTGTTTTCGGCGACGGGATGCGTGACGCGTATTTCGAACCCGTTGTTGCCGCGGCCATCTGCTGGATGGCCGCGTGGGCTCTCTTCATGATGGTCTTTGTTCAGGCGATGCGCCGTCCTGTGCCCAGACCGGTCTTTAGCGCACCAGCCGCGGTTTGCGGCAAAGCGGGAAGTGACGTTCGACCTTATTTGCAGAACACGGCAGGCCGGTGCGCGGTGAGTTCAGCCAATTAACTAGGCCTGAGGAGCACAACATGCCGGCAACACTGTGCTGTCAACGAGCATATCCCTTGCAAATCTCTCCACAGAAGCAAATGCGTTTAAACGCACGCTAAAGAACCTTAAAAAACGGGGCGGCCCCGTTGGGAGTGTAGCGTTGCGGACGTTCTCCGCAACGCTTTTTGAAGCCCGGAGCTACGGATGGTTCACGGCCACAGATGCTCGCGAACATCACGCTCGTCGCGCTCGAGCTGGCTGATAAGGTCCTGTCGAGTATCCTGGCGGCCCCATTCCTCGAAATGCACGAGGGATCCAATCGGAAGACGCTCGCGCCAGCTGGCCTTTTCCAACTCGGGACGCTCGTGATAGCCTTTGACCTGTCCGACGCAGAGATAGGCAATCGGCACAATACGCTTCGGAATTTTCAGAATGCGCTGGACCGTCCCGTTGTCGAAAATGCTCACCCATCCAACGCCCAGTCCTTCGGCGCGGGCGGCGAGCCACAGGTTCTGGACGGCGCACGCGGTGCTGTAGAGATCCATCGCCCGAATGTGCGTGCGTCCGATCACAGCAGGGCCTGCCCGGTCGCGGTCGCAGTCGATACAGATGTTGACAGGTGCCTCCATTATCCCTTCGAGTTTTAGGGCTCGATACGTGCTTCGGAGTGGATCGGGGAACACGAGTTCCGCTTCTGCACGTGCTTTCAGGAACGCTTCATGGACTTGCCCGCGCGTATCTATGTCCCGAGTTATGGTGAACACTCCCGGAAGGGCCGGGCTTCCCGTCCACCGATGGCCACGGCCTTCGGCAGGAGGAATGCGTTTGTCACTAGGCGGCAAGTGCCGCAGGTTCGCTCTCTGATTTGGGCCTGAGGAACAGGTAGCGCCCGATCATTTCCGCCGCATGCAGGTCGGCATCCCATAAGCGGCCGTCGAATTCCGCCTTGAACACCAATCCACGACGTTGCGCCTTGTCGACCGTTCCGGTTCTCCAGTCCGTGCTACTGGTGTAGAAACTCGGCACTTTTACCGAGGCAATGCCTCTCCATTTCAGCGTGTTCTCGGATCGAAGGATATACTGCCCCTTCGCGCCGTTGTTGATCATCTTGTTGAACGTCCGCCCCTTGTAGGCGGGATCGTCCGTGGGCACCGCAACGATGTCGAGGTCTTCGGTGACCACCACCGCGCCGTATTTCTCGGCAAGGTCTGCCTTTCGCTGCGCCACATGGCCGAACCAGGATTTCTTCAGTCCTGCCACTGCTCGGTAGACGGCAAGACGTGCCTGCTTGAGCCATCCGACTGCGGCCATCAGCCGGAAGAACCGGCCATGCATTGCCATGTAGCGAGGGTGGCTCGGCATGGCTGCGATCTCGGGGACGAGTGCTGCCGCCTCGGCGTCCGCTACGCGATTGAGCTCGGCACGGATGCGGTCGAGACGATTGTAGAGACGGTCGATCTCGGAGCGAAGTCCATCGATCTTCGTCGCCTGTGCGGCGATGCGCCCAAGGAAATCGCTGCCATCGAACTGCACGTAATCCAGGACTTCGACGTCATCCTCGGAAACGTGGGTCTCCAGGAACATTCTTGCCTGCTCTTTGGTCAGCTTCTTGCCATCACCGCCGTTATGACCGGCGACGCGGGCCAGCGCGCCTACACCGATCGGCGACCGGCTACGCAACACGACGATGCTGGAGGTATTGATAAACCCGAAGTCCTCGGCCACGACCGTCCGGCACCCTTGAGCGGAGGGGAGTGTCGGTGGTCGCGTCACGATCATCTTCACCTGCGCCTTCACCGGGCCGAGTTCGAGCACCAATGACGCGACATGCACGTCATCGCTTCCATGCTTCACATGCTTGGCTTTGATCGAACGCGATAGCCGCATTGGTAACGTGATGCCGCCTCCTCTCGGCGACACCGAGGTCAACGGCAAATCAATGGTCGTGGAAGCTTTAGTTTCCAGAGCGCTGCCGAGTGCTCCAAGCGTATCGGCGAGCGCCGCCTTTCCGCCGCGCAGACAGCGATAATCCAGGTGCAGCTGGATGATGGCGTCATCCTTCCAGACGGGTCGCTGGAAGCGGTTCCGCACCGTTCTTGCCATGGCGCGCAACACATCGGCATGATGCGCTGGCAGCCCACAGTCGCCGCTTTCAAGGTTGCGGAAGAGCTGGAGTGTCGAGAAGAAGTCGAGCTTTCCGACGAGGTCTGCCAATTCCTTGACATCTTGCGCCGTCAACGTCCGCGAGTACTCCTCCGGTAGATTGACCACGCCCTTCGTGCCGTCCTGCATCACGATGTCCCCGAACACGGCAATGTTTCTGAACGCGCCGAACAGGTTGCGCTGCCCGCGTTTCCATTGTTCGAGAACCGCCGATTTTGCGATCAACCTGGCTTTCTCACCCCAGACGCTGTTCAGTCCTTGGACGCATCGGATTGTACCCTTAGCATCACCGCGTCGATGTCTTTGCCAGACGGCATTGGCCTGAGAATATCAGATGGCCAGATGGCGGCGGCCATCTTGTCGAGAACAACGATAATTCTGGACCTTAGATCTGCAAGTTCGCCTGACATGGCAAGTCTGCCGAGATCGGCCATCCTCTTCATGAGCTCTTTGTCTTTGCCCTTGCCATACGCCATGTTGCTTTACGCCGACATGGTTCGCAGGCGGCCCGGATCCATGCGGAAAGCCGGGGCAGACAGGTGGCTCGTGCCTTGAAGTATCGGAATTGTTCGCAAGAGGAAGCATGCCGGAGGAATGCTTCAATGGGACTTCGAAAACAAAGGCCTCGTCAATAGCCGGCAGAACGGCGCTTGCTGGCGAACCGCTATAGCAACCATCCGCACGTTCGGGATTACCGCGGTCCATTGATTGACTAGCTGGCGGATTGCTCCGCTTCAAGCAGACCTGGCCGCTTTCCTCCAAGCCGTGAACGACCGGGTTTCCTCGCGGGCTTTGATGAAACTCCAAGGTTGCATGAATCCGACAGATGGTGCGTGATGCGCAGCGAGGAGGATACGGCTTAACTGCTCGTCCGAAACCGGATCCGGAAGGAACTCGCCTCTGGTATCCCTTCTTGTGAAGATGGCTCGATATAAACCCGCACGCTCGGCCGAATGCAGAGGCTGTGCGGTCAAAAGATCTGTATGGTCAATTGTTTCCCCTTAATGGATGCGGACCCGTCTCGCTGTCCTTTCGGACGGGTCATCTTTCACAGGCCGGTCTTCTGACTTAGGTTCACCCTGAAAGGACACCTTCCCAGCGATCGCCAGTGGCATCCGTCCTTCCAGTCCCCACCACAGCGCTGGGCGCGTTGCAGATTTGCACTGCATTCCCGATTCTCCCGTGCAGATCCAAACCAGCCCGGGCACCTATGAAGTGATCTCTGTTACCACGCGGGCACTGCCGTACCAATGACCGCCTGGGATGTATTAGAAGCCGCGGCGTCATTATCTGACTTAGTGTTTGCTCTGGCACAAACTGGCGGCGATGGGACCGTGATTTCGCCACCGTGACGACGGTTCTTTGGCACGACGAACGCCACGGTAAACTCGATCCGACTCACGAGACCACGGCGAGCTTGTTTCAATGCACTCGACACCCGCCTCGCTTCGCCCGTTACTGGAAAACCTCCCGGTCGTCCGCTTTGGCAGCTAACAGCGTCTCCATCAAGAGGCTCTCAGCGTGAATATGCCGGCGGAGCGCTTCCTGAAAGCCGTGCAGCAGGCGGGCGATGTTGTCAGGCCGGAGATCGCATTGGCCATCAGCCAACCCTCGCAAGACGAGGGAGATTTCCTCTGCCGTCAACAAATCGCATCGATGGTCGGCCTTCAGCCTTCCGATCGCCTGCGCGGCAAACACGGAGCCCGCGTTACGGTTGAAATCGGGAAAGAGGACCTTTTCCTCAATATTATGAGCCTCTCGAAGAACGGCTGGGATCGCCTCCGCTAGATTGGGATCCACGGGCTCGCTGGCGCTCGTTTCGATGTCTGCTGCAACTTCTTCAAGCCGAAGACAAATTGCGAGCAGATCGCGGTGGAGGGTCTCCAGACGGCTGATCTCTGCCGCATTAAGTGGACTCGCCGGTGTGTTCATCTCAAGCTCCTTGGTGGCGATCCCCGAACCCGCGACGCGTTGATTCGAAGTGCGGGTGCCATCCATCCGCTACGAACCATTATGCGCGACCTAGTCGCTCGGATAACCGATCCCTTCTGTTATCGTTCGGCAATATAGGCTTCAGTCACGTAGGTCCTTGCGGTTTCGCAAAGACTGTCCCGCTTTCTCGGCTATCCACAAGGGAGGTCTGTAACGGAAAAGACCTGACCGCATGGAGATCGGCACGAAATCGCCGTGTGGAGCGATGCGCGGCGAACTCGTTCGCTACGCATTGATTTGACTTATAGGCCATTTCCCGAAAAACCCGAACGCCATCGAAAACTCCGATACGTATTGGTTCTTGGAGCGTGAATATGAAGATTGCTATTGTCACCATATCAGACCGCGCAAGCCATGGAGATTACGAGGACCTGAGCGGCCCAGCCATTGAGAGGTGGCTTGCAGAGGTGGTTACGTCACCCTGTTCCATCTTGAGGCGCGTGATCGCCGACGGATTTGCGTCCGTACGAGACACGCTGATTGCGCTCAGTGACAATAATGGAGCCGATCTCATCCTTACCACGGGTGGTACCGGTCCCGCTCCGCGAGACCAGACGCCTGAGGCGATGCGCGAGGTTCTGTCAAAGGAACTGCCCGGATTTGGCGAGCAGCTTCGGAGTGCCAGCCTCCAGCAGACGCCGACAGCAATCCTGTCGCGCCAGACGGCCGGCACCCGGGGCAAAACGCTGATTATTAACCTACCTGGCAGGCCGAGCTCTATTCGTTTCAGCCTAGACACGATCTTCGCGGCGGTGCCTTACTGCCTCGATCTGATCGGCGCGGGCCGGGTCGAAACGGATCCTGCCAGGATCAAGGCCTTTCGACCCGATGTGTGAGCAGCCTCTCGTTTAGTCTATATTTCCGCTCACGCGCGGAGTTTCTTTAGGATGAGCGGAGTGTGAATGACTGATCGTGAAGACTATAGGCCAGCCAAAGCCGCTTCGACCCGCTCCTTGGCTTTTTTCGGCATTTTCGCCGATTTTATTTTGTCAAGATTGCTGGGGCCGGGGCCAACAACGATGAGGGAAACCATACCCATGCTGAAATGCGGGGTGCATTTGATAAGGTAGGCACCTGGCGCCCTGACCGTCATCTTGACTGCTTCGTTGATCTTGCCCTTGAACGGTTCCGCGCCCTCCGGGATCAGATCCTTGACCGTTTCGGCATTGTGGCCCTTGTCTACAACAACGAACGAAACTGTATCCCCGGGCTCCGCTTTGACAAGCATCGGCTCGAAAACCATTGCGCCGCCCGTCCCCTTATTGAGCATTTTTACTTCGTGGTCCGCAGCCCACGCCGAAACACCGAATGCTGCAGCCATCGTGGCCGGCAATACCAACTTAACAACGCGTAACATGTCAGATCTCCTCAACTTGAACCCGGCGGCCTCGTTCCGCCGTGACCGCTAAACTTCGGCAATCAGAGATAGTTCCATCCTGATGTGGTATCTGACTGCGACAGTACGGGCTAACATAGTGTAGCTATGGGGTTGAGGAGAAAAGGGGCGAAATCCTTCAGCTTGCGCCTCGACCCCGCAAACTGTGCAGTAAGTGGACCAGCTCGCTCGCGAATATCTGCATACGCTTGCGGACATCGTCTTCCGTCGAACGCTCAGCCAGATCCAAATAGCAGTCGAGAAGTAGCTCGCACAAGGGAAGAGGGCTATCCAACGCTGCCTGAGAAAGGCTCGACAACAGTGGCGTCGATAAAGGTCGATCGGTTGACAGCTCTTGGGCGCGAGCGCGAGACTGGGCAACAAGTTGCGGGATCCCCGTGTCGTCGGAATCGAGCGCCGTTTTTTCCAGGAAGCCTGCTAGACGGTTTTCCAGAGCGTCAAGGGTGTTCCGAACTCCGTAATTCTCTTCCCTCCGCATTTCGTGGAACGCTTTCCGCCGCTCCCGGCGCAACGTCGAAACGTGGCCCAACTCTTCGCGAGCCATCCGTTCCGCGGCAGATTGAATTTCCGCCGATCGTGTATGCGCGGCGACGTACGTCCAGAATACGAACGCGCGTTCTTCATTCCGAACGGCCATCGAGAATGCACGGTATGAGTTGAGCAATTCGGGCGAAACGACGCCTGCGCCCTCATCGTCGAAAAGATCCTCTGCCGGGTGCGCTTGGACAACTGGTCGATCGCCAATCCATTGGTTCACCTTGGAAAGATGCGATTCCTCTTCCGCGACGAGGCGGTCAAAAACCAGCGCCAGTTCGGGTTGGTTCTCTGATCGCATTCGCGCGGCAAGAGCGATGTATCCGTCAATTGCATCCTGTTCCATAGCCCGAGCCACAGCCAGAAGGTCATCCAGGGTTTCGAGGTCCCAGGCTTCCTCATTTTGTTGGTTCATCACTTGTTCCGCCTCTTAAGGTTGCCCATTTCAGGGTCGACAAAGTCTAAGGCTGCACTAGGTCTTCCGCTTATTGTTTGATCAAGATCAAACCGCGAGGTTCTGAGACTGTCTAAATAGGGCAGTGATGCAGACGACCACCGGGATAAATGATGTGCCGATATTAGCTTTCTATCGCGGTCTCCACCGATTTCTGGTGCTGGCGCTCGTCCTGGCCGCGACCGCCATTGCATCCTCTCCAGCGGCGATAGGTGCGACTGCCCAACTGTCGTCATACCTCGAGAAGGTCGCAGCCAACGAATTGTTCGCCGAGGCGGATAGGATTGGTCCCGCTCAGGGTGAACCGCCGATTGCGCCTGTTTACAAAGGCGAGGCGCTACTGGGCTACGCATATTTGAACTCGGATTTTACAAGCTCAGTAGGCTACTCCGGAAAGCCAATCCATATCCTGGTGGGCATTGACCCCAAGGGTGTCATCCACGGCCTTCGCCTGGTCGACCACAAGGAACCGATTGTCTTGATCGGCATTCCCGAGGCGAAAGTCGTCGCCGCACTCAACTCCTTTATCGGCAAGGACATGGGGCGCGTCGCGGCCGGGGCGGACCGTCCGCCCCAGGTTGACATCGTCAGCGGGGCCACCGTGACCGTCCTGGTGATGGGGGACAGCGTGGTTCGCTCGGCGGTCCAGCTCATTCGGAGCAAGCGGCTTGACGGCAGCAACGATAGTTTGGCCGCGAACGTCCTCCAAACGAAGAAGGTGGATGTTTCGAAGCAGGGCAGCTCTGATTGGCAAACGCTCATCGGTGACGGTTCGGTCCGGAGCCTCCGCCTGACCGTGGGAGAAGTCTCAGATGGATTTCGTCAGGCTGGCAGACCGGAAGCCGCTGATCGACCCGAAACACGCGATGCGAAGGCCCGTTTCATCGACCTCTTTGTTGCTCCTGTCAGCGTGCCGCTCATCGGTCGGTCGTTGCTGGGAGACATTGCATACGAGCGCTTGGCGCAATCGTTGGGACCGGATCAATCCGCGATCCTCGTCGCCGGTGACGGTGCCTATTCGTTCAAGGGCTCCGGCTATGTTCGCGGTGGGATCTTCGATCGCATCGAGCTGTTGCAAGATGGGCAAGGCGTTCGGTTTCGGGATCGCGACCACACGCGAATTGCTTCGCTTTCGGCGGAAGGAGCTCCTCGTCTACGCGAGATAGCACTTTTTACAGTTCCGAAGGATTTTTCGTTCGACGTCACCCAGCCGTTCGAGCTGCAGTTGCTGGTGCAACGTGGGGCAGGTGGCCGCGAGAAGGCAATTCTTCCATACAATCTCGGCTACACACTTCCGGATTCCTACGTCACGATTGAGAAGGTACCCGCAGCGGAGCCAGCTGGCGTTCAAGCCGCGCCAGTGTCGGAAGCCGCGCCTGCAGAGCCGCTTCCTGAAGAGAAGCCACTGTGGATGACGATGTGGGACATGAACAGGTTGACCGCAGGTGTCACCATCGCCGCGCTCCTCGTTCTAACGTTGATCTTCTTCTTTCAGGACTGGTTGGTTAAACGGCCGAGACTGTTCAAGTGGGTTCGACGCGGCTACCTGCTGTTCACGCTCGTGTGGCTTGGATGGTACGCCAATGCCCAATTGTCGGTCGTGAACGTACTGACATTCTTCAATGCTTTGATCACGGGGTTCCATTGGGAGTTCTTTCTTTCGGCTCCCTTGGTGTTCATTCTCTGGGCCGCCGTCGCCGCGGGACTCCTGTTTTGGGGCAGAGGCCCGTTCTGCGGCTGGTTGTGCCCCTTTGGCGCTCTCCAGGAACTGACGAACAACCTTGCGCAATGGCTGAAAGTGCCTCAGGTAAAACTCCCCTGGGGATTGCACGAGCGCTTGTGGCCAATCAAGTACATCATCTTCCTGGGCCTCTTTGGGCTATCGCTTTACTCGATCGCCTTGGCGGAGATGTTCTCGGAAGTCGAGCCCTTCAAAACAGCGATAATCCTCAAGTTTGCGCGTGAATGGCCCTTTGTCATCTTTGCGCTGACGCTGTTGGCGGCCGGGCTTTTTATCGAGCGTTTCTACTGTCGCTACCTTTGCCCGCTCGGGGCGGCACTGGCCATTCCAGGACGCATCCGCATGTTCGAATGGCTGAAGCGTTGGCCTGAATGCGGCTCGCCCTGCCAGCGCTGTGCCAAGGAATGCCCGGTTCAATCGATCCACCCAGAGGGCCAGATCAACGTCAACGAGTGCATCTATTGCATGCACTGCCAAGAACTCTACCACGACGATCAACGCTGTCCGCACATGATCCAGGTTCGGCTGAAGCGCGAGAAATTCATGGCGCTGTCGACACCCGCGTCACGAGGCGACAAACCAGCGAAAACAGAGGTCACCCACAAGGGGGCACCCATTCCTAAACCTCAAGAGGCTTCCGGAACCAATCCTGAAGCAGCCATCTAAGGAGAGGCAATATGTCGGAAGAATCGAATAGCAAAATACGCCTGAACAGACGTCAGATCCTGGGATCGACAGCGCTGGCAGCGGCGGCTGGTGTCGCTGGTGTCGGCGGGACCCTGGGGCTCTCGGGCGGCGCGGCTACTCCCGCGCGCGCCCAGGAAGCATCTGGTGCTTCTTGGGAGGTTAAGCCGGGCGAACTGGACGAGTACTACGCGTTCTTCTCGAGCGGACAATCCGGCGAAGTGAGGATCGTTGGCGTACCGTCGATGCGCGAAATGATGCGTATTCCTGTTTTCAACCGCTGCAGCGCCACCGGCTGGGGTCAAACGAACGAGAGCCGCAAGGTCCTGACGGAAGGGCTGCTTCCGGAAACGGTCGAGTTTCTCAAGGAGCAGGGTGGGATTTATCTCAACGGTGACCTTCATCATCCGCACCCGTCGTTCACGGACGGCACCTATGACGGGCGCTACCTGTTTGCCAACGACAAGGCAAACACGCGCGTATGCCGCATCCGGCTCGATGTAATGAAGTGCGACAAGATCATTCAACTGCCGAACCAGCACACGGTTCACGGCTTGCGGGTCCAGAAGTACCCGAAGACAGGTTATGTCTTCTGCAATGGCGAAGATCGCGTGCCGATCCCGAACGACGGTAAAGTGCTCGACGACCACAAGCAGTACAGCGCCATCTTCACGGCTGTCGATGGTGAGACCATGAAGGTCGCCTGGCAGGTAATGGTCGACGGCAACCTCGACAACGTCGATGCTGACTATCAGGGCAAATACGCTTTCGCGACGTGCTATAACTCGGAAGAGGGCGTCAATCTCGCCGAGATGATGGCCAGTGAACAGGATTGGGTCGTCGTCTTCAATCTGAAGCGGATCGAAGAAGCCGTTGCCAAGGGTGAGTACAAAGAAATGGGCGGCGTCCCCGTATTGGACGGACGCAAAGGCTCTCCGTTCACGCGTTATATTCCGGTCTCTAACAGCCCGCACGGGATGAATACCGCGCCGGATGGGATCCATGTGGTTGCCAACGGCAAGCTGTCGCCGACGGTGACGGTATTCGACGTGCGCAAGTTCGACGACCTGTTCGCCGACAAGATCAAGCCCCGCGATACCGTCGTTGCCGAACCGGAGCTCGGGCTTGGTCCGCTGCACACTGCCTATGACGGCAAGGGCAATGCCTACACGACGCTGTTCATCGACAGCCAGGTTTGCAAGTGGAATATTGATGACGCGAAACGCGCCTATGCCGGCGAGAAGGTCGATCCAATTCGGCAGAAGCTCGATGTCCACTATCAGCCAGGTCACAACCACACTTCGATGGGGCAAACCAAGGAGGCTGACGGCAAGTGGCTCGTCTCGCTCAATAAGTTCTCCAAGGACCGTTACCTTAACGTCGGACCGCTGAAACCCGAGAACGATCAGCTGATCGACATCTCCGGTGATGAGATGGTCATTGTGCACGACAATCCCACCTTCGCCGAACCTCACGACGCGACGCTCGTACACGCGTCAAAGATCAATCCGGTGCATTTGTGGAACCGCGCAGACCCATTCTTCGCGGATGCGGTTACACAGGCCAAGGCTGACAATATCGATCTGTTGATCGATTCCGAGGTCATCCGCGATGGCAACAAAGTCCGGGTCTACATGACGTCCGCTGCTCCGGCCTTCGGTCTGGATAGCTTCAGCGTCAAGCAGGGGGATGAAGTGACGGTGTACGTCACCAACATCGACGAGGTCGAGGACCTCACCCACGGGTTCGCGATCGTGAACTACGGCATCAACATGGAAGTTGCACCGCAAGCGACTGCTTCCGTCACCTTCAAGGCCAGCAAACCGGGTGTTTACTGGTACTATTGCTCATGGTTCTGCCACGCAATGCACATGGAGATGAAGGGCCGTATGTTCGTTGAGCCCCAGGGGGCATGATGCGGCATTTTGCCAACATAGCCTGGCTCGGTGTGGCGCTCGTTTTGAGCGCCACACCATTCGGCGCGACCGCGGCTGAGTTCACTGTGAGTCCAGGGGACGAGTTGCAGCCCGTGATCGAACGCGCGGCATCCGGGGATGTTGTCAGACTGCGGGCTGGAACGCATCGCGGGCCAATAGAGATTTCGAAGAGTGTCACCTTAGTCGGCGATGACGGGGCAGCCATTGTTGGAAACGGCAAGGGGAGCGTCGTGACGATCTCGGGCGTCGGTGTGGCGGTCCGCAATTTGCTGATCAGCGGCTCTGGGCACGATTTGGTCGCGCTTGATTCCGGGGTTTTCGCGGCGCGAACGGCGGAAGGCGCGGTCATTGAGGCTAACACGATCACCGACAACCTGTTCGGCGTCTACTTACACGGTGCGAAAGACTCTGTCGCACGCGGTAACCGGATTGTCGGTTACAAGGAGGGCCGTCTGAGCGAATCGGGGAACGGCGTGACGATATGGAACGCTCCGGGCGCAAAAGTCATCGAGAACGATATCAGCTACGGGCGCGACGGCATTTCGACCAACGCAAGCAAGCGCAATGTCTTCCACGGTAACCGCTTCAGCGACCTCCGCTTTGGCATCCATTACATGTACACCAACGACAGCGAGTTGAGTGACAACGTGTCTCGCGGGAACGCGGTCGGTTATGCGATCATGTATTCGAGCAGACTGAAGATTGTTGGCAACACCTCGGTGGGAGACCGTGATCACGGGTTGCTCCTCAATTACGCCAATAGCTCTGAAATTCGCGGAAATTCGGTTATCGGTAAACTTCAACCCCTGGATCGATGGCGTTCAGCTGGCGCGCGGTCTGCCGAACACGGCCTACCGGCCTCCGACGCTCAGGAGGCTTCCGCAGGCGAAAACCGCCTTGGTCCTGAGAAGTGCGTGTTCATCTATAATGCCAATAAGAACAAGTTCATCGATAACGAATTCAATGGTTGCGCCATCGGAATTCACTTCACGGCGGGTTCCGAAGGTAATCTCATGAGCGGCAATTCTTTCATCAGCAATCGCAACCAGGTCAAATATGTCGGAACCCGGTATCTCGACTGGTCCGTCAAGGGACGGGGAAATTACTGGAGCGACAATCCGGCCTTTGATCTCGATGGTGACGGCATTGGAGACAATCCGTACCGTCCAAACGATCTCATCGACAAGGTCTTGTGGACTTCGCCGCAGGCAAAAGTGCTGGTCACAAGTCCAGCTGTCCAGGTTATTCGCTGGGCGCAAGCGCAGTTTCCGGCGCTGTTGCCTGGAGGCGTAGTAGACGGACATCCGTTGATGCGGCCATCGCATAAGGAGCGGATCCAATGACTGTCACCGCGCGCGTTGCCGAAGTCACCAAGAAGTACAATGCTGTCGAGGCCATTCGCGATGTTTCATTCGAATTGGTCTCGGGCGAGACAGTGGCGCTTGTCGGCCATAACGGTGCGGGCAAGACAACGCTGATCAAGCTGTTGCTGGGTCTTATCAGACCGAGTTCCGGAGACGTCGCGGTCCTCGGCCAAAACCCTGCGACAGGAGAGTGGTCTGTTCGCCAGCGTTTGGGTTATCTTCCAGAGAGCGTGGCCTTCCACCTGGCCCTTACCGGTCGCGAGACACTTCAGTTCTACGCCCGTTTGAAACGTGTCGATCCGCGGAAAGCATTGGCGCTTTTTGAGCGGGTGGGACTAGCTTCCGAAGCCGTCGATCGTCCCGTACGGACTTACTCCAAGGGCATGAGGCAGAGGCTGGGGCTCGCGCAGGCGCTTCTCGGGGAGCCGGGTCTACTGCTTCTCGACGAGCCGACCAGCGGACTGGATCCGGCGCTTCGCCGCAGCTTCTATGACCTTGTCGATGATTTGCGCCAGACTGGCTGCACCGTTCTGCTGTCATCGCACGCGTTGACCGAGCTCGAACACAGGACGGATCGGGTCATCATCGTCAACAAAGGGCGGAAGGTGGCGGACGGTGCCCTTGAGGAACTCCGCCGTGTTGCAAAGCTTCCGACCAGGGTGGGCATTCAGCTTACCGCTGGCACGCGCATCGCTGAATGGGAATGCAACGGAACAAAATGGTCCTCCGGGCGGGATAGCTCCTCATTCGAGACTGAGATCGAGCCGAGCAAGAAGATCGAGTTGCTGCGGCATATCACAACCAACCCCGCACAGCTTCAGGCTATCACGGTGACCGAACCGTCGCTCGACGATTTGTACGCACATTTTCTGGGGAGGAACGCAAGATGACCAACATCTGGATCATCGCTGGCAAGGAAATCCAGGAAGGGATGCGCAACCGCTGGGTTCTCGCTGCGACGCTGTTGCTCACGATGCTGGCACTTACACTTTCTTCCCTCGGCAGTTCGCCGACTGGCAACGTTGGGGTGAGCAAACTCGATGTGATGATCGTCAGCCTTTCGAGCCTGTCGGTATTCCTCGTTCCTTTGATTGCCCTGCTGCTGTCACACGACGCGATTGTTGGAGAGACCGAACGCGGCTCGATGTTGCTGTTGTTGAGCTATCCGATCGGACGCCGCGAGGTCGTGCTTGGAAAATTCGTCGCCCATCTGGCCATACTGGCATTCGCCACATCTGTTGGCTACGGCACAGCGGCCATCGCTTTGACCCTTGTCGGAGGCGGCATTGGCGGAGGAAGCTGGGGCGCATTCGCGCTGATGACCGGTTCGTCTGTCGTTCTCGGCGCAGTTTTCATATCCCTGGGGTATGTCGCCAGCGTCCTGTCTAAGGAACGAAGCACGGCAGGCGGCATAGCCATTGGTGTCTGGCTCTTCTTCGTTCTTCTCTACGACATGGGACTTCTGGCTGGACTGGTGGCGGCGCAGGGACGACCGGTTCCTGCCTGGCTCCTCAACACGCTTCTCCTCGCGAACCCGACAGACGTCTTCCGCCTCTTTAACCTTGGTAGTGGCAGCGCGAGCAGCTTGTCGGGGCTTGGCGGGCTGATTGGCCACGCGGGCCTTTCTGTGACGTCCCTCGTGCTTGCATTGGTCGGATGGACGCTTGTCCCGCTGCTTTTCGCGGCTTCTGTATTCTCCAGGAGGGAGTTATGAAAATCCGTTCCGTTGTCGCTGTCGCGGCGCTGTTGGCAATACTCTCCGGATGCCAAGAAGACGACACTGCTGCTGCTCCCGCGCCCTATTCGCTGACCGAGGAGGCGATGGGAAGATATTGCGGTATGAACGTGCTGGAACATCCAGGACCGAAAGGGCAAATTATCCTCAAGGACATCCCGGAGGCTATCTGGTTCTCGTCATCGCGCGACACGATTGCGTTCACTATGCTCCCGGAAGAGCCGAAGGAAATCGCCGCAATTTATGTGTCCGACATGAGCTTGGCGAAAACCTGGGAGCAGCCCGGCGCAGATAATTGGGTCGAGGCGCGGAAGGCTTTTTTCGTAATCGACAGCCAGCGCCGTAGCGGCATGGGTGCCGACGAGGCAGTTCCCTTCTCGAAAGAAGCCGACGCCACGGCGTTTTCACAGCAGTATGGGGGACGCATCGTGAAATTTGATGCGATTCCGAAGGACTACATCCTCGGAACGGATCAGACCGGAGCGGAGCATTCTTCAGTTAGAGTGAGTACTACCAAAAATGGCTAAAATGATCACGCGTCGTCGCGCAATCCTCATTATGGCAGCCGCGGCTGGATTACCCCTCCTATCGCGGGTTGCCTACGGGAAGGTCGAAGACGCACCGTTGATGTGGAACGGCATCGCGTTGGGTGCGCCGGCGACACTTATCCTCAATATGGAAGACCGTGATCGCGCGGGGGCTCTCATAAACCGAGTGGTCGCGGAAATAGTCCGATTGGAACGTATTTTCAGCCTGTATCGAATGGATTCAGTTCTTTGCGGCCTCAATAAAGAGGGAGCAATGGCTGCTCCGCCTCCAGAGTTGGTTGAAGTGCTGGAGATGTGCCAGTACGTCTGGCAGAAAAGCGACCGCTTGTTTGATCCCACCGTGCAGCCCCTCTGGACCCTCTATGCCAATCATTTCGCAAAAAGCGATCCGGATCCAGCGGGCCCAAATTCCGAAGACATAAGAACGGCTCTGTCCTCGGTTGGGTTCGAGAACATAAAGTTCAATCGAACTCGTGTCGTGTTCACCCGTCGGCCAATGGCACTGACACTGAATGGCATCGCCCAAGGCTACATTACGGATAAGATCGTAGAGCTGCTTCGTGCGGAAGGCATCACCAGCAGTCTCGTGGATATGGGTGAGGTACGGGCAATCGGAAACCAATCCGACGGGCAACCGTGGCGCGTCGGGCTTTCTGCGGTGGCTAGTCGAGGAAAATCCGAGACTGTCCTGAAGATCATGGACAAATCGGTCTCAACATCCAGCGCCTCCGGTTTCCAGTTCGATGAGACAAGTGGTTTTGGGCACATTCTGAATCCCCTCAGCGGTCAAGCTCGAAGCGGATACGCTCGGCTGACGGTCGTAGGCGAGCGGGCTTCAGTGGCCGACGCTTTCTCGACTGCATTCAGTCTGATGGAGCCCGATAAGGTCAGAACGACCGTGGCTTCGGAACGCAATCTCTCTGTCGATCTCGTTTCGCTTAATGGAGATCGTCTACGTTTCGGACCTGATGTCTGGTGACAACGGGAAGTTTTTCCTGGCAAAGAAAGGTCCTTTTCCGGCGCTTCGACCGTAGCTAACGATCCGAGATCTACAACTCAGCGGACGAGTGTGCTGCCGCGCTTTCTCCAGTCCTTTTCGCTCTGATTTATCGGCAGCGATCGACAGCGATATTCGTTTCGTGCAGACCGGGTAATGTTGTCTTCGCGCAAGGATAGATAGACCAAAGGCGCCGTTTATCGCCCTGCCATTCCACATAAGCTGGGGACCGCCGCAGATTGTCGATCTCATCGCCTGTCCGCCTTTTTTGGCTTGTCGTACGGCAGCGAAACAATGTGGAGCAGTAAGCCTGACGTTTGGTCAGGTGGAGACGATTACGGATTTAAGCTCCTCGGAGCCAATGGTAGACGCGATGTGTCAAACTATGACGCGTGCTCATTCGTGGCTGTCACGATAAGATCGTGTCCCATCAGGTGGTGTAGGTCTTGAGGTTTAGGCGGCCATCAGTGTTTTCCATTTAGGGTCGGGTTGTTCAAGACCAACCTGATGGAAAGATCACCGATGACCAATGACATGATGAACGTGCGTTCGCTTGTTGAGAAGAGCGCCGATGCGGATTTGTTACGCGAGATGATCGGCTTTGCAGCCGAGCGACTGATGGAACTGGAGGTTGGTTCGGCAACCGGTGCTGACTTCGGCGAAAAGAACCCGATGCGGCTTGCTCAACGCAATGGCTACCGTGACCGGGACTGGGAGACGCGGGCTGGAACGGTCGAGCTTCGCATTCCAAAGCTGCGCAAGGGCAGCTACTTTCCGAGCTTTCTTGAGCCGCGTCGCATGGCGGAAAAGGCTCTGACGGCGGTTATTCAGGAAGCCTACATTCAGGGAATCTGACCTGCCACGGAACTTTCACCCAGCAGCGACTAGAGCCCCGGCGGTTCTGAAT
>NZ_QJNR01000007.1:405521-532249 GCF_003355565.1 Ensifer sp. M14
AACTCATTCTGGCACATTGCGATGCCGTGGGGAGCCGTCCACCCCAACAAGGCAGCAGTTCGTGCAGGCGGGAGACGGGAAGATCGGCGATGCGAGCGAACACATCGGCGAGCCACGCTTTTGGGTCGACGTCGTTGAGACGGCAAGTCGTGATCACGGAGAGCATGATGGCGGCTCGATCGGCCCCACGCTGGGAACCGGCGAAGGTCCAGTTGCGGCGCCCGAGCGCAATTCCTCTCAGCGCGCGCTCGGCGGCATTGTTCGTGAGACAAATCCGGCCATCTTCCAGGAAACGGGCAAACCCATCCCAGCGCTTCAGCATGTAATCGATCGGCTCGATCACCTCGGACGATTTGCTGAGCGTGGCGCGCTCCCGTTTCAGCCACTCGTGCATGTCATCGAACAGCGGCTTGCTCTTTTCCTGCCGCGCGGCCAGTCGTTCTTCGGCGCTCAATCCATTGATCTGGCGCTCGATCTCGAACAGCGCGTCGTAGCGTTGGACGGCCTCCAATGCGATCGGCGAGATCGGCTTTCCTTTGCGTTTGCGGTTACGGGCACTTTTCTGGATGTCGGCCAGTTCAAAGAATTTGCGCCGCGCGTGCGCATGACAAAAGGCGAAGGTGATCGGTACCGCTTTCTTTTCGGCGACACTGAGCGGCTCGAAGCCATTGTAACAATCACTCTGCAGAATACCGCCATACTCGGCCAGGTGCTTCTGCGGGTGCTCGCCGCGGCGGTCGCTCGACGCATAGTATATGGCCGCCGGCGCTGCCGCGCCGCCGTAGGGTCGATCATCGCACACGTACGTCCATATTCGCCCGGTCGTGCATTTGTCTTTGGCCTGGATGGGAATGGTGGTGTCGTCGCCAAAAAGGCGCTCGGCCGCGAAGACATGCGCCTCGATCAGATCAAAGATCGGCAGGAGCGCGGCTGTGCCATACCCGACCTGGTCGGCCAGCGTCGAGGTCGAAAGCTCGATGCCCTCACATTTGAACCGGGTGCTCTGGCGGTTGAGGGGGCTATGCATACCAAACTTGTCAAAGAGGATCGTCGCCAGCAGATGAGGACCGATGAAGCCGCGTGGCGTGGCATGGAACGGCGCCGGCGGCTGGCTGATCGCCTCGCAGTCTCGGCAGGTAAATTTCTCCCGCACCGTCTCGATCACTTTGAACCGGCGCGGAACCTCCTCGAGCGTCTCAGTGACGTCCTCGCCCAGTTTCGACAGGCGCGACCCGCCGCAGCATGCACAGGTGACTGGGGGATCGATCACCACGCGCTCACGCTCGATATCCTCCGGCCACGGCTTTCGGACCGGCCGTTTGCGCGTGAACGACCGCACGCTCGAGGTCTTGGCGGCAGCCGCCTGCGCTGCGGCTTCATCTTCCGTCGCCGCCATCACCAGTTCTTCGAGCTGCAATTCCATCTGGTCGATCAGGCGCGCCGTGCGCTCGGATCGCCGGCCGCGCAGTTCCCGCTTCAGCTTTTCGATCGCCAGTTCCAGACTGGCAATCAAGGCCTCACTGTCCGACAGCATGGCCTGCGCATTGGCGGCTTGCGCCACTGCCATGTCCCGCTCGGCGACGACGGTATCGCGCTCGGCGACAACGACGTCGCGTTCAGCCTGTAACATCTCGCGCTCGGAAAGCAGCGCCAGATAGGCGTTCGCAAGGTCCGCAGGAAGATCCACAGGCTTCGAAGTCATGAAGCCATCCGATCAGATTCACTCAATATTTTCAATGCAATAATGCTATCCGACCCGTGTCGGACGCCAGGTTTCCTGCGGATTGCGCCAGTCGATCCCGGACAACAAATAAGATAATTGCGCCGGTGAGATCGCTACCGCGCCGCCCTCCATATTCGGCCAGATAAACCGGCCCTTCTCCAGGCGCCGCGTAAAAAGGCAGGCGCCCAGACCATCATGCCAGATGATCTTCAATATATCCGATCTGCGCCCCCTGAAGACGAAGAGATGCCCTGACAACGGATCATGCTTCAGCACCTCCTGCACCCGAAGCGCCAGGGAGGGAAAGCCACAGCGCATGTCCGTATACCCCGTCGAAAGCCAGACCTTGACCCCTGTTCCCATCGGAAACGGATTCACCGCAGCGCCTCCAGTCCGCGCAGGATCCGGAGCAGCGCTTCAACGTCGACATCGCGGTCCACAATCACACGGCGACCATTCGCGCTGACAACCTCCATCCGGCTGGCGTTCGGCAATGACCCTGCTGCTGGCTCTACCTCTGGCACAAGTAGCGCCGGGACAAAGCCACCGACAGGAGACCCAACATCCAGTTGCCACACTCGTGCGAGCCGGCGCCATTCATATAACTGAGAACGCGATATTCCATGTCGCCGCGCCGTCGTCGCACACAAGCCAGGTTCCGAATAGCTCTCGGCGACAATCTGGAGCTTCATCTCTTTGCTAAATCGACGACGCCGACCCGTGTCGACAATCTCAACTCGATCCATAGCCGCACTGTCCTTTTTGACGTCAACAGTCATACGTAGCGCACTTCAGAAGATCGAAGACAAATTGCGACCTGGCAATGGTGAATATGCAGCCTTGAACGCTGAACCGATTCAGGGATTTCCTCGGAAGGATGTAGGATACGAGAACGAAGCGGTGGATTACGTGGAAGGGTTCGTGATCGTCCAAATGCTAAGCGAAAGTCCTGAATTCCTGATCTTCTCCACTGGCTCAAAGCCGAAGTTCGAATTCGTTGCGGACGCGGCGACCCTCGAGAATGCGAGATACCTCGCCCAGAAGCTTTTGGATGGGTTCGGTCTCTAGAACGTCCCCGGCTTTTTTGAATTGCCGCGCGGCGCTGAGTTTTTCCTCGCTGAAACAATTGCGTCCAATGAGTGAGGCGACAATCGGATCGGCAATTTCCAGCAGCGCGCCATGGCCATATGTGCGTTCGAGGTCCTCAGCGAGCTCGAGATATGCCGTCAGCTTGCTCAAGGCTTCCTTGCTGGCGGCCTCCGCATGGTCGAGATCGAAGTCTCGATCAAGCATTTTCCTTGCCATGCCGACATCCCCCTTTGTCGCGGCCGCCAATACCGCCGACATATGATCACCAACGCATACGACTCTATGCAAACCCTGCGTTCCCATGACCGCCTCCTTATTGTTTACTAAGGCTAGCGGGAATTTCCACCGGCTGAAATGAGCGGCATTAGGTAGCAAAAACCACCAGACCTGAAATGGCATCCCGACTACCTTGGTTTCCGGTGAAAACGGAGCCTCGAATGAGTGTAGCGTACGAGTTGAAGCAGAAGCGAGCCGCCTTGATTGACAGGCTGCAGCAGCTTGAAAGGGAGCGGGTAGACATTCAGGAACTGATGAGAGCGCTGGACCGCGTCATCCTGAGCTACGAGCCCGACTATCAGGGATCGGCGCTGACGGGACCTGAACAGGGTAACCGCTCCCGAAAGGCCAAGCCGTCGTCGTCCGAGGTGAAAGCGGCCAATGAACGGCGTAAACAAGCGCCAAGCCGTCTTGGAGGTCCTGCGCGAGGCAGGGGAACCGATTTCGGTGACCGACTGCGCAGCGAAGTTTGCAGCCAAGATCGGCATCGCGAGCGAGCCAGCCAATCTCTCAGACATCGCACACCGCCTGTCGGCGGTCCTTACCCAACTGACGACTGCGGGACGCGTTCGGCAGTCCGGCCAGTTCGACGGTCGTAAGGTTCTGTGGGAGGTCGCCGCTTAGCCTACCCAGATCAGGTCGGGCGGCTTGTTGCCCTGCCAGTATCCGCACAGATAGCGTGACGTCGGGCGAGACAGTGCCTTGCCAAGCACCTGGAACGTATGGCTGCGATTGCTCACCTGGCGGCAATCCTCGCGCCAAGCGAGCTCGGCCACGTACCAGTCGAAGTACTTCAACGAAAACCGATGGTGGATGCCGACATAGGCCCGTTGGACCCGCGAGAAGAAACTCTCGACCTGATTGGTGTTCGTGCCATCGTCGGTCTGATAGGCCTTTGAGTGGTTGACGCGCTCCAGCTTGTTCAGGCCAGCCAGGTCGTTATAACTGCCATGCTCGTCCGCAAAGACCGTTGTCTCCCGCAACACGGACAGCCGCCCAGGCTGCATTGCTGTCTTCATCTCGGATGATCCGAGTAAACGTCTGGCCTCCCAGCCCGCGCTGGCGGATCGCAAGGGCGCACAGACGCTTCATGTTTTGGTATTTCTTCAGGCGGCGGTCGATGCGATCCTCGGCCTTGTTTTCAGGACGGATGTGGCCGCCAGCGTACTTGCCGTCAATCTCGAACTCGCCATCGAGCCTCATCTCCTCCCTGCGCCATGTGATCGCTTCACGCAGCTTCATGAGGAGGACCCAGGCCGTCTTGTATTGGACCCCGATCTCGCGCGAGAGCTGGAGCGCCGCCTTGCCTTTCACCGAGTTCGACGAGAACCAGATGGCAATGAGCATCTTCTTGAAGCTCAGCTTGCGTGCATGGAAGACGGTGCCTGAGGTGACGCTGAATACGGCCTTGCTTCTCGGTGCACTTGAAGCGGTTGCGACTCATCGTGTGGCACCGCAATGTTCCGCACTTCGGGCAATAAGGCTCGCCCTCAGTCTCATGCCAACGCAGGCGCTTAAACCAGTTGTAGGCGGTCGTGTCCCGCATCTTGGCGAGATCGAGCACCGTCAGCGTTCGGCACTCTGGCGAGAGTAGGAAATGCTGGCCCTTGGGTGTGTCTTCGGGTTTCGCCACGGCTGAACCCCTCCGCGATCCGGAGGAAGTTCGGGCGTATTTCCAAGCCCCCGCCCAAGACGCTGACAGCCAACACCGCAGCGTGGCGGTGATGGGCAATGGCGATGGTAGCGATGGCGTTGAGGGTCATGTTCAGGCTCCAGAAGTCGACGGCAGACGTAGCGGATCACCATCTCAGCCAAAGCCGTTGAGCCGAGCGTCGTCAACGTATGGCATGATGGGGAGTTCTTTCAAATCGTTGAGCTCCCCTACACGCAAGAAGCTCCGGATGACCAAGATCTCTTCGAGAAGTTGGAGTACGACGGAAGCAATGTCCCGGATTCCTATGGTCCTGTTACCGGGCTCAGGTGCCCACCGGGAATCTTTGCAATTGCGGCATGCCGAGGCCGGAGGTTTCTTTTTATCCTAGTGGGCGGCCCCGGGTTCTTAAAGAGATGCAACCGTGACGAGGTCGCAAATGTGGTCGCCGATGCGGAGGCCCACATCCAGGCGGAAAGAAACATTATTCAGCCGGCCTTCTCAAAGCCGCCTGGTACCTGAGATATTCTCGAGAGTTCACTTGCCGGAGTTTTAGCGTCAACGGATGGTCCGATTTCAGTAGGCTCCATTTGCCGTGCTTTCTCTCATATTCAAAACCCGCAGCAATACGGGCTTTGAGCGCAAGGTAGGCCGCTTTCAGCTCGTCATTTCCTTCTTCAAGTATCAACTTTTCGTATAGCTCGATGTGAACCGCCAACTGCGGATACGCGCCGCGCTCTTCATCGGCCCGCATAGAGTCGAGCACGAAATCGAGGCTGAAAGTGCCTTCGTTCATGAGAGTACTCCTGTATTCGTTCTTACTAGCTTTGCTCGAACCCGCCGGCTACAAGCACACCACCTCGCCACCTGTGGTTACGGTTGACCCGGTACCGAATCGCCCCCAGCGAATTTCGTGGTGTCGTGCTGAGTCATTCTCTGTGGCTACGCGGTCTTGCTGTCTCCGGCCTTTTACGTCGGCGCTCCCGGACCTGAGGACTTAATGCCGTGGGCCGAGAGGCGCTGCCGCTGCGAGATGAACTTCCTTCTCAATGTCTATCGGCATTCCGACGTTCGCTGAATAAGCCAAACTCAGTTCAACCCGCTGGAGGATCGCTTCCATTAGATCGTCGTCACAGACAAGAGGATCTCCGAAAAGCGTTTGCGAGCCAGCGCGAAAGGATTGAGTGGCTGACGCAAATCCAATGGCAATCGTAGTTTGGATGCGAAGCAGCTCCCCAGCGTCAAGCTCGTCAATCTTCAGGCCATCGCAGCCACAGACCATGATGTACCGATATCCCGGTACGCCTTGTTGCCTGGAGTGCATGAAGTATACGCCGTCAACAAAGTGAGCGTTGTCAGCAGTGTAAATTTCGGCCTCTTTTCCGAAGTGTACATAAAATGACTCAGGAATGCGGAGGGGAGGGAGCTCGGAAGTCGATATGTCAGTGGCGCCGGCTAGCGGGGCCAGGATCGCCGACATATCGACGATCTGCCGCCCATGGTCGAACCATGCCTTTCGCGCCTGGATCAGAAGACTATAGTCATGCAGGCGCGCGTTGAACTCGAGCGACTGCACCCCCTCGTATCCGGTCGCCGCAACTTCATTATCAGCGGATCGGTCCTGTGATGGCGAGACGCGGTGCGTTAGGGCCTGCGCAATGCGCTGGAAGCGGTATGGGTGATAGTGGTCGTGCGTGTTCGTCATCTTCTGCGTGTCTCCTCAACACACGGATGATGAAGTTGGCCATTGCAAGTGACAAGGTCGCGTTTTTCCCTCGTCATGTTCCACGGCTTTCTGGCGATTTATTCAGATCATGGCTTCGCAAGCGAGGTCTTGAGATACAGTAATTCGAATTTTGAATTGTTAGCGTACATGGGAGAAGCGTTGCGTCGCTCAAAGTCCGGGCGCGCCTTATTCCCTCACGAAATCAATCGAGTGCGAGGATCACCCGTTGATGCCTGTCACCGGGCTGGGAGGTGTTTCATATTTTGGTGTTGATCGTGCTCGCGCCCGGCCGAATTCGGAAATGTTCGGTCCTCTTGGTGGCACCAGGTGCGCTTTTAAAACCGGTCGAAGAAAGCAAGTCGTTTTCGATGACCTTCCTCCGAAAATTCTGGCCGAACGAGTAGGTTGAAGTCACCGTTGAATACACCCGGTTCAACTGCGAGATCGTGAATTCCTCGTCCAACAAGTAGGCTGGCAGGATCGACCATGCTCCCTTGCTGCGAAGGCGCGAGACGGCGACGTCGATTATTCGGTTGTGATCGAATGGCAGTACCGGAACGTCGTCCACGGACACCAACACTAGGCCATCTGCACCTGGCTGGGAGGCGGCCAGTTTGGGGTGGGAAACCAGCGCTATGTACGCCACGCTGATGGACGGCCATCGTGGCTCACGCCTGTTGGTATCCCGGCCGGAAAACGTGAATAGTTGCTCGAAGTACACGTCGTTGAGGCCAGTGTTGGCGAGTAGCGTACGCTCAACGACTGTTTCCAGGTCGATGTCTGCGTCGCCGTCTAAAAGTCTGCCTAAGAGAGCAAGGGCGCCGGTTTCTCCCTCTAGCGGTGCCAGCGCCACATGCAGCCGCTCGTCCTTTAGGGTCAGGAGGACGGTGTCCACACTCACTTTCACTTCGCCGGGAGCCGTCATCAGTTCAATTCCAAATAGGTTGGGGAGGGGGCATTCCTACGAGCAGCCAACCTGATGCTGGCATGGCATGTGTCTGGTCAGGGGGTGCTCGGGTCTGCAAAGGAGACGCTCGAAACAGTTGCTGGAACCGTGAAAGGAGTTAGGCCTCAATTTCTAAGGAAGCGTGAATATTGCACCTGACGTCTGGTGTTCGTCTGAGGGCAGCACGCTAGTCGCGGAAATGACGCCGAGCTTCATTGCAGAAGGCCTTGGTCGATCTTCAGATTGGTCGGTGCGTGGCCTTCGGCATTGGATCTACTCAATGACTGGTTACTCCAGCCGACAGCCTCGAACTCGTTATGGCCGCCGGATAGGTCGATCGGAAATGCTCCCGGTGCCCTCGGCATGTCAATCCGGTCGGCATTTCGGCTCGTAATCGCGGGTTCGACAAAAACCCAACGATTGCGGCTGTTTGGGCGCCGGTTTGCCCGTTGGGCCATTTGAGCGTTCGCTTTGCAGCAGAAAAGTTTGCCGTGCGGCAGAGTTTGTTGCTTTCAGCAGGCCGGGGCCAATGCAAAAATTTCGTATATTTCACATTGTATATTGGATCCAATCTTTCTAAGACTGTTGGCGCGTCGGCTGTGGCGGCCCTCGGTCGCCGCGAGAGAGCCTTCTCCCGCGTGTCGATGTACAGATATTAAGGCAGAGCATGTGGATGCGGTCCGCATGCATCGCGTGGAGGCGAAAAATGCGCAGCAGCAAGGTCATTCATATTGTTTCCTGCCATGCGGAAGGTGAAGTCGGCGATGTCATCGTCGGCGGCGTGGCGCCACCGCCGGGCAAGACGCTCTGGGAGCAGCGACGCTTCATCGCCGAGGATCAGACGCTGCGCAATTTCGTGCTCAACGAACCGCGCGGTGGCGTCTTCCGCCACATCAACCTGCTGGTGCCGCCGAAGGATCCGCGCGCGACGATGGGCTTCATCATCATGGAGCCGGAAGATACGCCGCCGATGTCGGGTTCCAACTCGATCTGCGTCTCGACCGTGCTGCTCGACAGCGGCATCGTGCCGATGCAGGAGCCGGAGACGAGAATGGTGCTGGAGGCGCCCGGTGGATTGGTCGATGTCGTTGCAACCTGCCGCAATGGCAAGGCGGAGCGCATCACGGTCACCAATGTGCCGTCCTTTGCCGGCAAGCTCGACGCCAAGCTCGAAGTGGAAGGGCTCGGTACGCTGACCGTCGATACAGCCTATGGCGGCGACAGCTTCGTCATCACCGACGCGCGCACGCTCGGCTTTTCGGTGACGCCGGACGAGGCGCGTGAACTGGCCGAAACCGGCATCAAGATCACCCGTGCGGCCAATGAACAGCTCGGCTTCACGCATCCGGAAAACCCGGAATGGGCGCATATCTCGTTCTGTCAGTTGACGCTGCCGGTCGAGGAACGCGACGGCGTCCTGCACGGTCGCAACACGGTGGTGATCCAGCCCGCCAAGCTCGACCGATCGCCGACAGGCACGGGTTGCTCGGCGCGCATGGCCGTGCTGCACGCCCGAGGGCAGATGAAGGTGGGGCAGCGTTTCGTCGGCCACTCGATCATCGATTCGACCTTCGATTGCCGCATCGTCGCAGAGGCGACCGTCGGCGGACGTCCGGCGATCATTCCCGAGATTTCCGGCCGGGCCTGGGTCACGGGTACGCATCAGGTGATGCTCGATCCTGCCGATCCGTGGCCGGCGGGTTACCGCCTGGCCGACACCTGGCCGCGTAAGCAATAGGCTCCGGCTGGTTGCTATTCCGCAATGATGCGCGTGGTGCCGACCCAGAGTTCACGGGCCGGCCCCGCGCCGATGTTGCGGGCGCGGTGCGGTAGCGACGAGGGGAAGTGCAAGGTGTCGCCAGCCTTCAGCATATATTCCTTGCCGTCGATCTCGTAGAGCATTTCGCCTTCGATCAGATAGAGGAAATCCTCGCCCTCGTGGCTGGTGAGTTCCGAGGCGTAGCCGACCGGCATATGGGTGATGCAGCCATTGAGCTGGGCGCCGGGAAAGCCACGTTCGAGCAGCTCATAGACACGCTCCTTGGTCTCGACATTGTACCCGCGGCGTTCGCCGGCATGCGACACCATGGAATGGGCGTGCTGCGGCGGTTGCGACAGGAAGGTATCGACGCTGGTGCCGAGCGCGTTGGCGACGTTGTAGAGCGAGATCAATGAAGGGGTCGAAATGCCTCTTTCGATCTGGCTGATGAAGCCTTCGGTCAGCCCGGCTTCGCGCGCGACCTGCTTCATCGTCTTGCCGATCGCCTTGCGCCGAGCGCGCAGCATCTGGCCGATCGTGGTGGCCGCAGGCATGTCGCTGAGGGGGGCGCCGGCGTCTGCCGCTGGCGCCTCATCGGTATCGAGAGGCATGATTTTCTTTCCGCTTGACTCGCGTCTGTCGTTGTACTTTAGTCCAGCTAAAGTCGGTTATGCAAGCGGATCAACCCCGTCGCTGACCGCCTTAAAAAGGGGAACAACAACAATGCATGCGTAGTAATCCGGACGCAAAGGAAAACGTTCGGAAAAATTGGATCCAATATCCAATTGATGCAGGGCGTCGCGCCGGCGTTGACCGGTCGATCAAACAGGAGGAGTGAGAGATGAAACGTTTGTTGCCGATCTTAATGGGTGCAGCCCTTGGGCTGGCCGCGGCCACGTCGGCGCTCGCCATCGAGCGTGGCGGCGCGATGACCTTTGCGCGCTATGACGATTCCACCGTCATTGATCCGGTCTATGCCGATCGCAATCCGGATCTCTGGATGGTGACGGGCCTCTACGAAACGCTGCTGCGCAACGGCCCTGACGGTTCGATCTTGCCGGGGCTGGCCGAAGGCTATGATGTTGCGGCCGACGGGCTTTCGATCAAGCTCAAGCTGCGCGACGGCCTGAAATTCTCCGACGGCTCGGCGCTGACCGGTGCCGACGTGGTGTTCTCTCTCGACCGGGCCCGCAATCCCGAGCTTGGCCCCTGGGCCGGCCTGCTTGGTGCCGTCGACAAGGCTTCCGCCGACGGCAACCAGGTGACGCTGACGCTCAAGAACCCGGATCCGACTATCGTCTCGATCCTCGCGACCTTCAATACCGGCATCATGCCCAAGGCAGCCTTCGAGAAGGCGGCCGGCGCCAACGACCCGGAAAAGGCGCGCGCCTTCTTCGAGGCGGGCCCGGTGACATCAGGTCCATTCACGATGAAGAGCCGCGTGCAGGGCTCCAGCATGACCTTCGAGCGCAATCCGAATTACTGGCGCCCCGGCACGGATGGGAAGCCGCTGCCCTATCTCGACCAGGTCGATTTCGTCATCATTCCAGACGACGCCACCCGCATCCTCAAGCTTCAGGCCGGCGAAGTCGATGCGGCCGAGTTCATTCCCTTTGCGCGCGTCGGCGAGCTTGGCGCCGATCCTGCGCTGAAGATGGAACTCTTTCCATCGACCCGCATCGTCTACGCGCCAATCAATACGCGCGAGACCCTCAAGGACGGCTCCAAGAACCCGCTTGCCGACGTCAAAGTGCGACAGGCGCTGAACTACGCGACCGACAAGAACATACTGATCAAGCTCGTCACGTTCGATACCGGCAAGCCGATGACCTCGCTGATGTCGGCGGCAACCCAGCTTCATTACGGCCCCGAGCCGCTCTATCCCTACAATCCGGAAAAGGCCAAGCAGCTGCTCGACGAGGCGGGCCTTGGCGGCGGTTTCGAGGTGAAGTTCACGACGCTTGCCGGCAGCGCCGATGACGCGACCCTGTTCACGGCCCTGCAGCAGATGTGGTCGCCGCTCGGCGTCAACCTCAAGGTCGAACAGGTCGACAATCCGACGCGCGGCGAGAAGAACCGCTCTGGCGACTTCGACATCCACACCTATGGCTGGGCGAACGACGTCAACGACCCGGCGCAGGTCACCGGCTGGCTCGGCTACTACAAGCAGCGCCAGGCCGTCGGCACCGGCTGGAACAACGCGGAATTCAACACGCTGTTCGAAGCGTCCAATGTCGAAGTCGATCCGGCCAAGCGCAAGGATGAATACAAGAAGATGCAGGAGATCTATGCCGCGGACGCGCCGCTGCTCTTCCTGTTCGAAACGCCCTTTGCCGTCGCTGTCTCGAAGTCGATCGAGGGCTATGTGCAGACGCCGCTCGGTGCGAACGATTTCGCCGAGGCCTGGCGGGCAAAGTGACGACAGCCTGATTTCCCGATGCCGGGCGGCAAGCGCTGCCCGGCATCGCTCACAAGGTTCAATCCATGCCCTCGTTATCCTATCTTCTGGCGCGGTTGCTGCAGATCATTCCGACCTTTCTTCTGGTCATGATCTTCATCTTCCTGCTTGTCCGTCTGCTGCCGGGCGACCCCGCGATCGCCATGGCCGAAGCCAAGGCCACGGACGCGCAGCTTGAGCAGATCCGCCACAATCTCGGTCTCGATCAGCCGCTGCCGATCCAGTTCCTCGTCTTTGTGAAGAATACGCTGACCGGCGATCTCGGACGCTCGATCATGCTGAAGGCTCCGGTCACCGAGATCATCCTCGCGCGGCTGCCGACCACGATCTTCCTGGCGCTCTATTCCGTGCTGCTGGCGATCTGTCTTGCCGGTCCGCTGGCCTTCCTTGCCGCCTCGCGGGTCAATCGTCCCGTTGATGTCGCAATCCGCAGCGTCTTCCAGGTCGGCCTGTCCATGCCGGTCTTCTATATCGGTCTGGTGCTATTGACGGTGCTTGCGGCGCAGCTGCGGTGGTTTCCAGTTGGCGGCTACGGCACGGGCTTTCTCGACAACCTTCACCACCTGATCCTGCCGGCGCTCAGCGTCGCGCTCTACACGTCGGCCATCATCCTGCGCAATCTCAGGGCTTCTCTGATCGAGGTTCTCGACGCCGACTACGTGCAGTTTGCCCGCGCCAAGGGCCTTTCGCGACGCATCGTCATGACGCGGCACGTGCTGCGCAACGCGCTGGTCTCGACCGTGACGCTGCTTGGTCTTTCCATCGGCAACCTGATGAGCGGAACGCTGGTCACCGAGACCGTCTTTGCGGTGCCGGGCGTCGGCCGGCTGATGCTGGAGGCCATCTTCGCGCGGGATTACCCGCTGATCCAGGGGTTGACGCTCACCTTCGCTGTCATCGTTTCCGTCGTCTTCCTGCTGACGGACATCGTGCAATCCTGGCTTGACCCGAGGCTTCGTCAATCATGAGCATGGTCGTGCAATCTCCCATCCGCAAGGCGGGTCGTCTGCGCGCCTTCCTTGGCCGGGCCTTCTCGCGGCCGTCGTTCATTATCGGCTTCGCCATCCTCGCCCTGTCTATTGCGCTGGCCTTGTTCCCTGGGGTGCTCGCGCCCTACGATCCGCTCGCATTCGACCTGAGCGCGATCCAGCAGGGGCCGAGCCTTGCCCACCCGTTCGGTACCGACAATTTCGGCCGTGACGTGCTCTCGCGTGTTATCTGGGCCTATCGCGTCGACATGCAGATGGCGTTCTTCGCTACCATCTTCGCATTGCTGATCGGCGTTACGGTCGGCGCTTTCGTCGGCTATTACGGCGGTATCGCCGACACCATCTTCGGTCGCTGCGTCGATGCGATCATCACCTTTCCGTTCCTCGTCCTGGTCATCGCCATTGTCGCCGTTCTCGGGCCTGGCCTCGTCAACATGTATGTGGCGATCACGGCGGTGAACTGGGTCTATTACGCCCGTCTGACGCGGGCCGAGATCATGGCGCAAAAGGCCAATGATTACGCTGCGGCCGGCCGAGTGCTTGGCTATTCCGACCGGCGCATCATCTTCCGGCATCTGCTCCCCAACGCGATCTCGCCGATCATCGTCTACTGGATGACCGACATGGCGCTCGCCATCCTTCTCGGCTCGTCGCTCGGCTATCTCGGGCTGGGTGCGCAGCCGCCGGCCGCCGAATGGGGCGTGCTGATCGCAGAAGGCCGCAACTTTCTGCTGACGGCGTGGTGGATGAGCCTGATGCCGGGCATTGCCATCGTGCTCACCGGCCTTGGCTTCAGCCTCGTCGGCGACGCGCTCGCCGACCTGCTCCGACCGAAAGGGCGCTGACATGAACCAACTCGAGAAAGAAACGGTTCTGGACGTCAGGCGCCTTCGCACCGAGTTCGGCCTGGCCGAACGTCCCCTGGTCGCGGTCGACGGTGTCTCCTTTCAGGTGAAGGCAGGGGAGATCCTCGGGCTTGTCGGTGAATCCGGCTCGGGCAAGAGCATCACGCTGCGTTCTATCCTCGGCATCGTGCGCCCGCGCGGTCGCGTCCTGGGCGAGATCTTCTGGAAGGGGCGGGACCTCGTGCCGCTCGATGAGGGAGCGCTGAGGCGTGTGCGCGGACGCGAGATCGCGATGATCTTTCAGGAACCGATGTCGTCGCTGAACCCGTTGCTGACCGTTGGCTTGCAGATATCGGAAAACCTCGCCGCCCATACCGATCTGGATGGGAAAGCCAGAAAGGCGCGCGCGATCGAACTGCTCGACATGGTCGGCATTCCAGCCGCGCGCAACCGGCTCGGGGACTATCCGCACGAATTTTCCGGCGGCATGCGGCAACGGGTGATGATCGCCATAGCCCTTGCCTCCAATCCGCAACTGCTGCTCGCCGATGAGCCGACGACGGCGCTTGACGTCACCATCCAGGACCAGATCCTGCGGCTCATCCAAGCGCTCAGCCGCGACCTCGGCATGGCCGTGATCCTCGTCACCCACGACATGGGCGTGGTGGCGGAGACTTGCGACCGGGTGGCAGTCATGTATGGCGGCCGGCTCTGCGAGACCGGACCGACGGCCGATGTCATCGGCGATGCCCGGCATCCCTATTCCCTCGGGCTGCTGCGCTCCATTCCGCGCGACGTTCCACCGCGCACGCCGCTCTATTCCATCCCCGGCGCGCCGCCGTCGCTCAACGCATTGCCAGCCGGCTGTGCATTTACGGCGCGCTGTCCCGTGGCCGGGCCGGAATGCCGCGATGTTCGTCCTGGTCTGGCAGCCACTGGGCAGCTCCGTCAGGTCGCCTGCCACCACCGCGAGGAAGCCCTCGCACATTTCAGCGTTCGGGAGGCGGCGCAATGATTGAGTCAGTACAACAGACAGCCACGCCGCTGCTTTCCATTCGCGATCTCTTCATGCGCTTCGAGAAGCGCCGCTCTTTGTCCGACACGCTCGCCGGTCGGCCGCGGCAGGTCGTCTCTGCCTTGAATGGCGTCAATCTCGACGTGATGCCGGCCGAAACGCTGGGGATCGTCGGCGAGTCCGGTTGCGGCAAGTCGACGCTCGCGCGCTGCATCGCCGGCCTCAACCGGCCGACATCGGGCGATATCCGCTTCGAGGGCGAAAGTGTCATCGACCTCAAGGGCGCCAGGCGACGCGGCTATAACAAGCGCGTCCAGATGATGTTCCAGGATCCCTACACCTCGCTCAATCCGCGCATGACGGTGCGCGACACGCTACGGGAAGCGATCACGGTCCATCGCATGCGCGAGGGCGCCGGCATCGATCGCCGCGTCGATGAACTGCTCGATCTGGTGCGATTGCCGGATGGTGCCGCCGACAAGTATCCGCACGAATTTTCCGGCGGCCAGCGGCAGCGCATCGGAATCGCGCGGGCACTTTCGCTGGAGCCGACCTGCCTTGTTGCCGACGAGCTGGTGTCCGCGCTCGACGTTTCCGTCCAGGCGCAGGTCGTCAACCTGCTGCTGGAGCTACAGGACAACCTTGGACTGACGGTGCTGTTCGTTGCCCATGACCTCAGGCTGGTGCGGCATGTCTCTCATCGTGTGGCGGTGATTTATCTCGGTGCTATCGTCGAGGTCGGTCCTTCGGAGGCGCTGTTTTCCAAGCCGATGCACCCCTATTCGCAAGCCTTGCTGGCCGCAGCCCCCTCGCTCGATCCGACGGCGCGACGCAGGGCGCCGGCGCTCTCCGGTGAGTTGCCGAGCCCGCTGGACATTCCGCCAGGCTGCCCTTTCCACGTCCGCTGCCCGCACGCCACCGAGCTCTGTCGTCGGGCAAAGCCGGCGCTCCGGCCTGTCGGCAACGGCATGGCCGCCTGTCACTTCGCCGAGGCGATCGGCGGCGCGTGAAGACCATTATCCAATAGGGAAAGACCACATGACATCGAAAGACAGGCCGGACATTTCCAGCCGGGTAGAGGCCCTGCGCCATAAATTCGACGAACAGGGGCTGGACGGCTACGTCATCCCGCGGTTCGACGAGCATCAAGGCGAGTATTGTGCGCCCCACGACAACAGGCTCGGCTTCGTCACCGGCTTCACCGGTTCGGCAGGCGTCGCGATCGTCATGCGCGACCGCGCGGCGATCTTCGTCGATGGCCGCTATCAGGTTCAGGTACGCGAAGAGATCGATATCGACTGCTTCGCCATCGAGCATTTCTACGATGCACCGCTGAAGGACTGGCTGCGGAAGAACCTGCGCAAGGGCGAACGCGTCGGCTTCAACTCGATGCTGCTGCCGTCCACCTGGGATGCCGACTGCGGCCAATCCGTCGCAGCAGCCGGAGCAGACTGGATTGCGGTGACGGATGATCTGGTCGATGCGATCTGGTCGGACCAGCCCGAACGCCCGCTTGGCAATGTGATTGCTCTGTCACGCGACTATGCCGGCGAAAGCGTCGCCGACAAGAAGCGCCGCATCGGCCAGATGCTGGAAGAGCAGGGCGCTGACGTCCTGATCGAGGCGCAGCCCGATAACATCGCCTGGTTCCTGAACGTCCGCGGCCGTGACGTCGCTTTCAACCCGATGCCGCAGTCCTTCATGATTGCCGACAGGGAGGGCCGGGTCGAATGGCTGGTTGATCACCGCAAACTGCCGAACGATCTCTCGAACTTCGAACTTGAAGGCGTGGCGATGTCCGAGCCGGATATGCTGCTCGATCGGGTCCGTACCGCGACCGCCGGGCGGGTGGCGCTCGTCGATCCCGGCTTCGCCCCTTCGGCAGTTGCCCACGCGACGCGTGAAGCCGGCGGCAATGTTCGTCTTCTGCGCAGCCCGATCACGCTTGCCAAGATGCTGAAGAACCCTGTCGAACTTGAGGGCTTCCGTGATTGCCATCGCCATGACGGCGCCGCGTGGATCCGGTTCTTCGCCTGGCTGGAGTCCAATGCGGCCGAGCGGGAGGAGGAAGGGCGTCCGGTAACCGAGCTGGAGGCGGAGGATCGTATCCTCACCTTCCGCCTGATGGAAGAAACCTTCGTTGAGCCGAGTTTTCGTTCGATCTCGGCTGCCGGCGGCCATGCTGCCATGTGCCATTATGCGGCCAGCACGAAGAGCAATGCACCAATCACCTCACGTGGCATCTATCTGCTCGATTCCGGTGGCCAGTATTTTACCGGAACGACGGATGCGACGCGCACGACGGCAATCGGGCCGGTCAACAATGAGATCCGCCGCGCCTATACAGCAGTCCTCAAGGGGCTGATTTCCATGGCCTCGCTCAAATTTCCGAAAGGGACTTACGGCCATCACCTCGACGCCTTTGCGCGCCGGCCGCTTTGGGACCTTGGGCTCGACTACGATCATGGCACCGGTCACGGTGTCGGTCATTTCCTGTCGGTGCACGAGCAGCCCCAGCGCTTCGACCGCCGCGTCAACGAGATCGAATTGCGGCCGGGCATGGTGACGACCATCGAGCCCGGCTACTACAAGGCCGGAGAATACGGCATCCGCATCGAGAACCAGGTGGAAGTGATCGATGACGGCGACGGCTTCATGAGCTTTCGCAGCCTGACGCTGGTGCCGATCGATCTGCGGCTCGCAGATATCAGGCTTCTGAGCGAAACCGAGAGGCAGTGGATCGACGCCTATCATTGGCGCGTTGCCAAGACCATGCAAGATGTGCTCGATCCCGCGACGGCTGCCTGGCTGGCGGCACGCACGGCGCCGATCGGCAATTAGCCGGACGAATAGCGGCGGCGGGCAATGGATCTGCCGCCCTTGGCGTTCTCAACGTGAAGATTTGGACGACGGAGGCTTGCGTTGCAGTCTCCGTCGTCTGCTTTCGCCGGGCCGTGTGAAGTTGCTTGCCCAATAGCGACACTTTGTGATAATTATCACAAATATTGTTCGGCCATCCTAGTTGCGATGTGTTGGCGCGAACGACCGGACAGACGGAACGATCATGGCCAGCCGCAAGACATCCCGCATCATCCAACTCGCCGACGCTCTCTCGGGCCGCCGCGTTCTTCATCTACGCGATGCCGCAGCCTTGCTCGGGGTCTCCGAGATGACCGTTCGGCGCGACGTCGCCGACAATCCGGGGCAATTCACCTTCCTGGGGGGCCATATCGTGCCGGCGGGCGAGATGGATGGCGATATGCCGTATGAGTTGGCGCGTGAGGCCGACAGTCATGCTGCGGCAAAGCGCGAAGCCTGTGTGCATGCGGCCCAGCACATCCGTCCGGACGAAACCATCTTTATCGATTGCGGTACGACGCTCGAATATCTGGTCGATCTCATTCCTGAGAATTATTCAATTACTGCAGTATGTTATTCGCTGAATGTGGCTGACAGGCTGACGCGAAAGCCCAATGTCCGCATCGTCATGCTCGGCGGTGTCTACCATCCGGCGTCGGCGTCGTTTTCTGGCAATTCTGGCCTAGAAACGCTCGATTCGCTGGGGATCAATGTCGCCTTTCTTTCCGCCGCAGGTGTGGACCCCGGACGTGGTGCAACCTGCGTGCATTTTCACGAAGTGGCGGTGAAGCAGAAGGTGATTTCGCTGGCGCGCGAAAGCCACCTCGTTGTCGACCTGAGCAAGATCGGCAAGCTGAAGCCGGCGTTCTTTGCGCCGATGAACGTCTTTCGCTCGGTGATCACCGAAGACGGCGACACCCTCTTTCCGGCGATCTGACGCTTCGCCGAGAAAATGACAGGATTCCATCGAAACGCGATTGTGGCGCTTGACACTTTGCACATCTGATGGAATGATAACAAAAATACGATAGAAAAATAACAAAATGAGAATCGCCGCCGACGCGGATAACAGCCGTGGTATCGTGCTGCGATGTCAGGGAGTTCGAGGAGCAATCGCTTGGAAGACCTTGCTGTGAAGAATGTGACCGCGAAGGCCGTGGCACCTGCGGCCTCGAGTCACAACTGGCCGCGCAATGATGGCACGGAACTCGATCTCGGCTGGGTGGTCGATCAGCGCGTCAATCTGTCGGCTGCCGAACGGCGCGTGGCGACGCTGCCTGGCCGCCGGACGGTGAAAAAGGACGCGCAGGCCGCGTGGCTTTTGAAGGCCGTGACCTGCATCGATCTGACGACGCTCAATGGCGACGATACGGCAGAGCGCGTCAAGCGTCTCTGCGCCAAGGCGCGCCAGCCGGTGCGCCAGGACATCCTCGATGCGATTGGCATGGGCAGCCGCGGCATCACCACCGGCGCCGTCTGCGTTTACCACCGTTTCGTTTCGACCGCGGTCGAGGCACTCGATGGCTCAGGCATTCCGGTTGCTGCCGTCTCCACCGGCTTTCCCGCCGGTCTCATTCCGCATGATGTCAAACTACGCGAGATCGAGGCCTCGGTTGCCGACGGCGCCAAGGAAATCGATATCGTCATCACCCGCGAGCATGTGCTGACCGGCAACTGGCAGGCTCTCTATGACGAGATGCGCGACTTCCGCGCCGCTTGCGGCGATGCGCATGTCAAGGCGATCCTGGCGACCGGCGATCTGAAGACGCTGCGCAACGTTGCGCGCGCGTCACTCGTCTGCATGATGGCGGGCGCCGATTTCATAAAGACATCCACCGGCAAGGAGGGTGTCAACGCCACCCTCTTGGTGACGCTGGTGATGCTGCGCATGATCCGCGCCTATCAGGAGCGCACCGGCATCAAGGTCGGCTACAAGCCTGCTGGCGGCATTTCGGCCGCCAAGGATATCCTCAACTATCAATTCCTGATGAAGGACGAACTCGGTCGCGAGTGGCTGGAGCCGGATCTGTTCCGTATCGGCGCATCGAGCCTGCTGGGGGATATCGAGCGCCAGCTGGAACATCACGTGACCGGCGCCTATTCGGCCCTCAACCGACACCCGATTGGATGATCCCGATGACAGTCGCAAGGTATTTTGACGAAATGTCCTATGGTCCCGCACCGGAAGCCGACACCGAAGCCCGCCAGTGGCTGGCGCGCCACAAGGGCACGTTCGGCCACTTCATCAACGGCGCGTTTGTTGCGCCGTCGTCCGGCAAGACCTTCGAGAGCCATGAGCCGGCGACCGGTGCGCTGCTGGCGAAGGTCGCCCTTGGCAGCGCCAAGGACGTGGATGACGCGGTCGCTGCGGCACGCAAGGCGCAAGGCCCCTGGTCCAAGCTGCCGGGCCATGCCCGCGCCCGCCACCTCTATGCGCTTGCCCGCATGATCCAGCGCCATGCGCGCCTGATCGCGGTGGTCGAGGCCATCGACAACGGCAAGCCGATCCGCGAAACACGCGACATCGACATTCCGCTGGCCGCGCGTCATTTCTACCACCATGCAGGCTGGGCGCAGCTGCAGGAAACCGAGTTTGCCGATCAGGTTCCGGTCGGCGTCGTCGGCCAGGTCATCCCCTGGAATTTCCCGTTCCTGATGCTCGCCTGGAAGGTCGCTCCGGCCCTGGCGCTCGGCAACACCGTCATCCTCAAGCCGGCCGAGTTCACGCCGCTGACAGCGTTGCTGTTTGCCGAACTTGCCGCTGCCGCCGGACTGCCGCCGGGCGTGCTCAACGTCGTGACCGGCGAGGGTGAAACCGGTGCATTGATCGTCGAGCATTCTGACATCGACAAGATCGCCTTTACCGGCTCGACGGAAGTCGGCCGCCTGATCCGCGAAAAGACGGCAGGCACCGGCAAGTCGCTGACGCTCGAACTCGGCGGCAAGTCGCCTTTCATCGTCTTCGATGATGCCGATATCGATGGCGCCGTTGAAGGTGTGGTGGATGCTATCTGGTTCAACCAGGGCCAGGTCTGCTGCGCCGGTTCCCGGCTTCTGGTTCAGGAAGGCATCGCTCCGCTCTTCTACGATCGTCTGACGCGGCGCATGCAGACCCTGCGTGTCGGCCATCCGCTCGACAAGGCGATCGACATGGCGGCGATCGTCGCACCGGTGCAGTTGCAGCGCATCGAGAGCCTGGTCGCCAAGGGTGTCGCCGAAGGCGCGAAGCTCCACCAGCCCAAGATCGAGTTGCCGAAGGGCGGCAGCTTCTATCCGCCGACATTGCTGACCAATGTTCAGCCGACGTCGATCGTCGCGACCGAAGAAATCTTCGGACCCGTCGCCGTGTCGATGACCTTCCGCACACCGGAAGAGGCGATCCAGCTTGCCAACCATTCGCGCTATGGTCTGGCTGCAAGTGTGTGGAGCGAAACGATCGGTCTGGCGCTTAACGTTGCCGCCAAGCTCGCGGCCGGTGTCGTCTGGGTCAATGCCACCAATCTCTTCGATGCGGCGGCTGGCTTCGGTGGCAAGCGCGAATCCGGCTTCGGCCGCGAGGGCGGCCGTGAAGGTTGCTATGAGTATCTGAAGCCTAAGGCTTGGGTCGGTCGCAAGCTGCGCGCAGCGTCGGCAGAACCGGTGTTGAAGCAGGCGTCCGGCGATTTCTCGGCTCCGTCGCTCGATCGCACCGCCAAGCTTTTCATCGGCGGCAAGCAAGCCCGTCCGGATGGCAACTATTCGCGTCCCGTGCTTTCGCCCAAGGGCAAAGTCATCGGCGAAGTCGGTGAAGGCAACCGCAAGGATATCCGCAACGCCGTGGTTGCCGCACACGCGGCTTCCGGCTGGGCGTCGGCGACATCGCACAATCGGGCGCAGATCCTCTACTACATCGCCGAGAACCTCAGCGGCCGGCTTGATGAGTTTGCAGACCGCATCGTCGCGATGACCGGCGCATCCGCAGCCAACGCGAAGGCAGAGGTCGAGGCTTCGATATCCAGGCTCTTCACCTACGGCGCCTGGGCCGACAAGTACGAAGGCGCGGTCCATCAGCCGCCGCTGCGCGGCGTAGCGCTCGCGATGCCCGAAGCGATCGGTGTCGTCGGCGTTATCTGCCCGACGGAAGCGCCGTTGCTCGGCTTCATCAGCCTGGTGGCGCCGTTGATTGCCACCGGTAACCGCGTCGTGGCGGTACCGAGCGAGCAGCATCCGCTGGCGGCAACCGACTTCTACTCGATCCTCGAAACGTCGGACGTTCCGGCCGGTGTCATCAACATCGTCACGGGCTCGGCGATGGAACTGGCAAAGACGCTCGCAAGCCACAACGACGTTGACGCGCTGTGGGCCTTCGGCACGCAGGAGCTTTCGACAATGGTTGAGAGGCTTTCGGCTGGCAATCTGAAGCGGACCTTCGTCGACTACGGCAAGGCGACCGATTGGTTCGATCGCTCGGCGGCAGAAGGGCAAGCCTATCTGCGCCGCGCGACCGACGTGAAGAACATCTGGATCCCTTACGGCGAGTAAGGGTTCCAGATCTCGGGGCGGGGGGAGCCGGCCCGAGAATGTAACGACTGCAACGTTGTAGGGTTGATTTGGGAGAGGTGGCGCCGCCATGGCGTCACTGAGTTTCGCGCCACTCGAAAGCATGCGAGCCGGCGTCTGGAGGAGGGTTGTCCATGCTGAAGAATCTGGACCCGGCACTCAATGCCGATGTTTTGCACGCGCTTCGCTCGATGGGGCACGGCGATACGCTGATCATTTCCGACACCAATTTTCCGTCCGATGCCATTGCCAGGCAGACCACGCTTGGCAAGCTTTTGCGGATCGACAATGTCTCTGCTGCCCGCGCCGTGAAGGCGGTTCTGTCGGTCCTTCCCCTCGACACGCCACTGCAGCCGTCGGCAGGCCGCATGGAGATCATGGGCGCGCCGAGCGAAGTTCCCGCTGTGCAACAGGAAGTCCAGGCCGAAATCGATCGCGCCGAGGGCAAGCCCGCGCCGATGTACGGCATCGAACGCTTCGCCTTTTATGAAGAAGCCAAGAAGGCCTATTGCGTCATTACCACCGGTGAGACGCGCTTTTATGGCTGCTTCCTTTTCACCAAGGGCGTTATTCCACCTGAAGCGACCTGACTGACCATAGGTCCGCCTGCGCGTCGGCTCTCCGAGCTGATCGCCACTACATCCGAACGCGTGAAATTTATCTTGGATCTCCGCTCGTCCCTCGCAGCGGTGTGACCAGGGGAGGCAGGAATGAAGGTTGGTGTTTCGATCCTCGGGATCTTCGTGGCCGATACGGCCTATCTGGCGCGGCGTATGCCCGTTGTCGGCGAAACGATTACCGGGAGCGGCTTCTCGGTCGGGCCCGGCGGCAAGGGATCGAACCAGGCGGTTGCGGCGGCACGTGCCGGCAGTCCGGTATCCTTCATCTCGAAAATCGGACGCGATACCTTCGGAGATATGGCGCTTCGCACCTATGCCGAGGCGGGCGTGACGCCGAAGATCGTCCAGATGGACGACCTACCGACCGGCGCCGCCTTCATCTACGTCAACGATCAGAATGGCGAGAACGCCATCATCGTTTATCCCGGCGCGGCCGGCTCGATCGGCATCGACGATGTCGAGGCGGCGCGGGATACGATCGAAGCATCGCGTATCTTCGTGACGCAGTTGGAGCAGCCTGCGGCCGCCGCCCAGCGAGCGCTGGAAATTGCACATGCGGCAGGCGTCGTTACTGTCTTCAATCCGGCGCCGGCGGAACCTTTCCCGGATGCGATCTATCCGCTTTGCGATTACATCGTCCCGAATGAGACCGAAGCGGCGGCACTCGTTGGTTTTGCGCTTGCCACGGCTGACGATGCACGGCGGGCGGGTGATGCGCTTCTGAAAAAGGGCGCAAAGTCGGCACTGATCACGCTCGGCGAAAGAGGCGTTCTTCTCCACAATCAGAGCCAGTCGGTTTTCGTCCCGGCGATGGCAAGCGGCCCGGTGATCGACACGACCGGTGCGGGCGATGCCTTCGTCGGCGGGTTTTCAGCAGCCTTGGCGCGAGGGCTGGCACCGGTCGATGCGGCGCGCTTCGGCTGTGCGACGGCCGGGATCTCGGTCACCCGTCGCGGCACGGCGCCTGCCATGCCGACGCTTGCGGAGATCGAGGCTCTCCTCGCGCAAGGGGCGGCTGCATGACGACGCGCAACGATCCGATCAAGCACTTCTTCATCTGGCCCGCCCTGATCATCGTTCTGGTGATCTCAATCTTTCCGTTGATCTATTCGCTGACCACCAGCTTCATGAGCATGCGCCTCGTGCCGCCGATGCCGGCGCGTTTCGTCGGTTTCGGTAATTATGCTGATCTGTTGCAGAACCCACGCTTCTGGCACGTGACCGGGACGACAACGCTGATCGCCTTCATTTCCGTCGGCCTGCAATATGTGATCGGTCTTTCCGTCGCGCTTGCGCTCAATTCCCGGGTGCCGGGCGAGGGCATCTTTCGCGTCAGCTTTCTCTTGCCGATGCTTGTCGCGCCCGTTGCCGTAGCGCTGATTGCCCGCCAGGTGCTCAACCCGACGATGGGTCCGCTCAACGAACTGATGAGCGCGCTCGGCTTTCCCAATCTGCCGTTTCTGACACAGACGAGCTGGGCGCTCGGCTCGATCATCGCCGTCGAGGTCTGGCAATGGACGCCCTTCGTCATCCTCATGCTGCTCGCCGGGCTGCAGACCCTGCCGGATGATGTCTATGAGGCGGCCGCGCTCGAAAACGCCACGCCCTGGCAGCAGTTCCGTGACATCACCTTTCCGATGCTCCTGCCGATCTCGGTCGCCGTCGTCTTCATCCGCCTGATCGAGAGCTACAAGATCATCGATACGGTCTTCGTTATGACGGGTGGCGGACCTGGCATCTCGACCGAGACGCTGACGCTCTTTGCCTACCAGGAGGGCTTCAAGAAGTTCAATCTCGGCTACACCTCGGCGCTGTCGTTCCTTTTCCTGATCGTCATCACGGTGATCGGCCTCGTCTATCTCGCCATCCTCAAGCCGTATCTGGAGAAGCACAAATGAGCGTGCGCACTCTCAAGGGAAAACGGCGCTGGATCGCGCTCGGCGGCTGCCTTGTCTGGCTCGCCATCACGTTCTTTCCGCTCTATTGGGTCCTGATCACATCCTTCAAGACACCGATCGCCGTCGTCGGAGGGCCGACCTATCTGCCCTTCGTCGATTTCGAGCCGAGCCTGACGGCCTGGCGTGAGCTTCTGTCCGGCCAACGCGGCCAATTCTTCAACACGTTCCTGGCTTCGACGATCATCGGTCTTTCGGCATCGGTGCTCGCGACCGGTATCGGCGCGATGGCAGCCTATGCGCTGGTACGATTTACGTTCCGCTTCCGGCTGCTGTCAGCGCTGATCTTCGTCGTCATCGCCTTCGGCGGGTTTCTGCTCGGTCGCAATGTGCTCGGCTTCGGGCAGGGGATCTCGCTGATCTACGCCTTCATCGCCGCCCTGGTCCTGGCGGTGTTCTCAAGCCGCTTCCGGCTTCCGGGGCCTGAGCTTGGCAACAACGATATCGTCTTCTGGTTCGTCAGCCAGCGCATGTTCCCACCGATCGTGGCCGCCTTTGCGCTCTATCTGATGTACACCGAGATGGGCAAACTCGGCTTCAAGCTGGTCGACAGCTACATCGGCCTGACCTTTGCCTACATCGCCTTCTCGCTGCCGATCGTGATCTGGCTGATGCGCGACTTCTTCGAGGCGCTGCCGGTGGAGGTCGAAGAGGCTGCCATGGTCGACAACGTGCCCACATGGCGCATCTTCTTCGGCATCGTCCTGCCGATGTCGAAGCCGGGGTTGATCGCGACTTTCATGATCACGCTTGCCTTCGTCTGGAACGAGTTCCTTTTCGCGCTGTTCCTGACCAATTCGAGATGGCAGACGCTGCCGATCCTCGTTGCCGGCCAGAACAGCCAGCGCGGCGACGAATGGTGGGCGATTTCCGCAGCCGCCCTGGTGGCGATCATTCCGATGATGGTCATGGCCGGGCTTCTCAGCCGGCTCATGCGCTCCGGTCTGCTGCTGGGGGCGATCAAATAACGACCTGTTTTTCGGCAACAATTCATTCAAGGGAGGAAAGAATGAGGAAACTGCTACTGACATCAGCGTCGCTGGGTGTTCTTGCCATGGCAAGCACCGGCACGGCACTCGGATGCGACCCCGATTATACCGGCGTCGAACTGACGGCGACCACGCAGACCGGACCCTATATCGCGTCCGCGCTGCAACTCGCGGCCAAGGGTTGGGAGGAAAAGACCTGCGGCAAGGTGAAGGTCGTCGAGTTTCCGTGGTCGGAACTCTATCCGAAAATCGTCACGTCGCTGACATCCGGTGAAGATGCCTTCGACGTCATCGCCTTTGCGCCAGCCTGGGCGCCGGACTTTACCGATTTCCTGTCGGAAATGCCGGCTGACATGCAGAAGGGCGCCGACTGGGAGGATATCGCACCTGTTTATCGCGAGCAGTTGATGGTCTGGAACGGCAAGATCCTGTCGCAGACGATGGACGGTGACGCCCATACCTACAGCTACCGCATCGACCTGTTCGAGAACGCCGACAACCAGAAGGCCTTCAAGGACAAGTACGGCTACGATCTGGCGCCGCCGAAGACCTGGAAGCAGTATCTCGACATCGCCGAATACTTCAACCAACCCACCAACAACCTGTGGGGAACGGCGGAAGCCTTCCGTCGCGGTGGTCAGCAGTTCTGGTTCCTCTTCAGTCACGTCGCCGGCTATACCAGCCATCCCGACAATCCGGGTGGCATGTTCTTCGATCCGGACACGATGGATGCACAGGTCAACAATCCAGGCTGGGTCCGCGGCCTCGAGGAATATATCCGCGCATCGAAGCTCGCTCCGCCGAACGCCCTCAACTTCTCCTTCGGCGAAGTGAACGCGGCCTTTGCCGGCGGCCAGGTCGCCGAGTCGATCGGCTGGGGCGATACCGGCGTCATCGGCGCCGACCCGAAGCAGTCGAAGGTGGCAGGCAGTGTCGGCTCGGCATCGTTGCCGGGCTCGGACGAGATCTGGAACTACAAGACCAAGAAGTGGGACAAGTTCGACCACGTCGTACAGACGTCGTTCATGGCCTTCGGCGGTTGGCAGGCGGCGGTGCCCGCATCGTCGACCAAGCAGGAGGCCGCCTGGAACTACATCCAGTATCTGTCGAGCCCTGCCGTCTCCGGCCAGGCGGCGATCACCGGCGGTACCGGCGTCAATCCCTATCGCATCTCGCACACGACCAATCTCGACCTCTGGTCGAAGATCTTCTCCGAGCGTGAAGCCAAGGAATACCTGGGGGCGCAGAAGGACGCGGTGACCGCGAAGAACATCGCCCTCGACATGCGCTTGCCGGGTTATTTCTCCTACACCGAAGTGCTCGAGATCGAACTCTCCAAGGCGCTTGCCGGCGAGGTCACGCCGCAACAGGCGCTCGATAGCGTCGCCGAGCAGTGGAACAAGCTGACGGACGAATTCGGTCGCGACAAGCAGCTCGCTGCCTATCGCGCATCGATGGGCCTGCCGCAGAAGTAAGAAGATCGAGTGTCCGCTCCGAAACGATCGGGGCGGGCTTCCTAATTCCTGCGACCGGGACACACCGCCCCGGTCGTAGACACCGTAACGCTTGAAACCTGCTGCATATTTGCTCAAATCGATGTCGATTTGCGGAAACATGCAGTATCCCGGCGGCTTTTCGCGCCGGCCATCGTCATGAGAAAAGGCGTCAGCATGTCCCAGGTCCGGTTGGAGCAGATCACCAAGTCCTTCGGTAGCGTCACCGTTATCCCGCCGCTCGATCTTGAAATTGCCGACCGGGAATTCGTCGTTCTCGTCGGACCGTCCGGTTGCGGCAAGACGACCACTCTGCGCATGATCGCGGGTCTTGAGACGGCTTCTTCTGGCACCGTGCGGATCGGTGAACGTGATGTCACCGACTTGCGCCCGGGCCTGCGCAACTGCTCGATGGTGTTCCAGAATTACGCGCTCTACCCGCATATGACGGTGGCGGAGAATATCGGCTACGGCATGAAGGTACGGGGCACGGCGAAGGCCGATATTGAAAAGTCCGTCGCCGAGGCGGCCCGCATTCTCAACCTGGGCGCTTACCTTAACCGCAAGCCGAGCGCCCTGTCCGGTGGCCAGCGCCAGCGCGTCGCGATCGGACGCGCGATTGTGCGCCAGCCGGATGTCTTCCTGTTCGATGAGCCGCTGTCGAACCTCGACGCCAAACTGCGCATTGAAATGCGCACGGAAATCAAACTGCTGCACCGACGGCTTCAGACGACCGCGGTCTACGTCACCCACGATCAGGTCGAGGCCATGACGATGGCGGACCGCGTTGTCGTCATGAACCAGGGACGCATCGAGCAGGCGGCTGACCCGATCACGCTCTACGAGGCGCCGAGCAATCTGTTCGTTGCTGCGTTCATCGGGGCGCCGAGCATGAATTTCGTCGAAGGGCTGCTCGAACGCGGTGATGGCGGGCTGTGGTTCAGGGCGGATGAGGGTATCGCTGTCAAGATTCCGGACGCTCGTGCTGACAAGCTCGGTGCTTTTGTCGGTCAGGCGGTCGTGCTCGGTATTCGTCCGGAGCACACGATGTCGTCGGAGGTTGATGCGCCGAGGCTCACGCTACAGGTGCGTGATATCGAGCCGCTAGGCCCCCATACGCTGGCGCTCGGAAGGGTGGGGCAAGCGACCTTCACAGGGCAGATCCACGCGGCATCGCCTGTCCGGCCGGACGACACGATCGAGGTGCCGATCGAGGCGCAGAAGATGCATTTCTTCCTGAAGCAGACCGGAATGGCGATCGGTCGCTGAAACAGAGGTCAAGACCGAGGGCAATGGATGCCCCCGGTCTCGAAAGATCAGTTCTTGTCTGACCGGGCGGCAGCGAGAAACGCCAGCTTGGCAGGCAGTTCCAGATGCTTCGACAGGGCAACGCGCTCCGGCGTGTAGTGATGCTCGACGTCGAGGCAATTGACGGTTCCGAGCAGTTCGCCGCCGACGACGACGGGGATGTTGGCAACCGAGCCGCAGCCGAGCGCCCAGATCGTCTCGTGGTCGCCGAACACCTTTGAGATGTCGACAATGGTGTTGGCGACGAAGGTCTGATGCGCCTTGTGAACGATGTCGAACCAGCTGTCGTAGCGGATCGGCTTGGTACCGGAGGTCGGGTATTCCTCGGCATGCGAAGTATAGGCGCGGCGGGCGACTTCGTTGACCATGTCGACGGTCATGATCGTGAAGAGCTTGGCGCCGATCACCTGGCGGCAAAGCGTCTGAAGCGCACCCCAGATGGCGTCCGCGTCGGTTTCCCTTGCAATCGCCGCGTCGAATTCAGCCAACGCGGCAGCGATCTGTTCACTGTTCATCATATGTCCTTGGGATGTTGATTAATTCGCGTGCGCTGCGCTGATGTGCATCAGTTCGCGCGAATAGGGGTCCTTGAGGTCGCCACGCTTGAGGTCGGCAACATCGGCCACCTCGACGATGCGGCCCTGCCGCATCACGGCCAGCCGGTCGCAGAGGAAGGAAACGACCGGCAGGTTGTGGGTGACCATGAGGAAAGTCAGGTTCTGCTCCTGCCGCAGGCGCTTGAGCAGGTTGAGGATTTCCGCCTGCACCGAGACGTCGAGCGCCGATGTCGGCTCGTCGAGCAGGAGCACCTTCGGCTTCAGCATCAGTGCGCGGGCGATGGCGACACGCTGGCGCTGGCCGCCGGAGAGCTGGTGCGGAAAGCGGAAACGGAATTTCCGGTCGAGGCCGACAGAGGACATCACCTCTTCGATGCGCGCACTGCGATCGCCGATACCGTGGATCGTCAGCGCCTCGCCGAGTGTGGCATCGACAGTCTTGCGCGGATGAAGCGAGCCGTAGGGGTCCTGAAACACCATCTGGCACTGGCGGGAGAAGGCGCGGTCGATGCCATGGCTGCGCGGTTTGCCGAAGACGTTGATTTCGCCGGTCCACTCGGGCGCAAGGCCCGCGATCGCCTTCAGCACGGTTGACTTGCCCGAGCCGCTTTCACCAACGAGGGCGAAGCTCTCGCCATCGGCAATCTCGAGATTGACGTCGTGCGTGATGTGCGCTTCGCCGTAGAAAATATCGAGGTTTTTGAGCGAAATCGCCGTCATTTCTTGGCCCATGCGCTGCGGTCGAGCACGGGAAGCTCGGTCCGGGTTTCGTCGAGACGCGGGATGGAGGCGATGAGGCCGCGCGTATAGGGATGCTTGGCGTTCATCAACTCACCCGCCTTGCACTCTTCCACCACTTCACCGGTGTTCATCACCAGGATGCGGTCGCAGTAGCTGGAGACAAGGTTGAGGTCGTGGCTGATGAAGATCAGCCCCATGCCCTTGCGCTTGACCAGCTCATCGATGATGTCGAGCACCTGGGCCTGCACCGAAACGTCGAGCGCGGAGGTTGGCTCGTCGGCAATAAGCAGATCCGGCTCGGGGATCAGCATCATCGCGATCATCACGCGCTGGCCCATGCCGCCGGACACTTCATGCGGGTAGAGCTTGGCAACGCGTTCCGGATCGGCGATGCGCACCGATTCCAGCATGGTCAGGACGCGGTTGTTCACTTCGCGACGCGGCAGGCGCTGATGCGTCAGCAGCGCCTCGGCGATTTGTTCGCCGATCGTCATGACCGGGTTCAGCGAGAACTTCGGATCCTGCATCACCATCGAGATGCGGGCGCCACGGATTGGGCGCATCTGCCGTTCGGAGCGCGTCAGCAGGTCGATGCCGTCGAAGGTCAGCTTGTCTGCCGTGACCCGACCCGGTGCACGCACCAGTTTCAGGATCGAGCGACCGGTCATCGACTTGCCCGAGCCGCTTTCGCCGACGATCCCAAGGCGTTCGCGGCCGAGCGTGAAGGAGAGGCCGCGTACGACCTCAAGGTCGCCGCGCGGCGTCGGGAAGGTGACGCGCAGGTTTTCGATTTCGAGAAGCGGGTTCATCAGCGTTGCTCCCCGCTCTTCGGGTCAAGCACGTCGCGCAGGCCGTCACCGAGGAAACAGAAGCCGAGGCTGACGAGAATGATCGCAAAGCCCGGCATGGTCGCCACCCACCATTGATCGAGTATGAAGGAGCGGCCGCGCGAAATCATCGCGCCCCATTCGGGAAGCGGCGGCTGGGCGCCGAGCCCGATGAAGCCGAGACCGGCGGCCGTCAGGATGATGCCGGCCATATCGAGCGTGACACGCACGATCATCGACGAGGTGCAGAGCGGCAGAACGTGACCGAGGTTGACCCGGAGGCTCGATGCACCGAGCAGGCGCACGGCCGAGATGAACTCAGAGTTCTTGAAGGTCATCGTTTCGGCACGGGCGACACGGGCGTAACCCGGCCAGGAGGTAATGGCGATGGCGATGATCGCGTTTTCGATGCCGGGGCCGAGTGCCGCGACAAAGGCAAGTGCCAGGATCAGCTTGGGCAGCGACAGGAAAATGTCGGTGATGCCCATGAGGATGCGGTCGACCCACCCACCGAAATAGCCGGCGGCAACGCCGATCACCAGGCCGGCGGGTGCGGCGAGCACGGCAACGAGGGTGACGATCGCCAGCGTGATGCGTGCGCCGTAGACGACGCGCGACCAGATATCGCGGCCGAGTTCGTCGGTTCCCATCCAATGCGCGGCGCTTGGCGGCAGCAGCCGTTCGCCGAGTGCCTGACGCAGCGGATCATGCGTTGCAATCCAGGGCGCAAACAGCGCGGTCAAGACGAGCACCAGAATGATGATCGCACCGACCACGGCGAGAGGATTGTGCATCAGCGCGCCGAAGATGCGGTAGAACCGGCCGAGGCGCGCTTGCATCGGCGAGGCGGGGCTGTCGTCGATCAGCCAGTCGCGAAGTGTTGTCATGTCCGCTTCTCCCTAGCGCGCACGCGGATCGAGCACGCGATAGAGCACGTCCGATATCTTGTTGATGCCGATGAAGACCGCGCCGATCACCAGGGTCGAGCCGAGAACGGCCGCCATGTCGGCGTTGAGCAGGGCGACGGTCAGATAGTTGCCGATGCCGGGCCACGAAAAGATCGTCTCGATCATCACGGAGCCTTCGAGCAGGCCGGCATAGGAAAGGCCGATGACGGTGATCAGCGGCACGCGGATCGGGCGGAAGGCATGGCGCCAGATGACGAGCCGTTCCGGCACGCCCTTGACCCGAGCCGTGGTCACATACTCCTGGCTCAACTGGTCGAGCATGAAGGACCGCGTCATGCGGGCGATATAGGCGAGCGAGAAGAAGCCGAGGCAGGAGGCCGGCAGAATGAGGTGCCAGACCGCGTTGCGGAAGATCTCCCAGTCGCCGGCAATGATGCTGTCGACGAGGATGAGGCCGGTTATCGGAGTGACGACGCCGTCATAGAAGATGTCGACCCGGCCGGGGCCGCCGACCCATTTCAGCTTCGCGTAGAAGACGGCGAGCCCGACGAGGCCGAGCCAGAAGGCCGGTACTGAATAACCGAGCAGGCCGACGACGCGGATGCCCTGGTCGAGCCAGGAACCACGGCGGCTTGCGGCGATAACGCCGAGCGGCACGCCGATCAGAACGCCGAGAATGATGCCGAGCGTTGCCATCTCCAGGGTTGCCGGGAAGACCCGGGCAAGGTCCTCGATCACGGGTTTGCCTGTGGAAACCGCCGTGCCGAAGTTGCCCGTCACCACGTCGCCGACATAGCTGACGAACTGGGCGGCCAGCGGCCGATCAAGTCCCATCTCCTCGCGCACACGCTCATAGACGGCGACGGGTGCGCGGTCGCCGACGACGGCGAGCACCGGATCGATCGGCACGATGCGGCCGATGAAGAAGGTGATTGCGAGCAGGCCGATAAAGGTCACGCCAAGCGTGACGAGAAAGCCCAGCAGCGAAAAAAGGCGCCGTCTGCCCGGGCTTTGTAGCCCCGCGCGGCGCGTCGGCGCGGGCGCTGTAGTCGTATTGTTGTCTGCCACGTGGCGATTCCATCCCTCGTTCGCTTGCGGTCGCGGCTGTCGATAGCGCAAGAATTCGCTTGGAGTATATAAATAAGTTTGCTTAAATCAAAAAAATTTTACTGGGGAGGAGAATCCATCGTGACCGTGCCATCTGAGGATGCAGAGACCGCATCCGGCAGAGCCGCGACTGCGGGTCAGCCGCGGATCGGTGCGCTGGTGCGTGCGCGGCGACGGCAGATGCATATGACGCTGCAGGCGCTCAGCGATGCGGCCGGCGTCTCCGTCGGCTATCTCAGTCAGATCGAGCGCGACCTCGCCATGCCCTCGCTCGGCACGCTTGCGCAGATCGCCCAGGGGCTGAACGCCGAGCTCAATCACTTCATCCTGGCGCCGGCGATCGATACCGGTCTGTCGCGTGCCAGCGAGCGCATGGTCTTTTCCGTCGGCGGCTCGCCGGTTTCCTATGAACGGATCGGCGCGGATTTTGCCGGAAACCAGCTGTCCAGCTTCGTCATCACCATCCCCGCCGGGCACCGCTCGGAAGTGTTCAGCCATGAGGGCGAGGAGCTGGTATACGTGCTCGCGGGTGAAATCCTGTTCGGTCTCGATGATGACGAGACCACGCTTACCCCCGGCGACGGCCTGCACTTTCGGGGCATCCAGCCACACTACTGGTGGAACAAGACGGATAGACCCGTTCGGCTGATCTGGACCGGCACGCTGCCGCTGTTCCGATCCCGCACATCCTTGCCCAACGAGACCGGCATGCCTCAGGCAGTCCCCAAGCCGGCGACGACAACAAAAACCAAACCTCATCGAAAATAGGAGAGCAATGATGAGAATGTTCAAGGTCGCGGTTTTCGCGGCGTCCCTTATGCTGAGCGTATCGCCGGCAGCTTTGGCGGAGACACCCGCCGAAGTGCTGGTGGTTGCCCAGAACATCGACGACATCGTCAGCATCGATCCGGCGGAAGCCTATGAGTTTTCGTCCGGCGAATATGTGACGCAGACCTACGACCGCCTGGTGCAGTATGATGCGCCTGACGTTCTGAAGCTTTCTCCTGGTCTTGCCAGCGAATGGACCGCCGACGATGCGGCAAAGACGATCACCTTCACCCTTCGAGAGGGCGTCACCTTCTCTTCCGGTAACCCGCTGCGCGGCGAAGATGTCGTCTATTCGTTCAAGCGCGTCGTCGTGCTCAACAAGGCGCCGGCCTTCATCCTGACGCAGCTCGGCTGGACCCCTGAAAACATCGACAAGATGGTGACCGCCGACGGCAACAAGGTCACGATCAAGTATGAAGGCGACTTCTCGTCGGCCTTCGTGCTCAACGTGCTTGCCGCCCGTCCGGCCTCGGTGGTCGATGCGGAAGCCGTCAAGGCGAACGAAGCCGATGGCGACTACGGCAATGCCTGGCTGAAGGCGAACTCGGCCGGTTCCGGCCCGTTCGTGCTGAAGGCTTTCCGCGCCGGCGAGCTTCTGAACATGCAGAGCAACCCGAACTATTTCGGCGGCGCTCCGGCAATCAAGGGCGTGATTATCCGCCACGTCGCGGAAGCGGCCACGCAGCAGCTGATGCTTGAAACCGGCGACGTCGACATGGCGAAGAACCTGACGCCGGATCAGATGGCAAGCGTTGCCGCCAAGGGCGGCATGAAGGTCGAATCCTATCCGCAGGCGGCCGTTCACTTCCTGTCGTTCAACCAGAAGGCCGCATCCCTGCAGCCGCCAGCCGTCTGGGAAGCAGCCCGCTACCTCGTCAACTACAAGGGTATGACCGACAGCTTCCTGAAGGGTCAGATGGACGTTCACCAGGCCTTCTGGCCGAAGGGCTTCCCGGGCTCGCTCGACGAGACGCCCTACACCTACGACGTCGAAAAGGCGAAGAAGATCCTTGCTGACGCCGGTATCCAGACGCCGATCAAGGTGACGCTCGACGTCATCAACTCGACGCCGTTCACCGATATGGCCCAATCGCTGCAGGCTTCGTTCGCCGAAGCCGGCATCACCTTCGACATCATCCCGGGCACTGGCAGTCAGGTCATCACCAAGTACCGCGCCCGCACCCATGAAGCCATGCTGCTCTATTGGGGCCCGGATTTCATGGACCCGCATTCGAACGCCAAGGCTTTCGCCTATAACGAAGACAATGCGGACGACAAGTATCAGTCGACGACCACCTGGCGTAACGGCTGGGCGGTTCCGGCCGAACTCAATGAAGAGACGAAGGCTGCCTTGAAGGAAGCCGATCCGGCCAAGCGCTCGGCCCTCTATGTCGATCTGCAGCGCAAGGTGCAGGAGAAGTCGCCGATCGTGATCATGTTCCAGGCCGCAACCCAGGTTGCGATGAAGGACAAGGTCGAAGGCTACGTTAACGGCGCCACTTCCGACTTTGTCTTCTACCGCCTCGTGAAGAAGAACTGATTCCGGCGCGCTCACTTGCGCCAGCGACTGAGCGCGGACATATCAGCACCGCGGGCCACCTGTGGCCCGCGGTATGACGGCGGGATCGGGACTTGTGCACACCAGATGAGCCCCGTACGCGAACATTGGAGAAAGCGGATAAAATGGCAGACGTGAAGGTAAGGACGCGAGAAACAGGCGCTACGGCAGTGGTAGGCAAAACCGGTTTTCCGCACGTGACGTCGGTCACTGGCGGTGAACTCGATATTGTCACCGGGCCATCGCAGCCGGGCTACGGACCGCTCGACCTGCTTTATGCTTCCCTCGCCAGTTGCCTGGTCTTGAGTGCCCGCATTGCCGCCAGCCGTTTTGGTGTCCTCGACCGGCTGACCGAAGTCAGCGCCAGGGTGACGGGCGAGAAGGCCCATGACGAACCGTCACGCATCGGGAAATTCGAGATCGTCTTCGATATCAAGGGCGATTTTGACGAAGTGACCCGGCATGCCATTGCCGAGGCTGCCGAGAACGAAATCTGCACCGTCAGCAACACCTTGCGCGGCAACCCGGAATTTGTGACCCGATACGCAGATTGACCCTCTTTGTTTGAGTGGCCCGACCCTCTCGGGCCACGGCCCGCTCAATCCATGAACGGCGCCAATTCCCTATCGAATTCGACTTCGACCACGTTGTTGAACAGCGCGGTTGCGACCATGATCCCCGCAAATGCCACGAGGTTGACGAGCGCCGTGTTGTCATAGCGTGCTTTCAACCCATCCCAGGTCTCTGCCGGCACTGCATTCGAATTGGCGACGATCGCCCGGCCGAAATCGATCAACCGCTGTTCGTCAGCGGTCGGTACGAGCGAATGGAAGTCGACGCCGGAATTGGCGAAGGCGCGGCGGAAAAAGCCCATTGCGATCGGCGATTTCATCGCCTCGGAGATCGCATGCGACAGCAGCCAGATCGCCCGGTCGTCGAGAACAGGCCGCAACTCCTCCCGGAGCGTGAACCACTCGGCATAGATCCGGTGCGCCGTCGGCGAATGCAAGAGGGTACGCTTCATATTGGTCATGCGGCCACGGACTTGGACCTCTTCGTCGTGCGCGGCGCGGATAGCGTCGGAAGCGGTGTCGTAATCGATCTGGGGAATGTGGCTCACGGTCATGCCTGTATTTGTGGTGGCGCGGGAGTACGCCCTTTCAGATGGTGCTGAGAAGAATGCTCGTCTCGCTGTTGAGCACGCCCTCGACGTCGCGGACCTCGCGCAGGATGCGGTCGAAGTCGCTGAGGCTGTTGGCGCGGATCTCGGCCACCATGTCCCAGGCGCCGTTGGTGGTGTGGAGAGCATAAAGTTCGGGCAGGCCGCGAAGGAATTTGATCACCTTTGTGGTCGTGCGCCCGCTGACCTCGATCATCATGATTGCCCGAATGGCGCGCTGGTCGTAGTCCTGCCGGACGCGCAATGTGAAGCCCAGCACCGCCCCGGTTTCCAGCAACCGGTCGATGCGCGTCTGTACGGTTGCACGCGATATGCCGAGAACCGAGGCGACCTTGGAGTAGGGCGCGCGCCCGTCTTCTCGCAGAAGCGAGATAAGCTGGTGATCGAGGTCATCGAAGATATGCATGAAAATCTAATAGAGGAATTATACAATTTGCGCAATCTTTTGCAAGATTTTGCGCAAGTTTAAAATTTCAACTCGCTTCTTGCGTGCCTACGCTGACCCCATCAAATTTCCCGATGGAGATGAAATCGTGGTTCAGTATGTCGGTGTGGGCAACGTAATCGAGCTGGTCAAATCGATCGGCATTGAAACGTTCCTGTTGGGTCTTGCGGAATATATCGAAGACGATTTCCGCAGGTGGAACGCTTTTGAGAAAACCCCGCGGCTGGCGAGCCATTCGAAGACGGGTGTCATCGAACTGATGCCGACCTCCGATGGTGAGCATTACGGCTTCAAATACGTCAACGGCCACCCGAAGAATCCGAATGTCGGCTTGCAGACTGTGACCGCGTTTGGCGTTCTCTCCGATGTCAGCACGGGCTATCCCTGCCTCGTCTCCGAGATGACGATCATGACCGGCCTGCGTACAGCCGCCACCTCGGCGCTGGCGGCAAAGTATCTCGCTCGCCCCGATGCCCGCTCGATGGCAATTATTGGCCTTGGCGCGCAGTCGGAATTTCAGGCGCTCGCCTTCCGGGCCCTGCTCGGGATCAAGCGCCTGCAGGTGTTCGATATCGACAGCGAAGCGGCGGACAAGTTCCTGAAGAACCTCGCCGACATGGATTTCGATATCGTTGTCGCCAAGACCGCAGAAGAGGCCGTTGCTGGCGCCGACATCATCACGACGGTGACGGCCGACAAGCGGAACGCGACGATCCTCTCCGACAACATGGTCGGCGCCGGCGTGCACATCAACGCCGTTGGGGGCGACTGCCCCGGCAAGACCGAACTGCAGGGCGATATCCTGCGTCGCGCCGATGTCTTCGTCGAATATCCGGAGCAGACGCGCATCGAAGGCGAGATCCAGCAGATGGCGCCGGATTTCCCGGTGATCGAGCTTTGGCGCGTTATCGCAGGCGAGGCGGAGGGCCGCCGGTCGGGCTCGCAGATCACCATCTTCGATTCCGTCGGCTTTGCCACCGAAGACTTTTCGGCGCTGCGCTTCCTTCGTGACAGGATCCAGGGCACGGCCTTCTACACCGAGCTTGACCTGACGACGCAGCCCGAGCATCCGCGCGATCTCTACGGTCTGTTCAAGCAGCCGGTTGTAGCTGCCGTTGCCGAGCGGAGCGTTGCCTGAAATGAAGAGACTGTCCGTACAGGCGCCCAAGGGCGTCGTGATGATCCGTCCGCACCATTTCGGCCCGAACCCGATGACGGCCAAGGACAACGCCTTTCAGTCGACAGACGAGGCGCGCAAGCCCTCGGCGATCGCAACAGCCGCCTTCGACGAGGTGACGCGCATGGCTGAAGGTCTGTCGGTCGCCGGCGTCGCCGTCCACCTGTTCGAAGACGAGACGATGACGCGTCCGGACTCGGTATTTCCGAACAACTGGTTCTCCACCCATTCGGGCGGACACGTGGCGATCTATCCGATGTATTCGGAAAGCCGCCAGAGCGAACGCCGCGCCGACATCATCGAGATGCTCAAGAACGAGTATCGCGTCCAGGACGTGATCGACTATTCCGGTCTCGAAAAAGATGGCGTTTACCTTGAAGGCACCGGCGCGATGGTGCTCGACCATATCGGACGCGTGGCCTATGCAGCGCGATCGAACCGCACGAACGAGGTGGCGTTGGAGCGCTTCTGCACCCACTTCAATTTCGAGCCGATGGTGTTCGGTGCGGTCGACCGCAACGGCAATTCGATCTACCATACCAACGTGCTGATGTGCATCGGTACGGATTTCGCGCTGATCGGCACCAGCATGATCCCAGACGCTGCAAGACGGCAGGAGATTTGCGCGCGCCTGGAGGAAACGGGCCGGCAGGTCATCGATCTCACGATCGATCAGATCGAGAATTTTGCCGGCAACGCGATCGAACTCGACGGCGCCGATGGCCGTGTCGTTGTGATGTCGGCGCGGGCGCTTGCGTCACTTCGGCCGGACCAGGTCAAGGCGCTTGAGGCTTCGGCCCGCGTGCTCGCCTTCGACGTGCCGACCATCGAGCTTGCCGGTGGCTCCGTGCGCTGCATGCTCGCCGGCGTGCATTTGTCGCGCAGAGAACCCGCCGGTACGCAAAAGCTTTACGCCGCCACATCCGATCGATAGAAGCACCTCATCCAAGCCAAAGGTACTACAAATGTCGCAAGCACGCCCCGTCTACAATTTCAACAACATCATCGTCCGCACGCCCTCGACCACCGTCGTCAACGGCCTGCGTGCCGATGACCGCGGCAATCCGACCTATGAAGGCGTGAAGGCCGAGCACGATACCTACATCGCTGCGATGAAGGATGCGGGCGTCAAGGTCACCGTTCTTCCGGCGCTCGAAGCCTTCCCGGACTCCATCTTCGTCGAAGATCCGGCGCTGGTCTTCACCGAAGGCGCGATCCTATTGCGTCCGGGTGCTGCGACCCGCGTCAAGGAAACCATCGAGATCGAACCGACGCTTCGCGCGATGTTCGAGACCGTTCTTGACCTGCCTGGCAGCGGCCTTGCCGACGGCGGCGACGTGCTGACGACCCGCGAAAGCGTGATGATCGGCCTTTCAGCCCGCACCGACAAGGTCGGCGCCGAAGCGCTGCAGGCCTGCCTCGACAAGCTCGGCCGCAAGAGCGAGATCGTCGCCACCCCGGAAGGCGTGCTGCATTTCAAGACCGATTGCTCGCTGCTCGACGAAGAGACCGTGCTGTCGACCGCTCGTCTCGCCAAGTCGGGCGTATTCGACCGCTTCAAGCAGGTGATCATTCCTGAGGGTGAAGAACCAGCGGCCAATGCGCTGCGCGTCAACGATGTCGTCATGGTCGGCTCGGACTTCCCGCGCACGATCGAGATGCTCGACAAGCTCGGCTACAAGGTCGTGCCGATGAAGACGACTGAAATCGGCAAGATCGACGCGGGCCTGTCCTGCATGTCGCTGCGCTGGTTCAGCAACACGCTCTGATCCAGACATATTTTCGCGGAGGAAACATCATGACAACGTTCAAGAAGGCCCTGTTTGCAGGGATCGCCCTTTCCATGGCGGCAAGCGCTGCTTTCGCCGAGGACACGCTGCGCCTGGGCATGACGCCGGAGCCCTACATGCCGTTTACGCAGGTCAACGCCGGCGGCGAATGGGAAGGCCTCGAAGCGGACCTGTCCCGCGCGCTCTGCGAAAAGATGGCGGTGAAGTGCGACATCAACCAGATGGCGTGGGATGGCCTCATTCCTTCGCTGAAGGAAAACAAGGTCGATTTCATCATCGGTGCCTTCTCGATCACCGATGAGCGCCGCAAGGTCGTCGATTTCTCGACGCCTTACTACACCGAGGGTACGTCCTTCGTTGGCGCCAAGTCCGACACCAGCGAGATCAAGACGGTTGACGCTGCTGACGGTGGTGGCCAGATCATCGATCCGGCCAGCGTCGAGGGCAAGATCATCGGCGTCCAGACGTCGAGCGTGCAGTCGGCCTATGTCGCCAAGTACCTGCCGGGCGCAGAAGCAAAGAGCTACGACACCGCCGACAACTCGGTTGCCGATCTCGTCGCCGGCCGCGTCGACTACGTGCTGATCCCGGATCTCTACATCCAGACGTTCCTGAAGTCGCCAGATGGCGCCGACTACGAAGTCAAGGTCGAGGTTCCGAAGAACGCCGTTCTCGGCGAGGGCGTTGCCTATGCCGTGCGCAAGGGCGATGCCGCGACGCTCGAGAAGGTCAATGCCGGTCTCGCCGCCCTCGAAAAGGACGGCCAGGTCAAGACGCTCGTCGACAAGTGGATCTTCGGCAAGAAGTAAGTCAGACATTTTCGAGGGCGTCGGGCCGAGCCCTTCGCCCTCGATTGCCGAACGGACCGCAGTGTCCGGGCATCATCGCAGCCCTTGGCTGACGACACCAATCGGGAACAGGTAGCGACGGATGGAGTATTACTGGCAATTGCTTGCCTGGGGCGGCGAGGGCTGGGGCGACGATTTCGCCTGGGGCCTGGTGATGACGCTGCAGGTCTCGGTGGTCGCTTATGCGGTCGCGGTCGTCTTCGGTCTGTTGGGCGCTGCCGGCAAGCTGTCGAAGCACCGTCTTCCCCGCCTTCTAGCCGATATCTACACCACGGTCGTGCGTTCGCTTCCCGAACTCCTGGTCATCCTGCTTCTTTATTTCTCGGTCGCAAGTGGCGCCGAGCGCCTGTTGAAGCATTTCGGCCTCGTCGCCGAGACCTTCCAGTTCAGCTCCTTCTGGGCGGCCATCATCGCGCTTGCCTTCGTCTCCGGCGCCTTCATGACGGAAGTGCTGCGTTCGGCCTTTCTTGCTGTCCCTCCGGGGCAGATCGAGGCCGCGGTTTCGATCGGAATGCGGCCGCGCAAAGTCTTCACCCGTATTGTGCTTCCGCAGATGATGCGCCACGCCGTGCCTGGCATGGGCAATCTCTGGCTTTCGATCACCAAGGAAAGCGCGATCATCAGCGTGCTCGGCTCGTTCAGCGAGTTGCTTTACACGGGCTACCGCGCTGCCGCCGGCACCAAGCAATACATCTTCTTCTACGGGCTGACGGCCGTCCTGTTCCTGCTGATCACGCTCGTCTCGGCCTTGGTGATCGCCCAGATCGAACGCCGCCTGAACCGGGGGCACCATTGATGGAAACGATCTCCAACGTCATCGGCTTCCTGCCGGCCCTCATCAAGGCGACGCCGCTCACGCTGCTTTTGACGGTCGTTGCCGGCATCTTCGGCCTGGTCATCGGCACGCTTGTCGCGCTTGCGAGGCTTTCGACCCGCCGCCTCCTGTCGATGCCGGCCTATGTCTTCACCTTCGCGTTTCGCGGCACGCCGCTGCTGGTGCAGATCTACCTCGTCTATTATGGTCTCGGGCAGGTCTTGCCGGGAACCTGGGTTCGCCACAGCTTCCTGTGGCCGTATCTTCGCGACGGCCTGTGGTACGCGATCTTTGCGCTCAGCCTCAATCAGGCGGCCTACAATGCCGAAGTCATCCGCGGCGCGATCAAGGCGATCCCGCGCGGGCAGATCGAGGCGGCGAAATCAATCGGCATGCGCTCCTCGCTGATCCTTCGGCGCATCACCCTGCCGCAGGCGCTGCGGTCCTGCCTGCCTGTTCTGACGGGCGATCTGATCATCCTGTTGAAGACGACATCGCTCGCTTCGACGATCACCATTCTTGAGCTGATGGGTACTGCGCGCATGCTGCAGCGCCAGTCGCTGTTGATCTTCGAACCGTTGATCGCCGCCGGCATCATCTATTTCACCGTCGTCTTCATTCTGACGCGGGTCATGAACGTCGTCGAAAAGCGGCTGACCCGCTACCGCACGGCGAAGGCATAAAGACAAGGCGCGCAATCGCGCCACAGGAGGAACGACGATGGTCGCAACCGCACTGTCTGTGAACAACATCCATAAGAGCTTCGGCTCGGTTGAGGTGCTGAAGGGCGTTTCGTTCGAAGCGAAATCCGGAGACGTCATTTCGCTGATCGGCAGCAGCGGCTCAGGCAAGAGCACGCTTCTGCGCTGCATCAACTATCTCGAAACGCCGGATGAGGGCGAAATCACGGTCTCGGGTGAAGTCATCCGGACGGTGAAGGGCAAGGACGGCAAGCTCGTTGCCGCCGACAAGCGTCAGCTCGAACATATCCGCACCCGCCTCGGCATGGTGTTCCAGAGCTTCAACCTCTGGTCCCACAAGACCATCCTCGAAAACATCATCGAAGGACCGATGCATGTGCTCGGCATGACCCGCAAGGACGCGGTGGGCGAGGCCGAGGTGCTGATGGAGAAGGTCGGGATCACGCCGAAGCGCGATCACTATCCCAACCAGCTCTCGGGCGGCCAGCAGCAGCGCGCGGCGATCGCGCGCGCCTTGGCGATGAAGCCCGAGGTCATGCTCTTCGACGAGCCGACCTCTGCGCTCGACCCGGAACTTGTCAACGAGGTGCTGCTGGTGATCAAGAAGCTGGCGGAGGAGGGGCGCACCATGGTGATGGTGACGCACGAAATGTCGCTGGCGCGCGACATCTCCAGCGAGGTCATCTTCCTTCACAAGGGGCTCGTCGAGGAACGCGGCGCCCCGTCGCAGGTCATGCGTGACCCGAAATCGGCGCGCCTGCGCCAGTTCCTGCAGATGGCCTGAGGAGAGACCCATGCGTGACGCAACCCTGTCGGAGTTCCTGCCCGAACTCGTCAACATCCGCCACGAACTGCACCAGATGCCGGAAATCGGCCTCTCAGAGGTCAAGACCTCCGAATTCGTCGCCGGCCTGCTGCAGTCCTGGGGCTTCGAGGTGACGCGCGGATTGGCGACGACGGGCATCGTCGCGACGCTCAAGCGCGGCAACAGCAACCGTTCGATCGGCTTTCGCGCCGACATGGACGCGTTGCCGATGCAGGAAGAAACCGGGCTCGCCTATGAGAGTAAACATCCGGGCGCCATGCATGCCTGTGGCCATGACGGTCATACGAGCATGCTGCTCGGTGCGGCCTGGGCACTGTCGCAGGATGCAAGCTTCAACGGCACAGTGCATCTGATCTTCCAGCCCGCCGAGGAAAATTTCGGCGGCGGCAAGCTGATGATCGATGACGGTCTGTTCGAGCGCTTTCCCTGCGAGCGCGTCTTTGCGCTTCACAACTGGCCGGGCCTGCCGGCCGGCACTTTCTCGACCCGTGCGGGCGCCATGGCCGCGTCGATCGACGTGCTGACGCTGACGATCAAGGGCAAGGGTGGCCATGGGGCGCAGCCGGAACTTACGGTCGACCCCGTCGTCGTCGGCTCAAGCATCGTCATGGCACTGCAGACGCTTGTGTCGCGCAACGTCTCGCCGCATCAGCCTTCTGTCGTGACGGTGGGCTCGTTCCAATCCGGCTCGGCCTCGAACATCATTCCCGATACCGCCGTGCTGGAGATCAGCATGCGGGCGATGGATCCGGTCGTGCGAAAGCAGTTGCAGGAGCGCGTCGAGCAGATCGCCCGTTTCCAGGCGCAGAGCTTTAATGCCGATGTCACCTTCGGTTGGCAGGTCGGCTATCCGGCGACCATCAACAATGCGGATGCCGTCGACCACGCCCGTACCGTGATCAACGAAAAGTTCGGCGAGGGTTCATTCGTCGAACTCGCAGAACCGCTGATGGGCAGCGAGGACTTCTCCTTCCTGTTGGAAAAGGTCCCGGGCGCCTATGTGCTGATCGGCAACGGCGACAGTAGCGGGCTGCACACAACGCGTTACGACTTCAACGACGACATCCTCGAGCGCGGTGCGATGTATTTCTACCATCTCGCACGCTCTGCACTGGTCTGAACGAACACCTGACGGTCGGTTTCCCGTCCGTCAGGTTACCGGCTTAAGATCGCCGAAGACCGTCGGGATGAGTTCCGAAACGGTCGGGTGGATGTGCACGGCATGGGTGATCGTGGTGTAGGGCTTTTTCGCGTACATGACGTCGAGAATGCTCTGCACCGCTTCGTCGCCGCCGGCGCCCAGGATCGACGCGCCGAGGATCTCCTTGCTGTCGGCGTCGACGACCACCTTCATGAACCCCTCGGTCTCGCCTTTTTCAACCGCACGACCGACACGCGTCATCGGCCGCCTGCCGACGGCAATCTTGCGGCCGGTCTTAAGCGCCTCGGTCTCGCTCATGCCGGCGCGCCCGAGCGGCGGATCGATGTAGAGCGCATAGGTGGAGATGCGGTCGCTGACCCGCCGCGGCTCGTCGTCGAGCAGGTTGGCAGCAACGATCTCGAAGTCGTTATAGGCGGTGTGGGTGAAGGCGCCACGGCCGTTGCAATCGCCCATGGCGAAGATGTGCGGCACGTTGGTGCGCAAGGCGTCATCCACCTCGATATAACCGCGTGCGTCCGTCTTCACCCCCGCCCTGTCGAGGCCGAGATCGTCGGTGTTTGGCCGCCGTCCGGTCGCGAGCAGCAGATGCGAGCCGGTGATCTCGGGCGCGCCTGAGGTGCAATCGACGCCAGCGGCGACATCGTCGCCCTGTGTCGCAAAGCGGATGCATTCGGCATTGAGACGAAACTGGATGCCCTCCTTCTCCAGAATTGCAAGTACGGCATCGGAAACGTCAGGGTCTTCACGCGCAATCAGTCTCGGGCCTTTCTCGATCACCGTCACCTCGGAGCCGAAGCGGCGGAACATCTGCGCAAACTCAAGGCCTATATAGCTGCCGCCAACAATGATCAGGTGGTTTGGAAGAACCTCCAGATCCATCATCGACACATTGGTGAGAAAAGGCACGTCGTCGACGCCCGGAAAATCCGGTGTCGCGGCCCGACCGCCGGTGTTGATGAAGATCTGGTCGGCGCTGAGGCTTTCCTCACCGACCCGGATGGTGTGCGGGTCCTCGAATTGGGCATGGCCTTCGAAGACGGAGCAGTTTTCCATTCCCTTGAGCCAATTTTCGACGCCCGTGCGGGCATCGGTCCTAACCTTGTCCTTGCGCGCCATCACGCGCTCGAAATCCACGGAAACAGGGCCCGTTGCCACGCCGAAGTCGGCGCCGCGGCGCGCCATGTGCACTGCGTAGGCGCTGGCGACCATCGCCTTGGTCGGCATGCAGCCGGTGTTGACGCAGGTGCCGCCGAAAAGCTTGCGCTCGATGAGCGCCACGGACCTGCCGGCGGCAGTCAGACGACCGGCAAGGGATGGTCCCGCCTGGCCGGCGCCGATGATGATGGCGTCGAAATGTTTTGTCATAACACCGAGGACACCACCCAAAGTGCGAGCAGCACCGCAACGACATCTTCAAGCAGAGCGATCGGCAGGTCCTTGCCGCCTGTGGCAGCAACCAGCCGCTTGCGGGCCTCATAGCCGCCAAGCGTGCCGATCACCGCGCCGATGATGCCGGCAATCAAGCCGCCGATCAGCGAACCGCCGGCTGTGCCGAGAACCGCGCCGCAGAAACCGCCGCTGACGATGCGCGCGCCGAATTGCTGTGGAACCTTGCGGCTCGGTGTGCTCGGAAGCTGGTCGGTGACGAACTCGACCAAAGCGAGAAGCCCGAAGATATAGGGTGTGAAACGGAAGCCCAAGAAGGCAGCCCAGGTCGCGGAAACCGGCAGCCAACCGGCCGCAGCCGCAATGCTGACGGCCGCAGGCGCCGTCATGGCGCGAAGGCCGGCGACCACGCCGATAAGAAGCGCGAGAAAATAGATCGACATTGATTCCCCGAACGTTCGCCGGGCGAATCCTTGCCGCCAGCCCCCAGGCGGTTCGGATCGAGCGGCATCGCAACCAAGAGTGAAAGCGCAGTATCTGGCGGGCCAGGATCAAAGTGACCGACAACGCTGGAGATTGCAACGGTCAATCGGATGCAGCGTCATGCGGTAGTCTATACTTTCAATAGCATTACTGAATGTTGGGATTTTTCGCCCGCCTCGAGTGCGACGCACAGCCCTATTTTTCGTCGGAGACTGACATATATGGAATGGCTTGCCCGGACGGCGGGATTATTCCGTGATCAAACTGCCGGACTGAATTTCGAGGGAGAATTCCATGCGCCTGACCAGACTGCTTATCGGCACAGCCTTTGCCTTCACGCTCACGGCCGCAGCCGTCAGCGCCGACGTCGTCGTCTCCTCCAAGATCGACACGGAAGGCGGCGTTCTCGGCAACATCATTCTTGCTGTATTGAATGCCAACAACATCAAGACGGTAGACCGGGTGCAGCTCGGCGCAACCCCTGTCGTGCGTAAGGCGATCACCGCGGGCGAGATCGACATCTATCCGGAATATACCGGCAATGCGGCGTTCTTCTTCGAAAAGGCAGACGACCCGGCCTGGAAGGATGCCGCCAAGGCCTATGAGAATGCCAAGAAGCTCGACTACGACGCCAACAAGATCGTCTGGCTGACGCCGTCGCCCGCCAACAACACCTGGGCGATCGGCCTGCGCAAGGACGTGGCCGAGGCCAACAAGCTGAAGACGCTGTCCGATTTCGGCAAATATGTTGCTGGCGGCGGAAGCGTCGTGCTTGCCGCGTCGTCCGAATTCGTCAACTCTGCGGCGGCTCTTCCCGCATTCCAGACGACCTACGCCTTCACGCTGAAGCCGGAACAACTCATCACCCTCTCAGGTGGTGATACGGCCGCGACAATTGCTGCGGCGGCCAATCAGACCAACGGCGCCAATGCTGCGATGGTTTACGGCACGGACGGCGGCATCGCGCCTTCCGGCCTCGTGGTGCTGGAAGACGACAAGTCGGTGCAGCCCGTCTACCAGCCGGCACCGATCATCCGCGAGGCGGTGCTGAAGGAGAACCCGGCGATCGAGACCCTGCTGAAGCCGGTTTTCGAGAAGCTCGACCTGGTGACGCTGCAGGAACTGAACGGCCGCGTACAGGTCGGTGGCGAACCGGCCAAGGCGGTTGCGGAAGACTTCCTCAAGAAGAACGGCTTCCTGAAATAGGTTGACGCAAAAGCACGACGCTGGTCGGATAAGCTCATCCGGCCAGCGTTTTCTTTTCTGGATGTAAAACAATGAATGTCGGTCGAGCGGAAGCCGGGCGAGATGAAGGGACCTGATGCAGTTCCGCGTGGACAAGCTTGGCGTGATGATTGCCGCACTTGCCGCCTATGGCGCGTTCCTGGCGCCTTTCGCGACCTTTCGCGCCAATCGCATTGTCGCCGGCGAGGCGAGATCGATAAGCGAAGCACTGCCTTCGGCATGGACTGTCGTTGTTCTCCTCCTTGTGGTGGCGGCCGTGATTGTCGCGGTTCTGAAAACGCCAAGCCGGCTGCGCCTTGGCACCGCCTTTGCGACGATCGCCGCGTTGGCGCTCGGCATCGGTGCCGCCGCGGGCCATCTGACGCCACCTGAAAACACCTATGCGCGCGTTTCGCCGGCCTCCGGGTTCTGGATCCTGTTGTTCGCGCTCGGTTTGCTGGCCGCCGACGCCCTGACCCGGTTGCGGCCGTCGCCGCTGGTGCGCGTGCTCTTTCTTTCCGCGGTCCTCGGCTTCATTGCCGCTGTTCTGACGTCCGGCACGTGGGACGGTCTGTCCCTTCTCAAGGAGTATGCCAGCCGCGCAGATACCTTCTGGGCGGAGGCCGGCAAGCATGTGACGCTCGCTCTGGGGGCGCTTGCCGCCGCGACGATCGTCGGAATTCCGCTTGGCGTTCTCTGCCATCGCGTCACGCGGCTGCGCGACGGCCTGCTCGGTGTCCTGAATGCGATCCAGACAATCCCGTCGATAGCACTTTTCGGCATTCTGATTGCACCGCTCGGCTGGATCGCGATCCATGTTCCGGGCGCTGCCGCCATCGGCATCCGCGGCATCGGCACGGCGCCGGCTTTCGTAGCCCTCTTCCTCTATTCGCTTCTGCCTGTCGTCGCCAATACCGTGGTCGGACTTGCCGGCGTGCCGAGAGAAGCCAATGACGCGGCGCGCGGCATCGGCATGACGGACTTTCAGCGCCTTGTCGGTATCGAATTTCCGCTGGCCTTCCCGGTCATTCTCACCGGCATTCGCATCGTTCTCGTTCAAAACATCGGGCTTGCGACGATCGCGGCGCTGATCGGCGGTGGCGGTTTTGGTGTCTTCGTCTTTCAAGGGGTCGGACAGACCGCGATAGACCTGGTTTTGCTCGGCGCCGTTCCGACCGTCCTTCTGGCATTCACCGCCGCAATCGTGCTCGATGCAATGATCGAGATGGCCACACCCAACCGCAGTCAGGTGCAAAGCGCATGATCGAGATCGAAGGTATTACCAAGCGCTATGGCGAAACCACCGTCGTCAGGGATGTCAGCCTGACGATCGCACCGCGCACGGTCACTGTCATCGTCGGCACCTCAGGCTCCGGCAAGACGACGTTGCTCAGAATGATCAATCGTCTGGTCGAGCCGACATCGGGCACAATCAAGCTCGACGGCGAAGATAACCGCTCGCTTCCGGACTACGAACTGCGCCGGCGGATCGGTTATGCGATCCAGGGGCATGGGCTGTTTCCGCACCGTACCGTCGCGCAAAACATCGCCACCGTGCCGACACTGCTCGGTTGGGATCGCGCCCGCATCGAGGTCAAGGTCACCGAACTGCTGACGCTCTTTCAACTCGATCCGGTGGCGTTCGGTCCGCGCTATCCGCACGAACTGTCCGGCGGCCAGCAGCAGCGTGTCGGCGTTGCCCGCGCGCTGGCGGCTGAACCGAAGGTGCTGTTGATGGACGAGCCCTTCGGCGCGCTCGATCCGATCATTCGCGCCAAGGCGCAGGAAGACCTGCTGGCAATCCAGAAGCATTTCGAAACGACGATCGTCCTCGTGACGCATGACATGGACGAAGCCTTCCATCTCGCCGACCGGATCGCCGTCATGGACAAGGGCGAAGTGGTGCAATACGCCACACCGGCCGAGATGCTCGTCAAACCGGCGACCGCCTTCGTTGAAAGCCTGATCGGCGCCGGCGAGCGACCGTTCCGGCTGCTGGCGATCGAAACCGTCGCCGATGCCGTAGAGCCGGGTGCGGCAGAAGGCGAGGCGATTGGGAGCGCGGCCACCCAGCGCGAGGCCTTGTCGACGTTGCTCTGGTCCGGCCGAAAGGCACTTCCGGTCGTCGGGCCCGATGGTGCTGTCATCGGTAAGGTCAGCCTTGATGGCCTGGTGCAGCGTGCCGCGGGGCCAACGTGATGCTGCGCCTTCCAACTCTGTTTCGGCTGGTTGCTTTTGCCGTTCTCATCGCCTTTCTGGTCCAGCCGCAATGGTTCGAACCGCTGTTGCGGCCGCTGGTTCAGGAAAATGCACCGGCAATCTATAACCAGGGCAGCCTGCTGCATTTGACGCTGCTGCATCTGCGCACGGTCGCGATAGCAACGGCTGGCGCAATCGTGGTCGCGTTGGCCCTGGCGATCCTGGTCACGCGGTCGTCGGGGGCAGAATTCCTGCCGCTTTCGCGCAGTCTGGTGAATATCGGCCAGACCTTTCCACCGGTCGCCGTACTGGCGCTCGCTGTGCCGATCTTCGGCTTCGGTGAAAAGCCGACGCTGATTGCGCTCTTCCTCTACGGTCTGCTGCCGATCTTCGAGAACGCACTGACCGGGCTGACGACCTTGCCGCCATCGATCATGGAGGCGGCGCGGGGCACCGGCATGACCGGGCGGCAACGGTTGATGAAGATCGAACTGCCCTTGGCAATGCCGGTGATCCTCGCCGGCATCCGGCTCTCCGTGGTGATCAGCCTGGCGACAGCGACGATCGGCTCGACGGTTGCGGCAAGAACGCTCGGCGAAGTGATCATCGCTGGCCTCCAGTCGAACAACCTTGCCTTCGTCGTCCAGGGTGGCCTCATCGTAGCGGTGCTCGCCGTCCTGATCCACGATGCCCTGCAGGCAGCCGAACGAAGCATCGGTTCGCGAATGGGACGCTAGGACCGCGCCACCCACCGCCTGCCATGCCATTTGGGTCACCGGCTGCACGCTGCGTCAGAACACAGTACTGCGTGCTAGAATGGCGCGTGCTCTACCGAGGCGTCAAAAAGAGGTTTTTGCCACTCGCAGTGCGCCGGCCGTTGCGTTCCTGATCGCACCAAATGCGCAGATCGCGCGGAAGGGAAGGGTCGGTGACCATCCCAAGATACCGCCACCATTATCTGGCCGGGCATCGCCACGGCTGCAGCACTGGCGCAACCGCTTGCTCGCAAAAGCCTGAACCGATCAAAAATCACCCACGCAACGTATAGTGGTCTGGACCGCTTTCCTCCTGTCGGAGAGTTGCGGAGGTCGCACCCTCTTTGGTTGTCCGGGAAATGCCTGCCGCAGCGGCATTCGCCGCGTTCCATGAAAATGAATTTCACAATTTTACAAAATACGCGGATTTGGGTTGACGACCTCAAAAATCTGTCCCAGTCTGCGAAAATAAATTACGCCATAAGGCAAGGGAACAGTGCGAGCATGAAAGTCGGGATAATCGGACTCGGATTCCGTCTGGGATATCTGGGCTACGTTTTCAAAGCCATGGATGAGAATTTCGAGATCGCCGGATACGTCGATCCGGCGCCGGCCGGGCTGCCGGGTCTGGTCGAAAAAGGCATCTCCGCCGGCAAGGCCTATGCGACGCCCGAGGAGCTGATCGCCAGCGAAAAGCTCGACCTCTTGATGATCGGGTCACCGAACCACATGCATCTCGATCATATCCGGATCGGGCTTGAGGCCGGCCTCAAGGTCTTCAGCGAAAAGCCGATCGTGACGACCGTTCAGGAAAGCCTGGAGCTTGCGCGGCTGATGGCGAAATTCGGCCACGAGCGCCTGATGGTCGGCCTGGTGTTGCGCTACGCGCCGATGTACCGCGACCTGCGCGCAGCGCTTGCCGAAGGGAAGCTTGGCCAGGTCGTTTCGATCGAGGCATCCGAGCACATCGAGCCCTATCATGGCGCCTTCTTCATGCGCGACTGGCGCCGCTACGAGCGCTACTCCGGCAGTTTCATGCTCGAGAAATGCTGCCACGACCTCGATCTCTACAACGGTGTCATCGGCGCCCGTCCGGAACGGGTGGCGAGCTTCGGTGGGCGCAAGAGTTTCATTCCCGCAAACGATCCCGCACGCGAGGGCATCAACGATCTCGAGCTTTTTCATCGCAAGCCAAGCGGCTGGATGGGATCGGACAAGGTGTTCGACAGCGACGGCGACATCATCGACTACCAGGTCGCCATTGTCGAATACGCCAATGGTGTCGGCATGAACTTCCACACCAACCTCAATGTGCCGGATCAGTTCCGCCGCTTCTGCATCATGGGGTCGCGTGGCATGGCCGAGGGCGATTTCATCCGCGGCTATTTCGATGTGCACGAGATGTTGAGCGGCAAGAAGGTGATCGAAAACAAGTACGCGGCGACCGAGCTGTCGCAGCATTATGGCGCCGACGAACAGATGGCGACCGATATCATCGGCCATGTGCGCGACGGCCGTCCGTTGCCGGTCTCCACGATCGATGCGCTCGAAGCGGGCATCCTGGCATTGTCGATGGACGAGGCTCGGCGCAAGCGGAGCGTGATCGATCTCAGGCCGATCTGGGATCGCTTCGACGAAGCCCTGCATTCACGCGCGGCTTGAGAGGAGAAGCGGGATGAGTGTTCAACGCAGCACGGTCATCTTCGCCTGGATCCTGCTCTTGCCTGCCGTGCTCTATGTCACGGTCATCGTAGCCTATCCGCTTGTCGATACCTTCATCCTGTCGTTCACCGACGCGTCGCTGAAGAAGACGACGAATTGGGTCGGCTGGGCAAATTACGACAAGATCTTCAACAGCACCTTTGCCGAAGTCATCGTTCGCACCTTCGTGTGGACGTTCTTCTCGGTCTCGATCAAGATGATCGTCGGGGTGTTCGGCGCGACGATGCTCAATGCTGCAGTCCCTGGCCGCGCGCTCTTCCGCGTGTTGACGATGCCGCCATGGATCGTGCCGATGGCGATCGGCATCTTCATGTGGGGCTGGATGTACAACGGCCAGTTCGGCATGATTTCGGGCATGTTGCAGAACTGGGGCATCGTCGATGGCCCGGTCGCCTTCCTGGCGCGGGGCTCGACGGCCTTCTGGGCGACGATCATAACCGACGTCTGGATCGGCGTGCCGCTGGTCACCCTCTACATGCTGGCGGCGATGCAGGCGATCCCGCAGGATCTCTATGAGGCCGCGTGGACGGACGGGGCGGGGCGCTTCTACCGCTTCCGGCGCATCACGCTGCCGTTGCTCATTCCGTCGATGATCACCATGTCGATGCTGTCGCTGATCGCCACTTTCAATTCGTTCGACATCATCTGGATCCTGACCCAGGGCGGGCCGAACGGTGAGACGACGACGATGATCATCGACACCTATCGCACGGCCATCGGTTCAAAGAAGTACGGGGAAGGGGCTGCCCGGGCGGTTCTGATCTGCATCTTCCTGTCGATCTTCTGCCTGGCCTATTTCCGTGTCACTAGCCGCCTTGCTCAGGGAGACAGCCGATGACCCAGCCCGCGATGATCAACCGCTACCGGTGGTACGAACTGATTGCGATCTATGCCGGCATCTTTGTCTTCCTGGCGTTCATCCTGTCGCCCTTCGTCGAAGGCTTTCTGGTGTCGCTGAAGCCGCTCGGCCTCCTCTTTTCTTCGCCCTACAAGTTCTGGCCCGAAAACGGGTCATTCGATGCCTACCGGACCATGTGGGTCAGCGTTCCGGGCTTCGCCCGCTACATCTTCAACTCCTTCTTCATCTCCACGATCGTCACGGCTATCGTGCTCGTCCTCGTCGTGCCGTCCGCCTACGCCTTCGCCCGCTTCAAGTTCCGCGGGAGCGGCCCGCTGTTGGCGGCGTTCCTGGCGGTCAACATGTTTTCAGGCGCGGTTCTGCTCATTCCGCTCTTCCGGCTGATGCGCACACTCGGCGTGCTCAACACCTATTTCGCCATGATCGTGCCGGGCGTCGCTTTTCTCATCCCCTCGGCGATCTGGTTGTTGCGCACCTACATGATGCGCATTCCACGCGAACTGGACGAGGCGGCCTTCGTCGATGGCGCCAGCCATTTCTACACGCTGCGCCGCGTCATCCTGCCGATCGCCATGCCGGGCATCACGGTCGTGGCGATCACCACCTTCATCGGGTCCTATGCCCAGCAATTCATCTTCGCGCTGACGTTCAACTCGAAGACCGAATACATGCCGCTTCCCATCGGTCTCTACGCCTATTTCGGCCGGCAGGAAGTGATCTGGAACGAGTTGATGGCCGCGAGCTTTGTCGGCATCGCACCCGCCGTCATCCTCATCTTCCTGATGCAACGCTATCTCGTCGCGGGCCTGACCGCCGGCGCCGTGAAACAATAACCGCAACAACGAGCTTCAAAAGCAAGGGGAACCACCATGAAAAAGCATGCCTCATTGATTGCAGCAACCCTGGCGCTCTTCGCCACGACGGCGCTGCCGTCGCTGGCAGCCGACCAGGAAATCAGCTTCATCGCCTGCGGCGACAAGATGCAGCCGGCGCATGCCGACTTCATCAAGAAGTGGGAAGAAGCAAATCCCGGCTACAAGATCGCATCGGAAGTCGTCGGCTGGGCGCAGTGCCAGGACAAGGTGACGACGCTTGCGGCCGCCGGCACGCCGGTTGCCCTTGCCTATGTCGGTTCGCGCACGCTGAAGGAATTTGCCGACAACGAACTGATCGTGCCGATCACCTTCTCGGACGCCGAGAAGGCCGCCTATTACCCGTACATCATGGACACGGTGACGACGAGCGGCAAGCAATGGGGCATCCCGGTCGCCTTCTCCACCAAGGCGCTCTACTGGAACAAGGAATTGTTCAAGCAGGCTGGCCTCGACCCGGAAAAGCCGCCGACAACCTGGGCTGAAGAGCTGGAATACGCCAAGACGATCAAGGAAAAGACCGGCATTCCGGGCTTCGGCGTCGTCGCGAAGACCTTCGACAACACCATGCACCAGTTCCTGCATTGGGTTTACACCAACGACGGTTCGGTGATCGACGGCGATGGCAAGATCACGCTCGACAGCAAGCAGAACCTGGAAGCCCTGACCGCACTGAAGGATATCGTTCCCTACGCCGAGGAAGGTCCGACCTCCTACGAGCAGAATGAAGTGCGGGCGATCTTCCTCGATGGCAAGCTCGGCATGATCCAGGCCTCGGTCGGCGCCGTCAACCGCCTGAAGGAAACCAAGATCGACTGGGGCGTCGCCGCCCTGCCGCTCGGTCCGAGCGCCAAGGGACCGGGCACGCTCCTGATCACCGACAGCCTTGCCGTCTTCAGCGGAACGGGCGTCGAGGAGAAGGCGATCGAGTTCGCCAAGTTCCTGACCAATCCTGAGAACCAGCCGATCTACGAAGCGCAGGAAGGCTTGACGCCGTTGCGCCCGGGCAAGGCCGTCGACGATATGGTTGCCGCCAACCCCTATTGGAAGCCCTTCATCGACGGCATCTCCAACGGTGGTCCGGAGCCGCTGTTCCTCGACTACAAGGGCCTGCAGAACACGATGATCGAGCTGGTGCAGGCCGTCGTGACCGGCAAGGCAGAACCGGCCGATGCGCTGAAGAAGGCTGCGGCCGACCTCGAGCAGTTCAAGTAAGGCCATCGGGGCCGCGGGCTTTCCAGCTCGCGGCCCTTCCTCAGCGCACGATTTAACTTGCCGCTTCTCGCCGGTGGCCGGAGACAGTTTCTTGGGACAGCTCACTCTCAATACGGTTCAGAAATTCTACGGGACATTCGAGGTGCTCAAAGGCATCGAACTCGAAGTCAAAAACGGTGAGTTCGTCGTTTTCGTCGGGCCTTCCGGTTGCGGCAAGTCGACATTGCTCAGGATGATAGCCGGTCTCGACGAGACCAGCTCGGGGGACATCCTGATTGATGGCAAACGCGTCAACGACCTGCCGCCGGTCAAGCGTGGGATCGCCATGGTGTTTCAATCCTATGCGCTCTACCCGCACATGACCGTCTTCGAGAACATTGCCTTTCCGCTTCGCGTGGAAAAGATGCCGGAAGAGAAGCTGAAGGCCAAGGTGGAGCACGCGGCACGCATCCTCCATCTCGACCAGCGGCTGCAGCAAAAGCCCGGAATGCTGTCTGGCGGCCAGCGCCAACGCGTGGCCATCGGCCGGGCTATCGTGCGCGAACCGAAGATCTTTCTGTTCGATGAGCCGCTTTCCAACCTCGACGCGGCGTTGCGCGCTGACATGCGCATTGAACTGGCGAAGCTGCACCGTCAATTGCGGGCCACGATGATCTACGTCACGCACGACCAGGTCGAAGCGATGACGATGGCGGACCGGATCGTCGTCCTCAATGCCGGTGAAATCGCCCAGACAGGCGCGCCGCTCGAACTCTACCACAAGCCAGCAAACATCTTCGTCGCCGGCTTCATCGGCAATCCGAAGATGAATTTCCTGGCCGTAACCTGTACGGGCGTCAGCGATGCCGGCGTGCAGGTTGACTACAAGGGGCAGCGTGTTGTCGTTCCGGTCAGGCCGCATGCCGGTCTGGTCGGGCGGACATTGACGCTGGGCGTGCGGCCCGAGCACATTCTGCTCGGAGCCGGCGACTTGTCGCTGACTGTCACGCCAACGGTGATCGAGCGTCTCGGCGCCCACACAGTTGCCTACGCCGCGATTGGTGGCGAAGGAGAAAACTACTGCGCGATGCTGCCGGGCACGGTGGCCATCCGCCCCGAAGAACAGGTGCTGACGGGCATTCGTGCCGGCGATTGCCACCTGTTCGATGAGGCGGGTATCGCGCTCGAGCGGCGTGTAGAACTCACGGATATCGACATGGGCTTGCTCGATCCGGCTGCCGCCTGACGACCATTCACCAATGCAATCGGCCGCCGCCCCTGATCGGGACGGCGGCCTTTTCATATGCAATCGAACAAGGCTTGGTCGAAGAGGCCCGTCTGCCGTGCGACCACCGCAGCAGGGCGGCGAGCGGGACTAAGCGGCGCCTTTCTCAAGGCCATGCGGATCGGCAACCTTCGGCCAGATATTCCGGGGCGCGCGCAGATAGGCGGTCTTGGCAGGATTGTTCGGGTAGGGCGTTCCGGCCGAACAATAGAGGATCTGCGCGGCGATCTTTGAGAACGAGGCATAGAAGTGGTTGGTCGATTTGATGACCAGAATGCTTTTTGCTTCTGGGTCGACGCCCATCACCGAGAACAGGCTCGGGTCGAAGCTTTGCGCCCGCGTCGAATTCAGGATGATGTCGATACCGCGATAGGAGATGAGAGCCGCATCGCCGAAAGGCGCGAAACTCTCGCCGAACTGCATCTCCGCATTGCGCACCAGCTTGATGACTTTGACGATGCCATCGACCGGGTTGCCCGTTCCCGGCGCTGACTTGGCGCCAAACCGCAGCGGAATTTCTGCACCTTCGCCGGCGGCCATGCAGATCTGCACGGCCATCGGATCCCAGATCGTTCCGACGGCTGCGTTGGTCGCGCCTTGCGCTAGCAATTCTTCGAGCAGCACGGTCGCGTCTCCGGCGGTTCCTCCGCCTGGATTGTCCCAGACATCGGCAATCACAACCGGGCCTGCGGTGGCAGCCAGCGCCTCGGCGACCGCCTGCTTCTCATCGATCTGCGGCATGATGAAGGTTCCGCGCTTCGAAAAGAGCTCGAGCCCGAGTTCCCGTGCCAGCGTCTCGCCCTTTTCCGGTTTGCCGTTGGTCACGGCAAGCACCTTCGTCCCCATTTCCGGGACATCGCCGGCCATGAAACCATGCACGACCGACAGCGACAGGACGTCCGGATCCTCCGCCTCGATTTGCATCAGTCTGTCGACGAACGAGCGCATAGGCTCACGCGACGTCGGATAGACATCGATCATTCGGCAGTCGAAAACGGACATCACCGGCGTGACGCGGCCTTCAAGCGTATCAATGGCGATCCGCCAGAGATCTTCCGCTCGGTCGACAAAGTCGGTGTGCGGAAACTCCTTGAAGAAGACGAAGAAGTCCGCCGCCGAAACGCGCTTTGCGGTGAGATGGCTGTGCGGGTCCAGTTCGGCACAGACGAGGGCGTCGGGACCGACGATCTTGCGAATGCGGGTCAGAAGATCGCCTTCGGGATCCTCGTAGCCGGCGGCGACCATGGCGCCGTGCAGTCCCATAACAACGGCATCCACCGGCAATGCAGCACGCAATTGGTCGAGAATTTCGTCGCGCAGACCCTCATAGGTCTGGCGGTTGACGAGGCCGGCCGGATCCGCCCAGGTGGCGGTGCCCTCGATCAACGTCCAGCCCCTCTCCGCGGCAATGCGGCGGCCGACCGTGATCGGCGCCGTACAGAGCGTCGGCGTCTCCGGATGTTCGCCCGGTGGTGCATAGAGCGACGCCTCGAAGGCTCGGCGGTCTATGCAGATGGGAGAGAAGGTGTTGGTTTCTGTCGCAAGCGCCGCTGTGAAGATCCGCAATGCCGTTGCCTTTCTCGTGCGTCGCTTGTTTAAGCCGATCCCATCGGGTTCGGCAGGTAGCCGGTGAAGCCGGAAATCTTCCAGCGTCCCTCGTGCAGGCGGCAGGAATAGACGGTCTGCCATTGCATCACGTCGAAGCTACCGTCCGATTTCTTCAGGCCACCATCGAACTTCTTGCGTGCCAGCGCAAAATCACCGTTGATCTCGATGTCCTCGAGCGTCGTTGTGGTGAAGATCGCCGTGCGGGTATCCTCGGCGAAGGAAAGGCCGGCGAAGTCTCTCGCCTGGCGCAGCCACTCGTCGCGATAGGCGACAAGCGACGGAAAGGTGAGGCGCCAATTGTCGGGATTGGTCTCCTTGCGGCCATCAATGCCGATGAAGCCGTCTTCGACAAAATCACCTGCGACCATCGACCAGTCGGCCGAAAGAAAAGCGTCGATATCGCGCGCAACCAGCATCTCCCAGATGGCATGGCGCGCAGTGTCGGAGGAGGGGAACGGATTGAGGAAGGGATCCCGCATGTTTTCGCCCTGTATTGAAATTCTTTTCATGAATGGTGTTTTTCTCTGGCCAAATTCAGCTTTCTATGGTCATTTGTCAACGATCAAAGAAAATAATTTGCACGAAGGCACACATGACCATCAAACGGTATGGCACTGAACAAGTCGGTGCGGGCGGTAAGCCATTACCCTTTGCGCGCGCGGTGGAAGCGGACGGTTGGCTGCACGTTTCCGGCCAGGTCGCGATGGAAAAAGGCGAGATCATCGAGGGCGGTATCATCCCGCAGACGCACAAGGCGATCGCCAATCTTCTGGCCATTCTGGAAGAGGCCGGATACGGTACCGAGCACGTGGTGCGTTGCGGCGTTTGGCTCGACGATCCGCGTGACTTCTGGACTTTCAACAAGATCTATCAGGAGTATTTCGGTGCGCATCCTCCGGCCCGGGCCTGCGTCCAGTCGGCGATGATGGTTGATTGCAAGGTCGAGGTCGACTGCATCGCCTACAAGCCGAAGGAAGGCTGATAGACCCTAAGGACAACAGCAGCCGATGGATATTTTCGCGACACTGCAGGAAGAAAAAGGCCGGCTCTCGCAATCTGAGAACCGGATAGCCGACATTCTTCTGAATGACTTCGAGTTCGCGGTGAATGCGTCGATCATCGAGTTGGCCGGCAAGGCTGATGTTTCTCCCCCCACGGTTACGCGCTTCTGTCGCCGGCTCGGTTGCGACAGCTTTTCAGACTTCAAGGTGCAATTGGCGCGCACCGCCTATATCGGCATGCGTTATTTGAAACCGGAGCCGAAGAGCCGCGAAACCGGTGATGTCGCCCAGGACATCATCACCAAGGCGCAGAACGCGCTGTTCCTCCTGCATCGCTCGCTCGATCTCGCGGCGATCGAGCAGGCTGTCGAGCGCATCGCAACGGCTGAAATGATTTATGCCTTCGGCTCGGGCGGCAATTCCTCGATGATTGCCAGCGAATTGCAGAACCGGCTTTTTCGTTACGGCCTGCGCGTGACCGCCAGCTCGGACCACAGCATGCAGCTGATGATGGCCGCGGCCGCTCGTCCGACCGACCTGCTGATCGGCTCGTCGTTTTCCGGCCGCAATGCCGAGTTGGTGCGCGCCTTTACGCTGGCGCGCGAACTCAAGGTGCCGACGATTGCGCTGACCCAGAGCAACAGCCCGGTCGCGGCTGCGGCGACGATCACGGTTCCTGTCGATTTGCCCGAGGGCAACAACATCTATCGCCCGACCTCCACGCGCATCGCCTATCTGGCGCTGCTCGATATCCTCTCCAGCCTCGTCGCCTACCGCGTTCAGCCGCAGGCGACCGTCACACTTCGGCGCATCAAACAACAGCTGGTGACCCACCGCGACGGTGACGACCGCCAACTGTTGGGAGACTGACGTGCCGCGAAAGGTTCCCACATGACGCAGTCCATAGCCATCGTCACCGGTGCAGCCGGCGATATCGGCCGCGCAATTGCCAAGCGCCTTGGCGAGGATCATGAGGTCGTACTGCTGGCAGACATCGATAGCGGCGCTGCCGAGACGGCTGCGCGTGAGATCGGCGACAGCAAGCGCTTCATCGCGGTCGCGTGTGACGTGACCGATACGACAAGCGTCGACAAATTGGCCGCGACTGCGAGGGAGCAGGGGATCGTGCGCACGCTCGTCAACAATGCCGGCGCCGCGCGTGCCGTCAGCCTGCACGACACGACGCCGGATATCTGGCGCATGGACAATGCGCTGAACCTCGAGGCCGCCTTCCTGTGCTTCCGCGCAGTGGAAGACATGCTGAAGGAAAGCCGCGGCTCGGTGATCAACATCGCTTCCGTCAATGGCATGAACGTCTTTGGCCACCCCGCCTACAGCGTCGCCAAGGCCGGTCTTCTTCACCTGACGCGCCTGATTGCCGTCGAATATGGCAAGTTCGGCATTCGCTCCAATGCCGTTGCGCCGGGTTCGGTCAGAACGCAGGCCTGGGACGCGCGGGCAGCGGCGAATCCGCAGATCTTCGAGGAGGCGCGCCGCTGGTATCCGCTGCAGCGCATTGTCGATCCTGATGATGTCGCCAACGCCGTACACTTCCTCTCGGGTCCGATGGCCGCGGCGATATCGGGCGTATGCCTGCCGGTGGATTGCGGTCTGACGGCCGGCCAAGCGGAGCTCGCGCGAACCTTCTCGCAATCAAGCCACTACTGACTGTAAGACTTCTGGGAGGAAGATCATGGCGCCGGTTTCCTATCGTCTCGAAGCGTCCTGGCAGCCTGATGGTGGCGCATTTGGCCGGTTCACCTTTACGCTCTTCAATTTCTCAGCTGCGCCGCTCACGGGCTTTCGTCTGGTCTATACCTCGCTGACGCGTGTCATCGTGCCGGAGGCCTGTGACAACGCCACGTTCCTGCGGCGCAATGCCAATTTCCACGAATTCGCGCCGCCTGCGGGATTGACGCTTGCTGCCGGCGAAAGCTGGACGTTTACGGTGAGCGGCCTGCATCGCAAGGCAAAGCACTGCACTGATGGCGCAAAGTCGGCCTATCTCACGCTTTCGAGCGGCGAACATGTGCCGGTTGCCGTTTCCGATCTGCTCCTTGAAAATGCGGTCAGTGAACCGCCGCCACCGCGATTGCCGGAGGGAAAACTCGAGCTGCCATTTTCGATGCAGCCGTGGCCGGCGCAAATCGATGCATGGGCGGGTGATGGCTTTCCGGTCGTTCTTTACCCGGCCCTCGGTGCCGCGCCTGACGATATCGCGGCGGTCGGCGACGTGCTGGCACTGTTTCACCGGCTGTTTTCGGAAGGACATGCTCCGTTCAGCCTGGTTGCCTCTAGTCAGGGGCGGGCGATTGTCTTTTCAAAGAATGCCGCACTCGCGCCCGATGCCTACGAGCTCAGCTTTTCGACCAGGGAGATTGGCCTTGCCTATGGCGGTGCAGCCGGCAGGCAATACGCGCTGACGACCTTGGCGCATCTGTTGAACGGTGCACGCACGCATCCGGAAAAATTCCGCTTTCCGGCGCAGGGCACGATTAGCGATGCGCCGCGCTACGGCTGGCGCGGCTGCCATCTCGACGTATCCCGGCAATTCTATCCGATATCGGACGTTTCGCGGCTCATCGATATTCTCGCCTGGTTCAAGCTCAATATCTTCCACTGGCACCTGACGGACGATGAGGCCTGGCGGCTCGAAATCAAGGCGTTTCCGACCTTGACGACGCTCGGCGTTTTGCGTGGTCCTGATGAACCGCTTCTGCCGCAACTCGGCAACGGTGCGGCACCCGTCGGAGGCTTCTACAGCCAGGACGATGTGAAAGCGCTTGTTGCGCAGGCCGCCGCACTTCATGTCGAGATCGTGCCCGAGATCGACATTCCCGGCCACAGCACGGCGACGCTCGTCGCCCTGCCTGATTTGACGGATGGCCAGGAGGCGCCGGACAGCTACCACTCGGTTCAAGGTTATCCGAACAACGCGCTCAATCCCGCAATCGACTTTACCTACGAATTCCTCGAAAAAGTGCTCGACGAAATCGTCGAGCTGTTCCCGAGCCCGTACATTCATATCGGTGGTGACGAGGTTGCCAACGGCGCCTGGCTTGCCTCGCCGCTGGCCAAGAAGCTGATGGAAAAGGAAGGTCTTTCCGGCACCTTCGCCTTGCAGTCCTACTTCCTGAAAAAGGTCAAGCAGATGCTGACGGCCCGCGGCCGCAAGCTTGCCGGGTGGAACGAGGTCGCCCATGGCGGCGGCGTTTCGAGCGAGGGCACGTTGCTGATGGCCTGGGAGCGCCCGGAGGTCGGCATCGAGCTTGCGCGTGAAGGCTACGATGTCGTCATGACGCCCGGACAGGCCTACTATCTCGACATGGCGCAGGCGGATGCCTGGCAGGAGCCAGGCGCGAGCTGGGCCGGGACGGCAACGCCGGCGCATACCTATGCCTACGAGGCCGAAGGCGAATTTCCGGATGAACTGAAGGCGCGCATGAAGGGCGTTCAGGCTTGCATATGGTCTGAGCACTTCCTGTCGCGCGGCTATTTCAACAGTCTGGTCTTCCCCAGGCTTTGTGCCGTCGCCGAAGCCGCCTGGACCCCGAAAGCCGGCAAGGATTGGCGGCGCTTTGCTGCGATCGCGCCCTTGAGCCCAGAACTGTGACAGGAGCTTCCATGCGCATTGCCGTCGGCGGTATCCACACGGAGTGCAGCACCTATTCGCCGGTGCTGATGACGACTGAGGATTTTAGGGTGTTGCGTGGTGCAGAGCTGCTCCAGGCAGATTATTTCGACTTTCTGAACACCGAGGGTATCTCGCATCTGCCGCTGTTGCATGCCCGTGCTGTGCCCGGCGGGCCGGTATCACAACCGGTCTACGACGCTTTCAAGGCTGAGTTCCTCGAACGGCTGCAGCAGGCCTTGCCGATCGACGGGCTCTATCTTGCCATGCATGGTGCGATCAAGGTCGACGGCATGGTCGATGCCGAGGGCGACTGGATCTCTGCCGCGCGCGCCGTCGTCGGACCGGATTGCCCGATTGCAACCAGCTATGACCTGCACGGCAATGTCAGCCAGCGCATCATCGACCAGATCGACATCTTCGCAGGTTACCGCACAGCGCCGCACATTGACACGCGCGAAACGATGATCCGTGCCTGGACGATGCTGATTTCGGCGCTGCGCAGCGGCATCCGGCCGGGTGTCGCGTGGGCGAAGATCCCGGTGCTGCTGCCGGGGGAATGCACCTCGACCGAGGACGAACCGGCCAAGAGCCTCTACCTGCAACTGCCCGATATCGACGCGCGGCCGGGTGTGCTCGATGCAAATCTGATGGTCGGTTACGTCTGGGCGGATGAGCCGCGCGCGACGGCCTGCGCGGTGGTTACTGCAACCGACCGGGCCGCGGCCAAGCAGGCGGCTGCCGACATCGCGGCAGGATACTGGTCCGAACGCCATAATTTCCGCTTCGGTCCGGTGACGGGCCTGCTCGACGCCATGCTCGATATCGCCGAAAGCGCGACCACGACACCTGTCATTCTCGCCGATTCCGGCGACAACCCGACCGGCGGCGGCGTCGGCGACCGCGCCGACGTGCTGAAAGCACTGTTGGCGCGTGGCTGGCGCGGCGCGCTGATCGCCGGGATCGCCGACCGTCCGGCGGTCGATGCCTGTTTTGCCGCCGGCGCCGGGGAAACGCTGATGCTGAAGATCGGCGGCAGCCTTGATCCGACAAGCCCTGTTGCCGAGATGCTCGTCGATGTCGTGCGGCTCGATGATCCCGGTCCGGAAAAGGAGCGCCAGGCGGTCGTTCGCACAGGTGCGATCGATGTGGTGCTTTCGGCCCGCCGCCGGCCCTATCACAATATCGAGGATTTCCGGCGGCTGGGCCTCGACCCGAAAGCTGTACGCCTGCTGGTGGTCAAATCGGGCTATCTCTCGCCAGAGCTTGCGCCGATCGCCAACCCCAACCTGATGGCTTTGACCGATGGTGTCGTCAACCAGGACATCGCCAATCTTGCGAGCCTGCATCGCTCTCGGCCCGCCTTTCCCTTCGACCCGGAGTTCGACTTTGCGCCCGAGGCAATACTCTCGGCGCGCTGGGTGGAATCGGTGTAAGCAGCGCCCTGCAATGCAACCGCCGGTGCAATCCGCCGGCGCCAAGCTCCCCTTCTGAAATCGCCTCCTTCGCGGACGTGCATCATCATGACATCAACGCTTCTCAGCGCCATGCGCAACCCGGCTATGCGGGTCAGCATGCTGGCAATCTTCCTGTTCGGTTTCGCGGGTGCAGCGACCTCGCCCTATCAGTCCGTCGTCGGGATTAACGAGCTCGGCCTCAGCGATGCGCTCTATTCGCTGCTGATCCTCGTCGCCTCGTTAGTGAATGTCATCGTCAGCGTCTCGATCGGCATCCTGGCCGACCGTGTCGGCAACTATCGAGTGCTGATGTCGTCGGCGATCCTGTTCGGCGTCGTCGGCTACGGCATCGTCTATGTGATGCCGTACCAGACGAGCTTCGTCGTCAGCGTCCTGCTGCTGCTGCCGATTTACGGCGCAGTCTATACGCTGCTCTTTGCCAATGTGCGTAGCATCGCACGAAGGATGAGCGGCCATGACGCGGCCTCGCTGACGACGGGCGCGCGAGCCGCCATCTCTCTCGCATGGGTGCTGGTCCCCGGACTGGTCGGCTTTGCGCTCGCCGGCGGAGACAGCATGCTACCCGCCTATCTGCTCGCCTGTCTCGGCTGTGTCGTCAATCTGTTGATCGTCTTCTTTTCACTGCCCAACGAAGGCGGCGCCGATCCGGCGCTGGGCAAGCGGCTTTCCTACTGGACGTCGTTCCGGGAGATCCTGGCGCCGCGCATTTTCCTGCGCGTGATCGCGGTCGCGACCATCACCTCGACGCTGCACGTCAATGCCGCCGTGCTGCCGCTGATCATGACCGACGAGATCGGCGGCAGCGTCACTGATATCGGCATCATCGTCGGCATCGTCGCCTTCCTCGAAGTCGTCTTCATCCTCGTCTGGGCGCGCATCCAGATGGATCTTGCTCCGTTCAAGGCGCTGGCGCTCGGGACCGTCATCTATATTGTCTACATGGTGCTGCTCGGCTTTTCCTCAGCCCCGTGGCACATCTATGCTCTCAGCCTGATCAGCGCCTTCGGCGCGGCCGCATTGATCACCATCCCGATCAGCTATCTTCAGGAATTGATCGCCGACAGGCCGGGGCTCGGGAGCTCACTGCTCGCGGTGAACATCTTCCTGAGCGGCGGACTTTGCGCCGGACTCTTTGCCCTTGGAACCCGCATCAGCAATTATTCGGGTACCGCACTGCTCGGCGGCGTGGGCGGATTTGCCGGGCTGGTGCTGCTGCTGATCCTCGATGGTCGTCGCAAGAACAATAGCGCAGCAGCCTAAAGCTTAGAAATTCCATTCGGCTATAGCCGAAACTTCATGTCCTATATAGCAAAAGGGGCGCCTTGCGGGCGCCCCTTGTTGTCAATCAATTGCCGAGGATGCCCGGCAGGCGCAGGCCCTTTTCCTTGGCGCAATCGAGCGCGATATCGTAGCCCGCGTCCGCGTGGCGCATCACGCCGGTGGCCGGGTCGTTCCAGAGCACGCGCTCCAGTCGCCTGGCTGCATCATCGGTGCCATCGGCGCAGATGACGACGCCCGAATGCTGCGAGAAGCCCATGCCGACGCCGCCGCCATGGTGCAGCGACACCCAGGTGGCGCCCGACGCGGTGTTGAGGAGCGCGTTCAAGAGCGGCCAGTCGGAGACGGCGTCCGAGCCGTCCTTCATCGCTTCCGTTTCGCGGTTCGGCGAGGCGACCGAGCCGGAATCGAGGTGGTCGCGGCCGATGACGACGGGCGCCTTCAGTTCGCCGTTCCGGACCATCTCGTTGAAGGCGAGGGCGAGGCGGTGGCGGTCGCCGAGGCCGACCCAGCAGATGCGCGCCGGCAGGCCCTGGAACGAGATGCGCTCGCGTGCCATATCGAGCCAGTTGTGAAGGTGGGTGTTGCCTGGGGTCAGTTCCTTGACCTTGGCATCGGTCTTGTAGATGTCTTCCGGATCACCCGACAGGGCGGCCCAGCGGAACGGACCGATGCCGCGGCAAAACAGCGGGCGGATATAGGCCGGCACGAAGCCGGGGAAGGCAAAGGCGTTTTCGAGGCCCTCTTCCTTGGCGACCTGGCGAATGTTGTTGCCGTAGTCGAAGGTCGGGATGCCCATGTCCTGAAACGCGATCATGGCTTCGACATGCTCGCGCATCGAGGCGCGCGCGGCCTTTTCGACCGCCTTCGGATCGCTCTCGCGCTTGGCCTTCCATTCAGCCATGGTCCAGCCCTTGGGCAGGTAGCCGTTGACAGGGTCGTGTGCCGACGTCTGGTCGGTGACCATGTCGGGGCGGATGCCGCGACGGACCATCTCCGGCAGGATTTCTGCGGTGTTGCCGAGCAGGCCGACGGATTTTGCTTCACCGTTCTTCGTCCAGCGGGCGATCATCTCCATAGCCTCGTCGAGCGTTTCGGCCTTTTCATCGACGTAGCGGGTGCGAAGGCGGAAGTCGATCGAGTCAGGATTGCACTCGACGGCAAGGCACGAGGCGCCGGCCATGACGGCTGCCAGCGGCTGCGCACCGCCCATGCCGCCGAGGCCGCCAGTCAGGACCCACTTGCCCTTCAAGCTGCCGCCATAGTGCTGGCGGCCGGCTTCGACGAAGGTTTCGTAGGTGCCCTGAACGATCCCTTGCGTGCCGATATAGATCCACGAGCCGGCCGTCATCTGGCCGTACATCGCCAGACCCTTCTTATCCAGCTCGTTGAAGTGATCCCAGGTGGCCCAATGTGGCACCAGGTTTGAGTTGGCGATCAAAACGCGGGGCGCATCCTTGTGGGTGCGGAAGACGCCGACGGGCTTGCCGGACTGGACCAGCAGCGTTTCGTCCTCGTTGAGGTCCTTCAGCGTCTCGACGATCTTGTCGAAATCGGCCCAGGTGCGGGCGGCGCGGCCGATGCCGCCATAGACCACCAGCTCGTGCGGGTTTTCCGCAACGTTGGGGTCGAGGTTGTTCATCAGCATGCGCAACGGCGCTTCGGTCATCCAGCTCTTGGCGTTGAGCGTGGTGCCCTGCGGGGCGCGCACGTCGCGAATGTTGTGGCGCGGATTGTTCATGTTCATGCCTCGCTCCCTGTCAGCGTTTTAAGGTCGAATGCTTTGTTTTCGATGCGTTGAAGAATGGCCTTGAGCGGCACGCGCAGGCGTTCTGCCTTGCTTGCGTCGAGCGCAAAAGGCGGCTCTTCGGCGGCAAGGTGGGTCGATTGTGCCAGTTCCATTTGGATCGCGTGCACGCCGGTTTCCGGCCGCCCGTAGTGGCGGGTGGTCCAGCCACCCTTGAAACGCCCGTTGAGAACGCTGGTGTAACCCTCGGCCGCCGCGGCGATATCGACGGCGGCCTTCTCGATTTCAGGCGCGCAGGTGCGGCCCATATCCGTGCCGATGTTGAGGTCCGGCAGCTTGCCGTCGAACAGGAACGGGATATGCGAGCGGATCGAGTGGCAGTCGTAGACGATGGCGATGCCATGGATCGCCTTCACCCGCTCGATCTCGGCCAGAAACGCGGCGTGGTAGGGCGCATGGAATTGGCGCAGGCGTTCAGCCGTATCGGCCTCGCTCGGCGCCGCGCCGTCCTTCCAGATCGGCAACCCGTCGAAATCGGTCTCCGGGATGAGGCCGGTGGTGTTCTGCCCGGGGTAGAGGCTGACGTTCTCCGGGGCGCGGTTGGCGTCGATGACATAGCGGTGGAAGGTGGCGCGCACAACGGTGACGTCAGGCAGCAGCCCCTCGTAAAGCTTGTGGATGTGCCAGTCGGTGTCGGCGAGCAGGCGGCCGGTGCCGTTGAGGCGCTCCCAGATTTCGGCTGGCACATCCGTGCCGGTGTGCGGAAAGCCGAGAATGACGGGCGAAGTGCCCTGACGGACTTCGAAGACGCTCATCTCATGCCCCCAGCTTCGGCAGAATACCGGCGGAAATCGCGGCATTCAGCGTGCCTGAGGCGACCAGTTCGCCGGCTGCCTGCAGGTCGTCTGCCAGGTAGCGATCTTCCTCGATTGTCGCAGAGACGGCCCGCAGCGCCGCTGCGGCCTTTCGCAGTTCGGGGCTTGTCGCCAATGGCGCGCGGAACTCGACACCTTGCACGGCCGTCAGCGCCTCGATGCCGATGATCGAGAACAGGTTGTCGGTCATCTGCAGCAGACGGCGTGCGCCGTGGCAGGCCATCGACACATGGTCTTCCTGATTGGCCGAAGTCGGGGTGGAGTCGACCGAGGCTGGGTGCGAGAGCTGCTTGTTTTCCGACATCAAGGCCGCGGACGTCACTTCGGCGATCATCAGGCCGGAGTTGAGGCCTGGCTTCTTGGCGAGAAAGGCCGGAAGGCCGTAGGATAAGGCAGGGTCGACGAGCAGCGCAATGCGCCGCTGTGAAATCGCGCCGATCTCGCAGACCGCGAGCGCGATCTGGTCGGCGGCAAAGGCGACCGGCTCGGCATGGAAGTTGCCACCGGAGACGACGGAATTGTCGGAAAGCACCAGCGGATTGTCGGTAACGGCATTCGCCTCGATTTCGAGGACGCGCGCGACGGAGCGCAAGAGGTCGAGGCAGGCACCGTCCACCTGCGGCTGGCAGCGAATGCAGTAGGGGTCCTGCACTCGCTCGTCGCCTTCGATATGGCTTTCGCGAATGGCCGAGCCTGAAAGAAGTGCGCGAAGGGCGGCCGCGGTGTCGATCTGGCCCTGATGGCCGCGAAGTGTGTGGATGTCGGGATGGAACGGGGCCGACGATCCCATCGCCGCATCGGTCGACATGGCGCCGGTGACGAGTGCGGCCTGGGCGGCGCGGTGGGTGCGGAAGAGGCCGGCGAGAGCAAGTGCCGTGGAGGTCTGGGTACCGTTGATCAGCGCCAGCCCTTCCTTCGCCGCCAGCACGACCGGCGTCAGCCCGGCCTTGGCAAGTGCCGCAGCGCCGGACATGCGGGCACCTGCGAAGAATGCCTCGCCGTGCCCCATCATCACGGCCGCCATATGGGCGAGCGGGGCGAGGTCGCCGGATGCGCCGACCGAGCCCTTTTCCGGGATCACCGGGATGACGCCCTTGTCGAGCATCGCTTCGATCAGCCGGACCAATTCGAGCCGGACGCCCGACGCGCCGCGGCCGAGCGAAACGAGCTTCAGCGACAGGATCAGGCGGACGATGTTTTCGGCCAGCGGCTGACCGACGCCGCAGCAGTGCGACAGGATCAGGTTGCGCTGCAGGGTGGCAACGTCGGCGCTATCGATCTTGATCGACGCCAGTTTGCCGAAGCCGGTGTTGATGCCATAGACGGGCGCGTTACCGGCAACGATCTCGGCGATGCGTCTGGCTGCCTTCTCGATGCCGGCGTCGAAAGACGGATGCAGGCGGGCAGGTTCGCCGGTCCAGTAGATGGTCTCGAGATCCTGAAGCGGAACCGAGCCCGGATGCAGAATGATGGTCATAGACCGGTCCTTTCGCCCCTAAAGATGCGTGTGTGAAGTGGATTGAAGCCGATGCGGTAGACGAGTTCGGCCGGGTCTTCGATGTTCCAGAGTGCGAGGTCGGCTGACTTGCCGACTTCGATGGTGCCGGTCTCGGCGAGAAGGCCGAGCGCACGCGCCGCCTCGCGGGTGACGCCTGCGAGGCATTCGGCAACGGTCAGCCGGAAAAAGGTCGCCGACATGTTCATGGTCAGCAGCAGCGACGTCAGCGGCGAGGTGCCGGGATTGCAGTCTGTCGCAATGGCGATATGCGCACCGGCGGCACGCAGCGCGTCGACCGGCGGCAACTGCTTTTCGCGCAGTGCGTAGAACGCGCCGGGGAGCAGCACGGCAACGGTACCCGATGTGGCGAGCGCCTTCGCGCCGTCAGCGTCAAGATATTCGAGATGGTCGGCGGATAGCGCACCGTAGGAGGCGGCGAGCTTGGCGCCGCCGAGGTTAGACAGCTGTTCGGCATGCAGCTTGACCGGCAGGCCCAAGGCCTTGGCCCGATCGAAGACGCGGGCGATCTCGGCGGTCGAAAACGCGATGCCTTCGCAAAAGCCATCGACGGCATCGACCAGGCCCTCGGCGTGGGCGGCATCAAGACCCGGAAGCACCACTTCGGAAATATAGTCGTCGTTGCGCCCTTTGTATTCGGAGGGCGTCGCATGGGCTGCGAGATAGCTGGTGACGATCCGCACAGGACGTTTCTCGCCAAGCTTGCGTGCGGCGCGCAGCATGTTGAGCTCGGCGTTCATGTTCAGGCCGTAGCCCGACTTGATCTCGACCGTCGAAATGCCTTCGGCCAGCAGGGTGTCGAGCCGCGGCAGCGCGCTTTCGACGAGCGCATCGACCGAGAGCGCATTTGTTGCCTTGACCGAAGAGACGATGCCGCCGCCGGCGCGGGCGATTTCCTCGTAGGAGGCACCTTCAAGCCGCATCTGGAATTCGCGGGCGCGATTGCCGCCGTGCACGAGATGCGTATGGCAATCGATGAAGGCGGGGGTCATCACCCGCCCCTGGCAATCGATCGTTTCAAGCGTGCGAGACAGATCTGAGGGAAGGTCGCTTTCGGCGCCGGCAAAGGCGATGCGTCCGTCGACGATAGCCACCGCGCCCTTTTCCACCATGCCAAGGCCGTCAGGATCCGGTCGCAGCGTCGCGAGGCGCAGATTGCGGCAGATGCCGGACGCTTTTGCGGTGGTCGAAAATTGACTCATCAGCCGATCCCCTCTCGTTGGATATAATGTATATACATAATAAACACCCCGGCAAGGGGAAAAATTGGCTCGTCTGCGGAAAAGGAAAGGGCAGGCGGCAAGGCATTGCCGTCATACGGTTGGCTGCAAATGCAAAAAGACCCCGGAGACTGCTCCGGGGTCCAGAAAATTGGCGTTTGAAAAACACGTCCTTCAGGCCGGATGAGCGGCCTTCATGCGCAGTTTTTCAACGAGATCGACGAAATGCCGCCCGGCAATCTCCAGGCGACCGCTGTTGTCGATCAGCATGACATCCGGACCCGATGTGACGTCGGGCACCTGCCGTGAAAGCCGGCGCAGCACATCCTCTTCGCTTTCGCGTCCACGCTCGGCAAGACGCCTGGCGAGAACGGCGGGCTCGGCCGTGATCACCGCGACGGCGATGTCCCCGAAGGAAGTGCGAAATGCCGGAAGTGCGCTGCGGCTGCCGTTGACGATCGCAGTGGCGCCGTTTTCGACATTGCGGCGAACGTCCTCGGGAATGCCGTATTTCAGACCATGCGCGTCCCAGGACACGGCGAAGGCGCCTGCCTGCTCCATCTCGACGAATTCGGGAATCGAAACGCTCTCATGCACCTCGCCGCCCGCATCGGAGGGCCGCGTGATCACGCGGCGAACGAAGTGGATGTCGGCGCAATCGGAAAAGTGCCGGGCGGCAAAGCCCATGACGCTGTCCTTGCCGGCGCCGCTCGGGCCGACTACGACGACGAGTGCGCCGCGTCTGGGTTCGAACCCACTCATGCGACGCGCCGGCCTTCACGCCAGACCGAACGCACGACTGGAATGCCTTCCTGTCGGTGCACCCGCGAGATGTCGGCGCGCAGACCGACGGCGATGCGGCCGCGATCATCAAGGCCGACGGTGCGGGCGGGTGTCGCACTGACCATGGCAATCGCCTTGGGCAGGTCGATGGCCTCAAGTTCGTCAGCCAGCACGAATGGCGCGTGGATCAGGCTGAATGGCACATAGTCCGACGAAAGCACGTCGAGCACGCCGCGGTCGGCGAGGTCGCGCGCTGCGATATTGCCCGAATGTGACTTGCCGCGCACGATGTTGGGTGCGCCCATCAGCACGCTAAGACCGGCGCGATGGGAGGCTTCGGCTGCCTCGAAGCTGGTCGGGAATTCTGCGAGCTTGATGCCATAGCCGATTGATTCGTCGACATGGGCGATCGTCGCGTCGTCATGGCTCGCGATGGTGATGCCGCGTTCGGCGCAGGCCTTGGCGAGCGCGTCACGGTGCGGACCGGCATATTTCGCCGACAGCGCCTGCTGGCGCGCGACGAATTTTTCGAACTCGGCATCCGACAGGCCGCGCTTGGATTTGTAGTAGAGCGTGTACTGATCCATCGTCTGGAACTGGCGCTGTCCCGGTGCGTGGTCCATCAGCGAAACGAGCTTGACCTGCGGGTCGTTCTGGAAATCCTCGTAGTGGTCGAGCACGTCCGAAGTGGAAACCTCGCAGCGCAGGTGGATCAGGTGGTCGGCGCGCAGGCGGCCCTCCTGCTGGGCTTGCGCCAGTGCGTCGGCCATGCTGCGCATCTCGCCCTTCTGGAAACCACCGTCCTCGTCTGAGCCGAGGCGCAGGCAATCGAACACGGTGGTGATGCCTGATGTGACCACCTGGGCATCATGGGCCTGGATCGCGGCGATCTTCAGCCAGCGAACGCCCGGCCGCGGCGAATAGTGCGCTTCGAGATGGTCGGTGTGCAGCTCGACAAGACCCGGCAGCAGATAATCGCCTTCGAAGTCTTCGCCGGTGCTGGTCGTGCCCTTCGAGATGTCGGCAATCTTGCCGTCGCGGATCAACACAGAACCGTCGAGGATGCTGTCTTCGAGAACGATGCGGGCGTTGGTCAGGACTTGTTCTTTGCTCATCTCATGCGATCTTTCGTTGTGTCGCGCTGCCCAATGGCAGCAGGGAATGGACCAGGAACGGTGCGCCACGGTGCGGCTCGACGAAGAGCGCAACTGACGCAACGTCAAGCGGCTTGCCGATATGCTCGGCAAAGGTGTTCTCAAGCATGGTCCGCATGGGTTTCGCTGTCTCGGCGGGAACGGGCCCGGTCAGCGTCAGGTGGAACTGGAATTCTTCGAAAACATAGGGATACCCCCATTTTCTCAAGTACTCTCTCTGCCGCTCCGGCAGTTTGTCCGGACTGCGCCGTGCCATGTCGGCCTCCGACAGAGGTGCCCGGTACGGCTCGAAATGTTGCACGGCCTGAGCCGCCAGATCCTGCAGCGGCCCGCAATGGGTTGCGGAGACGAGCGCAAAGAAGGGGCCGAGTTGATGCAGCGTCAATTCCGGTATCTCGAAAGGTTCGAGATCTGCGGCAAACGCCTCGAAGGCTGCGACAAGTTCGGCTTCGTTGCTGCCTTCGGCAAGGGCGAAGGGAGCCTTGAGGGTCCCATGAAAACCATAGCGTCGAGGGTCGGCGGTCAATGTATGCCGCGTTTCGGCGTCGAGACCGGCCAGTGCCGGAAATTCACTGGTCTCGCCGGTAAAGGCGTCGCGGCCGAGCCAACGGCCCGCCGTCTGCGACAGCCGGTCATCCGCCGGCGGCGCGAAGTAGATTGCATAACGCACGGTCTTCACTTTCTTGTATCGACCGGCCCGCCGGGACGGCGGGTCGATTGTTCGCGGGACGCGATGCGCAGCTAGCCGATTTCCATGACAACATCATGATGGCGAGGCTGCAAAACGCTCATCTCGTCAATGCGCTTTCTGTCCGATCAGCCGCGAGCGCAAGGCGTTCGAGATGCTGTCGAAAATAAACACAACCAGCAAGATCAGAAGCACCATATAGGCGACATTTTCCCAATCCGAATTGGTGCGCATTGCTTCCCAGAGTTTAAGGCCGATGCCGCCGGCGCCGACGGCGCCGATGATCGTGGCGGAACGCGTGTTGGATTCCCAGAAATAGAGCGCCTGGCTGGCGAAAACCGGCAGCACCTGCGGGAGCACGCCGAACCGCTGCACGGCAAGCGGCGTGGCGCCGACGGATTTCACGCCTTCGCGCTGCTTGTCGTCGATGTTCTCCAGCGCCTCGGAGTAGAGCTTGCCGAGCGTGCCGGTGTCGGTGAAGAAGATCGCCGACATGCCGGCAAGCGGTCCCGGGCCGAAGGCTCGGGTGAAGAACAGGGCCCAGATGAACATGTCGACTGACCGCAGGAAGTCGAAGAAGCGCTTGACGATCTGGTTGGTCAGGAAATTCGGGGTGATGTTGCGGGCGGCCAGGAAGCAGAGCGGGAATGCCACCAGCGAGGCAAACAGCGTGCCGACGAAGGCCATCACCACCGTCTGCAGCAGCTTGGTCCAGACGTCGAGATGCTGCCATTCGGCATTGTAGAGAATGTTGTTCCAGGCGAGCGACAGGTTCGACCGCGTGGGATCGATGCGTTCTCCGCTGGCGATCAGCTTGAGGACTTCGCCGTAGCTCTTGCCGAAGAACGGCGAGTTGGTGTCGAACAGGAAATTGGCCCAGCCGAAGAAGCGGTTGCGCACCGAGACTTCGTCACCTTCGACTTCCGCCCAACCCGTGGCACCGAAGGCAAGCGTGATCTTTTCCCCCGGGCGCTTTTGCGTCGCCCAGGTCGGAAGCACGCCTTGTGGCGTGACCGTGTTCTGGCCATCGACGGCCATAGTCAGCGTTTCGCCGCCATGGGTGGCCCTTACCAGGCCGTCGGAGACTTCGATCTTCGTCGAGCGGTTCAGGGTCACGAGCGCCCGTGTAATGACCTCATCGGTGCGGGTTTCGGTCCGGCTTTTCTCGCTGGCGGCATTGGCGCCACCCAGTGCTGAACCGGGCGTCATGAAGCTGAACGACGAGCTTGTCTTTGGCTTTGAAGCCTGTGTCGTGGACGCGGGGATCTCGACCGTCCGGGTCACTGTTTCCTTGTCGAGTACCACCCATGATGGGTTGGGATTATGCCCGAGCGGCGAGTTGCGCTGGTAATCGAGCGTCATCGTCTTGTCGCGGGCGATCCTGATCTCGGGGCGAACCTCGTAGGAGACCCAATCGGCAAGGTAGGTTCCGGCAATGCCCCAATTGGCGTTGCCGAGCACATGCCCGATCGAAAAGAACCACCAGCTGAAGATGAGGTAGACGACGAGACCGGCGCTGATGAGGATGGTGCGCAGGCGCTTGTTGGAGGAGCCCTGCAGCAAATGCGGGTGACGCGATGCGATCGCATCCATTTCAAGCGGGCTTAGTCTGTTCGCGGAGGTCATGATGCGCACCTACTGGGCAAGCTGGAAGGCCTGGTCGCCGACGAGGCGACGGCGCAGCCATGCGGAAAACTGGTCGACGGCGAAGATCGTCGCAAACAATAGCAGGACGATCGCCAGTGTCTTGGCCTGGTGACCCTGGCCGATCGAAAGGCGCAGCAACTCGCCGATGCCGCCGCCGCCGACGGCGCCGATGATGGTCGAGGCGCGCACGTTGATCTCTAGGCGCAGCAGGAAATAGCTGGCGAAGTTGGGCAGGACCTGCGGCACCATGCCGAACCAGACCCGCTCGATCCAGTTGCCGCCGGCAGCCCGCAGGCCTTCGTCCGGCTTCATGTCGGCATTCTCGACCACTTCGAAGAACAGCTTGCCGAGCGCGCCGATGGTGTGGATCGAAACGGCGGCGATCGCCGGGATCGGCCCGAGCGAGAGGATCGCCAGGAAGAAACCGGCGATGACCACTTCGGGAAAGGCACGCAGGATTTCCATCAGCCGCCGCACGAAACCGCGTATCCACGGGTTGGGCATCAGGTTGCGGGCGGCGAGGAAACAGAAGATGAAGCCGAAGAACGTGCCGATGACGGTGGAGAAGATCGCGATGTTCACGGTCTCCAGCATCTTGTGCACATATTCGGGAATGTAGAAGCTCTCCGTCAGGTAGAGCCGGCCTTCGGGATAATTGTACTTGAAGCTGCCGTCGTCATAGGGCGAAGGCAGGTCGAACATGGCACGGAAGATTTCGAGACCGTCGCGCGGCGCGAGATCTCCGACGAAATCGAAGAAGTGCGGCAAACGGTCGAAGAATTTGCCGGCGTTGGAATCGTTGGCAAACCAGAGCGAGCCGGAAAGAGCGAGCATAAGCACGGCGAAGCCGAGCCAAGAGTAGAGCCGGCGGCGGGAGTTCAGTTCCTGCCAGTGACGCTCGACCAGCGCGCCGTTGTCACTCAGATGCTTCGGGAGCATGGAAGTTGCCATGAATGTTCCGGCAATGCCGGCCTCTGTCGACAGGCGCCACCTGCGCCCTAGCAAAAAGGCGAACGCTGGCCGCTTTGGCGGCCAGCGTCCTTGAATGATCGGGAAGATCAGCCGCCGATCGTTGCCTTGCGGGCGTCGATGATTGGCTTGTAGAAGTCGGCGTTGACTTCGGTGAAGCCGGTGAAATCGCCACCCTGGATGGCGGAGAAGCAGGCGGCATCGGTCTTCGGCAGGTCGAGCATGAACTGCTTGAACTTTGCCTTCATGTCGTCGTTCATCGTCGAGCGCACGACGATCGGACCGTTCGGGATCAGCGGCGACTTCCAGAGTTCGACCAGGTCGTTCATGTCGAGGATGCCCTTGTCGACCATCTTCTTCAGATTGCCCGAGGTGTAGCCGTCCTTGAATTCGCCGACGCCGGAACCGAAGGTCGTGCCGGCATCGAAGGTGCCCTTGACGACTTCGAGAACGAGGTTCTCGTGACCGCCGCCGAAGCCGGTTTCAGCGAAGAATTCCTTGACCGGCGCGCCGATCGATTCCGGCAGGGTCACGAGCGGGACGAGGTAGCCCGAGGTCGAGTCCGGGTCGGCGAAACCGAGCTTCTTACCCTTGAGGTCTTCGAGCTTGGTGATGCCCGAATCCTTGCGGGCAACCATGATCGAGTGGTAGCCGGTCGAACCGTCGGTCTGGACGGTCGTCAGGATCGGCTCGACGGCGTCGGCCTTGGCGAGGTAGATCTTGGCAAAGCCTGAAGCGCCAAGTTCGGCGTAGTCGAGCGTGCCGCCGAGCAGGCCCTGGATGACGCCGTCATAGTCGGCGGCCGGGAATAGCGAGACCTTTTCGACGCCGATTGCAGCCGGCAGCTTGTCGACGATGCACTGGAAGTTGCGCAGGCGGTCGGCTTCGTTTTCGCCGCCGATGATGCCGACGCGGAATTCCTTGAGGTCTTCGGCCTGGGCGTGGCCGAGGAGGGCGAGCAGGGCAACAGTGCCCAGAAGAGCTTTCTTCAGCATAAGGTTCTCCCGTTTCTCCGGCTGTGCCGGATGATATTCGGTTTCAAAGAGGTGCCCTTGACGTGGGCCTTCGATCCTGGCGGGCGTCAGATGCCGGCCAGTGCCAGCGGCTGGAGGCCGGCAGATGCCGTTTGTTCCTGCGGGATTGCCGCCGGAATATTGATGCTTGTCGAGGTCATCGATTCCTCGATGCCCGTGTCGGCGCCATAGATCTCGGCGACGGCGGCCGCCGTCAGATCCTTTGGCTGGCCGTCGAAGACGACGCGGCCATGGGCCATGCCGATGATGCGTTCGCAGTAGTTGCGCGCGGTATCGAGCGTGTGGAGATTGGTGATCACGGTGATGCCGTCGCGCTCGTTGATGTCGCGCAGCGCATCCATGACGATCTTGGCGTTGAGCGGGTCGAGCGAGGCGATCGGCTCGTCAGCGAGCAGAACCTTCGGCTGCTGCATCAGTGCGCGGGCAATCGCCACGCGCTGCTGCTGGCCGCCGGAAAGCGTGCCGGCCGCCTGCAGCGCGGTCTGCTCGATGCCGAGGCGCTCCAGCGCGCCGATCGCCATGATGCGCTCCTCGCGGGTAAACATGTTGAGGATGCTCAGCACCGTCGAACGGTGGTTGAGGCGACCGAGCAGCACATTGGTCAGCACGTCAAGGCGCGGGACCAGATTGAACTGCTGGAAGATCATCGCGCAGTCGCGCTGCCAGTTGCGTAGGGCGGCGCCCCGCAGCGACGAGACTTCCGTGCCTGCAAACTCGATCGAGCCTGAGGACAGGTCGACAAGGCGATTGATCATGCGCAAGAGCGTCGACTTGCCAGCACCAGAGCGGCCGATTACGCCGACCATCTGGCCCTGGGGAATGTCGAATGTAACCGAACTCACGGCTGTCTTCTTGCCGAACTGGCGGGTTACGTTCTTCAACTGAAACATTTCTAGCAGGTCCTCTTTCGGGGAGACCGGTCATCGGTGTGACACCTGCCATAGCGGCGCTTCATGAAAGCGAAATGTCAGTTTCTTGTCGTTTATGTTACAGTTCACACCCTCAAGGATGTCGTTAACAAAATGTGACACATTCAGCGGGACGGGAAGACCCGTGACTACCGCTGGAAGCGCTCGGGGCTAAAGATGGTGGCACCAAGGCCGTGGGCGACGAAGCCCTCGGGCGCGGGCGCGCCGATCAGCAGGTTGGCGGCAAGTGCACCCAACGCGGGCGATGTCAGAATGCCGAAGCCGCCCTGGCCGGCGAGCCAGAAGAAGTCCGGGCGATCCTTCGCATAGCCGATCACGGGCAGCCTGTCGGGTGAGAAACTGCGCAGGCCCGCCCAGCTCTTGAAGATGCGGCGGACCGGGACGGTCGTTGCCTCCTCCACATAATGGGCGGCCCAGGCGACGTCGATTTCTTCCGGCTGGACGTCGCTCGGCTCGCACGGTGTCGCATCGGCGGGGGAAGCCAGCAGCCGTCCACCTTCGGGCTTCATATAGAAGTCTTCGTCGATCTCGTTGATCTCGGGCAGGGTCAGGGCATCGATCTCCGAGGGAAGGTCCACGGTGATCGCGGTGCGGCGGTGCGGCACGATGCCGACTGGCTCCACATCGAAGAGGGCGGCGACTGGATCGGCCCAGCCCCCGGCGGCATTGACGATGACCTTTGCGCAAACCTCGCCTGCACTCGTCGATAGCGCCCAGCCGCCATCCACGCGGCGCGGAGCAATGGCATCACTGCGTTCGATCACCTCCGCGCCATGGCGACGGGCACCACGAAGGTAGCCCTGCATAAGGTTTTCGACCTCGATATCCCAGAAATTGGGATCGTAGAATGCGCTGGCGACGTAATCGCGCCGCAGGACCGGGACAAGGGCGATCGCTTCGTCGACGGTCAGTCTCTTTAGGTCAGGATTGGCCGCGCTCTCTTCGGCAAACACCGTCTCCAGCCGTGACGCCTTCTCTGCGTTGGCGATCATCACGCCACCGCGCTGCTTCAGCAACGGTACTTCGGAAAAACCTTCCGGCGGCTGGTCGAAGAAGGTTTTGGAGATCGCAGCGAGCTTGCACACGTCCGGCGCGTTGTAACCCAGCACGAATTCCGCTGCGGAGCGGCCGGTGCTGTGATAGCCGAGCCCGTCTTCCCGTTCGATGACGGCGACGGAGCGGTGCGGCGCCAGGAAATAGGCAAGCGACAGACCGGCAATGCCACCGCCAATGATAGCCACATCAAACTCACGCATGTCCCGACCTCGCTCCTGATTTGGCCGGACCATAGGCAGAGCATGTTCCGCGTTCAAATTTATAACGGGAAATGTCGCTATCAATTCTGATGATGGTCGAGGCAGTGGTCGAGCGGGGCGGTGTCGGCGACATGCGCGAGGAAGGCGGCTTCGGCAGGGTTGAGAATGGAGTTGGGGTTGGAGATGCGAAACACGTCCGTCGTCGGCAGGTTGTGATAAGGCGGCAGCTGCCAAAGTCGTCCTTCGGCGACCGCTGGTGCCGCCAGATGATCCGGCAGCATGCCGATGCCGATATTGGAGGCGATCAGCCGCATCACCTCCTCGACATTGCAGGATACGGCCCGAACCTGCTGGCCGAACGAGCCGATGGCGCGCACCGCCGTGACGGAGTTCATATGCTGGCCGCCGAGCACGTCGGCGATGAAGGCGATATAGGGATTGCCGCGCAGGTCGTTGAAATCGACGCCCTCGACGCCGAACAGCGGATGATCGCGACCGCAGTAGAGCGCATAGCGTTCGCGGACATGAAAGGCCTTGTTCAGCCAATCCGGGATGTTGCCGTCGCAAAGTCCCATCGTCGCGATATTGCGTTCGACGGCGCTCAGTACGTCCACAGTGGTGGCGACGGTCACCGATATCGTCACCTTTGGATGTTTGGCAAAGAAGCTCTCAAGCTTGCGGTCCCAGGCCGGGTTGTGGGCATGGCTGACGACATGGATGTTGAGATGGCCGGTGATCTCTTCACCTGCGGTTTCCAGAACGTTGGGAAGCCGGATGACGGCCGCGAAGATGTCGCGGCACTGGGCGTGCAACCTGCCGCCGGCATCGGTCAGGTCGAAGCGGCCCGGACGGCGGTCGATGAGCTTTTGCCCGACGGTCTGTTCGAGCCGCTTGAGCGCCATGCTGACGGCTGGCTGCTGCAACAGCAGCCTGTTGGCCGCCGCGGTTATGCTGCCTTCCTCCACCACCACGACAAAGGTGCGCAGAAGGTTCCAGTCGAGATTGTGGGCGAAGCGTTCCAGACGGTCATTGGCCATGGGGGTGGATTACGATGGACCTCTATCAAGTCGATGGCATTTCGGCGCGCATGCTGATGGTCTGCTCAGCAGTTCATCCTTTAGCCTTGTCGCCATATTGTCGCGGATTTGCAACTCGCCCGCCGAACGAAGTCAACGCCGCGCAAGAGAGCCTGCGGGGCGAATAGCCATCCCTACGCCCGAAATATTCAGCCGGTCGTTGCTTCGCCAAAGCCCTTTCGCGGAATGTCACTCTTCGCCGTTACGATTTGGCCTGGCCGAGGCGTGGCAAACTCGAAGGCAAGGCCGGACATGTCCAGTCGGCGCAGCACGGCGTAGAGCATGATCAGCATGCCAAGAAACTCGAGCGTTTCCTCGATCGTAGAGGCCACGAGATAGGCGGGGTTGAAATAGGTCGGGTCGGCCAGCAGGCCGCCCAGTGCTTCGAAGCCGAGAGCGCCGGTGACATAGATGGTGCCGGCGATGAAGAAGAGGTTGCGTATTTCTGCGGGTTGTCTCAACACCCAGCGCAGATAGGCCAGGGCGATGATGGCGGCGAGCACAAGCCCTGGCACGATCCAGGCGAATCCGGCGCCCGTCATGCCCGGCAATGCCAATTTGTCGGTGGCGAGCAACCCATGAAGCTCTGCCGCTTCATCCAGAGACATGTAGGCGAACACGACGCCGAGCCCCCACCATGGCCACGCCGAACCACCTTGTTGCCGTTCGGCCAATCCGACCAACATGCAAGCGGCGGCGACCAGGACGATCAGCACGGAGCTTGCCCAGCTTGGAATGTTCAGTTCTCGATTGAGATCGAAGAGATGGCCGAAACTCGTCACGGTTGCGGTGAGGGGCCCACAGCTCTTCAGCGTCCAGCAAACCATGACGAAGCAATGAATGGCGATCAGACCGGCAACCATCACCGCGATGAACCAGATGAGCGGTGTCAAACGGACATTGCAGATTCGACGATCCATGACGGACGACTCCCATAAAATGTCCCGTTAAGGATATGACAACCATAAGGCTCGGTCCATCAGGCATCACTAAACAAGGTTAAGATCGCCCCGACCGGCAGGGCCATTCCGCAGACGCATGAGGCGGTGCCTCAATTTCGTTTGAAAGCCTTGGTTCTGCTTGCCATAACCGCAAGTGGAAAAATCCGATGGGAGAGAGACATGGCCGGCAAGACGCAATTTCAATGGGATGACGCGTTCCTCCTGGAAGATCAGTTGACCGAGGACGAGCGCATGATCCGCGACACCGCGCGGGCCTATGCGCAGGATCGGCTGCAGCCGCGGGTCATTGCTGCCTACCGCGAAGAATCGACCGATCCGGAAATCTTCCGGGAAATGGGCGAGCTCGGCCTGCTCGGCGCGACGGTATCGGAGACCTATGGTGGCGTCGGCGCTTCCTATGTCGCCTACGGTCTCGTTGCCCGCGAAGTCGAGCGCGTCGATTCGGGCTACCGCTCGATGATGAGTGTGCAGTCTTCGTTGGTCATCTACCCGATCTATGCCTACGGCTCGGAAGAGCAGAAGCAGAAATATCTGCCGAAGCTGATCAGCGGCGAATGGATCGGCTGCTTCGGTTTGACCGAGCCGGATGCCGGCTCCGACCCGGCGGGTATGAAGACCCGGGCGATCAAGACGGAGAGTGGCTACCGTCTCGTCGGTTCGAAGATGTGGATCTCCAATGCGCCGCTCGCCGACGTCTTCGTCGTCTGGGCAAAGTCTGAAGCCCATGGCAACGCCATTCGCGGCTTCGTGCTCGACAAGGGCATGAAGGGACTGTCTGCGCCGAAGATTGCCGGCAAGCTGTCGCTGCGCGCCTCGATCACCGGCGAAATCGTCATGGACAATGTCGAAGTCGGCGACGATGCATTGCTGCCGAATGTCGAGGGCCTCAAGGGTCCGTTCGGCTGCCTCAACCGTGCCCGCTATGGCATTTCGTGGGGCGCGCTCGGTGCGGCCGAATTCTGCTGGCATGCGGCACGTCAATACGGCCTCGACCGCAAGCAGTTCAACCGGCCGCTCGCCCAGACACAGCTGTTCCAGAAGAAGCTCGCCGACATGCAGACCGAGATCTCGCTCGGGCTTCAAGGATCGTTGCGCGTCGGCAGACTGATGGACGAAGGCCGCATGGCGCCTGAAATGATCTCGCTCGTCAAGCGCAACAATTGCGGCAAAGCGCTCGATATCGCCCGCATGGCCCGCGACATGCACGGTGGCAACGGCATCTCCGAGGAATACCAGGTGATGCGCCATATGGTGAACCTCGAGACGGTCAACACCTACGAAGGCACGCATGACGTTCATGCGCTGATCCTCGGCCGCGCCCAGACCGGCCTCCAGGCCTTCTTCTGAGCGGCCGGTCATGGAAGCGCCGCTGAAGGGTATTCGCGTTCTTGAACTTGCCCGCATTCTGGCCGGTCCCTGGATCGGCCAGACGCTCGCCGATCTCGGCGCCGACGTCATCAAGGTGGAAAGCCCGGCGGGTGACGACACCCGCACCTGGGGGCCACCCTTCGTCGCCGGCAAGGACGGAGACAAGCTCGATGCGGCCTATTTTCACGCCTGCAATCGCGGCAAGCGCTCGGTTGTGCTCGATTTCACGACCGAGGAAGGGCAGGAAGCCGTGCGGCGGCTGGTGGCGCAATCCGACGTGCTGCTCGAGAATTTCAAGGTCGGCGGCCTGGAGAAGTACGGCCTCGACTATGAAAGCCTGAGAAAGGTCAATCCGCGGCTGATCTACTGCTCGGTGACGGGCTTCGGCCAGGACGGCCCCTATGCCCATCGCGCCGGCTACGACTATATCGTCCAGGGCATGAGCGGGATCATGGACCTGACCGGCGAGCCGGATCGCGAGCCGCAGAAGATCGGCGTTGCCTTTGCCGATATCTTCACCGGGCTCTACGGCGTCATCGCCGTCCAGGCGGCATTGGCGCAGCGCGAGCGAACCGGCAAGGGGCAGCAGGTCGATATGGCGCTGCTCGACTGCATGACCGGTGTGCTCGCCAATCAGGCGCTCAACTTTCTGGTTTCGGGCAAGGCGCCGCGCCGGCTGGGCAACGCCCATCCGAACATTGCACCCTATCAGGTGTTTCCGACGGCCGACGGCCATCTGATCGTTGCCGTCGGCAACGATCGGCAGTTCGTCAAGTTCTGCAATCTGCTTGAGCGCGGCGATCTGGCGACGGACGAGCGCTATCTGACCAACGCGCTCCGCGTGCACAACCGCGACACGCTGACACCGGCGCTTAGCGCTGAAACGGCAAGGTTCGAGCGGGATACGCTTTTGGCTTTGCTCGAAGAAGCAGGCGTTCCCGGCGGTCCGATCAACTCGGTTGCCGACGTCTTTGCCGATCCGCAGGTCGTACATCGGCAGATGCAGATCGACACACCGCATTCCGGTGCGGCCGACGGAACGTCGCCGGGTGTGCGCACACCGATCTGCTTTTCCGACGCCTCGCTGGTGCTTGATCGCGGAGTTCCGCGTCTCGGCGAACATACGGCCGAAGTGCTGGCGGAGATCGGCATGGCCGAGGTGCCGGAAAAAGCGAAAGGGTGAGGGGGATTTCTCCCGCTCACCCCTTCATCTCCTGCAATTACAGTCTGCTGGACCGGTGCGTTAAACCTTGAGCGCCCGGTTGAAGACGCGCGACAGGCGTTCAGCGAAGGCGCGCGGATCCTGCGGCTTGTCACCATCAAGCACACGGGCCTGGTCGAGCAGAAGCTGAACGGCGTCGGTCCTGAAGGTGCTACCGTCGGCCGGGCAGGCGGCGATAGCCGCAATCAGCGCATGGCCGGGGTTGATTTCCAGGATCGGCTTTGCCGCACCGTCGAGGCGGCCCGCGCCCTGCAGCATCTTTTCGAGCTGGCGGTCGGGGCCATGCTCCGGCGCCACCAGGCAGACGGCGCTTTCCGTCAGCCGATCCGATGTGCGAACCTCCGACACGGCTTCGCCAAGCGTTTCCTTTGCAAAGGCGACGAAGTCTGTCACCGCTTGGCTTGCTTCCGGCGCGTTGTCGGCGCTGCCCTCCGGTTTTGCGACACTGCCGAGATCAGCCGACCCTTGCGTGATCGACTTCATCGGCTTGCCGTCGAAATCCGGCGCCGACGTCACCCAGAAGCTGTCGACCGGGTCGGTCAACAACAGCACTTCGATGCCGCGGGCGCGGAAACCCTCAAGCTGCGGCGATGCCTTGAGTTGGGCCAGGTTGTCGCCGGTGAGGTAATAGATCGCCGACTGGCCGTCTTTCATGTCCTTGACGTAGTCGGCGAGGCTGCGGTGGCCGTCGTCGGACGTGGTCGTGCGGAAGCGGGAAAGCGCAATCAACTGCACACGGCGTTCGAAGTCCTCGTAGATACCTTCCTTCAGCACGCTGCCAAAATTTTCCCAGATCGTGTCGAAGGCCTCGCGGTCGCTCTCCGCCAGCTTTTCGATTGCGGTCAGAACGCGGTTGGTCAGGCCCTTGCGGATACTCGACAGCAACGGACTTTCCTGGATCATTTCGCGCGAAACGTTGAGCGGAAGATCCGAGGTGTCGACCAGGCCACGCACGAAGCGCAGGTAGCGCGGCAGCAATTCCGCCTCGTCGGTGATGAAGACGCGCTTGACGTAAAGCTTCATCCGGCCCTTGCGGTCCTGATCGAAGAGGTCGAAGGGCTTGGAGCCGGGCACAAAGGCAAGTGCGGTATATTCGTGCCGGCCCTCGGCGCGGAAATGAACTGTCAATGCCGGATCGTCATACTGGCCGGAGACGCCGCGGTAGAAGTCGGCGTAGTCTTCCTTGGAAATCTCGCTCTTCTGCTTGGTCCAGAGCGCCGTGCCATCGCCGACGGAGACCGGCTCAGCGCCGGGTTTCTCGACGATTGAGATCGGCACCGGAACGTGGCCTGACTGATCCTTGACGATGCGCTCGACCGTCCAGCGCGAGGTGTAGGTCTTGGCATCTTCCATCAGGTGCAGGGTGATGCGCGTGCCGCGGGCCGGCGCGTCGGCAAGATCGGCGGCTGCCACCGTGTAGCTGCCCTTGCCGTCTGACGACCAGACCCAGGCGTGGTCCGAGCCGGCGCGACGCGAGACGACATCGACGTTATCGGCGACCATGAAGGCGGAATAGAAGCCGACGCCGAACTGGCCGATGAGCTGCGCACCTTCCTTGCCCTGAGCGGCCTCGATGCGCTCCATGAAGGCGCGCGTGCCCGAGCGGGCAATGGTGCCGAGCGCTTCCACGAGTTCGTCGCGGCTCATGCCGATGCCGTTGTCTTCAACGACGAGGCGGTTGTTTTCCTCGTCGAGCGTCAATCGGATGCCGGGCGTGGTGTCGCCGGCCAAAAGCTCGGGCGAGACGATCGCCTCGTAACGCAACTTTTCGCAGGCGTCCGCGGCGTTGGAAATCAGTTCGCGGAGGAAGACGTTCTTGTCGGAATAGACCGAGTGCACCATGAGATGGAGCAGCCTGGCTACATCGGCTTCGAAGACATGTTTCTCTACGGACATTTCAATTTCGCTCATCGCGGTGGGACCTCCTTTGGGTTTCGCCCCAATTGGCAAGCTGCGTCTCAAATTTCAAGGGTTGTCTTGTGGAGTGCATGTTTCTGTACGATGCTGCAGTGCGAAGAAGACGAAACTACAGGTGAGAAGTGGGCGCCGTCGACCGGGTGCGAACCTAGCATATCGCAACGGTGAGAATTCGCGGCAACACTCGGCAGATTTATTCCTTTGGCCCAGATGAGACGTTTCGGGTCGCGTTACGCATGTCGTTCTTGACGTAAATCAACACTTGACCAGTTGCACTGCCCTATAGCGTTCGGGAACAGGCCCGACCCTCAATCAAACCGAGGAGTGGACATCATGCCGAAGCCGACCACCATCCCGACATTTGCTGACGCCTACGCTTATTCGTTGGACGCGTGGCAGCGTTCGGTTCTGTTTCTCGATGTCATGCGTGAGCGCGGCGCCCAATACGAGGAACACCGCACGCAAACCGCTCCAAACGTGCTGGAATTCCAGGTCGAACTCATCCGAGACGGGCGCACGCTCGCGCGGCCGGTGAACTATGCACTGGTCAAGATCGTTCCGCCCGAAGATGTGGCGGTTGAACCGTCGAAGCGACCCTTTGTCGTCGTCGATCCACGTGCCGGCCACGGTCCCGGAATTGGCGGCTTCAAGGCCGATAGCGAAATCGGCGTGGTGCTGAAGGCGGGCCATCCCTGCTATTTCATCGGCTTTCTTCCAGATCCCGTGCCCGGTCAGACCATTGAAGATATTGCTTTTGCCGAGGCGACATTTCTCGAAACCGTTATTGCGCGCCATCCGTCAGCAGACGGCAAGCCGTGCGTGATCGGCAATTGCCAGGCCGGGTGGGCCGTGATGATCGTCGCCGCGCTCAGGCCAGAGCTCTTCGGCCCGATCATTATCGCCGGCGCGCCGCTCTCCTATTGGGCCGGCGTGACGGGGCAGAACCCGATGCGTTATTCCGGCGGACTTCTCGGCGGCAGCTGGTTGACGGCTCTGACCGGCGATCTCGGCGCCGGCATCTTCGATGGCGCCTGGCTGGTGCAAAACTTCGAAAACCAGAACCCAGCCAACACGCTCTGGACCAAGCAGTACAACCTCTATTCGAAGATCGATACCGAAGCGGCGCGCTATCTCGGCTTCGAGCGCTGGTGGGGCGGCCATGTGACGCTGAACGCCGAGGAAATGCAGTTTATCGTCGATGAACTCTTTGTCGGCAACAAGCTTGCAGCCGGCGAGATTCTGGCGTCCGACGGGACCGCGATCGACCTGCGCAACGTAAGTTCGCCAATCGTGGTCTTCTGCTCGAAGGGTGACAACATTACGCCGCCGCCGCAGGCACTCGACTGGATCCTTGATCTCTATGACAGCGTCGACGAGATCCGCGCCTATGGCCAGACCATCGTCTACACCGTACACGAGACGATCGGGCATCTCGGCATCTTCGTGTCGGCCGGTGTTGCGCGCAAGGAGCATGACGAATTCGCTTCCAACATCGACCTGATCGATGTGTTGCCTCCTGGGTTGTACGAGGCCGTGCTGACGCCGGCAAGCGAAGTGGACGAAGGCAGGGAGTTCGCTTCGGGCGAATGGCTGATGCGCTGTGAACCACGCACGCTTGACGATATCCGGGCGCTTGGCGGCAACGACGCCGAGGATGAACGCCTTTTCGCCACCGCGGCGAAACTCTCGGAAGTCAATCTCGCGCTCTACCGCACCTATCTGCAGCCAGCAGTGAAGGCGGCGGTGACGCCGCCCATGGCCGCGGCGATGCGGAACCTGCATCCGCTGCGCCTGCAATATGCGCTGTTCGGGCCAGACAATCCCTTCATGGGTTGGACCAGGGCTCTTGCAGACCAGGTCCGTGAAACCCGCGAACCGGTGGCCCCGGAGAACCCTTTCGTCGCGTGGCAGGAGAGCTTGTCGCAACAGATCGTCGACGGGCTTGAGGGGTGGCGGCGGATGGCTGAGTATTTTTCAGAACAGAGCTTTCACGCCATCTACGGCTCCCCGACCCTACAGGCCGCGCTTGGCATCGACGCAAGCGCCGGGAAGCCGCGCAAGGCAGCAAAAAGCCTTCTGCATCAGAAACTTGTTGAGACGCGGATCGCCGAACTTCGATCCCGAATGGTGCAGGGCGGTATTTGTGAAGGTCTCGCCAGATGCCTGATTTTCGTCGGTATGGCGCGCGGCGGCGCCGACGAGCGCGGCTTCGAGGCCGTGCGTCGGTTGCGTCAGGCTCATTCGCAGACGAGGCAATTGGACCTTGCCGCGTTCAAGGCGGTAATGCGGGAGCAATACTTCATGCTGCTGATTGACCAAGATGCCGCCCTTGCGGCCCTTCCGAAGTTGTTGCCGGATGCGATGGAGGAGCGGCGATCGGCTTTTGCCGCCCTTCGAGAAGTCCTCGAAGCGTCCGGTGCGGTGAAGGGGGGGGCAGCCGAGCGGCTGCAACGGGTGGCGACGCTCTTTCGCCTCGACAGCGAACCGCCGGTCTTGATGACTGCCGGCAAGACCGTTCGCCATCGCAAGGCATACTGATCGACGAGGGAGATTTCTACGTGTCCGAAGCAAGCGCAATGACGCCTGAACTGTCCAAATACGACCGCCTGATCGCAGCCGCGCAGGACGAAACGCCGGCTGTCACGATCGTGGCGCATCCTTGCGACGAGACATCGCTGCGCGGTGCGCTGGAGGCCGCCGAGTTGGGCCTGATTGCGCCTGTTCTCGTCGGCCCGCAGGCGAAGATCCGCACCGTCGCGGCCGAACACGGCCTCGACCTCGACGGGCGCGAGATCGTGGATGTGCCGCACAGTCATGCGGCCGCCGCCAAGGCCGTAGCAATGATACGCGAGGGCCGGGGCGAACTCCTGATGAAAGGAAGCCTGCATACCGACGAGCTGATGAAGGAAGTTGCCGCCTCCGCAACCGGGCTCAGGACTGACCGAAGGATCAGCCACGTCTTCATCATGGATGTGCCTGGCCATGCCGAGACGCTGTTCATCACCGACGCTGCCATCAACATCTTCCCGGACCTCGAGGCAAAGCGCGACATCGTGCAGAATGCCATCGATCTCTGGGTGACGATCGGTCTCGGCGAGCCGCGTGTCGCCATCCTTTCGGCGGTGGAGACTGTAACGACGAAAATACCCTCGACGATCGAGGCTGCCGCGCTCTGCAAGATGGCCGACCGTGGCCAGATCACCGGCGGCCTGCTCGACGGGCCGCTCGCCTTCGACAATGCGATCGATCCGGAAGCAGCGCGCATCAAGGGCATAGTCTCGCCGGTCGCCGGCAGAGCCCAGATCCTGGTGGTGCCGGATCTCGAGGCCGGCAACATGCTCGCCAAGAACCTTACCTTCCTGTCCCATGCCGACGCAGCGGGCATCGTGCTTGGCGCGCGGGTGCCGATCGTGTTGACCTCACGGGCGGATTCCGTACGTACGCGTCTTGCATCCTGCGCCGTGGCTTCGCTCTATGCGGCACGGCGGCGGGCGGCACAAGTTGCGGCGGTGTAGCGATGGATGCACTCCTCGTCGTCAACGCCGGCTCGTCGAGCATCAAGTTCCAATTGTTCGGGATCACCGATGGGGGGCTCGAACGACAGATAAAGGGCCAGATCGGTGGTATCGGTACGTTCCCTCGGCTCCAAGCGAAGGGCGCCGACGGCGCCGTGCTCGTTGACCGGAACTATCCGGCTGACAAGGTCGGCGACCTGCCGACAGCCATTGCTGCAGCACGGGATTGGCTGCTGACGCTCGAAGGTGTCACGCTTCGCGCTATCGGACACCGTGTGGTGCACGGCGGCCCCGATTTTTCGGCGCCTGTGCTGATCGACGCGGGCGTGCTCGAGAGGTTGGCGAGCTACCAGGATCTTGCGCCGCTGCACCAACCCAACAACCTTGCGCCTATCCGCCAGGCGATGGCGATCAATCCAGATGTACCACAGGTCGCTTGCTTCGACACCGCCTTCCATCATGGTCACCCGCAAGAGGTTAACTGCTACGCCATGCCGCGCCGTTTCTATGACGAGGGCGTGCGGCGCTATGGCTTCCACGGTCTTTCCTATGAATACATCGCCGAGCACCTTCGCGCGGTGGCGCCACAGGTGGCACGCGGCAGAGTGATCGTTGCCCACCTCGGCAGCGGTGCCTCGATGTGCGCGCTGCGCGACGGCCACAGCGTCGAGACCACCATGGGCTTCACAGCGCTTGACGGTCTGCCGATGGGAACAAGGCCGGGTCAGCTCGATCCGGGCGTTGTGCTCTATCTCATTCTGCAGCGCGGCATGAGCGCCCAGGCCGTCTCGGATATGCTCTACCACGAGGCTGGGCTCAAGGGGCTCTCGGGCGTGTCGAACGACATGCGCGATCTCCTGGCAAGCGACGATCCGCACGCCAAGCTCGCCATCGATCACTTCGTCTATCGCTGCGGGCTCAACGCCGGGATGCTTGCGGCCGCGCTCGGTGGCATCGACGCCTTCGTCTTCACTGCGGGCGTCGGCGAGAACTCCGCCCCGGTCCGTGCTCGGATCGCGGAAGGTCTCGCGTGGCTCGGAGCTGAACTCGACCCCATCGCCAACGACATCGGTGCCACCCTGATCTCCACGGCTTCAAGCCGCGTCGCGCTCTACGTTCTTCCGACCGACGAGGAATTGATGATCGCGCGCCACACGCTTGCACTTCTCAAAACCCCTGCAGCCTGACCCAACGGAGGCAATCCATGTCCATTCCCGCAGCGAGGGCCAAGCTTCTCGAAGGCCGCAAAGGCCTCATCGTCGGCATCGCCAACGACCGCTCGATCGCGTGGGGCTGCGCTCGCGCCTTCCGCGCCTTCGGGGCCGAAGTCGCCGTCACCTATCTCAATGACAAGGCCAAGCCCCATGTGGAGCCCTTGGCGCGCGAGCTCGAAGCGCCGATCTTCCTGCCGCTCGACGTGGCTATTCCCGGGCAGATGGAAGCGGTATTTGAGGAGATCGAGAAGACTTGGGGAGAACTCGACTTCGTCGTGCACTCCATCGCCTTTTCGCCGAAGGATACGCTCGGCGGGCGCGTCGTCGACGTGCCGCGTGACGGTTTCCTGAAGACCATGGACATTTCTTGCTGGTCCTTCATTCGCATGGCGCATCTGGCAGAACCACTGATGAAGAATGGCGGTACACTCTTCACAATGACCTATCACGGCTCGCAGGTCGTGGTGGAGAACTACAACATCATGGGCGTCGCCAAGGCGGCACTCGAAAGTGCGGTCCGCTATCTCGCGGCAGAGCTCGGCCCCAAGGGCATTCGCGTCCACGCCATCTCGCCCGGTGCGCTTGCGACGCGGGCTGCGTCAGGCATACCAGAATTCGATGCGCTGCTCGAGAAGACGAAGATCAAGTCGCCGGCCCGCGAGCTTGTGGATATCGATGACGTCGGCGCGGCTACGGCGTTCCTCGCTCACGATGCCGCGCGGCTGATAACCGGGCAGGTTCTCTATGTCGACGGCGGCTACCACATCGTTGACTGATCGCCAGGATCACGCTTGAAACGTCAGATGTTGCCCATGCAGAGATACTTCATCTCCAGATAGTCCTCGATCCCGTGGCGGGAGCCTTCGCGGCCGATACCCGACTGCTTGATGCCGCCGAAGGGGGCGGCCTCCGAGGACATGCGGCCGGTGTTGATGCCGACCATGCCGTATTCGAGCGCCTCGGCGACATGCCATACACGCCTAAGGTTCTCGGCGTAGAAATAGGCGGCGAGGCCATAGATCGTATCGTTCGCCTCGGCGATCACTTGTTCGGCGGTCTCGAAGCGGATGATCGGGGCGATCGGGCCAAATGTCTCTTCCTGAGCGACGCGCATGTCGGTCGAGATGCCGGTGAGGACCGTCGGCTCGAAGAAGGTGCCCGACGTGCCGATACGACGACCGCCGGCGCGCACTTGCGCGCCTTTCGACACGGCATCCGCGACGTGGGCTTCGATCTTCTCGATCGCATGTCGGTCGATCATCGGGCCGATGGTGACGCCGGCCGAAAAGCCGTCGCCTACCGAAAGTTCGGCGACGCGCGCGACGAATTTCTCCGCAAACGCGTCGTGCACGGCCGACTGCACATAGATGCGGTTTGCCGAAACGCAGGTCTGGCCGGCATTGCGGAATTTCGCCTGGACCGCACCATCGACCGCTTCGTCGATATCGGCGTCGTCGAAAACGATGAAGGGGGCATTGCCGCCGAGTTCCAGGCTCACCTTCTTAATTTGGTCTGAACACTGGCGCATCAGCAGGCGGCCGACTTCCGTCGAGCCGGTAAAGCTGATCTTGCGTACCCTAGGGTTGCTGCAGAGTTCGCGCCCGATCGCAGCCCCTTCCGAAGCGTAGAGCAGATTGACGACGCCTGTCGGGAAGCCGGCCTTCTCAGCGAGCACGAACATGGCGCCGGCAACGAGCGGTGTCTGTTCGGCGGGCTTCAGCACGATGGCGCAGCCGGCGGCAAGCGCCGGCGCGATTTTGCGGGCGACCATGGAAGCAGGGAAGTTCCAAGGGGTAATCGTCCCGACGACGCCGACCGGCTGCTTGATGACCAGCATGCGTCGGTCATTGGCCGGTGCCGGGAAGGTTTCGCCATAGATACGCTTGGCCTCCTCTGCGTACCATTCGACATAGGCGGCAGCGTGCAGCACCTCGCCCTTCGATTCGCCGATCGGTTTGCCCATTTCGGCGGTGAGGATGGCGGCGAGATCGTCGGCATGGGCAATGATCAGGTCGTGCCAGCGTCGAAGCACGGCACTTCGATCCTTGGCCGGTTTTGCCGCCCAAAGGACTTGCGCGGCGGCGGCTGCATCGATCGCGGCGCTCGCCTGTGCAATGCCCATATCTGGCAACGACGCCAGCAACTCTCCGCTCGACGGGTTGAAGACGTCGAAGGTCGCGCCCGTCCAATTCCCGGCGCAATGCGCAACACCGTCCAAACCAGAAAACAGTTCGGCGTCGCGCAGGTGTTTGGTCAAGGCCGGCGTCAGGGTCATGATGGGCGTCCTCCAGCGATGCCCGTCGCATGCCGACCGGCCCGCTTCCTGTTTGTTCTTGCGGGCGTCGTTCCTCCCGACGCCCGGAGCCATCTCATCGGCCCGGACAACCGCGTTAGCGGTCGCCCGGCACCGCGTCAACCGCGCGCTTCGAGGATCGAGGCTTCGAGGATGTCGAGCGCCTCGGCAAAGACGTTGTCCTGGATCGTGATCGGTGCCAGGAACCGGATGACGTTGCCGTGCACGCCGCAGGTCAGCAGGATCAGGCCCTTTTCGAGTGCGATCAGCCGTACCTTGTTGGCAAAGTCGGCGCTCGGCAGATTGGTCTTCACATCGTTGAATTCCACGGCGTTCATAAAGCCGGGGCCGCGGATGTCGACGATCTCGGGCGCCTGCTCGCGAATGGCTGCAAGGCGCTGCTTCAGGCGGCCGCCAAGCTGCTCGGCCCGCTCGCAAAGCTTCTCCTCTGCGATCACGTCTAGCACGGCATGCGCCGCGGCAATGCCGAGCGGATTGCCGCCATAGGTGCCACCAAGACCGCCGGGGGCTGGCGCGTCCATGATCTCGGCGCGGCCGGTGACGGCAGCGAGCGGGAAGCCACCCGCAAGGCTCTTTGCCATCGTCATTAGATCGGCCGCGACCTCATGATGATCCATCGCAAACATCTTGCCTGTGCGGGCAAAGCCGGTCTGAACTTCGTCGGCGATCAGCAGGATGCCGTGCTGATCGCAGATGTCGCGCAACGCCTTCATGAAGGCTGGCGGAACAGGATAGAAGCCGCCTTCACCCTGTACCGGCTCGATGATGATCGCGGCCACGCGACCCGGATCGACATCGGCGGCAAACAGTTTCTTCAGTGCTGCCAGCGACTGCTCGACAGTGACGCCGTGCAGCTCGATCGGGAAGGGGGCGTGGAAGACGTCGCCCGGCATGGCGCCGAAGCCGACCTTGTACGGCACCACCTTGCCGGTGAGCGCCATGCCCATGAAGGTGCGGCCATGGAAGCCGCCGCCGAAGGCGATCACGGCCTGGCGACCGGTGGCCGCGCGGGCGATCTTAACCGCGTTTTCAACGGCTTCCGCGCCGGTGGTCACGAAGATTGTCTTCTTGGCGAAGTCGCCGGGTGCTAGCGCATTCAGACGCTCGGCGAGATGCACATAGGTCTCGTAAGGTACGACCTGATGGCATGTGTGGGTGAAGCGATCGAGCTGCGCCTTGACGGCGGCGATCACCTTCGGATGGCGGTGCCCGGTGTTGACGACAGCGATGCCGGAGGCGAAGTCGATGTAGCGATTGCCTTCCTTGTCCCAGATTTCGGCGTTCTCCGCACGGTCGGCATAGATCTGCGTGGTCATGCCCACGCCGCGGGAAATGGCAGCGTTTTTGCGATCGGTGAGGCTAGTCATGGCGCGTGTCCCTGTTGCTGGCGTCGGCAATATATTGCATTTTTTCTGCAAGATTGTTCGGGAAGTGGTACATCTTTCAAAATGGAATGCAAATCAAATTTGGTGATCGAGAGACCACAGGCACTGATAGGGCATTCTTGTAAAAGGTGATGTGCGGCAGGTAAGTTCGCCAATGCGCAAGCGGGGCGCAGATTCGCGCCGGCATGCGCTGACAAAACAGGGAAGCGGAAAATGGGCGGCGTGCGCTACAAGGTTGCCGAGGCTGCACGACTGGCGGGTGTCTCCGCCTCGACTCTCCGATTGTGGGAAACACAAGGGCTGGTCGTGCCAGAGCGCTCGCCGACGGGCCATCGGCAATATACCGAAAGTGATCTGTCGCGACTGAAGCGCATTTCCTGGTTCCGGGTTGAACGTGGGCTCAATCCCGCGGCGATCCGAGAGGCACTCGAGGCCGAAGTGGCCGGGGACGATGACGCGCCTGCACCAGGGGAAAGCGGTATCGACAATCAGGTTGGCCGAAAGCTTCGCAGTCTGCGGCATGCCGCCGGCAAGACGCTGGAACTGGTCGCGGGCGAAATCGGTATCGCGGCGTCGGTCCTGTCAACGCTGGAGCGAACCTCGCAGGGCGTCTCTGTCGCGGTGCTCCATAACATCGCGGAGTATTTCGAAACGACGGTTTCGAGCCTGTCTGGAGAAGAGGAGGGCGATTCCCGAGCCGTCGTTCGTGCGGGAGAGTGGCGCGCCTGGCCGAAGACGACGCCCGGCGTCACCGTGCAACTGCTGGCGGATGGTCGCAACCAGATGGATTGCCATCGCTTCGTGCTCGAGCCGGGAGCTTCGAGCGAAGGCGCCTATCGGCATGAGGGGGAGGAATTCGTCTATGTGCTTTCGGGGCGCGTCGAGTTCATTCTCGACAGCGACCAGTTCTATGACCTTGATGTCGGCGATTCGCTCTATTTCGAAAGCAAACGCCGTCATGCCTGGACCAACAGGCATGACGGCGAAACCATCCTTCTATGGATCAACACGCCGCCGACATTCTGAGGGCGGCGTGTGACGAACCCATCAGGCTGCAGCGTAGCGCTTGGCCATCTCCGGCAGGCGCAGAGTACGGATCTTCGATGCCTTGCCGGCGGTACGGAAGGCTTCGAAGCGCTCGCGGCAAACCTCGGTCATGAGAGCCGTTGCAGGCTTCAGGTAGGTGCGCGGGTCGAAGTTTTCCGGATTTTCGGCAAAGTTCTTGCGGATCGTGCCGGTCATGGCGAGACGCAGGTCGGTGTCGATGTTGACCTTGCGAACGCCAAGCGGGATCGCCTTCTGGATTTCCGAAACCGGGACGCCCCAGGTCGGCTTCATCTTGCCGCCATAGGTGTTGAACAGGTCCTGCAGATCCTTCGGAACGGAGGACGAACCGTGCATGACGAGATGGGTGTTCGGCAGACGCTTGTTGATCTTGGCAATTGTTTCGATCGACAGGATGTCGCCATCCGGCTCGCGAGTAAACTTGTAGGCGCCGTGGCTGGTGCCGATGGCGACGGCAAGCGCATCGACGCCGGTCTTGGTGACAAAGTCGAAAGCCTGCTCCGGATCGGTCAGCAGTTCCTCGCGCGACAGCTTGCCCTCGAAGCCGTGACCGTCTTCCTTGTCGCCGGCGCCGGTTTCCAGGTTGCCGAGGCAGCCGAGTTCGCCTTCGACCGAAACGCCGGCCGCATGCGCGATCTTCACGACTTCGGCGGTGACTGCGACATTGTATTCATAGCTCGCGACGGTCTTGCCGTCCTTTTCCAGCGAACCGTCCATCATGACCGATGTAAAGCCGTTGGTGATCGCCGAAATGCAGGTCGACGGCTGGTCGCCGTGGTCGAGATGCAGACAAACCGGAATGTGCGGATATTCTTCCGCTGCACCCAGGATGAGGTGGCGCAGGAAGGCGTCACCCGCGTAGGAGCGGGCGCCGCGGCTTGCCTGCAGGATAACGGGAGAATCAGTCGCGTCAGCAGCGCGCATGACGGCCTGAATGTATTCGAGATTGTTCACATTGAACGCCGGCAGTGCGTAGTCGTTCTCCGCCGCATGGTCGAGCAGTTGCCGCAATGTGATCAATGCCATTCGATAATCTCCCTTTATATGTCTCTGCGCAGCTTGGTGCGCGACGAAAATGGTCCGGCCATGACGTCGCGCGTGGTTTCATCGACGCCAGTCGATGGCCGGATTTGCCGTGCGACGTGACAACGCGTGCGAAATGGTCGCGCCCACCGAAGTCAGGCGCACAATAGTTCATCAAAGTGGTTTGGCAACGGGCGACAGGCTGGCTGGCAGGGGTGTCGGATGCGCTTCAATCGATTTTACTGTGGACTGGATGCAACAGGACGGATCTAACCGTTTCGCTTTCTAGTGGTGCGTCAAAGCCGGCCGGACCAATCGGGCCAAATGCTACTTTTACGCGCGCCGTTGGCGAGCTACACTGAGTTGGAAATGGCCTGAGCGGAAGCGTGGTGTGACCGTTCAGCGGACGTCCTGCAAGAAGATTGCGGCTAAGGCCCTATTTCTTTCCGCACATTACGTAAACTGCCTCTCGAATTCACGAAGTTTGCATGACGGCTGATTCTTGGCCGCGGTCCGGGAAAACGGCGACCGTATCTAAAACGTTACAGTAGATAGGCGTGGATTACCGCCCTGCTGTCACATCAGCGTCGCAAAAACGACGAAAACGATCGCAAACGAAATACAATCAAAAGGTGTGTAAAATTACGGCGCTATAGATAAAGATGCAGCGGGCTGCAGAATCCGCCTTGCGTTTGCGAAAGTTTTGCACTTCTCTCCTGCGATCACAAACCCAAAAAAGGGGAAGGAGAGAAACAAAATGGCCTCACTGAAACTCAACCTAAGCGCTGCCGCGCTGATCGGCTCGTTGCTCATCGGAGCAAGCCCGGCTCTTGCCGAAGCTGTCCTGCATCGTGGCAATGCCGGTGAGCCGCAGACGCTGGACCAGGCCCATACGTCGATCAACATCGAAGAGTTCATCCTGAAGGATCTCTACGAAGGCCTGACGATCTATGACGCCTCGGGCAAGATCGTCCCGGGTGCAGCCGAAACGTGGGAGCTTTCGGACGACGGCACGGTCTACACCTTCAAGCTGCGCGCTGACGCGAAGTGGTCCGACGGTTCGCCGGTGACGGCAGAAGATTTCGTCTTCTCGTTCCGCCGTGTCGAAGACCCGAAGGTTGCGGCCGGTTACGCCAACATTCTCTTCCCGATCAAGAACGCCGAAAAGGTCAACAAGGGCGAACTGCCGACCGACCAGCTCGGCATGAAGGCTGTCGACGAAAAGACGCTGGAAATCACGCTTGAGCGTCCGACCCCGTTCTTCCTGGAGCTGCTGGCGCACCAGACGGCACTTCCGGTCAGCAAGGCCAGCGTCGAAAAGAACGGCGCCGACTTCGTCAAGCCGGGCGTCATGGTTTCGAACGGCGCGTTCACGCTCGCCGCGCACGTTCCGAACGATAGCCTGACCGCCGTCAAGAACCCCAACTACTGGGATGCCGCCAACGTCAAGCTCGACAAGGTCATCTTCTACCCGATCGACGATCAGGCCGCTTCGGTTCGCCGCTTCGAAGCCAAGGAAATGGACCTCGCCTACAACTTCTCGGCCGATCAGCTCGATCGTCTGCGCAAGTCCCACGGCGAACAGGTTCACGTGTCGCCGACGCTCGCGACCTACTACTACGCCTTCGACACCCGCCAGGAGCCCTATAGCGACGTTCGCGTCCGTCAGGCGCTGTCCATGGCCGTCGACCGCGACTTCCTTGCCAAGGAAATCTACGCAGGCTCGCAGCTTCCGGCCTACTCGATGGTGCCCCCGGGCATCGAGAGCTATGGCGATCCGTCCAAGGCCGAGTTCGGCACCCTGTCGCAGCTCGACCGCGAAGACAAGGCGCTGGCCCTGATGAAGGAAGCCGGTTACGGCGAAGGTGGCAAGCCGCTCGAGATCGAGTTGCGCTACAACACCAACCCGAACCACGAGCGCGTTGCAACGGCCGTTGCCGACATGTGGAAGAACACCTTCGGCGCCAAGGTGTCGCTGGTGAACCTCGACGTGTCCTCGCACTACGCCTACCTGCAGGAAGGCGGCAAGTTCAACGTGGCGCGCGCCGGCTGGGTTGCCGACTACGCCGACGCCGAAAACTTCCTCGCTCTCAGCCTCAGCTCCAACAAGACTTTCAACTACGGCCACTTCGAAAACGCTGAATTCGATGGCCTCATGAAGAAGTCCTACGAGGAGCAGGATCCGGCAGCGCGCTCCAAGCTGCTGCATGAAGCCGAAGCTCTGCTGATGAAGGAACAGCCGATCGCTCCGCTCCTGACCCAGGCCGACCTGTGGCTGGTTTCCGACCGCGTCAAGGGCTGGCAGGACAACTCGCCGAACCAGCACCTGAGCCGGTTCCTGAGCGTCGCCGAATAACGAACAGGGACGACGCGCGGTGAAAGACCCGCGCGTCGCCTCCGGAGTACGTCCATGATTTCCTTCATCCTTCGCCGATTGGCGAGTGCGGTGCCGACCTTGTTTATCGTCGTCACCATTTCCTTCTTCCTGATGCGGTTTGCCCCTGGCGGCCCCTTCAACCTCGAGCGTCCCCTTCCGCCACAAACGATGGCGAACCTGATGGCGACGTATCAGCTCGACCAGCCCCTGTGGCGCCAATACGTTCACTACCTCAGCAATGCAGTGACTGGCGACTTTGGCCCGAGCTACATCTACAAGGACAACAACGTCGCGCAGTTGATCGGGAAGGGCCTGCCCTATTCGATAGAACTCGGCCTGTACGCGCTGCTGTTCGCGGTAATCGGCGGCGTCATCGCCGGCACGATCGCTGCACTTCGGCAAAACAGCATCCTCGACTTCACCATCATGTCGGTCTCGACGCTCGGCGTTACCGTGCCGAACTTCGTCGTCGGCCCCGTCTTGACGCTGATTTTCGCCATCTTCCTCGCCTGGCTGCCAGCCGGCGGCTGGGGTGACGGTTCGATGCGCTTCCTGATCCTGCCGATGATCGCGCTCGCCCTGCCGCAATTGGCCGTCTTCGCGCGCCTGACCCGCGGTTCGATGATCGAGGCGCTGCACACCGATCATATCCGCACCGCCAAGGCCTACGGTCTTCCCGCGAGGACAGTCGTCATCACGCACGCCATGCGCGGGGCGATGCTGCCTGTCGTCTCCTACCTCGCACCTTGCGCGGCGGCATTGCTGACGGGCTCCGCCGTGGTCGAGACGATCTTCACCATTCCGGGTGTCGGTCGCTACTTCGTCCTTGGGGCGATCAACCGCGACTATACGCTGGTAATGGGCACGGTCATTCTCGTTGCCATCTTCGTTATCGTTTTCAATCTTTTGGTCGACATTCTTTACGGCCTGCTCGATCCGAGGGTTCGCCATGACTGATATCGTCCAGACACCGGCGGCAACGCCGGAAACGAAGGGGCGTAGCCTCTTCCAGCTGGCTGCCATGCGCTTCAAGCGCAACCGTGCGGCCATGGCGGGCTGCGTCATGCTGGCCCTGATCGCGATTTTCTCGTTCCTGGGGCCGCTGTTCGTGCCGCACACCTATGATCAGGTGTTCCCGTCCTATGTGAATATCGGGCCGAGCCTCGAGCCTCGTCCGGATGCGTCCACCCTGCAAGGGGTCATGGAAGGGATCGCGACACGCGCCCGCGTCACGTTGAAGGAGTTCAACGTCGAAGGTGAGGCCTTCACCGCGACCATCACCTCCGAGCAGCCGATCGATGCACGCGCGACGCGCTACTTCGATCGTGCCAACGAGTTCCGCGACACTCAGGTCGTGGCGACCGAGGATGAGGGGCGCACCCTCAAGGTCACCGGCCAGGTCGACCGCGAATACTTCCCGTTCGGCACCGACTCGAACGGTCGCGACCTCTTGGTGCGCGTCATGCTCGGTGGCCAGATCTCGATCGCCGTCGGCCTGCTCGCCAGTCTCGTGTCGCTCGGCATCGGCGTCGTCTATGGCGCGACGTCGGGTTACATCGGCGGCCGCGTCGACAACGTCATGATGCGACTGGTGGAGATCATGTATTCTCTGCCCTTCGTCTTCCTCGTCGTCGTTCTCGTCGTCTTCTTCGGGCGCTCGTTCATCCTGATCTTCCTGGTGATCGGCGCGGTCGAATGGCTGGATATGGCCCGCATCGTGCGCGGTCAGACACTGGCGCTGAAACGGCGGGAGTTCGTCGGCGCGGCGCAGGCGCTCGGTCTGACCGACTGGCAGATCATCCGCCGGCACATCATTCCGAACACCATCGGTCCCGTCATCGTCTTCGTCACCGTCGTCGTGCCGAAGGTGATCCTGCTCGAGAGCTTCCTCTCCTTCCTCGGCCTCGGCGTCCAGGCGCCGCTGACGAGCTGGGGGGCGTTGATCTCGGAAGGCGCCAAGAATATCCAGTCGTACCCCTGGCTCTTGATCTTCCCGGCCATCTTCTTTGTTCTGACGCTGTTCTCTTTGAACTTCGTCGGCGACGGCCTGCGCGACGCGCTCGACCCGAAGGACCGCTGATATGGCTGACACAAACGAAACCATTCTGGCCGTTCGCGGCCTCAAGGTGAACTTCTCGACGCCGGACGGTACGGTCGAAGCAGTCAAGGGCATCGACCTCGATGTGCGCACCGGTGAGACGCTTGCCGTCGTCGGCGAGTCCGGCTCGGGCAAGAGCCAGACGATGATGGGCATCATGGGCCTGCTTGCCAAGAACGGCACCGTTACCGGCTCTGCCCGCTATCGCGGCCAGGAACTGGTGGGCCTCTCGCCCAAGGCACTGAACGGCGTGCGCGGCTCCAAGATCACCATGATCTTCCAGGAGCCGATGACCTCGCTCGACCCGCTCTATACGATCGGCCGGCAGATTGCCGAACCGATCGTTCATCACCGCGGCGGCACGTTCAAGCAGGCGCGAAAGCGCGTGCTGGAACTGCTCGAACTGGTGGGCATTCCGGAACCGGGCCGGCGCATTGACAGCTATCCGCACGAACTTTCGGGCGGCCAGCGCCAGCGTGTGATGATCGCGATGGCGCTTGCCAACGAACCGGATCTCCTGATCGCCGACGAGCCGACAACCGCGCTCGACGTGACGATCCAGGCCCAGATCCTCGACCTCCTGAAGTCGCTGCAAAAGCGCTTCGGCATGGCGATCGTGCTGATCACGCACGACCTCGGCATCGTCAAACACTTTGCCGAGCGGGTCGCGGTGATGCGCCGCGGCGAAGTGGTGGAGCAGGGCACCACAGCTGACATCTTCGAGCGGCCGCAGGCCGACTACACGAAGATGTTGCTCGCGGCAGAACCGAGCGGCCGCAAGGCTCCTCCGGCAGACAATGCACCGATCATCCTTGAAGGCCGGGACGTCTGCGTCGACTACGCGATCGGCGGCGGCTTCTTCACCCGTGGCAACGCCGTCTTCCGCGCGGTCGACAAGGTCACCTTGCGACTTCGCGAAGGCCAGACGATCGGCGTCGTCGGAGAATCCGGTTCGGGTAAATCGACGCTCGGGCGGGCATTGCTGCGGCTCTTGCCGAGCAGCGGCTACTATCGCTTCGGCACGACCGACATCTCCGGCTTCGACCGCGGCCAGATGCGTCCGCTCAGGCGGGCATTGCAGCTGGTGTTCCAGGATCCCTATGGATCGCTGTCGCCGCGCCGCACCGTGGGTGAAATCATCACTGAAGGTCTGCACGTGCATGAGCCGTCGCTCAGCCGCGCCGATCGCGACCGTCGCGCCATCGAAGCGTTGAAGGAAGTCGGGCTCGATCCGGCGTCGCGCAACCGTTATCCGCACGAGTTTTCGGGCGGCCAGCGGCAGCGCATCGCGATTGCGCGCGCCATGATCCTGAAGCCGAAGGTCGTCATTCTCGACGAACCGACATCGGCGCTGGACCGCTCGGTTCAGGGGCAGGTGATCGAGCTTCTGCGCGATCTGCAGCGCTCGCACGGCCTGTCCTACATCTTCATCAGCCACGATCTGTCGGTGGTGAAGGCGATGTCGGACTATGTGATCGTCATGAAAAACGGCAAGATCGTCGAAGAAGGCGATACCGACGGGATCTTCGATGCGCCGAAGGAGCCGTATACCAGGACGCTGATCGGAGCGGCCTTCAACGTCTGAGGCGTCATTTCCGTTACGGCTTTACAGGGGCGTGGATATCCGCGCCCCTGTTTTCGTTCGAGGGGCTCGGTAATGCTAGCGGTCATCGTTGTCGCCGGTGAAGTCGGTCGCCACGAGCTTCTTGTCGAGCCCGAACTTCTGCATCTTTTCGTAGAGTGTCTTGCGCGAGATGCCGAGCGTTTCATAGACAGGTTTCAGCGATCCGCCGTGGGCGGCGATGGCATTGGCAATTAGCCCTTTCTCGAAGGCTGCGACCTTGTCTGCCAGACGGCCGCCATTCGGCGTCGGCGAGGCAGTCTCCTCTGATGTCGCGTCAAGCCCGAGCACGAGCCTTTCGGCAGCGTTGCGCAGTTCGCGCACATTGCCCGGCCAGTTGCGTTCGGCCATCTCCGCCAGCATATTTTGTGAGACCTCGACTTCATCTCGGCCATAACGTGCAGCGGATTCGCGTACGAGCTGCAGGAACAGGAGCGGAATGTCGGCGCGGCGTTGTGCGAGCGGCGGCACGCGCAGCGTTGCGACATTGAGGCGGTAGAGAAGGTCGGGCCGGAAACGACCTGCGGCCACCTCCTGCTCCAAATCCACCTTGTTGGTGGCAATGAAACGGACGTCGAGCGGCACGACCTCGTTGGAGCCGAGCCGCGTGATCACGCGCTCCTGCAGCACGCGCAGAAATTTCGCCTGCAGATCGATCGGCATCGAGCCGATTTCGTCGAGCAGAATGGTTCCGCCGCGTCCATGTTCGAACTTGCCGTAGCGTGGACGGATCGCGCCGGGAAACGCGCCTGGCTCATGGCCGAAAAGTTCACTCTCGATCAGGTTTTCCGGCAGGGCCGCGCAGTTGATGGCGATGAAGGGACTGCTTGCCCTGCCGCTCAGATCGTGCAGGGTACGGGCCACGACCTCCTTGCCGACACCGGTCTCGCCGATGATCAAGGTATCTGCATCGGAGGCACCGATAGCACGGATGCGGTAGCGCAGGTCGACCATGACTTGGCTGCGGCCGGGCAGCCGCTGCTCGATGTCGTCGCGCTTGCCGGCAACGGCCTTGAGGCGCCGGTTCTCGAGCACCAGCGCGCGCCAGTCGAGCGCGCGGCGAATGGTGCCGGCGAGCATCTGCGCGGTAAAAGGCTTTTCGACGAAATCATAGGCGCCGTCGCGCATGGCGCGGACGGCGAGCTGAACGTCGCCATGGCCGGTAACAAGGATCACCGGCACCTCCACGTCGATTTCGCGAATGCGCTGCAGAAAGGTCATGCCGTCCATGCCCGGCATGCGGATGTCGCTGATGACGACGCCGGGAAAACTGAAGCCGATGAATTCCAGGGCGCGCTCGGCGCTGGCGAATGTTTCGACGCGGAAGCCGGCAAGCTCCAGTGCCTGCGCGCTCGAATGGCGCAGTTCCTCTTCGTCGTCGACGAGCAGGACACGGCTTTCGATCATTCGGCGGCCTCCTGGCCCAGGTCGTCTACAACAGGAAGTTCGATGCGAAATTCCGCACCGCCTTCGGCAAGGTTGGTGGCAACAAGGCTGCCGCCGAAGTCCTTGACGATGTTATAGGAAATTGACAGGCCAAGGCCCAGCCCCTTGCCGACACCCTTGGTCGAAAAGAACGGGTCGAAAATCCGCTCGGCGATTGCCGCCGGCACGCCGGGTCCGTGATCGCTGACGGCGAGAATGACCTTCTGCCCGTCGCGCCAGGCGCGTAGCCGTATGCGGCGATCATCCAGACCTTCGACCGCGTCGGCCGCATTGGAGATCACGTTGACCAAAACCTGCTGCAAACGGACGAAACCGGCGCGCACGACCAGAGGCTCCGGCCCGAGATCGATGTCAATCTCAGCCGACGCCGCCTTGAGCCTGACGGCGACGATCTCCATCGTGTCGCGCACCACCTCCTCGATCGGTACCGGTCCGAGCTTTTCGTTGGGCTTTCGGGCAAAATTGCGCAAGTGCCGGCTGATTGCCGCCATGCGGTCGACGAGGCCGGAGATCCGCCTGACATTGTCGCTGGCTTCATCGGTTCGCCCGCGCTCAATCAGCAAGGTTGCACTGTCTGCATAGGTCTTTGCGGCCGCCAGCGGCTGATTGAACTCGTGCGACAACGCCGCCGACATCTGCCCGAGGCCCGCCAGCTTGCCGGCCTGGATGAGATCGGCCTGGGTGCGGCGCAGTTGTTGCTCGGTCAGGCGGCGCTCGGCGATCTCCTCCTCGATCTGCGCGTTGACGCGTGCGAGATCCGCCGTTCGTTCGTCAACGCGCCGTTCCAATTCCGCCTGTGCCTCGGCCTGCATCGAGATGCGTTCGTTGAGCCGCGCACGTCTTTGCCAAAGGATCCCCGCCGCCAATCCGGCAAGGCAGATCAGCAGCAGCGCCGCGATTGTCGTCGTCAGGGCCTGTGTCTTCACCGAGGCCGTGTCGGCGAGCACGTTCACGGTCCAATCAGCGTCCGTCATGTATTGCGACACGACAAGATATTCGCGGCCGGACTGACCGGAGGATACGCGCATCAAGTGGTGATCGCCGCTGTCGTGACGCGTGAGGGGCAAAGGGCCAACGGCGGCATCCGCATAGCGCCTCGAAGCGACAGTCTGGGCGCGCCGCTCCTCCGTCAGGGGCAGGATCGCGGTATAGAGCCACTCCGGCGTCCCGGTCATGAAGATGATGCCCTCGGGATCGGAGACGAAAATCTTGTACTCGCCGCCCTGCCAGGACGCCTCGATACTTTCAACATCGACCTTGAAGACGATGACACCGCGGATATCCTCGCCGACGCGGATGGGAGCACCGAAGAAATAGCCGCGCTTCAGCGAGGTCGTGCCAAGCGCGTAGAACCTGGATTGTCGCCCTTGCAACGCCTCCTGGAAATAGGGGCGATAGCTGAAGTTCTGTCCGACGAAGCTCGTCGGGCCGTCATAATTGCTGGCGGCGATGGTGTCGCCGTCGGGCGTGATCACATAGATATCGGAGGAGTGCAGCAGCCCATTGATATCCTTGAGATAGGCGTTGACCGTTTCCCGCAGACGCCGGTCGCGGGGCCGCGTGGCGAGCTCCTTGATGTCATCGTGATCGGCGATCAGGGCGGGCAGGGCCTGGTATCTGTTGAGATGTCCGTCCAGCGCCGCCACCGCAAGCCGGAGGGCGGTGTTTGCCTGGGCAGATGCCTCGTCGAAATAGCTGCGTGTCGCCATGGCATTGCCTTGCCAGGCAAGGACGGCAACCGCCAGCGGCAGCAGGATGACAGCAACGATCAGGCGGTATTTCACGGAATGTCTGGGCTCCTCCTCCCGTTCGTTCCCGACAGCCATACTATGGCTGGCACCAATCTTAAGCAGCCGCCGGTCCACTCACAAGGCGTCGGGTATGTCCACACTGTTCGTTCAACGATTCTCCCAGGTCGTCAACAAAACGTAGACAATGCGTTTGGTGGCAACTGTCTTTCGCAACGACCCGGATGAGCGCATCTATGCGTCATGACAAGGCCCGGTCACGGCGGGCGGAAAGGATCAAGGCAATGCTCAATCAGATCAAGGGCCTGCATCACGTTACGTCGATGGCGGACGATGCCTTCACCAACAATCAGTTCTTCACGAAGACGCTGGGCATGCGCCGCGTCAAGAAGACGGTGAACTTCGATTCCCCTGACGTTTATCACCTCTACTATGGTGACGAGGCCGGCACACCCGGCACGGTCATGACCTATTTTCCGTTTCCACAGATGCCGCGCGGACGTGCCGGCACCGGCGAAGTCGGTACCACGGTCTTTTCCGTTCCGGAGAGCGCGCTCGGTTTCTGGCGCGATCGGCTTTCGAAGCTGGGTGTCACCGGCCTCAAGGACGAACAGACCTTCGGTGAAAAGCGCCTGAATTTCGCGGGTCCTGATGGTGACGGCTTCGCACTTGTCGAAGTGCGCGACGACCCGCGGGCGCCCTGGACAGATGGCGGCGTTTCGGGCGACCACGCGATCCGCGGTTTTCATTCGGCGGCGATGCGGCTGCGCGACGAAGGCGCGACAGCGGAGCTTCTGAAGTTCATGGGCTACGAGGAACTGGACCGCAAGGACGGCGTCACCCGCCTGATCATGCCGGGTGGCAATGGCGCGGGCGTGATCGATCTCGAGACCATGCCGAACCTCAATCGCGCCGCCCAGGGCGCAGGCTCCGTGCATCACATCGCTTTTGCCGTCGACAACAGGCAAAAGCAGCTTGAAGTGCGTAAGGCGCTGATGGACACCGGCTATCAGGTGACCCCGGTCATCGATCGCGACTACTTCTGGGCGATCTACTTCCGCACGCCGGGCGGGGTCCTGTTCGAGATCGCCACCAACGAACCGGGCTTCAGCCGCGACGAGGATCTGGCCCATCTCGGCGAGGCGCTGAAGCTGCCGCAGCAGCACAAGCACCTGCGCCCGGTTCTCGAAAGCCATCTGCAGAAGCTGGAAGCTTAGGGCGCAGGGCGGCCGGGCGATGCTTTGCCGCCGATGCGACATCCCGCAAGAAACAAGGAGATTTCCATGGCCGATCACGGCTACGTCCACAAACTGAAGGCCGGCCAACCCGGCAATCCGATCTTCTTCGTCTTCCACGGCACGGGCGGCGACGAAAACCAGTTCTTCTCCTTCGGTGCGCAACTGATGCCCGAAGCTACGATCGTCTCACCGCGCGGCGACGTGTCGGAACATGGCGCGGCGCGCTTCTTCAAGCGGACCGGCGAAGGCGTCTACGACATGGCGGACTTGTCCCGAGCGACGAAGAAGATGACCCATTTCGTAAAGGCGCTTGCCGACGAACACCAGGCGTCCGAGATCGTTGCCCTTGGCTATTCGAACGGGGCGAACATTCTCGCCAACGTGCTGATCGAGAATGGCCTTTTCGACAAGGCGATGCTGATGCATCCGTTGATCCCGTTCCGGCCGAAGGACAATGCGGCGCTTGCAGGGCGCCACGTTCTGATCACGGCCGGTGAACGCGACCCGATTTGCCCGGCGCCCCAGACGCAGGCGCTGGCGGATTATTTCACGGCGCAGGCCGCTGACACTGAAATCGAATGGCATGCCGGTGGCCATGACATCCGCCAGAATGAAATCTCCGCAATCGAGCGCTTCGTCAGGGGCTGACAGTTACTCCAGCCGGCGGCGGAACAACCACGAAGCGGCCGAGAGCGTGACGAGGGCGATGACGCAGAGCGGTATCGTCTGGCGCACGACCTCGGCCAGCGGGATATCCTTCAGGAACACCCCCTTCACAATGACCAGAAAGTAGCGCAGCGGATTGACGAGCGTGACCGGCTGCAGCCAGGCAGGCATGTTCTCGATCGGTGTCGCAAAGCCCGAGAGCAACATTGCCGGCACCATGAACAGGAAGGCACCGAGGATCGCCTGTTGCTGCGTCATCGACAACGCTGAAATGAACAGCCCGAGACCAACGACCGCTGCAAGATAGAATATCGCGCTGCCGTAGAGCAGGAACAGCGACCCGCGCAGCGGCACGCCGAAGATGAAGACGGCGGCGAGAATGTAGACCGTAATGTGGAACATCCCGATCATCATTGGCGGTATCAACTTGCCGATCAGGATCTCATGCGTCCTGAGCGGCGACACCATTAGCTGGTCGAAGGTGCCCAGTTCCCGTTCGCGCGCGATCGACAGTGCAGTAACAATAAGGCCGATCAGCAATGCGATGCTGGCCACCAGATTGGGCACCATGAACCATTGGTAGGTGAGGTTGGGGTTGAACCAGTTTCGCGCCACGACGGCGATTGTCTCGGACGCAGAACGCTTTCCGGCCGGCGTGTCGGCGGCAAGCGTGGCGACGATGCGCCCAAGATAGCCAGAGACGATCTGCGATGCATTCGACCGGCGTCCGTCGAGAATGATCTGGACCTCCGCCGGCCGGCCCGCCTCGATCTCGCGCGAGAAGGTCGGGCCGATCTCCAGAACCGCTATGGCGCGTTGCCTGTCGATGGCGTCGCGCACTTCCTTCTGGTTGTCCGTAAAAGCAATGCTTCGAAACGTCGGGGAGCCGTCGATCCGCTCGACCAGTTCCTGGCCCCAATGGCCGTTGTCCCGATTGAGAACCATGACATCGACATTCGTCACTTCGAGCGTGGCAGCATAGGAAAACACCAGAAGCTGCAGGATCGGCGGCCCAATCAGGATCGCGCGACCCTTGGGATCGCGCAGCACCGCCAGAAGTTCCTTGACGATCAGTGCCTTCAGCCGTGTCCACCACATGTCAGCCGATCCTCTTGCGGGTGCTTCGTGCCGCGAGCGCGAAAAAGACGCACCCGATCAAAAGCATGACGGCAATTGCCTGCAGGAACATCGGCCAGATGTCGCCAGCCAGAAACACTGTCTGCAAGCTCGGGATGAGATAGCGCGCCGGCACGATAAAGGTGATCCACTGAATGACCGTCGGCATGGAGTTGATCTCGAACAGGAAACCGGAGAGCAGGAAGGCGGGCAGGAAGGCCGAGATCAGCGCAAGTTGCGACGCCAGGAACTGGTTCTTGGTCGCCGCCGAAATCAGCAGGCCCTGACCGAGCGCCGGCATCAGGAATGTTGCCGAGAGCGCATAGAGTGCCGCAACCGAGCCCCGGAACGGCACGCCGAAAAGAAAGACGGCCAGGAGCACGCAGAGCGTCATCGACGCCAGACCGAGCAGGAAATAGGGCAGGAGCTTGCCGGCAAGCAGTTCCGCTGCCGATACCGGCGTCGCCATCATCGCCTCCATCGTGCCGCGCTCCCACTCGCGCGCGACCACCAGTGAGGTCAAAAGCGTGCCGACGAGGGTCATGACGATCGCGATCGAGCCAGGAACGAGAAAATTGCGGCTGGTCAGCTCCGGATTGAACCAGAAGCGCTGCTCGACCGAGATTGCCGGTGGTTGGCCAGCGTCTTCCCCGCGTTGCTGACGTTCCCAGTTGGCGACTGTCGCCTGGGCGTAATTCTGCACGAAGTTGGCTGTGTTCGGGTCTGAGCCGTCGACCAGGACCTGCAATGCCGGATGCCGACCGGCGGCGTGATCGGCCGTAAAGCGGGCGGGGATGACGACGATGCCGCGGAGCCGCCCAAGCACAAGATCGTCTTCGAAATCGCGGCGGTCGCGGCCGAGGCTGACGGAAAAGTAGCGCGAAGCCTGGAAGCCCGCCGCGAGATCGCGCGTCAGTGGCGTCTCCTGTTCCACCACGAGGCCGATGCGTGTCTGCGTCGTGTCGAGCGATACACCGTAACCGAACAGAAACAAAAGGATCAGAGGCAGGACGAAGGCGATGAGAATGCTGCTGGGATCGCGGACGATCTGGTAGCTTTCCTTGCGCACCAGCGCAGCAAAGCGACGTCCGCGTTCGGATGTCTGCGTCTCGATTTGCGCAGGCGTTGTCATGCTGCCGCCTGCCTCTCTTCCGATCCCTGCACCAGCGCGATGAAGGCGTCCTCCATCGTCGGGTCGGGGTAGGCCGCAGTGGCCACCTGCTTTTTCAGGTCGTCCGGCGAGCCGAGCGCGATCGAACGGCCGCGATAGATGAGCGAAATGCGATCACAGTATTCGGCCTCGTCCATGAAGTGGGTGGTGACCAGCACGGTCACGCCCTTCTCGACCAGGCCGTTGATATGGGTCCAGAACTCGCGCCGGGTGATCGGATCGACGCCGGAGGTCGGCTCGTCCAAGAACAAGGCCTCCGGTTCGTGCAAGACCGCGCAGGCAAGCGCGAGACGCTGCTTGAGGCCGAGCGGCAAGTCCTTGGCAGACATGTCGAGCAGGCGACCAAAACCGAAAATCTCGACCATCAACCGCGTGCGCTCCCGCTTGCGCGAGCCGGAAAGGCCGTAGACGCCGGCGAAGAAATTCAGGTTCTGCGCGACGCTGAGATCGCCATAGAGCGAGAATTTCTGTGCCATGTACCCGAGGCGATTGCGGGCTTCGGCGGCATCGCGGCGCAGGTCGAAGCCGGCGACCCGGCCTTCACCGACACTCGGCTTCAGCAGTCCGCACAGCATCTTGAACGTCGTCGACTTTCCCGCGCCGTTCGGCCCGAGTAGGCCAAAAATCTGGCCGCGTGGAATGTCGAAGCTTATGTCGTCGGCTGCGGTGAAATCGCCGAAACGCTTCGTCAGCCCATGCGCTTCGATCACCGGCTTACCGTCCTCGTTGGCAAACGGCGTCTGGACCTCCGCCAGCTTCGAACGGCCGCCGGGACCACCGCCCAGCATATCGATAAATGCGTCTTCAAACCGCGGCGGCGCCACTGTTGCCTGTGGCGCGGTTCCGGTCGTGTCGGTCGGCGCTTCCGGGACCGCAAACCCCGACGCCATGACCAGCCGGATGGCGTCCCCCTGGATAACGCCGTCAACGACACCGTCCGCGTCAAGGTAGTGTGCAAGGGCCTCGCGTTTTCGTCCGGTCGTGCCGGAGATCTTGAAGACGCGGTCGGCGACCCGTCCTGTCAACTCGGCAGGCGCGCCTTCGAAAAGCAATTTGCCTTCGTTCAGCAACAACACCCTGTCGCAGGCTTCCGCCTCGTCGAGATAGGCCGTCGACCACACGACGCCGATACCGGAAGCGGTCAGGTTTTCGACCATTTTCCAAAGGTCTCGCCGGGATATGGGATCGACACCGACGCCGGGTTCGTCAAGCAGAAGCAGACGCGGTTTGCGCAGCAAAGCGCAGGCAAGTCCGAGTTTCTGTTTCATGCCTCCGGAAAGCTTGCCGGCTAGCCGGGATGTGAAGCGCTTGAGGTCGGTGAATTCTAACAGTTGGTCGTATGTCGCCGTACGTTCAACGAGTGGAAGGCCGCGCAGGTCTGCATAAAGATCAAGGTTTTCCTGCACGCTCAGATCTTCGTAAAGTCCGAAACGCTGCGGCATGTAGCCGATGGATGCCTGAATGCTGGCGGCGTCCTTGGCGGTGTCGAAACCCAATACCGCCACCTTTCCTTCGTCGGGAAGCATCAGGCCGGTCATCAGCCGGATCAGCGTCGTCTTTCCCGCGCCGTCGGGGCCGACAAGGCCGGTGATGCGACCGCCGAGAATGTCTCCATCGACATGATCAAGCGCGGGCGCATCTTTGCCAAAGCGCTTGACGACCCCGGAAATCCGCACGAAGCGCTCGTCCGCGGTCATGATGTACCTCCTGCAGCCGGCGGCAGGCGAACGGTAACGGGCATGCCCTGGCGCAGATCCACTCCCGGTTTCGCCACGACGATACGCAGGCGGTAGACGAGATCGGTGCGCAGTTCCGGTGTTTCGACCGACTTCGGCGTGAATTCGGCAACGGGAGAAATGAAGCCCACCGTTGCCTCGTACGGCCGGTCCGGGGCCGTATCCGAGACGATCTCGACTTTCATGCCGGGATGGACGCGTCCGAGGTCGGGTTCGGCGACGTAGGCGCGCACCCAGACGGGCTGGGTCAAGGAAATCACATAGGCCGTGTCCGACGGCGCAATCATCGCGCCAGTTTCGTGAACGCGGGAAAGGACGATGCCGTCGTCGGGCGCCAACAGCCGAGTATCGGAAAGCGAGGTGCGCGCACTGGCGAGCCTGGCTTCCGCAGCCTGGACCTGAGCGGCGGCGGCAGCGATGTCTTCGACCCGACTTCCCTCCTCAAGCAACGCGAGCGCTTCGCGGGCAGAGGTGGTGCGGGCTGCGGCGGCCGCGCGTGCAGCACTCGCTTCATCAAGGTTCGCCTGCGAAATCGTGCCGTTCGGCCGCAACTGCACGGCCCGCTCATAGGCAAGGTCGGCATTCTGGAGTTCGGCGATACGCTCCTCGTGGACGGCTCGCGCCTGGGCGATCTCGCTCTTGCGTGCGCCGGCCCTCAGCTTTTCGAGATTGGCACGCAGCGCACCAAGATCAGCCTCGGCTGCATCCACGGCCTGTTGAAAAGGAGTGGGGTCGAGGCTGCCAAGAAGATCGCCGGCCTTGACCGGGTCACCTTCGTCGACGGCCAATTTGGCTATGCGCCCGCTGACACGAAAGCCGAGAGACACTTGCCTGATATCGACATTGCCATAGAGCACCGAGGCCGGCCGCTGCCCGGTCCAGCCGAGGCGCGAAGGAAGGTCCAGCCACCAGCCGGCAGCAGCCGCTCCTGCAAGGAGAACGACGGGAACGAGTATCTTCCGATTCATGGCTGCAATTCCCCATCCGCGCCGAGTGTTTCGACGAGGCCGGCGGCGTGGCGTTGCAGGATCTCGAGTTCGGCGGGGCCGACGGCGTCCCACCGCATCTGTCGCAGCAGCGCCGCGTGCGCCATGCGGAAAACGAGGATGCTGCCGACGAAGGACAGTGTCTTCAACCGCACGCGCTCCGACGCCGGATCCTCGCCCAGGATCGTGCCAACCAGCCGACCTGCCATTCCGATCATCGGCCCCATGATGTTCTCATAGACCCGCGCGAAGGCCTCCGTCGGCTCCATCTGTTCGCGGATAATGAAGCGTGCCCAGCTCTCGGATTGGCGGCTGACAAACAGCCCGACCATACGCTGGACCATCTGCGTCAGCAGGGCGCGTGCCTCCTTCGGGCTCATTGCCGCACCTTCCGCATCCAGTCGTGCCAGGCGCTGCAGGATGACCGTTCGCAGATCGGCGACGTGCCCGCCGATAATCGCCGCCAGATGCTCGGCCGCAGCGATATAGAGACCTTCCTTGCCGCCGAAATAATAGGGGATCGCCTGCAGATTGACGCCGGCAGCATCCGCGAGCTTGCGGGTGCTTGCGCCGTCGAACCCATAGCGTCCGAAGACGTCGATCGACATCGAAAGAAGCTTCTCTTTCGTGGCGTCGCCGCGATCGGGCTTGGGTACGGATTGGGAGTTTTTGTTTTTCATCATGTGCGCATATTACGCCAGTCAATCGATTAAGTCAATCGAATGAATTTGTGATGATTTGACCAGCGCTGGTTCAGCAGGAAGCCCGGCTTACCATTGGCTAAAACTTGGCTTGGCCGTGCTGGTACAGGGAAGGAAATCGGAAGATGTCAGGCGACGTCGCGCTCGTCGTCATTCTCCAGCCTCCGCTGGAAGAGCGCGGCAATCAGATCGGACTGTGTGACGATGCCGACCAATCGGTTGTCGGCGTCGACGATGGGCATGTGGTGCAACCCGATATCGGCCATCGGTGGAACGAGTTTGGCGATCATCGTTTCCGGCAGTGCCGACTGCACGCGCCGTGTCATGATCTCGGAAACGAGCCGCGGCGCTTTGGGGCCAAGCCCGATGACGTTGCCCAGCCGCTGCCTGAAGCCGCCATGCGGTGCCAGCATGGCGTGCTTGATGAAGTCTGTCTGGGTGATGATGCCGACGAGGCCTTCCTTTTCCGTCACCACCGGCAAGGCCTTGATATCGTGTTCGAGCAAGGTCTGCCAAGCTTTGCGCAGCGAGGTTTCCGGCGTTGCCGTCGCTACATCGCGAGACATGACATCGCCGCAGGTGATCTCGCCCGAGCGCCGATTGAAGGCGCGGATCTGCGCCTGGTGGATGAGCGCATCGAGTTCGCCCGGGCTGATGTCGACAACCTCGCCATATTGCGCCAGCACCGCCTGCAAGTCCTCCGGCACGATGCCGAGACGTTGCGTCGGCAGGGGATCGTCGGTGCGGTGGGTGTTGCCGGCAGGCGCCAGGTGAGGGTAGCGCCGGCCCGTTGCGTTGTTGAACAACAGGGCGACGACGAGGATGAGGGCGGAATTGATCGCGACCGGCGACAATACGAACCAGTAGCCGGCCTCATGGATCGATGTGCCGCCAAGCACAGCAGTCAAGGCGACCGCGCCGCTCGGTGGGTGAAGACAGCCGAGCAGCAGCATGATTGCGATTGCAAGCCCGACCGCGACTGCCGCCGCAATCACCGGCTCTGGAATGAGAAGGGATGAGGTCACCCCGATCACGGACGCGACGATGTTGCCGCCGAGAATGGACCAGGGCTGCGCCAACGGGCTGGACGGCGCGGCGAAAAGCAGGACGGCCGAAGCGCCCATGGGAGCAATCAGCAGCGGCAGGTTGGCATCGGCACCAAGTGCCAGCGTGCCGACGAGGCCGGTCAGCAGAATGCCGACAAGCGCGCCAAGCGAGGCGCGTAGCCGCTCCATATGGCTGACCGGAACAAGCGATGGGATGAAACGCTTGAGATAAGCGCTGGCCTTCGACATGGGAACTCGCGAGCGACAGGATCACTGATTGCTCAGGCCAATAGCATATGGCGATGAAATGGGCGGGGAATCTGCATCCAAAAAAACGCGACGGATTAAAATATATGCACGGCGCCTGCATCAGATGCATTGTGGGCGCAAGCCGCGCAACCGTCTATCATGAAGCCGTCATGCCGTCAGACCGCGCCGCCGAGAAGTCGATGGTAATCTTCGTCCCTTTGTCGGGTGCAGTCTCGACTGCGATCTGTGCATCATGCAACTCGCTGATACGCTGGACGATTTTCAACCCGAGACCAATCTGACCCGATCGTTTGATGTAGCCGAGATCTTCATGATGTTCGGGCAGGTCGACGAGCCCTCGACCATCATCCTCGACGCTGACCGTCGCGCCCGGGCCGCAGGCCAGCACGATGCGGGTGCCAGGCGGATTATGCTTGACCGCGTTCTCGATCAGGTTGCGCAGCATGTTTTCGACGAGCGCCGGGATGACCGTGACGGCGGGCGTTCCTTCGTCGACGAATTCCAGCGATTTGTCGTGATCGAAGACAAAGGGCGCGATCGCCTCCGCAAGGCCCGCACCGATCTGAGAAAGATTGGCCGCCTGATAGGCCGAAGGATCGACTGCGTCGGCACGGGCAAGCGAGGTCAATTGCTCGAGAATATGCGTGAGGGCATCGAGATCACGCTCGGCGTTGCGGGCGCGCGGGTCGTCGATGTGGCTGAGTTCCATCTTCGCGATCGAAACGGGTGTGCGAATCTCGTGCGCGATGGAAGAGGAGAACAGCTTCTGCGACTGGATCAGGTCGGCAACCCGGGCCAGCATACGGTTGACGGCAGTAACCAGACGCGCAATCTCCTCCGGCATGCGGGTGAGCGGCAGGCGTGCACTGTTATCGCGTGGATCCAGCCGATCGGCCGCCGCCGCCGCCATGGCCACCGGTTTCAGCGCGCTGCGGATCGACCAGATCGTCGCGCCGATGACGAGGCAGAACATCACGGTCATCGGCACGATCATCGAATCAAACATCTCGTGCAGCAGCGCGCTGTACATGAAGCCATTCGGATCCTTCAGGATGGCCAATTCGACCAGCACCGTCGCGCCCGCACGCTCGAAGGTCTGCCCTCCGGCGACGCTGAACGGCTTGCCTGGCTGAATTTCTCGTTTCCAGAAATTGGGCGCGTCGACGCTGAGCGGCAAAAAATGCTCGGCACATTCCGTCGTGCAATTTGAGTAGAGCAGAGCGCCAGACGCCGTTCGCACCCTCAGGAAAATCGAACCGTCGCGGTCATGGCGGTCGAGGTAACGTTCACTCAGTTCGTGACCCGGCTCGAAACTCGCGATGCCGTTGCGGACATGGATGGCGCTCGAAAGCGTTTCCGTTTCCTGCTGCAGCATGAGGACGCTGAGCTTGTCGTCGTCGAACCAGTAGTCCGCAAAGACAACGCCGATCTGGATTGCCATGGCGAGCAGGGAAAAGGCGAGGATGCGACGGGAGACGATACCGATCAGCGACGGGTTCGGCTTCGTCATGAAGCGCGCCTGAGAAGATAACCAATTCCGCGGACGGTCTCGATCTGGATGCCGGTCTCGTAGGCTTGCAGCCGTTTGCGCACCCGAGAAACCGCGAGTTCAAGAGCGTTGGGGCTGACCTCCTGGCCATACTCCGAGAGGGCGGTTTCGAGCTTCCGTTTGGGCACGACGCGACCGACCTCGCGCATGAGGATCTCGATCAACGAACGTTCGCGGGGCGGCAGCGGGACGACGACGCCGTCGCAGGTCAGGTCTGCGGTTGCAGGGTCGTAGCGCAGGGTGCCCGCCTCGAGCACCGGCTGCACGGCTTGCGGATTTCGCCGCAGCATGGCGCGGCACCGCGACAACAGCTCGCGATGGTGAAAGGGCTTGACCAGATAGTCGTCGGCGCCGGCATCCAGGCCGGCAATACGCTCGTCGACCGATCCCCGAGCGGTGATGATCAAGACGGGCAGGCCAGGATACTCCTGGCGAACGCGACGCAACAGCGCCAGTCCATCGCCATCCGGCAGGCCGAGATCCAGCAGGATCAGATCGTGCTCCTGAGCCGCGATGGCAGCTTCAGCGTCCGAAACACTCGAGACCGCGTCAAGCCGCCAGCCGGCGTCGCGCATGGTTTCGCCGACCAGCTCTACCAGTCGCGGACTGTCTTCAACCAGGAGCAGGCGCATCGACTCGTCTCGGTGTGACCATTCTTGGCCCGACCATATGGGCTTTCTCCACGGCTGCCAACTCCCTCGCCGGGGCCAACCAAAACGGGTGTTGAAGAGCCAATAGGCAATCTTGACGGGGTTTCGACAGCTTACCGGGCGTATCTCGACAGGGCAGGAGGAGGCTGCAATCGAACCGGCGACCCCGCATGACGCGGCCTCCGCCACTAATGGATGCCCGCGACAGCGTTGGCCGCATGCCAAAAATCGGCCCGGCAGTCGCAGCAGGAGAAGACTGTTTTGATGGTCCCAAGAACCCGCCGGCCAGTGCTCGGCAGCATAACGCTCAGCGCAATCGTCAGCATCTATCTGCTCGCTATCACCAACAATTCCTTCTGGAAGCACGCGACGGTCTATTTCGATCACTCGCGGCTGTCGCTGCTGTCATTCGGGACGGCGCTCGCGCTTGCGACCTTCGCTGTTCTGACGCTGGCGTCGGTCAAATACATCATGAAACCGGTGCTGATCTTCCTCATCGTCGTCTCGTCGTCGGCGGCCTATTTCGTCGATTACTTCGGTGTGATCATCGACAAGGACATGATCGGCAATGCGGCCGTCACCACCCAGGCGGAAGCGGGCCATCTTCTGACCGGTAGCCTGATGCTGCACCTGTTGGTTTACGCGGTCATTCCTTCGATGTTCGTGCTTTGGGTGAAGGTTCGCCATCGCCGCTTCCTGCCGAAGGCGGCCATCAATCTCGCCGTCATAACCCCGTGCCTGCTCGTCAGTGGCGGGTTGATCTATTCGGATTTCGCCAGCGTTGCCTATGTCATCCGCGAGCACAAGGATCTGATGAAGCGCTTCAATCCGACCGGGCCGGTTTCCGCTGCCGTCAGATATGCCTCCTCGACCTACAAGGAGCGCAACCTCGTGGTTCAGCCGCTGGGCACCGACGCCCGGCAGGGCGCGCGCGTTGCTGCGGCAGGCAAGCCGGTCGTCGTGGTCGTCGTTGCAGGCGAAACCGCCAGGGCGATGAACTTCTCGCTGAACGGCTACGAGAGGGAGACCAATCCCGAACTCAAATCTCTCGGGGTCATCAATTATACGGACACCACAAGCTGCGGCACGGCAACGGCGATTTCGCTTCCCTGCATGTTCTCCGTCTATCCGCGCAACGAGTATACCGACTGGAAGGCCCGTTCGACCGAAAACCTCATGAACGTGCTGACCCGCGCTGGCGTTTCCGTGTCCTGGTGGGACAACAACACTGGCAGTAAGGGCATCGCCGATCTCATCAACTTCGCCAGCATGACGAACCAGAAGAACAGTCCGCTCTGCAACAATGGCGAGTGCCTCGACGAAATCTTCCTTGGCGAACTCGACAAGAAGCTCGCTGCGACCAAGTCGAACAGCGTCATCGTGCTGCATCAGCTCGGCAGCCATGGTCCGTCTTACTATCTGCGCTATCCCGAGAAGTTCCGGCAGTTCAAACCGGATTGCCGCACGCCTGAACTGATGAAATGCTCAGTCGAGGAAATCACCAACGCCTACGACAATACCATCCTCTACACCGATCATGTGCTCGCAAGCGTTGCCCGCCTGTTGGAAAAGCATCAAAACGACATCTCTGGCGCGATGATCTACATGTCCGATCACGGCGAATCCCTCGGCGAGAACGGCATCTATCTGCACGGCGCGCCCTATGCGATCGCACCGCGCGAGCAGACGCAGGTGCCCTTCGTTACATGGTTTTCAAAGCCGTACCAGGCGGTAATGGGCGTCGATACGAGCTGCCTTGCCAAGGAGACGGATCAGCCGAAATCACATGACAACCTCTTCCACACCGTGCTTGGCATGATGGATGTGGAGACGAAGGTCTACAACCGCGATCTCGATGCGTTCGCCAACTGCACCCAGCAGGGGCCAGCCGGCAAACCGAGCGTGTCGACCTTCCAGGCTGCCGATACGGCGAAGGACCTGCCGGCACCGGTCGTCCCGGCAACGGTCATGCCGAGCGCCAAGGCGCTCTGACGGACCAGCCCAACCGCTCGAGGCAGGACAAATCTGGTCGACGCTTGGAACAAAGCATCCGTCTGCGCGCTTCCTTTGCATGTCCACCTGTTTGCGTCAGCAAGACTGCTGCGTGCGCGTGGCGATGGAGACGCCAGTGTCAATCGGCGCTGGAGAACCATCCTTTTGCCGAGGGAGAGACTGATGCAGGTCGTCGGAATACAGGTTGCCGCTGAACGCGCCGGTAAGGCAGGCTTCACGGTAGAGTTCGTTGGCGCAAAGGGCGAAGTCGTCACGGTCACGTGCCCGCAGGATGCGGAAGCGTCGCTGAACAGGTTGAATGCGGTGGCCAGGGCAAAGGACATTCTGTCGGCTGTGCTTGAAGCCGATGAAACCCTGCTGGAGGCGTCCAATCAGCCGCACCCGGGTGCCGCGGCGAGGGATCCTTTGCCCAATGCGCGCACCGCGCATGACAAGGGAACGATGGAAGAGCAGCTCGACGAAGGTCTCGAAGATACCTTTCCGGCAAGCGATCCCGTTTCCATTGCCAGTTCGGCGATCGCCAAGGGAAATTCCCGTCGCTAACGACCAAGATTTCCTTGCTTCAATACAAAGCCAAGACGACGCGCGATCCTTGACCGGCGTGTCGTCTGTTTTGCGCGCACTTGCATCGCCGGCCTTGCCGTGTTTCCGCCATCCGTGCAGTCTATCGGCGTTCGCATGCTAACGTCGAACATCCGTTGCGGCGTCAACCCGTTCGTCGAACTCCGGAGGACTGGCGCATGCGCGCGCAGCATCTGACCTTTGCAGTCGGCGATATCCATGGCTGCCGGGCCGAGCTGCAGGCGCTTCTGCTTCAGATTGAAGCTTATGCGCCTGAGGGCAGGGTGATCTTTCTCGGCGACATGATCGACCGTGGCCCAGATAGCCGTGGTGTCGTCGAATTGATCATGGCAGGTCCGCAGAAGCAGGGCTGGACCTGGCTGGCGCTCAAGGGCAACCATGAGGAAATGCTGCTCGGTGCCCGTAGCGGCGAGAGCGATGTCGACTGGTGGCTGCTCAATGGTGGTCAGGAGACATTGGCATCCTACGACCACACCATCCCGGCAACGCACCTGAAATGGTTGATGCAGCTTCCTTCCATTATCGTCGAGCCGTTTCGCATCTTCGTGCATGCGGGCATCGACGTGACCATGCCGCTGGAGCGGCAGGGCGACGAAATCTTCCTCTGGATCAGGCGCCCGGATCATTATTCGGGCGACTATTGGGGCAAACATCTTTGCCATGGCCACACGCCGAGCCGGCGAAATCCTTCCACGGTTGGCAACCGCACAAATGTGGATTCGGCTGCGGTGTTCGGCGGCAGTCTTTCCTGCGCCATTTTTGACGACAATATTCCGGGCGGGCCGATTGGCTTTCTCAGCACCGGCAGCGGTGACCGTTTGTAACTTGGCGTTGCGGAAGATGATCAGGGGTTTGCCGAATTGCGTTGTGTGCCTGCCCGCCAGGCTGTAGGTGTGCCGAAACTGTCGGGCTTGCTTTCCCGCCCATCATCGCAGCTTCAGGGGATCACCGTTGGATACCGCGCCTTCATCTCTCTTCGCCAAGAATTTTGCTGCTCTCCTTTTCGATATGGATGGCACGCTGCTCAACTCGATGGCCGTCGTCGAACGCGTCTGGGGTGCATGGGCCGTCCGCAACGGGCTCGATCCCGTGGAAATGATGAAGACGGTGCACGGCGTTCGTGCCGTGGACACGATCCGCACGCTTGAACTGCCTGATATTGATCCGGAGCATGAGGCGCACGAGCTTGCGCTCGCTGAAATCGCCGACGTCGACGGCATCATCGAGATCGAGGGCGCCATTGCCTTTCTCAATTCATTGCCGGCGGAGAAGTGGGCGATCGTCACATCGGCGCCGCTCGACCTCGCCGTTCGCCGCCTCGCGGCCGCAGGCATTCCGACGCCGAAACTGATGATCACCGGCGAAGATGTTTCGGTCGGAAAACCCCATCCCGAAGGTTATCTTCTCGCCGCCGAGAAACTGGGCGTTCGCCCGGAAGACTGCATCGTTTTCGAAGACGCACCGGCCGGAATTCTTGCCGGCAGGGCAGCCGGCGCCGAGGTCATCGTCATCACCGGCGCGCATGATGCCGCAGCCGACACGCCGCACATGACGCTCGCCCGCTATAACGATATCGAAGCGGGTATTGCCGACGACGGCATGCTGTCGCTGCGCCGCCGTTAAGCGCCGGCATTGAGCGGCGCACCCAGGTAGGAGTGCTGTCTACGCCAAGAAGCTGATGAAAGCCGGAGAGCCTGGTCCAAGGCCTCCGGCTTTTTTTATCTGTCGGCTCACGCCGTGCTCCAGCATTTTGGCAAGGCGGGGCCACTCACCAGTTCGCCGAGGAGACCCTTGGGATTCTCCCGTGACGACAGTTGATGACGAAGAGGACGTCGTGTTCGGCGTTGCCTTGGCCCGTCGGCGACCAAGCTGTTGAACGTCCACAACCGCTTCATGACGTCTGTCAGCTTTCGCTGGCGTAACGTTTCAGGATCTCGGAAATATCCGGCTCGGCCTTGTCAGGGTTGAGTTCGGCGCGAAGCTCGACGGCGTCGAGATGCTCAAGCATGATCTTCTCTGCCGCGGCAATATCCTTCGACCGCAGGGCGCGGATAATCTGAATATGTTCGTCGACCGCGCATTCGGGCGAGTGCAGACGAGCAAAGCGGGCGAGGATCAGGGAGCAGCGCGAGACCACTTCACGCACAAACCGTGTCAGCGCCTGGGAGCCTGTCAATTCCGCGAGCAGAATATGAAATTCGCCGGCAAGGCGGATGGATAGGGGGCCGTGATCCGAGAGTGCCGCCTGCTCCTCGCGCACATGCTGTTCGAGGCGCTTGAAGCCTGAGGTGCCGAGGTCTGCCACGAGGCGCCGGATGACCTCCGCCTCCAGCATGCGGCGCAGCGAGAAGATGTCGCGCGCTTCCTCCAGCGTCGGCTCGGCCACGCAGGCGCCCTTGTTGGCCCTGAGGTCGACGATGCCTTCGGCATTGAGGCGCACGAGCGCACCGCGCACGCTGGTGCGGCTGACCTTGAAATGATCGGCGATCGTGTCTTCGGAAAGTTTGGTGCCGGGCTTCAGTGCCTGCTCCAGGATGGCCTGGCGCAACAACCGATAGACGACCTCGCTGCGGCTTGATCTCTCAGACAAGGTTGCCTCCCCAAGCAAGCCGAATGCAGTCGGCAAAACATGTCCCATGACTTCGATAGCGCCGTCAGCCGTGCTCGTCAATATTGTATACAATAATGTTGCCATTTGTATCCGACTATCGTATGCAATTGTTGGCGCCGGTGGTACATCCTTGGCGCCGACCTTTGCGGGAGGAGGCATGCGAAGAGGATCGCGTGACCCGCAGAGGTGGAGATTGTCGTAGTCATCGGGAGGGGAAAATGAAGAAAAGAATTCTGCAACTTTGCGCCACCGCAGCCGGCATCGCGGTCGGCCTCACGGCGTTCACCGCCAGCGCCGCCACCACGCTTGAGACGGTTAAGGCGCGCGGCAAGCTGATCTGCGGCGTCTCGATGAGCACGCCCGGCTTTGCCACCGCAGACGCCAAGGGTCACATGCAGGGCTTCGACGTCGATGTCTGCCGCGCTGTGGCTTCTGCCGTTTTCGGTGACCCGGAGAAGGTCGATTTCGTTCTGACGAACATCAACACTCGCTTCCAGGCACTGCAGTCAGGCGAAATCGACATGCTGTCGCGCCAGACCACCCACACCTTTTCGCGCGAAGTGTCGCTCGGTCTCGATTTCGGCCCGACGGTGTTCTACGACGGCCAGGGGCTGATGGTGCCGAAGTCGCTCGGCGTCAACAGCGCCAAGGAATTGACGGATGCGGCGATCTGCACGCTGCCTGGCACGACGACGGCCCAGAACCTCAGCGACTTCTTCCGCTCGATCGGCGGCAAGTTCGAACTGGTCGTGTTCGAAAGCCCGGATGAAAACCGCAACGCCTTCTTCTCCGGCCGTTGCGAGGCGATCTCTTCCGACCGGTCCGACCTTGCGTCGATCCGCGCCGTCGCCAACAATCCCGACGACTACGTCGTTCTGCCCGAAACGATCTCCAAGGAACCGCTCGCGCCGTCCGTGCGCCAGAACGATTCCAACTGGCGCGATATCGTTTCCTGGTCTGTCTGGATGCTGATGGCGGCGGAAGAGCGCGGCATAACCCAGGCCAATGTCGATGAAATGGCCAAGAGCCAGGATCCGGAAATCCAGCGCATGCTCGGCGTCAGCGAAGAGCTCGGCAAGATGCTCAACCTCGACAACAAGTGGGGCTACAACATCGTCAAGGGCGTCGGCAACTACGGCGAAGTGTTCGAGCGCAATCTCGGCACCAAGACGGCGCTTGGGCTGACCCGCGGGCCGAACACCCGCTGGAGCGAGGGTGGCCTGCTCTACGCACCGCCGTTCCGTTGATATTCGTCGGCCCGCGTTTCGGCGCGGGCCATTTTCGTCTTCGACGTTCCCCTTGCCCGGCAGACGTGTCGCCATGTCCCTGTTTTATGACGCGCGCATCCGCGCGTTCCTCTATCAAACGATCGCGATCGGCGCCGTTGTCTTCGTCGCCTGGATGATGTTCAGCACGGCGAGCGCCAACCTTGCCAAGCAGGATATTGCCACAGGCTTCGGCTTCCTGGCGCGCCAGGCGGGCTTCGTCATCACCGAAACTGCGATTGCCTACGAGCCGACGGATACGTTCGGTCGCGCCATCCTTGTCGGGATCGCCAATACGGTGAAAGTTTCGGCGCTCGCCGTCTTTTTCGGAACGATCCTCGGCGTCCTCGTCGGCATCGGCCGTCTCTCGCACAACCCGGTCCTGTCGCGGCTGATGCTTGCCTATGTCGAGGCGCTGCGCAACGTTCCGTTGCTCCTCTATCTCCTGCTCTGGTATTCGCTGATCATCTCGGTGTTTCCGCCCGTCAAGCAGGCGATCGAGATGCTGCCGGGCGTCTTCCTGTCCAATAGCGGCCTGGTGATGCCGGCCATGCGGTGGGCAAGCGGTTTAGAAGCTCTTGTCATCGCGTTGGTCGTCGGCACCGTCGCCGCCGTCGTGGTTACGCGTGTCCTTGCGCGTCGCCGCATCGCCACGGGCAAGGAGATGCCGGTAGCCACTATCGCGGCATTCGCAATCCTGCTGCCGCTCACACTTACATTGCTTTCCGCCGACATCTCGGTTTCTCTTGATGTTCCCGAGCTCGGGCGGTTCCGCCTGACCGGCGGCTACCATGTGCGGCCCGAGTTCGTGGCATTGCTGATCGGCCTGACGCTGAGCGCCTCGGCAAACGTTGCCGAAATCGTGCGCGCCGGAATTCAGGCTGTCAGCAAGGGGCAATGGGAGGCGGCAACGGCCCTCGGCCTGCCGCGCTCTCGCACACTGAAGCTGGTCATACTGCCGCAGGCATTGCGCATCATCGTGCCGCCGCTGACCAACACCTATCTGACGGTCTTCAAGAACAGTTCGCTCGCAATCGCCATCGGCTACCCCGACCTCGTGATGGTCTCCAACACGATCATGAACCAGACTGGCCAGGCGATCGAAGCCATTGCCATCTTCATGGCCGTCTATCTCGGCCTGTCCATCCTGATCTCGCTGGTGATGAACTGGTACAACGCGCGCGTTGCGCTGAGGGAGCGCTGAGCCATGGCCCAGTTTGAAGGCTTCGTTGCCGACCCGACCCTTATGGCGCCCGCTGCCCGGCCGCCGGCCCGCGACCGCACCTGGCTTTCCGCCTATTTTGGAACGCCGGGCAACGCCGCAATCACCATTCTCTGCCTCGGCACGATCTTCGGCCTTGCCAAGCTCGCGATCGGCTGGCTGTTCGTCGATGCGATCTTTTCCGGCACGCCGGCGGAGTGCAAGGCGTCCAGCGGTGCCTGCTGGCCGTTCCTGTCGGCGAAGCTGCGCTACATCTTCTTCGGCTTCTATCCCTTCGACGAGCAATGGCGTCCGCTGACGGCGATGCTGCTCTTTCTCGGCGCTTGCGGCGTATCCATGATGCCGCGGACCTGGGGCAGGGCGCTTGCCGCGGTCTGGATCGTTGTGATCCTGCCAACGCTCTACATCCTGATGGCCGGAGGCATTTTCGGTCTGACGCCGGTGCCGACGACGCAATGGGGCGGCCTGCCGCTGTCCTTCATGCTTTCCTTCGTCGGGCTCGCCTGCGCCCTGCCGCTGGGCATCGCCCTTGCCCTTGCGCGCGCATCGAGCCTGCCGGCGATCCGCGTGCTCGGCGTTGGCTTCATCGAAATCGTGCGCGGTGTGCCGCTGATCAGCATCCTGTTCATGGCGACCGTCATGCTGCCGCTGTTCATGCCCGACGGCATCACCATCGACAAGCTGCTGCGTGCCCAAGTGGCGATCATTCTCTTTGCGGCCGCCTATATCGCCGAGATCGTCCGGGGCGGCTTGCAGGCCGTCCCCAAGGGACAGATCGAGGCCGGCCATTCGCTCGGTCTGCACTACTGGCAGATCATGCGAAAGATCGTGCTGCCGCAGGCGCTGAAGAAGGTGATCCCGCCGCTCGTCGGCCTGTTCATCGGCTTCTTTCAGGATACGACCCTTGTAACCATCGTCGGCCTGCTCGATTTTCTCGATACGGTGCGCACGGCCATGCGGGATCCGCAATGGCAGGGCATCGCCGTGCTCGAAGGTTACGTCTTCGCCGCAGTCGTCTATTTCTTTTTCAGCGCTCTGATGGGTGCTTACAGCCGTTTCCTCGAGCAATATTTCAGGACCACGCATGACTAAGTCAGTTCACGTCATCCGCAAGGCGCACACCGTCGTTGGCTTCGACGCCGAAACGAAAAGCCATGTCTACTTCCATGACGCCGACGTCGCCTATGACGACACCGGCTTCGTCCATGTCGGTGGACATTATGACGGTGCCTTTGCCAGCGAAACCTTAGGCGCGGACCGCATGGTGATGCCTGGCTTCGTCAACGTGCATTGCCACTCCGGCGAGGAGCCGATCTCCAAGGGCATCTTCGAAGACGCAGGTACTTCAGCGCTTTGGGGCAATGCACTCTACGAATACTCCAACCTGCTGGAGATTGACGACGGTGCAATCGAGGCGTCGTTGACCGTGATGCTGGGCGACCTCATGCGCAGCGGCGTGACGACGCTGCTCGACATTGCCGGACCGCACGACAGCTGGCTGCCGACGCTGGCACGAAGCGGCGCCCGCGCTTTTGTCGCTCCCGGTTTCCGGGAAGCGCAGTGGCATGTCGAAGACAGCCACCGCCTGGATTTCATCTGGGACAAGGCGCGCGGCCGCGAGGCTTTTGCCCGGGCGCTCGATGTCGTCGACACGGCCGCAAGCCATCCCTCCGGCCGCCTTGGTGGCGTGGTGGCGCCATCGCAGATCGAGACCTGCTCGGCCGAATTGCTTCAGGACGCGGCAACAGAGGCGCGCAAGCGCGGCATGCCGATCACCATCCATTCCGCCCAGACGATGGCGGAACATGAGGAACTTTTGCGCCGTACCGGCCTTACCGCAGTGCAGTATCTGGAAAGTCTCGGCGTCCTCGGCGACAACCTGATCCTCGGCCACTGCATCTTCGTCGACAGCCATTCCTGGACGCGCCAGCGCACCGACATCGATCTTGGCCTGCTGGCGGCGCGGCGCACCACCGTCGGCCATTGCCCGGTGACGTTCTCGCGCAGCGGCATGGCGCTGGAATCGGTCGGGCGCTATCGCCGCGCCGGCGTCAACGTTGCGCTCGGCACCGACAGCTATCCCTTCAACATGCTGGAAGAAATGCGCCAGGCAATGATCTGCGCCAGGCTTTCCGGCAAATCGGTGTTCGACGTGTCGACCGCGGATATTCTCGAGACAGCAACGCTTGCCGGCGCCCGTGCGCTTGGCCGTGACGATATTGGCCGGGTTGCCGTCGGCGCGAAGGCGGACTTTCTTGTCGTCGATCTGAAACACCATGCGATGCAACCGGTCTACGATCCCTTGCGCAACCTGCTGCATTGTGCGGCCGAGCGCGCGATCGAGGAGGTCTACGTCGACGGGCAATGCGTGGTGCGTCATGGGCGTCCGACCATGATCGACTATGATGGCGCTGTGGGGCTGCTGCAGGAAGCCCAGGATTACGCGTGTCGCAAGGCGCCGGAAAACGATCCGAAGAAACGACCGATGCGCGAACTGGCGCCGTTGTCGCTGTCCCTTGGGCAGTAGGCTGCGGAGCGATCCGCGAACAAGAACTGGAGAAGCGCCGGCACTGCTGGCGCTTTCCTGTTTCAGGCCTGCGCGACCAACTGCGGTTTCTCAGTCGCAGCATTGTCCTGCTTCGGCTTCGCGAGGGTGTGCCCGTCCCTGAACAGTTTCCACTTTGTCGGTCGGAATGCGACCCTTGCGCGGTCCTGTGTGGTGGTGCGTTCGGGTGGCAGTTCGATTTCGGCATGCGGGTGGTTGCGGCCGAGGTCGAGTTCGAGATGGCGGGTGCCAGCGACGCGGCGGCTGGCGGTGACGAGGCCGGCAAGACAGCCGCCGCAGCCGTCGATCAGTTCAATGTCATGCGGGCGGAAGTAAAGCGTGGCCGCACCATCGGGCTCGGTCGGGGCGCGCAGGCCGATCGGCCGGTCCTCAAACCAGATTTCGCCGTTTTGAAGCGTCACGGCAAGCGCGTTCGACTGGCCGATGAAGCCATAGACGAAGGGCGAGACCGGATGATCGTAGATCTCGTCGGGGGTGCCGACCTGCT
>NZ_QJNR01000007.1:532349-573003 GCF_003355565.1 Ensifer sp. M14
GGGTGATTAGCTCAGTTGGTAGAGCAGCTGACTCTTAATCAGCGGGTCCACGGTTGAGCCCGTGATCACCCACCAAAACTCCCTTGACGCACATCGATTTCGACGAAGCGATGCCTAGGGCGTCCTGTATTTCAGACATACGAGCCGGAACGATTCCGCCGTTGGATGCTTTCTCCCCTGCAATCATTTGCCAAGGAGAGAGTTTATGAAATCGCTGGCTGATATCTTCGAACACACGCTGCAGGATGTCTATTTCGCTGAGAACGCCATCACGAAGGCGCTTCCAAAGGTCGCCAAGGCCGCGAAAAGCGCTGAACTGAAGAAGGCGGCCGAGGAGCATCTTTCGGAAACGAAAGAGCAGATCAAGAAGTTGGAGCAGGTCTTCAAGTCAATCGGCAAGACGGCATCCGGCGAAAAGTGCGATGCCATCGAGGGCCTGATCAAGGAGGCCGACGGTTTGATGAAAGAGGCCGAAGGGACAGCGCTGGACGCCGGTCTTCTGGCCGCCTGCCAAGCTGTCGAGCACTATGAGATCGCCCGCTATGGCTCGCTTCGCGAATGGGCCAAGGACCTCGGCCATGATGAAGCGCACAAGCTTTTGAGCGAGATCCTCGACCAGGAGAAGGCGACCAACAACAAGCTCACCAACTTGGCCGTCACGTCGATTAACAAGACCTCGGCGCGTTCAAAGGCGGCATAGCAAAACAAGGGCGGCACTAACCGCCCTTTTGCACTACACATCGTTCGGTGTGCTTGCGGGAAAATGCACGTGGTCGCCGAGTGGGCAAGTGCGACCACCCAACGACCGTCTGTGCAGCTAATGTCTGTTCAGATCAGGGAATAATGCGTTCCGCCCTGAGCCGGTCGAACACATCGATGAAGGAGCGTTCGGTATCCTGCGTCTCGGCAAAGCCGAGCGCTCTCGCCTTTGCCATCGAGTGCACGCATTCCATCGGGCGCCCGAGGTCGAGATCGGTGTGCCAGGCCGAGGCGAGACGATCGAGCTTGTTCGGCTGAAGGCCATGGTCGCCGACAAGGCGAGCCCAATCGTTGCCGAGATCTTTCATCTGTTCGGCAAGGGAGTTGTACTGCCCGGGGTAGTCCGCCACCGGGATCTCGAAGTAGTCGGCGATCGTCTGCCACAGCTGTTCCCAACGAAAGACATCGCCATTGACCGCGTTGAACGCTTCGTTGCGGGCGTTCGGCTCGGTGCCAGCCCAGACGATCTGCTTGGCGAGGATCCGTGCATCGGTGATGTCATTGAGGCCGCGATAGGCAGTCGGGCTTCCAGGGAAACGGAATGGCCGGCCGGTCGCCTTGCAGATCGAGGCGTGCGTGGCAAGCGTCGCGCCGATGTTCATGAGGTTGCCGACCGCATAGCCGATGATCGTATGGGAGCGATGGACCGACCAGCCGAACCTGTGCTCGGCGGCATAGGCCATTACGATGTCTTCGAGCTCGTAGTAGAAGTTCTTCTTCGGCAGCCGGGGCGCCGTTTCGCGGAACGGCGTGATCGGCTGGACCTTGCCGTAGTCCTCGAAAGGCCCGAGATAATGCTTCGTGCCTGTGACAACGCCGACGTGCTGCAGGCAGCCCTTGTCCTTGAAGGCGTCGAGCACATTCTTCAGCATGTCGCCGTTGAAGCGAATGTTCTCGTCTTCGTTCGCCCCAAGCGTCCAGGAGCAGTAGAAGACGTGCGTCGGCGCCAAGTGGGAGAGGGCGGTAATCGCCTCGTCCCGCTTCAACAGATCAACGGCGTGCGGCTTGATATAGGACGATCCAAGCGGTGGCCGGCGTGAGGCGCCGTGGATTTCCCAGCCGCCGAGGTCTCTGAGATGTTCTGCGACGTTCAGCCCGACGATACCCGTCGCACCGACGATCAATGCGCGTTTTTGATACATGGATTCCTCCCTTTGAGACGTGTGGGCGAGAGGATGACGGTTTGCCCTCTGGTCAGCTAGGTGGCTTTGGGGAATAACTGAAGTGAACATAATTCATGAAGGTCGCCGCAATGCAGAACCGCGCTCTTGAGATGGAAGTCTTCGTGGCGATTGTCGATGCTGGCAGTTTCTCGGCGGCCGCCCGGCTCTTCTCTATGTCGCCATCGGCCGTCAGCAAGCTGGTCACGCGGCTTGAAAAACGTTTGGGCGTCCAGTTGGTCGTACGCTCGACCCGCAGTTTCCGCCTGACCACTGAGGGAACCGATTTCTACAAGACCTCACGCGCAATCGTGCAAGAAATTGACGAGGCAGAAGCAAAGATTGCCCGCAAGGCGGAGGCCGTCGGCGGGCTCTTGAAAGTCAGCACCAACCTGCCTTTCGGCACGCACGTGCTGTCACCTCTCGTCGTCCGGTTTCTCGACGAAAACCCAGGCATGCGCATCGATATCGAGTTCAGCGACGAGCCGGTCGACCTGATCGCCGAGAAGACCGACATCGCGATCCGGACCGGTTCCCTCCGCGATTCTTCGCTCCGATCCCGACGGTTGCTGGAATCACCCAGGCACGTCGTTGCCGCACCGGAGTATCTGGCCCGGCACGGTGAGCCGGTGCGTCCCGAGGAGTTGCGCCAGCATGCGTGCCTGACTTTTGGCGGGCGCCCACACCTCAATACCTGGCAGTTCAGAGATCCTGCCGACGGGACGTTGGTTTATGTCGATGTGAGTGGGCGGCTGTTCGTCAACAATGGCGAATCCATCAGGCACTTCGCGCTTGCAGGGGCTGGCATCGGGCGGCTTTCCGGGTTTCACATCGACCGTGATCTTTCCGAAGGACGGCTCGTGCGGCTGCTCGAGCCATGGGATGCAGGGGAGAGCGAACCGATTTCGGCAATCTACTCGGCCCAGACGCATGTGCCGCAAAGAATCCGTAGGTTTCTGGATTTCCTGGTGCGGTCCATCTGACACGGAAATTATCAAATGATAAATTATCACTTGATCAGTTCCGGTGGCGGTGGTAATTCTTATGTCAGCTCAGGGAGAGAGCATGGGAGGTTCCCGGCCGCTATTCAGGTCGGAGCCAAGTCTGATTTTCAAAAGCATGAAGGGCTGACACCACCCGTGTGTCGGAACGATAGGCTATGGCAAAAGCAGCACGAAAATACCTTGATGCGGCCGACCGCGAACAGCAAATCCTGGAGTTTGCGATCGATTTCGTCGCCCAGAGAGGGCTTCGATTTACGACACGGGAGCTCGCCGATGCGCTGGGCGTTTCCCAGCCTCTGCTATACCGCTATTTCAAGAACCGTGATGACCTGCTTCAGAAGATCTACGACGAAGTCTATCTGAAACGCTGGGATCCTGGCTGGAACGAACTGCTTGCGGATCGCTCGCTCTCGATCCGGGAACGCCTCGTTCGCTACCTGACCGCCTACACGGAGGCCATACTGGATGAGCGCTGGATCCGCATCTTCATCGCTTCGGCGCTGGAAGACCCTCAGATTACAAAGAAATATCTGGGCCTTTTGCACGAAACGACCTTTCCGCTGATCTTTGCCGAGATTGCAGTGGAAGCCGGTGTTCCCGTTCCATCGGGGCCGCAGGCCGACGAACTGGCACTCGAGATTGTCTGGGGCTTCCACTCGAGCTTCTTCTACATGGGCGTGCGCAAGTACATCTACCGCAACAAGATACCGGATGACCTCGATCCCATCATCCGGGCGCGTGTGGAAGTCTTCGTTGCCGGTCTTGTCGAGAGCATGCCCCATCTCGGGCAGTTCCTGCCGGAAACGGAGGTGGGCCGATGAACAGCATCCAGGACCTCCGCGTCTTTTCGGAGATCGTCAAGTCGAACAGCTTTTCGCTCGCGGCCTCGAAACTCGGCCTGTCGCCGGCAACGATGAGCGGGCGGCTTAAGGCGCTTGAATGTCATTTCGGCGTCGCGCTCCTCAAGCGGACGACGCGTTCTCTCTGCCTGACGGAGGAGGGACGGTATCTGTTCGAGACATCACAGGCGATCCTTGAGGATTTCGAGCGCCTCGACAAGACGATGCGCCAACGCAAGAAGAACCCGAACGGTACGGTGACCATTGCCGCGCCCTCGGAGTTCGGGCGGAAATATCTGATCCCACTGACCAATGAGTTCGGCTCTGCACATCCGGAAATCGGCTTTCGCCTCATCCTCGGCGATGACGACGTCAATCTGGTTGATGACGACTGCGATATCGTCATCCGCTTCGGTGCGGTGCCCGACAGTGCGCTCACCACCCGCAAGCTGGGCGAGAATCCGATGGTCATCTGCGCCGCACCCGACTACCTGGCGCGCAGCGGCGCGCCGGACGCGCCTTGCGATCTGGCGGTACATAACTGTCTCATCTATCTCGACGGCAAGGTCATTGCTGATAAATGGGTGTTCGCCGTTGACGGCGAACCGATCATTGTTGGCGTCAGCGGCAACCGCATCGTCTCCGACCGGCAGGCGCTGATCGACCTCGCGAAGGCCGGCCAAGGGCTCATTCGCGTGTCGTCCTGGGACGTCGCTCGCGAATTGGAAGAAGGGACGTTGATCGCGGTCCTCAAAGACTTCGACTGCGACCCCGAGATCATCCATCTCCTGTCCGAACCGCGACACCGCCTGCCTTTGCGGACGGCCGAGTTCATCGATTTTCTCCTGCAGCGGGTGAAGCGCCTGAGCCGCAGCGCAGAGCTCTGCAGGACCGAGTATCCAAGGCTGCGCGGCGCCGCCTGATCGCGTTTCACATCGCCCTCACTCCGACGGTGCGTCTTTCCGGCCACCGAACGACGACGCATGGAGATTTTTCAATGGACTATGGTCTTGCTGGCAAACAGGTGCTGATCACAGGTGGTGCCACGGGGATCGGGCGCGCGATCGCCTCCGTCTTTCTCGCGGAGGGAGCAGATGTCACCGTGAGCGGCATCAGCGCCTCAGAGGTCGAGGATGCAATCGCCATTCTCGGCACGCGCTGCCGGGGGATTGCGGGTGATCTGACGGCCGACGGTGAGGCCGAGCGGCTCTATGCCTTTGCCAAGTCGCACCGGACCGTCGACATCCTCATCAACAACATCGGCATCTTCGAGGTTCGCGATTTCTTCGAGACGACGGACGAGCACTGGTTCCGCTATTTCGACGTGAACGTCATGACTGGCGTGCGGATGTCGCGGCTGGTCTTAAAAGACATGTTGGCGCGCGGTGAGGGCAGCGTGGTGTTCATAAGCAGCGAAAGTGCGGTCAAACCGCAGCCCTGGATGGCCCACTACGGCGCCATGAAGACCTGCCTGCTCGGTCTGTCGCGGTCGCTTGCCGAGTTGACGAAAGGCACCCGGGTCAGGGTCAACACCATCCTGCCCGGTCCGACGAACACAGAAGCTGTTCGACGCTACCATCAGGAAATCGCCGACGAGAAGGGGACGACCCGCGACACCGTCGTCTCCGACTACTTCGATGAAACCGAGCCGACGTCGCTCATCCGGCGGATGATCGAGCCGGAGGAGGTGGCGCGCAGCGTCGTGCACCTTGCGGCCAGTCCGCATCTCAATGGCATGGCGATGCGGGCGGAAGGCGGGACAATCCGGGCCATTCTGTGAGCCTTCTTCAGCAGTGCTGAAGAGTGAATTCACGGCAACGTCCTCAATCCCAAGCGCCAATCGGTTTATCAATAAAATCAGCAGGTTTCGGGAGGTGCAGGTGAACAGATTTGATCTGAGTGGGAAGCGAGCCTTCGTCACCGGCGCTGCGAGTGGCCTTGGTCAGGCGATCGCCATTGCGCTCGCCGAGGCAGGTGCAGATGTTGCCTGCTTTGATATGCCTGGCGCTGCCGGTCAGGGTGAGACGTCGGCTGCGATCGCTACTTCCGGCCGGCAAATGCTGGCGCTTGCGGGAGACGTTACGAATCCCGTCTCGATCGAGACCGCATTCGACCGTGCCGAGCGCGACCTCGGGGAGATCGATATTGCCGTCAATAGCGCCGGCATTGCCAATGTCGGTGCCGCCGAGGCGATGCCGCAAGCGCAGTTCTTGCAGATGATGGACATCAACCTCAACGGGCTTTTCTGGTCATGCCAGGTCGAGGGGCGCCGGATGCTGGCCCGTGGAAGAGGCTCCATCCTCAACATGGCATCGATCTGCGGTTCGACCGCAATTCCCGGTCTGGAGCAGGCGCATTATGACGCGACGAAAGCAGCGGTGATCCGCCTGACAAAAAGCCTTGCCGCCGAATGGGCCGGGCGGGGCGTCCGTGTCAACTGCCTGAGCCCTGGCTTCATGGCGACCCCCATGAACAGTCGACCGGAAGTGGCCGAGAACGTCCGCAAGTTCGCCGGCATGACGCCGATGAAACGAATGGGGCAGCCGCATGAGGTAGGCGGGCCGGCGGTCTTCCTGTCCAGCGAGGCGGCCAGCTACTGCACCGGTGTCGATCTCAATATCGACGGCGGCTTTCTATCAATCTGACGACAAAGTGGAGGAGAAATCATGTCGACAGTTCTGAAATTCACCGGTGTTGCGATGATCGCGCTGTGGGCAGCATCGCCGGTGCTGGCCAAACCGGTCAAGGTCGGCTGGGTCCAGGGCAACGCGGCGTTCCAGGCCGAACAGCGCACCCAGGACGGCTTCAAGAAATATCTGGACGACAACAAGATCACGGACTGGGAGGTTACGTATCTCGACTCCGCAGGGTCTGCGGAGAAGGTCGCCAACAACATCGAGGATGCCATCAACCGCGGCGTCGACGTCATCTACGTGACCTACGCAGACCTTCGTGCTTCCAGCAACGCCCTCAAGGGCGCAGAAGCGGCGCATATTCCTGTCTACACGGTCGATTCCGGCTGGATCCCGGGCTCGACTGCGGACATCACGACGAACAATTGGCAAATGTCTGCCGAAGTATCGCTCAGCCTGATCAGTCAGATGAAAGGCAAGGGCAACCTCATCATCATCACCACCGACAAGATCAAACCGGTCCGCGAGCGCACCGACACGCTGCGCGCGATTCTGAAGGAGTATCCCGAGGTCAAGATCATCGGTGAGTACAACTTCGACGTGGCGAACTTCTACCAGGAAACCGTGAACGCGGTGCAGGACTTCGCAACCCGCTATGGCGATGAAATCACGGCTGTCTGGACCCCGTGGGACGAACCGGCACAGGCAGCGATCACTGCGCTCCAGGGGGCTGGATTGACTGTGCCTGTCTCCGGCATGGACGGACATCCCGAAGCGATCAAGGCGATATGTGAGCCGAACTCCATGTTTGTTGCGACCGGACGGCAGCAGTTCGAGGAATGGGGCGTCAACCTGGCAAGTTACGCCAAGCGTGTCCTGGTGGATGGAGCCCACCCGAAGGAAGTCACGAATGGCAAGGACATCGTCTACTACGGTGCCACGCTTTTCACCAAGGACAACTGCAAGTGAACGGGTCGGACGGGCGGCGTTTCCGCCCGTCCACTTCGGAGGTTCAACATGTCGATTGTTCTTGAGAACATCACGAAGCAATGGCCGGGGACACTGGCTCTTGACGGCGTGTCCATTGAGGTCGTCGAGGGGCGGGTGCACGGCATTGTCGGCGAGAATGGTGCCGGCAAAACGACGCTCGTCAGCATTCTGAGCGGCGCTGTGCAACCGACGGCCGGAACGCTCAGCATGGCGGGGCAGTCGGTGGCTTTCGAAAACCCGGCAGCAGCCGTTGCCAACGGTGTTTCGCTCGTTTCGCAGGAAGGCAGCCTCGTGCCCCATCTGACTGGGGCGGAGAACATCTGTCTAGGCTTTGAGCCGGTGAAAAGTCGCTTCTTCATCAACCGACGCGAAGTCCAGCGGCAGGCGGAAACCTTGGCGAAACACTGGTTTCCGGACACGGCGATTGAACTCAATCGCAAGGTCGACGAACTTGCCTACGCGGACCAAAAGGTCATCGAAATCCTGCGAGCACTGCATTCGCGCCCAAAGGTTCTGATCCTCGACGAGCCAACGGCAACGCTGCCGGCCAAGGAGAAGCAGAGCCTCTGGACCCTGATCCGCCAATTGTCCGATGCCGGGATGGCCGTCGTCCTGATCAGTCATTTCCTTCAGGAGGTGATCGATCTATGCGACGAGATAACCGTGCTGCAGGACGGTCGCAAGGTGAGCCATCTTTCCGCCGAGCACCACCAGGTGACCGAGCGGCAATTGATCGATCTCATGCTGAACCGCGGGCAGGCGAGCGAGCAGCATCGCTCACTGAACAGTGCGCCGACGGAACGCACGCTGGCAGATGATGCGGAGATCGTCGTCGATGTCCGAAGTTGGCAGGGCGCACGGTTCCATATGGACGGCCTGACGGTCCGCAGCGGGGAAATCCTTGGGCTGATCGGACTTACCGGTTCCGGCCATTTCGAGTTCGCCCAGTCGCTCTTCGAACCGCGCCTTGCCGGCGAAGGCCACTATCGGTTCAAGGGCAGGGATGTCGGGCGGGCCAGTGTGCGTGACATGAAAAGATACGGGGCTGCCCTCATCCCCGATCATCGCATGATCAACGCGATGATCGGGGATTGGACCGTCCGGGAAAACATGTCGATGGCCGGCATCCAGGAAGCGAGCCCGTTGGGCATTGTCCATGCCGGGCGCGAACGCACCGAGACGCGCCGCCTGATCAAGCGGTTGAACATCAAGACCTCGAGCACGGAGACGAAGGTCGTCGAGCTAAGTGGCGGCAACAAGCAGAAAGTCTCCGTCGCCAAATGGCAGTTCGCCTCAGAGGGAAAATACAAGCTCTTTGTCTTTCTCGAGCCCACTGAAGGCGTGGATGTGGGTGCCAAGCGCGAGATCCATGACCTCATCACCTCGCTCGCCGAAAAGGGTGCTGCCGTAATCGTCGCTTCAAGCGATCTTCTGGAAATCGCCCATGTCGCCGATCGTGTCGTGGCCTTCAGGAATGGCCGTGATGCCGACCAGATCGCTCGCTGCGACTTTAGCGAGGCTGTTTTCATCAATGCAATAGCGGGGGTGACCCAATGACCATGACAACAACTATCGTTCCGGAAAAGCCATCCCGCCCGATACGCCTTGGGACGCTTATCCAGAAATACAGCACGCTTGCCGTGCTTATCGTACTCTTTCTGGCGTTCGCGATCGGCACGGACCGGTTCTTCACGGGCACCAACCTCGTCAACATCCTCCAGCAGATATCGATGCTGACCATCGTCGCCGTCGGGCTGACTTTCGGCTTCGCCGCCAAGGAAATGGATCTGTCCGTCGGCTATGTCGTCGGTCTTGCCGGTCTGCTCGCGCCTCTGCTGATGGTGGCGGGCGTGCCTATCCCGCTTGCTGTCCTTGCCGCACTCGGCGCGGGCCTCGGTGTCGGCCTCATCAATTCCGCCTTGGTCGTCGGGGTGGGCGTCCCTTCGCTGATCGCAACGCTTGCTGCCGGCTCGATCCTGTGGGGCATCAATTTCATGATCTCCGGCGGCCGCGCGATCTACGGGGGCATCCCAGCTGAGTACCTCAGCATCGGCCAAGGCAAAGTCGGTGGCATCTTACCGTATCCGGCTCTTATTATGCTGGCGGTCGTTGCCACTTCCTGGTTCGTCATGGAGCGCACGACATTCGGCCGCTACCTCTATGCCGTGGGCGGCAATGCGCGCGCCGCCGAGCTGTCCGGCATCAAGGTGCGTTCCTACCGTGTTTATGGACTAGCGTTGAGTTCGCTTTTCGCAGCGATCTCCGGGATCATTCTTTCAGCGCGCCTCGGTTCCGGCCAGCCGAACGGGGGAGAGACCTACCTCCTGGACGGTCTTGCGGCCGTGTTCATCGGCATGACGATGCTTCGCCCCGGCACTGCGACCGTCATGGGCACGTTCTTTGGAGCGCTGCTGATCGGCATCATGAACAACGGTCTCAACCTAGTGGGAATGGACACTTATGTGCAGAGCATCGTCAAGGGCATCATCATCGTCATCGCGGTATCGGTGGTCTCTCGCACGACGAAGCTGAAGCTCCTTTGACGAAGCGCAGAGCGTGGATGACAGAAGATGGAGCCTTGACGTGTTCCGCGCTTTTTGTGGCATCCTTGTCGCAAACGAGAAGCGCGTGAAGGGTAGCAGCCATGAACCTCGATCTGAAAGGCAAAGTTGTCATTGTTACCGGTGCGAGTTCCGGCATCGGGTTGGAGACTGCGAAGATGTTCCTTGCGGAGGGATCCCGCGTGGTCGGCGTCAGCCGCTATATGTCATCGGCTGCCGATCTGGGACCGCCAGACCAATGGCTGAGATTCGAGGCCGATCTTGGGGAGAGAGGGGCGGGAGAAGCCGTAGCGAACGCCGCTTTGATGGCGTTCGGCCGCATCGACGTCCTCTTCAATAATGCCGGCATCTGCCCAACACGTGGCGGGTTTCTCGATGTGAGCGATGAGGATTGGGCACAGACGCTAAACATAAATCTCATGGGCTATGTCCGCATGGCGCGGTCAGTGTTGCCGGTCATGCTCGCGCAGAAAAAGGGTGTCCTCATCCATTGTGGTTCGGAAGCCGGCCGCATGCCGCATCCGCTGCTTCCGGACTACAGCACCTCCAAGGCGGCGATCACGCTGCTTTCCAAGGCGCTGGCCCGAGAGTTCACTCCGAAGGGCATCCGTTCGAATGTCGTTGCGCCCGCTCATATTCGCACCGAACTCTGGGACCGGCCCGGCGGCTTCTTGCATGCGCTTGCCGAGCGTTATGGCACGACGATCGACGGTGCGGTCGATGCGTTCCTCGCGGAATCGAAATTGCCGGCCGGACGGCTGGGGACGGCGAAGGACGTCGCAACTGCCGTCCTTTACCTTGCCTCTGACATGGCGGAGTTCATCAGCGGCGACGTGATCAACATCGATGGCGGCGTTACACCCACTACGTGACAATGAAAATCAGGATGGCATCGATGGTTGGACATGAAGCATCGAAAGCACTTCGCGATGAAATGGCAAATGCAAGCACGCAGGTCGGCCAGTTGCTGGTGTTGGAAACGGACATCGTACGGGTCTGGCATATCATTCTCGCGCCCGGCGAGCGCCTCGGCTTTCACCGGCATGAGCTCGACTATTGCTGGATTGCGCTGACAGCGGGTCGCTCCCGCTCAATGTACCTCGACGGCAACACAGTGGACACAGACTACCTGCCTGGCGACTGCAAGGTGTTTGCATTCGCGGACAACGAGACAATGGTCCACGACCTGACTAATATCGGCGATACAAACATTGCCTTCACGACGATAGAGTTCAGAGCCTCCCTCAATCTGGATCGCTCTCGAAGAGTCTGGTGATCCATTATCCGAAGGTAGCGGTGGCTCGCTTCACGCAGACCATGCGCGCGACGACGCGCCGGACAAGATCCGCGTCAACGCCGAGTGCCCCGTCGCGATCGACACCCCCATGCTGGAAGCCGGAGTAAAGCGATCCGGGCGCACCATTGCCTATCTGGTCTATAAGCGCGTGCACTTTAGTCGCGGATCACCGGTGAAGGTCGCAGCGTTGGTAGCCTTCTGGCCTCCGAAGGCGCAGCATTCATATGTGGTTCACTTGTCGAAATCTGGCGCGCAGGCCTTTTCCTTAGGTTGGTGCCTGCGTTTCGGCAGTGGGCACGCATTTAACGTTGGCCTGATGAGACCTACCGGTACGGCTTCGGTAAGGTCATTCGTGTCGCAGTCGACGCAATTCCCAAACATGATGCTCGCCAGCTTAGGGAAAGTCGACCGGAAATCTGCAATCGGCGGTTCCCGTCAGCAACGCCCAGCGCGTCCAGAACCTCATCTATCCCGTCGTCATCGAGCCAATTGAGACCGACATTCAGGTCGACGGCAAAGCGGTTCCGCTTACGCCGGGAATGACGGTGACCATCGAGATCAAGAGCGGTCAGCGCCGCATTCTCGAACATCTGTTCTCGCCGCTGGCCGAGGTCGCATCCGGCGCGATGAAGGAACGATGAGGCGTACTGCATGGCTCATGGCGGAGAATGCTGGATCGCCCGGAGCTCTTGATCCCGGGCGGCGGTGAAGGGCGAGATAAGGCGGATCGAATAGAGGGCCTTGTGATCACCAGACCCTCAACGTCTTAGAAGGGTGAGGCAGGCACGGACAGAGTTCTGTTCAGGCCCCTAGCCGCGTCTCTGCATGGCGATCGTTGTAATCGTCGTTTGCGTGTCCGATCTCATGCCTGGCGGCTCGAACAAGGAAGCCTGATCGCGTCAGCCCATGGGCTTCGGCGAAAGCATCGATCGCCTTTAGGACGTCTTCTGGCAGGGTGATGTTTACGCGAACCGCTCTTTTGGCTTCGGTCTTGACGCCAACAAGAATTGCAACACCGTCCAGGTTATCCGCGTCTGCCATCACCGCTTCTAGTGTGGAAGGTTCGGGAATTGCTTCGCCGTCTTCGGCTAGACCTTCAATGTGTAGGGACAAGGCTTCCTCGGCCATAGCTCGAGCATCGTCGAGGTCGGTTCCAGCTGTGATCAGGCCAGGAAAGTCGGGAAAGGACACGCCGTAATCACTGTCGGCATCCTTATGGATCAATCCGATATAATTGCGCATGTTCGTTACCTCAGCTTGAGTCCGGCTTGTTTCTCGATGCTCTTCAACGTTCCGATCGGAATGTCCCTTTTCGGATGTGGAACAGTGACGCGGCCAGGCTTTTCGGGATGCTTGAATTGAACATGGCTGCCCTTGGTGGCAACTTCGTACCAGCCATCCTTTTGCAAGGCCGCAATGATCTCACCGCTTTTCATCTTCAGAATGATACACACGAATGTGTATTTCTGCAAGTGTAACATCACAACGATTGGGACATCGCCCTCAATCGAAAATGGGCTCGCCGGCTCTCGGTTGGTCAGCAACAAGCGCCGGACGCTTCATTATCGGGGTCAGTTTCCGCTATGTGCCTCGACAGTCGAATAATGCATCGACTGAAGCCGAAAGTCTTGGGTTCGTTCGACCCCATGGGCTTCAGTTTTGCCGGAGAGTGCACCACTAGTCGCCGCTGGATGAAGATTCAGTGGCATCTGGTCCACAAGGTCGCTCGCTGATCAAGGAGAACCGTAACCGGTGTTCCGCTTCCACGTTGTCCTCTCCCTCCAGAAGCCTCGGGTTCATTCCCATCAAGGCGGGGGATTGGAGGCATCCGTGCTGCCGGCTTCCGGTTGTCGAGTGGAGAGTTCGCGTTACTGATCTGAACGCGCGAGGAACGTCAGGAGCGGATTCTCGTAACTCGTTTCTGCACGACATCAGCGTAGGCGTGTGCGGTACCTGCCCGGCATTTGGTGTCCGGGACAAGTTGAAACCTAAGCGGAGTGCACACTATCCATACGCAGAATGAATTGTTGGAGCGCATCGGGAGCAAGCGCGACATGGTCTCCCGTCACTCGCATGTGCTCGACCAGTTTGGAAAACAACTCCGCGGCCAAATCTGCGCGTTCCACAACCAGGTTGGTCGTTTCCTGCGCGTCGCTTGCCAGCGCATAGAGTTCGAAGAAGATTTCATCCTTGAATATGTCGACGATGAGCTTGTGCGATTTGCAGATGATGCATCGCGAGAAATTGCCAAATGCGCCATTGCCGTCATACTGGATGAAGATGTCCCGGTGCTCGCGCGTCATCCCGCCCCTCATCGCCGGCAGCAAGGAGGTCCCGGGAAGATCAGCCGGGCGTTCGATATCCAGGAGCTCGCAGATCGTGGGAAGCACATCGATGTGGCTCACAGGCTGCTCACAGATGCCCATGCCCACCATCCCCGCAGGCAGCTTGAAGATGAGGGGTGTCCTGACGGATTCTTCATACATGCACATCTTCTGCCAGAGCCGGTGCGAGCCGAGCATCTCGCCATGATCGCTCGTAAACACGATCAGCGTTTCATCGTAGATGCCTTCGGCCTTCAGCCTGCTTACGAGTTCGCCGATGCAATGATCGAGAAGTGCGACCAGGCCAGCATAGACGCGCCAGATCTCCTTCCAATCGTCGCGGCTGTAGCGGGCGCCGAGGAAGCCGGGCAGATTGTAGAGCTGCAGCGGGCTTTGGCCGGCGAACCAAACGCCGACATTGTCTGGAGGATCAAATTCACGCGCCAGCGAAAACCAAGGTTCGGGGACATCGAATGGAGGATGCGGCGCCAGGAACATCGCGCTGAGGAAGAACGGGCGGGACCGATCGCGGTTCTCGATGGCGTCGGTCGCCGATCGCAGGATGTAGCCGTCGAAGAAACTGTCGAAGCCCGGCTCGTAGCAACCAGTCGCCGGTAGCGAATAGTTCCCGACTGAGGTAACGGCGCCGGAGGTCAGCTCCGGAACGATGCCACGAAAGCGCGCACCTCCGGGTGGCCGATGCCCTCTGGCCTGCAGAAACGCGCCATAACTGTCTTCAAGGGCGTTCCACTTGGTCCTGGTGCCTTCGCGTGTTTCCAGCAGCGGTTGGTACATAAGGTGTTGTTTTCCCGAATGCCACCCATCCCAGTCGGCTGACAGGAGGTCGTACAGGTTGGCGATGCCATCCGGGATGAAGCCACGTTGCCTGTCCGCCTCGACCCAGGGATTGATCAGGCAGCCGGTCGAATTGGGATAGCGTCCGGTGAAAAACCCGCCACGCGAGGGAACACAGAGCGGGGAAGCGCAATAGGCGTTCGGGAAAAGACAGCTGTCGGCCTGAAGCGCCTGCAGATGCGGCATGTAGGATGTGCCGATGAAATCGTAGCGAAGCTGGTCGGCCATGATGACGACGACGTTGGGTTTCTTCATGGAGGCATCCTCGCTGGTCCGGGGAGAAAAGATCGCGCGATCGTCCGGCGCTTGCCGCGTGTTATATGGTCAGGCGGTTTCGGACATCGGAGCTGGGCAGGCGGTAGCGAAGGGACGTACCGGCGGCGGTGATGCCGACAAGTCTCCATGCCGTCAGCGGGCGGGGCGCTGTCTGGGCGGCCCGACGGTCGCCCTCTCGATCAGCTTCACGCCCATGTTGACGCGGGTGATGCTCTCTTCGGCGTTGGCGATCCGCTTCATCAGCAGTTGAACACCGATCCGGCCGAGCTCCAGGCGATCGATGCTGATCGTCGTCAGCGGCGGCCGGCTGTGCATGGCAATCGCCACGTCGTCGAGCCCGATGATCGAATAGTCGTCGGGCACCGAAAGCCCCTGGCTCTGAAGCGCCTGCATGACGCCGAGCGCGACCACGTCCATGCTGCAGAAAAGGGCCGTCGCCTTGTTGAGCCTGCCGCTCTCTAGCGCCTGGCGCGTGGCCAGTTGCGCCTGGGTTTCCAGGAACCCCATCTTGCCGAGATCAATAAGGTGCTTGTCCGGGTCGAAGGCAATTCCGGCTTCTTCGAGCGCCAGACGGAAACCTTCAAGGCGGCGCTGCATCGACAATCGTCGTGGCAGGGTTACGTGCACGATCTCTCGGTGCCCGGCCTCAAGCAGGCGCCGCGTCGCAAGCCAGCCCGCAGACCAGTTGTCGGGCAGAACACTGTCCATGCGCATCGAGCGATCCATGCCGTTGATCAGAACGGTCGGCACACCGCTTGCGGCGAGCCGGTCGATCGCGGCCCGGTCATCCAGGCCGACCGCGATGACTGTGCTCGGTTCCGCGCCGCGCAGATATTCGTCGATTTCCATTGCGTTCTGTTGCGCGTCGAGCGTCAGCAACTGCACGTCGACCTTCAGCGAGTGCGCCGCCGCCTCGTCCAGCGCGCCGCGGATCACATCCTCGTAGAACTGCGAACCGGAGTAGTACTCGGCTGGAACGATCAAGGCGGTGCTTCCGATGCCGGCCTTGTGCAGCGAACGGGCGCTGCGCCCGAGGTAGCCGAGCTCTTCGGCGAGAGCCAGGATCTTCTTGCGGCTCTCGCCGCTGACGCCGCCGCGATTGTTCAGAACCTTCGACACGGATGCGACCGAAACGCCGGCTGCATCGGCGATGTCGCGCAGTGTCAGTGTGGCGAGTTGATCATCGGTCATTGGAAATGCACTCCATCAGATTCCTGCGCGTTTTGGGAGTCGCGGCGGCGGGCTTTTCGTCTGCTTACCAGAAGAATTGCGTATGCCCGAGCGACCGCATAAGGGCCTCCATGAAATAGTAGTCGCCATAGGGAAGCATGGTGTCGGAGTAGCCTGATCCGACATGGGCCGCACCATGGGCGAGAAGGCCGAGTGCCGCTGGGTCACCAGTCAGGTCGCAGGTGTCGAGCAGGCCCGCGATCAGGCGGTCGGCAAACTCGCGCCAGACTTGAGCTTCTTCGGCGGCGCATTGATCGGCGAGCATGTAGATGCCGGCTGCCATGATGGCGCCGGCGGAGCTGTCACGCGGCGCAGTCTTGGGTTCGGGCACGTCATAGTCCCACACCGGCACAAAGTCGCTGCCCATCAGTTGCTCGGCCTTGGCGGCGAGCCTGCGGGCCGCATCCAGATAGATCCTGTTACCGGTGACGCGCGCGCATTGCGCAAAGCCGTGGATCAGCCAGGCCTGGCCGCGCGACCAGCATGAGCCGTCGGCATGACCCTGGTGGGTCTCTCCGCGCAGTGCCTCGCCGGTGCTCGGGTCGAACAGGAAGGTGTGGAAGCTGGTGTCGTCGTCGCGCACCAGGTGCTTCAATGTGGTGTCGGCATGGCCATCGGCGGCCTCGCGAAAGTCGGCGCGTCCGGTTTCGCCGTGCGCCCAATATAGCAGCGCAAGGTTCTGCATCGTATCGGCGATGATCCGCCCGTTGGCGAAGTCTGCGCGCATGGAGCCGTGCGCCGGTTGCGCGTTCCACGCCTGAAGATAGCGCCCCTCCGGTCGGTACCGGCCGAGCAGCAGATTGGCGGCCTCAAGAGCGAGGGAGCGGGCTTCCTTTTCGCCGGTCATCAGCCATTCGGCCACACAGCTGAGCGAGAACTGGAAGCCAAGATCATGGTCCTGGGCGCGGCGATGCGCCAGAATGCCCCGAAAGATCGAGCGGCGGGCGCGGGCTGCGTTCAGGAATGCCGGATCTCCTGTCAACTGCGAGGCAAGCCACAATTGGCCGGCATGAAAGCTCACGACCCAGTCGTAGGGGCTGCAATAGGCCCAGCCATTGTCGCTCAAGCCGATCTTTGGGTTGCGGATGCCGATGATCGGCATGGTCGTGCGCAATTTCTCGACGCTGCGCACGAGTGCTGCCTGGTGGCGATCAACATGAGAGGTGGCGGCTGCCGGCACGGAGGCTGCGAAGTAGCTACTGGTTTCAATTTTCATGTGAGTGCTCCTGAGTATGGAAATCTTTTTGCTTATTACGTAATTTTCGTCAATAGCGAAACTTTCGCTTGACGAAGAATGTTTTCGGTTTCATTCTTGCGTCTAGTCTGGGCGTCCTTCGTGATGTCCACGGCGCCGATAAGGGAGGGTGAGGGAATGTCCATTACGGACGCATCGAATGCAGGGCCGCCTCTGAGCGTGCGACTGCGCAGCCAGTTGGGCGGCTACGGCTTCATACTGCCCTGGCTGCTGGGGTTTGTCGTGCTGACCTTGGGGCCGGCCGTTTCGTCGTTCTATCTCTCGCTCACCGACTTCGGCCTGATGGGTCCGGCCAACTGGGTCGGCGCCGAGAACTATGTGCGGATTGCCAGCGATGATCCCCGTTTCTGGACGGCGATGCGGGTTACGTTCACATTTGTCCTGCTGTCGGTTCCGCTCAAGCTGATGTTCGCACTGGCGATCGCGGTCGCGCTGAACAAGGGGCTGCGCGGCCTGACGGTGTTTCGCGCGATCTTCTATCTTCCGTCACTGGTCGGTGGCAGCGTTGCAATCGCGGTGCTCTGGCGGCAGGTCTTTGCGGGCGACGGGGTGCTAAACCAGGTTCTGGCGGCGCTTTTCGGCTACGAAGGCCCGAGCTGGATCTCGAACCCGTCCACGTCGCTCTACACCCTGGTCCTGCTCGCAGCCTGGCAGTTCGGCTCTTCGATGATTATCTTCCTGGCCGGTCTGCGTCAGATCCCGCAGGATATGTACGAGGCAGCCAGCATCGACGGCGCAAGCCGCTCCCGCCAGTTCTTCAAGATCACGCTACCGCTGCTGACGCCGGTGATCTTCTTCAATGCGGTGATCCTGACGATCGACGCCTTCAAGGCCTTCACCTCGGCTTTCGTCGTCAGCGACGGCAGCGGTGGCCCCATCGATACGACGCTGTTCTACACACTCTACCTCTACCAGGAAGCCTTCACCAACTTCCGCTTCGGATATGCGTCAGCCCTTGCCTGGGTGCTAGTGGTCATCATCGCCATTTTCACGGCGCTGTCCTTCATGTCGGCCAAATATTGGGTGCACTACGATGACTGATACCGTCTATGCGTCGAACGTCGTCGAGGCAGCCGCTATGCCCGAAGGAGCGAAATCCTCGCCGCTGAACCGGGCGCTGGTCTACGCGCTCCTGACCGCGGTCAGCTTCATCATGCTCTATCCGCTGCTGTGGATGGTCTCCAGCTCCTTCAAGCCCGAAAACGAGATCTTCGCGACGACATCGCTGATACCGCAGGAGTTTACGCTCGATGCCTATCGACGCGGCTGGAATGGGCTGAGCGTCAGCTTCGGCTACATGTTCCTCAACTCGCTGTTGATCTCGGTCCTGGTCGTCATCGGCAATCTGATATCGTGCTCGATGGCCGCCTACGCCTTCACACGGCTGCAGTTCAAGGGGCGCGGGTTCTGGTTCGCGCTGATGCTCGGGACGCTGATGATGCCTCAGCATGCGGTGCTGATCCCGCAATATCTAATGTTTCTGAAGTTCGGCTGGGTCAACACCATCATGCCGCTTGTCGTGCCGAAGTTCTTCGCCATCGATGCCTTCTTCATCTTCCTGATGGTTCAGTTCTTCCGTGGCATCCCGCGCGAGCTCGACGAGGCGGCCATCATGGACGGCGCCGGACCATTGCGCATCTTCCTCAAGGTGATCCTGCCGCTTTCGACGCCTGTTCTGGCGACCGCCGCAGTCTTCTCGTTCATATGGACCTGGGACGATTTCTTCGCGCCGCTGATCTATCTGAACGACATCGAGAAATACACGGCCCAGCTTGGCCTTCGAACCTTCGTCGATGCCACGGCGCAATCGGATTGGGGCGCGCTGCTTGCGATGTCGACCTTGACCGTATTGCCGATCTTCATCCTCTTCCTCCTGTTCCAGCGGCTGCTGATCGAAGGCATCGCGACGACGGGCATGAAGCGGTAGCGCCACGAACAAGAACCACAGAACAAGAAACAGGAAAGGGGAGCCCCATGACGACGCTCGCTTTGAAGCAAGTCCAGAAGCGCTACGGTGCCGTCGAGGTCATCCGCGGCGTCGACCTCCAGATCGGCAGCGGCGAGTTCGTCGTTTTCGTCGGCCCGTCGGGATGCGGCAAGTCCACGCTCTTGCGCATGATTGCCGGACTGGAACCCATCTCCGGCGGCGAGCTGGCGATCGGCGGCGCCAGGATGAACGAGAAGGCGGCCTCCGAACGCGGCATCGCCATGGTCTTTCAGTCCTATGCGCTCTATCCGCATATGAGCGTCTACAAGAATATGTCGTTCGGCCTTGAAACCATGCGCATGCCCAAGCCCGAAATCGACAAGCGGGTGCGCAAGGCCGCCGAAATCCTGCAGATCACCCCGCTGCTGGAACGCAAGCCAAAGCAACTGTCCGGCGGTCAGCGCCAGCGCGTCGCCATCGGCCGCGCCATCGTGCGCGATCCGAAGATCTTCCTGTTCGACGAACCCTTGTCCAATCTGGACGCCGAGCTTCGCGTGCAGACCCGTGTTGAGATCGCAAAGCTCCACGCCGACATCGGTGCCACGATGATCTACGTCACCCATGACCAGGTCGAAGCGATGACCCTCGCCGACAGGATCGTGGTGCTGCGCGCCGGCCGGATTGAGCAGCAGGGATCGCCGCTCGAAATCTACAACAAGCCGGTCAACCGCTTTGTCGCCGGCTTCATCGGTTCGCCGAAGATGAATTTCCTTGATGTTTCCGTGGTGGGTCGTCGAGACGACGGGGTTGTCATCGGTCTTGCCGGCGCCGATGTCGCCGTGCCGCTGGTCGAGAGAGCCGAGATCGGAGCGACGCTCAGCCTTGGCGTTCGCCCGGAACATATCAGGGCCAACGGCGCGGGCGGCATCCATCTCGGGACCTTGACGATCACCCATATCGAGCATCTCGGCGGCCAGACCATCGTCTATGGGCGCCTGCCCGACAAGCAGGCGCTCATCGTCGCAATGGAAGGCCAGACGCTGCTCAACACCGGCGAAACGCTGAGCGTCAGCATCGCGCCGGAACATTGCCATCTCTTCGACGCCGATGGGCGCAGGCTTGCCGACTAGGCTCAGGAAAAAACGGAACCAAAGGGAGGAATTCATGATCAATCGACGCGAACTTCTACGCAACGGCCTGCTGCTCGGCGGAGCGGCTGCATTCTCGCAGCTTCCGCTACGGACCGCATTTGCCGACAGCGCCACGATGCGGCTCTATTGGTGGGGCACGCCTGCGCGTGCCGAGCGCACGCTCGGCGTCGCTCGGCTGTTTGAAGCCGCCAATCCGGATGTCAAGATCAACGGCGAAGTCGGCGGCAACGATTACTGGTCGAAACTGACGACGATGCTTGTCGGCGGCAACGCGCCTGACATCTTCCAGCTCGAGCCTGGCCGGTTTGCCGACTATGCGCGTCGCAACACCACGCTTCCGCTCAACGATTTCCTCGGCAAGTCCATTCGCACCGACAAGCTCGCGCCGGGTGTGCTGGATCTTGGAACCGTCGACGGCAAGGTGGCAGGCATGCCGCTGTCGCTCAACGCCTTCGCATTGTTTTATGACACGGAGGCCTTCAAGCAGGCCGGGCTCAATCCGCCGGGGGCTGCGACCACGTGGGACGATTTCGCCAGGCTTTGCGTCGATCTGACCAAGGCGATCGATCGCAAGAACGTCTGGGCCGTCGGCAATGCATCGCGCTACACCTACGCGTTCGATGCCTTCCTGAACCAACGCGGCAAGCGATTGTACGGCGAGGACGGCAAGATCGGCTTCGATGTCAACGATGCCAAGGACTGGTATGGCTACTGGGAGAACCTCGCCAAGAACGGCGGCTGCGTGTCGGCCGAAGTCCAGTCGATGGACCAGATTCAGGTGGATTCGAACCCACTCGCAACCGGCAAGGCCGCCATGGCCATCGCGTTCTCGAACCAGCTTCTCGGCTACCAGTCGGCCGTGAAGAACCCGCTCGGGATCACCACCTTGCCGGTATCTGAGCCCTCGGGACCATCAGGCCTGTTCTATCGGCCGGGCCTCCATTTCGGGATTGCAAGCACCTGCGAAAATCCGGAGCTTGCTGCCCGGTTCATCGACTTCTTCGTCAACGACATGGCTGCCGGCAAGGTTCTCGGTGTCGAGCGCGGGGTTCCCGTCAACACCGATGTCAAGGACGCGGTCGTTCCGCTGATCGACGACGTGTCGAAGCGCACGGTCGATTACATCTCGTCGATTGCCGGCCGGGTCGGCGCCTATCCGCCACCGGTGCCTGTCGGCGCCTCCGAATTCGACACCCGCGCCTTCCGGCCGCTGGCCGATAAGGTGGCCTTCGGCCAGGTGACGCCCGCAGAGGCGGCCGATCAGCTGGTGGCGGAAGGTGGCCGAATTCTCAAGGGCTGATCGTCTCGGACGATCGATGGCCCTTCGCTTGTCGAAATAGCCCATGTGCCCAGGTGCGCCGCCGAAGGAGGTCGGCGGCGCACGGAAATCGAAGCTTTCGGGAGAGAACCATGCTTGGCAGACGCGAACTTTTGCAGTTGGGGTTGTTTTTCGGAGGTGCGGCAACGTTTTTGCAATCGCCGTTGCGTTCGGCCCTGGCGGATAGCGCAACGATGCGCCTCTTCTGGTTTGGCTCGCCCGCACGCGCCGAGCGCACCCTCGGTGTTGCCCGGTTGTTCGAGGCCGCAAATCCCGGCGTGAAGATCAATGGCGAGGTCGGCGGCAACGACTACTGGTCGAAGCTGACGACGATGCTGGCTGGCGGCAATGCGCCCGACATTTTCCAGCTCGCGCCAAGCCGCTTTGCCGACTATGCGCGCCGCAACACCATGCTTCCTCTCGGCGATTACCTGGGAAGCACGATCCGCACCGACAAATTGATGCCCGGCGTCCTTGATCTCGGGGCGGTCGACGGCAAGGTCGTCGGCATGCCTCTGTCATTGAATGCGTTTGCTCTGCTTTACGACAGTGTCGCCTTCGAAAAGGCCGCCATTGCGCCGCCCGGACCGACGACCACCTGGGACGACTTTGCCCGGCTCTGCATAGATATCACCAAGGCGATCGGGCGGAAGAATGTCTGGGCGGTCGGCAACGGCGCGCGCTACAGCTATGCCTTCGAGGCGTTTCTCGTTCAGCGCGGCAAGCGATTGTACGGCGATGATGGCCGGATCGGCTTCGATGCTGCCGATGCCAGCGACTGGTACGGCTATTGGGAAAGTCTGGCGAAGAATGGCGGCTGCGTGTCGGCCGAGGTCCAGGCAATGGACAAGCTGCAGATCGATTCCAACCCGCTGTCGACCGGACATGCGGTGATGGCGATTGCCTTTTCCAACCAGTTGCTCGGCTATCAGGCGCTCGCCAAGAACAGGCTGGGGATCACCTCGCTCCCGATCGCCGATGCGGCGGGACCTTCCGGCCTGTTCTACAAGGCAAGCCTGCATTTCGGGATTGCAAGCACCTCGAGGCAGCCGGAGCTTGCAGCCCGGTTCCTCGATTTCTTCATCAACGACCTCGCGGCCGGGGAAATTCTCGGGGTGGAACGCGGCGTGCCGATCAACCTTGATGTCAGGGAGCTGGTGGCGCCTCTTGTCGACGATGTCTCGAAACGATCCGTGGACTACATTTCCTCGATAGCGGGACGGGTGGGCGCCTTTCCGCCCCAGGTTCCGATCGGAGCCTCCGAGCTTGAAGAGCGCGTGTTCCGCCCGATTGCCGACCAGGTCGCCTTCGGCCAGTTGACTGTTGCTGCAGCCGGCGAGGAGCTGGTCGCGCAGGCAAACCGCATCCTCAGGAGCTGACGTTTCCAACGGCTCGCCCAGGGCCCTGCACCAAAAGCCTCCCAAGACAGGAATGGCCAATGACAGACGGCATATACCTCGACAGCCTGTTCCATCCATGGTCGGGCAATGAATTGCGCACGCGCGCCGACGTCGAGCGCGCTCTGAAATCGCTCTGGGACCCAGCCGACACCTATCGGTCGGCCGGTGGCGCGCGGTTGCGGTTCGACGCGACCGCAGCGCATTTCGATCAGGCGGCAGCCGATCTGGAGGGCTTCTCGCGGCTGTTGTGGGGCTTGGTGCCGGCTGAAGTCGGCGGGGCCGACTGGATCGACTGGGCTCCGATCGCGCGCGGCCTTGCGTCCGGCACGGATCCGCACCATGCCGAATACTGGGGGCAACCGACGGATCGCAACCAGCGCCTCGTCGAACTCGCGGCCATCGGCTTTGCGTTGCGTCTCGTACCCGAGAAGCTCTGGGCTCCCTTGGAGCCACATGAACGCGAGAACGTCGTCGCCTATCTGAAAGCAGGGCATGCCTGCCGGTTTTCCGAGAACAACTGGAAGTTCTTCCGGTTGCTGATCGGCTTGGGGCTGGATTCCGTCGGTGCCGATCACGATCGGGAGTTGGACCAAGCCTATATCGACGAGCTTGAAACGTTCTATTTCGGCGATGGGTGGTACAGCGATGGCGACGCGCGCCGTGCCGACCACTACATCCCCTTCGCCTTTCACTTCTACGGGCTCATTCTTGCCGTGCTCGACGGTAGCACCTATACGCAGCCCTATCGCGAGCGTGCGCGTCTCGCCGCCGGCGATATGACGCGATGGTTTGCCGACGACGGCGCCGCATTGGCGTTCGGTCGGTCGATGACCTATCGCTTTGCCATCGCCGGTTTCTTCGGTGCTTTGGCATTTGCCGGCGAAGAGGCGCTGCCCTGGGGGCAACTCAAGGGCTTCTACCTGCGCAATCTGCGCTGGTGGGCCAAGCAGCCGATGGCGTCGCGGGACGGTATCCTGCCGGTTGGCTACGCCTACCCGAACCTTTTGATGTGCGAGACCTACAATTCGCCTCAGTCGCCCTATTGGGCCTTGAAGGCGTTTCTGCCGCTGGCCTTGCCGCAGCAACACCCCTTCTGGAGCGCTGAGGAGGCGGATTGTCCGCCGCGCGATCACGTCGCCGTACACCGGCACACGGGCATGCTCATCAAGAACCCTCCGGGCGATGCCGTCGCGCTTTGCGGCGGCCAGCAGACGGGGCCGCAAAACACCTGGGCACGGTTCGGTGCCGAGAAATACAGCAAGTTCGTCTATTCCGCCCGCTACGGTTTCAGCGTGGAGAGCGACCCCAATCGCTTCGCCGATGCAGTCCTGGATGGCATGCTGGGTTTCAGCAGCGACGGTCTCCAGTTTCAGGTCCGCCAGGCCAATGAGGAGGTGTTGATCGCCGACGACGTCCTCTACGCGCGCTGGCGGCCCAATGACGGCATCCTGGTCGAAACCTGGCTCTACTGGCATGGGGATTTCCATGTCCGCGCCCATCGCGTGAGAACCGAACGAGCCGTTACCACGAAGGAAGGGGGCTTTGCGATCGCCAGACACGACAGGCTTGCCGAGGCACTCGAAAGTGAAGCTGGCAAGGCGGTCGTTGCGACCCCGCGAGACCTCTCGGCGATCGTCGATCTCGGCTCGTCGGTCGCTCGCATCGGCAAGGCGCATATCGCTCAGCCGAACACCAACCTGATTGCCGCACAGACGCTGGTGCCACAGTTGATGGCCGAGCTTCCTCCTGGAGAGAGCACGCTTTTTGCTGCCGTCCTGGCGAGCACCGATCCGGCTGCCGGCCGCAGCACGCTGACGCGCCTGCCACCGACCCCCGACCTGCCGACGCTTGAAGCCCTGATCAGGGCAAAGGGCCGGCAGGTCACGCTCATGAGCAGAAGTACGAGTGCCTGACCGGCTGCTGATGTCGGCCAATTTTGAAAGCTGAGGACAAGAACTGATGGATATTCGCCAAGCGATACATTTCGAACAGGCCGAGACACTCGATACCGAGGGACTGCGCCGCCATTTCCTCGTCGAGGATCTCTTCGTTGCCGGCGAGATACGCGCCGCCTATAGCCACTATGATCGCCTGGTTCTGCTTGGCATCAGGCCTGAAGCCACGCCGCTCGCCTTCAGCGCCGCGCTGGCAAAATCCGCCGGCGTCGCCGATTTTCTAGAGCGCCGGGAACTGGCCGTCGTCAACCTTGGCGGCGGTGCCGCGAAAATATCTGTCGATGGTGCGGATCATGTCATTGCGCCTTTCGAGGCGCTATACATTGGCAAGGGGGCGAAAGGCGTTTCCTTTGCCGCTGCGGACGCGGCATCGCCGCCAAAACTCTATGGCGTCTCGGCGCCCGCGCATGCCAGCCATCCCACCCGCAAGATCACCCAGGATGAAGCTTCGCCGCAGGCGCTAGGGACGAGCGAGGCCGCCAACAAGCGCACCATCTACAAGTATGTCCATGACGGCCTGTTGCCGACCTGCCAGCTCATGCTTGGCATCACGCGCTTCGAACCCGGAAGCGTCTGGAACACCATGCCTGCACACCTTCACGATCGGCGCATGGAAGCCTACCTCTACTTCGAGATGCCCGATGATCGTATGGTCGTCCATCTCATGGGGCGGCCCGAGGCGACACGTCACCTGATCGTTCGCAACGAGCAGGCGGTCATCTCGCCCCCGTGGTCGATCCATAGCGGCAGCGGCACGGGATCCTATGCCTTCGTCTGGGCGATGGCGGGCGATAATCAGTCCTTCGCCGACATGGATTTTGTGCCAATGGAGACCCTGCGATGAACGAGATTGCGGATCTGTTCGACCTTTCCGGCAAGTGGGCGCTGGTCACCGGCGCTCGGGGAGGGCTGGGGCAGGCGATGGCTCTGGGGCTGGCGAGGGCGGGGGCCGAAATCGTCGGCCTTGGATCCATGCCGATGCCGGAAACGGGCCGACTTATAGAGGCAACCGGACGCCGTTTCCTCGGTATCCAGGCGGATCTTTCGCAACCCAACGACTTTCGCGCGCTCGTCGGCCAGATCGAAGAGCAGGCCGGGCCTATCGATATCCTGGTCAACAATGCCGGAACCATCAGGCGCGCCGATCTGCTCGATTACACCGAGGCGGATTGGGATGTGGTGACGAACGTCAACGAAAAGAGCCTGTTCTTTCTCAGCCAGGCTGTGGCGCGCGGCATGGTTTTGCGCCGCTTCGGCCGCATCATCAACATCGCATCGCTGCTCTCCTTCCAGGGGGGCATCCGCGTCCCGGCCTATACGGCTTCCAAACATGCAGTCGCCGGACTGACGAAGCTGATGGCAAACGAACTCGCCGCATCCGGTGTCACGGTCAATGCGATAGCGCCCGGCTACATGGAAACCGAAAACACCGCCGCCTTGCGGGCGGACCCGGAGCGGCAAAGACAAATTCTCGAGCGCATTCCGATGGGGCGCTGGGGCGTTCCTGAAGACCTGGCGACGGCCGTTCTCTTCCTGGCCAGTCCTCATGCCTCTTATGTGACCGGTACGATCATTCCGGTGGACGGAGGATGGCTCGCCCGGTGAGCGACGTTCGCTCAACGACCGTGGTAGACCCCGGGTCTCCTCAAGCTGGCTAGGGCACGTTCGTGCCCTCCGTCTCTTGGATGACGGTGGGAGCCAGCCCGAAACCGAGCGAGCGAATGCGTTCACACTACAGATACATCGGAACTGATACATCGCATTTGACAGGCAATCTTTCCCGCGCTTTCGATTGCGACGACACGGCGCCAGTCGCTCTTGAATTTGTCGAGCGCGAATCTGGCCGACGTCATGTCCGAAGATAGGTCCGCAGCCGTGGCTGCGGGCCTATCTTCGGACGAGTCCTCAGGCGAAGATGATATGCAACTGAATGCGCTATCTTCGAAGGTCGGGTCCATCGCGAGACAGCGTGAAGGAAAAGTCTTCCAGATTTCCTCAATGCCAAATCTGCTGAGTACGGGTCTTCCAGGATCGATTACCGGAGCGGCTTGCTGGGCCTAGGCTTCTCTGATCGCGGCCCTTGGCCGTCGCGATGCTGATCCTCCGAGACGAGGCATTTAACCGGTCAAACCACGAGCGAACTGGCTCTAGCCGCGAAGCCGCCAGCGCCTGGTACGCTCATTTTTGCTGGCGCCTCGAAGCCGGATAGCTTCACGTCGAGAGCGGTGGCCACGCATTTTCAATCCCAAACAGCGCTCTTTCTGTCATGACGGGTTCCCCACAGCCTTCAGCCCGATACCAGCGTCTCCCCGCGCCTTCAGGGCGTCGGCAAGCACAAGAGCTGCGACTATTGCGGCCAAGCCATCGGCCAGCGGATAGGCGAACCAGATTGCATTCGCGCCCAGCATTGCCGCAGCGGCCGCGACCAAGACAGGCAAGAGTATAAAAGGCTTGACCATGGTAAGAAGAGCCGCTCTGGTCGGTTGGCCGATGGCTTGAAAATAAAGCCCAAGCACGAGAACTGGTCCGGAAAAAAGATAGATTGAAGCCATGGGCCGAAGCATTCGACCTACCTCGCCGATGACGTCTGGATCAGCCACAAAGGCTGCTCCGACGACTGTGCCCTCGCTCAACAGCAAAACCTCAACAAGAACGCAGTAAAACAATGCTGTTGCTGCGGCGATCCGCAGAACAGCATCCGAGCGGGTGTAAAGACGCGCACCAACATTGTTGCCGACGATGCTCTGCATAGCCATCGCGATAGCCATGATTGGCAGGAAGGCAAAGCCGAATATGCGTGTCACGATCCCGTAGGCGCCAATGGTGCTGGCGTAATCGGCGCTGCCTACAAGACGTAACGCGAGAACCACGCTGGCGGCTGAAAGCGCCATTCCGATAAAGCCCAGACTGACAGGTGCCCCCAGCGCAACAATACGCTTCCAACTGCCGGTCCAGCGGTTCCGCCAGAGGCTGTTGAGCGGCATCATGCCCCCGATGAAACGGCGCAGCCCGGCCAGAAGCAGCAGTCCCATCGCCTGTGCCAGAACCGTGCCCGTGGCCGATCCGGCAACACCGAACTCCAGCACAACGACCAGGATGTAGTTCAGCACAATGTTTATGAGCGTGACCCCAAGAGACATGAGTGCCATTAATCCGGCCCGCCCTTCGTTCCTCCAGGCATCGGCATGAACTCCCAGCAGAAATTGTATCGGGGTTCCGAATACGGTGATGGCAAGGAAGATCCAGACCATGCCGGTAATAGGGCCGTCGGAGCCGGCAATGTGTAGGGCGAAAGCCCACCCGCCCGCACAGAAGATGACGATCAGCGTCGAAGCGATCATCAACGCAAGTCCATGAGCACCGGCGAAGGTCGAGTTGGCCGCATCGCGGTCGTCGGCGCCAAGTTGGCGAGCCAGCAGACTTGACATTCCCCCGCTGACTAGGGTCGAAAGCGCGATCGTCAACATCAGGACCGGAAAGGCCATGCCGACTGCCGCCATGGCCTCTGCACCGACGAAATGCCCAAGAAAGACTGCGTCGATGATACCCAGCATCCCGTTCATCACCATGATGGCGATCATGGGAAATGCGGTCGCGGCAAAAATTCTGCCCGGAGAGGCAGTCAGAAAACGGTTTTCGGGCGATTGTCGCGAAGACATCACTCACTCCTCCAAAGAGGCATTTCGACTGTGATGGGGGCCTGCGTTGCCACCGACGAAATGCTTCGAGGGTGAGAAAGGTCTTTAATGGCCGGGCTTCACCGTGACTTGCGTCTGCAGGCGGCAGGTGCTCGGAACCTTGCCGAGAACAGCCACCAAACCCAGCTATTGTCAATAGATGCGTGTGTCAAAAAATCCGCAAACCGATTTTCGCGCGTTGGCGAGCGCGGCACGGGGTCAGCGAACCGCTGAAATGCTGCGACACATGAGCGGCTCGATCACGCGCGTGTCGGCAGAGTTGGGACATTCGTCTCCAGCCAATTTCGCCAGAGCATTCCGAAAAGCAACCGGCGACGGGCCGCGGGAGTTCCGCTCGAAGATATTACGTTAAGGTCCGCCCGTTGAGCATTCGGCAGCGCGAACGGCCACCAAGGAGAGAAGTTCTTGACCGCTCGGCGAAACGCGGATGGTAGCCCTGCCATTTTGCTGACGCTGGGATTGTGGTAGAGTTAGGGACTGGGTACGCATTGCAATTGCGGCCTCCACAGGGGAGGCCGCTTCTTTGTGGGCCATCTGCCGACGAACGCCAGCAGCTCATGACGTGCTTTGAGGGCGTCCGGATCCTGGATGCCGCTTTGGTGCAGCCCGATAAGACGGGCGGCAAGCGTGTCGGCCTCTTTGCTTGCCAGCGCGATGCCCTTCTGGCGCACCAGTTCGCGAAATACGCCTTCAATTTTGTAGAAGTCGTCGGGCTCTATTATCTCTTGGCGAGATTATCTCTTGGCGAGATGCAGCGGCTTTGTTCATCACACATGGCTCCCAAGCTATTAGGAGGACATGTCGGTCTCAGCGCAAATATTATGCGCGGTGTTTGCGCGGTGCAGTTCGGAATTTTCGGGATTGTTGACCAGGGCGTGAACCCATAATCTCGGCGGCCGGCGCCGCAGCAGCTTCGATCCTCCAATCTCCATCTCACCGGCGTCAGCAGGAGTTGCGGCGATCGCATCCGGCGGTCGCAGTTCGATCATTATAGTCACCAGCGGCCTAACGGATCAGGGCCGCGGTGCTTTGCTCTGGTGACCGTTTCTCGGTCGGTTCGAGCAACCCTGGGTCAGACTTCCCGAAGCTTCATCGGCCCATCCAGGCTTTCAATCAACGTGGTGCTCGTCTCGTTCAGGCCCAGGATGTCTACGGCGATATCATGCGCCTTGAAACGGTCCACGACCTTTTCGAGGGCCTTAACGGCGGTAATGTCCCAGAAGTGCGCCTGCGATAAGTCGATGGCAACAGCCATGCCACTTGCCTCTTCTATATCGAATGCGTCGACGAAAATGTCGGCCGAGGCGAAGAACACCTGGCCGGATACGCGATAGGTCAAACGCCCCGCAGCAGTCCCGGTGACGGTTTCAACCTGCAAGAGACGGGCGACTTTGAACGTGAAGAATACGCCGCTCAGAAGAACGCCGACCGTTACGCCGAGTGCCAGGTTCGAGGTGAAAACCGTAACGAGGACGGTCGCTATCATGACGGCGCTCGAGACCTTGGGATGGACAACCACACTTTTCAACGAAGACCAGTCGAACGTGTCGATCGACACCATCACCATGATGGCAACCAGGGCGGCGACCGGAACCTGAGACACCCACGGCTTCAGCAACACCATCAGCACCAGAAGGAGGGCTCCCGCAAACAGTGTCGACAGACGACCACGCCCGCCATACTTCACGTTGCTGACGGTCTGGCCGATCATGCCGCAGCCCGCGATCCCGCCGAACAGGCTTGCCGTGGCATTGGCGATGCCCAGGCCCGTGCACTCCCTGTTCTTAGAACTGGGGGTTCCCGTGAGATCGTCAACGACAGTGGCCGTCATCATCGATTCCAGCAGGCCGACCATGGCGATTGCGAGTGCAGGACCTGCGATAATTGTCAGCGTTTCAAGTGTCAGGGGAACTGTCGGCCAGCTGAAGATCGGCAGCGAATCGGGCAACTTGCCGAGATCCGCAATGGTCATCACCGGGAGTTGGAGCGATACCGACGCAAGGGTGAGAACGAGAATGCAGATCAACGGCGAAGGCACTGACGTTGTGATCCTCGGGGCGAGGTAGATGACAGCAAGCCCCGCCGCCAGCATGCTGTAGGCAAGCCAGTCCCCCCCGATGATGTGCGGTAACTGGGCTCCAAAGATCAGGATCGCAAGCGCGTTGACGAAACCTGTGCGGACCGATTTCGAAACGAAACGCATGAGAACGCCAAGGCGGAGAAGACCGAACACGATCTGGAAGACGCCCGCCAGTAACCCGGCGGCAAAGAGATAAGGCAGTCCGTGCGCATGGACGAGTGGTGCTGCAACGAGTGCAACCGATCCCGCTGCCGCCGAGATCATGGCAGGGCGGCCACCGGTGAAGGCTATGACAATGCCGATGATGAAGGAGGCGAAGAGGCCGACTTGCGGATCGACACCGGCGACAAATGAAAATGCGATGACCTCGGGGATCAAGGCGAATGTCGCAACGGACCCGGCGAGCATTTCGCGCATAGGAGCAGCGGACCATTCGCGACGGAAGGAGGAAAATTGCATAAGGTGAGTTCTCGCAAAGCATGGCGGCGAACGCGCGCGATGAGGCGGTTTTGACTGGCATGCAGTTTTTGCGTGGTCTGGCGGATCGGCGGCCAGAAGAGCCACCCGGAGTTTCACCGGGTCCGTTGTGAGTGATTTTTTATGACTTCATTTATTCCGCGATGCAACATGCAATCGCGCCTCGCGCGCGCTCATCGATTTTGGAGTTGCCAATGTCGGAGGGGAGCCCGGCACATTGGCCGGGCGCTGGTGCCTAGTGGCGATGCTCGGGCATTTCCTTGAGCTGGTCCTTGGTCCATGAGGTGACGGCGTGGACATCGCCGTCCTCGTCCCGCATGAAATCGAGATCGGTAAGCGGGACCGCAACCGGCTTGGCACCGATGCCGAGGAAGCCGCCAACGTCAATGATTACGGTACTGCCGGCGCCCTCTCCATGGACATGGTCAACTTTGCCGACCTTGTGGTCATCGGCTCCGTAAACCGTCGCACCCTCCAGGACTGCCGGCGTGAGTTCTACGGCTGCGAGGCGGACGTGATTTGTGTGATCCATCTTGGTTTCTCCTTTGAAATGAATTGGTGAAACCGATTTGGGAGACAAGTGTTCCATTCGACCACGATTGGCACGCGGCGTACGAACGCGATCGGGTGCCCGTCACGACATATTCGGGCAGCGCGCCTGATGCGGACTTGCCAACAGTTTGCAGTGTCGCCGACGTGATCCGGACCATGCCCGCGTAGCACCTGAGGCGCCGGCCTTCCCAAAGCTCTCATTGCGCATAGCGCCGGCGACCTGTTCGAACGAGAGCCACATTCGGTACGGAAATGCTTCGCGTCAGAAGCTCAGCTGGTCATCATCGTCTGCTGTCGCGGGGTCTCGATTGGCGAGAACCCAAAGCGCTTCTTGTAGCAGGTGGCAAAATACTGGCTTGAGGAGAAGCCGCAGTCATAAGCGACGTTGGTGACGGACTGCTGGCCACTTTCGAGCAGTTGCCGAGCCGCGTTCAGCCGCAACATCTGCAAATAGCGCACAGGCGTCATGTTGGTCAGTACCAGGCAATGCTGGGTGAACTGGGTGCGCGAGAGATTGCATTCGGCAGCCATGTTCTCAAGGGTCCAGTCCTCGTCCAGCGCGTGTTTCAAGCGTTTGAGGAAGATTTCCACCGTGCGTTTCGAGCTCGCAAGCGCCAGATCCAGCACCGGCGCCTGGCTTTCCAGCATTTGACGGAACTGGAGCAGCATCATCGAGATCAGCAGGCGCAGACGCGCTTCGCCGCCATGGATGTCATGGCTTGCCACCACCTCGTGGATCTCCATGAAAGTTCGAGCGACTTCGCGTGAGGCGAGATAGGAGATCTGCTCGTTCTTGGACAAAAGCTCGCTCAGCCGTTTGCGGTCCCGCTCGGGCCAGCCGATCCAGTCGGGCCAAAGCCAGGTTTCATGCGGGCGGCGCACGCCCATGTCCATCAGTACCCAGACGATATGGCTCGCGCCGATATTGGGATCGCCGAGCGCATGCAGCTGCCATGGGCGGACGACGAACATCTGACCTTCGTTGAGCGTGGTCTTGCGTCCATCCATCGTAATGGTCAGCGAGCCGCGTGCAAGATAGGCGATCTTGACGCCTTCGTTGCAATGCTCACGCAGACCCCAGTCCTGTGGCGTGGTCGCATCCCACCCCCCGACGGAACAGACCTGAGGCAGGGCGTGGCCGAGGTCGATGCCCGGATAGCCGCGTCGCGTCCATGCGTTGAGCGAGACCTGTCCGGCAAGGGACGCCTTCATCAGGTCCTGACAGTTCCCGGCGTAAAGCAGGGCGCCAGGCTCCCGGAAAACCGCCGGCCGGCCGGCAGCTCGTTCATTGTTGATTTTGCTCATCGCTCTCCCTCGCCGATGTTCAAAATTTACCAGTCCTCTATTTCGAACGCGAACAGTCCTTTATTGCGCAATGCTGCGTCATCATCAAGCGACAAACGGAGGCGCTTGGTGATTTGTCGTTGAAACTCAACGGCATGGAGGAGAATCAGGGAGGATTTGCCGGTGCGGATAGGTTTCCACACGGACGCGTTCAACTCGGCCTATTGGTCGTTCGAAAAATGCTTGCAGTGGGCGAGCGACAATGATGTGCACTTCATCGAATGCGGCCTCATAGACGGCGTCAGCTGGATTCACGGGCTCGGTTACCAGCCACATGTAGCGCTCTACGAGGATCCCGCGCTGCTGCGCCGGAAGATGGACCGCTACGGCGTGCGCTTCTCCCAGGTCGACGCCGCCTATCCGCTTTCCGGTGAAGACGGCCCGTTGCGCGGCGTGCCCTATGTGCTGAAGTCGATTGCCTGGGCGGCGCAGGCCGGCAGCCCTTGCGTCGACACCACCGACGGGCTCCACATGCCGCCGGGGCTGAGCGAAGAAGAATCGATGGCGCTGATGAAGCGCAGCTACGAGAAGATCATTGAGGTCGCCGAAGCGCACGAAATCATCGTCAATATCGAGCCGCACGGCCATTTCACCACGCGCCCGGATTTCATGGAACGCATGCTTGCCTTCGTCGATTCCCGCTGGCTGCGCATGAACATGGACACCGGCAACACCTTCATCGCCGGCCAGGAGCCGACGGAGTTCCTGCAGCACTTCATCGACAAGGTCAGTCACGTTCACATCAAGGATGTCTCGCAAACGCTCGCCGCGGCGGTTCGTGGCGGACAGACCGGTATCGCGGTCAGCCACTGTGCCCTCGGCGACGGCGTTAATGCCAGCAACATCAAGGCCTGCCTCGCGATGCTGCGCGATCACGGCTACGAAGGTGTGCTCAGCCTCGAATGTGAGGGTGCCGCTGGCCCCATGATCGAGAAATCCTTGGCCTGGATTCGCGCGAGCTGCCGCGACCTTGGCATCAAGCTGCACTGAGCGCGCCATGAACCTCGGCATTAACCTTCTCTGCCTGACCGACTTCGTCGAGGACAGGCACATGGCAAGCATCGGACAACTGCGCGACCTCGGTTATGACGGGGTCGAAGTCCCGGTCCTCAAAGGCGCGGTCAGCCACTACGAACGCCTCGGCAGGGAACTGGACACACTCGGCATCGCCCGGTCCACCACATCGATCGTTCCGACGCCGGACGCCAACCCCGTCAGTTGCGACCCGGATGTGCGGGGGCGCGGCCTTGCCCACCTCGACTGGGCGTTGGACTGCGCCATTGCCCTTGGAGCCGAAAGCATGGGCGGCCCGTTCCATGCGCCGATCGGGTTCTTCACCGGGGCAGGGGCCAGCGAGGACGAACTCAAATACGGCGCTGACGCGCACAGGGCCCTGGCGGAGCGGGCTGCGGCAAACGGAATGCATCTGAGCCTCGAGCCGCTCAATCGGTTCGAGACCTATTACCTGAACACGATGGAGCAGGCCCGCTCCTATGTGGACAGGGTCGGGCATCCGGCCTTCAAGATCATGTACGACACCTTTCATGCCAACGTCGAAGAGCGCCGCCCGGAGGCCGCCATTCGACTGATCGGCAGCGATATCGGCGTCTTTCACGTTTCGGAGAACGACCGTGGCATCCCGGGACGCGGGCACATAGACTTCGCCGCGATGTTCAGGACTTTGAAGGAGATCGGATATGACGGCTGGCTGACCCTGGAGGCGTTCGGCGCCGGACTTCCGGCCATCGCGACGGCAACCCGCGTCTGGCGACCGCTGTTTCCAGATTTCGAGACGCTTTTTTCCGAAAGTGCGACGTTCATTCGCAAGACATGGGCACAAGCATGAGCACCCCCTCTCCCGCAATCGAAATGCGCGGCATCACCAAGAGTTTCCCCGGCGTCAAGGCCCTGAAAGGCGTTAGCTTTTCCGCCTATCCCGGCGAGGTACACGCACTTGCCGGCGAGAACGGCGCCGGCAAGTCGACGCTGATGAAGATCCTCTCCGGAGTCTACCGGCTGGACGGCGGCGCCGTGATCGCGGGTGGCGAGGAGCGCCTTTTCACCCATCCGCTCGACGCCATCCGCGCCGGTATCGCAGTGATTTACCAGGAATTCTCGCTGCTGCCCGAGCGCACCGTGGCGCAGAACATTTTTCTCGGCCGCGAGCCGACGCGGTTCGGCCTCGTCGACCACGCCGCGATGAATCGGGAGGCCCGACGCGTGCTCTCGTTGTTCGGGTCGGCACATCGGATCGAAGCCGACACGGTTGTCGCCGACCTCGATGTTGCCAGCCAGCAACTGGTAGAGATCGCCAAGGCGGTGTCGCTGGATGCTCGCGTCATCGTGATGGACGAGCCGACCGCCGCCCTCAACGAGGCGGAATGCGAGGTGTTGTTCGGCCTCGTCGACACGCTGAAGAAGAGGGGTGTGGCAATTATCTATATCACGCACCGCATGCGCGAGATCACACGGCTTGCCGACCGGGTGACGGTGCTAAAGGACGGCGAGACGGCCGCGAGCTTCGACCATGTGCCGGAACCCGATGTGATCGTGCGCGCCATGGTCGGTCGCGATATCGGCGATTTCTACGCGGCTCCGGCGACGCCGCAGGAGATCGGTGGCGTGGTGCTCTCCGTGCGCAACGCCGGCAACGAGCGATTGACGAACATCACCCTCGACCTTCACGCCGGCGAGATCGTCGGCTTTGCCGGACTGCAGGGAGCGGGGCGTGTTGCACTCGCCCAGGCGATTTTCGGCTTTTCCCCCTTCACCGAGGGCGAGGTGATGCTTGGCGGCAAACAGGCACGGTTCACGAGCCCGCGTGACGCCATCCGCGCCGGCATCGGCCTTTTGCCGGGCGACCGCAAGGCCGAAGGGCTGGTGCTGATGCAGTCGGTCACCGACAATGGCATGCTGACGGCAAGGGCACTTTCGGCTCTCGCGGGCAAGGCCGATGCGACCCCGTTCGCTTCCACGGACCAGATGGATGGCCTGCTGCAGGACCTTGACGTGCGCGCCGGCAGCTTTTCCCAGGAGATCAAGGCGCTCTCAGGCGGAAACCAGCAGAAGGCAATTGTCGCGCGCTGGCTGGCGCTGGCGCCACGCCTGTTGATTTTTATCGAACCGACGCGGGGCATCGACGTTAACGCCAAGGCCGGTATCTACCACCTCATGCGCGATCTTGCCCGCAAGGGTACGGCGATCATGATGATCTCGTCCGACCTGCCCGAGGTGCTCGGCGCCGCCGACCGCCTCCTCGTCATGCGCGCCGGCGAACTGGTGGCAACGTTCGAGCGCGGCGTTTCTGAGGCCGATGTGATGCTTGCCGCAACCGGTGAAGAGGCGGTGGCGGCATGAACGCGGCGACACTCATCAAACGCCTGCCGTCGCGCATCGAGCGCTATTCGCCGGCCCTGCTGCTTGCGGCCGCACTTCTGATCTACATCGCGATCGCGCTCAGCCTCGGTCTGACGCGGTTCCTGACACCGGAAGCGGCGATCTCCATCCTCAACCGCTCCATTGCTCTCGGCATGACCGCCGTCGGCCAGACCTTCGCCATTCTCGTCGGCTCGATAGACTTATCGGTGGCCCATCTCATTTCCGCGTCGGCGGTGGTCTCGTCGGCGATCATGAACGGCGATCCGGCGATGATGGTGCCCGCTGTTCTCGTCGTACTGCTGATGGGTGCGCTGGTCGGCACATTGAACGGGCTGATGATCACCAGGCTGGAAGTCAATCCGCTGATCGCGACGCTGGGCATGGCGCTTATCATCCAGGGCTGTCTTGCATCCTTCCACGGCAAGTTCGGCGGTTCGGTCCCGGATGCGTTCCAGTTCTTCGCCTATGGCGTGGTGCTGGGGCTGCCGTTCAGCCTCATCGTGCTGACGCTGGTGGTTGTTGGAGCATGGGTCGTGCTGCGGTTCACACGCTTCGGCTCCAACGTCTATTCGGTCGGTGGCAATCGTGACACTGCTCGAGCAGCGGGCATCAAGACGGACCGCGTCGTGATTGCAAGCCATATCCTGTGCAGTCTCTGCGCATCGCTGGCCGGCCTCTATCTCGCAAGCCGCCTCAAATCCGGCTCGCCCTGGATCGGCACGGAGGGTGCCTACGATCTCGAATCGATCGCCGTCGTCGTCATCGGCGGAACGATCCTCTCCGGCGGAAAGGGCGGAATCTGGGGCACGGTCGCAGGCGTCATCATCTTCTCGCTGATCGACTCCATCTTCAATCTCGCCGGCGTCGACGCCTTCGCCAAGCAGGTCATGCGCGGCATCATAATCGTCGCTGCCGTCGCCTTCTACGCCGTGCGTTCGAAGAGGATCGTGGCATGAGCCAGCAGACTGTCAGTTCAACAGAGGCGCCTGGCGCACCCCGAAGCGGCCGCCTGCCGAAGATCAACCCCGTCTTCTTCGTGCTTGCAGCGCTGCTCGTCGCCATCACGCTGTCGAACCCGAATTTCGTCGAGCCCACGGGCTACATGAATTTCCTGAAGCGCGCCGCGCCGTTGGCGATTCTCGCCGCCGGCCAGATCTATGTCATCGTGTCCGGCGGGTTCGACCTCTCGGTCGGCTCCCTGATTACCTTGACGGTGGTCGGTTCATCGATGCTGCTCAATAACAATGCCGATGCGACCTGGTGGGTGATCCCGGCCATGTATGCCGCCGGGCTTGCTGTCGGTATCGTCAACGGCCTCGTCGTCAGCTTTCTGAGGGTCCCCTCGCTGATTGCCACGCTCGGCATGATGATCACGCTCAACGGTGCAGCCTTCATGTGGTCGAGCGGTTCACCGCGCGGCTACCTGCCGGAAACGTTCCGCTTCTTCGGACGCGTCAATATCCAGGGAATTCCACTGATCCAGTTCATTCCAGTGGCGCTGCTGGTGCTGCTTGCGTTCGGTTCATGCCTGTTCTGGCTCATGCATCGCACCAATCTCGGCCGCATGCTGCATGCGATCGGCGACAATCCACGGGCGGCGCAGATGTCGGGCGTCCCGCTGGAACGGGTTCGTATCACCGCCTTCGTCGTGTCGTCGCTGAGCGCGGTGACGGCCGGCATCCTGCTCGGCGGTTTTGCCGGTGTCTCGACCGATGTCGGCGTCGGCTACGAGTTGCAGGCGATCACGGCTTGCGTCATCGGCGGTGCGCAGCTTCTGGGCGGGCGCGGCTCGGTGCCTGCCTCAATTGCCGGCGCGTTGACGCTGACTGCGATCTTCACGCTGCTCAACTTCATCGGCTTGCCGAAACCGGTGCGCGACGTCGTGCAGGGGGTGATCCTGATCGTTGCCGTCGTGCTTGCCACCTATCGGCGCAACCGCGCCGGCGGGACCTGAGTTTCGTCGGCCGCAAGGCCGTCGGGAGGAACTGAAAATCATGATCAAATGGGAGTGAGACATGAAAAGACTGCTGACCGCCGCCCTTTCGGCTGCCCTCATCGCTAGCACCGCGCAGGCCCAACAGCTGAATTTTGACGATCCTGCCGAGTTCGCCAGGCAGCGTGAACTTTTGACTGCCAGGGCCAACGGCCCGGACGGCGAGCCATGGGTGCAATATTACGGTGACCAGATGGCCGACACCGCGAAGTTCAAGAAGGAAGGTCCTTATACGATCTGCTTCTCCAATGCCGGGGTCAACAATGCGTGGCGGGTGACAGGCTGGACGAACATGCAGGCCGAGGTGAAGCTGCATCCGGAAATCAAGGAGCTCATCCATGTCGACGCCGAAGGCTCCGACGACAAACAGATTTCTGACATCGACGATCTTATCAACGGCGGCAAGTGCAATGCGCTGATTGTGTCGCCGAACACCACCGCAGCGCTGACTCCGGCCGTCGAAAAGGCCTGCGCCAAGCTGCCCGTTATCGTCTTTGACCGCGGCGTCAACACGAAGTGCCCGGTCACCTTCATCCATCCGGTCGGCGGTTATGGCTTCGGCATCCAGGCCGGCGAGTTCGTGGCGGCCAATGCGCCCACCGGCGCCAACGTGCTGATGCTGCGCATCGTGCCGGGCGTCGACGTTCTGGAAACCCGTGCATCCGCCGCCAAGCACATCTTCAAGGAAAAGGGGCTGAACGTCATCGGCGAGGAGTTCACCGAGGGCGACAACGCCAAGACCAAGTCGATCGTCGAGGACTATCTGCAGCGCGGCAAGATCGACGCGGTCTGGATGGATGCCGGCGCGACCGCCGTTGCAGCGCTCGAGGCCTTCGAGGATTCCGGCCTGCCCCTGCCCGTTATCACCGGGGAGGACCAACAGGACTTTCTGATGAAATGGAAGGTTGAAGGCTTCAAGGCGATTGCACCGACCTACCCGACCTATCAGTGGCGCACGCCCATCATCGCGGCGGTTAAGGTGCTGAAGGGCGAGCCGGTCCCAGGCCCGGAATGGGTAATGCCGCAGCCGTCAATCACCGCCGAAACACTCGACGAGTACGTCAACGACAAGATGCCGCCGCTGCACCACGCCATGTGCGGCTGCGAAAAGCTGCCAGACTATCCGGCCGCATGGGGTGGTCAGTAAGAACAAGACAGGGCTGCGCGAAGCGCGGCCCTTTCCATTTCTTGCGAGCGTCTGCAGGCGGGAAACATTGGTGGCTATACCGGTGCGGCAGACAACGTCCGTGCCGGTCTAGGCATGAGGCTGAAGTGGTTTCATTGTGGATAAATCGTAAGAATTGGAGAATGGGATTGTTGCCGTCTCTGCGCAGCCAACGCGCCGCAACGACGCCGTCGATCATGACGCCGAAAAGAAGACGCCCGTGCAATTCCCAAACAGCGTGGAGGCAGCCTCAAAGCGTTTCACGCCCAAACCGACGCAAGCGCCGTTCTATGTCAACCGATGCCTGATCGCCGAAAAGTCGTTTCCCTGACGGTCGGCGATTGCGCCGTGTGGCGAAGTTTCTATTGGCCATAGAAGTCACCTCGGGGTTTTCGGAAAATCCGTGCAGACTTAGTCAGCATGAGTCGACTACGGTCGTTGAGATGAATCAAAAGAGCTAAAATAATAATTCTAATATTTGAATATTCTTGTATGAGTTGCGACGGGAATATTCGCCAGTAATACGAGAGTATCTTGCCTCTATGTTCGGGTTCTCTGATTTCTGTTATGATTGTTGCAACATTCAGAGCGCAATAATATCTGGATTCACCCAAGTATTACGCAGAGACGATCAATTCCTCCATCGTGATCTGTAGGCGGAGAGTTCATACCACTGCAGCCAACGTCGGATCAGCGCGCGAACCTGGCGGTCTCTCGGTTCCGCTTTACAAATGCGGCGCTGCCAAGAGACTTCTTCGAAGTCTTTGAAGGCACGCTAAGGGTCCTCAGGGTTCTCAACGATGGCTGCCGCGTCATTCTTGGTTTCGTGCGAGAGATCTGCTCGGCAATTCACTCCTCTATTCAGTTAAGGCGGCCACGCCTGACAAAGTCCGTCGCCGCTCCGGCGTGAACCGTTCGTCCTGTGCTCACAATCGCTGGGGTGGGACTGGGTTATACCAACCGTCATTGATCAGAACTCTTGCGCCCATTGCCGTCGGCCAATTGACATGATTTTCCATGGCCGCTCCTGTAG
>NZ_QJNR01000007.1:573103-809877 GCF_003355565.1 Ensifer sp. M14
AGCCGCTCGAAAAGCTCGGCGGCCGCAAGCTCATGCCCGGAATGCCCGTCGAAGTGTTCGTCCAGACCGACGAGAGAACCGCAATCTCATACCTCACAAAACCATTCACCGACCAGATGCTCAGAGCATTCCGCGAGGAGTGAGGGAAATGATGCGCCGGTGACGCCACCGATTTGCCACCGGCTCAAGGATTGGCGGCATGAAGCTCGGACAGCCGACCATTTCAGGACCCACGGCAATATGGCGCCCGATGTCAGGGCCGGGAGCCGCGAGGCACCTCGCCTCGCGCCACACACATCCACCCAAGCATCCGCCTAGAGATTTGCCCTGAAGAAGGCGACCGCGGCAGCGTTCAGCCGCGGATGAAATGCGACGCGATCGAAGCCCGGCAGATCGGTGCAGATCTCGTACAACTCCGCGCGTTGGGTCCGGGTGTATGGCGCGAGGAAGGAGTAGAGCCCCGCATCGGGCTCGATATGGGAAACGGGCCTGACCGGCAATCCGTCCCGGAGGATGGCGAAGTCCGGCACCACCGGCACGATGTCGTCCAAGGCGGCTACCCAGAGCGCCACGGGTTTGTGCACGTCGCGCAGGCCATCGGCAAGAAAAAGTGCCGGGATGGCCAAGAACGCCACTTTCAGCCGGCCATCGTCAATGACTTCCAGAGGTGAAGCGCCGAAGCCTCTAGCGAGATTGTCCACGGCAAGAACCTGTCGCAATATGTCAACGATTTCCGGATCGCGGAGGCATGCCGGCTTTTGGAAAGCGCCGACATCGCCACTACGACGATTGTCTACGACGTCGCCTTTCTGGCGAAATCCAACTTCAACCGCGAGTTCAGGCGCGTGACCTGCATTAACCCGATCGAATGGAGGGCGAAGCGCACGCCTGGCCCCGCTCAAGCAGTCGTGGTCGAGAAAATGGTCAGCGATCGACGTCCGACCTTATGAGGACGGCGGGTACGAAGTCTCCCAAAGCATTAGCGATGGTCGCGTTTGCGACGGCCGCGCGCCACATGCTTCCGGATTGAGCCGGCGGAAGCCGGACATCACTCTTCCGCCCCCTCGATGGAAACCATTTTGCCACTGTCCCGACGCGGCAGGCAGCCGTTCAGCACGATGGAAGCGACAACACCGATCACGAGCCCCCAGAACGCTCCACCGATCCCGAGCAGGCTGATGTTCGCGGCCGAAGCGAGGAAGGTAATCAACGCTGCCTCGCGCGATTTCGGATCGGCCATTGCGCCGGCGAGACTGCCGCCGATCGTGCCCAGCAGCGCAAGCCCGGCCAAGGTGGTGATGAACGTTGCCGGCAATGCCATGAAGACGGCGGCAAGTGTCACGCCGAACACGCCGACAAGAACGTAAGAGGCGCCCGCCGCGATCCCCGCCACCCAACGCTTCGTCGGGTCTTCGTGCGCCTCCTTGCCGGTAGCGATTGCGGCGGTGATGGCCGCGATGTTGAAGGCGTGAGAGCCGAACGGCGCCATGACAAGCGAACCCAAACCCGTCACCGTCAAGATCGGGCTGGCGCTGGTCTTGAAGCCATCATTGCGCAGAACCAGCATGCCCGGCATGTATTGCCCGGTCAGGGTGATTAGAAACAGCGGCAGCGCCACGCTCAGAAGCGCATTCAGAGAGAATTGCGGCATGGTGAACACAGGCGCGGCCAGCTTCAACTGCAGCCCGGAAAGATCGATCCGGCCCTGCATAGCCAGGAACACGAGACCGAGCACCAGTATGCCGACCACGGCATAGCGTGCGGTAAAGCGCTTGAGCAGCACATAGGCAAGGATCAGAAGCCCGACCAGCAGCGGATCGACCGTCGCGCCTCCAAAAGCCCCGATGCCGAATTGCAGCAATATACCCGCGAGCAGCCCTGAGGCGATGCCGGGCGGGATCAGCTTGATGACCCTATCGAAACAGCCCAAAAGCCCCAATGCGACGAAGGCAGCTGCCGAGATCAGATAGGCACCCACCGCTTCTGCATAGGACGTGGTCGCAAGCGCCGTCACGAGGAATGCCGCAGCCGGGGTCGACCAGGCCGTGATGATCGGCTCGCGATAGCGCCAGCTCAGAAACAGTCCGGTCAGACCGACCCCGATGGAAACGGACCACACCCACGATGCGGTCAGTTCCGGGCTCAGACCCGCGACCTTTGCGGCCTGGAAGACCAGAATGAAGGTTCCGCCGTAGTTGACGATGACGGAGATCAAACCGGCGACAATGGGATGCGTGAGATCACTTAAACGGGAGGGCGATGGTGACGAGATATGCGACATGATCCGATTGAATCTCCTGAAAGTCTCTGGCGCCGGGTGAGGATGCGGCTTGACTTCTAATCGACAAATGGACTGATAGAGCCATCCACTTCTCGATCATCGGCCAGACCATTTGTTCAAGCATTGCCAATTGGAAACGGTGAAGGCCTGGCTTGCCCATCCCGCGCACGCAGAGTTGCCGCTCCACGCACGGATTCAGCGGGCAGTCAGGCAACTCATCGTCGATGGTGCGCTTGTTCCCGGCAGACCGCTGCCGGCATCGCGTGCGCTCGCCAGATCACTCAGTGTATCCCGCGACACCGTCGAGGCCGCCTATTCCCAGCTCCATGCCGAGGGCTTTATCGACCGACGGGTGGGCAGCGGCAGTTTCGTCGCCGAGGTGAAGGCATTCTCCACGGGCCAAAGGGTTCCGCGGCGAGACGCGCTTCAGCGTCACAAGGAGCCAAGCCTCAGCAGACGCGGCGCCGCCATGTCGCGCAGCGGCGGCGTCCGCGAGCAACTTGTACCCCGGCCATTCGCACCGGGTGTGCCAGAGACGCGCAGCTTTCCGCTTTCGCTGTGGGAACGTCTGGAGCGCCAGGTCCTGAAGGAAACGGGCACACAGGCCCTCCTTCACGGAGATCCACAAGGCGCAGAACCGCTTCGACGCGCGATTGCCGACTATGTCAACCTGGAACGGGGTGCTCGTGCCAGCGCCGACCGTGTGCTGGTTCTCACGAGTTCACAACAGGCAATGGCGCTGTGCGCCAACATGCTGCTCGATCCCGGTGACCGCATCTTCATCGAAGATCCGGCATACTACGGCGCGCGCAAGGCATTCGACGCTGCCGGCCTCGAATGTGTTCCAATTCCCGTGGACGATCAGGGCATCACGGTCGAACGGATCTTGAGCCAGCCTCACAAGGCCAAGGCCGTTTTCCTGACGCCTTCGCATCAGTTTCCGACCGGTGCGACGCTTGCACTCGATCGACGACTTGCCCTCATCGAATGGGCAGGTAAGCACCAGGCCTGGATCATCGAGGACGACTACGACAGCGAATTCCACTATGCCGGAAAACCAACGGCCTGCATGCAGGGCCTCGACCCTCATTACCGGACCGTTTACATCGGCACCTTCACCAAATCGCTCTTTCCCGGGTTGCGGATCGGCTATGTCGTGCTGCCTCCACAATTGGTCAACCCGATGACCGTCGCACGGACATTGCTTGACGGCCACACCGCTTCGATGGCGCAACTGACACTCGCCCGGTTCATGGAAGGCGGGCATTTCGGCGCTTATGTTCGCGCCATGCGCGGCATCTATTCCGAGCGGCTCGATACGCTTGCTGGCCTTGTGCGGACACATCTTTCGGCCTTCGTAGAGCCGCGGATTCCGATCGGCGGCCTGCAGATGCCGTGCGTGCTGACCTGCGGCTTGCCAGAGTGCACGGCGATCGACGCGGCGCGACGCGTCGGCGTCGAGCTGCTGGGCCTGTCGGGGCTTCATGCCTCCGGCGATGGCAAGGCCGGGTTCCTGATGGGATTCGCCGCCTATACGCCGATCGAGCTTGACGTCGCGGTCAGAAAGCTTGCAGGCGCTCTTCAGGCCGCAAAGAGCCCATAGAACTTTCCGGGAAAAGTGCGGAGCGGTTTTCAGTCAAAAGCAGTACGGCAATCCGGCAAACAGAGCTGAAGTGCGCCGCAACGGCATACGGCCGCAGTCTACCTTTATCCGCTTGAAGCTTGCCACGGCGAAATTTTTATATTCACCTTGCGGCTGAAATGATCTCGCAAGAACATCCAGCTATCTCTGGAGAGCCGTGTGTTCAGAAGAACGCGTAAAGACGCTCTAGCTCCTTGATTCCAGAGCATCTTATCCGCCTTAGGTAGTTCCGCTTGAAGGCGGGATGCTCTAGTGTTTAGCTTCCAGCCAGCGAGAGTCGCGACGTGAGCGGATGTATTCAGGAGTTGTGGTAGACATGCTCGGATAAGCCAATTGCCAGTTGTCAATTTATGACCATCAGTTCAGCGCAAAGAACGAAGTTTTCCGACCATGTCATTTGATGCAACGTCAAGCTTGGGCTCCTCGCCTATCGATCACTTCGGATTGCCGCGCTCTCGATTCGACACCACAGCGATGCGGCAGCAAGACGCCCATTTGATGTGGCGCGAGTCGATCGGCGTTCTTTTTGACACGCGCCTTCGCGGTCCATCCGACGAACCTTTCTTTGCCAGCGTCGATGCGGCCCTGATCGGAGGTGTCGGGGTCGCGCGCACTCGATCGAGCGGTCAGGACTTCGACCGGTCCCGCTACAAGATCGCCCGGGACGGCATGGACGGGTATCTCGTGCAGTTCTACCTCAATGGTCAAAGCGGCACCCGCGGCAGCTCCGACAGCATTGCCCGCCCCGGTGACCTCTACGTGATCGATATGGCGCAGCCGCTCGCCACATCCACCATCGATCATGAGCATCTCAGCCTCGTCATTCCGCGCCAGATGCTGGCCCCCCGCCTGAAGCGCCCGGACGACAATCATGAACTGGTCCTACCGGCTAGCATGCCGCTCGTTTCGCTGTTGAGGGACACGCTCGGCAGCCTTCACAAACAGCTGGATCATATCTCCGTCGGCGACGCGGAAGCGGTCCTGTCTCCGCTGCTTGATCTTGCCGGCGCCGCGATCAACAGCCAGACGAGCGAGGGCAATGCAGCAAGCGTCGGCCATGCGCTGTCGATCGCGGTCAGGCGCTACATAACCGACCACTTGCTCGAACCCGATCTGACCGTGGAGCGCGTCATGGGCGCATTCGGGCTGTCGCGCCGAACGGTCTACCGGCTTCTGGAACTGGTTGGGGGATTCTCGGTTTTCCTGGCGCAGCAGCGCCTGCGGCGCGCCTTCATAAATCTGCGAGCGCCGGAATACAGGCACGTTGCAATCGCAGACCTCGCCTTAGCGCATGGGTTTACCAACGCGGCCAATTTCAGCCGTGCGTTTCGTCGGGAATTCGGCATGTCGCCGCGGGAGCTACGGCATCTTTCGGCGCATCATCCGGCCCTGCTAAAATCCGCACCTGGGCTGTCGGCGACCGACTGGTCGCAATGGATCAGCCTGATCGGGCGATAAGGACCTGCGCGGCAAGACAGCCGATTTGGCAGTAAACGCAGGGTCATTGGCACGGGGTGCGCATTTCCACGCCTGACCGTCTGCGCCAATTGAAGACGGCACTTTCTCCGAGCTAACACGAAGCGCGCCTGCCATGGCGCGGTTTTTGTTGAGAGAAATCCGTCATGACAAGCTATCGATCGGCCACGGCCGCACGCTCCTGCAACCGGGCCGTTCGTGTGGCAAGCGGCGGCGACACCGCTGCGATGCAGTCTGACGGCATCGTCGAACGAAAGTGCATCGCCACACCGGTGGTGGCGGGGCCGAAAGATGGAAAGATACGCCGGTTTTGGCACTATCAGATCCGTCTGCTGACGGCCTTGGTCTTTCTTCTTTTCGGCCTCCTGGCTGCGGCGGGAGAGGCGTTCGCATCGAAAGGGTGCGAGGATATCGTTGCCGATCTGAACGGGAAGGAGGTCGGATTTTTCACGGGGACCTATCCAAAAACTGACTTTGAAACCACGGACCAGCTTCATATCGATCTGATCCGCAATCCGACCTACCTGGATTACGGATACTTTTCCGCGGTCGCCCAAATAGGCGCCCAATACATGTCGGTCGAGAATCAGGCAGGCACGGTAACCGGCGACGAATCCGCATCGATATCAGGGAAAGACCTCGTTCAAGGTGGTCTCTTCGTCGAAACCATAAACTATAGCCCGACGACATACCCCTGGCGTATGGACGTCGTCTGCGTCACGAAGAGCAACCCGTTGGACGCGGCTCTTTCCGGTCTCGACCTCTCGAGCGGCAACCTCGAGCCGGCCTTCAATACCAACACCATGATCTATACGGCGACCGTGGCCAACGGCGTCTCCACTCTTGGCGTGACACCGTCCACCGCCGCAACCACAACGGCGGTGAAGATCAACGGCGTAAGCGCTGTCTCGGGCGCGTCGAACGCTGTGCCGCTCGATGTCGGCGAGAACACGCTCACCATCACGGTCATGACCGAGGACCGCACGGTCAAGCGGACCTATTGGGTGGTCGTCACGCGCGCCGCACCTGCCACGATCACCGGTGTCGCGCCGTCCATCGGAAGCACAGCCGGCGGACAGTCCGTGACCATCACCGGCACCAACTTCATCGGTGTGAGTGCCGTTGCATTCGGCGGCACGCCTGCTACCACATTCACCGTTGACAGCGCCACCCGGATTACGGCCATTGCGCCGGCACGAACGTCCGGGCCAGTCGATGTGACCGTTACGACTGTCGGCAACAGCTCCGTGACGCGCGCGAACGGCTACACCTACGTCGCCGCGCCGGTCGTCACCGCCGTCAAGCCGCTCGACACGCCGGCACGAACCTACGCGATCGGCGCCACGCTGCTGTTCGACGTGGAGTTCGATCAGCACATCGCCAGCAACGGGGGGCCGTACCTGAAGGCTGTCTTTGGGGCTGTCGAGCGGCGGATCAACCTGATCGGCGCCGTCTTTAACACCATGACGTTTTCCTACACTGTTGCCGAAAACGACCTCGACGAAGACGGAATCGCAATCTCGTCAATGGCGCGCGGGGGGGCAACGATCACGGACTACAACCGCCTAGTGGATGCAGATATCACACTGCGCAACATTGCCGATACATCAGGCATCAGGATCGACGGCGTCCGGCCCACGGTAACGTCAGTCAACCCCGCCGCGACAGCCGCCACCTTCGACGTCACGTTTTCCGAACCGGTCACGGCCGTGGACATCGGCAAGTTCACCCTGGCGAAAACAGGAACCGCGCAAGGCACGATCGACAGTGTGTCGGGATCGGGATCGACCTATCAGGTGCAGATCGCGAATGTTTCGGGAGAAGGTACCTTGGCGCTCGGCCTGTCCGCCAGCACCGGGATCAAGGACTTCGCCGGCAACGAGATGACCAAGGCGTACACCGGCGGCACCCCGATGATCGTCGCGCCGCCTTCCAGCGATGCCAGCCTCTCAGGCATTGGCTTATCGTATGGCACGCTCGCTCCAGCCTTCGACGCTGCCACGACAAGCTACACGGTCTCGGTGGGCAACAGTGTTTCCACCATAGCCGTCACTCCGGCGAGCACACATTCGGGCGCCGTCGTCTCGGTCAACGGAACTGTCGTCACGGCGCCGGGCAGCCTTCCCGTCAACCTCCAGGTCGGCGACAACGCCGTAAGCATCGTGGTTACGGCGCAGGACGCCGTCACGAAGACGACCTACGACATCGTCGTCACTCGCGCGGGCGCAGCTCCGGACGCACCGACAGCCGTCAGCGCTGTGCCGGGTGACGGCGAGGCAACAGTCAGCTTCACCGCCCCTATGAACGCGGGCACCACGCCGATCAGCAGCTACACCGTGACGTCTGATCCAGGTGGTGCCGTGGCAACCGGCGGATCGAGTCCCATAACCGTGAAGGGCCTTGCCAACGGCACGGTCTACACCTTCACAGTCACGGCCACCAACAGCATCGGCCCCGGTCCGGCCTCCGATGCGTCCAGTTCGGTCACACCAAAGCCTGCTCCGATCGCCAACGCTGTGAGTGTAACGGTTGCGGCGAACTCCACGGCCAATCCGGTGACACTCAGTCTCAGTGGCGGCGCGGCGGACACGCTTGCCATCGGCACCCAGCCGATGCACGGCACCGCTTCGGTTTCTGGACTTGCGATCACCTACACCCCGACGCCTGGATATTCCGGTTCCGACAGCTTCGACTACACCGCCACCAACGCGACCGGCACGTCCGCGGCCGCGACCGTGACGATCACCGTCACGGCACCCACACTCAGCGTCTCGCCGGTCGCCGGCGCCTTGCCCGGCGGGACCGCCAAAACCGCCTACAGCGGCGTCACAGTCGCTGCATCCGCAGGCACCTCACCCTACATCTATGCCGTGACCGGCACGCTGCCGGACGGGTTGACGCTCGATCCAGCGTCCGGTCTCATCTCGGGAACGCCGACGACCGCCGGAGACTACACCTTCACGGTCACGGCCACCGACGCCAACAACGCCACGGGGACAGCGGCCTACTCGATCGCGATTGCGGTCCAGGCCCCGACCGCCGGCAATGTGAGCGCAACGGTTGGCGCAAACTCCACGGCGAACCCGCTCACGCTCGATCTCGGCGGCGGGATCGCCGATGCGCTCGCTATCGGTACGCAACCGACGCACGGCACCGCTTCGGTTTCTGGACTTGCGATCACCTATACACCGACGCCTGGGTACTCCGGTTCCGACAGTTTTACCTACACCGCCACCAACGCGACCGGCACGTCGACAGCCGCGACCGTGACGATCACCGTTACAGCGCCCACCCTCAGCTTCTCGCCGGTCGACGGCGCCTTGCCCGGCGGGACCGCCAAAACCGCCTACAGCGGCGTCACGGTCGCTGCATCGGCCGGCACTGCACCCTACATCTATGCCGTGACCGGCACGCTGCCGGACGGGTTGACGCTCGATCCAGCGTCCGGTCTCATCTCGGGAACGCCGACGACCGCCGGAGACTACACCTTCACGGTCACGGCCACCGACGCCAACAACGCCACGGGGACAGCGGCCTACTCAATCGCGATTGCGGTCGAGGCCCCGACCGCCGGCAATGTGAGCGCAACGGTCGCAGCAAACTCCACGGCGAACCCGGTCACGCTCGATCTCGGCGGCGGGATCGCCGATACGCTCGCCATCGGCACGCAGCCGACACACGGTACGGCTGCGGTTTCGGGACTTGCGATCACCTACACCCCGACGCCAGGCTATTCCGGCTCCGACAGTTTCACCTACACCGCCACCAACGCCACCGGCACTTCGACAGCCGCGACCGTGACGATCACCGTCACGGCGCCCACCCTCAGCTTCTCGCCCGCAGCCGGCACGTTGACCGGGGGTATCGTCGGGACAGCCTATGACGTCACCGTCGCCGCATCGGCCGGGACCGCGCCCTATCGCTATGCCGTGGCTTCAGGCGCACTGCCTGCAGGCCTCGCGCTCGATGGCACCACCGGTCGCATCTCGGGAACGCCGACGACGACCGGAAGTCACAATTTCACCGTGACGGCAACCGACGCCAACACTGCAACGGGAACCGCAAGCTACTCGATCGCCATCGTCATCCAGGCACCGACTGCCAACAATGTGCGTGCGACCGTCGCCGCGAACTCCGCGGCCAACCCGATCACGCTCGATCTCAGCGGCGGCGCTGCGGATTCCGTGGCCATCGGCACCCAGCCGGCGCACGGCACGGCCGCAGTGTCCGGACTGGCGATCACCTATACCCCGACACCGGGCTATTCCGGCACCGACAGCTTTACCTATGTGGCCACGAACACCACCGGCACCTCGCCTGCCGCGACGGTGGCGATCACGGTGACAGCACCGACGCTCACCTTCTCGCCACCGGCTGGCGCGCTGGCGAGCGGAACCGCCGGAGCCGCCTATAGCGGCGCCACCGTCACCGCCTCGGCCGGAACCGCGCCCTATCGTTATGCGGTCACATCGGGCCAGCTTCCTGCGGGCCTCGCGCTCGACAGCGCCACCGGCGCGATCGCCGGCATCCCGACCCGAGCCGGAAACCATGATTTCACCGTGACGGCAACCGATGCCAACAACGCTGCCGGAACCGCGCGCTATTCGATCACGATTGAACCGGCGCCGGTCAACTTCACCTTCGAGCCACCCGCTGGAACGCTCAAGGACACCATGGCCGGCGAGGACTACAGCCAGCCGATTGCCGCCAAGGGCGGAACCGGTCCAATGCTCTATCGCCTTGCATCCGGCGCTTTGCCCAAAGGCATGGTCATCAACGTCTCAACGGGTGAACTGACCGGCGCGCTGGCCGCGGATGCCGCAGGCAGTTACACGTTCGCGATCGAGGTTCGCGACAGCAACGGCGCAACGGGAACGGCGAGCTATACGCTCAATGTTCAGGCCCGCACGATCACCGTCAGCGACAAGGTGGTCGATGTCCCGGCCGGATCGGCACCGCCGGACGTCTATCTCAATCGCGGCGCCACCGGCGGTCCGTTCACCGCGGCCGAGGCGACCTTTGTCGAGCCGGCCCAAGCTGGAACGGCGTCCATCATCCAGGGCGAGCTGGCACAGGTTGGCCCGGTCGCCCCTCCGGTTGGCTGGTATCTGAAGTTCACGCCCAACAAGGCCTATTCCGGCCAGGTGCGCATCGGCTTCCGTTTGGTCAGCGCGCTTGGCGCTTCCAACACCGGGACCGTGACCTACAATCTCGCCTTCGATGCCTCCAGCCACGCCGCGGAGATCGACGCGCTCGTGCGTGACTTCGTGCGGACGCGGCAAAACCTGATCGCCTCGACCATCAAGGTGCCGGGTCTGCTGGACCGGCGGCAGATGGCCGCGGGAACGGACACCGTCACCACCCGTATGACACCTTCAACCGATGGCGTGACACTTGGCTTTTCCACCAGCCTTGCCCAGATGGAAGCAGCGCGCGACAGGGCCGATGGCGTTGACCAGGCCGAAACCTCGCCATTCAACATCTGGCTCGACAGCACATTCCTGATGCACCGCCGCAAGGACGACGACGACAAGTGGGGCAACTTCGGTATGGTCTCGCTTGGCACAGACTATCTGCTGTCGGAGAAAGCACTGCTCGGCCTGTCCTTCCACTATGACCGCATGACCGACCCAACCGACGAGGATGCAGAGCTTTCCGGCAATGGCTGGCTGGCCGGTCCCTATGCCTCCTTCGAGCTTGGCAAGGGCATCTTCTGGGATACGAGCCTGCTTTATGGCGGCTCGTCCAACACCATAGACACGACTGCCTTTGACGGCACATTCGACACGCGCCGCCTGCTGCTGGACACCGCGGTCAAGGGGCAATGGCAGCTGGACGATGCAACCGTGTTTACGCCGGCGCTGCGGGCGGTCTATTTCTCCGAGACGGTCGACGACTATGGGGTGAAGAATGGCGCCGGCGACATCGTCGACCTCAAGGGCTTTACCGAAGAGCAGTTGCGGGTCAGCCTGAGGGCGGAGATTGCGCGGCAGTTCAGCCTTGAGAACGACATGACGCTGACGCCCAAGCTCGCCGGCACGGTCGGCTACTCCGGGCTTGATGGCGCGGGTCTGTTCGGTTCGCTCTCGGCCGCGCTATCGCTGCAAACCGCGCAGAGCTGGTCGATCGACACGGGACTGTTGTTCAACATCGAAGGCGACGGCGAGACATCTGCCGGTGCAAAGGTCGGCATCAGCGGGCGATTCTGACCTCGGGGGGCGTCCGGGGCCAGAGGCCTCGGTTTCTCTCAAGAAGCCAGCTGCTCCTTGGGGAGTCCCTTGCTTCGATAGTGGCTTGGCGGTGCCCCGATGATCTTGCGGAAGGCGCGGCTGAACGAGGCCTCGGAATCATAACCGAGGCGGCCGGCGACAAGGGCCACCCGCTGCCCTTCCTGCAGCCATTGATGCGCCTGATGCATTCGCATGCGCGCGACATAGCGCGCCGGTGTCTCGCCCATGGTGTCGACGAAACGCTGGGCAAAGCCCGATCGCGACGCCCCCATCAGCTTTGCCAGTTCGGGCACGCTCCAATCCCGTGCAGGCTCAAGGTGGATGGCGGCAAGCACACGACCGAGTTCCGGGTTACGGACGGCCGCCAGCCAGCCAGTCGCGGTGCCGCAGCCATGCTCCACCCAGGTTCGAATGAGCGTTGCGGTCAGCACATCGGCAAGACGCGAGAGAATGCCGCCCGAGCCGACCCTTTGCATTTGCGCTTCACGCAGCATGGCATCGAGAAGCGGCGGGATCGACGGCTCGCTTGCAGCAAGATCGCTGGTGCGCATGACGGCCGGCATCAGTTGCAGGAGCGGATGCAGACGATCGACATTGAACTGCATCACCGCATAGAAGATGAGGTTCTTGCTGTCCGTCGACGGGCATTGCACGTCGACGATGCCGTCACACAGCTGCCGTCTCGGCAGGTCGGCAATCGAGACCGGCGGAATGCCCGGCTTGCTGGCAAGCACATGCGCATCGCCTCTGGGCAGAAGGATCGCATCGCCTTGGGCAAGTTCGATCCATTCGCCATCCGGCGCGCGAAGGTGGGCGGAGCCTGATGCGAGAAAGTGGAACCGCGCGGGTTCCTGCGCCGGATAGGCCGTCGCCCAGGGCGCGCAGGGTTGGCAACGTCCGTATTCAACACCGTCGAGCCGCAGCCCGCGCAGGATTTCGGTCAATGCATCGCTCATAAAACCACCGGCAAGTTTGGAGAAACGGCACAGTCTTTTGGATTTTCTAGCATAGAAACTCCTGAAGATCCCACCTATTTTCGCCATCAACAATCGCGGAGATCAAGAATATGGATGGCGTGGTGACAAAATCAGCGGCCCCGACGGACGACCAGAGCCGAGCGCGATGGGGCGCCGTCGTATCCCTTTCGCTTGGGGTCTTCGGCCTCGTGACGGCAGAGTTTCTGCCGGCAAGCCTGCTGACGCCGATGTCGGCCGACCTCGGGGTCAGCCTCGGCGCAGCCGGCCAATCGGTGACGACGACCGCCGTCGTTGCGGCGGTCGCCGGCCCGGCGATCGTTGTCTACACGGGACGGTTCGACCGCCGCACGGTGCTCCTGGCATTGACCGGCCTGCTCGTCGTCTCCAGCCTGATGGCGGGCTTTTCGCCCAACCTTCCCTTCCTGCTTGCGGCTCGGGTCCTACTCGGCGTCGCGCTCGGCGGCTTCTGGGCCATGTCGCTGGCGCTGGCCATGCGGCTGGTTCCCGGCAGGCTGATGCCCCGCGCCATGGCGATCGTCATGTCAGGCGTATCGATCGCGACAGTGTGCGCCGCGCCCGTCGGTGCCTGGATCGGCGCCACGCTCGGCTGGCGCTACGCATTCCTGCTGGCAGCCGCTGTCGGAGTGATCACCTTTATCGTCCAGGCACTGACCGTTCCATCCCTGCCGCCGCTCGGCACCACCAGTCTCGCGACGATCGCCAGAGTTCTCAGGCGCCCGGCGATCCGGCTCGGCCTTGCCACGATCCTGCTGGTTGTCACCGGCCACTTTGCCGGCTTCACCTATATCCGCCCCTATCTCGAACAGGTGCCGCGTTTTGACGTCGAGATGATCACCGCGATCCTGCTCGCCTTTGGCATCGGCGGTTTCTTCGGCAATATCGCCGGCGGTTTCCTGGCGGAGCGCAACACCCGCCTGTCGATGATGCTTGCGGCTGTTGGTATCGCCGCCACGGCTCTTCTTCTCGCCGTCGCCGGCGTGCTGCCGGGCATTGCCGCCGCAGCCACGGCCGCCTGGGGGTTCGCCTTCGGCGCCCTGCCCGTCAGCGTCCAGTCCTTCATCAGCCGGGCTGCCGGCGACGAGGCGGAAGGTGCCGGCGCTGCGACCCTGACGACATTCCAGGTCGCCATCTCGACGGGGGCAATCCTCGGCGGCGTGCTCGTCGAACTGCAGGGACCTGCCGGCGTGTTCCTGTTCGCCGCGCTGGCTGCGCTGCTGGGCGCCTCGCTCGTGGCGGTCTCTCGCAAAGTGGCCCTCCAGCCGAGCTGAATTGAAAGCCCAACCGGTTGGCGGCCAAGATCCTGCGTTTCCTCGGGATCAAGGCCGCCAACTGCCCGTCGGTTAGCAGTCGCCACCGTCTGCTTGATCACCACACGGCGGCGCTTCCTGCAAAAGTGACCGACCGTTAACGCCTCATTTGGCCGTCAGCGGCAGAGCCAGGAGGCGATCGGTCGTGACGATGTCGCCGAAGGTGTCGTCGATCGAGGCCAGAGCTGCGCGGTGCAGAGCGATATGGCCGACGGTGTTGCCATCCGCCATATCGAGGTCGCGCGTGGCGCAGGCGTCTTCGGCGACGATCACATTATAACCGAGCGGCACGGCATCGCGGGCGGCACCCGCAACGCAGGCATGGGTCATCAGCCCTGCGATGATCAACGTATCGATGCCGGCCTCTTTCAGGCGCCGGTCGATGTCGGTGGTCGGGAAGACGCTCACCGACGTTTTGCGCACCACCGAATGATGGGCGGACGGCGTGATCGCGTCGTGAAACGCCGAGGTCTCGCTGTCTTCGGCAAAGACCGGGCTTCCGGCCGGCGTCACATGCTGCACGTGATAGACCTGCATTCCGTCCTGATCGGCGCGGTCGATGAGGCGCTTGGCGTTGCCCAGCGCCTTTTCGCCATCCGGGATCGGCATCCTGCCGCTGAAATACTCGTTCTGAAAATCGATCACTAAGAGGGCGGTTCTGGCTGGATCGATACTTTGCGGTGATGTCGCTCCGGCGATGGCGCGGATGGTTGGGTGCTGCATGACGAGAAGTCCTTTCACGTTGTTGATGGCGCAAAAATCCCGCATGCGACGCTCTCGCGAAAGTGGCCGGAATGACAATATATGCTAGGTTCTGGCCAACTCCTCAGAACGGGATCCCAGTACCGATGCACACTATCGCCGTCATCGCCTTTGAAGGCATCAGCGCCTTCCACCTCTCGGTGCCCTGCATCGTGTTCGGCGACGAATTGCTGAAGCTCGGAGTGCCGCGCTACCGGCTGCTGATCTGCGGCGAAAACACCGGATCAATTCCCACCGGCTCGGGTTTCCGCATCGAAGTGACGCATGATCTGAGCCATCTCGGCGAGGCAGACACCGTCATCGTGCCGGCCTGGCGGGATCCGGACGAGCGGCCACCCGAAGCCTTGCTGCAAAGCCTGAAGGTCGCCCATGCGCGCGGCGCCCGGCTGGTAGGCCTGTGTCTTGGCACCTTCGTCCTGGCTGAAGCCGGGGTGCTTGACGGGCGACCGGCTTCCACCCATTGGGCCTGGGCCGAGGAGTTCCAACGTAGCCACCCGCAGGTCGCCCTCGATCAGGATGCGCTCTACGTCGATGATGGCGACATCATCACATCCGCTGGAACGGCGGCGGCGATGGACTGCTGCCTGCATATCGTTCGGCGGGATCATGGAGCGGAAATTGCCAACCGCATCGCCCGTCGACTGGTGGTGGCGCCGCATCGCCATGGCGGCCAGACCCAATATATCGAGAAGCCGATGCCCGCGGCCGTCAGCGAAGTGCAGCTCGGCGCGACGATCAACTGGGCGATCGAGCATCTCAGCGAGCCACTGTCGCTCGAGAAGCTGGCGGCACGGGCCGGAATGAGCCTGCGCAGCTTCACTCGGCATTTCCGCAAGGCGACCGGCACCACATTCACCCAATGGCTGCTCAATCAGCGGCTGGCGACCGCGCAACGCCTGCTCGAAACCGGCTCATGCCCGATCGACCGGATCGCGGAGATGGCCGGTTTCGGCTCCACGGTATCGCTGCGCCAGCATTTCACCCGCGCCTTCTCGATCTCGCCGGCAAGCTACCGACGGCAGTTCAGGAGTAAGCCTGACTCAGGTGAGCATGACCACCACGGCTTCCCAATCCGGCAGGGCCTTGAAGCGGTGGATGTGGATCACGAGCGCTGAATGTTTCGCGCTTGGCCGGGACGAAATGCCGGAGATCTCAGGGCGATCGGAAGCCCTGCATCATTCGCCCCCGTCTTGGCAAAGGCAGATTCCGCGCCTGCGGCCAAGCTGGCGGATCTGGATGGTGTCATCGAGAACACGGCTACCCTGGTCGGGGACGCCAAAGCCAATATGTTCGGACATCGGCGATGCGGATACGCGCATTTCAACTGGCTTTAGGGGAACCTCCCAGCCCTTGCGTATCGGCAATATGCGCAAGGGCTGCATCCTCAGGCAAAAGGTAGACCTTGTCGATTGTCTGGTCGAGCAGATCGCGCTCAATGCTCAATGCACCCCTCCGGCTTTCCGGCAGCACCGCTTCAAGATCATCGATCATTGCGTGCAGCCTCCTTGCAATCTGAAGATTTTCAGCTCCATAGATCCGGATTTCTCGACACGTAAGCTGCACGAAATCCTCCCAATTCGGCGTCGGGAACACCACGCGAAGACGTCCCTGGGCGTCGTGGACATACTCATTGCGCAGTTCGCGCCCACCAACGCTGCGCAGCAGTCGCTGCAACTGATCAATGGCAAGCACCGCTGTCGTCGGGTCGTTTATCGCCTTTGAAAGCGCCTTGGTGGCGATGTCGACAATAACCCTGAAGGCGAACGTCGGATCCTGCTCGATGGTCCGCTCGCGCCCGAAGACGACGCCGTCGCGAAGGTCCTTGGCCGGTATTGCCTTGGCGCCGCCATACAGGCGGAACAGCGGCTGTCCGTATGAGACGAAATCGCCGACCCGCGCGGCAAGTTCAATCACGCCGTCCGTTCGATGCGCTTGGATCGTCAGAGCCTTCACGTCGACTGCAAGAACGATGTCCGACGAACCGACATGCAAGACGACGCTTCCCGGCTTTTCGCGCGGCTCGTCCGGTTGTGGTTGCTCGTCGGCATCCGACAGCGGGCCAGGATAGACCGCCTCGATAACGGCAAAGCCCTGCTCGGCGACGCGATGGATGATGCTGACGGGACGCAACAGCCGGGCGGAGTAATCGATGAAATAGAGGAAGGCTGCCAGCGACAGAACGCCAAAGATCCCCGAGATCCACAAGATGGGCGACGGAGTCGACGTACTGATGCGGCTGATCGCCCCAATGGCAAAGAGCAAAGTGAAGATGAACAGGCCCACGGTGAAACGGATCACGTTGTCGCGCAGCAGCGTGGTCGCAATGATCCGGGGCGTAAGCTGCCCGCTCGCGATCTGTATGGCCACGAGCAGGGAGCCGAACGTGAAGACGATGAACGAAAGCGCCAGGCTAATGATCGCCTGCATCGCTGCAACCGTCCCCTCTTTCTCCAAGGGCCACAACGGCACCCAGTCCGTCCACTGTTCGAATACAAGCACTGCGCGCAGGAAGGCTTGCTGCAGAAGGAGTGCAAAAAATGGAACGACCCACAGCGAGGACCGCATGTAGCTCTTTAACGCGTACAACTTGTTCCAGCGCATTCGGCCTCATTCCTCTCGCTTGGCCCTTCGAGCCGGGGACGGTCAGGTCTGCCACCAGGAGCACCGTAGGCGAACATCTCCCGCCAAGAGAAGATCGGCGTCGGCAACCTGGAACCTAATATATACCATGCTGTTTCGTCGGGAACCGCATCCATGTTCCCGCCAGGGTTACGCCTGCAGGTCACGGCTTTCGGCTCCGCCATGGCCTTGGGGCGCTGGATATGAATGACAAGCATTGCGTGTTTGGAGGTTGGTGCAACATGATGATTCATGAGCAGATCGGAAACACAGCGTTCGACCCTCCACGGCTGTCGTGCGAGCCTGACTTATGCCATCTAGGATGGTATCACTGACACAGTCCCAGGCGGCGCTATCATGAAGACAATCGGATTTCTTTCCTTCGGCCATTGGACAGCCTCCTCCCAGTCGCAGACCCGCTCGGCGGCCGACGCACTGCTGCAGTCGATTGACCTTGCGGTCGCCGCCGAAGAGCTGGGCGCTGACGGTGCCTATTTCCGCGTGCATCATTTTGCCCGGCAGCTGGCTTCGCCCTTCCCACTGCTGGCCGCCGTCGGCGCTCGGACGAAGCGCATCGAGATCGGCACCGCCGTCATCGACATGCGCTACGAAAACCCGCTCTATATGGCCGAAGACGCCGGTGCCGCCGACCTGATCTCGGGCTCCCGCCTGCAGCTCGGTCTCAGCCGCGGCTCGCCCGAACAGGTGATCGATGGCTGGCGCTATTTCGGTTACGTCCCGCAGGACGGCGCATCGGATGCCGACATGGGCCGCAGTCACGCGGAAGTGTTTCTCGAAGCGTTGAAAGGCAACGGCTTCGGCCAGCCGAACCCGCGGCCGATGTTCCCGAACCCGCCGGGCTTGCTGCGGCTCGAGCCCCATTCCGAAGGGCTGCTCGACCGCATCTGGTGGGGCTCAAGCTCGAATGCCACCGCCGTCTGGGCGGCCAAGCTCGGCATGAACCTGCAGAGTTCGACGCTGAAGGACGACGAGACCGGCGAGCCGTTCCACGTGCAGCAAGCCGCGCAGATCCGCGCCTATCGGCAGGCGTGGAAGGAAGCGGGCCACACCCGCACGCCCCGGGTCTCCGTCAGCCGCAGCATCTTTGCGATCGTCGATGATCGCGACCGTGCCTATTTCGGCCAAAGCGGCAAGGAACAGGATACGATCGGCTTCATCGACGAAAACACAAGGGCGATCTTCGGCAGATCCTACGCCGCCGAGCCGGACGCGCTGATCAAACAGCTTGCCGGTGATGAAGCGGTGGCGGAAGCCGATACGCTGCTGTTGACCGTCCCCAACCAGCTCGGCGTCGACTACAACGCCCACATCATTGAAGCGATACTCAAGCACGTCGCTCCCGCGCTCGGCTGGCGTTGAGCAACCGGACACTGCCGTCGCGGCGCGCCTATCGCGATAGGCGCCCGCCTCATGTCCGGGTTCACGCTCATGCCAGGCTGACATCGCTCATGCCAGGCTGACGTCGCTCATGCCAGGCTGACGTCGCTCATGCCAGGCTGACGTCGCTCATGCCAGGCTGACGTCGCTCATGCCAGGCTGACGTCGCTCATGCCAGGCTGACGTCGCTCATGCCAGGCTGACGTCGCTCATGCCAAGCTGACGTCAAGTGTGATGGGAACCGCACCAAGCGCCTTTGAAACCGGGCATCCCGCTTTCGCCTTGTTGGCGAGTTCGGTGAACTTTGCGAGATCCGCCCCCGGCACACGTCCCTTCAGGGACAGATGGATGGCAGTGATGGCAAAGCCGTCGGCGACGGATTCGAGCGTGACCTTGGCGGTGGTCTCCATGCTGTCAGCCGTAAGGCCGGCCTCTCCCAAAATCAACGACAAGGCCATGGTAAAGCAGCCGGCGTGCGCTGCACCGATGAGTTCCTCCGGGTTGGTACCGGGCACACCTTCGAAGCGCGCCGCAAAGCCGTAGGGATACTCTTTGAGCGCGCCGCTCTGCGTCGAGATCTGGCCTTTGCCATCCTTGAGACCGCCGGCCCATTTGGCCTGTCCCGTGCGATTGATCTGCATGCTCCGTCTCCTCCAGGTGAAATCCACGGGCTTCAGATAGGGCAGTGACGTCGGATTGCCATGAGGGGGGAATACGCGCCACAGCCGCGGATTTCGCCGGTCAGGAAAATTATTCCACCCATGATTGGTCCCGAGCCAAACGGTTGCTTAAACTCCTTTGCAACCTTGACTAATTTGCCCTCGTTGCGGACGCTACCTCCCAGACGCTCCGCTCCATCAATCAATCGAGTGTAAATCGTGTCCCAAGCTTCTATCAAATCCCCGCCGAAGCCGTTTTTCCTGTCGTTCGGCTTCCAGGTTCTCGCGGCCATGGTCATCGGCCTGTTGCTCGGCCTCATCGCCCGAAACATGGGCGCCGACGCGGCCGGCAACCCCAACTGGCTGACCGTGACGCTGCAGACGATCGGCACTATCTTCGTGCAGCTTCTGCGCGCCCTGGTCCCGCCGCTCGTCTTCACGGCGATCGTTGCCTCCATCGCCAATCTGGCGACGCTGCAGAATGCGGCAAAGCTGGTCTGGCAAACGCTTCTCTGGTTCGCGATCACCTCGCTCATCGCCGTTGTCATCGCGATTGCGCTCGGCCTCGTCATCCAGCCCGGCATCGGCTCGGCCGTTTCGCAGGAAGCTGCCAAAGCACCGTCCTATGCCGGCTCGTGGCTCGATTTCCTCAAGGGCCTGGTCCCCGCCAATATTCTGGGCCTGGAGGCAAGCACCAAGCTGACGGAGGGAAGCGCCAGCACGTCGCTGAACTTCAACGTGCTGCAGATCCTTGTCGTCTCGATCGTATTCGGCGCTGCCGCGCTGAAGGCAGGTGACGCAGCCAAACCGTTCCTCGCCTTCAACCAGTCGCTGCTCGTCATTGTCCGCAAGATCCTCTGGTGGGTCATTCGGCTGACGCCGATCGGCACCATCGGCCTGCTCGGCCGCGCCGTGGCGCAATATGGCTGGGGAACGCTGGCCCAGCTCGGCTGGTATGCAGCCGCGGTCTATATCGGCCTCGCCATCGTGTTGTTCGTCGTCTATCCGGCACTGCTGGTCGCCCATGGCCTGAAGCCCGCGCGCTTCTTCGCCGGCGCCTGGCCGGCCATCCAGTTGGCTTTCGTGTCGCGGTCTTCGGTCGGCACCCTGCCCGTCACCGAAACCGTGACCGAAAAGAGCCTCGGCGTGCCCCGCGAATACGCCGCCTTTGCCGTGCCGCTCGGCGCGACGACCAAGATGGACGGTTGCGCTGCCATTTATCCGGCGATCTCGGCGATCTTCATCGCCCAGTTCTTTGGCGTGCCGCTCGGGATCCAGGAATACGTGCTGATCGTCTTCGTCTCCGTGCTCGGCTCGGCAGCGACCGCCGGCCTCACCGGCGCCACCGTCATGCTGACGCTCACTCTTTCGACGCTTGGCCTTCCGCTCGAGGGTGTGGGCCTGCTGCTCGCCATCGACCCAATCCTCGACATGGGGCGCACCGCCGTCAACGTTGCCGGACAGGCCCTGGTGCCGACGATCGTTGCCAAGCGCGAAGGCATTCTCGACGAGACTGTTTACAATGCCGGAAAGTCGATTGAAGATCCGGAACCGGACGCCGCTCTTCAGGCCGCCTGATTTCTTCGGGCTGCAAGATTGGAACAACAGACGACGGAGGCCGGCATTCTTGCCGGCCTCTTTGCGTCCGACGGCGGGCAACCCGGCATGCCGGGTGGGCCCTACGATCGGCAGCTGAAACCAGCCGACCGACGTCTCTGCCGTCCTGCGTTCGCATCCAGCCTTCCGAAGTCGTTCGGTGACCTCACGCGATCGGTAAGCCCCCCTCCCGCATAGTCTCCGCGTTGCACCACCGTCCGCAGACAGAGCTTCGCCGTCTCGCTGGTAGGCATTGACGCCAGAGACACAGCATGAGACAAACCGACCGTTCGGTTTTTTGAGGGAGATGCCTGTTGAAGCCCATCGCCATGCATCGCCATCTCCACGATGTCTTCGGGTTGCAGCAAACGCTGCCGGAACTGGCCGCGACAGTGGCATTCGGCATCGCTCTGCCTGTCGCCCTCGCCACCAGATTTCCGGATTTGCTGACGTCAGTGCCATCGTGGAGAAGCGCGTTGGCGCTGATCCTTGTGCTCGATATCGCTGCCGGTTGCGTCGCAAACTTCACGCGATCCACGAACGACTTTTACGCCGCTCGGCCGCGCAACCGCTGGATCTTCATCGCAATCCATATCCACGCGATCATCGTTGCCCTTCTGCTCAGCACCGACTTCGCGGCTTCTTTGGCCGTGTGGAGCTACACGATCGCCGGTGCCGTTGTCGTCAACGTGTTGAAATCAAACCCGCTACAGACGTTTGCCGGTGGGTTTCTGCTGGCAGCAGGCCTGAGCTGGCTCGCGCTATCCCCCGGCTTGTCCCCCTTCATGTCGATCGTTTTCGCCCTGTTCATGCTGAAGGTCCTCTTCAGCTTTGCAGTGGATCACTATCCCTGTGCCCAATCGGGCTGCGCGCCAGAAGGACGGGCTTGATCGATGGCGTTCTCATTCGAGATCTCGACAAACCGGCATCAGGGCGCGGTCGAGCGATCCCGATACCAACCGCGTTCGCCCGGCACTGCGCTCGATAAAGGCAACAGGGACACTGTTCTTCTGGGTTTGCAGGGCGGTTTCAACAGGTTGGCCCGGGTCGATGTCGGCGGACTTACGCCGAGGCCATGGTCCGACCCACTTAGGAGACATCGTGAAAGACACCAAGACCTCCATCATCGAGTGCGCATTCCGGCTGTTTCTGGAACGTGGATACGAGAATGCCAGCATGTCGGATCTGGTGACAGCATCCGGCCTGTCGAAAGGCGCTGTCTATCACCACTTCAAGGACAAGGACGCGCTGCACGACGCCGCGATCGAGTATTTCTTTGTTCGCTTTTTTGAACCCGAAGAGACTGCCGCCCGGCCAGGAAGCGACGCGAACCTTGAGCAAATAATCTATGAACTGTGCGCCGGCTATGAGCGCCTCATTGCAGAGATCGCCACCTTCACGACCGACGTGAACGCTTATTATCGCTTTATCTTCTCAATCTTGCCGAAGGTGAAGTCCGTGATAACGCTTAAGATCGCGACAGCACGCGCTGAGATTGCCGCGGCCGTGCGGCAAGATCAGGAGGCGGGGCGACTGCGCTCTTGCCTGTTGCCGGACGTCGTTGCCGACCAATGCCTGGCCTTGATCGAGGGGGGCGGACTTCTCTGCATGCTCGAAGGAAAAGAGACCGTAAGCGCTGTCTTTCAGCGAACGATCCCACGCTATCTTCGATCGCTGCAAGACGGCCGATGACGTCACGAGACATTCGGATCAGACAACCGGTTGCGTTCGCACCTGGCTTAAGACCGACCGTCGCCTGCAATACCCCGATTTCAATCAGTGCGTTTTAAGTGCAACAGACAATACCGTAGAGTTGTTATTCTTCGAGGATTGGAATACTCAATAAGCGACACTTCTGTCGCAGTAGCGCGTTACAATTTCCTCCTTGGATCAATGCCGATTTGAGGAATACAGTCAAAGCGGAGCCTGGATGCCGGTCATCTTTCAACGGATAAATGAGGACCAGGCGTCACAGGCAGCGACGATCATCGTGCAGGCTTACGTAGAGCCGCCTTGGAATGAAAAGTGGTCGCGGGAGGGGGCGACGGCGCGCATGGGCGAATTGACGACCACGCCGGGCTGGATGGGGGTCGGAGCCCTTGAGGCCGGACAATTGCTCGGTTTTGCCATCGGCCTCCCGCACACATCCGCTTCCGGCAGGGGCCTCTACATACCCGAGATCGCTGTCCTTCCATCTCATCAAGGCAGAGGCATTGGTAAGCGGCTGCTTAAGCTGCTCGAAGCAGAAGCGCACGACGCCGGCTTTTCAAGCGCTTGGCTCTTGTCGCAAAGCCAGGGAGCCGCCGCGGAATACTACAAGGCCAGCGACTACAAACAGGTTGCGAAGCTGAGGGTCTACTCGAAGTCCATGGGGTAGATCGAGAGGGTCGCGCCGGCACGGATGGCCGTCTGACATCGACGGGCCGCGCAACAACGGTCCTGCGCCTTGTGACGCGCGGCGCAGGAACACCCTAGACCCGGTCGGCAAGTTCCCCGCCACCCCGATCGCCATTCAAAGGTCAGGCAGCAGACCTCGAGAGGCGACGCCACCACAAAACCGAGGCAGCCGTCGCCACCGTCCGCATCGCGCAGTCGGCAGCGATCGAGCCTTGCATTCACGCGCCAGCGCTTACCCCTCGTAGTGGCCCGACGACGCTGCGGCAGCCGATTTGACGACCAGCGCCACATCCGCACCCTTGATCACGCTCGCCCCTGTTGCGCGCAGATCCGCGACCGTCTTCAGTCCGCCTGACTTCGGCGTTTCGAGAGGCTCGACACTGCGAGCGTCCAAATCGACCACCCAAAGCCCCTTTTCACCCTCGATGCCGATCACAACAACTTTGGTCATTCATCTTCCCCTCTCACGATGGATTGCTCCGGTTAAAATCCCGCCCTCTTCAAGCCGTCTCGATAGAGGTCTCTGTGCCATTGTTCCTTGCTCGGAACTGCCGCAAGCCACGTCTCCAGATCGAAGTTGGGGTTGGCTTCGCGCACCCGGCGAACAAAGACACGCGCCTTGTCCTTCTGGTCCAGCATCGCCCAGTTCGCGGCCGAGAGCCTGTCCGCCAGGCTCGGATCGGCCATACGGCCGATATAGTCCAGCGAGGTCTCGAATTGGCTCAGCGCGTAGTTTGCGCCGGCCGCGGTCCAGAGATAGGAGTCCGGGCTCAACGGATTGAGCTCGATCGCCCGTTCGATCTTCAGCAACGCCTTGCTGGGAAGCGAACAATGGACGAGCGTATCCGCATGATCGGCAATGATATCCGCGTAGTGCGGACCCAGCGTCTCGGCCAGTTCCATCGCCTCGGCGCTTTCATCGAATGCGCCCTGCAAAAGCTTGGCGACGCCAAGCTCGCGGTAGCCATCGGCCATGTTCCGGCGCGCATCTATTGCGCGCACTGCAAACCCCTCGGCGGATTTCAGCAGCTCGATGTCGCCCCGTGCGGTCAGCAGCCATTCCTTGGAATAGGTTCTGGCAATCGAGCTCAGCGCCGGGGCAAAATTCGTACTCGCGTGGAGAGCCGTCTTCATCTCCTTGCGCGCACGCCGAAGGTCGGGCAACGTGAGCCGGTTCAGGTGCCGTCTTCCCACGAGATAACTGTGGTACGCCGCCGGGTTCAGCTCCCTGTAAAGCCGCGTCGCCTCGTGCCGTTCGATCTCGCTTGAAACCGAAAGCGCGATGTTTCGTGCGATCACGCGGCGTGCAGCGACGAGGTCAGGCTGGCTCAGGCTGAACCGTTCCGCCCACACGACCTCATTATCGGGGAAAAAGACAAGCTGAACGAACAACGTTCCTTCGCTTGTCTGATTGCTGATCCGGCTGTCGAGGATGTAATTGAGGGCGTGGCGTTGAAAGAAATCGGCCTGGTCTTCGAGCTGATGTCCAATCTGGACGGCGGAATGGTGCGCGATGACCTGAAGACTGTTGAACGCGCAAAACCCGATCGTGATGTCCTCGATCAAGGCGTTCGCGATGAAGCGGCTGTCCGGGCGCCCGATATGATCGCTTGGAGGCAACAGCACCAGACGCGGTACCGCGTGCCGGCGCATGTCGTCAGGTTCAGCATGAGGGCGTTGCTCTGATATGCTGGTGAGAGAAGGGTAAGCCGGTGCACTCGTTGCTGTTTGCCTGGCATCCCGGTTCACCGTGGCGTTGACCAGATCAGCACCTCGCGCCAGCGCGTTGCTCCGCTTCTCGAGAATTTTGCGGAGCTGGTCGACCTCTTCTTCGGCGTTGAAGACTTCGACAAGCAGTTGCAGAGTGTCCGGATCGGCGCGTTCCGCCCCAATCAACAGGATCCCCGCATCCTTGAGAATTTCGGCGTCTTCCTCCGAACGCGCCGCCCGCGACACCCTCTTCAGCAGCGCTTTGAGAAGGGTATTTTGACGGTCTTTCTGCTCGGAAAACCATCCGTAGAAGTCGCGGCTCTGGCAACCGACGGGTCCCAGGAAGGAGCGATGCATCATCGTCGCGAGATTGCGCAACTGGCGCAAGGGGTCCGCCTCATCCTCATCGGCAACCCAAACCATATCCGACGACACCGCCAGCCGTTCGACGTGGATCATGTTGCTGGAAAAGGAGAGGAGCTGTGCACCGAGTTCGTCTTGGCGAAGCTTTATCCTTGATATCATCTTGCGCATGTTGACGAGGGAAACGGCGTTGTCCTCGTCTCCCCACAGGAATGTGGCCATCGCGGCGCGATGCTCGGCCCCTTCCTTGATCGTCAGCAGATAGGCCAGAAGCAACAAACCTTTTTCGGGGTAGGCAACTTGCCGCCCCTCTGAATCAACGAGCTTCAAGCCACCAAAGGTTTGCAGAAAGAAGGTCATTTGTACCTTTGGGCCGTTCCGCCAATATTGATCAGCACCCCTGCGCCAAAAGAAGACCCAAAGGCAGTGTGTAGGCCTCTAGGCCTGTTATCTAGGGAGCGTGTGGACAAACGATTGCGAAAGGGAGTTTGTCGCAATCGCGCGCAGAATTCAACCGGGAACTCACGCGAGGCAAATCAGAGGTTGCCATAGCGTCCCGCCACCGCTCGGTCGTCTGACGGCAGCTATTCCATGCACCATTTGAAGCTTTGTTCCAATTTGCGGCGCAATGACCAAAAACGGCTTCTGCCAAGGACCCAATGACCGTAGCATCCCTATCATTTCGCCTTGTTTTCGAGGATCGCCGGTAGCCGCCAATCGTCTTGCGCTCTCGACCAAGAACAAAAAGCGCCATTGCCGCCAAGCACGAAGCTTTGCTGCAATAGCACTGAGATCACCGCGAGAAAGCACCAGACCAACGCTGGTCCGGCCGATGCTTCGGCCGCGAAGCGGAGCATGCTTACCGATCCATCCTGCCAAGTGCCATATGGCATGCTTCACGATAGCTTCGTCTTGCATGACGACAGGCACACCACCGCAGGTCGGTCTCAATTTTATTCCGGAATGTTTCGCGCACGCTTATGACGACAAAAGCCATTTTTTCACAAGCTGCAAACGTGCAGGATCAGCGCGCGACGGCTATCCGCGTCATCCTGGTCGAGGATGACCACGATCTGCGGCACGGCATTGCCGACTACTTGAGGCTGCAAGCGATCGATGTCACGGATGTCGCATCGGGCATCGGTTTCTACACCGCGCTGATCCACAACGATTTCGACGTGGCGATCCTTGATGTCAACCTGCCCGACGTCAGCGGTTTCGAACTCGCGCGCGCAGCCTCCTCAGGCAAACGCATGGGGGTGATCATGTTGACCGCGCGCGCCAATCGCGAGGATCGCATAAACGGGTATGAGCAAGGTGCCGACCTCTATCTGACCAAGCCGGTGGATGGCGAGGAACTGGCGCTCGCCATCGGTAACCTTGCACGGCGCATCCGGGCCATTCCAACACCGTCAGCCAATGCCGCAAGCAGCAATGGCCCCTCGGCGACGACGCATCAGCCCTGGCTTCTGGAGCTGCAGCAACGCCGGCTGATCGCGCCGGCTGGCGTGTCGATCCAGCTTTCTGGGCGGGAAGCCATGTTGATGGAACACCTTGCCAGCGCCGCGGGCGCGACCGTTTCGCGCGGTGCCATCGACACCCTCCTCGGCCACACCCATTCCGACCGGGAGAGCCGCCGCCTCGACGCCGCACTTCGGCGATTGCGGATGAAAGCCCGCGCAGCTGGCGTTGATCTGCCTCTGCACATCGTCCATGCCGCCGGGGTGCGCTTCGTTGGGACAGTGACTGTCGTGTGAGCCGGATCGGCTGCCCGGCTCGGCACGCCGTGGCTATGCGGGGGAGGACCCGGGGGGATTACCGGCTGGCGGCAACGCGGTTTCCGGCTCTTCCGGCGCATGACCTTTCTCCAGCTCGGCAACCTCTAGGCGCCCCCAGGCTGCTGCCCGATCCATCAGCAAGCGCATCTCGGCGTTGAGGGCATGCGATCGCCGGATCTGATCGGCGTGGGCGACATTGGTGCGTGGATCATAGAAGCGGCCGATGTCTTCACCCGTGGCACGCCGAGCCTGTTCGAGTGCCGCCCGCAGCGCGGACAGCTCGGCCTTTGCCACGAAGTATCGTCTCATCGCGTCGATGAGTTCGCGGTCGCGCGCCTTCGTCTTCATGGATGCCTCCCTTGCAATAGGCAGTCGGCGTGATCCCACAAGATGGCGAAATCTGGGTCCTGCCCCAAGGACAGGCATCTTGCCTGTGGACGCAACGCCGTCGCATCATCTCGGCGGCGGATCAGGAGGCGTCATCGTGATTGGACTTCAGGTGCGACAAGAGTCACGCTCACGGCAGGGAAAAGGGCTGGCGCAGCGCATCTATCGTCCAAATGGAGGCGACAATGAAGCACCATACACGCGAGCAATTGCAGGTCTTCGCGCAGATCGAACCGGACGTCCGTCCGCTGAACATGTCCCACAGCGAGCGCCTGGAACGCTGGGCGGAGCTTCTCGAGCAGAGCCCGACCCGCCATCTGGCGACGCTCTATGAAACCGAGCATCAGTCGGCCGCCGTGCGCGATACCTTGCGCAGCGACGGCTCGCCAATTTCCGTGGCGTTCAACGACCCGATGCTACGAGCCGCCGGCCTGGAAGACGATACCTACGGGGAGGCGCTCCGGTTCTTCGGACTGCGCGACTGGCAGCTTCACGGCGTGATCTGCTATTGCCACTTCGGTGCAACGGTGCACGCTGCAACGGCAGCCGGGCTCGTCCGATCGATTCTGAGCGGCGAACGCAGCGGCCTGCTGGCCCGCATGCGCGCGTTGTTCTTCGGCTGACATCGGCCGGAAGGTCGCGACAGTGTACGCGCCGTCGCTAAGCGCCGGTGGCAGCGCGCCGAGGCTTGCGATGACGGCCAAGCGTCTGAGGGTGGCGCCAGACCCATACCCCTCCAGCGGCGCAGGCAAGGCCCGGCGCCGCAGCGCTCAGCCATGCGAACGAATCGGACTGAAAACCGGCGGCTTGCCATGACGACAGCGGATTTACCGACCAGCTTCGGTGATCGCAGCAACTGTCGCTGCGGAAAGACCCGCCTCAGCCAGGACCTCCGCCGTATGTTCGCCCAGCGCCGGCGCCGGACGCCGGAAGCGTCCCGGCGTTTCGGACAGACGCGGCACGATATTGTGCATGGGCAACGCCCCGTGCTCCGCATCGTCGAGCGATACGATGACCTCGCGCTCGGAAAAATGCGCGTCGTCGGTCGCGTCGGCAATGTTGTAGATCGGCCCGACCGTGGCGCCACTGTCACGCATGATCGCAAGGGCTTCATCGTGAGAGCGGACGGCAAACCAGGCGCCGATCGCCTCATCGACCAGATCGCGGTGCTTGAGGCGCTCGCTGTTGGAACGGAAGCGCGGATCCTCGTTCATGTCGGCGCGTCCGATGATCTCGAAGATCCGCCTTGCGACCGCCGGCGTCGAACCAGAAAGTGCCACGTATTTGCCGTCGGCGCAGCGGTAGACGTTGCGTGGGCATGCGGTGTTCGAGGCGCTGCCGATGCGCTCCTTGACCGTGCCGTTGAGCGCGTAGATCGCGGCCTCGGGACCGAGCACCGAAAAGATCGGCTCCAGCAGCGACAGGTCGATGACCTGTCCGCGCGCCCTGCCCTTTTCCCGGGCAAAAAGCGCCGTCATCGTCGCCGACATGCCGTAGACACCGGCGATCATGTCGGCAAGCGCGAGCGGCGGCAGCACCGGCTCGCGGTCCGGAAAGCCGGTGCGGTAGGCATAGCCGCTCATGCCTTCGACGATGGTGCCAAAGCCCGGAAATGCCGCATAGGGGCCGGTCTGGCCGAAGCCGGACACACGCACGACGACGAGATCGGGATTGCGTGCGAGAAGCGCTTCCGGACCGAAGCCCATCTGCTCCAGCGTTCCCGGGCGGAAATTCTCGATGAACACATCGGCCGTCGCAATCAGCGACCAGAGCGCCTCGCGGTCCGCCGTTTCGCGCAGGTTGAGGACGACGGAGCGCTTGTTGCGCCCATAGGTCTTCCAGAACAGCGATAGGCCTTCATCCTTCCACTCGCGCAAGGGATCGCCGGCCGGTGGCTCGATCTTGATCACGTCGGCGCCGAAATCGGCCAGTTGCAGCGACAGCATGTTGCCGGCGACCAGACGCGAAAGGTCGAGCACCTTGATCCCCTCGAGCGGCCCTTCGGCTTCCGGGTCCCAGTGCTTTCTTGCGAAACCGCTCATTGGATGCGTCCGCCGGTCTTGTCGTCGAACAGCAGCACGTTGGCCGTGTCAAAGCCGATCGTCACCTTCGCGCCCGATTGCAGAAGGGCACTTTCTCCGAGAACCATGGTGATGTCGGTGGTTTCGATGCGAACCATCACCTCCTGCGCGTCCCCGGTCGGCTCGACCAGCATGACCTCGGCGGCAATGCCATTGTCGGCAAGGTGGATGTGCTGGGGGCGGATGCCGTAGACGATCTTGCGCCCCGAAGCGAGCCCGTGGCCCGTGGGCAAAGGCAGATGGGCGCCATCGGCAAGCCGCAGCGCCTGACCGTCCACTTCGCCGCGCAACAGGTTGATCTCGGGCGAGCCGATGAAGCTGGCGACGAAGAGGTTCTGCGGATTTTTGTAGAGGTCGAGCGGCGGTCCCATCTGCTCGATCTTGCCACCGTTCAGCACCACGATCTTGTCGGCCATGGTCATGGCTTCCGTTTGGTCGTGGGTGACATAGATGGTCGTCTTGCCCAGGCGCTGGTGCAGCTTCTTGATCTCGCCACGCATCTTCACCCGAAGCTTGGCGTCGAGGTTGGAAAGCGGCTCGTCAAAGAGGAAGGCACGCGGATCGCGCACGATGGCGCGGCCCATGGCCACGCGCTGGCGCTGGCCGCCCGACAGTTCGCGCGGGAGCCGTTCGAGCAGATGCCCAAGGCCAAGAATGTCGGCTGCTTCGTCGACGCGACGCTTGATCTCGCTCTTCGACACCCCGGCAAGCTTCAAGGCGAAGCTCATATTGTCGGAGACCTTCATGTGCGGATAGAGCGCATAGCTCTGGAACACCATGGCAAGGTCGCGCTCCTTGGCCGGCATGTCGTTGACGATGCGACCGCCGATGGTGATCTCGCCGGCGCTGATGTCCTCGAGCCCGGCGATCATCCGCAAAAGCGTCGACTTCCCGCAACCGGACGGGCCAACCAGGACCACGAACTCGCCGCTGCCCATTTCCAGCGAAATATCATCGAGCACCGGCAGGCTACCGTAGCTCTTGCCCACATTCCTGAGTTCAATCTCGGACATGGTCTCTCCTCCCATTTGGTGCGCCAGCGCAGTTCTTGCCCCGTCGGCCGGTATGACGAACCGGCCGACGGGATCGAAGTCGATTAGGCGGTCTCGACAATCTCGATCGTTCCGACGCTCATGCGACCGAGCGCACCGAGGCGAAGGCCGGCCATGCCATAGACGAACTGATCGTCGCTCGCCTCGATCAGCGTCTTTCCGTCGATGGCGAAGGACAACGCCTCGCCCTTGAGGGTGAACGCGAAGCCGTAGCTCTTGCCAAGCTCGCGCTTGAACGGGGCACGGGCAAGAACGGTGGTACCGAAATCCTCCTTGAGGATGACGACATCGTCGCCGTCGAAGCCGGCGGCATAAAACCGGCTTGTGCCCTGAACACGCGCCGTCACCAGCTGCGACGGCCCGGCGAGCGGCTTGATATCGGCCAGAACCTCGACGTCGCGGGCGTAGTAATGACCCGTCCACATGTCGGCATCGCTGGCCGTATGGGCGTGAATGCGGCCATCCTGCAGGGTCCAGTGACCGCGGTTCCAGGTAAAGCGCGAGATCGCCCCCCATTCCTGCACTTCGCCCTTCGGATCGATGACGGTGTGGCCAGCGCCCTCGACCTTGAAATCGGCGAGGAACAGGCGGCCGAGGAATTTCAGACGGCCGAAATATTCGACCTGGATGCCGATCTCGTCGATCGCTTCGGCACCTTCCGGCACGGTGAATGCGTAGTCCTGCCAGCCTTCATGGTTGGGCACGTGCCACGCGCCGGTTTCCTCGATCGCGCCGGACATGGCCCGGCGGATATAGGGGGCGACGCGCAGGTTGCCGTCACCGTTCCACGGATCGAGCCACAGCTTGAACGACACCTTCTGGCCGGCATCCACCAGTGGCGAGAACATCGGGCGATAACGCTCGTCGTCGAAATCGGAGCGGCGATAGAACGGCTTCCAGAAGATGCGCCCGCCCTGGCCGCGCTCGAGCCGGTCGAGCTGGATTTCGAGCGAGCCGCGCGAGCCTTCGGCCTGCTTTTCGGTCGAGCCCTTGAGGCTGATCTGGTTGAAGCCTTCGGTGCGGAAGCCATGGGTCGAACCGGGCAGGTCGAAATCGAAGCGGACGCCACGGCGGGTGAAATCTTCGAGCCAGAGAACCGGCACCTCATCGCCACGCAGTTGCAGCGCCAGCACCGTCAGTTCGCGAGCGAAGGACGGGATATCGACGATGTTGATCGAACCGACGACGCCGGACGCGACGATGAAGTCGTTGATCGGCTTGCGGTATTTGTCCCAGCCGGGCTGAAGCCCTTGGAACGTGCCGACAATGGCGCCGGCATTGCCGGCGTTGCAGTCGGTGTCCCAGCCGGCCATGGTGGCAATCTCGGCGGTGCGCGGCAGGTCGCCTTCACCATAGAGGATCGCCATGACCGTGACGCCGGCATTCGGGATGATGTGGCAGACGCCCGGATAACGGTCATAGCCCCAGTCGGCTGTCAGCATGTCACGGCAGGCGCGCCAGTTGCCCGGGTTGGCCTTGTGGAAATCGATGACGGCCTGCGCCACGCGGGCATAGGTCGATTTCGCATCGATGGTCGCCATGGCTGCGCCAATCACCTCGGCGATCGAGGTCGCCTCGAAGGCTTTGGCGATGGCAGCAGCGCAGAAGCGGGCACCGTTCAGGCCGTCACCGTCATGGGCAACGCTTGCGGCGCGGGCGGAAGCTTCGGCCGCCTTCTGCGGCTCGCCCGGATGCACCCAGCCCCAGCTGTCGATGAAGATCTGCCCGCCGATCTGTTCGGCGACCGTCGCGCCGTTCTGGGCGATCGATCCGGATTGCGGTGCGGGAATGCCGGCGCGCAGGTTGCGGTAGGCGGTGTGCTCGGTCGAAACACCAAAGCCGCCCCACCAATACATGCCGTGCTCTTCGGCGGCATAGTTCACCCAGGTCTTGCCGACATCGGCAGCACTCGCCTTGAGCCCGTAGTCGCGCAGCGCACGAATGAAGTAGACCGGGCCGTTGGTGTCGTCGTCGGCAGCGAAGTTCTTGAAATCGCGCAGATACTGGGTGACTTCGCCATAGGTCTTCTGGACGCGCTCATAGCTCCAGATCGTCGGTTCGACCGGCGCGCCCAGGCGAACGCCAATGGCCTTGCCGATGAAACCGGCATAGATCTTCTCGTAAATCGTCTCTTTGCTGAGCTTGGGCATCATGCGTCTTTCGTTATCAATCAGAAGGTAAGGGCGGCGCGGAAGTTGGTCCGCCTGTCGGCGGCCGCCTGATCGGCGGCATGCATGGTCGTTGCCACCTCGGTGAAGCGATCGGCGGCAGCGGTGAGGTCGAGCCGGTTTGCCCGGTCGAGCAGCGCGTGGTCGGCAGCGTCGATGACGCCTTCGCCATGCATCGCACCGAGGATCGCACCGGCCATGACGCCGATGGAGTCAGTGTCGCGGCCGGAATTGATGCCGTCCTCGATCGAGCGGCGGAAGTCGCCGTCGTTGAACAAGCAGAAGCCGAGCGCCAAAGGCAGCTCCTCGATCGAGCCGAGGCGGCTTGGCTGATAGGCGGCAGTCAGCCGCCCCGCCTTGGCGGGCGTGTGGTTGACGTCGTCGCCCATGGGAGAATAGGGCGCGATGGCCGCATGAAACGCGGCGACAACCGTCTGGTAATCTGCACCTTGTGCCTTGAGCCTGCGGGCGACGTCGGCGATATCGGCGATAGCGTTGCGTGTGCCGTCCTTGGCCAGCGCCAGAACCGCTTCGACCACGCCTTCGATATCCGTTCCGGGAATGAAGGCGGCAGCAACAGCGGCGGCAAACACGCCGGCTGCCTCAAGCCCGAAGCTTTCCTGGTGGCCGGAGGCGAATGCAATCGCCTCGTCATAGGCAGCCTTCGGATCGCAGGCGTTGACGACGCCGATCGGCGCCACGTACATCGCGGCACCACAATTGACCATGTTGCCGATGCCGCCCTGGCGCGGGTCGCACGAAGTCAGCTGATGGCGCTGGAAGATCCACTTTTCCGGATAGAACAACCGCTCGATCAGCATGGCTTCGCGCTGCAGTTCCGGCACGTAGCGCGGCACCCAGGCGATCTGCCTGACCATGCCGTCAGCCATGTCCCAGGCATCGAGATGCCGGCCGACGTCACCATAGATATCCATCAGGCAGAGCGTCATCAGCGTGTCGTCGGTGACGATGCCGTTGCCGCGCACCCGTCCGTTGCGGGCCGTGGCATCGAGCGACATCTTGTGCCACTCGGTGTCCAGCGACGTCACCCGGCCATATCGCTGCGCGATTTCGGCGGCCGGCAGCTTTTCGACCGGCGCCCCCATGGCGTCGCCGAGTGCGACGCCATGGATGAGCGCGCGGACTCTCCCTTTGAGAGAGAGCCCTTGAACGCTACTTTTCTGCATCGAGAACAGTCCTTGCATACTCGTTGAGACGTTTTCCGCCAGCCGCTTCCCACTCCGCGACATACTGGTCCCACTGATCCATCTTGGCGGCGCCGGAGATGAACTTGTAGACCCAGGACCGGTAGACGTTTTCGGTGGCGTCGAGATCGGCGGCGTAATCGGCAGGCCAGACGAAGGTGTTGTCCGGCTTGAAATCCTTCTGGATCGTCGCCAGCGACTGCTGGGCCGCTTCCGACTGCCAGACGACAGGCGGGGTCCAGTTGGCCGCCACCATGAAGCGGGCGTACCAGGTGGCGATCTTGTCGGTGACCTTATAGGCGTCGCCGTCCTTGGTGTATTCCTGGCCCTCGAACCCGAGGCGGTCGAACATCTGGCCTTCAGGGCTGGCCATGAAGTCGAGCAGCTTCATCACTTCGGCCTTGTGCTCGGAGATGCTCGAGATTGCAAAGCCACGGGATTCCTTGGAAACGTCGACGGCTGAGAGACCCTGGCCGCCCGGCCCCTTCGGCGGCGCCAGGAGCACAAGCTCGGTGCCCGGATGAACCTGGCGCATCTTACCGCCATAAATGTCGATAACCTCGCCGGAGGAGCCGAAGATCACACCGGCACGGCCGGTGTAGAACTTGTCTTCCTTCACGTCGAACTTGGTGGTGATGTATTCAGGATCGTAGAGGCCCTGCTCGCGCAGCGAGGCGTAAAAGGCGATCTTGTCCTTCTCTTGGCTGGTGATGCGCGCATGGACCCACTCGCCGCCTGCGTTCTTCATCCAGGTGCCGGTGATGCCGAAGGCCTGGTTGAAGATGGAATCGAGCTCGTTGGTGTTGTCTGCCGTGGTCACGCCGTAGCTGTCGGCAACGCCGTTGCCGTCGAGGTCGCCGTCCTTGATCGCCTTGAACAGCGTCACATAGTCTTCAACGGTTTCGGGCGCCTTGAGGCCGGTCTTTTCCAGCCAGTCCTTGCGGATCACCGGCTGAGGCCCACGCACCGGATAGACGTAGAGCAGATACGGATAGTTCTTGAGGCGCTCGACATTGTGCGGCCACAGCGCGTCCTTCAGGTACTTGGTGTCGGCCAGCATCGGGCCGAGGTCTTCAAGCACGCCCTGCTCGACCATCTTGGCGTCGCCGCCCTGGAAATAGATCAGGTCCGGGATATCGCCCGAAAGCAGCATCACCGACAGCTTGTCGGCATAGCCGGAAGACGGCAGATCGACGAGTTCGATGTCGAGATCGGTGCCCTGCGCCCGGAGCGCTTCCTCAATGCGCTGCAGGTGCTTGACGTCGTCGGGGTTGGACGGGGTGAAGTCCTTGGACACCACCCGGATCTTGACCGGTTCGGCCATTGTCGGGGCGGCCGCACCAAGGCTGAGCGCCAGGGCTGTCGATGCCAGCAGGACCATTTTTCTAAGCATTTCGTCTCCTCCGTTTAGATAGGCTTCTTTGTTGGAACTGGTGTCTTCGTCACCCCTTGAGCGCGCCGCTCATGGTTCCCTTGGTGAAGAATTTCAGGATCAGCGGATAGATCGCCAGGATCGGCACGATGGTCAGAAGGATCATGCCGGCTTTCAGCGACCTCAGATCGATCTGGCTGGCGCCGGTGTTGTTGCTGGCGCTGTTGGCGCCGACGATCGCGACCTTGTCGCCGTCGATGACGAACTGGCGCAGCACTACCTGCAACGGCCATTTGCCCTGGTCGTTCAGATAGATCATCGCGCGGAAGAACTCGTTCCAGTGAAAGACGAGGTAGAACAGCGAGATGGTCGCAAGCGCCGGCTTGGCGAGTGGCAGGACCAGGTGCCAGAACACCTGGAAAGGGTTGGCGCCATCGAGTTCTGCGGCTTCCAGCAGTTCCTTCGGGATCTCCTCGAAGAAGCGGATGAGGATGATCAGGTACCAGGCATTGACCGCCTTGAAGAGGATCACCGACCAGTAGCTGTCGAGAAGGCCCAGGCGCTTGTTGACGAAATAATCGGGAATGATGCCGGGCTCGAAAACGATGGTGACGAGAACAAGGATGAACAGCGCCTTGCGACCGGGCAAGCCGGGCCTCGAAAGCCCCCAGGCCATCAATGCCGTTCCGACGACACCGATCACGGTGCTGACAGCGGTGATGAAGATCGAGTTGAAGATACCGCGCTGCACGTTGGGGTGCTGCAGCAGAACGCTCCAGACCTCGAAGGAGAACCCCCTGGGTATGATGGTCAGACCGCTCATGCCTGGCACCTTGGCCGGCTCCGACAACGAGACGGCGAGCAGATTGAGGATCGGCTGGACCGTGACGACGACGAGCAACAGCAGCGTCGAAACGATAATCGCATATTCGATGCGTTCGATCGGGGTCTTGCGCGACAGGGCCATTACCAGACTCCCTTCCCGGTCAGGCGTTTGGAAACGAAGTGGGCGATCACGATCATCATCGTGCCGAGCACCGCCTTGAACAGGCCGGCAGCCGTTGCCAGCGAGTACTCGCCGGTCTGCAGCCCGATGCGGTAGACATAGGTATCGACGATATCGATCTTGCTGCGCACCACATCGTTGGAGAGGTTGATCACCTGGTTGAGGTCGGCATTGAGGAACATGCCGGCATTGAGGATGAACAGCGTCGCGATCGTCGGCACGATGCCCGGCAGCGTGACGTGGCGGATCTTCTGCCAGCGGTTGGCACCGTCGATCTCGGCGGCATCATAGAGCTGCTGGTCGATGGCGATGATGGCGGCGAGATAGAGCAGGCTGTCCCAGCCGGCCGAGCGCCAGATTTCGGTGAAGACAAGCACCCAGCGGATGGCGCCTGTATCGGTCATGAACGACCGGGGCGCCATGCCGGCCATGCCCATGAGATTGTTGACGGCACCGTCGGTCGGCGACAGCGCCGCGATGAAGATGCCGGCGATCACCACCCAGGACAGGAAATGCGGCAGATAGATCGCCGACTGGATGAACTTGCGCAGCGAGCCGCCGCGAACCTCGTTCAACAGCAGCGCGACGATGATCGGCACCGGCAGGAAGAACACCATCTTCATCGCCGAGATGATCAGCGTGTTGGCGAGCACCTGCCAGAACACCGGCGAGGAGAACAGCACCTGGAAATGCTTGATACCGACCCAGATGTTGGGCGGCACGATCCGGACCTGTTCGAAGGCGATGCGCGCCTCCCAGATCGGCAGATAATGGAAGACGAGAAAGAACAGGATGCCCGGCGCCATCATGACGTAATAGGGCCACCACCGCCGCCAGCCGTCGGCGGCGAGCGCAACGCGTCCCGTCCTGCTGCGTGCGCTCGATTTGGGAACGTTCCCAAATTTAGGCGAGATCACCGCCTCGTCACGATTGGTCATTCCTACCCCCTCCCGGAGCTTGCTGCGCGTCTGGGCTGGTTAAGCGACAGATCGGCCAGCGAACCGCGCTCGACCAGCCGGCAGGGCATGAACACCCGGCCATGCTCGGGGCGGCCGGCGATTTCATCGAACAGGCAGTCGACGGCGCGCACGCCGATTTCGCGCCCGGGCTTGGCGACCGTCGTCAGTCCCGGCCAGGAAAATGCGCCTGCGGGAATGCCGTCGAAGCCGAGGATGGAGACATCTTCCGGGCAGCGAAGCCCGGCTTCGCGCACGGCCACCATGGCGCCGAGCGCCATCAGATCGTTGGCGGCGAAAACAGCGAGATGGCCGACCCGGTCGCGCTCAAGCAGCCGCATCATCGCCGTGCGCCCGCCTTCGACGGTGTATTCGCCATCTTCCATCGGCAGTGCTGCCGGGTCGATGTCGCGCTCGACGCAATGCTCATGAAAGGTCCGTAGAAACCGGGCCCGCGCGATACGCGACTTTGGCCCGAGGATCAGCGCAGGTGCGTGATGTCCCTTTGAAACCAGGTGGTCCATGCCGAGCCTGACCGCCTGAGCGATATCCGAACCGACGGAAGAATTGGCCGGAAAACGCTCGGCACTCGAGCCGATCAAGACGAAGGGCAGCCCGAACCGGTCGAGGTCGTCGAAGCTGTCGGCCACCGGATTGATGATGGCGCCATCGACCCGCGCCTGCCGCAAAGCCCGCAGATGGCTGGCCTCGCGGCCATGATCCCAATCGGAGGAAAACACCAGAAGCGAGGTGCCGTTTTCGGCTGCACGGTCCTGCGCGCCGCGCGCAACCTCGGCCCAGAACGGGTTGGTGATATCAGGAATGACGAGGCCAAGCAGGCCGGTGCGCCCGGACCGCATGCCGACGGCGAGATCATTGCGCTCATAGCCGACGGCACGGGCAGCCTCAAGCACACGCTCGCGCGCCTCGTCGGTAACATTGGACGCGCCGGAGAGTGCCCGGCCGGCGGTGCTCTTGGACACCCCCGCCTTTCGCGCGACGTCAATGATCGTCGGCCGCCTCCGCTGCATCAAACACGCCCTCCCATGGCATGAACTCGTGGGAACGTTACCACGGAGATTTCGAGTCCGCAAGTCCGTGCGATTTAGGATGTGATTTTGCCGGTCCTGTTGAGGTGCCAAAAAGAAAAAGGCCACCGTTCAGACGGCGGCCTCAAATTGAGAGGTGTATGACCTCCAGAGGGAACATCGCTCTCGCAGCCGGGAGGATGGCTGCGCGTCGAGCGACCCCGTTAATGTGACAGCTCGGTGCCCGGTTCTCAATCAATGCAAAACCAGAACTCATGCCGGAGCGGGATCGCTCTTCCAATATTCCCGTAGCCACCGGGATTTTTTTCTGCCCATGACGCCCCACCCGTTTTTGGTTCCGCGGAAAGCGCGCCTGCTTGGGACCACCTCTGGTTCCGGGCGACGGCCAATGCAGAGTTCGCGGGGGCAGACTTCGCCGGGTTTCCGTTCAACTCGGCGACGGCACGGCGGTCGCTGGACGTTCGCGGCCGAGATCGGACAAAGGCCGCTACCCCACCAACGGCCAAAGGGCCGACGAAGGTGCGGCGGTTGCGCACATCGGGCGCATCGCCTTGACATATGCGCCGTCGCATTTACGATAGTGGCATGTTGATCGTGACTTCATATGCCCTTCGAGAACCCGTGCGCCTCAAAGCGGGATCGTAACCCGGCCGCGGCTTTTATCGTGCGCGACCGGGGCATGTCACGCCATCCCAGCTATCTCCCTACTGGCTGAGACGATGAAATCGATCGCCGCCTCGCGCCGCTTTGAGCGGACTTCCTGATAGCGAGCAGGCTCTAAGTTCTCGACAGCATGCAATGAAAAATCTCCCGCAAACTGACAGCTGGCACTCGGGCGTGTTTACCGAGCTGGACATCGCATCCGCATTCGGCGAGAGCCCGGCGGCGCTTGCCGACCTCTTCGATTGCGACACGCTGGAAGGCGCACGACGGGCGGCCGGCGCATGCAGCCCTAAGCATTTCGAATTCAACGCAACAGCGCGCGTCAGCCTTGCCGTCATCCATGCGCTCTGGTCGCACGCCGGGCTCATGCCGCGCTTGGCCGATCAGGCGCTTTCGAACTGGCCGCAAATCGCCGTTTCGGTCGCCCGCATTGTCGACTTCGAGCCAGAAGTGTCAGAGGGCAGCGGCGCAAGCCGCGAGCCGGCCTGCTCCGCGGATCCCTTCCAGTTCTTCGGCCAGTTTGCCGAAGAACTGCTGCCCGTCGCCATGCTCGACGAGTATATCGACCTGATCGACGGGCGATATCTGCTGTGGCGCAGGCCCAAATCGGATCTGCATGGGATTGCGACAGCGATCCACGCCAGCCAGGAACGCCTTCGTCTCGACCCGCAGGATGCCGTCGCTCAAGCGGATTTTCTTGAGGCTGCGGCCGTTGTCAGGCGGTCGCCCGAGCACGAAATGATCTGGCTCGGCTCGGTGAGAGGAGAGCTGTTCTGTCCGGCGTCGGCGGCAAACAGCGCTTGCCTGCCCGAGCGTTTGCCCACGGCGCCAATGATCGACGAGGCGGGCGATGTCGCAACGTTGGCTACGAATTACCGCTCGAAGCGCTCGGTCAATATCTCGCTTGCCGCCCGTACGATGAAACGGCGAGTGCTCGGGCTGACCGTCAGATAGCCCCCTCGTTCCACCGACACCACAAGCTTCTGAAGACACAAGGCACATCATGATCCAGACCCCGTACTATTTGATCGACAAGGCGAAGCTGCTTCGCAACATGGAGAAGATCGCCTATGTGCGCGAAAAGTCGGGCGCCAAGGCGCTGCTTGCGCTCAAGTGTTTCGCCACCTGGTCGGTCTTCGATCTGATGCGGGAATACATGGATGGCACGACGTCTTCGTCGCTCTACGAAGTGCGCCTCGGGCGCGAAAAATTCGGCGGCGAAACCCATGCCTACAGCGTCGCCTATGGCGACACCGAAATCGACGAGGTGATCGGCCATGCGGACAAGATCATCTTCAACTCGATCGGCCAGCTCGACCGTTTCGCCGACAAAGCCTCCGGCATTGCCCGCGGTCTGCGCCTCAATCCCGGAATGAGCTCGTCCAGTTTTGACCTTGCCGACCCCGCCCGCCCCTTCAGCCGGCTCGGCGAATGGGATGCGAACAGGATCGAGGCCGCGATGGACCGCATCAGCGGCTTCATGATTCACAACAACTGCGAGAACAAGAATTTCGATCTGTTCGACCGGATGCTGTCTGAGATCGAGGAAAAGTTCGGCGCCCTGCTTTCCCGCGCCGACTGGGTCAGCCTCGGCGGCGGCATTCACTTCACCGGCGACGATTATCCGGTCGATGCCTTCTGCGAGCGCCTGAGGACTTTTTCCGGCCGCCATGGCGTCCAGGTCTATCTCGAGCCCGGCGAAGCCGCGATCACGAAGAGCACGACGCTCGAGACCACCGTCCTCGACACGCTCAACAACGGCAAGGATCTGGCCATCGTCGACAGTTCGATCGAGGCGCACATGCTCGACCTCCTGATCTACCGCGAAAGCGCCAAGGTCGAGCCGAATGCAGGTCCGCACAGCATCATGATCTGCGGCAAGTCATGCCTTGCCGGCGATATCTTCGGCGAGTTTCGCTTTCCCGATCCGTTGAAGGTCGGCGACCGCGTCTCGTTCCAGGATGCGGCCGGCTACACCATGGTCAAGAAGAACTGGTTCAACGGCGTCGGCATGCCGTCGATCGCCATCAGAGATCTTGACGGCAGCGTCAGGCTTGTCCGCGAATTTTCCTTCGCCGACTACGAACAGAGCCTCTCATAAAAGCATCCCGCCTTCCGCGAAATCTCGGAAGGCGGACAGGATGCATTGGAATCAAAGGGCTGGAGCGTCCTTGGTGCGTTCTTCCGAACGCACGACGCTCCAAGCTCCTCTCATCCCCGAAGAAAAAGGAAAAAACACCCGAAATGAAAAAGAACGTTCTCATCATCGGCGCCGGTGGCGTGGCTCAGGTCGTGGCGCACAAGTGCGCACAGAACTGCGATGTACTGGGAGACATCCATATCGCATCCAGAACGGTCGAAAAGTGCCGCGCGATCGTCGCCTCGGTCCGCGAAAAGAAGAGCCTGAAGACCGACGTAACACTCGAAGCGCATGCGCTCGACGCCATGGATGTCGAGGCGACGAAGGCACTGATCGAAAAGACCGGGGCCGGCATCGTCATCAATGTCGGCTCCGCTTTCGTAAACATGTCGGTGCTGCGTGCCTGCATGGATACGGGTGCTGCCTATATGGACACCGCGATCCACGAAGACCCGAAGAAGATCTGCGAAACGCCGCCGTGGTACGGAAACTACGAATGGAAGCGTGCGCAGGAATGCAAGGAAAAGGGCGTCACCGCCATCCTCGGCGTCGGCTTCGACCCGGGCGTGGTCAACGCCTATGCGCGTCTCGCCAAGGATGAGTATTTCGACAAGGTCACCGCCGTCGATATCGTCGACATCAATGCCGGCAGCCACGGCAAATATTTCGCCACCAACTTCGACCCCGAGATCAACTTCCGCGAATTCACCGGCGTCGTCTATTCCTGGCAGAACGGCCAGTGGCAGACCAATTCGATGTTCGAAGTCGGCAAGGAATACGACCTGCCGGTGGTCGGCAAGTGCAAGGCCTACATGACCGGCCACGACGAGGTTCATTCGCTGGCGAAACACATGGACGGCGCCGACGTGCGCTTCTGGATGGGTTTCGGCGATCACTACATCAACGTCTTCACCGTCTTGAAGAACCTGGGTCTCCTGTCGGAGCAGCCGGTAAAGACCGCCGAAGGCCTCGAGGTCGTGCCGTTGAAGGTGGTCAAGGCAGTCCTGCCCGATCCGTCGTCGCTGGCACCGAACTATCAGGGTAAGACCTGCATCGGCGATTTCGTGAAGGGATTGAAGGACGGCGAGGAACGCGAAGTCTTCATCTACAACGTGGCCGACCACAGGCAAGCCTTCGAAGAAGTCGGATCGCAGGGCATCTCCTACACCGCCGGCGTCCCGCCGGTCGCCGCCGCCATGCTGATCGCATCGGGCGAATGGGACGTGAAGCAGATGGTCAATGTCGAAGAACTGCCGCCGCGCCCGTTCCTCGATATCCTCAACCGGATCGGGCTTCCGACCCGCATCAAGGATGCGGACGGCGACCGCGCCTTGACGTTCTCCTGAGACCGTAGACCTTCATATCCGACAGGCTGTTCCGCTCGACCTGCCGGCGCATAAACGAGGCCCAATCACCGCAACGTGGTTGGGCCTCGTCGTATTTCGGGGTTCGCGGGACCTCATGGGCCAAACGGATGCACGCTTCAGACGCTTCAACCGTCTTTCAACACGGCCGCGGTGTCCGACCGTGTGTGCACCGCAGCAACGATTGCCGCTTGCGTTGTTTACAAAAATGCTATTCACTAAACATATTGCTAAACATGACACGTGAGGAGTTCATGTGAGCATTCATTGAAGTCGATACCGTTTCGACGCTGGCGGGGAGCCGGCTTTTCAGTTCTGGGAGGAACTCATGCAGATGAAATTGAAAGCCCTTCTCGGGCTCGCCTCGGCGCTTGCCCTGTCGTCAGCCTTGCCGAATGCGGCCAAGGCCGAAGAACTGACGCTGTGCTGGGCCGCCTGGGACCCGGCAAACGCCCTGGTCGAGCTGTCCAAGGATTTCACCGCCAAGACCAAGATCGACATGAAGTTCGAATTCGTGCCGTGGACCAGCTATGCCGACCGCTTTCTCAACGAACTCAACTCCCAAGGCAAACTCTGCGACCTGATCATCGGCGACAGCCAGTGGATCGGCGGCGCGGCGGAGAACGGACACTACGTCAAGCTCAACGAGTTCTTCGACAAGGAAGGCATCAAGATGGATGACTTCGTGCCGGCGACCGTTGTCGGTTACTCGGAATGGCCGAAAAACACGCCGAACTACTGGGCGCTGCCGGCAATGGGTGACGTCGTCGGCTGGACCTATCGCAAGGACTGGTTCGAAAAGCCGGAACTGCAGAAGGAATTCAAGGAGAAATACGGCTGGGATCTCGGCCCGCCGAAAACCTACGATCAGCTGAAGCAGATCGCCGAGTTCTTCCAGAAGCGCGAAGTCGACGGCAAGACCGTCTATGGTGCCTCGATCTATACCGAGCGCGGCTCGGAAGGCATCACCATGGGTGTCACCAACGTGCTTTACGACTGGGGCTTCCAGTATGAAAACCCTAAGAAGCCCTATGAGATGGAAGGCTTCGTCAATTCGCCCGACACGGTGAAGGGCCTCGAATTCTACAAGGCGCTCTACGATTGCTGCACACCGCCCGGCAGCTCCAACGTCTACATGGTCGAATCCGCCGATGCCTTCAAATCGGGGCAGGTGGCGATGCAGATGAACTTCGCCTTCACCTGGCCCGGCCTCTACAAGGACGAGAAGGTCGGCGGCGATCGCATCGGTTTCTTCCCCAATCCAGCCGAGAAGGCGCACTTCGCCCAGCTCGGCGGACAGGGCATATCGGTCGTGTCCTATTCTGAAAAGCGGGATGCAGCGCTTCAGTACATCAAGTGGTTCGCCCAGCCTGACGTGCAGTCGAAGTGGTGGGAACTCGGCGGCTACTCCTGCCTGAAGGCCGTCGTCAACGCACCGGGCTTTGCCTCCAGCCAGCCCTATGCCCAGGCGTTCCTCGACTCCATGGCGATCGTCAAGGATTTCTGGGCCGAGCCGAGCTACGCCTCCCTGCTCCAGGACATGCAGAAGCGCGTCCACAACTATGTGATCGCCGGCAACGGCACCGCAAAGGAAGCACTCGACGGCCTGGTGAAGGATTGGACCGAGGTGTTCGAGGAAGACGGCAAGATCTGATCCCGGTCCCACACGCCGGCATTCTTGCCCCTAAGTGCGGCCCGATCGTTTTTCGGCCGGGCCGCCGCGCAATCTCGACCCAAAAGACCAGGTGACACCTTGACCCTTTCCCATTCCTCCATCGCCGAGACGGCCGCGATGGCGACGCCGGCGCCGATCGCCCGGCGGGTACGCGGCCTCTCCGACAGGGCGATCGCCTGGGCTTTCATCGCCCCCGCCATCACCCTGCTGCTGGCGATCAATATCTTTCCGCTGCTCTGGGCAATCTATCTGTCCTTCACCAACTATCGCGCCAACCGGCCGAACGCAGCCGTCGAAGGCGTCGGCCTTAGAAACTACGAACGCGTTCTGACCGATCCTGATATCTGGCAGGCGATGCAGACCACGGCGCATTTCGTCTTCTGGACGATCGTGCTGCAGACCGTCATCGGCTTTGCGCTCGCTTATTTCATCGATCGCAAGTTTCGCGGCCACGCCTTCTGGACGACGATCATCCTCATCCCGATGATGCTTTCGCCGGCCGTCGTCGGCAATTTCTGGCGCTTCCTCTATGAGCCGCAGATCGGCCTCTTCGCCTATGCCGCCTCGATGGTCACCGGCATTCCGACCTCGGAGATCCGGATGCTCGGCGACGTCTCGCTGGCGCCCTGGGCGATCATCATCGTCGATACCTGGATGTGGACGCCCTACGTGATGCTGATCTGCCTCGCCGGGCTGCGCTCGATCCCCGATTACATCTACGAGGCTGCCGAAGTCGACCGCGCCTCTGCCTGGCGGCAGTTCTGGTCGATCACCGTACCGATGGCCCTTCCCTTCATCATGCTCGCGGTTCTTTTCCGCGGCATCGAGAACTTCAAAATGTTCGACATGGTGACGCTGCTGACCGGCGGCGGGCCCGGGTCCGTCACCGAAGTCGCCTCGATCACGCTCAAGCGTGCGGCCTTCGAAAGCTGGGCAACCGGCCGGGCTTCCGCCTTCGCGATCATTCTCTTCGTCGCGGTGTTCGGCCTTGCCAACATCTACGTCAAAGCCCTCAACAAGGTGAAACAACGATGAGCTCCGCCAACACCGCCCATTCGGTCGTCGCGCCGAGCGACACCAGCAAACGCGTGGCCGGCACGATCGTCATCGTCTACGCCCTGATCACGCTGATCCCACTCGTCTGGATCTTCCTGACCAGCATCAAGTCACCACCGGACTCCATCAGCTATCCGCCCAAGATCGTCTTTACGCCGACGCTGGAGGGCTATTGCAACCTGTTCACGACGAGGACGCGGCAGACGCCTGATTACATCGCCGCCCTGCCGGAACCGACCAGCACCTGCGACGAGGTCACCCGCAAGCGCAACATGGTGATCGCCGGTCCGTCGAACTTCCTGCCGCGCTTTGTCAATTCGCTGGTGATCGCGTTCGGCTCGACCTTCCTTGCCGTCTTCCTCGGAACGCTGGCGGCCTACGGCTTCTCGCGCTTCAAGGTGCCGCTTGCCGACGACCTGCTGTTCTTCATCCTGTCAACCCGCATGATGCCGCCGATCGCCGTCGCGATCCCGATCTACCTTATGTACCGTGAGCTTGGCCTGTCCGACACCGCGCTCGGCATGATCCTGCTCTACACCGCCGTCAACGTCTCGCTCGCCGTCTGGCTGCTCAAGGGCTTCATCGACGAGATCCCGCGGGAATACGAGGAAGCCGCGATGATCGACGGCTACACCCGGCTGCAGGCGTTTCGAAAGGTTGTGCTGCCACAGGCAACCACGGGCATCGCCGCGACCGCCATCTTCTGCCTGATCTTTGCCTGGAACGAATATGCTTTCGCGGCACTCCTGACCTCGGGCCAGGCGCAGACAGCGCCGCCGTTCATCCCGACCATCATCGGCGAAGGCGGCCAGGATTGGCCGGCAGTCGCGGCGGGCACGACCATCTTCCTGGTCCCGATCCTGGTTTTCACCATTCTGCTACGCAAACAATTGCTGCGCGGCATCACCTTCGGAGCGGTGCGCAAATGACAGACCTGACGCGGACACCCACCAAGACCTCTCCAAAGCGGCCGTTCTTCTTCCGGCGCGGCCCGATGGAGACCATCGCGACCGTACTGATCGCCACCGGCTTCCTGATGCTGTTCCAGCCGTTTGCGCTGGTGCTCTACACCTATTCGCTGGTGACGCTGCTCGCAGGCACGGTGATGTTCATCATCGTTTCGAAATTTCCGGAGTGACCAATGGCCGAGATCAGAATTGAGAACCTTCGCAAGGAATTCGCCGATTTCGTCGCGGTCCAGGATTCAAGCTTCGTTGTCAACGATGGCGAGTTCCTGGCGCTCCTTGGGCCATCGGGCTGCGGCAAGACGACGACGCTGCGCATGATCGCCGGGCTTGAGCTGCCGACGAGCGGCAAAATCTACCTCGATGGCGAGGATGTCACCTTCAACCGGGCCAGCGCCCGCGACATCGCCTTCGTTTTCCAGCTCTTTGCGCTCTACCCACACATGAACGTGCGCAAGAACATCGGTTTCCCGCTTTTATCCCAGGGCATGCCCAGGGCGGAAATCCGTGAGCGCGTCGAAGAGACTGCGCGGCTCTTGCAGATCAGCCATATCCTCGACCGTTCCGTCTCGGGGCTTGCCGGCGGCGACCGGCAGCGTGTCGCCCTTGGCCGGGCGATCGTCCGGCGGCCGAAATGCTTTCTGATGGACGAGCCACTCGGCACCCTCGATGCGGAGTTCCGCGAGGTCATGGTTCATGAATTGCGAGAACTGCACAACCGCGTGCACGCAACGACGGTCTATGTCACCCACGACCAGCACGAAGCCATGGCCATGGCCGACAAGATCGCCGTAATGAACCATGGGGTCATCGAGCAGTTCGGCACGCCGCAAGAAATCTACCGCAAGCCGGCGAGCATGTATGTCGCCGACTTCATCGGCTCGCCGCCGATGAACTTCATGCGTTTCACATCGAGCCTGCGAAAGGGAGCTTCCTCCATCTCGCTCAACGGCGTCGACGTCATCGTGCCGGAGATCCACCAGGATACCGAGGAGCGCGAACTTGCGCTCGGCGTGCGACCGGAGCATATCCGCTTCAGCGATGCCTCACCGCTGCGCGGGGCCGTCTACGGCAGCGAATATCTCGGCACCAACCAGGTCGTGGCCATTGAAACCGGTAGCGGGTTGATCAAGGCGCGCGTGCCGGCGAACCGCAATTTCCAGATCGGCGAAACTGTCGGGCTGGAGTTCACCCCCGCCAACCTCGCGCTCTTCGATTGCAAGTCAGGTCGCGCGGTCGCCTCATCGCTTTATTCGGGAGGCCAGCATGGCTGATATTGTTCTCAAGGGCCTCAACAAGCGCTTCGGCGACAACCAGGCCATCAGCAATCTCGATCTGACCATCCGCGACGGCGAGTTCGTCGTGCTCTTGGGACCGACCGGGGCCGGCAAGACAACGACGCTTCGCCTCATCGCCGGCCTGGAAAAGCCGGATACCGGCCGCATCGACATTGCCGGCCGGGATGTCGCCGGTCAGGCGCCGGCCGAACGGGACGTCGCATTCGTCTTCCAACAGTACTCGCTCTATCCGCACATGACAGTCTATGAAAATCTCGCCTTTCCCCTGAAAGCGCCGGTTCGAAAACTGTCCAATGACGAGATCGACCGGCGGGTGCGCGAGATTGCCCGCATGGTGCGGATCGACCACAAGCTGGAAAACCGCTCGACGCGGCTGTCCGGTGGCGAGATGCAGCGCGTTGCCATCGGTCGCGCTCTTGTGCGCAGGCCGTCGATCTACCTGATGGACGAGCCCCTCTCCTCGCTCGACGCCAAGCTGCGCTCGGAACTGCGGCTGGAGCTCAAACGCATCCAGAAGGAACTGGGCTCGACACTGCTCTACGTCACCCATGACCAGGTGGAGGCGATGACCATGGCCGACCGTATCGGCATTCTGGCGGAGGGAAAGCTGATGCAGGTCGGCACACCCCGGGAGATCTACTCCAATCCCGCCAATCTCCATGTCGCCGCACGGCTCGGCCAGCCGCACATCAACCTCTTGCCGGCCGACCTGCTCGAAGGCGCCACACCGCCGGCGGGCACGAAGACGATCGGAGCCCGGACCGAACATCTCGAGATCGCGGTCAACCAGAATACCAACGCGCAAGTCGACTGGATCGAGCATCTGGGCGACCAGAACCATCTGCACATCCGCGTCCGCGATCACAAGCTCGTCACGCTCGCCGATCCCTATATCGAGATCCGGCCGGGCGACCGGATCAATCTGACGCTGCGCGATCCGCTCTATTTCGATGCGGGTGGACAACGGCTCGCCTGAGCCGCAAAGGTCAAACGAAGACGGCATGCAACGACAAACAGACGGGTACCATTCCATGAAACATTTCTTCAATCGTCGGGAAAACATCGTCACCGAAGCGGTCGATGGTCTGCTTTTGACCAGTGGTGCGGGACGCCTTGCCCGTCTGGATACCTTCCCCGAGATCAAGGTGATCCTGCGTGCCGACTGGGACAAGTCGAAGGTCGCGATCATTTCCGGCGGCGGCGCCGGCCACGAACCGTCGCATGCGGGTTTCGTCGGCAAGGGCATGCTGACGGCGGCGGTGTCGGGCGAAATCTTCGCCTCGCCGAGCGTTGATGCGGTGCTGACGGCGATCCGGGCCGTCACAGGCCCGAAAGGCGCCTTGCTGGTCGTCAAGAACTATACCGGCGACCGGCTGAACTTCGGCCTTGCCGCCGAGAAGGCGCGGGCCGAAGGCTTCGATGTCGAAATGGTTATCGTCGCCGACGATATCGCCATACCGGACATCAACCAGCCGCGCGGCGTCGCCGGCACGCTGTTCGTCCACAAGATCGCCGGCTTTCATGCCGAGGCTGGCGAGGACCTGGCATCGGTCGCAGCCCACGCGACCAAGGCGGCCGGAGATATCATTTCGCTCGGCATGTCGCTTAGCACCTGCAGCGTCCCCGGTCAGGCGCACGAAGATCGCCTCGGCGAGGCCGAGGGCGAGCTCGGGCTCGGCATCCACGGCGAGCCGGGTGTCGAGCGGATCGCGCTTCAGCCGGTCGCCGATATCGTCGCCACCATGACTGCGCGGCTTGCGGCAGCGCAGCACAAGACCGGGCCGCACGCGCTGTTGATCAACAACCTCGGCGCCGTACCACCGCTCGAAATGAGCGTCATTGCCAATGCCGTGCTGTCGTCCCCGCTCGCCGCCAGCGTCAAGCTGATCGTCGGGCCGGCGCCGATGATGACGGCGCTCAACATGAACGGTTTCTCGCTCTCGCTGATTGCGCTCGACGACAGCCGCGAGGCGGCGCTGACGGCAGCGGTCGGACCGCACGCATGGCTTCCCGCTGTCGAACGCCACGCCATCGTCGTTCTTCCCGCACCGAAGGTCGCCGCCAAATCCAATGGCGCGGTTGCAGCCAGCGACGACGAGCGCACCAAGCGGCTGATCGCGGCGCTCTGCGAACATCTGGTTTCGCTCGAGAGTGAGCTCAACAGGCTCGACGGCCGTGTCGGTGACGGCGACACGGGCTCCACGGTTGCCACCGGCGCGCGCAGCGTGTTGGCGAGGCTCTCGGGGCTGCCGCTGAAGCAGCCGGCCGCGACGCTGGCCTCGATCGGCGACATCCTCAGCACCAGCATGGGCGGATCGAGCGGCGTGCTCCTGTCGATCTTCTTCACCGCTGCTGCCAAGGCGATGACGGAAAAGCCGGATATCGCCGCCGCACTTCTTGCCGGGCTTGACCGGATGACGTTCTATGGTGGCGCCGAGGTCGGTGATCGCACGATGGTCGACGCGCTTGCCCCGGCGCTCAAGGCCCTGACCTCGGGCAGCGTTGCGGCGGCGGCTGAAGCTGCGGCGGCCGGCGCCGAATCGACCAGGACCATGAAAAAGGCCAAGGCCGGACGTGCCTCCTATGTCGGCGAAAAGGATCTCGACGGCGTGCCGGATCCGGGCGCGGTTGCGGTCGCCGGCGTATTCGAGGTCGCGGCCGCCATGGCATAAGGCGGCGAAGCGGTTGGGAGGGCGCTGGTGCAGATGGAACCGATGCTGATTGCCGGGTTGATCGAAGTTTGCCGTGCGACCATCGCGGCAAACAGCGACCATCTGTGCGCGCTCGATCGCGCCATCGGCGATGGAGATCATGGCACCAACATGCAGCGCGGTTGCGAAGCCGTCAGCGCCGAGGAAGCCAATCTTACCAGCCTGCCTCTGCCCGATGCCGTCGAGAAGATCGGCCTGACCCTGGTGATGAACATCGGCGGCGCCGCCGGGCCGCTCTACGGCACATTGCTGATGGAAATGGGCCGCGAACTTCGGGCTGAGGAAGCCGATGACGCGTTTCCAATCATCCTGAAGCGCGCCATTGATGCGGTAGCTCGGCGCGGCCGTGCGGCCGTCGGCGACAAGACGCTGCTCGACGTGCTCTATCCGGTGCAGGATGCGCTTGCGCACCGGTCCCGGCTGTCGGATATAGCCCGCCGGGCAGAACGATCCGCCGGCGATACCGCCCCGATGAAGGCAATGCGCGGACGCGCGGCCTATCTCGGCGACCGTTCGATCGGACATGTGGATCCCGGCGCATCCAGCTGCGCGCTGTTGACGATGGCGATTTGCCGATACCTTGAGGAGAACCGTCCGGAATGACCGCAACGACCGTGAACGTGGGCATCGTCATCGTCTCGCACTCGCCGCTGGTGGCGCGAGGCATCGCCGACATGGTCAGGCAGATGGTTGGCGACAGCGTGCCGCTCGCCTGGTCCGGCGGCAATGTCCAAGGCGAGCTCGGTACCGATGCCGCGGGCATCCTGCGCGCGATCGAAGACGCCTGGTCGGAGGCGGGCGTCGCCGTCTTCGTCGATCTCGGCGGCGCCGAGACCAACAGCGAGATGGCCATCGAAATGCTGGGCATGCCCCGAGCCGCCAAAGTGACAATCTGCAACGCGCCGCTGGTCGAGGGCGCGGTCATGGCCGCAGCGGAAGCGTCTGGCGGGGCGTCCCTTTCGAAGGTGGTCGCGACCGCCGAGGAGCTGTCGCCCTGATGAGCGGATCGAGACTAACCATGGGAGAGGTCGAGCCATTGGCCGCCACATGCCAGACGGAAATCGAGGTCAAGCATGGCGTGGGGCTGCATGCGCGGCCGTCCGTGACCTTTACCCGGCTTGCGAAGTCGTTTCCGTGCTCGATCGAAGTCGCCGTCAACGGCAGCGACATCTGGCTGAACGGCAAGAGCATCATCAAGATCATGGGCGCAAGGATCAGGAAGGGTTCGATCCTCAGGATCCGGGCGGACGGCATTCTTGCCGAGGAAGCGATCCGCGCGCTCAAGGAACTCATCGAGCGAAACTTCGATGAAGACAAGAAGCATGGCCGAACCACGTAAGCTCCGGGCGACGGGCGCCTCCCCAGGTATCGCAACCGGCCCGGTCTATCTTGCGGACAGACCGGCATTGGTCTCCGTGCCTGTTGCACCAGGGACATCGGGCCCAGGAACGCTGGCGGAGGCCGTCGAAACAGCGATCTCCGCGCTTCAGGATCTCGCCGATCGGGTGGACGGCGACAGCAGGGATATCATCGACTTCCAGATCGAGGTCTTGCGCGATCCGACGATCGCCGAAATGACCGAAGAGCGCGTCAGTGCCGGAGAGCACACCGTCTTTGCCTGGGTGGCCGCCATCGATACCCATGTTGCCGAACTCGAGGGCGCCGATGAGGAAGAGGTGCGCGCCCGCGCCGTCGATATCCTCGACATGAAGAACCGCGTGCTCGGCATCTTGTCCGGCACACCGGTCGAAGACTTTCCGGCCGGCTCGATTTTCGTCGGCAAGGACATCGAGCCGAGCCGGTTCCTGGGCCATGATTGGTCCGCCGGGGGCGGCATCGTGCTTTTTGGCGGCAGCGCCGCCGGCCATGTCGCGCTGCTTGCTCGCGCGAAGTCTATCCCGATGGTAATCGGCTGCGGGCGATTTGACGTGGCCACAGACAGCCAGGTGCGGATCGACGGCGATGCCGGCATGGTCTTTCTCGATGCGCAAGCAGAGGGTCTGTCGCCTGTGCCGGCTCGCGTGCCGCCACACACCGATGCGGCTGCCATCGACCATGGCAGTCTGCAAACATCGGATGGCGTCTCCATCCAGTTGTCGATCAATGTCAACGACCCCTTGGAGATCGACGGCATCGATGCGGCAACGGCTGCGGGGATCGGATTGATGCGCTCGGAATTCGCCGTGCGCTCACTTGCGGACGCCGCCAACGAAGACAAGCAGTTCCAGATCTATCGTCGCGCGCTGGAATGGGCGGGTGGCAAGCCCGTGACGATCCGCATGCTCGACATCGGTGGGGACAAGCCACTCGCGGGCCTTGATGACGATTCCGGCGCCATGGGCATGCGTGGTATCCGGCTGCTTCTCGCCCGACCGGAAATCGCCCGGCTTCAGGCCCGCGCCCTCTTGCGTGCAGCCCTGTTCGGCAAACTGCGTGTGCTGCTGCCGATGGTGACTTTTCCTTCCGAGATCGACAACATGCGGCAGATCTTTGCCGAGGAAGCCGCGCTGCTGCTTCGCCGCAAGATAGCCCATCGCCTTCCACAAATCGGCATGATGGTCGAAGTGCCGGCCGCAGCGCTGATGCTCGATACCTTCGAGAACGCCGAGTTCTTTTCCTTCGGCACGAATGATCTCGCGCAGTACCTGGCGGCATCTGCCCGCGACGGATCCGACATCAGGGCTTATCGCGACAAGGCGGCTCCGGCCGTCCTGCGCCTCATAACCCAGGCGATGACACTCACCGCCGGCAAGCCCGTCAGCATATGCGGGGATATGGCTGGCAATCCGTCCTTCCTGCCGGCGTTGCTTGCGGCAGGGCTCAGACATTTTTCCGTGGCGCCGGCACAACGTCCCGCGATAGGATCGGCGCTTGTCGGTTTGAATGCCGACGGGACCAGGGCAGCCGGAGACTAGAATGGCGCGCGAAGACAACGAAGACGCCATCATCGCCTACAAAACCGTTCTGGCGCAGATCATCGACAACCGGCCATCCGGGACGCGCCAACGGCTCGCGACCGAGCTTGGAAAACACCGCAGCTTCGTCACGCAGATCACCAGCCCCACCTATGCGACGCCGCTGCCGGCCCGTCATCTCGCAACGATCTTCCGCGTCTGTCATTTCAGCGCTGCCGAGCAGGAGCGGTTCCTTTCCGCCTATCAGGCTGCGCATCCTGGAAAACTGCCGGAGCTCGGATCGTCGGAAAAGCTGCGTCACCTGTCCCTGATGGTCCCCGATTTTGGCGACGAGCGGCGGAACCGGTTGCTGGAGGAAGCGATCTCCGAACTCGTGCAGAAGATCGCCGCGATCTCGGGTGGGTCGGAATGAGGTCCATATGCAGGCCACGCCGCTGAACGGTAGCACAGTCGCCGCCTTGGGAGGGGCTCGATGAAGAAGTTTATGAACACTGCGGAAACCATGGCGGCCGAAAGCGTCGAAGGCTTCGTGCGCGCCCATGAGTCGTTCGTCGTGTTCGGAGCGGACCGAAAATGCGTTCGGCGGCGGCACCTTCGGGCCGGCAAGGTTGCCGTCATATCCGGCGGCGGCGCCGGCCACGAGCCGATGCATATCGGCTTCGTCGGCCAGGGCATGCTGGACGCAGCCTGCATCGGTCACGTCTTCACCTCGCCAACGCCGAGCCAGATCATCAGCGCCATCGAAGAGACGGATACCGGCAATGGCTGCCTGCTGATCGTCAAGAATTACGACGGCGACATCATGAACTTCGAGATGGCGATGGAGATGGCGGCCAGCCGCCACGACTTCGAAATGGTTGTTGTCAGCGACGATATCGAAACGCCACGGGTGGGGGAAGGTCGCGGACGCCGCGGGGTTGCCGGAACGCTCATCGTCGAGAAACTGCTAGGTGCTGGTGCCGAGCAAGGCATGCCGCTTCAGGCGCTGAAGCGGCTCGGAGACGGATTGAGCGCGCGGATCCGGTCGATGGGCGTCGCACTCAACGGCGTGACGGTTCCGCACACGCAACGCACCACCTTCGTCCTGGGTGCTGCCGAGATGGAAATCGGGATCGGCATCCATGGCGAGCCCGGGCATTCGCGGCAGCCCTTCACCGCCTCGGACGCAATCGTCCACCAGCTCTGCGAAACGATCGTCGGCGACATCGCGATGCAGCCCGGCGCCAAGGCGCTGCTCTTCGTCAACGGCCTTGGCGGAACCCCACCTGCCGAGCTTTACCTGGCGTACAACGCCGCCCGCCGCTTCATGGAGGAGCGGGGCATTGCCATTGAGCGCTCGCTCGTCGGGACCTACGTCACCTCGCTCGACATGCAGGGCCTGTCGATCACGCTCGCCCTTCTGACCGAGGAAGAGTTGCGATTGTGGGATTCCCCTGTAACGACCGCGGCGCTGCGGTGGTCGTAAACCAGAACCTCAAGGCCTTCTTTCACGGATGGGGATTGGCCGCCCTTACCGATTGGTCCGCACGGGCTCGATGCAATCACTGACAGGCTAAACGCTTCATTAACGCGATTCACTTAGCTGCCCGTACCCCGGCGTCTCGCCGGCTAACCACGTATGAGTTGCAAGTGACATGCCCCCATTGACTGCCCCGGTTCACAATTTTCATCAAAAGATTGCATCGTTTTGCGAGCTGCGGCTCGCCCGCGCCCTTCCCAAACACGACTACGACAACCTCCGCCACTACATGCTGGACTTCGTGGTGAGGCGGGCAATGCCACCGCAGACCGGCAACAAGCTCGACTGGAGGGAAATCGGCGTTGCCTGCGATCTCGACGACGACAGTCTGCGGATCACCAAGCGCCTCGCCAAACACGGCTTCGAGGCCATCATTCGCTGGCTTAAGGGGCCGAGCGCCAACAAGCCCGACAGAAAGCCACCGACCGGCCAGGGCTGGGTCAAGGCGCCATCGGCGCCGGCGCGCCGGATCGGCCTGGAGCAACGGCGCTTCGGCACCACGCGGTAATTTTCCGCCCATGGCGCCCCCGAAATCGCTTTTGATTCAGGCCGGGACGCCGCAGACTTCAGCGCTGTAGCTTTTTTTTAATCGTTACATAGCGCCAGCGGGCAAGGCTTCCACGATCGGTCTCGCCCGCGGCACTCAGGATGCCGAAAGCTCGATCTTCGGCCAGACCTTTCGAGCCGACGAGTCGTCGGCCTCCATCGTCGCGGCGTGTCGCTCCCGGAAGGCGGCGGCAAGGGTTTGCAGGGCCTTGCGGGATCGCGCGTCGGTCAGGGTCGAATGCAGGACGATCTCCGAAGATGGAAGCGGCGGCAGGCCGAACTGCTTGCTGACTTCGATCGTGTCTGATGGCGCAAGGCGACAGGAGAAGGGGCCGACGGCGAGCCCCGCCGAGACGGCGGCGTTGACAGCCGTCGATACGCCGACGAACACTTCCACCCAGGGAACGCCGGCCGCGTCGAGCGCGCGTGTCGCAATATCGCGCACGCCACAAAGCGGCGCCAGCGCTGCCAGGCGCAGCGGCTCACCGGGTGCGCGCTTGAAGCCAGGAGACGCGAACCAGCCGAAATGCTCCGGCCCAAGCGTCTCGCCGTCGCGCCGATCCTCGTCGCGCCGGATGATCACGGCATCGAGTTCTCCACGGTCGAAGGCGCCAAGCAGGTTTCGCGACGTTTCCAGTCGGACTTCGATGCACAGTCCCGGGTCGTGGGCATAAAGCCGCGCCAGCAATGTCGGCACTTCGGGTCCGGCGACGTGCGCCGCAATGCCGAGGCCAAAGCGGCGGCGTGTCGACGACAGCCCGGCCAGCGCCCGCTCATGGGCGGCGAGGAACTCGCGTGCACCTGCGATGAAGACGGCGCCCTGCGCCGAGAGGCGAACCTGCCTGGGCGTCCGCTCCAATAGCCTGACGCCAAGCCGATCTTCGAGCCGCTTCAGCTTGACGCTGATCGCCCCTTGGGTGCTGCCGAGAAACTCCGCCGCGCGGGTAAAGCTTTGAAAATCGGCAATCGCGACAAAGGCCTGCACCGCATCCACATCCAGCGTCGTCATCGCAATCATCCGATTTTGTTATCTCTGAAATAGCTAGCCATACAATTCAGTTGTGATCAAGACCCGCCTATGGTGCCCCTGCCCAAGCGATATCAATTCGGGCGGAGCGCGTGGAAGGGCCGGGACCGGCTTTCCGCGAAGCCCGCCGCAGCAGCGAAAGACCGCAAGCATGAACGAACCCATAACCCGCCGCAGTGCGCTGGCACTGGCAGCCGTCTGCCTCTCCTCGCTGATGTTCGGCCTGGAGATTTCGAGCATTCCGGCGATCCTGCCAACGCTGGAGCAGGTGCTCGGCGCAGATTTCAAACAGCTTCAATGGATCATGAACGCCTACACCATCGCCGTCACCGCGGTTCTGATGGGGGCAGGCACATTGGCCGATCGCTACGGCCGTAAGCGCATCTTTGTCGCCGGCATCGTCGCCTTCGGCATCGCCTCGCTGATCTGCGGGCTGACCGAAAACACCTCGGTGTTGATCGTCGCCCGCTTCCTCCAGGGCATGGCCGGCGGCGTGATGCTCATCTGCCAGATCGCCGTGCTGTCGCAGCAGTTCCCGTCCGGTCGCCAGCGCGGGATCGCTTTCAGCTGGTGGGGCATCGTCTTCGGCATCGGTCTCGGCTTTGGACCGATCGTCGGTGGCGCGACGGTCGCGCTCCTGAGTTGGGAATGGGTGTTTCTCGTCCATGTCGTGCTTTCGGGCATCACAATGGCGCTTGCGCTCGCGGGCGTACAGGAGTCGCGTGACCCTGACGCCGAGAGCCTCGACGTCGCCGGGATCGTGACGTTGTCGGCCGCGGTCTTCTGCATCGCCTACTTCATCACGCAAGGCCCCGAACTCGGCTTTGCCAGCCCGACCGCGCTGGCAATCCTCGGTGTCGCCATCGTCAGCCTGATCGGCTTCGTCGTTGCCGAGAAAGTCAGTGCCCGGCCGATGTTCGATTTTTCGGTGTTCCGCATCCGCAGCTTCTCCGGCGCGCTGTTCGGCTCGATGGGCATGAACATCAGCTTCTGGCCGTTCATGATCTATCTGCCGATCTGGTTTCAGGCGGGCCTCGGCTATGACGGCGTGACCGCAAGCGTAGCACTTCTCGCCTATACCCTTCCCCCACTCGTCGTTCCGCCCTTTGCCGAACGCTTGATGCTTCGCCTTCGTCCAGGAATCGTCATCCCCGCAGGTCTGTTCACGATCGGTCTTGGCTTTCTCATGATGAAAATCGGCGCCAGCGTCGAGAACGCCAGCTGGGCGACAATGCTGCCGGGATGCGTGTTGGCGGGCATCGGTCTCGGATTCACCAATACCACGGTCACCAACGCCGCAACCGGCGCGGTCACCCCCGAACGGGTCGGCATGGCCTCGGGCATCGACACCAGCGCGCGGATGATCTCTCTGGCGATCAACATCGCGCTGATGGGCCTCATCCTGGTCGAGGGTGTGCTGTTCTCGCTGCAAAGCTCGCTTTTCGGGCAGACAGCCTTCGCCGACCTCCGCACGCTTGCCGAAAAGATTTCCGCCGGCGGCATGCTGTCTTCGGACTATGGCCTGTCGCAGAGCGTTACTCATGCGGCACTGCGGGATGGTTTCGGCTGGGTCATGCTCTACGGCACCATTGGCGTCTGGCTCTCTGCCGCCGCAAGCCTGCTCGTCTTCGGTCTCCGCCCCAAGGCGGAATCGGCCCTTGAGTGTAGAACGGTAAAATCGTTGTAACGCACGTCGCAGATCAAGCGCCGCCTCCACCGCGTCGACAAAACCCGTCGACGCGGTGGAAAGCCCATTCACTGCGGCACCGGCGATGCGCTATAGCGGGACTATCGTTGACGCAGATATATTGGACACATTGCCCATGACCGACACTGTTATCGATCGCTTCCTCCGTTACGTCGTTATCGACACCCAATCGGATGCCAAGTCGAAGACCACGCCCACCACCGAAAAGCAGAAGACGCTCGGCCGGCTTCTGGTCGAAGAGTTGCTGGCGATGGGCGTATCGGACGCGCACCTCGACGAACACGGCTACGTCTATGCCACCATTCCGTCGAACGTCGACAAGCCGGTTCCAGTCATCTGCTACTGTTCTCATATGGATACGGCGCCGGACTTCACCGGCACCAACGTCAAGCCGCAGATCGTCAGGAACTACCAGGGCGGTGACATCCGGCTGACAGGCGATCCGCAACAGGTCATCCGCGTCAGCGAGCATCCTGTATTGCTCGACCAGATCGGCAACGACATCATCACCACCGACGGCACCACTCTTCTGGGCGCGGACGACAAGGCCGGCGTTGCCGAGATCATGTCGGCAGCGCAGGTCCTGATGGACAACCCGGATATCAAGCACGGCACCATCCGCATCCTCTTCACGCCGGACGAGGAAGTCGGCCGCGGCGCCGACAAGGTTGACCTTAAGAAGCTCGGTGCCCAGTTCGGCTACACCATCGATGGCGAAACCGCCGGCCACATCGAGGACGAGACCTTCTCGGCCGACGGTGTCGAGATCACGGTCGCAGGCGTTGCCATCCATCCGGGCTTTGCCAAGGGCAAGATGGAAAACGCCATCAAGATCGCCGGTGCCATCATCGATCGCCTGCCGAAGGACATCGCGCCCGAGAGCACGGAAGGCCGTGAAGGGTTCATCCATCCGACCGGCGTCACCGGCACGATGGAAAAGGCGAGCCTCAGCCTGATCGTCCGTGATTTCGAGGACGAGGGCCTGGCGACCAAGGAAGCCATGCTCGAAGGTATCGTAAAGGATGTGATCGCCGCCTATCCGGGCTCGTCCTACTCCTTCGAGGTCAAGCAGCAGTACCGCAACATGAAGGCGATCCTTGCCCGCAATCCTGAGATCGCCGACAATGCGCTGGAGGCCGTGCGCCGCGCCGGCATGACGCCGGTGCGCGGCAGCATCCGCGGCGGCACCGACGGCTCGCGCCTGTCGTTCATGGGCCTGCCCTGCCCCAACATCTTCGCCGGCGGCCACGCCTTCCATTCGCCACTCGAATGGGTGAGCCGACAGGACATGGAACGGGCCGTCAAGACATTGGTGGAACTCGCCAAGGTCTGGGAAGAGCGCGCCTGACGCCAAGCATCGAAGCCGGCGCAACGGCTTCGATATAAGGACTTCAATAAAGAAAGGGCCGAAGCACATTGCGCGCATCGGCCCTTATCGTTTCGGACAATTATCGCGGCAAGGCCGCGATCGATCGAAATCAGCTGCGCAGGCCCGGCGCTTCCTGGCCGGTGCGGGCGACATATTCCGTATAGCCGCCGCCATACTGATGCACGCCCTCGGGCGTCAGCTCCAGCACGCGGTTGGACAGGGCCGCCAGGAAGTGGCGGTCGTGCGACACGAACAGCATCGTGCCCTCGTACTGCTCCAGCGCCTTGATCAGCATTTCCTTGGTATCGAGATCGAGGTGGTTGGTAGGCTCGTCGAGCACCAGGAGGTTCGGCGGATCGAACAGCATCATCGCCATGACCAGCCGCGCCTTCTCGCCGCCCGACAGCACCCGGCAGCGCTTCTCGACGTCGTCGCCGGAAAAGCCAAAACAGCCGGCAAGCGCGCGGAGCGGCCCCTGGCCGGCCTGCGGGAATGCGTCCTCCAGCGACTGAAACACCGTGCGCTCGCCATCGAGCAGGTCCATGGCATGCTGGGCGAAGTAACCCATCTTCACGCTGGCGCCGAGCGCGACGCTGCCCTCATCCGGATCGGTCGAGCCCGTCACCAGCTTCAGAAGCGTGGACTTGCCGGCGCCGTTGATGCCCATGATGCACCAGCGCTCGCGGCGGCGAACCATGAAGTCGAGGCCCTCATAGATGCTGCGCTCGCCGTACTTCTTGTGCACGTTCTTGATGTTGATGACGTCTTCGCCCGAGCGCGGCGCCGGGCGAAACTCGAACGACACGGCCTGCCGGCGCTTGGGCGGCTCGACCCGATCGATCTTGTCGAGCTTCTTGACCCGGCTCTGCACCTGGGCTGCGTGCGAGGCGCGCGCCTTGAAGCGCTCGATGAACTTGATTTCCTTGGCGAGCATCGCCTGCTGGCGTTCGAACTGCGCCAGCTGGTGCTTTTCGTTCTGCGCCCGCTGCTGTTCGTAAAAGCCGTAATCGCCCGAATAGCTGTTGAGCTGGCCGCCGTCGATTTCGACCACCTTGGTGATGATCCGGTTCATGAACTCGCGATCGTGCGAGGTCATCAGGAGCGCGCCTTCGTAGCCCTTGAGGAAGGCTTCAAGCCAGATCAGGCTTTCGAGATCCAGATGGTTGCTCGGCTCATCGAGCAGCATGACATCAGGGCGCATCAACAGGATGCGGGCCAGCGCGACGCGCATCTTCCAACCACCGGAAAGCGCGCCGACGTCGCCGTCCATCATCTCCTGGGAGAAGCTCAGGCCCGCAAGCACTTCGCGCGCGCGGCCTTCGAGCGCATAACCGTCGAGTTCTTCGTAGCGCGCCTGCACCTCGCCGTAGCGCTCGATGATCGCGTCCATCTCGTCCAAACGATCCGGATCGACCATGGCGGCTTCAAGCTCGTGCAGTTCGGCGGCAACGGTGCTGACCGGCCCGGCACCGTTCATCACCTCGGCAACAGCGCTACCGCCCGACATCTCGCCGACATCCTGGTTGAAGTAACCGATCGTCACGCCCTTATCGACGGCGACCTGGCCTTCGTCCGGCATCTCTTCGCCCGTTATCATCCGGAAGAGGGACGTCTTGCCCGCGCCATTGGGGCCGACGAGGCCGACCTTCTCGCCCTTGTTGAGGGCGGCGGATGCCTCGATGAAGAGGATCCGGTGGCTGAGCTGCTTGCTGATATTCTCGATACGAATCATATTTTAGGGGCCCGAAACGTTGCGGCGCCCTTATGTCACGGGTGACGGCCACGCCGCAAACGTTGATTCGCGACCTCTGCCCACCCAAAAATGCAAGGGGAGCGAGGCATCAAATTGCTCCGACGCCCCGTTCAGCCGGACGATTACTGCTCGGAATAGAAGCCGTAGAGAACCGGCATCAACCCGACCAGTGCCTCGAAGCGTTTGAAATTCTTGCGCTCCGGGCGGGTCCAGCCGGTTTCGGCGAGAGCCGACAGCCGTGGGAACACCAGGCGGTCGAACACGCCGCGATCGGTCATCGGCTCGGACCAGATGCAGCATTGCAGCCCGCGCAAATGCTTCTTCTGCGCTTCCGTCCAGCCTTCGATCGGGTCGAACAGATACAGTTTTTCCGGATCAGACCAGCCGGCCCAGCTGCCGCCGGGCTCGGACCAGGCCGGGCTGTTGGCCATGTCGAGATAGTAGACCTGCCCCGGGCAGACGACGATATCGTAGCCTTCGCCGGCTAACTCGGCGTTGGCCTCGACCGTCCGCCAGCCGAATAGCAGAGATTTTTCCTTGTCGATGACGTTGCCATGAGCCGCCTCCTGCCAGCCGCCGGTGACGCAGCCGCGACTTGCAAGGAAGCCCTGGACACGGGCGAGGAACTCCGCCTGCAGCACGGCGGCACCCGACCCGTCGATCTCGTCGGCGCCATGCGTGTTGGTGACGACATTCAGCCGCTTGGCGTGAGCCGCCGCCATTTCGTCGCCGGCGACCGTCCGCAGACGTTCAAGCGCCTCGGGCGAACCTGACCAGGCCCCGAGCGGCACCTCGTCGGCACCAACATGGATGATCTTCGACGGGAAGAGCTCGATCAGTTCGTCGAAGACGACTTCGAGCACACGATAGGTTTCCTCACGCACCGGGTTCAGGCAATTGTCCGGGAAGCCTTGCACGGAATAATAGCTGCCGGTCTCATCGGGATCGCGCAGCTCGGGAATGGCCTGCAGCATCGCGAAGGAATGGCCGGGCACGTCGATCTCCGGCATCACTTCGATACCCAAAGTCGCCGCCAGAGCGACGATCTCGCGGACGGAGGCCTTGGTGTAATAGCCGCCGGTCACCTGCGGGCCGGAGCCGAGCAGCGGCGGGATCTTGCGGCCATGGCCGCGCCAGGCGCCGATCTCGGTCAGCGCCGGATAGGCGTCGATCTCGATGCGCCAAGCCTCGTCGTCGGAGAGATGCCAGTGGAAGCGATTGAGCTTGTTCCAGGCCATCAACCTGAGGAACCGCGAAACCTCGGCGGTGCTGTAGAACTGACGGGCGACGTCGAGATGCGTGCCGCGCCAGCCGAGCGCCGGCTCGTCCCGGATTTCGCCGCCGGCCGGAAACAGGAACGTGCCGGAATGAAGCTTGGCACCGCGCAGGATTTGTCCGAGCGTGATCAGGCCATAGAGGATACCGATGCGCGTCCCGCCGGTCACTGCGACGCCGGCCGGTGAGAAGCGGATGAGATAGCCTTCCTCCGCAAGGTCGCCGGAGAGCGACAGCGTTGCCGGAAGGCCACCTTCCGCCACCGGCCGGACAAGCCCTTCGACCGGGAACAGGCTGCCCGTCAGCTCGGCAAACGCCTGCGCTGCAGCTTCGGCTTCCGCCCCCTCCGGCGCAAGGTCGATCCCTGATGGCGGCGTCAGTCGTCCGGAGACGGACACCTCCTGCGGCCAGGGCACGACGGAGACCGCGACCGGGGCGACCTTCGGCACGGGATAGATGACAGCGCCGCGTTTCAGCTCGGCATTGTCGCCGTGGGCGCGCGACGGCACGACGGAGATCGGCGCGGTGCTGCCGTCGGCAAGGACAAGGTAGGCGGAGTTGGCGCCGTCGGTCCAATGCTGCGGCGCAAAGCTCATGCCATGCGCCTTCACGGTCCACACGCTTCCAGGCTCAAGCACCAGATCGGCCGGCGGCGCGAACTCGGAATGGTTGGAAAGCCGGCTCAGCAGCTCCCCTCCTTCGACAACGGCAGCGGGGTCGATGCGGGCCGGTCCCGAAACGCAAAGGCGAAAATCCTTCAGCGGACGATCGGAGGCGTTCGTCAATGTCAGCGAATAAACCGCTTGCGTATCCGTCTTTGCCGGCGTCCAGAGTGTTTCCAGCCGAAATTCCGGTTTTGTGGCGATCGTCATCATCATCTCCAGCAGGGCTAGTCGTCGATCTTGAGCATGCCGGCATAAATGCCAGGCGCGGAATTGGGGATTGGCATGGCGTCGACAGTCTTCTCGTAGAAACCCGACGGCCCAACATCGCCGATGATGGCGTATGCGTAGCCCATCGTCTTCAGATCGAGCAGAGAGGCAAGGAGTAACGCGTGCCCGACGCCTTCGCCACGTGCCGCCTCGTCGACGCCGGTCGGACCGAAGAACCCACGCGCGATCGATTCATGACAGGCAAAGCCGACGAGGCTTCCGTTTCGCGTGGCGAGAAAGCAGGTCGGAGGCTGACGCGCAAACGCGACGGCGGTCTCGCCCGCCCAGCCCGCACCGAATTTTTCCCGCACCCATCCGGTCACAAGTTCGAATTCGGGCGCCAAAGCGCGCCTGATCGTCACCCCGGCAGCGTCGATCCGTTGGTCGAGCTCTGGCTTTGATCGAAGCGGCGACAGATTGACAAGATAATCCATTGAGAACCCTGTGACGTTGGAAGGAGGCGGCGCCGAATGACGGCCAGCAGCTTGGGATGTGCAAGCACCGCAGCCGAACCTCCTCGACTGCCGACATGACGAACTCTCCTCAAGTTCCGACGGCACACCATTAAGTCAATAACTTTGACTTAATGCTATTACCAGGATCGGAGGCCTGTCAATCGGCGTCGTCTGGCAACGATCAGGGATAAGGGCGCAACCATGCAGAAGGCGCGCCGGCGAACGTCAACCGGTCCGCTGCGACGATCTTCTTTCGATGTCCGTCTGACCGAGTTCGCCAAGGCTCGCCTCGACGATATCGAACATCTCGTCGATCTCGGCAGCCGTGATGATCATCGGCGGGCAAAAGGCGATGGAATCGCCGATATTGCGGCAGATGAGGCCGTTCTTCTGCAGGATCGCTCCCGCCCGCGCGCCGGTAGCACCTGCGGCCGCCCCATCCGCCGCCTCAAGCTCAAGCGCACCGATGAGACCGACGCCCCGCGCCTCGACCGCAAGCGGATGGCGTTCCAGAGCATTGAGCCGGCCAAGGAATTGCGGCGCAAGCCGGCGGACGTTGCCGACCAGATCCTTTTCCTCGATGATCGCCAGATTTTCGAGCGATACGGCAGCGGCGACCGGATGGCCGCTTGCGGTAAATCCGTGCCCGAGCGCGCCGATCCGGTCGGCCTCATCGGCGATCGGCTCGTAGACGTTGTCATTGATCACAAGCGCCGCGATCGGCTGGTAGGACGACGACAGCTGTTTGGAGAGCGTCATGACATCCGGGCGCATGCCGAAGGTCTGCGACCCGAACATGTTGCCGGTCCGCCCGAAGCCGCAAATCACCTCGTCGGCAATCAGCAGGATGTCGTATTTGCGCAGCACGTCCTGGATGGCCGCCCAATAGCCCTCCGGCGGAACGATGACGCCGCCGGCGCCCATGACCGGCTCGCCGATGAAGGCGGCGATCGTCTCGGGCCCCTCATCGAGGATGAGCGCCTCCAACTCCTCGGCGCAGCAGCGCGAGAAGGCGAGCTCGTCCTGCCCCGGCTCCGCACCGGTGCGGTAATGCGGGCAGGTCGTGTGCAGGATGTTGGCAAACGGCAGGTCGAAGGAGCGGTGGTTGTTAGGCAGGCCCGTCAGGCTGGCGCTCAGCGCGGTTACGCCGTGATAGCCCTTGATGCGCGAAATGATCTTCTTTTTCTCCGGCTTGCCCAGCGCGTTGGAGCGATACCAGACCAGCTTGATCGCGGTATCGTTCGCCTCAGATCCGGAGTTGGCGAAATAGACCTTGGACATCGGCACCGGCGCCATGCCGATCAGCTTCTCTGCCAGATCCACCACCGGCCCATGCGATTTCTGCGAGAAGGTATGGTAATAGGGAAGCTTCGCCATCTGGCTGCGCGCGGCTTCGACCAGCCGCGTCTCGCCGAACCCGACGGCCACGCTCCAGAGCCCCGCCATGCCTTCGATGTAGCGTTTGCCGCTGTTGTCGAAGACGTGGATGCCCTCGCCGCGGTCGATGATCAGCGGCCCTTCCCGCTCCAGCTTGCGCGGGTTGGTATAGGAATGGAGGTGGTAGGCCATGTCCCGCGCTTCGGTGGAATTGGGCTGTGCGGTCATCGGCGTCTCCAGTTTTGAGGCGTGATCATCGTGATGCGTGATCACAGGGCAATATCATAGGTCAGCCAGTCCGTTCGGGTGGCCAGTTGATCGTAGAGGCCGCGAGCCCTGTAATTGTTGTCGCGCGTGATCCAGCGGATGACGGACCAGCCGCGTTCGCGCCCGATGTCGGCAACGGCCCGGATCAGAGCAGGCGCCGCGCCGCTGCCACGGGCCTCAGGCGCAACGAAGAGATCGTCGAGAAAACCGCCGCGCGCCGCCATCAGCGGCCGAATATATTCGCGAAAATGCGTCAAACCGATCGGCCGGCCGGAGCCATCGATCGCCAGCCTGCATTCGAGCGCACCGTCGCGGATCCAGCCCCAGACCCGGTCCCGCATCTCGTCGGTCTGGTCAACGCCATAGAAGGCGGCGAACCCTGCGTGAAGCTCGTTCCATGCGGATCTGTCGGCCTCAGCGGCCGCGACGATCGTAACACCTGCCATGCCGTCCCCCTGTTTTCCGGGTGTGCGCGCCGCCCACCGACCAAGCATTTCCGTTGCTACTGCCAGGCGGCAGCCGACCGTTTGCGATACATGTCGCGGAACTGTTCGGTGGAGACGGGTAGCAGATCGCCCGTATCCCAGTCGAGGATCACCGCGTAGCGGCGCACTGCGTCGAGCGCATTGATCTCGCCCGCCTTGAATTTTTCCGAGACCTCGGCGGGATCAGCATCCAGCCAACCCGACCGGTCTGCCCGGACCTGTCGCCGCAATTCGGCTGTCGCCGCCGCATCGATCTCGTAGGCGCAGATCTCCGGATCGACGGGGTCGATGACGACGCCGTAATCCTTCGCCGCCCGCTCCACCGAAACATAATCGTCGATCACATCGGCAAGAACCCGTTGCGGATCGCGCTCCAGAGGATCGCCGAAGCCGCCGCCGCCGGCCGTCGGCCGCGAAAAGATATCGCCTGCCTCGATTGCCACATCGGAGAAGGTGGCCCCGAGCCATTCCTTCTTGCCGGTCTTTTCGCGGGTCAACGTCAGCCCGTGCGGCATGGAGGGCAGCCCGCCTTCGATGCCCCAGACGATCGCGCGCTCGCGGTCGCAGATATAGGAAATGACGGTGTTTTCCGCTTCCAGCATGCGGGAGGTCTTCAAAACGCCCGCACCGCCGCGCCACTTTCCAGGCCCGGCCGAATCCGTCAGCACCTCGAATTCCGTCGTCAGGATCGGGTTCGCCCGTTCCTGACCTTCGACCGGCTGGGCCATCAGGCCGGTTCCGAAGCAGGCGGTGGTCACGTTGCAGCCGTCCTTGCCGTTGCGCCCGCCCCAGCCGCCGGGCAGCCAGTCGTAGAACATGAAGATCGGCTTTTCCGCCGCCCGCGCGTCGCGTCCGCCGGTTAGGAGATATTCGAGGTTGAAGGCGCAGGCGATGGCCCGCTCCGGGATGATCTTCGACCAGATCTCGTAGATCGCGTTCATGATCTTCTCGAAAGGCATGAGGAAGCCGGTGACAGCCACCGGCCATTTCGCATCGACGATCGAGCCTTCCGGCGCGATAATTTCGAACACCCGGTAGAAGCCGCTGTTGAGCGGCAGGTCGGGGAAGAAGGTCTTCATGCCGGCCGCAACCGCCGAGAAGGTGGCGCCGAAGGCCGAGTTGTAGATCGAGCCGATGGTCGGGTGGCTGCCGGTGAAGTCGTAGATCGCCCGGTCGCCCTTGATCGTCAGCTTGACCTTGATCGGGATCATGCCCTCGTTGCCGGCCGGGTCGCGATCGATGAAGTCCTGCGTTTCCCATTCGCCATCCGGCAGCGCGGCTATGCGCTGGCGCATGGCCCGCTCGACATAATCCTGCACGGCACCGAGCCCCTGCTTGACCGTGCCCTCGCCGTACTTGCCGACGAGCCGGAGGATCTCGCGCTCGCAGACCTGGGTCGCCTGCGCCTGGGCATGAATGTCGCCTATGATCGAGGCGGGGTCGCGGGTGTTGGAGGCGATGAGATGGGCGACATCCTTGCAGAACCGCCCCTTGTCGAACAGCCGGATCGGCGTGATGCGCATGCCCTCCCTGAACATTTCCTTGGCGGCGACATCGAAGGAGCCGGGCACGCTGCCGCCGAGATCCGACCAGTGGCCGTTCGACTGGCTGAAGGCGATGATCCTGCCATCGACGAAGATCGGCCGGATCAGCCGGACGTCATTGAAGTGGGTGCCGCCGGCATAGGGATCGTTGATGGCGTAGACGTCACCCGGATGCATGTCACCGTCGAAGGCGCGGATCACGTCCTTGCAGGTGAAGTGCAGCGTGCCGACATGGACCGCGATGTCCTGGTTACCCTGGGCTGCCGAATTGCTTTCGGCATCGTGAAGGGCGCTGGAAAAGTCGCGGTTGTAGATGACGAAGGAGTAGCAGGTTCTCAAGATCTGCTCGGCCATCTGGTCGACGCTGGTGATGAAGGAGTTTTTCAGGACCTCGAAGGTCACCGGGTCAAGGTTTTGCTGTTCAGACATTCGCTTCACCTTCGATACGGATGATGATGTTGAGATAGGTGTCCACTTCCGCGGTCGTTCCCGGCGGGACGACGACGGTGGAATCGAGCTGTTCGACGATGGCAGGCCCCTTGAACACGAAGCCTGCGGGCAGCGTTTCGCGGTCGTAGACGGGCGTGTCGAGCGCGGCATCGGCCGCGAACCAGACGCTGCGCCGCGTCTTCGGTGTAGGGATCAGTCCGGTCGGCTCGTGCTTTGCAAGCGACGCCTTCGGCACCATGCCGACGGCCTTCAGGTTGATGCGGAACAGGCTGACCGGCGTCTCATCGCGGCGGAAATTGTATTCACGCTGATGCTCACGATGGAAGGCTTCGACCAGCCGCGCGATGTCGGTGACAGGCGACGGCGCGGCGACCGCGAGCGACCGCCACTGCCCGAGATACATCATGTCGATGCTGCGCTGGAGCACCACGTCCTTGGCCGCGACACCCTCGTGCGCGAGCCGTTCCAGCGCTTCCTGTTCGAGGCGGACGAAGGCCTCTTCGATGGCCGTTGCGTCAGCATCGTTAGCCGGCTTCAGATAGCTCTCGGAAAAATCGTGCTGCATGTCGACGAGCAGGCAGCCGAGCGCCGAGGTGACGCCGGGATTCGGCGGAACGATGACGGCCGGGATCGACAGTTCGCGGGCAATCGCCGCGCCATGCAAGGCGCCTGCACCGCCGAAGGCGACGAGCGCGAAATCGCGCGGATCGTAGCCGCGGCTGATCGAGATCAGCCGCACCGCATCCGACATGTTGGCGTTGGCCACACGAATGATGGCATCGGCGGCTGCGTGCGGCTCGAGCCCGAACGGCGCGGCCACCCCTTCGCGCACGGCTTCAAGCGCCAGATCCGCATCAAGCGTGATTTTGCCACCGGCAAGGCTGGTGCCGAGCCGGCCAAGCACGACATTGGCATCGGTGTTGGTCGGCTGCCGATTGCCCTTGGCGTAGCAGGCCGGGCCGGGATTGGCGCCGGCCGATTGCGGACCGTTGCGCAGCGATCCGGCCTCGTCGGTCCAGGCAAGCGATCCGCCACCGGCACCGATGGTCAGAACCTCGATTGAGGAGAAGCGGATCGGATAGCCGAATTCGATGAACCAGTCCTTGGTGATGCGCGATTGGCCGTCATAGGCAAGCGAAACGTCGGTCGAGGTGCCTCCCATGTCGAGGCCGATGGAATTGCGGAAGCCGCAGAGTTCGGCGATGTATTTGCTGGCAATCGCGCCGGCGGCAATGCCGGAGCCGGCAAGGCGTGCGGCGAAATCCTCGACGCTCTTCGGCGTCATCACCCCGCCGCCGGTATGCAAAAGCAGAAGATCGCGCTCGTAGCCGTCCTGCTGCAGGCGCTTGCCGAGCCGCGTGGTGTAGTCGACGACGACGGGGCTCAAGGCAGCATTGGCGACAGTGGTCGAGAACCGCTCATGCTCGAAGATCTCGGGCAGGACTTCCGACGAGGTCGACACCGGCACACCGGGCATCACCTCCATCAGGATCTGCTTCATCCGCCGCTCGTTGGCGCCGTTCATGAAGGCGTTCATAAAGCAGACGGCGACGGCCGCGACATTGCGGCGCTTGAGAATGCGCGCCACCTCGCGGGCCTCGTCCTCGTCGAGCGTGGCGACGATGCCCCCTTGCGCATCGATGCGCTCGGTCACAACCAGCCGGTCGCGCCTTGGCACATAGGGTGGCACCACGTCCTTGTAGGTATCCCAGAGGTCTTCCTTGTTGGCACGGCGGATCTCGATCACGTCGCGGAAACCGCGCGTGCAGACCATTGCCGTTCGCGGCAGTCGCCTTGTGATCAGGGCATTGGTGGCAACGGTGGTGCCGTGCGAAAACAGCGCCACCTTCGACAGGTCGATGCCGGCCTTTTCGACGCCGGACATGATGCCGTCGATCGGATCGGCTGACGATGACGTCTTCTCGACCCGGATCCGACCCGTGGTCTCGTCCATGATGCAGATGTCGGTGAAAGTGCCACCGACATCGACCGCAACGCGAAGTTTCTGCAAGATCCGTCTCCTGTCTTAGATTCGTTGAAAAGCGGACAAGGCTTCGCCCCTCGCCCAGTCGGGCGTGCGTTCACCTCGTGTCTGTCTGGAATTTTCCGGCCGCCGGCTCAGCCGGGGCCGTTCGATGGCGTTATGCTGTAGCGCTCTCGGGCTTCGCTTGGGCTGTAGCCGAAATGCGCCTTGTAGTGACGGCTCAGTTGCGCGTGGTCGCTGAACCCAAGCGCATAGGCGATTTCCGAAACCAGCCTGCGGCAGGAGGGGTCGCGCAGCATCTCGTCGCAGCGCAGAAGTCGTTGAAGCCGGATCCAGTGGCAAACGGACGTGCCTTGCCGCTTCATCAGCTGGTGCAGGTAGCGCACCGAGATGCCGCAGGCATCGGCGATCACCTGAGGCCCAAGATCGGTACGGGCGAGATTGGCGCGGACATAGGTTTCGACGCGGTGCAGGTGGCCGACCTGGACCGAGCCGGCATCCGACGTCAGCATGCGCTCATCCGAGATCAGCGACATCGCCAGGATATCGACCAGGTGCTTGCCGGTCATGTCGCGGGCGGGCGCATCCATTTCGACAAGCCGCGGCGCGATCAGCCGGATCATATCGACGAACAATGCGCCTGTGCCCCGGGTGGAATCGAAACTCAGCGACGCGATGCGTTCGGGCAGGCCGACACGGGGGCGCAACGTCGCGATCGGCACCTTCAGCACCCAGAGCGTGTTCTTGGCGGTGTAGCTGAACTCATAGGGCAGATGGCTGCGCTCGACGAGGAAGGCGCCCGGCTTGCAGCGCACCGCCTTGCCGCTCTGCTCGAAACTGATCTCCGCCGTCTCGGGCACGGTGATCAGGTAACTCTCTTCGCGCTCATGCAGGAGGTGCCGCTTCTGGCGGCGGTAGAGAAGGCCGTCGGATTCCAGCCGCGACAGCGAGACCGCGCCGAGGTCCCAGACGTTCAAGTCGCCGGAAAAATCCGCGGAATTCTGGAAGCGCAGATCGAGCGGAAAATAGGTGCTCGACACCGCTTCGTCCCAATACCGCTTGCGCTCGCGCGCAGCCGTGCCTGCCGTGGAATAACTCACGTCCATGCGAAGCTCCCATCCCGTCCGCCGTCCGTTCGCCTTGGCTGTTCCCGTGTTGCCGAGGCGACGGCCGATCGCGGCCCATTGTTCCCGTCGGTCGCCTTCGATGTCGCAGCCTCTTCAGGGCTTTTGCGACCGGCATTTCCGGAGGTCTTCAAGCAGTAGACTATGCCTTTCGCCCTCCGGCTAGTCGCAAAGTGCGCTTGCTCTTGTCGCTTAGCGTAGTGCCAGCTCAATCGGCGCGCACCACCGCTTCCGCCGCAAGCGCCATCGACAGCAGATGCGCGTCATGATGCGGCTGGGCGGAAAGGAGCAGACCGACCGGCATGCCGGCGTCCCCATTGCCGCAGGGCAATGAGACCCCGCACCAGTCGAGAAAATTGCCGATCGACGTGTTGCGCAAGGTTCTGGCGTTGGTATCGGCGAACAAAGCATCGTCAGTGAGAAGCGGCGCTGTCGGAGGTGCGACATGCGCGACCGTCGGATAGGCGATCAGCTCGTTCGGCCCGATCTCGGCGGCGATCTCGGCGATCAGCGCCTCGCGCAATTCAAGCGTAGCGATGTACTCGGAAAGGCTGATCTTTTGCCCGAGCCTTGCTCGCGCCACGACGCGCTGGTCCATCGATGCCGCCTCGAGGCCTTCTAGCCGCTCGCGATGGAGCGCGTAGGCTTCGGCCGTGACCAGCGGCCCGTTCCGCGCCATGGTTTCGAATATGCGCGCGAACGCAGGAAATGGCTGGCGCCGCACGCGGGCACCCGCCCGTTGCAGCCGGCCGAGCGCTGCCTCGAAAGCGGAGACCACCCCGTCTTCGGCGCCGTCGAACACCACCGTTGTCGGCACCACGATCGACAGGCCCGCGAGGCTGCCGCGCCGGATCTCCGGTGCGGGCAGACCGCGCATCGCTGCATCCACCCAGACGGCGTCCTGGACCGTGCGGCAGAGGGGGCCGAGCGAATCCAGGCTCTTGGCGAGCGGAAAGACGCCGCGCATGGAATAGCGGCCGCGCGTCGCCTTGTAGCCGACGATGCCGTTGAAGGCGGCGGGAATGCGGATCGACCCGCCCGTGTCCGTGCCGATCGAGACCGGCACGATATCGGCGGCCACCACGACGCCGGAACCGGAGGACGAGCCGCCCGGCAGCCGGTCGACGTCCGTGGCGCGCGGATTGCGCGGCGTGCCGTAATGCGGGTTGATGCCGAGCCCGGAGAAGGCGAACTCGCTCATGTTGACCCGACCGACACTGATCATGCCGGCGTGGCTAAGCGCCGTCACCACCGCAGCATCCTCTTGTGCCGCCGGCGCGTCCTTCAGCACGACGGATCCCGCCGTCGTCGCGGCCCCCTTGACGGCAAACAGGTCCTTCCAGGCGACAGGAATTCCATCCAGAAGCCCGAGCGGACGGCCGGCGGCAATGCGCCTTGCGGAAGCCTCCGCCTCGCGCGTCGCCCGCTCCGGCAGGACCGTGGTGAAGATCGCCTGGTCATGGTGGTTGCGGATCCGCTCAAGCGTCCAGCCTGTCAGGTCTCGCGGATCGAGCGCACCGGATTGCAGCAGCGCAGACAACTGCGCGATCGACCGTCCGCCAAGATCCTGCGTCATGCCGTCGTCCTTCTATCGCTCGACCAGCTGCATCCAGCGGCGGACGAGATAATTGTGTTCGTCCATGGTGGTGTTCCAGACCGCGATGCAGTTGGCGCGCTGCCAGTAGGAACCGCCACTCCTGACCGATCCGGCGCGGATGCGCATGCCGCCATCTGGACCCGGCAGGTCGCTGGCCGCCGGCAGGCCGCCATACCAGTAGTCCCACTCGGCCACCGACATAAACTGCCGCGAGCGCTCCGGTGTCGAGATGTAATAGCCCTGACGCGCGACGACCGAGCCCGGCCAGCCCGAGATCCACCAGTTGAGATAGTCATAGGCGACATCGCGCATGCGGCCCGACAGATGACGGGCGAGGCACAGGCCCCCATGCCAGGCGCGATAGCCTTCCGCCGGCACCGCTTGTTCCACCGGCACGCCCTGGCCGTTGAGAATACTGATGCCCGTCGACCACATGCTCTGGATATCGGTCTCGCCCCGCACCATCAGCCGCGCCGCATCTTCGGCCGTGCGCCAGAAGGCGCGGAAATAGCCGTTCTTCTTGCGCTCTTCGAGCAGGCCGATCAGCCGGTCGATCTCGTCGACCGTCATAGCGCCGATATTGTCGAACGACATCAGGCCCGACGCCTGTGCGGCAAGCGCCGCATCGAAGATACCGATCGCCGGCTCGTCGACGAGGGCGGCGCGTCCGGCCCAGCGCTCGTCGAGAAGCGCTGCCCAGCTGTTCATCGACACCGTGTTGGGCGCGACGTCTGTCCTGTAGGCGAAACTGTCGAAATTGTGCGTCGTCGGCAGCATCGAGATCGTGCTCGACGGTGTGTCCCCGAGTTCGAGATTGGGCTGCACGAACAGTTTCTTGACCGGTGCATCCCCCTGCCCCAAGCGAGCGTTCGGGCCGATATGGCCGGTTTTCGTCAGATCGTTGATCTCGTTCCAAAGCGCAATGCGGCCGATCTCGATCGGCTGGATCGCCCGCCAGTACCAGACGATATCGAGATTGTGGAAACACTGGTCGTAGATGTCGTAACTGTCAGGCTCCTGCGCCGCCTTGTGCTGCGTCGTCAGGAAGTCGTTGTTGTCGAACACGACCTCGATGCCGAGATCCGCCTCGGCGCGAACCCGCAACTCCTCCAGCAGCGAGATCGCCGTGCCGAGCACGCGCAAACGTGGGCGCCCTGAGAGGTGGAGGGATGGTGTCGCTGTTGTCGCTTGGTCAGGCTGGTGCTTGTTCATGAAGACGACTGACGTTCCTGAAGGCTGCGTTTCGGGCCGGCCGCATCCTCGACGGGGGACCGGTCGAGGGCAAAAGCCTCGAACGACCGTTTCAGCAGCTCGACATCCAGACCGTCAACAATAAACACGATGCGCGAGCGGCGATCCTCATCCGGCCAGCGCTCCATATGAACAGGTGTGTGTACCAGATGCTGGACACCATGAATGGCGACCGGACGCTCCTCGCCGGCAATATTGAGAATGCCTTTGACCCGCAGCACCCTGTCGCCGTGGCGGTTCAGCAGCATCGTTAGCCAGATACCGAATGCCGTCCAGTCGATGGCGCGCTCCACCGACATCACGAAGGAGGTCACCGCCGACGGGTGCACCCCGCCTTGCGCAGTTGCCAGCTGGATCGGCGCCTCGCAATAGAAGCCGCTGGTCGATTGCAGCACCGCGGCCCGCAGGCCGAGGTTTTCGTCGACGAGCGCGGCAACGTCGAAGGACGGATCGCTTGCCGTCAGAAGCGGCGCGTCCGGATTGATGCCACGCAACTTCTCGACAAGGCCCGACACATCGACCGCTGGCGCCAGATCTGCCTTGGTGATGACGAGCCGATCGGCAACGGCGACCTGCCGGTTGGACTCCACATAGGCTCCAAGCTGGCGGAGACCGTTGACCGCATCGACCGTGGTGATCACGTTGCCGGGGCGAAAATGATGGCGCAACACCGGGTCGGATTTGATCGTCGACAGCACCGGAAACGGATCGGCAAGTCCCGTGCTTTCGACGACGATGCGACGGAAAGGCGGAACCAGCCCGCGTTCCCGCTTCGAATGCAGATCCTTGATCGCATCGGCCAGTTCGCCGCGCACAGTGCAGCAGAGACAGCCAGATTGTAAGAGCACCATCGTGTCGTCGATGCGCTCGACCAGGTGATGGTCGAGACCGACCTCCCCGAACTCGTTGATGAGAACGGCTGCGTCCGAAAGGGCCGGATCGGCGAGCAGGCGCGCGAGCAGTGTCGTCTTGCCGGAGCCGAGAAAGCCCGTGAGCAGATTGATCGGGGTCAGCCTCGGGATCTGCGGTTCAGTCATCGATCGCGGCCTCCGCAGCGGCAATCAGGCCGGGATCGAGCGGGTCGCAGGGACGGCCGCAAAGCCGTTCGGCCGCCGGCCAGAGATGGCCGAGGTCCTCGATGATCTCGCTCTTGCCGGTGCGGGTGGCGAGCACGAAGGAGGCGCCCTGCCAATCCGAGATGGTCAGACCGAAACGCGCGAGCATCGCATTGGCGATCCGCACGCGGTTGGCGCGCTCGCGCCGGCGGTCGATGCGCTCGACATTGCGGGTATAGACGCCCGGCCGCGCCACGGCATCGGCCCAGTGTTCGTTGCCTCCAAGGACGCCACAGAGAGAGCACATCGTTTCATCCAATCGGTGTAAAAAGCGGGGACGGCACTCGGTCCGCCCCCGTCAGTCGCTCACTTCTTGCGCGGGAAGCGCTTGGCGAAATCGTCGGCGATCTCGTTCATGGTCACGAACTTCACGCCCGGATGCTTGATCATGTGGGCATAGAGCCGCTCCAGCATCATCAATACCTGCGGCCGCCCGGCAACGTCAGGGTGGATGGTAATCGGAAACACCGCATAGTCCATCTCGCGATAGACCCAGTCGAACTGATCACGCCACATCTGCTCGATATCGTGCGGATTGACGAAGCCGTGGCTGTTTGGGGCCTTCTTGATGAACATCATCGGCGGCAGGTCGTCGAGATACCAGGAGGCCGGGATTTCGATGAGATCGGTCTCCTTGCCGCGCTGCAGCGGCACCATCCAGTCGGACGGCTTCTTGGAATAGTCGATCTTCGTCCACTTGTCGCCGACGCGGACGTAGTAGGGCGTGAAGTCGTTGTGCATCAGCGAATGGTCGTACTTGATCCCGCGTTCCAGCAGTAGCTCGTTGGTGACGTTGGAAAACTCCCACCACGGCGCGACATAGCCGGTAGGACGCTTGCCCGAGAGCTTGGTGACGAGATCGATGCACTTATCGAGAACTTCGGTCTCCTGCTCGCGCGTCATGGCGATCGGGTTTTCATGGGTATAGCCGTGAATGCCGATTTCGTGGCCGGCGTCCGCCACGGCCTGCATCTGTTCCGGGAAGGTCTCGATCGAGTGGCCGGGAATGAACCAGGTGGTCTTGATGCCGAAGCGTTCGAACAACTTCAGCAGTCGCGGACTGCCGACTTCGCCTGCAAAAAGGCCGCGCGAGATATCGTCCGGTGAGTCCTCGCCCCCGTAGGACCCGAGCCAGCCGGCTACCGCGTCGACGTCGACGCCGAAGCTGCAGAGGATTTCCTTGGCCATGGTATGTCTCCTTCGTGTTTTCTCTTCTCGTAAGTCGGAGCGGGATGCGGGCGGAAACCGCACACACTTTTCCTCATCCCGCTCTAGTGATCAGGCTGGAATGACGGTGGCTTCGCCCGATTGCCAGCTCAAAAGAATGTCCGCGCCGACGGGGAAGGAGTCGGGCTGGTACTTGTCGACATGGGCTTCGAGCGAAACGGTGCGCCCGTCTGCCAGTGCCGCCGTCAGATGGGATACGTGGCCGACGACATCGAAGCGGCTGACGCTGGCGCTGACGACGTTACCGCCGACCGTATGAGCAATCTGGTCACGAGAAACCCGAGCTGCCGGGTGCACCTCGATCGCTTCGGCCGGGATGACGACGTTGACCCGCGACCGCTTGGAAAGGGTCCCGTTCGGCCGGCCGGACAGCTGCCCGAGCGGCGTCGAAACCAAGGTCCGGTCGTCCGATGCGCCTTCGACTTCGCCCTGGAAGATCGTGTTGTTGCCGATGAACTGGGCGACGAAGGCGGTGTTTGGCCGGGTGTACAGCTGATGCGGCGGGCTGATCTGCTCGACCTTGCCCTGGTTCATCACCACGATCCGGTCGGAGAGCGCCAGCGCCTCCGACTGGGCATGGGTGACGAAGACGAAGGTGACGCCGAGCGTCTTCTGCAGCAGCTTCAGTTCGTTCTGGATTGCCTTGCGCAGATTGGCATCGAGCGCGCCGAGCGGCTCGTCGAGCAGTAGAATGTCCGGCTCGACCACCAGCCCGCGGGCAAGCGCGATGCGTTGGCGTTGGCCACCCGACAACCGGTCGGGCTTCTTCTCGGCAATGTCTTCGAGGCCCAGCGTCGCCAGGATCCGGTCGACCTTGGCGTCGCGCTCGGCTTTCGCCATGCCCTTGACGTCGAGGCCGTAGCCGACATTGCGGCGCACGGTCATGTGGGGAAAGAGCGCGTAGCTCTGGAAGATCATCGACGTCGGCCGGTGTTCCGGCCGAATGTCGTTCATGCGCTTGCCCTTGATCAGCATCTCGCCGGAGGAGATCGATTCGAAGCCGGCGATCATGCGCAGCGTCGTCGTCTTGCCGCAGCCTGATGGCCCGAGAAACGCGATGAACTCGCCCTTGGAAACCGACAGGTTGAAATCGATCACGGCGGGCGTGCCGTTGTCATAGACCTTGCCGACATTGTTGAGTTCGAGGTCGAAGATCACAGTCGTTCTCCGGTTCTAATAGCGGATGCGTTGGTGGAAAGGCCGGGGCGGGCTTGCGCCCCGGCCGTCCTTCATCAGGCGTTGAGGAATTCGTCCCACTTCTGGATCAGGTGGTCGTATTCATCCGGCCACTGGTGCCAGTAGGCGACGTTCTTGGCGCGCTCATCGAGCGAGCCGCCGTCGCGCAGGTCGCCTTCCTTGATGCCGCGCTCCTCGGCGCCAACCCAGGGCTTGCCCTCGTACCAGAAGGCATATTTCTCCGGCGCCATGACGTTCTTGATGTTGGTCGATGGCGAGTAATAGCCCTGCTCGGAAACGGTGATACCCGGCTCGCCCGATAGCCAGTAGTCCGCATAGGCGATGACCGCCTCCTTGTTGGCGGTTCCGGCAATCATCGCAGGCCCGATCGCCCAGCCGCGATAGCCTTCCTTCGGCACGGCGTAGCGGCAGGGCTTGCCCTGCGCCTTGACCGCCATAACCGCCGGTTGCCAGGCGTCGCAGACGACCATCTCGCCCGAGGCCATCAGGTTGACGAGTTCGCCGAAATCACCCCAGAGGGCACGGAACTGACCTTCCTTCTTCTTGGAGATCAGGAACTTTGCAGCTTCGTCGATTTCGGCGGCCGTCGCATTGCCGGGGTTCTTGACGTCGGAAAGGCCGAGCGAGTTCATCGCCATCATCGCCTGGCCGATGGCGATCAAGGGGTCGGTGTTGATGCCGGACTTGCCCTTCCACTTCGGATCGAAGATCGCCGTCCAGCTGTTGGCTTCTTCTGCCGACAGCACATCGGGATTGTAGCCGATGGAATCGTAGTTATAGACGGCTGGCACCATGTTCAGCGCCGTCTGGCTTTCGTCGGTCCAGATCTGGCCGACGATCTGGGCAGAACGATCCCACTTGTCGCTCGCGGTCGTGAAGGTATCGCGTATGTTGGCCCAGTTCTTCAAAGACGAGGCCAAGACTGGCTCGACATTGTTGGTCATGACGATCGACGGCAGGCGCTCGGCGATGATTTCCCAGCAATCATAATCCTTGGAGCCGGAGAGGATCTTCGTCTGGGCGTCCGGGAAGGTCGCGGCCGTTCCGGAGGTGCCGCCGACGCCTGCAGCGGCCTTGAACTGCTCGAGGATGCGCTCCTGAACGGTAACCGAGAGGCCGATGGTGCGCAGCTGCTGGCCGGCCAGGTCGGCGGCCTGCGCGAAGGCGGCGCGCGACGTCAGGAACGGCGTACCGCCGCCCATCGCCAGTGCCATCATGCCTGCGGACCGTTTGAGGAGGGAGCGGCGATTGATTTCCAGATTTGGCATTGTCTCTTCTCCAGTTGTTGTTGTTCCCCGGAGCCCGCTTGATGCGAGCCCCTTGTTCTTTCGCCGCGCAACGCGGCGCTAGTAGCGCCCCACCAGGAGGCCTCCATCCACGACCAGCACCTGGCCGGTCATGTATCTCGCGCTGTCGGATGCCAGGAACGCGATGACGTCGGCGATATCGTCAGGCGTCCCGAGCCTTTTCATCGGGATGAAGGCCGCAGCGGCTTCCGCGCCATCAGGCCCGAGCGAGTTTTCCTCCGACAGCAGCTGGGCCGTGCGGATGTAGCCGGGTGCCACGCCGTTGACGCGAACCCCGTCGCCGGCAAATTCGACCGCAAGCCCCCGCACCAGACCAACAACGCCGGACTTGGCGGCGGAGTAATGCACATGCTCATCCCAGCCATAGGCCACGCCCATGATCGAGGAGAGCGCAACGATGTTGCCCTCGCCGCGCTGCCGCATGCCCGGCGCAACCGCCCGCGCGAGACGGAAGATGCCCTTCAAGTCGATGTCGAAGGTCAGGTCCCACTTGTCGTCGGTGAGCGCAGCAAGCGGGGTGCGATGGGCAATACCGGCATTGGCGACGACGACGTCGATGCGGCCGTGGCGTTTTTCCAGATCGGCGACAAGCGCGTCGGTGGCCGACGTCGAGCGGACGTCGTAATAGGCGAATTCGGCGGACCCGCCGGCCTCTCGGATGGCTTCGACGGTGGCTGAGCCTTCGCGCTCGAGAATGTCCGTGACGACGACGTGGTCGCCCTTGGCGGCAAAAGCCCTGGCGGTCGCCTGACCGATGCCGATGCCGGCACCGGTCACGATGACAATGCGGGAGGTCTTGGGAGGATTTGGCATTTTCATCTTTCCTGTCAGAGCATCACGTCGCCGGAGTTCGGTCCGAGCGTCTGCCCGACGAACAGGCTCGCCGCCGGCGAGGCCAGGAACGCGACAGTCGCGGCGATTTCGTCCGGCTCGCCGAACCGCCCAAGCGGCAGCTGCGCCTTCTTTGCCGCCCGCCAATCCTCGGACAGCCCCATGACGAGCGGCGTATTGATGGGGCCGGGCGCGACCGCGTTGACGCGCACGCCGCGGCTCGACACCTCGCGGGCAAGCGCCTTGGTCATGCCGATGATCGCCGCCTTGGCGGACGAGTAGTGCACGAGCTCGACACCGCCGATCTGGCCGAGCTGCGAGGCCATGTTGACGATTACACCCTCGCCACGGGCAAGCATTCCCGGCAGCACGGCCTTGGTCATGAGGAAGGTGCCGCGCACATGCACCGCAAACATCCGGTCGAAATCGGCGACCTCGAGATTTTCGAACAGCGCCTGATGGGCGATGCCGGCATTGTTGACGAGCAGCGCCACGGGGCCGTGAAATTGCGCCGCCTTCTCGGCCGTCGCCTTGACGTCGGCCTCGCTTGAAACGTCGCCTGATACCGCGAGCGCTACGCCGCCCGCAGCAGCGATTTCATCAGCAACCGCCTCTGAGCGTTCCGACGAGAGATCGTTGACGACGACGGCATAGCCGTCGGCCGCCAGCCGCAAGGCGATGGCCCTGCCGATGCCGGATCCGGCACCGGTGACGATCGCAGAGCCGAGTGCGGAGGAGCCGGCCATCATGCCTCCTCCTGGATCGCGATGCGCTTGGCGCGGCGCACCGAAAGCATCATCAGCGCCGCATAGGTGCCGAGCAGGGCGAAGGAGAACAGGGTCGTCAGCACCCCGAAGGCAAAGACGTTCGGATGCACTTCGACGGAGAAGGTGCCGTAGATCGCCAACGGCAGCGTCAGATCGCGGCCGGAAGCGAAGAGCGTGCGCGAAAACTCGTCATAGGAGAGCGTGAAGGCAAAGAGCATGGCGGAAAGCACGCCGGGGAAGATCAGCGGGAACGTCACCTTGCGGAAGGTGCGCGCCGGCGTGACGCCGAGCGACCAGGACGCCTCCTCCATGCTCGGATCGAACCGGTTGAAGATCGCCAGCATCACCAGGAAGGCGAAGGGGAAGGTGTAAACCACGTGGAGAACGAAGGCGGTGCTCCACCAGTGGCGATCGATGCCAAGCGTGTTGGCAACGAGCGCCATGCCGAGACCGACGAGCACGCCCGGCACCATCATGCCGAGAACGATGAGGTAGAAGACGACGCCCGAGCCGCGGAACTTGCGGCGGAAGGCCTGCGCTGCGGTGACGCCCAGCACCGTCGAGACGATCATGGTCATCACCGCAAGGCCGAGCGAGCGGACCAGCGCCTGCTCGATCGGCAGCGGCGCGATGCGCGACGGCGGCGTCAGGCCGAAGAGATGCTTGTACCAATAGGTCGACCATTCGATGATCGGGAACTGCGGTCCGCCCTCCGGTCCTGTCTGGAAGGACAGGATGGCAAGCACGACGAGCGGGCCATAGAGGAAGACCAGGAAGAGCGCGGTATAGGCGCCAAGGCCGGTTTTGATGCCGCTGGCATTCATGATCAGAGCTCCTTCCTGAGATCGACGACCCTGAGCAGCGCCGCAACCACCGCGCCCATCAGGATGGTGAGCACGACGCCGGCGACCGCCGCAAAGGCCCATTTCAGCGAACCGACCTGGGTGACGATGATGTTTCCGAGCAGGTTGACCTTGCGGCCCGACAGGGCGGCGGAGGTCGCGAATTCACCGAGGACCATGACCGAGACGAAGATCGCGCCGACGACCACGCCCGGCATCGACAGCGGCAGGATGATCGTGCGGAAGATCCGCCAGAAGCCGGCGCCCAGATCCTGGGCGGCCTCGATGATCGAAGTGTCGATGCGGCCGAGCATGAAGGCGATCGGCCCGACCATGAACACGCAGTAGATCTGGGTCATGCCGATGATCACCGACAGCTCGGAGAACAGCAGCACCTCGATCGGGGCGTCGGTGATGCCGAAGTTCATCAGGATCATGTTGATCGCGCCCTCCTTGCCGAGCATCGGACGCCAGGCGAGAACGCGGATCAGGAACGAGGTCCAGAAGGGGATGACGCACAGCACCAGGAGCACCGTCTGCAGCGCCTTGTTCTTGACGAATAGCCCGACGAAAAGGGCGGCGGGATAGCCCACCAGCACGGTGGCGACGAGCACGATCAGCCAGATGCGCACCGTGGTCCAGAGCGCACCGAGATAGGTGTCGCTGGTGAAAAAGGTGACCCAGCTCTTCAGCGTCAGCGTCGGCTCGATGGTGAAGGTCGTCTGGGTCCAGAAGGAGACGTAGACCATCATCAGCATGGGCAGGACGAGGAAGAGGCTCATCCAGATGACGCCGGGTGCCAGCAGCCAAAGCGCCTTTCCCGGTGATTTTTTCTCGACGACGGGTTCGGTTTCCGTCTGTTCCGCAACGGCCATCATGCTCATCTCTCATTCTCCGGGCGGGAACGGTGCGGCGCCATGGCGCCGGGTTTTGCGAAAACGGTCTCAAGCGTAGACAAGGGCGTCCTCCCGCTTCCAGACGAGCGCGTAGCGACCCTGCTCGGCATAGGTCTCAGGCGCTGCGTGGCTGAGGTGGCTTTCGACCTCGAAAACCCGGCCGTCATCGAGCGCGAAGAAGGAATTGACCGCGGCACCGGAGTATTCGCTGGCGACGAAATTCGCCTCGATGCGGATCTCGTCCTCGGCGGTAGCGGCTTCGCGCGGCCGGACGGCAACACGGTCGTAGCGGATCGCATAGGCGGGCGATGCCGCCCGCGTCGGCGCCCCTGAGCCAAGTGCAAACCGGCCGACGCCGCCAACAAAGGTGCCACCCTCGATCCGTCCGGGAAAGAGGTTGTAGCAGTTGAGAAAGCGGGCAACGGCCGGAGACGCGGGCCTGTTGTAGACGGTATCGGAATCCGCCGACTGGGCGATGCGACCGCTTTCGAGCACCAGGACCGTATCGCCCATTGCCAAGGCCTCGGCCTCGCTGCCGGTGACATGCAGGAAGGTGACGCCGCAGCGCTCGCGGATCGCCCTCAATTCCGCCCGCATCCGGGCACGCAGATTGGCGTCGAGCGCGCCGAGCGGCTCGTCGAGAAGCACCATGCGCGGCTCGGTGACCAGCGTGCGCGCCAGGGCGACACGCTGGCGCTGGCCGCCGGAGATCTGGGTGACCGCCCGGCCCTCGAGACCGGAAAGGCCGACGAGGCTGATGATATCGCGCACTCGGGCGTCGACGACACGCCGGTCGGTGACCGGATCGACATCCCTGTTTTCCAGGCCGAAGGCAATGTTCTGCGCGACGGACAGATGCGGAAAGAGCGCGAAGTTCTGGAAGACGAAACCGATGCCGCGCTGGTGCGGCGCCACGGTGTCGATGCGCTTGCCATCAAACAGGATCGCGCCGCCATCCGGATGCTCAAAACCGGCAATGACCCTCAAGAGCGTCGTCTTGCCGGATCCGCTCGGCCCGAGAAGCGAAATGTAGGCATCGCCGGGCAAGGCTAGATCGATGCCGCTGAGCGCACGCATGTCGCCGTAGGTTTTGGTGATGTTCTTGAGCTGAAGGACCGTCGACATTGGTTTCCTGCCAGTTTGCCGCCGTAACGCTCGCCCTCAAAGCTTCGCCGTCGCCGGAGCCGACGCGGCATCCGAACGGACATGCGATTGCGTTCGCGCATGGTCACATGCGCGTCGAGGATGAAGGTCCTTTGCGGTTCAAAAGATAAGTTCCACCTGCACGCTTCTTCTGAGCGCTTGCATGTCACGAACAATGACATGAATGATTTTTGTATGCAATAGACTTTTATTCGTCTTTTATCTCGAAGTGAAATGCGCCATCATCCCGACACGCAATCACAGACGCCGACCTCGGCCGGAAAATGCGCCAGACAATCAGATATATCGTGCAATCTGCAGTTCCTATACGTCTCAGCGCACCATATAGACGCAACTGACAGGGCAGCAACGGCGCCCATCTTTGCCTGAACAGCGATCTCGCGTCACGCTGTTCATGGCCGGACATGACAGGCATTCGCACATTTAATTTGCCATCTCGTATGCAAAATGCATTTATTTTCAGCTGTCACATCCCCAGGCAAGTGGCGTAAAGAAAGAGGACAAAATTGCCAGCCAAACGGAAGACGCCCGATCGCATGAGCGAGCCACGCCTCGGCCAGAATACCCAGCGCCGCTACGAAATTGCCGAGGACGTCCTGCGCAGTAACATCGCCGATGGCGTCCTGCCGGCCGGCCTCGTTCTGCTCGAAGGGCCGATCGCGGAAATCCTGCAGATTTCGCGGGCGCCGGTTCAGCGTGCGCTCCTTCAATTGGAAAGCGACGGCCTCGTTCACCGCTTCAAGGGACGCGGCTATCTCGTCGGACCGCCGGGCCGGGCGATCGAACCCAACCGCACCGACATCAAGTCGCTCGGGCTCACCATCCCACAACATGCCGACGAGGCGCTGCAAAGCCGCTCGTCCTGGGAGCGCATCTACACCGAGATCGAGAACGACGTCGCCGGCTGCGTCATCTTCGGCCAGTACCGCATCATCGAAAACGAACTCGCCAACCACTTCAGCGTCAGCCGCACCGTCGTGCGCGATGTTCTTACGCGCCTGCGCGAGCGCGGGCTGGTGCGCAAGAACCAAAGCTCGCACTGGATTGCCGGCCCGCTGACGGCCCAGACCGTCAAGGATCATTTCATGCTGCGCCGTCTGCTCGAGCCGCAGGCGCTTGCCCTTGGCGCCGGCCATATCGACCGGGATCGGCTTGCTGCCTTGTTTAGCCGGCTCAGCGAACGCGACGGCGCGCAATCGGCGGACGCCTGGCAGAACCTCGAGGACATCCGCACGCAGTTTACCGAGTGCTGCGTGCTGGCCATGCCGAACGAGCGCCTGCGCGAACTGATCCGCAACAACCTGTTGCCGGTCACCGCGACCGAACGGCTGCTCCGGCAGCTCGGCCTTCCGGGAGACCCGGCGGTGATTGCGGAGATCCGGCTGATCGTCGAACTGATGACGCGCGGTGCGACCGCAGCGGCTGCGGCGATGCTGGAGAACCACATCGACGCTTCGATGAACCGAACGATCGCCCAGATGAAGATCGTTGCGATCATTCCGGGCCCAAGCGTTACCGCGGCGTATCTGACCCGCGTCGTCGAATAGGCAAACGCGCTCGGTTGCGTTGCCGACGTTGCCGGGCGCGGCTACCGATTTTCCCTTCCGATCCCCGCGCTCCATCCTGCCCTCCGTTTCCCCGTCAGCGCAGCGACGTGCGCAGAGCCTCAAGCCGAGTGTTTTCCTCAGCCCGCGCCGCCAGGGCCTCATCCATCGTTACCTCGACGAACCGGGTCGGCGTATGCGGCTGCATCTGCCCGATCAGATCCATGTCGGCGGAGATCACCGTTCCGAGCATGAAGTAGCCGCCGCCCGAAACCGCATCGCGATGCAGGATGATCGGCTCTGTTCCGCCGGGCACCTGGATGGAGCCATAGGGGTAGCAGCTGTCGACGATGTTGGACGGGTCGGAGCCGGCGCCGAACGGCTGCTCGCGCTCGACGAAGGAAAGCTTGCGACCGCCGCGGAAGCGGTAGCCCATGCGGTCGGCTTCCGGCGCCACCTTCCATTCGTCGGCAAAGAAGCTCAGCTTGGCCTCGTCGGAAAGGCGATCCCAGTAGAGACCGGGCAGGACGCGCAACGCCACGGGGGCTGCGGGCAGGCGCCGCAACTGCTCAGCCACCGAACGGGCCTCACTGGACCCATTGGCTGCACCAACCGGCAGTTCGTCGCCCGCCGCAAGCGGCCGGCCCTTGTAGCCGCCAAGCGCACCGATCGGGTAGGTCGAGCGGCTGCCGAGCGCCAACGGCACGTCGATGCCGCCGGCAACGGCGATGTAGATGCGGGCGCCGGATTTGAGGAAATCGAAAGTCAGCGTCTGGCCGGCGCGAACGGAAAAAGCCGTCCAACCCGGCTGCTCGACGCCGTCGACCTTTGCCGGCATGTCGGCTCCAGTCACGGCAACGACCGCGTCTTCGGTAAATTCGAGCTTGGGGCCGAGGAACACCGCTTCGAGGCCGGCAGAGCCCTCGTCGTTTCCAACGAGCAGATTGGCGGCGCGCATCGCATAGCGATCCATGGCGCCGCCGAGCGGAATCCCGAGATGGAAATAGCCCGGACGGCCAAGGTCCTGGACGGTGGTCGCAAGGCCGTGATGCAGAACCTTAATGGCCATTGATCATGCCCTCCAGCCGAGTGTTGTAGCCAGTGATATCCTTCTGGAATTCACGCAGGTCGAAGCTGACCTCGTGGACCGGCGGGCTGAAGCGCCCCTTGTCGACGTCCTCGACCGCCTGATCATAGGCATCGCGATCGATCGGCTTGAACTTGACGATGTCGCCCGGCCGGAAGAACACCATGAAGTCGCGCAGATAGCTGGTGGTCTGCGTCGGATCGAAGATCGGCATCGGCGTGATGCCGAACATCTGGTAGCCGCCGGCACCGCGCACCGAATAGATGCAGCCGAAGCAGCCGCCATGACCGACGGTCAGCCGCGGCGTGTCGGTGCGCGGGCGCAGGTATTTCGGCACCTGGATCTGCCGTTGCCGCTCGACCATCTGGTACATGAACGGCAAGCCGGCGACGAAGCCGACCATCGACACGAACCAGGGCGAGCCGGAATGGGCCGCGACGAAATCGTCGACATCGCCATAGCCGTTGATGCGGGTGGCATAGTCGAGATCGGTTCCCGACGGCTCCTGGTGGCGCTCGCGAAAGCGCATCAGCGTCTCGTTCGTCCAGGGGTCATTGTAGAAGACCGGGATTTCGACGATGCGGGTGCGAATGACTGGCTCGGCCCGCTCTGCCGCACCCTCGATCGCCCGTACTTCCCTCAGCACGTCCTCGGGCTTGATCTGATCCGGGTCGAACTTGATCTGGAAGGACGCATTGGCCGGACAGATCTCGGTGATGCCCTTGATGCCGCTCTCCTTGACGCCGTTGGCCATGGAAAGGCTCTTGAAGAAGGCCTCCAACGACATCTCGTCGCTGCATTCGACGAACAGGTGCTCGTCACCTCCGAACGTATATCGTGTCGGCATCACGCGACCTCCGCGGCACGGCCGCCATCGGCGGCAAATTCAGTTTCAAGCCATGTCTCGAGAAAGCGGGTATGGAAGGCGCCTGCGGCGATCTGTGGGTCTGCCGCCAATGCCCGATGCAACGGGATCGTCGTCGGCACCCCCTCGATCGTCAGCCGCGCCAGCGCCTGCGAGAGGCGCGCCAGGCACGCCGCGCGATCCTCCCCCCAGACGATCAGTTTGCCGAGCAATGAATCGTAGAACGGCGGGATGACGTAACCCTCGTAGAGCATCGTGTCGAAACGAATGCCCTCACCCTCCGGCACCTCGAGCCTTTCGATCCTGCCCGGCGCCGGCATGAAACCACGCCTCGGATCCTCGGCATTGATCCGGCATTCGATGGCATGGCCGTTGACGGCGATGTCGGCCTGGCGAACCGAGAGCGGGGCACCGGCGGCGATGCGGAACATCTCCTCGACCAGATCGATGCCGGTGATCATCTCGGTCACCGGGTGTTCCACCTGGATGCGGGTGTTGACCTCGATGAAATAGAACTGGCCGGTCTCGTCGTCATAGAGGTATTCGACCGTGCCGGCCCCGCGGTAGCCGACGGAGCGCGCCAGGGCGACGGCGCTGTCGCAAAGCTTCTGGCGGACTTCGGGCGGAAGCAGGAAGGACGGCGCCTCTTCCCAGACCTTCTGCCGGCGGCGCTGCAGCGAGCATTCGCGCTCGAAGCAATGCACGACATTCTCGCCGTCGCCGAGGATCTGGACCTCGACATGGCGAGCACGGGTGATGACCTTTTCCAGATAGAGGCCACCATCGCCAAAGGAGGCGAGCGCCTCGGCGGATGCCTGGGGAAACTGCGTCTCCAACTCGCCCGCATTGTTGACGATGCGGATGCCGCGGCCACCGCCGCCGGCTGCTGCCTTGATCATGACGGGAAAGTCGGTGCGCTCCGTGACCTTGAGCGCTTCAGCAAGGCTGGAAATCCGGCCGTCGCTTCCGGGAACCGTCGGCACGCCGGCCTTCTCGGCAACCGCGCGGGCGGCGACCTTGTCGCCCAGAAGCCGGATCGCATCGCCGGATGGTCCGATGAAGATCAGGCCGGCATCGACCACAGCGTCGGCAAAATCGCCGTTTTCCGACAGGAAACCGTAGCCCGGATGAACCGCATCGACATTGGCGCGTTTGGCTGCCGCAATCACCGCTTCTATGTTGAGATAGGATTTCTTTGGCGCCGGCGGCCCGATCTCGATCGCCTCGTCGGCGAGCTTGACGGCCAGCATGTCGGCGTCGGCGGCGCTATGGACCTGCACCGTGCGGATACCGAGCGCCTTGGCGGCGCGGATGATGCGGACGGCGATTTCGCCTCGATTGGCAACGAGAACCGAGCGGAGCTTCATTGTTCGACCTCGGCGATCACCTGGCCGGCCATGACGGGCTCTTCATTGTCGACGAGAAAGCGGATACTGCCGCCGGCGACCCCAGCCTGGATCTCCTGAAAGGTCTTCATGACTTCGATCAGGCCGATGGCGTCGCTGGAGGAAACGGCATCGCCGTCCGCCTTGAACGGCGGGACATCCGGAGCAGACGAGCGATAGAAAGTTCCTGGAAGGGGCGATCGGATTTCGTGCTTGCTCATGGTTGCCTCCGCTATGTTATCTGGTTTTGACCTGAGAGACGGGAGCGATGCGAATGCCCTCGGCACTCAGCGCCTCCCGCATGAGGCGCACGATATCGAGCGCGCCCAGCGTATCGGAATGAAAACAGATGGATTCGAACGGGACATCGACGTCGGCGCCGGTGACCGTGCGCACCCGCCCTTCCCGACAGGCGCGAACGACCTTGCGGGCGATTACCGCGGCATCCGGCCGGCCGGCATCACGGGTGAAAACGATCGAGCCGCTGTCGTCATAGTCGCGGTCGGCATAGAACTCGCGGATGACGGGTTGGCCGACTTCGTGAGCTGCAAGCTCCGTCGCCGATCCGGCCATGCAGAAGACAAAAGCATTGGGCGCGACCGTGCGCATGTATTGCATGAAGATCTGGGAGAGTTCGCGGTTGACGGCCATCTCCATGTAAAGTGCCCCATGCGGCTTCACATGCTGCAGAGGCGCACCGTGCCGGCGGGCGAATTCGCGGATCGCGCCGACCTGGTAGACCATGTCGTTGACGAGCTCGCGGGCGGTGCCCGCAATCTTGCGGCGGCCGAAACCCTGCAGGTCGCGATAGCCGGGATGGGCGCCGATGCCGACGCCATGTTCGGCGGCGAGCCGAACCGTCTCATCCATCAGATTGGGATCGCCAGCGTGGAAGCCGGCAGCGATGTTGGCAGAGCTGATCAGCGGCATCAATGTCGCATCGTCGGTATCGCCGATGCGCCAGCGGCCGAAGGCTTCTCCCATATCGCAATTGATATCGACGACGTCGAGCAATGCCTCATCCCTCTGTTGCAGGTCGCTCTCCTGGAGATTGCTCTCCCGGCAACCCTGACCTCTGGAAGAAACGCTAGGGCGAAACACGGCATTTGAAAAATTCTATTTTCATATGGCTTGAATCTGATTTTCAGAATTCGCAGTTGCAAAAACCCTGTTTGAAAATTAGCGTCTTTAGAATGGCTTGCGCCGGAGTGCCTGGGGAATGCCCAGTTGGTTGCTCGAAGGCGCGGCAGGCTTTCTGATTTTCGAAGCCACGATATCAAATAATCAGATGGGAGATGAGCTTTGTCGATCAGCCTTCGCCAGCTTCGCTATTTCGTCGCAACCGCGGAACTTGGCCAGATATCGCAGGCGGCGATCGATCTCTCGATCTCCCAGTCCGCTGTAACCACCGCCATCAAGGAACTGGAGCGCATCGTCGGCGCCAACCTGTTCCTGCGCACGCCGAGCGGCATGGACCTGACGATGGCAGGGCGAGAGTTCCTCTCCCACGCCTACGAGATCCTGAAGAAAGTGGACGAGGCGACGCATCTGAACGTCGTCAGCAGCGCCGTCGAGGGCACGCTGGCAATCGCCGCCACCTATACCGTTATCGGCTACTTCCTGCCGCAGCATATCGAGCGGCTGCGGCGCCTGTTTCCGAAACTCGAGCTGCAACTGTTCGAGCTCAAGCGGGAATCGATCGAGGAGGGCCTGCTCACCAACCGCTACGACATGGCGGTGCTTCTGACCTCCAACATCCTCAACCCGGCGCTGACGACCGAAAAGCTGATGAGCTCGACGCGGCGGCTCTGGGTGCCCGCCCAGCATCCGCTGCTCCAACGCGACAGCGTCGGTTTTCGCGAGATCTCCGAAGAACCCTACATCATGCTGACGGTGGACGAAGCCGCGCATTCGTCTCTGAAATACTGGAGCGCCTCGACCTATCAGCCGCGCGTCAATCTCAGGACCTCGTCGGTCGAGGCGGTGCGTTCGCTCGTCGCCAATGGCCAGGGCGTGACCATTCTGTCCGACATGGTCCATCGCCCCTGGTCGCTCGAAGGCCGACGCATCGAGACGATCAACGTGCGCGACCCGGTGCCAGCCATGGATGTCGGCCTTGCCTGGCGGCGGGGAGCGGACTTCACGCCGCCGATGCAGGCGCTGCGGTCCTATTTCCAGCAGGCGTTTCACCTTCCCGGTTTGCGCGACGCATCGTTTACAACGCCCTGACCCTGGGTTAGGACTGGTTTTCAGCCACGATCAGCCAACGACGGCCAGTTCCAACGCCCGGCGGTGCGCCGCCTCAGCGGCCCGCTTCAGCAGATCGGCCAGACCCGGCTCGGCCGTCAGAACCTCGAGGGCGGCAGCGGTTGTGCCGTTCGGGCTGGTCACCTGCTGGCGCAGCTCTGCCGGAGAAAAGGCGCTGGTGCCGGCGAGAGCAGCGGCGCCACCCACCGTCTGTTTCGCCAAGGAAAGGGCCGTGTCCGCCGGCAGCCCGACGGCAATGCCCGCGTCGGTCAGGCACTCGATGAAGTGGAAGAGATAGGCCGGCCCCGAACCGGATATCGCCGTTGCCGCATCGACAAGCCTTTCCTCCGACAGCCAGTGAACGCTGCCGACCGCCGCCAGAAGATCCGTAACCTGACCCGTCTGAACCTCGTCGATATGGGCATTGCCGAAGGCTGCAATCACCCCCATGCCGATCGAGGCCGGCATGTTGGGCATGGCGCGCACGATCGCGGATTCGCCAAGCGTTGCCTCGAAGGTCGAGAGCGGCACGCCGGCGGCGATGCTGACGAACACCGCCGTCTCCCTGAACCGACGGTATGCGCCCAGCATCGAGCCGACGATCTGCGGCTTGACGGCGACAATGACCGCTTGAGGTTGCAGCGCCTCCGGCAGGCCGGACGCATCGACGTAAACCGTTGCGCCACGCGCGGCGGCGCGGTGACGAAGAGGTTCCGCAGGCTCGACCACATGAATGTCGGCGGCAGGAATACCGGCCCGATCAAGCCAGCCTTCGAGCAGCGCGAAGCCCATGTTGCCGCAGCCGACCAGCACGATTCCGCCAGACTGTTCCATCTCGTCGCCTCTCTTCATTCGAAGTTTCGCCCGCGGTACCTCGGTCCTACTGCCGTGCCAGCCGATCCCAGCAATCATCAAGCGCCGCGGGCAGCCGGTGTTTCATGATGCGCTGGCTGGGCGTGCGCTCGAACTCGTCGACGACGGCGATGTAGCGCGGGTTCTGGTAGGGCGCGAGCCGATGGGCGAGCCATCCCGACAGGTCGATCGGATCGATCGCGCTGCCGGGCTTCGGCTTGACGAACAGCTTGATGTCCTGCTCGCCGACATCGGCGGCAACGCCGATCATGGCGCAATCCTCGACTGCCGGGTAGGCGGCCGCCACATGCTCGACCTCCCAGGCGGAAACATTCTCGCCCTTGCAGCGGACGCTGTCGGTCAGCCGCCCATGGAACCAGAGATTGCCGTCGGCATCGAAAGAGCCGGAATCGCCGGTGTGAAGGGCTCCGTTGCGCAGCGCCTTTTCCGTCGCTTCCTGATTGCGCAGATAACCCTTGAACAGCGCGCCTTCCAGCGAGGTCCTCACGACGATCTCACCCTTGGCGCCTGCCGGCACCGGCGCGCCCTTCTCGTCGAGGATATCGACCGAGAACCAGGGCATAGGCTGCCCAACGGCGCCGACAACACCGGTAGCGTTGCAGGTGGTGATGCTGGAAGCTTCGGTCATGCCATAGCACTCGCGCATCTCGACGCCGAAGCGCTCCTTGAACAGCGGCCACACCTCCTTCGGGCAACCGCCGCCCCAGGCGACGCGCACCGGATGCTTGCGGTCATCTTCCCTTTCCGGCTGCTTCAGCAGTATCTGCAGAATGCCTCCGAGATAGTGGATATGGGTGGCGCCATAAGTGCGTACCTGATCCCAGAAGCGGCTGGCGCTGAACTTGTCGACCATAGCAAGCGACAGGTCCTCGATGATCGGGAGCACGATCAACTGCGCGCCACCGATATGATAGAGCGGCTCCCAGACGAAGAAGACATCGCCCGGACCCGCCACCGACAGCGTGCGCACCGCCTCGCCGGCGAGCCGGATCATGCCGTGCGTGACCAGCACGCCCTTCGGCCGGCCGGTGGTGCCGGAGGTATACATGATCGCAAACAGATCGTCGGCGGCAGGCGACTCATCGCCGAAGGCGGCACCGGAAGCCAGGATCGTCTCGAGCGACGCCGCGCCTGCCTGTTCGCCCGCGAGAATGAGCCCGGCCACCGGCAGAGCGGCACCGCTGTCGGCTATCGTTTCGGCAAGCTCCGCGTCGCAGATGACCACGCCCGGCTCGCAATGTTCCAGGATATAGCGCAGGCCCTCGCCGCGCAGCTGCGCATTGACCGGCACCCAGACGACGCCGGCCTTGGCAAGGCCGAAGAGCACGGCAAACGACAGGCGCGAATTGCGCATCATCACGGCGGCGCGGTCACCGGATTTCAGGCCGCGTTTGCGCAAATCGGCGGCAAGGGCTGCCGACATCGCGTCGAGGGCGGCAAAAGTGATCGGCTCGCCGTTGAAACGGGCGAACACCTGTTCCGGTTTGCGGGCAGCCTTGGTCGTGAAGCTTCCGAGGAAGCCTTCGAGAGATACGGTCATGGGAGGATCTCGGATGTGGTGTCAGGTGGAGCGGCGGAGTTTTTCCGCCGCCAGGAGAAGTGTCGTCACGACGATGAAGACGACGACTGAAACCGCCGCGAGCGTCGGGTTGAGCTGCAGGATCATGTCATCCCACATCTGCTTCGGCAGGGTCGTCTTAACGCCGCCGCTGACGAAGATCGCCACGGTCAGCTCGTCGAACGACGTGATGAAGGCAAACAGGAACGCCGCCGTCAGGCCGCTCTTGATCAGCGGCACGGTCACGAACCGCAGCGCCTGGACCCGGTTTGCCCCGAGCGTGGCCGCCGCCTGGTCGAGCCGCCAATCATAGCTTTTCAGCACGGCGGCAATCGCAACGAAGGCGAAAGGCAGCGCCAGCACCGTGTGGCCGATTACCAGGCCGACGTCGGTGGCAACAAGCCCCATCTGGGCAAAGAGATAGAACAGGCCGACCGCGATGACGATGCGCGGCACGATCATCGGCGCCAGGAAGAAGGCGAAGATGATGCCCCGCCAGCGCGAGCGCGAGCGGGCAAGCGCCAGTGCTGCAAAGCCGCCGATCACCGTTGCAACGATGGCCGTCGCGAAGGCGACGCCGAACGAGCGGATGGTGGCCGCAACCCAAAGGTCGGAGGTGAAGTAGGTCCTGAACCATTCCAGGCCATAGCCCGGCGGCGGAAATTCGAGGAACTGCGAGCTGGTAAAGGCAATCGGCAGGACGACGAGCGTCGGCAGCATCAGGAAGGCGAACATCAACAGGCTGTAGATGCCGAGCATGCGGCTCGAAACCGCAGCTCCCAGCAGCCGGTGGCTGCCGGACGCAATGGCGCTGCTGACGCTTGCCACCCGGTCGAGGGTCGCCAGACCGAGGGCTCGCAGGAAACCGGTCTTGCCGGCCTTGCCGTCGGACGGTTCGCCCGAAAGGCTGGAGAGACCGAAGATCCGGTCGTAGAGCCAGCACGTCAACAGCGCCGCCACCAGCATCATGGCGGCAAGAGCGCCGGCGAACGCCCAGTTCAGGATCTCCTGGACCTGGACGATGATCAGTTGCGCCAGCATCGTCTGCTGACGGCCGCCGAGCAGGGCCGGAACGATGAAGAAGCCGAGCGAGGAGATGAAGGTGAGCAGACCGGCGGCCGCAGCGCCTGGAAGCGACAGCGGGAAATAGACGAGCCAGAAGCCCTTTGCCGGCGTCGCGCCCAGCGTTCCCGACGCTTGCGTCAGCCGGCGATCGATGCCGGTCATGACAGGCAGCATGGTGAGGATGGCGAGCGGCACCATCGCATGGACCATACCGATCATCACGCCGAGTTCGTTGTGCAACAGCTCGAGCGGCTGGCTGAGCAGACCCGATCCAAGGCCGATCTGGTTGATGACGCCGGTGCGACCAAGCACGATGACCCAGGCAAAACTCTTGACCAAGTAGCTGGTCCAGAACGGCACCATGACGAGCAGGATCATCGTGCCTCGCGTGCGGTCCGGCAGGCGCGACAGCCAGTAGGCCAACGGATAGCCGAGCAATAAAGAGAAGAGCGTCGTCAGCCCGGCGATACGGAACGTGATCAGGAGGACGCGGAAGTAGACGTCAGTCTCGAAGATCCGCGCATAGTGGCTCGCGGTCATCGCACCGGTGTCGGCATCCTCAAGGCTGAGGCCCATCAGGCGAGCGACGGGAACGAGGAAGAAGATCAGAAGGAAGGCAAGGCCGGGCGCTGCGAGCCAAAGCGGCCCAAAGCGGAAGCGGCTAGAGCGCTCAGAGCGCGGAGTGGAAACGGCCACCGCGGTCATGGCGTCACCAACACGGCCGCATCGGGCGTCCAGCTCAGCGTGATTTTGTCGCCGATACCAGGCAACGCCTTGCCGGGAAGGACACGAACCGTAACGAGCTGTTCGGCCGAGATGTCGACGAGCAGCCGGGTTTCCGAGCCGGCATAGACGACCTCAGCCACGCGGCCGCTGATCTCGTTTGCACCGGTCGAGCCGAGCTCGAGATGCTCCGGCCGCACCACCAGCGCCATCTCGGCATTATTGGAAAGCCCGGTGCCATCGATCCGGAAGCGGCCGCTTGCGGTCGAAAGGTGGGCAACGCCGCCCGAGCCAAGCTCGACGCGACCCCGGAAGATGTTGGAGATGCCGATGAAATCGGCGGCAAAGGCGGTGCGCGGCCGGGCGTAGATTTCCTGCGGCGGGCCGATCTGCTCGACCATGGCGTGGTTCATCAGGCAGATGCGATCGGAGAGCGCCAGCGCCTCCTCCTGATCGTGTGTGACATAGATGATCGTGGCGCCGGTCTGCCGGTGCAGCCGCTTGATCTCGAACTGCATGTGCTCGCGCAGCTTCTTGTCGAGGGCGCCCAGCGGCTCGTCCATCAGGATGATCGACGGCTGGTAGACGAAGCAGCGCGCGAGCGCGACGCGCTGCTGCTGCCCGCCCGAAAGCTCGCGCGGGAACCGCCCGGCCAGATGGCCGAGCTGCACCATGTCGAGCGCGCCCTTGACCTGCTTGTCGACCTCGGCGCGGCTCTTGCCGCGCATCTTCAAGGGAAAGCCGATGTTCTCGGCGACCGTCAGATGTGGAAACAGGGCGTAGTGTTGGAACACCAGGCCGATGTCGCGCTTGTGCACCGGCGTGTCCGTCTCGTTGCTGCCGTCGATGAACAGGCGGCCCTCCGTCGGCAGGACCAGCCCGCTGATCATCTGCAGCAATGTGGTCTTGCCGGAGCCCGAAGGCCCGAGAAGCGTCAGGAACTCGCCGGTCTGGACCGCGACGTGCGTTGGTTTCAGAGCAACGGTGGCGCCGTAGCTCTTGGCCAATCCGTCGACGAGAAGTTTCGGGCGAGTGGCTTGTTCGGGCTTCGCGAGCATCTAATTTCCCCTTAACCCAGGATCCAGGCGTTGAAGCGCTCGGTCATTTCGGAGCGGTTGGCACTCCACCAGTCTTCGCGCGCAATGGTCATGACCTTCAGATTGGCCTCGGAGGTCGGAAGGGCAGCGGCCCGCTCCGCCGGGATATACTCATAGGCCTTGAGGTTGGTCGGGCCATAGGCGAGGAACTCGGTGAACAGCGCCTGCTGCTTCGGGTCGGCACAGAACTTGACGAACTGTCGGGCGATATCGGCGCGCGGCGAGCCCTTGGGAATGCCCCATCCCTCGATCGAATAAAGACCCTGGTTCCAGCCGATCTTGACCGGCGCACCGCCGTCGATAACCGCCTGGGCCCGGGCGTTCCAGAGCGCGATCAGGTCGACTTCGCCGCTCTGGATCAGCTGGCTCGATTGTGCCCCACCGGTCCACCAGACATCGACATGCGGCTTGATCTTCTCGAGGCTGGCATAGGCGCGCTCGATGTCGAGCGGATAGAGTTCGGCAAGCGGCACGCCATCGGCAAGCAAGGCCTGTTCCAGCGTATCGATCGGGTTCTTGCGCAGGGCGCGGCGGCCCGGGAATTTCTCGACGTTCCAGAAATCGGCCCAGGAGCTCGGGCCATTGGCGGCGTCGAAGCGATCCGTGCGATAGGCCATGATGGTGGAATAGACATCGACGCCAAGCCACAGTTCGGTGAGCGCATCGGGCATCAGCCCGGGCACGTCGGCCGCCGGCAGGTTGATCGGCTCCAGTAGATCGCGTTTCTCCAGAATGTCACGAGCGGAAAGTGTCAGCGTGCAGACGTCCCAGCTATAGGATTGCGTCTCGACCATCGCGCGGAACTGCGCGGTCGGTTCGGCGTCGCGGGCAACGTTGATGACCTTGATGCCGGTCGCCTGTTCGAAGGGATCGTAGAATGCCTTGCGGTATCCGGGGCTGTAGGGGCCGCCCGGATCGGCGACGGTCAGCGCTTCGGCGGCAAATGCGGACCGCGTGAAGATGGCAGGCGCGGCCAGGGCAACGCCCAGGCCTCCGCCGATTTTCAACAGGCTGCGGCGATCAATCAGTATGCGTTTGTCGTTGGTCATTGTTCTACCCTCTTGTTTTGGATTGCGCGCCGCCTCCCATAAGCGGCCTAGCCTTTGTCAGGCCTTGCTTGCCGCACGCCGTGCGAGAAACTGTTCCATCATCCGTGCGGGCTCGCCGGAGGCGTAAGCTTCGCGCTGGATGCGAGCGCCGGCTTCGAGGCAGTCGCGGAAACCAGCCTCTGTCATCTCCCTGAAGCGCTGTTTGTCAAGGCGCATGGCGACCGGCGGCTTGGCGGCGAGTTCATGCGCCAGCGACAGGGCTTCTTCCATGACGCGTTCCTGCGGCACGATGCGGTTGATGATGCCGATCGCCTGGCATTCTTCCGATTGCATCAGCCGGCCGCTAAGCGTCAGGTCGATGGTGCGGGACAGGCCGATCATCTCGCGCATCATCCAGGGGCCGGTGGTGCTGGCGATGCCGGAATTGATTTCCGGCTGGCCCATGCGCACACCCGGATGCGCGATGCGGAAATCGCAGAGAAGCGCCACCTGGAACGCCGAGCCGGCGGCAACGCCGTTGAGTGCCGCGATCAGCGGCTTCGACAGCGAGCGCATGGCGTCATAGAGCCGCTCCCATTCGCCCACCCACTCCTGGCCGCGGGCGCCGTCGAAGGTGCGGGTCTCGTTCAGGTCCTGGCCAGCACTGAACGCTCGATCGCCGGCACCGGTGAGGATAATGGCGCGGACCGCCTCATCTTCTTCGAAGGTCTTGAAGGCAGCAACCAGCTGTTGGCGCATCGGGCTGTGCCAGGCATTGAGGATTTCGGGGCGGTTCAGCGTGATGATGCCGACCTCGCCACGCCGTTCAGTCAGGATGAAGCGGTCCATGATTTTCTCCGTTGCAATGAAACAACTATTGCAATGCGATAATTGTTATGTCATAGTGTGATTATGTTTATTTTAGCTGTCAAGCGCCTTTTCCTAGGCTTGGCGATTCTGTTATCGATATGCGGGAAACCGCAGGGGCCGGGGATATATGGCGCGCAAGGCGAACAAGGCTGCGACAGACGAGAACGAAACGTCGGGAGAAGACCGCGATCCGTTGCTGGTGCAGTCGGTGGAGAAAGCCTTCAGGGTTCTGAGAGCCTTTGACGGCCGCCGGCCGAACCTCAGCCTGTCGCAGATCGCCGAGGAAACCGGGCTCGACATGAGCGCCGCCCAGCGCTTCACCCACACGCTTGCCAAGCTCGGTTATCTCGGCAAGAACGCCGACACCAAGCGCTTTGAGCTGACGGTGAAGGCGCTCGATTTCGGCTATCACTACACCCGCGCCAGCGGCTTCGTCGAACGCGGCATGCCCTATCTGCTGCACCTGAGCAAAGCGACCGAAGAGACCGTCAACCTCACCGTGCTCGACGATACCGACATCGTCTTCGTGTCGCGCTTCATGAGCCGCCATGTCCTCAACAACGACGTCATCACCGGCACGCGGTTGCCGGCCTATTGCACAGCCCCCGGCATCGCTATCCTGTCGGGCATGCCGGAAGACACCGCGCATGCCATCCTCGAAAGATCGGATCTCTACCCGTTTACGCCCCACACCACATGGGACATCGACGCGCTGAAGGCAAAGCTGAAACAATCCGCAACCCAGGGCTACGCCACGGCCTTCGAGGAATACTTCCACGGCGACCTGTCGATCGCGGCCCCGGTGCTGGATGCCAACGGCACGCCCTACGGCGCGATCAACATCGCGGTATCCCGCAGCCGCTATACGCCAGAAGAAACCGAAGAACGGTTTGCCCCGTTGGTGACCGCCGCCGCACGCTCGATCTCGCTCGTTGGCGGCGCCCGCAGATAAGTGTTCGACATCGGGCCGACGGCTTGAGCGATGCCTTGCGCCTCGTGCGGGACGATCTCCCCCAACCGGTGGGCGCTCGGTCCGGCACCATCAGGATCTTGTGAGACGAGATTCATCGCCCCAGCGCTCCGCCCCTCCTCGAGCGGCGGGGGTTTGAGCGGGCCCGTGGCCAGTTCGTCGCGGATCCAGTCCTCCGTATAGCAGGCCGCCTCCCGCCTTTTGCACTTTCACGGGTGGACAGAGCTGAAACGTCACTTCACATTCGCGGCCATTACTAAGGCTCGCTCTGCGGCGCTCTGCGGCGCGGCCAGATTTTCTAGCTTGGGATGTTGGGCATGTTTTTGAATGGTGGCGAACTGGACGAGATCACCGCGTTTCGGCGCGAACTTCACCGCAGGCCGGAGTTATCCGGCCAAGAGGCCGAGACAGCCAGGACGGTGACCCAAGCGCTGCGGTCAAGCGAACCGGACGCGATCGTCACCAACCTCGGCGGACATGGGGTAGCGGCCGTCTATCAAGGATTGGCCGATGGCCCGACCGTCATGATCCGCGCCGAACTCGATGCTCTGCCGATCGAAGAACTTTCGCCCCTGCCCTATCGATCCGAAATCGCCGGCAAGGGACATCTGTGCGGGCATGACGGTCACGCGGCAATCCTGATGGCTCTAGCCAAAGGCCTCTCCCAGAAAAGACCGGCACGCGGGCGGGCCATCCTGCTTTTCCAACCGGCCGAAGAGAATGGGGCTGGGGCCGCCGCCGTGTTGGCCGACCCGAAATTCGAAGCGCTGAAGCCGGACTTCGTGTTTTCGCTGCATAACTTTCCCGGCCTGCCGCTGGGGCACGTCGCCCTGGCGGACGGTCCGGTCAATTGCGCATCGCGCGGCATGAAGATCGTGCTTTCCGGCAAGACGTCGCATGCCTCCTGCCCGGAGGATGGCATCCCCCCGACCTTTGCCATGGCTAACCTTCTGGGCGAACTGACCGGCCTTGGTGCCGGAGGCCGCCTCGACGCCGATTTCACACTGGTAACCGTGACCCATGCGCGCCTTGGCGAGCCCGCCTTCGGCATCAGCCCCGGCCGTGCCGAGATCTGGGCGACATTGCGCACGCTGACAGACGCGCGAATGATCAACCTCGTCGGGAGCGCCGAAGCTCTGGTTCATAAACATGCGGCGGCCGGCGGGCTCGCTTCGTCGATCAGCTACGAGGACATCTTCCACCAATGCAGCAATGCGCCGGAGGCCGTCGGCGAACTGCGCCGAGCCCTTGCCGAGGAAGAGATCGGCCATGACAGCGGCGCGACGACGCTGCCGATGAAGGCATCGGAGGATTTCGGCCTGTTTGGGCGTGTCGCCCCCTCGGCCATGTTCTTTCTGGGGGCAGGCGAAAACCACCCTCGCCTGCACAATCCCGACTACGATTTTCCCGATGCTCTGATCGCCGTGGGTGCTCGTGCCTTTATGCGGACGATCCGTAACCTGCTCGGTTAGTTGCCGACAGCCGGAGGCCGAACGGAATCATTGCGGTCAAGCGAGTAGAAACCGACCGGCAGATCGCGCCGGCGCGATCCGGGTCGACGGCTGCCATCGTCGACCTGTGGCTTACGGTTGAAACGCCGTCTCAGCGAGCGAGAACCGCCGCCTGCAAAATTTGGCGAGACCCAATATCATCAGCGGCAACGGTTGCCGGCGCTGCGGCCGGCTACAGTATGCCCCACCCGCGATAACGCCCTCTGCCCGTCATCTCCTTGGCACCGAGTTCGCGAACCAGGTTGAGAGCACCCCTCTGGGTGACGCCCACATGCCGCGCGACCAGTCCCGCGGAAACGATCGGCCGCGACAGCAGCAACTCGATCAGGCTGGGCAGGCTGCTGTTTGAACGGCGATGGCGCACGCGCATTTCCATCTGGGTCTTGGCAAGGAGCAGCCGATCCAGTTCCTTGAGGCCAAGGTCTCCCGTGAGAACCAGAGCGTCGAGAAAAGCCCTCAGCCTGACCTCCTGCTCTTTCGATCGGCGTCGCTCGTGGCGGATTGTCTTCAGGCCGGTATTGAAGCAGAGCAAATGCGACGTCACCTTGCCGCGGGCGCGCAGATAAGCACCGACGAGCAACCCTCCCAACCAATGCTGCCTGCGAAGCGGCTCGATCTGCTCCCAGGCATCAAAGAGCATCGCGGCGCCAAGGCAGGCCGGCAGACGATCCGCCGCGGGGATCAACGACCGCCATGCCTCGAGCCGCGCACCCTCATCCCACTCGTCATCGAAAAGCAGGCCCAGCTGCCCCTTGGGCTCCGGGGCGGATGGGCGCTCCGTTCCGCCCAACCCACTGTCGCCGAGTTCGCCCGGCTGTTCATCAAGCAGGCGTTGCGACCGCTCGATCGCCGCGTCGATCTCAGCAAATTCGAGGGATAGCGGGTTGTCACCCGCATCGTCGTCAATGGCGGCGTCCTCTTCCTCCGCCGCTCCGGTCGAACGGCCCCGGTCCGCATCAAGCAACGCAGTCCCGGCAACAACCTGCTCGCCTCGAAGAACACCGAGACCGCCACTCGACAGTGCCCATTCCGGGTCAGACAGCCAGATCCGGCGGCGCGTCCGCAAGATCGCGTGCGCAATCGTCAACTCGTGCGTTGGTGCGCGGGCATCCATATGCGCATCATGCAGCACGAGGTCCTCGACGTGAACGAGCTCGCCGGCAACCCAGAGGGCACTCGCGGCATCGAAGAACTGACCGCGCTCCCGGAATCCTTCGGCGACCGGGTGGCGACCGGCACGCTCATCCAGCCGTGCGAGTCGATCTTCAGCTTCGATCGACGCAGAAAACAGCGCTTGCAAGACTGTGTTTGGGATATCGTATCGCATTACAATCACACGTTATTTTCGACAAACGGAAGAAAAGCGCGCGTTTTCTTCCGACACACAAGATGCGTGGTTTTACCGATTATTACAGTGATTGTCGTCGGGTTTCTGCATCAGTCAGCCACGCAGGCCAGATTGGGCGCCGTGGCGTTGCAGTTGAGCGCAAACCGGACACGAATCGAACGGATTTGACAGTGCGATTGTACGCTCTTGTCAGCCATTCGCAACGCGAGATAACCGAACATCGCCAGGATAACACCGCATCCTTTCTATTCCGATAACAGCTCTGAAAGCGGCAGCAAGGGGCTATCTGGCAGCGATAGGCTGACGCTCCGCGCCAAGCGGGCGGAATTGGGAGCAGACAAAATCGGAGATCGCAGATTTGTCTAGCCTGCCGGCAAGGGCAACAGGTGAGTGAGGGCTTCGTGTTGACAGCTGTCAACTTGCCGGCGAGACCGGAGTTGCATGATCACGCCAATTCTGGCGCACTCCGACCATCCGAGGGATGCCCCGATATCAGAGCCCCTTGGCAACCCGTTGCCAAGGGTTGCGCAATTCCACTCGGCCACAGCCACAGCTACAGCCACAGGCGCCGCCCACGCCATGACCACCGCTGACATTCGTCCAAAGGGGTGCTGCTGTGCCGGACAGCAAAAGCGCCTTGGCCATTGCCAGGTGGTGGGTTGCCCACCACCGCTCCACAGCTCATCGCAAATACGGCGTCCCGAACAGCATCATTTCGCAGACGCCCTGCTATTCCGCAACGAGTTGACAGCTGTCAACGGCATCCATTGTAGCCTCAAACATCTCGAACATGGCGCACCTCCTCCGACGCTGAGATGACAGGCTACCGCAACTCCGGCCACCCTACCCGCGTCGGGAAATCTTAGTGAGGATGGGACCCTGTGCATGTGTCTAAAGGCAGAGCTACCAATGGCCTTGGCCGAAGCCCACGGGCGGCGACAGCGGCGCGAATCTCCGTCAGACACAGACAAACTGCCTGCCCACAGAAACAACCGAAGCCCCCTACATTCCGTTCAATGTGATGCCACCGTCTTGCGGTCTTGCCCGCTTCACATTCTCTGCATCGAAGAATGATCCACTGCTCGCGCACTGCCACCCAGACCTGACCGCCAGCCAGGCTCATCCAATGGCGCACATAGTTCCATTGTCGCAGCCAAACCGAACGCTGGTCGCTTCTACAAATCTGGGCATTCGCAGGAAAACCAAGCCTGGTTCCGGGGGGTCGAAATCCAGACGGATACGGCCAGCAGTGTTGACAGCTGTCAACACGCCGTATGACCGCGGCAGGCACAGCCCAACTGTCTGCCAGTGGAGATCCACAGCATCGTTTCGCACTCTCGCATGTGGGAGGATGGCGCAGCGCTTTTGCCTGCGCGCAGATCTCCGGGCACGCTCCGGACGCAGAAAGTCTGACAGTCCGTGCGGACGCGCAACTTCCGGTCTCAACCGACTGATATGCAGCTCACCTTGTACCAAAGGTCCACTTGTCTTGCGTCGATGACCATAAGCGGGCCTGGGCTTCGGGTGAGGGAAGTTATCGCTGATTTAGCTTCCTTTCGAGCACCGTCCCGCTTACCGGACAAGCCCCTATCCGGTCCGTCCTCCAGCGCCGAATTGCTTTCTTGAATGGATGCGGACTCAGTGGAATACAGAAAAGTCTCCCATCCAACTCGCCCAGTTGTCCCCTCCCGGGAACTGGGGCGCAACGCCCTCTCTTCGCACGCATCCCACTTTGCCGGTCGGTACACTTCCGTCCCGCCGGCCAGAATTTCCCATAGGGTAGCCCCAATAAGCCGGGTTATAACAGAGAAACCGGATGCAGAAGATTTGCCCGTTACGTCAGCGAGAACTGAGATTGATACACCCCGAGCTACTCAGCGATGCTGGACGGTTGCCGCGATGTCGAATGGCCATGGCTCCGGATCGAGCCTCATGGATCGCGGTCACTCGCGGACGGTGTAAAGCCCGTCTCTACCTCCGGCGGTCGATGCGCCGCATGTCAACAATCCTACCATCGACTTGACGAACTCCGATTTCGAAGCGGGTGTTGCCACGCCATGCGCGATAGACGAAAAACCTGCCACGGCAGTCGACCCGACGAATATCACGGAAGCCTCGATTGCGGAGCAGCCGTTCTCCCTGACTACACGTAATGCCACGACCGCTGTTGAGGCTCGTGCCGACCCCGATGTTGATGTTGATACTGGTTTGAGCGTTTGCTTTCCCGGGAACTGCCACCGGTGAGGCGACGACCGCCAGAGAAATCACCAGCGAGACGAACGAAGATCTAAATATCATCCTGTTGAAATACATAACCGTCCCCGAGTTTGACGCATGCCTGCGCTAAAATCTCGCGCAGAGAGAAGTTACGCGCAGGCCTTGTCCAAACGCAAGGCAATTTGATGCGCCTCACAACCGCTCTCTGACCTGTTTGACGATTTCAGCGGACCCACGCTGGTAATTGCTCCCGAACTGCCAACTGTGACGTTGCGAGGTTCAGGCGAGGCAACTCGCTTCTTCCGACGACCAAGGGCATTATGATCTTTCGGAGGGCCAGGTTCCCTATCTGCATCTGCTCGACATAGGCTGTCGATACGTAATGCACACTTGGTTCATCGTACCGGTGAGAACCTCACCTCTCATCTGAACGATTGACGTCTGATGGCCAGGTATGGCAGTGGCAGACAGATAAATGCCTTTGGCGTGTTAAACTCGGCGCGCGGGTAAACATCGGTTGACAGCTGTCAACCTGATCCAAAACCAAACCATGCTTTGATGTCAGTTGGCTAGCGATACGTTGCCGGGATGAGATCGAAGCAACGCCATAATCATGGGACCAACGGCAAATTCTTTCCGAAGAGACCTGCGGGTTAGGTCGCGTAAATAGCCGCCAGCTGACGTGATGTGCGCCGAGCGCTGCAGAATACATGCAAGCACCGCGGCCGCCGTTTCCGGGCCGAGCACCCGGCAAGCCTCGTCATGTGCGCCTTGGCTGACATTCAGCATGGAGCGGACGACCACGGCTGCCGTCATCAGGTCGCGCCAGGAACGGATCTCGCCGCCAGGGCCATAATCGATGATGTCAGGGCACGCCTTCAGCACCGTCGATAGCGGGAAAGCCTGTGTGGATTGACGCGGCTCGGTCGGCAACGGGTCCGGTCTACCGGCAAAGTTAGTCGTGACGGTTTCAACCGGCGGTTCCTCGACGAGAACGCTTGCTCCGCTGTTCGATCTCAAACCTGCCTGCGTTTCATTTCCCAAGCCCTGTTCAGATTCAGTAGAAGAGTCTGGTTGTGAACTCTGTATGTGGCAGCCATTTTGGCTACCATTGGTGGCCAGTTTTCGTAAATTTATTAGTTGTTCCAATTGGTTGAGCACTTCCGCACGCAAGATGCCGAGTTGGCCGAGCGTATGTTCGATTTCAGCAAGCGCAGGCTTCCTCGATAGATTATCGACGGCGAGCAGGTAACGCTGTTGCAGCCCGTTCCAGTCGGACGCCGGATCAGTTTCGCGCAGGACTTCGATGAGCTTGGAGAGGTCGCGACGGCAAAGGCTGAGACGCTCACGGGCGAGCTGTGTCTCCTGGCGGGCAAGTGCGACCTCGGCTGCTGCTGTCTGTAGCTCACGGGCGCGTGCGAGCAGCGGAGAGAGATCGAATCCAAAGGCGTCGCCGATCGACCCCTTTGTGTCTCGACGGGCGTAGCGTTTGCCATTGGGACTGTCCTTGCGGAGAATAAGGCCGGCGTCCACCAAGGCTGCCAAATGACGGCGCAAGGTCGTACCGGCCATGCCGTGCGTGCGCAGAGCCAGTTGGTTGTTCGATGGGAAAACCACCAGGCCTTTACCGCAGGTCAGCTCGACCTTCGGATAGAAGCTGAGCAATGCATTGAGCACGGCCAACGCACGGTCGGATACGCCGACGATTGCCTTGGCTTCGCAGACGGTACGAAACAGTTTCCATTTATCGATCGACTGATGCGAATCGATTTCGCTCGCGACGACTTGGCTTGTGAACATGCCAAGCGTCATCGCGCGCCGCCCAAAGGGCGTCGTCACATTTCCACGCTCCATCTCTCTTCACCTTTTCAAAGGCAAAAGAAGTTCGTTCGCCGAAACGACGTTAAAAACGCTTGACAGTGATTCGCGGAAATGGGATTCTCTAGTTGCTACACGAGAGAAGGGTTTCCGTTGCGCTAGTCGTTCGGAAGCCTTTTTCTTTTGCTCTGTTAGTCTCCTGTTTCCTCTTGATATTCGAGGTACAGAGATTTGAGCCTCTGCCTCACGAAATCTGCAAAACCCGGCGCGGCCTTCTTGTTGAAAGAAAGCGTCGTCTCGCTGTTTGTCTCCCGGATGCGCACGGGGCGGGTATCATCCGGCGCCACCCATGCCACTGCCTGGCTGCGGACCTTCACGTTGCTCAGGAATGCAAACAGCGTCTCGAAACGCTGGTCGCTCTCGCGGGCCAGGAAATCGGTACGGCGGGCATAACCATGGGCTTCGGTGACCTTGTCATCGTTGACCAAGAGATCGGCGAGTTCCGTCCATCGCCTCCGCCCAATGGATGGCGCGGCACCGATTATCTCGATGAGGTCGACCGGAATCCGGCGCACGATGGCGATCATCTTCGACAGGGCGGCCTTGTCGACGCCCAGAGATGACATGATGACATCCCGCGAAAAATTTCGGTCCTCAAGGCGAGCAGCAAACAACGCGCGCTCGATAAAGGATAGGTCGGTGCGCGCGTTGTTTTCCTGGCCTTGCGAGATCACCAGCTGTTCGTCGCTGAGATCGCGAACGACAGCCCTGACTTTGCTGCCGAGTTCTCGCACGGCGGTCAGGCGACGATGACCATAGGCCACCTGGTAGCGCCCGTCCTCGCGCGGATGCGGGCGAACCAGTATGGGAACCTGTTGTCCGTGATCCCGGATTTGCTGCAGAAGCGACTGCTCGGCTTCGGCTGCAACGCCTAGACGATCAGCGATGAAGGAAGCGTCGACGAGTGCCGGATCGAGTTCGATAATTGCCAGACCTTCGGCGAGCTGGCGTTCCAGCTCCTGAGCGCGTTCCACTTTCTGGGTAATATTCGAAAGCGAGCGCGTAATGCCGCCGATCGGACTCGATGCCCGCTGTCCGGGAGTGAGGCCGACGATTGGCCGGCCGGCGAGCGGGCGGTCATCTTCGCCGTCTGCGACGTGGTTGTCTGAAACACCGATGAGGTTCTTGCGGGCCACGGCTTACTTCCTTCCCCACACTTTGCGCAGGAGTTCCTCGATCTCGCCATTGACGAGGGTCAGGGAATCCATTGCGCGGTCGTAGGTGCCGCGGACAAATTGCGATCGTTCGACTTCATAGAGCGTCTGTTTTGTTACGCCCGCGTCGGAAACGGCTGTCGATTTGACCATGGCGTTGTGCAGCATTCTATTGCCGAAGATCGATCGCATGAAGCCGGTCATCTGGCTCTGCGGACCGTCGTTCGGCTCGAACCGGGTCACGAGATAGCGCATCCAGTCGTAGCTTGTTCGGCCGCCGGCATCTTCGACGACGCGCATCAACTCGCTGGTCATCGAGAGAAACTGGGACATGGACATGACGTCGAGCATCTGCGGATGCACGGTAATCAGCACCGATGTAGCGGCGCACAGCGCCGACATGGTGAGAAAACCGAGCTGCGGCGGGCAATCGATAATGACGATGTCGTAAAAACTCTCGATATCGGCAAGCACATCGCCGATCCGCGCGAAAAACATGGTTTCGGCCGAGCCGCTGGTCATCGCCTTCGGCGTCTCGTGCTCGAACTCCATCAGTTCAAGGTTGCCGGGGACCAGATGAAGGTTGGGCATGTGGGTCGAGCGGACGATCTCAGCGATTGGCCGCGGGTTCTCGTAGCGAATGGCGCCGTACAGCGTTTCGGATTCACCGACGTCCAGCTCCGGCTGGTGGCCGAAGAGCGCCGAAAGCGAGGCCTGCGGATCGAGATCGATCGCAAGCGTCCGATAGCCCCGAAGCGCCAGATATTGCGCAAGATGCGCCGAGGTCGTTGTTTTGGCCGACCCGCCCTTGAAGTTCATGACCGAGATGACCTGCAGTCTCTCGTCACCGCGACGATGCGGTACGTATTTTCCCGATTTTCCACCCTCGTCCAGAACACGACGAATGCGCTCGATATCGGAGACCGCATACATGCGCCGCCCGTTTGACAACGGCTCGGGGCCATGGCCCTCTGAGGCGATCTGGCGCAGATAGCCTTCGCCGATTCCGATAAAAGCAGCGGCCTCGGCCGGGCTGAAAAGACGCAACGTCTTTTGCATTTGCGGCGGGAAGATCTTCTTCTGATGCTGCTGGAGCTGATGCGCGAGTTCCAAGGCGTCGGCAGCCAGGAGCGTTGGTAAATGCTCCTGCACATCGAGGCCATGGATTTTATGCTGCAACATCGAGTTCTCCAAAAACTGCGCAAAAATTGTCTTATCGGGGCAATATGCGCAGATGCACTATGATCCGATTCGGTGTGAATGTACAAATGGATAGCCGGACGCCTGTATAAGTGGTCCACGCACCAGTGAACGCACCGGAGAGGTCATCGGTTGTCCGCGGACAACTCTGGTGATGCCGACCGGAAAGTTGCCATTGTGAACCGATTCGACCTGCCCAGAATAGCGCCGCCACGGGCGTCATCGGACCATGTGTTATTGCCCCAGAGGAGACCCCAACACCGCCGTGGGCACATCGCCCACCGCGCCGGCAATGCGCGCTATTAGAATATGGATTTAGTCGACTATTGACAGGCAGACGGATTGTGGCAAGATCGTGATGCGATGACGATGATGTCAGGCGGACTAGAAGGGGTGCAACATGTTCTATCTCGGCGGGATGACGCTTGGCTACCTTGAGCCCCCGGCTCCGAAGGCTGTTGTGCAATCGGTAAAGCCACGCATCGAGTTGACGCCGCGCGAGCCGGCGGACGATCGTGAGCGTGAGCGTGAGCGTGAGCGCGAACAGGAATGGGCCCGGGCCTTTCTGACGCCGTGGCACCTGTTTTACTGATACGGGCGCAGCCACTGAGATCGCGTGCATGAACGGTGATCATGTGGCCTCACTGCTTTTCGAAAGCAGTCCGCGATCCATGATGGTATTCCCGCAAATACGCGGGAAAGCAGATGCCGTCATAGGCACGGTCACCGAGCTGACATTATGACCACACGAGGAGCCGACGGTTGACAGCTGTCAACGCTTGGCAAGCTTTTTGGCCATAACTCCTTCGCTTGAGACGCAAGCCGGATCGCGGCGACACCACCCGGTGTATTCGTTGGTCATATCGCGCCGACCGCAGCAATAAATCAAAGCATTACAATGAGTTATGGTGGGTCTGTTCCAATCAACGGCTGCCGGGCCATGCTTGTCGGCGCGATGACGCTACCGACGGCCCCCAACGGCCTGCCACCGCCAGGCGCTCGTGGCGATGCGAGTACTGGGAGTGCTGATGGCCGATGCGTCAACCGGCGCCTGTCGGTTCCGCGAGGCCGGCCGACAGCGACGCTTTGGTGGAAAAGCAGGAAAGGGCGAGGGGAGGGCTGTCGCGGCGCTGGGAAATGTTTAAGCTTGCTGGTGACAGTAAACCACCGAGGGTGCCAACATTTCGAGCGATCAACCAGCCGACGAAACAGGCAACCAAACGCCGTCGCTTTCGTTGCACCAACGAATACTCGGGGAGGTCGAAGGTCATATTCTCTCCGGCGCGTGGCCGCCCGGCCACCGTATCCCGTTCGAACATGAATTGACCGAACAATACAGTTGCTCGCGCATGACCGTGAACAAGGCGCTGACCGAATTGGTCAAGCGCGGACTGATCGAACGTCGACGCAAGTCCGGGAGCTACGTCACCTTTCCCCATGTACAATCGGCGGTAATGGAAATCCATGACGTCAAGTTGGAGGTTCAATCCCTCGGGTTGGAGTACAGTTTCCAGCTCGATGAACGCAATATCCGCAAGGCCGAGAGCCGGGATGCGGGTCGCCTCGATCTGCCGTCGTCTGCAAGACTGCTCGAGGTCACGTGCCGGCATTTCGCCGGCGGCCGGCCTTTCTGTTTCGAGGAGCGGCTTATCAGCCTGGCAGCCGTTCCTGAAGCCGAAACGGAACGCTTTGAAACGTCAGCGCCCGGTTCCTGGTTGCTGGGCAAGGTGCCGTGGAGCACGGCCGAGCATCGCATCAGGGCTGTTGGCGCAGGTCGCGGCGCGGCACAGGCGCTCGCTATTTCGAACGGTGCTGCTTGTCTTGTGATCGAGCGCCGCACCTGGAGTGGCCGTGCGCCGGTAACCCATGTTCGGTTGACCTATCCCGGCGACAGGCATGAACTGGTGGCGCAATTCGCGCCAAGCCCGCTCGGCTAGGGGGATGCGCTCAAGCGGTTGGCGAAGACCGCGCGACGCCTGCCTCGCCGGATCGGCTCTCTGTTTCCGCTTCTTGCCAGCGGCATTTGAATTCTTCCGGTGACGCGCGTGGTCGTTTGCGTCTTGCGCAGCCTGCCCTGAGCGATCCGCGCGATTGACTGCGGCGATCGATGGTGGCCGTCGGGTTTGACATGAGGCTGCTATCACTGACGGATGAGCGCGAAGGTGAAGAGATGGAAAAGACCATGCTGTTTGATGGACCAGAGAACGCAGCCGTGACAATCCTGCTTGCGCACGGCGCCGGCGCGCCGATGGATTCCGCATCGATGACCGCCTCTGCCAAAGCGCTTGCCGCCGAAGGTTTTCGGGTCGCTCGGTTCGAATTCGCCTACATGGCGGCACGCCGATCGGGTGGCCGCAAGCCGCCACCACGTGCCGAAACGCTCAATCCGGAGTTCAAGGCCGCGGTGGCCACCCTTGGCGCAACAGGCGCGCTGCTGATCGGCGGCAAATCAATGGGCGGGCGCGTCGCCAGCATGATTGCAGATGACCTCTATGCAGAGGGGAAAATCATCGGCCTGCTTTGTCTTGGCTATCCCTTCCACCCACCGGGAAAGCCAGACCAGCTGCGCACCAAACACCTCGAAGATCTGAAAACGCCGACGTTGATCTGTCAGGGCACGCGCGATGAATTCGGCACGCGGGAGGAGGTTCCTGGATATCTGCTCTCCGACGCAATAGAAATTCTTTGGCTTGAAGACGGCGACCACGATCTCAAGCCGCGCAAGACGATCTCAGGCCATTCCGCCGCGGATCACCTGAAAACCATGGCTGAGACCGTCTCGCGCCGAGTGGGCGATCGTCTGGAGTAGACGACTGCTGCCGTCCCTCATGCAGGGACGCGAGCCTCCATCCCGATCATTCCGCCGCTTGAGCGGTGCCGGACGAAAATGCGAAGACGTCGATCGGCTCATCGAGCCCCTTCAAGGCAAAGGCGCCCAGATGTTCCATTTCGCGCGTGCGTCCCGCCAGTTCGACGAAGGCGCGTGACAACAGCACCGGACGCTTCGCCTGCTTGGTCAGGCTTTCCAGCCGCGACGCGATATTGACGGCCGGCCCGATCACCGTGAAGTCGAGCCGACGGCGCGAGCCGATATTGCCGTACATCACGTCGCCGACGTGAACGCCGATGCCGTAGCCCAGCGCTTCGCGTCCTTTTGCCAGGTTTTCCTGGTTCAGGGTGGCGATCGCGGCCTCCGCTTCGCCAATGGCCTGCAGGAGGTTCTCACTGGCTTGGGCATTGCTGAGCGGGAAAATCGCCAGCAGGCCGTCGCCCATGAATTTCAAGATCTCGCCGCCATGCCGCTCGATCGGCTCGGACATCGCGTCGAAATAGCCGTTGAGAAGCTCGATCACGTCATCCCGCGGCCATAGGTCGGAGAGCTTGGTGAAGTCGCGAAGGTCGCAGATCAGGATTGCGGCGCTGACGGTCACACCGCTTCCTCGCGTGGTTGCGCCGGCAAGGATCTGTTCGCTTGCATGCGGCCCGACATAGGTTTCCAGCAACGTTCGCGCCATCCGGTTCTTTAGCCGGATTTCGCTGACAAGCGCCAGGACCGGCAGCAAGCCGGTGAGGCTTTCGAGATGGACCGCCTCGAAACCACCCTTGCGGTCGCTGGCGAAGGTCACGACATGGCGCTTGCCGAGCGTGTGTTCGAGCGGCAGAGCGATATATTCGGTCAGGCCGTCGGCGCGCAACTCGTCATAGAGCGCGTTCGGCACGTCGTCATCGGCCGCCACCTCGAGGTTCTTGCGAACCTGGCTGGCGCCATTGTTGATCGCGTAAAGCGGGCTGTTGAGGTATTGTGACGTGTCTTCGACGCCATAGTCGTACATGCGAATGTCCGCCTCCGACAGTCCCTTGCGCCAGAGGATGCGGGCGCCGAGCCATTGCGGGTGATGGATCCGGAAGTGCAGTGTCGCGCGCGCAAGCGGTACGCCGGCCTGCACCAACCGCTCGCACAGATCCACGAAGATATTGTCGATGAAGCGTTGGTCGCGGGTCTCGGTGACCAACCAATCGAGAATCTTTCTGCTCTCCATTGGCAGGGCGCCGCTTTCATCCAGCGCTCCGGCCATGGCCTGGGATGAAGTCTGCATCGCAATTCTCCACTCTGCTCTGACGGTCCTGCTCGTATCGAAACGGGAGCTCTCGGGAAAGCCGACCGTGAAACGCCGAGACATATGTGGACCATCGGCCGGCTCTTGATAAGAGCCAGGGCGAAAAGTGATCTGAAAAGCTGAGGCCGCCGATGCCGGCACGTTTTCCACCGCCGCCCGGCGCCGTTCACGCGCTGGCGGTCGATAGGATCGCCGGATGATTGACGTCGAGAACAGGCAATTGCAGCCGTATCCGCGCGCCGGACCAGGAGCCGTAGAGGATGTCGATGCGGCCGCCATGCAGCCGGGCGATCTCACGGGCGAGATTGAGCCCGAGGCCGGCACCGCTCGAACGCGGGCGCAAACGATAGAATGGTTCGAAGACACGCTCCCGTTCGTCGTGGGGAATGCCGGGACCGTCATCATGAACTTCGATGCCGCCTCGTGCGTCGACCAGCACGGTTATGGTTCCGCGGTTGCCACCATGCTCGACGGCATTGCGCAGGAGGTTGGCAACGGCCTGTTCAATCTGCTGCACATGAATGCTTGTTGGCACTGGCTTCGTCGCTTCCGCCTCGAAGGCCAGTTCGTAGCCGGCTTCGAAAGCAAGCGGTGCGAAATCGGCAGCAAGCGTTTTGGCGAGCGCCACGAGGTCAACGACCTCGCGGCTGCCCGTGCTGTGCTCAAGCACCTGTCGCTCCAGAAGCTGTTGCGCCAGGTGCGATAGCCGCTCGATATCTTTCCGCAGTCGCGCGCTCTGCGGATCTTCCTGCAACAATTCGGCGCGGGTGCGAAGGATGGCGATCGGCGTGCGCAGTTCGTGTGCAGCGTCGGTCAGGAAACGATTGCGTTGGTCGTAACCTTCGTCCAGACGGGAAAGCGCGTTGTTGAAGGCATGCACCATTGGCGCGATCTCCGTCGGTACCTGGGCCGTTTCCAGCTGCACCGCGCGATTGTCGATATCGATCCTCCCGGCCTGGTCGGCCGTTGCAACGAGACCGGCAAGCGACCGTCGAACGACAGCCGGCGTAGTAACCAGCGTGGCGACCCCCATAACCAGAATGATCGGCAGCAGCAGGAAAAGGACAAGGAGCGCCAGGACGGGCAGCACGCGCAGCCAGTCGGGATCGCCATCGGCATCCTTTGCCATGTTGGCATCCACGCTGATCTCGACTTCGAGCCCGTGGTTCTCGTCGCGCGACGAGATCGAGGAGGCAAGGATCTGCACCCGGCCGATATCGGTGTCGACATTGGCGAGCGCGGCTTCCGGCCTCCGATCGCCTTCGTCGAACCGCAAGGTTGCGCGACCGATGTTCTTCAAGAGTTCGCCGCCAGCCGCTTCATATGCCGCGGGAATGCTGCCTTCCTGGACCACATGTCCGCCGGTATCGCGGATGACGAACCAGAGATTGGGAAAATCCTCCCGAAACGCTCGCAGCTCCTCGGTGTCGCGCACCAGCAGGCCGCCTGTCTCGTCGCGGGCCAGGGCCTCGGACAGGTGCTTTATGGCCGCCTCGTTGTCGATAATCAGCCGCGGCTGGGCGATCGTCAGGATCGCAACCAAGAGAACGATCAAGGCGACGAACGTCGCCGCCTGCAGCAGGATGAGGCGGCGCACCAGCACCCATTGAAGCGAGCGTGGACGAGATTTTTTCATGCCGTGGCGCGCAGGAGATAGCCGAGGTTGCGGATTGCCCTGATCTCGACACCGGCTGCGACCTCTTCGAGCTTTCGCCTCAGCCGCGAAAGGTGGGAATCTAGCGCATTGGAATCGATCTCGTCTTCCATCGCGTAGACGGAATCTTCCAGTGTCGCGCGAAGCACGGTGCGGCCCGGCCGGCGCATCAGCGCCTCCAGTGCCAGCCTTTCCCGCCGCAACAGGTCAAGCGGCTTGTCGTCGACGACAGCCTCGCGATGGCGGAAATCATAGGTCAGGCGGCCGACCAGGATCTGGTCGGACTTGAGCGTGACGGGACGGCGACCGAGTGCCCGAAGCCGCGCCATCAGCTCCTCGACCGCAAACGGCTTGGCGAGATAGTCGTCGGCGCCGCCATCGAGCCCGGTGACGCGGTCGTTGATGGTGCCGAGCGCCGTCAGCATCATGATCGGCGCCTCGACGCGCAACGCACGCAGCTTCGGAATGAGGCTCAGGCCCTCACCGTCGGGGAGGCGGCGATCGAGCACGATCACGTCATAGGACCAGAGCTCGACGACGGCCTCGGCATCGGCGAGCGTGGAAACATGATCGACGATCACCTGTCGACGCTCGAGCGCGCTCTTCAGGGCCGATGCCATTTCGGGCTCGTCCTCTAGCAGCAAGATGCGCATGCCGATCTCTCCTGATTGCGGCTCCGGACGGCCGGTGACCGCGGTGCCGAATGCATCATTTCTCAAATCAAAGCGGAGTTGAAGTGCTCACTCGCATTCGAGCTTTGGTTGACGGAAATTGGTGACGTACCAGCGGCCGCCCTGCTGGCGGGCGTAGAATGTATAGAAGCATTCCTGCTCCTCGACATAGCCAGGCGTTACGTATTCTTCATAACGCTGGCCGCGCCGCGTGTCGCGGATCTCACCGCTCGTCGAGCCGGAAACGACATTGGTCGAGATCTTGCGCCACTGATAGGCGCGCTGATCCCAGCCAAGATCGAGCACCGCCGTCGGCGGGCCGTAGTCGATGATGACCGATTCCACCGGCTGGCCGATATAGTTCTTCATTTCGGTGGAGGCGCAGCCGGTCAGAATGACGGTGGCGGTGGTGGCGATGACGGCGAAAGCGCCGCGCGCGTTATAGAAGGGCATGTCCGATCCCGGGTTCGAATTGTCTGCCCCGGAGCTAATCTGCCAAGATTACATAGACATTGCGGTCGTCTTCGAGCATTGCGCCACGCTGTCGGCGTCAGGCGGCCCGGTTGGCGGGAGCGTCGTCGATACTGGCATAGACAAGTCCCGGCTGAACGATCCACTCGCCCTGCCTCAGCGACTGCACGTCCGGTCCGCCACCAGCGTTGCGCGCGGCCACGCCGACGAACCGATACCGAAGCCCGCTGCCGTCGGTTACCGTCTCGCGGATGGGCCGCCCGGCGAGGTATCCGACAACCTGCCCTTCGAAGCGCACATTCGCGAGGATGAAATACTCGGTGGGCAAATTCCGGCTCTGTTTTGGAGAGAGCTTGAACGCGCTTCTGATCTTCATCGTTTTATCTCGTCATAGGTTTTTCGTTTGCTCTTCGAGCACCGTTTCGCGCATGCACGCCGGGAAGGAGAAGGCGGCTGTCTGAAGCCATCTGAAAGCGGCATGAGCATGGCAACAGCGTTCAAGTTTGCGCTCGTTCGTCGTTTCGCTGCACGGCTGATCATCCAAGAATGCCGCACCCACGCCGAGAGCCTATTCCGACCGACCGTAGAAAATCGCTTGGTAAGATGTGGCCTGGGCATAAGGAAAGCGTAAGGCGCTGTGCCCAGGGCAGGCCATCCGTTTCGACCGGTCAGGCGGCCGTGGCAGGTGCGACTGACGGAGCGTCGTCGAAGCGGTTTTCGGCTCGAATGCTGCACCATTCAGACGGAATGGGAGGCGTGCACGGCCGTGATGTGATAAAGATGAGTTTTGTTCTCATATTTGTTGTGTGCGTTGCAAGGACGCGCTAATGAACGCCGCGGCCGGCCTTCTGCCGGCGCATTGCCGTCCATCCTCTTCCCGCCGGCCGGTCCGGATCCGCCCTGAAAACAGACATGTCAGAGAAATCAGCTTCGCATTTGATGCTCGACGACGCGATCGTGACCTACTACGACGAGCTTTGCGTGATGACGCGGCAGTGCGGTCACGCGTCGGCAACGGCGAACGACGTCGTTCACGAGCTCTATGTCCGGCTGGTGGACCGGCGCACTTCGCTTGAGGGCAAATCGTCTTTGCGCGCGTTTCTGCGCCGCGCTTGCACCAATCTCGGCATCGACCGGCTGCGGCGCGATCGTTTCGAACTGAAGCTTTTCTCTGGCAGCGAAGAAGAAGCTCTTGGTGTTGCCAGCGATATCGCTGCACCCGACGCCAATATCGATCTCCGCCGCAGGCTGTCTATCCTGAAAACAGCCATCATGGAGATGTCGCTGCAACGACGGCGCGTGTTTCTCGCCAATCGGATCGGCAATTTGAGCTCCGACGAAATTGCCCTGCGCACCGGCATCAGCCGCAACATGGTGGACCGGCATCTGCGTAAGGCCTACCTGCATTGCCTCGACCGCCTGGAGGACGCGATATGACCGCGCTCGACGCACGGCATCTACCAACCGGCGGAGAGCCTGAACGTGGCCGCAAGGACCGTGAAAAGCGGGTGCGCGAGCAGGCGGTGGACTGGCTCGTGCGCCTGAACGGCGACCCTTCGGATAAAGAGTTGCAGCTGGCGTTCGAACGGTGGCGGTCGGAAGACCCTGTCCATGCCGAGATTTTTGCGCGGGCGCAAAGGGTGGTCGGCGACGCGACGCTGTTGATCCGGCGCGAGCCGGAGTTTGCCGAGAGGGCGGTGCGCGCGCCTGCAAATCGTCGAAAGACGATCGCGTCGCTCGTGACCATTCTCGTTGCCGGTGCCGGCATCTTTCTTGCGTTCGACGGCGCACTATGGATGCGCGCCGACGTCATTGCAGGCAAGGGGGAAAGGCCTGTCTTGAGGCTAAACGATGGCTCGACACTGCAGCTCAACGCCCAATCGGCCGTTGCCTATGAATTCACGCCAAGCGAGCGCCGTATCGTTCTGTTGCGCGGCGAGGCATTCGTCGAAGTCGCACCCGACGGAAACAGGCCCTTCGTCGTCGAGGCGGGAGCAGGAGCGACGACCGCACTCGGAACGGCCTTCGACGTCAACCTGACCGACGACGGCGCCAGCGTCACGGTGCTGGAGCACGCGGTGTCGGTTGCGACTGACACGGCAACGCCGCCACGTCGCGTCGAGGTCAACGAGCAGGTGAGCTACAACCAACAGGGCAGGCTCGGCGATATCAAGCCGATTGATCCGCTGCTGGCAGTTGCCTGGCGGGACGGGCGTCTCGTCTTCGAGGAACGCACCATTGCGTCCGTCGTCGAGGAAATCGGGCGGCACGTTCCGGGCACGATCCTGATTGCCGATGCCACGGTCGGGGCAAGACGCGTCTCCGGCAGCTTCGACCTCTCGGATCCGGTCAGGGCATTGCAAGGCCTTACCGAAGCCTTCGACGTCAAGATCACCAGGTTCGGCCCCTACGTCACGATCCTGCGCTAAAAAAATCGAAACAGGGTGTCCCTGACGGGGCACCTCGTTCGTCCAGAAACCAGACCGGCCTTTTCGCGGCCACCTCCAATTGTCTGGGACCATCATGCCACACTCGAATGCGACCGGCGGACGCCGCCACTCCGGAATTTTCAACCTGCTGATGGCAGGCACTGTGGTTGCCTTTTCGGCCACTGGCGCGCTTGCCCAGAACGCGTCGGTGCATCATGTCGATGTGCCGGCCGGCAAGCTGACCGCTGCCGTCAACCGGCTGGCAAGCCAGCTCAAGCTGCAGGTCGTGTTCGACAGCTCGGTTGCATCAGGGGTTAGCACATCAGGTCTTTCCGGCGAGATGACGGCGGATGAGGCGCTCGCGCGGCTCTTGAGTGGAACAGGCGTCCGCTACCGTTTCGTCGGCGGGTCGACGGTAAAGCTCATGGGGGCCAGCGAAGCATCGGCCCCGGTTGACGCCGAGGGCACGAAGCTGGCGCCGATCGTCGTGCGCGGCGATGCCAATCGCGGCGACCGGGCACCGAACGTAGCAGTCCTCGATGCCGAAGACATCGAGAAGGCCCAGGCCTCGAGCCTGCCGGAGTTGCTGCAGAAGACGCCTGGGGTGTCGATGGGCGGCGGTGTGCGTATCGAAGGGCAGACGCTTGCCATCCGTGGCTTCGCCAGACAGTCGGATGTTCGGATCATCCTTGACGGCGCACCGAAGAATTTCGAGAAATACGACCAGGGCACGGTCTTCATCGAGCCCGAACTGCTCAAGCGCGTCGAAATCGAAAAAGGCGCGACCTCTGTGCGTTACGGCAACGGCGGCTTCGGCGGCACCGTGCTGATGGAAACCAAGGATGCGGCCGACATGTTGCGGCCGGGCGAAGAATGGGGCATCTGGGCCAAGTCCGGTTTCCAGAGCGCCAACAAGCAGTTCCTCGAAACCGGCGCGCTCTATGGAAAGTCGGATTTCGGCGGTCCGGTGACCTATGATGGTCTTCTGGCGGCGACATGGCGTAAGAGCGATGACATGCGCGTCGGCGGCGGCGAGATCTACAACTATTCCAACTCGAAGCTGACGACCTTGCTTGCCAATGTCGGCGCTGAGTATGACGGTCACGAGATCAGGGGCACAGTCGCCTACGGCCAGAACAACAACTGGGGGCCGGTCGCCGCCATCCGCGGCCAGTCGGCGCCGTCGGATTTCAACATCACCCGCTACGGCTACAAGGAAGCAATGCGCCGCCTTCTCACCTGGCGCGAGATCGAGGATTTCACCTCGACGCTCAACTACAGCTATGCCGGCGACAGCGACCTGGTGAACTACCGCATGATGGCGAGCTTCTCGCAGACCAGCCAGCACGCGACGCGGCCCGATATTCCCGGGCTCAACCCCAGCGCATCCGTCGGCGGCTACGAAAACGATGCCACCTACACCGACATCAAGTTCGAGGCGGAAAACACCTCCAACTTCACGCTCGGCGGCCTGTCGCACAGCCTGAACTACGGCGTCCAGTACCTCGATCACGACCGCGACATCTGGATGTACGACATCGCCAACCGCACCCAGGCGCAATACAACTATGGCTACTATGCCCCCTGGTTCATGCCGGAGGGCACGCAGAAGACCTTCGCCGCCTTCGTTCGCGACAGGATCGAACTGACCGACACTTTGACCGTGACGCCGGGCCTGCGCTACGACCACGTGCGCTCCAAGGGAGTGCCGAACGAGGCGCCGCGCTTCAACAATCCGCTGGCGGGACACGACTATTCGGCCGTTTCGCACCAGGGCGTGACACCGGCGGTCAGCCTGTCCTTTGAGGCAACACCCTCGGTTCGGTTCTTTGCCGACTGGGCCTACGCGATGCGCGTGCCCAACATCGATGAAATCTATTCCACGCAAAGCGTACAGACCAAGGCCTCCGGCACCAGCCGAGACCTGGACGTCGAGCGCAACAGCACCTTCAACATCGGCGTAGACATGAGCTTCAACGACGTGCTGACAACCGACGACATGCTGTCGACGCGCATTTCGGCCTACAACAACCACGTCTCCAACCCGGTGACGCGCCGTTTTGGCACCGTGAACCTCGCCGGCGTTTCGGGCAACGTGCCATTCTACTGGAACACGCCGTCCTACGACATCCGCGGCATCGAACTGCAATCGCACTATGAGACCGAGCGCATGTTCGCCGACCTCGGCGTCTCCTGGATGACCGGCGAGCGCACCGGCGCCGTCAACAATGTCTGGGGCCCCGACACCTACATCAACGATCTCGCGCCGCTGACCGTGATGGCCACCGCCGGGATCAAGGTGCCGGATCGGGATCTTGCCTTCGGCTGGACCGGGACCTTCGTCGACGACCAGAACCGCACGCCCTACAATCAGGGCGGACAGACCTATGCCCGCCCGCCGAGCGCCGGTTACGCCGTGCATGGCCTGTTTCTCGACTGGACGCCGACAACGGGCATCATGGAAGGCGGCGAGCTGCATCTGGCGGTCGACAACATCTTCGACAAATATTACGAGCCCTATCTCAGCGACGGTATTTCGGCGATGCCCGGCCGGAACTTCAAGATCGCGATTAGCCGGAAGTTCTGACATCTAAACTGCATTCGATCGGCCCGCGGCAGCGGGCCGGTTGCATGCTCCACGGCCGCACATCCTCAGGACGTTGGGTGAGGCCCTTGTTGCCGAGTTCAGTCCCCTCTGGTGTGTAAAGTTGCGCACCGAGCGCCGGCTTCTTGCCAATCCTTGCTTGACAGAGGTCTGCTGCCCGTATCTTAATCATGGCTTCAGATTGAGCAATTCAATCCATTTCACATGACCCTTATGGTCGACGGGCAGTTTCGCCCCATGATGCCCCATCTCCGATGGGATAGGCGTCATGGGGTTTTTGGTTTTTGGCAGGTTCATGCGTGACGCGGTGAAGATCGGTATCCTCTACTCGACAACCGGCCCCTACGGGACGATGGGCCGCGACTGCCGCGACGGCGCCGAGCTGGCGATCGATGAGATCCAGGCGCGCCATCCTGGGCGCCTCGAGCCCGTCTTTGTCGATCCCCATGCCAACATCGACCGGTATCTCGAAGGAGCCCGCTCGCTGCTGCGCGATGAGGGCTGCCGCCACATCGTCGGCACGATCACGTCGCTGGCGCGCAAGGAGGTCATCCCGCTCGTCGAAAAGCATGACGGCCTGCTCTGGTACATGTGCCCCTATGAGGGCTTCGAGGCCAACGACAACGTCATCTATACCGGCGGCTGTCCGAACCAGCATCTGCTGCCGCTGCTCGACTATCTCCTGCCGCGCTTTGGTCGTCGCCCCTATCTCGTTGGCGCCAACTATGTCTGGGGCTGGGAAATGAACCGGCTCGCCCGCGAACTGATCGAGGAGGCGGGCGGATCGGTGCTCGGCGAACGCTACCTGCCGCTCGAGGAAACCGCAGTCGAGCGCATTGTCGCCGAGATCGAGCAGCGACGGCCTAGCTTCATCCTCAACAATCTCGTCGGGCCGTCGAGCTATGCCTTGCATGCCGCGATCCGGGCGCTCGGCCAACGCGATCCTGCCTTTCGCCCGGAAAACTGCCCTGTCGTCAGCTGCGATCTGCAGGAATGCGAGCTGACCGATATCGGCCTCGGCGTCGCGACCGGACAGCTTTGTGCAGCGGCCTATTTCGACACGGTGGCCTCCGCCGAAAATGCCGCATTCAAGGCCGAGGTGAGCGCACGTTTCGGCTCGTCGCGCCGGATTTCCAGCGTCTTTGCCAGCGCCTATGCCGCCGTCAAGCTCTGCGCGGAGGCGATCATCGAAGCCGGAACCGACGATCCGGCGGCTGTGACCAGTCTGCTTTATGCAGCACCGCGCTCAACCGTTCTCGGCCCGCTCCGGATCGATACCGAAACCCGCCACGCGGCACTTCCCTTCCACCTCGGTCGCATCAACGACGAAGGTGGATTCGACATCATCGCCTCCGAGCCCGCCATCGTTGCCGACCCGTATCTTACGGGTCGACGCACGCGCAAGCCACCCCAGCTCCGGATCGTCTCATGAGGGAAACACCGAATTTCGCCGGCTGGCGCGCCACGATCCTCCATCGCGAGGATGCAACCACGGAGCGCCTCACCCGTCAGCTGAAACTCTTCGGCTTTCATGTCCATGTTCAATGGACACCACTTGCCGCCGATCAGCTGCCCGATCTCATTCTGGTCGATGCCGACCAGGGCTGGACCGGACTGTTGCCCTGGACCGACGAACGTGCGCCGCGCCCGCTCGTTGCGCTGCTCGGGTCGGAAGCCCCCGGTCGGGTGGCCTGGGCGATGGAGCAGGGCGCCTCGGCCATCATCGCCAAACCGGTGGCTTCGTCGGCCGTCTATCCCGCGCTGGTGATGGCGCTTGCCGTTCATCGCGAGCGCCAGGCCGTGATCGACAAGATCGCCCATTTGGAAGAACGGGTGCGCATGCGTCCGCTGGTCCATGCCGCGGTGCAAAAGATCAGCAATGCCCGCAAGCTCGACGAAGAAGAAGCCTATCGGATCCTGCGCAACTGCGCGATGCAACGGCGGCTGTCGATGGAACAGGTTGCGGCCTCAATTATCGGCGGCGCCGAACCGTTGCCGGAGGCAGGTTGATGCAGGCAGTCAAAGCCATGGTCCGCCAGCCGGCAGCCCTGTTCGGCCTGATCGTCGTTGTGCTTGTGGTGGTCCTCGCGATTGCCGCGCCGCTGATTGCGCCCTACAGCCCGGATGAGCAGATGTTCGACGGGCTGACGCTGGAGGGCGCGCCGCTGCCGCCAAGCGCGCAGTTCCTTCTGGGCACCGACACACTCGGGCGCGATCTGTTCTCGCGGCTTCTCTACGGCGCGCGCACTTCGCTCGTCATCGGCCTCGTCGCCAACGGCATCGCCGTGACGATCGGGCTGCTGATCGGCATCCTCTCCGGATATATGCGCGGCATCGTCGGCGGCGCTCTGATGCGCTTTACCGATCTGATGATGGCCTTTCCGGCGTTGCTCTTGGCCATCGTTCTCGCAGCATTGTTGCGCCCCAGTCTCTGGATCGTCGCCATGGTCATCGCGCTCGTCAACTGGGTCCAGGTGGCGCGCATCGTCTACACCGAAACGCGCGGGCTGGTGGAGCGCGACTTCATCCTGGCCGAACGCTCGCTCGGCGCCGGGCATGGCCGCATCCTGTTTCACCACATCCTGCCGCATCTGATCCCCACAGCGATCGTCTGGGGGACGCTCGGCATTGCCACAACAGTGCTGCTTGAAGCGACGCTCTCGTTCCTCGGTATCGGTGTGCAGCCGCCGACACCGTCCTGGGGCAACATCATCTTCGAAAGCCAGAGCTATTTTCAGGCGGCTCCCTGGCTGGTCTTCATTCCCGGTGCCGTCATCCTCTTGACCGCGCTTTCCTTCAATCTGGTCGGAGACGCGCTGCGCGACATCCTCGATCCGACGCAGCGGGGGAGGGGCTGAGATGGCTTTCCTGCTCCTTCGTCGTCTTGTGCAGACCGCCCTCATTCTTCTCGGCGTCGCCGCCATCACCTTCCTGCTGCTCTATGCGCTCCCGGCCGACCCGGCCCGCATGATCGCCGGCCGCAGCGCCACGGCGCAGACCGTCGCCAACATCCGTCGCGAACTCGGCCTCGACCAGCCCCTGCTCGTCCAGTTCTGGACCTACCTGCAGGGCCTGTTTCAGGGCGACCTCGGCCGGTCCTACGCGCAGAAGACCGATGTCGGTGCACTGATTGCCGCCCGATTGCCGGCAACGCTGATCCTGATGGCGGCAGGCATTGCCGTCGAGGTGGTGCTCGGCGTGTTTCTCGGCGTGCTCGCGGCGGTCCGTCGTGGCGGCTTCGTCGACCGTTTCGTCATGATGGCGTCCTTCGTCGGCGTCTCGGCGCCGCAGTTCGTGGCGGCGCTGTTGCTGCTCTATGTCTTCGCGGTCACGCTCGCCTGGTTCCCGATGAGCGGCTTCGGCACACCGGCGCATGTGGTGCTGCCGGCCCTGACCCTCGGCGTTCTCGGTGCCGGCTGGTATGCGCGCATGGTGCGCTCAGCGATGATCGACGTCCTCAACCAGGACTATGTCCGCACCGCCCGGGCAAAGGGCCTGTCGTCGGCCCGCATCATCTTTCGCCATGCGCTTCCCAATGCGCTGCTGCCGATCATCGCCATGATCGGCATCGATATCGGCCAGTTCATGAGCGGCGTCGTCGTGGTCGAGGCCGTCTACGGCTGGCCCGGCATCGGCCAGCTCGCCTGGCAGGCCATCCAGCAGGTCGACATTCCAATCATCATGGGGGTGACGCTCGTTTCGGCGCTCGCGATCGTGCTCGGCAATCTGCTTGCCGACATTCTCGCGCCGCTCGTCGATCCGCGCATCCGCGCCCGCTAAATCACACGGCAACCAAAAAGGGGAACAACAATGTTCAAACGCTGGCTTCGAAACTCAACCGTCGCAACGGCGCTGGTGCTTGCGCCGTTGCCTGCCTTCGCGCAGGACGCGCCAAAGCAGGGCGGTGACATCGTCATCACCTACAAGGACGACATCGCCACGCTCGATCCGGCCATCGGTTACGACTGGGTCAACTGGTCGATGATCAAGAGCCTGTTTTCGCGGCTGATGGATTATACGCCCGGCACCACCGAGCTTGTGCCGTCGCTTGCCGAAAGCTTCGAGGTCGCGCCCGATGGCCTGACCTACACGTTCAAGCTTCGCAAGGGCGCGAAATTCACCAACGGGCGCGAGATCGTCGCAGCCGATGTGAAATACTCGATCGAGCGCGCGGTCGATCCGAAGACACAAGGTCCCGGCGCCGGCTTCTTCGGCGCGATCAAGGGGTTTGACGACGTCACCGGCGGCAAGACGACGACGCTTGAAGGCATCGAGGCGCCGGATGCAGCCACAGTCGTGTTCCATCTGTCGCGCCCCGATGCGACGTTCCTGCATGTTCTCGCCGTCAACTTCGCCTCCGTCGTGCCGAAGGAAGCGGTCGAAGCCGCTGCCGGCGATTTCGGCAAGAAGCCGGTCGGTTCCGGCACGTTCATCCTCAAGGATTGGACCGTCGGTCAGAGCCTGACCTTCGAACGCAATCCGGATTATTTCATCAAGGACATGCCGCGCATCGACAAGTTCACCGTCGAAGTCGGCCAGGAACCGCTGGTCGCGTTGCTTCGGTTGCAGAAGGGCGAAGTCGATATTGCCGGCGACGGTATTCCGCCGGCAAAATTCCTCGAGATCAAGAACTCGCCCGAGGGCGCCGATATCATCGTCGACGGCCAGCAGTTGCACACCGGCTATGTGACGCTCAACACCAAAGTAAAGCCTTTCGATGATGTGAAGGTGCGTCAGGCCGTCAACATGGCGATCAACAAGGAGCGCATCACCCGCATCCTCAATGGCCGTGCAACGCCCGCCAACCAGCCGCTGCCGCCGCTGATGCCGGGCTACGACAAGGGTTTCACCGGCTACGCCTTCGACGTCGAGAAGGCGAAGGCGCTGCTCGCCGAAGCCGGGCATCCCGATGGTTTCGAGACGATCCTCTATTCCACCAACACCGATCCGCAGCCGCGCATCGCCCAGGCGATCCAGCAGGATCTGGCGGCCGTCGGCATCAAGGCCGAGGTTCGCGCGCTCGCTCAGGCAAACGTGATTGCCGCCGGCGGCACTGAAGGCGAAGCGCCGATGATCTGGTCGGGCGGCATGGCCTGGATCGCCGACTTCCCGGATCCGTCCAATTTCTACGGTCCGATCCTCGGTTGCTCGGGCGCGGTCCAGGGTGGCTGGAACTGGTCGTGGTATTGCAACGAAGACCTCGACGCCCGCGCCATTGCCGCCGATTCCATGTCGGATCCGGCCAAGGCCGGCGAGCGCCAGGCGGCTTGGGGCAAGATCTTCACCGACATCATGGCGGATGCCCCTTGGGTGCCGGTGACAAACGAACGTCGTGTCGTCGCCAAGTCGCCGCGCATGGGCGGTGCGGGCGAGATCTACGTCGATCCGACCCGCGTCATCAACTACGACGCGATCTACGTGAAGCAATAAGCCCTCGGGCTCTCCGGGCTATTCGTCCGGGGAGCTCCTTATTATCTGGGGAGAAGAAAATGTGCGTTGCCTGCACCCATACCATCCATCGCGCCAAGCACCATTTCGGCTGGAACCGCGATTTTGAACCGACATTGATCGCCAAGCCGGGCGAGACCATTCATTTCGAGTGCCTGGATTCCTCGGGCGGACAGCTGGGTGCGGGCTCGACGCTCGAGACGCTGTCAAAACTCGATTTCAACCGCATCAATCCGGTGACAGGTCCCGTCTATGTCGAAGGTGCGGCACCCGGCGACGCGCTGAAGGTCACGATCCGCCGCTTCGTCCCCTCGGGCGTCGGCTGGACTGCCAACATTCCGGGCTTCGGCCTGCTGGCCGACCAGTTTAGCGAGCCCGCACTGCACATGTGGTCCTATGACGCCAGCACGATGGCGCCGGCGCTCTATGGCCCCGGCGGACGCGTTCCGTTGAAGCCGTTCGCCGGCACGATCGGTGTCGCCCCTGCGGAACCTGGCCTTCATTCCGTCGTGCCGCCGCGCCGGGTCGGCGGCAATCTCGACATTCGCGACCTGACATCGGGCGTCACGCTCTATCTGCCTGTCGAGGTCGAGGGCGCGCTGTTTTCGATCGGCGACACGCACGCAGCCCAGGGCGACGGCGAAGTCTGTGGCACCGCCATCGAGAGCCAGATGGAGGTCGAGGCGACCATCGAACTCGTCAAGGATGCGCGCCTTGCGAGCCCACGCTTCACCACACCCGGGCCAGTGACCCGCCATCTTGATGCCGCCGGCTACGAGGTGACGACGGGCATCGGCCCGGATCTGATGACCGGCGCACGCGAAAGCCTGATGCGGATGATCGACCTGCTCGGTGCCGAACACGGATTGAGCCCGGTCGATGCCTATCTGCTCTGCTCGGTCTGCGGTGATCTCCGGATCAGCGAGATCGTCGACGCCCCGAACTGGGTTGTGTCCTTCTACTTCCCAAGGATCGTCTTTTCGTGACAGCATCCCAATCCGCTCCCCCGCCGGTTCTCAGTGTCGACAGACTGTGCGTCGATGCACGAACGCCCGAAGGCGCCAAGCGCGTGCTCGACGAGGTCAGCTTCGAGCTGAAGTTCGGCGAGACGCTGTGCATTGCCGGCGAGAGCGGATCGGGCAAATCCGTCACTTCGTTGGCGATCATGGGGTTGTTGCCGAAGGCCTCGCTGCGGATCGCCTCCGGCAGCATCCAGCTTGCAGGTCGTGAACTATCGCGCCTCAGCAATAGCGCCATGCGCAGTGTGCGCGGCAGCGATGTCGCCATGGTGTTTCAGGAGCCGATGACGTCGCTCAATCCCGTGATGTCGATCGGCGCGCAGCTAACCGAGGCGATCCGCGAGCACCAGGGCTCGGAAGGGGGGGCGGCCGAGGCAGTGGCACTGCGCATGCTCGATGCCGTGCACATCACAGAGCCGGCGCGGCGGTTGATGCAATATCCACATGAACTCTCCGGCGGCATGCGCCAGCGGGTGATGATCGCCATGGCGCTTTCCTGCCGGCCGAAGGTGTTGATCGCCGACGAACCGACGACGGCACTTGATGTTACGGTGCAGGCGCAGATCCTGAAGCTGATGAAGGAACTGAAGCAGGAATTCGGCGCCTCGATCATCCTGATCACCCACGACATGGGCGTGGTCGCGCAGATGGCCGACCGCGTCGTCATCATGCAGCAGGGAAGGGTTGTCGAGCAGGGCGGGGTGCTGCCGATCTTTGAGGCACCAAAAGCGCCTTACACCCGCGAGCTTCTGGCGGCGGTGCCGAGATTGGGCGCTCATACCGGCACCGACGCCCCGCCGCGCGTGGGGTCTGAGCCGCTGGCCGGGAGCCCGGAGACGGCAAGCCCCGTGCTGGCGGTGCGCGGGCTTGAAGTCCACTACGGCAAGAAAGCGGGTTGGTTCTCGAAGGGGAAGGAAAGCCGGCCGGCGGTCAGCGATGTCTCCTTCGAAATCCTGCCCGGCCAGACCCTGGGGCTCGTCGGCGAAAGTGGGTCGGGCAAGTCGACCACCGGCAAGGCGGTACTCGGGCTGGTGCCGTTCAGCGGCGAAGTTCTCGTCGACGGGTGCGATATCGGCCCGCTCAGCCAGCGCCAGATGCGGCCGGTGCGGCGCTCGGCGCAGATGATCTTTCAGGATCCCTATGCCTCGCTCGACCCGCGCATGGCAGTGGGGGCTGCGATCGCCGAGCCGCTGATCATCCACGGTATCGGCAACAGAAGCGAGCAGGAAGATCGGGTTGCCGACCTTCTGCGGCGCGTCGGGCTCGGTCCGGATGCAGCCAGCCGTTATCCGCACGAGTTTTCCGGCGGCCAGCGCCAGCGCATCTGCATCGCACGGGCACTCGCCGTCAATCCGAAGCTGATCGTTGCCGACGAAAGCGTTGCTGCACTCGACGTCTCGGTGCGAGCACGCGTGCTGGACCTGATGTTGGAACTTCAGGAGACGATGGGCCTTGCCTATCTCTTCGTCTCCCACGATATGGCCGTGATCGAACGCATGTCGCACCACGTTGCAGTGATGCGCGGTGGCCGTATCGTCGAGATGGGCACACGCCGCGCCGTGTTCGAAGACCCCAAGGAGCCCTACACAAGAGCACTGATGGCGGCGGTCCCTATTCCCGATCCTGCATTGCGGGCGGTTGCTTAGCCCGGACACCTCGGGCGATTCTGCGGCGCGCGAACGCCTGCCCGCGACAGAGTTCGACGCTTGGTTGCTCCAGTCGTGATCGACAACGCCCCAAATGCGTCCAGCTAGGATTGCTGGACGCAGAAGATTCCGAAGTTGAGAGCCAGCAGTGCGAGAAGCGTTGCCAGGAAACTTCCCAGGGCGGCGAGGGTCCTCTCGCCGATGGGTTTTCCACGATGCTTGCGAGAGAAAATGCTGGCGATCGCAACGCCCAGGGAGATGCCGGCAACAGCCGGCATGGACATCAGTTGCATCGTAGATCCTGTTTGACGGTACGGAACCTATCGGCCGTGCTTGCGACGCAAGCGACGACCATTCAGCCTGCAGAATTCATGAGGTCACTGGCCGATGGCTCGGCCGCGGAGCCGCAGCGCGCCTTCGAGCGCATCCTTGACCTGCAGCGCGCGGCGCAGTCCCGGGGTCTGTGTCTCACCCGCGGCCTCGATGGCGTTTTGCGCATGGGAGATGGCGATACTGATTTCGGCATCGCTGACCGATCGATCGAGCGCCAGCGCCTGCGCGGCGGCCTCATTTTCCATTGACATCATGTCACTCCATCAAATCGCCCAGCATCGGGCAAATCACCCAGCATCGGGTGAGGAGCGTGTACTTAGGTGAAGCCCGACTCGTTCCCAAGCCTGTCGGACGGCTGCATTCTCGCTATGCTTAATGGAGCGTTAACGCTGCAGAGCTTGGCCTGAGCGTGCAGGAGCGCGCGGCGGGATTGCCACCCGACCGGCGCTCCCGGGTATTGGCATCCGGTTGCGCCACCCGCCGATTGTCACATGCGTTCGCCCGGCAATTGGCTGGCTTGCTTTACCCAATCGGCGAATTGTTCTTCATCGAGATCGTCATCCTCGCGAATGTCGAGATAGCGCACGTCCTGCTGCTTCGATTGGCCGGGCGGGACCGGATCGAGAGACGCGCCGCGGAAGAACGCCACCTTGATGTACTTGGTGAAGACATGGACACCGAGGAACCAACCCTCGCCTTCAAGACCATAGAGCGGAGAGTTCCATTTCACAGCCTTGTAGACATCGGGTACCGCGCGTTCGATGAGTGCGTCGAGGCGCCGTCCGACATCGCTCTTCCAGCCCGGCATCGCCGCGATATAGGCCTGGACGGGGGCATCGCCATAGCCCTTGGCAATCTGCGGGTTGCCGCCGGACAGCAGTGGGACTTCGCCTAACGCGGCCGGAGCCGCACCGCCAGCTTTGGCTTTCTTGGCCGTCGGCTTCTTCGATGTCTTTGTCGGCTTTCTGGTCGTCTTGCCGGCCATGCCGCCTGCTCCTAACCGGCCGTATGCCGTCGGCCGAGATAGGGCAGCACGAACATGTAAAGGCCGGTGGCCAGCAGGATCGCGAGCGGAAACAGCGGCAGGAAATAGACCCATTCGGCTGGTTGCCTGCCCATTCCCTGGGTGATGAAGATGGCGGCGACAACCACCGCGAAAGCAAGTGACGTCCAGCGGTGAACCTGTCGCATCCAATTGGTCCAGTTCATTGGCACCTCCTCAAAAAGCCGGCCGGAACGGATCGGATGATCCGCCCGGCGCAAACACACGATTTCGGTCTGATCGTCAGTCCAGCCGCTCCAAGACCTGCTCGAGAGCTGAAACGAACCTTGGCCATCCGGCCTGTGCACCTTGATAGTAGGGCTGCTGATCCGGCCGGAAACCGGATTGCTCCATCCGCAGGTGGGTGCCGGCGCCCGTCGGCGTAAGCGTCCAGGTGACGACACTCTTCAGGTCCTTGGTGTCCCAGGTGTAGGACAGCGACTTGTTGGCCTCGACCGTCTGCACCTGGCAGTCGACGGAGCCCCAGTCGGCCGTGAGATTGAAGCGGTGCCCCTTGTCCGGGCGAAAGTTGTTCTTCATCAGCCATTCCTCGATCAGGTGCGGCTGGGTGAGTGCGCGCCAGATTTTTTCCGCTGGATAGGGCACCTCCCGTTCAACGACGACGGTGCGTGTTTCGGTTGCGGTTTCGTTCATTGATCCATCCTTTTGAGCAGGTCTTCAAGGTCGTCAAAACGGTTCTGCCAGAACCCGGTCATCGCTTTTGCCCAGCCGACTAGCGGGTCAAGCGCACCGAGCTCAGCGCTGTAATGGGTCAGCCGGCCTTCGTGCCGATCCTTGACCAAGCCGGCACGCTTCAGCACGCCCAGATGTTTGGAAACCGCCGGTTGCGAAATCCCAGCATGTGCCGTCAAGGCTCCGACCGTCTGGTCGCCTTCGCGGCATAGCCGTTCGAAGATCGCCCGCCGCGTCGGGTCGGCAAGTGTCTTGAACAGGATTTCGTGTGGTAGCGGCATGGTAATTCAATAACTCTCTGGCTATGGGTTCAATCCATAACCAGCGAGCTATGATTAAGTCAAGCCCGATTTACGGGAAAACGGCGGCCCGAAATCGGACGCTTCACCGCTCGGCCCGATCGCAGTATCGACGGGCACGAGCGCCATATCCTGTTGTGCTGTATTGGCTTCGGCTGCCGCTCAGGCCCTGCCATCCGTAAACTGAACAAGATCCCAAAGGTTGCCGTAGAGGTCCTTAAAGACCGCGACAGTTCCGTAGGAGGCTTCTTTGGGTTCCCGGACGAAATCGACACCGCGCCCCACCAAATTGTTGTAGTCGCGCCAGAAGTCGTCGGTTCGCAGGAAGAGAAAGACCCGTCCTCCCGCCTGGTCGCCGATAAAGTCCTGCTGATGGGCATTGGACGCACGCGCAAGAAGCAAGGAGGTGTTGCCGTCACCTGCAGGCTTGACGACGACCCAGCGCTTGTCCTGTTCCGGTTGGTAGCTATCCTCCACCAGGACGAAATTCAGCGTGTTCACATAGAAATCGATTGCTTCGTCATAGTCACGGACCACAAGAGCGATGAGTGCGAGCGCCTGGTTCATGTCCACATTTCCTTCGTCCTGCTGTGCTGCCGTGTTGACTGCAACCGACTGATCGCGCATCGGCGCGCGATACACCTATGTATGAACTGGCTGGCGACGCCCTGCTATCGGTCGTTCGACCGTTGCAATCTTTGCTGGCGACACCCAGCTAACTCAAGCCGTTTCAAGAGTGTGGGAGCCTTCGCTTTGATTTGGACACAGGAATTGCTCGGGCGTTTGCCCTGCGAATGGATGCCTGTCATGGCCGGCGAGTCCGGAGATGTCGTCTACCGGCGCGGCGACGGGCGCGCCTATGCCAAGGTCGCAACGGCTGCTCGCTCCGGCGAGCTTTCCGGCGAGCGCGATCGGCTCCTGTGGCTGCAGGGCAAAGGCATCCTGACGCCGGACGTTATCGATTGGCACGTGGCGGAGGACGGTGCCTGCCTCGTAATTTCAGCAATAGAAGGCGTGCCGGCCGCCGAGCTGTCGGCTACCGACCTGCTTTCGGCCTGGCCTTCCATGGCCCGGCAACTCGGTGCTCTCCATGCGCTGGATGCCGGCCAATGCCCTTTCGATCGCAGCCTGGCGCGGATGTTCGAACGAGCTGCAGACGTGGTTGCGCGCAATGGCGTCAACTCCGATTTCCTGCCGGACGACGACCGGAAGACGCCGGCAACGGAATTGCTGGCACGGGTGGAGCGCGAACTCGCACTTCGCCTCGAGCAGGAGGCGAGGGACCGGGTGGTCTGCCACGGCGACCCGTGCATGCCGAATTTCATGGTCGACCCTCAAATTCTACGCTGCACGGGCATGATCGATCTCGGTCGTCTCGGCACTGCAGACCGCTACGCTGACCTGGCTCTGATGACCGCTAACGCGCGTGAAACCTGGAAGACGGCGGAGCAGGAACGGCGCGCGGCGGCGATGCTGTTCGAGACGCTGGGGATCTCGGCCCCCGATCGCGCCCGTCTTGATTTCTATCTGCGGCTCGATCCACTGACTTGGGGCTGATGGCGCCATCGGTCGGCCGGTCGCTCGCCGATTAAGCCCCTTGGTTCGCTTGAGCGCTAAATTCTGCAGCAAGGGTAAGGCTCTGTCAGAGCAGATCACGGGCACGACTGGCGTCGCGCCCGTGTGGCAATAGTGGCACCAACCGTCTCGCCCTGACGGGTTGACGGTTGTGTCCCCACATCAGTTGATCCGAACGGTCGGAGCCCACCTGGGCGATGCCCAGGCCGCGATCCAAGGATCATCGGGCGGCTCGTCGATTTCGGGAAGCCCGATATCGCGGCGCATCCGGTTGGAGAGACCGGTCGCCTGGTTGACCAGCCGGTGATGCCGCCAGGCTGCTCGAACGAGGCCGGTTGTTGTTCTCCAGATGCCGAAGGTACGGCACAGGTCGTCGAGGGTCGCCGGCAGAGTGCCGGAGACTGCAAATGATGTCTCACGCATATTGTTATCCCGTCGCTGCGACGCGATCGGTCCTCTAAAAGTTGATTTGGGCCTGGACGCGAATTTTCTCGCGGTAAGCCGGTAACGTTAGGTCAGTTGGGAAATGCCGATCCGTTGACGGTCAGCGTTCAGGCGCTTTGTGAACCCGGGCGGGCAAAGCAGGATGCAATGTGCATCCCGAGTACAGCAACGGATCCACCAGAAGTGCGCATATTATAGAGAGTATATGTCATCTCACGCCTCCTTTAGTGTGGGTTGCAGACAATGTAACGTCGCACGGGATTGCTTGCTCGGCAAGGCACAATTTCGAAGTGCAATTTCTTACGGCAAATATGTTGCCTGTCTGCAACACAATACTGTTGTGGGCGTTCGACAGGCCTGAGCGCACTGTGAGGAGACGCTTGAATAGTACGCGCCCGTGGCAGCGGAGCGCTGCCCTGGCACCCTGAACGACGGCGCCTGCCGGTTCACTGTGATCGTGGAAGGCCTGTGGCGGGCCGCTTATGCAACTGGGGGCGCAGGATCGATTTACCAGTTCGACGTCGTGTCCGGTGCAGCAGATTTCGATCCGCTGGGAAATCCCGCGAAGCGAGACAATCGATTGTGAAAGAGAGGGATGCTGACGACATTCTGCCGCTTGCGCGGCGCTTGAAGGATACCGACCTGCCGTCGATATACGTCCCCCAGGGCGGCGTGGCCGCCCTGGGGGACGTTGCGGATCTGGCCGAAGGCCCGGTCAGCACGGGTCAAATTACTTGAGTTGCCCGGCGGCCTTTTCAATTGCGGTCGCGGCGCAGGCCTCGTCGAGATTGCCGCCGGGAGCGCCACCCACGCCGATCGCACCGATGGTGACGTCGCCGGCCTTGATCGGGACGCCGCCGGCAAGCACGAGGAAGCCTTCAATGTTGACCAGCTCGGCCGCTGCCGGGTTCTTGGCGACGTTCTCGGCCATTTTCGAGGTCGGCGTGCGTGATGATGCCGACGTGAACGCCTTGGCACGCGCCGCCCCAACCGTATGAGGGCCGGCATTGTCGGCGCGCACGAGCGCGCGCAGCACGCCGGCGCGATCGACCACTGCTGCCGTCACGTTGTACTTGTCGGCGGCGCAGGCCTGAACGGCATTCACGGCGATCTCGACGGCAAGGCTGGACGGGATGTTCTTTTCGGTGAGCAGTTCTGCCTTTGCGGTGCCGCTGGCGACGACGAGTGCGCAAGCCGTTGCGAGAAGGGTCTTGTTCATGGCGTGGGTCCTATCCTTGTTCCGGGGAAGCGGTTCGCTTTTCCGAAACCAGAACTACCCAATCAGCCCGAGCGGCAGAATCCGCGATGCCACCACCCTGCATAGGTAGGACAACCTATGCCGGCCCTTTCTCCGCCATCGTCAAGCGCACGAACTCGGCCACGGAACTGGTGCCGAGCTTGTCGGCGATCTTCGCCCTGTGCGCATCGATTGTTCTTGCCGAAATGTTGAGCGCCGCCGCGATCTCCTTGCTCGCCCAGCCCAAGGCAACCATGTCGAGGACTTCGCGCTCGCGTTCGGTCAGTCGGGCCAGCTGCTGGCGTGCCTCGCGCTTTTCGAGCCGCGCGTCGAAGCTGGCGAATGCCTGCTGCAGCGCTTCCACCAGCACCTCGCCGTCGACCGGCTTGGTCAGAAAGTCCTGGATGCCCGCCTTGAAGGCACGACGGCAGGCCGCGACGTCGCCATGGCCGGTGATCATGATCGTCGGCCAGTCAATGCCGCGCTCGGCCAGTTTTGCGTGCAGTTGCAGCCCCGAAACCAGCGGCATGCGCAGATCGACAATCAGGCATCCCGGTTTCGCTTCATCGACATGGGTCAGGAAAGCCTGGGGATCGCCAAAGGTTTCGACGGTGATGCCGTATGTGCTCAGCAGAAAGGCGAGCGCTGTGCGCACGGCCTCATCATCGTCGATCAGATAGACCCGGTATTTGCTCACAGCGTCTCCCGTTTCTGCGTGCGTGGCAGCGTGATCGTAAACCATGCCCCGCCATCTGGAGCGTTTTGCGCTTCTATTGCGCCGTCGACGCGCTCGATCAGCGTCTCACACAGCGAGAGCCCCAGCCCCATGCCGTCAGCCTTGGTGGTGAAAAACGGCTGGAACAGCTTGGGAAACGCATTTGCCGCGATCCCCGGTCCATTGTCGCGAACAATGATTTCTAGCTCATCGCCAGCAGCAAGTGTCTCGATCTCGATCTGCGGTCGGACAGTCTGCGCGTTTTCCAGCGCGTCGGCCGCGTTGCGGATCAGATTGTGCAGCACCTGCTCCAGCTCGATCGGGTCGACGTCGGCCTCGGGCCCTTCTTTCGTCAGGTCGAGCTTCAATTGGATGCCGCGCCGCTCAAGGTCGGCGCCTGTCAGCGCTGCAATTTCGGCAACGATACCGTTGATCGCACTAGTGACTGGTTCCGGCGCGCGATTGGAAGCATAGTCGCGCATCCGCTTCAGCATCTCTCCCGCACGCTTCGCCTCGCGGACATTGACTTCAAGCGCCTCGGAGATCAGCCCGATATCGGGCCGGTCGGCGCCGGCCAGTCTGAGTGCTGCCTGACTGCGGCTCAGCATCGCCGTCAGGGGCTGCGTCAGTTCATGTGCGATGCCTGATGCCAGCTCCCCCATGGCGTTGACGCGCGAGGCATGTGCGAGAAGCGCCTGGCGCTCCTGCAACAGAGCCCGGGCTTCAGCCTCCTGCGTCGACTTCAGAGATCTCTGGACGGCAGCCCGCTGGCGCAGCGCGAACATCAGTGCAAAAGACGCCAGTCCGGCCATAGTGGCAAAGCCGATCAGTTGTCGCATCGGCAACAATGTTTCGGTCGACATCCGCCGCTCGAGCGACAGCGATATCCTCTGGCTGACGCTGTCTATCGTCGATTCGAAGCGGGCGGGGGCAACGAAGGACGCGGTGGCACTCGCCGTCTCCTCGGCCGGCAGATCGACCAGGAGATGGTTGTGGAGCGTCAATCGCATATGGGCCCAAGGCGGCCGCTCCTCCGGTTCAAGCAAATGGCGGGCATCAATGGAAAGCACCAGCGCGGCGTTTGAAGGCGCTTGCGCCCGTTTGGCGAGGAGATACCGTCCGTTCCGGCCGGCATAGGCCTCGACCTTGCCGCGTTGCTGCCCTTTGATGGCGTCGCGCAGCGGCGAAAGGTCTTCGCCCCCGCCGGCGGGGACTTCGATCATCGGGACATGCGCATCGTTGCTTCGGGTTGTCGCGGTTGCGTCCAGGCCAGCTTTGTCGTCCAGCGAAACAAGCGCGAGCCAGGCGATGCGTGGATAAAACCGTGCAACGCTTTCCATCACCTGGCGGGTGGCATCCAGCCGGGCCGGCTCGGTGTCATCGGCAAGCGCGATCAGGCTCGTCATGTGGGCGTCGTGCTGTGCCGCGCGCTGGGATATCAGCCGGTGCAAGGTTCGCCCCGCGACGGTCAGTTCATCGCCTAGGCGCTGCCGCGACGCTTCGACGGAATAGAGCGCAAAGGCAAGAACCGCTGCAAGCCATAGCGCGATACCGAACAGCCAGGATTTCAGGAGTCCGTTGCTCACTTCCACAAATCCAGGGTCGAAGACGACGTGATCGGCCTGCCACCGGCGTCTTCCGCCTGGTCCAACGCGTGCAAGGGAAATGGAGAGGTCAATTCAAACATGGCTCTGCTTCGCGGGCTGACGCATCTCTAGCCCGATAATCTGCCCAGGAAAAATTGGGGCCGTCCGATCTCATAGCACGCACGCGTGAAGATGAAACCCGACAGAAGCAGCAGTCTGCGGTGGGAGCACCCTCGCGCCCGTCATGCAACAGCCGCATGGCCGACATGATTTGCTAATGGACGCTGCGATCCCATATCTACACCAACACCTGAATTCGACGTGATGCCAGCGCAGCAGCTTATCCAGCCGGGCGCGAAGGAGATAACATGATCGAGATCCCAAAGACGTTGGAAGACATGAGCATGCGCGAACGGTGCGGCATGCTGGAGACGGTCGCCTGTGCGCTGGAGGCTGTCGCCGAAGAGGCGGAAGACCTGGGCGACATCCGTTTCGCGGCCCACTCGAAATGCGTCGCCTGCACGATCCGCGGATACACGGACAATCTCGCGACGCAGGATATCAAGTCCGCCGAGCTGCTTCTCGAACTGGGTATCACCCTCGTCCATCTGTCTTCGACGCGATCAGCCGGTGCCGAGGCCACGATGTCTCACAATACGTTCGTCTGTCACTAGCGGTTCCGGGCAATGTCGCCATTGGCGCGACCATGCTGGCGAAAGACACGGGCGGTATCAGCGGGCGTCGGTCCGGGCAGACTGCCGCCCAAATGCCGCAAGCCTATCTGCACGCTCGTTGCCGACGAGCCCGGAATGACCTTTGCACCAGGCGACAGTCAGTTCGGGGTTGCTGCGTAGCTGAAGGTCTATTGCCATCCAAAGCTCGGCATTTGCGATTGTCCGGCTTCGGACTTTCGCATTCGCCACAATCTTCTTCCAGCCGTTGTTCTTCCAGATCTGGCGCCAGCTGTTGCAGCCGTTAACCGCGTAGACGCAATCGGACCAGACGATTGCGCGTTCGCCAGGCACATTGCCGTTGATCCATAGCGCTGCCTTGAAAAGCGCAGTCAACTCCATCGTGTTGTCGGCGGAACGCCGGGCGCCACCGAACTCGGACGCGATCTCCGCACCATCGTGATAGACGACAAATGCCCAGCCGCCCTCTCCGGAGCTCGGTTCATACGAGCCATCGGTGAAGACGTGGAAACCTGCTGGAGAAAGCTGCGCCTCGGCCGTATTCGTGCCGGAGTTGAGCCTGGTGAAGGCGTCGTTCATATCGCTGGTCTGCTCCTGCGTGCCACTTTGCCCATTTCTATCAGACGATCCGCAATGTTGCGCCTTTTTGCTGGCAGCACATCGCGACCGCAGTTCGCCGGATTGAAAACGCCAATCGAACCTTCGGTCGAGCCGGGCCACCCACCCCTTCGCGTTTCTACGGCATCCGCCGTATGGTCACGGAAGGAGGGGCGATGCACACAAGCGACCTCGTCTATCAAGGGGCGTGGAGGTGTGCAGTGCAGCTCAATCGGTGGAACTATTACGGTGACTTCGTCGTCTATCCGGTTGTTGTCGTCCTCCTCGCGGTCCTGGCTTTGGGGGTGCCGCCCGGCGCGGAATGGTGGCGCTACGGCTTGTTGTTCTGCACCGGTGTGATCGCCTGGACATTTGCCGAATATGGTCTGCATCGCTTCGTGTTTCACCGCACTCCGCGCATCCGCGACCTGCATGAGGCACATCATCGCGATCCGCACGCTTTGATCGGCATGCCAACATTTACCAGCGCGCCCGCGTACCTAATCCTGTTGCTGTTTCCACTCTGGTGGATCGGCGGTCTGGCGTTTGCCTGCAGCCTGACGGCAGGTTTCCTGTTCGGCCATCTCTGGTATGTCACGGTTCATCATCTCGTGCATCATCGAGGCGCGCGCCAAGGGTCGCTGCTCTCGACGCTCAAGCGGCGTCACGCGTTGCATCATCACGTGTCGCCGGAGGGCAACTTCGGCGTTACATCAGGCTTTTGGGACCGGGCGTTGGGGACCAATATCAAGCCGCGCCGCAATCCGGCACGTTCTCCGGCAAGCGGCCCTCATCGCGCAGAGGAGAGAGACCGGGGTGGGCAGCTCTGTCGCTCGACCCGGGCGCCTCGCTCGCCCGTTGCTCATCGAGTCCCCAAACCCGTCGGCATCCTCGACGGTTGAGCGGCCTTCTGTTTTAGAAGGCCGCCGCGGCAGCTGGGGTCGGCCTTGGCGGGCCGGCAAGCCTTTCGCCCGTGGGCGGAGGTACCTAACCGCTCCTCACCTTCGCTGACTACATGACACCGAAGCGCTCGAACGCCTCGACCGTGCTCATGCCGGCCTCAATGGCGAGGCGAACCTTGTTTTCCGTCTCGGCCTTTTCGAAGGCGAGGGCGATCGCCTCCTGCTCCGCCTCGCGCGGAATGACCAGCACGCCGTCGCGATCGCCGAAGAGAATGTCGCCGGGCCGGATGCGGATGCCGCCGATCTCGATCGGAACCGCGTAGTCGACCACCTTGCCGCGCGGGCCCTGATCCTGTGCATAGGACCCGTAGCAGAAGGTCGGGAAATCGAGGGCGAGGATGCCGCCGCTGTCGCGGCAGTAGCCGTCGCAGATCGCGCCTGCGGCCTTCAGCTGGATCGCGCGCGTCGACATCAGCTCGCCCCATACGGCATAGCGTGGCGAGGAACCGGCACAGACGTAGATTTCGTTGGGCTTCAGGCTGTCGAGCGCATGGAACATCAGGCCGAAGGGTTTGGTGGTGATCTCGGCGTGGCCGCTGGTGCCCGTGGTTGCAAAGAAATCCGCCTCCAGCACCGGCATGGCGCGTCCGACCGCCACCATGTCATCGCGCAGGGCCTTTATCCGCGGTGGCAGGAACTGGTGCTGTAATCCCATCGTGTCCAGTATGTCGCCGACAACGGCGGTAAAAAGCCGGCTTCGCATGGCAGCGAACAAGCCGGCATCGTCCTCAAAAGTCTTCATCGTGTCACCTGTTCGGTCTGTGCGGCCTTGACCACTGAAATGCCCTGCATCACGCCACGGATCTCGGCGAGCCCCTTCAACCGGCCGATGAGCGAGTAGCCGGGATTGATCCTTTCCTTGCCGATGTCATCGGCAAGCAGATGCCCATGGTCGGGGCGAACGGGGATCTGCCAATCGTCGCGCCCCTCGCCCTGGCGGCGTTCCTGCTCGTCGAGGAGGGCGAGAATGACGGCCGGAATGTCGCTCGAGCCGCCGAGATGGTCGGCCTCGTGAAACGAGCCGTCCGCTTCGCGCTGGACGTTGCGCAGATGGGCGAAATGGATGCGGGGGCCGAACTCGCGCACCATGGCCGGCAGGTCGTTCTCGGCGCGGGTGCCGTAGGACCCGGTGCATAAGGTCAGGCCGTTGGCCGGGCTGTCGGCGGCGGCCAGGATGCGGCGCGCGTCATTGGCCGTGGAAACGATCCGTGGCAGGCCGTAGAGCGGAAAGGCCGGATCGTCGGGGTGAATGCAGAGCCTTATCCCGATCTCTTCGGCAACGGGCACGATCTCGCGCAGGAACCGGGCGAGGTTTCCATGCAGGTCCTCGGCGCTGACGCCATCGTATTCCGCCAGCGCTCCAAGAAAACTGGCGCGATCGAACTTGCGCTCCGACGCCGGCAGGCCGGCAATCAGATTGCGTTCGATCCGGTCGATCTTTGCGGGTGCCATCGCGGCAAAGCGAGCCTGTGCCGTTTCGATTTGAGCCGGGGAGTAGCTTTGTTCGACACCCGGCCGCTTCAGCACGAACAGATCGTAGGCGGCAAAATCGATGGCATCGAAGCGCAGTGCGTATCCGCCGGTCGGCAGCGGATGCATGAGTTCGGTGCGGGTCCAGTCGACCACCGGCATGAAATTATAGCAGACTGTGTGAATGCCGCAGCGCGAAAGCGCGCGCATCGTGTCCTTGTACCAGCCGATGTAGCGTGCGCTGTCGGAGGACGCCAGCTTGATCGAATTGTGCACGGGAATGCTCTCGACCACGCTCCAGCGCAGACCTGCCGTCTCGATCAACGCCTTGTGCTTCAGGATCTGATCGTCGGACCAGGGTGAGCCGTCATAGATGTGATGCAGCGCCGTGACGATCCCGGTCGCGCCGGCCTGCCGGATATGGCTGAGCGGCACCGGATCGTCCGGGCCATACCAGCGAAAACACTCTTCCATTGGCCTCATCTCTTGAACTCCTGCGATCTCGGTGGCGATCTTTATTGTTGGACCAGTTTGCGCATTAAGGATCGCAGTCGACGTAAATTCAAGTGAAAAGACGTCGATAAGTGCAAATTCCCCCTGATGAAAGCGAATATTCTGCAGGGCGCTTGACTTGTTTTCGAATCTGGACCAACAAATAAAGCGACACACAGGAGGAGAGCGTGGCGCACAATTCGGCAAAACCGGAGCATTCGGCAAGTGTCGAGCCAGGCGAGGTCGGCAAGACGTCGGCGGTCGACAGGCTCGTCGAGCAGATCAGGGATCTGATCGCCGAACGCGGCCTCGGCATTGGCGACGCGCTGCCGACCGAGCGCGATCTCGGCGAACAGTTCCAGGCGGGTCGCAACACGGTTCGCGAGGCGCTTCAGGTTCTGCGCGCCTATGGCCTGGTCGAGACGCGGCCTAAGGTCGGTGCCGTCATCAGCGGCGGTCATGGCGAGGCGATCCGCAGGCTTTTTGCCTTTCACAACGGCATATCGTCCGATTCTTTCCGCGACCTTCAGGGCTTCCGCCGCATCATCGAAACGGGCGTTGGCGATCACATCATTCTTCATGCAAGCGAGGCTGACCTCGACAGGTTGGAGGCGGCCAATGTCCGGATCCGGACGGCCGAGAGCGCCGAAGAAGCGGCCCGCTACGACTACGAATTCCACGAGGCCATCGTCGAACTGTCAGGCAACAGGACGACGCTTGCGGCCTACCGGATGATGCGCGCGGTCATTGAGGAAGTCATGCGCCTCGGCAAGGCGGAGCGGCCGGTGCAATCGGCGACCTACGAGGCCCACGCCGAAATCATCGGCGCGCTGAGGGCGCGCGACCGGATCGCCTATGCCTATCTCATGAGCCGTCATCTCGAATTCGGCATCAAATTCGTCGGCGCGCCATCGGCTGGCCAGTCCGCCATGACCAAGACCTAGGCGGCCGTATCGTTTCCAGCATCCAGTCAGCACCGGCCCCTCTGCCCGCGGGTCCGGCCATACGATCAAGGGCATCGGGGAGGAGACCCAAAATGATCAATGCAAAACGCCACGTCCTGACGCTCGCAGCCCTTCTGGTGAGCGCCAGCTTCACACCCAATGCCGCCCTTGCCGACGGCAAGGCCATCGCCGGCATCGTCTTCCAGCAGGACCAGTATTTCCGTGGCATCCAGATCGGCATGGAGAAGGCGGCGGAAGCGGCCGGTGACGAGCTTCTCGCCGGAAACAGCGACAGCAAGCTCGAAAAGGAAGCGCAGCTGATCGACACCTACATCGCCCGCGGCGTCAACTCGATCGTGGTCGCGCCGCTGTCGGCCGACGCTTCCGTTCCAGCGCTCAAGAAGGCGCGCGATGCCGGCATCACCGTGGTTACCTATGGCACATCGGCCAATGGCGATGTCGCCCAGGCGACGGTGACGAGCTCCGACAGGGATATCGGCATCGGTACCGGCGAGGCGGCCGCGCCGTTCCTGAAGACGCTCGGCAATGGCGAGAAGGTCAAGATCGGCACGCTCGCCTTCAAGGCGCTGCTGCCGGAACAGTCGAATGCGCGTGTCGACGGCTTCTTGCACGTGGTGTCCGACCAGGTCGAGATCGTTGCCCAACAGGATGCCTGGCTCGCCGAAAAGGCATTGGCCGTTGCCAGCGACATGTTGACCGCCAACCCGGATATCAAGGTGATCTATGCTGCCAACGAAGGCGGCACGATCGGCGCCGTCCAGGCGGTGAAGAAGGCCGGGCTCGAGGGCAAGGTGTTCGTCTTCGGCACTGATGGTTCCGAGCAGCTCGCCAACATGCTTCTCGACAAGGACAACGTGCTGCAGGCGACCACCGCGCAGCAGCCTCTCGAGGTCGGCAAGCAGGCGATCGAGGCCGCCCAGAAGCTTCTGGAAGGCAAGACGTTCGAAACGAAGGTCAACGTTCCCGTCCTCCCCTTGACGCGCGCGAATGCCGACGGCGTTGCCGCTTACAAGGAAGGCCTGAAGGCTCTGAAGTGAGGTTGTCGGGCGGGGCCTTTCGGCCCTGCCCACCATTTGCTACGCCAACCGGGAACCACGGATGACCTACTCTCAGCCTCGGACAGAAGCCGCCCAGGGGCGGCTCGCGTTCCGATCCGTCACGAAACGTTACGGCCCGACGGTTGCCCTGTCGGAGTTCACCCATGAGTTTGCCCCTGGGCGGGTTCATGCCCTGATGGGAAAGAACGGTTCCGGCAAATCGACGCTGATCAAGCTTCTCGCCGGCGTGACCGAGCCCACGTCGGGCACGATCAGCGTCAACGGGAAAGACCAGGCCTTTACCTCGCCGCATGATGCGTTCGATGCCGGCATCGTGACCGTGCACCAGGAACTGTCGCTGGTTCCGGAACTCTCCGTCGGCGAGAACATCTTTCTTGGTCGCCTGCCGCATGTCAGGCGCGCCGGCTTTCGCGTCGTCGACTGGAAGGGTTTGCACCGGCGCGCGACAGAGCTTCTGTCAGACATGGGTCTTTCGATCGATTCCCGCCAGCCGGTCTCAGCGCTCAGTGTCGGACAACAGCAGGTGGTCGAGATCGTCAAGGCGATGTCGTTCAACCCGTCGATCCTGCTGTTGGATGAGCCGACATCGGCGCTCGCCTCGAAAGAGGTCAAGCAGCTTTTCGCGTTGATCGAGCGGTTGCGGGCGCGCGGCGTGACGATGATCTACATCACGCACCGCATGAGCGAGCTTTTCGAGATCGCCGACACCTGCACCGTCATTCGCGACGGCCACTATATCGGCGCGGTCGAGATGCGGGCGACCTCGCCCTCCGAAATCGTCGGCATGATGTTCGGCGATGCCGCCCGCACGACACGCCCGCCGCGCCAGGCGATCGACCGGGGGAAGCCGCTGCTCGAAGTGCGCGGCCTGACCCGTGCAGGGCACTTCAACGACGTGTCCTTCGACCTTTATCGCGGCGAAATCCTGGGCATTGCTGGCCTGCTCGGCTCGGGCCGCACCGAGCTCATGCGGGCGATCTTCGGCGCCGACCGGATCGATGCCGGCACGGTTCGCCTTCAAGGGCGATCGATGACGGGGGCCACGCCGAGCCGGATGCGGGCCGCCGGCCTTGGCTACACGCCGGAGAACCGCAAGGAGGTTGGCCTCGTGCAAGCTCTGCCGACCGCCGACAATCTCTGCATGGCAAGTCTCGGCCCCATTGCGCGCGGCGGGATCATCTCGCGTCGCCGCGAACAGCCGTTTATCGACCGCCAGATCGCCGACCTGCACATCAAGTGCGGCGACCCGGAACTGCCGGTGTCTTCGCTATCGGGCGGCAATCAGCAGAAGGTGGTGATCGGCAAATGGCTGAACACGGCGCCCTCGGTGATGTTTTTCGACGAGCCGAGCCGTGGGGTGGACGTTCGGGCCAAGCGGCAGATCTTCGACATCATCTGGCAAAAGGCCTCGGACGGCCTTTCAAGCATCTTCGTTTCGACCGAACTCGAGGAAGTTCTCGAAGTGGCAGACCGCATTCTGGTGATGCATCACGGCAATGTGGTCGCCGAAGTCGATCCCACGCGGACCGATCTTACCCAACTCTACGGCCTATGCATGGAAGGGGCCTCCCAATGACACTTGTCAGCCAAACCGCAGAAGGCGGCGGACAGAACCTATCGCTGCGCCTGCTCAAGACCTACCCGATGGAAATCATCCTGGCGGGGCTGGTCCTGTTTCTCATCCTGATGGCGCCCGGCTTTGCCTCGACCGCCAATATCCTCAACGTGTTGCGCACCGTGGCGATGCTGGGGATCATCGCCTTCGGCATGACCGCGGTGATCGTCTCGGGCGAAATCGATCTTTCGGTCGGCGCCGGGGTGGCGCTCTCCGGATGCATCGTCGCCTGGTTCGCCGATGCCTACACGGACGCGATCGGCGGCTGGAGCGCGGTCATTCTCGGTTTTGCCGTCGCGCTCACCGTCGGCTTTTCGCTCGGCTATCTCACCGGCCGCTTCCGGCAATGGTTCAATGTCCCGACCTTCATTACCACGCTGGCGCTTTTTGCCGCCCTTCGCGGTGTTGCCAATCTCATCACCGGCGGGTTTCCGCTGTCGACCTTTCCGGCCGGCTTCGATTTCCTCGGCGGCGGCTACCTCTTCGGCATTCCCTTCCCGGTCTACATTTTCGCGCTCACCTTCGCAGCCATGCACTTCCTGATGAAATACACCAGCTTCGGCCGCGAGGTTTATGCGGTCGGCGGCAACATGGAGGCAGCGCGGCTTTCGGGCATCGACATCTGGAAGGTCAAGGCGCTGACCCTCGGCCTCACCGGCGCGCTGACCGCGATTTCCGGCACGTTGATCGCGTCGCAGATCGGCGCCGGCACCGGAACAACCGCAACCGGCATGGAGCTTGACGTGATTGCGGCCGTCATCATCGGCGGCACGTCGCTCTTCGGCGGCAAGGGCCGCATCTGGGGAACGTTGATCGGAGTGCTTTTCCTCGGCTGCATCTCCAACGGCATGACGCTGATGAACGTCAGCGAGTACTGGCAATACGTCGTGCGGGGCGGGATCATCCTGGGTGCCGTGCTTCTCAACCAGGTCCTGGAACGTGTGCGTTAAGGGAAGTTCGGAGCCGATCATGACTGAATTTGCAGGAAAAATAGCGCTGGTGACCGGAACCTCCGGCATTGGCCTGGCATCGGCGATAAGGCTTGCCACGGCCGGCGCCACGGTATTAGCTTGCGGCAACGATACCGCAGCCAACCAGACATTCGACCGGGTCGCCAAGGAGCGCGGCCTGGCAATGGCTTCGCGATTGACCGACGTGTCGGTTGAAGCAGATGTGGCGGCTGCCGTCGCGGACGTCGTATCGCGCCATGGCGGGCTCGATATCGTCGTCAACGCGGCTGCCGTCCATCCGTTTGGCACCGTTCTCGACACCAGTTTCGAGACCTGGCACCGATGCCTGTCCGTCAATGTCGGCTCGATCTACCTGACCGGACGTTTCGCCATCCCCGAGATGACGAAGCGCGGCGGCGGGGCGATCGTCAACATCTCTTCGGTTCAGGGCCACGCCTGCCAGCAGAACGTCGCGGCCTATGTCGCCACCAAGGGGGCCATCCATGCGTTGACGCGTGCGATGGCGCTCGATCACGCCGACGTCGGGGTGCGGGTGAATTCCGTCAGCCCCGGTTCCGTCCGCACGCCGCTCTTGTCGCTGGCTGCGCGCACCTATGGCGGCGAGGGCGTCAGCGAGGAGGAAGCCTTTGCCCGCTTTGGGGCTGCCCATCCGATCGGCCGCATCGGCGAGCCGGAGGAGGTCGCGGAACTCGTCGCCTATCTCGCATCCGATCGTGCCGGTTTTATCACCGGATCGGACTTCCGCATCGACGGCGGGCTCACCGCCGGCATCGGCGTGAAATAATCGCACAGGGAAAAATGAAGATGAAAATCGGCCTTGGCCTCTATCGTGAACAGCTCACGCCCGACAACTATCGCTTCGCACTCCAGTCCGGCGCGACCCACATCGTTGCGCACCTGACCAATTATTTCGCCGGCAAGGATCCGAAGATCGACAGCGGCGACAACGGTGGATGGGGCGATTGCTCCACGGACCGGCTTTGGACCTATGAGGAGCTGTCGGTTCTGGTCGAGGACGTGCGTGCAGGCGGGCTCGAGCTTGCCGCGATCGAGAATTTTTCGCCGCGCTTCTGGCACGATATCCTGCTCGATGGACCGGAACGCGGCGTGCAGATCGAAGCGCTGAAGCAGTTGATCCGCGATGCCGGACGCGCTGGCGTGCCTTGCATTGGCTACAATTTCTCGCTCGCCGGCGTCTATGGCTGGACGCGGGGTCCCTATGCGCGCGGCGGTGCCGAATCCGTCGGCTTCGGCGTCGAGGATGCGCCGGGTGCCGTGCCCGATCCGGATGCGCCGATCCCCGATGGCATGGTCTGGAACATGCGCTATCGGCGCGGCGTGCCAGGCGCCAAGTCGATATCGGTCAGCAACGCCGAGATCTGGGATCGTCTCTCCCGATTTCTGAAAGAGGTCGTTCCGATCGCCGAGGAAGCGGGCGTCATGCTTGGCGCCCATCCCGATGATCCGCCGGCGGAAGTGCTGCGTGGCACCGCCCGCCTGGTCAACCGGCCGGAGAAGTATGACCGGCTGATGTCGATCATCGATTCTCCGTCCAACGGGTTGGAGTTGTGTCTCGGCTCGCTGCAGGAAATGCCAGGCGGCGACATCTATGAACACGTCCGCCGGTTCGCGCGGTCAGGGCGCATCGGCTACATCCACTTCCGCAATGTGAAGGGCAAGATGCCGCGCTACGTCGAAACCTTCGTCGATGAAGGCGATATCGACATGGCTGAGATCGTCCGCATCCTGCGCGATGAGAACTATCAGGGCGTGATGATCCCCGACCATACGCCGGCCATGACCTGCGCTGCGTCGTGGCATGCGGGCAAGGCCTTTGCGCTGGGGTACATGCGCGCGCTGGTGCAAAACGCCCATGCGCTCGGGCCGTCGCAGTCGCTCGCCCACGATCTCGCGGCCGAATAGGAGGCGCGGATGGAGAGGTCCGTCATTTGCGTTGCCCCGGTCGGCGACAAATGCGGCGAGGGCGCCGTCTGGTCGGCATCCGAACAGGCGCTCTACTGGAGCGATATCAACCGCTTCCTTGTTCACCGCTATGACGAGGCGAGCGGTTCGGTCCGCTCCTGGTTGTTCGAGGAGCCGGTCGTTGCGGTATCGCTGACCGACGAGCCCGGGCGGTTCCTTCTGGCGCTTGCCTCAAAACTCGTCTGGTGGTGGCCGGATACTGACCGGCGCGAGGAGCACGGCTTCCGCTTGCCGGGCTCTCCGCGCGTGCGCCTGAATGATGGGCGTGCCGATCCGGCGGGAAACTTTTGGGTCGGGTCGATGAAGAACAATGTTCTGCCCGATGGCGAACTTGGCGAGACTGCAGAAGGCGAGGGTATTCTCTACCGCATCGCGACGGATGGAACGGTGAGCGAGTGGCGGCATGGGCTCGGTATCTCCAACACGCTGTGCTGGAGCCCCGATCGCAGCACCTTCTATTTCGCCGACACGCTCGCAAACGAGATCTACGCCTTCGACTATGCAATGGCGGACGGTTCGATTTCGAACGAACGAGCCTTCCTTGCCGACTTTTCCCGCGGTTCGCCGGATGGCTCGGCGATGGATAGCGATGGCTATCTCTGGAACTGCCGCTTCGGCGGCGGATGCATCGCGCGCCTGTCGCCCGAAGGGACTGTCGCGGAGGTGATCGAAATGCCGGTCACCAATATCACGACCTGTACCTTCGGAGGCGCCGACCTGAAGACGCTCTACGTCACGACGGCCAGCATTCTCTCGAAACCGGGCGAGCGGCTGGCCGGCAGCCTTTATGCTCTCAAGGTCGACGTTGCCGGGTTGGCGGAGAACAGCTTTGGCGGGGTTGCTTCCGCATGACCGAGACGACAAGGCGCGGCATGGCCTGGGCGCACGGAAACCTCACGGTACAATCCCTGGGCGCCATGCTGGGACCGGTCACCTTCCTGTTGCCCGATGGGCGGCAGGTCAGTCCGCTGCATGTCGCGCCCTGGGGCCAGGATCCGAACCGAACGACGCTGCCGCCGATCCTTCAGGAACTGCGCGGCGAATGGCCCTGCGTGCCGTTTGGCAGCGACGGCTCGCGCCCGTTGCCCAAGGGCTGGTCGGACACCGGTGAGAGTTTCACTGGCGCGGATGTGCCGCACGGCCACGGCTCGAACGTCCACTGGAACTGGGAAGACTGCGACGATCGACAGATCGTCTTGACGTGCAGCTATCCTGACGGCCATCCGGTCAGGCACTTGCGCCGGCGCATCGTGCCGGACCCGCGCGCCGCCGCCGTCGATATCACGCTGGAGATCGAGGTGCGGAAACTTTGCCGGCTTCCGATCGGCCTGCATCCCACTTTCCGTCTGTCGCCCCGGCCCGGATCGGTCGCCATCGAACCCGGAAACTATGGCGAAGTCCACAGCTTTCCCGGCGATGTGGAGCCGGGCGCGACGCTGTTTGCGCCGGGTGGGCGCTGGTCGAGGCTCCAGAGCGTTGATACCCGCGACGGCACCACCGTCGATGCGGGGTCGGTGCCGCTTGACCGGAACGCCGAGGAACTGCTGCAGCTTGTCGGCATCGACGGCGCGGTCGCCCTACACTATCGGGACGAAGGGTTTCGTGCACGGCTCGAATGGCAGAAGGAGCACTTTCCAAGCCTGCTGCTCTGGTACAGCAATCGCGGCCGCAGGGTCTATCCATGGGAGGGCAAACATCTGGCCCTCGGCGTTGAGCCGGTCTGTGCGGCCTTCGACCTCGGCCCGGCCGTGTGCACGGCCGACAACCCGGTGGCTTCACCGACCGCCCCGACCTCGCTGTCGTTCCATCCCGATCATCCATTCATCACGCGCTACCGGCTCTCCGTCGAAGCAGCTCCTTTGGGTTGAAACCTTCGCGCTGTCTCGTCGGTATCTTGAAACACGACAACCGTGTCCCACGGTGCCCGCGAGATGGCGCCTTTGCTTCGGTTCCAACCGGCGAATCTCTGAATTCCCCGGCGCGTTGCGCGAAAAGCACGCCTTTTGTTGCCGCTCGTTACATCTGGCGCATTTCGTTCCTGGCTCCTTGTGCCTTTCCCGCGATATCGCTGCTCCCGATTTGCGCTCCGAATTTTGTCGTATCGTTTCAGTGCCATAGGCCTGTTTAGAACGATGCAGCGACAAATCTGGTGCGGCAAGGCTCACAACGGCGAAGGCGGAAAGCTGCCTTCCGGCTGCAACGGTCACCGGGGATACTTTGAATGGCATACAAGGCGAACAGCACGAATTCTCATCGCTCCTTTGGCGGGGGCGCTCGCTCATTTCGCCTTTTGCCGGCTTTTCTGGCTTCCACATCCCTGATCGTAAACCCGGTTTTTGCGGGCGATCTGCTGCCGACGGGCGGCTCCGTCGCATCAGGTTCCGTATCCATCGGCACAAGCGGCACCACCATGACGGTGACCCAGGGGTCGGACAAGGCCATCGTCAACTGGAATGGCTTTTCCATCGGGCAGGGGCATGCGGTCAATTTCGTTCAGCCCGAGCATCGTCAGCGATCCTCAATCGCGTGACGGGTTCGGCGACATCCGACATCGCCGGTGCTCTGACCGGCAACGGACAGGTCTACATCATCAACCCCAACGGGATCGCCATCACTTCAACCGGCACGGTGAAGGTCGGCGGCGGCTTTGTCGCCTCGACACTGGATGTTTCGGACGGCGACTTCAGGCATCGTCGGTTCGTCTGCCGGAACCGCCATGTCCAACGCCCTATTCCGGGTATCCAGAATGAAAGTGCCTGCCGGCCGATCACGTCTTTCGGCAGGTGCAGGCGTCGTAGCCGTTGGCAAACAATCGGCCGGCCCGCATGCCAATCGCCATCGGAACGTCGCGGACCTGCGAAACACGCAGAGATCGGGCCATTGCAATTGCCGCTTCGGCGCAGATGGCCGCGTCTTCGGCAGCGTTGTGATGGGCGAAGGTCAGTCCGAGATGGCCGGCCAGGATATTGAGCTTGTGCGATCCGAGATGCGGCCAGACCTTTTGCGCCATCTTCACCGAACAGAGATAGGACAGTTCTGGGTAATCTTGCCGGTAGAGATCGAGACATGAACGCCAGACGCTGAAATCGAAGGCGGCATTGTGGGCGATCATGGTCGCGCCGCGAAAGTCGTCGGCGAACTCGTCCATCACCTCGGGAAACTCGCCCGCATCTTCCACATGTTCCGGGCGAATGCCGTGGATGGCGATGTTGAAGGAGGAAAAGCGCATGTTTTTCGGGCGGATCAGCCGTTCCTCGACCCGCACGACACGGCCATCCTCGATCCAGGCCAGACCGACGGAGCAGGCGCTGCCTCGCAGCTCATTAGCGGTTTCGAAGTCGATGGCGATGGTCTTCAAGGCACTCTTCCGGCTGGTCTTGTGCAGCAGGATTGAGGCGCTGCAGCATCCTTCGCCCGCCACATTGAACGCGCGACGAATGCTTTAGCGGTATGCGCGCGATTCGGCAAAGCACGCTGCGCTTCGGCGCCGCAAGCGCGCCGACTCGCGGGATCCTGCCTTAATCACGGCCGGTCGGCGCCCGGGGTCGTCGTCACGTTCCGCATTTCGCGACCTTTGCCGACGTTGCGCGCATCAACGGCCGGCAGAACGCTTGGCGTATGCGATAGGCACGCTCATGGCGTCTCGATTTTTACTTGTCCCGGAACGCCGCTTCGCCCGTTTCCGACACTTCGACCCATTTTTTGTCGGGCGCGGCGTCTGCGCCATAGTTGTCGTTCCAGTTCCACCATTTGTAGGTCGGCGTCTGTGGATAGCCCGGAGGGGACTCCTCCCAAACCTCCTGCCGCCCGAGCGGCGTGATGTCGAGATAGTTCCAGGTGCTCCCCATCTGTTCGTCGCCGCGGTTGTTGATGAAGTAGGTGCGGAATACGCGCGCGCCATCGTGGTAGAACACATTCGTTCCGTGCCATTCGGCGACCCCGAAGTCGGCATCGAAATCGTCGGTAATGGTGAACCACGGCATTTCCCAGCCCATGCGCGCCTTGAGCCGCGCGATATCCGCCTGCGGCGCGCGCGACACAAAGACGAGCGTGGTGTCACGCGCGTTGAGGTGGGCCACGTGGGCAACCTGGTCGGCGACCATGGAGCAACCTCTGCAGCCATGATCGGGCCAGCCGAACACGCCCGGTTCGAAGAAGGCGCGGTAGATGATCAATTGGCGCCGGCCGGCGAACAGCTCGATGAGGCTGGCTCTGCCCGCGGGACCATCGAAGACATAGGCCTTGTCCACGGCCACCCATGGCATTCGCCGACGTTCGGCGGCCAAAGCGTCGCGCGCGCGGGTCTGGGCCTTTTCCTTCACCAGCAACTGCTGGCGGGCTTCTTCCCAGGCTTGCGGAGATACGACCGGTGGCGTTTGCATGGCAGGGTGCCCGCTTTTTTCCGCTGATGTCGTCATGACGTTTGAAACCTCCTCGTTGGCGCGGGCGTCTTCGCCCGAGATTGCGCTGGAGGTAGTTTCGCACCGCAGCGGGTTCGATGGGAGTAACAAGTATGACGGCATTGCGGTTGCCGGCGTGCCGGGCATCACGGCAGCGCTTGCCCGGGACGGTTCAATCGGTTTTGCCGAGCTCCGGTGCCAACAGCGCGAAGAGAACATCCAGCATCACATACATCGGCGCGCGGCCGGTCGGAACGATGAGAGGTCCTGCGGATGTCCGGTAGGCATTGAGATTGATGTTCTCGTCGGCAAGCGAGGCGACGATGGAGCCGCCAGGTGAGATGGCCACGACGCGCGCGCCTGACTTCTTGGCGATCTCGATGTTGGAAATCAGATAGCTGGTGCGGCCGGAGAAGGAGAGGACGAACAGCACATCCGAGGGCGACAGGCGTGCCGCAGAGACCATCTGCAAGGTCGGATCGGAATAGGCGACGCTCGCGATCCCGAGGGAGGCCATGCGATGCTGGGCTTCGCCTGCCAGAAAGCCGGATCCACCATAGCCATAGACGTCGATCCGGCGGGCACGCGCCAGAAGATCCACGGCGCGGCGCAGGGAAGCGAGGTCGAGGTCATGCCGCGTCTCCCGCAACGCTTCCGCCGCACGATTGAAGATGTCGTCCACCATGCCGGCGAAGGGATCGGTTCCGCTTTCGGCGATGGTTGCAGTGGACTGGCGCACGGCAAGCTGCTGGGCAAGTTTCAGGCGGAAATCCGGAAATCCGTCGCAGTCGAGCCGCCGGCAGAAACGGATGATCGAGGGTTCGCTGACCTTGGCGACGCGCGCAGCATCCGTGATCGACCAAGTGATCGCCGTGCTCGGCGTGTCGAGGATCGCTTCCGCGATCCTGCGCTCGGCGGGCGTGAACTGGGACAGGGATTGCCTGATCAGATCCAGCATGGAACCCAACGTACCGACGTCTTGGAGGCTCGTGTCATAAAGCGTCTTTCGCAATTGCGGATTACAACCTGCCGTCGGCCATCAGCTTCGACAGCGCCCGCGGTCCTAGCGCAAGGCATAAAGCGCCAGACCGATTGCGACGGCGAAGGTGAGTGCCGCAAACAGCAGATTCAACGTGGATTGATACTTGCTGAAGCTATGGGCGGCGCGGCACCCCGTAAGGGCGCCAAGCGCTCCGCCGCCGATGAATGAAAAAGCGAGCGGCCAGTCGACGAGGCCGGAGAATGTGTAGCTTGCCCCGGTGGTCAGGCCGAATGCGGAAATGGCCACCAGCGATGTGGCGATTGCGTTGATCGTCGGCATGCCGGTGGAAACCATCAGGCCCGGCACGATCAGGAACCCGCCACCGATCCCGAAGAAGCCGGAGACGATGCCGGTTCCGGCTCCAAACGAGAGCACCTTCGGCGCATTTCTGGGCGTGCAGCTCGATCCCGGATCGCCAACCATGTGCCGCCGCCTGAGCATCGTCACGCTGACGACAGCCATGAGTACCGCAAACAACAGCAAGAGCCTTTGTCCATCCAGGGCCTTGCCGAGCGTTGCGCCGATCCATGCGCCGCCGATGCCGGTGATGCAGTAAAGGGCAGCGCAGCGCCATTTCACCGTGCCGTGTCGCGCATGCATCGCCAGTCCCGACAGCGCGTTTGCCGCAACCGCGACGGCACTGGTCCCGATTGCCACATGCACGTTGCTGACGCCGACGACTTGGACGAGCAGAGGGACGGCCAGAATCGAGCCGCCGCCGCCAAACAATCCAAGGCTGAAACCGACGAGACCGCCGCACAATGCTGCCAGGACGAACTGGACAACATCTAGCGTCATGGCCCGCAGCCCCGGCAAGCGTGAGACGACGACAGCAGCGATGCACCCGGGCCGGTGGAAAGCCCTGTTGCCGAACGTTGTCTCGAAGAGAAAGTCTTCAGGACCATGCTGCCCCTCGCAGCGCGTCGATCGGGAATTTCAGGTAGCGCCGGCCGTTGTCCTCCGGCTCCGGAAGCCGGCCGCCATTGATGTTGACCTGGAGGGCATGGAGGATGAGCTTGGGCATCGGCAGCGTTCGATCCCGTCCCTCGCGGAACGCGACAAACTCGTTTTCGCAGGCATAGCGCGTCAAATGGATGTTGTCCGCCTTCTGCAGGGCGACAGTGCTTTCCCAGCGCGGTTCGCGGCCACCTGGCTGATAATCGTGGCCGACCAGGATGCGGGTGTCATCAGGCAGGGCCATGATATCGCGGATGCTCGACCACAGCGCGTTGGCACTGCCGCCGGGGAAATCGGTGCGCGCGGTGCCGCTGTCCGGCATGAACACCGTGTCGTGCACGAAGGCAGCGTCTCCGACCAGATAGGTGATCGACGCCAGCGTGTGACCCGGCGAAAACATCACCCCGGCCTCGAGGCTGCCGATCCGGAATGTGTCGCCGCGATCAAACAGCCGGTCCCATTGCGATCCGTCCGTTTTGAGGCTTGGCCAGTTATAGATGTCGGCCCACAGCTTCTGCACCTTGACGATCTGCGTACCGATGGCGGTCGGCGCGCCGGTCTCGGCCTTCAAATAGGCGGCGGCGGAAAAATGGTCGGCATGCGGATGGGTATCCAGGATCCACTGGAGGTCCAGGTTCTGGTCCCGCACGAAGTCGAGAAGCCGATCAGCGTTGGCCGTCGCGATCGCGCCGGACTTCTCGTCGAAGTCGAGGACCGGATCGACGATCGCACAGGCCCGCGTTTTCGGATCACTGACCACATATTGCACGGACCAGGTTCGCGGGTCGAAGAAAGCCGCAATGTCGGGCCTCGTCATCTTTCACGCCCCCAGTGCAAGTGCAGCGCGCGGGAAGAAAATGGCGCGTGCCGGATCGAAATCGTAATGCTGCTCGTAGCTGGCCGCGTCGGCTGCAAGCTGTGCGACGGCCTCGAGGATGAACGCCACTTCCTCGTCTGAAAGCAGAACGCTGAAGTTCAGCCGGACAAAACCCGGCTTCAGCATTTCCTGCCCTGAAAGGATGGCCTCGCGCAGTCGCTGCGATTCTTTGTCGTCGATGCCCAGCAGTCGGTGCACGTAGGGGCCGGCGCAGGCGCAGCCGCCGCGTGCCTGGATGCCGAAGCGATCGCTGAGCATACGGGTTACCAGTTGCTGATGGACATGGCCGCCCCTGCCGTCCCTGACGCGGAAGGAAAAGATCGGCAACCGCTGCGGCCCGAGCGGACCAAGCAGTTCCAGCCGCTCGTTGCCCTGCCACGCGGCGATTGCGCGGCGGGTCAACTCCGTGTTTCTGGCCTGCATTGCCGCAGCGCCGATTGCTTCCTTGACGAGGAAGGCGAGTGCCGCGCGGATATCGCCGACGACGTTCGGGGTTCCTGCCTCCTCGCGTGCCTCAAGGCTTTGGCTGTAGTCATGGCCGGTCGGAGAGACGAACTTGACGGTGCCGCCGCCGGGCCAGGAGGGTTTGGTCGCAGCGGCCGCGTCGCGCCGCAGGATCAAGACACCCGACGTGCCAGGCCCACCGATGAACTTGTGCGGCGAGATGACCACGGCGTCGATCGCGCCGTCCTCGTCGGGTGACATGTCGATCGGCAGGTAGGGACCGGCGCCGGCATAATCCCAGACCATCTTTGCGCCGGCAGCCTTGGCGATCCGGGTGACGGCAGCAACGTCCGTGACGATGCCCGTGACATTGGAGGCGGCGGAGAAGGCGCAAACGGTAAGATCGGCCTGTTGCTTCAACGCTGCCTCGAGCGCGGCAAAATCCGGCCCGCCGGCGGGACACTCGGCGATCTCGATCACCTCCGCACCGCTTTCGCGCCAGGGCAGGATATTGGAATGATGCTCGTAGGGCCCGATCAGGATGCGAACGCGCCGGCCATCAGCGACCGCCTCGGCAACACCCAGCAGGCTCACCAGCCGGTTGATGCCGGCGGTGGCGCCCGAACCCGCGAAGATAACGGCGTGCTCGGATCCCGCCCCGCAGCAGGCAGCGATCACAGCGCGCGCGTCACGGCGCAGCCTGGTCATGGCGCCGCCGCAGTAGGACGCTTCGGTGTGGCTGTTGGCGTAGTAGGGAAGCACCTGTTCGAGGACGAAATGCTCGATCTGCATCAGTGCCCGGCCGGATGCGACATAGTCGGCATAAACGAGGTTCTTGACGCCGAAGGGACCGTCGATCTTTGCGGTCTTGCCCACCAGCCCGGCCCGAAGCGCTGCAATTGCGTTGTCGCCGGCAAGGCTTTGCCGAAACGCGTCGAGCGGGCCGGTAAGGTGGAGCTGGCTTGGGCACGGCGTCGTCATCGTTTCCTCCCAGAGTCGGACAGACGGTAAGTCTAATCGATCGGTTGCACGCAAACCTCATCATTATTATACTCAGACGATCAAAAATCGGGTCATATGATCGGAAAAATGGAAAAGATTGACGATATTGATATGCGGATTCTGTCCTGCCTGCAAAAGGACGGCACGATCTCGCAACGGGATTTGGCTGACCGAGTCGGCCTGTCGCAAAATGCCTGCTGGCGCCGCCTGCAGCGGCTGAACGCCAGCGGGCTTGTGCTCGGCACCCATGCGGCGATCGACGTCGCAGCGCTCGGCTTCGACCTCACCGTGTTCGTGATGATCCGCACCCGCCACCATTCCAAGGAATGGGCAGACAGCTTCCGCACGCATGTCGAGCGCCTGCCGGAGGTGACGGACCTCTACCGGATCGGGGGCGACTGGGATTACCTGATCAAGGTGGTGACGCGCGGAATGGCCGGCTATGACGCCTTCTATCAAAAGCTCATCACCGATTTCGACCTGATGACGGTCACCGGCTTCTTCTCGATGGAAACCATCATCAACAACCGCATGCCCGACCTGCGCGGCCTGGTGCGGTAGCGTTCCCCGCCATTCCCGAGATGCCGTTGCGCTGCAGTCAGGTGGGCGGAAGACGCATGGTCAATCGGTATCGGCCGCTGCAGCAAGAAAAGTGTCGAGTGCCGGATTTTGGTCTGCACTGCGCCACGCAAGGCCGGTTTCAACCTCCGGCACGCGACCCGCCAGAGACAGATAGGTTGCGCCGCGCCGCTGAAGATTGGTCATCGATTGCGGGACCAGAGCGACGCCAAGCCCGGACGCGACCAGACCGACGATCGTCTGCATCTGGATGGCTTCCTGGTGGGTCGAGAATGCCATTCCGTGCTCGGCAAAATACCCCGAGACGATGTCATGAAAGGCCGGTGCGGCCCGCCGTGGAAAGACGATAAGGGGTGCCTTGAAGAAATCGGCCGGCTCCAGATTGCTTGCGGCAAAGCCCTTTCGTCCCTGCTCGATCCAGGCCGTGGGCACCGCGGCAACCAGCGGCTCGCGCAAGAGCGGCATGTAGGAAAGGGTCGGATGAAGAGACGCGCGGCTGGGGGCGATGATCAGCCCGACATCGACCTCTTCATCGAGCAACGCCTCTATCTGGATATCGCTGGTGGCTTCGCGCATCGTCAATTCCACATGCGGATAGGCCGCGCGATAGCGGCTGACCATGTCGGGCAGCACGCTGTAGTCCGCCGTGCTGACGAAGGACAGACGCAGAACCCCGATCTCGCCGCGCGACAGCCTTCTTGCCGTGTCGGCAAGGCCGTTCGCGCCGTCGAGCACCTGGCGGACGTGGGCGAGCCATTGCCTTCCGACAGATGTCAGCTCCACGTTCCGCTTCGTGCGCCTGAAGAGCTGCACGTTGAGTTCCTTCTCCAATGCCTGGATCGATTGGCTGAGCGGCGGCTGGGTCATGTTGAGGCGAGAGGCCGCATGGCCGAAATGCAGTTCTTCGGCGACGGCGACGAACTGGCGAAGTTGCCTCAAATCCATGATGCAGTGTCCCATTGATATGTTCAGCGACTTATTCGAGCGAGAAAAGTATATTTCACACGCCTCCTGAACGCCAGTAAACTCGGCCTCGAACCAATGGAGGGAGCACGCCATGGCCTACAACGAGCGATCGAAACACATCACCCAAGGCGTCGCACGGTCCCCCAACCGGGCGATGTACTATGCGCTGGGCTACGAGAAAGCCGATTTCGCCAAACCGATGATCGGCATTGCCAACGGACATTCGACGATCACGCCCTGCAATGCCGGGCTGCAACCATTGGCGGACGCCGCGGTGGCTGCCATCAAGGCGGCCGGCGCCAATCCGCAGGTCTTCGGGACGCCGACAATCTCCGACGGCATGTCGATGGGCACCGAAGGCATGAAGTATTCGCTTGTGTCGCGCGAAGTCATTGCCGACTGCGTCGAAACGTCGGTGCAGGGTCAGTGGATGGACGGCGTGCTTGTGCTCGGCGGCTGCGACAAGAATATGCCGGGCGGCATGATCGGCATCCTTCGGGCCAATGCTCCAGCGATCTACGTCTACGGCGGCACGATCAAGCCCGGTCATTGGAAGGGGCAAAGCCTTTCCATCGTCTCCGCCTTCGAAGCCGTCGGCGCCTTCATGGCCGGCAAGATGAGTGAAGAGGATTTCGAGGGCATCGAACGCAATGCCTGTCCGTCGACCGGCTCCTGCGGCGGCATGTATACCGCCAATACCATGAGTTCCTCCTTCGAGGCGCTCGGCATGTCGCTTCTCTATTCCTCCAATATGGCCAACCCGGATCAGGAGAAGTTGGACAGCGCCGCCCAATCGGCCCGCGTCCTGGTCGAAGCGGTCAAGAAGGGCATCAAGCCCCGGGACATCGTCACGCGCAAATCGATCGAAAATGCCGTCGCCCTGATAATGGCAACCGGAGGATCGACCAATGCGGTGCTGCACTACCTCGCGATCGCGCATGCGGCCGAGGTCGAGTGGACGCTCGACGACTTCGAGCGCGTCCGCCGCAGCGTGCCTGTCCTCTGCGACCTCAAGCCGTCTGGCAAATTCATGGCCGTCGATCTGCACAAGGCGGGCGGCGTGCCGCAGGTGTTGAAGATCCTTCTGAATGCGGGCCTTCTGCACGGCGACTGTCTGACGATCACGGGCAGGACGATCGGTGAAGAGCTTGCAGCCGTTCCGGACCAGCCACGGATGGACCAGGAGGTTATCCGACCCTATGAAAGACCGATCTACCGCGAGGGCCACCTGGCGGTCCTGAAGGGAAACCTGGCCGAAGGTGGTGCCGTTGCCAAGATCAGCGGCTTGAAAAGCCCTGTCATGAGCGGGCCTGCGCGGGTCTTCGAGGACGAACAATCGGCGATGGACGCCATCCTGTCGGACAGGATCAGGCCGGGCGACATCCTCGTGCTTCGCTACCTCGGGCCGAAAGGCGGTCCTGGAATGCCCGAGATGCTCGCGCCGACCTCGGCGATCATCGGCAGGGGGCTCGGTGACAGCGTCGGCCTCATCACCGACGGCCGCTTTTCGGGCGGCACCTGGGGCATGGTTGTCGGCCACGTCACGCCGGAAGCTTTTGAAGGCGGCACGATCGCGCTGGTGGAAGAGGGCGACCGCATCGTCATCGACGCCCATCAGCAACTGCTGCAACTCGACGTGGACCCGGAGGAGCTGACAAGAAGGCGCACCCAGTGGCGGCAGCCGGAACCGCGCTACAAGCGCGGCGTACTGGCCAAGTTTGCAGCCCTGGCGCGCCCGGCCAACGAGGGGGCTGTGACCGGGTGACGGTACTGCGGGCTTAAGTGTGTGCGGCAGGTGATCTTGAGCACGTCTACCCACTGCTCAATCGCACATTGCCTGCCTCCGCTCTCTTGCGCTCAACGCGAGCAGTGCCGGCCAAATGCGACCCTCATACCCTCAATTTGTGCTGGACACGCAGTCTTAACTTGACTAGCAAACTCATGAAATTGCCACAGGGTCGTCGGCGCTCGGGTCACCAGGGCGCAGGCGCCAGTCAAGGGAGTGATCCATGTCCTGCCGCCTCAAGGCCTTCTCCGCATTGGTAGTGTCGTTGTCGCTCGTCCTGCCGGCAATGGCGCTTGCTGAAAGTTCGTTCGTCGATCACCGCGGAAAGACGATCACCTTTGCCAAGCCCCCCGAACGGGTCGTCACCATCGTCCGCTCCGCGCCGATCATCTATCGCGCCGTCGATGAAAAAGCAGACCATATCGCCGGCATGAACAAGGACAGCCTGGTGCGCTATTTCACCAAGGGCATCTATGCCGAGATGCTGCCGGAGATGGCAAAGGTCAACGCAAGTGCTGCTCAGGACGGTTTCGTGCCGAATGTCGAGGCGATCCTGGCACAGAAGCCGGATGCGATCATCCAGTGGACCCACGACGAGAAGCTGATCGAGCCGCTGGAGCGCGTCGGTCTGACGGTCGTTGGCTGGCAGTGCTGCTCGGAGCAGGACCGGCTCGACTACGTCACCTTGACCGGCTACATGACCGGCCGCAACGACCGCGCCCAGGCGATCCTGAAGGCGCAGTCCGATATCCTGAAGGAACTCGACGGCAAGGTCGCCAAGCTCGACAAGGCCAAGCTTCCTTCGGTGCTGCACATCGACAAGGTCGCCGACCAGATCCAGGTCATCGCCAACGGTTCGCAGGACCTGTCGTTGAGCGGCGTCACCAACCCGGCAGCCGACGGCACCGGCGAATGGTGGCGCACGGTCGATTTCGAGCAGCTGCTGGTGTGGAACCCCGAAATCATCATCATCCCGGCCTATGCGGACGATCTCAATCCCAAGGACTTCTTCGACAACCCGGTGCTGGCGAGCCTCAAGGCCGTCAAGGACAAGCGCGTCTACAAGCAGCCGGTCTTCGCCCGCACGCCCGACGCACCGGAAATTTTCCTGACGTCCGAATGGCTGGCGGCGATCGCCCACGGTGCCGACTTCGCGCCAGAATTCAAGACGCAGATCGGCGATACCTACAAGCTGATCTACGGTGCCGCCCTTTCGGACGAGCAGGTGAAGTCGATCCTCGAAACCGAGCGCAACGCGCCGGCGACCAGATATGCCGAACTCTTCGACTGAGGCGCCGTCAACCGGCTGGGTCGGCCGGAAACTGGCTTCGGTTTCCGTCCTCCCGGCGCTGATTGCGCTGCTGGTCGTCGTCATCCTCTATTCGATAACGATCGGGCGCTACGACCTGTCGGTCAGGGATGTCGCTTACATCCTGATCGACAATGTCCACCCGCTGGTCACGGCCTATTGGGATCCGGTGCAGGAAGTCGTCGTCGAGCAGGTTCGCCTGCCGCGCATCATGGCGGCCGTTATCGTCGGCTTCGGGCTTGCCGTTTCGGGTGCTGCACTCCAGGGGCTTTTCCGCAATCCGCTGGTCGATCCGGGCATCATCGGCGTCACGTCGGGCGCCGGCTTCGGCGGCACGCTGGCAATCCTCATCGGTATGCAGGGCTACCTGCTTTTGGGGCTGGCCTTTCTCTTCGGTGTCGGCAGCGTCTTTCTGGTCAAGCTGCTGGCGACCGTTCGCGGACGCACGAGCATGCTGACGCTGGTTCTGGCCGGCGTGGTCATATCGGCATTCTTTTCGGCGGCGATTTCCATCGCCAAGCTGCTCGCCGATCCCTTCCAGAAACTGCCGGCAATCACCTACTGGCTGATGGGCAGCATCGCCTCCAGCAACTATCTCGATGTCCTGCTGGTGGCCGCCGCCGTCGTGCCTTCCGCTCTTGCGATCTATCTCCTGCGCTTCCAGATCAACATCATGTCGCTTGGGGAGGAGAAGGCGCGCGCCCTTGGCACCAAGGTCGTGCTGGTGCAGTGGATCATTCTCATCGCCTCGGCGTTGATATCGGCGGGCGTGGTCGCGACCTCGGGCATTATCGGCTGGGTCGGTCTCGTCATCCCCCACGTCGCCCGCGCACTGGTTGGTGCCGATCATCAACGTCTTCTGCCTGTTTCCGGCGTGATGGGTTCGATCTATCTGCTGATGGTCGACAATCTGGCGCGCACGGTGACGACGGCCGAAATCCCGCTCGGCATCATCACCGCGCTGATCGGCGTTCCGGTTTTTGCGGTGATCCTGCGTCGCCTGCATGCCAAGGGAGGCTGGTCCAGTGATTGAGGCGAGCGATCTCACCGTCGAGCGTGGTGGCAAGACCATCCTCAGGAATTACAGCCTGAGCCTTGAACGCGGCCGGACGCTGGCCGTTCTCGGCGCCAACGGCGTCGGCAAGACGACGCTGATCAACACCCTCATCGGCCTCATCAAGCCGAGGTCCGGACATCTTTCGATCGGCGGGCAGGTGGGCTTCGTGCCGCAGCTGTTCGAAGTGCCGTTTGCCTATTCCGCCCTCGATATCGCGCTGATGGGAAGAGCCCGCCACCTCGGCCTGTTCGGCGCGCCCGGCAGAAAAGACTATGAGATCGTCCGGCACTACTTCCATATGCTCGGCATCGAACATTTCGAACCGCAGGTCTTCAATTCCCTGAGCGGCGGCCAGCGCCAGCTGGTCATGATCGCCCAGGCGCTGGCATCGGAATGCGAACTGCTGGTGCTCGACGAGCCCTGCGCGGCCCTCGACTACAAGAACCAGGACAAGGTTCTGGGGCTGCTCGAGCACCTCGGGGAGACGCACGACATGACGATCGTCTTTTCCACCCACATGCCGCAGCACGCGGTCGAGATCGCCAGCGACGTGCTGTTGATGACCAGCGGCAACAGCTATGTCTGCGGCCCGACCGCAGACGCGCTCAGCGCCGAAAACCTGAGCGCCCTTTACGACCTGCCGATCGCGCGGGCGGATTTCGACGGGCTTTCCAAACACACCTATGCGCCGGTGTTCCGGCAAGACGGAGCCAATCTCGATGGCTGAGACGAGACGTGGCAAAGGCATCGCCTATATTCACTGGGGCAACAGCTGGCAGCTGCGCAGCTTCCAGGATTTCCGCCATTATCTCAACGACCTCGTCTATATCCATGACCTGCCCAAGGTCGACCTGTCGGCCTATGCGGCGGTGGTCATGCCGGATGCGATGGACGCGGCGGCACCGCTTGCCTATGCCGAGCAGCTGAACGCCTACATGCATGGCGGCGGTTTTCTCGTTGTCTGTCTGCAGGGCCATGCGAACTGGCTCGACATTCCCGGACTGACATGGACGCCAGGCAACTGCCGTGACTGGTTGTGGTGGACCAAGGGCGAAAGGCTGGAGGTCAGTCTCTCCGCACCGCATCACCCGATCACCGAAAGCCTGCCGCTTGCGCATATGAGCTGGCATTGGGGCGGCTCCTATAACGTGCCAGAGGGCGCGCGCTCGATCCTTGAGATCGACGACGGCGGCGGCAGCCTGTTCCTCGACTTTCCGTCGCTTTCGGGCGGTGGTCGGCTGCTGCTTGCAACGCTGGACCCGCACTCGCACAACGGCCAGCGCTTCATGCCGGCGACGACACGCTTTCTGCAGTCCTTCTATCCCTGGCTGAACCGCGAACTCGGGATCGAACGGCCAAAGAGAAACCGCTTCACCTATCTGCAATGCTCGCATGTCCCGTCGGAGTGGCACCCCGAATGGATTGACCCGAGCCTGAAGCAGGCGGGATTTGAGCCGCACTTCGCTCCGCTTTACGAGCTCGGGCCCGAACTGCTGGGCAAGACGGACACGCTTTACATCCCGAGCAGCCACGACGAGTTCTTCCTGAAAAGCCGGGCCGACGATCTCGTCGCCTTTCTCGAACACGGCGGAAACCTGATCATTTGCGCGGAGCCATGCCAGCCGTGGCTGCCGTTCATGGCGCCGTTCCACGCGGTTTCGCCGCGGCCGTTCAGCAATATCAAGGTCAGGGTGCGCAACGACCGGTTCGGGATTTTTGCCGATCTCGGAGAGCGCTTCGACGGATGGCAGGGGATTTTCGGCCAGTATGCGCGTGGTTGGACCGACCCGCCGGCAGGGGCGATCTGGCTGACAGATGTCGGTCCCGAGGGCGACCCGAAGCCGGCCGACTGGATCTGGCAATATCCCACGCCGACCGGGCGCGGTGGGTATGTCTTCATGCACAATGGCGACAACATGACGCGATATCCCGATCACGGTCCCAACAAGGAGGCGCTCGTCGCCAACATCGCCGTCGCGCTCCGAAAGCTCTCCGTCGGCGAGTTGCTGTTCTAGCGGGCGTGGGGTGAAGTCGGAGCGGGGGCTATGGACCTGATGAACGGCACGCCCGACGAAACCGCCGTCGCGTCGTGCGAAATTGACGCTTCAGCCGCGACTGGCGGCCTCGATCAGTGTCTGTTTCAGGGAGAAACCCGACGTTGGCGCGAAGTCAGCGCCACCATGTTTCTGGGCGCCACCGACCTCCATGTCGATGAGCCGGTCGTCTATCGCAGCCGCGTGGCGGGCTTCGGTTGCGACTGGCAGTCTTGCTGCGTTCGTCTTCATCATGCAGGGCAGGCCGAAGGCGTCGCTGTGCTTAGAATTTTTCCCGGCAACGGTGGCATCCGCGACGATTTCGCGCTCGCCGATGGTGATCCGGCATTTCGTTCTGCGCGTGAAACGGCTTGTACTGTCCCGCGGCTGTTCCGAACTTGCGCGGCCTGAGGCAGCAGAAATGCTGCTCGCGATGGTGTCCATTGCGTTGCTTCGCCGCTCGACAGGCCGGTCGCGTCCCGTTACATCGCTTGCCATGCAACTTCACTTCGATCGCACGGCTTTCGTGTTTTCCATCCTGCTGCTCGTCATCCTTGTTCTGCTGGCAACCCTTGGGGCCAGCTGGGGATGGGTTCGCGGTTTTTCCGGAGATGTCCTTGCCGTCATTTGGGTGTACTGCACGCTCGGCTCGATCGTGAAGGCTCGACCTCAACTGCTTGCCAGCGTCGCTTTCCTGCTGGGCGTGACCATCGAGCTTACCCAGTATCTGGCGGCCATGCTCGATATTCGCATTGCCAATTCGATCTTGAGGATCGTGATCGGCGCCACGCCGGACTGGTGGGATGTGCTCGCCTATGGGTTGGGCGCTGTCGTCGTCCTTGGTCTGGCGACGCTCAAGCGCTTCTGGCCGCGGCGCTCTATCACAGCCGTTAACCTCTGATCAGGCGAGTTCGCCGACCAGCGCGGGCGAAATCAGCTCCATTGCGCCTGACACCAGGCGTGCGACATGTGCCGCATCCGGCGCCTCGCCAAAGAGGATCCGGTACATGATGGGCGAGACGACGCGGTCCATGATTGCGTCGACATCTGGAAATGCTTCGCCACGGCCTTTCGCGCGCTCCGCAATCACCTCGATCTGCTGCTTGGTGAAGTTGCAGCACTGATAGGCGCCGCTGCCATCCTGCGCCGCCAGTACGTCGCGTATCATTTCGCGCCCCGGTTTTGACGACATTTCCTCGGCATATTGCTCGGCCCAGGCCAGAAGATCCTCACGCCCATTTCCCGTGGCGACCGGCTCCATGTCGGGTTTCAACCGCTCGACAGCGACGTCCGCCAACAGCTCCTGGATATCACCCCAACGGCGGTAGATGGTCGACGGCGTAACGCCTGCCTCCGCGGCGATCACAGGGATGGTGATATCCCCGCGCTCCATTCTCGTCATCAGCGCCTGGACTGCGCCGTGCACCGACGCCTGCACCCGAGCACTCCGCCCTCCCGGGCGAAGACCTTCCCTGCCTGCCATAGACCTTCCTTCCGTCCGCTGCGTATGGATCAGAAACGTTCATCGTAGCATAAACGCAAATTATTTGCTTTTATGCCTGCTTGTTCCTATATCGCCCAAACGCAATGATTTAGCGTTAAGGACCATATAGATGTTCTCCTCTGCCAAATCCAGTGAGAGCGGCTCTCCCGCCGCCAACCCTATCGCCTTCCACGCGGTCACGCTTGCCACCTTCTTCGGCGCATCGGCAGCACCCACGCCGCTCTACCGCATCTACCAGGAGAGCTTTGCAGCCTCGCCTGTGATGATGACCGGGATCTTCGCGGTCTATGCCTTTGCACTTCTTTCGGCTCTGCTGGTCGCCGGGTCGATATCCGACCATCTCGGTCGCAAACCGGTGATCTTTGGTGCACTGCTGCTCGAAATCGTGGCGATGGCGCTCTTCGTCGTCGCCGATGCACCATCCTGGCTGATCGCAGCGCGCATCGTTCAGGGGCTTGCAACCGGGATAGCCGGCGCCTCGATCGGTGCATCACTGGTCGACGTCGATCGCGTGAAGGGACAGCTCGTCAATTCGCTGGCGCCACTGATCGGCATGGCCGTCGGCGCCTTGGGGACCAGCGCGCTCATTCAATACGGGCCATTTCCGCTGCATCTCGTCTACGGCCTGCTCTTGATCGGCTTTGTCTTGCTGGCAGCAGTGATATGGCTGACGCCGGAGACCGGCGGCAAGCGGTCGGGCGCCTTGTCTTCGCTCAAGCCGACGATCGTCATTCCGGACCAGATCAAGCGACCGCTCGCACGGGTGACGCCGATCAACATCGCCAACTGGGCGCTTGGCGGCTTCTATCTCTCGCTGATGCCGTCGCTGGTTGCGTCCGTCACCGGCAGCAGGGCACCGTTGACCGGTGGTGCCGTTGTCGCTGCATTGATGGCGGCGGGCGCCATCAGCGTCTTCCTGCGCCGCGCCTGCGGTGCCCGTTCGAACGTGACCTTCGGTGTTTCGGCAACGACCGTGGGCATGCTGATCGTGGTTGCCGGCACGCACCTTGCAAACGTTCCGGTCATGATCATCGGCACCCTTCTGACCGGGGCCGGCTTCGGCACCAGTTTTCTCGGGATCATGGGGTCGATCATGCCGCTCGCCAAGGCGGATGAACGTGCCGGGCTGCTGTCCGCTTTCTACATCCAGAGCTACCTCGCCTTCAGCCTGCCGGCGATGGCTGCTGGTTTCCTGGCAAAGACGCTGGGCTACCAGGCAACGACCGACATCTACGCGGCCGTCATCATTGTCACGGCCGTCGCGGGGCTTATGGCAAGCCGCGAGCGGCGGGTAGAGGTGTCGGCGGTTTCATGACCGATCGTCGCGTCGCGCCGGCAGCAGTCAGAACGGAGAAAGTTGTTCTCGATGGAATAGAGTTCTCCGATGCCCGTTACTCCTTCGAACCGGAGATGCCGGTTCGCTTTTCAACAAGGAGTTACGGGCATGAAGAACCATTGGAAATTGAGCGCAGCCCTTATCGCCGGCGTTGCCGCCTTTGCCGGTACGCAGGCGCAGGCAAAAGAGAGCGCGGCGCCCGCGCATACCCACGGCAGGCAGGCGGGCGGCCATACTGACGGCAGTATCATGGTTGCCGGCAACAGCTCCTCCAACTCGTCGAGTAATTCGAGCTCTAATTCTTCGTCGAACTCGAGTTCTAATTCGTCGTCGAACAGCTCTTCCAACTCGAGCTCGAACGCCAGTTCGAATTCGTCTTCGAATAGCTCTTCCAATTCCTCGTCGAACGGCTCGGACCGCTCCTATCGCCCGGGTAAGGTGTGGCATACGCGCTGACCGTATGGTCGCAAGACAAACGAGACGAAGCGGGGACCGATCGACCGGTCCCCGTTTTCATTGCCGACAGCAACTCAGCGCGCAGCGCGCGCGATCTTTCGATACCAGCCAGGGCTGGCGATCGTGTTGCGGTAGACGGTGTCGCGGCTTGCTGCTTCCTCGCCTGTTTCCGCACGGATCTCCGCCCTGACCGCGGCATCTTCGCGACGAAAGGGAACGACCTGAACAAGCGGCGTGCCCTTCTCGATAACATGCACGCCGTCCGGCGCGGTTGCGAAGAATGGGAAATGGATGTTGGCCGAGTAGGTATCGGTATCGACGACGCCGGCGACGCACTCGAACGGTTGCGGCGGTCGGTTGAGCGGTGGCACGAACAGGCAGCTCCAGCCGGGAGGCGTACGGATGGACCAGTAATTGTGAAACTTGCAAGGGGGGCTCGGCGCTTTCGGATTGCCCGCGACCTGGTGGGCGCCGTGATTGCTCACCATCACCCGGTCGAATTCCCAGCCGGCCTCGACGGCTCGCCCGTCGTCGCGGACGTCGAGACGAACCGTGGCTGCCAGCGGCAGGATCCAGCCTGTCGTCATCGCGTCGAGGAAGGGCATGCAGCGCTTGATGGTCAGGCCGTTGTCTCTCGCCGAAAGATGCTGCGGATCGACGGCCGGCAGCTTGCGGTACCATTCCGGCAGGCTGGTCTTTGCCGCCACGGGCGGGGCAATCACCCCCAGGTCTTCCGGCTGGCAGAGGAATTGAATGCGTGGCGGTTCTTTCTTCCAGAAGTGCAACATGTCCGTTCTCCGTTCGGGTGGACGGAAGAACGGATGCATCAGGAGTTTATTCCATGGCCACGCGAGACGACGGCGCAGTTGTCGGCGCCATCGTCTCTAGGGTGCGGGAGGGGTTAACCTGAATTTCACGGCGCAGCTTTGGCTGCGCGCTGAGCCCGGTATTGCGCAGTCGGCAGGCCGCCCCAGCCCCAATTGTCGAGATCGACCTCCTCGATGATCACATAGGTCGACTCAAGCGGCTTGTTCAGCACGTTGAGCAGCACTCCACTGACGCCGCTGATGATAGCCGCTTTTTCTTCGGCGGACACCGAAGTGCGGTCGGCCGACGTTCCTTCGCGCGTGACCTGTACGGTGACGATAGGCATGGCACTCTCCTTTGTTGGTGGTTTGGCGATGTCGGGACAGCGGCGGTGTGCAGGCGCAGCCGAAATCGGTTTGCCGGCTCGGCCAAGGGGCGAGCCGGCGTCAAGGCAGCTACCAGCGCCCGGCGTTCTGGCCGCCATCGACGTGGAGGATTTCACCGGTCACGAAATTGGCCGTCTCCAGATAGAGCACGGCATCGACGATATCGTCGATTTCGCCCATCCGGCCGACCGGGTGCAACGATGCCAGCGCGGCGTGTGTCTCGGGCGCATGCATCGGCGTCTTGATGATACCAGGCGAAACGGCGTTGACGCGCACGCCGGTCTTTGAAAACTCAATGGCGAGCGACTGCGTCACGGCGTTCAAACCGCCCTTGGTCAGCGAGGCAAGGGCCGCCGGCAGGCCGGCGATCGGCTGGTTGACCAGGCTGGTCGTGATGCTGACGATGTGGCCCGAACCCTGTTTCAGCATCTGCGCGGCGGCGCGCTGGGTGATGTGGAAGAAGCCGGCGACATTTACACCCAGGTTGTCGTCGTAGTCGGCCTGGGTGAACTCGGTAAACGGCTTCGACAGGAAGACGCCGGCATTGTTTACCAGAGAATCGATGCGGCCGAAGCGCTCCAGCGCCACTCTTGCGATCCGCTCGGCGGTCTCGGGCTTGGCGATATCGCCCTGAACGATCGCGATATCAGGATCGGCGCTCTCCTTGATCGACCGGGATGTGGCGACCACGCGATAGTTGCGGTTGCGGTAGGCTTGCACCAATGCGGCGCCGATGCCTTGCGACGCGCCGGTGATGATGACGACTTTCTGGTCCGTGTTCATGATCTTGATCCTTTTCAGTTGCAGCGATCGCTATTCGGCGACCGCTCGACGCCCTCGGCGTTGATGCGACTGTTTTAGATCCATTGCGAATTCGGTAGAATATTCGCTTATTGGCGAGCATCCGTGCGATTATCGGCATAATCAGATCGGCGTCCCTGCCTCCTGTGCCAAACGCGCAAACTCCGCACGCAGGGTTGGAACGGCAAAGTCGACAAAGGCGCGCACCTTCGGCACGGACAAGCGGCCGCGCGGCGCGAGCAGATGGACAGGCAGGGGAGGATGCTCGGCCTCCGCCAGCACGATCTTCAGTCGCCCGTTCCGCATATGCTCGGCGACGTGGTAGGAATAGAGCCTCGTCACCCCTTTGCCTGATGCAGCCGAGTCCGCTGCGGCGCGCACGCTGTTGACGACGCAACGCGGCGTCAGGTGAACCGTTCGCGGAATGGTCGAACCCTTCGCCGGTGTGAAGGTCCAGCTCTCAAGACCGAAATTGCTGAAGGCGACGATCCGGTGTCTTGCGAGATCCGCGGGTTCTTCGATCGGCGGGTGATCTGCAAGGTAGGCGGGTGAAGCGACGACGACGCGCCTGATATCGCCGCCGAGGCGGGTGGTAACATCGGATGAATCGGCCAGATGGCCGATGCGCAGCGCGATATCGATGCCCTCGTCGACGAGGTTGACGAAACGATCGAGCAGGAGCAGCCGGACCGAGACATCCGGGTAGTGATCGAGGAAACGATCGACGATCGGACGCAAAACCTCCTCGCTGACGATCGGCGGTGCCGAAATGGTCACCGTGCCGCGCGGGGCCGAACGTTCGCCGCCGGCCAGCAGATCCGCTTCTTCCAGATCGGTGAGCACGCGCCGGCACGCAGCCGCGTAGCGCTCGCCGGCCTCGCTAAGCTTGAGGGTCCGGGTCGTGCGGTGCAAAAGCTCGACGCCGACATGGTTCTCGAGGAAGCCCAGCGCCCTGCTGACCGCCGTCGGTGAGCGGTTCAGCCGCCTTGCGGCACCCGCAAGGCTGCCCTCGTCGATCGCCGTGACGAAGACCTTCATGGCGTCGATACGGTCCATTCTGCCGATCTCCGGTGCAATTGCTGCCAATCGGGCACTATTCGCTCGGCAAGCGGCAAGAGTAAAGGGGCGCCTCGAGAGGCAACGCGCCCCGTCGCAACGGTTGATCCGGAGGAAGGCCGCTGAGACGCGGCGCCGTTAATTCTGGTCGAGGGCCTTCGTAAGGCTGAGTGCCACCAGCGTGCAGATCGCACCGGAGATTAGATAACCGCCGATGAAGATGATGCCGAAGCTGGTCGCAAGCCCAAGCGCCACCAGCGGTGCAAAGGCGGCGCCGACGAGCCACGCCAGATCCGAGGTGAGCGCTGCGCCGGTATAGCGGTAATACTGGGTGAAACGCGAGGAAACGGCGCCGGAGGCCTGGCCGAAGGTCAGGCCGAGCACGGCAAAACCGATCAGGATATAGGCGTCCTGTCCGGCCCCGCCGGCGTCAAGCAGGAAGGGTGCGGAGAAACTGAAGATCGCGATCAGCGTCGCGCCGAGCATCAGCTCGTTGCGGCGGCCGATCCGGTCGGCGATCAGACCCGACACCACGATGCCGACGACGCCGACGGCGGCACCTGCCACCTGGACCATGAGGAACCGGGCCGCCGACTGTCCGCCATTGAGGATGACCCAGCTGAGCGGAAAGATCGTCACCAGATGGAACATCGCAAAGCTGGCGAGCGGCACGAAGGCGCCGAGTACCACGTCAACCGCATGCTTGCTCAGCATTTCGAACACCGGGCGGGCCTGCAGCTCCTGTGCGTCCATCGCGGCGCCGAACTCCTTGCTGCCGACGATACGCAGGCGCGCAAACAGCGCCACGACGTTGATCGCAAACGCCACGAAGAAGGGATAGCGCCAGCCCCAGGAAAGGAAATCCTCCTCAGAGAGATTGGCAACGAAGTAGCAGAAGATGACGCTGGCGAGCGCGAAGCCGATGGGCGCGCCGAGCTGCGGGATCATTGCATACCAGCCGCGGTGGTTCGGGGGCGCGTTGAGGTTGAGCAGCGACGCCAGCCCATCCCAGGCGCCGCCGAGCGCGAAACCCTGGCCCAATCTGAACAGCGCCAGCAGCGCCACCGCCCAGAAGCCTATGGTCTCAAAGCCCGGCAGGAAGGCGATCGATGCGGTCGAGCCACCAAGGATCACCAGGGCAATCGTCAGCTTGGTGCCGCGGCCGTAGTTGCGGTCGATCCACATGAAAACCAGCGAGCCGACAGGGCGCGCGATGAAGGCCAGCGGAAAGATCGCGAACGACAACAATGTTGCCGCCACCGGATTGGGCGCAAACGGGAAGATGAGCTTTGGAAAAACCAGGATCGAGCCGAGGCCGTAGACGAAGAAGTCGAAGAACTCCGACATGCGGCCGATGACAACGCCGATGGCGATGCTGCCCGGTGACAAAGGCTTGTCGTCATGGATGCGACGGGCGTCCCGCTCAAGGCCTGAAGACGTAGGATTGACGACCGAGCTCATGAATTCCTCCCGGCGATTTGTGCCGCCTCGTCGAAATGTTGATCAATCAACGCCCGAGATCAAGGAAGCGGCGAAAAAAAACGTGGACTCACCGGCATCTTCCCAATGGTCAGCCGGCGAGGATGCACTAGATTGGGCACTTGCGGACGTCGCTGTCTATTCTGCTGCGATGCGACAGAATGCTGCAGTGCGACGAACAACCTCATTCCGCCGAGCCCGATACGCGACTAGTGCCGAATAGACAAAACGCAAATGGAGCCCGAAATGCCCACTCCATTGAAGCTCGCCGGACGATCGGCCGTTCTTCTATCGACGCTCGCCCTTGCCGGGTGCGACATGGTCGTGATGTCGCCGTCCGGCGATATTGCGGCGCAGCAGCGAGATCTGATCGTCGTTTCGACGATACTCATGTTGATCATCATCGTGCCGGTGCTTTTCCTGACGCTGTTTTTCGCCTGGCGCTACCGCCAGTCCAACACGGCTGCAAAATACGATCCGGAATGGCATCACTCGACCGGGCTCGAAGTTGTCATTTGGTCCGCGCCGCTGGCGATCATCATCGCGCTCGGGGCCGTCACCTGGATCAGCACCCACAAGCTCGATCCCTACCGGCCACTCGACCGGCTCGATGCCAACAGACCCGTTCCCGCCGACATCAAGCCTCTGACCGTCGAGGTGGTGGCGCTCGACTGGAAATGGCTGTTCTTCTATCCGGATTACGGCATCGCCACCGTCAATGAGATGGCGGCACCTGTCGACGTGCCGATCAATTTCAAGCTCACCGCCTCCTCGGTGATGAACTCGTTCTACGTGCCGGCGCTCGCCGGCATGATCTACACGATGCCCGGCATGCAGACCCGGCTGCACGCCGTCATCAACAAAAAGGGCGAGTATGAAGGGCTGTCGTCGAACTACAGCGGCGACGGTTTTTCGCACATGCGCTTCAAGTTTCATGGGCTCGACCAGGGCGGCTTCGATCAGTGGGTCGCAAGGGTCAAGAGCAACGGCACCATGCTCAACCGCGACGCCTACCTGAAGCTTGAGAAGCCGAGTACCAAGGAACCGGTCCGCTACTTTTCAAGCGTCGAGGATGGGCTTTTTGAAGCCGTGCTGAACATGTGCGTGCGCCCCGGCCAGATGTGCATGAGGGACATGATGCACATCGACTTGATGGGCGGCGGCGGCGTCGAAAGCCACGAGAACCGCGCCAAGCTCGAGCACGACAACCGTCATGCGGGCGAGACCGGCCATGTCGGCGAAGCTGCACCCGGCGCCACCTTCCCGGCAACGGGCAATCCGTCGAAGAGCGAAGAGCCGGCCGAAGGCATCGACCAACAACCGCAGTCGATGAACCACGACATGCACAACATGCACGGCGATCAGAAGCCGCCCGCCGAGAGCCAGGACGGTCCGGCGCCGGCGCAATTGAACAATTCCGGCACCACCACTCAGCCCTGAAGCCGCATTTCAAGAGAATTTGGATAGCCCTATGTTCGGTAGCACCAACCTCACACAATTCATCTTCGGGCGGCTCACCTGGGAGGCGATCCCCTATCACGAGCCGATCCTGGTCGCGACCTTCATCGCCGTTGCGATCGGCGGCATCGCCGTTCTGGCGCTGATCACCAAGTACAGGCTCTGGGGCTATCTCTGGCACGAGTGGTTCACGTCGGTCGATCACAAGAAGATCGGCATCATGTACGTGATCCTGGCGCTGGTCATGCTGATGCGCGGCTTTGCCGACGCGATCATGATGCGCCTGCAGCAGGCGATCGCCTTCAACGGCAACGAGGGCTACCTCAATCCGCATCATTACGACCAGATCTTCACCGCCCATGGCGTGATCATGATCTTCTTCATGGCCATGCCCTTCGTCACCGGCCTGATGAACTATGTGGTGCCGCTGCAGATCGGCGCCCGTGACGTTTCCTTCCCGTTCCTCAACAATTTCTCGTTCTGGATGACGACGGCCGGTGCCGTCATCATCATGATGTCGCTGTTCGTCGGCGAGTTCGCGCGCACCGGATGGCTTGCCTATCCGCCGCTGTCGGGCGCCGATTACAGTCCGGGCGTCGGGGTCGACTATTACATCTGGGGCCTGCAGGTGGCGGGTGTGGGGACGACGTTGTCGGGCATCAACCTGATCGCGACCATCGTCAAGTTGCGCGCGCCGGGCATGACGCTGATGAAGATGCCGGTCTTCACCTGGACGTCGCTCTGCACCAACATCCTGATCGTCGCCACCTTCCCGATCCTGACGGCGACGCTGGCGCTGCTCTCGCTCGACCGCTACGCCGGCACCAACTTCTTCACCAACGACCTTGGTGGCAACCCGATGATGTATGTGAACCTCATCTGGATCTGGGGTCATCCGGAGGTCTACATCCTCATCCTGCCGGCCTTCGGCATCTTCTCCGAAGTGGTCGCCACCTTCTGCGGCAAGCGCCTTTTCGGCTACGCTTCCATGGTCTACGCCACCTGCGTGATCATGATCCTGTCCTATCTCGTCTGGCTGCACCACTTCTTCACCATGGGGTCGGGTGCGTCGGTCAACGCCTTCTTCGGGATCACCACGATGATCATCTCGATCCCGACGGGCGCGAAGATGTTCAACTGGCTCTTCACCATGTATCGCGGCCGCATCCGTTATGAAGTGCCGATGCTGTGGACCGTCGGCTTCATGGTCACCTTCGTCATCGGCGGCATGACCGGGGTGATGCTGGCGATCCCGCCGGCCGACTTCGTGCTGCACAACTCACTGTTCCTGATCGCCCACTTCCATAACGTCATCATCGGCGGCGTTGTGTTCGGCCTGATGGCGGGCCTCATCTACTGGTGGCCGAAGGCGTTCGGCTACAAGCTCGATCCGTTCTGGGGCAAGATGAGCTTCTGGTTCTGGCAGATCGGCTTCTTCTTCGCCTTCATGCCGCTCTACGTGCTCGGCCTGATGGGCGTCACCCGCCGCGTCAGCCAGTTCGAGGACCCCTCGCTGCAGATCTGGTTCGTCATCGCCGCCTTCGGCGCGGTGCTGATCGCGCTCGGTATTGCCTCGTTCGTCGTCCAGCTCGTCGTCAGCTACCTGAGGCGTGACCAGCTGCGCGACACCACAGGCGATCCGTGGAATGCCCGCACGCTCGAATGGTCGACCTCGTCGCCACCGCCGGACTACAACTTCGCCTTCACCCCGGTCGTGCACGACCATGACAGCTGGTACGACATGAAGAACCGCGGCTACGAGCGCCCGCTCGGCGGCTTCAAGCCGATCCATATGCCGAAGAACACCGGCACCGGCGTCATCCTCGCCGGCATCAGCGTCGCGCTCGCCTTCGCGCTGATCTGGTACATCTGGTGGCTGGTTATCGTCTCGTTCGTTGCCATACTGGTCGTGGCGATCGGCCACACGTTCAACTACAACAGGGATTTCTACATCCCCGCCGAGACCGTGACGGCAGCGGAGGACGCCCGGTCCGAACTTCTGGCGGAGCGCAACTGACATGGCGAGCAAGACCCAAGCTGAAGCAACCGAAGCGCCGCAGTTCTACCTGGAGGAAGATCACCATCCCGAAGGCAGCACCATGCTGGGCTTCTGGATCTACCTGATGAGCGACTGCCTCATCTTCGCCGTGCTGTTTGCCACCCACGGCGTACTCGGTCGCAACTATGCGGCCGGCCCGTCGCCTGCCGATCTGTTCGACCTGCCGCTCGTTGCCATCAACACGGCGATGCTGCTGTTCTCCTCCATCACCTACGGTTTTGCCATGCTCCAGATGGAGCGCAACGCCAAGATGGAGACGATCTTCTGGCTCGGCGTCACCGCCGTGTTCGGGCTCTCGTTTCTCGGTCTCGAACTCTACGAGTTCTATCACCTGATCCAGGAGGGTGCGGGGCCGACGCGCAGTGCCTTCCTGTCGTCGTTCTTCACGCTCGTCGGCACCCACGGCCTGCACGTCACCTTCGGCATCGTCTGGATCGTGACGATGATGGTGCAGGTCAGAATGCACGGACTGATCCCGGAAAACCGTCGCCGGCTGATGTGCCTTTCGATGTTCTGGCACTTCCTCGACGTCATCTGGATCGGCGTCTTCTCCTTCGTCTATCTGATCGGAGTCATCGGATGAGCTCACAGCCACACAGCCTCGCGCACGAAGATGCCGGCCAGGCACATCATGGCCATAGTCACGGCCATGAAGCGGGCCATGGCTCGCTCCGTAGCTACATGATCGGCTTTGCGCTTTCCGTCGTCCTGACCGCCATTCCCTTCGCGCTGGTGATGAGCGGTGCGCTCGACAGCAAGATGGCGACGGCCGTGGTCGTCATGGGCCTCGGGGCCATCCAGATCGTCGTGCACATGATCTTCTTCCTGCACATGAACCAGCGCTCGGAAGGCGGCTGGACGATGATGGCGCTGATCTTCACCCTCATCATCGTCGGCATCGCGCTCGCCGGTTCGCTCTGGGTTATGCATCACCTCAACGTCAACATGATGCCGATGACCCACGAGATGATGAAGAACATGCCGTGACGGCCTGTTGACCGGTCCGGCGATGGACGACCGATCGGCAGAGACAAGGGCGGGGGCAGAAGCCTCACGCTCGCGTCTCGTTCTGACGGTCGCTTTGTCGGTGCTGATGGCGGCTTTCATCGCTCTCGGCACCTGGCAGGTGAAGCGGCTCTTCTGGAAGCTCGACCTGATCGCGCGGGTCGACGCCCGGGTTCTTGCCGAACCGGTGCCGGCTCCAGCCCAATCGGAATGGCCCGGCATCAGCGCGGACAAGGACGAATATCGCCGGGTCACTGCGACGGGTCTTTTCGCGCATGACAAGGAGGTCCTGGTCCAGGCTGTCCCCGAACGGGGCGCCGGTTTCTGGGTGATCACGCCCATGGTCGTTGACGACCATACGACCATCCTGATCAACCGTGGTTTCGTGCCAGCGGATCGACGCGATGCTGCCGCACGCCCGGAAAGCCAATTGCCTGGGGCTGGCCGGGTGACAGGCTTTCTTCGCATGACCGAGCCGGATGGCGGTTTCCTGCGCTCCAACGATCCGGCCGCCAGCCGGTGGTATTCGCGCGATGTCGATGCGATCGCCAGAGCGCAGGACCTGGTGGATGTCGCGCCCTATTTTATCGATGCAGACGCCACGCCCAATCCCGGCGGTCTGCCGGTCGGCGGCTTGACCGTGGTCAGCTTCCGCAATAGCCACCTTGTCTACGCGGCAACCTGGTATGTGCTTGCCCTGATGAGCGCCGCGGGCATCGTGGTCGTCCATCGCGTGCGCAGGTGAGCTGCGAACCGCTTCGAGCGCTCGCGCCCGGTCCGATCGCCCTGTTACGCCCGACGACGGGACAGCCGGTAGACGCTGGCCGGCGGGAGATTGAGCGGCACCCACCGCAAGAACGACGCCTCGAGGTGAAGTATTTCGAGCAGCGCTGCCGGCACGGGGCAACGCGGTCCGTAAGTGAACTGGAAGAGGCAACCGTCATCAGTGAGGTGTCGAAAGACCGCCTCAAGGATATCGCGAACCGCTTGTCTCGGCATGGAGAGCAGCGGCAGGCCGCTGATGGCGGCGCCGATCTTGCGTGTTGCCGCCAGCCGCAAGTGCTGCGCATCACCCTCGATCAGCGTTGCCTCGGGAAAACGAGCCCGCAGCAACGCGGCAAAGGTCGGATTTCGTTCCACCAGAACCAGTTGGTCCTGTCGGACACCATTTTGCAGAAGTGCGCGCGTGAAAATGCCGGTTCCTGGGCCAAGCTCTAGGACATCACCTGTGTACCGGCCGATTTCGGTGGTCATGGCTGCGGCCAATCGCGTGCTCGAAGGTGCGATGGCGGCGACTTCCAATGGCTTTGTCAGCCATGAGCGCAGGAAGAGCAGGGTGTCCGATGCGGTATTGGTCAAGGTGTCGCTCCCGTTGTTGAACGGGAGCAGGTATTGCGCCTTGCAGCACCTCAAGCATTAACCCGGGTTAAGTCTGGTATGTGCTTCGGCGCGAACGCGCTTGGCAATGCGGCTGAGGCCGACCGGCGTGATGCCGAGATAGCCCGCAAGGTCCTTCTGTGGTGCGCGCAAGACCAGATCCGGTTCCTCGGCGATCAACGATCGGTAGCGTTCCTCCGGATCGAGTGTCAGGAACTGGCGCTCGCGACGCTCCTTGCGTTCGGCAAGGATCATCAGGGCGTTGCGCAGCATCCGCGACCAGCCGAGATCGGTGTCGACCAGCGCTTGCAGGGTCGCGAACGGTATTCTCTCCAGACGACAGGCTTCGATGGCGACCGCGGAAAAGGTGGCGCGTCCCATCGGCAGCAAGGCCGAAAGACTTGCGAAGAACCGCCCTTCGGTAGCGAAGGATTTGATCCATTCCTCGCCATCGGCGCGAAGGTAGGTGAGCTTAACCAGGCCGGTCTCGATCACATAGATGTAGGGATGCGGCTCGTCCTGGCCGAAAATCGTCTCTCCTGATTTCACCGGGCGAACATGAATTGCCTCGGCCAGACGTTCCGTGTTTGCAAGCGGTTGCCCTGCAATGCGTTCGAACAGCGAAATCGCTGCGCCTTTCGGGTGCTTAACCTCGGTTAATGCCATCCGCTTCCTCTTGCTCCAGGCTCGATTGTGCAATCAATGGGAATAGATAACATGGCACGATATGTCGTCACTGGGGCAAGTTCCGGGATAGGTCTGGAAATTGCCCTGCACCTGGCCGCGAAAGGCCACAGCGTCGTTGCGCTCGGCCGCGACAGGGAGCGCCTGAGAGGCCTGGCGCACCGTGATCAAAGGATCGAGGTGCGGGTGCTGGATCTCCGCGACCTGGTCGCTGTTGCCGCCCTTGGCGCCGAATTGGCGGAGGCGGATTTCATCGACGGTCTCATCAACAACGCGGCCATCCAGCACAATGTCAGGCTCGATGAGCCACATTACGGCATCGACCAGATCGTCGCCGAAGTCGAAACCAATCTCATCGCGCCCGTCATCCTGTCGCGACTTCTTTTGCCGAACTCGCCCGCGCGCCCGTTCGTGATCGTCAATATCGGCTCCGCACTTGCGTGCTATCCCAAAGCGACGTCCGCAGTCTACAGCGCCACGAAGGCGGGCCTGCGCATGTTTTCCGATGCCCTGCGGGTGCAATACGAGGACACGTCCGTCAGGGTGCTGGACGTTGTTCTGCCGCTGGTCGACACGCCCATGACGGCTGGGCGAGGAAATGGCAAAATCACGGCCACCACCGCGGCCGCGGCAATCGTGCGTGCTCTTGGGCCAGGCAAGACGCGTATTCATATAGGCAAGGCAAAACTGTTGAGGGTGTTGCAACTCGTCGCTCCGCCTGTTGCGGCAGCGATCATCAGAAAGCTCTGAGCGGCAAGTGGATGCCGGCGCCCGCTGACGATTGGCCTGAAACCTCACGGACAGCTTGGCCACCAAACCATGTTCGTTGGTGTCCTTTGCCACTTGGCCGGTGTCGCTGAGGTCGAATGTCGCGTTGGGCGCGTCCGCAAAGTCGAATCCGGCTTTGAGAACCGCAGCGTCTTGGGCAATCGGTGCGCCCGTCGTCGATGGAACACTTTGTCCATTCGGCTGCATGGCGAGCGCCGTCGACCTGGCGTCATTCGGACGGGTAATGCATCAGTTCGTGGCAAGCTCAGCGGAGGCCGGCGTGCTGCCAAAAAAGCCAGTCATGGCTGTCAGCCCGTCCCGGCCCGGCTGGTTTCGACAAATGCCGGGCGAAGGCGGACGGTCATTTCGCGGTGAAGAACGTCAAGAGGACCTTTCCCTTCTCGCCGAGCAGACACACGAACCGATCCGCCTTGCCGGCAGTGCCGTTGCGCTCGATATAGGCCTCTCCGAGGATCACCGTCTTGACGGACACGTCTTCGACCTTCGTGTCGGCGGCGGTGATCGCGAGGCTTTCCGGATCGAGGACCAGCCCGGTAATGTCGGCGGAATGCTCCTGAAGCGCGACAAGACCGGTCGATTTGCAGGCGGTGACTGCGGGATCCTCGGGGGTCTGGGCGACTGCGGGGGCAGCGCAAGGTAATGACAAGAGCGATGCGACGATGAAGTGTTTGGGCGCCATCTGAGGGAATCACCTTCCGTTTGCGAGATGCGACGACCTCCGCCGCACCGCTCAACGTCGTGAGGTTGCATTCGGTTCCCGGGATGCTGGCTGCTTTGGTGTGCAAGCGTGCGGCAATGACCATCCGGCACCAGAAAAAATTCAAGGCATCGACTGGCCGGCGTCGCAGGGCCTCTTCGTGCTCAAAGGGCGATCGGGACGGGATTCCAGACGGTGTGCGGACGGTGTCGGGGACAGTCAGAGAACGCATCGCGGAGCTTTCTCCGAGCCCGCCTGCGAGAAGCGACAGGTCGGTGTTAACCTTTTGTTAACCATCCGTCGCCTAGATCCCGTCAACGAAAAATTAACGAAGATGATCAAAGTGCTAACAGACGCTCGTTCGATCCGTATCAAGGGCCGCTCGTTCCTGAGCCTGGCGCTGTCGCCCGAGCTGCCGCTCGATTCGTGGCTGACGCGGCTCGACGATCTGGCCGCCCGCTCGGCCGGTTTTTTTCTCGGCCGGCCTGTCGTGCTCGATATCGCCGATCTCGAAATCGACCGGCCGCAGCTGAAGGGCCTGCTCGAAGAGCTTGCGAACAGAAACGTCCGGGTGCTGGGCATCGAGGGCGGGCGCCCGTCGCTGTTCGAGCCGGGCATGCCACCCTCGATGAGAGGCGGCCGGCCGGCGCCGGATTTCGAGGCGGCCGCGGGCGAATTGATCGCCGGAGAGCCGAACGCGCCCGAGCAGATTTCCGTCGTCGGACAGGAAACGCCGGCGGCGCGGGCGACGGCCTCGATCATCGTCCGGGAGCCGGTTCGCTCCGGGCAATCGGTGATCTTCCCGGAAGGCGACGTCACCGTGATCGGCTCGGTCGCATCGGGTGCGGAAATCATCGCGGGTGGTTCGATCCATATCTACGGAGCGCTCAGGGGACGGGCGCTCGCGGGGTCGGTGGGCAACACCTCGGCGCGCATCTTTTGCAGGCGGCTCGAGGCGGAATTGCTGGCAATCGACGGCGTCTACAAGACCGCCGACGACATGGCGGCCGACCTTCGCGGACAATCGGTGCAGCTTTGGCTCGAAGACGACTCGATCATGGCAGAGAGACTTAACTGAGCCGGTGCCGGCCAGGAAACAGGAGCGGAAGATGGCGAAAGTAGTTGTTGTTACATCGGGCAAAGGCGGCGTCGGCAAGACGACGTCGACCGCTGCTCTTGGCGCAGCGCTCGCGCAGCGCAACGAGAAGACCGTCGTCGTCGATTTCGATGTCGGCCTGCGCAATCTCGACCTCGTCATGGGTGCCGAGCGTCGGGTCGTCTACGACATGGTCAATGTCATTCAGGGCGACGCGAAGCTGCCGCAGGCGCTGATCCGCGACAAGCGACTGGACACGCTCTTCCTGTTGCCGGCATCGCAGACCCGTGACAAGGACAGCCTGACACCGGAAGGCGTGGAACGGGTCATCAACGACCTGAAGAAGCATTTCGACTGGATCATCTGCGACAGCCCGGCCGGCATCGAACGCGGCGCGACGCTTGCGATGCGTCACGCCGATATGGCTGTGATCGTCACCAATCCGGAAGTTTCCTCGGTTCGCGACTCCGACCGGATCATCGGACTGCTCGACGCCAAGACCGAGAAGGCCGAGCGCGGAGAACGGGTCGAGAAGCACTTGCTGCTGACCCGCTACGACGCCTTGCGCGCCGAGCGCGGCGACATGCTGAAGGTCGAAGATGTGCTCGAGATCCTGTCGATCCCGCTTCTCGGCATCGTCCCCGAGAGCATGGACGTGCTCAGGGCATCCAACATCGGCGCTCCGGTGACGCTGGCCGACAGCAAGTCTGCCCCGGCGCTCGCCTATCTCGACGCTGCCCGGCGGCTTGCGGGCGAAACCGTGCCGATGACCATCCCGGGTGAAAAGCGCGGTCTGTTCGGCAAGATCTTCGGACGGAGGGCAGCATGAGCATTTTCCGTTTCTTCAAGAAGCAGACCTCGGCGCCGACGGCGCGCGAGCGCCTGCAGGTGCTGCTGGCCCATGAGCGCGCCTCTGTCGGCCAATCGGATCTCGTTGCCATCCTCCGGGAAGAGATCCTTGCGGTCATCTCCAAGCATGTTCAGATCGACGACGACAAGGTCACCGTCAAGATGGATCGCGGCGAACACGTGACGACGCTGGAAGTCGATATCGAGATCCCGCTCGCCGCAAGCGCTCGGGCGGCCTGACGCCTCCCGCCGTTTCTGTGTTACTGCATCGTAGTGCGGCGCGCGTCATCCGTGATGCGCGCTGATGTCGAGGTCCGCCATGCCTCTTGCGCAAGTCGAGTGCATTGTCGCCGGAGCCGGCGTTGTCGGCCTTGCCGTCGCTCGTGCGCTCGCCCAGGCCGGCCGCGAGGTGATCCTCATCGAAGCGGCCGATCGCATAGGCAGCGAAACGTCGTCGCGCAACAGCGAGGTCATCCACGCTGGCATCTATTATCCGCCAGACAGCCTGATGGCGCGGCTGTGCGTCGAGGGTCGGACGCTGCTCTATGCCTATTGCCGCGAACGCGGCATCCCCCATCGACAGTGCGGCAAGTTGATCGTCGCGACGTCGGCCACCGAGCTTGAGCAACTGCCTGCTATCGCCGCCCGGGCGGCCCGAAATGGCGTGACGGATCTGAGCCAGATCTCGGTCGCGGATGCCCGCATCCTTGAGCCGGCGCTTGCCACGACCGGTGCGCTGCTGTCCCCGTCAACGGGCATCATCGACAGCCACGCCTACATGCTGTCGCTGCTCGGCGATGCTGAGAATGCCGGCGCCGTTCTGGCGCTCAACAGTCCCGTCGAGCGGGGCAGGGTGACTGACAACGGCATTGTCCTCGATGTCGGTGGCGCCGAGCCTGTGAGACTTGCCTGCCGCCTGTTCGTCAACGCCGCGGGTCTCGCCGCACCGAAGCTGGCGCGGCTGATCAAGGGCCTGCCTCCAGCACTCGTGCCGAGGGAGTACTATGCCAAGGGCGACTACTTCTCGCATGTCGGCAAGGCACCGTTCTCGCGGCTGATCTACCCTGTGCCGGTCAAGGGCGCGCTTGGTATCCATCTGACGCTCGATATGGCCGGGCAAGCGCGCTTCGGACCCGATATCGAATGGGTCGACACATTGAACTACGACGTCGACCCGGCGAAGGCCGCTTCGTTCTATGCCGGTGTCCGCCGCTATTTTCCCGATCTGAAGGACGGCGCGCTAGTGCCGGCCTATTCCGGTATCCGGCCGAAGATCGTGCCGCCCGATGTGGCGAGCCAGGACTTTGTCGTGCAAGGGCCAGGCGTGCACGGGGTACCCGGTCTGATCAACCTGTTCGGCATCGAATCGCCTGGCCTGACCGCATCTCTGGCACTGGCGAAGCTTGTGGCGGAAACCTAACGCCTTCGCTCCGCTCAGCCGCGGTTTTCGTTGCGTGGGAACGGCGCAAAACTGTAGATGGTCGACGCCAACTTTTCCGCTCCTCGGCGCAGTTCGTCCGGAGTCAGCGCGGCATAGCCGAGTACAAGGCCGGCGACGTCGGGTTTGCGGGCAAGATAGAGCGGTGACACCGGGTAGATGCCAATCCCCGCAGCCCTGGCGGCTTCGATCAGCCGCGCCTCATGCCGCGCACCGATGCCGCGAAACCAGACGACGACATGCAGCCCGGCCGATGTGCCGACGATGTCTATCTTTTCGCCAAAGCATGATGTCAGTGCCGCGATCAGGGCGGCGCGGCGTTCCGCATTGGACCGGCGCATCTTGCGGACATGCCGCTCGTATGAGCCTGCCTCCAGAAGGATCGCGAGTGCCTCCTGTTCAAGGCTTGGGCTATGACGGTCGGCGAGCTGCTTGCATCGCGTGAACACGTCGATCAGCGGTCTGGGAACGATGAGGTAACCAAGCCGGAGCGCCGGCGAGAGCGTCTTGGAGACCGTGCCGACATAAATGACCCGCTCCCGATCCGATTGAAACAGCGGCGGTATCGGCTTCACATCGTAGCGGTACTCACCGTCGTAATCGTCCTCGACGATATAGGCTCCGACCGAATAGGCCCATTGCAACAGCGCATCCCGCCGGCTTTGCGGCAGGACGCCGCCCAGCGGGAACTGGTGGCTCGGCGTCACAAAGGCGAGAACGGATTTTTCCCGATGCGGCAATTCCCCTACAAGAAGCCCGGAATTGTCGCAGGAAACAGCAACGATGTCGGCACCAGCGGCGGCCATGACGTTGCGTGCCATGGCGTAGCACGGTTCCTCCAGGATGACGCGATCGCCGATATTGACGAGAACGCGTGCGCAAAGATCCAGCGCCTGCTGCGAGCCCGACACGACGATGATCTGGTCGACATCGCAGCGGATGCCGCGTCCACGCCAGAGATACCCCTGGAGTTGCTGCCTCAGGGCGGCGGAGCCGGCAGGATGTTCGTAGGAAAGGCTGTCGCGACGGCGAAGCAGCGCCGCGTTCATCGCCCGCCGCCACAGGAGCGTCGGAAAGTCGGCGGCTGCAATATCGCCGTAGCGAAAATCGAACTCCAGTGCCTTGCGCCGCTCCGCATAACGGATCGGAAGTTCCATCAGCCGGACGGCATAGTCGGATAGCGGCCACTCCAGGCGATGCTCAGCGTGTCTGCCGTGCAACGTTCCGGGCCTGGCCATGTCGGTGACGATGGATGCCGAGCCTTGGCGGCTGGTCACATAGCCCTCGGAGACGAGCTGGTCGAAAGCTGCCGTGACTGTCGTGCGTGACACGCCCAGCTCTTCGGCGAGCGCCCTGCTTGATGGCAGCCTGTCGCCGGGGGCGTAAACGCCGGCGCCGATCTGTTCGCGCAGATCGAGGTAGATGCGGCGGGCGGCTCCTGTGCGTCTTGATCTCCGACCATCCGGCTGGCCCAATGAAAATCTCCAAAACTGGATGTTTATCTTGGGCCAGTTAACGCCGATGCTGCGCCCAGTTCAAGGAGAGTTCGATGTACACGCCGCCAGCTTTTGTGGTCGACGACACTAGCGAGATACATGCCATGATGCGGGCATGCCGCATCGCCAACTTCATTACCGCGACGGCTGAAGGCCCGGTGGCGACACCGCTGCCGATGTTTCTCGACGCCGGGGAGGGCGACTGCGGCACGCTATACGCACATCTCGCCCGCCCGAACCCGCAGTGGAAAATGCCTGTGATAGGCAACGGACTGGCGGTCTTCATGGGCCCTGATGCCTACATCACTCCAGCTTGGTATGCCGCGAAAGCGGAGCATGGAAAGGTCGTTCCCACCTGGAACTACACCGCCGTTCAGGCTGAAGGGCCGGTCGAATTCTTCGATGATACGGCCCGGCTGCTCGATGTCGTCAAGCGGCTGACAGACCTTCACGAGGCGGGAGCGGCAAAGCCATGGGCAGTCAGCGACGCCCCGCCGGCATTCATCGCCGCGCAATTGCGTGGCATCGTCGGGATCCGAATGCCGATTACCCACCTGACCGGCAAGCGCAAGCTCAGCCAGAACCGCTCCGAACCGGACCGGGTGGGCATCAGGAACGGCCTTGCGGAAAGCCATCGCGATCTTGACCACACCATTGCGAGCATGATCCCCGTTCCCCCATCGTCATCGTGAGACACATGCATGTTCAGACCTGATTTCAATCCGCAGCCGACGCTGCGTGGCGTGGCCATTCATCTCCGGCCCTTGGGACTAGACGATCTGGAGGGTCTGTATTCCGCCGCAAGTGACCCCGGCGTCTGGGCAGGGCACCCGGCAACGGACCGCTACAAGCGGGACAAGTTCGAACCCTATTTCGCGGTGCTGCTTGCGAGCGAAGCGACGCTTGTGGCCGTCGATCAGCAGAGCGACGTGATTATCGGATGCTCCCGTTACTACGTCGCCCCCGACATGCCGGACAGCGTCTCGATCGGCTTCACCTTCCTCAACAACGCCTATTGGGGTGGTGGCACCAATTTCGAAATGAAGCGGCTGATGCTCGGTCATGCATTTCACGCCTATCGCGATGTCTGGTTTCATATCGCGCCGACAAACATTCGCTCGCAAAAGGCGACGGCAAAGCTCGGTGCGGAACATGTCTACGACGCGACCTTGGACCTGTCGGGTACGCCATCGCCGTGGATGTGTTTCCGCCTGAGACAGGATGACTGGATCCGGGTCGTTGTGGCCAAGGCCGGCGGCAGCTGATGCGCTTTTGACGGTGGTCGGGCTCCTTCTCGTCCCGAACGTGTGAAGGCTTCTCTTCAACGGCTGCTCCGATTGACTTTAGTTCGATATCATACTATGTGGTTTGATGTCGAACTAAATAGGGCGAGTTATGAAGAGAAGACAGTTTTTGGCCGTGTTGGGTGGTGGTGTCGTCCTGGCGGCTGCCGGTGCATCCACGGCATTCCTGCTGACCCGCAGGCCCGATCGCGCGTTGGCGCCCTGGACGGTGGCAGGAATGCCCGACCAAGAGCCGCGGCGCAGGGCGCTTTCCTACGCGATCCTGGCGCCCAATCCGCACAACCGGCAACCGTGGCTCGTCGATCTCGGGGTCAAGGATCAGGTGACGCTCTATGTCGATACGACCCGCCTGCTGCCCGAGACCGACCCCCACAACCGACAGATCACCATCGGGCTAGGTTGCTTCATCGAGCAGATGGCCATCGCCGCCTCCATCCAGAATTACAGGCTGGACGTTTCCCTCTTTCCTGAAGGGAGCGACGCGCAGGCGCTCGACGCCCGTCCGGTCGCCGTCGTCCGTTTCGAGCGTGATCCGACGATCGGCGCAGATCCCCTCTTCGCGCAGATTTTGCGGCGTCGGTCGCTGAAGGAGCCGTTTGATCTGACCAAACCCGTGCCCTGGGAGGTGCTTGGCGCCCTTGGCGCGTCCGTCCGCCATGGCACGCTGGCGGGCTCCAGCAACGATCCTTCTGTGGTCGCGACCCTGAGGGAAATGACCCATGCAGCCCTTGACCTGGAGATCAACACGCAACGAACCTACAGGGAAAGCGTCGACCTTCTGCGGATCGGCAAGGCCGAGATCGAAGCCAGCCCTGACGGCATCGACCTCGGCGGTCCCCTGTTCGATGGGCTTGCGGCACTCGGGCAACTGAGCCGCGAGCAGGCGCTCGACACGACGTCCACCGCGTTTGCGCAAGGACGGGCGGCGCTGCTCGCCAACACGGACACCGCGATGGCGCATATCTGGCTGACGACATCGGGCAACAGCCGAGTCGAGCAGATCGCCGCCGGCCGCGATTGGGCCCGGATCAATCTGACGGCCACCGCGCTTGGAACAGGCCTGCAACCGCTGAGCCAGGCCCTGCAGGAATTCCCTGAAATGGACGAACATTACCGGCAGGTGCACAAAATGCTGTCGCCGGAAGGCGGGACCGTTCAAATGCTGGGCCGGCTCGGCTATGCTGGCACCGTTGAGCCCAGCCCGAGATGGCCGCTGGATGCTAAGATCATCTGAACGCGGCTGGAGCATGGGCCTTGGACGACGACACCCTCATCTTTACGTTCTTCAATGAAATCGGCATTGTCAGCCAGCTGTCCCAGGCCTTCCTCAATCGCCACCTTCCCGATGGGCTGCACAGTTCGCACTTTGCGACGCTGAACCATCTCTACCGCGTGGGCGACGGCAGTACGCCGTTGGCAATCGCCAATGCCATGCAGGTGACGAAAGCGACGATGACGCACACCTTGTCGGTGCTGGAGAAACGTGAGCTGGTGCAGATCAGCTCGAACCCCCGGGATGGCCGTTCAAAGAAGGTTTTTCTGACGCCAGCCGGGAGGGCGTTCCGCCTGGAAGCGATCGGCGAGGTAACCGCCGCGATGGCAACCGTCGCATCGCTGTTCGATCGCGCCGAGCTGGAAGCCAGCCTTCCCACATTGCAGCGGGTCCGCAAGATCCTCGACACCGAGCGCGCCAATCGCCCGGGCGGCGATTGACAGCGCCGGCCCGGCAGCCCGTCACTCCGTCGTCGCCCGTAACGCCCGCATGATCTCCTCGGCAAACATCGAGGTGGCAAGGCCATGGCTGCGTTTTTCGCGCTGGACGAGGGAAAGCACGTTCTTTCCAAAGGTACGATCGCGGATCTGCAGATAGGTGAGCACGCCGTTGCGCTGCTCCTCGGCGATATCGAACTTGCTGAGGAAGGCGATGCCGTCGCCGGCGGCGGCAAGGCACTTCATTGCTTCAATCGAGTTGGTGAGGAACGCCGGCTCGACGGTCAGCCCGGCATTGGCAAAGGCGTCGGCGACGATGCCGTGGATCAGCATCGACTTGTCGGCGAAGATCAGCGGATAGGGCTCGCAGTGCGAAAGCGGTAGCGTGTCGAGCCCGACGAGCGGATGTTCGGGGGCGACCACGGCGCCGAGCCGCGTGTCCATCTTCCACAGTGTTTCGAGCTGCGGCGAAGGCGGCAGGTTGAAGGCGAGGCCGAGATCTGCCTCGCCGTCGATGACGGCCTGGACGATGTCGTGGATGAACATCACCCGGATCGAGATCTTCAGGCGTGGATGGCGGGCGCAGAAGGTGGCCGCCGCCTTCGGCACGATGCCGCCGGCAAGGCCGTTCATGGTGGCGATGATCACCTCGCCGCTCTGGAGCGCCTTCAGGTCGCGGATCTCGGCCTCGACCTGGCTGTACTCCTTAATCGTCCGGCGCACATGCGCGACGAGAATTTCGCCGGCCGGCGTCAGCCGCAACCCTCTTGGCAGCCTTTCAAACAGCGGCTCGCCGATCATCTCTTCCAGCTGCAGCACATGTTTGTTGATCGCCGAAGCGGCCACGTTCAGCCGCTCGCCGGCGGCGCGGATGGAGCCTGAGCGGGCGACTTCGTCGATGTAGCGCAGCACGCGCGAGTGCAACATGCCCAGTCTCCTCCAATTCAAGCGATCTCAAAAAGAGTACGCTGCGCGCAGAAAATACTGCTTTTCGGAAGCGGTGCAATAACTTCTTATGGCCTTCGACAACGAGGAGAGATCGGCGCAGGCGATGCCCCGGGAGGGCTTGAGCACCTGGCTCTGCCCGTGCCGACGAGACTTGCAAGTGGAGGAAAGACGCGTGAACAAATCCGAAGCCGTGCACTACGACAAAGTGCGCGCCATCTTTGATATCCTGAACGGAAAGAGGGAGGCGGACCTTCTTCTGAAGAACCTCAACATCCTCGATGTGCACGGCGAGACCGTCTATCAGGGATCCATCCTCGTTTATGACAAGCGCATCGTTGCGCTCAATCCCGATGAGACGATCCTGAAGGTGAAGGATGTTTTCGATGGCAAGGGGCTCTACGCAATCCCGGGCCTGATCGACGCGCACATCCATTTCGAATCCCAGCTGGCGCATCCGACGGCACTGGCCGAGGCCATGGTTCCCTGCGGCACGACGACGATTTATGCGGAATGCCTGGATCTTTTGAGTGCGGCGGGCGACGAGGGCGTCGAGGCGGCCGAAAGCCTGTTCAAGGACTACGACAAGCTGCCTTATCGCCTCTATGCCTTTGCACCGGGCAAGAAGACGGCGGCGTCCGTCACCGAGGCGGTTTTGCAGATGGAGCCGGTCATCGGGCTGGGTGAATTCGAGCACTTCACCTACAGCTCGGGCGATGACGACGATTTCCGCAAAGCGGCCTGGGTGCGCGCCAAGGGCGGCTTCATGAACGGCCACTGGGGCGTAACCGCGCTTTCCGACATGGTCCTGAACTATCTGCCGGCGATCGGCGTGTCGAACAATCACGACGTCTGGAACGAGAAGGACATCGAAAAGAGCATTCGCTACGGTTTTCCGACGCACATCAAGTTCGGCGTCGGCAGCAGCGAGGTGATCAAGATCCTGCTGCGCGCCATTGTCGATCGCAAATGGCCGACCGACAATTTCATGCTGTGCACCGACAACATCTCCGTCGAGCGCCTGCTGACGATGGGTCACATGGACTGGATCATTTCGCTCTGCGCCGAGATGGGGTTGAACCCGATCCATGCGATCAAGATGGCCACCTACAACACGGCGCGGTCTTTCCACATGGAAGACCGGATTGGCTCGCTCACCCCCGGCCGGTTTGCCGACATCGTCTTGACCGACAGCCTGTCGCAGATCAACCCGCTCTACGTCTTCAAGGATGGCGAGTTGGTCGCAAAGGATCGCAAGCTGCTGAAGAACGCCGACATCGATTACTCCGGCATGTGCAAGCAGGGCGTGCCGGGCCTCGATGACCTGACGCCCGAGCAGCTCGACATCGTGCCGCTGGAAGTCTCGCAAGACGGAAGCCAGGCCAAGGTCTACCTGTTCGACGTCTACGGCCGTGGCCATGCGAAATTCTACCAGGAGGTCTGGGTGCCGCTACGGGATGGCAAGGTCGTTGCCGAGCATGAAGGCGTGAAACTGAGCCGGCTGTCGGTGATCCAGCGTTATGCCAGCGGCAAGCGCCATGTGGTCAACGGCCTGTTCAAGGGCGTCCATGTCGAGCGCGGCGCGGTTGCCACCTTCTGGCCAGCGCCCAAGCCCTATTTCGTCGTGGTTGGCCAGGACAGCGCGGAAATGTGTCATTGCGCCCGCCGGGTGGATACCTATGCCGGCGCCTGCATCGTCACCGAGGACGAGGCCGAGAAGGCCGTCATGCCGCTCGATATCTACGGCGTCATGGCGAACATGAGCGTGTCCGAACTGACGACCGCCGCCAGCGAGATCGATGCGGCCCTTGAGGAGATGGGCAACCGCAATGAAGGCGAGCCGGTCGTGAACAAGCTTTTGAGCCTGTTCATCTCGCTGCACCGGTTCCGATTGATGGCCTGATTGGCGGGGGAGGAAATCAAGGCAGGCGCTGCGGCGCCTGCTGACGATGGGGCGTGGATCGACCGGGAGGAGTCCGTGGCATCCACGAAATCATGACGCGACATGCCCGCAGCCGTTGAAATGGCGGTAGCGAAAAGGCATCAGGATAATCTGGGAGGATAATTAGCAATGGGACATAAGACGGACGAGGTCGAAATCGTCGATACCGGTAGCCTGACCCGGCGATGGATCATGTATGTGGTGGGCATCTACGTGCTCACCTTCGGGGTCAGCCTGGCGATCCGGGCGGGTATCGGCGTATCGCCGCTAAGCAGCCTGACGCGGACCATGACGCTGGTTTATCCGCCCCTGAGCCAGGGCACCTACAATTTCATGACCGAACTTGTCATGCTGGCCTTGACCTATCTGGTCCTGCCCAAGGATTTCAAGTTGAAGAGTTTTGCTTCGCTGCTTCCGGCATTTGCACTGGCCGTGTTCCTGGATTTCAACTTGAGCATGACCGAGTTCGTCAAGCTCGACATCTACTATGCGAAAGTCGCCCTTCTGGTGTTCGCGGATGCGGCGCTGGCCTATGGTCTGTTCCTGATGATCCGTGCCAACCTCGTGCTGATGCCGATGGACATGTTCGTCAACACGCTGTGCAAGCGGACGGGCTGGAAGTGGGGCAATATCAAGACCGGCTATGACTGCGCGCTGCTGGTGGTGTCGGCCGGCATCGGTCTCGCCTTCCTGGCCGACATCCCCTTCATCCGCGAAGGCACGGTGCTGAACGCAGTCCTGGTCGGCCAGTACATCAGGCTCTATTTCTTCCTCTACAAGAAGCTGCAGGCGAGGAAAGCTGCTCCTTCATCGAACAGGCTCGAGCCGGCCGCCAAGTAGGACGGGCCCGAAAGCGCAACAAGACAGGGCTCTCCATGCCGGAGAGCCCTGTCGCTTTCCGTGAGTTAGTACTTACGATTTCTGTTCGGTAAATCCCAGCGGCGCACCGGGAAGAAACAGCGAAATCGGCCGGATTTCGTAGACCGCAGTCGGGTTGGCGCGGCGCAGTTCGCGGGCCGCGGCAACGGCTGCCTCAAGCGTTGGAAAGTCCACGACGTAGAAGCCGAGCAGCTGTTCCTTGGTGTCGGCAAAGGGGCCATCGATGACGATGCCTTCGCCATTGCCTCTCAGCGTCGCGGCGCGCTCTGTGGGGCCAAGCCGTGCCGCCGGACCCAAGGATTTTTCGCGCACGAGACGATCGTTGACCTGGAGAAGGTCGGTCATCAACGCGGCGTCTTCTTCCTTCGACCAGGCATCGACCACTCCCTCTTCGTGATAGGCGAGGATGGCATAGTACATGTGGCAGCTCCCTTCTGCGCCCTTTGTCTGCTCAGCCAGGCAACCGTGAGACGGAGTTCGGGATGAGCCTCGCCGCGACTATATGGCCGGATCGGCGCGCAGACTACGGGCTTGCAGGTTTCAGTCGAAGGAACGGTTCGAGGCTTTCGACAAATTCGCAGAGAAGCTCGCGGTCGAAATGGCCCCTCGAGCCAAACATCATCTGAACTGTCTCGGCCGGCGTCCACGCGCGCTTGTAGGGCCGGAGCGTCGTCATGGCGTCATAGACGTCGCAAATGGCGGCAATCCGAACCGGCGTGCTGAGCTGATCGCCGCGAAGACGGTCGGGGTAGCCGCTGCCGTCGACATGTTCGTGGTGATGAAGACAAACATCTAGCACCGTCTCATGGACGTCGCCATTGGCGCTGAGCAGGTCATAGCCTCGCCGGGTGTGTGTACGAATTTGCGCGATCTCCTGATCGTCGAGCCGTTCCGCCTTGTTCAACAGCCCCTTCGGTAGCAGCAGCTTGCCGATATCGTGAAGCAACCCGCTCAACCCCAGGATCTGAACAGCTCGTTCGTCGAGCTTCAACCAGCGGCCAAAATGGACCATCAAACCGCTAACGGCGATCGAATGCAGGAAGGTGTATTCGTCCTTCTTCTTCAGGCGGCTGATGCCGATCAAGGCGATCGGGTTGTGCTCCACGGCCGACGCGATTTTCTCGACGGCTTCTTCCGCCTGGTCGAGCGCAACCGTTCTGCCCATGCGGGCATCGGTAAACACGCCGGCGAGCAGGTGTTTCGTCTGGTCGATCGTTCGCGAAACCGCTCTGTTTTCGGCAGCGGTAATGGTGCCCAGGGCCGCGTTGCCAAAAGGCGGCGCGTCCCGTGTTCGGCCGGCGATGTCGCAACCCTTCTGCACGTCGATGAGAACACTGATGACATTGCTGGCACGGACACGATCAACCTCCAGCTCCGTATTCAACAGGAAGCCGCGCCGCAGACCCGCTGCGGTGGTTCCACCTTCAAGCTCCTCGACGAACATGCCGAGCCGGACCTGATGTCGTCGTATTCGCTTGTGCATGCCTCTCCTGAATTGCTCGTCAAATCATGAAACGCGGTGGCCGGTGCGAACCTCGGATATGATCAGAATTCTCTCAGTCGCCGGCAAGTGCTACATTGCCACGAACGGCCGCAGTCATTCTCGCAGCCGCACCCTGCGCAGGGAGCAAGGCCGATCTCGACAGGGCCGCTGTGACGCCCCGGACGGCTTCCAGGGGTGCCGTGTTCGCACCGATATTGAACTGACTGAGGAGCTGGAAAAGGGCGTCGGCTTCGTTTGACAAACGACGTGCGGCGGCAGTCGACGCCTCGACCATGGCGGCGTTCTGCTGCGTGCCCTGATCCATGACGTTGACGGCCTGATTGATCTCCTTCAAGCCCGTCGCCTGTTCCTTCGATGCGTCGACGATCGCTCCGACATTGCCATTGACCGCAAGGACCTGCGTGACGATCTCTTCGAGCACCGCTCCCGTCTGCCCGACAAGCGTCGCGCCGTTTTTCACGTGCCCGTTGGATGCGGTGATCAAAGCCTTGATTTCCTTTGCCGCCTTTGCCGAGCGCTGGGCGAGTTCGCGCACCTCCTGCGCCACCACGGCAAAACCCTTGCCGGCATCGCCAGCGCGGGCGGCTTCCACGCCGGCGTTGAGCGCCAGCAGGTTGGTCTGGAATGCGATTTCGTCGATGACGCCGATAATGTTGGAGATCTCTGCCGATGAGCTCTCTATCCGTCCCATCGCCTCGACGGCGCTGCGCATCACCGAGCCGGACTGTTCCGCGTTCTCGCGGGTCTTGCGCACCAGCTCTCCAGCGTCCTCCGCGCGCCGGCTGGAATCGCTAACCGTGGTGGTGATCTCTTCGAGAGCCGCGGCTGTTTCTTCGACCGATGCCGCCTGTTGTTCCGTGCGTTTCGACAGATCATCGCAGGCAGCGCGAACCTGCTGCGCGCCGGCTGCAATCGCGCTCGCATTGTCGGCGACGGTCTGCATGGCGTTCTTCAGCTTGGCAGCCGCGGTGTTGAAATCCACCCGCAGCTTGTCGAGTGTCGGGATGAACGCCGTATCCAGGGTTTGCGTCAGGTCGCCATCGGAGAGGGATTGCAGTGCACGGGCAAGTACCTCCACATTGCTGACACGACCGGTGACGTCGGTTGCGAACTTCACCACCTTGAACACCTTGCCGTTCATGTCGAAAATCGGATTGTAGGACGCCTGGATGAACATCTTGTGGCCGCCCTTGCCGAGCCGCATGAACTCATCGGTCACGAACTCGCCGCTGGCCAGTCTCTGCCAGAAACGGCGATAAGCTTCGCTGGCGGTGTGGGCCGGGTCGCAGAACATCGAGTGGTGTCTGCCTTGGATTTCCGAAAGCGCGTAGCCGAGTGTCGCCAGGAAGTTCTCGTTGGCGGTCAGGATTTCACCTGATGTCGTGAATTCGATAACAGCCTGCGCTCGCGACAGTGCGGCAAGCTTGCCGGCATCTTCCACGCTCCTGCGTTTGTATTCGGTGATATCGGTTGCAAGCTTGATAACCTTGTAGGGTTTGCCCGCTCTGAAGACCGGATTGTACGACGCTTCAATCCAGATCTCCTTGCCGCCCTTGCCGAAGCGCTTGTACTGTCGGCGGTCGAATTCGCCGCGGGCAAGCTTTGCCCAGAAGGCGCGATAGTCCGCCGATGCCGCTTCGACTGGGTCCACAAAGAGCCGATGGTGCTGCCCCACGATCTCCCCAAGCTCGTAGCCCAAGACGGCGCAGAAGTTCGCATTCGCGTCCAGGATCCGGCCGGTGAGGTCGAACTCGATAATCGCCTGGGAGCGAGACATCGCATCGCGCACGGCCTTGGCCTCGGAGCCGAGGGCAACCGAAAAACGTTTCATCTTGAATGTCCTTTGTAGAGTACGACCTGCAGCAGTGGCCTCGCCAGCTCTCATGGGAAGAGAGCTGCCGCACAGCTAAACGCACATCATTGCAACCGGGATTGCCATCGGCGCATCATGCGCATGCGCAACCCCCAGATTTTGCCTGGCTATATTTCGCATTCACAAATTAACGCTGCGTTAATCCAGAAACGACGGCCGAAAGATCGCTTCGATTCTTTACCAATCTAAAATCCTGGGTTGTGATGGATATGTTGTGCGCGCAAACGCAGGTAAGGCCGGCTTGATCTGCCGCGGATACGCTGACGCGCGCAAAGGCGCTCGGTCTCGATGCTGCCGAACACCTCGCAAACAACGATGCCTACAGTTTCTTCGAACGGCTCGACGACCTGATCGTCACCGGACCGACCAGAACGAACGTCAACGATTTCCGCGCGGTGCTTATCGATGCAGAAGACTTCGCGTGAAAGGCCTCACGTTTCAACAAACTGTCGCACAGGAACGGTATCGCAGACTGCGAAGCAATCCTGACGTCCGCGCTCGCCCGTGGCGGCGTCGACGTTTGATGGGTATGACATGCGCATGTCTCGAATTCTGGCCGGACTGATCGAACGGCACGATGAGCTGGAGCTCAAGCTCGATCTTCTCGAGTGCACCAGCACCGCGATGAGCGATGATGGCACTCTCACGGAGCTGCGGCACACGCTGAAGGAAATCCGACGCGACATTGCCCGCAACAGGACCCGTTGCCGCTGAAGGCTGCTGGCGGCAACGGCATTGCTCGCTTCTTGCCTTTGGCGACGCAGAACGAGTGCAAGGGAGAGCAGCACGCGAAGCGTTCGACCCTGCGTGCTGCCAAGAAAATGATGACTGGCATGCGTCTCTTATTCCGTGTGCCTTGTGATGGCAGCAAGGATGAGACCCCAATCGTCGCCATGGAGTTCGTGGCCGCCGCCGGTGATCGGGAGAAATTCCGAGCCTGCCACCGCGTCGGCGGTTGCCATCCCATGCTCGACCGAGAAAATCGGGTCGGTGGTGCCGTGAATGACCAGGAGCGGCGCTTCGAGCGATTTGAGCTTGCCTTTGACGCTGTCGCCGCCTTGAAGCATGAAATGGTTGGTGGCGGAGAGCAGACCGCCTGAACGGTCGTAGTCCCGCTCGATGAAGGCACGGATCCGGTCCACGTCATGGGGGTGCGTGGAACTGGCGATTATGCGAGCATCCCTGGTCATGAAGTCGATCACCTGGGTTCGATCCGACCAGTCGAGGCTTTCGGCTGAAGCGGCGTGTTCCATGTAGGCAGCACTTATCGGCGGGAGCTCAAGCCCGAGGCCGATCGGCGTCGTGCTGACAAGCGTGAGCGACGAGACGCGTCTTGGCGCCGACAATGCCAGGATCTGGGCGATCATGCCGCCGAGCGACATGCCGACGACGTTGGCGGCAGGTATGCCGTAGGCGTCGAGCACGGCAACCGCGTCGCCGGCCATGTCGTCCATCGAATAGGGTGGATTGCCCGGGGCATACTTGGTCGAAAGCCCGGTGTCGCGGTTGTCGTAGCGGATCACGTAGCGGCCGCTTGCTGCCAGCTTGCGGCAGAATGCATCCGGCCACCACAGCATCGAAGCCATCGCTCCCATGATCAAAAGCACCGGCGGCGCAGCGGGATCGCCAAAGGCCTCCGTTGCGATCGTGACGCCATTGGCGCTGACAACCTTCTCTGACTTTACGGCGGCCATGGCCTCACTCCTCGAAATTGTGCCCGTCGCGGCCAAGGCTGCCGCCACGAGCAGGAACTGGCGTCGGCTGGTCCTATGGGTCTCTAGCGTGCTTTTCATCCTCGTCTCCCTTACGACATCGAACGTCGGCATGGGCAGACACTAGGGCGCCCGCGCTTCTTACTCGAGAGAGAGATCGGACAATATCGGGGCATTTGTGCCACCGCATCAACGCGTAGCTCAAGGATAGGCGCGGCAGAAATGCGGCGGCTTGCGCTATCGCCTGCGCAAAGCATTTGACAAAACGCCTGGCTTGATAATAAGTTCGGTAACAGAACGAATTAAAGAGGATGCCGTGAGCGACAGTCTTCGTATTTCCAGAAAGTTCTCTCAGCGCTCCGTCATGGAGGCCATTGTCCAGGGCGGGCCGATATCCCGTGCCTCCATCGCCAAGCAGACGGGTCTCTCCAAGCAGACGATCTCGGAAATCGTGCGCGCGCTCGAGCTGGAGGGCTGGGTCAAGGAGACTGGTCGAACCAGTGGCCATGTCGGGCGCACGGCCGTGACGTACGAGCTGGTCTACGACGCCGCCTACATTGTCGCGGTCGATCTCGGCGGCACGAAGGTGAGGGTGGCGATCACCGACCTGGCTTGTCAGATTTTTGCCGAAGATACCGAGCCGACCGATCCGCGCGGTGGCCAGTTCATCGTCGACCAGATCGCACAGCTCGCCTTTCAGGCGGCCTCACGGCAGCGCATTGCCCGCAATAAGATACGTCTTGCCGTCGTCGGCGTGCCGGGTGCGCCGGATGCCCGGACCGGGCGGGTTCTGCTTGCCCCCAACATTGCCGGCTTCGACAAGATGGATGTGGTCGCGGCCTTCGAGCGTGCGTTCGGTTTCGACGCCATGCTCGAGAATGACGTCAACCTGGCGGTGCTGGGCGAGAACTGGCTCGGGCAGGGACAGGGCATCGACAATCTGGCCTATGTGGCCCTCGGCACGGGCGTCGGCAGCGGCCTGATGGTCGGCGGGCAACTCGTTCGCGGCGCCATCAATGCGGCAGGCGAGCTTGGGTTTCTTCCGCTTGGCGCCGATCCGTTCGAGGCGGAGTCGCTGCGAACGGGCGCATTCGAGCGCGCCGTCGCATCGCATGGGATGGCGGATCGTTACGCCGCGCTCTCGGGCCGGGTCATCAGTGTGCCGGCAATATTCGAGAATGCCCAGAATGGTGATGAGGCGGCACTCGCCGTTCTCGACGAAACGGCCCGTTACCTCGTTCGGGGCATCGGCGCGATCGCCGCAATTGCCAATCCGGAAAAAGTCATTCTCGGCGGATCGATCGGCCTTAGGCCGGAGATACTCGATCGGGTCAAGACGTTCCTGCCACAATGCTTCCCCTATCCCGTCACCGTCGAGACCGGGGAGCTTGGGTCGCGTGCGGCCATCATCGGGGCTGCGGCCATCGGCCTTGGTCAATTGCACAACACGCTGTTCGGCGTCGATGCGCCGGACGGCCGGATTTCATTGCCGCGGGCCAGCATGACCGCACTGCAGGAGGCTGTACGATGACGGTGCCGAACGACTTGATCGCCCGTTTGACGGAGACTCTGGATCGTGATGCCGCGATCGCGCTTTTCCGCGGCGCCATCGGGCGTCAGAGCATCACCGGCAACGAGGCCAATTTCGTTGCCTATCTCCGCGAAAAGATGGCTGCCCTTGGTCTGAACAACCTTGAGACGGCAGATTTCATGCCGGGTCGGCCGAACATATGGGGCGAAAGAAAGGGTGCGGGTGATGGTCCGCGGCTGCTGTTTATCGGCCACACCGATACGGTGCATGTCGATGGATGGCGCGAGCACTGGGCCGGCACGGAGCGCGAAGACCCTTTCGCAGCGCCGATCATCGACGGCGCAGTCTGGGGACGTGGATCGGGTGACCTGAAGGCCGGCATCTCGGCCTCGCTTGCAGCACTTTCGCTGCTGGACAAGGCATCGATAAGCCTTCGCGGCGACGTCGCCTTCGCCTTCATCGGCGATGAGGAGAGCGGTCAGCCGGATACCGGCGTCTCGGCGGGCATCAAGGATCTCGTTTCGCGCATCGAGGCGGGCGAAATCCCACGGCCCGATTTCGTTGTCTATGTCGAGCCGACCCGGCTCTCGGTCTATCCCGCGCAGATCGGCTTTTTCATTGCCGACATTACCATCACCGGCAAGTCTGCCTATTTCGGCGTGCCCGAGCTCGGCAAGGATGCGCTGCGCGCCAGCCACGCGGCGATGAGCGCCTTGTGGAACCATTCCGACGAGGTCGCCGCCCGTGCCGAACACAAGCTTGTCGGGCGCAGTTTCCTGCTCATCACCGGTTTGGCCGGTGGTGGATACATCGCCGTGCCCGAGCGCTGCACGCTGTCGCTGATCCGCAAGCTTCTGCCGGGGGAATCCCTGGATACGGCCGCAGCTGAAATCGAAGCGGCCGTGCGCTCCGCCATCCCCGATCCGGACATCAAGGTCGAGTTCGCCTACCCGGCGGGCCGCGACCACGCGCTCGGCGGAACGGCCGCCGAGATCGATGAAGGCCGCGTCGAGGTCGGTTTGCTGTCGGCGTCTATGGCCGAGGCACTGAGTGGGCGAGGTGTGATCGAGGGCGCGCCGTTCTGGTCGGAGTCCCCGTTCTTCGTCAATCGTCTTGGCGTGCCGGCGGTCTACTGCGCGCCGGGAGATATCCGCAATTGCCATACGTACGAGGAGCGGGTCGAGGTGGAGGAATACCTCGCCGGCGTCGTCGGGTTTGCCGCGTTCATCGCCCGCTACTGCGGCGTGACCGTCTGAACTGCCACCCCTAGAGGAGAAAAGGGAGAAAGAGCATGCTGAACAAGATCATTGCGGCGGCGATTGCCGGAGGGCTGATGTTCGCCGCCAGCCCGTCTAATGCCCAGACGGTCGGACCATCCGGCGAAACGGCAACACCGAGCGCCGACGTTACGCTGTCGGACGCCGACATCGCCGCATTGACGGGCAAAGGCTACAAGGCCGCGCTCCTGTGGCACACATCTTCCGATTTCACCAATGCGGTTTCAGCCGGCGCGAAAGACGAGTTCACCCGCGCGGGTGTCGAGGTGGCGGTAACGACTGACGCCGGGTTTGACGCAGCCCGTCAGCGCAGTGACATCGAAACGGCGCTGGCCGCCAAGCCGAACGTCATCCTGGCCCTGCCGCTTGATCCGGTCACATCAGCCGAAGCGTTCCGCCAGGCCGTCACGGATGGGACCAAGCTGGTCTTCCTGTCCAACGTGCCAAGCGGTTACAAACAGGGAACCGATTATGCCTCGATCGTCACCGACGACCTTTTCCAGATGGGCAAACAGGCGGCCGATGCGCTCGCCAAGGGGATCGGCGGCAAGGGCAAGGTCGGCTACATCTTTCATGACGCCAGCTACTACGTGACGAACCAGCGGGATCAGGCTTTCAAGTCGACGATCGAAAAGGATTATCCCGATATCAAGATCGTTGCCGAGCAAGGCATATCCGATCCGGCGCGGGCCGAGGAACTCGCAAGCGCAATGCTGCTGCAGAACCCGGATCTCGACGGTATCTACGTCACCTGGGCAGAGCCTGCCGACGGCGTGCTGTCGGCGCTGCGCGCCAATGGCAATACCAAGACCAAGATCGTGACGCTTGACCTGGCCGAACCGGTTGCGCTCGACATGGTCAAGGGCGGTAGCGTTACCGCGCTTGTGGCCGACAAGGCCTATGAACTCGGTCGCGCCATGGCTGCCGCAGGGTTGAAATCGCTGCTCGGTCAGCCAACGCCGGCCTTTGTCGTCGCTCCCGCCCTCACCGTCACCAAGGACAACGTCTCGGACGGTTGGAAGCAGTCGCTCAATCGCGATGCGCCGCAGTCGGTGCTCGACGCCGCAAAATAAGTCTCGACCCCGGCGACGCTCGCCGTCGCCGGGGTCGCTGGATTCGTCTTAAGGGAGGAAGATCGATGCGTAAGGAAGTCACAAGGCTGGCCCTGCTGGCGACGATGTGGGCAACGACGAGTGTTTACGCGGCCGATGGCGTCACAACGGGTCCGCACGGCGAAAAGCCTGCGCCCGCTTCAGGCGTGGTGCTGACCTCGGCGGAGGAAGCCCGGATCAAGGATGGCAAATTTACCGCCGCGCTCGTCTGGCACGAGATGAGCGAATACACCAACGCCGTCAACAACGGTGCGCAGGACGAGTTCAAGCGCCTCGGCGTCGAGGTCGTTGCGCAGACCGACGCGGGCTTCGATGCCGCCCGACAGAAGGCCGATGTCGAGACGGTTCTTGCAAAAAAACCTTCGATCATCGTCTCATTGCCCGTCGATCCGGCAACCGCAGCCGTCGTCTATGACCCTGCGCGCGCCGCCGGCACCAAACTCGCCTTCGTCGACAACTCTCCGGCCGGCTACGTGCACGGCAAGGATTATGTGACGATCGTCTCCGACGACCTGTTCCAGATGGGCAACAAGGCTGCGATCGCCATGGCCCAGGCGCTCGGTAACAAGGGCAAGATCGGCTACATCTATCACGACGCCGATTTCTACGTCACCAACCAGCGTGATGGCGCGTTCAAAGCGACGATCGTGCAGGACTATCCCGACATCAAGATCGTCGCCGAAGCCGGCATGGCTGATCCAGCCCGCAGCGAGGAGATCGCACAGGGCATGATCACGCAGAACCCTGATCTCGACGGCATCTATGTCACCTGGGCCGAGCCCGCGCTCAGTGTTCTGTCGAGTCTGCGGGGTGCCGGGAACACACATACGAAAATCGTCACCCTGGATCTCAATGAACCCGCGGCTCTCGACATGGTCAAGGGCGGCAATGTCGCGGCACTCGTCGCCGACGAGGCCTACAACATCGGCGTGACAGTCGCCCGCGCCGCTGCCGGTTCTCTGGTCGGCAAGCCGTCGCAACCGTTCCTGGTCGTCGATTCGCTGGCCGTGACCAAGGACACCGTTGTCGACGGTTGGAAGAAGTCCCTCAACAAGGACGTTCCTGCGACCATTGCCGATGCGCTGAAGTGATGCCTGCCGCAGGGGGCGCCTGTCTCCCTGCTGCCTTCTGGAGGAAATAGGATGCCCAGTGCCAATACCGCTGCGTCAGGCAGGCCGAATGGCTTTGCCAACCGCATAAACCTGCAACAATACGTCGTCTATTTCGGCTTTCTGGCGATTTTCCTGTTCTTCGCCATCGTCTTGAAAGACAGCGGTTTTCTGACCGTCCGCAACCTGTCGAACATTGTGCTGCAGACGGCGCCGGCGACAATCATGGCGATCGGTCTGGTTTTCGTCATGTCGGCTGGAGAAATCGACCTGTCGATCGGCTCGACCGTGGCGGTCTCGGCGCTTGCCGCAGCCGTGACGATGAACGACTACGGGCTGGTCGCCGGCGTACTCGCCGGGCTCGGTGCTGGCTTGCTGGTCGGGTTGCTGAATGGCGTGCTGGTCGCCTATGTGAAGCTGCCCTCGTTTCTGGTCACCTTGGCGACGTTGGGGCTTTTTGCCGGCGTGTCGCGCTCGATGACCGATCTGCGGTCGATTCCGGTCACGAATGGTACCTTCACCGGTTTTTTCGGCTCGGGCGCATTCCTCGGCATCCCCTCGCTGATCTGGTGGACGGTGATCGCCGTCGCGATCGGTCATCTTATCTACCGTGAAACCCGTTTCGGCGCGCATGTGCTTGCCGTCGGCGACAACAGCCGTGCAGCGGGCGTGTCCGGCATCAGCGTGCCGCGCATCCGGCTCACCGTCCTGATGATCAGCGGCGGCCTCGCCGGCCTTGCCGGTCTGCTCTACGCCGGCCGTCTGCAGGCGGCGAAATACACGCTCGGCGAGACTGATCTCATGACGGTCATCGCGGCCGTCATCGTCGGCGGCACGTTGCTCAATGGCGGCAAGGGCTCGATCATCGGGGCATTGGTCGGCTCGCTGATGATGGGCATGTTGAACAATGGGCTGATCCTGATGGGCCTGTCCGTCTCCGACCAGATGATCGTTCGCGGTCTCATCATCCTTGCGGCGGTCGCGGTATCGCTGCGCGAAAAATCCCGCTGAAGGAAGATCCACCATGTTTCTCGACGTTTTGCGCCGCCGCAACCCCGCCTTCATCGAGGCTGCAATGGCCCTGCATCAGCAGGGTAAAATCCCTGCCAACGCCTACGTGCTCGACCTGGACGCGGTCGAACGCAACGCCCGCATTCTGAGCGATGAAGCGGCTCGCCTGGGGCTGAAGACCTTCGCGATGACGAAACAGGTCGGCCGGTCGAGCTCCTTCTGCCGTGCGGTCAAGCGTGGCGGTATCGAGCGGGCCGTGGCGGTGGATATGGCCTGCGCGCGGGCAACCCACAATGCCGGTCTGAAGCTCGCCCACCTCGGCCATCTGCAGCAAGTCGCACGCCATGAAGCGGCAGCGGCATCCAAGCGCTTCGAACCCGAATACTGGACGGTCTTCAATGACACCAAGGCCGCCGAAGCGTCGGCGGGTGCGAAGGCTGCAGGACGAACGCAGGGTCTCCTGGCGCGCATTCGCGCCGAGGGGGATACGTTTTATCGCGGCCATGAAGGCGGATATGATGCCAGCGAGGTCGCTGCTGTCGCCGACCGGCTGGATGCGCTTGATGGCGGTCGGTTCGCGGGCATCACGACCTTTCCGGCCCTGCTCTTTGATCTTGCCACACGCAAGGTGCTGCCGACGCACAACCTTGCCACCCTTTCGAGGGCAGCGGAGGCCCTTGCCAGGGCCGGCCGCAAGGACATCGAAGTCAATGCCCCTGGAACCACGTCGAGTGTCATGCTTGCGGCACTTGCGGAGGCAGGTGCGACACAATGTGAACCTGGCAACGGCCTGCACGGCACGACCGCCCTGCATGCGATGGAGGATCTGCCGGAAGTCCCGGCAGTGCTCTATCTGACTGAGGTGTCGCATCTGTCGGGTGGCAAGGCCTATTGTTTTGGTGGCGGCTTCTACATTGATCCGGTGTTCCCGCCCTATGACGTCAAGGCGATTGTCGGCGCTGAGCCCACCACGGCTGCCGACGCGCTACGCAGTGTCGAGGTGCCGCCACCTTCGGCCATCGACTATTATGCGATGATTGACGCGACCGGTGCTGCCGAACCCAAGCCCGGCGACACAGCAGTGTTCGGCTTCCGCGGCCAGGCGTTCGTAACGCGTGCCTATGTCGTGGGCGTGTCCGGCATCGCCAAGGGCGAGCCGGTTGTCGAAACAATCGAAAACGGGTTCGGCGAAACCGCCGCCTGGCCGGTTTAGGAGAACGAGCATGACTGTGAATGCAGAAGCCACACAGAGTGCGCCGGTTCTTCGGCTGCAGGACATCCGCAAGTCCTTCGGCGGCATTGTTGCCATCGAGAATTTTTCGCTCGAGGTCTATCCCGGCGAGATCGTGGCGCTTGTCGGCGACAATGGTGCCGGCAAGTCGACGCTGATCAAGATCATCTCCGGCGTCCATCCGCCGACGTCCGGAACGATGACGATCGAGGGCGAAACGGTGACCATGTCGAACGCCACGATGGCGCGGGCGCACGGCATCGAGGTCGTCTATCAGGACCTTGCGCTCGCCGATCAGCAGAGCGTCTACATGAACATGTTCCTTGGCCGCGAGCCGACAAACCGCTTCGGCCTGCTGGACCGTCGACGGATGATCGACGAGACCGACAAGCTCGTGAAGGAGCTGGATGTTCGCATCCCGTCAGCCCATGCGACGATCCGGGATCTCTCCGGCGGACAGCGCCAGGGCGTGGCGATCGCGCGTGCCACCCATTGGGCAAGCAAGCTCATTCTGCTCGATGAGCCGACGGCAGCGCTCGGAGTTGCCGAAACGGCCAAGGTCGAGGAAATCGTGCAGTCGCTGAAGAGCCGTAACATCGGCGTCCTGATCATCAGTCACAGTCTTGACCAGGTGTTCAAATTGTCAGACCGCATCTGTGTCCTGCGGCGCGGCAAGCAGATCGGCGTGCGCGAAACCGCCAAGACCGACAAGAACGAGATCATCGCGATGATAACCGGTCTGCAGCACAGCTAGCCAAGAAGCCGGCGGCTGTCTGCACGGCCGGGCGGATCTCGGCGACGGGTGAGCCGCAAGGAGCGCCGGTTCGTGACCGGCGCCGTGGTTCTCGGTGAGCCGCTATAGCGTGTCGTTGCCGCAAAAGTGCGCACCGGTTTTGCGATCGCGACATATGCAGGCACAAGAGCTTAAGGCGCCGGAAGCGAATCTTAGAAATCGCGACGCGCTTTGTGCGTTTGCGAGATTTTGCAAGGTTCGGGCGACAAAACCGACTCAGCTCCATTGCCGCTTTGGAGGGTGAAGCGAAAGTCGCAGTGGGGAGCGCCTTCGGCAATGGTCTGCTTGCGATGAAGGACAGCACCCCATTGCGCCGCCATCCGATAGTCCAGGCTGCAGGCGGCATGGCGCGTGAGCTCGGGAACGCCTTGCTGCTTGAAATAGGCTGCCAGCGGGCATGCGAGGACATCAAACACGAGCCCTTCTCCCGACGGCGTTCGTGATCGCTTGAATGGGGCGGTGAAAACCAGCGCGAACATGGCGTCCAGCATCCAGCGGATTCGGGTTTTCTGCCAACGGGTGAGCAGGCGCGTCATGCGGAAAGCCGATCCGATCGGCGCTTTGAACAAATCCCAGTTGATCTCCTCGATCAACGCCCCGGCTCTGTCACGGCTGAGGCCCTGTTCCCGCGCGGCGCGATAGAGCGCGCAATCCCACTCCATGTAACGCAGCAGAAGATTGACGCCTATGGAGTGCTTCGGCTGTTGCTGTCTGAGAGCGTGCTGGAGGTTCCGGGCGTCACTCCAGATCAAGGTCGCCATCTGTGGCGAGACCGATGTAGAGAGACGCCGCCGGGCAGCGCGCTTGAACGCCACGCCTGGCAGGCAGAGCGCCAATGACGAAACGAAGCCCATCTTCCCCAAAACACTCCGCTGGATGGTACCCGGTTGGCACACTGGTGCGTCAATCCCCTCAAGGGGAATAGCACATAAGTTGAACCGAGCCGCAAGCCGGTGTGCGCTTTTGCGTCGGTCTTGAAGATAGGCAGAAACGCAAACAGGGCCAAGCTCAGCCGGGCCCTGTCGATTTGCGCTTGTCTTCGAAAGACCGTGGATGCCTATGGCTGGTAGTCGGCCGGAGCGATGATCTTGCTGAAGTCGTAGGAGGCCACCTTCTCCCGGGTGACCAGCAGTGCCGGCGCTTCGATCCGGCCGAGCACCTTGCCGCCTTCGATCGCGGCTGTGGCTTCGCGCATCGCGTCGCGTCCCATCGAAACCGCGGGCTGCAGCGACGCGCAGGTCAACGTGCCATTGTCGAGCGCTGCGCGTGCCTCGTCGTTCAGGTTCGAGGTGGATACCTTGAACTTGTCCATGGCCTTGGCTTCGTCGAGCGACTTGATCGATTCCACCGCCATCGTGTCTGCTGCGGTGAAGATGCCGTGCATGCCGGGATAGGCCTTGGCCCATTCGGCGACAGCAACGCCGGCATCCTTTGTTCCGCCTGCCTTTTCCGCGACGATCTTGATGTCGGGGAAATCAGCCTCGATCGTGTTCTTGAAGCCGGTGACGCGAAGCTTCGCCCAGATCTCGTCCGGGCCGGCGAAGAGGCCGACTTCACCCTTGCCGCCGATTGCCCGGCCGAGGCAGATGCCCTGCAGCCGGCCCATGCCGATATTGTCGGCACCGACGAAGGACGTCAGCCGATCGGACTTCGGCGGAACCGAGAGCGCGATGACAGGGATGCCCTTGTCTATGGCTTCCTCGACGGCCGGCGCCACGGCCACGGCGTCGGCAGCGCCGATAATGATGGCGGCAACCTTCTTGTCGATGAAGCCGCGGATCTGTTCGATCTGCAGTTCGGCCTTGTCTTTGGCATCTCCCTTGATGACGGCGTAGCCCTTCTCCTTGCCCGCCGTTTCAACGCCGTACAACCCGGCCTTCCAGAACGGCGAGGCGAAATAGGGGACCGTCACCCCGATCGTCTTCTGCGTTTCGGCTGAAGCGGGAGTGGCCAGCGCGCCGACAGTGGCGACCGCCAGAACCAACGTCATATATCGTGCATTCCTGCCCATGATTTCTCCTCCAGAACTCGGGTCATGAATTTCGTCGGGGCGTTGTGGCGCGCCGACCTTTGTGCATTCAATACAGATATTATGTATGCACAGATGATTGTAAGAATGCAAACACATAAATTTGCACATCTGGAAGTTGGCGCGCATTGGAGAAAGCCCACCTTGAGTGACGCCCCGACATGCCCCGGCAAGCGGCCGCAGCGTCAGGAAATTCAGGATAATGGGACGAAGAAGAGCGAAAGCAGCGCCGGGAACTGGCGCTGTCTGTTGGTCGACGAAGGCAGACGGGGCAGCGTCGACGCGCAGCCAGGCAAAGCCATGGGTTGATGGGTCAACCAGCCCGCGAGAGGCCGCGCAAGCGGGTTCGCCCCGCGACCGGTTCAGATCCGCAAATGCCGGCGGGCGAGACTATTTGCTGGCTGCTGCCGTAAACCGTCGCATGACGCCAGCGCTCAGGCGGGCATTGTGCTCGGAAAGGGCGGCATAGGCGCCGGCGGCGTCGTTGGCGCGGATGGCGTCGACGATCTTCTGGTGCTCGTCGAGCGACTGCTGCAACCGTACGTCGGCAGGACCCGCCTGGTGCTGGCGGAACGGCGCCAGCCTGACCCTGAGCTCGACCGCCATGGCGGCGATCGTGGTGTTGTGGGCGCCGCGGCAGATCGCGTCGTGGAACTTGCGATTGATGTCGCGGCAGCCGTCGAGATCCTGGTTGCCGACGCATTCGGCATAGAGCCGATGGAGTTCGTAGAGCTGTTCGCGCTCCATGCCCGTCATGCGCTGGGCGGCCAGCCGGGCGCAGGACGCCTCGATCTCGCATTCGGCCTCCAGCATGTCGGCCATCTGCTCGACGTCGATGCGCGCGACGATGCCGCCGCGTCGAGGATTCATCTCGATCAGTCCGCGTGCGCCCAGTTCGCGCATCGCTTCGCGCACGGGGGTTCGGGAAACGCCGAATTTCTCGGCGATCATCTTTTCCTCAAGCTTCTGCCCAGGGGTCATCACACCCTTGGCGATCTCTTCCGCCAGAGCCTGATAGATCTGAGAGGCGATAGTTGTCATGCGCGCAGCTTTCCTGTCTTCACGACATTGAGCGACCTTCAGCCGAAGGTGCTTGGAATCGATTTAATGACAGCCAGGGATTTATGCAAGTTGAGCTGTCAGGGCGCGGCCCTCGCGGGCCGCGTCAAGGTTGTGCAACAGGGCGGTTACCTGGGCCTCTTCTGCCGCTGGCGAGCGTCCCGCCATGTGCGGCGTGAGGACGACATTGTCGAGGTCGCGAAGCGGTGTCGGCAGCTCAGGTTCGCCTTCGAAGACATCGAGCCCGGCGCCGGCGATGCCGCCGCGCTGCAACACCTCAACGAGTGCCGCGGTATCCACGACCATGCCGCGCGAAATGTTGACCAGAAAACCCTTCGGTCCGAGTGCCTCCAGCACTTCGCGGTTAACCAGGTGCCGCGTCGCCGGCCCGCCGGGGCAGGCAACGACCAGAAAGTCGCTGATACCGGCAAGCGCTACCGCGTCGGGGACACGCGGCCAGGCGACCCCGGACATGGTTTCCGGTGTCGTGTAGGTCACCGTCATCCCGAAGGCTTCGCCGCGCCGGGCAATGGCCTGGCCGATATTGCCAAGCCCGATCATGCCGAGCCTTGACCCTGACAGCGTCGGGCGGGGCGAACGGATTGCCGCCCATGCGCCTGTCCGCAGCGCCCGGTCACGGGCGCAGATGTCGCGCGAGACCGCCAGCATCAGCGCCAGCGCGTGATCGGCAACTGTCTCCATGTTGGTGTTCGGCGCATGGGTGACGCGCACGCCCTGCTGCCTGGCTGCTCCGAGATCGATATTTTCGTAACCGGCACCATAGGAGCAGACGAGATCGAGGCCCGGCAGCTGCGCCATGTCGGCTTGCGACAATCCGGTGCTGCCGTTGGTCACGACCGCCCAGACGGTGCTCGTGTCGAGAGCCGGTGATCCGCTGCCCAAGCCATTGGGCAGCGTGATCACATCGTAGGCACTGGACAGACGTGACAGGCATTTTTCGGAAACCGGTATCGAAACCACAATCGTCTTTCTCGCCATGTCAGTATCTCCAATGTGTTTGTCGTGTCGTCCCGTTCTGCGAGCCGACGATATTTCAGGCAGGTGGCGTGCCGCGCCGGAGGCGCGGCCGCGACAGGCCGTGATCAGGCGGCGTTGACGTTCTTGACCGCGCCCTTCCAGCCGTTCTCAGTGACGTCGAAGACGATGCCTTCGGGCGTCTTGTACTTGACCTCGTAGAACACGTTCGGATTGGTTTCCTTGCGGCCGGCCATGTAGGAGCCGCCGGCAGCGCGCACCAGCTGGTCGGTTTCCTCGACGGAATCGACCCAGACGCCGAAGTGGATGAGGCCGTTATAGTCCTTCTCGGTCTCGAAGCCCGGGACGGGCTCTTCGCCGAAATTGAGCAGGGCCACGTTCATGATGCCGTCGGTCATGTAGACGCCGCGCATGGCCTGGCCGGCGCGGGTCATGCCGAATGCCTTTTCGAAGAACTGGGCTGCAGCTTCCGGATCCGAAACCGCGATAGCGAGATGGCGCAACTTTGCCATGGGTCAATTTCCTTCTGTCGATGAAGAGCGCGACGCGACATGCGGCGCGCAACACGAAGTCAAATCGTTTCGTGTATGCAATTACTAATCTGTGTATGCAAAATGGTTGTCAAGTGTGTTTTTGGGTGTTATCGAAATGCACAACGGCGCCGGTCCACGGAAAACGCCGTCAGATCAGCATGGAGGTGCGGGATGAGGTTTGCGGGATTGACGGTCACGGATCAGGCGAGGCTGGACGCCGTCGGCGCCATCTGGAACGACGACCTGGCGGCAAGCCGCAAGGTCGTGCTCGATGTCTACCGGCCGCATGTCGAAGCAAGCGTTGCCCGCCAGCCACTGGCTGAACACCGCGACATCCCCTATGGCGAAGACGGCGCGCAGCGCCTGGACGTGTTCGAAAGCGCCTATTCCTGCGCCGGCGGCCGCCGGCGCAATGTCGTTGCCTTCGTTCACGGCGGGGCCTTCACGCGCGGATCAAAGAGCGCCGACGGGCTGATCTACGACAACGTGCTGCGCTGGTTCGCCCGCCAGGGCTTTGTCGGCGTCAACATCGAATACCGCCTGGCACCCGGGGCACAGTATCCGCAGGGCGCGCGCGACGTCGCCGCGGCGATCGACTGGATAACCTCCTCGATCGCCGATTACGGCGGCGATCCGCAATCCATCCTGCTCATCGGTCATTCGGCCGGCGGCTGCCATGTCGCGGGCTATCTCTATGATCCGGAAGCCGGGCGATTAGCGAGCCCCGCGGTCAAGGGCGCGGTCTTCATCAGCGCACGGCTTCGCGCCGATCAACTGGCCGACAATCCCAACGCCGCCAATGTCCGGCAGTATTTCGGGGACGATATCGCCACGTACGAGGCGCGCTCCCCCGTGACCCATGCGGGCACGCGCGACCTGCCGGTGCTGGTCGCCGTGGCAGAGCACGAGAACCGCTACATCGATGCCTATGGTGCCGAATTCGTCCAGCGCCATGCGCTCCGCAAGGGCAAGGCGCCGCGTTTCCTGCAGCTCAACCGCCACAATCACACGTCCATCGTCGCGCATTTCGACACGCGCGAGGAGGAGCTTGGACGCGAGATTATCCGGTTCGCCCAGCAGGAATGCGGCTTCTTTTCCTGCGGTCTCACCTGTCAAAATCGAAAGTGAACAGCCATGAATCCAGACCTCTTTTCCGTCTACGCTCCGGTCCTGACACCCTACAAGGCTGACCTGAGCTGCAACACACCCCGGTTCATCGAGCATTGCCGCTGGATCGTCGAACAGGGCGCCGGGCTCGCGGTTTTCGGCACCAACAGCGAAGCCGCGTCGCTGGCGTTGCGCAAGAAGCGCGACCTGCTCGATGCGGTCGTCATGGCCGGCATCCCGACGAAGGCATTGATGCCGGGGGTCGGTGCCTGCAGCCTGGAGGAAACCATCGAGCTTACGCGTGCGGCCGTCGATGCCGGCGCGCCCGCAGTGCTCGTCTTGCCGCCGTTCTTCTTCAAGCCGCTGACGACGGACGGTCTCGCCCGATACTACGGCCGGCTGATCGAAGCGGTCGGATCCGATCGCCTCTCGATCGTTCTCTATCACATCCCGCAATTCACCGGCGTGCCCATCACCCTTGAGCTGATCGAGACCCTGCGGCGCCGGTATCCCGCCAACATTCTCGGCGTGAAGGACAGTTCCGGTGATCGCGATACGCTGAACGGCTTTCTCTCGGTCGGCAACGGGTTCCGCGTTTTTCCCGCTTCCGAGATCCTGCTCGGCGAGACCATCGAACGCGGTGCGGTCGGCTGCATTTCGGCAACCGCCAATGTCAACGCCAAGGCGATGGTCGATGCGGTCGCGGCTTCAAGGACTTTGGGTGCCGCACAGGCTTTCGCTCCGATAGCGCCGGTACGTGCAATGTTCCAGCAGTTCCCGATGATCCAGGCCATGAAGGTGGCGATGGCTCGCCATACCGGCGACGAGACCTGGCGGGCCGTGCGGCCGCCGCTGGTCGAACTTGACCGTCAGGCCGAGCAAAAGTTCGTCTCCGCCTCCACCGAGATCGGCTTCAAGCCCTGGGCTGCGACGATGGAGCCCGCATGAACGCGTCGGTTCCGGGGGCCATAAAGCCGCTTGCCAATTATCCCGATCTCAAGCGGGCGGGCGGATTGTTCTTCCTGTCCGGCATGAGCGCCCGGCAGGCGGATGGCACAATTGCTGGCTCAGCAAGCGACGCTGACGGTCAAACGACCTACGATGTCGCCGAGCAGTTGCGGGCGATCCTGCGAAAGGTCGGCGAGACGCTTGCCCGCAACGGCGGGAGTTTCGGCGATATCGTCGATGTCACGGTGTTTCTGACCGACATGCGCTACTACCGGGCGATGAACGACGAATACAATATGTGGTTTGCCGCCGATGGGCCGGCCCGCACAACGGTTGGCGTCAACGAGCTGCCGCATCCCGATATGGTCGTGGAATTGAAGGTGGTGGCGCGCGCGCCGGCCTGAGTCTTGGCGATGTTCTGACGGAAGGCCCCCGGTGATCTCACCGGGGGCTTTTGCCGTTAGAGGATCCGGCAGACCTCTTCGAATGGCAGCCGCGGGTGCCGGGCAAAGAGTTTGGACGGGTCGCCATGGCCGAGGCCGCAAATAAAATTCGATCTCAGCTGCGTATGCTCGAAGAAGATCGCATCCACCGCTTTGGCGTCGAAGCCGGAGATCGGGCCGCAGTCTAGCCCGAGCGCGCGGGCCGCCAGCATGTAGTAGCCCGCCTGCAGCGTGGCGTTCCGAAAAGCTGTGTCCTCGACGAGGTGCGGATTGCGCTCGAAGAACCCTTTGCCGTCCGTATGCGGGAACAGAAACGGCAGGCGCTCGGCAAAGGCGAAGTCGGTCGCGAAGATGGCGACGACAGGGCAGGTCATCATCTTCTCGACATTGCCGGCGGCAAGCGCCGGGCGCAGGCGGTCCTTCGCCTCTGTCGTGACGAGGTAGGTGATCCTCAGCGGCGAGCAGTTCATGCTCGTCGGTGCCAGGCGGGCGAGATCGTGGATCTGCTCGATCAGCGCGTTTGGCACGGGCCGATCGAGCCAGCCGTTCTGGCTTCTTGCCTGGGTGAACATTCTTTCCAGCAGGCCGGTGTCCGGTTGCGTGGATGGGAGGCTTCGATGGTCCATGGGTTCCCTTTCGGACGTTGGTTATCTCGGCGGTTTATGAATTGGCGGCAGCGATCAGCCGTTCGACCAGGGCGCAATCGACGAGCGGATCGGGGCGTTCGGTTTCAGGCCCCTTGGCCAGAGGAAAGCTTGGCCGGTTTCTGATTTTCGTCGCCCATGCGTGAACATTCGGAACGGCATCAAGAAGGGTCGACATGGCGAGCCGATCGAGCCGGTCGATGAAGGCGGACATCGCCACATCCGCCAATGTGTAGGTTTCTGCCGCAAGCCATCGCCGTTGCGAGAGTGCCTCGTCCATTTCGGCAAGGACCTGCTTCATCGTCGCAATCGAACGGATGATCGCCGGGCAATCGATCGGGGCTGTTGCTGCCTCTCTGTAAGCATCGGCGCGGGCCGCGATCGGATGGCGGTCCATCGCGGCGTCGAGCGCGCCCGCCGGCAGCCGCTGTACGCGCACCTTCAGGATCAGGTTGAATGTCGGTGGCCTGACGGCCGGATGAACCACGTTGTCCGCCACCGACGTCCACGCACGCACGCGCTGCCGCACGTCAGGCGCCGTCGGCAAGAGCCCGCCGCTCGCCAGGTCATTCAGTCGCTCGTTGATGCGCGACGATTCGGTGACGATCTCATCGCCGAACCTCAATGCCGGCACGAGGCCGAGTGGGTTGATGGCGAGGAAGTCCGCCTGGAGATTGGCAAAGGCTGCGAGATCCACGCGGCGGGAAATCCAGGGAAGGTCAAGCTCGGCGAGGCAGAGGCGGACCTTGTGGGATTGGATCGACCCCCATTCGTGAAACAGCTCGATACGCCCCATGTGCATTTTTTCGCAACTTTCGTCTCTGTGTGCACCAGTGTACTTGACAAGAATACATAATGACGAAATTGTATGCAAGACGATACCGACAGCATGGAAGGAGACAGCCGGTGGTTTGGCATGCGCTTGGGCAAAGGCTCATCAGGGAAGAAATACGACCGGTCATCGTGACCGAGCAGGGGGTCTACGATCTGGATCTGGTGTCGCGCGTCCTGGGGCGGCCGGGCGAGGACTGGAGCCGGTGGCGTGCAGGCGGCATCGCCGCGATGCTCGACGCCTGGACCGAGGTCGAGCCGGCGCTGGCAGCGCTTGCCGACAACCTTGCCGCCAGCGGCCCGAAGTTCGAGCCGCTTGGAACGGGGACGAAGCTTTGCGCGCCCTATCGTCCGGTCCGGATCTTTGCTACCGCTTCGAATTATGTCGAGCATGCGCAGGAGATGGGGACGGTGCTAGCGGCGAAGTCCGAGAGTCAGCCCTTCGTCTTCATGAAGGCGGATTCGAGCGTGATCGGACCCGATGAGGCGATCATTCTTCCGCAGCGGGCACAGAAGGTCGACTGGGAGGTCGAGCTTGCAGCCGTCATCGGCATCGGCGGCCGCGACATTCCGGTCGAAAAGGCACTCGACCATGTCGCTGCCTATACCGTCATCAACGACATCACCTCGCGCGACCTGACACGCCGCAGCGACTTTCCCTTCAAGCATGACTGGTTCCGCGGCAAGAGCTTCGACACGTTCGCGCCGCTCGGCCCCTGGCTGGTCCCGGCCGATTGTGTCGGCGACCCGCAGGACCTGCGCCTGACGCTCGACGTCAACGGAACCCGCAAGCAGGACGACAGCACCGGCTCGATGATTTTCTCGGTGGCCGAGCAGATTTCCTATCTGTCGTCGATCCTGACGTTGCGTCCGGGCGATCTCGTCGCAACCGGAACTCCCGACGGGGTCGGAATGGGCACGGGAGAATTCCTGAATGCCGGCGATATCGTCACGGCCGCCGTGGAGAAGGTCGGCACCATCACCAATCCGATCAGAGGAGCTCGGATCGACTAACACCCAAACCGCCAGCAATGGCTAAACTGAGGAGGACAGTATGGCTAAAAAGTTTGGAAATTCACTTCGCCTGGCCGCATTGGCCGGAGCGCTCGCTTCGATGATGACGGCTGCCCAGGCGGCCGAGGAAATCTCGTTCAACATGTCGTGGCTGCCGCAAGGGAGCGTGGGAGGCGTTCTCGTTGCCAAGGCCAAGGGCTTTTACGACGAGGCCGATCTCAATGTGTCAGTCTATCAGGGCTATGGCGGTCAGCGCACCGTCAACGAGATCGACCAGGGCCTGTTCGATATCGGCTACGGCGACCCGGTGAGCGTCATTCTCAACCGCGTCAACGGCGGCAAGGCCGTCTTTGTCGGCTCGATCAACACCGTCTGGCCGGGCGCGCTTTGTTACATCCAGAAGGACGGCGAGAAGACGCCGGTGCTTGCCGATTTCAGCGGCAAATCGGTCGGTGGCGGTGCCACATCGCCGGTCCAGAACATCGTGCCGGCCTGGCTCGAGCAGAACGGGCTGCCGAAGGATCACCTGAAGCTGCTCCGGATGAACCCGGCGGTCATTACTTCGTCCTTCCTTGAAGGACAGGTCGACCTTGCCGAATGCTGGGAAGGTGCCAGCCTGCCCATTCTCAACGAGAATGCACAGGAGACCGGCAAGAAGATCGGCATGATCAAGTACCGGGATTTCGGTCTCGACATGTATGGCAGCGGCTTCGTCACTACCGAAGCGATGCTGGCCGAGAAGCCCGAGGTCGTCGACAAGTTCCTCGACGCCTCCTACCGCGGCTACGAATACATGGCCGCGCATCCGGAAGAATCCGCCGATCTGATCGTCAAGCAGTATCCGACGCTGAAGAAGAGCGTCGTGCTCAACCAGATCAAGCAGATCAACGCGCTCGTGCGCGATCCGCACGCGGAAAACAAGGATCTCGGCTTCGTTCGCGCCGATCGCATGGAAAAGACGATGGGCTTCGTGCGTGAAGCATTCGTCGTCGACGACAGCATCAAGACCGTCGACCTCTACCGCAACATCAGTCGCTGAGGTCGGCCCAAACCTGGGATGAGGAACATGAAGAAGAAGATCAACGTGCGGAAGCTTGGCCATATGGTGCTGATGGTCCGCGACATCCAAAAGTCCGTCGATTTTTATACCAATGTCGTCGGCCTTGAGGTCTCGGACTGGATCGAGGACAAGATGGTGTTCCTGCGTGCAGGCAGCGACCATCACGATCTCGCTCTGTCGCAGTTGCCGGCGGATTCGCCCGATCGTGACGATCTGCCGAAGTACACGAGGCCGGGCCTCGAGCACTTCTCCTATCTCGTCGACAGCCTCGAAGACATGGAAGCTGCCGCCGAGATGTTGCAGGAGCGCGGCGTCGAGATCGTCCGCGGTATCGGCAAGCACGGTCCGGGCGCCAACTGCTTCCTCGTGTTCAAGGATCCCGACGGCAACAATTGCGAGATCTACTGTGACATGATCCAGGTCACGGAGGACAACCCGCATACGCCGCAGGTTTGGGAGCGCAACATCGACGCGTTCGACCAATGGCGCTTCAAGCGCTTCGTCGTGCCGCCACCGCACCAGGTGGTCAAGGACAAGCAGGGTCAATGAGTCCCCGAGCGTTTCGGTTCAACCTGCGTGACAGGAACGCTCGCTCTCCTTGCTCCCAAGGCATTGCCTGGGGAACGCCGCTTCAGGCGTTTCCCGGAGATGCTCCAGCGCGCCGACGCCAGTCGTCGCGTCTCACCACGGATGCCAACTCGCTCTTCGGAGGCCCACATGCCAGGCGTTACTTCGCGACTTGCCGCCTATAGCCAAGTCGTCTTGTTTTTCGGTGCTTTTCTACTCTTCTGGGAATTTGGCGTCCGATATTTCGAAGTCAAAAGCTACATCCTTCCGCCGATCTCGGCGATCGCCGTCGCGGTCTGGGAAGCGCGAAGCGAAATCTTCGAGAATTCGATGTACACGCTTGCCGAGGTGCTGATCGGCTTCGGCGCCGCCGTCGTCGTCGGCGTCATGCTCGGCATGGTCGTCTATGTCTCGCCCTTTGCCCAGCGCACCATCTATCCGCTTGTCACCGCGTTGCAGACGACGCCGAAAAGCGCGCTGGCACCGCTGATGATCGTCTGGTTCGGCTACGGCTTCATCTCCAAGGTGGCGATGGCGTTTCTGTTTGCCTTCTTCCCGATCGTTGTGGCGACGCTCGGCGGCTTTGCCGGCACGGCGAAGAACCTGGAGGAACATTTTCGCGCGCTCAATGCCGGGCCTTGGCGCACCTTTACGACGCTCAGGCTGCCAAGCGCCTTGCCAAGCTTCATCGATGGATGTCGGGTGGCGATGCCGCTTGCGATGATCGGCGCGATCATTGGCGAACTCGTCGGCTCCGAGCGCGGCCTCGGCAACCTGATCATGCTGGGAACCGCATCGACGCGCACCGACCTCGTCTTCGGCTGCATCATCGTGATCACGCTGATTTCGCTGGCGCTCTACGCCCTGATCGAGTTTGCGGCCAAGTCGGTCTGGTGGCGGGGAATTCAGGTATGAACATTTCAGTTCGGGAGGAAAAGATGGTGTCGACAGCCACGGCCGAAGTGCCGAAATCAGGTAAGGGTTTGAACGTTGCGGCCGAGCCTGCCGTCAACCATATCGAGGCGCAAGGTCTCAACAAGACCTTCGGCTCGTTCAAGGCACTTGAGGATATCGACTTTACCATCAACAATCAGGAGTTCGTGTCGGTGCTCGGCCCGAGCGGCTGCGGCAAGAGCACGCTGCTGCGCATCGTTGCCGGCCTGATCCCCTATGAAAGCGGCTCGGCGACGATCAAGGGCGAGAAGGTACGGGCGCCGCGCCCGGATGTCGGCGTGGTCTTCCAGACCAACAACATGCTGCCGTGGCTGACGGTCCGCCGCAATGTCGAGCTTGGCGCGCGCATCCGCAACATGCCGGCAGACGCCCGCGACGCGGCGGTCGACAAGATCCTCGACGTGCTGTCGCTGACCAAGTTTGCCGATGCGCATCCGCATCAGCTGTCTGGCGGCATGCGCCAGCGTGCTTCGATCGGCCAGGCGCTGGTCCTCGATCCGCAGATCCTGCTGATGGACGAGCCCTTTGGCGCGCTCGACGCGCTGACCCGCGACAAGCTCAATGTCGAATTGCTGCGCATCTGGCAGGAATCCCGCAAGACCGTGATGCTGATCACCCACAGCATCGCCGAAGCCGTATTCCTCTCAGACCGCGTGCTCGTCATGGCCGATCGCCCCGGCAAGATCGTCGAGGAAGTGACGATCGATCTGCCGCGTCCGCGCAATGCGGCCACCACCCGCGCGATGCCGAAGTTCGGCGAATACGTCGCCTATCTCGGCAAGGTCATGGGCGTCGCCAGCTAGAGCCCTTGGAGGCAAATGCCAAACGCCTCTCCGCCCGAAATGCGCGAGGACGAGAGATAGAGCGGTTTTGCGGTTCCGCCTAAACGGAAACGCACAAGCGGCTCGATCTTGCCCGCCTCTTCGGAAGATTATCTCCGGGGAGGCGGGCAAGTTGCGTTTGTCGTGACTTACGAAGCGGACTGGCATTCGGGAATCCGGGTTGCCTTTCCTGCCATCAACGGAAATCATCAGGCCGGCGTGCACCGGCAAAATTGCGATTGGAATTGTTATGCCTCAACTGACACTCGAACTCGCCAATGGGATTATCCGCGCCGCATTCGATGCGGCGGCAAAGGGCGGGATGAAGCCGCTTTCGGTGGCCGTTCTCGACGCCGGCGGCCATCTCATCGCTTTCCAGAAGCAGGACGGATCCTCGATGCTGCGCTTCGAGATCGCCTCGGGCAAAGCCTACGGCGCGCTTTCCGTCGGCATGGGCTCGCGTTGGCTGAGCAATACGGCGATCGAGCGGCCGCATTTCGTGCAAGGGCTTTCGGCCGTCTCGGGCGGCCGCATCGTGCCGGTGCCCGGCGGCGTGCTGGTGCGCACGGCTGACGGCGATCTCATCGGTGCGGTCGGCATCACCGGCGATACGTCCGACAATGATGAAGCCTGTGCCGTCGCCGGTATCGAGGCGGTCGGCCTCGTGGCGGATGCCGGATAAATAGAGCCTGAGGGCACAGGCTCCTCAAACAGCGTGTGCCCAAGCCCATCAAGCACAAGTCGGAACGATGCGTTTCGCGGCGGCCGCGCCTGACGCGACGCCCTATCCTCGGGTGATGCGATCAGCCCGAGGCGCGCGCAAGAAGTGCGCGGGCGCGGTTGACGATCGGCATGTCGACAAATTTGCCTTCGAAGGTGAAAGCGCCGATCCCGGCCTGGTTGGCTTCATCGGCGGCCGCGATCAGGCGACCTGCCCGCTCGAGTTCCTCTGGTGAAGGTGAAAAGCCGTCGTTGAGGAGGGGAACGACGCTCGGGTGAATGCAGGTGGCGCCGTCGAAACCGAAATCCCTCGCTTCGGCGATGGCCGCCGCCAATGCCGGCTTGTCGGCATAGTCGGCGGTGCTGCGCAGCAGTCCGAAGGACAGAACGCCGGCGGCCTTCGCGGCATAATGGACCATCAGCTTCGGCAGTCGCAGAACTTCCGGTGTCGGCTGGGCGCCCATGGCGGTGGCAAGGTCTTCGCCGCCGATGGAGAGCGCAAAGACGCGCGGCCCCGCGGCGATCGACGCGGCGTTCAGCAGTCCGGCCGGGTCCTCGATCAGCGGTGCAAACTGCATCGGCTGGCGGCTTGCAGCCCCTTCCAGCGGCCGCAGGTACGCGTCGAGCCGGTGGAGAATTTCGGGCGAAGACACCTTGGGAATGTAAAGCGCCTGCGCGCCCGCCTCGCGGGCGGCAGCGGCATCGGCCAACATGGCGGGTTCGTCGTGGGTGTTGATCCGGACTATCACCTGAGCGCCGCCCCGACCGACCATGGTTACGGATCGACCGAGTGCTGCGCGCGCTGCGTCCTTCTCGTTGGCGGCGACGGCATCCTCCAGGTCGATGATCACAGCATCGGCGCCGCGCTCGTGGGCCTTTTCCAGAAAGCGCGGCGAACTGCCGGGAACATAAAGCAGCGAACGTAACCTCATTCGGACCGGCCTCCCATGGCCACGCCGCGTTCGTCGGCCGACAGATCGGCGGCGCCGAGTATGCCACGGGTGCTCTGTGCAAGCGAAAGCGATGGTCGCGCCTGGGGTTCGGCGCGACCGACATTCACGCCGATGCGGCAGGCAAAGTCGACGGAAGCTTTTGGCAAATAGGACATCAATTCCTCGCTGGGGTTTTCCCGCTCTTGAACATCCGCCGCGAAAGCGCCTCGCTTGCGCGGCGCCCTGCCTCGACCGTCGCCTCGGTGACGCGACCGAGGTTGGTGGCGATCCGTTCGCGCGGGCCGGACACGTTGACGACGGCGACGATGCGACCCGCGGGGTCGCGGATTGGCGCTGCGACCCCCGCCGCTCCCTCGACCCGGCCATAGAGATTGGCGACATAGCCTTCCCGGCGCGCGGCGCTCACGCGCGCGGAGATGGCTCCCGGGTCGTCCTCTTCGGAGACGGAGAGGCGGAGATAGGCTTCGAGATCCTCATCCGTCAGGCCGGACAGCAGCATCAGCCCGCTTGCCACATAGTGGGCGACACGCTGCGTTGCGATGTCGCGGTCATAGCGGATCTCCCGCATCGGCAGGATCTTGTTGAGATAGCGAACCTGCCGGTCATCCGTCAGCACGGCGATGAAACCTGTCTCCTCGATTGCAGCCACCGTTTCGCGCAGGATCGATTCCGCTACTCTCAGGATCGTGCCCCAGCCGCTATTTGCTTCCGACGGCTCGCCGGGCAGCCGGATCAGCAGATAGCGTCCGTCGGCCTGGCGGGTGACGTAACGGGCTTCAACCAACGTGCGCAGCAGTAGCAGCGTGCTGCTTTTCGGCAGGCTCAGCGCTTGCACGACCTCGACAAGCGAGACGGCTTCGCTGCGCGATGCCAACCACTCGACCAGGTCTAAAATTCTTTCCGCGCCTCGGCCGCCCATCGCGATCCTTTTGTTCAGTATATTGAACATACACCGTATATTGAACCTACTGAGCGCGAGCACCCACGTCAAGGTGCCGCCGGCTTGGCCGTCCTAGGAGGTATCCTTGGGCTATGCGCCCGCCAGTGGCCGACACGAACGCTTCGGTTGATCCGCTCCTTCCGAAGACTTTCGCGGCGGATTGGCTGATGCAATCGAGCCGTGTCGTCATTTCAGTCCGCAATAAATCTTGAAACGGCCGATCAAACGCTTGCCTCCATTGGCAGGCACGCTGCCTTCTTGCCCGGTCCTCGACCATTCCTGTCGAGCCGCAACCTGGCCAGTGTTCGAATGAGGAGTGAACATATGCGTAAGCCTAAACTGACAGAAGCCGCGCGCCCCATCCCCGTTCCAGGTTACAAGCCGGTGGCCCTTCCGGCTGTCCGTGCCGCCCACCTGATGCTGAAAAGCAAGCGCGATGCCGACGTGCGCCACGCTCAGAGAGCGGCGACGATGCGCATCGTCAATCAGTTCGATCGCGACACCGACTGACGATCTGAAGTCTGCCGATTTTCCCAGGCGCAGGAGCGTCCGGTGGTCCAGTTCCACATAGGAGCCGTCTTCGAAGGTCGCGAAGACGGCTTTATTTCGCGCCGCCAGCTGGCGCAAAGCGCCCGCAACATTATCCCGCGACAAGGGGACCGCCGCGGAGCATATCGCCGCTCAGGCAGGTTCTCCGCCGGAACTCGGTTGTTTCCTGTTCAAGCACGGGCATAGGTTCCGCAATCTGGTCGGCCCATGCCGGCGCGGATCGGCTTGGTTCGAGCGTGCCGGCGCGCCCGCTTGACGTCGGAAATAGCGCATGCGAATAATAGATCAAGTAATCGGTTAATTAAATCCGATGCTTCGATCTCACCCGGCTGCGTGCAGCCTTGCCCAGTCCTCCAGCACCAACTGTGTTCCGATGCTCGCCTCCGTCAGGCAATCCCAGCGCCATTTATGCCCGATGGCCCGCGCATGAAACCCCATTCTATTCGCGTAAGGCGGCGACTGCCGGTGCTGGGCAGTCGTCATGGCTGGCGCATTCTCGACGCTCGGAAATGCCGTCGCCATGGTGGCTTTGCCGTGGTTCGTGCTGACGTTGACCGGAAGCCCTTTGTGGACCGGCATTGCGGCTGCCGCAGGCGTCTTGCCGATGATTGCCGGCTCGCTGTTCGGTGGCGGCCTTGTCGATCGCTTCGGCCCGCGCTGGATCGCATTCACCGGTGATTTGACGAGCGCGCTTGCGGTCGCAGCGGTCCCGTTTCTCTATCATCTCGATATGCTCGGGATCGGCACGCTCGTCGTCCTGATTGCGATCGGCGCGGCAATGGACGGACCGGCATCGATCGCTGCCGAAAGCCGCCATCCGGAACTGGCGCGTCTTGCGGGGTTCCGGCTGGAGCGGGTCAAGGCCGTGGATGAGCTGATCGAGAATGCCGGCGTGCTCGTCGGGCCGGCGCTTGCCGGCGTGATGATCGCGCTTGTTGGCGTCGAGGACACCTTGTGGTTGACCGCCGGATGTTCGCTCGCCGCAGCGATGCTCGACGTCATCTCCCTGCCGACGCGCCGGAAATCGGCGGGCGGCGAGGATGTCGCGATCGGTCTGGCTGGCGCATGGGAAGCCGTCCGGTTTCTGCTAGGCGATCCGCTGCTGCGCAGCCTGATCATGCTCGGGACGCTGTTCGGCATCATCTTCGGTGCGATGGAGGCGGTCGTCATGCCGGCCTTCTTCAAGACAACAGGGCAAGGCGCCATGAGCCTCGGCTTGTTTCTGTCGGCAAGCGGCGGCGGCGCCATCGTCGGAACCCTTGCCTATGCCGCCTGGGGACACCGGCTTTCCGGGCGCGGGATACTGATCTTCGGTTGCGCCGTCGAGGCGCTCGCCATTCTCGTCCTCGCGCTCGCACCTCCGGTTTCGGTGCTGATCGCCGCCGGCGCCGTGGCCGGTTTTGCGACGGGACCGATCGGGCCGATCGTCGCGACCGCCGCGCTTCGCCGTGTGCCGGTCAAGCTGCGCGGGCGGGTGCTGGGGGCGGCGGATGCGCTGGAACTTTCGGCGATCCCGCTGGCTATCATTCTTGCCGGCGGGGCGGTCGAAATCTTTGGCGCGCAATGGCTGCTCTTTGGTTGCGCCGCAGCCCTGGCTGCGACGACACTGCTCGCCGTGTTTCTGCCGGGCTTGAAGCAGCTCGATCTCAGGCGAACCGCGCACACGACACGGCCGGTGGCCGGCGATGTTGTCGGTGCGAAGGAGCAAGCAGCCGCAACAGCGCCTTGCGCTGGGCCGAAATAAATGGACGGGCGTTATCGCCGCGTACCGGTGGGGAGGTAGATCGAACCTGCCGGGCGCACCAGCGCGCCCGGCAGAGCCTTGGGAGGCTATCTCATTGCTGAACGGCGGGGCGCTTAGCCTGCAACCGCTTCGACGATCCGGCGGCTGGCCGAAACAATATCCGTGTCCTGCAACAAAGCGCCGCCGATCAGGTACATGACGTCGTTGCCGTAGGCCTCGCGCATCTCTGGAACGCGGCCAAGGTTCATGCCGCCGCCGGGGGCCGGTACGATTGCCTTCGGGCCGCCCATATCGGTGGCGCAGGCCTTGGCGATCGACTGGCACTCCTGGCGGGTGAAGCCGAAGCGGCCGCCGAAATTCGGATAGATCGCTGCGTCGGCGCCCATCAGGCGCTGCAAGGCGCCGTAGAAGCACCGATGCGAAAAGCCGGTATCCGGCGAGACGACGTTGGCGCCCGAAAATGCGGGGTGCGAAACGATCGGCAACGTGAAATCCGGGTCGGACGCCAGCGTGTGAATGACGTCATAGCCGGCAAGGGCCGGAGAAATCATCACCGCGCCGGCGCCGGCCTCTTCCGCCATCTTCGCCCGATCGAACAGCTCTTTTGACGACGCAGTGATATTTGGCACGAAACTCGCCCGCCCGCCGCTCTTGGCATTGGCTTCGCCGACGGCATCAACGCAGGCGGCCAGCCGTTCGGCAAATGGCGACGTCCTCTGATCCACCAGCCCATGGTCGTCCTTGACGAAATGCATGCCGCCGAGCGCGAAATCATGGGCGCGCCGAGCAAGCTCGACCGAAGACAGGCCGACCGGCTTGATGGCCGACATCAACAGCGGTTGCGCGCCGATGCCGGCCCTTTGCCGTAAGCCGGCAATGCCATGCCTTGGGCCTGGGCAAAGCGCGAGGATACCCTTGGACAGTCCGATGTCCTCGACCTTCAGGCCCGGCTTGATCGAACTGTTGCCGAAGACGATGTTCAGGAACTGGAGGAAGTCGCCGCCGACATCGTCTTCGCTGTAGGAGATATCGGCGAGATAACCGGGACGGCCGTTCGGGTCCTTGTCGAGGGCTTCGAGCTTGCCGAGGATTTCGTCCTCGACATAGCCTTTGGGCACGACATCCCGCGGGATTTCGACCGTCTGTTCCAGGGCGATATCCAGCGCCCGTGCGCGCGCCTCGGCCTCGTCCGCGGCCCTGACGTAGTAGCTGACGGTGAACCGCGGAGCCATCAGAGCGCCTCCGCCTTCTGCGCGGAGTGCACATGATCGAGGCGAACTTCGGTCAGTTCGTCTTCACCGATTTCGAGCGACCTGCCGGTCAGCTCCTCGATCGCCACCACCAACGCGCCGGCATCGAGGCCATACTTCTTCATCAGGTAAGGCTTCGAGGCGCCATGGGCAAAGGTGTCCTTCAGGCCGAGACGCTTGAGGCGGACGCCAAGACCCTCTTCGGCAACGATCTCGGCAACAATCGAACCAAGTCCACCGACGATGGTGTGGTTTTCGAGCGTGACGATGCCCTTCTTGCCGCGCGCGGCCTTGATGAGCCCGTCGCGGTCAAACGGCTTCAGCGTCGAGGCGTGCAGATGATGAAGCCCGATGCCGCGCGCTTCGATCGGCTTTGTGGCGCGCAAGGCTTCCTCGGTGCAGACGCCGGAGCTGACGACGAGGATGTCGTCGCCCTCCGATAGCGTGCGTAGCTTGTTGAACGCGAATGGCGTCGAAAAGAGCCGGGGGACTTCACCGCGAAGGATGCGGACATAGACCGGCCCGTCGATCGCGTCGGCCACCTCGAGCACCGTTTCGACCTCGGTCGCGTCGCCGGTTTCCAGGATCGTCATGTTCGGCACGGCGCGCAGGACTGCAATGTCCTCGATCGCCTGGTGGGTGATGCCACCGGGTGTTGTGATGCCGGGCAGGAAGCCCATCAGACGCACCTTGCGATTGGAGTAGGCGATCGAATTGATCAGCTGATCGTAGGGACGCCGATAGAGGAAGACCGAGAAGGTGTGGATGAACGGCCGGTAGCCCTGCATGGCCAGCCCGCCGGCGAAGGAGAGCATGTTCTGCTCGGCCATGCCCAGCGACAGGAACTGCTCCGGATGCCGGTCGCGAAAACCATCGACCTCGCAGGATGAGGTGAGGTCGGCGGAAAGGCAAAGCACTTCCGGGCGCACTGTCGCAAAATCCTCGAATGCTCGCGCATAAGGGCGGTTGACAATTTCGACCATGGTCAGGCCCCTTCCATTTCGTTTGGGCTCACGCCCAGTTCGACAGCCAGTGCCGCCTGCATCTCAAGCCGCTCCTCGGCGCTCTTGAAGCGCACATAGTGAAGGCGCGGGAAGCGCTTCTTGAGGAAGTTCATGCCCTGGAACGGCGAGGTATTGGCGAGGATGACCAGCGGCTTGCCCGGCTCGGCGCTGTCGGCTGCATCGCGCATGGCTTGCAAATCGTGGCCGTCGATCGAGCGGCAGGTGGCGCCGAAAGCGGCAACCCGGCCGGCAAGATCGCCGAGATCGAGAACCGAGGACATGGCGCCGTCGCATTGCTGGCGGTTGACGTCGACGATGACGCGGACGTTGTCGATGCCGTGGTGGGCCATGGCGGCGAGGCACTCCCAGGTCTGCCCCTCCTGGAATTCGCCGTCGGACATGTAGACCCAGACCTTGCCCGGCTCGTTGCACTTCTTTCGCGCAAAAGCGACGCCCGCGGCCATGGAAAGGCCTTGCGCCAGCGAGCCGGTCGTTACTTCCATGCCTGGGCTGTGCTCGGCGCCGATCATCTCGACCGAGCTTCCGTCCTTGTTGAAATGGTCGAGCGCATGCTCATCCATGCGCCCGACCTCGATCAGTGCGCAGTAGATCACCAGCGCATAATGTGCCGGCGAGATGATGAAGCGATCGTACTCGGGTGCCGCCGGGCCGTGGTAGCCGGCGCCGGTAAAGGCGTCGGGGTTATCGGCGGAGGGCACGCCGCGAAACGGCAACGGCACCTTCGGCAAGGTCGGCTCGCCAAGCTCGAGGAACTCGTTGTAGAGCAAGGCAAGGCTTTCGGCGGCGGAGCAGGCCTGGCTCAGATAGCCGCCATTGTTCTTCATGGTGTGGAAGAAGACGCGGCGGCGAATGCCGAGCGCAATCTCTTCGGTGGTCTTCTGGTTCGTGAGGCTCACCGGTTAGCTCCTTTCCGGAAACAGCGCTTTGAGGCCCTGCGGCGAAGCCGTGGCGACGCCGCGCTCGGTGATGAGGCCGGTGATCAGCCGGGCAGGCGTCACGTCGAAGGCCGGGTTTGCCGAAGGACTGCCTTCGGGCGAGACGCGAACAGAGATGATAGAGCCATCGGGGCCGCGCCCTTGCACGAAACTCACCTCGTCGCCGGTCCGCTCCTCGATCGGGATTTCCTTCACACCATCCTTGACCGTCCAGTCGATGGTCGGCGAGGGCAGTGCGACATAGAAGGGAACGTTGTTGTCGCTGGCGGCAAGCGCCTTCAGATAGGTGCCGATCTTGTTGCAGACATCGCCATTGGCCGTCGTGCGGTCGGTGCCGACGATCACCATGTCGACGGCGCCGTGCTGCATCAGATGGCCGCCGGCATTGTCGACGATCAGCGTGTGCGGCACCCCGTGGCCGTTCAGCTCCCAGGCCGTCAGCTGTGCACCCTGGTTGCGCGGCCGGGTTTCGTCGACATAGACATGCACGGGAATGCCGGCCTCGGTCGCCATGTAGATCGGTGCCGTCGCCGTTCCATAGTCGACGGTAGCGAGCCAGCCGGCGTTGCAGTGGGTCAGGATGTTGACCGGCTCGCCGGGCATTTTGGTCGCCGCGATCTCGCGGATGATCTTCAGGCCGTTTGCCCCGATCGCCCGGTTGAGCTCGACGTCCTCCTCGGCGATTTCGCCAGCGCGCCGGTAGGCTGCCTCGGCGCGGTCTTCGACCGAAAGCGGCCGCAGGAACTGCCGCATGGCGTCGAGCGCCCAGCGCAGGTTGATCGCGGTCGGTCGCGTCTCGTTGAGCTCCTCCCAGACCGCGTCGAGATGGCGGTCGGACGGATCGTCCGCCATGGCGATCGCGATGCCGTAGGCGGCGGTGACGCCGATCAGCGGCGCGCCGCGAACCCACATGTCGCGGATGGCGACCGCAACGTCCGCAACCGTCTTCAGCGTGACGATTCGGAACTCGTGCGGCAGCCAGCGCTGGTCGATGATGTCGACCGAGCGGCCGTCGGCGTTGAGCCAGATCGTATGGTAGTGCTTTTCTCCGACTTTCACGAAAGTGTCTCCTGCTGAAGCCGTTGCGCGGTGGCGCGAATGTCCCTGAGGCTCGCAATGCGATCCCGGTTGACGGCGAGATGACGCCCGAGCTTCAGCGCCTTGCTTTCGCATTGGGCGCGGCGGCTGAGGTCGTCGATGGTTTCGAAATCGGCATTGTGGGCAAGGCCGAGGATGCGCCTGAGGATCTCGACCCCGGCAAAGCCGAGCATCTCGCGATAGATCTCATCAAGAACGATGGTCAGTGCCTGTTCCGAGCCGAACGGGTCGTTGCGATCTTCGAAAAGGCTCGCCTGGTAGAGGATGCCCTTGCGCTCGGCTCGCCAGAGCGCGGAAAACTCGTCGCAAAAGGTTTCCCAGATCGTCTCTGTCGTATCCAGAAGGTAGGCGCGCATCTGGTCGCGTTCGCCGGCGGCCGCCTCGTGGCCACTTTGAGAGAAGTAGCTCATCCAGAAGTTCGCCAAGAGCATGCCGACATCGAAGCTGATCGGTCCGTAGAAGGCGAATTCAGGATCGATGACGCGCGTCTCGTCGTCGGTGACCATGACCGAACCGGTATGTAGATCGCCGTGGCAAAGGGTTTCGGCCTTGGCGGAGAAGATGTGTTTCAGTCGCTGGGCTTCCACCTTCAGGTCACGGTCGCGGCGCAACTCTTCGACCAGGCTGTCGAGGTGCGGGCTCGTGTGCCGGTTCATCTCCGCCTCGAAGTAGGGATCGGAGAAAACCAGGTTTTCGGTGATGTCGCAGAGTTCGACATTGTCGGCGAAGAGCGCGAGATCGGCCTTCTTGTCGCGCGTCGGCATCGAAAGGTCCGAGCCGCGGAAGAGCGTGCGCGCTGCGAAAAGCCCGAGATCGCGGCCGATCTTCGGCAGCATGCGCCCAGCGATCAGCGCGCGCCGCAGGATCACGTGCGGCGTCAGGTATTCCATGATGATCATCGCCTGCTCGGCGTCGAAGAACAGGATGTCTGGCACCATGCCCGGGTCGCGTGCGGCCTGGCGGATGAGGGCGTGGTATTCGAAGAACGATCGCTTCAAAGGCAAAGGCCAACGCTCGCCGACGAGCCGGACATAGGGAAGTGCCTGCTTGACGATGGCAGCTCCCTTCTCGCCCGTGACGATGAAGACGAGGTTGAGGTTGCCGTCGCCGACCTCCTTGACCTGCCAGCGACCGTGGTTGTTGCCGATCCTGTCGCAAAGGGCCGTGTTGCCGCTCAGTCTTGATGGCAGCGTTTCTGCGCTCAGCGCCTCGAAAACGTGCTTGTCCATATGCTCCTCCTTATCGGCATGACCGGCCTTCGCCGCTCCTCGTCATGCTGTCGTGGCCCATAGGTAAGTCGGCATTCTGTCAAATGTCAATCGCCTTGACATTTGATGGATAGCCATCCTAACCTGCCTTCATTGGGAGGAGAGCATGAGCGAACAAGCAGTGTTTCGCATCGAGGGCGTGCGCAAATCCTTCGGGCCGATACCGGTCCTGAAGGGCGTCGATCTCGAATTGCGCAAGGGTGCCGTCACGGTGCTGATGGGCGCCAACGGCGCTGGAAAGTCGACACTGGTGCGCATCCTCAGCGGCGTCTACGTCAGCGATGCCGGGGATATGCGGCTCAGCGATCTCGCCTTTGCACCGGCAACGCCGGCGGAGGCTATCCGGGCCGGTGTGGTGACGGTTCACCAAAACATCAATGACGGCGTCGTTGCCGATCTCGATGTGGCGACCAATCTCACGCTCGACAGGTTGAACGGTCGCGGTGCGCGTCTGTTTTTCAATCCGCGCCGTGTCCGGCGCGAGGCGGCCGTCGTTGCCGCCCGCATGGGGCTCGCCATCGATCTTTCCGCCGATATCAACGATCTGACGCTTGCCGACCGGCAGATGGTGGCGATTGCCCGTGCCATGGCGCACGAGCCGCAGGTGCTGATCCTCGACGAGCCGACTTCGTCGTTGTCGAGCGCCGAGGCCGATCGGCTGTTCGATCTCCTCGATCGGCTGAGAGCCCGCGGCGTCGCTATCCTTTATATTTCGCACCGGATGTCCGACATTCGCAGGCTCGCTGATAGCATCGTCACGCTGCGCGACGGGCGCATCACCGGCCGCTTCGAAGGGGCGGATCTGGATTATGAAGGTGCCGTCAACGCGATGCTCGGGCAGAAAGTGTCGGCAGGCGCCGTCACCGTGCGCGAAGGATCGGGTGCTGTCTTTTCGGTGAAGGGCCTGCGGCTGACAGAGACGTCGCGTCCCTTCGACCTGGCGCTTGGCGATGGCGAAATCGTCGCTGTCACCGGGCTCGTCGGCGTCGGCAAGACGGCGCTGGCCGAGACGCTTTTCGGGGCGCGGTCGCCCGTGGCCGGGCAGATGACGCTCGATGGCGCGGCCTACCATCCACAATCGACCGGCCAGGCAATTGCCAAGGGTGTGTTTCTCGTCGCCAAGGATCGGGCCGATAGCGGCATCGTTCCGGACTTCAATATCTACGAGAACATCAGCCTGCCGTTCCTTAAGCGGCTGTCGCGCTTCGGCATATCGAGCCGGTCGGCCGAACGGGCGAAATCTCGGGCGCAGATCGCGGCACTGGGCGTCGTCTGCCGCAGCGAGCGCGACGAGATGCAGACGTTGTCTGGTGGCAACCAGCAGAAGGTGATGGTCGGGCGTTGGCTTTCCGAGCCTTCGCGCCTGTTGATCCTCGACGAGCCCTTCCAGGGTGTCGACATTGCCGCGCGCCGCGATATCGGCGCCAAGCTGCGCGTCTCGGCCGCAGGCCGCGCCACCATCGTTTTCCTGACCGAACTCGACGAAGCCTTCGAGATCGCCGACCGCATTCTCGTGATGTCGGAACACACGATCGTTGGCGAGCATCGAAACGCCTCGGTCGACGTCGAGCGGCTCCTCCAGGAGATCGCCGGCCAACATCATCAGCAGGGACAGCCTCATGAGCAGTGAACAGATGAAACCCGCGGCGTCCGCCGCTCCAGCGCTGCCGGTGCCGCCAAGCGCCGCGTTCAGCCTGCGCGACGTCGCGATCAAATACGGCTTTCTTGTCCTGTTGGCCGGACTGGTTATCTATTTCTCGCTCGTGACGAACGGCTTTTCCTCGCCACAGAGCGCCGTCTTCATCCTGCAATCAGTGTCGATCACCGGCATTCTGGCGCTGGGCGTCACGGCCACGCTCGTCGTCGGCGGCTTCGACCTGTCGATCGGTTCGGTCGCGACCACGTCGATGATGGCGTCATCCTATGTGATGGTGGTGATGGGCGGCGACGCTCTGACGGCAACGCTCGTCTGCCTGGCGATCGGCGTTCTCGTCGGACTGATCAACGGCATCATCATCGTCTACATGCGCGTGCCGGATCTTCTGGCGACGCTCGGCATGATGTTCCTGCTGCTCGGCCTGCAGCGTATACCGACCGAGGGACGCTCCATTGCCGCCGGCATGACGCTTCCGGACGGTTCGGTGGCGACAGGCACGTTCAGCCCCGCCTTCCTGGCGCTCGGGCGTCACCGCTTCGATCTGATTCTGCCGAACCTCGTGCCCGTCTCCGTGGTGGTGCTGATCGTGCTGGCGGTCGTGATCTGGTTCTTCCTCGAATACACCCGCTTCGGGCGGATGATGTATGCGGTCGGCTCCAACGAGCGCGCCGCCGGCCTCGCGGGTGCGCCGGTCAATGCCTACAAGATCTCGGCCTATGTCATCTCGGGCGTTTTCGCCTCGATCGGCGGCATCCTGCTTGCCGCTCGTCTCGGCCGCGGCGATATCGCCTCGGGCAACAACCTGTTGCTCGATGCAGTTGCCGCTGCCCTCATCGGTTTTGCCGTGCTCGGCGCCGCCAAGCCGAACGCGTTCGGCACGGCGATCGGCGCGCTCTTCGTCGGCATTCTGCTCCAGGGCCTGACGATGATGAACGCGCCCTATTACACCCAGGACTTCATCAAGGGCGCGGTTCTCGTCATCGCCCTGATCTTCACCTTTGCGCTCTCGAAAAGAGGCAAACGCTGACGGGAAAGCCCCGGCCGCGGAAAACAAACGTTCACCAGTGGAGGAGACTGAAATGAACTTTACACGCAGAGCAATGGGCAAGCTGGCGCTTGGCCTTGCCGGAACCGTGGCCTTTGCCACCGCTTCCTTTGCCGCCGACATGCCGAAGCCCTTCGACAAGCCGGGCGACGTCAAGATCGCGCTCGTGCGCTATCTGTCGACCGGCGACTTCTTCCAGTCCTACCTTGCCGGCGTGGAGGCGCAGGCAAAGGCACTCGGCGTTCAGCTTCAGGTTCTCGACAGCCGCCAGGACGCAGCGCTTCAGGCCGACATGGTCGACCAGGCGATCGCGCTCGGCGTGCAGGGCATCATCATCCAGCACGGCCTGACGGAATCGATGAAAGAAGCCGCCCAGCGTGCCGTAGATGCCGGGATCAAGGTCGTCGCCTTCGACGTCAACGTCGAGAACGAGAAGATCCCGCAGGTCGAACAGTCCGACCGCGACCTCGCCCGCCTTGCACTCGAGCAGGCGATCAAGGACAACGGCGACAGCTTCAAGGCCGGCTACGTCTATGTCGCCGGCATCGCGCCGCTCGACCGCCGCGACGAGACCTGGAAGGAATTCAAGGCCAAGTATTCGGGGATCAACGAGATCTCGCAGTTCGGCACGATGGACAACCCGATCGCCAACTCCGTCGCCAACCAGGCGCGCTCGGTCATCTCCGCCAACCCGGATATCACCGTGATGTTCGCGCCTTATGACGAGTTTGCCAAAGGCGTGAAGATTGCGGTCGATGAAGCCGGCCTGTCGTCGAGCGTGAAGATCTATTCCGCCGATATCTCGACCTCGGATATCGCCGCGATGCGCGAACCTGGTTCCGCCTGGGCGGCAACGGCTGCGACCAACCCGGCCGTAGTCGGACAGGTTTCGGTCAGGACGCTTGCCATGCTGCTTGCTGGCGAGGACCCGGGCCGCAGCGTCATCGTGCCGCCGACGCTGATCACCCAGAAAGACCTCAACGATCAGGACATCAAGAATATGGAAGAACTCGGCACCAAGCTGCCGCAGTTCGCCCATGCCGATGTCGCCATGCCGGCTTGGATGCCCAAGCCCTGATCGCACTGGTATTGTAGAAAAAGCGGGGCGGTCGAAGGGCCGCCCCGTTTGCACGTTACCGAGCTTTGCCCGTGTATGGTCGCTTCGACGCCCAGCTAGACGGATGCGTGGCCTACACGGCCGAGGCCGTCTCGACGCCAGCGTTCCATCACTCGGCGGGCCATCGACGTCGTGACCACGAGATGCGAGGCAAAACCGCCCTTCAGCGCGGCCATAAGAGGCTCGAACTTGCTGTCTTCCTGTACGACGAGCATGCGTTTCTCAATGGTGCGGATCGACGAGAGATCAGCGGAGATGCAGCGCCGATTGTGGGCGCAGTTCACCCATTGGCCGTCGCCGTCGATCAGTTGGCCGGCGATGACGCCGACAGCGCCTTCCTCGCCCATGCGATGCATTTCTTCGGCGCTGAGCGCGCCGCACTTGACGAGATGGCTGTCGTCCTCGATGCCGCCGACGGAATAGAGTGCCAGATGACAGTCGGCGATCGTCGACAGCTGCTCGCGGATCACCGGCTCGCCGCGCAGCTCCTCGGCCAGCCGCTCGGACGACAAGACCAGCGGTGCGTAAAAATTGATGCCTTCGGCGTTGAGCCGGCGGGCGATCTCCGTCGTGCACTGGTCCGGGCGATAGGAGTAGGGCGCGCCGAGATTGCCGCAGAGCTGGACCACCGTCACGCCGCGCAGGTCGGCGAACGGCATCACGTCGGCGATATGATAGACCGTGCGTCCCCAGGCGACGCCGACGCGGTCGCCCTTGTTGATCAGCTCGAGGAAGACGGATGCGGCCAGCACCGGCATCTCCGCCGTCGGGTCCATGGCCTGTCGATCCTCCGGCACGATCCAGGCGGTGGTCACGCCGGTTGCGTCCTCCAGTTCGCGCGCCAGCACATCGTCGGTAAAAAGCTCCGTCGATGTGCTGATATTGACGATCCCGGTCTCGCGTGCCCGCCTGAGATAGGTCGCAACAGAGGCACGTGATATGCCCAGTTTCTGCGCGACTTCATCCTGCCGTAGCCCATGGCTGTAGTAGAGCCATGCGGCCTTGTGCATGATCTGGTCGGTGTTGCGGATAGGCATGGGGATCCTTCGATTGTCTGCTTCTGACATTATTCATTGCTCGTGACATAAGTCAAATAACTGCATCGGGCGGCGCGGAATACAAGCTTCCGTCTCAGGCGCTTGCGGCCGGCAATTGGGGCGCTTGCGCTTCTTCGATCAGCCACGCAACGAAATGCGCGATGGCAGGACGCTCGATTGCCGCCGGCAATGTCACGACATAATAGGCGAATTCGCTCGGCCACGGTCGGTCGAGAGCAACGGCCAAGCGCCCATCGGCAATTTCCTCCCGCGCATAGATATCTCGCACGAGTGCAATGCCCTGGCCGGCAACGGCTGCCCTGACCAGAAGGAAATCATCGTCGAATGACGGGCCGCGCTCGATACGCGGGTCGTCTTCGGTGCCGAGCGCCTTCAGCCACAGGCGCCAGTCGGCGCGCGCCGAATCCTGCAGCAGCGGATAGGAAAGGCAATCGGCGGGGACGCGGATTGCAGGACCGTCTTTCAGCAAAGTGGGGCTTGCCACCGGGATCAGTTCGGGTGCCATCAGATGGATGGTCTCGAGGCCCGGATAATCTCCAAGGCCATGACGGATCGCGACGTCCACTCGTTCGCGGCGCAAATCGGTCAACGTTGCCGACGCCTCCACCCGAACCTCGATATCGGGATGGCGGCTGGTAAACCGGCCGAGGCGCGGCACCAGCCACGAAGCGGCGAAGGATGGCACAGTGCAGACCGTCACCGATGCTGCCGCATTGCTGGCCTCAAGCGCCTCGAGCCCCTTCTCGAGCTGATCGAATGCCGACAGAATTGTCGGGTGCGCCTTGGCGCCGGCTTCTGTGAGTTCGACACCGTAGCGGGTCCGGGAAAACAGCGAGACACCCAGTCGCTCCTCGAGCAACCGCACCTGCTGGCTGACCGCGCCGGATGTGACGCCCATCGCCTCCGCTGCACGCTTGATACTCGCGTGACGGCCGGTTTCGGCGAAGGCGCGCAGCGCCAGCAAGGGAAGAACACGGCCCATCGGGGCTCCATACAGAATTTAGAATTGCAACAACTTCACTTTCAGCGAAGGTGGTCGCGGGTGCGACGAATAGCAGCATTTCCTGCGAAACAACAGCGGAGTTGACAGGATAGGCTACCCACAAGTGGGAGAGGTAGCGGTTTAAGAGTTTAGGTAAGCTAAATTGAGGCGGGAGGTATCATCGCTTCCCTCGCGGTCGTCTGATGCCTTAGCCTTCTCTTCGGCGGCGCGTCCAACCTTCCCCCTTCCGTCGCCTTGAGGATGTTATGAAAACAACCGGTTTCGATCCCCGGGCAACGATACTTTCCGAGTGCCTCGCGCGCACGAAACGTCGCTCCATTTCAGCCTTTGCCAGCATTGACCGATGCAGTACCGATTGTCGTTCTTCGTCGGGGCGATGCGGATGATCGATCTCTATACCGACGCTTCGCCCAATGGCTTCAAGGCGACGATTGCCCTTGAAGAGCTTGGAATGCCCTATCGCCTTCATCACGTGAAGATCGATGACGGCGAAAACCGGCGCCCCGAATTCCTCAATCTCAACCCGCACGGTCGCATCCCTGTCATCACCGATGACGAGACCGGTATCACCCTGTTCGAATCCGCAGCCATCCTGCTTTATCTCGCCGAGCGGACCGGCCGCCTCTTGCCGAAAGGGGAGAAAGCCCGATGGCAGGCGATCCAATGGCTGCAATTTCATGCGGCAAGCATGGGGCCGATTCTCGGCCAGCGCGTGCATTTCGAGATGTTTGCCACGACGAGGTCTGCGCCTGCCATCGACCGTTATCGCCGGCTGAGCGAGGAGGCATTCGCGACGCTCGATGCCCGTCTTGGTGACGCCACGTGGCTTGCCGGCGACGACTATTCGGTCGCCGATATCGCGACCTTCGGTTGGACCCATATCGCCGCGATCTGCGGCTTCGACTTCGCTCGTCACCGGCATCTGGCCGGCTGGCACGCCCGCGTCGCTGAAAGGCCTGCAGTCCAGCGGGGCGTTGCTCTGCCGGCTCCCGCGACCGGCCCCTGACGATAATCTGAAAGGACCATACCCATGAACATTGCAGCCACGACGGCTCATCACCCGACATTTCTGTCCGGCGCGTCATCAGACGCTTTTGCCAAGCATCCCGGCTACCGGCGCATGTTTGCGCCGGATCGGTTGACGATCGGCATTTTCCTGCCGCTTCGCTTTTATCGCGGTGACATGAGCGTGCTGGAAGGGCAGGCGGATCTCGTCACTGAGATCGATCGGCGCGGCTTTGCCGCGGTCTGGGTCCGCGATGTGCCGTTGTTCGATCCGAACTTCGGCGATGCCGGTCAGCTTTTCGATCCCTTTACCTACCTGTCCTACCTTGCTGCCCGAACCGACAAGGTCGCCCTTGCGACGGGAAGCGCGGTGTTTTCGCTTCGCCACCCGATCGATCTTGCCAAGGCCGCGACCACCATCGACCGCCTGTCCGGCGGACGCCTGGTTCTCGGCATTGCTTCCGGCGACCGGCCAGTCGAGTTCCCGGCCTATGGCCTCGACATGGATGGTCGCGGCGAGCGCTTTGCCGAGACGGTCGCGTATTTCCGCCAACTGATCGCGCCGGGGCGCCCAGTGATCCGGTCGAGCCTGGGGACGATTGAAGGTGTCGACTTTCTGCCGAAGCCTGCCATTGGCCGTATCCCGCTGATCATCACCGGCTCAAGCCGCCAGTCGCCGTCATGGGTGGCTGAGCACGCCGACGGCTGGCTGACCTATCCGCAGCCGACACATATCCCCGAAGGTCCGAAGAGGCTGGCCCAGAACATTCTTTCCTGGCGAAACCAGATTCCCGGCGCCGGCTTCCGGCCGCATATGACCAATGAATGGCTCGATCTCGTCGATGATCCCGATTTTCCGCGAACCCCGCTTCGTGGCGGCTTCGTGCTGAGAACGGGGCGGAAGGGACTGATCGATCTGCTCGGCGAATGGCAGGAGGCCGGCGTCAACCACGCGGCGCTGGGCATGCAGTTCGCAGAACGCCCGGCCAGCGACATCATCCAGGAGCTTGCCGAGGAGGTGCTGCCGTTGTTTCCGTCACTGGAGGGGCCTGCGCCGCTGCCGGTGAAATGGTGATTGCCGGTGAATACAAGGCCCCATCGGCCGAGACGTTCAAAACGATCTTTGCTCATATGCCGACATCCGTTGCTGTCATCACCGTCGGCAGCGGCGAGGACCGCCATGGTGCGACCGTGGGCAGCCTCAACGCCCTGTCTCTCGATCCGCCTTTGCTGATGTTTGCGATGAAACAGGGCTCTGGCCTCCTGGATCGGCTGACGGCAGGCACGACCATCGGTATCAATCTGCTGGCCGATCGCCAGGGCACAATCGCCCGCCGCTTCGCAACACCAGGGATCGATCGGTTCGAGGATACACACTGGTGCGAGGAACACGCCTTGCCGCGGATCGATGATACACTGGCCTGGATGAAGGGGCGGGTAAGTGACCGTTTGCCGCTGGGCGATCATCTGCTGCTGACAGCGGCCATCGAGCATGGCGAAACGGAAGACCGGGTGCCGTTACTCTACTGGAAGAGGGCGTTTTATCGGCCGGGGCCGCTTGAGAGCGGGGCCACCCAGTCGGAGCGAGAGCGCAGCTCGGCGCCCCGCTGAAGGCGGAGGATCGAGCCGCGCCACGTGGGTCATCGCACCCCGTATGACGGCCCGTTGCTATGCCCATGCGTCATGTGCCCGGTCAGGCCTGGCAGCGACGGGCACCATGAGATGATCGAAATCAGCAGCCGCCGCTCAGGTTCCAACGAGGCGAGAACGAACAGGCTCGCTACCGGACGATGAAAGGGTGTGGTCGGCGCGGGGCATAGAAGGGAGCCGGCGATGGCGAAGCCGGCCATCCGCCGGCCAGCACTGAGGCGGAGCATTTGCGATGCTGGGATCGATCGCCAAGTCCAGTTCGGACGGGTTGCTCTTGGTAACTCGCTTACAGGTCATGGTCGGCCCCGGTTTTAGGGCGGACATGTATCGCGCCTGCGAGGATAACAGCGCCGGTGCGCGCGGCTTCGGCGATATCCTGGAACAGCAATTGCGCTTCGGCCAGCAGACTGCCATCTGCCTCCGCACTGTCAACTTCATCGAGTTCGAAAAGCAGTTCCGCGATGGCGGCGATGCGACGGCGTTGATACCGGGCGCGGTCCAGCCGGCGCTGCCGGTCTCGGCCGGCGGTCAACCTCTCGAACTGGAGGAGCAACCGCTCGATTTCCGCCCGGCAGGCGCAATCGAGCGTCGCGCCGACAATCAGGCGACGGATACTGGCGACGATGTCAACGGGGTCGGCGTCGTCAGTCGGTCCGTTGGCGGCGCAAATCAACTCGTTCGCCATTGCTTGCCTCACTCCGGTGCGCCCACGGGTGCCGCGATCCACGATGCGCCGGTCTGGCCATAATGAAAGCCGTTTGACAACGGCACGCCGGGATAGGCGAGCACCAGACGCTCGAGGCCTTCGGCCGCAGATGTTCGTCCGGCGGCAACGGCTTCGTAGATACGGGCGACCGCCACCATGTCGCAGTCCTGCGGCGAGAGCCGGATCCGG
>NZ_QJNR01000008.1:0-252 GCF_003355565.1 Ensifer sp. M14
CTGACTTGTGCAGCATGACGGCCCTGATCGGCTCATAGATCAGGAAGTCCAAGAATCTCAGGGGTTCTGCCGAGGCTCCACCAAGGGCGGGCATGTCGGCCGGTTTGTCCATGTGGTCATCTGATCCCCTGTTTCCGGTCAGGAACTCGACCTTGTAGCCACTGCGATTGATGAAGCCGGTCACACGCGGTGACCCCGAGCGATGCATGACCGGCCGGAATGTCGGATCGAGGCCCTTCAGGATATCGAGAA
>NZ_QJNR01000008.1:352-220850 GCF_003355565.1 Ensifer sp. M14
GAGCGATGCATGACCGGCCGGAATGTCGGATCGAGGCCCTTCAGGATATCGAGAATAGGTGGAAGGCTGTCCCCTACGTCGGCCGAGATCGCATAGTCCTGGGCGAAGTCCGCATCTCCGGTCTGGAATGAGGCAGCAGGCAGACGGACACCAAGGTGTCCCGCGTAGGTCGAGAAGGCGACCGATCCAACGAGGCAGGCCCGCAGGCGGAAGATTCCGGCATTGGCAAGAGCTTCGACGACATCACCGGTAAAACGATCCGGTTCCGGCAAGCCAGCCTCACGAACGAGCGTCGAGACGAATTTGCGGCGAGCTTTGGCATCGTCTTTGATCGCCTTGAAGTCCTCGACCCGTTTGTTGATCTCCGGATCGTCGGCCGGTCCAACATAGCGACGCTGTTGGCGATACCCCTTTCCTTCCGGCGGCTGGTCGAAGTACCAGTATTTCCGGCCCTTGTTGTTGACCCCGACGAAGCGGCCTTCAACCGGGAAGTCGGCCGAAAAGGAAGCATCGAGCAGCCGTTGACCAAGTTCGGCGGTCATGGTGCGATACATGAGATCGATCTGCTTCATGTTGCCTCGCTGTACTAAATCTGAGTTTTTAGTACATCGCCAAAAACGCGAAGCTATACTAAATCCTCATATTTAGTATAGCTCTGCTTCCACTTTTTCAATAGCAATCTGTATCGCGGCCAGCATGGCCCGACCAACTTCCAGAACGAGGCAGTAGTCGAGGTGGTCTTCCTGTCGTTAGAGCGGTCGACTGAGACTTGATTGGTCGCAGGTTCGAGTCCTGCCGTGTCCACCATGTTACTGAACCACTCGCAGTCGTGGCCAATCGGCGATGCCGCCGAGCGACACCTTGCGTCATTGGTTGACATATGAGGGGCAGTCCATAATTCTCGATATCCTGAAGGGCCTCGATCCGACATTCCGGCCGGTCATGCATCGCTCCGGGTCACCGCGTGCGACCGGCTTCATCAATCGCAGTGGCTACAAGGTTGAGTTCCTGACCGGAAACAGGGAATCAGATGACCACATGGACAAACCGACCGACATGCCCGCCCTTGGTGGAGCCTCGGCAGAACCCCTGAGGTTCTTGGACTTCCTGATCTATGAGCCGATCAGGGCCGTCATGCTGCACAAGTCAGGCATCAGCGTAATCGTACCAGCTCCGGAGCGCTACGCGGTCCACAAGCTGATCGTCGCCAGCCGCCGCGCCGTTGACACGCTTGGTTCCGCGAAACGAGACAAGGACTTGAGGCAAGCCGGTCTCCTGTTCGAAGCACTAAATGTCGCCAATCGGCTCAATGAGCTGTCGGACGCATTGCACGAGGCATGCGAGAGGGGAGTGGCCTGGCGCTCGGCGATCAGGACCGGGATCGGCCACATGAGCCGGGCTGATCGGGCGAAGACGGAGGCGTTGTTCAAAGAACTCGGCGTCGATCCATTTAAGGAAGATAGGTGAGGCTTCACCGAATTATTATTAGCAGCTCGTTTCTGACCAAAAACCCGCGCCGATGTGTGCGTTCAGGGTCGCATAATGTATCAAGTGGAGCGCCTCAATTCCCTGTTGTGCTCCGCAGCCTACTGGCGAGCAATTCCGACCGATGTCACTGTAGCAATCGGTCGCGGATCGTTCCCGGAATTTGCCGAAGCGCTTCGAGTATGTCGTTCGCAGTTCCGCCCACGTCCAACGGGAGGTTACTATCGGGCTGAACGCGACTCGGGCTTCGATCCCGCTTCGAAGCCACTGGAATATCGAGAATGCCCGCGGCAAGAAGTGCGAAAGGCACGCGCGCCCGGATCAAAAAAGCTAAAGAGTTAACGCAAGGTATTTCGCATCATGCATATCGCTCAAGCGCTTTGGGTGAAGCGGACCAGGATCCCTCTTGCGATTATCTTCCCGGTCCGCTGTAGCCCCGCCGCGCTGTTCAAAAAAGGACGGGTTGTTGTGCAAGGTTTAGGAATTCGCGGCCCCGGCGCGCTGCCGCCGATACTGGACCGTGGGCAGCCCACCCCAGCCCCAATTGTCCAGATCTACTTCTTCGATCACCACATACGTGGACTCAAGTGGCTTATTGAGTACGTCGAGCAACACCTGACTAACGCCTTTGATGATGGCGGCCTTCTCCTCAGCGGAGACGGAACTGCGGTCGACGGTGGTCCCTTCACGGGTAACCTGCACGGTCACGATAGGCATTGAACTTCTCCTTGTTTACGATTGAACTAAGTTGTTCACGCTGCAGCGAGCAGCGCATTAATGTCCTGCTCGAGTTGGTAGACAGGGGCATAGCCATTTCTTACCCGGCGTAGCTGCCCGTCCTTTTCGAGGAATAGGGTAGGAAAGCTCGTCACACCCATCGAGCGGGCCATGGCGAATTCGGCAGCAGCGGCTTCGATCGTGTATTTCTGTTGCCAGGTTGTCTGAAATTCCGCGGGAGTGATCGGATTGCCGTTGGCCCTCAAGGCTGCTGCGCCGACTTCGGCGAGGACCTCGCCATTGGTGGTGTCGACTGCGTCGACATAAAACGCGTGCTGAAGGGCCCGGAAAACCTTCAGCAGGTCGGCGCTCGGGGCGAGAATCCGGGATGCCACGACGGCACGACAAACGGGTTCGGTGTCGTATACGAACCGTTTGCGGGCCATCAACCCTTCGCGGTTAAAGGGCAGTCCAGTTGACTGTTCGACCCTTGCCCAATGTTCCAAGCGAAACCGCTTGCCGGAATCGTCGAGCACATCCGTCGCTCCAGCGCGAAGGCCCCCAACGATGATCTCAAGGGAAATGTCGGGATGCCGACCGACGAGCGTTGTCATTTCTTTTCCGAAGCCATAGCACCACGAACACATCGGGTCGGCCACAAGTACGAGTTTCATTTCATCACCTCATTTTGGCTGATTTGACTACGACCGCAGCCGACCCGGCATGCGGTCGCATCAATGCTGGCGTCAGGACTTTTCGACAAGCAGCGCGATGCTACCAGCGACCTGCGCTTTGGCCGCCGTCTACACGGAGAATGTGGCCTGTGACAAAATTCGCCGATTCCAGATAAAGGACGGCATCGACAACATCGCGGATTTCGCCCATCCGACCGACCGGGTGCAGGGCAGACAGTGCCGCGTGGGTCTCCGGTGGGTTCATGGGGGTCTTTATGATCCCCGGCGAAACGGCATTGACCCGAACACCACTCGTGGCGAACTCGATGGCCAGCTCTTGAGTCACGGCGTTCAGTCCGCCCTTGGTGAGCGAAGCCAGCGCTGCCGGCACCCCGGCGATCGGCTGATTGACCAAGCTGGTGGTGATGTTGACGATATGGCCGGAGCCCTGCTTCAGCATCTCAGTTGCCACGCGCTGCGTGATATGGAAGAAGCCAGCGACATTGACGCCCATGTTGGTGTCGAAGTCTTCTTGGGTGAAGTCGACGAATGGTTTGGCGAGGAAGACGCCTGCATTGTTTACCAGTGTGTCGATCCTGCCAAAGCGTGCAAGGCCTTCACTGACTACACGCTCGGCAGTCTCGCGTTTGCTGATATCGCCCGCCACGGCGAAGACACCGGAATCGGCGCTATCCTTGATCGATCGCGCTGTGGCGATGACACGGTAGTTCCTGTCCCTATACGCTTTCACAAGACCAGCGCCGATACCCTGCGAGGCACCAGTAATAATAACAACCTTCTGTTCGATGCTCATTGAAATGTTCCTTGTTCAATTGCAGCGGTGCAACGGGTGCGTCCGCCCCACGCCCTCGGCGCTGGTGCAATTGTTTTAGAACCATCCGAGTTTCAGGTGAATTGCCGCCGCTAGGAGGGCACTCAACCGAAAAACGGGATAATCATGCGAGTGTTCCGGCTTCGGCGGCCAGTCTTTTGAATTCGGCGCGCAGTCGGGGAGCTGCAAAATCAACGAAAGCGCGCACCTTCGGCACCGTCATGCGGCCATGTGGTGACAACAAATGTACCGGAAGGGGTGGGGGCTCCGCATCCGCGAGAACGATTTTTAGGGTTCCGTCTCTAACGCATTCAGCGACGTGGTAGGAATAGAGCCTCGTCACACCACTCCCTCCGGCAGCTGAAGCGGCGGCTGCCCGAACGCTGTTGACGATGCATCGTGGTGTGAAATGGACAGTACGCGGAATAGTGGAGCCGTTGATCGCTGTGAAGCTCCATGAATCGAGGCCGAAATTGCTGAACGCAATGATCTGGTGCTTCTGAAGGTCAGCAGGCTCTTCGATCCGAGGATGGCTGGACAAGTAGCGAGGCGAAGCAACAACGACCCGCCTGACATCGCCACCCAGTCTTGTCGTGACATGGGAAGAATCCGGTAGATGACCAATGCGCAAGGTGATGTCGATTCCCTCTTCCACCGGATTAACAAGTCGGTCGAGAAGCAGAAGCCGCGCGGAAACTGCAGGATACGCGTCGAGAAAACTGTCCAGGATCGATCGAAGAACTTCCTCGCCAAGAACGGGTGGAGCAGAAATGTTCAGCAGCCCGCGCGGAGCCGAGCGTTCACCGCTCGCTAACATGTCAGCCTCCTCAAGATCGACAAGCATGCGTCGGCAGGCAACAACATACCGTTCGCCGGCTTCACTCAACTTCAATGCTCGGGTGGACCGATGCAACAATTCGACGCCGACATGGGCTTCCAACAGGCCCAACGCTCTGCTGACCGCTGTTGGCGACCGCTTCAACTGCCGCGCAGCAGCGGCAAGGCTGCCCTGGTCAACGGCAGTAACGAACACTTTCATTGCGTCTATCCGGTCCATTGGCCTGCCGATCATCGGGATAACGGGTGTGTAATTGCTTATGTTCACCCGAATCCCAGCAGGAAGCAAACCATCTACCGAGATGGCGACCGCGCTTTCGGTTTATTCCCCCCAAACGGAAATTCACCCAAGGGTCTCAGTCCCCGGGGAATTGGGTGTGCTGAAACTCATAGAGGCCGGGCGCTCAACACGCTGATTGGAACGGAGCCAACAATCTCGGAGAATACAGTGAAAGGACATGTCGCAAACATCCTGGCCAAGCTCAGGGCCAGCGATCGTACTCGCGCGGTCACCGTTGGACTGAAGCGGGAAATGATCGAACTGTAGAATGCCTGCATGGCGTGTGGCTCAATCTGACCTGCCAGAGAACATACTGTACGTACCTGGTCGCGGCGAGGAAAGGTTGCCCTTATCGGGACAGCCTTTCCTATCTAACGTCAGTTTTATGTGTCGTAACTTTTTAACTTTGCAGCCGGACGACCACGGCTCGAGTCTTGAAGGGCGCGCTACCGCAAATTTCTGAACGCTGCCCTCACTTCATGACTGAAAAGGTCTGGCTCCTCCCACGCCGCGAAGTGGCCTCCCTTTTCTACGGTGTTGTAGTAGATGAGATTGGAATAGGCGCGCTGAACCCATTTCTTTGGGGGCCTATAAACCTCACCGGGAAACACCGTAACAGCGGCAGGGATGGCGATCGGAGCAAGTTTCGCATTTGCAGCACTGTTCTCCCAATATATCCGACCGCTGGAGGTTCCCGTGTTTGTGAACCAGTACAGGGATATGTTGTCGAGAATCTCGTCTCTGGTAAAGGCGCGCTGCGGTTCACCACGGGTGAAAACCCAGTCAGCCAGCTTGTCATAAATCCACGCTGCCAGGCCAACCGGAGAATCGGAAACACCGTACCCGATCGTCTGAGGCCGCGTTCCCATGATCGCGGCATATCCAAACCCTTGATTGAGAAATTTGCGGGCCTCGTCGAAGATGGCGCGCTCTTCCGTAGATAATTCCTCGGGGGCAGGATCACCGTGCCTGAGCGCCTTGCCGATTTCTGGTGGGATCGTGGTGGAACGCTCTATTCTGTTGACATGGATACCCAGCAGACCCTCAGGTGCCTGACGGCCCATGGCATCCGAAATTATCGCTCCCCAGTCACCGCCCTGCGACACGTAGTTTGCATAACCCAGACGCTTCATCAGCGTGTCCCATGCAGTTGCCACGCGTCCCGGATTCCAGCCCGTGCCGCTTGGTTTTTCGGAAAAGCCGAAACCAGGGATCGATGGCAGCACTAGGTGGAAGGCGTCTTCAGCAGCCCCCCCGTGAGCGGTAGGATCGGTAAGCGGTCCGATAACCTTCAGCATTTCTAACACGGAACCTGGCCACCCATGCGTCATTACGAGTGGAAGCGCATTGGCATGACGGGAGCGCACGTGGATGAAGTGGATATCAAGGCCGTCGATGTTCGTCAAAAACTGAGGCAGGGCGTTCAGTCGTGCCTCTACACTGCGCCAATCGTAGCCATTCTCCCAATACTCAACGAGCGCCTTCAGTTCGGCGACCTGTACGCCCTGAGATCGGTCGTCGACCGTTTCAACGTCCGGCCATCGTGTCTCCGCCAGACGGCGTTGGAGGTCGTCAACGGATGATTGCGCAATATTTACCTTGAAAGGATGGATTGCTCCGCTTGATGTTTCGGCCTTTGCGGTCCCAAAGCCGGGCGCTCCAGAGACCAGGAGAGCCGATGATCCAATCACCGCAGCGCTTAAAAGCAGTGTTCTGCGGGAGAGGAATGAATTTCCACTAGGTTGGTGAGTAGTCAAGATTGCACCCCTTTCCCGAGTACAAGTTAATGAATAGCGAGATTGCTCACTTGACGGGAACAACTAAAGTTGAGCCCTTCTCGACGATGTACGTTGCTAGCTCCGAAGCGTCACCGGCGCCGACGTTTCTAGCGAGGTGTGCAACGCCTGCCGGGATGAATAGCGACTGGCCTTCCTTGAGCGTGGCAGTTTGGCCACCCTCAAGCTGGTATTCGAGCGTACCCTTGAGCACATACGCGACTTCTTCGCCCGGATGGGAGTGCTTGATTGAAACTGCGCCAGGGAGGAAGTCGACACGAACCTGAAGAACTTCGCGGCCCGGAGCGCTGATATCGTTTTCCACCAAGTCGGTGCGCTGAATTCCGTTCTTTTGCGCGTGCGCCGCATGCACAGACACGCTGGCACTTGCGACAAGAAGAACGGCAGCGATTTTTTGAGTGAATTTCATTTCCTGATCCTTTGTTTGATATGCTTGGTAGGTTCGCCCTGTCGCAAAGCCCAAGCAGGGGGCGGGGGACCTGATTGAAGCCACTATTTGCGCCCTCACGTGTATCGAGTGTGTGTTCACTAAGCGGCAGTTTTGTAAGCCATTGCACGAACGATGACATCATCGGATCTGTTGCGAGATGTTTGTGGATCGCCCCTCGGGAGTGGTTTCAGGGAGCCTCGAGAGTTCGGTGAGCCGGATAACCGGCCCACAGTGCGTTGAGCAAACTTGGCTACGACTGCGATCCGCAGGTTATGCCGATACCGCGGTATCTTCCGGGCCGACACGGAAGACCAAGAACTTGTTTCCCTCCGGATCGCGGAAGTAGGCGCAATAGGATCCGTCCGGGTCAGCAGTTCGCATTCCAGGCGCACCTTCGTCTGTTCCACCCAACTTCAGTGCGAGGGCGTGGACGTCTCGAACTTGAGAGCGGGAGTCGGCTTGGAGAGCAACCATTCCGCCGTTCCCGACGTTGGCTCGCTGTCCGTTGAAGGGACTGATAACGCCAAACTCAGGTGCCCGCAGTCCATAGTAGACCGCCCTTCCCGGCTGGACGAGGACTCGGCCAGCCCCAAAGACGGCAAATATCTTATCGTAAAAGTCCGACGCAGCATCGAGGTTGTTGGTACCAACGGTCGTATGCCCAAGAAAACCTTTCGTTTCAGTCATTACTGTTCCTTTCCGATCACGTTTGTCGCGAAGGCCGGATGGCCTCACGGTCTCGCTGAAAAGGCGCTCGGCATGTGTACGGGATGTTTCTTGGACGATGCCCTATTGTAACGCAGTGTTGCGCAATCACAGCCACGTACACTCCAGTACAAATCGAGCCATTTCTTCGCCGCCAGCCGGACGGAGAATAGAAGCTCGTGATCAACAATCCTTAGGCAGCCAGCGATCGCTGACGCCCGACATCATCGATGATTGGCCGTCATTCGCCCTCATCGACCGCCCGCGCACTGCGCCGGATAGCCTGAGGTGGCTGTCCGAACGCGCGCAGGAATGCCCGTCGCATGCGCTCCCTATCAGCAAACCCAGTTTCGGCCGCGATGTACTCGATGGGGTGACGACTTTGCTCCATCATCAGGCGGGCGGTTTCCAGACGCAGATGCTCGACTGCCTTGGCAGGTGATTGTCCAGTCTCCGACCGAAAGGCACGACTGAACTGACGGGGACTAAGATGCGCGACATCGGCCAGTTCCTCGACCGACAGAGCCGACTTAAGATTCTTCCTAGCGTAGTCGAGGGCGCTCTGGATACGATCGGATTTGGCATCCATCTTGAGCAGTTCGGAATGCTGGGACTGACCACCTGCCCGGCGGTGATAGAGGACAAGCTTCTGGGCAACCGAGCGAGCGAGCTCTGTTCCGTAATCCTTTTCGACCATTCCAAGGGCCAGATCGATTCCAGCACTCATGCCCGCTGAAGTCCAAATATCTCCGTCTATGATGAAGATTCGATCTTCCTCCATCTTCACCTTGGGATAGCGCTCCTGCAGTTCGCGGGCAGACAGCCAGTGAGTTGTCGCTCGCTTGCCATCAAGGAGACCCGCCTGGGCAAGTACAAAAGCACCGGTGCAGATTGAAGCTGTTCTTCTTGACGCCAGACTTGCCCGACGGGCGAAGTCTATCATTCTGGACGATGACTCGGTGATCTGCATCCCGCCACCGAAGATGACGGTATCGAAATTGGGATCTTCGAAAGCCTTGGTATCGGCGGTGAGGCCATGCGAACTGCGGACCGCGCCACCCTCCTCAGACAGGACGTCGATCTGATAGACATTCTCGCCAGCGGAGACATTGGCGAACTCGAATACCGAGATTGCCGCCAGGTACATAAGCTGAAAACCCGGTACGAGGACAAATCCGATGCGCTGCATGCCGAATTCCCCTATGGCCTTAAAGGTTGCATATACGACATTTGAGACGGACGGGATAGAGCGTACTTTTGTACACGGCAAGCAATCAAGCTCGCTCTGAAAGAAGGATGCATGGCAATGAACACAATTGTACACAACGGAACCGCACTCGTCACAGGTGCATCCTCGGGGATAGGCGCGGTCTATGCAGATCGTCTCGCCCGGCGCGGCTACGACCTCATTCTGGTGGCACGTAGCGGAGACAAGCTGAAGGAACTGGCTGGACGCATCACTGACGAAACCGGGCGATCCGTCGAAACACTGTCCGCCGATCTAACGAAGACGGACGACCTGGCGCGTGTCGAGCAAGTGCTGCGCACTGACGCAAGCATCACCCTCCTCGTCAACAACGCTGGCGTTGGAGCCACCGCGCCGCTTCTGCAATCCGACATCGGGAAAATGGAAGCCATGGTGGCGTTGAATGTTACCGGCCCAATGCGACTGACCTATGCCGTCGCTCCTGCCTTCGTCTCCCGCGGCACCGGTACGATTATCAACATCGCGTCTATCGTCGCCATTGCACCAGAGGTTCTCAACGGCGTCTATGGTGGTAGCAAGGCGTTCATCCTGGCCTTCAGCCAATCCCTCCATCACGAACTCGCCGACAAGGGCGTTCGGGTTCAGGCGGTGCTTCCCGGCGCGACCGCAACCGACTTCTGGGATGCTGCAGGGCTTCCAATTGGCCATCTGCCCTCCGAGATCGTCATGTCCGCGACCGACATGGTCGACGCAGCACTTTCCGGGCTCGATCAGGGCGAACTGGTCACGATCCCCGCCTTGCCGAACATCGCCGACTGGAATGCCTTCGATACTGCGCGATTGGCACTCAGTCCTAACCTGTCGCATGCGATTCCCGCAGCTCGCTACTCAGCTTAAGCGTCTCTTATAAATGCATGGCTGCCCCGATCGAGTGGCAGTCATGGCATTACTACTACGGAGATATCGGGCGACTTCCTATTGGATCGGTCCGCCCAAACAAAGACGCGGGCTCCTTCAATCGCCAAGACGTAAACCCCGCAAGCGTTGCATCTGCCGTGCCGCGCACAATCTTACCGCCTCAAGTTCCATAAATAGGCGTGATGCCACAAAGTTTGGATTCTCAGATACCTAAGCTATCTGGCTAACCTCCTGTCGCCGGTTCGATTCCGTTCAAGGCGTGAAATTCGCCCTGCAGTGACAGCGGCTTTCCGCGCAGCTCGATACAGACCGTGTTCGTTTACTTCTCCGTCATCAATGAGTGCCACTCACCGTGCAAGAGTGGTGAAGCCCTACGACTGCAGAAGATCAGAGCCATCGGCCTAGTTGGTATTACAAAGGCGGGTGTCTGCCGCCGAGAGCCGCGATTTCGATCCGACAAGCAAGTATGATCGGCTCCAACCGGCCGGATTGCTGACTGAGGGATCTTTTGCGCGATTGGTGAAACTCGTCGATCCCTCTACCAATCGCAGAACTCGACTGCAGCTTTCAATGCCCTTGATATCGCTGGAATAACGACTAATTGGGCTCGGAAAATCGTGTGCGACGACAGAGCTTGGGGGCTTGGTTTTCTGTGACTTCACTTGGACAACACCGCTATCCGGCTTCCGCTGAGATCGCGCGCATGATTGAAGACGGGAATTGGGACGAGTCCATCCTGGGGCGGCCCTCGGCATGGCCTGCCTGCTTGAAGTCTGCCGTCGACATCATGCTTCCATCGCACGCCCAGATCGTGATGTTTTGGGGCGAGCAGTACGTCGCCCTCTACAACGACGCTTACGCTCCGTCCATCGGCCTCAGGCATCCTCAGGCGTTCGGGCGCCCGGCAAAGGAGAACTGGAGCGAGCTCTGGGAAGACCTCAAGCCGTTGCTTGATCGGGTCCTTCACAGTGGCGAGACGGTGTCTGCCAAGGATCGCCAATTCTACATCGAGCGTCACGGGCATCCGGAACAAGTTTACTTCGACATCTCCTACTCGCCGATCAAAGACGAGAACGGCAAAATCCGCGGCGTCTTCTGCATCGTCAGCGAGACGACGGAAAGGGTGCGCTCGCAGCAGGCCCTCAAGGAAAGCGAGGAACGTCTGCGGGTGCTTTTTTCCCAGTCCGCTGCAGGTATCGGACAGACTGATCTTTCAGGCCGGATGGTCCTCGTCAACCAGCGCTTCTGCGAGATGCTCGGCTATCGAAGAGACGACCTGGTCGGCATTCGGTTTCAGGACATCACGCATCCAGACGACTTCGCAGAAGCCGAGCGACGGTTCGAGCGCCTCGTCAACACCGGCGAATCCTTCGACATGGAGATGAGGTGCGTCCGAAAGGACGGGTCCCTCGTATGGACGGCGATATCGGTTTCGGCGCTCAGGGGTGACGATGGCCGGATCCGGCAGATTGGATTCATCGCCATCGACATTTCGGCGATCAAGGATGCGCAAGAGGCGGAACGCCACCTAGCTGCTATCATCGAGTCCTCGAACGATGCGATCCTCGGTATCGATCTCAGCATGACGATCACAAACTGGAACGCCGCCGCCGAAAAGCTCTACGGATATTCGCGAGACGAGGCGGTCGGAAAGTCCGTTCTGATGCTTGTGCCGGAGGAGCGGCACGACGAGGAGCCGGAAATCCTGCGACAGGTCAGCGCCGGGAATGTCGTAGAGCCCTACGAAACGCAACGTCGAAGAAAGGATGGTCGTCTTGTCGACGTCCAACTCAGCGTTTCTCCTATATATGACAGCAGCGGAAAGACGATCGGCGCCTCGAAAATATCCCAGGACATTACGGCCAGAAAGGAGGCTGAACGTCTGCAGACGGTTTTGACCGGTGAACTCAATCATCGCGTCAAGAACGTCTTTGCCACCGTACTCGCCATCGCGAAACAGACCCTTGGGCGGGAGGGGACGGGGCAGGACGAAGTGGGGGCCTTCCAGGAACGGCTCATGTCGATGGCGAGGGCGCATGATCTGCTCACGCATCGGGACTGGCAGCGCGCCGATCTTTTGGCGCTGGTCAGGCAAGTGCTTGAGCCCTATCCCCCAGAACGTTTCAAGATTGAGGGACCTTCCGTGTTTCTTCCTCAAAAGGCAGTTGTCTCGTTCTCTTTGGCTATCCACGAGTTGGCGACGAACGCCGCAAAATATGGCGCATTGTCTGCTGCTCAGGGCAAGGTCCAGATCTCCTGGCGCCTTGGGGAGAGGCATGAGGGAGCGAATGCCAGGTTACACTTCAGGTGGGCTGAACAAGGTGGTCCCCCCGTGAAGCCGCCAACAAAGAAGGGCTTCGGTTCGCGTCTGGTTGAGAGGCTTCTCGCGGTCGAGCTGAACGGCCGGTCGACAATCAGCTACGATCCTATAGGGGTCGTCTGCGAAATCGACGCGGTGCTCGACATAGATGCGTGAGCCAGGAAGCAGTCCGGTTGAATGGCGACGATCGATGCCTCGCCCGAGGTCCACCGCCAGCTCAAGGTGCACTTCTTAGCAGGCTTTGGCTTCCGATTTGTGAATCCTTGAATTCGAAATTCTTCGGCCTAATTGCCTCTCCCGACATCTCTCATGTTTGGGGGATACAAAGAGACGAGCCGCATTCTGGGCAATGGAACTAGACGGCACACGCCGCATTAAGTCTGATTACTAAACAACCAGGCCGCCATGCAGGAATATGATCAGAGACGTGCAGACGCGCGAGACGCCGGACAGCGACTTGTTGCGCGACACGTGCGCGAAGACCCCTTTGCGGCCGCCTTCAAGGCGACGCGGATGCCGATGATTGTCACCGATCCGACCCAGCCTGACAATCCCATTATCTTCTGCAACGCTGCCTTCGAGAAGCTCACCGGCTATTCAAGCGTCGAAGTTGTGGGGCGCAACTGTCGCTTTCTACAAGGCGCGGATACCAATCCGGAGACCGTAGCGCGGATCCGCTCGGCAATCGAAGCCGGATCAGACATCGCAGTCGACATCCTCAACTACAGGAAAAACGGCCAGTCGTTTTGGAACGCGCTGTTCCTGTCCCCGGTTCGCGACGACAATGACAAGATCGTCTATTTCTTCGCGTCGCAACTCGACTTCACCAACGTCAAAAGCAGAGAGGCAGAACTTGCCGCTGCCCGCCACCAGGCTGAAGAGGCCGTGGCCGAGGCAACAAGAAACCTGCGAGCCGCGCTCGCCACACGCACGTTGCTCGTGCATGAAGTCGATCATCGCGTTAAGAACAACCTTCTGACCATGGCGTCGATCGTGAAGATGCAGGCGCGGTTGACAAAGGACGAGGGGCAACGGTCTGCGTTGATGTCGGTTCTCAACCGCATTGAGGCGATCAGCACCGTCCAGCGAAAGTTGTTTACGACCGACGACGTCGCCCGGTTCGACATCGCCGACTTCGCTCGGGAGCTGGCGACCGACCTTGTGGGAGCCATTAAGCGTGACGACATCCACCTTACCCTTGATCTCACCCCGGTCTACGTACCTGCGGTAAAGGCCTCTCCACTATCATTGATAGTCAACGAACTCGTCGGCGATGCCGTACGCCGGGGCCTCAGCCATGGTGGAGGGGAGATCCATATCCTCGTCAAACGGCTCAACGGTCATTTCCTCATTCGGGTCGAAGATACCTCCGAACCGGTCGAACCCGATGAAACCAGCGCCGAGTTGGGTCGGATGCTGCTCGAGGCTTCGGCACGCCAGGTTGAGGCAAGGATCGAGCGAACCCAGGCGGGCAGGCGAACGATCGTTGATGTTACGCTCCTCGTGGAAAGCGAAAAGGATGTACCCTATTGAAAGTCATGATCGTCGAGGACGAGATGCTGCTCGCCATGGAACTTGAGAGCGAAGTGGAAGCGGCGGGCCATTCGGTCGTCGGGGTTGCGGCAAGCAGTGGGCAGGCAGCCGACATCGTCCGTGATGCGCCGCCTGAGTTTGCTTTCGTCGATATCCACCTGCAGGACGGCCCAACGGGAATTAACGTGGGACGTATGCTCGCCGAGAAGCGCATTCCCTACGTCTTTGTCAGCGGCAACATCAAGAAACTTCCGGACGACTTCGCAGGCGCGATCGGGGCAATCGAGAAGCCTTACACGATAAACGGCATGGCGAACGCGCTAGCATACATCTCGGCGGTGGTACAAGGAGATGACAGCGCGCCGCCGCCTGCCAGCCTTGTGCTTGCGCACGATCTGAGGCCTGTCCGCAATTAATCATCTTCACAAGCTATCGTTGTCGCCGCCATGTCGCGCTAATGCATGACGCTAATCAGTGATGATCAGAACGGCTTATGGGTCAGTCTTGGGTGCCGATTGACAGCGACGAAGGTGCCGGTGGCCAATTCCCGCACCAGCGGCTCATTGATGGGAGTATTGGCGAAGTCGAAGACACCCGGTCGATCAAGAGCAGCGATTGCCCTGAAGTCGGGTGCGAGCGTGCGGACGTTGCGGGCATCCTGGGCGCGGCCTGATTGCATCTATCCCGTGACCCTGACACGAATGCAGTGTTGCTTAGCCGTAAACTCAGCTGTCGCCCCCCACATCTGAGAGTTGCCGAGCGCGGGATGGTGACCATATAGCGTCCGAGTTCTAGCGACAGGAGATGCATATGGGCAAGATGACGGAAACAGCGATGGAAATTTCCGTGCAGATTGGCGAGCGTCTCAGAGCGATACGCCAAACGCGCGGGCTCTCCCAGGAGAAGGTCGCGACAGCTCTTGGCATCACGTTTCAGCAGGTACAGAAATATGAGCGTGGGACGAACCGGATCTCCGTGCCAACACTGATTCAGATCTGCGAAGTATTGAAGGCGCACCCCATGGAAATCATCGGGGACTTTCCGGAAGATGATGGCGCAGAGAGACCTAACGTGCTCCTTCAGCGGCTTGAGAAGGCAGAGGGCAAACTGGCGCGGGTGCAGAAAATCCTCTCCGAGCGGGATTGATGCTGGCCGGCAGCCATTCCCAACGACTGTTTCTGACCGAGAATTGCACAGCAACGCTAATTTAGCATCGAGGGCTCGACTCTTCGATAAGTTGTGCCACGGCCCCCTGGGATTTGGGGGCAACAAATCGGCCATGGTCATATGCTGTCCGTCGGCGAGGTTAAGTTCGCCGCGCGCCCCGACCTTTAGCCAACAGGAGGCGGACTTGCCTGCGGGGAGTTACTAAATAAAACCCGGATACTGTACTTCTTCCTTGTTCACTCCCTTGGAATCCAACCGAACCGGAGCTGGCCCCGACACGTCGGCCATGTACCGGTGTGCGATAAGCCAGTCGCGCAATATATTCTCAATCGCGGCGGCTCGGCTGGCGGGCCGCGGCGAAAGGTCCGGATCGGTCATGTACGCCGCGAGTCCGGCCTCGAGGTCATCTGTAAGAAGAGGCAAGTCTCCTGAATCGGACATGGTAGGCTCCTCTAGCCTTCAGCAAGATAACGAGCTTTCATTGCGCCGGGTTCCCAGCGAGGAGACGCGATCGGGCATCGGATCGAACGGCAGATGGGCCTGACCGGCATTCCAGGGTTTCGTTGGGCGCCCGCGCCGCATAGCGTCCTCATCCCAGAGCAACTGTTGATTGGGACGCTTTCGAGGTGTTAGCCGCCCCCATTAAAGGAACAGCAGAGTTGATGAGTCACGCTGGAACTTTTTACGCGAAAACCCATTGATGTGATCCAAGCGGCCCTCGACGGGGCGCTGCAGTCACAACGAACATCGAGACCACTGCCATGCACCACGAAGATACCAGAGAGCAGTACAGCAAGGTAGTTCGCGGCTGGAACAAGCGATACGACCTCGAAGAGTTCATCCGTGCCCACGGGCTCCAACCTTTGGCCGCACGTGAGCTCTTCATGAAGTTCGGCCCTTACAAAGTTGACCTCGATCGAAAGGTCGCCGAGCTAAGAGCAGAATCGCAACCGCATCGCGGGCATTAAGGGTTACGGCAATTCTCTCTGCCCCCTCCCGGGGGCCATTTGTTTAGGCACCGCCAAAACTGCGCCGGTCACGACCTCAAAGGCCCCATCCATAAAAATCGCTACTTCTGCGAAAAGCGGATATGTGCCGCGGTAGTCGAAGCAGTATTCCGCGGCCTCATTACGATCGGCGGCGAAGACCACGCGGGTAATTTCTGCGAAGCGTGCATTCATGTAGCACATCTCTGGAGATTTTCCCTTTAAAATCAATAGCATAAGTTTTTGAAGGCGTAGCTGTCGGGATTGTGGGGCAAATTGTCAAAATAAGCGAACCTTTCAACGCCTTATGCTGAGATTAAACAATCGAGTGGGAAGGCGGTTCGGATTTTCGCATAAGGAAAGGGGACGCGCGGCAAGCGGTTCCAAATTCTTGACAGCCTATCGCGGGGAAGCGGAGGGAAAGTCAGTTGGCCGGCGTCACCCGCCAGATTACGTTTCCGACGTCGTCTGCGACGAGAAGCGCACCCTGCCGATCGACGGCAACCCCCACGGGCCGTCCCCGCGCCTTGTCGTCGCCTCCGATGAAGCCGATCAGGATGTCCTTTGGTGGTCCGGACGGTTGACCTTTGGCGAATGGAACGAAGATTACCTTGTAGCCACTGCGCGGTCTGCGGTTCCAGGAACCATGCTGGCCCACGAATGCTCCGTTTCGATATTGCGCACCGAAGAGTTGGCCGGTGTAAAAGGTCAGCCCCAGGGAGGCGGTGTGAGGTCCCAGCGCATAGTCAGGCACTATCGCTTTTTCCACGAGGTCGGGTCTTTGCGGCTTTACCCTGTCGTCGACATGGGCACCGAAATAGCTGTAGGGCCAGCCGTAGAAACCGCCATCTTTAACCGAAGTCATGTAATCCGGCACCAGATCGCTTCCGATCTCGTCGCGTTCGTTGACAGCAACCCAGAGCGCGCCGGATTCGGGCTGCCATGAAAGGCCATTGGGGTTGCGCAGGCCGGAGGCAAACTGGCGTAGCTGCCGGCTTGCCAGATCGACCTCGAGCACGGCTGCCCTGTCGGTTTCCGCCTCGATGCCGTTTTCACCAACATTGCTATTGGAACCGACCGTGACATAGAGCTTGGTTCCTTCAGCGTTGGCAATGACGTCCTTGGTCCAGTGGTGATTGATCGGGCCGGCCGGGAGGTCGGCAATTTTCTCACCCTCTGTCGTGAGTGTCGTGTCACCATCCTTGTAGGTAAATGCTACGATCGCGTCGGTGTTGGCGACATAGAGCATCCCGTTCGACAGCGTCATGCCGAATGGTGAATTGAGGTTTTGGAGAAAGACCGAGCGCGTTTCGGCAACGCCATCGCCATCGGCATCGCGCAACAGTGTGATCCGGTTGGCGCTTGCGACCTCGGCGCCGGCGCGGCTCATGAACATTCCCATGAAAAAGCCGCGCACGCTAAAGCCGGTATCCTCTTTCGGTGGCTTGTTGGTTTCAGCGACCAGAACGTCGCCGTTGGGCAGGACGTGAAGCCAGCGCGGATGATCCAGTTCCGTGGCGAAGGCACCGACAACAAGTCCGCCGCCGGGCGTGGGTGTCTCTCCTGGTGCCCAGCCGGACGCGTCGGCAATATTGACCGTCGGTATAAGGGTAGGGTTGGGTTTCGGCAATTGCGGCTTGCTCCCATAGCCTTGCTCGGCCGTCAGCGTCGCTTGCTCCTGACCGAAGAAAACGAGGGCAGCTCCGACGATGAGCAGGAGGAGAAATAAGGTCGCGATCGAGACCAGAACCTTTCGCATGCTGATGCTCCCTAATCGCCTGTGACTGGCGTCTAACTCGCCAACTCGCACTTCGTTTCATCGCGGAGGCTGAATGCACCGAAACGTGATTTTTGGAGGGAACTTCCCGCCATAGTCGCGGTTTCCCTTTTCTGAGGGAGGGGAGGGCCATTTGATCTGCCGATTTAGCCGTCGGGCGCGAGTGAGTAGTCTCGTTTGCCGACCGAAAATTAGCTTTAGCCGCCATCGGCCTCTCGTTGGCGCTGGTGGCATCGTTGCGTTGCCGTTTTTGATGTTGCTCGCAAACTGTGCCGGCCCCCAATCTACATTCGATGCGTCCGGCCGCGAGGCCTCGGCCATCGAAAACCTGATCCTGTTGACGGCAGTCAGCGCAGCTTTCATCTGGCTCGTCGTCGTATTGCTCCTGGTCTATGCCGCTCGTGCGCGGCGGGAGCCGTTGAGCGAAGAGCAGGCGCAGCGTTTTATCACATGGGGTGGCGTGATAACGCCGACCGCGGTTCTCTTTGCATTGCTTTCCTATGCTGTGTGGAGCATGCCGGCGACGAGGCCGTGGTTCGATCGGCAGGATGCGGATGTGGCGATCGAGGTGACGGGCGAGCAGTTCTGGTGGCGGATTCGGTACCTCGACGCATTGGGCGCCGTGGTATTTGAAACCGCAAATGACCTGAAACTGCCCGTCGATCGCCGCGTCCGCATTTTGCTCAAGGCGCATGATGTCATCCATTCGTTCTGGATCCCGGCGCTTGCTGGCAAGATGGATATGATACCGGGGCGAACCAATACGCTCTGGCTGGAACCGACCCGCATCGGTTCCTTCCGCGGACCTTGTGCGGAGTTTTGCGGTACGTCGCACGCCCTCATGAACCTGTCCGCGGACGTCCTGCCTTGGGAAGATTTTGAAGCCTGGCGCCAGAGCCGTGTGCAAATGCGAGCCACGCGAAAGACCGCGGGAAACGCTTTCCTCGTTCATGGCTGCGCGGGTTGTCACTCGCTCGACGGGACTGAGGCACGTGGGTTGGTAGGCCCGAACCTGACGGGACTGAGGGAGCGCAAGCGATTGGGCGCGGGGGCGATGGCTAACACTCCGGAAAACCTCGCCCGCTTTATTCGCGATCCCTCCTCGATCAAACCCGGCGCCCAGATGCCCGCTTTCCCAATGATCCCGCAGGACGATCTGCGCAAGATCGTCGACTATCTTGCAGGTGAACCATGACCATCACTGAATATCGGTCTGGTGAACGTGCGTCGAAGGATGCGCAAGAGCGTCAGCTTCGGGCAGTCTGGGCCAATCCGATCGGTTGGCGCTACTGGACCTCGGTCAACAACACGCAGATCGGGCTTTGGTATGCGGCCACGGCCTTCTTCTTCATGCTATTTGCCGGTGTTCTCGCCCTGTTGGTGCGCACGCAGCTTGCCGTCCCCGAAAACGATTTCCTGTCGGCAGATTTCTTCAATCAGGCCTTTACCCTGCATGGCACAGTGATGATGTTTCTCTTTGCCGTGCCGATCTTCGAGGCTGTGGCGATCTTTCTTCTGCCGCCCATGCTCGGTGCGCGCGAACTCCCTTTTCCGCGGCTTTCCGCCTTCGGTTTCTGGAGCTTCCTTCTTGGAGGTGTGTTCGTTTGCGGTTCGATCTTCTTTGATGCGGCCCCCAATACGGGCTGGTTCATGTACCCCCCGCTGGCCACCGACAAGCAGTATTCGGGTATCGGCGCAGACATCTGGCTGCTCGGGCTATCCTTTATCGAAGTGGCCTCGATCGCCGCGGCTGTCGAACTAATCGTTGGCATCATGAAATGTCGCGCACCGGGCATGCGCATCAACATGATGCCGCTGTTTGCCTGGTATCTGCTGATCGTTGCCGGCATGATCCTCTTTGCCTTCCCGCCGCTGATTGCCGGCGACATCCTGTTCGAGATGGAGCGGATGTTCGGCTGGCCGTTTTTCAATGCCGAGCGTGGTGGCGACCCGTTGCTGTGGCAGCATCTGTTCTGGATCTTCGGGCATCCGGAGGTCTACATCATCTTCCTACCCGCCATTGCCTTGATGGCGATGATCGTTCCGACCTTTTCCCAACGGCCGATCATCGGCTACTCCTGGATCGTGCTGGCGGCGGTCGGAACCGGTTTCCTGAGCTTTGGCCTGTGGGTCCACCACATGTTTACAACTGGTCTGCCGCAGATCTCGCTTGCCTTCTTCTCCGCGGCCTCTGAGGCCGTGGCAATTCCGACCGGCGTGCAGATATTCGTATTCATCGCAACGATGCTGGCGGGTCGCGTCATCCCGTCCGTACCGATGCTCTTTGGCGGGGGCGGTCTGGTGATCTTCGTCATTGGCGGGCTTACGGGCGTCATGGTCGCGCTCGTGCCAATCGATTGGCAGGCCCACGACACCTATTTCATCGTCGCGCATCTGCACTACGTGCTGATCGGCGGAATGTTGTTTCCCGTCGTTGCGGGCATCTACTACTACTATCCCCTGATCAACGCGCGAAAGCTCTCCGATCGTTTGGGCAAGATCGCTTTCTGGCTGATGTTTTCAGGCTTCAACATCGCCTTCTTCCCGATGCATCTTGCCGGACTGCGCGGCATGCCGAGGCGTGTCTTTACCTATCCGGGCGATGTCGGTTGGGATTGGTTCAACCTGATCTCGACCATAGGCGCCTTCATCTTTGCCTCGGGCATCCTCATTGTCGTCGTCGATGTCTTGAGGCCAAAGCATCGTCAGCCCAAAGGCGAGGCCAATCCCTGGAATGCCGGCACGCTCGAATGGATATCCGAGCCGGAGGAAAACTGGGGGGTGCGCTCCATACCGATCATAAGCAGTCGCTACCCGCTCTGGGATCAGCCGGGACTTCGCGACGATATCGACAAAGGGCGCTTCTATCTGCCAGACGCTGCCGAGGGCTATCGTGAGACCCTTGTCACATCGGTGCTCGATGCCGAACCGATCCAATGTCTGCGCGTCGGCGGCACGTCCTATCTGACAATCCTCAGCGCACTTGCTCTTGGTGGCGTGTTCGTGGCTGCAACCTTCCACTGGTGGATCCTCGGCGCATTGTTTGCCGTCGCCTTCCTCGCGTTCGTCATCGCCTGGCTGTGGACCGGCACGGCCAGAGTGCCGGAGAAGGCGGAAAAGGATGTCGGCCTTGGCCTTTCATTGCCCCTTTACGTCTCGGGACCCGTTTCGGTCGGGTGGTGGGCGATGTTCATCACTATGGTGGGCGACGGAACGGCGTTCGGCAGCCTGGTTTTCGGTTACTTCTTCTATTGGACCATCCATGACGACTTCACCGCCGGCCTTGTCGGGCCTGGTATCGAATGGCCCATGGCGTCTCTTTGCCTGTTTCTGGGGGCGTGGGTCGCGATGATCGCGGCGCGATCGGTGAACCGCAGGGACCAGGCACTTGCGATGCGCCTGCTGGTTTTATGCGCGCTGCTTCTGACGCTCCTTGGTAGCGTGGCGGGTCTGGCCGGACCGTGGCTGACGCAGATGGATCCTACGCAGCATGTGTATCCGGCGATCGTCTGGGTCTTGGTGCTTTGGCTTGTTTGTCACGCAGGCGTCGGCGCGGTGATGCAAGTCTATTGCCTCGCGCGCAGCCTCTTCGGCCATTTGACCGCGAGCCACGATATCGATCTCGTCAATGTGGTTCTCTATTGGCACTTTCTGACAGTCACCGCGTTTACGACGTTGGGGGTTATCGGATTGTTCCCGGCAATGAGGTGAGGATCTATGCGCCTTTTACCGCGAGAGCTGGAGACCCTTTGGACGCTGTTTACGGCGCCCATTGTCTGGGCCCTGCATTTCCTCGCCTGTTATCTAACGGTGGCCATCTACTGCGCAAAAGGAGGACGTGCGCAACACTTTGTCGGCCTTCAATGGATGCTTGGCGCCCTGACTTTTCTGGCGCTCGCGACGATCGCGGTTTCTGCCTACCTCGCCTGGCGGCAGTGGGGATTCGGCACAACCGACCCACCGCATGACGAACCGACAGATCGCGCGCGCAAACTCTTTCAGGGTTTTGCCACGCTCCTTCTGTCCGCCTTGAGTTTCGTCGCCGTGCTCTTCGTGGCTACCCCGATCATGTTGATCAACGGATGCTTCTCATGAGATGGGCCTTTCTCATCGCTATGATGGCATTGCTGGTGACGACCGTGTGGACGTCGCTTCTTGTTTTTGATCCTCGGGCTTTTTCAGGACACATGGGCACACATATGGCGCTCGTTGCCGTCATCGCGCCGCTGGCTGCCTTGGCCATTTCCGGCACGCGATGGGACCCGTCTCGCAGTTGGCATCCTGGAACCGCTCTTTTGTTGTCCTTCGTAGAGTTCGTCGTCGTGTGGACATGGCATGTTCCCGCGATACGAGAGTTGGCTGAATCATCGGCAGCCATAAGGTTTCTGGAGCTTGTCACCTTTCTGATTTCGGGCAGCCTGCTCTGGCTGGCATGCATAGGAGCCGGCAGGAAAGCGGATGCGGGCCTTGGCGGCGCAGTCGCTCTGCTGCTCACCTCGATGCACATGACACTTCTCGGAGTTCTATTGACGATGGCTCCTCGCCCGCTCTACGGCGCCGAGGATGTAACCTGCCTCGGGGTCTCCTTGACGGCAAGCCAGGACCAGCAGCTCGGCGGCATCGTCATGTTGATCGTCGGGGCGGTCGTCTACCTTGCAGGCGGTGTTGGCACCGTCGCGATGTACTTGAGCGCAGCGGTTGTGCAACCGAACGAGGGACAGCGACGATGAGGCGCTGTCTGAAATGGCTGGTCGCCACTGCTGTCGTGCTACCGGTTTCCGGTTTGCTGATCGCCTGGCTCGGTATCATCCACGTCGGTGCAACTGGTGGCCACTGGGCAGTGACAGAGTGGTTCTTGCACTGGACGATGCGTTCATCCGTGCGTACCGCAGCGCTCGGCATCGAAAAGCCTCTCGGTTTCGAAAATGCCAGCTCCATCCAGATCGCGGCCGTTCATTTCGAAGAAGGTTGCGCCGAATGTCATGGGTCGCCGGTTGGACGTCGGTCCGCGGAAGTGCTGGCAATGTTGCCGGCTCCGCCAGACCTCAGGGCCAGTATTGGTGGCTGGAAGGACGAAGAGTTGTTCGTGATCGTGCGGGACGGTCTTCGCTATACTGGAATGCCCGCCTGGCCGGGTGGTGGCCGCGACGAGGAGGTGTGGGCAATGGTCGCTTTCCTAAGGGAGCTTCCCGGCATGAATGCGGCCCGCTACCAAGAGCTCTCAGGTGACGATGCCAGCGAGCGATCGCCCTTCTCTTCCTGTCTATCCTGTCACAGGCAAAGTGCGCAGGGCAGCGATGAGAGCATTCCCGTCATAGCGGGGCAAACCGAACCCTACCTGACGCAAGCGCTGCATGCTTACATCAGCGGCAAGCGCAAAAGTGGGTTCATGGAGGTGGCGGTCTCGAAGTTTGAAGAAACCGATATCGCCGCGGCGGCACGTCATTTTGCAGATCTGTCTACGCAACTCTCGGCAAAGGTGACAACTCCAGTCGCCGACGAGCGCGTCATCGCGCTCACGCAGACAGGCGACCCTTTGAAAAAGATTGCCGGCTGCAACGCTTGCCACGATGGCCGCAACCTCCGCTATCCTCTGCTCGGCGCGCAGTCCAGATCCTATTTGCGGCAGCAACTCTTGCTATTCAGGGAGAATCGGCGGGGTGACAGTGCCACGGAGCGATTGATGAGCCAGGCCGTGCGCAATCTGTCGGACGAGGATATCGATCGGCTTGCAGCCCATTATGCGTCGATACGGCCGGCCGAGGCACCACGTTGATAGAAAATGGCTCTCAGGCGGCGTGTAGGCCATCGTTATGAAACCGACTTCTCGCCTATTCCCCTCGCCGGACCCGATCCATGTAGCGTCTCCTGTCCTCCTCGGTAGCGCAAACGGATATGTCCTGCCCGAGTTCGGCTCGTTGAGACAGCGGTAGCCATGGCCGATTTGGGTTCTCTTTTATCCACAGCTGCTTGGCGCGTCTTTCGATTTCAGCGTCTTGCAATCTCACCTCCATGGTTTACGGCAAGGGACAGAAGGGCTCGGACGACATCGCCGCCTACTCATGCAACCTGCGCAGACCAATGCTTCTGGGGCTTTCGAACCCCAATCAGGGTACCTAGCGCGGCAAAGGGCCTAGGCGAGACCTCAACATCGTGGACACTGGCGATGCATCTTTTCCCCGTCGTCCGCGTTGTAGAACGGAACCGAAGACTTCGCTTCGGACCGAAGAAGAGATGGAGCAAGCTACCTCGATGTGCGCTTGCGCGGGCTCAATGAAGCCGCGTCGGACGTCGTTGGTCGCTGTTTGTCTGCGAAATATTGGCCTGCCGGCACGGGGATTTGTATCCACACGCGGTGAGGGCTTTTTGGTGTCAGTGGCGCGTTTGGCCCAGCGGATGCTCGGGCGGCACGCTGCGATTTCTGGGGCTCGCTCGTTTGCAGAACCAACGCCCGCACTCGGTTAACGCCAACGCGTCCGTATTGCCGAACCTGAATTCATCCATCAGGAATTTTGCGAGGCGACCAGCGCGGGGATCGTAGCGCGGAATTCGTGCCTCAACACATATGCGGTCAAAGATGCTCTGCAGTATTTCGATCTGGTCCGGTGCCAAACCTAAGCCTGACTGGTCAAAGTGAACAGCCATTGAGACCTCCCTTCTTCAGCTACCGCTTCTACCCAGAGCTGGAAATCTAACCAAATTTGCAATCTGCTCCAAGCAAATAAAAGTTGAAACAAGGATCTTGTGCGTTGGCTCCGGGTGTTCGGCAGTCGCTCAATTCCCGGTGAAATGGCGCTTGGATACGCATGGGGATTACGGCGCCATGGCGGAACCGTTTGGCCTCATCGGACATGTCTGCATCAAGGCTTAGATGTACTCGGCCATCTGCCTCAAGGCGTCGCGATCGTGAATGCCACTTTGGAAGAGGTTGAGCAAGCGGGCAGCCAGCAGTTCGGCCTCTTCACTTGAACGCTCCAGCCGACGCGTTCGTAGCAGATCGTTAAACACGGTTTCGACGAGTTCGACTTGATCGGGCAAAATCGCGCCTATGTGATGATCACCGGTGCGCATCCACACTCCCTCCTTTCGGGCTTAGGCGCGATGATCCTTAGGTCCGCCAAAGCCCTAAAAAACCGCATGACAGGAGATTATATGCAGGATTTTGCGGGGGGCAAAGAGATTCTTGAAGACGAAAAGACCGCGAAAACTGGCGATCGTAGGAGAGCGGACGCCTGAAACAAGCACACCTTTTCATCGAATGCGTGCCACGGTGACAAGCACTTTCCAAAGGCTTGCGGGCGTGGATCGACAAGGTGGAGGTCGTGAAAAAAAGGCCCCCGCAGAAGGGGCCTAGAGAACGACAGTTGCGTTGGGGACTACCAACTGTCCATGGGGTGTTTCAAAAAACGCAAATGTCGGAAAATTGTTCCAGAGCTTTGAGTAGACAAGAGTTCCTGTTTGCTCGACCGTGACGCGATGCAATGGCGGGGAACGTCAAGAACAGCCCAGAAGTCGTGGGTACCCGATTTTCTCTAGCGAAGAAGCCCGTCGCGATCGAACTCCTCCCACCCCCTTAGCTTCGGATACAAGCCTTCGTCCGGGTTGTCCTCAGATGCTGAACGAGCCTTCGGCTTGTTTTTGAGAGAACGTGTCATCTTCGCCTTAAGCGCAGCCCTGCGTCGGTTCTCGGCGGCAGTTTGCGCGTCTTCTTCGCGCCAGATCGTGACCAAATCCCCATTGAGCATCTCCTCCACCAGTCGCGCGTCGAACACGTGAAAGGTTATCTTCCTCGCGCGTCCCCTTAGTTTCACCGTGCGGGTTCCAGCGCTTGGTAGGCGGCCCTCTTTGAGCCACCGATGCCTCTCTGTGGTCGAGATCGTCAGAATATCCTCGATTTCTCGAGGGATGATCGGAAGGTTTTCAATACCCTCCAATGCCTTGCTGATTGCCAACTTCGCGGCGCGAAACTCATCTTCCGAGTTCGTGGGTAGCGCCAGGGTCAATACACTTGCTTTAAGGTCGAGTGATTTGCGCACGGGGAACGGCAACCGAGCACGTATCTCGAGAAGAATTCCTTTTGCCCTGACCGACGATCCAAGGGTGGCCGCAGGCGATAGAATCCATGTCTCGATGAGCTCCGAAGCTTCGTTTCCTTGGTACATTGCCATCATCGATCAAATGGGATTGTCGGGTAGCGTCGTCAATACGAGGACGATCAAAGTAGCTTTCCGGGTCGATAATGGATCTGGGCTTTCCTGCCGGTGTGCCCATCAGCCCCGACGCGGTTATTGTTCTTCCGTCCGGATACAGCGCCTTAGGCGTTTAGGGGTAGGGCGTTTCGTTGCAGCGACATCTCTTACCCTCTCCGCTTGTTTTCGCGCAGTCTACGCCTTCACCGCGAGAGTGGCTTTGCAAACACGCAGGTGTGACGGGTTTCGACGGTAGGCTCCGAAAAACGCTGGCTTATGGCGCGGGATCCCGCCGCCCGGGCGTCGGGCCTCAGTGCAACTTGGCGACCTTGGCCTCTGCAATCGCCTCAAGGAACGCCTGTCGTGCATTTTCCCAAGGGAAGGTGCCCAGCATGGCATCCGTGCATTTGTTGAGGGCGTCGGTGTAAGCGACTCCGTAGGCCACCGGCCAGCTGTTACTGAGCAGAACCGTTGCCCGCGCCGGCGTCCATACCATCTGCACTCCGTCGAGGTCCGGAAGCTGGATGATGACACATTCGTTCCATGTTTCGATCACCAACCTGATCCTCTCTTAACCGGCGTACCGCAGCTTTAACAAAGGATAACGTCGGCAATCATCCTTCGTTCCAAACAAGGCGCGCGGTGTGTGTAAGCTATTGTAGGCGTGCGTAAATATGCGCCAAAGGAACCACTGTGAGGTTCTCGCGTTGTTTCCACATCGATCAATTACCTTCCAAGGAGGTGACAATGAAACGAACGATCTTTGCGACAGCGTTTCTTGCGGCAAGCACCCTCGGTGCCTACGCCCAGACGACAACACCAGCGCCGGACCCTGAAACGCCAGCTGTCGCTACTCCCGATACCGCGAATCCAACAGCTCCTGTCGAGGGCGCCAACAGCTTCACGGAAGAGCAGGCGCGGGCTCGGCTAGAGGAGAACGGCTACAGCGCACTCACGGGACTGAAGCTGGACGACAAGGGCTTTTGGCAGGCTTCCGCCACCAAGGATGGGAAGTCGGTTACCGTCACGCTCGACTACCAGGGCAACATCGTTGCCAAGTGAACACGCAAGCACAAATTAGGGAGTTAGCTACCATGAAAACTGTTACGGGACTCTTCGATACTTATGACCAGGCCTCGCAGGCCGTGCGAGACCTGAAAGCTGCCGGCATCTCCGATGACGACGTGAGCATGGTCGCGAGCAACGCCGAAGGTCGATACGGCGTTGACGACCCGGAGGGCGTTGCAGCAGGTGCAGGGACCGGGGCCGGCCTGGGTGCGGCTGTTGGCGGGGCAGGCGGTCTTCTGACCGGGCTGGGCCTTATGGCAATCCCCGGTGTTGGTCCGGTCGTGGCCGCGGGCTGGCTGGCTGCAACGGCTGCGGGTGCCGCTGCGGGCGCCATTGCCGGTGGTGCCGTTGGTGGTCTTATCGGTGCGCTAACAGATTCCGGCGTGCCGGAAGAAGACGCGCACGTCTATGCCGAAGGCGTTCGCCGTGGCGGGACGCTTGTCACTGCGCGCGTTTCCGACGACGAGGTCGCGCGAGCAGAGGCCATCCTCAAGCGTTCCAACTGGGTCGACCTTGAGGAGCGGCGCGCTTCTTATCGCGAGCAGGGCTGGAACCGGTTCGACGAAACACTCGATCCGTATAGCCCCGCGCAGATCGAAGAAGAGAGGGCACGATATGCCAGCCGTAGGACGTTGATCTGACAAAAGATCGAGTACTGGCTACCAGTGGTATAGCGGTCCCCCGTCAACGGGGAACGCATTTTTGAGCCCATCCAGCCGTGCTTTCCGACTTCCCGTTCTGGAGGGCTCTTAAATATGCGTTGCGGATTTGAACATACTGAAAATGGTATTGGAGAGGTAGACCGAAGTGCTTTGCCTTCGTTTCGAGCATGGTCAAGAGTGACCTGCGCGAACCATGGCCTTGACAACCCCTCATGCTTCTGAAACCTCGCTGACTTCTACCATGGATCGAGCCCATACAGGGCTCGCACCGTTACCGTGGCTGGGTTCCTAAGGCTTGAAAATGGAGCTGGCGAACCCGGCGAAGGGACGGGAGGCCGGCGCCAATCTGTTACCATCGCTGGGAGCGGCGCTAACCAGTTTGTCGTCGCTTCACACAAAATTCGTAGGACCAGGTTAGTTGGAGCATTTGCCAAGTTACCCAGCTCTATCTCGGCCTCGTCCTGGTCAAACCAAAACATGCGGTCGTCATCTTCCACTGTTTCACCAGTCGTTAGAAAGTCGCCCCGGGCCCACACCGCGAACGCCGACCCCCTCCCTCGTCGGCAATCAGAAGAGTGGCAGATCCCACACGAAGCGTTTACGTTTCACTTCAAATTTGACATCTGCCGAGCACACTATCGGGGCGTTCGGCATCAAAATTGCCGTTGATTCCGCCATCGCGGTCCTCGGCGTTAAAGGCCGTCAATTGGACCTTCATCGCCTTTGCACGGTCGATGAGTTGCCTATCTCCCATAGCGATGCTTCCTTCTCCAATGAAGCGGACGATCACCGTTGGTGAAGAAGGCCGAGGTGGACAGCGCAGCGGCAAGCGGCAGGTCTGCCAAGTGACGTCGCCGCCAGGATGAAGCAACTGGAGCGGGGGAACCGCGAGCTTCGTCAGCCCAATGAGACTTTGCGCGGCGGAGCTCGACCGCCCACTGAAGCGATGATTACCTTCATCGATGCACACCGCTCGGTGCTCGGGGTCGAGCCGGTCTGCAGACTGCTGCCGATTGCCCCATCCACCTATTATGAGGTCATGCCAAGCGCAACGACGTGCACCGTCTGTCGGCACGCAACCGACGCGAAATTGCCATGAAGGTCGAGATACGGCGGATATTCAACGAGAACTTCCAGGTCTACGGCGTGCGCAAGGTCTGGCGACAGTTACTGCGAGAGGGCTACGACATCGCCCGCTGCACAGTCGCTCGGCTTATGAGGTCAGTGGGGCTGTAGGGCATTATTCGCGGCAAACCGATCCGCACGACGATCAGCGACAAGGCCGCCCCATGCCCACTCGACCGGGTGAACCGTCAGGTCTTTGCTCCAGCACCAAACATCTTGTGGCTTTCGGATTTCACCTATGTGGCGACCTGGCAGGGCTTCGTCCACGTGGCCTTCGTTATCGATGCCTACGCTCGCCGTATCGTCGGCTGGCGGTCAAGCCGGACTGCCCATGCAGGCTTTGTGCTCGATGCCCTCGACCAGGCGATGATCGGCGGCCCGTTCATCGCGGCGGGCTGGTTCACCATTCCGACCGTGGTTCGCAATACGTCTCCATTCGCTATACTGAACGGCTGGCGGAGGCACGCTCTCACTGAAACGATCAACGGCCTTTACAAGGCCGAGGTCATTCATCGGCGGGTACCGTGGCGTTGTTGTGACTTCGACTTATTCCTCTTGCAAACTGTCCTGATGGATCGGCTTCCACGGTTTCCCGGTTGGTGTGGGGCGCGCGTGACATCGGAGCGTCCGTCGGTTGATACTTATTCATCAACATGCGTTGGTAAAATTTGTTCCTTTCAAGTGAACTCATTCAACCACGCCAATGCAGAACGTGGGCAGATCCTGTTTGCTCAAAGCGCTTTCTTGGAGCGCGTGCGCGCTCCAAGAAAAAGAGAGGCCTTTTGGGTGATTTCAGCTCACCTGTGATGATGCCTTGCCAAGCTTCACCGACGGTTCACGAGCCCAGACGCGCAGCTTACCGAGGTCTGAGACAAACGCCGACAGTCCATCCTCGCCCGGCAGAACGACAACCCCCTCGTCGAGCGTATCGCCGATGCCGGCCTTTTCCAGCAGCGGCGTGGCTGATGGATCGTAACCAATAAACTTGCAATGCTGGAAGGCGTCGGCCACGAAATCACGGGCGGTCGCTTCCCTTACCAGATCCTCGATTGCGTCCGCAGAGGTTAGCAAGGCCACGGCATCAAAGAGGACGGAAGGCCCTCCGTCGATCATGTGATGGGCCGCGATCCAGCTGCCGTCCGAAGCCACGACGCCACCGACCTTCGGAGCGATCAGCTCGCAAACGGCCTTTTCCTTGGTAATCGCCGCCGTCAGACCCTTCAACAATTTCGCATCGACGCCGTCGGTGATCAAGATTCCGAGCTTGCGGCCCTCGAAACGTTTGGGCCCGCGCTCGAGGATGCTGAGAGCCGGCGACGGTTCGAGATCCTGTCGGGTGGGCATGGCGGCATCTGCAGGCTTCGGCATCGACCGAAATCCGAGTTTCTGGGCAATGGTGTTTGCCAGTGTCTCGTCAATGTTGAGGAGATGCGAGACCATTCGCTCACGAATGACCGGGGTTTCGACCTTGCTGAGCTCGAATGTCAGGGCTGCCGCGATATGGCGTTGCTCCGGCGGCGTCTGGCTGATGTAGAATTGCCGAGCCTGGCTGTAATGATCGGCGAAGCTTTCGGGTCGGAGCCGCGCCTTGGTGCCATTCTCTTGCGCCGCGAAGTGGCGGTAGCCATTCATTGGCGATTCCCTTGGGCCCTCGTCGAACGAATTGGGCTGGTAGTTCACCCGGCCGGCCGGATTGCGCATAGCCATGTGGCCGTCTTGCTGGAAATGCGCGAAGGGACACTTCGGCGCATTGATCGGCAGATGAGTGAAGTTGGGGCTGCCGAGCCGTTTCAGCTGCGTATCCAGATAGGAAAAGTTGCGGCCCTGAAGCAGAGGGTCGTTGCTGAAGTCGATGCCGGGCGGCACGTTCTGCGTCATGAAGGCGACCTGTTCGGTCTCAGCGAAGAAATTGTCGGGCATGCGATCGAGAACAAGGCGTCCAACGGGCTGGGGCGCCAGGATCTCCTCGGGGATAAGCTTCGTTGGATCGAGCACGTCGAAGTCGAAACTGTCGGCGAATTCCTGATCGAAAAGCTGGACCTGCAATTCCCATTCCGGAAAATTGCCTGATTGGATCGCCTGCCAGAGATCGCGACGATGGAAGTCCGGATCTGCGCCGTTGATCTTGACCCCTTCGTTCCAGGCGACGGACTGCAACCCTAGTTTCGGCTTCCAGTGGAATTTCACGAAGGTCGCCTCGTCCTTGGCATTGACGAGGCGGAAGGTATGAACGCCGAAACCTTCCATGAACCGGAAAGAGCGAGGGATGGCGCGATCCGACATCACCCACATAATCATGTGCATGCTTTCAGGCGTCAGGCTGATGAAGTCCCAGAAGGTATCGTGCGCCGATTGTGCCTGGGGAAAGGCCCGGTCCGGCTCCGGCTTTACCGCATGGATAATGTCGGGGAACTTGATCGCGTCTTGGATGAAGAAGACGGGGATGTTGTTGCCGACGAGATCCCAGTTTCCTTCGTTGGTGTAGATCTTGACTGCGAACCCGCGAACGTCGCGCGCAAGGTCGAAGGATCCTTTGCTGCCAGCAACCGTCGAGAAGCGCACGAAAGCCGGTGTCCTCTCGCCTGCTCGCTGGAAGAGATCCGCCCGTGTATAGGCCGCAAGCGAGTCATAGGTTTCAAAAAAGCCGTGGGCGCCGTAGCCGCGCGCATGAACGACGCGCTCGGGGATGCGCTCATGGTCGAAGTGAAAGATCTTTTCGCGGAAGTGAAAGTCGTCGACAACAAGCGGACCACGGTCACCGATACGCAACGAATTCTGGTCGTCGGCCACGGGGCCACCTTGCGCGGTGGTCAGAAGAGGCGTTTCGCCTTCTGCCGTCTGGTGAAGCTCTCCACCTTCTCCTCGACGCAGCTTCTGGTCATGGATTGTCACTGTTTCACGCTGCTTCAAGGGCGACGTTTCGAGAGATTTCTTGGCCATGGGGCGAACTCCATTGTGCTGAATTGGCTGGACGAGCAACTGCCCTCGCTGCCTTTCCGGAATGAAAAAGCCGCCCTTTACGGCGCCTTTTACGGCGGCTTCTCGAAATTGAAGCGAGCCTACTCGGCGGCTTGCTTGGACGCCTTGGGATTTGCTGCGGCCTCGCCAAGCGCCGTCAGCTTCTGGTCGGTGGCGATCTCCTCCTTAAGGTTCGCGTCCAGGAGAGGGATCGCTTCGTTCAGACCGAGCTGCTTAGCCCAGGCCATAAGGGTTCCATAACGGGCAATTTCATAATGTTCGACGGCCTGGGCCGATGCGATCAGGCCAGCATCAAGGGCAGCGGTGCCCTTGTATTCTTCCATGATCTCCTCGCCTTCGGCGATGATGCCCTGGATGGCCTCGCAGGTCTTGCCACGGGCAGCTTTGCCGAGCATTTCGAAGACCTGCTCAAGGCGCTCAATCTGGGCCTCGGTTTCATCCCGGTGCTTGATAAAGCCGGCTTTGCCCTCTTCTGATTGAGCCGCTCGCGCCATCTTCGGCAGGGCCTTCAGGATCTGCTTCTCGGCAAAGTAGATGTCCTTGAGGGTGTCAAGGAAAAGGTCGTTCAAGGTTTTTTCCGTCGCCATGTTGGTATCCCTTCATTGGATCGATGTGAACTTCCAAAACCATCGGGTGCGGCCGACGTTCCCCCGATTCGAAAAAAAATTGAGCCGGGGAGCTTTGCGCGGACTTAGTTCCAAAAGAGAACCATTGGCGTTGGGGCGTTTCCGATAGCGGATTGGGTTTTACGCCCGGCGTCGTCGGCCCCATTCGCCACTGCTTTGGACTTGGATGACGGCGACAGAGCAGGGATAGTCTTCGCGCTATTGGATGACCTACATGCAGGCGGCCGAACTCGGTGCGCGGATGCGCAAGGGTAAGACGTCGACCCTTGTCGTCTACGTCAACGCCATCGAGCGCAAGGAACTGACGACGCTAGCGAGCAGATCGAGCGACGGATCCCGTTCATGAAGGGGTACAGTGTTTTCAAAGCCGATCAGATTGACGGTTTGCCGGAGCGCTACCGGGTTTTCGCCAATCTCAGCGCCCACATTCGGCACGTCGGAAGCAAGGCGTATTGCCGCCCCATTTTGCTTTGGCATCCAATTTTGGCTCTGACGCAGATTTGATGCATCCTTTTCATGTCACCGATCAGCCGGGCTTGAAGAAGATCGAGCTTTCCGCGTCCGGTTGCAAAAACTCGAATGTCGCTCTCCAATAGGTTGTTGATCGGCATCCTGCCATCGTCTGTGTAGCGCGTCAGATATTCCCACTGGTTCAGGGTGTAGGATACAGCATCGCCCAGCTTGGTGTCCGGCAAAACCTTCGGCGCGATTTCGTCTAGCCATACCTTGAGAGCGGTCAGGATGGGTATGCTATGTTGCTGTCGGAATCGGCGAACGTTGTCCGCCTTCGTTTCACCGGCATCAGGCTTCTTGCCTCGCGATCCGCGGCTGATCCGCACCAGCGCCGAAACGCTGACGCAGGACTTGCGCAACATCGCAGCCGAGACATGGCGGTCGACCGTCGCTAACAGTTATGTCTGCACCGGAGCCGGGCCGATGGGACACGAATGCCTCAGTGCCGATGGCCTGCATTTGGCGGAGGATGCGTTCGTGTTCGAAGTGGTCGAATCGTGACGATGGCAACCGAACCGTGTTCCTGCGGCCCTCCGTTCTGGCGTATCGCCTCGATCGCCGGGCGCCGAGAGGAAACGCTTCGCATCGCCAGGCGTGGCGGATTCCAGTTCGCACCACTGCGCGACGGGTTGAAGAGCAGGATCTCGGTATTTCCGGGGGACGATGCCGATGCAGTCAGCCGGAAGATCGAAGACGCTGTGCGCACGACGCTGACGGCGGTCGACGCCCAAACATCGAGCATTCTCGTCAAGGGGTCGACGCCATCGAGCGCGGGTTCCGGCGCAAAGGAGAAACTCGTGGCGGCACCGGTGACGCGTCTCCCGGACGAAAGTTAGGGCTTAGCTACTTTGATTGCCTTAAGCGTTCGGGATTGCAGCCCGGCAGGATCGACAGCGGACTGGAAGTCCCCGATTAGGGCATATCGCACTAATGTGACCAGAGGCGCCCAGCTCATGGGTCTGTCGATCGCAGAGCGCCAGCATCAATCCGCGACCCTCAATCGAGCCACTCGTTCTCAAAAGTCAGGGTAGCAACCGAAACGGCCTTACCGACGTCAGTGCGCACCGACACTGATATTTCAGTGCCCTGGCCAACAGCCAATTCATCCCGAGCAACATCCACGAGGATGCGGGTGACTTCTTGCATGATCGCGTTGCGCGAACCGAGTTCCTGGCCCTCTTCGTCGACCGTCTTGCCGTCACCATTGTTAAGATCAAAGAAGTAACGCGTCATCTGGACTCAACCTCCGCTCGAAAGGAAAGTCTGAACCAGCGTCATTGTTCCCTAAATCGTCGCCGGAATGGGTGGCCAGACAAGTAAATGCTGAGCGGGAGCAAAGCCGGCGGTTCGCCACGTGCCTCACTGCGTGCGTGATGCGGGAGCAGATTTCTCCCCACAGACGCGCACTGGTGCGGCTGTGGCGCCCAGCCGCGGTTCGCTCTCAGACCTTTGCTAAGGCTTGGGCATCGTCGTCACCGACATCATGTTGATAAGGCGGCTAACGCTTGCGGAAGCCACAGGGTATTCTCACGAATGCTCAAATTGTGATGCCAGATTTCGTCAGCGAGCCATGCCGATGGAACAATGCCATGTCTCCACCGTTGGGTGGCATCGCCTTCACGCGAGAGGAGACGGCTCATGGGTCACAGTGGCTACGAAACCGGTGACAATGTCACCCAAGCGGGAGTTGTCGATGAGGTGGTGGAGACCATTTCCGAAAGCAATGCCACTTTGACCCCACAGGCTCAGCTCGAGGCGCTGCGAGCAGAAATTGCGAACCTGCGCGGGGAGCTCGGGTCGATTACTTCAGGAACGTCTCGATTGGCTGTAACGGAGGCGGCCATTCTTCTTGAAACGACGCAGAACAGGATCAGGAGCCACCTTGCCCCGATCCTGATCGCGGCCGGCGTCATCGGATACCTCTGGGGTGCGTCGAGACGCTAGCGAACGCGAGCCGCGGCCCTAATACGATCGTTGGCGCAGCAAGTTAGGTCAGTGGGTGTATGCAAGAAACCATCAAGTCTCACACGTGGATGAGGAGCATACCTATACGGCAACCCCGTCGGCCTCCGTTGGACGAAGCGCCGCTGAAGCCCGCGAACAGCGGTTACCGCCACTTCAGATTGCCGGAAACCGGTGCGAAGGTGCGGATGGGAGCCGAAAGCTTCTCGGATCATTAGAGCCAGGCGCGTCAGTTTTTCATCAGCCAGACGCTGACGGAACAAAACCATATCGCGTCCGCGCGGAGAACCTGCTTATCCCCACTAGGATCTGGCGCCCGGTTTGCGCGAAATCCCCTTGGAATTCGAATTGGGGCGGCTTCAGGAAAGGAAGAACATCGTTGATCTCGCCCGCGTTTTTCAATCGGGACGCTGTTGGCGTTGCCGAGGCCTTGATAGGGACCGAGTTTGAAGTCGACGGCGTCGGCGGCATCATCGTCGAAACGGAAGCCTATACAATGGCAGATGCCGCATCCCACAGCCATAAGGGACGGACGAAAAGAAATGCCGCGATGTTCGGTCCGGCCAGCAGCGCCTATGTCTACCGGTCCTATGGGTTGCATTGGTGCCTGAACTTTGTCTGCGAAACAGGCAGCGCAGTACTGATCCGGGCACTTGAACCGACCATTGGCATAGAAACAATGCGTCAGCGGCGTGCAACCGCCAACGCCTATCTTCTCTGTGCCGGCCCGGGGCGGCTCTGCCAGGCTCTCGCGGTGTCGCAGAAGCTTGATGGGCTTTCGCTCTCTTCTGCGCCGTTCCGGCTTTCAGCGGGTCGCGGCATGGTCGAATTATGTCAAGGCCCGCGGGTCGGCATCAGCCAGGCGGTCGATCGACCATGGCGCTTCGGCGCAAAGGGTTCGCGTTATTTGAGCCGCAGATTTCCCGAGCCTTTCCCGTTGCCAGATTTCGAGCAAAATGAGTGACCGACAATCGATCGCGCAACTTGAAGGCGGAACATTCCAGCGGCGATTGAGTTCCCTAAAAAGGTCGCAGGCTGTGCCAAGCGGACGCGATGGGGATGGAGAACATCAGGATTTTTCCGCTTTCTCCTTTTGGCCAACGAAAAGGCAGCCGAGCTTCTTACCCATCCAGCCTGCGACCGTCCGTTTCACGGTCGAACTTCTGAGCCGCAAATGCTAAAGCCCACCCTCAGTCATTGTGTGTCGACAGGACAAACTCATGGCAAAACGTTCGGGTAGTGCCGATCTCCCACTCCACGGCGGGCGCGTGCCCAAGTGGCTCGGAGATCGCATGACCAGGCTCGGGGCCGTGATCACCGAAACCATCATCGTGCACTACGGCCGCGATGAATTTCTGCGTCGGATGGCACACCCTTTCTGGTTCCAGTCGTTTGGTGCGGTCATGGGCATGGACTGGCATTCTTCCGGCATCACCACCAGCGTCATCGGCGCGCTGAAGCGCGGCCTTACGCCAGTATCATCGGAGCTCGGAATCCATGTTTGCGGTGGGCGCGGTGCGCAGTCGCGCAAAACTCCGGCAGAGCTGCTTGCCATCGGCGATCGGGTCGGTCTAGACGCCCAGCATCTCGTGACCACCAGTCGCCTCGTTGCCAAGATAGACAGTGCCGCGGTTCAGGATGGTTTCGATCTTTATTTGCACGGCTTCATCGTCACCGACGATGGCCATTGGGTCGTCGTCCAGCAAGGCATGAATTGCGATCAACGACAGGCCAGGCGCTATCACTGGCTGTCGGAAAACCTGGAGAGCTTTCTCGACAGCCCACATGCAGCGATTGAAGGCAACACCCAAGGTGTCATTGTCAATCTTGCTGACCGACGGGCGGAACGGTCGCGAGAAAGCCAGCTTGATCTGCTTGCAAATATGGGCCCCGACCGCATCGTTCGCGAAGTCCTCGCAGTCAGACGTACCGACCCTGCTGTCGAGAGTCTTCCAGATCAGCTGCCGCTTCCCCATCTGCTGATGCCGGTCCATCACGACGTGCGGGAAAAGGACGTCAACATGGGCCGTCTGCATGCAGCACTCGCTGCTGCATCCGAGCGAGGCCCGAAGGACTTCCCGGAACTGCTTCTGACGCCCGGCGTCGGCGCGCGAACGGTGGAGGCGCTGGCCATGGTCGCTGAAGTGGTTCACGGCGCGCCGTGCCGCTTTTCAGATCCGGCTCGCTTTTCGCTCGCTCACGGCGGAAAGGATCGTCATCCGTTTCCCGTTCCCTTGAAGGTCTATGATGAAACCATCAGGGTGATGAAGTCGGCCGTCTCGAAGAGCAAGCTCGGATATACAGAAGAACTTGAGGCGCTTCGGCGTCTTGATGAGCAGGCGCGTCGCCTCGAACACTACGTGACCGGCCCCGATCTCAAGGAAATCGTTGCCGGCGAATTTAGCCGCTCAGCGTCGCTCGGCGGACGCAGTGTCTTCGGATGGGAGCCGCCTAAAGACCCAGAGCCTTCACGATAATATCTCCGACCACCAATCGCTGCGTGGATGGAGGCTCAGATCTGTACCGGCTTGATCGTTGCCACCGATATGTTGCCTTCCATCAGGCCACGGACCAATCCTGGTTTCGCATGCTCGACTTCGATCACGGTATAGAGCTTTTCGTCGCGGAACGCGCTCGCGTCCAGCGTGCTCACGCCTTCGGCAGGTGCTGCATCGATTTCCATATAATCGAGTTCGCAGCCTGCGGCGACGACGCGAGCATCTCCGGATGAACGGGCGGCGACCAATACTTCGCCCTGGTTTAGGGCATTTTGCCATCGAGGGTCGCTGGCGGCTGCGATCGGAACCAGGCGGTAAACGCTGAGGGGGCCGCCTTCCCCTACGAAATCGGTGGCCTGGCGACGCGCGTCGGCAAACTGGGCCTTGCTTTCCATGGACCTGCCAAATTCCGTTTCGCTCTCACCGGTGGACTTTGCGGTGCCGCCATCTTGGACATTGTTGGACATTGGCATCTCCTTCAGCGTTCGGCCGCGATTGATTACGTGGGAAGGCGGCTCGGATTTCCGTATCAGGAAGGAAACGGCGCGCGCGGCAAGCGGTTCCAAATTTTCGACGGCCTGTCCGCGGAAGCGGAGGGAAGGTCAGTTGGCCGGCGTCACCCGCCAGATTACGTTGCCGACGAAAAGCGCACCCTGCCGATCGATGGCAAGCCCCACGGGCCGTCCCCGCGCCTTGTCTTCACCTCCGATGAAGCCGGTCAGGATGTCCTTTGGTGGTCCGGGAAGGGGCCGGGCGACCTCGCGGCCTTATCTCATACAACCTCCGGCGAACAGGGCTTCTGGGGCTTTTGAACCCAAATCAGGGGTGCCTAGCGCAGCAAACGTCCGATGCGAGCCCTCGACATCGTGGACGCGGGCGAAGACCCGCTTGACCGACCTTAAGCACCCTGTCCTCGCTCAAGAGCCCAGTCGGCAAGGAGGCAGATCTGAGCAAGTCGGCACCGTTTGCGCGCAGGTGCCGGCATCCTTTGCTACGGTCCGACCTCGCCGGTCATCGTCTCGGGGAAGGCAGTCTGTCCATTGCGAGAAATCTTCGCGGAAAGTGATTTGATCTGGCGCAACGGCGACAAGTGACAACCACCGACGCGTCGGATAATGCTCGCTCTGGGGGATTGTGCGAAGCAGAGGTCAAATGATCATCAAACCGGGTACGCCGACTGTTGCGACGGCGGCCACAGCCGTAATTGCGGCCATGTTTGCCGCACTTCTCATCCTTCTCGGCCTTTGGCTGCATGAGAGTTACTCGGCTTCGGTCAGGCGCATCGAAGAGCGAGCGACTGCCGCCGCCAAGATCGTGGCTACAAACGTGGCCTGGATCGACGCGCTCGCCTGGCAGGCACTTCAACGCATCGACGATTCCTTGGGACCGGATATCGGCATTGCCACCGACACAGTTCGCGACATCAACGGTGCGGTCGCCGACCTCCCGGGCGGGGTTCAGGCCTATGTCGTGGATCGCAACGGGAATACATTGTATTCGACGGATCCAGCCATCAAGCCGATGAACATCACCGACCGCCCCTATTTCTCGGAATTGGCAAGGGGGGCAACGACACATGTATCCAACCTACTGGTCAGTCGGCTTACCGGGGAGCAAATTTTCGTCTTCAGTCGACGCTTGGATCGGAAGGGTGAATTCGCCGGCGTAGCGACCGTAGCCTTCCAGGGGAAGGTACTGGCGGCGGTCTGGGAAACGGTCGACCTTGGTGAAGGTTCGACAGTTGGTATCATACGCCGAGATGGGCAACTGGTCGCCCGGTATCCTGCGCCCGCGGGCCCCCTTGACATGAGCAAGTACACACTCTTCACCGATCTCCTGCCGGACGCTCCCTCCGGGACGTATCAGGCCGTGTCTCCCGCCGACGGCGTCTCCCGTATCGTTGGATATACGGTCGTTGAAGGAACGGACTTCGTAGCGGTCGGGTCGGCTGAACGGAGCGCAGGCATGGTGCGGTTCTGGAACGATGTCTTCATCGCGGGAACAGTGCTGCTGCTTGCAGTGGTGGGATTGTTGGCCGCAGGTGCGTGGATCAAATATCTGCTGAGCATAGATGCGGCCAAATCCGAGCGCCTTACTGCGGCGCTGGATGAGAACCAACTTTTGATGCGCGAAATTCATCACCGCGTCAAAAACAACTTTCAATCCGTCCAATCGCTGATCCGGACCCAGCAACTCCCCAAGCCTATGCAGCAATCTCTCCTCGACCGAATTGCAGCGATGGTGGCGGTCCATGAGCAGATCTACAGCCGCGATCAGTTCACGACGGTGTCCACCCGGGAGTTGATACCCGCAGTAGTGGACAAACTGCTGATCGCCTGCGGCGACCGCGTTAGTGTCAGTTATGAACTTGAAAATATCGACATCGCGGCAGACCACGCAACGCCGCTTGCGCTCCTGACGAACGAGGTGGTTACAAATGCGCTCAAGTACGCGTTCCCGAATGGCCGTAGTGGGGTCATCACTGTGGCGTTGCGATCACTCCAAAACAAACGGGCCTGCCTGGTGATTGCCGATAACGGCGTCGGATTTGACAAAGGCGCGGCCGTCAAAGGAATGGGTATGCGTATTGTCGAGGGAGTCGTGGGCCAGCTTCGAGGCGAGTTCCTCTATGAGCGCCGAAACGGCACGGTTTTCACTGCGGAAATCGAAATCCATGAATAGCTGAAATGTCGGTAAGCGGACAAGTCTTGCTCGGGCATTGTGTCTCTCCTCCAGCGTCCCGAAATCCGGTGAAGCACATGCCGGATCACGGCATCGAGTTTATTCCCTGGCGAACAACGTGCGTTAACGTATCGAGCTTCGATTGCATCGGCCCGAAGCGGGTGCAGAGCTTCAGAGCGTGGCTGGCGCTCAGATTATAAACCGCCTCGAAGTCAGTCGCTGACAGAGAAGAAGAGTGTCTCTTGTTGTTGTGCCGCAATATTTTGCGCCATGTCGGAGGGCTTCCCGAAAGGTTCTGCACAAGCGAACGCGGGGAGACAGAACGCCGCCCCGCGTCAGGTTCTACATGGCATCCATGCCCTTGATCGCATTGCCCAGGTGTGACTTACACTTCTCCAGGTCATTTGCCGTCATGGCGTCCTTTGCCATGGTCAACTCCTTGGCAGACTCGATTTTCTTGGTGCCGTCGTTGATCTGCGCGATCTGCTGTTCGGCCCTCATGATCGACGCCTCGTCACAGACGACATTGGTCTGTGCAAATGCAGGGGAGGCCAAGGCGGCGACAAAGGCGAGAGTAGCGATTGGTTTCAACATAACGATGGTTCTCCATTCGCCGGCACGATGCCGGTTTCCACAAGGAGTGAACGGCACAACGCACAATCGGTTCCCCACATTTTGCAACCGTTCAGACAGAGTTTGTCGAGAAACGCCCACGCTCCGCGGCCGGGCGGGCATCTCATTTTTTTGAAGCTGTCGCACAGTTACTGCACAGCCATTCAGTCCACATCGGAAACCCACTCGCACAGAAGCCCGCTCAAACCGGGTCGCAAGAGTGGTCGGGTATTGTTCCTAAGGCCGGTCGCGAACGGTCGGATGGATCCCCACTTTCGCCCGCAGAATTGCGATCGGCAGAATGAGGAGCGAATTTGACGGCGTGCGCTTTCGAGACATCGATATCGCGCGCGGGAGCGGACGGGCCTTCGTCATTTCGTCGCCGCCAGCTTTAGTCGTGGTTGGAGATTTTAACCGGCGCATGGCTGCGGTGACAAGCCGGCGCCACCATCGTCGAGGTGCAGGAAGAGCGACACCGAGCCCCTGCGCGTGGAGAGGGTGCCGGCGCTGGTTTACTTCTTGGCGATCGTCTGAGCGCGGGCTTTCATCGCCTGGTCCAGGTCCACCTTGTAAGGACCGATGCGAGCAAAAATCTCGCGCGCCTCCAGAGGCGCGAGGTGGTAGTCCTCTATGAACTCCTCGAGATCGTAACGCGCGTTCCAACCACGGAAACCCGTGCCGATGTTCTTCTTGGTATCGGTTAGCGACATGATCCACCTCCCATTATCGAGTTCGACGCGCTCACCTCGTCTCCACCATTTGCCATAAGGGACGAAAAGCCTTTTCGCGGTCAGTGAAGGCCTCTGGACGGTCCTGTCGGTCTTAGACCGGCCATCAGAGAGAGACGGGCATCAAGCAGCCCATGGAGTGCAAGATAGATATCCTTGATGGCCTCGAAGTCCCGAATGGATTCCGGGTCGGCCTGACCGTTGCCCATGTCACGCCCTACTGTCTGTGCCTTGGTGAAAAGTTCTCCCACCTTCGACCACAGTCGCAATGCTTCGGCCGTGGCAAGGTCCGTGCGCGCGAGCGCCTTTACGACAACCTTTTCGACCGCCACAGCGATTTCGGCCTGCAGTGTGATACCTTCTGCATGCGATAGATCGGGCTAACATTCGCTCCTGCAGCAGCGCAGCCGCTTCTCGTTGCCAGCCAACTCAGGCCTCCCGGCATCCTCAAGGAATTTAAGAGGCGTTCGGAAGACGTCGCAATTAACTTTGACATGTCATGCTAGGGAAACCTGCTGAGCCACGCGCACTCGACGGGTGCAGAGGCCCACCTGCGCGTTCGGGAGACGTCAACCGACGAACACCATTCCGCAAGCCTGTGGCCGACTGAACCGCAGGCGGTTGGAGTAACGACCAGAAGGCTTTGTTCCTACTTGCCTCGAGCAAGCAAATTAGTGCACCGACCTTCCGATCGTATCAGCCATGTGTGCGCCACGCGTTCCCAAGGGCCTGGCTGGGCCGGTTGTTGTATCCTTGGCTGTCTGGTGCTCGAGTTCCGCGTTGAGTTCAGCGCCAACGATCAAGACGCATATGGATAGCCATATCCACATCAAAAGACCGACGAGCCCGCTCAATGCACCATAGGCTGCGTTGTAGTCGGCGAATGCCTCGACGTACCATGAAAATGCAAACGCCATGAGGAGCCACCCTGCGGTGGCTAGAACCGCGCCCCAGGTCAGCCACCTGAGCTTGGCTGGTTGCCGGCTTGGACCGAAGCGGTAAATCGCTGTCATCCCCGAAAACACCAAAGCCAGCAAGAGTGGCCAGCGGACCATGAGGGCCAAGGTTTCTTTCCACGGATCGAGCCAGACAAATTCTAGAACGGCGGGAAGTAACGCTACGATGCCGATCGTAACAATTGCAGCGATCATCGCGCAGACTGTAAATGCCAGCGCTACGATATTTAGCCTGATGAAACCGCGTTTTTCCGTTTCCTCATAGGCAACGTTCATCGCGTCGAATATTGCCAGAGTGCCGTTGTGGGTGCTCCAGATGGCAATGGCGAGACCGACGAAGAAGGCAACTCCAAGCGTAGTCTCCCGTCTTAGAACGAGTTGTTGGAGTTGATCGGCAAGGATGTCGAAAGCTCCGGGGGGAAGCACGCCGGCCATGTCGCGCATGTGATCTGAAACCGCCGCGGGATCGGCGATCAATCCGTAAAGGGAAACAAGAGCGGCAAGTGCTGGAAACAAGGCAAGCAGCAGATAGAAGGCGACTCCGGCGGCGACGAACGCGACGCGATCTTGTGATAGTTCCTGCATCACTCGCCAAAAAACGTCTCGCAAACCCGGCGCGGGAATTTCTTCTGGGATCATCGCCAAGCGGCCATGCGCGTCATCTTGAGCCGGATCTTCGCCATGTGGGCGGGTCACAGTCCACGCATTTGCTGCAGGGTGTTTCGACACGACCAGGCAAAGGAGGGCGAGCGCCACCCCGCTGATTGCAATCACAGTTGTGGGATCTATCGTCTTGCGTTGCACCGACATAAAGCTCCGCTTCGTTCGAAGGTCTAACGTTCCAGCCCCCGAATGGATGCATGTGAGCAGACGTCGGAGAAAAGCAGCCGCCACTCCAAATCCATATGGAGGGGAAAGCGGTCTGAAGCGGTGCGCAGCACGGATAGGTCCTTTGTGTCCAACCTTCCGTTTCCGCCGTCGAGTGCCGTGACATCTTTTTAAGGGAGAAGGAACCAATCGTGCTCATGTCGCTTCTTCCCCGCGTAGGCTCTACGCTGGACACTCAAAATCTGACAGGACGTGAGCGGCGAAGACATTTGATGCGCGACAACCACCCCAAAACAGCGGATGCGGCTGGCGAACGGCGTGAGGGACTGCCATGGCAAGTGACAAACTGTCGACGTACAAACAAAAGCGCGACTTCAATCAGACCAAAGAGCCGAGCGGATCGGCCAAGCTGAATTCGTCCAATCGGCGAAGATTTGTCATTCAGAAACATGACGCCTCGCGGCTTCACTACGACCTGCGGCTCGAACTCGATGGTGTCTTCAAATCCTGGGCCGTGACCAAGGGACCCTCGCTTGATCCGCACGACAAACGCCTGGCGGTGGAGGTTGAGGATCATCCGCTCGATTATGGCGATTTCGAAGGCACCATTCCGAAGGGACAATACGGCGGCGGCACCGTAATGGTGTGGGATCGCGGATTTTGGCAGCCTGAGGGCAGTCGGACGCCAGAGGAGGCGCTCGCCAAGGGGGATCTCAAGTTCAAATTGGACGGCAAAAGGATGAATGGCAGCTTTGTGCTCGTGCGGATGCGCCACGATCGGGACGGTGGCACGCGATCCAACTGGCTCCTGATCAAACATCACGACGATTTTTCCATGGAAAAGAACGGTGCGGCGATCCTTGAGGAGAATGATACATCGGTCGCCTCGGGACGCTCGATGGACGCGATTGCAGCGGGCAAGGGCAGAAAGCCGAAGCCTTTCATGGTAAAGGATGCCACGGTCGATGCGGACGCTGTTTGGGACAGCAACCAGGGCCTAGCCGCTGCGGAACGCAAATCCGCCACGACCAAGGTTCCGAAAAAGTCGGGGGCCGCCAAAGGGCAAAAATCTAATATGCCTCCGTTTATCGAGCCACAGCTTTGCCAAACGCTGGCGCGGCCTCCGGCTGGCGAAGACTGGATCCATGAGATCAAGTTTGACGGGTATCGTATTCAGCTGCGCATCCAGGATGGTGCGGCAACCCTGAAGACCCGCAAGGGGCTGGATTGGACGGGCAAGTTCCCGGCGATCGCCAAGGCCGCAGGCGCCCTTCCTGATGCCATAATCGATGGCGAAATCTGCGCACTCGACGAGCGCGGAGCACCGGATTTTGCCGCTCTTCAGGCAGCGCTTTCCGAAGGCAAAACCGATGCACTCGTGTATTTCGCATTCGATCTTCTTTTTGCCGGCGGCGAGGATCTGCGGGACATAGCACTGACTGAACGCAAGGAGCGACTGGAAGAAACGCTGCGTGATGCGGGTGGGGATGTCCGTCTGCGCTTCGTCGAGCATTTTGAAACAGGCGGCGACGCAGTCCTGCGATCGGCGTGCCGGCTGTCGCTTGAGGGAATTGTTTCGAAGAAGGCGGATGCGGCCTACCAGTCCGGTCGAACCGACACCTGGGCGAAATCGAAATGCAGGGGCGGTCACGAAGTCGTCATTGGCGCCTATGCCAAGACCAAGGGTAGGTTCCGCTCTCTTCTCGTTGGCGTCAACCGCGGCAAGCATTTCGTCTATGTTGGGCGGGTTGGGACTGGTTTTGGCGCCAAGACTGTGGAGAATCTGCTGCCCAAGCTCCAGGAACTGGAGGCCATCAGGTCGCCTTTCACAGGCATCGGGGCACCTAGGAACGACCCTGATATCGTCTGGCTGAAGCCAGAACTTGTTGCCGAAATCGCGTTCGCCGGGTGGACGGCCGATGGCCAGGTGCGACAGGCCGCTTTCAAGGGACTGCGCGAAGACAAGCCGGCAGCCGATGTGGAAGCGCAAACGCCGGCGTCGCCTTCAAGAACTGACCTGCCCGATCCCTCAACTGCAAAGCCGGGTGCAAATCGTCCGCGCAAAGGCGATAAGGCGGAAGTCATGGGCGTCATGATCTCCAGCCCGGAAAAACAGCTATGGCCTGAGGGAGGCGACGGCGCGCCAGTCACAAAAAGCGATCTGGCCGGCTACTATGAAGCTGTCGGGTCCTGGCTGATCGATCATATCAAGGGGCGTCCCTGTTCGATCATACGCACGCCGGATGGCATTGAGGGGGAACAATTCTTCCAGCGACATGCCATGCCCGGAACATCGAACCTGCTGCAACTCGTCACCGTGTTCGGGGACAAGAAGCCCTATCTGCAGATTGATCGAGTCGAGGGCTTGGCGACCATCGCCCAGATCGGCGGTGTTGAACTGCATCCCTGGAACTGCGAGCCCAGGCAGCCTGAAGTGCCGGGCCGCCTTGTGTTCGACCTCGATCCGGGTCCAGCTGTCGAGTTCTCGACCGTTGTCGACGCAGCGCGAGAAATCCGTGACCGGCTCGAGGAGCTTGGGCTGATCAGCTTCTGCAAGACAACCGGCGGCAAGGGCCTGCACGTGGTGACACCCTTGGCAATCGCGCCCGGCAGGAAACTGGGCTGGGACGAGGCCAAGCGTTTCGCCCGCGATGTCTGTCAGCAAATGGCCCGCGACAATCCGGACCTCTATCTGATCAAGATGGCGAAGAACCAGCGCGAGGGGCGCATCTTCCTCGATTATCTTCGCAACGACAGGATGTCGACCGCAGTCGCTCCGCTATCGCCGCGGGCTCGGCCGAGCGCAACGGTGTCGATGCCGCTCCACTGGAGCCAGGTCAAAGCGGGGCTCGATCCGAAGCGTTTTACCATCCGGACTGCACCGAAGCTCATCAAGGCGAGTACGGCCTGGCAGGAATATTGCGATAGCCAGCGTTCGCTTGAACAGGCGATCAAGCGGTTGGCGAAAGCGGTGAAGGCGACGTCCTGACAATTGGATGGAGGGGCCGCGAAGAGCGCTAGGCTTGGAGAACGTTTGCGCGCTATTCTTTCGATCGAGTTTCGGCAGCAACGGATCGACGCAAGGCGTCCATGATGTTGATGACGTTGCTGGGCTCAGGCTCGGGGGATTTTGTCTTGGCCTTTCCCGGCTTTTTCAGGTGCTTCTTTCTTTCGTTGATGATGTCGAGTAGGCGGTCCTGGACGGGGTCGACCACCAGCTTCGGATTCCACTCCGTGGTCTTCTTTTTGATGAGTTGCTGGACGAGGGGCATAAGGTCAGGATCGGCCTTTGCGTCGCCAATATCGGCGAAGTAGGTATCCTCGTCTCTCACTTCGTCACCGTAGCGCAAAGTCCAAAGAACGATGCCCTTACCGCGCGGTTCAAGCAAAACGGCGCGCTCGCGCCGCGTGATGACCAACCTGGAGATCCCAACCATATCCTTGGCCTCCATCGCATCGCGGATGACGGAAAACGCTTCCTCGCCGACGGGGTCGTTGGGAGAGAGATAGTAGGGCGTATCGAACCAGATCCATTCGATGCTATCGCGCGGTGTGAAGGTCGAAATTTCAATCGTGCTGGTGCTGTCCAATGCGACATTCTCCAGTTCCTCATCTTCCAGCACCAGGTATTCGTCTTCTCCCCGTTGATAACCTTTGACCTGATCGTCCTCCTCGACTTCCTCGCCGGTAACCGAATCCACATAGTGGCTGACGACACGGTTCTGGGTCTCACGGTTCAACGTGTGAAAGCGGACCTTTTCGTTATCGGAGATGGCGGGCATCATCTGCACCGGGCAAGTGACCAGCGAGAGCTTGAGATAGCCCTTCCAGTACGGGCGAACTGCCATGGACGCATTCTCCGATTAGCTGGCGCGCCGTTTTGGCGCTGAGGCGGATTTCGATTTGGCTGCGGCGGGTTTGGCAGGCTTCTCACGAGCCGCGCCCTTGTTGGCGTTTGCGGCGGCGCGTTTTGTCTTTGGCGTCTTTGCGCCCATTTGAGCGCTTTCGCGCAGAGCTTTGAGAAGATCGCCCGGTTTCGAAGCGGCGGGCGCCTTCTTTTTGGGAAGCGAACGCCCTTCGAGCTTGGCCTTGACCAGTTCGACGACAGCGGCCTCATAACGGTCGTCAAACGCGGCGGCGTCGAAACTGCCCTTCTTTTTTTCGATGATATGCGCGGCAAGATCGAGCATCTCGCCTTCGATCTTCAAGGCGGGAACGTCTTCGAAGGCTTTGACGGCCGAGCGCACTTCGTAGTCGAAGTTGAGGGTCGATGCGATCAATCCCTTTCCATGCGGGCGGATAAGAACTGTGCGCATCCTGCGGAATAGAACCGTGTGGGCGATGGCGGCAACATTTTCTTTCTTCATGCCGTCGCGGAGCAGCATGAAGGCGTCCATGCCCATTTTGTCCGGTGCCAGATAATAGGGCTTGTCGAAGTAGGTCGTGTCGATTTGCGAGCAGGGAATGAAGGCTTCGATTTTCAGCGTCTTGTCGCTGTCTGGGACCGCTGCAGCAACCTCTTCCGGTTCCAGCACCACATATTGGCCGCTTTCTGTCTCGTAGCCTTTGACTTGATCTTCACGCTCGACTGGATCGCCCGTGTCGCTATCGACGAATTCGCGTCTGACGCGGTTTTCGGTTTTCCGGTTGAGGGTGTTGAAAGCCACACGATCGGACGACGATGCTGCTGTGTAGAGCGCCACGGCGCAGGCAACCTCTCCGAACTTGATGAAGCCTTTCCAATTCGCTCTGGGGGCAGCCATAACGCCAGTTCTCCTCGCGCAACCCGACGCCATTCAACTGATGAGGCGGCAAATCGTTCCCCGATACAGCGAAACCTTTTTTATGAATCCAGCGCTTTTGGGCCGCCCGTCTTTCGAATTGGACTTAGCCACCTGATTCAATGCATCTAATCCCCGTCGCGCGCGTTGTAGAACGGAACCGAACGCTTCGCTCCGGACCGAGGAAGAAATGGAGCGAGCTACCGGGCGCGAACGGCGCACAAGCATGGATCAAACCCTGTGAGACTTGCCACTTACAATGTGAACGGCATCAATGGCCGTCTCCACGTGCTCTTGCGCTGGCTCGATGAAACTGCACCGGACGTCGTTTGTCTGCAGGAACTGAAAGCGCCTGATAACAGGTTTCCTTACCGGGAAATCGAGAAAGCCGGATACGGTGCGATTTGGCATGGGCAGAAGTCTTGGAATGGCGTTGCCATTCTCGCCCGCGGGGAAACACCGGTGGAAACACGGCGTGGCCTTCCCGGCGATCCCGACGACAGCCAAAGCCGCTACATCGAAGCGGCAGTGAATGGCATCATTGTCGGATGCCTATATCTGCCTAACGGCAATCCGGCACCAGGCCCCAGGTTCGACTACAAGCTGCGCTGGTTCGAGCGGCTCTATGACTACGGCGCACAGTTGATCGAACTCGAAATCCCCGTTGCACTCGTTGGTGACTTCAACGTGATGCCTACGGATCTCGACGTCTACAAGCCCGAGAGATGGCGCGACGATGCGCTGTTCAGGCCGGAGGTGAAGGCGGCCTACGCTGGCCTGCTGGACCAGGGTTGGACGGATGCGCTGAGATACCTCCACCCCGATGAGCAGATCTACACATTCTGGAAGTATTTTCGGAACGCCTTTGCACGCGACGCCGGGCTGCGCATAGACCATTTCCTGTTAAGTCCGCAGCTGGCAGCCGGTCTGAAACGTGCAAAGGTCGACAAATCGGTCAGAGGCTGGGATCACACCAGCGATCACGCGCCGGTGTGGATCGAATTGGCTTAGTTTCGTTCGCGCGATTAAAGCCCGCTCAGCTGGGCTAAAAGCTCGCATAATGTATCGAGCGGAACGTATGGCGCGCCACCGGCGGCCCTGCAAGGTAGTCAAACGTCACTTGGGGGCGTCATGGCTTTGATCGTGTCTGGGCTCGCCGTATTCAGGCCGCCGGCCGCCTGGTACGCCGTTGCGGAGCTCGAAGGCGCCTTGCACTTAGACCGAGCGCCAGGTCCGGACTCGGCCTAGGCTATGTGTTCATAGCGTCCGCGAACAACCGTGTAGTGCGGATCGGAGAAAATGACATGCTTCAGCGCCGCGGCTGTCCAGCGGTGTTCGCCCATCTCGAAGTCCGCTCTCGCGATTTGCGGGATTGAAGCAGCGCCGCCCATGTATTCGACGTACTTCTTGGCCGCATCCTCTGGAGGCAATTGGTCGAGTGTTGTCGGACTGGCATCATTAAAACCCAAATAACGCTGATAGACTGCGGGAATTGTGCTTAAGGCTCCCGCAATAACCGTTGTTAAACCAGGCCTTCAAGCTCAGGCGGCTGCTTGCGCCGCAGCGGCAACATAGGATCTGGAAAGCGGTGGGGGGCGTCTGGCCCGCCCGGATGACGATGCTGTAATCGCGCTCGGTTGGTTGCCTTCTTGCGCCGATTTCCTGGGGCCGCGGCCGCGTCGTCTTGGGATCGCGGGTCGTGGCGTCACACTCCAGGAGCCAACGCGAGCTGCGCGTGCGGGGTAAAGAAGACGTCGGCGTGCATGTCTTTGGCGCGCAGTCCCCGTGCAAAAGTTACTGCCATTGCCGCATCGACCATCGGCGGCGGGCCGGCCACGTACGCTTTCCAGCCGTCAAGGTCGGAAAAATCCTCTCCGACGGCCTGCGTCACCAAGCCGGTCCGATAATGCCCGGGCTGCGCCTCGGAAAGCACCGGCGCGAAGCTGAGATTGGGATGCCGATTGGTCAGCGCCTGGAAATGCTCGACCAGATAAAGGTCGCGTTCTTCCCGGACACCGAAGTAGACATGGATCGGCTGCTTCATGCCGTGGGCGAGTGCGGTTTCGACGATTGCCTTGATGGGTGCCAGCCCAGAGCCGCCCGCAATGCACAGGATGGGTCCGGAATGATGCTGGCGCAGGTATGAAGATCCCAGCGGAAATTCAAGGATTACCGTGTCGCCGGGCTTCAGCATGCCGTGCACATGTTGCGACGTGACCCCTCGTGGAACGCGGCGGATGTGGAAGTCCAGACTGTCCTCGCGATGGCCATTTGCCATGGAGTAACTGCGGGCAGGCACACCATCGAAGCTGACCTGGGCATACTGCCCTGCGGTAAAGAGCAAGGGAACCTCGTCCTGCGTCGCGACCCGGACGAGTTTGATGTCGTGGGTGAGATCATCGAGTTTGGTCACGATACCTTTAAATCGACGCGCTGGCTGGAGGGCATTGTCGTCGTCGCTGCCAAGCCAAGCCACGGCCGTCCCCGTTATTGGAAGCGCCCGGCAAGCAAGGATAAGTCCATCGGCTTTCTCCTCATCGGTCAGCGCGAAGCGGGAATGCTGAAGAAGCTCCACCTCTCCCTCGACTAGCCGAGATTTGCAGGCGCCACAGCGGCCGGACCTGCAGCCATGCGGATAGGGAATTCCGGCTTTGAGTGCTGCGTCGAGGATGGTCTGCCCGACCTGGACTGCAAGGCTTGTCCGGGCCGTCCGGACTTCAACGAATTTGGCTGTCATGTCAAAGGTTCCTTCAGACGTCATTCGACAGACAAAGCGCCGTTACGAGCGCTTGCTTCTGGCTGTCGAAGGTACCGTAGAGAACCTCATCGTTGACGATCGTGATGGGTGCTACCCTCAATCCGGTGCGCGCCTTCGCCTCCTTGGCGATCTCGGAATCAGAAAGATCGCGCTCGTCAAATGCGAGGCCCTCCCGAAGAAGCCAGCTTTTCAACGCGCGGCAATCCGGGCAGTTGGGTGCGGTGTAGATCAGGATGTGCGGTTGCTTGGCTTCGGTCATTTTTTGCCTCTCTGTGAATTCGACAGGATTTCGCTCGCAGCCGGTCGGCCCTGGGAACGGCCAAGCTGAGCAACATGGCCGACAGGCTGCGGCCTCCAGCGCTTGTAAGGTCAAGGGGTGATTTGCATTCCGATGATATTTTTCGGCGGGACGAATTCGGCCATCACTGATCAGCGAACATCGGAATGCGGAGTTGCGACACCGTCGTGTGTTGTGATTGCTCACTCTTTGGTTAGATTGGGGCTCGACATATCAACGTGGACCTGTTTCTCGCTCTGAAAGAGCCCGCGAGCTTCGTCCCTGCAACAGGTAGTTCAAGTGCATGACCCCTCGTAGGCCAAAGGCAGTTGCTGCAAAGCAGAGCGAAATCGCAAATCGGGTCAGAACAGCGGTATTCGATGAGCCCCTGGATCATTCCTCTCTGTCCCACCACGAGATCACAATTCTGGCGGAAACCTTCCGGCTGCTTGGCGATCCTTCGCGACTGAAGATCCTCCTGAGCTGTCTGGCCGGGCCGATATCGGTGGGCGACATCGCCGAGAGACTGGATCTGTCGCTGTCCCTTGTCAGCCATCACCTGCGCTTGTTGCGAGGCGCGCGCCTGGTCAAGGGCGAGCGGCAGGCCAAGCAGATATTCTACGAGATCGCCGATCAGCACGTCAGCCAGGTGCTGCAGGACATGGCGACGCATGTCTCGGAAGATCATGCGGACGAGTGAGCCGGCCAAAGAACTCCGGCTACCCATGCATGCAATTGAATCAGCCCTGAGGGTGTTCTTCAGGTCTTGCAGCGCAAAAGCGGCAGCCGACAGCCTCATCTCGCCTGATCCATTTCGTGGCGTTTTCGCGCGCTACCCTACTAGCTATCATTTCACCAGACCGTAGACTGTGTTCTGGCGCTGAAAGACTGATCCTCGTCACAGGCATCCTCGGCGTTACCGGTCAGCGCATCGCTGTTCTCGCCGAACAGGCGCAATCGAAATGTGCTCCGGCCCCGACGCTCCGGGAGCGAAATCGGTTGAGGCCGTCGCCGCAGCCGACCCGTTAAGCACCTCTTCGGAAATAACTTTTTCAGGGCCTTGACCTTTCCATCGTTGGAAACCGCACCTTCGTCAACGAATTGACCGCTGCCGCCGTCTGCAGGGCCCGGAGCGCGCACAAATGAAGGTGAACGAGAATGAGTAAGAAAGCCGCCCTCCTGTTCTTAGCCGGTGTCGCCGTCACCGGGGGCAGTTTTGCCCTTATCAACAGCGACGAAGCGGGACCCTATGCCAGTCGCCTGATTGAACTTGCCTCGTCGGCCAGTGTGTCCGAGGCAGTCGCGGCCGGAGCCGCGGGAGCGCCCACGCCCCAGGTTCCGGTCGCCGAGGTTATCTTGCGCGAAGTTGCGCCTTCGGTTGAGTTCACGGGTCATCTGGAAGCAGCAAAGACCATTGAGCTGCGCCCGCGTGTCGGCGGCGCCATCGACGTCGTGAGCGTGCCGGAAGGCGGTCTCGTTCGTCCGGGTCAACTGCTGTTCCAGATCGACCCCAGACCGTTCCAGGTAGCGCTGGATGCCGCCAAGGCCCAGTTGAAGCAGGCCACGATTCTGCTCGATCACGCCGACATCGCATTCGGGCGAGCCGAATCTTTGGCTCCGAACGGCACGGTGTCGCGCAAGACCTATGACGATGCCGAGGCGACGCGCCGCCAGCGGCAGGCGCAGGTCGAAATCGCCAAGGCGGCCGTGGCCGCCGCCGAACTCGATCTCTCCTTCACGCGCGTCACGGCTCCGATTGCCGGGCGGGTCGATCGCGTGCTTGTCACCGAAGGCAACCTGGTTGCCGGCGGCAATGCCGGCGCATCGACGCTTCTGACCACGATTGTCTCGACGAACCCCCTCTACGCCTATTTCGATATCGACGAAGCAACCTTTCTCGATTTCATTGCGCGCGCCCGCCCCGGCGAGAGCGAAAACGCAACCGAGAAACTGCCCGTGCAGCTCGGCCTCATGACCGATGCCGGCTTTCCCCATGTCGGCGTTCTCGATTTCATCGGCAACCGTGTCGATCGCGGCACCGGCACGATAAGAGCCCGCGCCATCTTGCAGAACCCGGATGGTCGGCTCGCGCCGGGGCTCTTTGCGCGGGTCAATCTGGTGACCTCGGAGCCGGCCCGAACCGTGCTGATCGACGACCAGGCAATCGGGGTCGACCAGGGCCGCCGCTACGTTCTGGCGCTTGGGCCAGAGAACAAGGCCGAGTATCGCCCGGTCGAACTCGGACCGATCATCGACGGTCTGCGCGTTGTGACAAGCGGGCTCAAACCGGGAGAGAAGATCATTATCAAGGGGTTGGTCCGGCCCGGAATGCACGTGGATCCGCAGATGATTTCGATGCTTCCCGGCCACTCGGCCGGTGGCGACCAGGCGGCGGCCGAAGCGCAGGAGGCGCGTCGATGAATATTCCACGGTTTTTCGTCGACCGTCCCATTTTCGCGGTCGTCCTGTCGGTCTTGATGTTGATCGGTGGCGGCCTGACGCTCCTGAAATTGCCATTGAGCGAATATCCCCAGGTGACGCCGCCCACGGTACAGGTCACCGCAAACTATCCGGGCGCCAATCCCGAGGTGATTGCCGAAACGGTTGCCGCACCGCTGGAGCAGGTGATCAACGGCGTCGACAACATGCTCTATATGAGCTCCCAGGCGGCAACCGACGGCCGCATGACGCTGACGGTGACCTTTCAGCAAGGCACCGACCCCGACATGGCGCAGATCCAGGTACAGAACCGCGTCTCGCGCGCGCTCCCGCGTCTGCCGCAGGAAGTGCAGCGCATCGGCGTCGTGACGCAGAAGACCTCGCCCGACATCCTGATGGTCGTGCATCTCGTCTCGCCCGACGATCGTTATGATCCTCTCTATCTTTCGAACTTCGCCACATTGCAGGTGCGCGACCAGCTTGCGCGCCTTTCGGGCGTCGGTGATGTCTTGGTCTGGGGGGCCGGCGAATACTCGATGCGGGTCTGGCTCGATCCGGCCAAGGTGGCGGCGCGTGGTCTGACCGCCTCCGAGGTCGTTGCGGCAATTCAGGAGCAGAACGCTCAGGTGGCCGCCGGCTCGGTTGGCCAGCAGCCGGATGCCTCGGCAGCGCTTCAGGTTACGGTCAACACCCTCGGCAGACTTTCCAGCGAGGCGCAATTCGGCGACATCGTCCTCAAGACGGGCGCCGATGGCCAGATCACCCGGCTGCGGGATGTTTCCCGCATCGAACTCGGTGCCGACTCCTACGCCCTGCGCAGTCTTCTCGACGGCAAACCGGCGCTGGCGATGCAGATCATCCAGAGCCCCGGCGCCAACGCACTCGACGTGGCGAGCGCCATTCGCGGCACCATGGAAGAACTCCAGAAGGGATTTCCCGAGGGTGTAGAATATCGCATCGCCTACGACCCGACCGTCTTCGTCCAGGCCTCTCTGGAGGCCGTGGTGGTGACATTGCTCGAAGCGATCGCCCTGGTCGTGATCGTGGTGGTGATCTTCCTTCAGACCTGGCGCGCTTCGATCATCCCTTTGGTTGCGGTGCCGGTATCGTTGGTCGGCACATTCGCCTTCATGTACATGTTCGGCTTTTCGCTGAACACGCTGTCGCTGTTCGGCCTCGTCCTGTCGATCGGCATCGTGGTCGATGACGCCATCGTGGTGGTCGAGAACGTCGAGCGTCACATCGCGCTTGGCGAAACGCCGAAGGAGGCGGCGCGCAAGGCGATGGACGAAGTGACCGGGCCGATCATTGCCATTACGTCGGTGCTGTCGGCCGTGTTCATTCCGTCGGCCTTCCTGTCCGGGCTGCAAGGGGAATTCTACCGGCAGTTCGCGCTCACGATCGCAATCTCGACCATCCTGTCGGCCGTCAATTCTCTCACGCTTTCCCCCGCGCTCGCAGCCATGCTCCTGAAGCCGCACCATGGAGATGTGAAACGCGATCTCCTGACCCGCGCGATCGACCGCCTTTTCGGCTGGTTCTTCCGGCTGTTCAACCGTTTCTTCGACAGTGCCTCGAATGCCTATGTCTGGTCGGTTCGCCGCGCGGTGCGGTTCAGCGTGATCGTCTTGCTCGGCTATGCCGGCCTCGTCGGCATGACATGGATGGGTTTCCAGACGGTGCCGAACGGGTTCGTACCGGCCCAGGACAAGTATTACCTTGTCGGCATTGCCCAACTGCCGACCGGAGCCTCGCTTGACCGGACCGAGGCGGTGGTCAAGACAATGTCGCAGATCGCGCTTGCAGAACCGGGCGTGGAAAGCGTCGTCGCCTTCCCGGGCCTTTCCGTCAACGGCATGGTCAATATTCCGAACGCCGCCGTGATCTTCACGATGCTGAAACCCTTTGACGAGCGCAAGGATCCTTCCTTGTCCGCTTTTGCGATCGCAGGTCGCCTGATGGGCAAGTTCAGCGAGATCCCCGATGGCTTTGCCGGCATCTTCCCGCCACCACCCGTTCCGGGCCTCGGTGCTACCGGCGGCTTCAAGATCCAGATCGAGGATCGGGCGGGGCTTGGCTTCGAGGCGCTGGCGCAGGCGCAGGGTGCCATCATGGGCAGAGCGATGCAGACGCCTGAACTGGCCGGTATGCTCGCGAGCTTCCAGGTGAATGCACCACAGGTGCAGGTGGACATCGACCGGGTGAAGGCCAAGTCGCAAGGTGTGCCGCTCAACACCATCTTCGAGACGTTGCAGGTCAATCTCGGCTCGCTCTACGCCAACGACTTCAATCGCTTCGGCCGCACGTACCGCGTGATGGTCCAGGCGGACGCGCCATTCCGGATGCAGCCGGAGGACATCGGTCGCCTGAAAGTGCGCAACGCGGCGGGCGAAATGATCCCGCTGTCGGCCTTGCTGACCATCAGGCACAGTTCGGGGCCGGATCGGGTCATGCATTACAACAGCTTCCCGTCGGCCGATATCAGCGGCAGCCCCGCGCCCGGATACTCGTTCGGGCAGGCGACCGCGGCAATAGAAAGGATCGCATCGGAAACGCTGCCCCCGGGCATGGCCTTCGAGTGGACGGAACTCGCCTATCAGGAGAAACAGGCCGGAAACACGGCCATGTACGTCTTCCCACTGTCCGTTCTGCTGGCGTTTCTCATTCTTGCGGCACAGTACAACAGCTGGTCCTTGCCATTCGCTGTGTTGCTGATCGCTCCGATGGCGTTGCTTTCAGCGATAGCGGGCGTCTGGTTTACGGGCGGCGACAACAACATTTTCACGCAGATCGGCTTCGTCGTGCTCGTGGGTCTCGCGGCCAAAAATGCTATCCTGATCGTCGAGTTCGCCAGGGCGAGGGAAGATGAAGGCGTCGATCCGCTAAGCGCCGTGCTTGAAGCCGCCCGGCTTCGCCTGCGACCGATCCTGATGACCTCGCTCGCCTTCATCGCCGGTGTCGTGCCGCTTGTGATCGCAACGGGGGCGGGTGCCGAGATGCGACATGTCATGGGTATTGCTGTGTTCGCGGGCATGCTTGGCGTCACCCTGTTCGGGCTCGTGCTCACGCCGGTCTTCTACGTCATCGTTCGGCGCATGGCGATCGGCCGCGAGCAACGCGGGACCTCCAGCCCGTCGCTCGAAACACGCGTCTAGACGGTTCGGCGTCCGGTAGCGTCAAGGGAAGGGGGCGGTCACCGCCCTTTTTCAATTTCACATGTCCCAAGGACGCTGTGGCGTAACCGTGGCAATGACAAGTCTCAATTTTCTTCATTTCCAGGACTTGACCTTGCAACGGTAGGAAGCACCATTTGTCATGGAGGCAAACCAAGGAGGCCTCCATGTTTATCTTTACTGTTCCCGACATGACGTGCGGCGGTTGCGCCAAATCGGTCACCAAAGCGCTGGTGAGTGTCGATTCCGACGCGACGATCGAGACCGATCCGCCAAAGCGAGAGGTCCGGGTCCGGACGTCTGCGAGTGAAGTGGCAATTCGCGCGGTCCTGTCTGAAGCCGGCTATCCGGTCGAGGACAAGACGGATGCCGCGTGACGCATTTCGCTTGTGCCAGCGCAAGCTGGCTCTGGTGTTTCAGGCGGCGACAGTGCCACCGTCAATCTGAGCAAGAGGGCAGCCTTCGGGCTGCCCTCGTTGTTTGCGTCATCCTTCTGGTCCCCTTCATAGCCGCGGTCGACGCTCCACTGCGGTTAGCGCGGTTGGGGAGAAGCCCATCAGAAGACATCGATATCCGGGCGTCCGCCTCTGCGCGACCGGGTTCCAGCTGTCGCCAATTGCCGGCCGGCCCTTCGCCCGCCCTCAAGTCGTCGCTGCGTCGTTTAGCGCCCCCAAATGACTTGCAGATTCTTTCGTCACGGCGATTGACAAACAAACATATGAATAGGTATTCATGTGTTTGTTTGAAACGGATTGTACCGACCTATGGCGAACCCATCTTTCTCCCACAGCGACCACCATGGCCACGATCACGCCGAGGGGCACGACCATGAACATGACCATGGCCACGATCACTCCCACGTTCCGGTGGTGACGAAGGACAATGAGCGAAAAATCCTCATTTCCTTCCTGATCATCCTCTCATTCATGTTCGTCGAGGCCGTCGGCGGGTATATCTCGGGATCGCTTGCCCTTCTTGCCGATGCCGGCCATATGCTGACCGACGCGATCGCGCTCGGCCTGGCCTACGTTGCCTTCCGTCTCGGAAGGCGGTCTGCCGACGGGCAGCGTACCTTCGGCTACGCCCGCTTCGAGGTGATTGCCGGGCTCATCAATGCCCTCACGCTGTTCGGCATCGTCGGGTGGATCCTCTATGAGGCCGTCGAACGGTTGCAGGACCCCCAACCGGTGCTGGCCGGATCGATGCTCGTGGTCGCCGTCATCGGCTTGCTCGTGAACGTTTTCGTCCTCTGGTTTCTGACCCGCGGTGATTCCGAGCATGTCAACATCAAGGGTGCAGTGCTGCACGTTATGGGCGATCTTCTCGGATCGGTCGGCGCGATCGTCGCAGCGATCGTGATCCGCTACACGGGCTGGACCCCGATCGACCCGGTTCTCTCGGTGTTCGTGTCCCTGCTGATCCTGCGCAGTGCCTGGAGCCTGCTCAAGAACACGCTGCATATCCTGCTCGAAGGCGCTCCTGCCAACGCAGACAGTTCCGAGATTGCCGAACATCTTCGAGCAACCGTTCCGGGCGTTCGCAACGTCACGCACATCCACGTCTGGTCGCTGACGTCAGGGCGCGTCTTGGCGACGCTCCAGGTGCAGCCGATGGATGGGGCCGATATCCGCAGTGTCATCAACCAGGTCGAGCAGCAGCTGAAGACGAAGTTCAACATCGAGCATCCGACGATCGGCATCAACTGGGATGGAGGCGCGAGTTGCAGTCTGGAACAGCCCGGCAATGCCTCCGCCTCACACGCAGCTCACTCGCATTAACCGGCTGCGCCTCACGTATCACCCGGAAAGCCCGAGACTGAGCCGCGGATCATCGAAGACACCACAGTGTACATGATGGGCCGCAGATCATATTGACCCGGCCCCTGCACAGGCCTGCGGCGGGACGCGCGATTGCCGTGCCACTCGTCAGTCCCGCGGCAGCTGCATTTCATCTCGGTGTTGCTTTCTCAGTGGGCGAGACCCATCGGCTTGAAGATCATCCAGATCGCCATGGCGACCATCATCAGGTTCTCGGTGAGCGATACGAAACCCAGCGGCACATTGCTGTCGCCGCCGACACAGGCGCATTTCAACTCGCGCTTATCGATGTATACGGCCTTGAACACAGAGACCGCGCCTATACCGCCGATGAAGAGTGCGACGGGAATGGAGAGCCACATGAAAGCGCCCGCCATCATCAACACGCCGGCGAGCGCTTCGGCGAACGGATAGACGTATGCGTAGCGAACCCATCGCTGCGCCAGAAGGTCGTAGTTCAGGAACATGGTGGCAAAGCCTTCCACGTCCTTGAGCTTCTGAAGGGCGAGGAGACACATCGCAATGGCGATAAACCATTCCGCGGCCTGGATCGTCGCGACGTTTCCGAATGCCGCCCAACTTGCGGCCAGCGCCATCAAGGCAGCCATCGAGAAGAGCGCTATCACCGGCTTGTAGGTGACGGCGTCCTTGTCTTTCACCTCGCCCCCGAAGAATTTGACGAGATCGTCATAGCCGCCGATACGCTCGCCGTTGATAAAAGTCTGCGGTGTCGTTTTTACATTGTGCTTTGTCTTGAAGGCATCGATTTCTTCGCGGGTCGTCAACTTTTGGTCGTCGACCTCGTAACCCCAGCGCTTCAGCAGATCGAGTGCCTTCAGCCCGTAGGGGCAGGTGTGTTCGGCCGTCACCATCCGATGAAGTTCGGCACGCTTTGCCGCATGTGCTGCCATTTCCGATTCCTTTGTTGCTAGAGTTTTGCCTTGGCGAAGACCTCGACCAGTTCGTTGAATTTGCTGCGCTGACGGTCAGCGTCGCCGGACGCGATTGCCTCTTCCACGCAGCAGGCGGCATGCGACCGCAAGACCGCATTCTCGACCCTGGAAAGGGCAGCTTTTACAGCGTGAATCTGTTGGAGAATGTCGATGCAGTATCGCTCGTCTTCGACCATCTGGCCGATGCCGCGAACCTGGCCGGCAATCCGATTGAGAGACACGAGAGTCGATCTGTAATTCTTGTCGCACATGCTGATACCCCTACCTAGTATGGGTATCCAACGCTTCGAACGGGGATTCGTTCCCGCATAGTTGACGCCCGTTGCCGTAATGATGCCTGGCCAGGTGGCACCGATGGCAACGTCGCTCCGGTCGTGATCAACGGATGCGGCGATCCGCCGGGGACTATCGGGCAGGGAAATCAGCAACTCCGACCTCTGGAGCTGCAAATGGCGGTGATGGGATGGATGGCCTCTGAAGCACCGTCTTTGCACCGCCTGGCTGAGCGGTTTCTTCAGGGGGGCCATTGTCGTCCGCTTCTGTCTGCAGGTACCAGATGTCGATCGGCAATCGCCGCCCGGCCAGCGCCACATCGTTCTTCATCGTCCACAGCGCCGGTGGCGCAGGTTGGCGCAACTGTTTGACCAGCGCCGCCGAGACAACGAGCGGTGAGCTCAGATTTTTTGTCAGTGCCTCCAGTCGCTGGGCGACATTGACCGCATCTCCAATGACGGTGAATTCGCTATGGCAGCCGCTGTCGAGGATGCCGCCGACGACGGAGCCATAGTGCAGACCTATGCCTGCATTCATCGCGGGGAGCCCGGCAACTGAATTCTGGTGCTTCCAATTGCTCAACGCATGAACCAGTTCGAGCGCGCAAGCGAGCGCACGGTCTGCATCATCTTTCATCGGCTTGGGTTGCCCGAACACCGCCATGACGCCATCACCGATGAACTTGTCGACGGTTCCGCCATGGGAAAAAATGGTCCCCGAAACCAGATGGCGATAGTGTGCAAGGACAGATGCGAGTTCGCGAGTGGGGGCTGTCTCAGCAAAACGGGTGAAGTCGCGCAGGTCCACGAACATGATTACGGCATTGCGACGTTCGAGCTCGAGGGCTGCGCTCCCCTCCTGGAGATCGGCGACAACCAATGGCGAGAAAAACCGGGAAAGATTCAGGCGTTGCCGATTTGCCAGGAGCGCCTCCTTTCGCGTTCTGTCGTGATCCTTGGCGAGGAGGTAGGTGGCAAAGGCGGTGAAGCCATAGCTTACGATCAGCCCCAGATCCTGATTAAGGACAAAAGCAAAAAATGGAGCGGTTTCAGCGATTGGCTGTCTGGCGGCGACAACCGCCAGCATGCCCGCCCAGGCACAGAGGACGATGCCTGAAAACACCAGGACCAGTCGCCGCTGCAGCGTCAGGCCAACATCGCTGAGAAGAATGAACGCCACGATGAGGCTGGTGGTTGCAACAGCGTGACTGCCCTTGGTTGGTCCGCCAAGAATATCGGCATGGAGGATCAGTGCGACAAGCAGCGCGTCAAGAATGACGAGAAGCGTCTTCAGCCGGAATCGGCCGGGCAGGAAGCGAGCATGCGCTACAGATGCAATGCTAATGGCCAGATAGAAAATGACGACGGCGAAACGGTACCCTTCGGCCCCTGCGCCTTTGCCAATCAGGACGTTGGCGGCAAGAATGATAAAGACAGCGAGCCGGAGAAGGATTGACCGGGCTCCCCGCTCGAAATGTCGGTCGTTGCTGAGTGAGGGCGTCATGTTCTTCTTCGGCTGAGGGGAGCGGTTCCGGGACTTACGGTTAGCCGATCTCTCCTGCTCTAGCGTCTCCGTTACGATCTTGTACGCCATGATTTTAGCCTTAGCGTCGAACGCGATCCCGGCCGAAAACAATGGATATGACCTTTCTAGGGCTTCCAACGATGGTAAGGTCAAGGGCGGTGGCGACCTTGAGTACATCCATGGGTGGGCGCACACCACGAAAATGGGTCTCTACGGTACCGACACGATTGCAGCGCGCCCTGGTTGTCGCCATTGGGCTTGGTGCCAGTCGTTCCAAGAGGCGATTTATCCGACGGGCATCGTCAAGTTAACGAAACCTGGATTTGATGTGCTATGACAGACCGTGATCGGCTACATCGCCGCCATCGCTTTCCCGCTGAAATCATTGCCCACGCCGTGTGGCTTTATTTCCGTTTCCCTCTCAGCCTGCGGAATGGTCGTGGACTTGCTGGCTGCCCGTGGGATCATTGTCTCCCATCAGAGACGGTCCGGCTGTGGGCGGAGAAGTTCGGCCGGCATTTCGCCAACGACATCCGTCGTCGCTCATCCGGCCAGCTTGGAGGCAAGTGGCACCTCGGTGTGGCCGTCATTTCGATCCGAGGCAAGCAGCACTGGCTGTGACGCGCCGTTGGTCATGACGGTTTTGTTCTGGAGGTGCTGGTGCAAAACCACCGTAATGCCAAGGCGGCCAAACGCCTGATGCGTAAGCTCTTGAAGAGCCAGGGCCGAGCGCCGCGGGTGATGATCACCGATAAGCTTCGATCCTACGACGTCGCAAAGCGGGAGATCATGCCCGGTGTCGAGCGTCGCTCCCACAAAGGCCTGAACAAACGGGCGGAGAATTCCCACCAACCAGTCCGGCGGCGAGAGCGGATCATGAAGCGCTTCAAGTCACAGCGACATCTACAACGCTTCGCCTCCATCCATGACCCGACTGCCGACCTGTTCCACATCCCGCGCCACGACATCCCTTCCAGCCATCATCGCGAATTGCGCGCAGCGGCGATGAACCTGTGGGCGAAAGTCGCCCGGGCATGCCCGACAAAATAGGACGGCGTCATGGTCTGGCCTCTTTGCCATTAAGTTTACGATGCAAACCAGGGGCGTGCAAAGAGCTCAAAACTCGCAAATTTGATCTGGACCTAATCCGCGTATCGCCATGCCGGCCCGCGGTTCATGCAATGCCGCAACGATGAGGCCTGACACATGACCCCACCCGATCACATGCACAAAAAGTTCGAAACCGCCTTGCATAACCGGGAGCATCCACACATGCACGCCGAAACACACGTTCCCGGCAGCCGAAGAGAAAGAAGGCCTTGGACCACTTTTGATAAAGTGGTCCTTGCCTGGCTCGCCTTTGACCGGTCAGGTCATGCGGTAAACATGACGGAGGAAGCCTATGGCTGGAGATAGACAAATCATCGTTCCCGCAAACGGGATGGGAGAATTCTGGACGGACGAGCGTTGCTACATCACCGAGATGCATAATAACGATGCGTCGCCGGAAGCATCGCTGGCGCTTGCCAGGGTCGAGGTCGGCGTGACCACGCAGTTGCACAGCCTCACTGGCGTGATCGAGCGCTATGTCGTTCGCCAGGGCGAAGGGATCGTTGAAATCGATGGCATCAAGCAGAAGCTGCAAGTCGGTGATCAGGCGGTGATCCCGGCCGGCGCGGCTCAGCGCATCGAGAATACCGGCGCGGTGGACCTGGAGTTCTACTGCCTGTGCACCCCCCGCTTCTTCCCGGCTTCCTACGTCAACCTGGAATAGGCAGTCGGTTCGTTCGCTCGCTAAATGGCCGATTTACCATCGGCCAGATGGCAGATCGTCTCGATGGCGAAACGCATGGTTTCCGGCGGTCGGACGAAGGGCAGGCGAATGACGTCGCCGAAGTTCTCCTGCGCGGAATAGCCGGGGCCTGCCGACAGGAACAGGCGGTAGCGCTGGGCCTCCTGACACAATGCAACGGTATCGACGCCGGGCATTTTGATCCATATGGCAGTCCCGCCCGACGGGCGCGCCCAATGCCATCGGCCGGCCGCCCTCTCGGCAATCAGATCCTCGGCGATATCCAGGTGATTGGCGACTTCCTGGTGGCGATAGGCTCGTGCTTCCTGGATCTTTTCGAGCAGGCCTACGGCCAGATGCTGGTCGAACATGGAACAGCCGAGGTCGTTCACGGCCTTGAAGCTCGCGAGCCGGCTCACCACCGGCGGGGCCGCCCGGATCCAGCCGATGCGGATGCCGCCCCAGAACAATTTCGACAGCGTTCCGATGGTCGCGACGCGCTCGGGATTGGTCTGGCCTGCGAGCGGGCGCGGCGTCGTTCCGATCTCGGTGGAAAGCTCGTTCTGCGCGCCGTCCTCCACGAGGAAGGTCGGATAGCGTTCGAGCAGGTCTGTCAGTTTACGACGGCTTGCAGCGTCGAGCGATCGGCCTGTCGGATTGTGGGCCTCCGGGAACAGATAGAGCAGTTTCGGCCGGTTCTTCAGCGCCTTTTCCAATTGTCGCATGTCAAGGCCGTGCTCGGTCGCCGCGACCGGGACGATCCGCGCATTGCGGCGGCGAAAGGCCTCGAGAGAGCCGCGGTAGACGGGGTCTTCGACGACCACGGCATCCGATGCGTCCACCAGGGCATTGGCGAGAAGCCAGACCGCCTGCTGGGCGCCGCTGGTGATCAGGATGTTGTCCGGATGGGTAGGAAGGCCAAGGTCCGTATAGTAGCGCGCGACGGCCCAGCGCAGAGCCGGCAAGCCGGAGGCATCGTAGCCAAGCCCCGTTGCAAGGCTCGCAAGATCGGTGCCACGCAAGGCCGCGAGCACCTCGATCAGGATCGACGACGGCGGCAAGGCGCCGCTGGTCATGTCGATGTCCTGTGGTAGCGCCAGAACCTCGCCGGCAAGGCGTGTGTGTGCGGCACTGGACGCGGTAGCCGGTGCGACGATGCGATGGCCGCTGCCGTGGCGGCTGTCGAGCACACCGGCATCGCGCAGCGACCCATAAGCGGCGACCACGGTGCCGCGGCTGACGGCGAGTGCCGTCGAAAGCGCGCGTTCAGACGGCAGCAAGCCGCCGACGGGCAGCTCTCTTGCCGCTATCAACCGGCCGATTGCGACGCTGAGCTGTTCGCTGACCTTGCCTTCGAGCGTGCGCCAACTGCCAATGAGCCGGCTGATCCGGGCGGGGGAAATCCTGTTCATGTTTGATCCACTTCTCGACAAGTGGACTTTGTCAGATCCGCAAGAGTGGAGCAACTTGGTTGGCGGAGAACTGAGAGAAGAGTTTCCGGGAGGAGACTCGAGGGAGGAAAAATGGGCTCTTTTGCCACCAGGGGCGAGCACGCCCCGTTGGCCGTGCGTCAGGCTGCGCCGACGCGCTCGCATGCGAACAAGCGATATCTGGTGCTCGGCGGCGCTGGCGGAGCCGGCAAGGCGACGGCGGAACTGTTGGTATCCGAAGGCGCATCGGTGGTCATCGGTGATGTCCGCGCCCAGGCGCTGGATGAGACCATCGCAAGCCTTGGTCTCGATCCGAAGTTGCTGTCGGGTGTCGTCGTCGATCTGGCTGATGCCGGGTCGGTCGCGGCTGCGATCGGTGAGGCCGAACAGCGGCTCGGTGGCATCGACGGCCTGGTCAACTGCGCCGCGATCGTGCGCCATGTCGATCCGCTGGACACTCCCTGGAGCGATTGGGAGCGGATTTTCTCCATCAACGTCTACGGAGCGTTCGAAGCGGCGCGTCTCGTCGCCAAGACGATGATCGCAAACGGAACGAGGGGCGCGATCGTCAACGTTGCCTCGGAGGCAGGCAAGAAGGGGCACACCCAGTCGCTTGCCTACAGCGCCAGCAAGGCGGCGATGATCAGCTTCACCCGCGTTCTGTCGGAAGTGCTTGCGCCCAATGACATCAACGTCAATTGCGTCTGCCCCGGCGGCATGGCGACGGATATGCTGCGGGAGGTGGCGGTCGCCTATGGCGATTTGGTCAAGCAGGCTCCCGACGAGGTGTTCAAGCAACTCGTCAGCTCGCAGTTGCGCCGTCATATCGATCCGGTCGAAGTGGCGCGGACGATTTCGTTCCTGCTGAGTGATGACGCGATCATCATTCGCGGCCAGGCGATCAATGCCGACGGCGGCGACACGCCCTATTGAGCCAGCGTGCCGCGGATAGTGCGGCACTCAAGCGTTTCACCCATTCACGACACACTTGCTCATGGAGTCTAAAATGACGACTGCCAGCAAACTCCTGCATATCTGCCTGGGTTCCGTCTTTGCGCTTTCGGCCGCGTCCGTTCCCGTCAAGGCCGAAGAGCCGTCCTATGTTCTGGTCACGCCAAGCCGTATCGGCGTCAACAAGTTTCTTGGTCTCGGAAAGACCGGCATCGAGAAGGCGGCTGCTGCCCAGGGCGCAAATGCCAAGATATTCGAAGGCACCGATCCATCCACGCGCCGACAGAACGTTCAGGCGGCAATCGATATGGGAGCCCCGATCGTTGCAGTCATAGGTTTCGAATTCGGCGACATCATTGCCGACCTGGCGCCGGAAAATCCTGAAACGAACTTTGTCATCATCGATACCTGCATTCCCGAAGCGCCGGAGAATGTCTATTGCGCGGTGTTCCGCGAACAGGAGATCGCCTATCTCGCGGGCGCCGAGGCTGCCCTGACATCGAGCAGCAAGACTGTCGGCGTGATCGGTGCGCTCGATATCCCGTTCCTGCATCGCTACACGGACAGCTTTGCGCTCGGCGCCAAGACGGCCCGGCCCGACGTCAACGTCCTGCCGACGGCGTGGATCGGCGGCGACAACCCGTTCCAGGATCCCGTCCGGGCGCAGACCCAGGCGGCGTTGCAACTCGCCAACGGCGCGGACCGCATCTATGCGGTCGCAGCCGGCAGCAATGGCGGCGTGTTCAAGGCCGTGGCAGAGAAGCCGGGCGCAATGGCGATCGGCCTCGACGTCAATCAATGTGGTGATGCGCCCGGCGCGATCCTCGACAGCACGCTGAAGCGCGTGGACGTCATTTTGCCGGCAACGATCGATTCCATCCTGAAGGGCTCGGCCAAGCCTGTCGAAAGCTTCGGCCTTGCCGAGGGCGGACTGGAACTCGTCGCCATGACCGAGGAGCTGGCTGCTTCGGGCTGCATGATCGCGCAGGCACCTGAAGTCATCGGCCAGATCACCGACCTCCACACCAAGATTGTGTCGGGCGCGATCACCGTGCCTGACCCTATGGCGCAGTGACGGTCCTGGGGCCAGCCATGGCCTTGCTCCAGATGAAGGGCATCTCGAAGCGATTTGGCGACCTTGTCGCCAATGACGGGATCGATCTTTCGGTCAACAGCGGCGAAATCCATGCGGTGATGGGTGAAAACGGGGCCGGGAAATCGACCCTGATGAACATCCTCTACGGCCTGCTAAAACCGGATGCCGGTGAAATACGCATCGATGGCAAGGCGATGGATTTTTCCAGCCCGCTCGGTGCCATCGCCGCTGGCGTCGGCATGGTCCACCAGACATTCAGGCAGTTTCCGGACCTGACCGTCTGGGAAAACCTGGTGTTCCAGAACGAGCCCGGCAACGGCCCGTTCGTCGCTGCCGGCGCCGCCCGCGATTTCGTCAGAAAGCTCGGGGCGAAGCACGGGCTGGAGATCGACCCCGACAGCCGCGTCCGCGATCTGGCCGTTGGAATACGTCAGCGTCTCGAGATCCTGAAGGCGCTGTCGAGACAGGCCCGAATCCTGATCCTCGACGAGCCGACGGCAGTCCTCACGCCGCAGGAGCGCGACAGCCTCTTTACGGCAATGCGGCACCTCGCAAGCCACGGCATGGCGCTCATTCTCGTCACACACAAGATCCCGGAGGTCATCGCAGTGACGGACCAGATCACCGTCATGCGTGACGGCCGTGTGTCCGGCACCTTGACGACCAGGGAAACGAGCGAAGCCGAAATCATCCGGGCGATGGTCGGGCGGAACGTGCCGCCGACGATCGCCGCCAAGGTGACGTCGACCGCTCCGCCGATGCTTTCGGTCCGAAACCTGTCGGTTCGCCGGGGCACGGTTACGGTCGTGGACGATGTGTCCTTCGACGTCAGGCCCGGCGAAATCGTCGGCATCGCCGGGGTCTCGGGCAATGGCCAGCCCCAGCTGGTTTCGGCGGTGACGGGGCTCGAGGCGTCGACCGGCGAAATCACGATCGCCGGACGGGACGTGTCCCGCCTCTCGATCGCCGATCGTCGCGCCATCGGCATGTCCTATGTGCCAGAGGATCGGCACCTGACCGGCACGGCGCCGGCGGCGTCGATTGCCGAGAACATCGCCTTCGGCACGCATCGTAGCGCAGAGGCTTCCAACCGGGGATTTCTGCGCAAGGAAGCCATGCGCGCACGGGCGCGCACGCTGATCGAGAAATTCAAGGTGAAGTCGGCGTCCGAAGTTGTGCCCGTCGGCTCGCTGTCCGGCGGCAATATGCAGAAGGTGGTGATGGCTCGCGAGATCGAGCATGGCGCACCTTTGATCATCATCGAAGAGCCGACCCGCGGCGTGGACGTCGGCGCAATTGAATTCATCCACAAGACCCTGATTGCCGAACGGGACAGGGGTCGGGCCATCCTGGTGGTCTCGTCCGACCTGACCGAGCTGATGGCGCTTTCTGACCGGATTCTCGTGATGTTCGAAGGGCGTATCGACGCCAGCCTCACGGGAAGCGACATGAACGAAAGCACCATCGGCAGGTGGATGATGGGGGGAGCATCAAGCACATGACGGCAGGGAGCCTCGATACCAAATCTCGGCTGGCGACAATATTGGTTTCGATCGCGGTCGCGGTCATCCTCGGGGGGATCGTCGTCGCCTCGACCGGCGCCAACCCCCTCTCGGTTTACCGGGAAATCGTCCAGGGCGCGTTCGTGGGCCGTGGGCTGAGCGAGACACTCAATCGCTCAGTCCCACTGATCGGCATGGCGCTCGCGGCAGCTATCGCCTTTCGCGCCGGGTTGATCAATCTCGGCGGTGACGGGCAGATGCTTGTGGGAGGGCTTGCGGCAGCACTCGTGGCCCTCTATGTGCCGGCGCCCGGCGCCGCAAGAGCCGTCCTGGCGTTGACCGCCGCCATTTGCGCCGGCGGGCTCTATGCCTGGATCGCCGCGGTACTTCAGCTGAGCCTCTCGATCCCTTTTCTGATCACCAGCCTGCTCTTGAGCTACATCGCGCGTGGCGTGACGTCCTACCTCGTCCGCTATCCGTTGCGCGATCCCTCGACGGGCATGCCGGAGACCTATCGGGTCGCGTCTGCCGCGCGTCTTCCCGCCAATCTTTTCGACGTGCCGGTGAGCATGGGCATGCTGATCATGGCGGGGGTGGCGATCGCGGTCATCATCAACGACAGACACGGCGTCAACGGCTTCGAGTGGCGCATCACCGGCCTCAACCCGCGCTTCGCGCAGTATTCGGGCATTAGCCTGCCGCGCCAGACACAACGGGTGGCATTCCTCAGCGGTGCCTTGGCCGGCCTGGTCGGTGCATTGCTGATCCTCGGGCAACAGTACCGTTTCACCGACGGCGCTCTGCTTGCTCCGGGCTATACCTGGTCGGGTCTGATGGCGGCGGTTCTGGCAATGGCGAGCCCGGTTGCAACTGTTGTCACCGCGGTCTTCTTCTCTGCCTTGCAGGTGGGCGGCTTTGCGATGGAGCGGGCGCTCGGTCTTCCGGCCGTTCTCACCTGGGTCTTGCAGGCGCTGATCATTCTCTGCCTTGCCGCCCGGCCGGTTTTCGTCAGGAGGCGATAGATGGCGATCAACATGCTTCTTTCGCAGGTGCTCGATCTGATGACGCCGGTGCTGCTGGCGGCGCTGGCGGGAACCCTGTGCGAACGCGCGGGCGTCTTCAACATCGCGCTCGAGGGCAAGATGCTGGTCGGCGCATTCGTTGCCGTCGCAGCCAGCGTCGCCTTCGGCTCGCCATTGCTTACCGTCTTGCTTGCGGTCGCCTGCACGGCGATCTTCGCATCGCCCATGGCGCTCGGCGGCAGCCGGTTCGGCGGCGATCCGATCGTGATCGGCATCGGGCTGAACCTGCTTGCCTCCGGATTGACCACCTATCTCCTGAGCGCATTGTTCGGCGTGACCGGAACCCTGGTCGACCCTGCTGTCACCGCCTTGCCGCGGTTCGGTATCGAAGGACTAGACGATGTTCCTGTCCTCGGCGCCATCCTTAGCGGGCACAACCTGATCGTCTATCTCTCATGGTTGCTCGTGCTCGCCTTCAACATCTACCTGTTCCGCACGCGCTTCGGGCTGCGGCTGCGCGGCATCGGCGAGGTGCCATCGGCGGCCGCCGCTATGGGAGCGAATGTCAGCCGCTATCAGACCGCAACCGTCATCGTTGCCGGCGGCCTGTGCGGACTTGCAGGCGCTGTCCTGGCGCTCGGCTCCGTCGCGCTGTTTGCCGAAAACATGACGGCGGGACGGGGCTGGATCGCGGTGGTCGCCGTCATGCTCGGCCGTGCCCATCCGCTCGGGGTCGCCTTTGCATGTCTCGGCTTCGGGCTCGCGGACGCCGTCGGCCTGCGGCTCCAGGGGCAGGGGTTGCCCAACCAGATCACCGACATGGCCCCTTACGCGATCACCTTGCTGGCAATGATCGGGCTCGGGCTGCGTGGGATCGTGAAAAAGAGAAGAACTGCGTGAGGAGGAATGAATGAGCATGCCCAAGACAATCTATGTAGCCGGCTCCTTCGATACGAAGGGTGATGAGCTGCGCTACGTTGCAGACCTGATCAGGCGCCAGGGCTTGCCCGCGGCTCTGGTCGATCTATCCACGGCGACGCCGGCTGACGACGCCGATATCAATGCCAGGACCGTCGCACGGTTCCATCCCGGCGGGGTTGAGGCCGTGTTCACCGGCGACCGCGGTTCGGCGGTTTCCGCCATGGGGCTGGCGTTTGAACGTTTCATTCTGTCGCGCAGCGACGTTGGCGGCGTCATCGGCCTTGGCGGATCCGGCGGAACCGCGATGGTTACGCAGGCCATGCGCGTCCTGCCTGTGGGAATGCCGCGCGTCATGGTCTCGACGGTCGCTGTCGGAAACGTCAGCGCCTATGTCGGCCCCAACGACATTTCCATGGTCAACTCGATTACCGATATTGCCGGGTTGAACCGGATCTCGCGCACGGTCCTGTCGAATGCCGCCAACTCGATCGCCGGTATGGTCCACAACCGGCAGGAAGCCGAACAGGACGACAGACCGGCGCTTGGCCTGACCATGTTCGGCGTGACCACCCCTTGCGTCACCCAGATTGTCGAGCAGCTGCATGATCGTTTCGAATGCCTGGTCTTCCATGCCACCGGCATCGGCGGCCAATCGATGGAGAAGCTTGCCTCGTCAGGCTATCTGGCCGGTGTCCTCGACGTCACGACGACGGAGGTGTGTGACCTCCTGTTCGAAGGCATCCTGCCCGCAACGGAAGAGCGGTTCGGCTTCCTCGCCCAGTCGACGCTGCCCTATGTCGGCTCCTGCGGCGCTCTCGACATGGTCAATTTTGCGGGCATCGACACGGTTCCGCAGAAATACCGCCATCGCAACCTCTATGTTCACAACCCGCAGATCACGCTTATGCGCACCACCGTCGAAGAGAACGTCGCGATGGGCCGGTGGATCGGCGAGCGCCTGAACCGCAGCCTCGGGCCGGTTCGCTTCCTCTTGCCGCTGGGCGGCGTGTCGCTTCTGGATGCGCCCGGGCAGCCGTTCCACGATCCGGAAGCTGACGCAGCCCTCTTCGATGCCATCGAGAGCACCGTACTGCAAACCGATGAGCGTCGGGTCTTGCGGGTGCCGCATGCGATCAATTCGCCGGAGTTCAGCTCCGAAGCCGTTCGCCACTTCCATGAAATCAGTAGAGGCCGTTAGCATGAAGTTCGACAGACGCCAGTTGTTGGAAAAATTTCGCCAGCAGATCGAAGCGAAGATCCCCATCATCGGGGGCGGTGCGGGCACCGGCCTATCGGCTAAATGCGAGGAAGCCGGAGGCATCGACCTCATCGTCATCTACAACTCCGGCCGCTACCGAATGGCGGGGCGCGGTTCGCTCGCCGGACTTCTGGCCTATGGCAATGCCAATGAGATCGTGATGGACATGGGGCGCGAGGTACTGCCCGTGGTCAAGCACACCCCGGTTCTCGCTGGCGTGAATGGCACCGATCCATTCTGCAATTTCGATCATTTTCTCGACCGGTTGAAAGCGGTCGGCTTTGCCGGCATCCAGAATTTCCCGACGGTCGGCCTGATCGATGGCACGTTCCGGGCCAATCTGGAAGAGACCGGCATGAGCTATGCCCGGGAAGTCGACCTCGTTCGCCTGGCGCGCAGCAAGGATATGCTGACCACGCCCTATGTGTTTTCGGTCGACGACGCCCGGGCGATGACGGAAGCCGGGGCAGACATTGTCGTCGCGCACATGGGGCTGACGACGGGCGGGGCGATCGGTGCTGATACCGCGCTCACGCTTGAGACTTGCGTCGATCAAATCAATGCGATTGCCGCCGCAGCCCGCGCAGTCAATCCCGACATCATCGTTCTATGCCATGGCGGCCCTATCGCCGAGCCGGATGACGCCCGATTCATCCTTGAGCGGTGCCCGGGTTGCCATGGCTTCTATGGCGCATCCAGCATGGAGCGTCTTCCAGTCGAAAAAGCCCTCGTCGCGCAGACGCAGGCTTTCAAGAAACTTGTCATTCAGCACTAGGAGGGGACTATGGCAAAGGCACACGCAAGCGCAGTGATCGACGCGCCTATCGAGACTGTTTGGAAGATTGTTCGCGACTTCAACGGACTGCCGAACTGGCATCCGGCCATAGCACGCAGCGAAATCGAAGGGGGGCTGAGCAGCGCTGAGGTCGGCTGCATCCGCTCGTTCTATCTGACGGATGGAGCGCACGTGCGTGAGCAGCTTCTCGCCCTCAGCGATATCGACCATTCGCTGTCCTACAGCTTCGTGAAGCCTGCGTTTCCGATCAAGAACTATGTCGCGGCCATCCGATTGATCGAGATCGGCGAAGGCGACCGTACGCTCGCCGAGTGGACCGCTGTGTTTGACGAAGAGCCGGAGGACGCGGGCAAGTACGTGGAAATTGTTTCGACACATGTCTTTGCGGCGGGCTGGGCTGCGCTTCAGGCAAAGCTGGCGAGTTGAGTCGGCACGGATGAACGGCAGGGTGGATTGGAACGGCGTGCTGCCGTTCTAATTCATTTTAATCGCCGGGCACTCTCGGAACTCGGTGCTTGGCTGCGGGTTTCCGAGATCCGCTGGGATCTCCAGGGAGGCAGAGCGAGTGAGAGCTTTGGCATACGAGAACCGATGGGCGATCCGCTCGCCAGATGAGATCTACGAGCTGTTTGGCGAGGTCAATTAACAGTGGGAATCGACGGGCATCGTCATGCGAGACGCTCAATTGACGGACGACGATTCCGCTATGCCGAAGATCCTGGCGCAAGGGTGAGACGAAGCGAAGATGCATAGCGTTCGAGGTCGTCCGTGATACAGGGGCGGTCTACCACGATCGCTGTGTCAGGATCCTGGGGGATGTCGACCTGTCGGCCGAGTTGGTGCGCTCGGTTGCCGGCAAGGCGAGGCGCAAGATCAGGATCGGAACGGTCGATCCGGCAACGATCGGTGTGCTGCCGGCGTTCCTGGCGCGCATCGGCCGCAAGTATCCCGATATCGAGCTGCATGTATCCCGCGGCTCGACCAACGACATCATCCGCGGGCTTGAGAACGGCCAGATCAATCTCGGCTTCATCCGCCCGGTCGAAAACATCGGTTCCCTCCGGTTCATCTCCATCGCGTATGAACGCTACCTTCTGGCGGTGGAAAAGAACAGCGCCCTGCTTGCTAGAAGTGAAATCGGCATCGAGGATCTGAAGGGCGAGAAGATCATCTCGTTCTCGCGGCAGAACCTCTCCTATACAGAGCGTTATTTCGCGGAGAAGTTCGGTGAGCACGATCTTTCGAAGAGCGTTGCGTACACCTGCGACGACACCTTCTCGCTGGTGTCCCTGGTCTCGGCCGGTCTCTGCATCGGCTTTGCGCCGGAATGGACGCTGGATCTGCCCATCCGCAATTTCGAGCTCAGGAAGGGGCGTCGACTTCAGGATCGGGCTCGGGGTTGCGTGGTCCAAGGACGATCCGACGGCAGCCCGCGACGAGATCATCAATATCGCCCGGTCGCTGGTCAGGGCCGGCAGCTGAGACGAGTGGAACAACGACGATCGGTTCGTCTGCAAACCCTACATCAACGCCATCTCGCTTGGAAAAGAAGCGAGGATCGTGGCGTATGGGTTGCCAGCGAGCGTGGCCTGAAAGATGGCACTTGTCGGCGAAGGTACGTCGCCGGCAAATGCTGCACTACTTCAATTCGATCTGGACTTCCTTCAGCAGCTGTTGAACGCAAATGCCGCCTCGCCGTTCTTGAAGGAGAGGACCATGTCGGCCGAAACGTCGCCCTCGAAGTCCGAAATTACCTATCACTGTTGCCTAGTGGCTGAGAGATTTTACCGCCATGTCGGAGAGCGTATCTGCGATGTGCTCTGCATCCCGTATCGAGATTGCCTGCTGTTGAGCGCGGAGCAAATAGGAATTTTGCGCAACCGCAAAGGCCAGCACCTGGCCGATAATTGCATGAGCCTTGATAACGGCGGTCAGATCATCAAGATCATCCGGACTTAGTCGGGCAACGAGGGCGCTTACCATGCTGTGCAATGGTGCTATGAAGCCGTTGAAAAGAAAATTGAAATTCCCTGTGGGTTGAAGCTGCTCCCTGACAATCAGAGCAGTACGTTCCCGCGGTCTTCCGGGCGCCAGGATCAATAGGGCGAAAGCCCGTACCAAGGAATGCAAATGGTCCCTGCAGGCATCAGCGGGCATCGCCTGAATTGCTTCTGCCGTCACGTTCATGAGGCCAGTCTTGCCAAGACCTTCGGTTATTTCTTTGACGGTTTCCTCCACCACAGCGGAGTACACACCCTCTTTTCCTCCGAAATGGTAGGGAATTGCCGCTTGGTTGACGCCAGCCGCGTCAGCAAGGACACGGGTCCGCACTCCTTCAACCCCGAACTCGGCGAAGAGCCGTAGTCCCGCGTCAATGAGCTTCCCGCGGGTTACATCCGACGAGCTTCCAAAGGGTTTGTCGATTGTCGTGTTCATTCCAGTGCACTGTTCTTGATGAGGAAGGAGTGTGTAGCGGTAGCTACCGCTACACACGAACGCATTCGTCAACCTGCCCGCATCACTTTGGTGGAATTATCGTTCAATTCTATTCCGCCATCCGCGCCGACAAGAACCGTCCCGCCCAGGTTAGCTAGGTGTCTTCCAAATGCGCAATTCGTTTCAAAGGCGAAGGACATGCCTTGCTCCAAGGGAAGATCGCGCCATGTCGTGGGCAGCCGGCCGATCGAGCCATATGCCGCCGCTTCAGGAAGTGATTCAGGTCCCGGAGCTGTGCCGAATCCAATTGGGCCGTAAGGGTTGATGCTGTGGATCAAAGGATGGACGTGCCAGCCGCCTGAAGCCAACAGCGGCGCTTCCATGATATCCACGACCTCTCCGAAAGTGCGTCCCGGGCGCAGAGCCTTTACGCCTTCTTCGTAGCACGCGCGCGCAACGGCAGCGGCCCGTTCGAAATCGGGATGGGCTTTGCCGACGGTAATGGCAGGTTGATGCTGGGTCTCGTACATGCCGTAAAAGGCAAAAACCTCAGCCAGAACGACGTCTCCGTCTTCTATTGTCCTTGGTGGTTGTGCACGATAGGTCCATGCAGCAGGTCCCCAGCCGATGAACTCATGGCCTGATCCAAAAAGGATTTCAGCGGTAAAGCCTGCGTTACGCAGGCACTCTGCCGTGGTTGCCGCAACGATGTCGGCTTCCGTTACGCCCGGCGCCGTTGCTGCTCTCATAGCCTCACACATTTTTTCGCCGATACCGGCAGCGTGGCGAATGAGGGCAAGTTCCTCATCGCTGTGTCCAGCCGTTAGCATAAAATACTCTCGATAAACCGGTTTGAACTCGGCCTTCGGGAATGCTTCACGGACGGCGTTCCAGATGCCGTAGGGTATGGCGCCATCGAAATAGAAAGGCGGGTAGGGCTCAAGGCCAATAACGCCAATCTTTCCCGTTAGTCCTATCCGATGGAGGATCGACACGAGATGTGCGCCATTCTTTCCGACGTGGATCTGTTCCGGGGCCAGCCACTGCTCGTCCCCGCGCAGACGTGCTTGCATATGGTCCGAAACTGCCATGGGCGCAAATGCCAAGACGACCGGTGGTTCATCGCCCTTGAACACAACGATCGACCCCAACCTGTCATTGGTGAAGTAGCTGTCCGGTGAAAAGGGGGCCGGGGCGGATGATTCTCTATCTCCGTATACGATCAGGCCGTCTACTTCCGCGCGCTTCATGATTTCGCGGGCAATTGCCCATCTCCGATCACGTTCGGCGAGCGAAAGACGCGGAGCTCGATCAAAGCTAATCTTCGGTGTCGCTTTCTTTTGCGGTGATGCGGCGCTGACGGTTGGCAGTCCAGCAAGGATAGCGGCTGTCGACATTCCCATAAGTTCTCGGCGGTTCATGGCATCCTCATGCGTTCTAACAATCAAACGAATAATTCATTCAAATGAATGAGTCAACAATTCGAAGTTCGGTCGGGTTCGTGGCGATCGGGACGGCGTGATCCAGGGGTTACAGGGGCGACATCATCCATCCTGCGCCGGTCCGGGTGGGACAGTGAGGGGGCGGTCTATTCACACGATATCGACCAAGTGACGCTCCTGAGGCGAATTTGGCTCGCGCGCCAGCACTTGCGCCCGTCTGGAGGCTTCCTATCTCTTGTGCCATCCTCGACATGGAGCCTCGAGATGGATCAGCCTTCAACGAATGCCCGTTCCGTTCCCGAAATCGAAGTCATCCCGCCTGAGCGCGAGGAAGGTAACTTGGGAGACGCGATGGTATGCCTCTGTTGTCAAAAGAAGCGGTCAGCCATCGCGGATGGACGTCGACGGTTGTGGCATTTGTGACGAGTGCTTGGCGCCGTGACGCTATCGTCTGCGTTTCTCGTTACGCTCGAGAAGGCGCTTGTTGAGCTTCCCGAGGGCTACGTGCACGGAATTTGCCAGGGCCGCCGATGGAGCACGATCGCCAGGCGCTCGGCCGATGGGAGGCGAGTGTGGCTGTATGCCACATTTCAGCGCGTGGTTGGCTTAACCTTTGTTGGGACCGATCTGGGCGCGGCATTGCAGGTCGGCGTCCAGAATCCAGGCGATCATGAACAGCGTCTGTTCGACGCGGCCAACCTCGCGCAAAGCCGTAGCCAGTTCGTTTTGCCTTGGATAGGAGACGAGTTTGCGCAGGACCTGGCTTGGCGCCATGCTTCAGGCCGCTATGGGGTGGCGTCGATGCGCAGAACATCGGGCCAGTTGCGCTCGATCATGGCCTGAATGATTTTTCCGCCGATCATGGACCGCAATTGATCTGGGGCGGACGATGGATTGAACGCATAGAGCCGCTTCGACGGAAGATCACGGATACGCGGAGCGAACCGGTAGCCGAGAATGGCATAAGCGGCAAAGACGTGATCGGTGAATGCGCCTGTGTCGGCGAACTGCTCGCGGACATGGCGGCCGGCATCGTTCATGAGCAGGCCGTCGAAGATGTAGGGCGCTTCGCTCGCCGTCGCTAGGGTCACCTGGGTTGCAAACGGCGCGTATCGGTTCGGGGCGTGGCTATAGGCTTTCAAGCCCGGTTTATTGCTGTCTTTCGCGTTGACGAGGTTCATGGCTTCACCCTGTTCCGTGGTGGCGAAGAACTGGCCGTCGCTCGAAGCCGAGGTGCCCATGCGCCAGAACTGCGCTTCGGCACAAAATCGAACTTCAATAGGGAGTTCTTGCGCGTCACCGGCGTTACCCCGAGCAGCTATCGGCGTGCTGGCTCCGAGGAGCCTGCCGCGTCGGATGGGCGTGCGGAAGCACCCCCATCCCGTAATCTCGATCTACGTCACCAGAAGAAACGAGCTGAATCGCGATCTAGAACGTCCGAGATCGCGTTCGAGGGCGCGCCGCGGTCCATTTCCAGCAAACTCTGGGCCACTCCACCCCACGACCATGAGGAAATTCCATGAAATTAATGACGAAAATCGCGGCGATCCTTTGCAGCACGATCACTCCGATGTTGATGGTGCATCAATCCGCCGCTGCCAGCGAATTTGTCGGCGTGCGGCAGATCGCAGCCCCCTCCAAAGAGCGACGTGGCAATCTGGCAGTGACCCTCTGGTATCCAGCGTACGGGGGCGGCAAACCCGTCACGCTTGGTGAAAGCGCATTTTTTGTGGGTACGGACGCAATGCTTGAAGCCCCAATCTCACCCGGAAAATATCCGCTGATCGTGCTATCTCATGGTGCGGGCCTGGGAGGAACCCCGCAAGCCATAAGCTGGATTGCTACGCCCTTGGCGAAGCAGGGTTTCATAGTGGCGGCTCCTACTCATCCCGGTAATACAGGGGCGAACAGATCAGCAGCAGAAACGATGAAGCTTTGGCTGAGACCTGCGGATATCAGTGCGACCTTGGATGCGGTGGAACAGCAGCCGCTTTTCGAAAATCACCTTGAAGACGGGAGGGTTGGCACTCTCGGGCTTTCTATGGGCGGCAATACCGCCTTGGCACTGGCTGGTGCTCGCATCGATCCTATCCGCTTGGCGAGTTATTGTGACACCGATGCTCTCAATCCTTCCCTTTGTGAATGGGTCAGACAAAGTGGCGTCAATCTTCACGCCATGGACATGCATCTGGCTGGTCGCAACAACCTCGATACGCGGATCAAATTTGCGATGGCGATAGATCCTGCCCCTGTAGATGTCTTCCAGACCGACAGCTTTTCTAAGGTCACGATCCCCGTCGAGATCGTAAACCTTGGAAAACAGGGCGCAATCCCCCAGACCGCGCTGGCCTCGGGGATCGCAAAGGCCATCTCGAAGAGCACCTATTCCATGATCGAGGATGCCAGCCACTACAGCATGTTTGCTGAATGCAAACCTGGTGCGACCGAACTCGCAGTTTCCGAAAAAGTTGGCGATCCCATCTGCTCAGACGGTGGGAGACTGTCCCGCCTAGAGATCCATAAACGGCTGATCGCCATGGCCACTGAAGCATTCAGCCGAGCATTGAAACCCGCGCTTTGATGGGTCGGCAACGCGTCGGCCGCTATCGGCTTAGCGTAGGATTTCGCCCCCTCCCGCTAACGACCCCGACTTTCGAGATTGAGTTGGAAAAGAAGGCGGGCTCACCAACAGCGCTGTTTGCGCTCGCGCGAAAGGTCGACCTGTTCACACCGGCGCATCTCGGGGTTGAGAGCAAAGCGGAACGGGGCTATCGCTTGCTTGGGCCGGCCCCCGGCCCAAGCAGGCGAGTTCGACCCGGTGTTGTCACATAAACGCGGCGTCAGTGAATTGCGCATGGGGACGGTGGGATGAAAGGTGCCCTCGCGCTTGCCATAGATTGCGCGCAGCTGATGAACGTCCTGCAGGATCGGCCAAAGTTGGACGCCGTAGTCGGTCATCAGGCCCATGGCGCGTTCGACCGGGGCGAGATATCCGAGCGCGGCGAACTCGTCGAGCAGATACAGTACCGGCAGGTCGGGTTTGGCGGCCTCACGCGCCATGTCAAGCAGGCTCTGCGTCACCAGCAGGCGCAACCAGCGTGAGTAGGTCAACAGCCGATCGGGTGGTAGGACCAGGAACGGCTCGTCAATAAACGAGATCATCGCCACGCCGCCAGATCGCGGGCTTTGCGCAACCGCCGTCCATCACCGGTGGCGGCCGGCAATGCGGTCTCGCCCAACGCGCCGATCCTCGGAATCGTCAGCAGGTGGCGCGTGACGTCTTCCCGATCAGCTATCGCTATGGGCCATTGTAAGCAGGAAGTCTTCCGTTTCGCCAAGTACTGCGCGCATATGCTCGCGCGCAGCTTCGGGATTCCTGTCGTGAATGGATTCGGCGAGCAGGCGGTGATTGTGGATATTGGCTGCGTAGCGGTCGATCGTATAGGGGAACAGTGCGTCGAAAAGGGCTTCGATAGCGCGTCGCAGCGAGTGCAGGACCGGGTTGCCCGTCGCCTCCAGAATGGCTAGGTGGAAGGCCTTGTCGGCGGCGACTGCCTCATCGCTTCGATTCTGACTGGCCTCCATGGCAGCAAAGCTGAGGAGAATGGTACGGCGCTGCGTATCCGTGGCGCGGGCGGCAGCCAGGGCTGCAGCCTCAGGCTCGAAAATTCGACGGACTTCCGAAAAGGCGAGCAAGTCCTCGGGGTCAAGGCGTCCTGCCGAGAGCCAGCGAATGACATCGCCGTCAAGCCACATCCACTGGTCGCGTTGATTGACGCGGGTGCCATGGCGCTGCCGCACAGTGACGAGGCCTTTGGCCGATAATGTCTTGACCGCTTCGCGGACAACCGTGCGGCTCGCACTGTATTCACGCTCCAGCTCCGGCTCGGCCGGCAGAAGCGTTCCTACCGGATAGATGCCACGAACGATGCGTTGCGCTAGCGCATCCGCCGTATTTTCGGTCCGGTTGGGCTTTTTGTGTCTCATATCCGGCCAGCTTTCATATGTCGTCGATCTTCCATTTCTTATGTCCGGGCAGCAACTTAGGCTTGATTGCAAAACATCATATGTTTAACGTCATATGTTTGTAGTGGTCGGATCCGAAAGCCCTGCCAGTGGGGACCTGACGGCGACCTCCTTACTATAACGCGGCAGCTGGGCCCACGGTCTTCCGATGGCAGCATACGTCCTGTCCGCTAACGCCATGAGGACCAAATGACTTCATTCCGTATTGAAGACTTACACGGCATTCACGCGATACTCTATGCCCTGTTTGACAACGGTGAGAAGCTCGACCGAGCGGCCATGCGCCGCCAGACACAGATTTGTCTAAAGGCCGGAGTGCACGGCATGGCCGCGCTTGGCCTGGCCACCGAAGCCTCCAAGCTTAGCGAGATCGAGCGGGTAGAGGTCATGGAGTGGCTTGCCGAGGATGTCGGCAAATCCGTCCCTCTAGGTATCACCATCTATGGTGCATCAGTAGCTGAACAAATCCGTCAGATCGGACACGCCGACCGCGTGGGGGCGGACTGGCTCATCCTGCAACCTCCGATGATCGGCGCTTATTCCGCGCGGGAGTACATGAACTTCTTCGGGCGCGTAGCGGACGCTGCCACGCTGCCGGTCGCCATCCAGAACGCCCCGGCGCTCATGGGGCGCGGCCTCAATGCTGATGACATTCAGGAACTTGTCGCGCGGCACCCCAATATCCGCCTCATCAAGGGGGAGGGACCGGTGGTCGATATCGCCCATCTGATCGAGGTAACAGGCGGACGGTTGCCGGTATTCAACGGACGCGGCGGACTTGAGCTACCCGACAATCTGCGCATCGGTTGCAAGGGAATGATACTGGCACCCGATTGCATCGACCATGCCGTGAAAGTCTACAACCTTTTTCAGGAGGGCCTTCCGGACGAATCCGAAGCGGCGTATCAGCGAATGCTGCCGGCCGTGGTAAGTACCATGCAGGGCATCGAACATCTGATGTGCTACGGCAAGCGCCTGTTCGGCGCACGCGCCGAAATCAAGATCTTCGACCGCGCTCCTGTTAGTCGCCCCAATGCGGCCGGTGAGGCAATTATCGCACGCTTCGCCTCTACACTCGGCCGCTTTGTCCAGCCGATTGCATGACCCTCACCGTTGCAGCGAGCTTCGGCACAGCGGCAACGCAAAACCATGCAAGGGGCAGCCGGAACGATGATATGAAAACACCCGCGGGTCTGTGATCCGCGGGTGTTTTATCAGCGACTCAATCGAACCGGCATTCAGGCTGTCGTCTTGGCGGCATTCTGCTCTGCACGCCAGACCTGGTATTCCTCTTCCACTTCTGGGGTGAGCGGATAATACTTGCGAAGGTCTCCACCCTGGGAAAGGCGTAGCTTCGAAAAGCCCTCCCATTCCGCATGGTTGCTCGCCCGCTGCAGAAGCTCCTCGGCAAGAGCAACTGGCACAACCACCGCTCCATCATCATCGGCAACGATAATGTCGCCTGGGCAGACGAAGGCGTTTCCACAGGCGATCGGAACATTGACCGCATAGGGCATCAGGTTGGTCTGCGTATGATAGTTTGGCGTGACGCCCTTGATCCAGAAACCCAGGTCGAGCTTCCATGCCTCCGCCGCATCGCGGATGCATCCATCGATGACCATGCCGGCGCCACCGCGTCCGGCAAAATAAGTCAGCATCATTTCGCCGAAGATCCCGCTGGCCATGTCGCCGCGTGCATCGACAACGACGATGTCGCCTTCCTGGGCATGATAGAGCACATGGCGGTGAAGTTGCCTTTCCGGCTCGTCATATTCCTTGCCGCCATAAAGATCTTCACGCTTGGGCATGAACTGGAGCGTCAGCGCCGGTCCCGCGATAGCGCGACCGCGGGTGAAGGGCACAGGGCCCCGAATTTGGGTGTCGCGGACGCCCATGTTGCACAGCTCAGCGGAGGCAGTGGCGCTACCCACCTTGGCAAGCCCCTCCACAAGCGTCTTGTCAGGACGGGTGATGTCGGGTGTATGTGTCATGAAAACCTCTGTTTCTCTCGTTCGGGAATGCCTTCCAGCGAGAAATCTTCCCGCCAGAACAAAATGTGGGCAGCCAAGTCAGGCTTCGGCGCGCCTGCCGCGAAGACGGTAATAGGCGCTGCTCAGCAGCGGATAGCTCCAAACCAGAATGGTGATAGCGCCGAGCGTGCCGGCAACCGGGCGGTTGAAGAAGGCTTCGATGTCACCCTGGGACTTCAGAACGCTGTTCATGAAGTTCTCTTCCACTATCCGCCCAAGGACCAACCCAAGCACCAGGGGGCCGGCTGGATAGTCGTTGGCGTCGAGGATCCAAACCAGCACCCCGACCACCAGCAGGAACCACAGATCGAACAGAGAGTTCGACGTAGCGTAGGCCCCAACCATGCATAGGAGCAGGATGATCGAGTAGAGGGTGCCGGGCGGGACCATGAGGATTCGTCGGCCCATGATGATCGCAAGGATACCGAGCGGCACCATGAGAATGTTGGACAGGAAGAAGACAACATAAACCGCGTTCAGGAGTTCCGGCGATGAGGTGAATACCATCGGTCCAGGCTGGATGCCCTTGATGATCAGGACACCGACGACAATGGCGGTGATGGAATCGCCAGGGATTCCGAATACCAGCGTGGGGACGTAGGAGCCGCTCAGTGCCGCGTTATTGGACGCGCCCGCTTCGGCAACTCCCTCCAGATGTCCGGTGCCGAATTTTTCCGGCGTCTTGGAGAAGCGCTTGGAGATTGCATAGGAAATCCAGGCAGCGATATCCGAGCCGGCGCCGGGCAGCGCACCGACCAGCGTGCCGGTAAGCGACCCGCGTGCGATGCCGGACTTGTAGCGCCACAAGACTTCACCCTGTCCGCGCATGAATCCGCTAGCCGAAAGCGGCGGCGGAACCGGAAGCGGAGAATCGGAGCTCGTGGCCTTGCGATAAAGTTCTGCGATGGCAAAGGCGGCGATCAACACCGCGATTAGAGGCACGCCTGCTTGCAGATCGACGACGCCATAGGTGAACCGCTGTTGGCCGGTGACGACATCGAGGCCGACGGTGGACAGCAGAACGCCGAGCATCAGGGACATCATCGCCTTCACCTGATCCCCCGGCGCAACGATGGTGGCGCAGGACAGGCCCAGCAACGCCAGCCAGAAATATTCATAGCTGGAGAAATTAAGAGCGAAGTTTGCGAGTTGAGGTGCGGCCACCACCAGAACAATCGTGCCAATAATGCCCCCGATGGCCGAGGTGGTAAGAGTGGTGCCGAGGCCCAGCGCCAATTTGCCCTGCTTGTTCAGCTCGAAAGTATCGCCGACATAGGCCGCGGAGGCAGGAGTACCGGGAATGCGCAATAGCGCGCCGGGAATGTCGCCTGCGAAGATCGCCATGGCCGAGCAGGTAATGATCGCACCGATGGCGGCCACTGGCGAGAGGAAGAAGGTGACCGGCACCAGCAGGGCCACGGCCATGGTTGCGCTGAGGCCAGGCGTGGCGCCGACGAACAGGCCAAAGGCGGCGGAGATGATGATGATAATCATCACGTCCAAGGACAGCACCATCGGCAGGGCTTCAAGAAAGGCGGTCATGACAGCATCCCCTCAATGATGCCAACCGGCATCGGTACACCCATTCCCTCTGAAAACAGCAGATGGATCGCCAGCGAAACGATGACTGCAATGACGATGCTGGAAACCATCTTCTGCCCCTGAGCCAGCATCATCACCGTCAGGATGATGAAGGAGGTGGCGATCGTGCCCATAGCTGGTGCGGCGAAGGCGAAGAAGGGGATGGAAATGGAGATGAGCGCGACGACGGCAAGCTTGCGGAAGTCGCGCATCCATGGCTCTGCGCGGACCAGAGGCAAAGTTGCACCCTGCACAAGCGCCTTGCCCGCCACGATCACCCCCCCCAAGGCTAGCCCTACTCCGAGCAGGCCAGGGAAGAAGCCGGCGGACAACACGCCTCCCCCGATCGAGGGGAGGCTGTTGGCCTGAAGCAGCACTGTAATGCCGAAGGCGATGAAAATCGCCCCGGACAGCAGATCAGATATTCGCATGGCCGGTTCCTAGTCGCGTACGCGCAGTTTCAGCAGTTGAAGAACTTCGCCTACCGATGCCTGCTTTTCCTTGAGGAAAGTGCTGAATTCCTCTGCATTCTTATAGGAGATGCCGTAGCCCTGCTTCTCCATGAAAGCCTTGAACTCGCCGCTTTCGACCACCTTCTGCGACGCCTCGGAAAGGCGCGCCTGGATATCAGCAGGCAGGCCCGCCGGGGCCACGATGCCGCGCCAGGTGCCGTTCACGTAATCAAGGCCGATGGCTTCCTTGAGTGTGGGGACATCGGGGAATGCAGGCGACCGCTTGGAATCGAAGGTTGCCAATGCGCGGGTCTTGCCCGCTTCAATCATTGTGCGGCCTTCCCGCAGCGAGAAGGGCAGGATCTCGACTCCACCCGATACCAATTCCTGGAAGCCGGGCGCCGCGCCCTGCGTGGGGATCACGACAATGCTGACTGGATCGATGCCTTCCTTCTGGAGCATTTCGGAGAGCGCAATGTGGTAGGCAGCACCAGGCGCCATGCCCGAAATCTTGTAGGTTCCGTTGGGTGCCGCCTTGATTGCGTCCAGCGCCTGACGCAGATCCTTCCATTCACTGTCGGCAGCCACGTGGAAGGCGGCCGGATCGAGATTGATCAGCGAGATGGGCGTATAGGCTTCGTAAGTGAAGTCTGCCTGGCCATTCCAGTAGAACGATACGAGTTCCGCCGTGCCAAGACCGATCGTGTATCCATCAGGGGTAGCAGTCACCATCGCCTGATGACCCACGACGCCGGCACCGCCTGTGCGGTTGATCACGGTGACCTTGGTGCCCAGTTCCTTTTCCAGGCCGGCCGCAAAGGTTCGTGCGATAGCGTCTGTGCCGCCGCCGGCATTCCACGGCACTAGGAACGAGATAGGCCGCTCAGGGTAATCCGCCATCGCGGCGGTTCCGCTCATCAGGACCGCCACGGCGCTCAACAGGAATTTCATCATGGGTCGTCTCCTCACTGATTTTGGTTAAGAGTCACTTTTTGCGCATCAATTCGCTGGTGAAGCTGATGACGCGCGTCATTGCCTGCCCGGCTTCGAAGGGCCGCCGGTTCAAGATGGCGTCCAGTACGACCCCATGGCGCGGCAAATTGGTTTTGAAATGCTCCATGTGCGTCGTCACAAAAAGGACGCCGAGAATAGCTCCGACCGCATGATCGAAGGCCTGCAGGATAGGGTTTTGTGTCGCTTTGAGCACCGCGATGTGAAAGTCCCTATCGGCCTGAACGGCGGCGTCGGTATCCTCTTCGCGTGCCGCCTTCTGCATCCGCTCATAGGCGGCTGATATTTCACTGAGTTGGCTCGCCGTGGCCCGCTCAGCCGCGAGCATCGCGGAGGTTGGCTCGATCATGTGGCGCACCTCGTCGATGGCGCTATGATAACGCGTGTCGGCATCGGGAGCCGCCAGAACCCATTCCAGGACGTCGCGATCAAGCAGGCTCCATTGATCGAGCGGCGCCACGCGCGCTCCAAGGCGCGGACCGACTACCACCATACCCTTGGCCGCCAAGCTTTTGGTTGCTTCACGGACGACGGAGCGGCTGACCTCGAACATCTGCTCAAGCTCATGTTCTGGCGGAAGGCGGTCGTCCGGCTGGAAAACACTCGCCGCGATATCGCGGCCGAGCTTGTCCAACACAAGCCAGCCTTTGTTTGCGCGCATGGTTCCCATGGTCACGGCTACCCTCCCATTGGTCCAGAAACATCTGATAATTGACGGTCACGCATGTACAAATCCGCGTCCATACCGGCCTGTTCCAGGAATAAAAACATCAAACATCATATGTTGCAATGCCAAACATACTATGTTTGAACATTTTCGATCAGAAGCCGCCCTGGGTTAGGACCCACTGGTTGGATGCAGCCGATGTAATGTCAGCTCCGTGAGGAGACTAATTATGAGCGGGCTGTACTGGCTTAAAGATGAGCCAAGAGCGCGGCTTGCGCTGTATTCCCAAGAGCCGCGGCGGTGATGTCAGGTCACCCGGAGATGAAGTTGTTGGCTGGTAGTCGGTGGTGATGCGGGGTTCATGCAACGGGTTCAACCAGATAGTGGCAGCACATCTGAATACCCTATCCTGTGACCGGCTGGTGCCGGCAATCGCAATCGTTCTCGCCGGCCTCTATCTGTTCCCGCTCTAATGGACGTACATCATCACGATCAAATCGGGTTCGGAGCCGTCCGGCGTCAATCGCATCTACCGGCTCTATCGCGAGGAAGGTCTTTCCGCTGCGCGCACCGGGCTTTCCGGCCCGGCTGGAGCTTTAGAATCGCATAATATATCATCGGGAGCCGCGTGCAGCGGGACCAAGCCATCGCCGGTCCCGTATCGCTCATGTGCTTCAGCCGACCGGTTCTGCCGCACAATCCGCAATCGTTTAAGGTTCGAGGCGACCAGATAGCATCACCGTGAGGTGGTGCGCTCTCTCGCCCCGAACCTTCCAGTCTTATCAGCCGTTCAGCGCGTCCTTAAGCGCCTTGGCCGGCGCGAAGGTCAACTTCTTCGCAGCAGCAACCTTGATGGTCGCACCGGTTGCCGGATTGCGCGCCTCCCGCTCAGGCGTGTCCTTGACTTTGAACTTGCCAAAGCCCGGTATCGACGTTTCGGCGCCGGATGTGGCGGCCGCGGTCACGGCGGCGAAGACCGCCTCGACAACCGCTTTGCTCTGGACTTTGGTCAAGCCGTGCTCGGTCGCGATCTTGTCTGCAATCTCATTGGTTGTTGTCATTGTTTTCCCCTCATGGTGACGGGCGAAGTCTCGCCCGACGAAATCCCTCTTGTCATCTGGCGTCCGAGCGAGGTGGAGCGAAATGCCGAAGATTTCCACAACGCAATCGCCGCTTTCGGTGAAGTTGGCTCCCGAGCCGGTGAGTGTCCGTCGATCGACGGCGGGATATACAGATGTGTCTGGTCATCTCATGCAGCAAGGTATCACCCGCCAACCAGAATGACGAGCGTTGAGTAAAGTCGAATTGCCATCCACCACGAGCCACAGCTCGTTGCCTAACGACTGAACCGTGAGGGGTTTGCGTTTCTCCAGACTGCCTTTCGCTGCCGCCACCATGTGGCGGTTGGCATTGACGATGCCTCTTTCACGCGCACGCGCGTTTACCAACTGCTGGAGCGGAATAAGGAGATGTGGTTCGCTCAGATCGAAGTAAAGCGAAGGGTCATCCGGGAGCCGCGCGAGCGTCGCGGCGATCTCCTGATCGAACTCAATCTCCACAACAGCGCCGTCGCGCCGGTGAATGGGATAGTTTAGCGAAATTTCTTCAGCTTTCATGCAGCGCCTCTCGGAGTATCCTGATGCCTGGCTCTAGCTACGGGAACTCTCGTGCCGGAAAGAAAGCCCCGCCGGTAGGCGGGGCGAGTATCGCACCCATATGGCTCACTGGGCGCGGGGAGATGCAGTCCAACAGAAACTGCTCATGTACGCTAAGCGCATAACTCAGCGGATAGAAGGTCTGTTTCCTCGATTCCGGTACGCTGCCGCAGAAAAACTCGACCACGAACGTTGCAGCGTGAACCCCGCGGCCGGAGCCTGTTCCGCCTTCGGTTCCCGCATTGACCGGCAACCGTGTAATGCGCCAACGCATAGAAGATGTCGCGATGCGTTGACTCTGCTTACCGCCCAATGGAAAAAGATGATCGGTTCGAGAGGGAAACAACTCATGGCAGACGAGAGCAATACCGAAATCGTGGAGACCGCGCCGCCGGCGGAAGTCGCGCCGCCCAAGAAGCGTCGGGGGCCGCGACCCAAGAATGTCGTTGCGGACGCGACTGCTGAAGCACCGGAGGCCGTTGCTGCCCAGCCGGTGAGGGGACGCAGGAAGCGTGCAGACAAGTCTGTAGACGGTAAGCTCTCGCTAGAGGGGCCGGCCGTTCGCGAGACCAGGGCAAAGAAGGTCGCCAAGGGCGCCGGCGAAACCCGTGGGGCAAAGCAGCCGACGTCGATGACGGCTCCAGCTCCAGTCCTCGACGACATTGCAGATCTTCGCCAGCTCGAAGAAGAGAACGCGCGGCTGCGCAAGGCGCTGGCCGAAAAACTGCGGGTCGAGAACGCCGACCTGCGCAAGCGGTTGGGCCTTGCCTGATCAATTGATAGAGGGCCGATCGGATAGCCTGATTGGCCCTTGTCATCGCATTCTGGCTGGAGTTCCTTTGAGGCCTGCTGCCGAGGATGCCGGTGCCATTGATCGGGTTGGCGGCGCACTATGAAAGCACCATGGAAATATCTGGTCCAGCTGGCGTCCTTGGGACGAACGGTCAAGGCGCCGGAAAATCCTCCTGAAATCGAGACCGCGGTCCCGGCACGAGAGGTTGCTGACCGGATTGTGGAGTCCCCAAAAGAGGAGGCAAGCAGTCTCGACGCTCCGAACATCGACACCGAAGTTGCTGCGGTTGACGAAGGTGACGGGACGCTCGCTGCAACAGTTGACCGGTCACCTGCCGACGCTCAGGTGGTGCTTCCGGAACCCGCCGGACCGCCACAGCCTCCGCCGACGAAAAGGCCGAGGCGCAGCCGGAAAACGAGAGCTGGCGATGTTGCAGTGGCCGAGGTCGTCGAGTATGGAGATGGCACCTCTGGTGCCCCACAGCCGCCGATGACCTTCGTCGATGAGATGACCGCACTGGACGAGGACGTCAGGCAACTAAGACGCCGGCTTGCACAAAAGTTGCGGTTGCAGAATACGCAGCTCAAAAAAATGCTTGGGCGGTATGACACGCCGTAAACTGATATCCCACCTTTAAACGTTGGAGCCGCATGAAACCGCAACAGCGAACGTTTATCGTCGAAGTCAAATCGGCTCGCCGGCGGTCGACTACCAACCAGTCTTCAATTTGGGGAGACACGGACCTCAAAGCCCTCGTGCGCGCGGCGGAGACAGAAGCACCGCATCTGTTCGAACCGGCTCAGCGCATGGACCTGCCTTCTCCAGAGACCACTGCTGACGTTTTGCCAAACGAGGGCGCCGTAATCGAGGCTGCTGCCCCAATCGCAGATCTGGCGGACCCGTCAGAAGGCGGCGCTGGTAGCGTTGATGTTTTTTCCGGTTCTGCTCCGATCCTACCCTTGGAAGTGGATCGCCCCAAGGCTATCCCACAAAAAACGAAGCTGAGGCGCCAGGGCTCAGCGCGCCGGGGTCGACCTATTGGCAGCCGGACGGTTATCGTTACTCCCGAAACAATTGACGACCTTGCCGCGCTCGAGGAAGAGAACCGCCGTCTGAAAGGGCTGCTCGCGCAACGGCTTCGGCAGGAAAACACCCTGCTCCAAAAAATGCTTGAACGGTTCGAAACAAACTGAATTGTGGTTTGCTGACCTTCGCTTCGAAGGCCAGCGAGTCCTTCGTTGAACCACAGCTCGCGACTTTCGTCGGTGTCACTGTTGTACAGTTGGCAACTCAGGCTGACCTGACGTTTTCGGCTCGTGATTTTCCTGTCTTACGGTCCTGGCCAATGTCGTAGCTGACCTTTTGGCCGTCTCGAAGCGGACTGCCGTCTTCAACCGCGGACACATGGACAAACACGTCCGTTCCACCGTTCTCAGGGCATCAAGAGCGAAGACGTGCAGGACCTCGTGATCACGGCCGTCGAGAACTGCTTCGGTCGCATCCTTCAACCTCTATGCGCTCACTGGCGCGAACGCCATCCTGAAGAACTGCGAAATGTCTTCATCCAAGGTCATCGATTTCGTGCTTGGCTTTGAACCCACCTGAACCGTTCATCTGCTCTCGGTGTCATGCCGGGTTCTCTAGCGAGATATTGCCCCGGGACCGTCAGAGGGTGGCTTGTCGGCGCGACTTGCGCCCCATTCTTACATAAGGCGAGGGGCTGGGGGGCGCTGCCCCCTTCGCCCCTTCCAAGCGCCCGCCGCCCAGCTTCCTCCACCCCACTGACGTTGCGCTTCGTGCAGCCGGTTCCCCGCGCGGATCGCTTGCACCCCAATCCCCCGCTGTTCCGCACGAGCTCGAAAGCAGGAGCGAACGGCTCCCGCTTCGCGAGATCAGGGAAAGGGCAAGGCAATGGCAAAGACCGCAACAGCGATCACGACCAGCGACGTTTACGAACGCATCACCAACCGCATCGTCGAGCAGTTGGAGGCAGGCACACGGCCGTGGATGCAACCGTGGGGCGGGGGAGGGACGCCGGTCCGTCCGCTTCGGCACAACGGCGTGGCCTATCGCGGCATCAACACTGTGCTTCTCTGGATGACGGCTGCGGAGCAGGGATACTCTTCGCCCTATTGGATGACTTATAGGCAGGCGTCGGAACTCGGCGCACAAGTGCGCAAGGGTGAGACGTCGACCCTTGTCGTCTACGCCAATGCCATCGAGCGAAAGGAGACCGACGACGCCGGCGAGGAGATCGAGCGACGCATCCCGTTCATGAAGGGATACAGCGTGTTCAATGCCGATCAGATTGACGGCCTGCCCGAACACTATCATGCAATACCGTCCGCGTTGCCGGAGAGCGGCAAGGAGCGGATCGAGTTGGCCGATCGGTTTTTCGCCAATCTCGGCGCCGACATTCGCCATGGCGGCAGTAAGGCGTACTACCACCCCGTCGGAGATTTCATCCAGATGCCGCGTTTCGAAGCGTTCGTGTCGGCTGAAAGCCACGCGACCACCCTCGGGCACGAGGCGATCCATTGGACCATGAGCCCCACCCGGCTCGATCGCAATCTCGGCCGCGAAAGGTGGGGTGATGAAGGATATGCCAAGGAGGAGCTGGTTGCCGAACTCGGCAGTGTGTTCCTCGCCGCCGATCTCGGCCTTGCGATCGAACCGCGCGACGACCACGCCGCCTACATCGCCTCATGGCTGACGAAATTGAAAAACGACAGGCGACTTGTGTTCCAGATGGCAGCCCATGCCGAACGAGCCGTCACCTTTCTGCACGGCCTGCAGCCGATGGCTGGCAAAGTTTCGAATGAAGACGTGGACGAATGAAGACGTGGACAACCGTGCGGTCGTTTAAGCGGCTGAGTGGCCGAGGGATATTCGAGTGCGCCGCCTCGTATCGTTGCACCGAATATCCCCACGGCTGCCACCGTGTGCCAGTCTCTATTCTTCCGTCGCCGTCGGTGCCATCCCCCAAATGAGGGAGGCGACCAAGTTCGGCATCCCGAAAAAAATGCGGCCCGCAGCTGGGCCGCGAGCCGATACACCGCGACTGCGGTGCGACGGACACAGACATGAGCCTCACGGCGAAACGAAGCGGCTTGCCGGGCCCAGGCTTCCCGGATCCCGGCCTATGGCCGTCGCGATGCTAATCCTCCGAGACGAGGCTTTTAACCGGTCAAGTCGCGCGCGAACGGGCTTGGCAGCGTTGCTGTCGCCGCCTGGTACGCTCATCATCTTTGGGACAAGTGGCACGCTCCACAGTCACGCGGTCGGCCGGATCAAACGGCGCGGATCGCAGACGCGGCACCTTTCTTGTTCCCTGTGGTAGACGACGAGTCGCCTTTATCCTATCGGTTGTATATGAAAACGAGCCTGGATCACCTGCCGGAGAAAAAGCAGCGCGAGCTTGCCCGCCTCGTGGAGATCATCCACGAGGAGTTTGCCGATGCGCTCGAGGGCGGGACCGCCCCTTTCAAGAAGCGCGGTCGGATCCTGAAGATCATTCTGTTCGGTTCGTATGCCCGTGGAACATGGGTGGACGAACCGCACACGATGAAAGGATACCGTTCCGACTATGATATCCTTGTCATCGTCAACACTCGCAAACTTGCTGAGCCGGAATATTGGGACAAGGCGACCGATCGGTTGATGTGGGACAAGGTCGTGTCGACGCCGGTCGGGCTGATCGTCCATGGACGGCGTGAGGTCAACACGTTCCTCACCGAGGGGCAGTATTTCTTCGTCGACATCCTGCGCGAAGGTATCGTGCTTTATGAGCTTGACGACCAGCCGCTGGCGCAACCGAAACGGCTTTCTCCAGCCGACGTCCTCCGAATCGCAAAGGAACATTCTGACAGGCAGCTTTCGAGCGCTGAGTACTTTCGACAGTTGGCGCGCTACTCGATTAAAGATGGCAAGTTCAACCACGCCGCCTTCAATCTGCACCAATCGGTGGAGACCGCGTATTCCTGCGTGCTCCTGACGCTGACCAGCTACAGCCCGCCGTCGCACAACCTCAAATTCCTTCGCGGGCTTGCAGAAGGCCAGGATCAGCGGCTCGTCGAGGCTTGGCCGCGCGACCAGCACCGCTTTATTGCCTGGTACAACACCCTGAACGAGGCCTATGTGAAGGCGCGCTACGCAAAGCACTTCGAGATCACGGAGGAGGCGCTGGGCTGGCTTCTCGACCGGACCGAGCACCTGCACCGCCTCGTCGAAACCATCTGCCAGGAGCGGCTGGCGGAGTTGGCTAAGGCAGCCGGCGCCACCTGAGCTTTTTCTCATTGTGGACTGGTCCGGCGGGTCGGTGTTTTGATCCCGTCGACAACATCATACCTTGCGGTGGGCGGGACGGGGAGGTGTGCCACATCAACTTTGCTGCGTTGCCTCCGCCTGGCGCCCTCAAGATCACCCCGGATCGAACTGGCCGGCGAATTCCTTGTCGCTGTAAAAGACAAGCTTGCCTGCCATGATCGGGCGCTTGCCCGAAACGAACAACAGCTGCGCGCGCGCGGGCATATTGCGGACCTCGTCAGGCGTGAGCAGGGCGCGGGCTGCGCGTTGCTCACTGAAGCTGAGCCCGGACTTTTCCGCATCGAGCGCACGGCTCATCGTCTGGAACAGGACGGTTTCCTGCCCGAGCAGATCGGAAACCAGACGAGCGCTTTCGGGATCGTTGACCCCGAACACCTGGAGAAGACCGGCGTTGGAAAGAAAGGTGCCCGCGCGCTTGCCATAGATTGCGCGCAGCTGATGAACGTCCTGCAGGATCGGCCAAAGTTGGACGCCGTAGTCGGTCATCAGGCCCATGGCGCGTTCGACCGGGGCGAGATATCCGAGCGCGGCGAACTCGTCGAGCAGATACAGTACCGGCAGGTCGGGTTTGGCGGCATCACGCGCTATGTCAGCCAAGCTCTGCGTCACCAGCAGGCGTAACCAGCGCGAGTAGGTCGACAGCCGATCGGGTGGCAGGACCAGAAACACGGTTGCGTTGTGGTGCTTCAGGTCGGCGAAGCGAAACTCTGATCGATTGAGGACGGCTGTCATGCGCGGGCTGTCAAGGAAATGGGTGTGGCGTTGCGCGGCCGAGAGCACGCCGGCGGCTTCCCGATCCGCCTTGGCGAGATGACGGTTGGCGGCCCGGGCGACGAGCCCAGCCGCGGCGTCTGACGATTGCATGTTCTTGAGCAGTGCCAGGAAGACATCCGGCGCCAACGTCAGCCTTTCTCGAAGCGTGGTCAGCGTTCGCCGCTCGGGAGCCTCCGCCGTGACGACATGAAGGATCAGTCCAGCGATCAGCGCTTTGGCTTCTTCGTTCCAATGCGCCTCTGCCGCCATGCCCGGCTCGTCGACGACGAGCGCGTCGGCCAAGCTGCTCGCGTCTTCCGCCAGGTCGAGGCCGGCGGCATCGAGCATGTCGAGCGGGTTGAAGGCAGCCGACGGCTCGCCGCTGACGGCGAAAGGATCGAGGACATGAACCGGGCCAAATCGCGCTCGCGCCCGGCTGGCGATCCTTGCATTCTCACCCTTCGGATCAATACAGATGACGGAGCGATCGCAGGCGATCAGATTGGGGATGATTGTGCCGACCCCTTTGCCCGACCTGGTCGGCGCCATTGTGAGCAGATGCGCCGGACCATCATAGCGCAGAAGCTTTCTCGTCTTCAGATCGCGGCCGATCAACACGCCGGAGCTGGTCCGAGCGAGGGGTGCGACCTCCCTGGCGGTAGCGAAGCGCGCCGAACCGTGGGTGTCGTCGTCGGCAAGACTGCCGAAGCGTTCGATCAGTCGATTGCTGACAAGCCAGAACAGGATGAACATCAGCAGCAACAGCAAGAACAAGTTCAGCGCGATGATCGGGATACTGCCTTGTACAAAGCCGATCTGTTTCAAGGCGAAGGTGCCGCCCTGTCCAACAAGGACGACGACCCCGAACAGGATGACGGTTGCACTCGCTGCTGGCATGAGGGCGCGCAACGGCAGTCGGATCAGCGTTACAATTGTCCAAACCGGTTCTCGTGCTGCAATCCGCATCAGGTTTTTCAGGGCAATCCAGGTGAGACGTATTCGGTCCATCACGCTAGCTCGATCTCTTGCGCAATCCCGGCGCGGCAGTGTTCATTCCGCCCTCCCGCCGCTTTCGGTCGCCTCAGGCTGACCGAGCACGTCGTCGAACAGCGCCTTGTCGGCGTCGCGAACGAGGAAGCCGGGCAATTCCTGACGAAGCCATTCCCGCAAGCTTCGGGTGAACACCAGGTCTTTGGAATGCTCCAATCGATGCAGCACGAGTGCGCCGATGAGGATCTTGCGACGCGTGTCTTGAACACGTTCCTGTTTTCCGAGGCGCGCCTGCAACGTCTTCTTGCGCGCTTCCAGTTCGGCGATGCGCTGTTCGATCGACTTGCGCGCCATCTTCATCCCTCTATTTCAGAGTGTCCGCCGACGTCTTTTTGAGACGAACCAGGATTGCCTTGGGGTTATCGGCGGCCCGCTCGACATCGACGAGACCCGAGGCTTTGACGAGATCGCTCAGCCTTGGAAAGCCGTAGTTGCGGGCATCGAAGTCGGGCGCTTGCTTGGCCAGGTGCCCGCCCACTTGAGACAGATTGGCTCGTCCGTCTTCGTCGGCCGTCGCGATGACCGCCTTCGTCAGCATCGCCCGTGCCACCTTATCGAGACCCGTCTTTCGCGGCACGGGCTTCGCAGCGGCAAGTTTGACTTCCGTCGGTTTCTGGCGGTCGGCAACCGCGGCTTCTTCGATCTCTTCGACCGGTGCACTGAGCACATCGAAATAGACGAACTTGTCGCAAGCGGTAATGAACGGGCGAGGGGTCTTGCGCTCACCGAAGCCATAGACCGTGACACCTTGCTCACGGATGCGGGCAGCAAGCCGCGCGAAGTCGCTGTCACTGGAGACGATGCAGAAGCCGGAGAACCGGCCAGTATAAAGCAGGTCCATGGCATCGATGATCATCGCGCCGTCGGTTGCGTTCTTTCCGGTCGTATAGGCGAACTGCTGAATGGGCTGAATGGAATGTTCGAGCAAACATTCTTTCCAGCCCTTGAGGTTGGGGCCGGTCCAATCGCCGTAGATACGCTTGACGCTGGCGATCCCGTAGTTGGCGATCTCGGCCATGAGGCCGACGACAATCTTTGGCGAAGCGTTGTCGCCGTCGATCAGCAATGCCAGTGTTGCGGAATTGTCTGTTGCCATTTGGCCCTCCACCGGTTGCATCGAGCTTAAGCACTACGACGATTTGCGCAACCCTGAATTGGCATGGGGAGCGTGCGTCTTGCGTTATCCCGAACGTAGGGAGCGTAGCGAACGAAGTCTTGAAGGGCGCACTTACGAGTTGCTGCACAACTCAGCGCTTGGTATGGTTGTGCGACTTTGGAGGGTGTCGCTTGGCCATCTACCATTGCAGCATGAAGCCGATCGCTAGAAGCGGTGGCCGCAGCGCGGTTGCCGCCATCGCCTATCGCACCGCGACGAAGATCGTCAACGAGCGCGATGGCGTCGTGCATGACTTCACGCAGAAGCGAGGTGTCGAGCACTCCGAGATCGTTCTTCCCGATGGCGTCGAGGCGTCCTGGGCATTGGATCGCTCGACGCTGTGGAATGCCGTCGAGAAAGCCGAGAACCGGAAGGATGCGCGGGTCGCCCGCGAGTTCGAGATCGCACTTCCGCATGAGATAAGTGCTGGCAATCGCCTGGCGCTGACACGCGACTTCGCGCAGGATCTGGCAAACCGTTATGGCGCCGCGGTGGACTTCTCCATTCACCAGCCACAGGGTGAAAGCGACATCCGGAATTTCCACGCGCATGTGGTGATGACGACGCGGGTGGTGAGCGAGCAGGGGCTTGGCGAAAAGACGCTGATCGAGCGCGAGAACAAATGGCTGTTGAACCACGACCAGCCGACCTCGCATATGCAGCTTCGCGATATCCGGCAACTGTGGGAGCACCACACAAACCGGCATCTGGCACGGCTCGGACTGGATGTTCGGGTCGATCATCGTTCGCACCTGGAGCGCGGGCTCGAGATTGAGCCGACCGAGCATATGGGTGTGCATGCCTCTCAGATGGACCGGCGTGGGCTGGACGTTTCGCGTGAACGGCTTGACTGGAAGGCGGCGCGATCCAATGCCGAGTTGATCCGCAGACAACCGGAGCAGGTTCTGTCGATTATTACCGGCGAGAAGAGTGTGTTCGATCGCCACGACATCGCCCGCGCTCTGCATCGTTACATCGACGATGTGGATGGGTTTCGCAATGCCTTTGCGGCCGTCATGGCATCGCCGGCATTGGTCGAGTTGAAGCCGGAGACCGAGAGGGAACTGGCGCGCTATTCGACGCGGGAGATGATTGAGATCGAGCGCAGCATGGCGGCGAGCGCTGAACGCATGAGCCAGTCATTGCGCCACGGCGTCGATCGCCAGCACGTCGATCAGGCACTACGCGTCCAGGACGATGCGATCAGATCCAGGCTGGCTGCTTCGCTCTCCGGAAAAGTTGAGCGTGGCGAAATGCTGCTCACCGATCGGGAACGGGCAATCGCGCGTTCCGGTTTGAGTGAGGAGCAGCGTGTCGCCGTTGAGCACATCACCGGGTCGGAGCAGATCGTGGCGGTGATTGGCTTTGCCGGCGCCGGTAAATCCACCATGCTTGCCGCAGCACGCGATGCCTGGGCAAGGCAGGGTTACCGTGTTCATGGCGCGGCACTTGCCGGCAAGGCGGCAGAGGGTCTGGAGGAAGCCTCCGGCATTGCGTCGCGCACGTTGGCGTCCTGGGAGTATGGCTGGCAGGCGGGCAGGGGGCAGCTTGGCAAGGGCGATGTTCTCGTCATCGACGAGGCTGGCATGGTCGCAAGTCGGCAGCTTGCGAAGTTCGTGATCGAGGCAGAGGCGCGGGGCGCCAAACTCGTGCTTGTCGGCGATCACGAACAGCTGCAGGCGATTGGGGCAGGGTCTCCGTTCCGCGCGATTGCCGAGCGCGTCGGCGCGGTGGAGCTTTCAGAAATCCGCAGGCAGAACGACGGCCGGCAGCGCGAGGCATCGATAGCATTTGCCACCCATCGGACCGGCGAGGGGTTGGCGATCTATGCCGATCGCGGCGCGGTTCAATTCTCCGACAACCGCGATGAGGCGCGAGCCGTTTTGGTTCGCGACTACATTTCCGATTTGGAAGAACGCTGGTCCGGCTCACGGATTGCATTGGCGCATCGGCGCGTCGACGTTCGGGCTATCAATGCCGATGTCCGGGTGTCGCTCCAAGCGCGTGGGCGGCTGGCGCGTGGTGACGATGAGCAGGGCGCGCTGGCTCGTGAAGTGGTCTATCAGACCAATGACGGCAAGCGTGCTTTCGCCCCAGGTGACAGGATCGTGCTTCTCGAAAACAACCGCGATCTCGGGGTGAAGAACGGTATGCTCGGTACCGTCATCGCCGTCGAGGCGGACGCACTACAGATACGTCTCGACGGCAGCGGGCAGAACAACGCCCGTGCGGTGTCCATACCCGTCAACAGTTACCAATCCTTTGATCACGGCTATGCGACCACCATCCATAAGTCTCAAGGCGCGACGGTCGATCGCGCCTTCGTCATGGCGTCCGGTACCATGGACCGGCATCTGACCTATGTGGCGATGACGCGTCACCGCGATCAAGTGCAGCTCTATGCCGGTCGTGATGAGCTGAAGGACATGAAGGCACTCAGCGCCAGCATGAGCCGATCGGGGGCCAAGGAAACGACGCTCGACTACACCAGCACATTTGCGGCGCGGCGAGGGTTGGCGGAAGAGTTCGGCGTTCAAAGCGAGATCACTGTCACTCTTTCGCCTGGTCGGGCGGACGAGCGGCTGGCACTTCGCTCCGGTTATGGCGAGGAGCGTGCTCATCAGGCCGCCCCTCAGTCTCCAGCCATCGACGAGGGGCAGCGAAGCGGGCAGGGTGCGGAGAGGGCGGTCGAAGAAGTTGAACCGCTTGTGCCGGCGCTGACGATATATTCCCGCAGCGTCGAGGACGTTGCCCGGGAGAATGCCAGGCCGGATTTCGAGCGGGCGATGGAGGCGGTACGGTCCCTTGGGCGCAATGTCTATGCCGATCCGGACGGTGTTGCCGTGAAGCTCGGGGCGGCCATTGTGGGCAAGGGCGCAGACGGTCAGGCTTTGGCGAAATCGGTCGCCGAGCGTCCGGAGCAGTTCGGGGAGCTGCGCGGCAAGACCGGGCTTTTAGGTGACAACAAGGAGCGCAAGGCCGCGTGTCATTACGCCAAGGCGCTCGGCCATCACGTCGCGTCGGCCAGTCAAACCTGGGAGCGCCGGCTTGAGGCCGAGTGCCAGTCAGAAAAGTGGAACCGCGAGAAGCGGGATGTGGTCGAGGTTCCGGGGCTCACACCCCGAAGTGAGGCCATCCTGAAGCAGCTCGACGGACTTTCCCATGCCGAGAAGCCGAAATTCCTCGAGCAGCTATCTGGCACATCTGAGGGAAAGCAGGCGCTCGAGGAGGCAAGGAACATCGCCCAAGCGCTCGAGCAGCGGTTTGGCAGCGCCGATCCGCGCGACTGGAAGAAGCAAACCGTGCGGCTTGGGCCGGAGCTCTCCACGAAACTTGATCGCATCAAGGATATTGCCCGCATCACCGATCGGGCGCAGCGGGCGGAGTTAACCCGCGAGTACGAACTCACTCGCGGGCTGAAAAAGGGATTGGGACTGAGGATGTGACGGCGTGACTTCGAATTGTTTCAGTCTGTTCGGGATCAGGATAGCATCGCTTCGCGCGGGCTCTCCGTATGTTCGGTCAGACGCCTCGCCTAGCTTTACACTCATGCGCAACTGCGGCAAGGGCTGGCAAAGTCGACTGAACGACGACCTTAGGAAGGTCGCGGGATTGACGAAGGCCAGCTAGCCAAACCCTCAGACTGTCCGGGGACAGGTGTAGCTTGGTGATACTGTTCGGACTGCGAGCGTGTCGCCGCGAGGCGTAGCTCATGTATCATGTTCCCCTACCTTGAACATGCTGGGCGCGCCTCGGGTGCGTAACCATTGGTTTGCGCTCGACGCCGAGCGTCGCATGTTTGAGGAAGCTGCCGGCGCAATCATCCGGGCGTAAAAGCTTCATTAGCCTTCCCCAAATCTGGTCGTTGACTCCTAGCCTCAATGAGAACATTTATAGAACGGACGCATTGGGGAGGCCTACAGCATGAGCGACGAAACCGGTGCGATCAAGAAGACGGGAAGCGGCCCGTTCGTGCATTTGTGCGAGGATCCAGGCTGCAAAGCATGGGGCGGTTTCGGCTTCGCCCACGGCAGCGCAGCGCCCAATTGGTATTGCTCCGAACACAGGATCGAATGGCCGCCGGCCAAGAAATCCTAAATCCACTGGCGATGCGGCCGCCAATCTAAACCCAGCAAATTGAAGCTCCGGGCAGGCACCCCGGACGAGGAGAGACTATGCCCGCCGCCCAGCAAACCGTTCCGATCGACGATACAGATCAGACCCACGATGAGTACGCCGCAGCCCTGACCTGGCACGATGGCGACGCCGAAGCCACGATCCGGACCTTGCTCGCCGACTGCCGACATCTGCGCGAACAACTCGCGTTGGCCGAGATCTCAATGAGCTTGGGGTTTACCCGTGGGTGGCGGCCGTGCAGAGAGCCGACCGAAGCAAGCGGAAGCGCAAACGCTTCAGGTTGACACCATGCCGGAACAGAATGGACTAACCCGAAGCCAGCGCATGCATACCCTGTCCAAGGCCGAGGGAACGCGCCAGATCGTCAGGATCGACTGCATGTACTGCCGGATCACTCATCGCTACCGCTGTCGCGACTTGCTGCTGCTATGCGGTGACGTGCCCATCGATGAAATCGCACGGCATTTCCGGTGCGAGAAATGCAACCACAAACACTACTTGTGTGCAGTTTTCGAGTTGCCATGGCCCGCCGACACTGGAAAGCTCCGCATCCGAAAACTGGTGAATATCAAAACAGTTCGCAAGCCAGTCTGGAAAGACGATGTCTATTGAAGGTGAGCAAGAGCGATGTGCAACCTCTACAACTTGACCACAAACCAGCAGGCTATCCGTGATTTCGTTTCGGTGACACACGATCTGATCGGCAACCTGGAGCCGTCCATCGACGTCTACCCGGACCGCTTCGCGCCGATCATTCGCAACAACGAGGAACGGCGTGAACTCGCAATGGTGCGCTGGGGCATGCCTTCGTCGAGTAAGGCGCAATTGGACGCAGCCACGAAGCGCGCGGATAAGCTTCGCGCCAAGGGCAAGGAGGTCGACTTTGACGAACTCCTGAAAATGGAGCCAGACGGCGGCACCACCAACGTAAGAAACACTTCAAGCAAGCACTGGAAGCGTTGGCTTGGAGTGGAGAACCGATGCGTCGTACCGGTGACCCGCTTCGCGGAGCCAGACCCAGCGAGCAAAGTCGAAGGCGGCCACACGCCAAACGCCTGGTTCGCAAGCACCGCGGACGAGCCACTTATGTTCTTTGCCGGCATCTGGGTGAAGGACTGGACCAGTGTTCGGAAGGTCAAGGAAGGCCTGACGACGATCGATCTCTTCGCATTTCTGACCACGCAGCCCAACAGCATTGTCGAGCCAATACACCCCAAGGCAATGCCGGTTCTCCTCACGTCCAAGGATGAAGTGGAAGCTTGGCTTAGCACCCCGTGGGAAGAAGCCCGCTCCCTGCAGCGGCCACTTGCCGATGGCGTGCTGCAACTGGTTGAGGCACCGGCAAAGCCTGAGGCCGCTCAAGAGGCGTTATTGTTGTGAACCGAGCCGCCGCTTACGTCGCGATAATGCTGGCTTGGTGTCACGGCGCGGCCGCACAAGAGCCGATCGTCGGCCGCGCATCCGTCATCGACGGCGACACTTGTCAGTACCGGAGCAATACTCCCCATAGTGCCGTTTGAATCCTCTCCAGGTGCTGCGGCCGCCGGTCTTCCGGGGCGCGCCCCGATTGCCCATCAGCTTCCATCGCTTAACGTCGTAGACGCAGCTACTCAATTTTGTGGCCATGAAATCCATCGTCCCCTGCGCTACACTATCCTAAGAAGCAAATTTGATGGGAGGATTCCTTGCCTTTCAGGCCAACATGGGCGTGCTGTCTGGGTCTGCTAACCGGAGCGATCCTCGGCTATCTGACTGGTTTTGGTGCGGGCATGGGGATGGCTGATTTAGGGCCAGAATTCGTCGGACTAATCGGTGCAATCGCCGGGGGGGTTGCAAGCATCGTTGCCATTGGATGCTTTGAGCAGGAGTGAGCAGATGTCTCTTAGGAATGCACGTATTCAGATCGCACTAGGCTGGGTCCTAATGATCGTCGGCGCGCTCCTCGGCGTGAATTTGATGGCAGATATTGGTTTGGTTATCTGGGGCATTGGATTGATCCTACAGATCGTCGCTTCGGTCATGTACCTCGCTTCGAAGACCGGCGGTGGCCGTCTCGGGGGCGCATGAATCAAACGCGCTGAAATTGACCGCCCCCGACCCTTTGCAATATCTTCCGCATCGGCGATGTCAGGTTGTTGGTGGCTTAAAGGTTCGCCTTGAGGAAGTTGGTCGTCGTGCTGCCTTAACTCTCGCAAGATCCGCACGACATCGCTTGCCGTCGCGCCGCGTATTTCGAAGCGCTGTGTTTTCACGGACGCAGGCGGAACCAGGCGCAGGAGAGACGCTGCGCGTTTCACCCATTCCATCAACATTGCAAGCCACTCTTCACGAGACATCCTAACGTTCCCAAAATCCGTGTGGCGAGAGTACCGCGGAAAAGGTTGCCGCCACAAAGCACAGGTCCCGGCCAGTCTGTCTGGATTTTGGGTGCGTTAAGTGCGAACCGCGGTTTTTTGTGTCTGCGGTCCGATTCGAGTGGCTACTGCGCAAATTTTCAGGGTTGAGTGCTGTCTCGCAGGGCCGAAAACCAAAATCGGTTGCCAGGCCCACTGCCGATACCGCCGCTTGGACCGGTCCTGCGGGCGGTAGCAACCCGCCGCGTGCATCGTCACGAAGGGGGTTGCGTGTTGACAAATTTGTAGACTTGTTCCCAATATGGGAATACACATGACGCATGCAAATCATAGCGAAGTCCACGTTAAGAGCCTTCTGGGGAAGGCATCCCCAAGCGGAAGTACCCCTGAAGACCTGGTACGCAATGGTGAGCAGCGCCGCGTGGACGGGGCCGGCGGATGTGAAGACGATGTTCGGTGCCAACATCGATTTTGTCAGCGATAATCGCATCATATTCGACATTTCCGGCAACAAGTATCGCCTGATCGTCCACGTTGCCTATCCATATAAGCGGGTGCTGATCAAGTTTGTTGGCACCCACAAAGAGTACGATGAGATCAACCCGGAGACGGTGTAATGGACAACATTCGAGCCATCAGGAATGATGATGACCTTGCATGGGCTATTGCAGAGGTCTCGGCATATTTCGAGAACCAGCCGGAACTCGGGACAGAGGAGGCTGACCGCTTCGACGTTCTGTCGGCCCTCATCGAGGCATATGAAGACGCGCACTACCCGATAGAGGCACCTGAACCCGTTGAGTTCATCAAGGCGCACATGGAAATGTTCGGCCGCACGCAGGCCGATCTTGCCGTGATTTTAGGTTCGCGCTCCCGGGCCTCTGAGGTTCTGAATAAAAGGCGCGCTCTGACCGTGGAGATGATCCACCGGCTTCATAAGGCGTGGAATATTCCGTCAGACTACCTTGTGGAACCGTATCATCTTGTTGGCCGCGAACGAGAGGTCGCCTGACAAGGCGACTTCAAAGTCTCGTTCCGCGTATGCGAGTTAAGCCAAGTCGACGCTTCGAATGACGCGGCATTAGTCACCACACGTCATCGATTTTGCACGGTTGCCTTGGCTACATAGCCCTTCGCGTTCTTCTGGCGGGCGATTGCGCGAAGAAGCGCCGCTGCCTCAGCCTCGGATGGGAAATGGTGGTTCAGTTCCTTGCCGTGGGTGCCGACACGTCCCCAAGCCCGAATGAGGCAAATTTCGCCAAAAAGGTTTCGCTCTATCGAAAGCGCATAATAGCGCGCCATGTTTCGGCTTGGGTCTATTCGTTGTAGGTACAGGCTGGAGCAATGCTGGGTCATGGACACAGCATTGCGTGCCGGAGATTCGGCGTCCAACGAGAGTTTTGAATCGGTTGCGGCCAATCGATTCACGTTGTTGATGCGAGTCTGATTTCATAGGCCGGGTCGAAGTTGCCGACGGGCACGGCAGACATTCAGTCATGTGAACTTCTATGCGCTGCGCCGCAAGAAATGAGTCAATAAAATCAACTAATTGGCAAGCTGATTAGGGATTCAGCGGCGCCAGACAGTTAGAAATGCGACACTTAGGTTCGCTGCTGGCGCTGACGGCACCCCCGTTCCGACCGGCTTTCACGCTCGATGATTGCCAGTCGGCCGAACTTTGGGCCGACTGCGGACGACGATGTCATCTCGTTGCTTCCAAGGAAGGGCTCAAAAAGCGCTTGACCTCGACACGCCGATTAGAGAGCGCCGCGTAAAACGCAGGAAAGCGGGAATTCGCGTCACGCGGAGGGGCGGAAGCAGGGCCGCCGCAGGAGCTTCAACATCGTGGCCCGAAGGGAGCGGGACCAACTGCCCCCGCCCGAGCGTTCAGCTGGAGAAGGGCCTCAGGGCCTAGTCCCGGGTTTGGGTACAAACCCCACCGTGAAACCAAACAGTCTTCCGATTTTTTCCAAAGTTTCCAAAGTCGGGTTCGCCGTGCCCGCCTCAATTTCGGCGATTTGCCTGCGGGTTAGCCCTAGTGTCCTGGCGAACTCCTGTTGCGAAAGGCCGATGCTCTTGCGGATATCGATCACGGCTTCCGGGATTCGCAGGGAACCGTGCCGGGCGCGCTCAGCCAAATCCTGACGCATCGCCAGGATCTGCTCCTTTGTCGGTTTTTTCCAGCGCGCCATTGGTCAGGCTCCCGACGAGCCGGCGAACGACGATTGAACGCCGTCGGCGATCTCACCGCATCTCATCATGGCTCGATCGACAATTGGATCCGTCGCGCCCAAGTCCCTGGCGTATTGGGGGATCTGCCTCAGGCGGTCCGAAAGCGACTGCAATTGGCTGCCGATGCTCGCCTGACCGTCTGGTTCGGGCCAAACATCCGCGCAGATCTGGCGCCAGTCCGGAAGGTGGTCGCGGCCGGCATCGCGCATCGATGCCCATCGGGTAGAGCGCAAAATGCCCTCCCTTGCCAAACGCATCGGGGCGAAATCAAAAAGTGGAGAAAGCCGGATCGTCCCGTCCGGATACTTGCTAAGCGCGGAATTTCGGCCGTGATTGTCAGGATTGCCGAGCGCCAGGTTGACGATGTCGCGCTTCAGATATTCGGTCACATCTGCAAGTGGGTCGGCCGAATACGCCTTGAGAATGTCTATATAGGCTTCATGCGTGCCGATATGGCCGAAGTCCGCAACGCCGACAGCCGAAACGAGGCTCTCCTGCCCAAGGCGGATCGTTTCTCCGTTCGCGCCCTTCTGTCGGTCGAACCTTGGAATGATCAGCACGCCGTCAGCGTAAAGAGACGGTTCCTTAACGTCCAAACCAAGTTCCAACGCCAATCGGGAATAGAGAGCTTCGCCCTCAAGTATCGTGCGATCAACAGGCTCATTGCTGCGAACGAGCTTGACGATGACGTGTCGAACGGCCTCCTCGTCATTCACGATGCTGTCGGCATAGTAAAGACCGTCTGCCGCTTGGGTCATGGACACTTTTGGCCATTCGCCCTGCAACCCACTTGAGCCCGAGGCGAGCATTGCAAAGCGATCCGCCACCTCCATGAAACGGTCGGAACGCTCGAGAATGTCCCTTTCTGTGACGCCCTGGCGCTGCAATCCGCGCAGGCGCTGCGATTCCGCCTCGGCCGCCTCCTTTATGCGTATGTTGCCTATTCCTCCAGTCGCTGCCCTCACGAGCAGCGAATAGTCCGATGAGCGAGCCGCTTCGTTCAGACCAAGATGTTCAGCAAGTTTCCGTCTCGCATGCCCCTGTGGCATAAGGTCGAGAAGGAAAGGCGGCCAGCGGCTGCCGTGTCGGTTTTCAAGGTCGACGGGAAAGCGAACTGAAAGCGCACGATGATCCCCGACGGCACTTCCGACCGCGAAATCCCGTGCTGCTGTGGCAATGAAGTAATCAAGGTCGTAGTCGACTACAGAGCTGCCCTGGTAGCCGGCCTCATCATCCTGGAGGGCAACTGTCGCGGCCTCGTGCCATTTGCCTTCGAAGTGGATTTCCAGCGTCAATCTCATTAAACGACCCCTTTGAGGATCATTTATAGACAAAACGCGAAGCAATCAACCCATTGTGTGGGTCAATAAAGATGGTTTGCGGGATAATGTTTATTATGGAACTCATGCGTCTGATTTAAAGGGAGACATCACACCGCCGCGTACAATTCAGGTTCGTTGATGGATCGAGGAGGGCCGATGGCGGGGCGGAAGGTGATGCCGTAAATGGGCGGTTTGGGGGCGAGGTCCCGCCGACTGCCGGAATTCAGGGTGACTTCGCCGAAGATCGGAGCCGGGAACAACGCGTAGCGCAGGCTGCAGATGCGTTTGCAGCACGCTTTCTGGCCTCCTGTTTCTTTCTCTGCGTGGAGATCGGCTTTCACCTGCGGGGAAACGACATGTTCGCTTCCGCCGATATGTGGCCCGCATTTGATGGGGGCCGCCTCTGCCACCGGCACGACCAGAAACAATTGCAACCAGGACGGCCGGCAATTCCCTTGCACGCGCTCGACGTCACCGAAGGTGGCCGAGCGACAGCAGGACAGGAAGGCGATGGCGGCAGCCGCCAAGGGCATCGACGCCATGTTCAAGGGCGCATCGCGTTACGATGCGAAGGCGTTCAAAACCGCCGTCGAGACCATCCGGATCCATTCCGGGGAAAGGCTTTCGGTCCTGTTCGAAGCACCGGTCATCGTCGAAGGCTCCAAGGCCAGCGCCAGCATCGAGGCCGATCGGCCAACGTTCGACAAGCTGGCGGCCGAACTTGGCGCTTATGCGTCGGCGCTTTCAGTCGCAGCCGACCGCAATCCGGCTGTTCTCGCTCCCGACATGCGAATGGAAGGCGGCGACGTGATGATGGGTGGGCCGCTCGCCAAGAGGAAGGCGGCAGCTCCGGACCCGATGAAAATGCCGGCCGAGCACGCCTTCCACATGATGCTGCAGACTTGCACCTCCTGCCACGCCAAGTTTCGAGTTAAGGGCGAGTAGCGGCAGTCGTGGCCAGGACTGGCTCACGAGGGCCGCGGCTCGCTCAATGAGCGCTGTGCTCCACCTGGCCCGTAACAGGCGATAGGTTCTGGAACAGCTCGGCCCGGTTCTCGCCGCTCACGACCAACTTGCCTACCAACCCACGAGCCGCCCGCGACAACGCGTGATCCACCAGGACGTATTCGCCTGGAACCTCCAACTTCATGTCGACCGCGGCCGCGCCTCCGGGCGGCACAGTGATCGTCTGGACATCGGATAGAGGCTCCGTCGTCAACGAAGCCAACTGGTACACCTTGTCAAAGATTTCTCCGATCACATGGAAGCTGGATGTCTTGTTCGGACCGCCGACACCGAAGTAGATGCGAACTGTCTCGCCGATCTTGGCCGATAGAGCATTGTCGCCAGTAAGCGCGTTGGCGGCTCCGTTGAACACGTAGTATTCTGGGTCTTCATCCAGCAGCCTGTCGATGCTCTCCGTGAGCTTCCCTTTGGAGCCGTACGGCTGCGCCGTATAGACCTCGCCCTGCATGACGTAGAATTCCCGGTCAACCGGCGGCAGACCGCCTGACGGCTCGACGAGGATCAAGCCATACATGCCGTTGGCGATGTGATGAGCGGCAAGCGGCACCGCACAGTGATATACGTAAAGACCCGGCTTCAAGGCCTTGAACGAGAAGCCTTTGGTCTCGCCCGGTGCGGCATCCGTCGCGACCGCTCCGCCGCCAGGCCCCGTCACTGCATGGAAGTCGACGCTGTGGCGTTCGCTGCTGTCGGCACGGTTGGACAGTTCCACCTGGATCGTGTCGCCCACTCGGGCACGCACGAACGGACCTGGAACCTTCTTGTTGAACGTCCAGTAGTGATAGGCCGCGCCGTCTGCAAGCTGGCCCGTCACCTCGACCGTGTCCAGTTTCACCGTGATGGTCGCTGGCTCGCTTCTTGCAATCGGCGGTGCCAGGTCGAGGGCAGAACGGACAACATCAAGCGGAGCCTCGGCGCTGCCATTCTCTGTCGGATGATCGTGGGAACCTGCAGCAATGGCTGACGTCCCGGTCGCAGCCAGGAGTGCAAGTGCCAATATTGCATGTGAAGGTCTGGATGAACGTCTCATGGGGAAGCTCCTGTGCAATGCTTGTACTCAAAGCAGTCAAGACCTCCCCGGTCCTGAGATCTTTGAGCTGCCGCAAGGACGGCAAGTGCTCGCGAGATCGTGATCATTTGATGCGGTACGCCGCCAACATCTGCGGCCGAACTCTCGTTCTTCGCGCCGCTTGAGTGGCGTGTTCCGGCATGACGGCGGCGTATCCCTATGCTTTAAGCCACGGGGCCGCAGCAGGACTTCTTGAAGGAGGCCTGGTAGCCCGCTTCCTCGATCGCGGAAACAAATGCGTCGGAGGACACCGGAGAGTCGATCGATGCGGTCTTGGCATCGAGATCGACGGCGACCTTGGCGTTGGGGTCGACCGACTTCACCGCTTTTTCGACCGCTCCGGCGCAGTGTCCGCAGGTCATGTCGGGGATGTTGAGATGGTACATTCGAGATCTCCTCGTGGAAAATGATATGGTGGAATGTGGTGCTTCCAACGATGGCAAGGTCAATAGCCGCCGACAGAATCTCTCTCCTGCGCGTTGTTCTTCTTCATCTTCGCGCACCTTGCGACTTCTGATCAGAGCTTGATCTGCGTCAATGTGAACTGTCTCAGCCGTCGTACCCTGAAGACCAGTCGTTTATCGGAGCTTAGGAGAAGCGAAATGACGACACTGCGGACAATCCTGCTGGCGGGTACAGTGCTCATGCTCTCGACGCCGGCCTTTGCTGAAGACGCGCACCATCCCGAGACCTCTGTAGGGCAGACGAGCGAGCAAATGGCCCAGCCGCCAGATTCCGGTGCGGACCCGAGCTCGATGATGTCCTGCGGCATGATGTCGGGCGACATGATGGGCAACATGATGCGGATGATGGCTGGCGGACCGGGACGAATGAGACTGCCGGGCATGGGGCCGATGGCCGAGATGATGGCCCCCGAACATGTCGAGGGACGTATCGCGTTCCTGAAGACGGAACTCAAGATAACGCCGGAGCAGGAGGCGTCGTGGAACGTCTTCGCCGACATTCTGCGTGCCAATGCCGGCGGCATGCAGGAAGGCATGATGCAAATGCCAGACGCCATGGGCACGCCGGGCGGGGCCGCAGCGACCCCGTTGCAGCGTCTCGAACGCCGGGAGAGCAATTTGAACAGCCGTCTTGAAGGCGTGCGGAAATTGAAGGCTGCCCTTGCCCCTCTCTATCAATCGCTCGGGACGGAGCAGAAGCAGATGGCCGACAAGCTGCTCCTGCCTCCCATGATGGGCATGATGTAGGGACCACCGACCACTTGGAAATCACATTAAGAAGGAGAACGAGATGACATCCGCTCAGGCGGTACAAACGCCCGAGGCTGACGGTGCAACCGGGCAAGACCAAGGAATGCAAATTGGTCAGCCAGGCATGATCGGCCGGAACATGATGCAATCCGGAATGATGGCGGGAATGCCCATGGGCACAATGCGCGGGCAAATGATGAAGCTCGTGTTCGCCATCGCGGATGCCGATGGGGACGGCGCGCTCTCATTCGAGGAAGTAACCACCATCCACAAAAGAATCTTCGACAAGGTGGACGCCGACAAAAACCCCAAGATCACGCCCGAGGAAATGAGGACGTTTATGCGCGAGTAGCGCATCCAATTCTCGATGCGTTTTTACCATGACGACTCGTCAATATCCTCCTTCGCGGGTTCTGATCCCTTGTTATCGCACCTACATCCACGGGCGCTGTGATGTCGGTAGGATTATATGCCGAGCATCTTTTTGGCTTGGTTGAGCATAGCCATTGATCCGGCGTGATCGCCGGCAGCGTGCAATTCTTCGCCTTTGGAGCGCAGCTCCTTGACTTTCGTCATATCGGGCTCTGCGAGGGTTGCGGTCGGCAAGGCCGCATCGATCGCGGTCATGATGCTCGGGCATTCATTGGCAAACGCGGTCGCGGGGATGACCGACAATAATAGGGCAAGCAGAACTGAACGTAACATGGCCGTTTCTCCCATATCCCGGCCATATCCCGGCCCGCGGAATGCGCCGTGTCGACGATCGGCACGCAAATGGTAGCTCTTAATTCCGGCTGTCGCAATCACGCTGCGGAACTTTCGCGCAGCTCAGTTGGATCGGCACGATCTTCAGTCTGAGCGTCCAAAGTTGATCAGCCGACATTTTGTCGGATCTGTTGTCCTTCACAATCTCCTAGCTGACCTTCTGGCCATCAATAAGGGAACTCGGCGACCGTACGCTCGCACGCGGGCCCGCGAATAGGAAGCCTCATTCCGCCGCTCCCCAATACCAGTTGCGGATTTCGGGCACGTCTTCACCGTGCAAGTTGATGTAGTGCGTATGACCGGCCAGCTTCTCGCGGATGATTTGGCCAAAGTGCTCCGCGCGCGAGCCGAGACGCGACACGCGGTTAACGGCATCCACGGCCAGATGAAACCTGTCGATCTCATTGAGCACGGCCAAATCGAACGGTGTCGTGGTCGTTCCCTCTTCGTTGTACCCATGGAAATGAAAATTCTGATGGTTGGTACGCCGATAGGTCAGCCGATGGATCAGTGTCGGATAGCCGTGATAGGCAAATATCACCGGCTTGTCCCTGGTGAACATCTCGTCAAATTCGCCATCGCCCAAGCCATGAGGATGCTGGCTTGGAGGTTGCAAGGCCATCAAGTCGACGACGTTGACGACGCGGACGCTTAGGTCCGGAAAGTGCTGCCTGATCAAATCGACAGCGGCCAACGTCTCAAGCGTCGGCACGTCGCCGGCGCAGGCCATCACGACATCGGGCTCACCGTCGTCGTTATTGCTGGCCCATTTCCATACACCGATGCCGATAGCGCAATGCGATGCCGCGGCATCGATGTCCAACCACTGTAGTTCCGGCGCCTTTCCCGCAACGACGACATTGATGTAATTGCGGCTGCGCAGGCAATGGTCGGTGACCGAGAGTAGCGTGTTGGCATCGGGCGGCAGATAGACGCGAATGGTGTCGGCTTTCTTGTTCGCTACGTGGTCGATAAAGCCCGGATCCTGATGGCTGAAGCCATTGTGATCCTGCTGCCAAACGTGGGACGTGAGCAGATAGGTCAGCGACGCGATGGGCTGTCGCCAGGGAACCTCACGCGAAACCTTCAACCACTTGGCGTGCTGGTTGAACATCGAATCGACGATGTGGATGAAAGCTTCGTAGCAGGAGAAAAATCCATGCCGGCCCGTGAGCAGATACCCCTCCAGCCAGCCCTGGCAAAGATGCTCGCTCAGGACTTCCATCACCCGGCCGTCGGGCGCGATTTGGGTGTCACCTTCAACGAGTTCGCCGGTGAAGGCACGGCTGGTGACCTCAAACAATGCTGACAGACGATTGGATTCGGTTTCGTCCGGGCCGAAGACGCGGAAATTGCGTTCGGCCATGTTGAGTTTCATGACGTCGCGCAGAAAGACGCCCGCGACGCGGGTGGCTTGCCTGGAGCAGGCACATCGACGGCATAATCGCGGAAGTCGGGCAGCTTCAGATCGCGCAAGAGCGACCCGCCATTGGCGTGCGGGTTCGCCCCCATCCGGCGGTCGTCTTCGGGTGCAAGCGCCCTCAACTCTGCGGTAAGCCTGCCCTTTTCATCGAATAGATCTTCCGGTCGATAACTCCGCAACCAGGTTTCCAGCACAGCAAGATGGCTGGGGTCGTTAGCCAGATTGGCCAACGGAACCTGATGCGAGCGCCATGACCCTTCGGTCTTCTTTCCATCCACTTCCTTGGGTCCGGTCCATCCTTTGGGCGTGCGCAGCACGATCATCGGCCAAGCCGAACGTCCGGCAAAACCGTTGGCCCGCGCATCCGACTGGATCTGCCGGATTTCTCCGACGATCTGATCAAGCGCTTCGGCCATGAGTTGATGGAGCTTTTCCGGATCATCGCCTTCGACGAAATATGGCTTGTATCCATAGCCGCGGAACAGCGCTTCGAGTTCCTCGCGGCTGATCCGCGCGAGGATTGCCGGGCTCGCGATCTTGTAGCCATTGAGGTGCAGGATCGGCAGCACCGCGCCGTCGCGCCCCGGGTTGAGAAACTTGTTGGAGTGCCAACTGGTGGCCAATGCACCGGTCTCGGCTTCACCGTCGCCCACCACGCATGCAACCAACAGGTCCGGATTGTCGAAGGCGGCGCCATAGGCATGCATCAACGAATAGCCGAGTTCGCCGCCCTCGTTGATCGAACCTGGCGTCTCGGCGGCGACATGGCTCGAAATGCCACCAGGAAAGGAAAACTGGGTGAATAGTTTTTTCAAGCCGTCTTCGTCCTGGGAAATATCCGGATAGAATTCGCTGTAAGTGCCTTCGAGATAGGTGTTGGCCACCAGACCCGGACCGCCGTGCCCCGGTCCCGCGACATAAATCATGTCGAGGTCGAACTGTTTTATGATCCGGTTGAGATGGACATAGATGAAATTCAGCCCCGGCGTCGTGCCCCAATGGCCAAGCGCCGCGGCTTCACGTGCTTCAAATGCAGCGGCTCTTGGAGCAGCGGGTTGTCGCGCAGATAGATCTGGCCGACGGACAGAAAGTTGGCAGCCCGCCAGTAGGCGTGCATCTTGCGGAGGAGGTCTGGCGAGAGCGGCTCGTTCATGTGCCTAATTCCTTGTGATTACACAGCCGGAGGCTTCTTCTTCGCCGGCGACACGCGCCAGTTCTTCGATCAGGAACGCGGCTAGCCTGTGGTCGAGCGCGCCAATGGCGTGGCTCTGGTTCTCACCGCTCGCCAAATCTTTGAAGGCCAGGTTGGTATCGTGCTGGCCGACCCGATCGATCTTGCCATGCAGTCGCCGAATTAGAGACTGCGCCGTCGTAAACAAAGCGAATCGGATGCTCGACGAGCCGCCGTTGATCGTCAGCACCGATGGTCCCTGCATCTTCAGACCACCAGCACGGGGGCAAAGCCGCCGCCCGGCGTCCTGAAATTGGTAGTCTGGCCCTGGTAAAGCCGAGTGGCCGCGAGCAGCATCTTGCCATCGTAAGTATAGAGCCGCACGTCCATCTTGCGCGACGTGGGTGTTCCATCGAGCTCTATAATGCGCTGCCCGGGTGCGGCAAAGGCTTGGGCCACGTAGCCACCCCGGGTGATCTCGGCCCACACCCCTTTCGTCACCTTGTCGCCGCGGTAGACCGCCTTGCTACCATGGCCGGAGAACGGCTTGAAGAACATGTCCTTGCGAGCCCGCCAAAGAACGTCCGCACTGTCGGGCGTGACCAGAACGGTCCGCGGAACACCGGCAAGACGCAGGCGCATGTCTGCAGAAAGGCCAACGGCTTCCATCGCGGCCGGATCGGACAACAGCGTCAGATTGCGCTTGGCCGCAAGAAGCGCATGGTTGTGCGGATTGGGCGTAACCACCACGGCGCCCTCCCGATACGCCGCTCTGAGTGCTGTATGCTCCGGGCGGTCCAGTGCAAAATCGACCAGGCGATTATAGACGAGGTCGATCTTATGGCCGGCGAGCCGGAGCCTGCCGCCTTCATAGTGCAGCTCGCTCGCGTCGCCAATCACAGCGTCGATACCGTGCTTCAACAACAACTGCCTGGCGAGCACGAATTCAGGATAGAGATATTGCTCCTCCGGCCGATCATCGACGATCGCGATTCGTCGTGGCGAACCGGTGCCGCGCTGACGCCGCCATTCGTCCCCGAACATCGCGACAACCCGGGTTTCGAAATCATCGTCTCTGGCGCCGACCAGCCCTTGGTCGAGTTCAGCGCAGCAGGACCTCTGAGCTTTGGCCAGCAGCGCATTGAGGAACGCACCGCCGGCATTGGTGTTGACTTCGATCAGCTTGGGGCCATCATTGTCGAGATGGAAATCGTAACCCATCAGCGCCCCGGCGGGGCCAAAATCCTGCTGCGCGATTTCGGGGGCCCAGGAGAGGACGGTCTCGCGGTAGCTCGGCAATTTCGTCGCTGCCTCAATGGCATCGACAATCCCGCCCATCTCTTCGATGGCGGACCTGGAGAGGAAGACGGGGACATTGGAAAACAGATGCGGCCGGGACTCGATGAAAGCTTCGTAGAAACCGGTGTCGCCGGCCTCGTGATTCAGCGCCGCCCCAAGCGCTGCGCGGTCGAGGGTAACGCAGAAGCAATTCCGGTTAAACCGCGCTGTCGCGCAACGGCTTGCCGCTGCCAGACCGGGAACCTTGACGTTCATGTCTCGTCCTCGCCTGCTATTGGCCGCTCTCATAAAGGAAGGGCGGTGACAGCTTGCCGCATCAGCCGCTTGCTGTCGCGACTGGCCGTCAGCCGCATGATACTTGTGATCCATTTCCGAGCTTTACCGTTCAGAACGTCAAGACAGACATCCAGTCAGCGTCCCAGGATTATCTAGCCATTTACGGCGCTCGACATGTTCTGACTTTGATTTGTATCAAAGTGGGATCGTGATATGCTCTATAAACTATAAAAATGAAACTCACGCTGACTCACCTCCGCTTCCTGCTCGCCGCGATCATCCTGATCGCGGGCAGCGCGATGGTGAGTAGCGCAGCTGGTCCTGCCGGATATACTTCGGGTATCGCTGTCGAACTCGCCATTGCCGGTGACGGTATAGCACGTCCCGCGCACGGTTCAGACCAGGACAGCCACAAAAACGGTTGCAGGCAAGTCTGCTGCATGAATTGCGTGCCTTCGGCTGGATCAGGTTGTTGCGCTGCGGCCGTTTCCCTAACCAGCGGATGCAAGGCTCTCGATTGGGCGTCAATCGCCGCATACGGCATCGTGGATGCCGGGCTCCTAGCAGCGGGCATCGATCCCGAGGCTCTTCTACGACCTCCACAAACTTCGCCTGAAGCTGCGGCATCGCGGTTCTCGGATCTGTTTGGCTGACAGAACCAGCAGGGTCGTCATTCCACCAATGGTCCGCGAAGGCCTCGCCGGGTTCGGCGAAGCGGGCTGCTCGCACACCGATCACCGGGTGTGCGAACGGCCCAGGCAGCGGGCCGAATAAGTGGGGAACTCCCATGAACAAGCTTAGCACTCTGTTCGTCGGTATCGCGTTGGGCGTCACGTTCGCGCTTCTGAGCATGCTGTGTGCTCTGACTTTCGCGTTTTGGCCGAACGCTACACTCGATTTCTTCGGCGCGTTCACCCACGGACTTGATCTTGGCGCGGTCAAATCGACTGCGCCAATGAGTGCTGGACGTGTTCTCTACGGCGTTGTCGGCCTGGGCATCGTCGGCTTCGCCGCGGGTGTCGTGTACGCCTCGATCTACAATGCCGTCGCCAGCGGGAGCCGATATAGACCCACGCAGCCGCCGGGAAACAGCGCGTCAAGTTGAGGATCGTTTATGAAACCTGCAGGCAATTCATGGACTTTCCCGCCGGTATTTTTCGCTGTGGGTGGCGTGATAGTCGCCGGGCCCCCGTGCACCCAACCTCTATCAACTCACCAGTGGAAGGAGCCCAACCTATGAACCCGCATACACTACATCCGGCTGATCACCCGGCCGGGCCTGAACCGGAGCGCGAGCTCGAGCCAAGGCCGCGTGGGTTTTGGACTTCGAAGGTAGGGCTTGTCACGATTGCGTTCATCATAATCGCCGCCTTTTTCCTTCTCTCTGAGCACCGGGTGCATGCCCTCGGCTTCGTTCCCATCCTGCTGCTGTTGGCCTGTCCTCTGCTGCACATGTTCATGCATGGCGGCCACAGTGGGCACGGCGGTCACGGGGGGCATGGCCAGCAGAAGGAACCCGATCCGGGCGCGCAAAACGGTTCGACACGCGGAAAAGGAGCATAACCATGGTCGAGCAATCTCAAGCCTATGGCCTCTGGGGCCTGGTCATCGTCAATTCGGCGGTTTTCATCCTGTTCGCCTTTAGTTTTTTCAAGCCTCGAACAGGCCGTGACTGGCGCTCCTTCGGCGCGTTCAGCGCCTTCCTGGTGGCGCTGTTTGCAGAGATGTATGGTTTTCCGCTGACGATCTATCTGCTTTCAGGTTGGCTGCAATCGCGGTTCCCAGGCATCGACTGGTTCTCGCATGATGCTGGCCATCTCCTGGAGATGATGTTCGGATGGCGGCTGAACCCGCATTTCGGCCCGTTCCACATTGTTAGTTTCATCCTGATTGGTGGCGGATTCGTGCTGATCTCGGCCGCCTGGCGAGTGCTCTACGAAGCACAGCGTCAAGGTCTCCTCGCGACCGGCGGCCCGTACAGCTATGTTCGCCACCCGCAGTATGTCGGCTTCGTTCTGGTCATGCTGGGTTTTCTCGTCCAATGGCCGACGTTGCTGACCCTCGCGATGTTCCCGATCCTGGTAGCGATGTATGTGCGGCTTTCCTTCGTGGAAGAGCGCGAGGCAAGGAAGGAGTACGGCGAAGCATACGGCCGTTACGCGGCCCGGGTGCCCGCCTTCTTCCCGCACTTGAATAGGTTGTTCGGCGCTGCCGACAGGCCCCGCACGCATTGATCACCCTCGCTGCGTCATCCTGGGCAGGGATATTGCAGCGACGGCACTTCTGCCAGGTCGAATGTTGGCTTTGTTGTCCTAAATGAAACCGTGAGTTCCGAGATTTAGGAGCTCAAAACCCCAGGAGGCGATGATGAAGCGCCGAGATTTCCTTAAAAGCGCACTTACTGGGACCGCAGTTCTTGCGGCGCCAGCGTTCTCGCTCAGGCCGACGTTCGCTGGTCAGTCGGCCGGCCAAATGCGGCTTGGCATTATCCGCCGCACGATCGAGGTGAACGGCAAGGCGGCCAGCGTCTTCGGCCTTCAACAGGCCGACGGCACGCCGGGCCTCCGGTTGCGGGCGGGGGATGCCTTCAATGTCCTGCTCCGCAACGAGACTGCCGAGTCAACGATCATGCATTGGCACGGGCTGACGCCGCCCTGGGCGAGCGACGGCGTGCCGGACGCGCCGCTCCCGCTCATCGCCGCCGGAGCCGAACGCGGCTATAACTTTCCGGTCGGCAAGCCGGGCACCCATTGGATGCATGCCCACACACTGCAGGAGCAGGCACTTCTTGCCGCCCCGCTGATCGTCGTCGATCCCACCGATGATGAAAGGGACGAGCAGGAGATTGTCATTCTCCTTCACGACTTCTCGTTCTCATCGCCGGAGGAACTGCTGGCGGGGTTGCAGGGCAAAAATATCGGCGCCGCCATGCCGATGATCCATAGCGGGATGGACATGGAGGGGGCGCAAACGGATGCGATGGCTGGGATGAACCATGGTGGCCAAGCCATGGCAATGGACATCAACGACATCGAATACGACGCCTATCTGGCCAATGATCGCACGCTGGACGATCCCGAGGTCGTCTCGATGGAAGCCGGCGGCCGCGCGCGGGTGCGTATCATCAACGGCGCGACCGCGACGGCGTTCACGATCGATTTCGGCGAACTAGAAGGCGAACTGATCGCGGTCGATGGTCAGGATATCGAGCCGATCAAAGGCCGTCGATTTCCGATGACGATGGGACAGCGCATCGACGTCCGCCTGCAGCTTCCGCGCGAACCACGCTTCTTCCCTATCCTGGCGTTGCGCGAGGGGAGCAAGGAAAGGTCCGGCGTCATCCTGCGTCCGGCCGGTTCGGCGGTGGCAAAGATCGCGACGGCGGGAGATGACAACGCCCCGGTTCTAGATCTGCTGCTTGAGGCGAAGCTACGGGCCGCCGCGCCACTGGCGTCGCGCCCTGCTGACAAAACGTTCGATATAGCGCTCACCGGTGACATGGCCGCCTACCGCTGGGGCCTGCAGTCGAACCCGCCGCTCGTCGTGGATCCGGACGACCGCGTGGAAGTGACGCTGCGTAACACCAGCATGATGGCACATCCAATGCACCTGCACGGCCATCATTTCCAGGTGGTCGCGATCGATGGGCAGCGCTTTGCAGGCGCCGTGAGAGACACTGTCCTGTTGCCCCCCAATCGCTCGGTGACGATCGCCGTCGATGCCGACAATCCCGGCCAATGGGCCTTCCACTGCCACCACCTCTACCACATGGCGACCGGGATGATGTCGACCTTCGCCTATCGAGCCTAAGACATTTGCGGATCGCGGTGTTTATCCGCAGCGGCAAAACCGAACCATAGGAGACTGACCATGAAGAAGGCGACGCTGGAAGTACGTGACCTTTTTGGCATGCTGGATTTCGTCGCGATCGAAAAGCGTCTCGCAGCCCTGCCGGGTGTTGCCAGCGTTGCCATGAACGCTGGCTCGGCAAGCGCAACCATCGAATTCGACGAAGCGCGGACGAACACTGAGAGTTTGGCCCGCGAAATCGAAACCTGCGGGTTTCACTGCAGGGGCGAGACTGTGCCACGGCACCTTTGCGTGTCCGGCAGCACAACGGTTCCTCCCGGGCATCCGCGCGCGCCCTCCGGACACATACACCGCCACGCGGAGCACGCCGCCACGATCCATGTGGCACCAGGCGAACGGGAGGGAACGGTCGCAGCCAAGGTGCCCCATGACGCTATGGCCCATGAGATGGGACACGGTGCCGGCATGGACATGCAGGACATGGTGAGCGACATGCGGAACAGGTTCCTTGTCAGCCTGGTCTTCACGCTTCCCATCTTCGCCATGGAGCCCATGGGAATGGGCGAGCCTTGGCTGGCCCCCCCTTTCGGTCTCAGCGAAGATCTTGCAATGTTCTTTCTGGCCAGCGCGGCAATCCTCTATCCGGTCTGGCCGTTCGTGGTTGCCGCATGGCGAGCCTTGCGGAACGGCGTCCTCAACATGGCGGTGCTGGTGGTGCTGAGCGTTGGCACCGGTTACCTCTTCAGCGTCGGCGCGACGTTCTTCTTCGAAGGGCAGCAATTCTATGAAGCCGCGAGCGTGCTGCTTGTGTTCATCCTGCTCGGCCATTGGCTGGAGATGCGTGCGCGGGCGGGCGCTTCCGCCGCGATCAGGGCGCTGCTGAATCTGGCGCCGCCCAAGGCCATCGTCGTCCGGGACGGCAAGGAGATCGAAGTCGCGACCGCCGACGTCGTGCTCGGTGACATCGTGGTGCTGCGGCCTGGCAACAAGCTTCCCGTCGACGGCGAAGTGATCGAGGGCGAGTCGACCATCGACGAATCGATGCTCACCGGCGAGTCCATGCCCGTCACAAAAAAGGTCGGTGATGCCGTGATCGGTGCCACGATCAACAAGAGCGGCACGCTGCGCTACCGCTCCACCAAAGTGGGTGCCGACACGGCATTGGCTCAGATCGTCAAGCTGGTCCAGGAAGCACAGAATTCGAAGGCGCCGGCCCAGCTGCTTGCCGATCGCGCCTCGCAGTGGCTGGTGCTGGCCGCGATCGTCGTTGGCCTTGCGACCTTTGTCGTGTGGTTCTGGTGGCTCGGCCAGCCGCTGCTGTTCGCTCTAACGCTGACGATCACGGTCTTTGTTATCGCCTGTCCCGACGCCCTCGGACTTGCCACGCCGATGGCGGTGATGGTCGGCACCGGCCTCGGAGCATCCAACGGCATCCTGTTCAAGAATGCGGCTGCGCTCGAAGAGGCCACAAAACTCAACGTGATCGTCTTCGACAAGACCGGGACGCTCACCATGGGCCAACCCAAGGTCGTCGAAACCGTGCCCGCGCCCGGTGTTTCGCCCGACGAGGTTTTGCAAATCGCAGCCGCCGTAGACCAGGGGTCGGATCATCCGCTGGCCGTCGCCATCGTCGAGCGGGCCAAGGGCCTGGAAATTCCCAAGGTCTCCGGCTTCCTCAACATCGAGGGCAAGGGCGCCAGCGCCGTCATCGGGGGAGATCAGGTTTTCCTCGGCAACCGGCGCCTGATGGACGAGCAGAAGATTGACCTGCTGGCGCTCGGCGAGAAGGCTGAAGCGCTCAAGGGCGAAGGCCGCACCGTCATTCACGTGGCACGCTCCGGCAATCTTCTTGGGCTCATCGCCATCGCCGATGCCCCGCGCCCGACCGCCGTCGGCACCATCAAGAAGCTCCACGAGCAAGGCGTCCGCGTCGCCATGCTTACGGGCGACAATGCCGGGACTGCCAAGCGCATCGCAGGCATTCTCGGCATCGACATCGTTCTGGCCGATGTCCTGCCGGGGCAGAAGGCCGAAAAGATCAAGGAATTGCAGGGACAGGGCCTGAAGGTCGGCATGGTCGGCGACGGCGTAAACGACGCGCCAGCCTTAACGCAGGCCGATGTCGGATTCGCCATCGGCGCGGGCACCGATGTGGCGATCGAAAGCGCCGATATCGTGCTGATGAAGAGCGATCCCTATGACGTGGTCGGTGCAATGACCTTGTCACGGGCCACATTGCGCAAGATGCATCAGAACCTGTGGTGGGCGGTCGGCTACAATGTCGTCGCGTTCCCGCTTGCGGCAGGCGTGTTCTACCCCTTCCTCCTGAGCCCCGAGATCGCCGCGCTGGCAATGTCGGGCAGCTCGGCCCTTGTGGCCGTAAACGCTCTTCTGCTCAAGCGAACCAGGCTCGAGGGCATTCGTCCCGCCGCCGCATCGACGGCCGCAAGCGCCGCTCATGAGCAGCCGACCGGGGCGCCGGCATGAGCGGGACTGCAAGACCTCCCCTGCCCGCGTCATCATGGATCCTGGGCGCACTTCTGGCTTCGGCCTTCATCGTTGCGCTCGGCTATGGGATCGTCCTACCGGTCCTGCCGAAAATGGTCGAACGACTTGCTGACCCCGTAGACCCGACATTCAACGCGCGGCACATCGGCTTTCTGACCGCTGCCTATGTCGCTGCGCCAATGGCTGTCGCATTCCTGTGGGGGCGGGTGTCGGACTTGCTCGGGCGCCGACCCATCCTTATCGTCGGGCTGATCGGCTTCGCCGTCACTTTGGCGGCTTCGGCGCTCGCACCGAACTTACTCTTTCTCTATATCGGACGAATCCTGAACGGCGCCTTCGCTGCCGCGGTTGTGCCCACAGCCCTTGCATTCATTGCCGACACGACAGGTGACGATGATCGTCGTGCCAGAACCTTCGGTTGGATCAGTATGGCATCGATTGCGGGCTTTCTGCTCGGTCCCATGCTCGGCGGCCTCGCTGCCGGATGGGCTTTTGGCTCGGGCCGAGCGGCTTCCTCCCTACAGGCTGCCCCCTTTCTTCTTGCGTCCGGCCTCGCCTTGGCCGCAGCCGGAGGCGTGAGGTTGATCTTACCTGGAGGCCGAGTGACTGGCGACGCTGCTGAAACGAAGAACCGCGAAGCATCAACTTTCGTGCCCGGGGAGATACGTCTGCTCGCCCTTGCCTCTGTAGCCGCGGCGGGACTTGGAGCATTCGAGGTGGGCCTCACTCTGCGCAATAATGAACTCACAATGACTCCCGCCGAGTTGGGCTTTACGTTCGCGACCTGTAGCGTGGTTATGTTTGCGGTGCAGGGCCTTGTCTTTTCGCCACTCGTCAAGCCGGCAGCGACAAGAGTGCTTGTTGCACCAGCCTTCCTGGTGATGGCGATCGGTCTGGCGGTTATTCCATCAATTACCGGCTTCAGCGAGATGTTGTTCGCGGTTTCCATTGTCGCTGCGTCCGCCGGGGTGATCAGTCCGCTGCTCGCCTTCTGGGTGACGCGGATCACAGCGCGAAGCCAGGGCGTCGAACTTGGCATTCAGTCGGCAACGGTAAGTCTCGGGCAGTCGGTGGGTTCTGCAGGCGCAGGTCTGCTGTTCGGTTTCTACGGCCTGCAAGGCGCCGGTTTCCTTGCCGCTGCCGTGGCGATGGGGGTCGCTGCGATGGCAAGCCTGAAGCTGCCGCGGCTAATGGCGCCGGTGACGGCTGACCCTCGCGCCGTTTCCACCGGGAACGTTCCAGAATAGGCGTCCTAAGAGCCTTGCCAAATGTTTGGAGAGCCACATGAAACGACATTCCTCACCTTCGCTTCAATTTCTCGGCGCCGCCGGGACGGTAACCGGATCGCGGTATTTGCTCGAAGCGGATGGACGCCGCGTCCTCATCGACTGCGGTCTGTTTCAGGGCTACAAGCAGCTGCGCGATCGAAATCGCGCGGCGTTCCCGGTGCCGCCCGAAACGATCGATACGGTACTGCTGACTCACGCTCATTTCGATCATTCGGGCTACATTCCTGCCCTTGTCCGCAACGGCTTTCGTGGCGAGGTGATATGCACGCCCGCCACTGCCGAGCTATGTTCTCTGCTGCTTCCCGACAGCGGCCACCTTCAAGAAGAAGAGGCAAGGTATGCGAAGCGGAAAGGCTATTCCGCGCCGGCCTTACGTGCGAAGGTCTTCGGCCAGCGGCTCGGCTCGGCGGACTTCCTCGCTCTCATGCGCGACACAGTCAGCAACCGCCTGTCGGATATCGAACTGACGGCATTCGTTACGGCTTGCGCCGGCGACAGGCTCGACAAGGAGGAGACGGTCGCGCTCACCAAAGCGATGCTCGCAGTAGGGGAACGCATCGACTGGGGCAGCGGCGCGGTGCTGGACAAACATTGCGGCGGCGGCCTTCCGGGAAATCGCACCACCCCCATCGTCTTTGCGATCGTTGCTGCCGCCGGTCACCGGATCCCCAAGACGTCCTCACTTGCGATCACGTCCCCCGCGGGCACCGCCGATGCGATGGAAGTCATGGCACCGGTGGCGTTGGACCTCGATACCATGCGACGCGTGGTCGAGCGCGAAGGAGGCTGCATAGTCTGGGGCGGCAATGTCCGGCTCAGCCCGGCCGACGACGTCCTCATCCGCATCGAGCGTCCGCTCGACTTCGACAGCGACGGACAACTGGTCGCAAGTGTGCTTTCGAACAAGGCTGCGGCTGGCTCCACCCACGTGCTGATTGATATTCCGATCGGACCCACGGCGAAGGTGCGTTCTTCCGCCGCCGCTGCGTTCCTCGAGGCAAGACTCCTTGCGACAGCGCAGGCGCTCGGACTTAACCTCTCGATGCTGCGCACCGATGGCCTCCAACCCGTTGGGTACGGCATCGGTCCCGCCCTTGAAGCCGAAGATGTGCTGAGCGTACTGCGCAAGGACGCAGCAGCGCCGTGCGACCTGCGCAGCCGTGCGCTCGACCTTGCCGGCGCCTTGCTTGATGCCGCACCCGGGGCCGCGCCCGGCAGCGGGCGGGCCATCGCCTGCATGCTGCTCGACAGCGGCGCCGCTTTGCGCAAGTTTCTCGCGGTCTGCGAGGCACAGGGTGGCTTTGCCGAGCCAGGAGTGGCTCCCCACACTCGTCCGGTTCTCGCCAACCGGACCGGCCAGATCCAGGCGATCGACAACCGACAGCTTGCAAAGGTCGCCAAGGTCGCCGGAGCTCCTCGAGGCGCCACCGCAGGGGTTGTTTCCCGCGTTCGGATTGGCGACGGCATCCACGCCGGTGAGCCGCTGTTTCACGTCCACTCACAATCACCCGGAGAACTGGAATACGCATTTGAGTATGCTTCGGTCCATCCGGACATATTCGAGGTTGCAGTCACACAATGACCCGTGTGCTCCTTCCCTTCCCGCTGCAGCGAACACTGGCAGACGCGATGGCCCCTTTACTTGGTTCGCGAGCCGGACGGCTGGACTGGCGCCACTTTCCGGATGGTGAGTCCCTCGTCGCGATCGATGAAGCTCTCGCCGGCGTCGATGTCGCGCTTGTCGTCAGTTTGCGCAATCCCGATGAACTTGCCCTTCCTTTGCGGTTCGCCGCGGCGACAGCGCGCGAGTTCGGAGCTTGCTCCGTCGGACTTATAGCGCCATATCTGGCTTACATGCGCCAGGATAAACGGTTCAATCCCGGCGAAGCCGTCAGCGCACCATTGTTTGCACGATTTCTCGAAGAGAATTTCGATTGGCTGGTAACGGCCGACCCCCATCTGCACAGGAATCCCGAGCTTTCCGGTCTGTATAAAATCCCGGTCCGCCGGGTGGCCACGGCTTCGCTGGTCGCCGACTGGATCCGAGACAACGTCCCCGACGCGGTCCTCATCGGTCCCGACAGCGAAAGCGGTCAATGGGTATCCGATATCGCCAACCGCGCCGGGGTTCCGTATCAGGTCTTGACAAAAAACCGCCGGGGTGACCGCGACGTCGAGGTGTGCCTTCCCTCGATCGGTGCGGCCCGCGGCCGAACCCCCGTCATCGTTGATGACATAGTCTCGTCGGGCCGGACAGCGATCGAAACCCTCGGTCACCTGAAGCGGTTGGGCCTTCCTCCTGCTGTCTGTGTCGGTATCCATCCCGTCTTCGCCCAGGACGCCTACGAGCAACTGCTCGCAGCCGGGCCTGCCCGTGTCGTCAGCACGGACTCAATTCCCCATCCGTCAAACGCAATTTCCATCGCCGGCTTGCTGGCCCAGGCCAGCATTGAACTTTTCGGAGATGCACCCTCAAAGGAAAAATCGTGATCACAGTGCTCGCCCGCTTTACATGCGTCGCCGATTCCCCGGAGTGAGATCAGAGTGTGACGATCAAGGAGGACTCCCAGCGGCGCCAGGTGGCCACCTTGAGCCGGCTGCGAACCGCCAGTTACATCCGCATCGCGGCGAAGTTGCACCGGTAGGCCCTGGTCAGGGAATGCCTCCGGCGAGTCCGCCGAGGCATCCCTACATCGAAGAACAGTAGTCACTGCGCCGGAATGGAATTACGTTTGTCACATTATTGACGCGGATTCGCCATCGTAGCCCGAGGCCATGTGCGTCCACAGCCTCTGGACCTGGAAATGGCAATCGCCGCTTCATTTTGTCACGAACGCCCCCCTACGACTGCCGTGTGAGCATTGTCCTGAACCGCGATAAGGCGGCTGCAAGAAACGCCGCGCCCAACCCGGCCATGATCGTCAGGTCCATCCAGACGACATCGAGGCCGGCTCCTCGATACAAGATCGACTGCGCGAATTTCACAAAATGCGTCGATGGCACGGCGTACATGATGTCCTGCAGGAGAGGCGGCATGCTTTCAAACGGCGTGAACGTGCCCGACAGCAAGAACATGATGACGAAGACCGGGATCGCCAGCAGCGCGAATTGTGGCATCGAGTTGGCGATCGTGGCCAGCAAGATGCCGAGCGACGTTACCGCGAAGAGATAGACGGCGGTTCCAGCTAGGAAGAGCTCGACCGAGCCGATGATTGGTATCTGCAGCACGAACTGCACGACAACGTGAAGAGAGAGGCCAGCCGCCAGCAGGATGACCAAGCCATTCGACCAGATCTTCGCTACGGCAATCTCGCTCGGCCGCACCGGCATCACCAATAGGTGTTCGATGGTGCCGTGCTCTCGCTCGCGCATGACGGCCGCCCCGACGAGAATGATTCCGAGCATCGTCACATTGTTGATGATGTCCATGCTCGCGTTGAAGCGAACCGCTTCGAGATTCTGATTGAACAGCGCACGGATGACGGGCTCGATCGGAACGGCTTGGCTCTCGCCGTGCTCGTGCAGAAAGCTCTCCGTCTCTCGGGCAATGATTTCCTGGATATAGGCCGTTCCGACGGCGGCGTTGCTCACCGCCGTCGCGTCGACATTGATCTGAATGGACGGGCGCCGGTTTGCCAAAAGATCGGCTTCGAAGCGCGGCGGTATCTCCAGAACAAACGTATACACGCCCTTGTCCATGAGTTCATCGACCTCCGAGCGGTCGATATCGCGCGGTGCGCGAAAGTAGGGCGGCTGCAGCGCATCCCTGATGCGTGACGAAATCGTCGAGCGATCCGCATCAACGATGGCCACGCTGGCATTGCTCACCTCGGTCTTGATGCCGGTCGCCATGGCGTAAACCGCAACCGTGAATACATAGATGATGAGAACGACCATCACCACGTCCCGCGAGAGGCTCATGACCTCCTTGAGACCGAGGCGAAACACGTTCAGTGCCCATCGTCTCATCGCTAGCTTCCTTGCCTGCGGATGGCCAGACGAGCCAGCACGAGGAAAATGACGCCAAAACCGAAGAGAACTGCGATTTCCTGCGCGAACGCACCCGCCCCGAGGCCCTTGGCGAAAACGCCGAGGCTCACGGTCTGGAACCATTGAGCGGGAAAGCCGATACCCATCGCCCAGGCCACGCCGTCGAGCGTCGAGGCCGGGTAGAGAAATCCGGAATAATGCGCCGCCGGAATGACGGTCAGTATGGCCGTCGCGAAGATCGCCGCGACTTGCGTCGAGACGAACGCGGATATTAGAAGACCGAATGCTGTTGCAGCGAAAATATACATGAGCGCCGCGATCGACAAGGCGGTCACCGATCCCTTCGGCACGACGCCGAAGAGGCCGCCCGCCAAGAGCACCAGCGTGACGAAACTGGCGAAGCCGATCGCTATGTAGGGTAGCTGCTTGCCGATGAGGTATTCTCCCACCGTCGCGGGGGAGGCGTAGACATTCGTGATCGAGCCCATTTCCTTCTCCCGCACGACGCCAACCGCGGTGAGCATGGCGGGAATGAGGACCAGTAGAAGCATGATCGTGCCGGGCGTGATCGCGAACACGCTACGGAAGTCCTGATTGTAGCGAAACCTGGGCTCGACATTGATCGGCAGCATCTGCCGATCGTGGCCATTCAACTGGCGATAGCGATCTGCCGCATAGGTCAGGACGGCGCCTTGGATATAGCCACGCGCCGTCTCTGCGGGAAAGGTGTTGCCGCCGTCGAGCCAGAAGCTCACCTGCGGCTGGCGATCCTGCAGAAGGTCGCGACCGAAGCCGGGCGGAATATCGACTGCGAAGCGCAACTCGCCCGATCGCAACCGGCGGTCGATCTCGAACTCGTCGCCAAGCCGCGCTTGTTCGATGAAATAGCGCGACTGCGAAAATTGCTCCAGGAACAGGCGGCTTTCGTAGGACTGATCGCGGTCGAGCACCGCATATCGGAGGTTCTCAATGTCGAACGAGATGCCGAAACCGAACGTCACCATCAGTACGAGCGGTCCTAGCAGTGCGAAGGCAAGCCGGATACGATCCCTAAGCACTTCGACCGCCTCTCGCCGGGCAAAGGCCCAGATCCGGCGCAAAGACGCCGCCGATGACCTGTGCGGTGTCTGGGGCGCAGATGCTATCTCTGCGGCGGAAATATCCGAAGTATTGGACGGATCCGCCATGACGGACAATAAAGGAGTATCCTTCGTCTCCTGCAGCGCCGCCTGTGCCGATGCTTCCTCGAGGTAGGCCACAAAAGCGTCCTCGAGATTGTGAGCGCCCCGCGCCAGGCGAAGCTCCTCTGGACTCCCGATGGAAAGAACACGGCCTGCATGCATTAACGACACGCGGTCGCAGCGTTCGGCTTCGTTCATGAAATGGGTTGATATGAAGATCGTCACGCTGTCGCGGCGAGACATCTCGACGAGGAGACGCCAGAACCTGTCGCGCGCCGCCGGGTCGACACCGGAGGTGGGTTCGTCGAGGATCAGTATTTCGGGCTGATGCAGGCAGGCTGCAGCAAGCTGGAGCCGCTGTCGCATCCCGAGTGGCAGCGCCGGGGGCAAGGCGTCAGGAACGGAGCTGAGGTCGAAACGGCTCAACGTCGCCGCAACGCGTGCTTCGAGTTCGCCAGCCGGGATGCGGAAGAGACGTCCATGCAGTTCCAAATTCGCCCGGACCGAGATTTCCTCGTAGAGTGAGAACGCTTGCGACATGTAGCCGATCCGCATTCTTGTCGCGATGTCACGGGCGTTGACCGGCTTGCCCAATAGTTCGGATCGCCCCTCGCTCGCCGTGAGCAGTCCCGTGAGCATCTTCATCGTCGTCGTCTTGCCGCAGCCGTTCGATCCCAGAAACCCAAAGATCTCGCCGCGCTGGATGCGGAAGCTGACGCGATCGACAGCGGTGAAATCGCCGAAGTGCATGGTCAGGTTCTCGGCGGCAATCGCGGCAGGGCCGTCGCTATGTTGCAGCTTTGGGATCCTCAGCTCAGTGTGGTCGCCGCGACGTTCGGGGCGCTGGAGAGCAATATAGGCTTCCTCGAGCGTGCTCGCTTTCGTTTGGGCAAGAATTCCCGCCCTATCACCGGCGGCAATGACCCTGCCCTCATCGATCGCGACAATGTGGCCGAAGCGCTCGGCCTCCTCCATGTAGGCGGTTGCCACCAACACCGTCATACCGGGACGCTCAGCGCGGATCCGGCCGATCAAATCCCAAAACTGTCGCCGCGACAGGGGATCGACGCCGGTCGTGGGCTCGTCGAGAATCAATAGATCGGGATCGTGGATCAGGGCGCAGCAGAGGCCGAGCTTCTGCTTCATCCCGCCCGACAACTTGCCGGCCGGACGATCCGGGAACGGATCGAGGCCCGTGGCGGTGAGCAGGCGCGCTATGCGATTGCGGCGTTCGCCTTCCGCCTGTCCATACAAGCGGCCGAAGAAATCGATATTCTCGACGACTGAGAGTGTCGGATAGAGGTTGCGGCCAAGACCCTGTGGCATATAGGCGATGCGAGGCGCTACCATGTCGCGGTGCGCGCGCGATGCCATGTTCCCGCCGAGAGCCGTTAAGGTTCCGGATTGGATGCGCTTGACGCCGGCGATCAGGCCGAGGACGGTGGACTTACCGACGCCATCGGGGCCGATGAAGGCCGCCGTCGATCCAGAGGCGATCGAAAGGCTGATGCCGTCGAGCGCAACCGTATTGCCGTAACGGTGGCAAACCGAAGCAACCCTAACGGCGAGCTGGACATCAGCGGACATCTGGGAGCCTCGGAATTAGATCGTTGGGCCAGGTCGCTCCGGCTTGCACTTTGACGTAGGCGTTGCCGGTCATGCCTGCTTTTACATAGCCGCGGTAAGTTTCGAGGATTTGCGGATCGATTTGCAGCTTGACGCGGTACATCAGTTTCTCGCGCTCGTTCGCAGTCTCGACATATTTCGGGGTGAACTGCGCCTCCGCGGCAACGAAGGAAACCGTGGCTGGAACGACGTATTCAGGCGCACCATCGATCATGATCCGTGCCTCCGAACCGAGTTCGACACGTCCGACTTGGCTAGTGGGCAGGAAGATCGTCATATGAACGTCGGAAAGGTCGAGAAGCGTCAGCACCCGCCCGCCCGCCGCGACGACTTCGCCCGCCTGAGCGAGACGATATTCAACGCGACCCGATACGGGAGCCTTCAACGTCATATCGGCAATCGCCGCTTCGATCTGGGTCACCTGAGCCTCAGCAGCTTCAACCCCAGCCCGGGCATCTTCGACAGCCACTTTTGCGCTATCCAGAGAGGCCCTCGAAATGTCTCGCTGCGCCGTGCGGCGGTCCAATTCCGCTTGTGTGGCTGTATTTCCGCGGGTGAGTTCAATAGTGCGTTTGAGCTCAATCTCCGCGAGCTTCAACTCCGCCTCGCGCACCGCGACATTGGCCTCGGCGCCGGCTACGCCTTGGTGGGCGCGGTGCACAGCAGCTCGCGCCGCGGCACGATGGGCAAGAATTTCTGTCGTGTCGATACGGGCGAGGATATCATCCTTTTCGACATCAGCGCCTTCGTTGAAACCCACCTCAGCGAGGCGGCCGGCGTACTTGGTTGCGATGTCGACCCGCTCGACTTCGATCCGACCATTGGCTCGTGCCAATCCCACCGGAACACGGGTCGCCTGCTCCTTCAACCAGTATGCGTAGCCGCCTCCAGCGGCGGCGACGAGGATAGCGACAGTGATAATCGGAGCGGTGCGCATTCTTTCATCCATTCTGCGCGCACAAACCGCGCCACGTCCGTCAAAACTGCCTCGGCCCCAGCTACGGGCGAGCAGTCTTATGATGTGATACGCATAAGCAGATGATTGCTTTGATTCAGCGCAAAACCACGATCAGCGATACCTGTCGAGATTTCACCTTGCCAGATGCCAAGCGCCTCCTCCAACTCTTTTGGCAATGGTAGTGATCGTTAGATCGTCAACCTCCCAGAGATGAGCGCCGGGCAAGTCGAAGAACCCACCATAGGTGACGGCTGCCGCGGGGATCGCGAAAGCCCCACCAAATCGTCACTACAGCCTGCGCCCCGCGAAGCGGCGGAAGGGCGATCCCGCAATTGGAGCCGGTGGCGACGCCTTGGTCCGCATGGCTCGCCGGACAGATGTCCGGAAGGCCCTTGTTGGCACCCGGAAATAGTCAATGCCACAGCCAGCCCATTGCGGCATCTGGTGACCGTCGAAACGGCAAACGGCAGGTATAGGAGGCAACAGCACTTTGGCAGATGGTGCCTTGGCTTTTCGGCCGTCGATATGCCGCTCAAGCCAATGGCGATGACGGCCTTGGCAACTGTCCCAGCCAGCCGCCTTCGAACCCTGCCCGTTGCAAGCCGCTGCGGATGTAAGGGCACGTGCGCATCAATCGCCACAACAGGCCGCTGCGTTCGTTCTCGATCATCAGAACGACCGGACCTTCGTTCAGGCCGAAGTGCCAAGGCGAAATCCACCAGCCGAAGGCGTTATCGAGCGAGCCCGGGTGTGTGGGATTGAAGGCGGCCTTGAAGCCGTACGCGTTGGCGGCTTTGAGCTTGGCCTGATGGATGCAGAAGGCGATCGCGGGCTGGACAATTTCTGGAGCGAACGGCAATGAAGCCACGACCGCCCAGGGAGCGAGCGTGCCGTCGTCGGGACCATACGGGACGCCACGCGCGACATAGTCCTCGAACCGGCGCTCGATGCCGTCCAGCTTGAGCGTGGATGGGCCGGGACCCTCGCTCGCGGTAATGCCCCAGCAATGTTGGCCATAGCCCGCGAATCCACGCGGGTTTTCAATAGCGTAGTGCTGTTGGATGTGGGTGGCGCGCCGACTGTTCTCGAAATAGTCGCTTCCCCTGCTGCGCATGAAGGGGTCCTGCAGACCCCGAAAGTCGATCCACACGTGCGAGAGCTGATGGATGAATAACGGCCCCGCGTAGAGGTAGTCGTAGCCATAGCAGTGCTCCCATCGGAAGGTTGCGGTCCAGGCCGTGTAGCTGGTCGGCGGCAGTGGATGGGTAGGCGAACCCAGCCCCAGGACATAGAGCAGGAGCGCCTCGTCATAGCCTTCCCAGCGATGCTTCAGGAATCCGCGCTCAGGCGTCCAACCGTGGGTGACGGTTTCCCCTCCGTCCTGCGCCCAGCGCCAGTCGGCACGGCGATAGAGCGCATTTGCCAACGTGCGGATCTCGGCTTCGGCCTGCGTGTCCGCATCGAAAAACGCCGCCGCGGCCAGCGCGCCCGCGAACAGGAACGTGCTGTCGATGGTCGACAGCTCGCAGCGCCAGGCTCGCCGGCCGGTTTGCATATCGAGGAAGTGATAGTAGAAGCCGCGATATCCTGTTGCGTCCGGCTCCGGCCCCTGCGGGCTGTTCCAGAGGAAGCGTAGCGTCGCCAGAGTGCGTTCCGTGGCAGCGCTCCGGCTTATAAATTCGCGCTCGACGCCCACCGGATAGCAGGCCAGCGCAAGGCCGGTGGCGGCGATGCTTGCGGGCCAGTTCGCTTCGGTCTTATCGCGAATGAGACCGTTAGTGGGGTTCACTTCATGGATGAAGTAGTCGAATGTCTCGCGCTGCAACGCCGCCAGATCGTCTTGCATGGCGGAGGTGCTCACAATGTCACCTGTAGCAGGTTTGCGATGGATACGTTCGCATCTTTGTGCCTCCGTCCTCCTGGTTCAGGCCTGGGCAATGGACAGGTGATCGAACACACCCTTGACGCCCCTTATGCCCTCGGCAACCACGCGGGCAGCATCCCGTTCACTCTGCGAGGTAACCACTCCCGAGAAACAGACCAGGCCGTCACTGACCGTGAGAATTAGGCCGTCTCCCTTGACGCCGGCGTCCTCTCGCAATCGTGTAAGAATGCTGCGTCGGATCGCGTCGTCGCCTGACGCCGTGTCGTCGAATTTGGCCGCAACGAGAACACGCAGGAGGTCGGTCCGGCTGACGACGCCGACCAGATGCTCTCCCCTCATTACCGGTACGCGCTTTATGCGGCGCTCCACCATGAGCGCAGCAACTCGAGCTAGCGGCGTTTCCTCGTCGACCTTGACCAGATCCGAGGTCATTACATCTGCCACTTTCCAGCTATGGCTTTTTACATAAGCGCGCGTCTTGTCCTCACTCTTGCTAAATTCCCCGTCGGCGGGCGAGAGCCCCTGGGCACCGAGTTCCGCCCTGCGCATTAGATCGCCTTCCGTCACAAGACCGACCACGTGGCCATCATCGTCAACCACCGGCAGGCCGCTGATAGATTGATCCAGCATAATTTGCGCTGCGTGCATTACACTATGGTCCGGCGAGACGGTAACCACCTCCACCCTCATAACATCCATGGCTTTCATCATTTTTGATCCCATAAGCTCGGTTGGAGTTTGCCCTCAGGTTCGACGTAGTCGACGATACTTCCCCCTCTTGTTCAAGCCGTTGGCTTTGCTCAAGCAGTTGGGAACACTTGATCGACGCCAGTTCCTCTTCGACAATGTGCGGGATAGGAAATGTGACAGCATCATAGCAAGAAGCGATGCTAGGTCCTTGAGCTAGATCAACCCTCGGCCTGAACGGTATCGTTCCTTCTGAACTTGGGATCGGGTTGGATCAATCACGTCGACTTCGAGACGGGGCGCGCAGCCCGCGCGCCAAGATCGTCCGTCCCACGCCCCGGAAGGACACCTTGGCTGGATCGCTGCATGAAGCCGGCCCTCGCCTTCGCGTCTGCACAAAAGCAAAGCAGATGAGAGCAGCCAAAGCTAATCATTACAGCAAAAACCGCATAGCTCGTCGTCGAGGTAAAAGGAACGCTAGAGCACCGTACGATTAATCGAACCCATATTCTGAGACCTAAAGGATAGGCCAGAAGCGGGAGATTTATAGCAGTATACCCCATTTGGCTAAGACCTAAGGCCGCCGATCTACATTGACAGAACTCGACCAAAAGCTACAAATGACGCATGAGAGCGATACTTGGGAAAACGACGTTTATCTTGCTAAGGCTGGCAATGATCCTGTTGCTGCTGTTGCCACCAGGTGCGCTGCGAGTTGATATATGGCACCAAACGGATTGGTCGCACCCGCTTCGGGCCGCTGAAGACGCAGGGACCATTTCTGCTGACTCTTACGCATGGAAGGCGAGCGCGCCCGCCAGCGACGAGACGACGAATTCCGAGGACTCCTGCTGTTGCGGCACAAGCTGTTCGATCATCGCTATCCTGAATAGCCTGCCTACTATGTCCGCGTTCTCCAATTCTGTCGCGGTCGACCCGATAGTCACGACGGAGTTGGCATCAGCCGAACCGTCGAACCCCAACAAACCTCCCATCGTCTGAACGCTTAACCTCCGGTCGCAAGGACTCCGGTCACGCGCCGACGAAAATCGGCATCGGGCTGGTGCGAGAGGATACAGTCTTCCCGTGACTGGCGAAAGATTGACCACGGGCCTGGCGAACCCCGGCACAGGTCGTCGGCTGCGGCTTGCTGCAGCTGATCCAAAAACTTCAGCGGTCTCGACAATCGCACTTCCGATCGGCGAACAGCTTCGGAGGCTGGTTGTTATGAAATAACTCTCAGGAGCTAGTCATGTCCCGTTCCGTTGAGAACCTCGCACGCACGCGTACACATTTGCTAGCCAATCTCGCCAGAAAGATATGGGAGACGCTGACTGATGGGACGGTAGGCAGAACGGCAATGTATCGCCTCGGGCGTCTGTTGTGCGGGTATTACACTCGCCATACAGCCAAAATCCAGAATCACTACGCGCAGTTCATGCGCATGCCTCCGTTGCTTGAAATGCTCGCCGACCTAATCCGTAAATACCCTAGTAGCGGAGAAGTCAGGATAGCCTGCTTCGGTTGCCGCGCCGGCGTGGAGCTCTATTCTGCGCTCTACGTCCTTCGCACGGCTCGCCCGGACCTGCGGATCGCGTGCTATGGCATCGATGTATCCGACTCAGGGGTGAATGCAGCCCGGAAAGCAGTTCACCGCATCGACGCTCCTGCTAGCGGGGCAGGCTTGTACCTTCCAGGGCGATCGGAACTTCTCGACTGCGATTTTGCTGCCGCCGAAGGCATGCTCGAGCGCCAATTCGCGAGCGCCTTATGTGTCAGGGATTGGCTGCGTGAGAACATCACGTGGTTGGCCGCGGACGTGACGGATGTCGATCTTCTTCACCAGATCGGCATTCAGGATATAGTCATGGCCAACAATTTCATGAGGTTGATTGACGATAGTCTAGCCGAGTCGTGTCTGCGCAACGTGGCGCATTTGGTGGCTCCCGGCGGCATCATCGTCGTCGATGGGGTGGACCTCGACGTGAAAACGCGAGTTCTCGCGTCTCTGCATTTCGTTCCTGTGATCGATCGCTTGGCGGAAAGCGGGTGGTCTGATATGTCGGAGGACCCGTTGGCCAAGGACGACATGAAGCAGGGAGCCGCTCGACCAGAGCAAATGGATTGGCGGTACAGGAATTCCGTCGTCTTCCGCTCGCCGGAGAGGAGCGATGAAACCCGAGGTGACCACGCAGGCTCCTCGCTTTCTGCAAGGTCCGGTCTCTATGCACCTGGCCAGCTATGACGCCCCGCATCCCAGTTTCAGTCGCGCACCGCTTATTCGTCTCTCGCCTGGTTGTCCGAGGCAGTCCGCCATAGCAAAGCGGCCGAACGACCAACTAAGAAATCGCCAGGTTCATCGCGCCGCCATGGAGTAAGCCAATGCAATCTCTAATGCATTTCAATGCGTCCAAAATCAAGAAAATGGCCCTGCCGTTTCAATCTGCAGTGGCCAAGTTGCACATGATCGCCCGCCGCGGCGAGCTGACGGGAAAATATCCTGACTTTGACAGCGCAATGGCGGCAATTCCCAAGTGGGCGGTGGCCGGCTACAACAATGAAGAGACCGTCGAAGTTGGTCTCGAAAAGATGTGCAAGGTCATCGACTGGGACTATCCGGTCATGTTCTGGCTCGAGCGAGAGTTCCTATCGCGCGGGGATGAGTGGACCAATTTGCTCGATGCCGGGGGACATATCGGGACGAAATACCGAGCCTTCAGTCGCTTGATGAATCTGTCGAAGGTGAGGTGGGAGGTCTACGAACTTCCTCCCATGGTGAAGGCTGGTGCCGAAATGGCGGAGCGAGATGGGATTCAAGAAAAGCTATCCTTTTGCAGCGACGTTGCGAAGACCAGGAAAGCTGACATCCTTCTCTGTTCCGGCCTTCTGCAGTATCTGGATGAACCGTTCCCTAAATTTGTCTCGAGACTTCCCGCGCGCCCCGACGTGATAATCTTGAACAAGGTCGCACTTCGGGATGGAAAGACGATTTATTCGCTGCAGAGGGGCGGTCCAGCCTATCTCCCGTACCAAATCCGCGAGAGAGGTGCGTTTCTGCGCGAGCTGGATACTCTCGGATACGATGTCGTCGACGCTTGGCAAATACAATACCTTACGCACGCGATAGCGAGCCATCCCGAAGAGGGATGCAGTGAAAGCTGGGGTTTCATGCTGCGGAAAAGATAAGATTGGGTAGATCGTAGCAGGGTACGCGCCACCGCTTTCGTGGGCACAATAGGCCCGACGCGTCGCGGGAACTAACCCGCTGACGCGGGAAGAGGTGGGGTTTGGAGGCATGGTCTCTTGGTGGGATGTTGGGGTGTTGAGAACCAACCCTTACCGGGAGACCGACCAATGACCGACGCTCCGGCGGCGGTGAGCCAGCTGCGCCGCCGCGTGATCGACGATATGACGCTTGGCAACCTGTCGCCGGCCACACAACGAATCCTACCTGCATGCCGTGACAAAGTTCAGCTGGTACTTCGGCCGCTCGCCGGATCGTCTGGGCTTGGGATGCGCGCGCTTTGCTGGATACCTGGTGTCGCAGGGCGTCTCCTGCCCGGCGCTCAACCAGACGGTCTGCGCTGCGGTTCTTTTACGGCGTGACGCTGGACCGGGCTGAGATCCCGAGCGGACTGCCAATACGCGCACGCCGCGCAAGCTGCCAGCGATCCGGAGCGCCGACGAGGTCGTGCGCTTTCTCGAAGCGGAGCCGTTGCTGAAGGCGCCCACGGCGCTGACAACTGCCTATGCCACGGGACTGGTGCCTCGGAAAGGTCCTCGTGCCCACGCTCGCCAAGGGCGACATCGTGAACCTCGACAATCTCGGCAGCCACGAGGACAAGCCGTGCGCCGAGCCGTCAGGGCCGTAGGCGCGCACTTATTGTGCACTAACGTCCCGCGATGTCGTGCGTGGGTGTGAGGGGGGCTACCACCACCAAGACGGGGAACATGCCCGTGGCGAATCTCCTCACAAGAAGCAGGACTAGAAGATAGCCGGTCGCACCCGCGGCCGCCTGAAGCACGAGCGTTGCCCAAGTCTGCAATGTGGAGAGATCGATCGCCAGCCCCAGCGCAAACATTGTACAGGTCATACCCGCAACGGCGAGCGGGACAAAACCGCTGCCACGTGCGATGCCGTACCAGTCGAGGCCGCCATAACGACCCTGCAGCCAGATCAAGGTGGCCAGAACCACGATGCCGGCAAGAACCTGCCCGTATGCCAGCGGGAGCAAACCGAAAGGCGCAAGGGCCACGACAAGGCCAATAATCACAAGTGAGTTCGCCAGGCCAACCGGGGCCATCCTGCGGATATTGCCTTGAATGGAAAGGAGTGGCTCGGTCATGCAGCCGGATACCATCAGCAACTGCTTTATCGATAAAATGCTGACCACTGTTGCTGCCGGTGCCCAAACTTCGCCAAGCACGAGATCGACAAAGTCGTCGGCGACCAATGCCAGCCCAAGAAGCACGGGGGTGGCAACAGCCAGAAGGAGCGGAAACAGCATGTTTCCCGCCTTCCTGACCGCATCATCCTTGCCTACTTCCGAGTTCTCTCGATCGCGCGCGCGCCGCAAGACAATCCATGCGAGCATCCGCGCCGGCTCGCCCACGAGCTCATAGAGCGCCGCTACGATGCGCTCGGCTGCCCGATAGTAACCGGCTTCGGCCAGACCGAGAAAACCGCCCACTGCGAGCGTTCCCGAATAGGAGCGCAAGAAGACGATCAGCCTGTTGGCGACGACATGCTGCGAGAACCCAAGCAGTTCGCGCGTGAGCATCCGGGTTGGACCAACTGGTCGAACCCAACCGACAGCCATAATCGAGCCGCACAGGAGAACAAGCTGCATCGCCAGCCGCCCGGCGATGAGTGCGAAGACGTTCCACCCCATGAACAGTCCAAAGACGATTAGGGCCAGCCCCGCCGCCTCGGCGGTGATCCGGATGATCGCCTGGCTTTGCAGTTGCCCGCGATGGACGAGCGCCCCGTCGTAAACGGTTGTCATTGCGCAAGGCAGTATCAAGCAACTGAACAGCGCCAGGAGCGACGCCTCCAAGATCTTGTCGAAGGCTTCGTAGAGAATGCCGGCGGCACCCAATCCAAGGGCGGTGAACAGAAGACCGCTCACGAGCGAGATGGTGGTCACCTGGTCGAGGTGCCCTTCCCCGTCGGCCGATTTCATGACGAATTCGGCCCATCCGCCCTCGGCGAACACCACGAGGAAGGTGGCAACGGCGGAACTGAAGGCGAAGAAGCCGAATTCCTGGGGCGTGAGGATGCGGGCGGCGGCGATGAACGCGGAAAGCTGCGCTACCTGGGAGACGAGCTTTGCCGACAGCGCCCAGAGGCCTCCCCCAACGATTGTTGGGGTGCTCAAGCGGAACCGCCGTTTCGTCTCCACTCCCGAGCTCATCCCGTCTGTCTCAACCACCATCGTGCCTCCTGAGTTCGCCCGGTGTCGGGTGTGGGAGCCGTTGTTCATCTCTCCCCTATTCACGGCACCAATCGTTTCGTCGCAGGCTGGCATAACCCCGGCAACACGAACAGTTCTAGTAAAGCCGCATGGGACATTCTCGTTAGCGGTGGTGCATCTCGCTGTGAGCCGGACCGGCCGTGAACATACGCGGAATGGTATTGTGTCCGCGTATGTCATTAGTAGCCCGCCTCCTCTTGGGGTCAATTCGGACGGTAGGCGTAATCGGTAAGCCAAACGATGTAAGAAGGGTGGGCAATGAGGTCTAACGCCTCCAGGAGGTCTTCGTCCCTCGCAGAATCCTCGTCGCGATTTGGCAGCACGTCGCCCGGCTTTGCCATCATGCCCGCCGTGGTCATTCGCTCCATGACAAGGCCATCGAGCGGCGCATCTTAAGAAATACGCGTAGCACCTTGAGGTTCTTTCGGATCGATTGGATGACCTCACCCGATAGCCCGAGATTGACGAGCTTCAGCGCGCTACCCGTTCCATCATCGGTGCTGGATCCCGACCGCTGCGGGGCGACGAACTCGGCACCCGTCGCCGCGATCTCTTTCGAGAAGAAGCGGAACGGGCTCTGTCCTTTGGTGACACGATCTCCGGTGGTGACCTTCGCGACGTCGTCGATGAAGGCGTCAGCCCGCATGGTGACCACGCTGATCCGTCGTTCGTCGATGACGACTGTTCCGGTGTCCGGATTTTGCGGGTGACGGCTGTAAGCCCAACCTCGGCGGTGCGCACGCCGGTGCGCTGCTGCTTCCCCGGCGAAATCTAGACCGCAGAACTGTCCTGATCCTTGCCCGCATAGACGGGAAGATAGTCCATTCCCATCGAGTCCTTTTTCGGTGTCGGCGAGGTATCGGGCAGTGGTCGGTGCAGGCGCCTCTTCGGAGAGCTTGGGCTCCGCCCGCGTCAAAGCTGATATCTTCACTCTGCCTGACGGCCCGAAATCCCTACCATCCGTCGTCTTCCTAGGCCCCGCTGAATAAGCGGGGCGGCCATCGGGATCGCGATAGTAAACGACAGGCCCCGATCCTACCGCGTCGGTAGTCGCGGCAGCTGCCGCGACGCCTTCGACGCCGACGATGGAAGGCAGCCACGGAAGGTCAGGCAGCGCGACACCAACAATAATCGGCGCGGTCGGCGCTGGCGGCATCGGCCTGAAGTTCGGGAGGCGATGCACACCAACCAGGACTGGGAGGTGTTTCTCACCCTGATCGTCGTGTTTGCGGACCAACATCATGCACAGTGCGAGAGGCCGAGTCCGTGAGTTGCCTCCGCAAGCTGTCCAGGCCGCTCTGCTTCAGGTCATCCTTGCTGGTGTAGTGCAGGTAGAACGTCGAACGGCCGAAGTTTGCTGTTTGGCAGATTTCCTCAACAGGGATCGGATCTTAGCCCTTTCCCAGGGCAGCGAAATCAAGCGCGATGCAGCGCGGTCTTGGTGCGACCGATGCCACGATCAATCGTATGTTTCCGTTGCTCCATCAGTTTTCCCGGTCAGATCGAGCTGTTTGTCCAGGATCCTACCACGCCGACTTTTTGTTTCTTGACATCAGTGAACATCATATCCGTTATCGGACACAGTTTCTTCATTCCAGATTTGAAGGCAAGTGTTAACCGAGCCCACAGGACACAAACGAAGATGGCTCCTCCGCCCATCTACCCCGGTATGCCACGTTGGGTAAAAGTATCCGGGATCATTGTCGGCGTAGTAATCTTGCTGGCTGTCGTTTTGATGGTCTCCGGCGTTGGTGGTCCCCACGGACCAGGCCGCCACCTCTCTCCCCCTGCGGACGGCCAGAGACCATCCGCAGGTGATCACTGATGATCATGACACCTGGCTTCCGCAAGATTGCTCTCATCACGCATATCGTTTCCTCGGTCGGATCGCTCGGCGCGGTCGCGGGCTTTCTTGCGCTCGCCGTCGTCGGGCTGACCAGTCAGGATGCCCTGGTGATGCGGAGCCTTTATGTTGCGATGGAAGTGATCGCGCGGTTCGTCGTAGTGCCTTTGGTTTTCGTCTCGTTGCTGACTGGGCTCGTTCAGTCAGTGGGTACCACATGGGGGCTGTTCAGACATTATTGGGTCTTGGTGAAACTCCTGCTGACCCTATTTACTCTGATCGTCTTGCTGCTGCAGATGGAGGGAATATCCTATATGGCAACGGCGTCGGCCGAGACAACCTTGTTGAATACAGACCTTCTCGGCCTGAGGCGCTCACTCGTTATCCACGCTGCCGGTGGTCTCGTCGTACTGCTCGTAACGACAATGCTATCGGTGTACAAACCGCACGGAATGACCAGATACGGATGGCGCAAACACCAGGAGCGGCAAGGCGGCCGCAGGTAAGTGCCGCCTTCGTCAACGGCATGATGTAGGCATGATAAGTGTCCAATTTGCACGCCAGAGCGATGCCCAGGAGCGCCACCCGGGCATGGCACAGACGAAGCATCGGACGCCGGCCGGATCGTCAGATAACCAAGACCGTCGTTCCCAAAGGAGTGCGGTCGTAGAGTTCAATGACATTCTCATTCGTTAGGACGGATGCACCCGTTCGATACGGCTTGGCCGATTAGCCATGGCTCGTTTGTGCCGTGCAGCCGGAACAGGATGTCGCGTGCGCCGCGGTAGAGATAGAGCGCACGGGCACCAAGAGGGTTGTGTGGCCCAACGGGACGCCACTTGCATATTGCAAAAGGCCCGGCTTGTGTTTCATCATACTCTCGCTGGGCCTCCACGAAGGCCACACTTCTTTTCGCTGGATGGTCGCTCTACCCTTGAGAGTCAGTCCCTACTCGCCGACCGCTACGCCATAGCGGGTTGCCCAACCGTTTTCCTACACAGCATAGGGGGCCCCGGCGGCTCACTTCCATTGTATGGCACCTGCTGACGCATGTAACGCGGGTCTACTCTTGGAGGAGCTGCGAAGGGATAGGAAATCGGCCCCCACGCCTGCGGTATTGCAGGCGTGCATCCGGAAGTCATCAGTGCAAACTACCCAGCACGAGCGCCCGGCGGGTAATGATTTCATCGCTTCATTTCTGCTCTGCTTACGTACAGACGAGAAATACTGAACTCTATTTAGCACTCCGGCACTTAACGGCCAAGTCTTACTACAGGGCAAGAAGCGTCCTCGCGCCAAATCATGTCGGCAACGCACCAACGAGACCACGTTTCAACCAAAAAACGGTCATCGATCCCAGGTTGTTGATCTTGTCTTGCCCATAGCTTTCAAAAGTAGGCTCCTCCATGCCCGCAGACCTGATAGTGGATATTAGGTCCCTATGCGGCCAGCTCTGTTTGTGGTAAATCTACAACCAGAATTCGCAACTGAGGAGGCTTTGCATCGGCTCCTCAATGCTTGATCCGGACCGGATCGGACCGAAGGCATGCGGCGTGGCCGTCCAACCATCCAGCTTCGTGTGTGTTTTTCGGAGTTCGTGAATGGAGTCGCTCATGAGCGGTCGCCTATTATTTGTTACCTTGCTCGCACTCGCAGCAGCGGCTTATCCGACGCGAGGGGAAACAAGGTCGGGTTCTGCGTCCGGCGACGGTGCAGCCGTTCCGACAGCGACGACACCACGGAATGTGGTCACAGCAGCGCGACATCAACAAAAGGTAGGGCGATTTTTCATTGAGTTCCGTTCCCGCTATGCCCTCAGCTACGGCCACACCTTCGTGATTTTTGGGCGTATGGGCAAGACAGGCAATATAATTGATCGCGAAGTGGCCGGTCTGCACCCGGCTTCGAATAGCGTTATACCCTACATCCTGGGCCATTATATCCCGGTGCCAGCCGAGACCGGGGAGAGCGACGGAGACCTGGATGACAGGTACAGATCGGCTAGCTGGCACGTTACGCTGAACGAACCTGAATACAGGCAAGTTGTTGCGTACATACGCAAGCTGCAGGCCACTTCCCGTTTCTGGCAGGCGACAGTCAGTAACTGCAATGCCTTCGTGGGGAAAATCGCACGTTCCATGGGGTATAAGACGCCTGGCATCTGGCTCCGCCCGCAGCAGTACGTCGTCAAGCTACGAGAGATGAACGGGGGGCCGAATGCGGTCGGCTACACCGGGCCTCCAGGTTAGATTTTGAGAAGACCACTGTGTCTATGCGTTTTCAGCCGACGGGGGTGCGCTGTGCTCGGCGCCTCTCCTACAAATGACTCCGACTGCCGGAATTCAGGGTGACTTCGCCGAAGATCGGAGCCGGGAACAGCGCGTAGCGCAGGCTGCAGATGCGTTTGCAGCACGCTTTCTGCTCCTGTTTCTATCTCTGCGTGGAGATCGGCTTTCACCTGCGGGGAAACGACATGTTCGCCTCCGCCGATATGTGGTCCGCATTTCATGGGGGCGGTCTCGCTCGACACCCCGTGCTTTCTTCGAGCACAATGCGCAATGCCTGCATGCATCGCCTTGACCTTGATCAATCGACGCCGATTGCGGGGGCAGATTACGCCTTCCACCCACCGTGATAAGGTCTCGCCGTCACCAGAGACGGCCGAAGGGCAATCCTAATGACCCCTCCCAATGCGGAGGAGCTTCCGTTCTTCGTAACCGCTCCCGGCGGAACGGACTACTTGTTCGTCGGTGTCACGATCGCCTTCCCCGTGATTGTGATGCTGATGGGCGTCCTCTTTCTCCGTCTGCATCACCTGCCTGACCACATCGCGGGCAGGGGGGAAAAGGTCCAGCTAGAACTCGTGGCCGTTCTTGGTCTGATCTCGATGCTCACGCACAACAATTTGTTTTGGATAGCAGCGCTGCTTCTGGCTTTGATAACTGTTCCAGACATCTCGGCACCTTTGGCGAGTATAGCACACGATCGCTTGCGACCATGGCGGCTCGGAAACATGCTACGACATCCACAAGCGTTCCGGTATCCGGGACAGTGCCGTCTGCCAGCGAACACAGCACAGCCGCCCGACGGTTCCTGCCTGGCGAGACCGAGGCCAGCGTCGGACCGAAGTCGGCATACCGTTCTCGCACCATCGCCACAGAATAATCCCGAACCCCGTCGCCGATCCGGTTATTCGACGGTCGGCCGATTGCCTTGTGTCGGATCGATGCCGCACCGCCAGTTGTCATCCGCGCCAAAAGACGACGGACCTGGCGCGTGCTCAGATCCAAAACATGCGCAGCCGTTACCATCGTCATCCGACCAGCGACAACCTTCGACAAAACCTTGATCCGCTGCAGATTGCCTATGCCCGCCATCGTCAGCCCATGTTGAGCAGCAAGGCTCGCCTGACCCCTCCGATGACGAGAACATCTATGCGGCAGTTTCCTTGCGTTTCACTCCAGCGTTCATGTCGGCTGCAGTCACGGACGTGTCTGAGCCGCAGCGGGCGCAGAATCGAGCGGAGCTTCCTGCTGGATGTGAAGGAAACTGTATGCGAATACCGCAACGATGAAGATTACAAGTGCTACAAGGAGAATCCTGTTGCTTTGCAGGATCCTTCGTTGACACTGTTCGTTGTCCAAACCCATGTGGCCTCAATCTCCGGAAGGCAGGTCGAACATCAAGCCCGCACTCGGACGCTTGGAGACACCCTGGAACGGATCCGCGAGCGCCGCGTCGGGTCTGCTAACCGGATACCGGATGCTTGAGATGCTGGCCGCCAGCTTGTCGGCACCGTTCTTCTTCAGAAGTGACCGGAAGCTTGGATGCATACCGCCGTCCAGGTAGGCGTTGACGGGAACAACCTTGCTGTCGGCCAATGCCACGTCGACCTTCTGCTTCTCGACGGCTATCTTCGCCATGAGTTGTGGATCCGATGGCGCCGTAGCGGAGGGGCAAACCGCGAGCGGATCGCGAGGCTCGCCGTCCTTGAACTGGGTATTGAAGACATAGCGGCCGCCGCAGACAGAAACCTTCGGCTGCTGTCTCGTCAGCTCGAATGCGTCATAGCCTTCCTTGAGCGTCCGCCAGAATGGCAGGTTTTCATCGCCCTTATGAAGCGCCATGTTCTCCGGCGTCATGCGATAGGGATAGGCCTGGACCTGGAAGCGGTCCTGCCCGGACGCCAGCGCCTTGGAGACAATGGCATAGATCTCGCCCACTCCCTGGTCCGTGAGCGCATAGCAGCCCGACGAGGAGCAGGCTCCATGGACCATGAGCGCTTCGCCTGTGTACCCCAATGCAGATTCCAGCTTGTTAGGATAGCCGAGATTGAAGGAGACGTAGTACTGAGACTGAGGATTCAGCATCCCGGCCGACACGTGATAGAAGCCTTCGGGAGCCTGGCGGTCGCCGTCCTTCCTCTTGGGACCGAGCTTCCCGGACCACCTGCACATTGGATAGGTCTTCAACAGTGCGTAGCGACCCGATCTGTCCATTTTCCAGATCTCGAGTTCGCTCTCCTGCTTGAAGATCCTGACGAGCACCGGGCTTTCCGATTTCATGCGCTTCTTGGACATCTCCGCCAGCAGCTTGCCCGATATCTGCGGCGGAGCTTGGGATAGGTCGTCGAGCGCCATGTCGGCTACGCAACCGGACAAGAGCAACCCCATGACGGCAGCGGCTGCCACACGATGCATGAGTCCCGGCACGCCGCCGCGCGTCGAACCCCGGGAAAAATCGAAAAACCAGTTCATTCTGCCACTCTTCAATTCAATCACTTGCGGCTACCGCATGTATCCCGCACGATTGGCTGGAAGCAGTTTAGGCTCCGTCTTGTATCCGACCGACTGAGAAAGCCGCTTGACGTGATTCTCTTCATGCGATCACAAGCGGCCGGATCATAAAACCTCAAGCAACTTGAGGTGCAAGAGGTCGGCCGCGAAAAGAGTCTGCCCCGCGCGCATCAAAGATGCGGCACACAACAAGTCTTGATTTCCTTTTCATCGAGGCAGGCCGTAGTTCCATCTGATGAAGATCAGTATCGCAGGACTTGCGAGAGCGACCGTTTGGATCGCCGCCTTCTTTCTGGCGGGCGTCGTCATGGTGAAACTTGGGTTCACCCTCGTTGCAAGCTCGGCGGACACAACCGCCTCGAAGCTATGTTCAGCTTGACGACGCCGATCATCCTTGGAGCCGCGATCGGGATCGAGTCCTTCGTGTGTTCCGGGGCTGGCGGAACAGGCAGAACGCCGACGCTTCGACATCACGAATGCCACCTTGATTTCCTGGCGAAATCATCACATCAGGTCTCTCGGCCGAGTGAGGTCTTCCCATGGTCCAAGTTGAATGCCTAGATGTGACGCCGCAATCAGAATTAATGCGAGGACTGAGATGCTTACGATCGGGTGCCTGTCGAAGACGACCGGCGTGAAGGTGCCAACCATCAGGTATTACGAGCAGATGGGTCTGCTGTCCCATGCAGAACGCTCCGAAGGCAACCAGCGCCGCTACTCGAAGACGGAGCGCGAGCGCCTGTCCTTCATCAAGCACGCACGGGAACTAGGTCTGACCATCGAGGCCATCCGGCAACTCATTGATCTCAGCCACCATCCGGAGAAGCCGTGTGCCGAGGCCGACCGCATCGCCGCCGAACAGCTACAGGCGATCCGCGGCAAGATCGCTCGGCTAAAGAAGCTGGAAACGGAACTGGAGCGCATCACCACGCTGTGCCACGGCAGCCAGGTTCGCGACTGCTATGTCATTCAGGCGCTTGCAAACCACGACCTCTGCGAGACTGATCATGCCTGATCGGTGTCGCTGTGCGGTGACGTCGAGGGGGCCAGAAAGTTCTTGAACGCCTCGATCGTCTCCGCGCTGGCGTGATGCTCCATTCCTTCGGCGTCAATACGCGCCGTTTCGGGCGACACCCCGATGGAGCACAGGAACGATTCAACGATATGGTGCCGCTCGCGGCAGAGTTCCGCGAGCTTCTGGCCGTCCTGCGTGAGAAAGATGCCACGGTAGCGGCGCTGCTGGATGTAACCCTCGGAAATGAGCCTCTTCAGCATCTTGGCGACGGTTGGCTGGGCTACCCCCAGACGCTGGGCGATATCGACCTGACGCGCCTCTCCGCCGTCCTCGATAAGGTCGGCGATAAGTTCGACATAGTCCTCGACGAGTTCGGTACGGCGATTATTCCGGGTCTGGCGGAAGCTTTCGACCTGCGCGTCGGCATTGATCAGGCTCGATTCGTGCTCGTGCCCGATTTTCTCATGCTTCGACAATCCAATGCTCCTTGTAGGGCAGCGTTATCACTATGAGATAGTATAGCCAAGGCTATTTTTCAATCCGAAACCGAACATTTATTGCATATCAGAACAATTGGCGCTTAGCTCCTCCATAAAATTATAGCACTTGCTATAATCCACCTACCGTGCTCTATTTCATCTAAATTGCTAATGGATAATGGAGCCAATATGCTGAAATGGGCAAATGCGGCATTGAGCAGACGGAGTTTGCTGTTGGGCGGCGGTGCCGCGACGATCGGTGCGACATCGATCTGCGCGACCAAGACGATGGCGCAGGAAGGCCATACCAACCAAGCGACGGTAGCCGGGGCGCAGGACCCTGCCGCGGTACCGTCCCATCAGTCCGGGCACGGGGCGATGATCACCGTCGGGACGGTGGATAACGAGCGAAATGGATTCCACCCCACGAAAATGCTGACGGATTGGTACACCGGAACTGTCACCGATCTACCAGACGGAAGAAAGCTCCGGACCTTTGAGATCACCGCGGAGGACAAGGAGATCGAGATCGCACCCGGCGTAATGTTCCCTGCCTGGACCTACAATGGCAGGGTGCCGGGCCCAGCGCTCCGCGCAACCGAGGGCGAGCGGTTGAAGATCGTCTTCAGGAACTACGGATCACATCCGCATTCCATGCACTTCCACGGCATCCATTCGGCACGCATGGACGGGGTAGCCGGCGCGGGATTGATTGGACCCGGGGAAGAATTCGTCTATGAGTTCGATGCTAGGCCGTTCGGCTGCCACCTCTACCACTGTCATGCCTTGCCGTTGGCGCGACACATCCACAAGGGGATGTACGGCCTCTTCGTCATCGATCCGGACCCGACGCGTCACCCTGACAATGCTGAGGTAGCGAAGTCCCGACTCTTCGGCTCGCCAGAAAACGCCGAATGGCAAGAACTGGCGATGATCATGAATGCGTTCGACACCAATTTCGATGGCGAGAATGAGTTCTATGCCTGCAACACCATCGCCCATTGCTACGCCAAGGAACCGATCAGGATCGAAAAAGGCCGGCCGGTCCGGATCTACCTGGTGAACGTCACCGAGTTCGATCCGATCAACTCGTTCCATCTCCATGGCAACTTCTTCGACTATTTCGACCAGGGAACGACGCTCACGCCGACTCTGAGGGTGGTCGACCTCATCACGCAATGCCAGGCCCAGCGCGGCATCATCGAGTTCACCTACAAGGAACACGAAGCCGGGCTTTATATGTTTCACGCCCACCAATCCGAATTCACCGAACTTGGTTGGATGGGCATGTTCGATGTTGGGGAGACGCTGTCATGAACGAAAATCCTCGCAACTTCCGATCGGTCTCCACCAACGCGCCGACCCAACGGCACCTTTTGTGGCTTGCACTACCGCTAATCGTGCTGATCGCAGCAGTACTGTGGCTGCTTCAGAGCGACCCCCTGCGAGGTTTCAACAACGGTGCTCCGCCTGTCGAGAACCTGACGGTAGAACGAACCGTGCTCGACGAGAACGGTCTGCGCCTTCAGGTGCGCGGCGGCGGATCGGAACCGATGACGATCGCGCAGGTGCAGGTCGACGCCGCCTACTGGCAGTTCACTCAGGAGCCCGCCGGAACGATCCCGCGCGGCGACGCCGCCTGGGTTGCGATCCCATTCCCGTGGGTTCTCGGTGAGGCCCACAATGTCACATTCGTCACCAACACCGGTGCGACTTTCGAACATGAAATTCCCGTGGCCGTCTCGACGCCCAAGGCCAGCGGAAACGCACTCGTTTCACAAGCAGTCCTCGGAGCCTTTGTCGGTATCTTGCCAGTGGCAATCGGACTGATGTGCTATCCGGCGCTGCGCGGCGCGGGCCGCAACACCATGACATTCCTGCTGGCGATGACCGTCGGTCTGCTCGCCTTTCTGTTCGTCGACACCATCCAGGAGGCCCTCGAATTCGCATCCGAGTCGGCGGCGATCTTCCAAGGCAGCGTCATGGTGATCCTGACAGCAGCGGCCAGTTTCCTGACACTCGTCGCCATCGGCCGCCGACAAGGTTCGCCGACCGGCCTTGCGCTCGCGACCTATATTGCTCTCGGCATAGGACTGCACAATTTTGGCGAGGGCCTTGCTATCGGCGCGGCGTTCGCGGCAGGCGCTGCAGGGCTAGGCACGTTCCTGGTGCTCGGCTTCACGCTTCACAACATCACCGAGGGGATCGGGATTGCCGCCCCAATTCTGAAGATCCGTCCGAAGCTAGTCCATTTCGTCGGCCTGGCATTGCTCGCCGGCGGCCCCGCGGTTCTTGGAATCTGGCTCGGCAGCCTGGCCGTCGCTCCGCACTGGACCGCTATCGCTCTGGCGATCGGCGCTGGTGCCATCGCGCAGGTCATACTGGAAGTCACGGGCCTGCTTGCCAGGAGCGACAGCGACCGTGCCAGTTACACGCAGGTTCTGACACCTGCAGCTTTGAGCGGCATCGCGGCCGGGCTGGCGTTCATGTACGCGACCGCGATGCTCGTCAAGATCTGACGCCATCGCCTTCAAATGTACCTGTGAGAAAGCCGCCGCAGAGGGCGGCTTATCGGATGCGCCGATGCGGCGTCAGGGTTTGCCATGGGCATTGTGATCCTCGGCGGGCGGCGTCGCAGTGGCTTTGCCTTTGCCCTGGACCACGAATTCGACCTCGACAGAGCCCGCCTTCTCGAACTGCAGGGTAGCCTTGAACTTCTCACGCTCGGCGGGCCGCTGCTTGGGATTTACGAGCATGATATGCGCACCGCCCGGCTGGAGGCTGACGGTCGCACCCGGGGCTATCTCGATCCCGTCCTTCGCAGGCCGCATCCTCGCGATCCCGTCGACGATCGAGGAATCGTGGATCTCCAGGCGCTCGGCGACCGGTGTGCTCCCGCCCAGCAGGCGATCCGACTCCGCGCCTGTGTTCACGATGGTCAGATATCCGCCAAGTACCGGAGCCACCGGAGGTGCCTTGGCCGACCATGGATGCTTCAGCTCCAGGCTTCCGGCCTTGAAATCGTGCGCGGCAGAAATGCCGGGGACCGCGAGCGCAAGCATGAGAGCCGCCATCCGGGCTGTTTCCACGATCCTGGACTTCATTCTGTATTCTCCACACGCGGACCAGTCGAATTCCATTAGAGGTCTCCATATCCGAACAACTGCATCGGAATCCACACCGAAACGACGCCGACTACGCTGGACACCGCGGAAGCGGCGACGAGGAGGAGGAGGAAACCAACGTCTCAGCACGGACGCCTCACCTGATCGGGCGCAGCAGCCGCAACGCGTTCATCGTGACCAGAACGGTTGCTCCTGTGTCGGCGAGGATGGCAGGCCATAGCCCAGTGATGCCGATGATGGTGGTCACCAGGAACACGGCCTTCAGCCCAAGTGCTATCGTGATGTTCTGGAAAATGTTCCGCATCGTCCGCTTCGAGAGATCGACCATGAGGCCGACATCCCCTACCCGACCATGCAGCACCGCCGCGTCAGCCGTCTCGAGAGCAACGTCGGTACCCCCACCCATCGCGATCCCGACATCGGCAGCCGCAAGTGCCGGAGCGTCGTTGATGCCGTCGCCGATCTTGCCGACGACGTAGCCGTCCTTCTTCAATTCGCCGACGATCCGCTGCTTATCTTCGGGCATGAGTTCGGCACGGACCTCGATACCGAGCTGCGCGCCGATGGCCGTCGCAGTCCTCTCGTTGTCGCCCGTCAGCATCACCGTCTTGATGCCCGCATCGGTCAGGGCCTTCAGCCCCGCGACAGCATCGGGCCGCGGCTCGTCGCGCATCGCGATGGCCCCTGCCAGGACGTCGCCTATGATCAGCACCGACACCGTCTTTCCCTCATCGTTGAGCGATGTGATCTTCCTGGAGTGGGCCATCGGCACCGTCACGCGTTCGGCGGCAGCCTTCGGAGAGCCGAAGAAAACTTCGACGCCGTCCACGACCGCTGTCACGCCCTTGCCGCCAAGCGCCTTCGCCTCGGTGGCGGCCGGAGTATCGATCCCGTCTTCGTTTGCCTTGTCGAGGATGGCGAGTGCGAGCGGATGGCTGGATCCGGTCTCGAGCGCCGCAGCGTAGCGCAGTACATCTTCCACGTTGCGGCCGAACGGAACGACATCCGTCACCTTGGGCTTGCCCTCCGTGAGCGTGCCCGTCTTGTCAAAGGCGATGGCGGTCAGTTTGCCCAGCCCCTCGAGAACGGCACCGCCCTTCATGAGAAGGCCACGGCGCGCTCCGGAAGACAGCGACGCGGCAATGGCCGCCGGGGTCGAAATGACGAGCGCGCATGGGCAGCCGATCAGGAGCACTGCAAGGCCCTTGTACACCCATTCGCTCCAGACGCCGCCGGCAAAGAGCGGCGGTATGATGGCGACGAGTGCGGCAACTACGACGACGCCTGGCGTGTAGTAGCGCGAGAAGCGGTCGATGAACCTCTCCGTCGGAGCCTTCGATTCCTGCGCTTCCTCGACGAGGCGTACGACGCGGGCGATGGTATTGTCCTCGGCCGCGGCCGTCACCCGGATTCGCATCGCTGCATCGCCGTTCACGGTGCCCGCGAAGACTCTGTCATCAACGCCCTTGCGGACCGGAACGCTCTCGCCCGTCACGGGAGCCTCGTCTACCGAACTTTCGCCAGCGACGATCACGCCGTCGGCGGAGATCCTGTCTCCGGGTCGGACGAGGATGATCGATCCGACGGTGAGTGTTTCAGCCGGAACCTCGCGGGTCTTTCCCCCATCTTCCAACAATGCGGTCTTGGGCACCAGCGCGGTCAGCGATTTGATGCTGTCGCGCGCCTTGCCCGCGGCGACACCTTCGAGCAGTTCGCCGACGAGGAACAGGAAGACAACCGCGGCGGCTTCCTCGGTGGCGTTGATTAAAAGCGCCCCGACCGCCGCGATGGTCATGAGCATTTCGATCGAGAACGGTGTCCCGGCGAGTGCGGCCATGATGGCGCGGCGGGCGATCGGAACGAGTCCGACCAACATGGCGACCATGAACGCGTAGGTCTCGATCGCCGGGAAAAGATGGCCGATGCCATATGCCACGACAAGCGAGCCTCCGGCCAGGATCGTCAGGTGGCCCTTTTTGCTTCGCCACCAGGCGCCTTCGCTTGGCCCATGGTCGTGTCCGTGCAGGCCCTCGATCTCCGCTCCGGAAGTTGCCCCATGTACGTGGCCCGTGTGTTCACCGGTTGCCGGGGTTGGGGCAGCCGAGGGCCTTGCGGTCCTGACAATCGGCGCGATCGAGTAACCGAGGCCCGATACCTTCTTTTGCAGAGCATCGAGGTCTGCGCTGGGCGCGTGAGTGATAGTCATCGTGCCGGAGGTCACCGACACGCTCACCTCTTCGATATCCGGAAGTCGGCGGACGGCGGTATCGATTTTGCTGGCGCAGGAGGCGCAATCCATTCCGCCGACACGAAAACGGGTCTGACTGCTGCTTGGTTGGGAGACGGCCGCATGCGTGTGATCGTGGTCGTCGTGTGAATGCGAGCAGCCGGGTCCGTGCACGTGGCCCGGCTTCGGCTCGCCTATCACGCTGGGCTTTGCTTCGATAGCTTTCGCCTTGTAACCGAGCCGTGACAGCTTTGGGCCGATTGCATCAAGGTCGCCGCTGCCGTCATGGCTTACCGTCATCGTGCCAGCCGTAACAGATACCGAGACATCAGAGACTCCAGGCATGCGCCTGACAGCGGTGTCGATCTTGCTCGCACATGAAGCACAGTCCATACCCTCAACTCTGAATCTCGTCTGCAGCGGTCCGCTCATCGATCAATCCTCATGCTGTTCGTGAGCCTGTTTACGACCTCTAGCTACTAGAGGTGCAAGTGAAAATCGCCGAACGAGTGAAATTCGTCAGGCACAGGTTAGCGGATTTGAGGAGCGTGGCCCGTCGCTTCGATGCTCGGTCGTAACCGCGTTAAACTTATCTCTCGATGAGGTGATTGGCATCTGGGTGCGAGGTCTCTATATTAGTCTGTGATGAAAAGCGTTCGTTGCCTCATAGCTGCGCTGTTGCTCCTCGTTCTCGGGGCCAGCGGAACTATGGTTCCGATACAGGCCGATGCCATGGTTCAGCCCGCTGTCGTCGGGGCCCCGATGGATGATGGAGTTCCTCACGGCTGCGACCATTGTGGCGACAAAGACATGGCTATGGCAGGAACCATGTGCTCCGTTTTTGGGGCCTGCGGGCTGGGCTCGATCCCGGCTTCAATCAATTTCATCGCGCAGAGCGTTCCCCTGTCGTACTCGTACGACGCTGACCACATCAGCGGCTTTCAAGGGGCACCCGACCCCTTCCCTCCCAGGTCTGACATCCTCGCTTAGGACGGCTCTTTCCGCGTCGCGCGGTAGTTCCCTGTCCTGTCTCCGGATGGTCCTGCACGCCTTGGCGTGTCGGATGCATGGACGGCATTCACATAGCCTGATGCCTGCACGTGACAAAACACCCAGCCAACGAGGATGGGATGTTCACCAATTCACATACGGCTCGCATTGATGCGAGTGCTCCAGCACCCCATGCCGGAGACAGGGCATACGCGCCCGATGACCGGTCAAAAGGGCGTCGTCGGCTGCTGATGCTGCTGCCGCTCGGTGTTTTTTCGGCATTGGCGGTCGCGCTCGGTTGGGGATTGAGCCACAACGCCCAAGTCATTCCCTCGGCCCTGATCGGCAAGCCGGTGCCGGAGTTCAGCCTGCCGGCAGTTCAAGGGCGTACGCTTGGCTTGTCTAGCGGCGACCTCAAGGGCGAGGTTTCGCTGGTCAATGTTTTTGCGTCCTGGTGCACCGCGTGCCGCGAGGAGCATCCCGTATTCATGGAACTGCGGCGAACCAACGCTGTTCCTATCCACGGCCTTAACTACAAGGACCGGCCGCAGGATGCGGAAAAATGGCTCAACACCATGGGCGACCCCTACACGCGGACCGGAGTGGATCTCAACGGCAGGGTCTCGATCGACTGGGGCATCTATGGCGTTCCGGAAACCTTCGTGATCGATGCCGATGGCCGAATTGCGTTCAAACATGTCGGCGCCGTCACGCCCGAGGTCTACCGGGAGAAACTGGCCCCGATTATCGCGGAGTTGCGGAAATGAGGACGGAGGTGGCTGGAACGCGCCTGACAACGGTCATCGTCGTAATTTCGCTGAGTGCGATCGGCCTCGCCATAGCAGGCGCATATCAGTATTTTGCCGGCACTCGGCAGGACGACGCTGTGGTTTCGAACCCGTTTGCGCCAGCATCCACGGGAGCCAAGACTGACCGCTCACTTGTGCTTCATGAGACACCGCAACCCGTGCCGGAGCTTTCTTTTGTCGACGACGAGGGGCGCGAGCTGTCGCTCGTCGACTTCCGCGGCAGGGCGATCCTGCTCAACGTCTGGGCGACATGGTGTGTACCGTGTCGCAAGGAAATGCCCGCGCTCGACAGGCTTCAAGCAAAGCTCGGCAGTCCCGACTTCGAAGTTGTCGCGGTCTCGATCGACCGCGGCGGTCTTGCCCCCGTCAAGGCCTTCTACGGCGAACTTGGATTGAAGGCGCTCGGTATCTACGTCGATGCATCCGGCAGGACTGCCGCCCGGCTTGGCACCGTCGGCATTCCAACGACCCTGCTGATCAATCCTGCCGGCCTGGAAGCAGGACGCCTCGTCGGTCCGGCGGAATGGGACGGTCCGGCATTGATCAACATCATCCAACGGCAACTCGGCAAGACGCCTCGCGAGGCGAATTGAAACCTCGCTTTGTAAACAGGAATCCAACATGAAAAGACCGAATAGACACCTGTTACTTCCGGCGATTGCCGCAGTCATGGTCTTTGCCGGGTCCGCGATGGCCGAACAAGGCGCAACACCTGTGCTCCCGGCCGTACAAGCAAGCCAGCATAGCAAAGATCTGGCACCGAGCCGATTTGGTGGCCGCGTTCGTGCGCTCGCGGTGAACCCGCAGACGAAGGAGATCTTCCTGGGTGCCCGGCTGATCTACCGCAGCACGGACGGCGGGAAATCCTGGACAGCGATCGACGGCATCCCGAAGAGCGAGGAACGGGCCAACATCACGACGATCGCCATCAGTCCGTCCGATCCGCAGGTGATCTACACCACTGGCCACGGGATCGGCGTGGTTAAGAGCGTTGATGGCGGCAAGACCTGGAATTCCGCAAGTTCGGGGCTTGACGGGCTCTCCGCGGAGGGCCTCACCGTTGATGGCAGAGACTCGAATACGCTTTACGTCTGGGTGCTCGGCAAGGGGCTCTACCGCAGCAAGGATGCCGCAGGCTCCTGGCAGCGGGTCGATGACGGCCCGAAAAACCAAGAAATCCGCAGCCTCGTTTCGGTCAACAGCCCGACCGGCATGGGCGGAATCTGGCTCTACGCGGGGTTGGACATGGGTGTGATGAAGAGCCCGGACTGCTTCTGCGGCTGGGACAAGCTTGCAAACGAAGGGCTGCCTGAAGGCCGGGTCTACAGTCTGGCGGCCGATCCGTCGAACCCGACGACCCTTTATGCAGGCCTGCGCGACGGCATCTTCAAGACAACGGACGGCGCGCGAAGCTGGAGACCGATCACCGACTTGATCGAGGACGCCGTCGTGACGTTGGACGCCGGCGATCCCGGCCATGTCTATGCCGTCGGCGCGGATGGCACGGTCCTCGTCAGCGCTGACGCCGGAGAACGCTGGACAAGAGCGGAAGATGACAATGCACAGCACTAGATCGATGCGTATGACTAAATCGCGGCGACGGACAATCGCCGCCGGCAAGGCCACGTTGATGCGGTTGCTTTTGATCGCGACGATGGCAGGCGGGGCGGCGGTCGCGGCCTATACGGCGATTGCACCGCCGGTGCCGCGGGCGAACTACAGTCAAATCCTGCCGGCGAAGGTGACCCAGGGAGCCACCCTTGCCATCGATCGGGAGGTGGCCGAGCTCGGCGTCTTGGCGGTCGACGAAGTGGGCCGTGCGGGTTTCCGGCTGAAGAACAGCGGCACTGAGCCGATCGAGATCAGCCAGGTCCGCACGTCCTGCATGTGCACCTTTGCCGATATCGCCCTGCCAAGGGGAAATAGTCCGGAATTCAACATGGCGATGCACAACGATGCCGCCGTGAATGCCTGGAAGGGTGTGCTTGACCCCGGCGAGGAGGCGACCGTCACCGTCGTCTACAAGCCCTCGCTGATGCCCGTGGAAGGCTCTGTCGCGCGAAACGTCAAGTTCGCCACCAACGACCCGCAAAAGCCGGTCGTCGAGCTTGACGTCCATGCGACGGTGAAGGGAGCAACGTCGGGCTGATGACCAACCGAGGATCACGTCTGCCGATCACACAGAAGAAAGGACTACTGATGAGCAATTCCGTATCTGAGACATCGCTGAGCGCCGATATATGGCGCTACCTGCGTTACCAGCTCCGCGGTCGCCGTGGCCTGGTCGCCGGGACGGCGGCCGTCGCCATTCCTGGTCTTTGGCTCGGGTGGCCATGGCTGGTGGCTGTCGGCATGGCACCGATTCTCGTCGCCGTGGCCCCTTGCGCCATCATGTGCGCGCTCGGCCTGTGTGCAATGAAAGGCAGCTCCAACGCAAACGCGAGTGACGTCGGTTCTGACAAAATCGGCAGTGGAGCAGGTTGCTGCTCGCAATCGCAGGCGGCCGACAAGGTGGGCGCTCCGATGACCGTCGGTCGATCTGCGGACAGGAGCACGGAACCGGCGGCTCCCCTCGTTGCCACCCCCCCAGCCAAATTCAACCTCGTTGAGGGCAAGCGTGGAGCTTTGCCCGAGGACGCTGGGCTTTCCGGCGAAGAAATCAGTCTGGATAAGGAGAAGATCCAATGAACAGAACGTCAAAAACCATCGCTACAATGTTCACGCTTGCGGCCCTCGCCGCTGCCCCGATCGCCCTTGCGCAGAACGAGCCTGGCGCGAAGCCGCCAGCCGCGTCCGAGAACATGCAAGACATGATGAAGGACGGCGGCACGGGGATGATGCCCATGATGAATATGATGACTCAGATGAATGACATGATGGGGGCCTGCACCAAGATGATGCAGGCCATGATGCCGACCACGGACACCGCCCCCAAAGACGGCAAGCAGCCGGACAAGGGCTAAATAGTCCCCGTCGCGAGGCAGGTCGTTCATCCCGGCCTGCCTTTCATCTGGAGAGCCGAGGAGAACCTTGATGAGATTTACGACAGGCCTGGGTGCCGCGACAGTCGCCGTCATTGCCGTGGTCGTTGCTCCCTCGCCGGCCCCGGCACACTCGCTCAAGGACGTGCAGCAAGAGCTCTTCGAGAAGGAGAAGTATTTTCAAGTGAAGGACGACCCTGCGCCGAATTTCGTGCTTCAGGATGCGGACGGCAATCCGGCCCGGCTTGAGGATTTTCGCGGCAAGGTCGTGGTCCTTCACTTCATCTACGCCGGCTGCCCGGACGTCTGCCCATTGCACGCGGAGCGGATCGCAGCAATCCAGAAGATGGTCAATCAGACACCGATGAAGGACCGGGTCCAGTTCATCACCATAACCACGGATCCCAAGCGCGATACGCCGGACGTATTGAGAGATTATGGCCCGGCGCACGGCCTCGATCCGGCAATGAACTGGGTTCTTCTGACGAGCGGGCCGGACAGACCTGACGATACCACCCGCAAGCTCGCGCAGAGCTTCGGCCACAAGTTCATCGTTACGGAAGACGAACTGCAGATCCACAGCGTCGTCACCCATCTCATCGACCAGAACGGCCGATGGGTGGCGAATTTTCACGGTCTCGGTTTTGAACCGATGAATCTTGTCGTGTTCATCAACGCGCTAACGAATGCAACCGTACCCCACCAGGAACCCAGGCCTGCATCGCTCTGGGAGCGCTTCCGCGCGCTGCTCCCGGAAACAACAAAAGATACGATCAATTGAGGAATTCATCATGAAGCTTCTCGTTAACGCATTGACCCTTGCCGGGGCGCTGGCAGCAGTTGTTATCGTGGATGCTGCCTGGCGGCAGAGCCAAGCCGGCGAACGCTTGCCTCTTTCGGAGGTTTCACACATTCACGGAATTGCCGTCGATCCGGCGGACCCGTCGCGACTTTATCTCGCCACCCATTACGGCGTCTGGCACACCTCGACCGAGGGAACTGCGGAACGGATATCGGACAACCGCAACGACTATATGGGCTTCACACCCCACCCATCGGAGGCGGGCGTCTTCCTGGGCAGTGGCCACCCCGAAGAGGGCGGCAATATGGGTGTGATCATCTCTCGCGATCGCGGCCGCAGTTGGCAGCAGTTGGCAAACGGTGCTGAGGGGCCGGTTGACTTCCATGCAATGGACATAAGCGGCGCCGATTCAAATGTGATCTACGGCCTTTACGGCAACCTCCAGGTCAGTCGGGACGGTGGCAAGAGCTGGAAGGCCGGCGGCTCGCCGCCGGCTGACGTCTTCGATCTCGCGGCGTCGTCGGTCAATCCGGACATTGTCTATGCCGCCACCCGGAACGGACTGATGATCAGCCGTGACGGCGGCAGTAGCTGGGCGACCGCCGGATTTGAGGGCCAACCCGCCTCCATGGTCAAGGCGGGGCCGGACGGCGCCGTTTACGCCTTTGTTCTGGGCTCGGGGCTGGTTAAAGCGCCCGCGATGGCGCTCGCCTGGGAACCGGTCTCCGACAAATTCGGAGACCAAATCCTTCTCCACCTCGCGATCGATCCCAACGACCCGAAGCGTCTGTTCGCGGTGACGGACAAGAGTAAAATCCTGGTCAGCACCGACGGCGGTCGCAACTGGGTGCCCATTGGCTCGTAAGGAGGCTATGCAATGGTGTTCACAGGAGAGCCTATCGAAAACCAAGGGGCCGGCAACCGCAATGCAAGCGCCCGTGGTAAACGGTGGACGGCCGCATCGCAGGTTCTTCTCGCCACCACCATGGTCGGCGTGAGTTTTGCTTTGATGCCCGGCGAAGCGAAGGACGTGATGCCGGTTATCCCCATCATCAATGCAGGCCCTTCCCCGCTGGCGCAGTGGATCATCGTCCCGCTTCTCGGTTTCTGGTGGGCGTACCGGCCAATCCGGCACAACCTGAGGTCAGGCGCGGTCGGCGCGCAAATTATTCCACTTCGGAGGCAGGATCATGTCTAAGGTGAACAAGGGCGTTGCCGCCGCTATTATCCTCTCAGGAATTGCCGTGCTCTTCTCTGGCCTGGCGCTACTCTTTGCCGCCGGCCTGCTTGGCGCCGAGAGGCCGGCGCCGCCCAATTTCGAAGCGCAGGCGCGGCAATATCTGCTGCAGAAACCGGAAATCGTCGCCGAAGCCCTTCAGCGACTGGAAGAACGCCGCCAGGCAGCGGCGACCAATGAATTCGAGGCGATCATCGTCGAACGACGCGAGGAGATCTTCAACGATCCAACCGCGCCGGTCGGCGGCAATCCGCAAGGCGACGTGACGCTAGTCGAGTTCTTCGACTACAATTGCCCCTACTGCCGCAAGGCCGCGGCCATACTCCAGCAAGCAATGACAGGGGATAGCGGTCTAAAGCTGGTGTTCAAGGAGTGGCCGATCCTGGGGCCGGGATCTGAATTCGCCGCGAAGGCGGCGCTTGCTTCCCACAAACAGGGAAAATACGAGGTCTTTCATAAGGCCTTGATGTCCCATTCCGGTGCCGCCGGCGAAAAGTCTACCCTGATCGTTGCAAAAGAAGTCGGGCTCGATATCGAACGGCTTCAGCAGGATATGCAGGATCCCGCCATTGCGGCCGGAATCGAGCGCAATCGCGCGCTCGCCAACGATCTGCGCATCGCCGGTACGCCGACCTTCGTCGTCGGCGATCAAATCGTTCGCGGCCTCGTCGACCTCGCGACACTGCAGCAATTCATCGTCAATGCTCGAGAGAAACCCAAGGATTGATATGGTGTTTGAGATTTCCAACATCGGCATTCTGACGGCGCTTACGGCGGGAGCTATTTCTTTCCTCTCGCCCTGCGTCCTGCCGCTCGTCCCGGGCTATATCTCCTTTGTGGCTGGAAACGCAACCGCGGTTGGCGGGCAACACCGGTCTGTCGGTACCCGGCTTTCCGCATTGCTTCTCAGCACGTGGTTTGTTCTCGGCTTTTCGGTTGTCTTCGTGGCGCTGGGCGCCAGCGCCACGGTTATCAGCCGGCTCCTGCTATCATACCGCTACGAAACGAACATCCTTGGCGGAGCCATCATCATTGTCTTCGGCGTCGTTATGACCGGGCTCGTCCGTTTGCCGTGGCTTCAACGCGAGTTCCGCTTTCACGGTAGCCTGCCCGGTGGCCGCCCTCTCGGCGCTTTCGTTCTTGGCCTGGCTTTCGGCTTCGGTTGGACCCCTTGTATCGGCCCGGTGCTCGGCGCGATTCTCAGCGTCAGCGCGTTTTCTTCGACCGCCTCCAGTGGGATCGCGCTTCTCAGTATCTATTCGTTCGGCCTTGGCGGGCCCTTCCTGCTCTCCGCCCTGTTCACCGAAACACTTGCAAGGCGGCTTAAGGGCCTGAAGCGCACGGGACGGCTGCTCCAGATTGCAGCGGGCGCGGTCATGGTGGGAATGGGCGTGACGATGATGACCGGCACCATGCCGATGTTCTCGTTCTGGCTGCTCGAGCAATTCCCCGTTCTCACAAAAATCGGCTGAGGAGGATATCCAGGTGACTCGAAAATTGCGACCGAGAAGAAAAATCTACGGAGTGCTGATCTTCGCCCTAGTTGGATTTGGAGCGGGACTGCCCGCGGAAGGAAACCTTGCCGCCGAACAAGCTAGCGATGAAGCACTCAAGCATCGCTTCGAGTATCTGAGCAAAAGCGGCAACAGCAACTGCTCGCGCGCGTTTATGGAATCGATCGCCACGCTTCCCGCGATGGCGCAGCTGCAAGGCTCGTGCTGCAGCCCGATGGACGAGCATCGCTATATCGAGCAGGTCAAGGGGCTGAGAAAGTACAAGGACATCACGATGATTCCGGCCGATCCTTACGACTTGCCGGCCGGTATCGCGCGGCAGCTTATAGCGCGCTATTCGGTCGAGCTCACGGCGCAAGAGCAGGTCGCCTACGACTATGCAATGAAGAATTCCGATGAACAGGGGCCATGCTGCTGCCAGTGCTGGCGCTGGCGGGTCTACGGCGGGCTGGCAAAATATCTGATCCAAGAGCACGGCTACACGGGCGAGCAGGTGGCGGCTGTTTGGGACCTTTCGGATGGCTGCGGTGGCGGCGAAGACCACGTCCATCCGCAAAACTAAAATCTCCCTTCGCGGACAAAGGGAACGAAGGATGAGGCGAGACGAGCGATGATAGACGGGTACGAACCGTGGATCCGGCTATGGCCCTACGGGATCCTGCTGATCTTACTGGGCGGCGCCCTCCACAGCTTCATCATTGCCCTTTACGCCGGGATGTATGGCTTTCCGCTGACGATCTACTTGCTGACCAGTGCCCTGCCCGCCGACATACCGCTCGTGCATGCGAGCGGCCATCTTTGGGCGACCTTGCTGGGTTTCGGCCACACGGGTGCGGTCGTCGAGATGATGACCGGCTCCGTCTTCGTCCTGATCGGGTTGCTCCTGATCATCAAGGGCTGGGTGAAGATCTATTTCAGCGATGGCACGCTGGTGACCGATGGCGCCCACGGCCTCATCCGACACCTGCAATATGCCGGCATCTTTGTGACCGTCTTTGGGCAGCTCGTTCACTGGCCGACCGTGTTCACGCTGGCGCTCGCGCCGGTAATCGTCTGGCTCTTGCGGTTGGCCCGATACGAGGAAGCACGATTGGTTAAGCGTCTCGGAGACACGTACGAAGACTTTCGGCGGCGGGTGCCCATGCTCGTCCCGCATTTGCGTGGGTTGTCTCGCATGCTGTCGGGAGGCGCATAGTGTAACGCGGACCCGCAACCTCGGCTTCGCTGGATGTCGCGACAACATTACGCCGAGCCACGGCACAGGGCATGCCTGAAAGGAGGCCCGACATGAGCATGAAGGTGGAACATTTCGACCCTATCACGCCGATGTCTGCGGAGCGGCGCGATTTTCTTTATATCGCCACGGGCATGGCGGCCACGGTCGGCGCGGCGGCTGCACTCTGGCCCTTCATCGACAGCATGCAGCCATCAGCCGATGTCACGGCCATGGCATCTGTCGAGATCGACATATCGCTGATCGAGCCCGGGCAGCGCGTCACGGTCAAATGGCGCGGCAAACCCTTGTTCATCGTTCATCGCACCGACGAGATGGTCAAACAGGCCCAGGCTGACGATGCCAGCCCGGCTCTGATCGATCCGGCTTCCGATAGTACGCAGGTCCAGCGGCCCGAGTGGCTGATCCTTGTCGGGGTCTGCACCCATCTCGGCTGCATACCCCTCGGCCAGCAGGATGGCGACCCCCGTGGCCCTTACGGCGGTTGGTTCTGCCCGTGCCACGGGTCCATCTATGACAGTTCAGGAAGGGTTCGGAAGGGGCCAGCACCTCGTAACCTTGAGGTCCCGCCCTATGCATTCGTGGGCGAACAGAAGCTGAGAATTGGGTGAATGCGCAGCTTCTTTGCTTGACCTTCCCATCGTGGCAAGCCGTAGCATCGTGTAAGTGAAGGAGGCGTTCACTATGAGTGTGCAAAGCGACAGACTGGAGCGAGATATCCTTATCCTGTTCAAGCGGGCATGCCGACAACGTAGACTGGACATCGCCGAACATCTCCTGCGCGCCCTTGAGGCGGCAGACGAAATGAGCGTCAGTGGAACTGTGGAAGGCATCGGGGATCCCTTGCCGGAAGCATACCTTTTCGTCGCTCTGGATCGATGACTTTTCATGGTCGGTCACCGCGTTGAGCGTGGACCCGCCGTCAATGCAGAGCCCCGTGCTGCCATGCAACACGGGGCTCTGCTGGTTACTTCGCAGCCTGCCTCGTCAGCACTGTCACGCGATCGACAGGCTGTGCCGAAACATCTTGCCGCTTCGGCAGTCGCCAACCTTTGACGATGCCATAGACTGCCGGAATGACCACCAGCGTCAGGATCGTCGATGACACCATACCGCCGATCATCGGCACGGCGATGCGCTGCATGATCTCGGAACCGGCTCCCGTGCTCCAGAGGATCGGCACGAGCCCGGCCATGATCGCGACAACGGTCATCATCTTCGGACGCACCCGTTCGACCGCCCCGACCATGATCGCCCGATTCAGGTCGGCGCGGGTCATCAAACGATCCGCTTGCATGGCCTCTCGCCATTCTTCGGCCAGCGCTTGGTCGAGATAGATCAGCATGATCACGCCGGTCTCGGCGGCGACGCCGGCAAGGGCGATGAAGCCGACGACGACCGCCACGGAGGCGTTGAAGCCGAGCCACCACATCAGCCAGATGCCGCCGACGAGCGCGAACGGCAGCGACAACATGACGATCAGCGTTTCCGTGAGCCTCCTGAAGTTCAGGTAGAGCAGCAGGAAGATCAATGCCAATGTCAGGGGCACGACGATCGCCAGCCGCGCCTTCGCCCGCTCGAGATACTCGAACTGGCCGCTCCATGCCACGGAATAGCCGGCAGGCATCTCGACGCTCTTCGCCACCGCCTCCCGTGCCTCGGCGACATAGCCGCCGAGATCACGCCCGGTGATATCAACGAAAATGTAGACGGCAAGCTGACCGTTTTCCGTTCGGATCGTTGTCGCACCCCGCGTCAGCTTCACCTCGGCGACCTCGCCGAGAGGGACTGTTCCACCGCCCGGCAGCGCCACTTGGACGTCGCGGGCGATCGACTGCGGATCGCTTCGCAACGCGCGCGGATAACGCACCGCCACCCCGTAGCGTTCGCGGCCTTCGACCGTTGATGTCACCACCTCCGAACCGAGCGCCGTGCCGATGACCTCCTGGACGTCGTCGATGCTCAGGCCGTAACGCCCGAGCGCGATGCGGTCCGGAACGATGTCGAGATAGTATCCGCCGATCACCCGCTCGGCATAGGCGCTCGATGTGCCGGGGATCGTCTTCAGGACGGCTTCGACATCGCGGGCGATCCGCTCCATTTCCTTGAGATCGGTTCCGTAGACCTTGACGCCCACGGGTGTCCTGATGCCCGTCGACAACATATCGATGCGGGCGCGGATCGGCATCGTCCAGGCATTGGAAACACCTGGAAACTGAAGTGCGGAATCCATCTCCTGCTTCAAGCTGTCGATGGTCACCCCCGGTCGCCACTCAGACTTCGGCTTGAGGGTGATGATCGTCTCGAACATCTCGGTGGGTGCCGGATCAGTCGCGGTCAACGCCCTTCCTGCTTTCCCAAAGACGGTTTCGACCTCCGGGAAGGATTTGATGATCCGGTCCTGTGTCTGCATCAACTCGGCCGCCTTGGTGATCGACAACCCAGGAAGCGTCGTCGGCATATACATCAGCGTGCCTTCGTTGAGGTTCGGCATGAACTCGCTGCCGATCTGACGGGCGGGCCAGACCGTGACCACCAATGCGATCACGGCCAGAAGAATGGTCAGCGTCTTTGCGCGAAGCACCCCGGATATAACTGGCCGGTAAATCCAGATCAAAAACCGGTTGAGTGGGTTCTTGTGCTCCGGGACGATCTTGCCGCGGACGAACACGACCATCAGCGCTGGCACAAGCGTAACCGACAGCAGTGCCGCCGCAGCCATGGCGAATGTCTTGGTGAAAGCGAGTGGGCCGAACAATCTGCCTTCCTGTGACTCCAATGTAAAAATCGGCAGAAACGACACAGTGATGATCAACAGGCTGAAAAACAGAGCTGGCCCGACCTCGCTCGCAGCCTTTATCAGGACCTCGGTTCGAGGTTTGTCAGGCGGAGCACGTTCCAGGTGCTTGTGAGCGTTTTCGATCATGACGATGGCGGCGTCGATCATCGCACCGATAGCAATGGCGATGCCGCCAAGGCTCATAATGTTTGCTCCGATGCCTAATGCACGCATTGCGGTAAAGGCGATCAGTATGCCGATTGGCAACATGATGATGGCGACTAGGGCGCTGCGGACATGGAGGAGGAAGGCGATTGTCACCAGAGCGACGACGATGGACTCCTCGATCAGTGTTCCCTTGAGCGTTTCAATCGCAGCATTGATCAGTTCGGATCGGTCATATACCGGAACGATTTCTGTCCCTGCTGGAAGGCTGTCCTTGATCGCAGCCAGGCTTTGCTTGGCGTTGTCGATCACAGTCAGGGCGTTTGCGCCGAAGCGTTGCAGCACGATGCCGCTGGCGACCTCACCGTCACCATTCAGCTCAGTGATCCCGCGACGTTCGTCAGGCACTGTTTCGACCCGTGCGACATCACCGAGACGGAGCGGTGTCCCACCTTCCGTCATCAGAACGATGTTCTCAATATCCTGGATACCCTGAAGGTAACCCTTACCCCGAACCATGAACTCGAATTCAGAGATTTCTACCGTCCGACCACCGACATCGCGATTGCTGGCACGGACCGCGTCGGCGATCTGTTTCAGCGTTACGTTCTGGGCCTTCAATCGGGCTGGATCGACCACGACAGAATACTGTTTGACGAAGCCGCCAACGCTCGCGACCTCAGCCACGCCTTCAGACTTGGAGGCCGCAAAACGGACCACCCAATCCTGAAGCGAGCGGAGTTCGGCGAGCGATAGTTCCTTGGCAACCACGGCATATTGATAGACCCAGCCAACGCCCGTCGCGTCGGGGCCGAGGCTCGGGGACACGCCGTCTGGAAGACGGCTTGAGGCGGCGTTCAGGTACTCGAGCACGCGGCTACGAGCCCAATAGGGATCGGTCCCATCCTCGAAGATCACGTAAACGAATGAAACACCAAAAAACGAGAAGCCGCGCACGACCTTTGAACGCGGCACGGTCAGCATCGACGTCGTCAATGGGTAGGTGACCTGATCCTCGACAACTTGGGGTGCCTGACCGGGATAATCGGTGAAGACAATGACCTGTACATCCGAGAGGTCGGGGATCGCATCAAGTGGAAGCGTACGAAGCGAATAGATACCCGCTCCAATCGAAAGCGCGGCTCCAACGACGATCAGGACAAGATTACGGGCAGACCAGGCGATGACGCTCGCTATCATGGCGAAACCTCGTCGGCGTTCAGCGAACTCAGGGCGGCATTCAGATTGCTTTCCGCATCAAACAAGAAGTTCGCCGAAACAACGATCTTGTCACCCACGGCAATCCCTTTGGTGATTTCCGTCTTGTCTTTGCCGCGAATGCCCAAAATCACATCCCGGCGTTCAAACCGTCCATCACCTTTATCAACGAACACCAGTTGCCGGTCGCCGGTATCTATGACGGCGCTATTGGGCACCGCTACAACAGGTGCCGATACTCCCGAATCAATCTCGACTTCGGCATACATATTCGCCAGGAGGAGGCCTTCCGAATTGGGAAGTTCTATCCGCATCCTCGTGGTGCGCGTTTGCGCTTGAAGCTCGGGATAGATCAGATCAACGGTACCCGTGAAGGTTCTGCCGGACAGGTTCCGCACGCTGATTGTCGCTGGTGCGCCTTGTTTGATGGAAGCTGCATCGTATTCGGGCACGTCGGCGATCACCCAGACCTTCGAGGTGTCCGCGATGCGGAAGAGAATATCACCTGCCTCCGCCATCATTCCAGCTGTCGCCCGCCTTTCGAGGACGACACCGTCGCTGGGTGAGAGGTAGGGAATGCTTCGCGGAACAGACCGATCTTTTGCTATCGCCCTGATTGCCTCTTCTGGGACGCCAAGATTGCGAAGCTGGAGCGCGGCACCGACTTCGAGGTTCGCCTTACCGCCGCCTCGCAATTCGGTGGCGTATTCTGCTCCCGCCTTTGCAATCTCCTTCGAGTAGAAATGGAAAAGGTCGTCACCCTTCTCGATTCGGTCCCCCGTCGTGACGTCGGCAACCTCGTCGACGAATGAGTCCACGCGCATGGAGACAATCCGTATCAGGCGCTCGTCCAATGCTATTGTGCCGGGCACCCGCGTCTTGCGGCCAACGACAGCGCGTTCTGCCGTCGCTGTCTTGACACCCGTCCGCTGAAGCTTGCCGAGGGATATCTTGATTGCCGAACCGCCTGCGTCATCCCCCTCATAGACCGGGATGTAGTCCATTCCCATGGGATCCTTCTTCGGCACTTTTGACGTGTCGGGCAGACCCATGGGGTTACGATAGTAAAGGACCTTGCGTTCTTCACCTGCCGACGCGGTCCTTTCTGCGCTCGGTTTTAATGGCTCAAAGCTTACGTCTTCGCTTTGCAGGACGGCACGGAACGACCGTCCGTCCGTTGTTGATTTGGGCCGGGCAGAGTATTCCGGTGTTCCATCTGGGTGCTGATAATAAATGACCGCGCCGTTCGGCGCAGTTTCAGGGGTCATCGTCTCCCCGAGCGCTGGCTCGGAGAGAAGTGCGTTGAGTTCGGGGCCTAGGCCACGCGTGCCAGCCACGTACCCTCCCCCGCCAGCAATAGCGAGGGAGCCAGCCAGGAGTGCCAACTTGTAAATCTTCACGGCTTTGCCTGCAGAACCAGTTCACCCTGGACCGTATCGGGTTCACCTTGGACCTTGGCGGCCAGCTTGAACCGCCAGCCACCTTCCATGCTCAGGTTCGTCTTGAACCTGTAAACCCCGGGTTCCGGAGAAGCCATCGCCTCAACCGAGGTTGTCATCGTCTCCATTCCTTCCGGAGCCATGTCCATTCGGGTCGTGAAGATCACTGCGTCCGCAACCGGCTTGCCTGTTCGCTTATCAACGAGGCGGATGGCCACCATTGCGTCCGGGCCTTGCGCCACCTCCGGCTCCACCAGCTGGAACTCATAATCGGCAGCAGACGCGAGGGATGTGCTTGTTGCGGCCAAAACGATGACCAGCGCACCGAGGATTTTCCTCGGAGAGAGAAAGATTGTCTTCATAATGATCTCACGCGGGCGGGCGCTTCGAGGCGCGTCCCGGAATTATAACAATGATCGGACGCACCTTACGAGAAGGAGGCATCCAACTGTGCAGAGCGAGAGATCAGGCTTTTGGCGGCCGTGCGGGCGGCTCAATGACAGCCGAAGCTATGTTGCTTTCCTCAAAAGTTCCAAGCGGAAGGCTGCGCGGATTGAGAGCGACGCTCCAGCCTTCGGCAGTGTTCTGATGGACCAAAATGATGGACGAGCATACAAGCACGAGAGGGCAGGCCTTGCCACAGTCGCTGTTTTGCGAAGGCAGTTCCTCTGGGCAGCAAGACATGTCGTCCATGCCAGACGTTGCTTTCATCTGCATGTCAGAGGAAAGCGCCATCGCGCTGGCAGCCGTGCTTATGCTCACTGGACCAAATACGATCCCGAGCAACGCAATCAGATATAGGATACGCCGAATGGCGGCCACGACTATCATGTTCCTAGCTTTGCATGCCGCGAGCTGCCTTGGAAAGTGGCTCACGAAGATTTTAGGCACTCGGTCCTCGGTGCCTGCCCAGCACTTACCGACTTAAAATTGCGAGTATTTGAAGGCGAATGGACAGAAGCGCCTATTGACCTTCCCACCGTTGGAAGCCCCACATTCTGTTAGCTGGAGTAACTAGGAGACTTTTCAATGTATCATCTCATCATACCCGACATGACCTGCGGACATTGCGTCAACGCAGTCGAAAAGGCTGTCAAGGCGGTTGATCCGAGCGCAGTGGTTGCCGTCGATCTCGACTCGAAGACTGCATCCATCGAGTCGGCAGTCGCTTCGGACGCGTTTATCGCTTCGATTGAGAACGCTGGATATCAGGCATCATTCAAGAAATCCTGCTGCAGCCACGTTGCTTGAGACTCAACGCCACTTCTCAATCACGGCCGTCTCGACGGCGTGCGATTTTTCCAAGTTTTCAGAGATCAGGCGCGAGAGAACGAGCTTCAATAGTTGACGAGCAATTGAGGTTCGCTCTCGGTACCGAACCGAGGTTGAACGCCTAAGACCGAACCCGCGCGGCTGATGATCTCTCTAACAATCGGCGCTGCGGTGTACGCCGCTTGGCGTCCGCCCTTCTCGCCCGTCAGCGGCGCGTCGATGATCGACAGGACGATGTATCGCGGCTTGTCCATCGGGAAACCTGCCAGAAAGGCATTAAAATTCAGGTCCGTGGCATACCTGCCGTTTATCACCTTGTCGGCGGTGCCGATCTTACCGCCGACATGGAAGCCCGGAACCTGGGCACTTCGACCAGACCCCATCACGCCGTTCCGGTTGTAGAGATAGCGCATATCGGCACTGGTCGTCGCCTGTATCACTTGCCGGGCCTTCGCTCTTGCCTCGTCGCGGGATCGTGGGAGGAAAGTCGGTGATATGAGCTCGCCGCCGTTCAGGAGGGCGGCTGCGGCAACCGCGGTTTGCAGCGGTGTCGTTGCAACACCATGACCGAACGAAATCGTGACCGAATTGATTTTCTTCCAGGTGCGCGGTTGTGTGGGGGTGGCCACTCCCGGTAGCTCCGTTTCCATCTTGGACAGAAGTCCGAGCCTGGTCAGAAATGCTTGATGGCCCGCGATACCCACCATGTCGGCAACCGCTGCGGTGCCGATGTTGGAGGAGTATTGAAAGACCTCCGGGATAGTCAGCGGCCGATATTTTCCGCGAAAGTCCTTGATAGTGAAGCCGCCTATACGGATGGGACGAGATGCGTCCACGACCGAGTTGAGGTTGATCTTGCCGGCGTCCAGGCCCATGGCAAGTGTAAAGCTCTTGAACGTCGAGCCCATCTCGAACGTCGCATTGCTCATCCGGTTGAACCAGCCGTTTTCATAGTCTTTGTCGACCTTGCCGTTCGGCAACGTTCGGGAGGGTTCGTTCGGGTCGTAGTCAGGCACCGGAAGCCATGGCGAGAACCTCGCCAGTCTCCACATCCAGAACCACGGCACCAGCTGCTTCAGCCTGATAGGCGCTCATCGCCCGTGCGATGGCCTCGCGAACGATATTTTGAATACGAAGGTCGATCGACAGCCTTATCGGTTCGAGCGGCGTCTCACTCGTCATTCCTGCCGCGCGAAGATCGGCAAGGCCCTCTTGGTCAATGTAGCGCTCCATGCCCGCGAGGCCCTGGTTGTCGACATTCACGTGGCCGAGAATATGCGCTGCGGTGGGGCCGCCGGGATAGAATCGCCTTTTCTCCGGCCGAAATCCTATGCCGGGAATGCCGAGTGCCAGAATATCCGCCTGCTGCTGGGGGCTGAGTTGACGTCTCAGCCACTGGAACGCGGAGTCGGATTGGAGTTTCCTGTGCATATCGCGCCAATCGAGATTGGGAATGACAGTCGCCAGCTTCTCGACGACTTCATCTGCATCGACGGTCTTTCGAGGCTCCGCATAGAGCGATACCATGTTGAGATCGGTTGCCAGCAGTTCGCCGTTGCGGTCGACAATGTCTGGCCGTGACGCGACAGCGCTGACGCGATCGTTGATCGATGCTGTCTCGAGAGGTTTCACAAGACCGTATTGGACGAGACGAGCGCCGATCACCAGAAAGACCGCGAAAAAACTAGCGGTCAGAATGCCAATCCGTTGCCTTGCCTGGTTTCTGCGCCGCGCGGCGGTGCCAATGATCCCATTTTTTCCGTTGACGTTTCTCTTCAGGGAAAAGTGCGCGCGGCTCCTGAGCCGTACGGCAAGGGATATCATTGTCATTCCGAACAAATCCAGATAGCGGCCAGCGAAACGCACTTAGCGGGTCTGCTGATCCAAGGCTGGGTCGTCTTGGACAGGAGCCAGCGACAGACCAAACAGGCGACCAAGCTCAACCTAAATTTGCAATTCACTCATTAATAAAAGATAAACGATAGTGGCAGACAGAGGCGCTATCCCGACATCTTTCGCTTATGTCGAACGCGAAATTCCGTTTTTGGACGTGCGGGATTTTATCAGGGATTGTAGATTCATCATTGAGCTGGCGTCAGGTTCTATGAGCCCGTAATCGAAATGTGCTTGCATTTGGATTATAGGGAAAGAATGCCGCCGGGTTCCGTTCCAACGATGAGCTACTCGCCCTCGATCCGGAACTTGGCGTGACACGATGTACACGCTTGAAGCATCAGGTGGAAAGCATGTTCAGCGGGCATTGATCCCGCGTCCCTCGCGGCGTCGACCTTCCTTGCAAGCGGTCCGCCCCCCATGGCGTCGCCCGCCTGCATGCGCGTTCCAGCGCCGAGCTTGTCGGGGTTTCGATCCGCTGTGATGGACAGTGTGGACGCGTAAATGCTCAGGTCGTTTGCCAGCTTGTCGAATTGCTGGCGCTCGGGTTCGATGCTTGCACTGGCTTTCGAGCCTGGCGATGTAACTGGATCGTCGAACAGTGAAGACAGCGCAGCTCCCGAATGAGCCCGGATGGTCTCGGCGGCAGCCTTGAACCTCTTTGCGTCGTACGGCAGCGTGTCCTTGAACATGGCGTTGATGGTCTTAGCCGCATCTGCCATTGCCTTCATGCCTTGCTGCCTTTGTGGAACGTCGCTCTTTGGGGCGGTTTGCGCAGTCGCCACAGAGATTGCGGCAACGAATGCAATCGTCACGAGCATAGGAGACACCAATTTGGTCGCGTTCGCATGGACGCTCATGCTTTCCTCCATCCCCCCAAAAGGGCTCGTTCTCACCAAAATCTCCGTACCGGAAGTCGAGCGCCCATTTGATCAGGATCAATGTAACTCTTGCAACGGCACGGCACTGTGCTTGAATAGATGAATTAGGTTCGAGCGAGAACATGATCGCCGTAAGCCAAACCACTCGAAGATGCGGACGAGAGTTGCTGGCCGTTTTGGTCACAATTATGGTTCTCTTCGCACCGATGGCCGAGGGCGCTTCTGGTCTATGCCAAAACAATTCCACTCAAACTGCGCATATCGAAACATCGCAAAACGATTTCGCCCGCAACCACGATGCCCATCCTGCCCTTCATAAGGGGTGCTGCAAGAGCATCTGCAGCTTGTGCAGCGTCCTACTTCCGACTCCTGTTGTTTTCCACCTGGATTCCAGTGCTCAGCGGCAGTTGGATCCACAGCAGTCCCTTACCGGCCTCACCTTTCAACCTGCTCTTGGCCCTCCCCGATCCCTCGCCTGAACATTGCACCAGCGGCGAAATGATCGTCGGTTGCCCGTGATCTCCTCAGGGCGACCATGCCGTCGGCAATGCCGACACGGGAAAGAAAGTCAAACAGATGAAACGACGTGAATTCTTAGCAAGAATGGTGACGGGTGCAGCGGTTGTCGGTTCGGCTCCCGCTTGGTTTCCTACGAGTGCTTGGCCGCAGGTGACCACAGATAAACTGACTGCGTCATCGGGCATCGGAACCCGCTCGCTTTCGATTGCGAAGCGGGTGATCGACGTAAATGGGAAAGCTGCCAACGTCTTCGGGCTCGTTCAAGCTGACGGGACAACGGGCATCACATTGGAAGCGGGTAGTCAATTTGACGTGACCCTTTCCAACAACATCGATGATCCCACGCTCATTCACTGGCATGGCCTGACGCCCCCTTGGAGGATGGATGGTGTGCCGGACAATCCGGCGGCCCTAATACAGCCGAACGAAACGCGGCGTTACACTTTCCCTGTGGGGAGCGGAGGAACGCACTGGATGCACGCTCACACACTCCAGGAGCAGAACCTCCTGGCCGCGCCGCTGATCGTCAGGACAGCCGAAGATGCAAAAAGTGACGAACAGGAGGTGGTCATCCTCTTGCACGATTTCTCGTTCACACCCGCCGAGGAACTGCTCGCCAATCTGCAAGGTTCCGGCTCCAAGCACGACGACACGGCCATGAACCATGGCAGCATGATGCAGGGCATGGCAGGTTCCACCATGGATGCAGGGCACATGTCTGGAACCATGATGGCGGCCATGGACCTCAACGATATTGAGTATGACGCATACCTTGCCAATGACCGCACGCTGGACGACCCAGAGGTTGTCGCGACCGAGAAAGGCGGCAGGGTTCGTCTCCGCATCATAAACGGAGCCACGGCCACGGCGTTCACCATTGATACGGGCGTTTTGCTTGGGCAACTGGTAGCCGTAGACGGTCAAGCGATACGGCCGCTATCGGCCAACCGCTTCCCTATCTCGATGGGGCAACGCCTGGACATACGGCTTGAGCTGCCGACAAGCGGCGGAGCGTATTCGATCCTTGCCTTGCGCGAAGGCTCCGAAGAACGCACCGGCATCATCCTCGCCTCCCCCGGCGCAAACGTGGTCAAGCATTCCACCAAAGGAGGCGCCAAAGGACCGGTGATCGGCTTCGATCTTGAGAAACTGCTAAGGCCCGCCAATGCCCTTCCCGCACGTCCAGCAGATCAGCGTTTCGCACTGACGCTCGCTGGCAGCATGGCAGGCTACAAGTGGCAGATAAATGGAGGCGACGGTCTGCATGTGAAGCAAGGGGAAAGAGTCGAAGTGGCGATGCACAACATGTCGATGATGGCGCATCCGATGCACCTGCATGGTCATCATTTCCAGGTGATTAGCATCAATGGGAATCCGCTCTCCGGCGCGATGAGAGATACAGTTCTTATTCCCCCGATGGGAAGCGTTGTCATAGCGTTCGATGCCGACAATCCCGGTCGGTGGCCTCTCCATTGTCATCACCTTTATCATATGGCGGCTGGGATGATGTCGTTCGTAAGCTACGAAGATGCAACGTGAGCAGATCCCCGAACGCGGGTTGGGGTGCTCAGCCACTTTTTTGAGCAAATACGGGTGCCTCACGCCTCACCAACGAAACACCGGCCACGATGGAGTTCAGTTCGATGAATAACGAACAGAAGCATTCGGTCCATCATCACGACGGACAACCAACGCAAGAAAGGGCGCCAGATGCTGCGGTGCCCGGCCAGGCCGACGGCGCGATCTATACCTGCCCGATGCATCCGCAGGTAAGGCAAATCGGTCCAGGCAATTGCCCAATCTGCGGCATGACGCTCGAACCGGAAGTGGTGACCGCCGAAACGGGGCCTAGCGCCGAGCTGATCGATATGAAGCGAAGGTTCTGGATCGGGCTGGTTCTGACAATGCCAGTGCTCGCCCTGGAAATGGGTGGTCACCTCACCAACCTTCACCGGACAGGTTCTTGAATTGCAAGCCCGCGAACAGACGGGCGGCGCAATCCGGGCATTGTTGGACCTCGCACCAAAGACGGCCCTCCGCATCCGCAGCGATGGAACAGACGAGGACGTCGCGCTCGAAGCCGTTGCGGTCGGTGACCGGCTCCGTGTCCGGCCGGGCGAAAAGATCCCGGTCGACGGCACCCTCGCCGAAGGTCGCAGTTCGGTCGATGAATCGATGATCACAGGAGAGTCGATGCCCGTCACCAAGGAGCTCGGGGCCAACCTGATAGGGGGCACGATGAACCAGACGGGCGGCTTCGTCATGGAAGCAGGGAAAGTGGGACGCGATACCATGCTGTCGCAGATCGTGCGGATGGTCGCGGCCGCCGCGCACCCAGCGCTCACGCGCCCCTATCCAGCGCCTGGCGGATGAAGTCTCTGGTTGGTTCGTGCCGGTCGTTATCCTGATAGCCGTCATCGCATTCGCTACATGGATCTCCCTGGGGCCGGAGCCGCGTTTCGCACACGGGCTTGTAGCTGCAGTAGCGGTGCTCATCATCGCCTGCCCCTGCGCCCTTGGTCTTGCCACCCCGATGTCGATCATGGTTGGTGTTGGGCGTGGCGCACAGCTCGGTGTGCTGATCAAGAACGCGGAGGCGCTGGAGCGCTTCGAGAAAGTCGACACGCTGGTGGTCGACAAGACCGGGACCCTGACGGAGGGCAAGCCGAAGGTCACAACTATTGCCACGACCGAGGGAATGATCGAGTCCGACCTGCTTCGGATCGCCGCGACCTTGGAACGGGCAAGCGAGCACCCGCTCGCTGCCGCAATCGTCGACGCCGCCACTGAACGCAGGCTACCTCTCGGCACGGCGGAGGACTTCGACAGCCCGGTTGGCAAAGGGGTGACCGGCTCTGTTGACGGACGCAAGATCATCATCGGAAGTCACCGCATCATGGCTGAAGAGAACGTGGACGTGTCGTCTCTGACCGACAAGGCGGAAGCTCTTCGTGCCGAGGGGGCAACCGTGATCTTTACGGCCATCGATGGGCGCGGCGGCGGCTTGTTCGCTATTTCCGATCCCATCAAGGCAACCACACCCGCCGCCGTTCAAGCCCTGTTGAAGGAAGGCGTCAGGGTTGTGATGCTGACAGGAGACAACAAGACGACCGCCAATGCCGTCGCGCGGAAACTCGGCATCACGGAGGTCGAGGCGGAAATCCTGCCTGAGCACAAGAGTGAGATCGTTGCGCGTCTGCGCAAGGAAGGCCGGATCGTCGCCATGGCCGGAGACGGCGTAAACGACGCCCCTGCCCTTGCGGCGGCTGATGTCGGCATTGCTATGGGAACGGGAACGGATGTGGCGATAGAGAGCGCTAGGGTGACGCTGCTCAAGGGCGATCTTCAGGGCATTGTCCAGGCCCGGCAACTGAGCCATGCCACGATGAAGAACATTCGGCAGAACCTGTTCTTCGCCTTCATCTACAACGCTGCAGGCGTGCCCGTTGCCGCAGGCGTCCTTTATCCTGCTTTCGGGCTTCTTCTGTCGCCAATTATCGCGGCGGCGGCCATGGCGCTCTCCTCGGTGAGCGTGATCGGGAATGCTCTCAGGTTGAGAGCCGTGGACATATAAGGTGGTGCGAAAGTGATCCTGTACGACCATTCAGCACAAGTCCTCAAGGATGTTTCAACGTCAGCCGAAGCTTTGTTCGACTATATGGATGATCCCGCGCGTATTGGGAGCCACATGCGAGAACCTTCCATGATGATGCTGGGCGCAAGGATGATCTACGAACTCGATGAACGCGCAGGGCGAGCGACTGGCTCCGTGATCAAGATGCACGGAAGTCTCCTCGGCCTTCCTTTGTCAGTGGAAGAAGTCATCGTCGATCGTCGTCCACCCCACCGGAAAACCTGGCGAACCTTCGGCCGAACACGTCTAGCCGTTATCGGCGCACATCAAGTCGGATTCGAAATCATGCCAGCCAAAGGTTTTTGCCGACTGCGAATTTTTATCAACTTCAATTATCCAAGCTCCATCCTTGGCAAGCTGATTGGCATGATGTTTGGGGGGGCCTACGCACGTTGGTGCCTTCGCCGGATGTCCGAGGAAGCCGCAGCCCAATTTCAGCCGAGCGTTGTCGCGCCCTGAGACAGCCGTCAGGAAAGAACATTCTCCCGAGGGTGCCCATGGACGGCACCCTCGGGACTGACTTCTATCCTGCCATTCTACGGCAGCCTTCCGCGCAACGGCGGCACGCATCCACGCAATTTTGCATGTCACCTATCCGCTCGCAATCTTCAGCACACTGGGTGCAGATCTCGGCGCACTCACGGCACACATGCTTGTGGTGCTTCGACCCGATAAGCATGAAATGTGCCGACGTCCTGCAGATTTCTGCGCAAGCCATCATCAGCGTGAAATGCTTGGGCTGAGTATGTTCACCGCCCATTTCAAGGCAGTGGTTCATGGCTGTAGAAAGGCATTCCTGGTAGCAGGCAAGGCACTCCTGGATGCACGACTTCATATCTGACGATTGATGGTGATGCATGACTTGTGTCCTTTCGAATGAAACTGGAGGTCACTTGGCGTGATCTTTCACCCAGATCGTCATCTCTTCGATTTCTTTCTTCTGTGCGTCGATGATCTTTTGCGCCATTGATTTGGCCTGCTCGTCATCGCCGTACTTCAACTCGACTTCGGACATGCTGATCGCACCCATGTGGTGGGCGATCATGCCGCAAACAAACGCTACGTCCGGGTCTTTCGCCATCATGGCCTGCATCATCGCCGGGTGCATTTTCTGCATGCTTTCCATTGTCGCCTTCTGGTGATCCGCCATTTCGCCCATCTGCATTCCACCACCCGACATGTTCATGTCTTTCATGGCAGAGGCTTCGGTTTTGCATGCATCCGGCATCGGCATTTGAGCTTTGGCGTTTGTGCTTGCGGAAAGAGCGACGAACGGTACGACCGCTGCGGCAACCGCGAATTTGAGGACGGTTCTCATTGGATTCTCCTGTTGGTTTGAACGTCAATCGTGTTTCATCTCAGGAGGCTGAAGACTTCGGCGGCGGGTCGAGCCCGCGCACGATGAGGAATGGGCGTGGCTGGTCCAGATAAGCCGTGGGCAGCTGGGCGAGAGCAGCGGGCGGTTCAGCACATGGCGGCGCCGGTCGAACGGGGCAGCAATGCGTATTGGCACAGCATGCACCATGATGAGATACCGATCCAACGCCATAGGTTGTTTCTGTGACCGTCGGACAGCTGAGAGATTTACCGCCGTTGCCAGCGACTGCCGCAACATGGAGGTTCACCACCACAATGCACAGCGCCGCGACTTTGACCCAGCGGAAGATTATACTCCAGGTTGGCATGGAGGCAGGTTCCCATTCGCCTCAAAAACGTATCTGCGACGAGAATGTTCCCGAAAACTCGCGGCGAAAGCCCTGCCCGATCACAACCCGAGGACGGCTTGGGTACCTAACGTCGCTGCTGTCAGAGCCAGATATCGGCCCGTCTTCGCCAGGGTTACAAGCACCACAAAAGACCATAGCGGTTCGCGCAATACACCAGCCGTCACGGTCAACGCATCGCCGAAAAGGGGCATCCACGACAGAAGGAGCGACCAACGTCCATAGCGTCGGTACCATCCGCTGGCTCGTTCCAGTGAGTCCGCCCTGACCGGAAACCATTTTGCATCATGGAACCGATCAATGAACCGACCGACAACCCAGTTCGTAACAGCTCCCAAAACATTCCCGAGGCTAGCGACGGCGATCAATCCCGCCACGGAGAATTTGCCGGATAGAAGAAGGCCGACGAGCACGGGCTCCGATTGAAACGGCAAAACCGTTGCCGCACCGAATGCAACCAGAAAAAGTCCGATGTAGGCAGTGAGATCGATCACAGGAAAAGACCAACATATAGCGGCGATGGTTCGGCGATTGAACCGTCACGGAGAGCCAGTTCGCCGAACTCTACAACGACAGCTCACCTTGCCGGTAAAGCTTCACCGTCTTCATCCAACGGCTGGTTTGGCTGGCCTACCGACCTGTCAACATTCAACGGACTGGGTCCTCCATCAAGATGCGAAGACTTGGCAGAGCGATTGGTTGATACGTAAGGGGAATACGCCAAAGCGCATACCCCTCGCCTATCCTTTTCCCGCGCTTCATACTCGGGCACGCTGGAAGATTATCGAGTATCGTAGCTCCCAGCATGGTTCAGTCCAATCCAAAGGTTCGCGTCCCCAACGGACCCAGGGCCATCCGTCCTTCGACCCATCAGCCGTCCATACGTCTTCCTGACGCAGCAGGACCGGCTTGAAATCAGCCGCTGCCAAAACCCGTGTCTTCAGATCGAGGTCGATACCATCGAGAACAAGGTATCCCCCGGGCTCGACTAAGCTCATTACGTTCCGTAAGCAGACTTCGGCGAGCAGATCGTCCATCGGACCCATCACATTGTTTGCAAGAACGATATTGTGCGGTCCGAGGGTGTCAGGGAACCCAGTTTCCGTTGCATCGGCTGTAAGCCATGTGGTGTCCTTGCGAAGCCAATCCCGCACCCGGAGCGTTCCGCCATGCTGAACTTCAAGCACCTCGTGAAGAGCATCGATATCTTCCCAGAAGACTTCTGGTCGCCCTTCCAGATACACGCCTTCGATTGCGGCGGACTGGCCTGGACAATAGATGCCTCGTTCGGCAGCTTTGACGACCTCGCTCGAAATATCCACGCCAGTCGCCAGGATCCTTAAGTCTGGCCGTGCTCGGCGCAGCACATACGAGGCCGAATATAGTTCCGCGCCTGTACTGCATCCAATTGACGCCAGTTTGACGGTCGACCCAATCTGGTACGCGAACAAAAGCCTTGCCAAGACGTCCAACAGCGGTGGATTTCGCATGAACTGCGTGTCGTGACTTTGGATACAAACCGTGTGGCGGGTGAACTTACGGTAGATGAATTTCCCGACGCGGTGCATCGACCGAGTCTGGGTAATCGCGCCGAGCAATCCATCCCAGATGCTGTTAAAGACTCGGCGCGGCGTTTGGAAAACGACATCGGTGAAATTGATAGCGGACATGTACGGAACTCCTGATGAGTTGCTCCGACGCCGGGCAAACGAGGCAACGACCGCTTTTCAGCGAAGGTTCGCGCCCCCTGAATGCCCAACCGAACGAGGAGCAAGGGTGAGTTCGGTCGATAAACGCGCGGAACCACCCAGCCCCAAGCGGAGTAAAAGTCCCCAGCAAGCGGCTCTTGGACGCTTATTGGATTTACAATTACGCCCAGGGTGAATGCGAGCACCCGGTTCATCTCTGAACCCAGATTTGTGAAGTCTCCAGCAGCGTGTGCCAAGTGATCTGTGCACGGTTACACTCTGCGACTGCGGCGCGATTTCACAAAGTCAGGCGATTGGTGGGCGATAGAAGTCAGGGGGAAAGCAGGAATCCGGCTCAGACCAGACTACGAGCGGATGGATGGTTGCTGGTATCTCGTCAGCGAGCTTCGCGATGTCGGTCAGGACCGCGAGAGCTGAGCACATCTCTCCGCAGCATGTTCGGCTTCCATGCTCGCCGTTATGGTGATCGCTCTCCTTTTCTTCCCCATTCACGCAGTCGTGCGCGGTAGCGACAAAAGAAGCACTTTTGAAAGCAGCAAAGTATGGGGTTTGTTCAGCAGTGTCGAAGGGGAATGCGGCCAGGGACAACACGATCGCTAGCTTCATCAAACCAATCAGATATGAGCCCCATAGCTTTGCCATCCTGCGTTTCTAGGTTCGTTGGGGCTTGCAATCAACTCCGCAGTCTGGCCAACAAAATCAGCCAAATTGCGTAAAGCATCTAAGCCGGCTCCTTTTCGCGGGCGCTTGCACTTCCCAGGCGTATGCTCTTGACCTTACCATCGTTGGAATCCCTACAAGGGTCCCAAGCGCTGTTTCGACAAAAGTCGGGTCGTCCGGCGCCACAGAAACGACGCGAATCGTCTATTAGTAAAACGTGACAATTGACAACTTAACAGCCGATGGTAGTCCTCGGGCATGGGTATGTTTCGAATCACATTGCAAAAAATGCTGGTTCTGCTTCGCTTGGTGATTGTATTGTCACTGGTGGGTTATTCGCTGCCAACTGCCTCAGCTGCGATGCACGGCGCTTCACCAAATCCGGAAATTGTGCAGCCCGGCGATCATCACGAGATGGCAAGCGACCAGCATTCTCACGGTGATCACGCCTCCTCTCCCGATGATGCAGAGAAAATTTCGAAGCAAGAATGCTGTAAAGGCTTCTGCGTCAGCATGGCGATTGTCGCGCACATCGATATGGTCGGTGGGCCACGCGTTGCTCCCATTCGCGAATTCATTGACGACGTCCACGTCATTGGCCAGCTTCCGGCACTGCACCGGCCCCCGAACATCTGAATTAGAGACACCCCTACGTGTCAATCGTGCGTTTGTGAGCGTGATTTGCTCGCTGCGTCGCTGCATTCTCCTATTCGGATCACACCATGAGACGTATGTTTTTGGTGGCCGCCCTGCCGCTCTTTCTGAGTGGATGCGCAGCCACATTGCCTCCTGACGTAATTGCTTCGGGCAACCTCGCCACTTCCCCGGCCGAAGTCCGCCCTGTTCACTACCACAGTCCGGTTACGGGCTACACGCACCGCGCGCCGGTCGATCCCAAGCCGTGGCGTAATCAGAATGACGCGCAAGCTCCTGAAGGAGATGCGTCATGACCGGATTGAAGTTCAAGATGGCGGCAACTCTGGCGCTACCGCTGCTTCTCGGCGGTTGCGTATCTGCGAACGAGTACGCGGCAAACAATGCAGGGTTTTCGACTGTCGAGGTGAAAACCACCGAGGCGACCGGTAAGCAGTCCGTCTGGATTCAAAACCAACAACAGGCTCAGGTGGTGTCCGATCGCGTGAGGACGTTGATGGCTAAGAAAACCATCAACGTCGAGACGGCCGTTCAAGTGGCCCTGTTGAACAACAAGGGGCTCCAGGCGGCTTACGCCGATCTCGGTGATTCATCGGCAGATGCCTGGCAATCAACGATGCTGATCAATCCTACGGTCTCCGTCGGATTCAACGGGGTCGGTGCCCCTGCCCTTGAAGCATTCAAATCCGTTGAGGGAATGATTGCAACGAATATCCTGGCGCTGGCAATGCATAAGCGCAATGTCGAGATTGCCGACACCCGCTTCCGTCAGGCCCAACTCAACGCCGCTTTGCGCACGCTGCAGCTAGCGGCCGACACGCGTCGCGCCTGGATCAATGCTGTTGGCTCCTGGGAAACCGTGGCCCAGCTCAATCAAGCTCAGGCTGCGGCGGACGCCGCATCTGACCTTGCCGGAAAGCTCGGCGAAACGGGCGCAATGACGAAGGAAGCGCAAGCCAGGGAGCACGTGTTCTACGCTGAGTTGGCTGGCCAGTCCGCTCAGGCACGGCTTGCAGCCCGCCTCGCCAAGGAAGAACTGACCCGGCTGATGGGGCTCTGGGGTGCCGACGTAGACTACCAGGTTCCCAACCGGTTGCCGCAGTTGCCGAACGGCTTGATGAAGCGTGACCTCATTGAGGCCGAGGCGTTGCAGCGCCGTGTCGATCTGCAAATGGCCAAGCTTGACCTCGAAGCGACGGCGAAGTCCTTCAAGCTGACGGAAGCAACGCGATACGTCACCGATCTTGAAATCCTCGCAGGATTCGAGACAGAACGAGAAGTAGAGGACGGCGACGTACAGCACGAGACGACGGGACAGGCCGAACTTGAATTCGTCATCCCGATCTTCGACACCGGCAAAGCTCGAATGCGCAAGGCCGAGTTGGCCTACATGCGGTCGGCTAATCTGCTTGCCGAGAAGTCAGTGAACGTTCGCTCCGAGGCGCGGTCTGCTTATCAAGCCTACCGTTCCAATTACGACATCGCTCGCCACTACAGTAACAGTGTCGTGCCGCTTCGAACCAAGATCGAGGAAGAATCGCTCCTCACGTACAACGGCATGATCTCCAACACCTTCGAATTACTCGCCGACAGCCGAGAGAAGATCAACTCGATCATCCTGGCGGTCAATGCAAAGCGTGAGTTCTGGTTAGCCGAAGCCAATCTCGCCCCCGCTATCTACGGCGGTGGCGAAGGATCTGGTTCCGGCGGAACTGAAGTCGCGGCAGCCGCCGAAAGCGGCGGTGGCGGTCATTGAGGAAGGAACGGACAATGTTCAACAGAAGACAGATACTCGGCGCAAGCGCCGCGCTCGTTTCGACCGCCGCCTGGGCAAAAACCTCGAACATGGGGCTCCCCGAAGCTGCCGTCATGGAAACGGCAGAGACCCAAACGCCTGTCCGGCCCAGCTCGGGCCCAGACTATACGCCAGTCGTCACACTTAATGGCTGGACGCTGCCGCACCGTATGAACAACGGCGTCAAGGAGTTTCACCTGGTCGCCGAACCGGTGGAACGCGAGATGGCCGACGGCATGACCGCCTATCTCTGGGGTTACAACGGCCAGTCTCCCGGTCCGACGATCGAGGCGGTCGAAGGCGACCGGGTGCGCATCTTCGTCACCAACAAGCTGCCGGAACACACCACCATCCATTGGCACGGCATGATCCTGCCTTCGGGTATGGACGGCGTTGGCGGCCTGTCGCAGCCGCATATCCCGGTCGGCAAAACTTTCGTCTACGAGTTCGATCTCGTAAAGTCCGGGACCTTCATGTACCACCCGCACTCCGACGAAATGGTTCAGATGGCGATGGGCATGATGGGCTTCTTCGTCATTCATCCGAAGGACCCGAAGTTCATGCCGGTCGATCGGGACTTCGTGTTCCTGCTCAACGCCTATGACATAGATCCCGGCTCATACGTTCCGCGCATTATGGAAATGACGGATTTCAACATGTGGTGCTGGAACAGCCGCGTCTTCCCCGACATCAGCCCACTGGTTGTTTCCAAGAACGACCGGGTGCGGGTGCGTGTCGGCAACCTGACGATGACCAACCACCCGATCCACATGCACGGGTACGACTTCGAAGTGACCTGCACCGATGGCGGCTGGGTTCGGCCGGAGGCCCGGTGGCCGGAGGTCTCGATCGACATTCCCGTCGGTGCAATGCGGGCCTACGAGTTCGATGCCAAATACGTAGGGGACTGGGCGATCCATTGCCACAAGTCGCACCACACGATGAACGCCATGGGCCACGATATCCCGACTTTCATTGGTGTCGACAAAGAAGAAGTCGCCAAGAAGATCAGAAAGCTCCGCCCCGAGTACATGCCGATGGGCACCGCAGGCATGGCCGACATGGGCGAGATGGAGATGGAAATCCCCGCTAACACCGTCCCGATGATGACCGGCTGGGGGCCGCATGGTCCGATCGAGATGGGCGGCATGTTTTCCGTTGTCAAAGTCCGCGAGGGAATCAACGCGGACGATTACTCCGATCCCGGTTGGTACGAAAACCCACCCGGAACCCAGGCCTGGGAGTGGACGGGCGATCTCCCCGATACGACCAAGGCCAAAGACGCGAAGACCCAGATCACACCGAAACACAAGAACCACGGTTGATCCCGCACGCCAAACACCAATCAAATGAAGGAATACACCATGAAAGCTGTAATTTTCGGAATGCTCATTGCTGCACTCGGCTCCCCGGCATTGGCCTCGGGCTCGCACGCGGGTGGACACGGTGAGGCGATGGCTGTCGGCGAACCCGGCGATAAGGCGAAGGCCACGCAGACGATCCGTGTCACCATGAAGGAGACTGACGACGGCAAGATGATCTTTACGCCATCGACCTTCAAGGTTCGCAAGGGCCAGACCGTCCGGTTCGCCATTCAGAACGCGGGCGAACTCGATCATGAATTCGTGCTCGATCAGGAAGACAAGATCATGGAGCACAAAGCGGTGATGGAGAAATTTCCGGACATGGAACACGACGATCCGAACGCCATCCGACTGGCTGCAGGAAAATCAGGTGAAATCATCTGGAAGTTCACCAACGACGGCACGTTCAAGATCGCGTGCCTGGTACCCGGTCACTACGACGCCGGAATGCACGGCGACGTCAGCGTCGCGGCCAAGTAATCTATCTTGAAAGGAACCAAACAATGAGAACGCTCATCAAACTTGCGCTTGCCTCCGCTCTCACCCTTGGCACCGCCTACGGGGCATTCGCAGCGGAGTTCACCAAGGGAACTGTCAAGAAGCTGGACGTGAAGGCGAAGAAAGTCACGCTCATTCATGAGGAACTGAAAGACCTAGAGATGCCAGCGATGACGATGGTCTTCCGCGTCCAGGACGACACGCTGATGGACAAGCTCAAGGAAGGTGCGAGCGTTGAGTTCATCGCCGAGCGCGTTAATGGAAAGCTGACCGTTACGCAGGTCAAGTAACGAACAAACGAGGGCGCGGTCGGCACCTTGACCGCGCCCTCTTCCTCACGGCAGCGAGAGCGAGCGGACTCGACTGACCGTGAGATTACGAAACCGATCCGTTCGTTCAGAGAAGAACATGACGTCTTCACTCAGCGCTGACTGGGACTTCGAGCGGGAAATCCGTTCGATCCTTCTGCGGTTCGTCGCCTTCACCATCCTGCTCGTCAATCTCTTGCTAGGCGGCGACGAAGGGGCCGAAGGCACACATTTAGCGGTCGTCATTTGCTATTTGGTCATCAGCATCGCATCTGTGGCGAGTGCCCGCTTCCTGCCTGGCCGGTCCTGGCTGAAAACGCTGTTTGTTATTCTGGACGCGTTGCTGGTCGCGTTGCTCCTTTACGCTCATATTCTTGGCGGCCCAGTTACCGAAAACCACAACGTGACCACGACCAGTCTCGTGGTCGCATTTATTCTCCTCAATCATGTTGGCCTGAAGCTTGACCGTCGGCTGGTCCTTGTCTTTTCCTGCATCGTGCTTGTGGCTTGGATCGGGATGCTGGCAGTTACAGCAGCCAGACACCACACGGCGGACACAGTTTCGTTTGTCGCTTCCTTTTTCAATCAGGATCTGGGACTGACGGTAAGCTATGGCTTCACCGCCTTTGCAATCTATCTGCTTGCCAAAGATCACGACCGAACGCGGAAGGAGGCTCTGTTGGCAGACAGGCGGCGCCTCAATCTTTCTCGGTTCTTCTCACCGCTTGTGGTCGCCGACCTTCAGGAAGGAAGCTCGGCCCTCGAACTCGAACGGCGCAATGCTGTGATCATGTTTGTCGATCTGCGTGACTTTACCAGTTTTGCCGAGACGGCCCCCGCCCGCGAATTGGCGACAGTGCTGGCGCAATACCGCCATCTGGTTTCCGGAACCATTTTCGCGCACGGCGGGACAGTTGACAAATTTATCGGCGACGGCGTCATGGCGGTGTTCGGTCAACCTACGCCAATGGAAGATGACGCGGATCGAGCCCTGAAGTGCGCTCTCGATCTAGTCGATGCGCTGAACGACTGGAAGCACCAGAGCCTAGTAGACGGCAATCCTGCCCTCAACGCTGGCATAGGATTGCACTATGGTACCGTCGTCGGCGGCGTCCTCGACAGTGGATGTCACAGCGAATTCACGGTCATAGGGGACGCGGTAAATGTCGCGCAGCGTCTTGAGGCGCTTACGAAGGCTTTAAATTCTCCGCTTGTGATCTCGTCGGCGCTGGTCAACCAGTTACGTAAACCTGTTCCTCCGGCGCTCTGGATGGCACAGAATGAAGTCGCGCTCCCTGGGCGGCGGTTAACGATTGATATCTGGCATTTGGCGCACGAAGCGGGTCGCATTGTCCCTTCGGAAGTAACCTACGAGACAGGTGGTGTGCAGACAGCTCTCCAGAGGTCGTCCTTCCAGTCCGCACCATTTACAGCACCAGACGTCGGGATCGGATAATCTATCCCTCTCACGTAGACCTTGGCGGGGTCACCGCACTTTACGAGAGCCTTATGTCTGGCCGGATCTCTATAAATATCATCGCTTGCCGCATGCTTCTGCGAGAGTGATATGGTCACGTCGAAGTCATATCCCAATCGTTCAGCCGCATGATTAGAGACGACTCCCAGGCTGATAACAATGTCGTCCTGAAAATGAGCGGTGTGGAAGACAACCGGGTCTGCTGCCACAGCATTGGAAAGAAATGAGACGCTAGCTGCAAGGGCGAGTAACAAGTTACGCATTCCCACCTCCCATGGTTCAGCCAAGCCAACATAGTATCACTTCCGCCGGCGCTTTCCACTGATGTCTGGCCACCGTTCCTTCATGGCGGAACGGTCTGCGTTAAGCAGCCGCTGAACCAACTCACTCGAGGGCCGGGAACAGCGTTGGCGATCTTTCTAGAATGCGCACTTTTCGTCGATCGGGAGACGAAATTATGAAAATTCTGGCTTCATTCTCTCTTGCATCCATACTCTGTCCCTTTGCAGCGCTCACTGAGCGACGTTGCGGCTGGCTCAACAATCCCTCGACCGCAGACTGGGCGCTCAATGATGCCGACGGAAGCTGAACCATCATGGAGAGCGCCACCCAGTCAGAAGCCAAGGGCATGAGCAAAATCCCCGGTCTAACGCTCGGTGAGTACGTGTATACGGACGCGGTGCACAGCTAAACGCGCCCCTGAGGCACGACGTTATTCCTCTTCGAATTTGGAGCCGTACCCGGCTCTCGCCAGCTCATTTCGAAACCCGGGAATACCTTCGTTCGATTCCGGAGGTGTCCAAAGGTTGTTGTCGATCACGAAGCCCCACTTGACCGCAATTTGCTCGATCGTCGCGCGGTCAGCCGGGGTCAACACCTCTGCATAGCGGACGGCAAGGGTGTAAACGCCCACGGTCGGGGCCTGCCACTTCACTATGATTAGGGGATTGCTTTGGATCACGAGAGCGAAGTACCCATTTTAAGTTCCACGTCATCTAGATTTCGATTAGGAACCCCGGTGGAAAACCGTTTCGACCCCGCTCACTGGAATACCTCTGACGTTACCTCTGACGTTACAAAGGACGCGGGCTTGACCTTCGAAATAGTCAAGGAAGTGGTGGACGTGTCCATGCACCCAATACCAAGGCTTCCCGATTTTAATGACGGTTGATCCGCCCTTTCCATGCTTCACAAGAAAGACGGAGTTGAAATCCAGCAGCTCAAGGAATTCCATATCGTCTGCGAACACGTTGCTGGCGAGCTTCTTTATGTTCGGCGCTAGGTAGATCGTTGCCCAGCTTTCTTGGAGGTTTTGGTAATCGCGGCCGCTCGCCATTGCGCATTTCACTGGTCACTGAGAACGCCACATCTTCTCGGAAGCGAGAGATTCTTGCGGGTTGCGGATGGCGCAGAAGGGTAGTTAGATAGTGGGCGGTGCAAAAGATGAGCCAGATAATGGATGAGCATCTCCCTACAATGAACCCTGCCGCTACGCACGACTTGCCAGGCTTCGTTAGGGCCCCGGGGGAGATAGATTTTTTATTCTATGGGGTGGCCATCTTCTTGGTGGTGATCATCTTCCTTTTTGGCGCATTCTACTTAAGATTGCATCATCTTCCTGAGCACCTTGCACACAAGGGGCAAAAGGCGCAGTACGAAATTGTGGCCGTATTGTCTCTGATTGCGATGTTTACCCACAATAATCTGTTCTGGATAGCAGCGCTGCTTCTGGCCTTGCTTCCGATCCCGGATCTCTCGACCCCGCTGACGGGGATAGCCCGTTCGCTCGAAGAGATTGCCAATAGGAAGAAGCGACGTGAGGCTGTCAGCGCTCCAACTGCCCCCGAGTTGGGTCAGAATTCGGTAAAGCAATCCTAAGCACCGGTTCTACGGTGAGTTCAGCTGCCGGGGGTAGTGGCGTTCATGAAATGATGTCGCGACGGTGAACTGGTTAGCACTTACGGAAGGCGAACCACCGCGTGTCTGCGGCAACTTGACTACAGGATCGAATCGTCGGCGGGCGGGATTATTTGACCGAACCTTCACGTCGGCTATGGCGATATTGACGTAGGCGAAAGTGCACAACATTTTCGGCGCGACACGTGCAATCACGACGCACCGCGTCACGCTTGAAATCGTCGCTGAAATTGGCTTTGCCCATATAGGCCTGCTACCTCAAATTTAGGAAAGAAGCCGTCTACAAATCTCGGGGCTATTCAGCGTTTCGTTCGGTGCTTACTTGAAAAGACAACGTGGTATTCGCAGTCCCACGTCGCGTGGGATTGCGATCGTTCATCCATAAAACCTCCGTTCTATGTCTCGGCCAGCCCAGCGGTCCAAACACGGAGGTCTCTCAACCACAATGTAGAACGCGTCCAGCCCTCCACCGGAGGTGGAGGTTTACTTGCTCCAAAAACAGCTCGTCGCGGTTGATTTCGCCGATGCTAAAATTCACATTCTCAAGTGATGCCAGCCGTGGTTCAATGGCCGCACCGGACTTAGGGGGTAGGGCGGATGATGCATGAGACGACGAAGGACACGCTAAGCCCGCCGGAACGAAAAATGCTGCGAGGCGGGCGAGAACCCGGCTGGTGGCGGAACTGGTTCGGCGAGCAGACACTGGCCTTCCAGTTCGTCGTCGCGAGCGGCATTCTCATAGTGGTCGCCGCAGGGATAGCGGGGCTGTTGATCACCGAGCAGGTCTCGAAAAACACCTTGAATAATCGTGCCGCCGCGTCTGCATTGTTCATGCAGAGTATCCTTTCACCGTTCGCGGAGGAACTGGCCACCGGCAGGATTCTCTCGAGATCATCGATGGAGACCCTGGATCAGGTGTTCTCTGACCAGGAGTTCCGTTCGCGGTTCCCGCATCTCGAGTTATGGCGCGCTGATGGCACCATAGTCTATTCGACCTCATCCGAGCTTATCGGCAAACGTTTCGATCCACCTTCAGGGCTTGTCCAGGCTCGGAAAGGCAACGTTGTGTCGGACTTTACCGATTTGCACGCCGCCGAACACACAACCCGCTTATTCACGACGCCCTATCTCGAGATCTATAGTCCAGTTCGAGCCGCGGATGGCGGGACGATCGTCGCAGTAGCAGAGATCCAGGAGGAGAGCGGCCCGCTGAAGCAGGAAATGTTTGAGGTACGTCTCAGCAGTTGGCTGATCGTCGCAGGCGCGTCTGCCTTGATCCTGCTCTGTCTCTTCGGCATCGTTCGGCGCGGTAGCATGACCATTGAAATCCAGCGAAACAAGCTGCTTCAACGGGCAGCAGAGGCAGAACGGGTTTCTGACCAGGTCCGCGTCCTCAGCGACAGAGCTCGCCTCGCCACCGTGAGATTGACGGATTCGAACGAAAAGCTGGCCCGGCAGATCGGCGCTGATCTCCACGATGGTCCGGCCCAGTTGATTGGTTTTGCCGTCCTGCAAATTGACGCCGCGAGGAGATCGAAGACGAAGGCAGATCGCGAATCCACCCTTCAGATCATTGGAAAAACTCTGGATGACGCCTTGGGCGAAATCCGGATGATCGCCAAGGCTCTCCTGCTTCCCGACATCGAGCGCCTTGACCTGGAACAGGTGATTGGCCGCGCAATCCGCCTGCACGAAGCGAGAACGGGCACGATCGTAGCGGTGGACATCGTCCGCGTCGACCTCAGGCTTCCCACGCCCATCAAGACCTGCGTCTTCCGCTTTCTGCAGGAGGGTCTGAACAACGCCTACAAGCATGCGGATTCAAATGGCCAGAAAGTCGAATGCCGTTTTGTAGAGGGCTCACTCTTCGTACGAGTACACGACAAGGGCCATCAAAACGGGCTTTCCCCACCTGGTAAAACGGTAGGAGGGATGGGAATAGAGGGGCTGCGGCAGCGTGTGGAGAGTTTCGGCGGTACCCTATCGTTCGAATACCGACCGACAGGATCCGTGTTGGTCATGATTCTACCGCTTGATGAGAAATTGATGCGCCCGTGGACCGCAAGTTCGGGCCCGGCGGCAGTCTGATCAATGGAGATTCATCGCCTGCATATGCCTGCAACTTCGTCCAGTATGCAGCTTGGTGCTTCAGTGCGCTCTGTTGCATCCATTGATGCAAAGGGTCCTGCCCTCGGAGCAATGCAAGCGGCTCGACGTTAGCGCGTTGTCGGCCTCCAGTTTTAGTTCCTCAGAATCCAGCGCCCGACCTATCCTTGGCAGGCGCCCGTTGCCAGCATCTCGCTGGCAACGGGCTTGTCTCGCTTACATCATGCGCTTGATCTCGGAGTAGGCTCCGTCGGTCTTCAAGGTGACGGTAACGGGTGCGCTGGTGCGATTTCGCCAGAACCAACCATGATTGCCATCGAACGCCGCTTCCAGCACGCCGCTGTCCTCAGCCGCGCCACGCCCCTTTTCGTAGCTGATGTTTTCGCCGCCGCCGTCTCCGTGAGTATCGAAGTTAACCTGCGAGCCGTTGGCGGTCCATGCATAGTTGGCTTTCGCGCCCTCCAACATCACGAGCTTGACCTCCGCGCCTTCACCCGGCTGAAGAGTTACAGACAATTCGTCCTGGCGGACTTCTTGAGCGTAAGCGCTCGAAATCCCGAACTCGCGGACAATGCGCTCGAACAGGCTTGAACCTTGCTGAGGAACAGCGTCAGATGCCGGTGAGATGGCGTTGTCTTGGCCAAGCTGCCTGTCGCGCTCGGCCTCCTCGGCAAGCTGGGTCTTGATCTCGCCCATTTCTGTGAGGCCCAGCGCGGAGCCCGCCCCGGTCGGGTCGATGGCATACTCGGACGGCAGGACGACGGTAATCAGGATCGCTCCGGCCGCCAGTGCGGCAAAAACGGTCGAGCGAAAAAGCTGGGCCGAGGTCGGGAGATCGTCGAGCGACGGTGCTTGTGAATTGAACATGTTCTGTCTCTTTCTTAGGAAGGTCAGGATACGAAATACGGCCTCGATCTCAGGCCGCTACGGCGCGAAACATCCATTCTCGCCGCGTGATTACCATGTACTCAAACGTCGGACAGATCCGTGACTTTCGTGGCCTGAAACATTCATGGGAGCGTGTTGCCTAACTTAACACTATAGTATACCCCACTATAGTAATAGAATGGAGTTTCGGCGATGAATTTATCCCACGATCATGACCACGGGCATGCGCACAACCACACCCACCCACACGACCACAACCACGGCCGTTCACTCGACGCCGCCCATGAGCATTTTTTCTTGGGCGACGACCACGAGCGGAACGAGCGGCGCACGTGGCTGGTGATCGCGATCACCGCGACCATGATGGTGGTGGAGATCGTCGCCGGTAATATGTTCGGGTCGATGGTTCTCACGGCGGACGGCTGGCATATGTCCACCCATTCCGCTGCCCTCCTCATCGCTGCGCTGGCCTATCTCTACGCCCGCAAGCACGCCGGTAACCGCCGCTTTTCCTTTGGCACCGGCAAGCTCGGAGACCTCGCAGGCTTTGCGAGTGCCGTGGTGCTGGCGCTGATAGCGCTGTTGATCGGCTGGGAAAGTTTCCTGCGCTTCCAATCACCCGTCGCAATCAATTTCAAGGAAGCCATATTGGTGGCTGTCGTCGGCCTGATCGTGAACCTTGTCTGCGCGTGGCTTCTCAAGGACGACCACCATCACGGGCATGACCACGGCCACGCGCACGCGGCCGGGAAGGATCAGAACCTTCGCGCCGCCTATGTCCATGTGCTGGCCGATGCCCTGACCTCCGTTCTGGCGATCGGCGCGCTGGTCTTCGGCAGCCTCTACGGCTGGCTCTGGCTCGATCCGGCAATCGGCATCGTTGGAGCCATCGTGATCGCCCGCTGGTCGTGGGGGTTGATCCGCGACGCAGGCGGCGTGCTTCTCGACTACATTCCCCAGGGCGACGACCTGCCGGAGGAAATTCAGGAGATCATCGTCAAGGATGGTGCGGAGATCGTTGATCTTCACATCTGGCAGCTCGGACCTGGCCACCATGGCGCGATCGTCTCGATTGTCGCCGATCACCCCCAAACGCCGTCTTACTACCGCTCAAAGCTTGCCGCCATCCATGATTTGTCGCATGTGACGGTGGAGGTCGAAGCCCGCGCGGCCTAACTGTCAACCGCCGCATCCGAGGAGCACCCGCATGACCCACACCATTCGCGCGAAGCAAAAGCTGATCAACCGCGTGCGCCGAATTCGCGGGCAGATGGAAGGCATCGAGCGGATGCTCGATGAGGAGAAGGGCTGCGTCGAGGTCATGCAGTCGATCGCCGGAGCAAGGGGTGCGATGAACGGCCTCATGGGCGAGGTGATTGAAGACCACATCCGTATGCACCTTGCCGCTGAGGGGCTCACCCAGAAAGAACGAGATGAAGGCGCGGCCGAGCTAATCGACGTCGTCCGCGCCTATCTCAAATAAGGTTGTCATGAAGAACGATTCGCCCTGCACCGATGTCTGTCGCTTCGACCCGCGCAACAAGTGGTGCCTGGGCTGCGGCCGGACGACCGATGAAATCAAGGCATGGCGCAAACTGTCGCCCTATCACCGCACGACCCTATCGACCGAATTGAAACGGCGCACGAAGCGCCAGGCCGAACGTCCGTAACTCGGCCGCCGGCGTGAAGACAGGAAAGGCAGTGTTCTACCAATCGACAAATCACGGCGTCGAAGCTTAGGCGACGTGAGTTCTGCATGCGTTCCCAAAAGTCAGAAAGATCGCGTTCGGCATCAATGTCTTCGGTGTAAAGGACGCTTCGGAGGGGGCAATGGTTCGTGACGATTTCGAAACCGCCCACCTGATCACGCGCTCGATAGGCAAGACCGATGCGCAGTATGCCACCAGGTCCTGGAGCGAAGCGAAAAACTCGTCGTCCGAGTAAATCTCGGCTCGTGATCTGATCAATACCGATGAAATCATGCGGCCACCTAAAGACAGGATAATCCCGCTCCGGCAGGGGCAGCGGCCCGCCTGGGTCATAAAGCTTCGATATTATGCCGATCCGGAGTTCTCAGGCGTCTACGATCCGACGTGAATGACGGAACCGAACATCTTTCACAAACCTTAGCTTACTCTCAACCGCCAGGCCTCAACCGTGACATTGCCCATACCCACCTTGGCTGTATCCCGCTTGGCCAGAAAGACAGCGATCCGCGCGGTCCCTACGGCGGCTGGTTCTGTCCCTGTCACGGATCGATCTACGATGCTTCGGGACCGGTCCGAAAAGGCCCCGCACCGCGCAACCTTCCAATCCCGCCCTACGCCTTCCTTGACGACCATAGGATCAGGATCGGATAGCGCCTTGATCTTCCCGCCTTTGCAAGCCGTAGCTCGCAGAGACCAGCCGGAGAGTTCGCCCATGGCCACCGCGCAAGACGACAAGAAGGAACCTGGGCACTCTGGCTGCGGTGGCTGGACGTCGCCGAGCACCTACTGCAAGCACTCGAAACATCAAACGAAAGGGGCCGTGCGGGGCGGCTCTCTGATCGTCACGCATTGACCAACGTGATCGCACCGAGTCCACACGTCGTTGGGAGCGCAGGTGCCGCCCGTGACCGGTCGACAAGCCGGGAGATCGCCTCGGAAATTGGAGCCGAGCTCTACCCACAGGACCCGTACTGCCGTTGGATCGGCGGGAACGTTGCTGAAACGAACGAGCTTATGGGATTAAAGCCGGTGGCGGTGTGCCTGGATCTCCGACCTTTTCAAAAGTGCTGAATTGGAATTTCTGCACTGTTCCCCATGGGGTTACGTGTTCATGTCGCCGCGTCGCAACGAGCCTAAACTGTTCGCCAAGAACAGCTTGCAAGCTCTCCGCATCATATCGGGTAACAGGAAGACCGCTGCATTTTTCCGGGCCATCCAAAGCGAAGGTGCCGATCACAGCTTTGCCAACCTCTCTGAGGGCTCGTGCAATCACGCGAACATAGGCTTGCTGATCGACGACCGTTGTCAGGAAATGAAAAGCTGCCCGGTCGTGCCAGAGATCATACTCCCGGTCCGGTGTCCATGAGGTCACATCCGATACAATCCATTGCACATGAGCCGTGTCTGCCAGCCGAGACTTTGCTCTGCCGAGCGCTGCGCTAGAAAGATCAAGGACGCTAACGTGGGCCTGACCGGCGGCCACCAGCGCATCTACCAACCTCGACGCACCACCGCCAATGTCGATTACTGACATTCCCTGGGTAAGTCCAGCCTCCCGCAGCAGGGTCAGCGATAGCTCCGGAGTGTCCTCGTACCAACTGACTTCGATATCAGACTTGGTAGTGTATACGCCTTGCCAATGCGTCTGCCGGTCGCCCGTTGCCATCAAACCATCCCAGTTAAACAAGGGTACTTTACCAGACGTCGGCCAGTTCAGTAGTGAAACCTTTATGAAGCCGCCGTTTGCCTCTGAAACGTCTAGTCCGCCAGATCGTGGCCGTCGGCCTAGCCGTGCGCGCTGAGCGCCGTGCCTCTATAGCGCTTCGAGTCGGTGGTGATATTGACGAACGGTGTTGTCACATAAACCTGCTGTCAGTGAGTGGGACGTAGAGATGGTGGGATGAAGAATTCAACCATTAGCTACAAGCGTCACCGTTTCCCGCAACAGATCATCGCCCATGCGGTCTGGTTGTGCTTTCGGTTCCCGCTGAGCCTGCGCATGGTCGAGGAATTGCTACTGGAGCGCGGGATCGTCGTCTCGTATGAAACGATCCGGCGATGGGGTCGGAAATTCGGACCGGCCTACGCGAAGCAAATCCGTCGCCGGCGGCCGTCGCACCGCGACGTCTGGCATCTGGACGAGGTGGTGGTTTCCGTCGCTGGCCGCAAATACTGGCTTTGGCGTGCCGTTGACCAGGACGGTTATGTTCTCGACGAGATCGTTCAAAGCCGGCGCGATACGAAAGCCGCGAAGCAATTGCTGATCAGGCTACTGAAGAAAGCAGGCATGCCGCCCAAGCGGATCATCACCGACAAGCTCCGTTCGTATGGCGCGGCCAAGCGTGACGTTATGCCGGCTGTCGAGCACCGGGCCCACAAGGGTCTCAACAATCGAGCGGAAAATTCTCATCTGCCGCTCAGAAAACGAGAACGCACCATGCTGGGTTTCCGATCAGCCTGCAGCCTGCAGCGGTTCATCTCGATCTTCTCGGCGCTCCGAAATCTCTTCGTCACCCCGCATCACAAACGATCCGCCCTGGCCACTCACATTCACCGCGTCCGTGCAATGGCGCATTGGAAAGTCGCGACGGAAGAGCTGGCCACGCTTGACGCGGAAAACAAGCGTCTTCGAGAACTCTTGGCAGCCGAGATTCACGCACAGAATGCGCAGCTTAGAAAAATGCTCGCTCGGTTTTGACCCCGTTTCGTTGGTTGCCCTGTCAGCTGGCAGGAACAATGAGCATTTAGGTCAGTGCCTTCTAAGCTCGTTTGCCGAGGAAGCGCTTTCAAGAACAACAATGCCTGAATAGAGCACTGGTGTGTCCTTGCGATCGCGGAAACACCGACCAAACGCAACTATCGACACATACCGACCACTTCGTGTTCTTACCCGGAAACTCGACTGCTGGGCGCGTTCGCCGATGATGGTTTCGGTCATTTGTCTGGCAACGTAGGCTTTGTCGTCCGGATGCACACGCTCAAGGTAGAGTTTGAGTGGCAATCCGCGCTTCGTCTCCTCGGCAGCCAGTCCGAAAAGCTCGGCTAGCGCAGAGTCTGCATAGACGAGATCCTGGGCTATATCCCAAGTGAAAATTCCTGAATCTGTGGCACCAGCATCGACTAGTTCCACAAAGAAGGTTCGTTTTTTATCGTCGTCCATCGAGTGTCCACTGGTTCACGAAGACTGCTTTACAGGGCCAGTCCGTACTTTCGACGACAGCTGTCGCGTCTGTGCCTCCTGATGTCGTCAGATCAGCCCCCCTCGCCCGTCTCGCTGTCCACGTACCTAGTGACATGACGATCGATTAGTTGGCGTAAGCAATCATGGAGGTGTTTGTTGTAGCCGCCGTCCTCATCTTCGAGGAGATCGAGATAGAACCGAGCGAGTGTCCGAAACTCTTTGGCATCGACGGGTTCAAATCGCGCGATCGACGCCAATAGGCGAGTTGTATCCTTCTCGACCGAATGAAATTGTTCCGTCTCATATTCGTCGACGAGTCCAAACATTTGATGCTGTGCAATTTTGAACTGCGCGATGAGCTCTGCGGCGCTCGCGACATTATCTTGATCAGATCTCGGCATGTCTGCGAATTAGCATGCGCTAACAAGATGACCAATGGCATTGGCTTTTTCGTTGTCAATTATTTCAAATGTAGAGCAGACGAAGCAACAAAGTGCCGCGGAGTGTGGCATTTGGGCAGCAATCGTTCAACCCCTCGTGGCTGTCGGCAGGACAGAGCAAGCCGCAAGCTGTGTACGCCTGACGGGACCCTTGCGATGTTGTGGTATATTTGATTCTAGAAATATACTCGTCAGATTATGAGAGGCGGCGGCTGTTTGGACGATCGTATCGCGGACACGTCTGGGGAAAGTCATTCACCCTCTGAACTGGAAGACATTGTTCAAAGGCTTGCTGAGCTCGCTCACCAAATTAAGGCGATGGCTAGCGTTCCTCTTTGCGATGGTTTTCCCGCTGGGGGTGCCTATGTTGTCGACGAGCGGATTGAAGATCGATTGTCGGATGAAATGGGAGCTGGACCGTCGGAGCCATGACGCAGGATGATGTAACGCTTGCTGCCTGGAGGCTGTCGGCCGAACATCTCCTGCGCGGCCAAAAGACCCGACTACGATGATAGCCGAAGCCATCATGGCCGAGCGTGTGCGCTGCCTTGAAATCGTGATAGAATACTATGGCGATGAATGTCAGGTTGTCCGACAGATACGCGGCGGGACAGCAGAAGGCGATTGAATAAGGGTGATATCTCTTGTTGAGATCACCCGCGAACGTGGCCTGACAATCGCAATTTACCTTGTTGCTTTGACTTTATAACTCCGACCGCAGCGGGCGGAGTGGTAGCGCCCCAATTACGCGATTTAGCGTCTGGGTTCGTGGACGCATTGGTTATTCCAACAATTCCGCCGCCGAAATACTGCCGCTAGGATCTGGGCTTTGGATTCAAGGCAAAACAGACGATGGCGGACAAGCGAACTCTTCTTCCCATAGTCGACCATCACAGACTGTCTTCGTCCTTGAGAACGTTGCAGGCTGTGAAGCATCGCGAAGAACTTTGCCTCGCATTGGAAAAACTTTGCGCGAGATACGCCGTGATGCACATGACGTTCCTCGTGGTCTGCGCGGGAGCAGTCTCGAGCACGTATCCGTATTTCTGCACGACCTATCCAGATTCGTGGACCTCGGCCTATCTCGAAAGGGGCTACTTCGGCATAGACCCGGTTATCGACGTGGTGCGGCGGGGCTTTCTTCCGGTGGATTGGTCTGCACTCGATTGGCGGTCGAAGCCGGTTCGCAGATTGCTTAAAGAAGCGCGCCTTTATGGGGTTGGCTCCCAAGGTTTGACGATCCCGATCCGAGGCGCGAATGGCGAACGCAGTCTCTTCTCCGTGACTTCCACCCTTCCGAGAAGGGAATGGACGCGCCTGCGCGATTCAAACGTCCACGAGATGCAGATCCTCTCCCACTACATGCATGAGGCGGTGTTTGCTCTCGATTTTCGGACGTCCCACCGTATCAGCAAGCTCTCCGGGCGGGAAAGTCAGTGTCTCCAACTGCTCGCGAGTGGGCGCATCTCCAAACAAATAGCAGCGGATCTCGGAATCTCAGAGAGTGCAGTCAAGCTGTATCTTCGTACCGCAAGGCTCAAGCTTGGTGCCTTAACAAGCCATCACGCTGTTGCCAAAGCGAGCTTCCTGGAGTTGATCAAACTCTGACCGAATGCGGCTCCTCTTCACCCAGACATCTCTGCAAGCCCCGAAGGTTTAGCCTAACGATTTCGGTAGATTGCCGGTCCCCTCGCCCAGGTTCACAAATAGAAACTCATGAGCGGCAACGGAACAAGCGTTTCGGTTTAAGCGAATTGTTGATCTACGCCGCGGCAATGGGAGATGGCTATGGTGGATCGGCCAACAATTGAACATTGGCGCAAAGCGCCGCGGCTCACATCGTTTGCGGGCTTCTTCGAAAAAACCGCCAGCGGCGCGTCCGGAGCGCCAGACCTTGCCGAACCAAAACTTGACTTGAGCCTGCTCGACTTCGACCTGGAGGCTACGGTTCTATCGGATACGCATCGACGCCTTTGGGGGCACTTCGACAGCCATTACTTCGCTAGCATCCCCTACAGGCTGGAAGAGGAAAGCCGCCTCGGGGCCGCCATACTCTCCTTTGCTCTGCGGATCTGGGCGCGAAGCGCCGCGCGCACGACAATCTATACACTTGGGACGGGAACCGGATGCCTCGCGCGTACGCTCGCGACCTTGGGCAATGGTCGCATTGAGGCGCTCTGCTGCAGCCCAACGGCGGCCAATCGGTTGTCGTTCGATGAAAACCGCGGAAGTGAACACGCACACTTCTTCCATGGCCCATTCTTTGAGCTCACCGATGAGAGATACGCGAGCGACTCGGAACTTTTCGCGTTCAGGGACGGATTTGATGTTCTTTTCGAGGACACGACGTTCCAGATGTACGATCGCGACCGCATCAAGCAGTTGGACTTCGTCGCACCCCGCATCCGCCCGGGTGGTATCCTCGTCCAGGTCCAGAAGCTCGCGCATGTGGAACGCGACGTATACGAGGAACGCGAGCGCCAAAAAGACGAGCTCTTCAAGACCCGATACTTTTCGACTGGTGACATATCAAAGAAAAAGGACGAGGTCTTGAACACCATGACGGGCCTGCAGGTCGATCTTTTGACAACGGTTTCCGCTCTCAGAATGTTTTTTCGCTATTCGGTGCTCACCTGGAACAGCGGCAACTTCTACACCATCGTCTCGTCCAACTCACGGGCGGCTATACTGGAGCTTCTTTCGTTGATGCTGAAACCAGCGATCCCTCCTGGTTACTGCTATGAGCGTTTGCCGGTCGCAATTGTCGATACCGACGTCGAGCCATTGGCTCCTGATCTCAGCTGGCGCAGTGCGAACACGATGACGCCAATCGCGCCAAGACGGTTGGCATCTTAAGATGACGGATCCCCTACCCGATGGCCGATACTGCAGTGTAGCTGACGTGCGCCGGGTATTGTCCGAGCTGATGCCGCATCTCGTCCCATACTGGGAGCGGCCGCTGAAGGATTACGCGGCAGCGGCCTTCGATGCTGGGGAGTTTCACGCGGGATGTTCCGTGCGTCACCATGCTATGACACTGCTGTGCAGATGTATCGAGCGGACTGCTCTCAGGTCCGGCTTCGGTGTTGGAGAAGCCCGAAGCGCCGGTAATCAAATGTGGAGGTCGCCTACCCTTCAGACGGGCCCGCATTGCCTTTTGCTCATCGAGCCGGACGCCTTCTACACGCATGTGTTCAGTCTGCTGGGTCTCAAGGTGCAACAGCGGGAGTGGTACATCACGTACCACGCGTCGACTGTCAGTTTCGCTGAAAAGGCAAAGAAGGGCCCCGGCTGGCTTTGGTTGGCGGGTGAGCCCCTGAACGTCTTTGGGCTCCCCCGAAGTCGAATGGACTCGTTCAGCATCCGCGGATCAAACGGTCCCATTCGCTTTGCCCTTTCAAACTCCCGAGGCGAGCCGACCCAAAACAGCTTTGCCGCGGATCTCCTCGCTGCGTTGCCTTCAGATGAATTTGAGACAGCTGCCGATGCGATCAGGCAGGCCAATCAGATGCTGTGGCGCCGTAACCTCCCCTTTTCCGTCAATCTGCTTCAGCTTGATGATTTCGACATAGCGGATCTGGTTGCAGATCATCTCGATGATGCCGGCTCGTGGTTTTCGACCGCGTTCATTGGAAACGCTGCGCTGGCCGAGAGCTTCCTAAACGCTATTGATCAGTTCAATGCGGGGTCTTGGTTGGGATGGATTCGTCGAACGACCGATTTCTTCTGGGGAATGGAAAGAGGCAGAATTGTTCCGCTTCGCCTGCAGGGTAAGGTGCTTAGGGCGAGCAACTCGTCGAACTTCGAAATTGCGTATCGGCGCGAAAGTATCGCAGGTGCTCTTCGGCAACGCGAACTGGTGCCAAGCCTCTACACCGTGTTTCTGGTGACCTCGATCTTGCCCGGCGTACGAGTTCTTGGAGGATGCCGCCAGGTCATCTACTACCCCCTCATGCGCTATCTTGCAGCCTTAGGATTCGCGCAATCAGGTCAGTCAGGGCTTTTGGCTGAACTGCGCCGCGACGCGCGACCCGGACTTTGGGGCCATCGCGTTTTGAAGCCTGCTCGCGGCGACCCGTTGGCCGAGATTCGGGATTCCGGCAGGGTCGAAACGCTCCTGTCGCGTTATGCTGAGATGCCTTTGGTGCAGGCGGTCGGCGATCTCGCGAGCTTTACGATGGACCCGGCCTGGGCACGTCTTTCCGAGCAGATGGACGGTGGGTTCATCTCCGCTGGATCTCCCGAATGGCAGTGGTCGCGTTCGTGAGTGACAGTGCACTTAAGAGAGGTTCATTGAGGCGACAGCTCGTTCGAACAGCGTCCGCGGCATACCGTTTCTTGCGCTATCGTGGAGGTCAATATGCCGATTGCAGATGAATTGGTCGTCAGGCGACTGTCAGTCAAGGACGTCGATCTGTTTCGGCGCTTACGCCTGGAGGCGCTTTCTCACGAACCATTTTCGTATGCGAGCGTGTTTGCGGATTGGGCTCGGCTCTCCGACCGCCAATGGCGTCAACATTTGAGCCAGCCGGTGTTCGCCGCATTTCTTGGTGGGCAGCCCGTCGGCATGATGGGGCTCAGGTTTGAGCATGCAAGAAAAATGGCCCACCGTGCAAAGCTTGTCAGTGTTTATGTCAGGAAGGGTAAACGCGGCACTGGGATTGCCGCGAACCTCTTGCAGGAGGTCGTAGACCACGCACTCGCTCACGGAGTTATTCAGCTTGAGCTTGCCGTGAGCGCGGAAAATTCGGCAGCTATACGCTTTTATGAACGCCATGGATTTGTCGAGGTCGGCTGTATCCCAGACGGGTTCCTCGGCCATGATGGGATGCGCGATGAGCTAATCATGGTTCGGCGCTTGGCGCCCCCGTTCGGACCACGTCAGATTATTTACCGAACCGTACCGGAATCGAGAAATCAGACCTTCCCTTCCGTGTCCCTTGTTCGGTAGCATTCTCTAATGATCGATGCAGGTTTCCCCGCGTCCAGTGAGCCATCTGGATGCAATCCTAGCCCTGCCTCAATGGCAGGGCTTCTTTTTTAGGCCATCGAGAGTTATCGCAATAAGCCCGGCCCAGACTGGAAATGGAGCGAGCCTCGGGAAGCCGAGCCGATTGCGGGACGTTGCTTTCGAGGGAAGAGTTGACGTGCGAAACAGACGCGCGCTCAAATGCAAGGACTATTGTTTACACAGGCCAGAATGTCTCACACAAACGCGTTCATCTCAGAACTGATCAGAGCCGCCAACGAAGTCGAGAGACTAACGCCTTCGGAAGTAAGCCGGCTCCTCGACCGATCGGTCGATACAATCCGGGAAATGCGCGAACAGGCGGAAGTCGGAGAAAGCAGGCGCGCCAATGACGTGTTGATGGATTTGGGAATAGCCTCTGCCCGCGCGCGAGATCTATCCACTGAAGACATCAGGGATGCGTTGATCGATGCGGCCGACGTCATTCGGGCGCTGCGCATTATCCTGTCTGAAAGGGAATGAGGCACCCGCAATGAGCGGCGATTTTGTCCAGCGGTCTGCAGCCGAAGGGGACCAGCACGTCGCAGGGAGGTGACCGATGGGATATGACTGGACTGGCGCTCGACGGCGCCGCATAAAATTTGCGCGCTACGGCGCCGCGGTTACCCTCGCTGCGCTCCTGGTGAGTGTGGCTGCACAAGTTGTGAACAGGGCGCTCTAAAAGAAAAGGTCTCTTCCCGCGTGAGCAAGAAGAGACCCGGCGTCTGAGCGTTCGAATTCACAGACAGCATATTCATGACAGAGGCTGTGAAAATTCATAGTCCCCGCACGCGATTGTTCACTGTTGAATTAAAACGAACGGCCACCGGCTTTCGCTCGAGTCCCATTGTGCGGCGCGGCGCATATGCTTGCCCGATTTCCGTGACTACTTTTTGAAACGAACTCCCACTCCACCGCCATTCTCGTCGATAAACTCGATGCCGGCGACCTCAAAAGCCCGCCGAATAGCCGTCAAGTTGGCATTCGTAAGTGATGTGGTTCCGTCTTCAACCTCTGCACGGCTTACGGTTGCAACGCCAACCCCAGCCGCTTTCGCGAGCTCTTTTGCGCTCCAACGGAGGAGTGCTCGCGCAGCTCGTATCTGTGCGCCGGTGATTTCATTGGCATCATGTGATTTCGAATTGATCAAGTCGGACTCGTGTGCTACCTAGGCGTTACTTCAGACTGCAGTTCGCCTCGATCGTTGCATCATGGGAACTGACGGCTACATCCGGTGCGCGAACACCGAATGCAGCCTTACCACAACCAAGCTATAGGGAGCTCGGATCATGGCTGATTCCGACAATAGCAGAACTTTGTCTCCGGTCACCCGAGGAGATTTTCATTCTTTGGTGGCGGCGTCGTTTCCCACATATCCAGAGGTTGCGACCCTTCAGAATCCAGGGTTTAGCCATTGCGCCGACGATCCCGCGCTTGTGGCCTGGCATCATTGGCGTTCCGCCTGGGACCGTCTGAGCGAATCGACTGTGCATCAGCAGCAGCTCGAAACCTCACTCTTCTCGGATGGCCTGTCCGCTTCAGAACAGCATGACGGCTCCCGCGCCTACAACGAGGCTCTCGAAGCAGAGGATCAGGCCGCGCTGGCAGAGGAACTGGCCGCACAGGCCTTATGGCAGACATCAGCGGTGTCGATCGCAGGAATCATTGCCCAAGTCGACGCGATCCTGCATCGAGGTCAGCCCTCCCCCACCTGTATGGACGATCCATGGCCACAAATACGCGCGGCGATGGCCAATCTCATCGCGATCGACGCGGCTGTTGATCCTCCGGGCCGCCTTGCTTCGTGCGAACCCCGGGCAACGTTGCAAAACAGCTGAGCAACTCCGCCTGGAATAACGGTTGATTTCCCCGCGCCGGAGCCTTCCGGCGCGACCCCCTGACTCTGTCAAAAAAACAAGAAGGAACCGCACATGAAACTGGGAAGACACCTTTACTCGCGCCTCCTGCCGGCGCTTCTGCTTTCGGTCCCGCTTTGGAGCGCGCTGCCCGTGACGGCCCTGGCGCAGGAAGAAGGTGAACTGCGCATCGCCACGTCTTACAAGCTGATGACGCTCGATCCGCATTACGCCAATCTCAACGAGAACACCTCGCTGCTCTCTCATATCTACGAGCGGCTCGTCTATCAGGACGAAGGACTCGAGCTGAAGCCCGGTCTTGCTATCTCCTGGCGGGCGCTCTCCAACACAAAATGGGAATTCAAGCTCCGCGACGGGATCCGTTTTCATGACGGCTCGGTGTTTGATGCGGACGACGTCGTCTATTCGATCGAGCGCATCCGGGATTTCCTGAAGCCACCGAGCGGTGGCTTCCGCTCGTCGGTGAGCGGCATCAAGGCGATCTCGGTTGTTGATCCCCTCACGGTTGTCATCGAGACAAACGGCGGAGCTGCGAACCTGCCACTTTCTTTCTCCTCGATCTTCATGATGAACAAGCCGGCGGAAGGCTTCGAGACCACGGAGAAGCTCAATGCCGGGTCTGCGCCTATGGGTACTGGTCCCTATCGCTTCGAAAGCTGGAGCTCCGGTGAGAATCTCAGACTCACCCGCAACGACGCCTATTGGGGCGGCAAGCCAGCCTGGCTGAAGGTTGCCTTCCGCGTGATCGAGAACCCGGCTGCGCGGGTGGCGGCGCTTCGCACCGGCGAGGTCGATGTTGCCGACGCCATTCCGGCCCGCGATGTCGACGGGTTAAAGGACCGTGGTGCCTGGATCGCCAGTATCGGTGCCGCTCGCATCAATTTCGTTCAGGTCGATGTGGACCGGGACATTCTTCCTGGAGTGACGGACAAATCGGGCGCGCCGATCGCCAATCCGTTCAAGAACCCGCTGGTCCGGCGGGCGCTGGCGCTCGCAACCGACCGCGGAATTCTCGTCGACAACATCCTTGCCGGCTACGGCACGGCCGCATCACAGGTATTCCCGACCGGCCTCCCCGGCACCTCGGCCAAGCTCTTGCCCGAGGGACCCGACTTCGAGCGGGCAAAGGCTCTAATGGCCAAGGCCGGATATCCTCAAGGCTTCAACCTGGTGCTTGCCGGTCCGGCCGGCCGTTACCCCGGTGATGCCGAGAGCCTGCAGGCGATCGCGCAAAGCTGGGCCCGCATCGGCGTCACCGCCCAGCCATCGGCCGCACCGTTCTCGGTGTTCAACACCAAACGGGCCGCCGGTGACTATGCCATCTGGTATGGCGGCACCTCCGGCGAGGCCGTCGACATTATCCTTCGCGCACTGCTCGCCTCGCCGAACAAGGAACGCGGGACCGGTGCGCTGAATTTCGGCAACTATCAGAACGTTCCCTTCGATGCCAAGTTGGCTGAGGCCGAGAGCATTGCGGTCGGCCCGGAGCGCAACGCGGCACTTGCCGAAGCCACCGAGCTTGTCATGGCCGACCAGCCAATCATCCCGCTCTACCACTTCCACCACATCGTCGGTTACGGCCCGCGCGTTGGATCCTACGTCATGCATCCGCGCGGCTGGACGACGGCGATGCAGACCTTGGCTTCGAAGGAGTAAGTGCTCATGGGCATGATCTCGGTCGCATTCGGAAGGCTGTGTCAGGCCTTCCTCCTTCTCATCGCCATGTCGCTGATCGGTTTTATTGGCATCCACAGCGTCGGCAATCCGGTCTTCAACGTCGTCAACATCGAAACCGCCACGCCTGAGGACATTCGGCTAGCCACGATCGCGCTCGGTCTCGATCAGCCGATCTGGCGCCAGTACCTCGTCTTCGTCGGCAATGTCGTCAGCGGCAACTTCGGCACCTCCTACATCTATCATCAGCCGGCGTTCGAACTGGTAATGCGCAAGCTGCCGGCGACGCTGGAACTTGCTTCGATCGCCATGCTGATCGCGGCACCCCTCGGGACGGCGCTTGGACTTCTCGCCGGCCGCCGGAGCGGTACAGTGTTTGATCGGATTCTGTTGAACGGTAGCGTCTCGGCACTCAGCATCCCGTCCTTCTGGCTGGCGATGATGCTGATCCTCGTCGGCGCCATCCTGACCGGCTGGTTCCCGTCTGGTGGCCGCGGCTCGACCGTGCGCCTCCTCGGTGAGGACTGGAGTTGGCTCACGGCCAACGGATTGTGGCACCTCGTGCTCCCGGCCTTGGCGCTTGCGATCCCGAATATCGCGCTGATTGCGCGGCTGTCGCGGTCGGGCACGATTGAGGTCGAGAGCCAGGATTTCACCCGGTTTTGCCGCGCCAAAGGGCTGTCTTCGCGGCGCATCCTCCTCCGCCACACGCTTCCGAATATCAGCGTGCCGATCGTGACGATCATCGGCCTGCAGTTCGGCGGCATGCTTGCCTTTGCCGTGGTGGTGGAATCGATCTTCTCGTGGCCGGGAGTCGGCAAGCTTCTTATCGACTCGATCCAGCTGCTCGACCGTCCGGTGGTGATGGCGACGCTGACATTCATTGCTGTCGTCTTCGTCGTGCTCAACGCCCTCGTCGACCTCTTCTACGCCGTGCTCGATCCGCGCGTGCGCCTGTCCTCATGAAAGTGATCCGTCATGAAAGCCCAAATCTTGAGCGCCTTTAAGAAGCGTCGATACGGACCGGTGCTGACCGCGTCCAAGCTGCTGCTGGCCAGCTACATCCTGGTTGCCATTGCCGCTCCCCTGATCGCGCCACAGAACCCCTACGATCCGCTGCAGATCTTCGGTTGGGAGGCGTCCTCGCCACCGGGAACAATGGGCAGCGGAGGATATCTCTATCTGCTTGGAACCGACGGTCTCGGCCGCGATATCTTCAGCACTATCCTCTATGGCCTGCGCATCAGCCTGGTGGTGTCGATCGTCAGCAGCGCGATCGCCGCCCTGATCGGGCTGACCGCCGGTGTCAGTGCCGCCTACTTCGGCAAATGGGTCGATGTCGTGATCATGCGGCTCGTCGACCTGCAGCTCAGCCTGCCGACCATCCTGATTGCGCTGATTGCTATCGTCACGCTTGGACCTGGCATCGACCGGATCATCCTGGCGCTGGTCATTGTGCAATGGGCCACCTATGCGCGTATCGCCCGGAGCGTCGCACTCAGCGAGGTCAAGAAGCCCTACATGGATGCCGCCCGGCTGATGCGGCTGCCGACATTCCGGATCCTTTTTCGTCACCTGCTGCCAAACAGTATCGCGCCGGCGATCACCCTGATCCCGATCGAGGTCGGCCATGCCGTGGCGCTGGAGGCGACGCTGTCCTTCCTCGGCCTTGGCGTTCCGATCGACAAGCCGTCGCTCGGCTCCGCCGTTGCCAACGGCTTTCAGTACCTGATGACCGGTCAGTACTGGATCAGCCTGTTTCCCGGCCTCGCCCTGTTCGGCCTGATCGCATCCATCAATCTCGTCGGCGAGGACGTCCGCCGCAGCCTCGATCCAAGGAACCAGACGCGATGACAGTAGATCACCTGACGACATCCCCCAGGCAGTCACCGGCCGCCTTGGCCTCACAGCCGCCCTTGCTGCGGGTCGAGAACTTCAGCCTGCGGTATGTTTCGAGGGCTGGGCCGACGACGATCCTGAGCGACATCAGCTTCGGCCTCTGGCGTGGTGAGATCCTCGGCATCATCGGCGAGTCAGGTGCTGGCAAGTCGACCGTCGGCAACGCCATCCTCGGCCTGCTTGCGCCGGAGTTCCAACAGACATCGGGAGCTATCACCTTCGACGGCAAGGTCCTGGACGCGATGACGACCGAGGAGCGCGAGGGGTTACGGGGAACGCGAATCTCGGCGATTTTTCAGGATCACACCGCTTCCCTTGATCCGTTGATGAGCATCGGAGGTCAGGTTGAGGAAACCTGCCTGACGCTCGACCCATCGCTTTCGAGACGTGAAGCCCGCGCCCGGGCAGTCGATCTGCTTGCTCGTGTCGGCATTCCCGAGCCTGAGCAGCGATACCGAAACTACCCGCATCAGTTCTCCGGCGGCCAAAGGCAGCGCATCGTGATCGCTATCGCGCTTGCTGGCTCGCCCGACATCATCGTTGCCGACGAGCCGACCTCGGCACTCGATGCCACCGTGCAGAAGCAGGTCCTTGAACTCCTTAGGACCCTCGTCAATGAGACCGGTGTTTCCGCTATCCTCGTTACCCACGACATGGGGGTGATCTCCGAGATCACCGACCGGGTACTCGTTATGAAGAATGGCCAGGTGGTGGAATCGGATCAAACCGCTGCCATCCTCGATCGGCCGAACCACGACTACACGAAGAAGCTGCTGGCAGCCGTTCCACGGCTTCGCATACCGGAAAAGGTGGCGAATTCTGAAGACAGGGCGGGAGACGCTGATGATCAGGGCGGTTCTCGTGCCGCCGGCAACGCGGGGCGTCCACTTCTTGTGGCCGAAGGCATCGCCAAGGAGTTCTCACCACGCGGGTTCGGTTTGGGATCTCTTTGGGGGCCGAAACGGCCAAGCTTTGGTCTGCGCGATATCGGCATCCGCCTGCCGCGCGGGACGATTACTGGGATCGTCGGCGAGAGCGGCAGCGGCAAGACAACCTTCGGCCGCATCCTTGCCGGTCTCGACACGGCGCATGAAGGCCGGATCACGATCGGCGGTCATTCTTTCGAAGCTGCGACAAGCGGTCGGCGCAGCGGCCTACTCGGCCGGGTGCAGATGATCTTCCAGGATCCGTCCGTCTCGCTGAACCCGCGTTTGACCATCGCAGAGACGCTTGAGGAAAGCATCCACTTTGGCGCTGGGGTGGGCTCCCGGGACAGGTCGGCCGACGCGGCGGGCGCGATGATGGATCGGCTGGGGCTTGCCCGCAGCCTGCTTTCCCGCCATCCGCATCAGCTCTCCGGCGGCCAGAAACAGCGCGTCTGTATCGCCCGGGCGCTTCTTGCAAACCCTCAGATCATCGTCGCCGATGAGCCGACCTCGGCCCTCGATGTCTCGGTGCAGGCCGAGATCGTCACGCTATTGAAGGAGACCATCGCTGAGCGAGATATGACCATGGTGTTTATCTCCCATGATCTCGCCATCGTCCAGGCCATGTGCAGCGCCGTCTATATCTTCAGGAACGGTCGGATCGAGGATTTTGGGCCCTCGGACTTCATCTTCTCACGCTCCGACAATGCCTACACACGCACCCTGATTGCCGCTCGCCCTCAGCGCTTCACATGCTGAGGTGCGTGGCAGCTCTCGACGCGCGGATCCAACGCGCAACCATCAGACATCCAAAACGGCTGGCGCGCATCGCCCCAGAAAGTCCTTCCATGAAAGAACACTTCACTTTTGCCCTGACTGGCCAATCGCTGATCAAGCACGACATCCGCGACATCACCGTTCCGGCCTTCCGCAAGGTTCAGTCTGTGCTTCGTGAGGCCGACCTCGCATTCACCAATTTCGAAAGCACCATCCTTGGACGTTACGGCGGCTGGCCGCTCAAAGGTTCGTTCTTTGGCTGCAGCGATCCGCTCGTGCTCGATTGCCTCCAGGACATCGGCATTGAGGCGCTGTCGCTTTCGAACAACCATGCGTTCGACCTCGGTCCCTCCGGCGTGCTCTCGACGCTGGAAGAGGTCGAAAAACGCGGCTTCCTTCATGCCGGTCTTGGTCGCGATCAGCAAGAAGTCTCGCGGGCGAGCCGTGCGACGATCGCGGGCCGGCCGGTTGCCGTCGTTGCGATGGACGGCGGTCCCGGTCCCGACTTCATGTATGCCGCGGATGGTGAGAACAATCGTCCAGCACGTCCGGGCGTCAACCGGCTCGGTATCAGCCAGAGGATCGAGGTGGATGGCAAAACGTTCGAACAGCTGGAAGCGATCCGTGACCGGGTTGGTTATACCGCGATCGATCTTGCCAATGACAGCCAACCAGATGATCGCCCGCATCTGGACCCAGACACGGAGGTCGCCCTTGCCCGCGCTGTGTTCAAGCGCTCCGACAAATGCGGACGCAGCGTCAGCATCAATGAGGCGGATCTTCACAGGAACCTTGCCGCCATCGCGAATGCGGCGAAGGATAGATCGCTGGTGGTCGCCTATCTGCATCATCATCATTGGGCATCCGACTGGTATCAGGTTCCGGACTGGGTGAGCGGTGTCGCCAAGGCCTGCATCGACGCCGGGGCGTCGATGTTCGTCAGCCACGGTGCGCCGGTGCTGCAGCCGATCGAGATCTACCGGGGCCGGCCGATCTTCTACAGCCTCGGCAACTTCATCTTCCATGTGCGCTCAGAGAAGTCGACCTGGACGGCGCCGGAGGTCTGGGAAAGCGTGGTGGCGGCCACGACCTTCGATGCCGACAACCGTCTCGTCGAGATCAGACTGCATCCGGTGGTCATCGGCGGCGACGCGGCACTAGAGGACGGCGTGCTTGAACGTCGTTTGGCACCGCATCTGGCGACGGGGACAAGCGCCGAGCGCATCTTGGCCCGGCTCGCGGAGCAGTCGGCCGGGCTCGGCACTGAGATCCAGATCTCGGAAGGTGTCGGCAGCATCTGCGTCTAGTCGGTGTTGTACCGGCTCATCGCCACAACAAGGCGGGCCGACACGGCCCGCATCTTGCGCACGAGGAATAACCATGGACGTCCGTAAAGAGCTCATCAGCCGCTTCTTCCGCTATGCTGCGATCGAGAGCCAAAGCAATGGCCGTGAACAATCCCTGCCCTCGTCGCCGGGACAGGCGGCACTCGCCGCCCTGCTTGTCGACGAGATGCGGGCTCTTGGCTTGCAGGACGTTCTCGTTGATGCCCATGCCATCGTCACAGGTGTCAAACGCGGTAGTCGGCCCGACGCTCCTTCGATCGGCTTTATCGCCCATCTCGACACCGTCGATGTCGGACTGTCGCCCGTCATCCGCCCGCAGATCCTGCGCTTCGATGGCAAGGATCTTTGCCTCAATGCCAAGGAGGACATCTGGGTCCGTGTCGTCGAGCATCCCGAGATTCGTTCCTGGGAGGGCGAAGACATCATTGTCAGTGACGGCACCAGTGTGCTTGGCGCTGACAACAAAGCGGCCATTGCCGTGATCATGACGTTGCTTGGTCGGCTGGACAGCCAAGCGCATGGCGACGTCTTCGTCGCCTTCGTGCCCGACGAGGAGATCGGCCTGCGTGGTGCCAAGGCGCTTGATCTTGCGCGATTTCCTTGTGATTTTGCTTATACGATCGACTGTTGCGAACTCGGCGAAGTGGTGCTCGAGACATTCAACGCTGCCTGCGCGGAGATCGTCTTTACCGGTGTCAGCGCCCATCCGATGTCGGCCAAGGGAACGCTGGTCAATCCGCTGTCGATGGCCCTCGATTTCGTCTCGCACTTCGAGCGCAACGACACGCCTGAACACACCGCCGGTCGCCAGGGCTTCTTCTGGTTCAAGGATCTCGTCGCCAATGACAGCGAGGCGACACTGACCTGCCTGATCCGCGACTTCGACACCGAGGGCTTTGATCAGCGCAAGCGAGGGATCGCCGAGGGAGCGGAGCGCATCCGCTCAAATTATCCCACCGGTAACATTCGCTATCAGATCACCGACACCTATCGAAACATCACCACCAGCCTCGCGCGCGACGATCGGGCCGTCACTCTGCTGTTCCAGGCCATGAACGAGCTTGGGATCGAAAAGAAGCTGATCCCGATGCGGGGTGGTACCGATGGTGCGGTGCTCGCGGCACGCGGCATCCCGACGCCGAACTTCTTTACTGGCGCCTGCAACTTCCATTCGCGCTACGAATTCCTGCCGGTACCCGCGTTCGAAAAGTCGTTCGACGTCGCGTTGGGTATTTGTCGCTTGGCGGCCGCGAACTAACTGCGCTGCCTAAATGAAGCGTACTTGGCAAAGCGCGCAAATGTTCATTGCAGTTGCTTACACTCTCGCCGAGGGTCGTCGCCTGGCGTTGCTCATCTTCGTATTCGGGGAGATCGTCAGGTATCCCGTGTTCAAGAGCGCGAGCGCCCATTATGCGTCATAGCGATCGAGCATCTTCTTGAGCTGCCTGTTCTGCAATCGCAACTTTGCCGCAAGCTGATGCCTCAGCTGCATGATTTCCTGATCCAGCGCGGTAACCTCTTTGAGGAAGGTCATGGGCGGTGGCTGGACTGCGGAGTTCACGCCCGCGAACGGGACGTCGCCTTCAACAACAAGGTTCTTGACCCTTTTGGATTTAGTCCGAATTTGCCCGTTAGAGCGACGTGGTTGGGTGGAACGTGCGCGATCCGGAAGCAACGTATCGGTTGACCGATCAATCGAAACGGGCCCCGCCTCTCTGCTTTGGTCTACGGGCGCAGAAACGGAGTCTGTAATTGCTAAATCGAGATTGGCAGCCGTCTCGTTCGACACTTCCGCCATGGGCTCTGCAGTGTCGATGTCCGGGAGACTTTGTGCCGATGGGGCATCTGCCGGCGCAACTGGTGGCGTACGCGGCTGGTCGGTCGGGGATTCCGGCGCGCGGTCTGGCTCCTTTGCCGCTCGCCCCAGAGACGCCAGTTCAACCAGATACTTCCATGGTGATTTCATCGTGTGGCGTCACCCCGAGCAATCGCTCTGGCATCCTTGCTGGTTCCTGGATCGACCAGCACGAATGCGATGACGAGGACCGATCGCGCAATTCGATCGGTCCATCGCCGAATTATCAATCAAGACCAAGCCGCTTGCGCAGATCAGCATTCTCAGCCCTGAGCTTTTCGGCCAAGGCCTTGCGGAGCCGCGCGTTCTCTTCTTCAAGCTGCAGAAGATCTGCGAACTCGTCGAGGGCTGGAGCAGGCTTTTCCACCGATTGCTTTGTCGCCGTTGCGCTCACGGGTTTCTTGGCGAGGTTCTTTGCCTTGGTCTTGGTCGCTGTCTGCGACTGCTCTGAGGTATTGTCCGCCGTCCGTTTTTTGCGCCCCCTGGTCTTCGGGACAGCAGTCGCCTCGGGTTCCTCCGAGGTTGCTTCGAGAACAACCTTCTTGGGCTGCGGCCCCCGGCGTTTTTTGGCCGGCGCGATCTCGGCCGGCGTCGTCGTCTCTAGGATCTCTGTAGTGTTTTCGTCAGCCATGAGTTGTTTTCCTCTCCAACCGTGCATTCTTGTCCAATGGACGCAGACCAGAGTCAATCTCGTGTGTTGATGACGGTTTACGGATTGGATCCGCGAGGTCACGACTGTTCCCGGCCGCGCGCGTCCAGACCGGTTAACGTCCTGCCACTGCACGGTGGCCAGCGCGGTAGAGGTGCGACATGAAATCGCCGGCTCGCAGAGAGGCCCGCATGGAGAGCATTCCAATCCCACTTGTTGGTGATGGCGTCCTGGCCCGGTTCCGGATCTTCCACGATCAACCCCCAAGGGGTCCGCTAGCCAGCTGCGGCCGCTTAAGGCTTTGCCGTCGCGGTGATCGCGCCCGTCCTCGGGCCCTTGGAGGAGCCATCAAGCGGGAATTGGCCCGCTCTGAGATGGAGCCTCACAGATGTCGCACGATCTCTCTCTTGCACAGGCCCACGCCTTCCAGCTTTCCCGCGACCTGATGGTGCCGGTCACCGTCTTCGAGGTCGACGGTGAATATGGCGTTTATCTGAACAGTCAAGCTGTCTCACTGGCATTTCGCTGAGCTCTGCGTCGATCTCGTCAGAGGGAAGGACGCCATTATCCTGACTCTGTGTTCTGTCTTACCGCTGTGACGTTCGCAGCACACGATCAACGTTGACGACATTCCCCTTCGCTTGAGGTGAGGCGATGCGATTTTCCCGCCGGGACGGGCTCGAGCCCGTCCCGGCGGGAAAATCGCGGCCGAGGAGAACAGGATGCCCCAGCTCTTCTTCACGGATCTTTCGACGCTGCGGCAGTCTGTTACGGTTGATGGCGTCGTCCACAGGCTGTCGGTGGATGAAGTCGCAGCCGCCGAGAAGCTGAACCTCGTGGACGGCATGCCGTTCATTCTTGGCGATGACGACAGCTACGATCACGACCTGAACCGGTTCTTTCGAGCTTGCCCCACGTTGGGGGTTCGTTCGCCCAACAGCTTGCGCGCCTATGGTTGGGATATCCTGATCTGGATGCGCTTTCTTGCCGAGCGCCGAGACAACAGAGCCCTCTGGGCGGCTGATCGGCACGATGTCGCAGCCTTCCATGCGGCGCGACGTCTGGCGCTTCCTCCGGCGCGCATCTCGGCCGCGAGCTGGAACCGGTCGGTAGCAGCGCTCGACAAGCTTTACCGATGGGCTCTTGAAGAGGGAATGATCGCCAAATCGCCTTTCACCTATCGGCAATCATGGCGACGGACGAACGGCGGCGGGGCCATAGCGGTCGCTGCCAATGTTGCCACCGAGCGCGGCGCACGGACACGCGATATCCGGTTCCTTTCCCTGGATCGGTATCTCCTGTTTCGCGAGATCGGCTTGCGTGGTCGTCTTCCAGACGGGAGCGAGGATCCCACCTGGCAGGGCCGCAACAGCGAGCGCAATGCGTTGTTCGCCGAATTGCTCGTCACGACGGGCCTGCGGCTCCAGGAAGCGGCAAGTCTGCTCTGGATCGAGTTCCCGAGGACGGAGCCGGTCGGTGCATTGAGGAGCCGATCTTTCCGACTGGCGCCGGCCATTGCCAAGGGTAGCAAGGGGCGCGAGATCCGCTTGCCCGAGCGCGTGCTGAAGCGTCTGCATGAATACGCGGCGTTGGAACGGACCAATGTCCTCATGCGCCTTTCGCAACCGCGCAATAGGTCAATCGAACATCCGATCCGTGTCGTCAGCCACGATCGGGGAAGGCTCCTTCTGGAAAAGGACACAGTTCGAGCCAGTGTCGACGTGCTGGCGCCGCGCGAACGCAGCCGCTTGGTATGGGCGGAAACATCCGAACCATTGTGTCTTTGGCTGGCGGAAGGGGCGCGGCCCATGCCCCCGGCCGCTTGGGAGGTGGTCTTCCGGAGGGCAAGCGTACGGTGCAGGCGGTTCGGGATCGACCTCGACGTCACTCCGCACATGATGCGCCACACCTTTGCGGTTCATATGCTGTCGCTGCTCGTGCGTGAACAGATCGGATGGGTACTCGACGAACGCCGATCCCATATCGGCGCGGCGTACCGCCGCTTGATTGGCGATCCTCTTCTGAAGTTGCAGCGTTTGCTGGGCCATAGCCGCATCGAAAGCACTCACATCTACCTGGATTGCATGGAAGAAAGCCAGGAAATGATCGACGCTGCGGTCGAGGCCTGGGAACTGCGCGTTAATGCTGGTGGACCCCTGTGATGAAACGCGGTCGTCGTGCCACCTTCCCAGTTGGAATCGAATTGTTCGACACTCAAGAGGAAAATCCGCAAAATCCGCTCGTCTTCGTCCTTCGGACGGAAGATGCCGGGAGGATCGACGTCAATCTGTCTTCCTGGCCGCTGACGGCGCTGACCCATGAGGTTGCGCCATTCCTGCAGGAGTATCTCCACCGGATGGGGCCGGCACCACTCTGGAAAACCGCAGGCACCTTTATCCGCCGTCTGCGGCGGTTCTGGCTGTTCCTGGAAGGGGCGTCGGTAAAACCTCGTCGTCTCGACGACTTAACTCCGGCGGTAATCAATGCCTATGAGGACTGGCTGGAGCAGAACGGCGGCGAGCGACCCAATCAGCGCAATGTGCTCGGTGCTCTGATCGGGGTGCTGCGCGTCGCCGCCGAGCTCAATCCTGAAAGGCTTCCGCCCGAAACACTGTTGCGCCTGAAATACATCGGTCACGGCGAGCACGGCGTCTCAAAGCCGCGCGATGCCTACAGTGGGAGGATTGCCTCGACGTTGCTGCAGGCAGCGATGCGCCAGATCATCGAGGCTCGCGACCGGATAGCGACGGGCGAGGCTCTGCCTCCCCCACTTCTGGATGTAGGCCGTGATCCAGAATTGCGCCGTCGCTATGACCTAGTGGTCGAACAGATTGTGACGGCGGGAGTAGTCGCCGGGGAAGGCGCGCTGTTCGACAATCTGCGCTACCACGCTCATAGATGCGGGCTCGAGCCGCCTCCGGTCGAGGAACTGCATGCCGGCTTCCATCTGACCCGGTACGATGTCGTCGGCTTCCTCGTCTGGCTGTCCTTGACGACCGGCATGGAGATCGAAGCGCTGCGTGGGCTTGAGGCTGACTGCTTGCGCAATCCCAACCGGGGTTATGTCGAGATCGAGTATCGAAAGCGGCGCGCGCATCATGCCCAGTGGAAGCGCTTGCGTGTCCGCGATGGCGGACGGGAGACGCCCGGAGCCGTCCTGCGGCTGGCGATCAAGCTGACGGAAAAGGCTCGGCAGCACACTGGATCGAGCAAGCTCTGGATCACCTGGAAGCCGGGGCGCCTGTCGTCGCCGAAAAAGCTGGGGACCTGCGTGGCCGCGTTTGTCGAGAAGTACGGAATCGTCGATGACGCCGGAAAATCGCTGGCGCTCAATCTCTCCAGGCTGCGCAAGACCCAGAAGGCTGACTGGTATAAGCGGACCGGAGGGCAGTTGGAGAACTTTGCCGTCGGCCACACGGTAGCGGTGGCGGCCAACCATTATGCCGACATCCCCGCCCTTCGGCATCTGCATGAGCAGACGATAGTCGAGGCACTGACCGACGCGATGGCGCCGGCTCTGCGACCTTGGATCGTTGTGCCCGCGGATGAAGCCCGGCTGCGAACCTCAGCCGACGCGACCGGGCTGCCGGTGCCGTCGGAAAAGATCGGCCCGCTCCTGGACGGAGAGCAGGATCTTTGGCTGGCGGCGTGCAGCAACTTCCGCGTCAGCCCTTTCGGTCGGGAAGGCGAAGCCTGTCCGACGCCGTTCTGGGGGTGCCTGGAATGCTCCAACGCGGTCATTACCGCACGGAAACTACCGGCGCTGATCGCGTTCCAGGCGTTCATGGACGAGCTGCGGGAGGCGTTGCCTTCTGGCGACTGGAACGAGAAATTCGATCGGCCATACCGCAGGATCACGGAGCAAATTCTGCCGATGTTCCCGTCCTCCGTCGTCGGAGGCGCACGGGTTGAGGCGGCAGAATCCTCGGCGCGGTTGCTCTATCTTCCGCCGGAGGCTTACGGCTCATGACCACTACCTCTCCTTTGAACGATGAGCGTGCCGTCTCACGCCTCAGGGTCGATGACGACATCGTTTTGGCTTCGATGCCTCTCAGGGATGGTACCGACCGAGCGGCGCTCTCGCGGTTCGGCGATGATGTCTGGGATATGGCGCCGGCGATGTTCAACATGGCCAGAAAGGCCTTTCGAACGGTCGACTTCGGCGTGATCCCCTGCGCGGCAGAGCGGTTGCTTGCGAAGGAATACATCTATGCCTGGATGAATGAACGGCGCGCCGACGGTGAGCCGCGGTTGCGGCCAGTCTCCGGCCATACTGCGCTTGCGACGCTGCGCCGGTTCCTGGACTTCGTGCGCTCGCGGATCGGCAAGCTCGATCTGGCAAACGTCGATCAGGATTTGATCGATGCATACGCGACCCATCACCGGGCGCGGCCGATCACGCCGGGGCGCGTGGGTGTGTGCCTCAGGCCCATCGTCCAGCTTCATCGCCTGGCGCCCTATCTGACGTGCGGTGGCATCACCTTCACCCCGTGGCGCGGCCGACCGGTCTATCGGGCAACCGGCCAGGGAACGCGCTGTTCGGAAAACCGGACCGCGCGCATCCCGGAGCCGGTCATCGGCGCAATGCTGCGATGGGCCTTGAAATATGTCGAGCACCTCTGCGACGACATCTTCACTGCCCGGGCTGAAGCCGATGCACTGAACAGCCGGTTCGCAGCACGCTCGCGCGCCCGCCACACGCGGCCCGCGGTAATGCTGGCCTCCTGGATCGACAAGCGTCGCGAGGAAGGAAGAGGCATTCCTGTCTGGGAAAGACCTCTTTCGATCGGGGGGCTGACCGGCAGATTGTCGCGGGGCGGCAGGTTTGATGGCGAGGTCATCAATCTGAAGCTCCTGACGATGCAATGCGGGCTGCATCTCACCACCGTCCACAAAGATCCGGCCCTGTTGTCGATGGTTCATGATGCTGTCGACGAGCTTGGGTTCGAGGTGGGCGGGATGGACACGCCGATCTCCCCGGATCCCGACACGGGGCGACCGTGGCGGGAGCGCTTCGATGCCATCAGCCTGGCGCGGGAAGAACGGCACCTGCAGACGGCCGCCTATATCGTGTGTTGCTATCTGACGGGCATGCGCGACGGTGAGGTGCAGTCGCTGCGATCCGGCTGCCTGAAACGGAATCTCGACCGGGACGGGCGAACAGAAAGGCTGGCGATCGAGGGCGTGACCTGGAAGGATCGCGGCGCTCGCGGCGAACAGGTCGAATGGATCACCATCGAGGCCGCCGTCCAGGCGATCCGGGTTGCCGAGCGTCTTTCGGAACGATTCCGCCGGAATGCGGGGACAGAGCGGCTATGGCTTGCCCTTGACGACCGCGAGACGAACAATGCCGAGACGCCGATACTCATCGCCAAGAAGATCAACCAATTCCGAGAACATCTCGATGAGCGATATGGCGCGGACGATAGTCCTGTGATCCCCCGAGTGGGAGAAGACGTCTGGCGCTTCAACACCCGTCAGTTCAGGCGAACGCTGGCCTGGTACATCGCGAACCGGCCCTTCGGGGTTGTCGCCGGCAAAATCCAGTACAAGCACGCCTCCGTGGCCATGTTCAACGGCTATGCCGGCTCGTCCGCATCCGGCTTCAGGCAGGAGGTCGAACAGGAACTGGCGCTCGGACAACTCGACGACATCATCGACTACTTCGAAAACCATCGACGCGGTCACGGTCCAGGCGGACCCGCCGGTAAGCGCGTCGGCGTGGAACTGGAGCGGGTCGGCCGCGAACTCGGCCCGCTTCCGGGGCAACTGGCCGATCGCAAGCGCCTGAAGGCGATGCTGGCGCATCTGGCGCGCACGCTGCATGTCGGATATCTGAACGACTGCTTCTTCGACCCATTGACGGCGCTCTGCCTGCGGGAGTCTGAGAAACCTTCAGCCTCGGTGCCGGTCCTGTCGCGATGCGCGCCCGACCGATGTCCCAACGCCTGCCTCGTCGAGCGACATCTCCCGCCATGGGAAGCCTCCATTGCACAGGCGGAGGATCTTCTCGCCGACAAGCGTCTCTCCCCGCTGCAACGCGAAGCGCTGCGCCTGGACAACGACAGAAAACGCAGGCTCATCGCGCCGTTGAAGGAACGCACATCATGAAGCCGGTCAGTGCAGCCACGGAACAGGCGCTTCGTGAGGCGATGGCGCGCCTCCTTTATGGGTGCCCCCGCGTGGCTGATGGCAGGCTGACGGTTGTGAATCTGGCCATCGAGGCAGGTGTCAGTCGCGCGACCGCGAACCGCGCTTCCGAGGTGCTGGAAGCCTTCCGCCATGCAGTTGCCGAGTCGAGAGCCCGGCGCAACGCGACGGATCGGCCGGCGGGGACGGCCCGGGCCGAACAGGAGCGGCGCGCCGTCGAAACCGTGCTCGCCCAGCATCGTCAAGTCCGCGCGCTGTGCCAGCTTATGGAACGGCGGCGCGATAACCGCACCGCCGACGTCATACCGATCATCGGCAGGAAACGCCCTTGACGCCGATTGTGCTCACCCGGCGCAGCAGGAGAGTTTGGCGATGTCCTTGCCGAACGAAAGTGCTGCGAGCTTCAGCCCCTCGACCGTGGTGAGGTAAGGAAAGATCGTGTCCGCGAGGTCATCGACGGTGAGACCCTGGCGGATCGCGAGAGCCGCGGTCTGAATGCTGTCGGCACCTTCCGGCGCGAGGATGTGGGCGCCGAGCAAACGACCGCCAGCAGCATCGGCCACGAGCTTGATAAGCCCACGAGTGTCGCGGGCGGCGAGTGCGCGCGGCACCTGATCGAGACCGATCGTCGAAACGCGGATCTCATGCCCGGCCGCACGCGCCGCCGCCTCGGTGAGACCTACGCTTGCGACCTGCGGATCGGTGAAGACGATAGCGGGCATGGCGCTGTTATCGTAGCGCAGGCTGTCGCCATTGAGGGCGTTCTTGGCGGCGAGCTTGGCGCCATAGGCGGCCATGTAGACGAACTGGTCGCGGCCGGTGACGTCGCCGGCGGCATAGACGCCAGCCTTGGTCGTGCGCATGCGGTCGTCGACCACGATGCCGCCCTTCGCCGAGACGGTGATCCCGTGCTCGGCCAGCCCAAGGCCTTCGATGTTGGGCGTGCGGCCCGTGGTGATCAGCACCTGATCGGCGTCGATCTGGACATCGTGACCGTCACGCGTGACGGTCAGTGACGCTCGGCCCTCGGTTTTGCGGATCGCGCGGTAAGCGATGCCGGAGATAACGGTGATGCCTTCATCCTCGAAATACCCCGTGAGCGCCGCGCCGATCTCGGGCTCGGCCTCGGGGAGCAGTCGGGACCGGCAGACGAGGGTCACCTTGACGCCGGCACGGGCGAACATCTGGGCGAGCTCCGCGCCGATATAACCGCCGCCGATCACCAGCAGCGATCGCGGCAGTTCCTCGAGGTCGAGCGCCGTCGTACTGGTGAGATACGGTACGGTCTCGAGGCCAGGAATAGCAGGAACTGCCGGCCGCGCGCCGGTTGCGATAATGATCTTGCCAGCGGCAATACGCGCGCCGTCAACTTCGACACCGCCGTCGAGGAGGCGAGCCGGCCCGTCGCGATAGGCGATACCATTGTACGCGGGGAGCAGGTCCGCGTATTTGGCCTGGCGCAGCCCAGACACGAGCGTGTCCTTCTGACGAACGGTTCCGCGCCAGTCTGTCAGTTCGGCTTCAGCAGTAATGCCGGCAAAACGTGCCGCCACGCGAGCGTTATGAAGCGTCTCGGCCGCGCGGATCAGGGTCTTCGACGGCACGCAGCCGACATTGACGCAGGTGCCGCCGATGGTGCCACTGCCGATGAGCGCCACCTGTGCGCCCTGATCGGCGGCCGTGATCGAGGCCGAGAAGCCGGCCGAGCCGGCGCCGATGACGACGAGATCGTAAGCGCCTCCATTGCGACCGTTTGTGCGCAAGGGTCGGTTGGCGACCACCAGGCTCTTCGACGCCACATCGAGACCAGCGAGGCTCGGCCCGAACAGAGCACGGCCGGCTTCCAGTCCTTCCTCGATCGACAGCCGGAAACCTGGCTCGTCGGTGGAACGTTCGTCGCGCCAGGCGGAAAGATGCTCGTCCGAGCAGAAAAAAGCGGTCGTCGCGCAGAGCGAGCTCGCGGCGCAGCCGCCTTCATAACGGACGCTCTGCCACATGACGGCCGACTGTGGCTCGACGTCGGCGAGTGCCCGCCCTCGGTCCTGCGTGGTGATCCGGATCAGTGCGCCGCAATGGCCGCAGGGCGAGGCGATCGCGGTGTCGCGATCGGTCATGGCACCGATGCCCAGCGCGTCGACCGCGCACATTGCATTCAGCGTGCGTCCGTCCAGAGTGACCCGATGGCCGGTGTTATGATCGCTGAACGGATAGGCGCCGACGATCAGCTCGCCATCGAGAACGACGAGGTCGCGCCGGCGGAGCTCGTCGAGCAGTGGCCGGATGACCATCTCACTGAGTTTTGTACGCTCCGCAAGCGCGCTTATGGTCGGGGCACCCCCGTGGTCGGCGTAGAGTCGGAGCAACGCAACACGCACCCTGTCGGTGGCGGGATCGTAACCGCTCCAGCGATTGAGCACGTGGTCGGACCCGACCATCGCCTGCAGAGCGTTCTTGACCACAGGCGACGTGACCGCCGACCAATCCGGAAACGTTACGCCCGGTCGAACGGCAAAGCTCGCCAGTGTCGCGGGCTGAGAAACGGCCGGGTTGTCCCGGGAGGAGGTTGCACAGCAATCGTTCATGGCTTCACGCCTTCCTTGCGAATCTTCGTCTCATAGGCCGTGGCTCTTGCCCGGCGATGATGGGGCCCCCACGCGCCGAAGCCGAAGCCCGCGACGATCAGGGGAAGCACCACTGCACCCACACCTGTCAGCCACGTGCCAAGACCCGCCAGAGACAGGCCGACGGCGAGGAGCGGCGCCGCGCAGCAGATCGCGGCGAGGACGGCGCCAACGGCACCTGCGCGGATTACGGCGCGATCAGTCATCTAGCTGCCTTGCTGCGTCGGGTGGGCCGGATAACCAGCATTCATGCTGGCGGCTGCGATGGCATCGGTGCTCGTCTTAGCGTCGTCGAAGGTCACGGTCGCGGACTTCGCCTCGAAGGAGACGGTCACCTTCGCGACACCGGGGATTGCCGCCATCGTGGTCTTCACGATGTAGGGGCACGAGGCGCAGGTCATGTTGTCGACGGCAAACGTCACAGTGCGTTCGGCGGCGAAGGCGGCAGGCGCAGTCATCACCGACGCGATCAAAGTGAAAGCGCTCAAACTCTTCCTCATGGGGTAGTCTCCTCTTGGTGTCAGGCGGAAAGCAGCAGCGGCGCGACGTAGTCGAAGGCGAAAGCAGCGGCGACGAGTACGGTCGCGAACCAGAGCGCGATCTGAACGAGGCGGCTGGGGACGGCGCGCGTGCAGGCAGCCCCATCGGCACAGGCCTGTCGCGGCTTCCAGTAGACAAGGTAGAAGCCGTAGCCGAGCATGCCCGCCGTTGCGGCGACAAACAGTGGCTTGTAGGGCGCAAGCGCCGTCAGATTGCCGATCCAGGCGCCGCCGATGCCGAGGCTGAACAGGACGAGCGGAATGATGCAACAGGACGAGGCGGCGATGGCGCCGAGTATGCCGCCGACGGCGACCAGGCGCTGTCGCCCGGCCTCGCTTCGCTCTGGCGTCGTCAGGTTTGCCGCAGTCGGTGCAACGTCTGCTGGTCCGTGTCGGGATGCATTCATGTTCGACCTCGCTCTTCTTGTCGAAAACCTATCCAGGCGCTAATGTGCGGTCTGTAGCAACTACAGGGTCAAGGGGTATTTTTGGATGCGCGATCACGCTGGCGTGAAAGGCCTCAAGCGCGCCGAACTCGCACAGCGCACAGGGTGCAATCTGGAGACGGTCCGCTATTACGAGAAGGTCGGCCTCCTGCCGGAGCCGCCGCGCACGGCGAGCGGCTATCGCAGCTACGACAGCACCCACGAGCGACGGCTTCGCTTCGTCTTGCGGGCGCGCGAGCTCGGCTTCTCCCTCGATGAAGTCCGTGAACTGCTGCGCCTCGTCGACGAGCGCGACCAGCCCTGCGCCGAGGCAAGCGCCGTTGCCGCCGCGCATCTCGACGACGTGCGTGAAAAGATCGCCGACCTGAAACGCATGGAGCGAGTGCTGAAGGACGTGGTGGCCCAATGCACAGAAGGCAATCGGCGGGAATGTCCGCTGATCGAGACGCTGTTCCGGGAGCCGGCGAGCTCAGCGAAATGCCAGTGAGACAGCTTGACTGTTCAGATAAACGCCATATTC
>NZ_QJNR01000009.1:0-6802 GCF_003355565.1 Ensifer sp. M14
CTCTCGATGAACTCTCGCGGAAGGTGCGAAGGATGTTGCGGGCTGCGTCGTGATCGAACAATGCGTTGCCAAGGCCTATGCTGCGCTCGACAGCGCACGGGAGGCTTCCGGTGGATGATCCTGGTTGCGGTCGGGCGAGCGTTGGCGTCTCGCGGTTTCTTCTGGCGCCTTTAGCTCAGCCGACAGAGCCGCCGTCATCTCCAGCACAGCCCGCATTGTTTCGGGTACGGCGATCGCAAAGGTCATGCTTGCGGTTCGTGTATTGATCGAAAGGATGCCAGCTTTCAAGAGATCCAGTGATGGCAACTCTTTCCGCAAACCGAGAGTATCTCGTCATCAGGTATGGTCCAGTGCCGACTGCCAAGCTCTCGCAGATAAACCGAGTGATGACGACTCTCGATGAACTCTCGCGGAAGGTGCGAAGGATGTTGCGGGCTGCGTCGTGATCAGCGAGCGCGTTGCGGGTCGCCGGCGATGACGCGTGCTTCGTTTGTCCAGGTTGCCTGATCCGCAGCCAGGGCTAAAGATCTTGAATAACCCAAGTTGTTAGGTTATTTTGCTCCATGGTCACCGTTCTGCGCGCCGCAGGCATGCGATTTGTCATTTACACTGATGACCACGAACCCGCGCACGCCCATGTCTACGGAGACGGTGAAGCCCGCATCAACATTTTCGATCTCACCGTATTATCGAACCGGGGGATGAAAAAGCGAGATTTGAGCGTGGCGCTCACAATTGTCCAGGCAAACCAGCGCTTGTTCATCGAAAAATGGGAGAGCATTCATGGGTGAAGTCATCTTTGAAGATCGTCACTACCGAGAAGCTACCTTGAAGGGGGACGCAGAGCGTGTACGCGCTCCGATCCCATCGTCGGTCCGTTTCGATGAACCTTCCGGCCGCATTGCCGTGGATTTCACAAATGGCGCAGCTTTCATGGTGCCTGCCCGATCGATACAAGGCCTGGAGAATGCAACGCCTGCCCAGCTGGCGGAAGTCGAGCTTTTGGGCGAAACTGGCTTGCATTGGGAAACCTTGGACGTGGATTTCACCATCCTCGGATTGATGAAGGGCATATTCGGAACTGCGAAGTTCATGGATGCCCAGCGCCGCGGCGGGCAATCTCGGTCTGCCGCGAAGATCGAGGCAAGCCGGGCCAACGGCGCGAAGGGCGGACGTCCCCGCAAGATCAGCTAGGCTGGCCAATCGCCCCAGCGCGCGGTTTCAGTCGATAGATTACGCGATCTTCTGTAGCCGCCTGAGCATCGACCGCCTCTCCTGGCGGTTTGGGGGCGCCATGATCCGGCGTTCATCTCCGCCGGCGCCGAAGCCAACCGGCGCGATCTTCCCGATGCGGAGGTCCATCTGCTCGAAGCGGGCCATTTCGCGCTGGAGACCCATGCCGTAGGGGTGGCGGAGCGGATACGCACCTTACCTCTGACACGCCCGCCCTCAGGCTGAACGCGCCAAGGGCGGCTGCAATACCGTCTGAAAGCCCTAACCGCCGTCCGATATCCGGGCGCGCTGAATGCCAAGAAAGGCTCATGAAATGACGAAACCCACTCCCGTTTTTCCTGAAAACCGTCACGCGCTTTACGAGGCCCACGGCTATTCAGCCGCCATTGCCTCCGGAGATCTCCTGTTCGTTTCCGGTCAGGTGGGGAGCCGCGAAGACGGGTCACCCGAGCCGGATTTTGCCGAACAGGTCCGACTGGCCTTCGCCAATCTCAAGGCTACCCTAGCGGCGGGCGGTTGCACCGTCGACGACATCGTTGACGTGACGAGTTTCCATACCGATCCCGAGAACCAGTTCGCGACGATCATGGCGGTGAAGAACGAAGTTTTCCCACAGCCGCCCTACCCGAACTGGACGGCGATCGGCGTCAACTGGCTCGCCGGTTTCGATTTTGAGATCAAGGTGATCGCTCGAATTCCAGCCAGGGGTTGAGACCCATATGCTGCATAGGCTGCTGGCCGGCGAAGGCTGCATCTGGCGCGGGTGTCCGCCAGCCTCCGCAGCCGCTGCGGTCATGCGTGCCAGCCGCATGATATGCGGCTGGCACGACCTCCCGGGTACAAATGTTTGATATTCAAACCTGAGCACGCAAACGTCGACCTACAGGGGTTGTAAGTTCAATTAGGATTGCCTTGCAGATTGCAAACGTTCTTCCTACTCTGCTGGTAGGAGGACAGTGTGTGGCCGAAGTCGCCTCGCCGAAACGCCCGATGAATCATACTGATCGACTACTCGATTGCGAGGAAGCGATGGGGGCGGCGTTCCAGGTAATCATTGAGCGTGCTGCTGCCGCTGGCTGGAGCCAACAAGAGGCCACATTCGGATTGATCGGCCTGATACAGGCGCACATTGTTACCATGCGGGAGAATGAAAAGACTAAGGAATCAATCGCCAGAGCGCGGAGGAGACAGCTACTGCATTGACTTGGAAGCACAGACTGGCGGCTTTGGCATGCGGATAACCAGAGCTCGCAATACAGATCAGGTATGCCCGGTGATCCCAAGTCCCAGCATAAATGGGAGCCCATATGATCGGCAAGGCCATGCATGATCTTGGCGGCTAGGATGGCGACTTTCTCCTGAGCCACAACAAAGAGGAAAAGAGGCCTCGAATGACGGCTTTCAATCCAAACGATCCAGTTCACGCGGCAGCCAAAGGTTATCGGGACGCGGCAAAAGCACTCTTCGACACTCGCAACGAATCTAGCCTCGACAAGAACGGAATCCTCGCTAGGCGACATGCGGCGTTGAGCATGTCAAACGCTCTCCACGAGCGGACCAACCTCAGCGATGAGATCCATCGTTTCGCATCCCGGTTTCTTCGGTTCGAAAAAACGCCCAAAACCCTCAATGAGTGGCAGCGCCGCGAGAACGAGCTGATCCGCGCAGTAGAGGATGCCATGCGCAAGGCGGGAATGGTGATCCAAGGATAATGAGCTACTGGAGAGGGCGTCATTTCCCAGGTGCAGCCTAAGACGCACGGAAATCACTACCGATACGGAATAACAACCAGTTGCAGGGCAAGGCAAGGCTGCGACCTATTCCCGTAGATACATTATGGGAGTTGTCACGTTATCGAGCGATGAGCGGTCTCTGCCGCAAGTTGTCTACCATCAAGCAGCCGTGCCCGTGACAGCTTTCCAGTGCGCGATTGCGCGGATGCGGTGAATGTGAGTGGCCAGGGCGGATCGTTTGTGATGCGGGGTGACGAAGAGATTTCGAAGCGCAGAGAAAATCGAGATGAACCGCTGCAAGCTGCCGGCTGATCGGAAACCTTGCATCGTCTTTTCCCGCTTTCGCAGCGGCAGATCAGAGTTTTCCGCTCGATTGTTGACACCCTCGTGGGACCAGTGCTCGACAGCCGGCATAACGTCACGCTTGGCCGCGCCATACGAACGGAGCTTGTCGGTGATAATCCGCTTAGGCGGCATGCCTGCTTTCTTCAGTAGCCTGATCAGCAATCGCTTGGCGGCTTTCGTATCGCGTCGGCTCTGAACAATCTCGTCGACAACGTAGCCATCTTGATCAACGGCACGCCAAAGCCAGTACTTTCTGCCGGCGATGGAAATCACCACGCTGACGGCAGGACTCTTCATCCCCACCATCTCTACGCCCCACTCGCTGACAGCAGGTTTATGTGACAACACCCTGGGATTGTGTCCTAAGCTCTGCATTATCGATAGCGGTCATAACACCATTTACACGGGCAACCTAGCCCAAAGTGCCTACTTTCGCTTCCGTGGAAAAGCTGCACTATGTGAAGCTTGGGACGAAAACATCTGACCTCTTAGATCACCATCTTTTGCGAATAGCGCCAGTTCAGTTCGACAAGCGAAACTCGCCTCGCTCCTTCTTGTGGAGGATTCGACAAATGATTTTCTTAGACTTGCCAAAGATTGCCATGTGGAGCTTCCTAGCGGGACTTGCCGTCGGGGATGCTCATGCCGCTGATCCGGTTGATGAGTGCCGACGATTGGCTGGATCTATCGACGAGCCCAACAACAAAGAACGGGTTGGGGTCGACCTTCCATTTATTGATACGTCCGCGGCTACGACAGCTTGCGACGAGGCAGCCCGTTTAGACCCGCAAGACCATGCAAGCGAATTTCGGCGAGCCCGCGCCTACATGGCGCCGGGCCCCAAGCAGGATATCCGGTTTGCGCTGTATACGTTCTCCAACGCTGGTGGGCTGGCCAGGCGAAACGAAGGGGCGATCGGCAAGGATGTATCCGACTGGTACCGCCAGGCAGCCCGGAAAGCTGTAACGCCAGCGTCATATGAGAAGGCAGCAAAGGCCGGTGAAGTCGAGGCGCAGCTCGTCCTTGCATTCCTTCATCAGGAGCCACGTTTCGGCGCTCTTGATCAGGCCAAAAGCGAGAAGTGGATGAAGGCGGCCGCCGAGCAAGGGAATTCAAAGGCGCAATGGTGGATGGGCCAGAAGGCTGAGGCGCGTGGAGAATTCGAAAAGGCGCGGGAATGGTATCAGCTGGCAGCGGACCAGAACGATCCGTCCGGCTATTTCAGCATTGCAATGCACCACAAGCTCGGAAAAGGTGTGCCGGAAAACAGGGCCGAGGCCGACCGCTTGTTTGAGATTGCTGCGGAACTTGGAAGCAAGACTGCGGCCGAGCATTTGGAGACAGCCACACATTCGCGTCGTGAACGTAGCCTGATGGCTGATGGAAAGACAATAGTCGTACCTGCCGACTACACAGAGCCGGACGAGCGAGAGATCGGGCTGGCCTTCATGCGCGCCTACGCCCAATATGGAAAGCAGACGGGGTTCCGCAGTTTCACCTACGGCCTGTTCGCCGACACAGCATGGGAGATTGAGATCAACGGGATGCACAAGGAAGGCTGCGTCAAAGGCGGGCAAGGCTATACATGCGCTTTCGTGGCAGATTTGACCTATCGTCGCTCGAGCGAGATGATCTCCGCGCTCGGCAACACCCTACAGGGTCAGATTATGAGTTCAGCCGCCGACAGGATGACGCGGAACGGGTCCAAACGGCAGGAAGAGGTTTTCATTCTTGGATCGGAAGGGTGGTACTCGCCGACGCTTCAGATGCAGGCGCAGAAAGGAATGGTTGCAGCGATGGGAACTGTTGCTGAGGCCGTGGGCGGCACGGCATGCGGTCTAGATGAGGTTAGCGGTGGTGAAGGCTGCTGAGGCCTCTGTATGACCCAATGCGGTCACCGAGACCGGTAATTTATCTGGGGCGCGCACGAATTTTTAGTGCCGGCTGGTCCATCTCGGTTGCCTCAATGAAGGAGGCGACGATGGCAGTGGAATGGACGATCGCGATCGAGGGCAAGAATGAGTTCGGTGATATTTGACTCTTCTCGCAGCGTCCGGATGTACTTCGACAGATCAACAAATTGCCACTGCTCTCCTTTTGGGTGTCGCAGGTGTCGCTACTCAAAACCAGAGCAACAACTATTCTTCGCCTCACACTTCGAAACCAAAAAAAATCTACGCGCCAGTTCCGGAGTCTTACTCCTCGCCCGTCTACGGAACACCGTCACCGGGCGGAAACTATGGCGGCGGCACCGTCTGCGGAGTGGGGCCGGGCTCAGGCTGTAGATAGCTTCCAGTACATTTTCCGATACCTGTTCAGGTGTGGATGAGGCCGCATGACCGTTCATGGAGGTCACCATAACCCAAGGAAAACTAATAGATTGAGGGGTCTATGCGTCATCATCTCCTAGCAACGACGATCTTCTTGTTGTCGACCTTCGTAAGCGGCCATGTTCTGGCTGATTGTGATTTCCAAAAACCGATCGGAAGGTGCACTGCGCGGATAACGCTCGACAGTACCTCGGGGTCAAAGCCAAGCTACTCGGCTGAAATCACAGTACGAAGTTCGGCCAAATCATGCTCCAAGGTAGAGTACTTTCTTGACCAGACGCCGCACTTAACGATCCTCAAAAATACGAACTCAGATCGAGAAAGCCTCTTCGGCACGAAACCGGTATCGAGGAAGAATATCGCGATCCAGAAATGCACCGCCTACGCCAACGGCACCCTTGCTGGAAAAAAAGCCGGGGGAGATGTCGCAGCCACCGCTGAATTCTTCCGCGGTCATTGGAAAGGATATGCCGGCATACTGTTGTTTCGCGGCCCGGTTGAGGTGACAATCGATAGCGTGGACGGCAACCGCGCGGTGGGATCGACCTATTTTCCGGGCGATGGAACGACCGAGCAGGTCGATGGTACAATCCAAGGCAACTCACTACGATACACTTACACTGACTTGGAACGGATGAATATCACACTCACCAAGAAGGGACAGAATTCCGTGTCTTACACAGGCGTTGGAGAGGGCGGCACCGTCACTGGCACTCTGACGCGACAGTAGCACCTATGAACAACTTCTCACCCGCCCCCTCAAAGGGGCGTCAGCCGCTGGTCGCATACCCTTATGCGCGAGGCAGAGAAAGGCTGACGATCGTGAGATTACGGTTCCGTTCCTGACGATACATCATGCGACCCTAGACGCACAGAGCGTGAACATCCGCGCAACAAGCCGTGCAACCACGGTCGTGGAGAACTGTCCTCTTCAATCGCTGCGGACTTCGGAGCCGGATGCGAGCGCGCCCTCCCACGGATTTCCGGCCGTTTGATAAACGGGCTTCGTCGACGCCGATTTGTAGCTCCAGCCTGATGTGGCGGGGGTCGAGGATATGCAGCGGACCGAGGCCTTTTGCGACAGTCGAGGTTGGATTCGGGCTAAGTGCGGATTCCGACGTGAAGCCGGCCGCCATTCCAATCAAAGACCGGCCACCATTC
>NZ_QJNR01000009.1:6902-37820 GCF_003355565.1 Ensifer sp. M14
GATCCATTCGCCACCAATCAGGGCAGCCTGGCGAAACAGTGACGGGTCCTTAAAATGAGAAAGCATTCATCCTCCGATGGCTTAAGCGCTTCCGAAATTCACCCTCACCCAACTCCGCCTCGGCGGAGTAACTGATAGGTGCCACGGCAGCATTCAAGATTTCGGCAGCCTTGTTTCATCGAAAATTCCGAAAACTAAGTTCGGCATTGCTTGCGTGGTTTTCTGTACGGAAGGAGAATAGTGTCGAAGGGGAGATCAGGGGAGCCGCAACGCAGCGCTTTAGAACTCAATTGGATACCAATCAGCATTTGGGAGGATGCCAGAAAAATGCCGACGATCATACGCACACCTCGGAATGAAACTTCTCTTTTGCAACGGATCCTTGTTGCACTCGGCAAAGCCAACATTTGGTACACTTGCTACGCCTATCCGCACGACCGCTAGCGCGGGATGCTCTTAGGGATGCGCACGGACGGGTCGGCAATCTGATGTTCTCTTCAGAAGCTCGGATGGCAGCCGCCGACCGGCAATTGCCTTTGAGCGCTCTCACATGGGGCCTACTTCCGCTAAGTTTCCCTAAATCACCATCAGTGCACAAGCGGCATGTCGAACTCACCAAAGGGTGGGGCACGGTCGGTAATGGTTTCACGCCTTTTTAACCATGACTTGTGAAAATGCGGCCCATCCGGTGGGCATGATGCCGACCGTTGGTTTGGGGTAAAGAGCGCATGCGTAAGCCGCAAGATCAGACGCTGTCCTCCGGCGCGAAAATTCCGGAATCCGGCTACGTCGTCTCCCGCCGCGCCGTGCTTTCGGGCATCGGTGTCCTGACACTACTTGGCGCCTCCGGCTGCTCGCAGACGCTCGAACTCTCGGAGCTGGGGGCAATCGAGCCCTCGGGTGGCATGCCGCCTGGGGGCGTTGACCGCATGCCAACCGGTTCGATCCGCCCAATCCCACCGCTCAGCGTCGACAGCAACATCACCCACAGCGGCACGATGTATGCCTCGCTGATCGACAATGGCCTCGTGATCCCGGCAATTCCATTCCAGAAGATCAGGCCGGAATTCCGTCGTCAGATCGTTGTCGATCCGACCGGAGAGGCGCCGGGAACGATTGTGGTGCGGCTCAAAGAGAGACATCTCTATTGGGTGCAGGAAGGCAGCGAAGCGATCCGTTACGGCGTCGGCATCGGCAAGGCCGGCTTTGAATGGAACGGACGCGCGGAGATCCAGTACACCAAGCAATGGCCGACCTGGACGCCGCCCAAAGAGATGATCGCGCGCAGGCCGGAACTGGCGAAATGGACGGGCGGTCAGCCGGGTGGCCTCGACAACCCGCTCGGCGCCCGCGCGCACTATATCTTCAAGGACGGCCACGACACCGGCTATCGCGTGCACGGCTCACCCGAATGGTGGACGATCGGCACTCAGGCGTCTTCGGGTTGCGTGCGCATGATCAACCAGGACGTCATCGACCTCTACAACCGCGTCAAGGCGTCGCCGAACAAAGTCCCGATTGTGGTGGCGTGAAAGGCGCTCTGCGCCGAGTGAATAGTGAATCAAGAAGGGCCGCGACAGTCCTACCAAGAAATTCAGCTGCTCGATCCTGCCGCACCGGCCTGCCCTTTTTCGGCCGGCTGATCGCAGACGACGAGAGATTTTCGGGAGCTCGCCCCTCACCTTCCTGAGCTCGAAATTGCGGTTGGGCAGATCCAGCGTCCATTCCGGAGCAAAGCCGATGCCGAGACCGGCCGAGACCAACGACACCAGCGAGAATGTGTCGTCGCACGTATAGGCGATGCTCTTCGACAGATCATGCTCCTCGAACTTTTCCGCGAAGTAGCGTTCCATATAAGACAGGTTCTGGCGCGAGAAAGAGATGATCTTCTGACCTTTCAGGTCCTCGATGCCGATCTCGCTTCTGGCAAGCAATGTCCTGTTTTTCTCCACCGCCAGAAGATAGCGCTCATGCGCGATTGAGAAGAACCTGAGTGAGCCGGTGTTTTCGACCGGGCGGATGAAGCCGAGATTGATCTGGCCGTTCTCAAGCCCGCGGATGATGTCGTTGGTCGAGCCGCGGGATACATGCAGCTCGATATCGGGATACTTGCGGCCGATGCGCGCCAGGAACGCCGGCAGCACGCCAATGGTCGCCGGATAGACCGTTCCGATCCGGATCTTGCGCCTCGCCTTGCCGGCAACCGAACGCACCACCTCAGCCGACAGATGGACATCTCCCAGGATCCGCACACAGCGATCGTAGTAGATCTCCCCTGCCCCGGTCAGTTCGACCTTTCTCGTCGAGCGCTCCAGCAGGCGAACACCGAGCTCCTTTTCCAACGACTGGATCTGACAGCTCAAGGCCGGCTGGGCGATACACACCCGGATTGCCGCACGACCGAAATGCAGCTCTTCGGCAACCGCCACGAAATAGCTCGACTGGCGCAGTTCCATGTGCAATAGCCCCTTTTTGCGAGAAGGCTCACAAGAACCCGCCCAAACTGGTCAGCAGTTTCCGGTGCGTTTTAGTGTACAATCGGGGACCTACAGTCCGTCGATTGTCAAGCCGCCACTATCGCATGCTGCGCTATGGACATCAGGCAAACCATTGGATGGAACCTGCGCAGGCTTCGCGTCAGCAAGGGCCTCTCGCAGGAAAAGCTCGCGCTGGAGGCAAGCATCGACCGTTCTTATGTTGGGCGTATTGAGCGTGGCATGGAGAACGTGACCGTGTCTGCCTTGGAGGCTCTGGCGAACGTCCTTGAAGTAATCGTCGCAGAGCTATTTGCTGAGGTCGGCACGAATTCGTCACGCCCGCCGCCCTTGCGGTCGGGCCGCAAACCGAAAAAATAATAGTCGATGGTGGGTCGATACGGGCGGTGTGCCAAGTGTTCCGCTCGATGCATTATGCGATCTTGATCTCCCCGTGGGTACATTCTAATTTGAAGTACGACATGCCAATGATTTCAATGGTTTCCCCTTGGAGATTTTGGCATGTCCCGACGCTATTCGCAGCTGAATCTGGCCGATCGACGCCGCCTCTTCCACTTTGTCGAACGCAAGCTGCCGATCAAAGAAATGGCGCGCGAACTCGGTCGTCATCGATCGACGATCTATCGTGAGATCCGGCGCAACACCTTCCACGATCGCGAGCTGCCCGACGATAGCGGCTACTTCCCAACGGTGGCTGACGATAATGTTCGCGGCGTATTTCTCGCCATCCAGGCAGCAGCGCTGAACATGAAGGATGGTGGCCGAATCGCAACGATCGGCAGCAACACCGCGGTGCGGACAGGTTCTTCCGGCGGGAGCGTCTATGCGATGACGAAAGCTGCGGTCGCCGCGATGGTCAAGGGCGCGGCCCTGGACCTCGCGCCGCGGAGCATCACGGTGAACAACATTCAGCCCGGACCAACGGAAACGGACATGACGGCCAGCATGGTGGCTGGACTGGTAAATGTCATCCCTCTCAAGCGTGTTGGTCAGCCCGACGAAATCGCGGCTCTTGCCTCCTATTTGATGAGCGAAAAGGCAGGGTACATGACGGGTTCGAGCCTCACGATAGATGGCGGGTTCGTACTTTAAATTGGCAACTCATTTACAACCCGCACCGCTGTCGCATTTGCGGGCGGGTTGCTCGACGTGAGTGACGATCGCGATACTGTCGAGGAAGGCGTCATCGTGACTGACAACCAGAAGCACACCATCACAGGCCCTCAGAAAGGCTTTCACCGTCTCCCAACGCGTTTGGAAAATTCGACAAGGACGGAGACGGAAAGCTCAACTCTGATGAATTCAAGGCCTTCAACGAGATCCTCAAGCCGGGCGTCGCCACCGACGAGCAAGGACAGCCAACCGTCGACTACAGCGAACGTATGGGCCACGATGACGCCGGATTGATCGGTCAGGATGAAATGAACACGACGGGCGTGTTGGTACCGGCCGACCTTTGCGATCCCAGCCTGAAATCGATGCTGGATTACCTTCTTCTCATGGCCGATCCGTTGGCGATCGAAGCTGCTACTTTGCTCAAGGACGAAGCGACAAGTCCTGATGAAAAGAGGGAGCCACTGTTTCGCAGCCGCCCCCTCTCGGATCTTCCGACTTACCTACCCTACAAGACCAAGTGCTGTGGCCAGGGCGGCCATGGGGGATGGTTCCGGCGAGAACACGTCATGGACGCACGGCGCAGCAAAAACGGCGAGCGCCAGCATGCCAATGATCAAGCGTTTCATAGAACACTCCGTGAGATTGCGTAACGGTTCAAACGAGCGTCAGCGCGACGGCGATATTGCCCCGTGTCGCCTTGGAGTAGGGGCAGGTCTGGTGGGCTTCGTCAATCAGCGCCCGTGCAAGGTCGACATCCAACCCCGGAAGGCTGACATTCAGCCTGGCCTGCAACAGATAGGCGCCGTCCGTAATGCCGAGGTCGACCTCGGCATCTACTGCCGTGTTCGCGGGCAGTGACAGCTTGCGTTTGCCCGCAGCCTTGCCCAGGGCACCGATGAAGCAGGCGGACCAGCCGGCGGCAAAAAGCTGCTCAGGATTGGTGCCCGACTTTCCGCTGCCCGGCGGCGAAAGCTTGACGGCAAGCTGCGCATCGTCACTATGCGCCGCACCATCACGCCCGCCAGTCGTATGTGTCTTTCCGGTGTAGAGAACCTTCTCAATCTTCGTCATAGTTTACTCCTCTATCTGCCGCGTTCAGCGACGTTGTTGACGGGAGCGTTTTGCCAGCCCTACGTATCCGGCGTGTTTTAGAAAAGGTCGTAATTGTATCGGAGAGTAGCACCGGCAGGCCCGACTGCCTTTTCATTCAAACTCCCCGCAAGACCTAGCATTCGTCAGGGCAGAGATATCTCTGCCGCAAGCCCGCCACCGGGGCGATTGTAGATCCGCACTTCTCCACCGACTGAGACGGCAAGCTGCTGTGCGATGGCCAGCCCAAGCCCCGTGCCTCCTGTATCCCGATTGCGGGAGGTCTCGATCCTGTAGAAAGGTTGCATGGCAGCCTCCAGCTTGTCGTCGGGAATGCCCGGTCCATGGTCCGTGACCGTGATGACGATCTTTCCCGCGCCTGATCGTTCCACGCCGATCTCGGCCGCACCGGCAAACTTGAGTGCGTTGTCGATGAAATTGGTCAGGATACGCCGCAATGCGTGCGGTTTGGTCAGGGCAGTCCCTTGAACGATGCCGGTTACCGAAACCGCCTTTCCGGTGTCCTGATAATCGTAGGCGATGCTGTCGATGAAGGATGCAAGATCGATGCGCGCGTTTTTTTCGCCATTGCCGTGCGAACTGCGCGCATAGGCAATTCCGTCCTGCACAAGCCGCTCGATTTCGCGCAGGTCGCTGATCAGCTTGTCCTTTTCGGCACTATCGTCCGCCATGTCGGCGCGAAGCCGCATGCGCGTGATCGGCGTCTGCAGATCATGCGAGATTGCCGCGAGAATCTGCACACGTTCTTCCAGGTAATGGGCGATACGATCACGCATGGCGTTGAAGGCGCGCGCCGCATGAACAACCTCGCTCGGTCCCCCCTCGTTCAAGGGAGAACCTTTTTTGCCGGGATCGAGCGCCTCTGCAGCGGCTGCGAGAGCGCCCAGCGGACGAATTACGAGGCGCACCGCAAACCAAGTGCAGAGGATGAGCAGAACCATCTGTGCCGCGAAGACATAAGGCAGCCATTCGGCCAAGGGCATCACCCCGCGCGGGGTCACATCGATCGTCAACAGCGAACCGTCCGACAGCGTTAGATGCCCTTGCAGACGCATGTGGTCGCCCGGAATGGCTTCGACGCGGATCGGAAACCTGTTGCCAGCCGCCTGGTCTATCCGGTCCGCGATCTCGGCACCACGACCCGACAGATCCGGCACACCGGGAAGCCCAGGCCCCAGAACAAGACGGTAGCTGCCGCGGCTCAGGCGATCCAGCCAATCGGGCCGCTCGTTGGCGGGAAGACGGTCGAGAACAGCGATCGACGTTGCCAGATCGCTTTCCAACGTTCCGAGCATGACGGCCTTGGCCGACATGTAACGCTCGGCAAAAAGAATGCTGAAGGACAGGCCATAGGCAACCGCCAGTCCGGCAAAAAGGATCAGGAACAATCGCGAGCGCAATGTCGTTGGCCACCAGTCGAATCGGGACCTGCTGCCCATACTCATGTCCTGGGCACCGAGATTTCGACCGGCACAGAGAACACATAGCCTTCGGCCCGCACTGTCTTGATATAGGTCGGCTCGCGCGCATCATCGCCAAGCCGCTGGCGCAGGCGGCTGACCAGAAGGTCGATCGAGCGGTCGAACAGTTCGGCATCGCGGCCCTGTGTGAGGTTCAGGATCTGGTCGCGATTGAGCACGCGTTGCGGATGATCGATGAACACTCGCAACAGCCGGTATTCGGCGCCACTCAAAGCTATTTCCGTTCCGTCCCGGTCAAGAAGATGCCGACCGACCGTGTCGAGCCGCCAGTCGCCAAACGTCAACAATTGCCCGGCCTCGCTGATCTGCAGGTTCGGCGGCAGCATACGCGTGCGCCGTAGCACCGCCTTGATGCGGGCCAAAAGCTCGCGCGCCGCAAACGGCTTCGGCAGATAATCATCGGCACCCATTTCGAGCCCGATGATCCGGTCCATCTCATCGTCGCGCGCCGTCAACATGATGACCGGCGTCGACTTGTGTTTACCGGCGCGCAGTTCGCGGCACAGCACCAGCCCGTCATCCCCCGGCATCATCACGTCGAGCACGATCAGGTCGACCGTGCTTGTTTCCAGGAAACTACGCATCTGACGGCCGTCGGCAGCAACCGTCGTCCGAAGACCGTTCTTCTTAAGATAGCTCGATACGAGCTCGCGAATTTCGCGGTCGTCATCAACAATCAGAATGTGGTCGACATGCTCCATCTCTGGCCCTTCAAACATTCGCACTCACGCGACATTAGTTCCGTGTGGGCTGCCGCGAGTAAAGCGGTTTCTCGCGGCCCCCCTCCCATCAGAACTTCGCCACATCGATGATAGCCTGAGCGAATGCCTCTGGCGCTTCCTGCGGCAGATTATGCCCGATACGCGCTACGTCTCTGTGCTCATATCTCCCCGAGAACTTCTTTGCATAGGCCGATGGCTGCGGATGGGGCGCACCATTGGCATCGCCTTCCATGGTGATCGTCGGAATAGTAATCACCGGCCCAATCGCAAGCTGCTTCTCTAAGGCATCGTATGCCGCTTCCCCTTCGGCGAGGCCAAGCCGCCAGCGATAATTATGGATGGTGATATCCACGTGGTCCGGATTATCGAGGGCGGCGGCCGATCGGTTGAAAGTCGCGTCGTCGAACGTCCAGGTGGGCGATGCCGTCCGCCAGATGAGCTTTGCAAACTCGTGCGTGTTGGCGGCATAGCCGAGCCGTCCCCGCTCGGTGGCGAAGTAGAACTGGTACCACCAGGAGAGTTCCGCGGCCGGCAGAAGCGGCTTGCGGTTGGCCGCCTGGCTGCCGATGAGATAACCGCTGACGGAAACCATTGCCTGGCAGCGGTCCGGCCAGAGAGCCGCCATGATGTTGACGGTGCGCGCGCCCCAGTCATACCCGCCCAGGATCGCCTTTTCGACGCCGAGTGCATCCATGAAGGCGATCATGTCGGCAGCCAGCGCCGCTTGCTGGCCGTTTCGTGGGGTCTCGTCTGAAACGAAACGCGTCGTGCCGTAGCCACGCAGATAGGGAATGAGCACGTGGTATCCTTCATCAGCCAGGATCGGCGCGACATCAACATAGCTATGGATGTCATACGGCCAGCCGTGAACGAGCAGGACAACGGGACCATCCGCTGGTCCGGCTTCTGCATATCCGATATCGAGGACACCTGCCTTGATTTGCTTGAGCGCTGCAAACGCCGTATGACCTCCTGCCTTGGCGACGGCCAGGGACGCCGCGGGTGCCTTGGCATTGGCGATTGCACCCATGCCGAATTCGGCGGCGGCCACGGTCATTGCGGCGATACCGAAGAAGCGGCGGCGCTGGGGATTGAATTCAGGGGGCATCGTTCTCTCCATCTCATTTGGTTCTGATCGGAAGAAAGCCGCCTCCACGTATCCCGCATGTGTCCCGTCAAGCCCGGAATTGAATGCGGAAGTAGCCTCCGGCGGCTTCGATACAGTCTGATACAATCAACCAGCACCTGCCGAGGCGGCTTGCCAGCGATTTGTATCACTGTGTCGTGCATAGGCATGGTCCTACACTGCGGTACATTTCAGATGGAAGCCGGACACATCCTGGATACGTCGCTCCGACCAGATTGGCCCTGTTGCTGGTCGTGCCCCCTTCGCCGTCCAGAACCCGACCAACCGGTTTCAAGGAAACGACGATGACACTTCTCATCATTGCCTATCTCGGAGGGGCGCTGACAATCCTCAGCCCGTGCATCCTTCCAATACTCCCCTTCGTCTTTGCCCGCGCGGGACAGCCTTTTCTGCGGAGCACGCTGCCCATGCTGATTGGCATGAGCGTGACTTTTGCAATGGTTGCGACGCTTGCAGCAGTCGGCGGAAACTGGGCGATAGACGCCAATGAATACGGGCGTCTCGCCGCAATCCTGTTGCTCGCCGTCTTCGCGGTCAGCCTATTGTCTCCACGCGTTGCGAGCATCATCACCCAGCCTGTCGTCGAATTCGGCAATAGGCTGTTGAACGCGTCAGGAAAGTCCGGGTCAGTTCCGACTGCGGCGAGTTCCTTTATCCTCGGCATTGCAACGGGGCTTCTTTGGGCGCCCTGCGCCGGGCCGATCCTCGGTCTTGTGCTGACGGGCGCGGCGTTAAATGGCGCCAACCTTCAAACGACATTTTTGCTCGTCGCCTATGCTGCTGGGGCCGCGACATCGCTTGCCGTCGCTCTCCTCATCGGCGGCAAGTTGTTTGCCGGCATGAAGCGGTCGCTCGGCGTCAGCGAGCGTATTCGCCAAGGGCTGGGTGCCGCGGTTCTGGGTGGTGTTGCCGTCATTGCTCTTGGCCTCGACACCGGCCTTCTGGCGCGGCTTTCCTATGCGAGCACAGCCGTCTTCGAACAGACTGTGATTGACCAGTTGCACGACAAGGCTGCAAACGACGCTTCATCCGAGGTTGCCAGCAAGGACACTATTTCTGCTGTCAGTGCTACAGCACAGCCGTTCCGCAGCAATTTGCCTTTCGAGGGCGGAGCGCCGTCGTTGACTGGCGCAGTAGAATGGCTGAACGCGTCGCCACTGACGACGGAACAGCTTAGCGGCAAGGTCGTCCTCATCGACTTCTGGACTTATTCCTGCATCAACTGCATCAGCACCGTGCCCTACGTCCGCGCCTGGGCCGAAAAATACAAGGATCAGGGCCTCGTCGTGATCGGCGTGCATGCCCCGGAATTCGCCTTCGAGAAGAAGATCGACAATGTCAGAAAGGCGATCGAAGACTTCAAGATCGACTATCCGGTTGCGATCGACAATGACTACAAGATCTGGCGCGCGTTTGAAAACAGCTACTGGCCGGCACACTACCTGATCGATGCAAAGGGCCAGATCCGCTACCATCACTTCGGTGAGGGCAACTATCGCCAGACCGAGCAGGCAATCCAGGACCTGCTGCGCGAAGCCGGCAACGAGATGGCGACAACAACACCTGTGACGCCTGATGCCAAAGGTGCCGAGGCGAGCCCCGACCTTAAGAACATCCGCTCCGGCGAGAGCTATATTGGCTACAAGCGCGCCGTGGGCTTCGTCTCTCCGGAAGGCCTGGTTGCCGACGCCGCCAACGCATATTCCGTCGAGCAACCGGGCCTGAATGAATGGGGCCTCTCCGGAACATGGTCGATTGCCGCTGAACACGCCGTGCTGAACCAGCCGGATGGCAGCATCGTCTATCGCTTCAGCGCGCGCGACCTGCATCTGGTGCTCGGCCCCGGCGCCACCGGCAAACCCATTCGCTTCCAGGTAACGATCGACGGCAAAGCGCCTGGGTCGGATCATGGTGCGGATACCAATGCTGACGGCCACGGCACGATAACCTCCACCAGGCTCTACCAACTCGTCCGCCAGTCCGGCGAGGTGGAAGAGCGGACATTTGAAGTCCGTTTCCTTGATCCGGGCGTCGAAGCCTACGCTTTCACGTTCGGCTGAAACTCATCATTCCCACCAAAACCACCCACAAGCGACAGGAGTGAACTCGTGAACCGTCACTACATCTCGCCCCTCGCACTCGCCTCACCATTCCAAACGACCTGTCGCTGGTGTCGTTTCACGACGCGGACTGGACGTCCGTCACGACACCGCCCGTCACGGTCGTGCGCCAGCCCGTCTACGGCCTTGGCGAAGCGGCGGCCAAGCTATTGGTCGAGCGGCTTAACGGAAACAGCGCGGAGGCGACGCGCGTCGTCTTGAAGACGGAAGTCGTCGAGCGCACCTCCGTGGCCGCCGCGCCCGCTTAGACATTCGGCGCCATCAGAACTGGACGGTCGCGCGCCATCGGTGGCCCTGGAATATCCCGTGCCGTAGCCCACCGGAAGCTCTGCAAGCGCCTTACCCTAGAACTTCGCCAGAAACGCAGCCGACAGCTCGGACGCCGACTGCGTCATGGCGCCAGGCACTCGTCACAAATGCCACAACCGTCGGCGTCCATCCACGAGGCCGACCGTTTCTTCTGACAACAGAGGCATATCATCGCGTTTCCCAAGTCACCTTCCTCGTGCTCTGGCGGGATGACTTCGATTTCGGGAACGGAAAAGACATTCGTTGAGAGCTGATCCATCTCGAGGCTCCATGTCGAGGATGGCATAAGAGATAGGAAGCTTCCAGCCGGGCGCAAGTAGTGGCGTGCAAGCCCGAATTCGCCCCAAGAGCGTCACTTGGTCGATAGCGTATGAATAGACCGCTCCTCACCATCCCGCCCTGACCAACGACCTCGCGATATCGATGATGTCATCTCGAACAGCAGTTGGATCGTCCTTCGACCAGGCAACTCCAAGCCCGATCCGGAAGTCGACTCCCCTCACCTTCCGGAGCTCGAAATTGCGGTTGGGAAGATCCAGCGTCCATTCCGGCGCAAAGCCGATGCCAAGACCGGCCGACACCAGGGACACCAGCGAGAAGGTGTCGTCGCAGGTGTACGCGACGCTCTTTGCAAGATCGTGCTCCTCGAACTTCTCTGCGAAGTAGCGTTCGGTAAAGGACAGGTTCTGGCTCGAGAACGAGATGATCTTCTCGCCCTGCAAGTCCTCGATGCCGATCTCGCTTCGGGCAAGCAGCGCGCTCTTCTTTTCCACTGCCAGCAGATAGCGCTCATGCGCGATCGAGAAGAACCGGAGTGAGCCGATGTTTTCGACCGGGCGGATGAAGCCGAGATTGATCTGGCCGTTCTCCAGCCCCCGGATGAGGTCGTTGGTCGAACCACTCATGATATGCAGCTCGATGTCGGGATATTTGCGGCCGATGCGGGCCAGGAACGCCGGCAGCAGATTGATCGTTGCCGGATAGACGGTTCCGATCTTGATCTTGCGCCTGGCCTTGCCGGCAACCGAGCGGCACCACCTCGGCTGACAGATCGACATCGGCCAGGAGCCTCACGCAGCGATCGTAGTAGATCTCTCCTGCCCTGGTCAGTTCGACCTTTCTCGGCGCGAAACCGCCCACGCGTAATGAGCCGGACGACCTCGCGCCTCTCACCCCCGCGGTCAATAGTACGGCGAGACGCATGCTTGTCGAGGGCCGTGATATGGCTGGAACGAGTTGTCGTAGGCCCTATAGGAGCGGTATCGCGAGTAACACCAGCGCGTGTGTGTGCCGCCGCCGTAGTAGACTTGACGGGAATAGCGTGGCGCGTAATAGCGCGGCCGATAGTAGGTCCGGCCGTAGTAGTCAGGTTCGTAGTAGCTCGGGCCATAGTATCGGGGTTGCGCCAACAGTCCGCCGATAACTGCGCCAGCGGCAAGCCCCCCTAGTGCCCAGGCCCAATCATCGCCACCGTTGTGATGACCATGATAGTAGCCCCCTCGATAACCGCCATATCGGCGATACTGAACCAGTTGAGATTGCGGCGCTTCAATCCTCGGCGCAGAAATTGCCGGAAACGCCACCGCCGGCGGAGCGCCTGTCAGCGCAGTCGCAAGCGACAGAGCAACGATTGCAAACCTTTTCATTGGCTTCACCTTCCGTCTGCAGCGCCGCACGTCGATTTCGGAGTGCACGGAACACCACAGCCCTTTCAATCACCGCATAATTCTACTCCAAAACCGATACGGAGTTGCGAAATTATGCATCGGCAGAAACCATCCATCTCACTTCACCGCCGCTTGCCTTGAAATGCTTCACCAGCGTAAAGCCTACCCATGGGCATCGCTTTGCGGACGCGTTTGCGCGCAACTTGGCCGGTTTGGTTTGCCCTGCGGGATGTCGAATACGGTCGCGGCGAACTGCCGTTGCGGGCGGCCGTCGGATCATAGGCGACGGAATTTCCGCAACCCTGCTGGAACAGTCGAGCAGCTCCAGCGTTGCTCATTCATGGAAACCCACCACCGCGCGACGCAACTATCCTCGCCAAACTGCGAGATCTACAGCCTCGACGAATTCGCGATGGTTTATGACCTGAGCGGCAAGCGTGCTCTGCAGCTCTATAAGAGGTTCGGGCCAATGCGATCGAAACTCGACACGCTGATGCTGGCTATTCGCCGATCAAGAAACTCGAAGCCATGAGAGAGGATGCCCCGCGTTGCATTCTAGGCAACTTCAAAGGAGTAACGGAATGCCTGTCGAGCAAGACTTTGATGTCGAGGACTTCTCCGACCGTCTCAAAGCAATGAGCAACGACGAACTGTTTGCGATCATGCAAAGGCTTGAATTGGAGAGCGCGGACATTCCCTCCGAAAAACGCGACGCGAGTGATGTCTTCGCGAAAATCGCCCTGGTAGAGACGGCCATCGAGGGTCGGTTCCCCGGCCAGCTACTGGCACCCTACAAGGATTGGCAACAGCATGGATCTGATCTCTGAACAGGTGCCCGGACAATGGCCGAAAGATCTGAACGTAACGGAGGACTGTTTCAAAAGCTCGATGCTCTTCTTGTTGAGATCATCGACCAGTTCGCAAGCCAAGGACATGGAACTGCGTTCGTTATTGCAACCATGCAGGATGTTCTGGCAAAGCGGCAGGAGGCCTGCGAGCGTGATCCCGATCCGGCGGAAGATGATGTTGACGAGCCGGTAAACGACTGGCCGGGTGCCGACAGACGTAGCGCTGCTACAAAGGAATAGCGACATGCTCCCTACCACAAAACATCCCAACGCAGTCGACACCGCAAAAAGGCTGACACGCGGTCAGCAGGACGCGCTGAGAGCAATCGCCTTTTTCCGGCGGCAGAGAAAATTGGGTACCGGTTGGCTGGTTGGTGACAAACGCCTGTCAGAAAAAGTCGTCGGGCGACTGGAGCAGCTGGATCTCGTCGAAGAGAGCTTCGTGCGTGGCGAGCCGTTGCTGCAACTGACGATCGTTGGACAAGCGATCGAGGCGCGGCTGTTGCAATAGTGTTCTCGCTTGCGATTGCTGCCAACCGAATGAAAGGCGGCCGCCATGCAGAGCTTGTTTCACTCGGAGATGAGAATGGTTGTAGCTCCAACACGCGCATGAGATGAAGCCTGGCAGCGACATAGCTTGTCCTGCAGGAACATCCTCGTGATCGGAGCGATGATGGCGGCGATGTAGGTTGAAGCAACCAATAGCTCGGCTCCTTCAAAGCGCCCATTTGCGGCTCAAGTCTCATCGGTCCAGTCGTGAAATGGCGCGCAGACTCTGCCTCTGAAGTCAGTACAGCATCCGAGTTCGGCGTTGCGCTCAGCCGAGGCGCGGGCAACCAGGCCGATTGGCAAATGCCACGGTCACGAACCGCCCACGTCGCTCACCGTCAACAACGATTTGTCGGCGCGTTACCGCCTGGATTTCCGGATCTCGTACCCCAAGTCGCGATGCGCGACGAAGCGCCTGCCGTTCGCTACAACCCGGCCGCTCATACTCCTCATCGTAGTATCGGCGGTCTCCGTCTCGATCGCGGAACTGCATGTCGGGGCGCCCATCCGGACCGATATAGAGATCCAATGATTGCGCCGATGACGTCGATGAAATGGCAGAAAGGGCGCCGACTGCTACCAGGCCTGCGGCCAAAATGTTGTGAAGGGACTTTCGCATGTCCGCCTCCTCAGTAAAGTTCAAGTGACCATTGAGAACTGAACGATGAAGGAACGGTAAGGTTCCCGATATCTGTGGTGCTTCGTTCCCGGTCGCAAAGACTGAGAACGCAAATCTCGTCGACCGCGTGAGCCGTCGCTCCGGTCAACGCCTGTCTTCCGCCTTTTCTCGCGCTGAATCCTGAGGAAGGAAGAGATCCTGCTTGTCGGTTAAACGCGATCACCCGCCTCGCGAGCTATCGCTAGATCAGGCAAATCCGCCTGCAACACCCTTCCACTTCCAGCTCTATATGTCGGTCGACCTGAACAACAAAGACGCCATCACTTGACGCATCCGGACGCTGCAATACCTTCCGTGAGGGGGGAACAGACATGTTTGATGAACCAGTTGATCAAAGTGACATCGAGGAGGTCATTGAGCCTGGCACCCGCTGGCTCGTGCCACAAAGCGTCGCGATCGAGATCCTTCATCCTTCGTTGCTTATAACGCTCGAGCAACGAGGCGATACGAGTGATTTTCAGGGCTTTATCACGCGGATCTACGACATGCCGCAGGATATTGCGAATGGCTTCTTTCACATTGCCGTCAATCCGTCGACATCTGAGGCCGTGGGGCTGCACACCGTCAGTCTCGTATTGGGCCAGAAGTACCGCGAAGAAATCGAGCTTGCGATCGGACCAATCTGGGTCGATGCTGGCGGAGAAGACGAGGCGGCGACGGGACTGTACGCAATTCTGAAAGATGTCGGACGCCTCGCCTGAACCCCGTCATGAAATACGGGCGGTCCCGCGGAGATCGCAGCACGCGCACATGTTGTGTCCGGATCGCAGGGCTGGTCCCGCTGATTGCGGCAGTCATTTGACTGTTCACTTGCCAGCTTTGTGGTGTCTACCGCCTGTGTTGCGTCGTCGCGCATCTCGGAAGATACACAGCCACCACTGGCGGACTGTCGAGGCAGAGGCCGTTGGCGAGCGCTTGAACGCAAAAAGCCTGCTCCTGCGCAAGCCCGCGCTCTAAAAACGCTGACCTGAGCAAGGAGCAGATGATAAGTGGAAAAGGCCGCACAGTGCCGTCCTTGTATTGCTATGCGGCTTTGGAGCGCGCCGAGGTCTTGTTAATCGACGTGACGGCCAAGTTGGTGAGCTTGTTGTTGGTCGCCTTCTCCTGGTCGAGAATCTCGCTCAGAAGTTTGTGCGCCTCATCATGGCCGAGGTCCTTGGCCCATTCACGAAGCGAACCATAGCGGGCGATTTCATAGTGTTCGACAGCTTGGCAAGCAGCCAGAAGACCGGCGTCAAGTGCCGTCCCTTCAGCCTCTTTCATCAAGCCGTCGGCCTCCTTAATCAGACCTTCGATGGCATCGCATTTTTCGCCGGATGCCTTCTTGCCGATTGACTTGAAGACCTGCTCCAACTTCTTGATCTGCTCCTTCGTTTCCGAAAGGTGCTCTTCGGCTGCCTTCTTCAGTTCGGCACTGTTTGCGGCCCTGGCGACCTTCGGAAGCGCCTTGGTGATGGCGTTCTCGGCAAAATAAACGTCCTGCAGCGTGTGTTCGAAAATATCAGCCAGCGATTTCATGAATGTTCTCCCTTGATTGTATGAATGGGAGAAAGCGTCACACGGCGAAATCGTTCCAGTTCACCTGTCGAAAATACGGAGCGCCAGGGCGACAGGCGGACCGGAGCTATGCCAGCGAGAACGCAGAACCCCAGTTGTCGACCACGACAACTGGGGCTTCACGAAAATCGGCTTGGTCTACCTGGTTGGTCAACCGGCTTGCTAATCCACGGTCGGGGGAGGAAGCGTGTCGCGGATCTGGTCTATCTTGCCAACCTCGGGTCCAACTCCAAGAATATCCTTGGCTTCGTCAAGCACCTCATCGGTAACGATGCCATCCTTCGTGAAGCTGGCCAGCGCATCGCGCAAGGCCTCGTCGCTGAGAGCCGGGTCACTTGGGATTGCGTCGACGCCGTTCTCCGCTTCGAACTCAGCGTAGGCCATCGCGTAGGCAGAAACCGCAGCCATCCGCGGATCGTTCGAGTTGATATAGGCGTGATAATTGCGGTTCAGCGAGCGTAACCCCGGAGTGCCGACGCCGGCACCGACCGGTTCCGCCTTGGCCAGCTTGTCCGCTTTGGCAGGTTTTCTTGTTGTCTCGGGTGATTTGTCGCGTGTGAAGAACGACTTCAACGTCGACTTGTCGCTGGCTTTGTTGGACCGGGAGTCCTTGTTTGCGCGCGCGGCTTCCGATTTCCCATGGCTGGAACCTGAGCCTCCGCCGTGGCTTCCGCCATTTCCGTTGCCGCTTCCACCACCTCCACCGCCACCGGAATTGCCATGGCCGTCTTTGGCAAGGGCAGTGCCCGCCACGCCGACCATCCCGCCTATCGGGAGAGTTACGACCAAACTCAGCGCCACGACGCCACGAGCGATTGCCTTGTTGAAAACCATAAGAAACTCCTCCTAGAATCGCCGCGGCACGGAAGTTGCCTAAGACCGGGCTTGCAGAGGGGGAAACTTACCTGCGCCAAAAGTGAACGGCTATTCCCCCCGGACCATTGCTGCAGCCAATAGGACCTTGGTCCTGTCGGGCAGACGGCCAATGGTCCGATACGGATCGAGAGCCGATCCAAAGCATTGACCGGCCTGCCCAAGCGGTTAGGCTGTCGTGGGTTTGTTGTACTCAGCGACGCTGGCGACCCAGCGGTCAGTCCCGGGAAAACTCTTGCGCGCCAACCAACTCATCAAAAATTGGAACGCCCGATCGCTGGCGAGTCAGTTCCTGCTGATAGGTGGCCTCGTTGCAATCTCTGCGATGGTGCTGGTCGGTGCGTTCGTTTCACGCCTTATCGAGGAGGCGGTCACGCGGAACTCAGCGGCAACGACGGCTCTCTATGTGGACAGTGTGATCGCACCTTTGTTGCCCGATATGCAACGGACGCAGGTGCTTGACGGTACAGTCGCGCGCGCACTCGACGAAACGCTTGGCCAAGGAGCACTGGGGGACCGCCTTTTGTCCTTCCGGCTGTGGCGGGCAGACGGAACGATCCTCTATTCCAGCGACGTGGCTCAAGTTGGCAAAAGGCTTGAACTTAGCGATGAGCTTCGAACAGCGTTTTCGGGCAGCATGGTGGCGCTGTTCGATCAATCAGGGGAGCAGCCAAACAAACGCCCTGCCGACATGCCAGTCCTTGAGATCTACAATCCGGTACTGCAACCGTGGTCGGGAGAGGTTGTCGCCGTTTCGGAATTTCATGAAGTCTCCTACGACTTTCAACACAGCCTGAACCAAGCGCGCTTCCATACCTGGCTGGCGGTCGCAGCGTTTACCCTCGCGTTTTTCGTGGTCCTCTCTGCGATCGTGCTGCGAGGCAGCCGGACGATCGAAAGCCAGCGCCACGCACTCAAGGAGCGGATCGCGGAGCTGTCGACGCTGCTTGCGCAGAACGAGGGGCTACGCGCGCGATTGCAGCGCGCCTCGCAACGCACAACCGCGCTCAACGAAAGCCATCTGCGCCGCATCGGGGCTGATCTGCACGACGGGCCGGCACAGTTGCTGGCTTTTGCTTCCTTGCGGCTCGACAGCGGCGCTTTTACCAACCCGAAATCAGCACGCGCCGCACGCGAACGCGTCATCGGCGAAATCAAGGAAAGTCTCGATGAAGCGATGCGAGAGATCCGGACGATCTGCAGCGGCCTCGTCCTGCCGCAGATAGAGACGGCGACCCTGCCCGAGATCTTGAAGCGAGTAGTACACGCTCATCAACAGCGAACCGGGACGACGGTGGAACTGTCGATTGCCGCACCACCAGTTGATACGTCTTTATCGGCAAAGATCTGCATCTACCGCTTCGTGCAGGAAGCTCTCAACAACGCCTATCGCCACGCCGGCGGCGTCGGCCAACGTGTCTCGCAATGGGTGACGGGTGACTACGTAACGATCGAAGTCGGGGACAATGGGCCCGGCTTCGACCCGGATCGCGTAAAGCCCACCGGCCTTGGTCTTGAGGGATTGAGAGAACGCATCGAGAGTCTGGGCGGAACCTTCGAGGTCGAAGCTGCTGCCTCCGGCACCGTTGTTCGCATGACAATCAGCAGTGAGGAGACAAAAGCGGCATGACGACAGCGATACGCGTAGCCGTGGTCGATGACCATCCCTTGTTTCGAGAGGGCGTGACAAGAAGTCTGCTGGAGATCGGTGGCTTCGAGATCGTTGCCGAGGGGAGTTCCAGGGACGAAGCCCTGCTTATTGCCGAGAACCTGCGTCCCGACGTCTTGCTCCTGGACATCTCGATGCCCGGGGGCGGTTTGAACGCAATCCTCCCGATCCTCGAATTGTCGCCATCACAGAGAATTATCATGCTGACCGTTTCCGAGACCAGCGACGATGTCACCGCGGCCCTTGACCGAGGCGCGCTCGGATATGTCCTTAAAGGGGTCGGCGGTCGAGCGCTGGCGGAAGTCATTCGCAGCGTCGCCGCTGGCGAAAGCTATGTCACTCCCGCACTCTCGGCCAAACTCCTTTCCAACCGGGCACGCGCGACAACAAACCTGACGGCCCTGGTCGCTAGCCTGACCCCGCGTGAAAACGAAGTGCTGCAGTTGGTCGCCGCAGGCATGAGCAACAAGCACGTCGCCCGGAAGCTCGACCTTCAGGAAAAAACAGTAAAGCACCATATGACGCAGATCATGGCCAAACTCGGCGTCACAAACCGGACTGAGGCCGCCATGCTACTACGCGACGCGGCCGATTGGCGTCCTATCACTGAGTGAGAGACTGAATTCGTTTCATGTCGGCCAGCGTCGCCCTTCGATTGATGATCATGCGCCCACGTGCATCCTTCATGATGTAGCGGCCGTCACTGATCTCCTCGCTCATGCCATCGGCATGACGCACACCGATCCTGGCAGTACCGCGGCCGAGAGCAGCTCCTCCATTCCCGGCGCCCGTCGAACTGCCACGAGCATTGCCCCCGCTCGATTTTTCATTTCCGGATCTGCCCCCTCCGTTACCTCCGCCATTTCCTCCGCTATTGCCTCCACCGTTTCCACCACCGTTGCCCCCACCGTTGCCGTTGCCACCGCCGTTGCCGTTGTTGTCCCCGCTCTTGGCGAAGGCCTCCTGGGGAACAAGCTGAAGAAGCGAACCAGCGGGCTCGAGCTTATAAGGAAAAGCAAGCGTAGACAGACAAACAACCGTCGAACAGGCTGCGGCAAGAAACTTCCGACGCGTAGGCATGGCATTTCCTCAGATCAGAATTTCACCCGGCCTTCGACAGGTTGTCGTGATTGCGCGATCTCCGCCACCTGACCAATGCCCGAATATGCCCGTCCCGAATACCCGCCTCGATAAACCACGGCAATGAAGGGAGGAAGCTTTCAAGGCTCCCCCGACCAATGCAAGCCAGCAGGCACTTGCTGCGATCCATCCGTGCTTCCAGTTCGCTCCTTCACGTCGGGGGCTGACATCAACCGCTCTTCAATAAGGTGGCAAAGGATCTCAAACTCGCGGATCGCTTCTTGCCGCGGAGGTTTTTCCGCATACAGTCTGTGCAGTTCCATCACTGCCACGCTGTAGGCTTGCCATACGTCGAGAAAGGACTCCAGATCATGGGTCCTGCTTGCTGGCGCTTGTCGAACCGGCAAACAAAGAAATTGGCGCAGTGATTTCTTGATCGACATGTTCGTGACACCAGCCCAACAGTGTAATCAACGTGCGCAACACGCGGATTGTTGTCAAAGCGGACTGAAGTCGGATGAGAGGTAAGACCAAAGTCCGCCAGCGCGGCACGTCCGACATTTTCGCTATATAGGTTGCGCGTCGACTCCGGTGTGTCGGGACGGCGTCATCGCCTGGGTCCCTAGCCTTTGCGCGCCGAGACCACCTGCAGATGTAAACGCACGACCCTAACGTGGCCTCTATACTTAAAAAAACGAGCCCAACTCTCTGTTGGGCTTCGAGGGCAATACTGCCTCAATCGCCGCTCAACGTTCAACAGATTGGCAAATTGTTGGCAAAACCTTCTTTGATTGCAGTTAATCACGGCTCAAGCAGAATTCACGAAGTTCGATAGAGCTATTCGGCAGGAAACTACGGGATTTCCCAGCGGGAGATTGGTTGAGTGCGACTCGAACGCCGCATCCTTTTTCGGCGTTCATGGCGCTCTAGAAAAAGCGCGCGCTTTGCCGGATAGGAACTTGGGAATGGGGCAAAGAGGTGAAACAGAACTCCGAGATCGGAGGAGCCAGACCTGACGAATTCCCTGCCATTCGAGGCTCGTGCAATGGCTTCATCGAATGGTGCCAGTCGCGCTATGGCGAAAATGCATTAGGTCTTGCGTACAGCTGCCGATTTCGGCCGGTGACCCGCAAAAAACCACCGCAACTCCGCTCAGCGGTAAGCCTGCCCAGGTTGGCGCGTGGAAAATGATTGGCCGCAATCGTCAGAATGCTCACGAGGCGCTCGACGTTCTCAACACGCTGCACGAGACTCCAAGCTACTTCTGAACAACGGTGACCGGTTGAGTAGATCGCGCGCTGGTGCCTGGAAGCCGCTCCGCTTGATCGAGGATCGCACCAGAAGCGACCTCTCGACACGTTGCCCCTCACCTGCCCGCCCTGACCAACGACCGGGCGATATCGATGATGTCGTCGCGGGCTGCCGTCGGATCGTCCTTGGACCAAGCAACCCTGAGCCCGATCCTGAAGTCGACGCCCCTTGCACCTTCCTGAGCTCGAAATTGCGGTTGGGCAGATCCAGCGTCCATTCCGGCGCAAAGCCGATGCCGAGACCAACGACACCAGCGAGAATGTGTCGTCGCACGTTTAGGCGATGCTCTTCGACAGATCATGCTCCTCGAACTTTTCCGCGAAGTAGCGTTCCATATAAGACAGGTTCTGGCGCGAGAAAGAGATGATCTTCTGACCTTTCAGGTCCTCGATGCCGATCTCGCTTCTGGCAAGCAATGTCCTGTTTTTCTCCACCGCCAGAAGATAGCGCTCATGCGCGATTGAGAAGAACCTGAGTGAGCCGGTGTTTTCGACCGGGCGGATGAAGCCGAGATTGATCTGGCCGTTCTCAAGCCCGCGGATGATGTCGTTGGTCGAGCCGCGGGATACATGCAGCTCGATATCGGGATACTTGCGGCCGATGCGCGCCAGGAACGCCGGCAGCACGCCAATGGTCGCCGGATAGACCGTTCCGATCCGGATCTTCCTCACCGGCTGGAATCCACGTGCTGGCGCTCGTGCCATCGGGCTGCTCAAATTTCTTCTGGTTCTTCCGTGGTGCCATATTCTCGCTCATTGGATTGAATTGCTGACCGCGGAGCGGAACCTGTTACGGCAAATACGAATGGGCCAAGTACCGATGAAGCAAGACTGACCAAGAACTTCTCACCTTGGTAGCCGTTCGCGCTGCCGAATGGTCAACGGGCGGACCTTTAACGTGATTCATTCAAGCGAAACTCCCGCGGCCCGTTGCCGGTTGCTTTTCGGAATGCTCTGGCGAAATTGGCTGGAGACGAGTATCCCAACTCTGCCGACACGCGCGTGATCGAGCCGTTCGTGTGCCGCAGAAGTTCTGTGGCTCGCTGAACCCTTGCCGCGCTCGCCAACCCGCGAAAATCGGTGCCAACCCTATTCAGCTCGCGTTGCAGCGTCCGGACACTCGTATCCAACGATCGCGCTGCACTATCGATCGAAACGCTGCCGGTGAAAACTTGGACGCGGACCTGTTCCATGATGACCTTGAGCAGATCCCGTGGAGCGCCGCCTCGCCGGTCGCGTGCCACATCCTCGATGGTGACAATTGGCCATGACGCATGCCTTGGAGCAGCGGAAAGATGGTGCCGATCCATGACGATGCTTATCGCGGGCGCATTGAAGAGAACGGAACACTGGAAGACGTCTTCAAAAAGGCCCGTCTGGGGCGGTCGGTCGATGTCAAGTTCGACGCGCAACGGTCGCCAGTCAGCGGACAGATAAGCCTTGAAGAGGCTGAGCAGGACACCTGCTGCGGCACAGGCAATACCGGCATATCCAGCATGGCCGGCCAAAGCGAACACATAGCTGTACCGTACCTCGTCGCCAACCACTGCGACTGACATCCTATCACCCGTGCTGTGATAACGAAGCCCGGAGATGCTGCGCTCGATGGCCTGCCCCAAGGTGTCGGCGCTAAATACGTAGTGTCCGAAGCTGCCGTAGTTGGCGATGTTCATCATCGGCGTAATCAGAATTCCAAAGTTGGCCTCGCCGGCGATGCGTGCAGCCGCTTCGACGAAGCCGATTACCGCCGCGTGCGGGATGAAGCAGTTCTCTCCTTCGGTCAGTTCGAGATCGAAGCCGATGGCACGATTGGCCTGCAGCAGCGCCCTTTGCCCCATTTCACGCCGTATGAAGGCCGGCATGCCCGACAGGATGCGATTGGAGATGACCGGGATCTCAGCCATGGGTGCAACACTCCAGAAATAGTACATCTGTGGCGCAAATTGAGTGGTTTCGAATTGCGAATACTGTTTAGTGGCGTAAGCATATGCGTAGCACAAGTTGAGATCGGAACATCTTGCGACCTCTGTTCATCGACATCATCGGCATGCCGTTGACGCCGCTCTCCTATACGGGCGTGGCCAGGCGCAACTACGAGCCGGAATTTCTGTACTAGCACCTGCCGCTTGCGGCTCAGTGCGATCCTGACTGCAGCACGCATCGGCTATTGCGAATACTCACCAACAGCCAACGAACCGGACAATTGCGTCCAGGGTTCCGGTGCTGCCCTACAGCTCGCATCGTTTCGGTAGCTCATCGAACAATAAAGGAGTACGGCAAATGTTGACGAAGAGAGATCTACTTCGATCCAGCGCAGTGATCGCCGTTGGCGCCGCGATTGCGAGGCCAAGCCTCCTGATGGCGCAAAGCTACCCGGGCCTCGTCGAAGCAAAGGACATCGCCGAGGAAGGCTTCATCTACGGCCTGCCGCTGGTGATGATTTATGCGGTTATGCAAGAGTTCGCCGTTGACAGGAACTCGGGGCAGTTCAAGGCGCCGTTTAACGAAATCAGCAACGAGCACCATGTCGCAACCCCGGATGACACGGCAGTCATTACGCCGAACAGCGACACGCCTTACTCAATCCTCTGGCTGGATTTGCGCACTGAGCCGATGGTAATCTCGGTGCCGATGGTCGAAAAGGACCGCTACTACTCGGTCCAATTGATCGACGGCAACACCTACAATTTCGGCTATATCGGCACGCGCACCACGGGGACCGAGCCGAGCGACTACCTGGTCGTCGGCCCAGACTGGAAGGGTAAAACGCCCCCAGGGATCAAGAAGGTTTTCCAGTCGACGACACCGTTCACGCTCGCGCTTATCCGCACGCAACTCTTCAACCCCGACGACATGCCGAATGTCGAGAAAATTCAGGCCGGCTACAAGGCCCAGCCGCTTTCCGGCTTTCTTAAACTTCCGGCCCCGCCTGCCGCGGCCACAATCGAGTTCCTTCCTGCCACCACGTCCGGGATCAAGGATAACTTCTTCCAGTATCTCGATGCGGCCCTGCAATTCGTCCCTGAAACACCAAGGGATAAGGAGGTCCGTTCGAAACTTGCCAGGATTGGCATCGGTCCCGGCAAGACCTTCGAGTTCAAGGAGCTATCGCTCGAACATAAAGCCGAGATCCTGGTGGCCATGAAGCAAGGAAATGACAAAGTCGACAAATGGCTGGCCAGTGGAAACAAGAACATCAACGGCTGGAACGTTGGCTCGTTTTTTGGCGACGAAGCCTTTTACAATGGCGATTGGGTGATGCGGGCAGGCGCCGCCAAGGGCGGCCTGTTGGGCAACGATGCCGTGGAAGCCATGTACCCCTATACCCGAACGGACGCGTCCGGTGCACCGCTCGATGGCAGCAAGCACAACTACACCCTGACCTTCCCGGCCGATCAATTGCCGCCAGTGAATGCATTTTGGTCCGTGACGATATACGACGGCAAGAGCCAACTCTTGGTCAAGAACCAGATCAATCGCTACCTGATCAACTCTCCCATGCTGCCGCGTATGAAGAAGAACCAGGATGGTTCGCTCACCCTCTACATCCAGAAAGACAGCCCCGGCGCGGACAAGCAATCCAATTGGCTTCCGGCACCGGACGACAAAATCTATCTCGTTATGCGCCTTTACTGGCCGAAGACGGAAGCGCCTTCCATCCTGCCGGCGGGGGATGGGACGTGGCAACCGCCCGGTGTGAAGCGAGCCTCATAGAAGAGGCTTTTCAAGCTCTAACACGTCGATGTTGTCCGCAGCTCGCGAATTCCCTTGAACAACGGATGACGGAGTTTCCCGTCGCTGGTGATTTCGGTATCGCTGCACTTGACGACGCGTGTCGGGATCAGTCCGACACGGCGCTCCTCACCTCCCCGCTCTGACCAGCGACCGGGCGATATCGATGATGTCGTCGCGGGCGGCCGTGCGGTCGTCCTTGGATCACGCAACCCCAAGGCCGATCCTGAAGTCCACACCCCGCACCTCCCTGATCTCGAAATTGCGGTTGGGCAGATCCTGAAGACCCCATCTTGAACAAGGTGAGCATTCGTGGCCAAAACGCTTGGGACACCGAGGCACAAGGCGCTCATCGCGCTCTTGATTGAAAAGCGGGAGGCGGCAGGCCTGACGCAAACGGAACTCATGCCAAGTTGGGCGAGTATCAATCATTCGTCGCCCGGCTAGAAAGCGGTCAACGCAGAGTCGATGTAGTAGAGCTTCTCGAAATCGCGGCGATCCTCGGATTCAATCCCATTGATGCAATCGAGCGGCTGTCTGCTATCAAGGGTTAGGCTAACCTGCCGCTAGCGTTCCCCTTGATGCATTATGCGACTTTCGCCGCACCGAAGGGAGCCTCATACTAGGCACACGGCGGACGACGAGCCGAATGAGGCGCGTCCCGCGTTCTATGCCCGGAGGGACCGACAACCCTGCCGATCCCCGTGCACGCTTCTTGTGCCTAGAGGTACCAATCATCGTCCAGCGAATATGCCTCGATGTAGTCTATCTTCATCTCGGTCCCATCGATGAAGTCGTCATCCGGGGTGCCCGCCATCCCACCGACAGCGAGATTGACAAGCATGTACATCGGCTCGTGCATATCCGCGGGCGTATCGGAGCGTGCGATCTCGGTGTCGTCGAAATACCAGATGATCTCGTCTTCCGTCCAAAGTACACCGTATTCGTGGAACCCATCCGTATCGGCCACCTGCACCGCGTCGCGGCTCAATGTGTGAAACCCGTTTTCATTGGAATGGGATGTGGCGATCACGGTATTTGCGTCCTGTCCGCGCATCTCTACAACGTCGAGTTCCGGCGGCCAGGAACCGTCCGCGGGCAGCAGCCAGAACGCCGGCCAGGCTCCTTGATCGTCCGGCATGTCGGCCCGCATTTCGAAGTAGCCATAGGTCTGGGCAAACGAGGAATAGGTGGTCAGCATACCAGACGTGTATTCATAGCCATCAATCTCGCTCTGGATCGAACCCGTGGCGCGCTCTGCAGTGATTGTGAGCACGCCATCTTCGACCGAAAACGGGTTGGCGGAAGCGGTCGGCTGGTAGGTCGGATTGATGTACCACTGCAGCTCGCCGTTTCCAGCGAGCGTTGCCCCCTTTTCCGGAGCCCACCAATACTTCGCATCCCAAACTCCCCCGGTTCCCGTGGTGAGCTGAAGCGCGTCGAAATCGTCGGAAAAGGTCTGCGTCAAGCCGGACCGGTCGAGGCTCAACTTAAACTGGGTCTCCCGAAGTTCACCCGCTGTCGTATCGGCAAGGACGAGGCTTTCGTCGTTTCCGAGATCAAGGCGGAGATCGTCGCCCTCCTGGGCGACATTGGCGAGCACATGCTGAAACGAGGTGAACCCGTAGCCTTCGAGGCGAACCGTGTCGTTGGAACTGAAATCAGCGATAAGGTCACTGCCGTTGCCACGTTCGAACACGAAGATGTCGGCACCACCCGCACCGACAAGAACGTCATTGCCTGTGCGTCCGTCGAGGGTCTGGCTGCCCGATCCGCCGGTGATGATATTGTTGGCATCATTGCCGAAGGCGTGTCGGTCGCTTCCGGTGACAGTCAAGTTTTCGAAGTTCTCCGGCAGGATGTAGCTCATCCACGTATTGATCGTGTCGATGCCTTCGCCGGGGGCCTCCTCGGCCCGGTTCAACGATGAGTAAAGAAAATAGATGTCCTCGCCGGCGCCGCCGATCATCGTCAAATCGACAGAACTGTCACCCCAGAGGGAGTCATTGCCAGGCGTGCCGTGGAGGGTCGGTCCGGATCCGGTTGCGGAAAACCATGCCGTCGAATCTCCACTGTAGTAAAGGGGCTGCCCCAGGGCGTTCATGGCCGTTTTGCTCATCGGGAAGTGTCCTTCTTCAGTCCGCGCCCCTGCCCGATGAACAGCCCTAGCATTTCCGACTGTGCCGTGTCGCCCACACGATATTGGGGGCTCAGGCCACCCGCCGCCTCCTTTACGACGATGCTGAACGGCGCCGGCCGGCATGTCGCGGCTCCTTCAGATGCTAGCGCATGTGGCAAGGAGTGCGCTTGCTTAGCGCTCGCATTTTTTGCAACGAAAAGCCCATTGGCGCAGATTCGCGTCTACCACCGGACCGAACCGAGCCCACGCCAAACGCGTCCCGGACTAGTTCCGCTCGCCGCTCCCTCAAGTCCGAAAGTCTCAGTGGCAGCATGCGTGATTGCCACCGGGGCCGGCGCTGGATAAGGTTCTGCGGCAAAACGCAGAGAACTCAGCTGACGAGGATGACTATGGCAACCGGTACTGTTAAATTCTTCAACCAGGACAAGGGTTTTGGATTCATCACGCCCGACAACGGTGGACAGGACGTTTTTGTCCATGTGTCGGCGCTTGATGGCGCTACCTCATTGCGCGACGGCCAAAAGGTCAGCTACGAGCTTGGCCAGGATCGCAAGACCGGAAAATCGAAGGCCGAAAACGTCCGGCCAGCCTGAACGTCGTATCCTACACCTCGGGAATTTGCTTCATCGCCCCCCTTGCTTGCCCGGCCGCGGGAGCGGCCGGCCGTTGGGACGCCTCATCGCAGGTTTTCAATCTCGTAAGTGAAGGTTGGCCGGGCCTGACAAGTCCCGGTCAACTGCATCAGTCTAGTGGCTGCGATGAATCGAAGTCGGGGACTGGGAAGCGTCCGTGCCTGGTGCTCCGGCGGAGGCGGGCCTGTCCCCGCCCGCGGCTGAAAGCGGAAATTTTTTCCGCTTCGCGCCCTCATAGTGGTCATCGAGCCACCGGCCGCCGTTGCTGCAAACATGGGTCGCAGTTTGCGCCATTCCGCCCCATGCGGGTAATTAGATCACGAATTCCTCCTCATAGGTCTGTGGCTCGGGAACGACCGTAACCTCCACCGGAACGATCCAATTGGCCGCATAGCTCTCGCAGTCGGAACGCTGCAGGTCGGGCTGCACGCACCCCGCCCCATCGATCGCGCGACAACGCAGTTTATATCGCCCCACTTCTTCAGGGGTCCACATGTACTCCCACAAGCGCCATGCAAAGGGACGTTCTGTTTCGAGGAGCCTTCCCTCGCGCCAGCCCCTACCATCACCGGTGCAGACCTGCACCTGCCGGATAACAGCCTCGCCGCTCCAGGCGGCTCCGAAAATCCGATACGGTTGGCCGGCGATGAGACGCGCCCCCTGCACGGGTCGCGCGATCTGCGCTTTGACCTCCATCTCCGCGAGAGGGACTAGCCTGGGTTCCCCGAGGTTGCGCTCCCAACGGAAGTAGTCGCGCGCCTGCCAGTAGCCAAGGAACGGTTGTTCCAAAACCGTGATATGCGTGATCCACTTGACCCAAGCCATGCCGAACCAGCCACCCACAACCGCGCGTAGCGGGTAGCCGTGATCACGCGTCAACGGCTCCTCGTTCATCGAATAGGCAAGGATCGTGCTGTAAGCGATGGCCTTCTCAAGCGGTAAACTGCGAGCAAAAGCGATGGGGCCGGGAGAAGCCGTTTTCTTGTTCGTGTCGACCACGCCGCTGTCTGCGCCCACAAGCAGAACCTCACGCGCGGTTCGCTTAACGCCCGCCATTTCCAAAATCTCGCGCAGAAGAACACCTGTCCACGCAGCATTACCGACGGCTCCGTTCTGCCACTGCAACCCCTCCTTCGGTGGCACGTAGTAGACGCGGCCGTTCCCTGCGCACTCGACGACAGCGGGGAAAGTCGTGCTCCGCATCGCCTTGATGCTGTCTAGGTCAAGTTCGATCGGCCGCTCCACCGCCCCGCCAACGTGCAATCTCCAGTCTCGCGCATTGAGGTCCGGCGAGGGGAAATGGTTTCGCACGAAGAACAGCTCGGTTGGGATCAGCCAATCGGAGAGCGACGCAAACGGAAACTCGGTGTTCTGTGGGGATTTCTGTCGAACTACTAGGCTGGGTTGCTCTGGTGTCGGCATAGTCCTCGTCTCCCCTTCCAACAGCACAACCTTGGCACTCGCTCGCGCGAATTCCGGTTAGATCACACCGCCCCTCGCAGTGCGCCTGTCGCGTTCCGCCTTAGGGAGCATTCTAGCACATACCGCACGGTCCTCGGGTCGACCTCGGACGGCAGCGTGCCCACGTCTCTTTCGCGCCCGCTTGTCGTTCAGGCACTACCGCTGGAGAAGACCAGCAACATATTGTTGGTAGGCATCTCGATCGTCTCGCGGAGAATAAGTCCAGCGGCCTCACCCACTTGTTCAAGATCAGTGATATCACGCACACCCCAGGATGGGTTGCGCTCCTTTAGAGCCGCGTCGAAAGCAGCATTCGAGGGAGCGTTGTGTGCCCCGTCGCGCATGAATGGGCCGTAGAGAAGAAGAAGCCCACCAGCGTGAAGCAAACGGCCAGCTCCTGCGAACAATCCTAAGCTTGCCGCCCATGGCGCGATATGGGTCATATTGATCGACACGATGGCGTCAAAATGCCCCGTTTGTTCGACGCCCCATTGTCCTGAGCACACATCAATATCCCGCGGTGCCAGGACATTCTTCAGCCCTGCGAATTTGATCCAGCTAGACGTGCTGGTGCGGGCGTCGGCATCCGGATCGCTCGGCTGCCAGGTGAGGTTGGGCATTGCTCCCGCAAAACCCACGGCGTGCTCGCCGGTCCCGCATCCAATCTCCAGCACGGCGCCATGTGTTGGAAGGACACGTTTTAGGACCGCGAGGATCGGCGCCGAATTTCGCGCAACGGAAGGCGAGAACATGCGCTGGTCGGTGCTTACATCGCGCTGTTCCAGCGCAACGGGCGAACGGTGCTTCTGCTCTGGGGGCATTGGCCTTGAATCCCCTTTGGGCGATGTCCCCCACCTTAGCTGAAATGATGGGACTGAAGCCAAGGATTTCGCACTTACGAAGGGGGTCGTCGGCGCGTGCGTTCGGCCGAGGACGACCGAACGTCTACTTCGCGTCAGATCACGCGCCCACCAGGCTCAAGGTGAAATCGGAGCCCGCAAGCCGGCGGCACGGAGGGTCTCCTATCCCTCGCCTTGAACTGAATCGACCAGCTATCTCGGTAGTAGCCAACTCGATGACGCGCCCTGTTTGTCAATGCTTAAAATCTCTCGGCCACTCTGGCTTTGACAAAGCGGGAAAGTTCGTGCTCGGTGTCCTCAGTCCTAGGACAGAGGACAGTCACCATGAAGAGCCAAGACATAATCGTCCTGCTGAAGCTGCTCAGCCTGCAAGACAAGGAACTCACAAAGGGGCCAGATCAACTGCGATCTGAATCCCTCGGGGGCGACCCTTATTCGGTGCGAAATCTTGAAGCTCTGCTCGGGATTAGCAAAACCGAAATCGCGCAGTCGATCAAGAGAAGCGTCGCTTCCGGGATCGCGCGGAAAGATAGTCGCACCAATGAACCACGGCCACATCGGCGAAACCTTTTCGAGTTCATCACCCATGGCCTTAGGTTCGTGTTTCCCGCACAGGTAGGGCCGATACAACGCGGCGTCCACACCGCGTTTGCTGCGCCGATGCTTCAAGAGCTTCTCGTCAGCGGCGGGACCTATAACTACGTCTGGCCCTACTCCGCTGGACGAGAGATGGGTCAAGCGGTCGATCCCCTTTTCAAAAGCGTGCCGGAGGCCGCTTTGAAAGACGAGCGACTTTATGAGTACCTGGCACTGGTAGATGCGATTAGGCTCGGGAACCAGCGGGAAGTCGATCTCGCCACCGATCATCTCAAGTCGAAGATCATGAGTAAATGACAGCGATCCGCGCTCAATTGCTAGAAATGCTCAAAGCCGTTTCAGCCGCACTTGGCGAGGATCTGCGTGAGCGCTTGGTCTTCGTCGGCGGCTGAACTACTGCTGCGCGGCGGCAATCAAGGTGAGATTCAGCGTCAATCAGGATGAGACTCGGCGGCCCAAATCGCGGTCGAATGGGGCCGCATCGCGGCAATCCGCCCCCGCGGCGATATCGACGGGTTGATCGCCGCGACCGCGATCGTCCACGATCTCATCCTTGTCACACGCAACGTCAAGGATTTCGAAGACACAGGCGCCTCTGTGATCAACCCTTGGGAGACGTCGGCGTGAGACGCTCGGCGTCGAACACCCGCCGTATGCCGGCAATCAATGTGTCCGTTCGATGGAAGTACGGGTTCCTGTGGGCCAAGATGATCGCATAATGTATCGACTGGGAAGGAATCCGTTTCAGTTAGCGCTTAGCGCTC
>NZ_QJNR01000009.1:37920-40561 GCF_003355565.1 Ensifer sp. M14
TATAGCGCGACGATCAGGATGAGACGGCGGCGACAATCTGGATGAGATTCTTATGTCGCGGTCGGGATGACCGTATCATGCTGATTGTCGCTGGCAAGAGTCTCATCGTGTTCTGATTGTCGCTCCGCGACAATCTGGGAAGCACTTTTGATTGTCGCGACGGCGGCAGGTCTGCCGCGCTGGCGTTTGGCTTCCATGGCGGAACGTCGCCGATAACTTTCGACGTTCATTTCGAAGATCGTTGCGTGATGAACAAGTCGGTCCACCGCGGCAAGCGTCATGGCCGGGTCCGGAAAGACGCGGTTCCATTCTCCAAAGGGCTGATTGGCGGTGATCATGATGGAACGCCGCTCATATCTTGCGGAGATGAGTTCGAAGAGCACGCTGGTTTCGGCCTGGTCCTTGGTGACGTAGGCCAGATCATCGAGGATGAGCAGATCGAACTTGTCGAGCTTTGCGATGGCGGATTCGAGTTGGAGTTCACGCCGTGCGACCTGAAGCTTCTGGACGAGATCGGTCGTGCGCGTGAACAGCACCCGCCAACCGTTCTCGATCAGCGCGAGGCCGATGGCCGCGGCGAGATGGCTCTTTCCGCCGCCCGGCGGACCGAACATGAGGATATTGGCACCTTTGGCCAGCCAACTATCGCCGGCGGCAATCGCCATCACCTGGGCCTTGGAGACCATGGGCACGGCGTCGAAGGCGAAGCTGTCGAGTGTCTTTCCAGGCGGCAGATGCGCCTCGGCGAGGTGGCGTTCGATCCTGCGATGCGCTCGCTCGGCCAACTCATGTTCGGCGATGGCCGACAGGAAGCGGGCGGCTGGCCATCCCTCCCGATCGGCCTGCTCGGCAAATTGCGACCAGAGCGTCTTGATCGTCGGCAGCCTCAGCTCATTGAGCATGATGCCGAGGCGGGCTTCGTCGATGGTGTTGTGGACGTTCTTCATGCGGCCTCTCCCGCATAGGCAGACCCCATCAGGGCTTCATAGCTATTGAGCGATGCGAGCTGCACATGAACGGTCGGCAACTGATCCGGGTCTGGGCCGAAGATCGCTCTCAAGGCCACCAGGTCGGGCAATTTGCGGGCGTCGAGCGTTCTGGCAAGCTCCTCGGCCAGTTCACGCTCGCAACCGCGATCATGAGCCAGGGCCAGTAATTCGACGGTGATCTTGCAAGCCTGCCGGTCAGGCAGTTGCTCGATAAGAGTGTCGAAAGCCCTTCGATATTCCGGCCGGGGGAAGAGCTTGTCGCGATAGACCAGGTTGAGAAGCGCCATGGGCTTTTTGCGCAGAGAGTGGATGACGTGGTGATAGTTGACGACCTGATCGTGCTTGCCACTCGCATGGGCGCGACCTCGTGGCAGCGTCAGTAGATGCGTGCCGCCGATGAAGACGTCGAGGCGATCGTCAAACAAACGCACACGCAGCCGGTGGCCGATCAAGCGGGAGGGGACGGTGTAGAAGACCTTGCGCAAGGCGAAGCCGCCGGTGCGGGACACCGTGACGACCACCTCTTCGAAGTCGGACGTGCGGCGATCGGGAAGGGCCTGCAGATGCGGGCGCTCGGTATCGATGCGCTTGCCATGTGCGGCATTACGGCGGCTGACGATCTCGTCGATGAAGGCGCGGTAGGAGCGGAGATCGTTGAAGTCTCGGGTGCCGCGCATCAGGAGTGCATCGCGAACCGCGTTCTTGAGATGGCCGTGAGAACTTTCGATTGAGCCGTTCTCGTGGGCGACGCCCTTGTTGTTGCGCGTCGGCGTCATCCGGTAATGAGAGCACAGGCCCTCATAGCGGTTTGTCAGATCGACCTTGGCATCGGCATCGAGGTTGCGGAAGGCGGCCGACAGGCTGTCGCTGCGGTGATAGAGCGGCGATCCGCCAATGGACCACAGGGCGTTCTGCAGTCCCTCCGCCAAGGCGACGAAGCTTTCGCCGCCAAGGATGACATGGGCGTGCTCGAAGCCCGACCAGACCAGCCGGAAGTGATAGAGCAGATGGTCGAGCGGTTGGCCGGCGATCGTCACGCTGAGGCTGCCCATGTCGGTAAAATCCGACAGCCCCAACCGGCCGGGCTCGTGCGTCTGGCGGAAGATCACCTCCTGTGCCTCACCGTGAACGGCTCGCCATGACCGGATTCGCCGCTCAAGTGTGCGGCGAATGCCTTCGGGAAGCTCCGGATGACGCCGCAGCATCTCGTCGTAAACGGCGACCGCACGAATGCCGGGAGCGGCCTTGAGGAGCGGAACGACCTCCGCATCAAAGATATGCTCAAGCGGATCGGGACGACGCCGACCGCGGGGCGGCTTGTTCTGCGACGGAAGGCGCTGCTCTTTCTCCATACGGAATGCCGTCGCCCGGCTGATCGACGCCTTCGCGGCGGCGACCTCAACAGAATGCGTTTGTCGATACTTCATGAATAATCTCATCTGATGATCGGTTACATGGCGACCCGGCACAAAGGTGGTTCTCCATTCCAGAAAACCACCACCGTAGCGGGCCGACCGCGATCATGAGACGCCGAAAAATTGCGCCGCGGCGGGGGTGTAACTCCGGTCGGGCTACGCCCTCCCTTCGTCACACCCCCGCCGCCGAGTCTCATCCTGATTGACGCTGAATCTCACCTTGATTGCCGCCGCGCA
>NZ_QJNR01000009.1:40661-41747 GCF_003355565.1 Ensifer sp. M14
ATCTGAATCGATGGCGCAAACAGGAGGTTTGCGATGGGTTCGGCGATTTCGTTGCGGTCAGAGTATGATGGGGATGGGTTGCGGCGTCTGGCTCGGCAGACACGAGATGCCGACCAAGCTCGGCGTCTTCTCGCCCTCGCATCGATCTATGATGGCGGCTCTCGCGCAAATGCTGCTCGGATCGGCAGCGTGACAGTTCAGATCGTGCGCGACTGGGTGGTTCGCTTCAACGCACGCGGTCCCGACGGGCTGGTCAACGGGAAGGCTCCGGGCAAGCCGTCACTGTTGAACGAAGATCAGCGCACAGCCCTGGCACAAGCCATCGAGCGCGGCCCCACGCCTTATCTCGACGGCGTCGTTCGCTGGCGTCTGTGTGATCTGGCGCAGTGGATTTGGGAAGAGTTCCGGGTCTCGGTGAGTGAAGAGACCTTGGGTCGCGAAGTGCGATCAATGGGCTACCGCAAGCTCTCGGCTCGCCCGAGGCATCATGCGCAGGATGCCGAGGCGGCTGACGCATTTAAAAAAACTTCCCCACCACTGTGGCAGAAATCGCCGCCGGTCCCGCCAAGGGCAAAGTGATCGAAATCTGGTTCCAGGACGAGGCCCGTATCGGGCAGAAGAACAAGATCACCCGCCGCTGGGCCAAGCGTGGATCAAGGCCATCTGCGCCGCACGACCAGCGCACCCGCTCGGCCTATATCTTCGGCGCGATCTGCCCCCAGCACGGCAAGGCCGCCGCCCTCGTCATGCCCTGGTGCGATACTCATGCCATGAACCAGCATCTGATTGAAATCGCCAGAAACGTCACTGAGGATGGGCACGCCATTCTCATCATGGACCAGGCGGGATGGCACATGTCCAACAATCTGGCCGTCCCCGAAAACATCACCATCCTGCCTTTGCCGCCGAAATCGCCGGAACTGAATCCCGTCGAAAACATCTGGCAGTTCATGAGGGATAACTGGCTATCCAACCGCGTCTTCAAGTCCTACGAGGATATCGTCGACCACTGCTGCTACGCTTGGCGAACACTACAGGAGCGGCCATGGAAAATCATGTCAATTGGCCGACGGCAATGGGCGCAAG